>NZ_RCNT01000003.1:7500-418581 GCF_003688285.1 Rhodophyticola porphyridii
TTAGGCGCGCGAAAAGACCGCCGATGCGGGGCTGCAATACTGGCCACCCAATCGTTCAAGACGACTCAAGGTAGGGACATACCCCAAGATATCGGGTTATCCCCAGACCTGTCCCCAAATATGGGTTTTTGGAGATGAGACTCACCGCGAGTCGCGGGGGATCTAGCTGGCGAGTCGCGTCTGCAGTGCGGGAAAACGCAGGGCAAGGAGCAGCAGGGTGAGGCCCAGATAGATCATCGGCTCCAGTTGGAAGCCCTTGGCGAGCCAGACGTAGTGCAACGCCCCAAGGAGGGCCGCCGGATAAACGAGCATATGGAGCCGGCGCCAGGCCGCCGAACCCAGTCGCCTGACCGACAGGTTGTTAGACGTCACGGCCAGCGGGATCAGTAGGGCAAGGGCCGCCATGCCAATGGTTATATAGGGGCGCTTCACGATATCGGCCCAGATCCGGCTTGCGCTCTGCACGTCCAACACCGCCCAGACCGCGAAATGCGCCAACACAAGGAAAAACGCGGTGACGCCGATCGCCCTGCGGAATCTGATCAGATTGATCCCCAGAAATCGTCTGAGCGGGGTGACGGCCAGCCCAAGGACGATCAATTGCAAGGCCCGCTCTCCATAGGCATGTTCAAGCGCCTCGATCGGCTCCACGCCCAGTCCTCCGGTCGCCCCGAGATAGAACATCCAGGACGCCCAGAGTGCGGCGGCGACATAGATCGCCCATGGCGGCAGGCGCCGCAGCGCCCGGTTGATGCTCTCGACCATCATCTTCAGCGACGCCCACTCATGATGCCATGCGGAAGATATGTGCCGAAGCAGGGAGGCTTGACAGGCCCATTGCTCCGGGGACCACCGGGTCGCCCGGATGCTCCCGCCGGCACCGTCGGGTTTCCCGCGTCATGATCGCGGCCCGATCCGGCAGCCGGCGAGCCGCTCAAAAGAACTCAGCAAGATCCATGCCTTCATAAAGACCGGCAACCTCGTCCTCGTAGCCGTTGAACATCAATGTATCCTGTCGCGTCGCAAACAGGCCACCGCCGATCCGCCGCTCCGTCGCCTGCGACCAGCGAGGGTGATCCACATTCGGGTTCACATTGCTGTAGAAGCCGTATTCCCGTGGCTGCGCCATGTTCCAGCTTGCCGGTGGCTGCTCTTCGGTCAGGGTGATGCGGACGATGCTCTTGATCGACTTGAAACCATACTTCCAAGGCACCACCAGTCGGATCGGCGCTCCGTTCTGGTTGGGCATCGGCTCACCGTAAAGCCCGGTCGCCAGGATCGTCAGCGGATGCATCGCCTCGTCCAGCCGCAAACCCTCCCGATAGGGCCATTCCAGAACCGGAAAGCGGAGGCCGGGCATCTCCTCGGGTCGGTTCAGCGTTTCGAAGGCCACATATCGGGCCCCGGCCTGCACGCCGACGCGCTCCAGCAAATCGGCCAGCTCGAACCCGTTCCATGGCACCACCATCGACCACGCCTCGACGCAGCGCAGGCGATAGATGCGCTCCTCGACGGTCATCCCATCCATGATTTCGGCAAAGGAATAGGTGCCGGGATTGTCGACCAAACCATCGATCTGGATCGACCACGGCTGTGTCGTCATCATATGAGCGTTTCGGGCGGGGTCGTCCTTTCCCGTGCCGAACTCGTAGAAATTATTGTAGTTGGTGATCTCTTCCCAGGTGTTGGGCTCCAGATCCTGCGCCTGGGCGCGATTCCCGATCAGCCCGGCCCCCAGCAATGCCCCGCTGCCGGCCATGATCTGACGACGGTTCAGATAGAGGCTTCTGGGTGTCACATCATTCCATGTGAGCGGGGAGCGATATCTTCCGGCCATGTCAATCTCCGTCTCGTTTCGCGGCACACTGCCCTAAAACATGGGGTGCGCCCAAGCCAAAGCATGCGACCTCACGAAACTGTTTGCGGCGTGCGATCTGTCGGGAACAATTCGTTCATCGGGATTGACGTGCCATCCGGCTGGACAAGCCGCACATGCCGGCGGCGCAGCAGGCGCGGCTCGGACACGCCGACCGAATGGGCAATCGTCTCGACTTCCTTGACGATGGATTTGCCGTACATCGCGACGCGCTTATCCTTGTCTTCGACAACCAGACCGGCCTGAAAGCGCGGATCGTGTGTTGTGATGCCGGTCGGGCAGGTGTTCTTGTTACATTTGAGCGCCTGAATGCAGCCAAGCGAAAACATGAAGCCCCGCGCCGATGTTACGAAATCCGCACCCGCCGCCAGTGCCCAGGCCACATCGCCCGGATTGACGAGCTTGCCCGACGCGACAATGCGGATGCGGTCTTTCAGGCCGGCTCTGTTGCGCAGATCGGTCAGAAGCGGCAGCGCCTCGCGGATCGACATTCCCACAAGATCCATCAGCGGCATGGGAGACGCGCCGGTGCCGCCCTCCCCCCCGTCAAGGGTGATGAAGTCCGGCGCGGTTTCCGCGCCCCGTTCGTTGATCAGTTCGAACAGTTCCCGAAACGGCTCCAGACCGCCCATGACCGTCTTAATGCCCACGGGCTTGCCCGTGACGTCACGAATATGGCCGACCATATCCAACAGATCGGCAAAGTTTCGGATCTCCTTGTGCCGGTTCGGCGACAGGCTGTCCTGCCCGGCGCTGATGCCACGGATCTCGGCGATATCCGGCGTGATCTTCTCGGCGGGCAGAATGCCGCCCTTGCCCGGCTTGGCCCCCTGCGCCAGCTTCAATTCGAACATCTTCACCTCGGGCTTTTCGGCAACGGCCCGCAGTTTCTCGTCGTCGAGATTTCCGTCCGCATCCCGCACCCCGTATTTGGCGGTGCCGATCTGAAAGACGATGTCGGCCCCGCCTTCCAGATGATAGGGCGACAGACCGCCCTCACCCGTGTTCATCCACATGCCCGCCTCGCGCGCACCGCGGCTCAGCGCGCGAACCGCGGGCTGCGAAATCGCACCATAGCTCATGCCCGATATGTTGAAGAACGACCGGGCCATGAACGGAATGCGGGCATGCGGCCCGATCTCCATCGGCTCGGATTTGGCGAACTGGTCGTCCAGCGGCGGAAACGGGTCAGGTGTAAAGAGCGGTGTTCCCACCACACTGATATTCCGTGTCGACCCGAAGGCAAGCGTGTTGCTTCCACCTTCGGCCGCATGTTTCACCCAGTCGCGCTGAGCCCGGTTGAAGGGAAGCTCCTCACGGTCCATCGCGAAGAAGTACTGTCTGAAAAACTCGCCCAAGGTAGTGAACAACCCGCGGAACCGACCGATCACGGGATAATTGCGCCGGATCGCGTCACTTTTCTGGAGCCGGTCGAGTACGCCCACAACAATAACGATCAGCACACCGAGACCGATCACCAGCCAGAAAGCCAGCGCCATCGCTTCAAGATACCAGGTCATACATCCCTCCAGCATTCACCAGGTCATCTTTCCCATCGAAGGGGTCGAGGCAAGTAAAGACGACCTGATCACTTCACCAAGGATAACGCCCGATAACATCAGTTTTACTGGATTTCGTTAACCTTGCGGGCTTAGGGCCGGATCACCATTCGTCAAGCCCATCGGCAACGGATCGCTCATCTTGCCGGGGGTCGAAACGCTTCCATCTGGCAGGTCGCGGGACAACACCCGTTCGATCTTATGGGAGACACTAAGATGATGAGACGCACCCTGCTGGCCCTCGTGGCATCAACCGCCTTGGCCGCACCGGCATTCGCAGACAGCCACTCCATGGACATCGTCGACACCGCCGTTGGCGCAGGTTCCTTCACCACGCTTGTTGCAGCAGTCGAAGCGGCGGGCCTAGTGGACACACTGAAAGGCGAAGGACCCTTCACCGTGTTCGCACCCACCGATGACGCCTTTGCCGCGCTGCCCGAAGGCACGGTAGATACGCTTCTTCTGGAAGAAAACCGCGATCAGCTCGTGGCCATCCTGACCTATCACGTCGTTCCGGGTGCGGTCATGTCGACCGATCTCAGCGACGGCATGACAGCGATGACCGTTCAGGGCGGCGACCTGACGATCGGTACCGAAGGTGGTGTGACCGTGAATGGCGCCAATGTCGTGACTGCCGACATCGAAGCCTCCAACGGCGTGATCCACGTGATCGACACGGTAATCATCCCCGAGATGTAAGGCTCATCGCCTGACTCGACCGGACAGCGGCATATCGTGCCGCTGTCCACATTCGCACAACACAACTTCAATACACCAGGGAAGGAAAACAACCATGCTTCGCCGTCAATTCCTCACGACCGCTCCGGTCGCACTCACCGCCGCCGCCGCAGGCGCAGCGCTTGTCCCCGCTGTCGCGCGCGCGCAGTCCGCCACAATCGTGGATCTGGCCGTCGCCACTCCCGATCTGTCCACGCTGGTCACCGCAGTGACCGAGGCTGGTCTTGCCGAAACACTGTCCGGCCCCGGTCCATTCACGGTTTTCGCGCCCACGAATGACGCGTTCGCTGCGCTGCCCGCCGGGACGGTCGAGAGCCTGCTGCAGCCCGAAAACCGCGATCAGCTGGTCTCGATTTTGACCTACCATGTCTCACCCGCAAGCTACCCCGCCGAGGCGATCATCGGACAGCGCGGCCGCATTCCGACCGTTCAGGGCGATTTCCTGCGTGCCGACGGCACAGGCGGCGGCGTCACACTGAACAATTCGGTGAACGTGACGACCGCGGATATCATCGCCTCCAACGGCGTGGTGCATCTGATCGACGCGGTTCTGCTGCCCCACTGAGTTACGACCAAGGCATAATGGAAAGCGCCCCCCGCCTGACCGGAAGGGGGCGCTTTTCTGTCAGCCTCCGCGGGATCTAGTGCACAACCGCGTCATCCGGCTTGGGCCGGGTCGACGCACTGACCCGATCACCGACAATCAGACCATCCGCCCCCGCGCTGACATGTACGGTGTCGCCGTCCCTGACATCACCGGCGAGGATCATCTCGGCCAGCTGATCCTGCAGGCTGCGCTGGATCACGCGCTTCAGCGGACGCGCCCCGAATACAGGGTCATAGCCCTCATCGGCCAGCCAGGTCCGCGCACTGTCATCCAGATCCAGCGAGATCTTGCGATCCGCCAGACGTTTCTCCAGACGCGCCATCTGGATCGCGACAATGCCATCCATATCCGCGCGGGATAGCCGATCGAAGATGATCGTCTCGTCCAGGCGATTCAGGAACTCGGGCCGGAAATGCGCCCGCACAGCATCCATCACATCGCGTTTGGCATCCGACGCATCGGCCCCGTCCGGCAACTGGCTCAGCGCCTGAGCGCCCAGGTTCGACGTCAGCACGATCAATGTCTGCTTGAAATCGACGGTACGCCCCTGCCCGTCGGTCAACTGACCGTCATCAAGGACCTGCAACAGGACGTTGAACACGTCCGGATGCGCTTTTTCCACCTCGTCGAACAAGACCACCTGATAGGGGCGGCGCCGGACCGCTTCGGTCAGCTTGCCGCCTTCGTCATAACCGACATAGCCCGGAGGCGCGCCGATCAGCCGGGCGACGGAGTGCTTCTCCATGAATTCGCTCATGTCGATCCGCACCATCGCCTGATCATCGTCGAAAAGATACTCGGCCAGCGCCTTGGTCAGCTCCGTCTTCCCCACGCCGGTCGGCCCGAGCATCAGGAACGAGCCGAGCGGCCGATTCTCATCATTCAAACCCGCCCGCGCCCGGCGCACAGCATTGGACACGGCGGTTACGGCGGTTCTCTGGCCGATCACCCGTTTGCCGATCTCCTCCTCCATACGGAGCAGTTTCTCGCGTTCGCCCTCCAGCATCTTGGACATCGGAATGCCGGTCCAGCGTTCGACCACGGCGGCGATCTGCTCGGGGCGCACGGCCTCTTCGACCATCACGTCATCCTCGGCCTGCTCCGCTTTCGCCAGTTCCTTCTCAAGCTGCGGGATAACGCCGTAGCTCAACTCCCCGGCCTTCGCCAAATCGCCGTTGCGCTTGGCCTGATCCAGTTCCGCCCGAGCATGATCCAGCTTTTCCTTCAGACCGCGTGCGCTTTCCAGCTTGTCGCGCTCCGATTGCCATTGCGCCGTCATCTCGGCGGACCGCTGCTGCAGTTCGGACAGCTCTCTTTCCAGCTTCTCCAACCGATCCTTGGAGGCGGCGTCGTCTTCCTTCTTCAGCGCCTCCGCCTCTATCTGCTTTTGCAGGATGTCACGATCAAGTGCGTCCAGCTCCTCGGGCTTGCTGTCCACTTCCATCCGCAAGCGGCTCGCGGCCTCGTCCATTAGGTCGATGGCCTTGTCCGGCAGGAAACGGTCGGTGATGTACCGATGGCTGAGTGTCGCCGCTGCGACCAGAGCCGCGTCTGAGATACGCACCCCGTGGTGCAACTCGTATTTCTCCTTGATCCCGCGCAGGATCGATACGGTATCCTCCACAGTCGGCTCCTCCACCATCAGGGGTTGGAACCGCCGGGCCAGGGCCGCATCTTTCTCGACATATTTGCGATATTCGTCCAGAGTCGTGGCGCCCACGCAGTGCAGCTCGCCGCGCGCCAGCGCGGGTTTGATGAGGTTTGCCGCATCCATCGCGCCATCGGTCTTGCCCGCGCCAACCAGCGTGTGCATCTCGTCGATGAAGAGGATTATCTCCCCCGCAGCCGCGGTGATCTCGTTCAGAACCGCCTTCAGCCGTTCTTCGAACTCGCCACGATACTTCGCACCGGCAATCAGCGCACCCATATCAAGCGCCATCAGAGTCTTGTTGCGCAGGCTTTCGGGCACGTCGCCATTGACGATCCTCAACGCCAGACCCTCCGCGATCGCGGTCTTGCCCACGCCCGGCTCACCGATCAGGACCGGGTTGTTCTTCGTGCGCCGAGAAAGAACCTGCATCGCGCGACGAATTTCCTCGTCGCGGCCGATGATCGGGTCGATCTTACCCTCGCGGGCGGCTTCGGTCAGGTCGCGGGCATATTTGCCAAGCGCCTCGTAATTGTCTTCCGCGGAGGCGCTGTCGGCCGTCCGCCCCTTGCGGATGTCATTGATCGCCGCGTTCAGGCTCTGCGCGTTGACGGCGCCGGCTTCAAGCGCGCCCTTGGCCGCCGATTTCACCATCGCCAATGCGGTCAGAAGGCGTTCGACGGGTACGAAACTGTCGCCCGCTTTTTCGGCCAGTTTCTGTGCTTCGGACAGAACCTTCGTGGTCTGCCCGTCGAGATAAAGCTGTCCGGCATCGCCCGTCACTTTGGGCAGCTTACCGATAGCGACATCCAGCGTCTCGACGACGCGTTTGGGATCTCCGCCCGCGCGGGCAATCAGATTTGAAGCGAGCCCCTGATCATCGTCCATCAACGCTTTCAGCAGATGTTCTGGGGCAAGTTTCTGATGGTCCTCGCGCTGCGCGATGGTCTGAGCGGCCTGCACAAACCCGCGTGCGCGATCTGTGAACTTCTCGAAGTTCATCACGTCTCTCCTTCTCAAAAGCGCCTGCCTCTGCCCCGCCCTGAAGCGGCACGGGGTCGTCGCAAGCCTCCAGCCCTAGATGGGAAATCGCCGACGCGATCTCAAGATTTCTGTTGCACTTTCACGCCAAATTCCCGCGCCAGCGCCCTCGCGCGCGCCTGCATCGCCTTGGAGCGATCTGTCAGGCCCTGCTCAATACGGTCTGTCACATCCGCCATCGCCCCGTGCATGGCCGCGACCCGGCAATAGGCATCGAAAGCCCAAACCCGCAGAAAAAGCTTGTCCGATCCCGCCAACCCCACGAAATTCCGCAGATAAGGTTCCGCTACTCCGGGCGCGTATTGCACCGTTTGCAGCAGATGCAGGATCGCGTCCGGCTCCGTCAGTTTCGGAAAATCGGCCAAAGCCTCCGCCAGTTGCGCCTCAGACAGGCGGCCGGCCTCGGCCAGCGCCTTGACCATCCACGTGGCCCCCACCTGATCTGGCCCGGCCACCGCATCCAGAATGGCGCCCTCCGCCTCCGGGGTCAGGGGCAGGTCGACAGCATCCTTCAATGGCGCGATGCGACGCCCGTCAAACGCGGCCAATGCCTTTTGAATATCGTCTTTCCTGCGCACCATCTCTCCATGCTGCGCCAGACCAGCCCGCTTGCCAAGGCCCGCGCTGGATAGTGGGTGAGGGAGGGGGCCCCGCAAGTCCTGGTAGCCGGGCGCCGCCTGACCTTCCCGTTAACTAGTCCGGGTCCCGCGCCCTGATCCGGTTTCCGCGCGGCTTGTGCTCCAGCTCCGCCAGACCCAGCAGCTCCAGTACCGGCGCAACGTAATTCGCAAACCGACCGCGATAACCTTTTCTGAGCCCGTAATACCCGCCGACCGGGTTGCCTTCGTCTCGCGCCCAGGCTTCAAGCGTGCCCTGCTTCACCGGCTTGCCCTCGTCGGCATTGCCCAGATCGATCCAGTCACCGCGCCGCCGCAACATCTCCGCGGCATCCTCCAGCGCCTGCAGCCGGTAGCTCAGCCGGGTCTTGCCCACCTGCACCACCAACGCGGGGGGATCCGCCGCCGCGTCGCGCCAGGCCTGGTATTCGGAACTGCCGGGTGGGGTCTTCAACCGCCAGGGATCCTCCGCCGTGCCATCGCCATATGTGATCATACCGTTCCCTCCGCGGCTGCCGCCATCCATTTCGCTTTGTGAAGTCTCATCATGCCTCCATAGCTCACCGGCTCCTCCCTATGCCCCCTTACATGACATCTTCTGTCATGTTTAAATTGCCCATGCGCGCCTCCCGTCTTCTCCGTATTCTCCTGATCCTCCAGAACCGCGGCCGGCAGACCTCCACGCAACTGGCCCGCGAACTGGAGGTCGCGCAACGCACCATCCTGCGCGATGTCGATGCAATGACCGAAGCGGGCCTGCCGATTATCGTGCATCAGGGCAATCAGGGCGGCATAGAGCTGGGGTTCAACTACCGGACCCGCCTGACGGGCCTGGATACCGCCGAGGCCGAGGCGCTGGCATTGCATCTGGCCACGCCCCATCCCGCCCTTCACCAAATGGGCCTCGGTCCGGCCATGCAGACAGCCCGGGCGAAACTGCTGGAAAGCTTTCCCGACGCGACCCGAAGCCGCTGCGCCGAGGCGGTCGCGCGGTTTTCGGTCCGGACAGCGCCCGCCGCGCCGAACCCCTATGTCATGGCGCTTGCTGAGGCCATTCGGAACAGGTGCATCGTGCGGCTGCGCGGGCGCTCACGCCATCCACAGGATCTGCACCCGATCCATCTGGGCTTTGACGGCCAAACCTGGTCCGTCACCGATGAACGGCGTCCCGAAATGCCCATTCCACAAGCAGATTGGGGCGATCTGAACATCTCCTCCCGCCGGTTCTAGAAAAGATTGAACCCTCCGCGCATTTCGCCCGTCCCACGGAGGCACTGAAGGCGCACTTGAGTAGCGGCTCCGCAGATGCACCGAATTTGCAGCCCTGCAGGTGTATCGAGGAACCCGCTCAGGATGCGCGCGGCCCTGTTGCGGTCGCGCGCATCCACCAAGGCCCGGCGCTCAGCACAGCCGGGCTTTCCACCTGGCCCGGATCTCGGTCGTCACCCCCGAGATCCGGGTATTTTTCTGCCAACGAGATGGACAGGCCCCGCCGCTGCGCGTAATCACCGGACCGAAGCCAAACGGGGGGACCAATCGTGACCGATGACAGACTGATCGTTGCCCTCGACGTACCCGATGCGCTCTCGGGCCTCAAACTGGCCCAGGAGATCGGCGATGCGGTGGGGTTCTACAAGATCGGCCTCGGCATGCTGGCCACAGGCGGTCTTGGTCTTGCCAATGAACTGATACAGGATCACGGCAAGCGCATCTTCCTCGACATGAAGCTGTTCGATATCTCCGCCACCATCGAAGCGGCGGTCAGCCGGCTTGCGCGCTTCGACCTGGACTTCCTGACCGTTCACGGCGACCCGCATGTGGTCCGTGCCGCCAAAGAGGGCGCTTCGGGTACGGAGCTCAAGATACTCGCGGTTACGGTGCTGACGTCGCTAGATCGCGAGGATTTGGATGCATGCCTGATCCGCGCTGGGAAGATTCCTGATCTGGTGGTGGACCGCGCGGGCCGTGCCCTTGACGCGGGCGCCGACGGGGTGATCGCCTCGCCGCAGGAGGCCCGTCTCATCCGCGCCCTGCCGGAGGCCGCGGGCCGGTTGATCGTCACGCCGGGTGTCCGCCCGTTCGGGTCCGGTCTGGGCGACCAGAAACGTGTTGCAACGCCTGCCGAGGCAATTGCCGAAGGCGCCGATCATATTGTGGTTGGCAGGCCTGTCTGGCAGTCGGCGGACCCAAGGAGCGCCGCGCTATCCATAACGGAAGAAATGAACTCTCCCCAAGCCAAGACACCCAACAGATGATCGGGGCGCGGCCCAGGGCCAAAGCGATCAGCGAAGTCCGCGCACCAGGCCGTTAGTTGTCATTGATGTCGTGATCGAAGGTTTTCACCGGCCCGTAACGCAGACCGATGAACCGCCTCAACAGAAGCCACGAGATCAGGGACGTCACCGCGAAGGCCAGCAACATGACCGGGATGGACGCCGACAGCCACAAGGCAAGCGGCCCGCCGACCAGCAGGATAAGACCCACAACCGCCGCGCCGATGGCAAAACCCAGCAGCACGAAGGACGGCAGCAGAACCTCGCCCACGGCGAGGATCAGTGCCGCCGCCATCCACGCCCACCATTCCCCCCACATCAGACGCGCCCCTTCAGCATCTGAAACGCTTTGCCGAAGGCATCGACCGCATCCGCCGGCACCACAATCGTCTGCGTTCCCTGACCTTGCGCAACCTGTGCAATCGCCTTCACCTGTTCCAGAGCGATATTGTACTGTACGGCTTCCAGGCCGCCTTTGCCAATCGCCTCGGCCACGACCCCCGTGGCATAGGCCTCCGCTTCGGCCTCGACACGACGCGCCTCGGCCGCCTGCCGGGCAGCGTAGAGCTCCGCATCGGCGGCCAGCTCCACCGCTCGGCGCTTGCCTTCGGCCTCCGTCACCGCCGCCCGCCGTGCGCGTTCCGCGTTCAACTGCTGCAACATCGCGTCGCGTGTGGCCTGATCCAGCGCCACATCCAGTATCTCGGCGCGCGTCACCTCGATCCCCCAATCGTTTACGGCTGTCTCGACCATGGATTTGATCTGTTCGATCAGTTGATTCCGGTTGGACTGGACTTCGTCCAGTTCCATCTTCCCGATTTCGGCACGCACGATCCCGGCCACGGTAGTGGAAATGGCCGCATCCACATCGCGGATCCGGTAGACGGTCTTTTCAGGCTCCAGAACCCGATAGAACACGCTGGTTTCCACCTGCAGCAAGACGTTGTCGGAGGTGATCGCGTCCTGGCTCGCATTGGGCAATTGTCGCTCCAGAACACTGACCTTGTGGGCCACCCTGTCCAGAAACGGGATGATGAAGTTGATCCCCGGCCCCAGCACGGATTTCAACCGGCCGAAACGCTCCACCACATGCTGCTCGGATTGCGGAACGATCCGAATGCCCAGGAAAATACAAAGAATAATGAACCCTGCCAGAAGCAGGATCACGACATTGCCGCCAAGAAGCTCCGAAATCAGTTGATCAAAATCCATTGTGTTATCCTCGGGTTTCATAAGGCTATATAGGCTTGGGAGGGGAGATTTGCCTAGATCGGATGTTCTTCCCGTCTGCCAACGGTGATCCATCATGCCCGCGCTCTGCCGCGACTGCCTGACCATGTTCGAGACCGGCACACGCTGCCCGGCCTGCGCGCGCCCGCGCATCATATCCCACCCCGAGCTTTTCGATCTGTCCATCGCCCATATGGATTGCGATGCGTTTTACGCTTCTGTCGAAAAGCGCGACAACCCCGAGTTGCGCGACAAGCCCGTGATCATCGGCGGCGGCAAACGCGGCGTCGTCTCCACCGCCTGCTACATCGCGCGCATCAAGGGAGTGAAATCCGCGATGCCGATGTTCAAGGCCCTGAAGCTCTGCCCTGAGGCGGTCGTGGTGCGGGGCAGGATGGAGGTCTATGCGCAGGTGTCGCGCCAGATCCGCGCGATGATGGAAGAGATGACGCCCGCCATCGAACCGCTCTCCCTTGACGAGGCATTCATGGATCTCACCGGAACCGCACGGCTGCATGGCAAGCCCCCTGCCGCGATGCTGGCCGGTCTGGTCAACCGGATGCGGGCCGAACTCGGCATCACCGGATCCATCGGTCTCTCGCACAACAAGTTTCTGGCGAAGCTCGCCTCCGATCTCGACAAACCGCGCGGCTTTTCCATCATCGGCAAGGCCGAAACGATGGCATTCCTGTCGGACAAACCTGTTCGCATGATCTGGGGCATCGGCCAGGCCGGCCAGGCCTCCCTCGACAAGGCCGGGATCCGCAGATTCGCCGATCTGAGGCGATGGGATCGCAAGGCGCTGGCCGACCGCTTTGGCACCATGGGTGACCGGCTCTATTTTCTTTCGCGCGGCGAGGACAATCGACGGGTCAAGCGCGACAGGGCCGTCAAGAGTATCTCGAACGAAACCACGTTTTCCGACGACATCGCCGACCCCGATATTCTCGACGGCCATATCTGGCGCATGACGGAGAAGGTTGCCGCTCGCGCCAAGGCCAAGGCCATCGCGGGTCGGGTCGTGACGCTGAAACTGAAACGCGCCGATTTCACACAGATCACCCGCCGGGTTTCACTTGGTGATGCGACTCATATGGCTGACCGCATCTACCGGACCGCGCGGGGGCTTTTCGATGCCGTCGACCACACCAGACCCTACCGCCTGCTCGGTGTGGGCCTGTCCGATCTGGTGCCGTCGGATCAGGCCGACCGTTCGGGCAACCTGCTCGATCCCGATCAGGCCAAACGCTATCAGGCCGAACGCGCCGCCGACGCCATTCGTAACCGCTTCGGCAAGGATGCCATCGTCAAGGGACGCGCCCTGCGATGATCGGCCTGCACCGCGCCAATGCGCAAACGGCCCGGATCACTCCGCGGCCAGAGGCACCTGTCCGGCCCGCGGCCCGATCACCCGGTCCAGGACCTCGGTGATCAGGGCTTTGACGTTCTGGAAGTTTCCATTCGGACGGATCAGTCGTTCATTCATGTAAAGCGACCGGTCGATCTCGATCTGGACAGCGTGCCGCCCGCGCGACGGCCGCCCGTAGTGCTGGGTCACGAATGCCCCCGCGAAAGGCGCGTTCCGGCTGACCACAAGGCCCGCCTCTTCGAACGCCGCTTCGATTTGCTCCACCACGGCGCTGTTGCACGAGGCTCCGAACCGGTCGCCCAGAACCACCTCGGGGCGCCGCTGGCCGGGCCGGGAAATCGCGTCCAGCGCCTCGTGCGGCATCGAGTGGAAATCAAGCAGAATGGACCGGCCGAACATCACTTGCGCGCCGCTGACCAACTCTTCCAGCTGTCGGTGATAGGGTCGCCAGACCTGTGAAATCCGCGCCTCCGCCTCATCCAGACTCAACTTGCCGCGATAGATGACGCGGCCATTGGCCACCACCCGCGGGATAACACCGAGGCCCGAACTGATCCGCGGGTTCTGCGAGGCGCGTTTGACACCCGCCACCACGCCGGGGTCCAGTTCGTCGGCATTTCGGTTCAGATCCACATAGGCGCGGGGGAATTCGGCGGCCAGAAGCGGCGCCCCAAGCCTCGGCGCATCGGCCACCAGCATGTCCATAAACGCATCTTCCGAAGACCGGATCGCGCGTTCGTCCAGCACCGTTCTGCGGGTAAAACTCCACGGATAATGGCGCCCGGAATGGGGCGAGGCGACAATCACCGGCGTCGATCGGTGATCCGGCATATCAAGACGGTAGGCGTGACGCGACATGAAGACCCTTTCCTTCCCCTCGAATATAGGCGGATTCTCACAATGACCAAAAGCCTTTGAAAGCTCTTGAACCACCCCCCGACTCCTTTTATAGAGCGGCTTCACTGTGCGGCGGGTGCCGGACCGGGCCGCCCGTCGGCCTGAGCCCATCTCGGTGTCACACGGGCGATTAGCTCAGCGGTAGAGCACTTCGTTGACATCGAAGGGGTCACTGGTTCGATCCCAGTATCGCCCACCATTCATGCCCTTTTTCAAGGGCTTAACCCCAAGGCGCATCGCCGCGCCGCGACGAAGGAGACAGGCCATGAAGGTCAGGAACTCGCTCCGCTCGCTCAAGCAGCGCCATCGCGATTGCCGCGTCGTGCGCCGCAAGGGCCGCGTTTATGTGATCAACAAGACGCAGCGCCGGTTCAAAGCCCGCCAGGGTTGAGCCATATGCGCATGAGCTGAAAAGGCCGCCCCCGGGGCGGCTTTTTTGCTGTCCTGTCCCGTCGATCCACGATCCGTTGCCGCCAAATTCGCAGGCGAACCGGGCATGCAGGGCGCAACGGAACCGCTGCCGCCAGAATCCACGCCGCTCGCCAACACGGTCTTGCTGCCAAGAACGGCTCCGCGTTACCGCGCCAGGCCAAGCAAGCCGCCGACATCAAGATGCGCCTCCATATGGTCGGCGAGGGCATCCAGCGTGCGTTCTACGGCCTCTCCATGGACAAGGCCGGAAGCCGCAACGCCGAACCGACCAAGCCAGGCCGCACGGAACCTATCATCGCGGAACATCCCGTGGAGATAGCTTCCCTCCACCCGCCCATCGGCACTGATCGCGCCTTCGGCGGCCTCGGCCACCGTGGCAAACGGTCTTGCCCGGTCGGGACCGTCGCTTTGTCCGATATGAATCTCGTAGCCGCGAAACGGCACCCCGCTGGCGCGATGCACCGCCTCCACCTCACAGAGCCGCTTTTCCGGGGTCATGACCGTCTCGATTTCCAGCAACCCCAACCCCTCGGTCTCCCCGGCCGGCCCTTCGATCCCGTCCGGGTCTGCAACCACGCGGCCCAGCATCTGGTACCCTCCGCAAATGCCGAGGATATGACCGCCGCGCCTGTGATGGGCAGTCAGGTCCAGATGCCAGCCCTGCGCCCGAAGAAACGCCAGATCTCCACGGGTGGATTTCGTGCCCGGCAAGATCACCAGATCGGCATCTCCAGGAAGGGCCCGACCCGGTCCAAGCATCGTCACCCGCACCCCCGGCTCCTGAAGCAAAGGGTCAAGGTCGTCGAAGTTCGCGATCCGTGACAGCGCGAGGCAGACAATGTGAAACCCATGCTCCCGCTTCGGAGCGTGCAGCGACAGCGCGTCTTCCGCCGGCAGCTTCCAGGCGTTGGCAAACCATGGCAGCACGCCAAATCCACGCCACCCCGTCCGGTCGGCGATAAACCTGTATCCTTCGTCGAACAAGCTGACATCGCCGCGGAACTTGTTAACGAGAAAACCTGCCACCAGCGCGGCATCCGCCGGATCGATGACCGCCTGCGTTCCCACGATCTGGGCGATCACGCCTCCGCGGTCGATGTCACCGGCCAGTACCACCGGCAAATCCGCCTCACGGGCGAACCCCATATTGGCGATATCGCCCGCCCGCAGGTTGATCTCGGCGGGGCTGCCGGCCCCTTCCACGATCACAAGGTCATGGGCCGATTTCAGGCGCTGGAAACTCTCCATCACCGCCGCCATCAATGTCGGTTTCAAATCGCCATAGCCGCGTGCCGAGGCCGATGCGATCCGCCGCCCCTGTAGGATGATCTGCGCGCCCACATCCGTTTCCGGTTTCAGAAGAACCGGGTTCATGTCGGTCAGCGGCTCCAGCCCGCAGGCCATTGCCTGCAACGCCTGTGCACGCCCGATCTCTCCGCCATCGCCGGTGACGGCGGCATTGTTCGACATGTTCTGCGGCTTGAAGGGGGCCACCGACAGGCCGCGCCTGCGGGCCGCCCGGCAGAGCCCTGCCACCAGCATTGATTTACCTACATCCGAACCCGTACCCTGAATCATCAGCGCCCGGCCAAGTAGTCCAGTCCCGTTCCGCCCTACCATTTGCGTTCCCGCTGCCGAAGCTCCTGCCCGGTATAGCGTCCTGCGATCGGCCCCGCGTCTCCGGCCACGAAATCCGGATCCTGCCCCATGCATCCCGTCGGGCAGACCTGCGTCGCCACGCCGGTGCGCCCGTCGATAAACCAAAGCCGCCCGCCCGGGGTGGCGACATATCCGTTCACCCTTTCGGACATGTCGCCTTCCAAATCGTTGCTTGACGGCACCTCGCTGTCGGCGCCGGGACCGAACCGCGCATGGGTGTGGAGGGAGGCCGTCACACCGGCGAACCGACTTTCATCGCTCCGGGAAAGGCAGTTGTCGCTGCGCCCCCGGGTAACATCCGCAGCCATGTAGCGGCTATCGCCCAAAATGCCGATATAGCCGCAATACTGCTTGTTCTCGGCGAATGAGAGCGGCTGACGCTGGCTCAGGATCGCGTGCGCCGCGGCCAGTTCAGCGGCAGGTTGCGCCTGCGGCACGGTCGGATGCGCAACCAGAACACCGGCGACAAGCGCCACAGACTTCCAATTGCGCATCGCCGGGTTCCTTGCACGGGTTACATATCATTGCCGGATAATGGCGCCTACGGAATCCGCCAGCAACCGCACAACGGTCCCCTGATCCAGAAAGCCCGTGACCTCCAGATTGCGCGCCTGCTGATACCGCCGCATCGCGCGCCGGGTGTCCTCGTCGAACTGGCCGTCAACCCGGCCCGGGTCCAGGCCCAGCGCCGCCAGCCGCTGCTCGATCAACTGCCGCGTGACGGTCGGCATGTTCAGCGCCGCCTCGCGCGCCTCCCACTGGGCCAGTAATGCGGGATCCTGCCCTCCACCCTGCAACTCGGCGATCCGCGATCGGGCCGCGCCGGCAAATGACCCCTCCGGATAGGTTTGCAGATAGGTCCGATAGGCCTCCACAGTGTCGGCGTCTCGGGCCCGGTCCCATGCCGCGCCTTCCTCGGCCGCGGCGGCCTGACGTGCGGCGACCTCGATATCGTCAAGTCTTGCGGTGGCGATATCGGCGAACACGCCATCGGGATAGCGTTCCAGATAGGCCCGCAATCCGACCTCATCGCCACCCTGCCCGGTCGCGTCCCAGAACGCTCGGTCGTTGCGTTCCTGCTCCTCCGCCCGCAACTGCGCCTCGCGCTCCAGCTCCGCCGCACGCAGATCGCTCATGTCGGATAACCGGGCAATCTGTTCGCGGGTCAGAAACCCGGTAGGCTCATACCCGGTTGCCTGCTGCCAGCCCCGGATGGCGGCACGCGAACCGGGTCCGAAGATACCGTCGATCCCGCGCGGATCGTAATCGAGGATCGACAGATCGCGCTGAATGTCCTGGCGAGCAGTGCGGTTCAGCGAAAGTTCCGCCTCCGCCCGTTCGGCGCGCTGTTCCGGATTCAGCGCCCGGGCAACCATCCGCGCCTGCGCCTCGGCAGCATTCGGACCATCGGGGTAGCGTTGCAGATACGCCCGGTAGGACGCTTCGGTATCCAGTTCCGTCGCCGCCGCCCAAAGCGCCATCTCAGCCTCGTCCGAAACCTCGACGGACGCAGGCGGCACGATCGCATCTGCCGCGGCCCCCTCTGCTTCGGGTGCATCAATGAACGCAAGACCCCTGGACAGAAATCCGAACCCGGTCAGGTTGTCGGAGTCCCGCAGCATCGTGGCCACCGCCATGCCCGGCTCCAGCAGGTCACGGCGCAGGAACCGGGCGATCTCGCGCGCCTCGCCGGTCATCACGGTCACGCCCTGCGGCACATCCAGATCGCCGATCCCGGGCTGCAGCCCCACGCCCAATTCGATCGCGCGGTCCTCGGTGCCGAGCAGCACCACCGCGCGACCTGCGGCCATCCCAGCAACATCCAGTATCGTACTTACCGCGATCCCCTGTGCACCGATGGTTGCAAGATCGGGCGCATCCGTCTCCCTGCCCAGAAACCAGCTGTCTCCGCCCGTGGCTTCCGACTGCGCGAAATGTCCGCTCAGCGCGATGATCATCCGGGTATCTTCACCTGTGACGAGTAAATCGGATACCAGCGCGCGGATTTCCGCGCCCGACAGGTCCTCCCCCTCGAATACGTCGAACCCCGCGGTCTCCAGCGCCCGCGTGGCGTCCAGCAAATCATCGGCCGCTCGGATCGTGGCGGCTTCGTCATAACGGCTGTTGCCGACAACCAGTGCTGTATCCCCTGCAGCCATGGTTGGGGCGATTGCAGCCAATGCAAAAAAAATCAGGCAATTCGATCTCATTTTTGAACCTCTTGGTCAGTTTGGCCAACCCATAGCATGAAGGCCGATGTTACCCGATAACATCGGCGATCAAGCGGCTTCTCGCCGATGTTCGTGCATTTCGAAACCGGACAAACCGAATCGCTTTAAACTCTATTGTCTGCATCTCTTGTGGAGTGATCCGATGCCAATCCAAGCCCAAATCCCTTACGCCGTGGTGGCCCTTCTGGTATTTGGAACACCCGCTCTGGCAGAGAGTGAAGGCCCCTTCAGCGAACGCGCTGTCGCCACCTTCATTGCTGCCGACGTCAACAATGACGAGCATCTCAGCTTCGATGAGTTCGGCAACTTTATCCGCACCATGGCCGCTTATGGTCAGCCGACGTCGCGACGGATTCGCACCTTTGGCGCCTACCGGATGGCTTTCAGCAGGATCGATGTGAACGGTGACGGCTATGTCAGCCCGAACGAGATGCGTAGCGCAGACCGCTCTCACCGGGCCGAGGGTGGATAGATCTAGTCATAAACGCGGCGATCATCGATGACCTTGCCGTCATTCGGAAGGCTGCCGGGCGCAACGATTTCGATCTTGCCTTTCAGCTTCAGACTGTCGGTGGCACTGCTGGCAAACGCATCCTCGTTGCCGCCTTCGGCCTCGATCTGAACGGTCATTGCGTCCATCTCCCCCTCCCGCGTGGCGATAACCCGCGCCTTGGCGATTTCGGGGTGCTTGGCCACGAAATCGGCCACCTGTTCGGGGCGCACGAACATCCCCTTGATCTTGGTCGTCTGATCGGCGCGGCCCATCCACCCCTTGATCCGCATATTGGTCCGCCCGCACGGGCTTTGCCCGGCCATCACCGCACTCAGATCGCCGGTGGCGAACCGAATCAGCGGGTAATCGGGGTTTAACGTCGTCACCACGACCTCGCCCACCTCGCCCTCCGACACCCGGTCACCGGTACCAGGGCGCACGATCTCCACGATTACACCTTCGTCCACGATCATCCCTTCCATCGCGGGGCTTTCATAGGCGATGTTGCCCAGGTCCGCCGTGGCGTAGCTTTGCAGACAGGAGATGCCGCGATCCGCGTAATCCTGACGGAGGCTGGGAAACAGCGCGCCGCCGCCCACGGCCGCCTTGGTGATGCCAAGAGGCACGCCCATCTCCGCGGCCTTGTCGAGGATCACCTTGAGATAGTCCGGCGTGCCCGCATAAGCGGTGGAGCCCACATCCCTGGCCGCGCGCACCTGCAACTCGGTCTGTCCCACACCCGCCGGGAGAACCGTGGCCCCCACGGCGCGCGCACCGGATTCGAAGATCATCCCCGCAGGGGTCAGATGATAGCCGAAGCAATTTTGCACCACATCGCCCGCGCCGATGCCTGCCGCGTGTAAGAACCTGCCCATGCGCCACCAGTCATGACCGATCCCGCCGGGTTCGTAGATCGGCCCCGGCGACTGGAACACGTGGGCGACATTTGCGACCGGGATACCACCGAAGGGCGGTGCCGCCGCCTGCCATTCGCTCAACTGCGACTTTCTCAGCACCGGCAGGCTTGCCAGATCGTCGAGGTCCTTGATCGGCGCGATGCCGGGCAGGCAACTGTCCGGTGCACTCAGCACACGCTCGATCTGCGCCTGCACCGCGGCCAGTTGATCAGCCAATCGTTCGTCGGCGCTGCGTGTCTCCAGCCGGTCGAAAAATTCTTGCGCTTGATCTGCCATGGTCACGCCTGCCTTTGTTCGTCTTCAGGGGTCAGCCCCCAGTATGCCAATGCGCCGCCGAAACCGGGGCCATGATAGCAGGGCACGCCTGCCGCTTCGATCTCGGCGATGGCGGCCGCGTCATCCGCACCGACACCGGGGGCGGGCTCGCGCAGCGCCACGCCGCGTACCCGGCCCGAATGCCGCCTGATCGCGTCGCGATAGACATGCGCGTCCTTCTGCCCGCTGTCGCCCAGCAACAGCACCGGCAGATCAGGAGTGGCGGCAAGGATCGTGTCGATCGCGGCACTCTTGTGGTCCAGATGCCCCGCCCCGATACCGCCGGAGGGCGACACGCCAAGATCGCGCAGGAACATGGGCCCCCGCGGCAGATCGGCCCGGGCGAACAGCCCCTCCAGAAAATCATGCAGGTTCCACGGGGAGGAGGAGACATAGAAGACCGGGTTGCGTCCGCGTTCGGCCAGTGTCGCCATGAGCTTCACCGCATCGGGATGTACCACCCGGGTCAATGCCGAACCGGTGAAGGTCGTCCACAGGTTCCGGGCCAGCGAATGGGCGCCGGTTTCGATCATCGTGTCGTCGATATCCGAAATGACCAGCCAGCGCGCGGTCGCCCCGGGCACTTGCACCGGGCAGATCACCTCGCTGTCCGGTCGTCCGGCAATCCGCATCGGCACATCGTCCCAAGGCCCGGCGCCCGCGCCGGGCACCGTCAGCGTCACATAGCCTTCTGCATCGCTCAGCGCCTCCACCCCTTCCGACAGGACGGCGATACCGGCCACTTCGTCGGTGATGAAAAGCGACGCCATCTGCCGCAGATTGGTCAGCCGGGACTGCTCCGGATCGGGCTCGGAGGCCCGCAGATGGGTCAGAACACGGGCACGCAGAACCCGGCCCTCGGGCGTGGCATAGCCGATATACGGGTCCAGCACCGGTGCGCCTTTGCGACGCCCGATCCGTTCGAGCCCTCTTTCGGCAACCCTGGCCGCCGATACGAACGCATCCCGTAGCACGGGGCTCAGCTCAGCCAGCGTTTGCGACGGCGATAAGACCGCACGTCGCGAAAGCTCTTGCGCCCGTCATCGCCGACGCCCAGGTAAAACTCCTTCACATCCGGGTTTTCGCGCAGATCGGCGGCGGGTCCATCCATCACCACGCGCCCGCTTTCCAGAATATAGCCGTAATGCGCAAATCTGAGCGCGACATTGGTGTTCTGCTCGGCGAGCAGAAAGCTCACGCCCTCTTTCTCGTTCAGGTCTTTCACGATCCCGAAAATCTCTTCGACAAGCTGCGGGGCCAGCCCCATGCTGGGCTCGTCCAGCAGGATCGTCTCAGGCTTGGACATCAATGCCCGGCCAATCGCCGTCATCTGCTGCTCTCCGCCGGATGTGTAGCCCGCCTGGCTCTTGCGCCGCTCTTTCAGGCGCGGGAAATAGGTATAGACCTTTTCAAGATCCGCATCTATCGCGGCGCGCCCGTCCTTGCGGGTATAGGACCCGGTCAACAGGTTCTCTTCCACCGTAAGATGCTCAAAGCAATGGCGGCCTTCCATCACCTGGATAACGCCCCGCTCCACCAGATCGGAGGGGTTCAGATCCTGCACCCGCTCTCCGCGATAGTGGATCGAGCCCTTGGTCACCTCGCCGCGTTCAGAATGCAGGAGGTTGGAGATCGCCTTCAGCGTGGTGGTCTTGCCCGCGCCGTTGCCGCCCAGCAATGCGGTAATGCCCCCCTTTGGCACGTTCAGCGATACCCCTTTCAACACCAGGATCACATGGTTGTAGATGACCTCGATATTGTTGACTTCCAGAAGCGTCTCCGCCCCATCGAGTTCCGGGGCTTTCCCGTCTCCATGCAACTCGGTGTCCAGCATCGCGTGGCTCTCCCACTCAAAGCTGCGGAAAACCGCGGCTTCCTTTTCCAAATACGCAAAATCCCGGCGGCAGCGGCTGCGCCGCCGCCGGGCTCTCTCAGATCAGCTTTCGTTGCAGCGCAGCTCGATGTTGTTTTCCGCTGCAAATGCGGCGCTGTCCTCGGCGACCAGCGGGTCGGTCACGCTGTCGTCGGGGGCGATGAAATCGGTCAGCGTCACCCACTCGCCGGCTTCCGCATTCCACTGCTGCATCCGCGCCATGCCGGATCCGCCATGATCTTCGCAGGTCACTGTGAACTCCGGCCCGATACCCGGCATGCCCAACTCTTCCATCCGCGCGTTGGTCATCACCAGTGCTTCCATCCCATCCCGCATCATCGCGGCGTCGATATCTGCGACCCCGTGGATTTCCTGCGCGGTACGGGCCGCTTCGGCTGCCAGCATCGCGGCATACATCCCACGGGTATAAAGCACCGATCCCAGATTGGTGCCATCGCCGGCCGCCAGGCCCGCATCGATCACATGCTCCTGGATTTCGTCGAAGACCGGCAGATCGCCCAAAACATTCATGTTCAGCGCGCGGTAGCCGTTTGCGTCCATGCCTGCGGGCTCAACATCATGCTCGGCCCCGGCCCACCAGTTGCCGATGAAATTCTCCATCGGGAAACGGATATTGGCGGCCTCCTGAATCGCGACCTGGTTCATCACGCCCCAGCCCCACATGATCACGTAATCCGGGCGCTCGCGGCGGATGGTCAGCCACTGGTTGCCCTGCTCCTGACCGGGGTGATCCACCGCCAGCTGGCTCAACTCGAAACCATGCATCTCGGACAATGTTTCCAGCGTGCGGATCGGCTCCCGGCCATAAGCCGAATTGTGGTAGAGAAGCGTGATGGTCTTGCCTTCCAGCGACCCGCCGTTTTCCTCCAGCAACTGGTTGATGATCACCGATGCCGCATCCCAGTAGTTCGCGGGATAGTTGAACACGTGGCTGAACACGGTACCGTTCGAGGCCGAGGTCCGGCCGTAGCCCATAGTGTGAAGCGGGATGCCATCCGCGGTCGCGCGGGGGATCAGCTGATAAGTGATGCCGGTGGACAGCGGCTGATAGACAAGTGCGCCCTCGCCCTTGGTGCTCTCGTAGCATTCCACGCCACGCTCGGTGTTATAGGCGGTCTCGCATTCCACCACGCGCGTCATCACACCACCGATACCGCCATCGCGCTGGTTCAGCAGCGTCATGTAGTCCTGATACCCGTCCGAAAACGGAATACCGCCCGCGGCATAGGGGCCGGTCCGGTAGCTGAGATCGGGGAACACAAGGTCCGCCAGTGCGGGCCCTGCGGCCATCACCGTGGCGACGGCAAGGGTTGCTAATGTCTTCATCGGGTATCCTCCCATTTGGTTGATCTTTGTTGGATGCCGGGGTTGTGCCCGGTCGTATGGTTCAAGGCCGCGCCCTAATGCGGGAAGGGCCAAAGTCGCAGTTTTTCCTTGGCCAGCGCCCAGAGGCGGGCCAGCCCGTGCGGTTCGACGATCAGGAAGATCATGATCATCGCGCCGACGATCACGAATTCGAAATGCGTGGCAAGGGCGGTGTCCCAGCCCATCCCGTCGGTCAGGATGTTTCTCAGCAGCACCGGCAGCAGCACCATGAAGGCCGCACCCGCGAAGGCGCCGAAGATGCTGCCCAGCCCCCCGATGATGATCATGAAGAGAACCAGGAACGACTTGGTGATGCCATAGGCTTCGCCCACCTCGACAGCGCCCAGATAGACGGTGAAGAGAAGCGCGCCGGAAATACCCACGTAGAAGCTCGACACCGCAAAAGCGGTCAGCTTGGCCTTCAGCGGGTTCACCCCGATGATCTCGGCAGCGATATCCATATCCCGGATCGCCATCCACTGCCGCCCGATCGATCCGCGCGTGAGATTCCGGGCGATCCATGCAAGCACGAAGACGAAGGCCAGGCAGAACAGGTATTTCACCCAGCTCTCTGCGTTCGGACCCGTAACGGCCATGCCGAACATCGTGCGTTCCGGCGCGTTGATCTGGCCGGAAGCGGAATAGTTGTAGAACCAAGGCACCTTGTTGAAGAGCCAGACAAGGAAGAACTGCGCCGCCAGCGTCGCCACGGCCAGATAGAACCCCTTGATCCTCAGGCTAGGCAGGCCGAACATCACGCCCACGATTGCGGTCATGAAACCCGACAGAAGGGTGATCGTGACCATATCCAGCCCGGGAAACGCCGTCATCAGCTTGTAGGAAGTGTAGGCCCCCACCGCCATGAACCCGCCCGTGCCAAGCGACACCTGCCCGCAATACCCGGTCAGGATGTTCAGGCCGATCGCCGCGATCGCATAGATCAGGAAGGGCAACAGGATCGCATTTGCCCAGTAATCGTTGATCACGAAGGGCACGATCCCGATCGCCATGAACAGGACGAAATAGTACCGGTATCGGTCGAAGGCGATCGGGAAAGTCTGGTTGTCCTTTGCGTAGGTGGTCTTGAAGTCACCGGCTTCACGATAAAACATCAGGCACCCTCCCGAACCATTAACACCCGCCCGATCAGCCCGATCACAAGGCCGACCGGTGTCAGGATCGCGGGCCAGATTGTGAGATCGCGCTGCCCGAACACCTCAGCGGCCAGAAACAGTCCGGAAAACCAGAAGATCGCAAAGCCTACCGTGGTCACGATGGCCCATATCTTCTTGGCCTGTGTTCCCCCCTTGACGAAGGCGGGTCTGCCTACATTGGCAAAGGGATTAGGCGGATCCGGCTGATTGTCGATCATACTCTCTGCTCCCTGCTTGCCATGGCATCACTGGCAGAGGCCGCGCCTAGCGGATGCGGCGCTCGGGCCTGCCGGCCGCCGGATGCAGCCGGCCACTCATCGGTCTGAAAGGCGGCGCAGCCCGCGCTCCCGCCGGATCGATCTGCCATAGTCACACCCTCTCGATGATTTTTTCGCCGAACAGGCCCTGCGGTCGGAACACCAGGAAGACCAATGCCAGCACATAGGCAAACCAGTTTTCCGTCGCGCCGCCGATCAGCGGACCGATGGAGAACTCGAAAAGCGCCTCGCCCACTCCGATGATCAGCCCCCCTACAATCGCACCCGGGATCGAGGTGAACCCGCCCAGCATCAGCACCGGCAGCGCCTTCAGCGCAATCAGCGACAGCGAGAACTGCACCCCCGATTTGGAGCCCCACATGATCCCCGCCACCAGCGCCACGATGCCCGCCAGCGACCAGACGAGGATCCAGACATAGTTGAGCGAGATACCCACGCTCAGCGCGGCCTGATGGTCATCGGCCACCGCGCGCATGGCGCGGCCGTTCTTGGTGTATTGCGCATAGGCGATCAGGCCTGCCACCAGCACCGCGGCGATGCCGGTTGCCCAAAGATCCAGATTGTCGATGAAAAACCCATAGCCGAAAATCTCGAACGTCACCTGATCGATAGTGTCGTTGATCCCCTGCGGCAGGCCGACATCCAGATTGCGGATCTCCGAGCCCCACATCAGATCGCTCACCCCTTCGAGGAAATAGGCAAGCCCGATCGTCGCCATGAACAGAATGATCGGCTCCTGCCCCACCAGATGTCTGAAGATGAACTTCTGAACGAACAGCGCGAAGCCAATCATCACCAGGACGGTCAGCAGAATGGCCAGCAAGGCCGGCACCTCCCATCCGAAATAGTGAATGTCGGTTCCCAGAACTTCATTGATGATATGGGCAAACGGCACCCGTCCGTCCTGAATGCCGACCAGAGTCATCGCCGCGAAGAGCGCCATCACCCCTTGCGCGTAGTTGAAGATGCCGGACGCCTTGAAGATCAGCACGAAGCCAAGCGCCACAAGCGAATACATCACCCCGGTCATAAGGCCGTTCAGCGTGACCTCCATCGCAAAAACGAGTTGTTCAGGCATCATGTCCCCCTGGGATCGAGATAATCGAGCGCACGGATGATCGCTGCGCGGCGATCCGTGGCAATCGTCGTGGCGAGAAAAGCGCGAGCGACCGAAATCCTGAGGAAGTTCGGCGTTCCGTGTGCGGCCCCCGATCAGTCATGCGCGACCCCCAGATAGGCATCAATCACGTCGGGGTTGTTGCGCACCTCGTCGGGTGTGCCGTCGCCGATCTTCTTGCCGTAATCCATCACCACCACACGGTCGGACAGGTCCATGACCACGCCCATATCATGCTCGATCAGCGCGATGGTCGTGCCGAACTCGTCATTCACGTCAAGAATGAAGCGGGACATATCCTCCTTCTCCTCGACATTCATGCCCGCCATCGGCTCGTCCAGCAGCAGGATGCTGGGCTCCGCAACAAGCGCTCGCGCCAGTTCGACCCGTTTCTTGAGCCCGTAAGGCAGCCGTCCCACCGGCGTCTTCCGGATATTCTGGATTTCAAGGAAATCGATGACCTCTTCGGCAACGCGCCGGTTCTTCACCTCTTCGCGCTGCGCCTTGCCCCACCAGA
This sequence comes from Rhodophyticola porphyridii, assembly GCF_003688285.1. GTDB lineage: Bacteria > Pseudomonadota > Alphaproteobacteria > Rhodobacterales > Rhodobacteraceae > Rhodophyticola > Rhodophyticola porphyridii. The sequence goes on from NZ_RCNT01000003.1 coordinate 33,728, forward strand.
GCGCCTGATCGATGAAGCTCGCGGACATGTGGTTCAGACGCCCGGTCATGATATTGTCCAGCACTGTCATTCCGTCGAAAAGCGCGATGTTCTGGAAGGTCCGGGCGATGCCCTGCCGGGCCACCTGAAACGGTTTCATCGCCGGGCGCCGCGCGCCACGATACCACACCTCGCCCTCCTGCGGATGGTAGAACCCCGAAATGACGTTCAGCATCGAGGATTTACCCGCGCCGTTGGGCCCGATGATCGCGCGGATCTCTCCCTCGCGGATATCGAAGGAGATATCCTTGATCGCCACGACCCCGCCAAATCGCAAGGTGATGTTGCGCATCTCCATGACCACACCGCCGATCTTGCGGCCGTCTTCGGTGGTGTAGCCGTCCGGGCTCATCTCGTTCATTTCGCCTTCCCCCGTGTTGCCTGCCCCGAGCGGAAGATCAGCGCTCCGATCAGCCCGTAGATCAGCAAGGCAACGATTGCCCATATCAGATTATCGGCCCACACATGGGGCATGCCGTAAAGCAGCGCGGCCAGCCCGCACACGCCGATCGCGCCGGCCTGTATCGCCGCTGCCCCGCGCCCCACATAGCGCCCGGCCACCCATGAAGCCGCAAAGCCAAGCAGAAAGAAAGAGGCGGCCAGCAAGGTCATTCCGCCGCAACTTTCTTGCGATCGACCTCATCGGCCACCTTGGCATCACGGATGTTCAGCGTCGCCTTGATCTTGCCCTTCCGGCCGTCTTCATATGTCACTTCGGTCTCGGTGTAGACGCTGTCGGACCCGCCATAAAGTGCTGCGATCAGGTCGGCGAACTTCTCCTCGATGATCCGGCGGCGGACCTTCCGGGTGCGGGTCAGTTCGCCGTCATCCGCGTCCAGTTCCTTGTGCAGCACGAGGAAGCGGTGGATCTGGCAGCCAGAGAGCATCTCGTCCTCGGCAACGCTCCGGTTCACCTCTTCGACGTGGCCCTGGATCGTTTCAAGCACCTTTGGGTGCTGTGCAAGCTCCTGATAGGAGGAGTAGGAGATGTTGTTGCGCTCAGCCCAGTTTCCCACCGCCGTCAGGTCGATATTGATGAAAGCGGTGCAATAATCACGGCCCGAGCCGAACACGACCGCCTCCAGGATATTGGGAAAGAACTTCAGCTTGTTCTCGACATATTTCGGCGCGAACAGGCGGCCGTCAGCCATCTTGCCCACATCCTTGGCCCGGTCGATGATCCGCAGATGCCCGGTATCGGGCTCGATGAAACCCGCATCGCCGGTAGCGACCCAGCCCTCGCCATCCTTGGTGGAGGCGGTGCTTTCCGCATTCTTGTAGTATTCGACAAACACCCCGGGCGAGCGATAGTAGACCTCGCCATTATCATCTATGCGAATTTCCACACCCGGTGAGGGAACGCCGACCGTATCGGGGCGCACCTCGTTATCGGGCTGCTGCGTGATGAAAACGCTAGCCTCGGTCTGGCCGTAGAGCTGTTTCAGATTGATCCCCAGAGACCGGTAGAAATCGAAAATCTCCGGACCGATCGCTTCGCCGGCGGTGTAGCCCACGCGGACCCGGCTAAAGCCGAGCGTGTTTTTCAGCGGCCCGTAGACCAGTGTCTCTCCAAGGTTGTATTTCAGCCTGTCCATGAATCCGACAGGTTTGCCATCGAGCAGTTTCGGGCCAACCTTCCTGGCGTGATCCATGAAGTACCGGAACATGCGCTGCTTGGGCTTGCTCGCATCCTCCATCCGGATCATCACATTAGTCAGTTGCGTTTCGAAAACCCGGGGCGGAGCGAAGTAGTAGGTCGGCCCGATCTCCCGCAGATTGGTCATCATCGTCTCGGGGCTTTCGGGGCAGTTCACACAAAAGCCCGTCCACATCGCCTGGCCGATGGAAAAGATAAAGTCTCCCACCCATGCCATGGGCAGATATGCCAGAACCTCATCCCCGGGGCGCAAATCGTCGAACTCGGCGGAGTTCTTGGAAGTCGCGATGATGTTCTTGTTGCTCAGCACCACACCCTTGGGCTTGCCGGTGGTGCCCGACGTGTAGAGCATCACACAGGTGCTGTCCCATCCAAGCTCCGCCTCGCGGGTCGCAAGCTCCTTTTCGAACCGCTCCTGCGCCGCGCGGCCTTCGGCCTGAATGGCCTCCAGCGAATGCAGCTTGGAATGGTCGTATTTACGAAGACCGCGGGCATCCTGATAAATGATATGTTCGATGCAGTGGACGGTGTCCTGGACCTCAATGACCTTGTCGACCTGCTCCTGATCCCCGGCAATCACGAACCGCGCACCGCAATGCTCAAGCACATATGCCATCTCTTCGGCGACCGCGTCCTGATAGAGCGGCACCGGGATAGCGCCGACCTTCTGCGCGGCCACCATCGACCAGTAAAGCGCCGGGCGGTTCTGCCCTATCACCGCGATATAGTCGCCGCGGTCCACACCCAGGGCCAGCAAACCATAGGCGATCGCGTCGATTTCTTCGGCGGCCTCCGCCCAGGTCCAGCTTTGCCAGATCCCGAATTCCTTTTCCCGGTAGGCAGGTTTCGAGCCAAACTGCGCTACGTTCCGCGCCAAGAGTGCCGGAACGGAGGCAGGAATTCCCGCAGCCGCGGTTACGTCAGCCAATTTTCATCCTCCCTTCGCCGGTTTCATCCGGCGCTCACGGATCGCTTATCTGCGCGACTCTCGCTGCAATACCGTGGCACGAAATATGTCGACGTCAACTTTTGCCTGACTTTTTCCCAAACCTAACGAATTGTAACAGCGCCCCGCCGGGCTTGACGACAGGCCCGCCGCAGTGCCAGCGATGGGACAGGGGAGGCGCGAGAGACATGGCGCGAGCCGATATCACGAACCAGATGACCCGCGCGGGCCTGAACCTGATCCAGCAGGCGCTGACCATTTATGACGCCGAACTGAAACTTGCCGTGTGCAATCGCCCGTTTCAGACGATGTTCGGCCTGCCCGCTGATCTGGTGACCCCCGGCGCGCGGTTCGAGGACACGATCCGCTATCTTGTCGGCCACGGCGAATATGGCGATGTGGAGGACCCCGAGCGGTTCGTGCAGGATCGGGTTGAGCAGGCGCGGGCCTTCGTGCCCCATTACATGGAGCGCCAACGCTCCAACGGTCGGACGATCAGCGTCGAAGGCTCACCTCTGCCCGAAGGAGGCTGGGTGACGGTCTATACCGACATCACCGAGATCAAGCGGCAGGAAAAACTTCTGCGCAGCCGGTCAGAGGAGCTTTCGGACCAGCTTCTGACCCATGCGGAACAGCTGGCGCAGACCAACCGGGAACTCGCCGCGACCAATGCGCAGCTTGAAGAGGCGAAGCGCGGGCTTTCCGAGATGGAGGCGCGCATCCGCCTGACCACCGAGATGATGCCGGCACATATCGCCCATGTCGACCGGGATCAGGTCTACACCTACACAAACAGGCGTCTATCCGCGATCCTGCCCGGGCGGGCCAGTGACATCGTAGGCCTGCACATGAAACAGGCGCTTGGCCCGGCCACCACCGCGCGGCTTTCGTCGCATGTGGCCCGGGCGCTGGAGGGGGCGGCGTCAGTGCTGGAGTTCACTGAACCGGAAAGCGGCCGACGCATCCGTACCGCATTCACCCCCGATGAAGGCGCTGGAGGCGAGATCGAGGGCGTGTATCTGCTGTCCACCGATGTCACCGAAGAAGCGCAGGCGCGCGCGGCGCTGAGCCAGACCCACAAGCGCGAGCTGGCCGCGCAGTTGACCAGCGGGCTGGCCCATGATTTCGCCAACCTGCTGACAATCATTCTGGGTCTTCAGGGCCGCCTGGAAAAGCTGCCCCTGCCGCCCGGTGCGGCCGAACTGACAGGCGCAACCAAATCAGCGGCCCGGAGGGGCGGCATGCTGCTGGACAAGATCGCCCGGATGTCCGGCCCGCGGGAAATACACCCGGTGCCCACCGATCTGTCGGAAATGCTGGCCGCGTTTGCCCCGCTGGCGGGCGCGGCATTGCCCGATACGATCACGCTGGCCATTGATGTGGATCTGGACCCGCAGTCGCTGCTGTTGGATGCGGGCTCGTTGCAGGACAGTCTGCTCAACTTGGTGCTGAACGCACGCGATGCGATCGGTCGGGAGGCCGGCGAGATCGCTATCCGGGTCCGTGCCGTGTCGGAAACATGGCTGGAAATCACCGTGCTAGATACCGGGCCGGGCTTCACGGAACAGGCGCTGAAGGCCGCGCTTGATCCGTTTTTCACCACCAAGGGCGAACATGGCTCCGGCCTTGGCCTGTCGATGGTCTATGACCTGACGCAACTGGCCGGCGGAACCGTGAAGCTTTCCAACACGCCCCGCGGCGCCGCGGTCAGCCTCAGGCTGCCCCTGCGCCATGCAAGCGGCGATACCCGCGCCCATCTGGTGCTTCTGGTGGAGGATCAGGCGGAGTTGCGCGCCACGATCCGCGATATGCTGACGGGTCTTGGCCATCAGGTGATCGAGGCCGCAAGCGGCGCGGAAGCGCTCGCCCTCGCCGATCTGCCGGGGCTCGACTGGGTGCTTTCCGATATCAATCTGGAAGGCGACATCACCGGCGTCGACCTGCTGACGCGCATCGCGGATCGTCATCCGCGCCATCGCCTTGCGCTGATGACAGCGCTGCCGCATGGCGACCCGTTGCGGCAGAAGGGCGCGGCGCGCTGGCCGGTTCTGTCGAAGCCGCTGGATCCCGCCGCGCTGACACATCTTTTCCACGCGGAGGCGGTAGCATGACCGCGCTTGTAACCATTCTCGATGACGAGCCGCAGATCCGCACGATGTTGTCGGACGCGCTGAGCGAAGCGGGGTTTCGCACCGCAGCCTACGCCCGAGCGACCGAGTTCGAGGCTGCGCTTCGCAGCGCCACCCCCGATGTCTGCCTTGTCGATCTGGGTCTGCCGGATCGCGACGGGCTGGCCGTCGTCCACAGGCTGGCGCTGGAATCCGGGGCGGCGATCATCATCATTTCGGGCCGGGCGCAGGTACAGGACAGGGTGACCGGGCTGGAACTCGGCGCCGATGACTACATCATCAAACCCTTCGATCCTGCCGAGGTGGTGGCCCGTGTCCGCGCCCGGTTGCGCCAGTCGAAACCACGTGAACACGCAGGCAACACTGCCACCTTCCGCGGATGGACCGCTCATTTCGATCGCTACGTTCTGGTTGACGAAACGGGTGAGGAGATCGGGTTTTCTCACGCGGAAGGCGAGGTGTTACGGCTTTTCCTGGACAGCCCCAAACGCCTGATCTCTCGCCAGCAAATGCAGGAGAGTCTTGGTGGCGCCGCAGGTGAGAGCTTCGACAGGGCGATGGATGTGCGGATCAGCCGGCTGCGCACGAAACTGCGCGAAGACCCGAAAAACCCGCAACTGATCAAAACGATCTACGGTGCGGGCTATATATTTCTGGGCGACGTGAGCTGGACCTGACACGTCGCCCCTCATCCGGTCCCGTGCCGGGTTCCGTTCAACGCTTGGCCCGCGGCCAGGACCGGTACAGGCTCAGTCCAGATGCCGGGTTTCGTCCAGCAGTTCCTGGACTTCTCCGCGCATGCGCACAAGTGCCTCCTTGTCGTGGCCTTCCGGCATCGCGGTAATAGCCTCGTCGAAGGCCTCCAGCACATGGCCCTCGCCATCGCGAATGCTGTCCATGACGTCTTCGTCGATCTCATCAAACAGCGCCCGGATCGATACGACAGCCGTGTTGACACTGGACATAAGGGTGCCACTGACATCCGGCTCTCCACCGCGCGCCGCGATCAGTGCGGCAATCTGGTCGGCATGGGCGTGGTGGGTTCCGTGAAACTTCTGAACCACCGGGCGGAACTCGGGCTCCGCCTTTTCCCGCATCGTGTCATAGCCCGCCTGGGCATCGATCGTTCGGTTCAAGAGCGCCTGCAGCGCCTCGCGTTCGGCCTCGTTATCAGGGCCGCTCAGAGGATCAGGAGAATAGGAGATCGGGTCGGTCATCGGCTCTTTCCTATTTGACAGGTTGCAAGGATCTTGCCGAACGAACGCAATCCGCGCGGCGCGGGTTCCGCCACGGCCCCCGTACCCGGCGGTTTTCAGCCTGCCGCCGTCAGGCGTTCCGAAATCAGGACGGAGCCAGCGCCTCGGCGGCATCGGCCAGAACCCGCAGCCCCAGCACCAGATCCGCCTCCGCCGTATCTTCATCGAAACTGTGGCTGATCCCCCCTATGGAAGGAACGAACAGCATTCCCACCGGCATCAGATGCGACACATTGGAGGCATCGTGAAGCGCGCCCGATGGCATCGTGCGCCATCGTCCCTGTGCGTGTCTGTCAGCCGCAGCCCGCAAGGCGGCCTGAATGCCCTCATCCATCGGCACCGGCGCCAGATCGTTGCGCAGACGCCCGGCATCGATCCTCAGACCTGTTTCCCGTGCGACCTCCGTCAGCACATCTTCGATGATACGCTCCATCCGATCCAGCCGGTCGGTTTCTCCATCACGCCACTGGATTGTGAAAATCGCCCGGCCCGGCACGATGGAGGAGGCATTGGGGTGCAGACGGATATGACCGATCGTCCAGACCGATTGCGGCGTCACGATATTGGTGAACCGCTCGTTCAGCAGCGTTGCAACACGGGCCGCACCCTGAAACGCGTCCCGGCGCATGTGCATCGGCGTCGTGCCGGCGTGGTTCTGTTGGCCGGTGACAGTGATCTGAAGCTGACGAAGCCCGACGATGGAGGTGACAACCCCCACCCCTTCCGCCGAGGCGTCAAGCACCGGCCCCTGTTCGATATGGGCTTCCAGAAATCCGGTGAACCGTCCGGGATCTACGAAATCTTCTTGCATAAGATGTGAAAGGCCATGGCGTGCATCCGCGAAACTCGCTCCGTCGGTATCGGTGTAGCGATCCGCCTCGGCCAATGTGGTGCGCCCGGCCCAGAGATCGCTTCCCGTGAGCGCGCCGAAGCGGCCCTCCTCGTCCTGAAAGCTCACCAGCGAAATCGACGGTCCGCCCGATCCTGCCGCGGTGCGCGCAATCTCCAGACCCGCGATCACGCCGTAGGCGCCGTCCAGCCAGCCGCCCTCGGGCTGGGTATCGGAATGCGACCCGATCAGCAGAGAAGGCCCGTCAGTCAAACCGAACACATTTCCCGCCGGGTCCACGTGAGGGGTCAGTCCGATCTCCCCGATCCGGGCCACAAGCCACTCACGCGCGGCGATATCGGGGCCGGAGAATGCTCGGCGCATCACTCCGGCACCCTCGGCGCCGAAGCTCCGCAGATGGTGAAGGTCAGATAGAAAGCGGTCGGGATCGGGGGACATGGGGCGGCACTTTCGGCAGGTGAATTCCCGGAAGACATGCCAGCCCGATATGCTAAGGTCCAGCGATGGATCTCATGGCGATGATCTTCTACGCGGTTGTCTGCGGCCTGCTCGGTCTGGCCGGGCCACGGCTTGGTGCGCCCCTGCTCCGGCTTGGGATCGGCGCGGGCGTCGGCATCGCCGCGGCGGCGATCCTCCCGGTCATCCGCGAAATGACGGGCCTCTGAGTCATTCCGCCGCCACCTGTTCCCCGGCCGCCTCGACCTTCACCGCGGAGAACTTGAACTCCGGGATCTTGCCATAGGGGTCGAGCGCGGGATTGGTCAGGATGTTGGCGGCCGCCTCCACATAGGCGAACGGCACGAAAACCATGTCGGTGGCCACGGCCCTGTCGGCGCGCGCCATGATCTCGATCGAACCGCGCTTGGTCGTCAGCCGCACCTTTCCACCGGGCTCCACTCCCAGTTTGCGCAAGGTGGAGGGGTGAAGCGAACAATTCGCCTCCGGCTCCACCGCATCCAGCACCGTCGCGCGCCGGGTCATCGACCCTGTATGCCAGTGCTCCAGCTGGCGGCCGGTAATCAGGATCATCGGAAACCGCTCGTCGGGCAGTTCGGCGGGCGGCGTCACCCGGGCCGGCGTGAACTTGGCGCGCCCCGCACGGCGGGGGAAACCGTCGCCGAACACCACGGATTGGCCGGGATCGGTGTTCGAAAGGCTCGGGTAGGTCACCGCGGACTCGGTCTCCAGCCGTTTCCATGTGATGTGATGCAGGCTTCGCATCGACATCTTCATCTCGTCGAATATCTCGCGCGGATCGTCGTAATCCCAGTCAAGCCCGATGCGGTTGGCCAGCGCGACGATGATCTCCCAGTCTTCGCGGGCCTCGCCGGGCGGCTCCACCGCCTTACGCGCCATCTGCACCTGCCGGTTGGTGTTGGTCACGGTCCCGGATTTTTCGGGGAAAGCCGAGGCCGGCAGGATCACGTCGGCGAAATTCGCGGTCTCTGTGACAAAGATATCCTGCACCACAAGGTGATCCAGCGTGGCCAGCGCCTTGCGGGCATGTTCCACATCCGGGTCCGACATCGCCGGGTTCTCGCCCAGGATATACATGCCCTTGATTTCACCGCGATAGACCCGGTCCATGATCTCGACCACGGTCAGGCCGGGTTCGGCGTCGATCTCGGTGCCGCCCCAGATATGGCGAAACAGCTCGCGCACCTCGTGGTCGGTCACCGACTGGTAATCCGGCAGAACCTGCGGGATCAGCCCGGCGTCGGAGGCGCCCTGCACATTGTTCTGGCCGCGCAGCGGATGCAGGCCCGTCCCCGGGCGCCCGATCTGTCCGCAAAGCAGCGCCAGCGAAATCAGGCAGCGGGAATTGTCGGTGCCGTGGATATGCTGGCTGACGCCCATGCCCCAGAAAATCATCGCCCGATCCGCGGCGGCGTAATCGCGGGCCACAGCCCGGATCGTCTCCGCGTCGATTCCGCAAAGCTCGGCCATGCGCTCGGGCGTGAAGGCACGGATATGTTCCCGGAACTCGAAAAAACCCTCGGTGAAGCCTTCAATGTATTGGCGGTCATAGAGTTTTTCCTCGACGATCACATTCATGATCGCGTTCAGAAGTGCGACATCGGTGCCGGGCCGGAACTGAAGCATGTGTCTGGCATGGCGCTTGAGCGCCTGACCGCGCGGATCCATCACGACAAGCGTGCCGCCACGCTTGGTGAACTGCTTGAAGAAAGTCGCTGCGACCGGGTGGTTCTCCGCCGGGTTCGCGCCGATCACGATCGCCAGATCCGCATTGTCGATCTCGTTGAACGTGGCGGTCACCGCGCCGGAACCCACATTCTCCATCAGCGCCGCCACCGAGGACGCGTGGCAAAGCCGGGTGCAGTGGTCCACATTGTTGTGGCCGAAACCCTGGCGGATCAGCTTCTGGAACAGATAGGCCTCCTCGTTGGTGCATTTCGCGCTGCCGAACCCGGCAACGGACTTGCCGCCGTAGAAGGAGCGCAGGTCGGCCAGTCCGTGGGCGGCCTTTTCCAGCGCCTCTTCCCATGTCGCCTCCCGGAAATGGGTCCAGGGGTTGGCCGGGTCGACATTGAGACCCTTTTCCGGCGCATCGGCCCGGCGGATCATCGGCCTGGTGATCCTGTGGGCATGATGGATGTAGTCGAAGCCGAACCGGCCCTTGACGCATAAGCGGCCCTCATTGGCGGGGCCGTTGATGCCCTCAACATATTTGACGCGCCCATCCTTGACCTTAACGGAAACCTGGCATCCCACGCCGCAGAACGGGCAAACGCTTTCGGTTTCGCTGTCGAAATCGGCCCGGTCGCCCACCTGATGCTCATCCACCACCGAGGAGGGCATGAGCGCGCCAGTCGGACAGGCCTGTACGCATTCTCCGCAAGCTACACAGGTGCTTTCACCCATCGGATCGTCGAAATCGAAGACCGGATAGCTGTCATGCCCGCGGCCCGCCATCCCGATCACATCATTGACCTGCACCTCGCGGCAGGCTCGCACGCAAAGACCGCACTGGATACAGGCATCCAGATTGACCGACATCGCAATGTGACTGTCATCCAGAAGCGGGATGCGCTCTTTCTCCAGCGCGGGCAGGCGGCTTTCGGTGACGCCATTGGCCTCGGCCATGTCCCAGAGATGGGCGGATTTGTCATGGGCCATGTCGCGCGGCGGCTGATCGGCCAGCAGCATCTCCATCACCATCTTCCGCGCGGTCGTGGCCCGGCCGGAGGCGGTGCTGACGACCATGCCCTCCGCCGGCTCCCGAATACACGATGCCGCAAGGGTGCGCTCGCCCTCGATCTCCACCATGCACGCGCGGCAATTGCCGTCCGGGCGATAACCGGGTGCGGGCTTGTGGCAGAGATGCGGGATCACCAGTCCACGGCCATTGGCGACCTCCCAGATGGTTTCTCCGGGCCGGGCCTCGACGGCTTCGCCATCCAGCATGAAGCGGATCCTGTCGGTGGTCATGCGCATGTCTCCCTGATCCATGGACACCCTATCGCAGATTTCCGCGACCGACAGTCCCGGATTAGCGACTGCGGCGGGTTCAAATCCGGCATACCCACATCGTGGAAGCCGCGTCGACGAGGTACAGACATCTCCCGATGCGCGATGTCTGGCAACCTCTCTGGCCGGGTCGCCCGGGCACGCAGCTTCCCGCATGCGCGCTTGCCGCCACTCCACGCCGAGCCTAAAACCACCCCGCAAGAGGGAGACCACCAGATGACACATCTTTGGGTCCGCGCCGAGCAGCGACCAAACGAACAGCGCGTCGGCCTGACGCCAGGAGGCGCGAGAGCGTTACTGGACGCAGGCCTCCGCGTGACCGTGGAAGACAGCTCCGTCCGGGCGATCCCGACCGGTCTCTACCGCGACGCAGGCGTCACGATCGCCGCCGAGAACAGCTGGCCCGATGCGCCCGCGGATGCCATCATTTTCGGCCTGAAGGAACTGCCCGAAGACGGAACGCCGTTGCGGCATCGTCATATCATGTTCGGCCACGCCTATAAGGGGCAACCGGCAGGGCAGGCGTTGCTGCGGCGCTTCAGGGCTGGCGGCGGTACGCTCTACGATCTGGAATATCTGGTGGACGACGCGGGGCGGCGGGTGGCCGCCTTTGGCTACTGGGCCGGGTTCGCCGGGGCGGCGGTGGCGCTGAAATGCTGGGTCGCGCAACAGGCCGGCGGCGTTTGCGGGCCGGTCGGGGTTTATACCGACAAGGACACGCTGCTTGACGAGCTGACGTCGGCGCTGCCCCCGGACAGGCGGCCGGACGCCCTGATCATCGGAGCGCTTGGCCGGGTGGGTACGGGTGCGGCCGATTTCTGCGACAGCATGGACATGCAGGTTACCAAATGGGACATGGCCGAAACCGCCTCGGGCGGGCCGTTCCCCGAGGTGCTGGCCCATGACATATTCCTCAACTGCATTCTGGCGCGACCGGGAACACCGGTTTTCGTGCCCGACACCGCCGGAACCGCGGCGCGAAAACTGAGCGTGATTGGCGATATCGCCTGTGATCCAACCTCGGATTTCTCACCCGTGAAAGTCTACAACAGAACAACCGACTGGAACGCGCCCGCCTTGCGGGTTCATGACGATCCGGTACTGGATGTCACCGCAATCGACAATCTGCCCTCGATGCTGCCGCTGGAAAGCTCCGAGGATTACGCGGCGCAATTGCTGCCGTCCCTGACGACATTGACCGACCTGCAAGCGGGCGTGTGGGCGCGCGCGGAGGCGGAGTTCGACCGGCACTGCGCAGATCTCTGATCGCACTACCCGCCGCCGGGCAGCCCACCTACATAAGGTCGTCTTCCTCATCCGTGGCATTTACGCCCAGCATCTCCAAGCCGGCCTCCAGATGGTCCGACATATGCGGCGTGCCGATCAGGTAATCCGCCGTGGGCGTCGTGGCCTCCTCTCGCGCAGTGGCCAGCGCCTCGGCGAAATCCTCGGGCTCGAAACTGCCGCGTCCGATCCACATGATTGCCACCAGTTCGGCCTGCTCATCCTCGTTCAGGGTCTCGACCAGACCGCGCAATTCGCCCTCGGCCCGGTCGAGTTCATGTCCCATCAGGATTATCTGCGCCACTTTCCGTGTCGATATCGCCAGCATGGTCTCTTCCTCCTCGCGCGCTGTCAGAATGACGTTATCCGCCGTTGACCAGACGCGCGTCTTTGATCTTGCGCAAGGTTCATCCTAACCGAACAGGCGGAAATAGAGCCAGTTTGGCAGAAAAACGCTTCCCCGGAAAATCAGACTGAAGAGGCGCGGAAAGCTGCGCTGGAACTGGTCCGTGCCCATATGCTCGAACACTTCCGCGGCGGCCTGATCGGGGTCCATAATGAAGGGCATGTTGAAGTCGTTCTTTTCCGTAAGGCGGGTTTTGATGAAGCCCGGGTTGACGCATTGCACCTCGACCCCGGTCTTGCGCAGATCCATGTACATGGATTCCGCCAACGACATCAGCCCGGCCTTGGAGGCAGCATAGCCGATCGCCCCCGGCAGGCCCCGGAAACCGGACAACGAGCCCGTCAGGACGATGTGACCCCGGTCGCGTGCCACGAATTGCGGCACCACATGCGCAAGACAGCGCGCGGCACCGGTCAGGTTGACGTCGAACATCGCCTCCACCTGATCTGCATCCCAGTCCTGCGCGGCCTGCGGCCAGTAGACCCCGGCAAGGAAGACGAAACCGTCGATCTCCCCCACCTCCGCCGCCGCGGCGGCAACCGATGCCGTATCGGCAATGTCGACCGGCACATAGGACGCCCGGCCCGGCAGTTCGGCCACCAGATCCTGCAACCTGTCCTCGCTCCGCGCGCTCAGGATCAGATCGACACCGGCCCGGCTGAGGTGATGGGCCACGGCGCGGCCAAGACCTTCAGAGGCCCCGACCAACCAATATCGTTTTCCGGTCCAGTCGCGCATATGTCGTCAGCTCCTTGGTTCGTCTTCGGGCAGCGGGGTCGCAGCAAGTAGGCCAATCGCCACCAGTTTCAACACACATGGGACAAGCGCGTAAAGATAGGTGAGCAGCGACAAAGCCGCCGGGGTGTTGTCGGCGCCGGCGATGAACCCCGCCGCTTCGAGAGCCGGCAACAGGGTGACGGCGGCAAAGGCGAGGGTGAATTTCGACACGAAGGACCACAAACCGAACGCGGCTCCAGCTTCCGGTGCGACGGCGGCCATGCGGCGGGCGAAGATCGCGGGCAGAAGCGTCAGGTCCGCACCCAGCGTCGCGCCCGAGATCACGCAGATGACCGCGAACAGGATCGTGTCGCCTGGGCCAAGTGCCAACACGGTAGAAAACGAAAGGATGGCGGCGACCATTGCCATCAGCAGCGCCTTGCGCGCTCCGATCTTTTGCGCGACGCGGGACCAGACAGGCGCGGAACCGGCGGCGGCAAGAAAGAACAACAGCAGCAGCGGCCCTTCCCATCCCGGCGCGTCCAGCGCGCTTTCCACGAAGAACAGGAACAAGGTGGAGGAGACCGCGACGGGCGCGGCATTGACCAGCGCGATCAGCAGCAACCTGCGGGCAATCGGGTCGGCCAGGACACGGCGAAACCCGCCCATCGATGTGGGCGCGATGGGATGCCACTCACCCCGCATCATCACGATCGCGACAAGGCAGAGACCGGCGAAGGCTACGGCGAATGCCGCGAAGGGCACGCCGGTGAAGATCAGGACGGTCGGTGCGACCGAGGCAAGGCAGACACCCAATAAGGCGCCGCTTTCACGCCATGCCGCAAGCCGGAGATGGCCTTTCCGACCCAGCTTCGCGGCGGTCTGAACGCCCTGGGCATAGAAACAGATGGTGAGGAAGGAAAATGCGGAAAAAAGCCCGATCAGCGTTAGTCCGAACCACCAGAGCGGCGCGACCGGGGGCGCGATCGCGAAAAGGCCTATCATGGAAAGCCCCAGCAGCAGGGTTGCCGCCGTCACCGCCGATGCGCGGTGGTTGCGCGTCGTCTGCGCCAGCCAGCCAAGTGCAGGATCCTGTACTACGTCGAACAGACGCAGCCCGAAAAGAACGGCGGCGAGCGCGGTAAGCCCCACCCCGTATTCATCCACGAAGAATTTCGGCGCATGGATGTAGATAGGCAAACCTGCCGAGGCGAGCATCGCCGCGAAGACTGCATAGCCCGGCAGGCGGGCGGTTGACTGGCTCACCGCGAAACCTCGTCGGCAGGCGGGGTCGGGCGCGGCCTGTAGGTGCCCCCCTTCCACCACAGTCTGAAGGCCTGCCAGTGGATCAGGCCCAGCACCCGGCGCGACCCGAACGGGCGGCGAAGCGCGGCACGCAGGAGACCCGCCGAGGTAAGCGGCCTTCTCTTGCCGGTCAGCGTCGCGATAAGCCCCTCGTTCCCGTTGGAGTAGTCGATCCAGATCCCGATGCGGTCCTCTCGAATGTCGAACCGGAATGCATAGCCGCCGGAGATCGGCTGAAACGGGGAGACATGGAAAATCTTCGTCGCGGTCAGGGTATCGGCGCGGGTGATTTCCGCGTGGTCGGGACGGGCGCAAAGATAGGAATGGCGGTCCCCGAACGTGTTCGTGACCTCGGCGATGACGGCGTGCAGGACATGATCCGCATCATGAGCCAGCCAGAAGCTGACCGGGTTGAACACATGGCCCAGCATGCGGGGTTGCGCCAGAAGGTAGAGCGGCCCCTCCGTCACCCCGGCCAGACCGTGCGCGGCCAAAACCTCGCGTGCCCATGGCGCCCCGCGGCCTTTCTTCGGCGCGCCGCCGTGATCGGTATCCCACAGCGAGGCCAGACCACCGCGGTTACGCCCGAACAGGCGCGGCGTTGGCGTCTCCTCCTCGGGCCTGAGCATCACGTAGTCGATGCCGTATCTGAACGCATTCTCGACCGCACCGCGGCGACCGTGAAAGGTTTCGCCTGCAATATGATCGATGCGCGGGATCAAGCGGCCAGCGCCAACCTGTCGCGCTCTGCCATTGCCTCGATCACGTCGATGGCGCTGGCATAGCCGTCTTCGTGAAAGCCGTTTCTCATCCACGCCCCGCAGAACCACGTGTTCTTTTTGCCATTCATGGCCCGGATCCTACCCTGTGCGTCAAGGGCCGCAAGATCATAGACCGGGTGCCGGAACGTGGTCTGATCATAGATCAGGGCCTCGTCGATCGGCCCGCGGCTGTTCAGCGTGACGAAGAGCGGGTCGCTTTCGGGTATCGGCTGAAGGCAGTTCATCCAGTAGGTCAGGTCGATCGGCCCGCCGCCATGGCACGGTCGCTCGGTGTAGTTCCAGGACGACCAGGTTGCGCGGCGCTGCGGCATCGCGCGACGGTCCGCATGAAGTGTCGCCGTATTCGGCTGATACCGCACAGCGCCAAGCGTCGCGGTTTCCTCGGGGGACGGATCGGCCAGCATAGCCAACGTGTCATCGGAATGGGTGGCGAAGACCACCTCGTCGAATGTCTCCCACGCCCCTTTCCTGCAGATCTCTGCACCACCTGAAACCCGGCGCACGGCCTCGATCCGCGCGCCGAGGCGGATATCGACACCACGGCTCCGCATCGCGGTTTCCAGCCGTTTGACATATTCGATGGAACCGCCCTGAACCGTCCACCACTGATGCTGCCCCGACGCGCTCAGCAGGGCGTGGTTACGGAAGAACCGGATCAGCGCCTGCGCCGGAAACGCCATGATATCTTCCTTGGGTGTGGACCAGATCGCCCCCGAGATGGGCGTGAGGTAATAGTCACGGAACCAACGGCCCATCCGCATCTGCTCCATCAGCGCGCCCAGCGTCACGGTGCTGTCGGTCGCAACCTGTTCGGCGCGGGCGTTGAAGCGCAGGATATCGCGGATCATGCGGGCGAAACCGGGCCGCAGCAAGTTCGACTTCTGCGCGAAAAGCGCCGGCAGGTTCCGCAGCCCGTACTCGATCTGCCCGCCACCGATGGAGGCCGCAAAACTCATGTCGCTGCGCGCTACCGGCACGTCAAGTTCCTTGAACAGGGCGGTGAGATGCGGGTAATTCGCATAGTTGAACACGATGAATCCGGTATCGACCGGCTGATCCCCGGTCCTGCCCGCCAGAACCGTTCTCGCATGCCCCCCAAGGCGCGGTTCCGCCTCGAACAGGGTAACCGCATGGGTCGTGGAAAGATGGTAGGCGGCGGCCATTCCGGAGATTCCGGCGCCGATCACGGCTATGCGGCGCGGTGCGGCGTCGGTCGTTTCGAATGGCATGCAAACCCCTTTGTAAGATCCGTGACGTTTATCTGGGTTTACGGCCCATGTCCCGCCGCGGATGAAAGAAAAAAGATTGATCCACGCTAGGTTATCCCGCGTAGCCCTTGTATGCTTTTTATGAACGACCATGCTGACACAATTGACGCGCTGCCGCCCGAGGTACTCCTCGCGCCATCTGCGATGGTCCGGGGTGCGGCGCGTGGGAAAGACGTGACGATCGTACAGAATAGTGAAGAGCACTGGGTTGCACTGGTTCAGGCCATTGCCACCGCTCATGATCAGACGGCCTTCGCCGAGCTGTTCCGGCATTTTGCGCCCAAGGTCAAAGCGTTCCTGATCAAGTCCGGGGCGGATGCCGGCCTGGCCGAGGAATGCATGCAGGACGTGATGGCGACGCTGTGGCGCAAGGCCCATATGTATGACCCGTCGCGCGCAAGCGTGGCGACATGGATCTTTACCGTCGCCCGGAACCGCAAGATCGACCTGCTTCGGAAATATGCACGGCCGGAGCCCGAGGATCTGCCATGGGGCCCCGAACAGGCGCCGGATCAGGCCGATGTCCTTGCCCTTCAGCAGGAAAGCCACCGCCTCGCCGAGGCGATGAAGACACTTCCCGAAAAACAGCGGATTCTGATCGAACGCGCCTATTTCGGAGACCTGACCCATAGTGAAATCGCCGCAGAAACCGGCCTGCCCCTTGGCACGATCAAGTCGCGCATTAGATTGGCGCTGGATCGGCTGCGGCACAACATGACGTGAAAGATATGCAAGACGTGAACCATCATATTTCCGACGATCTCCTGATGGGGTATGCCGCCGGCGCCCTGCCGCAGGCTTTCGATCTGGTCATCGCCACCCATGTATCGCTGAGCGACGAATCGCGGGCCCGCCTGGAAAGCTTCGAGGCGCTTGGCGGCGCCGTTCTGAACCATGTCGGCACCGCCGATCTGGAGGAAGACAGCTTCGAGGCGACGATGGCGCGGATCTCCGCCGCGCCCGCGCCCGAACGCGCTCCCTCTCCCGAACCTGCCGAAACCGGCATTTTCCCGGCCCCGCTGCGCGATATGGTCGGTGGCGATCTCGACGCCGTGAAATGGCGCGCCGTGGGCATGGGCGTGAAGCAATGCGTTCTGCATTCCGGCAAGGATGCAAGCGTCCGGTTGCTCTACATCCCCGCCGGGCAGGCCATGCCGATGCACAGCCATCGCGGAACCGAGATGACCCTGGTGCTTCAGGGCGCCTATTCCGATGAAGAGGATCGGTTTGCGCGCGGCGATGTGGAAATCGCGGGCGAGGAAACCAATCACACCCCCACTGCCGACCCGGGCGAGGATTGCATCTGCCTTATCGCCACCGATGCTCCGTTGAAATTCAACGGGCTGCTGCCGCGTATCGCGCAGCCTTTCGTGGGTATCTGACGGTTTTTTCCGACAAGATTTTCGATTTGCGTGTCGCGCGCCGGTGACCCGGGCGCGCGTCCGTGTTTATGGTGCCTCCGAGGAGGTGCCATCCATGTCTGACGCTTTTCTTGCCTATGTCTCGCGTACGCTCGACGAAATCCGCGCGGACGGGCTCTACAAGATCGAACGCCCGATCACATCGCCCCAGGGCGGTCACGTGTCGGTCACGGAGGAGAGCGGAACGCGCGAATTCCTCAATCTCTGCGCCAACAACTATCTCGGTCTGGCCAATCATCCCGATCTGGTCGCGGCGGCCCGCTCGGCGATGGACAGTCATGGCTACGGCATGGCAAGCGTCCGGTTCATCTGCGGAACACATGATCTGCACCGGGAGCTGGAGACCGCGCTGGCGCGGTTTCTGGGTAAGGATGATTCGATCCTGTTCGCAGCCTGCTTCGACGCCAATGGCGGCCTGTTCGAGCCCTTGCTCGGGCCCGAGGACGCGGTGATCTCCGACGCGCTGAACCACGCCTCGATCATCGACGGGATCCGGCTCTGCAAGGCCAGACGCTATCGCTACGCCAATGCCGACATGGATGAGCTGGAGGCGCAGCTTAAGGCCGCGCGGGCCGAAGGGGCGCGAACGATCATGATCGCCACCGATGGCGTGTTCTCCATGGACGGATATCTGGCGCCCCTGGCCGAGATCACCGCCCTGGCCGAACGCTACGATGCCGTTGTGATGGTCGACGATTGCCACGCCACCGGTTTTATGGGAGCGCAGGGGCGCGGGACGCCGCATCATTTCGGTGTCGAAGATGGTATCCACATCCTGACCGGCACTCTGGGCAAAGCGCTTGGCGGCGCGATCGGTGGCTATATCGCCGGGCCGCAACCGGTGATCGACCTGCTGCGCCAGCGCGCGCGCCCCTATCTGTTTTCCAACGCGCTGCCACCCGCGGTCTGCGCAGCAGGACTCGCGGCGCTCAGTCTAGTCGAAGACGGCGACGGATTGCGGAAGGCGCTGTTCGACAATGCCGCCTTCTGGCGGGCCGGCCTGACCGATCTGGGGTTCGATCTGTTGCCCGGTGAGCATCCGATCATCCCGGTGATGCTGGGCGACGCGCGGCTGGCGCAGGAAATGGCGCAGGCGCTGTCCGAGCGCGGCGTCTATGTGGCGGGGTTTTTCTTTCCCGTTGTCCCGAAGGGCAAGGCCCGGATCAGGACGCAGATGAACGCGGCCCTGACGCGGATGGATCTTGAGGCCGGGCTGGCCGCATTCGAGACCGCAGGCCGAAAACTGGGGGCAATCTGATGGGGTCGCTGACTGATCAGGTCGTCGCAGGTTACGAAGCGGCTGCCGACGTGCTGATACCCCGCTACGATGGCCTGAACCCGACTGACATACTGCACCCTGTGCTGGATCTGATCCCCCAGCATCCGGTCGCTGCCCTCGATATCGGCGCCGGGCCCGGCACCACGGCTGTTTGGCTTGCGGAACAGGGCCATTCCGTGACCGCGACCGAGCCCTGCGCCGCGTTTCGGGCAGCTCTGTCGAAACGGGCACCTTGGCTTACAGCCTTACCCGACCGGCTGCCGCATCTCGCCGGAGTGCGGAGCCAGTTCGACTTGATCCTCGTGTCAGGCGTTTGGCATCATATCGTCCTTTCAGATCGCCCGGCGGCATGGCGCCGTTTATCGGCGCTTTTGCACCAGACCGGCCTTGCCCTGCTCTCCCTACGCCATGGCCCAGGACCAACCGAACGCCCTGCCGTCCCCTGCGACACGGAAACCGAGATCGCCTTAGCCGAAGCTGCCGGTTTAAGTGTAACGCGCCGGGTCGATACTGGATCGGTTCAAACCGGAAATGCCTCCGTAGGGGTCACCTGGACATGGCTTTCCCTTCAAAAGGCAGCTGCCCCATGACCAACGAAATGCGCGCGCTGGTGAAACCGGGTCCGGTCCGGGGCCTTGAAATGCACCGCGCGCCGGTGCCGGAAATCGGCGCGGATGATGTACTGATCCGGGTCAAAAAAACGGGTATTTGCGGGACCGATATCCATATCTGGCAATGGGATGACTGGGCGGCGCGGACGGTACCGACACCGCTCATCACCGGTCATGAGTTCGCTGGCGAAATTGTCGAGCTGGGGCGGCATGTCGAAGGCCTGTCGCTTGGTCAGCGCTGTTCCGGCGAAGGGCATCTGATCGGAAAGACCTCGCGGCAGTCCCGGGCGGGCAAGTTCCACCTGGACCCCGAAACCCGCGGTATCGGGGTGAATGAACAGGGCGCCTTTGCCGAGTATCTGGCACTACCCGCCTTCAATGTGGTGCCCCTGCCCGACACGATCGATGACGAGATCGGCGCAATCCTCGATCCGCTCGGCAATGCGGTGCACACGGCGCTGAGTTTCGATCTTTTAGGCGAAGATGTGCTGGTCACCGGTGCGGGGCCGATCGGGACCATGGCCGCAGCCGTGGCGCGCCATGCGGGCGCCCGCCACGTGGTGATCACGGATGTGAACCAGGCCCGGCTCGATCTGGCCGGTCAGGTGGCCGACGTCCGGCCCGTCAATGTAACGACCGAGGATCTGGCCTCGGTCTTCCCAGAACTGGGGATGAAGCAGGGGTTCGACGTGGGGCTGGAGATGTCCGGCAATCAGGCGGCGCTGGACCAGATGGTCGAGACGATGGTGATGGGCGGGCGCATCGCGCTTCTGGGCATTCCGCCGGGCAAATCGCCGGTCGACTGGAGCCGGATCGTTTTCAAGGCGATCACGATCAAGGGCGTCTACGGACGGGAGATCTTCGAAACCTGGTACAAGATGATCGCGATGCTGGAGAACGGGCTGGACGTGCGCCGGGTGATCACCCACCGGTTCAGCGCATCGGAGTATCGCGAGGGTTTCGCCGCGATGTTGTCCGGAACCAGCGGCAAGGTGGTTCTGGACTGGACCTGACGCGTGGAAAAGACGGCCCATGTCCGAGCCGTGCCCGGCCCGACCGATACCGGCCTGCCGCGACATATCCCGCATTATCGTCTTGTCTGAGGAAGTCATCGGGAGATCCGGCCTGTTGGCAGTGCGTTTGTAAGGCGCCGCGCAGATCCGGACCTCAATTTCGGGCGCATTGGTTGTGTCCATTGCGAACCAGTGCGCGGGCAATACCGGGAGCCGGGGCGCGTCGATAGCCTCGGGCAAGTTGGTCCCGCGACAGGGGTTCGGCAGCAATCTCACACCCGGTCCTTTCACTGAACGCACCCGCCACGGCCTGACCAAGCCGCCGGCAGAATGCAAGTCGCCTTGACTTCGTTGTAATTGCAACGATACTCTTCGCCATCGCCTGAAGAGCGCACCGGAGGAGACATCGATGAACACGCAGACCACGCCGCGCAAGATGGTGCAGGCCGCCACCCCGGTCGGCACGACGGAAGGCTATATGCCCGGGTTCGGGAACGATTTCGAGACCGAGGCGCTGCCCGGCGCCCTGCCGCAAGGGATGAACAGCCCGCAGAAATGCAATTACGGGCTCTATGGCGAGCAGCTGACCGGCACCGCCTTTACCGCGCCGCAACACCAGAATGAACGAACGTGGTGCTATCGCATCCGCCCCTCGGTCAGGCATTCCAGCCGCTATACCAAGATCGACCTTCCCTACTGGAAATCGGCCCCGCATGTGGACCCCGACGTGATCAGCCTCGGCCAGTACCGGTGGGATCCGGTGCCGCATACCGATACCCCGCTGACATGGCTGACCGGCATGCGCACGATGACCACGGCGGGCGATGTGAACACGCAGGTGGGCATGGCCAGCCATATCTATCTGGTCACCGCCTCGATGGAGGATGCGTATTTCTATTCCGCTGACAGTGAATTGCTGATCGTACCGCAGGAAGGCACGCTCCGCTTCTGCACCGAACTGGGGATCATCGACCTCGCGCCGCAGGAAATCGCCGTGATCCCGCGCGGGCTGCTCTATCGGGTGGAGGTGATCGACGGCCCGGCCCGCGGCTTCGTCTGCGAAAACTACGGCCAGAAGTTCGAGTTGCCGGGGCGCGGCCCGATCGGGGCCAACTGCATGGCCAACCGGCGCGATTTCAAGACACCCGTCGCGGCGTTCGAGGATCGTGAGGTGCCGTCCACGGTGACGGTCAAATGGTGCGGCCAGTTCCATGAATGCGAAATCGGCCACAGCCCGCTGGACGTTGTCGCCTGGCACGGGAACTACGCGCCGGTGAAATACGATCTGAAAACCTATTGCCCCGTGGGCGCGATCCTCTTCGACCACCCGGATCCGTCGATCTTCACGGTCCTGACCGCGCCCTCGGGCGTACCGGGCACCGCGAATATCGACTTCGTGCTGTTCCGCGAGCGTTGGATGGTGGCCGAGGATACGTTCCGCCCGCCGTGGTATCACAAGAACATCATGTCCGAGCTGATGGGCAACATCTACGGCCAGTACGATGCAAAACCCCAGGGCTTCGTGCCCGGCGGCATGAGCCTCCACAACATGATGCTACCCCACGGCCCGGACCGGACCGCGTTCGACGGCGCGTCCAATGCCGATCTGAAGGCGGAGAAGCTGGACAACACGATGTCCTTCATGTTCGAAACCCGCTTTCCCCAGCATCTGACCGGTTTTGCCGCCAACGAGGCCCCGTTGCAGGACGACTATATCGACTGCTGGACCTCGCTGGAGAAAAAATTCGACGGGACACCGGGCAAGAAGTAGTCCGACCAGGGTCTTGCCATCCGTGTCCCGTCCCGCACAGACTGCGCGGGATGCGGATGCGGCGGAACATGACCGACAGTCGGAGCAAATATGGCCCGTCAAGGGGGGAATTGTGGTTCCGGCTGGTGTTTTCACTGGCCGGGCTGGCCTTCATGGCATTGGCGGTCTTCTATCGGGGCATCACCGGTCTGGCCTGGTTCGAGATCATGATCTTCGGCGGGCTTTTCTTCGGCGCCACAACCGTCTGGTGCATTCTGAAACTGTTGCGGAGAGACCATCCATGAGCACGGGCATGATCATTCGTTTGGTGTTGATGGGGCTGGTGTTTCTGGTCTGGGCGGGGATGATGTTCTCCACCCTGTTCACCTTGCGGGCACGGGCGGAGGCGCGGACCGGCCGGGCCCTTTCGGGACCGCGCGTCTTTCTGAAGGAGCTGGGCGTCTGGCTGCGGTCGCCCGAGGACAAATCCAGCCGCCGCACCCTGCTTTTCCTGACCTTTGTCCTGCTCGTGATGGCGGCGCAGAACGCCTTTGCCACCGGGTCATGATCGCGCTCGACTACCGCCCGCCCGACACGCCGCTGACCATTCTCCACGAAGACCACGAACTGATCCTGGTCGACAAGCCCAGCGGGCTGCTCAGCGTTCCGGGCAAGGGCGACCATCTGTCCGACTGCTTGATGAGCCGGATCCAGGCCGCCTTTCCCGAGGCGCTTCTGGTGCATCGCCTCGATATGGACACATCTGGGGTGATGGTCTTTGCCCGCAGCCCCCATGCGCAGCGGCATCTGGGCCTGCAATTCGAAAAGCGGCATGTCAAAAAGGTTTACATCGCAAGGGTTTGGGGGCATGTGACCGAAAAGGAGGGGCATATCGACCTGCCCCTGATCGTGGATTGGCCGAACCGTCCCCTGCAACATGTGAACCATGATACCGGCAAGCCTGCACAGACCGACTGGCGCGTGGTGCGGCATGAGGAAAGCTCGACACGCGTAAGGCTTTACCCCAAAACGGGGCGCTCCCATCAGCTACGTGTTCACATGAAGGAAATCGGCCACCCGATCCTCGGCGATCCGTTTTACGCCAGCGGCCCGGCGCGGGATTTTCCAAGACTGATGCTGCATGCGGAAAGCCTGAAACTGCGCCATCCCGATGGCGGAAAGGGCATGAGCTTCCGCGCAACGGCGCCGTTTTGAAATCGCCGGATCGGATCGCCGGCCCGCGCCCGCCGTTGAGCAGGCGGGTCGCCGCGCCTCAGTCGTCGAACGGGCGATCGGCGCTCCAGTCATAGCAGCCGCTGTCCCGCTCCTCCACCGCCTGTTTCCAGCCCACCTGCTCGGCCCGTGCCTTGAAGGCGAGACCTTCGGGGGAGTGGCGCGTGATCCCGTCGAAAACCGTGGCAAGGCGCTGGCTCGCGATCAGCGCCGCCTCGAACCCCTGATTGAGAACCATCTTGTGCATGGCAAGCTGGTTGATCGGCACGCGCGACATCCGGTCGGCCAACGCCTCCACCTCCTCATCCAGATCGGCGGCGGGTACGGATTTCAGAACCAGCCCGATCCGCGCCGCCTCCACCCCGGTGATCCGGTCACCGGTGAACAGCATCCGCTTGGCCTTCTCCGGACCAAGCCGAAATCCCCACATCGCCGTGGTCGGACTGCCCCAGACGCGGGCGGGCATGTAGCCGATCTGCGCGTCATCGGCCATGATCGTCAGATCGGCACAAAGCGCGATGTCGGAGCCGCCTGCCACGGCATAGCCGTGGACCTTGCAGATCACCGGCTTCAACGCCCGGAACAGCGACATGAAATGCTGCGTGTTGGCCCACATGAACTGATAATCGCGGATCGGATCCCAAGGCATCTCCTGTGTGATCCTGTTGTTCGGGTCGGCGGCGTAATGGGCAAGATCATAGCCCGCGCAAAACGCCTTCCCCGCCCCTGACAGCAGAATGACATGCACCTCCGGATCGGCATCGGCGCGGGCCACGGCCGCGGCCAGTTCGCCCGGCATGTCACCGTCGATCGCATTCATGACCTCCGGCCGGTTCAGCGTGATCCGCGCAATGCGGCCGGCCCGTTCATAGAGCACTGTCGGCATCCGTATCCTCCCCCCTCACTGCGGGGGCAAGCGTGGCAGAGCCTGTGTGCCGAGGCAATCCTAGCTAGCCCAGCCGCCGCATTCGGCTATCACCCTCGGCCCCTTCCATGGCCCGCGCATGGGCGGCAAGCCAAAGATCGTCCAGCGCCCGCAGCTGGGCGGCATCGAACCGATCCGCGATCTCCCAGTACCGACCCGAAGGCGCCATATAGCCCAGCGCCCGTTCCCGTGCCTCCGCCTCCGCCATGCTCTCCGGCTCGGGCGTGAGCGGCGGCACCGTCGAAAGCGTATCGGGTGTGCAGCGCGGAAACAGCAGCCTGCTCTCGCCCCTCGACAGCGTCACGCAGGCGCAGCCGCGCGCCGCAGCCATCAGCGCAAGCCGCGCCGATTTCGCCTCCAGCGACTGCAGGGTGATGTCCTCGCGAAGCGGGTCTGCATCGCCGCGGCCATAGAAATGGGTCTTGCCGGTGGCGGGGTAGATCATGTTGCAGCCGACAAAGGCCATCACCTCGGGCCGCAGCCTGGCCAACGCCCAGTATCCTGCGGTGAACGCCATGGTGCCCCCGGCATAGACGAATCCGCCAAGGCTGTTCTGCACCGGCACATACTCCGCCGCGTCCACCATCCGCTGGCCCGGCACCATGTCGCTGGGTCGGCGTTCCGGCGGAAAATCCTCTGGGTAAATCGTGAAGTCCCAATCCGGGCGGATCGCCCAGGCGTTGTTGATCGCAACGATATGGGTGAACAGGCCCCGCTCCCAGCCGGCGGCCTCGGTGGCGTCGGGCCCGCTCCCAATGATCAGAACCCTGGTCGGTCTTGCGGTCATGGTCCCCGGCTCCTGCTGATCTCGCGCAGGTCGCGCGGACGTTCCCTGCTCGACATAGAAGCCTTTCCGGCCGAGGCCACGGGAAAATGCATGCTACCCAAGCCCGCGCCTGCGGCTCAGCCCCAGCCGCTGACTGCCTTGACTTCAAGGAACTCATGCAGACCGAAGGCGCCGCCTTCCCGGCCGTTGCCCGATTGCTTGAACCCGCCGAAGGGGGAGCCCTGCCCGAACCCGGTGCCATTGCCCTCCACCATGCCGGACCGCAGCTTGCGCGCCACCCGTCGGAGTTTCTCCCGGTCCGAGGTCTGCACGTAATTCGTCAGCCCGTAAGGCGTGTCATTGGCCATCTGCACCGCATGGGCCTCGTCCTCGAAGGGAAGGATCGACAGAACAGGGCCGAAAATCTCCTCGCGGTAAATGGTCATGTCCGGCGTGACATCGGCAAAGACCGTCGGGCGAACGTAATAGCCCCGGTTCAGGTGTCCGGGCCGCCCGGTTCCTCCCGCGACCAGACGGGCGCCTTCGTCGATGCCTTTTTGTATAAGATCCTGTATCTTGTTGAACTGTGTCTCGCTGACAGCGGGGCCGATATGGCGGCCCTCCTCGCTTGCGGGGCCGACATCGGTGGCCTTCGCGGTGGCCTCCGCAATCTCCACGGCTTGCTCATACCGGCTCCGTTCTACCAGCATCCGGGTGGGAGCATTGCAGGACTGCCCGGTATTGCGGAAACACCGGATCACGCCGGATTTCACCGCCTTTTCATCGGCATCGGCGAAGATGATGTTCGCCCCCTTGCCGCCAAGCTCCAGACTGACCCGCTTGATCGTGTCCGCCGCGGCGATGGAAATCAGGCGGCCGGCCCGGGTAGAGCCGGTGAAGCTCACCATATCCACATCCGGATGGGCAGACAACGTGCTGCCCACGCCCGGTCCGTCCCCATTGACCAGATTGAAGACACCGGGCGGCAGATCGGCCTCGTCCATCATCTCGGCGAAAAGCAGACCCGAAAGCGGCGCGATTTCCGATGGCTTCAGAACCATGGTGTTGCCGGTGACAAGCGCGGGTGCGCATTTCAGCACGATCTGGTTCATCGGCCAGTTCCAGGGTGTGATAAGCGCGCAGACACCGACCGGTTCGTACAAGATGCGCTCGGACGACGCGTGATCGCCAAGGGGATGATCCCAGGCGAAGGATCTGGCCGCGTTCAGCGTTCCATCAAGATGCCAGATGCCTGCACCGACCTGCTGCTGCCGGGCCAGATCGATGGGGGCGCCCATTTCGGTGCTGATCGCCTCGGCCATCTCGTCGCTGCGTTTCTTGTAGACATCGCGCAGGCGCTCCAGCGCGGCGATGCGGTCGGCCACCTGCGTTGCGGCCCAGCCGTCGAACGCCGCCTTCGCGGCGGCGACTGCGGCATTCGTGTCGGCCTCCGAGCCGAGCGAGATCGTGGCGCAGACCTCTTCGTTGGAGGGATTGATGACCGGGTGGTCATTGGGCTGGCTCGGGTCCACCCAGTGACCGTTGATGTAGAACTGTGTCGAGACTGGCATGGTGCGGCTCCCTTCGCTGTCGCCGCGCACCAAAGCACCGGGGTTCGCCCGGCGCAAGGGGGGCGGGAACAGCCGTTCGCGCCACGCCCGGAAGGGGCGGAAACCGGCCTTATTCGTCACCTGCGACGCCGCGCGCCCGTGAATTTCTCGCGCGGCGATCCTATCTGCGGATATATGACGGCAACGAAGAGGGAGTCTGCTATGGGTTTGCGTATCAATGACACTGTGCCCGATCTGACGGTCGAAACCGATCAGGGGCGTTTCAGCCTGCATGAATGGATCGGCGACAGCTGGGCCATCCTGTTCAGCCACCCCAAGGATTTCACGCCCGTGTGCACGACCGAGTTCGGCGCGGTGGCGCAACTGGCCGATGAATGGGCCGCGCGCGGCACCAAGGTGATCGGCGTGTCCGTGGACGGGGTGGAAGATCACAAGAAATGGAAGACCGATATTGAGACCGTGGGCGGCGCGAAGGCCGGTTTTCCGATCATCGCCGATGACGGGCTGGAAGTGTCGAAAGCCTTCGACATGCTGCCCGCCGAAGCCTATCTGCCCGACGGACGCACCCCCGCCGACAGCGCGACGGTGCGCTCCGTCTTCATCATCGGTCCAGACAAGCAGCTGAAGCTTTCGATGACCTATCCGATGAATGTGGGCCGAAACTTCGCCGAAGTGCTGCGCGCGCTGGACGGGTTGCAGACCGCGGCGCGCGAAAATGTGGCGACTCCTGCGAACTGGGTGCCCGGGCAGGATGTGGTCGTGCCGGTGGCCGTGTCCGACGAGGATGCAATTGCGAAATACGGCGCGATCGAGACCAAGCTTCCCTATCTGCGGATGGCGAAGCTCCCCGGCTGACCGCCGGTCCGCATGGCGGATACCAATGCCCCCCGGCTGCGACTGCCGGGGGGTCTTGCTCACGGGTGCATCGCCCTCTGCCTCTGCAGGCGCGGCCGGGCACACCTTTTCCGCTGCTCCCAAGGCGGCGGATCACCTTTCTGCACCCAGATGCCGCTCTCCCCGCGCCCTCGCCAGTGCGATCTGCTTCTGCCGCTCCCGGAACCGCGCCCGGTCGGTTTCGGAATGCTCGTTCAGACAATAGTGACAAGAGACTCCCTCTTCGAATTCGGGTCGGGTCAAATCGTCCGGATCCAGCGCACGCCGGCACGCGCGGCACAACACATGCGGTCCCTCGGCCAGCCCGTGACCGACCGAAACCCGCTCGTCGAACACGAAACACGCCCCGCGCCACAGGCTCTGCTCCGGCGGTACCTCTTCAAGATATTTCAGGATGCCGCCTTTCAGGTGAAAGACCTCCTCCACCCCTTTACCTATCAAATAACCTGTTGATTTTTCGCAACGAATACCGCCCGTACAGAACATTGCGATGCGTTTGTTGTGGAACCGGTCCGCATTGGCTTCCCACCATGCGGGGAAGTCGCGGAAGCTGTCGGTTTCCGGATCGACCGCGCCTTCGAACGTCCCGATCGCCACTTCATACGCGTTACGCGTGTCGATAACCGCCACATCCGGGCTCTGGATCAGCGCATTCCAGTCGGCAGGCTCCACATAGCGGCCCACCGCACAAGTCGGGTTCACATCCGGCTGCCCCATCGTCACGATCTCGCGTTTCAGACGCACCTTCAGCCGCCCGAAGGGCATTTCGGTGGCTGGGCTTTCCTTCCAGTCCAGCGTTTCGAACCCGGGCAGGCCACGGATATGGGCAAGCACCGCCTGCACCCCCTCATGGGGTCCGGCAATCGTGCCGTTGATCCCTTCGCGGGCCAGCAAAAGCGAGCCCTTCACTCCGCCGGCCTCGCAGATGCGCCGCAGGGGCGCGCGCAAGCCATCAGGCTCCGCGACCGGTGTGAAATGATAAAGTGCCGCCACAGTGAACATGACCGCCGAT
This sequence comes from Rhodophyticola porphyridii, assembly GCF_003688285.1. Classification (GTDB taxonomy): domain Bacteria; phylum Pseudomonadota; class Alphaproteobacteria; order Rhodobacterales; family Rhodobacteraceae; genus Rhodophyticola; species Rhodophyticola porphyridii. The sequence continues at coordinate 62,331 of NZ_RCNT01000003.1, forward strand.
GTAGTGCCTCAGTCCCCGCTCTTGCAAGCTGTCATGCGTGGCAGCGCGCCGAATGAGGGGCTAGCGCATCTCCACAGACTCGGTGCATTGACCCCGCGCCGCCTGCTCCGTAACCATTCGGCAAGAGCGAGAGGACCCCTATGCACGACGCAACCCACGCCCTGATCGTGATCGATGTGCAGAATGATTTCTGCCCCGGCGGTGCACTGGCCGTTCCGGGGGGCGACGAAATCGTGCCGGGCATCAACGCGCTGATGGCGGAGTTTCAGGCCGTCATCCTGACGCAGGACTGGCACCCGGCGGGGCATTCCAGCTTCGCCTCGCAACATGACGGGCAGGCCCCCTATTCGGTCGTCGATTTTCCCTACGGCCCGCAGGTGCTCTGGCCCGATCACTGCATCCAGGGCTCGCCGGGCGCGGCATTCCACCCCGGGTTGCACACCGATCCGGCCCAGATGATCATCCGCAAGGGCTTCCGCCCCGCCATCGACAGTTATTCCGCCTTTTTCGAGAATGATCACATCACCCCAACGGGCCTTGACGGCGCGCTCAGAAGCCGCGGCATCACACATTTGACCATGGTGGGCCTCGCCACCGATTTTTGCGTCAATTACTCCGCGCAGGATGCCGCCCGCCTCGGCTTCGCGGTCGAGGTCCGGGCCGATCTCTGCCGTGCCATCGATCTGGACGGATCGCTCGGGGCGGCCGAAGACGGCATGCGCGCCGCCGGCGTCACCCTGCGCTAGCCCGACTGGACTCCCCTCCGCCCGCTTGCTTTAACCAAAGGACCAGTTGAGGGGAGACCACACGCATGGTCGACATCGCCACCCGCGTCTACAACCACAAATGGAAGATCGACCCGATCGTCCGCTCCCTGATCGACACGGATTTCTACAAGCTGCTGATGTGCCAGTCGGTGTTCCGCAACCGGCCCGACACGCAGGTCACCTTCTCTCTCATCAACCGCACCACGCGCATCCCGCTGGCCCGGCTCATCGATGAAGGCGAGTTGCGTGAGCAACTCGACCATATCCGCACCCTGCGCCTTCGCCGGGGCGAAAGCACCTGGATGCGCGGCAACACGTTCTACGGCAAGCGGCAGATGTTCTCCCCCGCCTTCATGGAATGGTTCGAGAACCTGCAACTGCCCCCCTACCATCTCGAACGCGTCGGCGATCAGTACGAGCTGACGTTCGAAGGCGCCTGGCCCGAGGTCATGCTCTGGGAAATCCCCGCCCTCGCCGTGCTGATGGAACTGCGCGGCCGCGCCGTGCTCTCCACCATGGGCAAGTTCGAGCTCCAAATCCTCTACGCCCGCGCCATGACCAAGCTCTGGGAGAAGATCGAACGGCTCAAACCCATCGACGGGCTGCGCGTTGCCGATTTCGGCACCAGACGCCGCCACTCCTTCCTCTGGCAGGACTGGTGCGTGCAGGCCATGCAGGAGGGGCTTGGCGACGCCTTCCCCGGCACGTCGAACTGCCTCATCGCCAAGAACCGCGATCTTGAGGCGATCGGCACCAACGCCCACGAACTGCCCATGGTCTATGCCGCACTGGCCGAAAGCGACGAGGCGCTGGCCGCCGCCCCCTATGACGTGCTGTCCGACTGGCACGAGGAGCATTCCGGCAACCTCCGCGTCATCCTGCCCGACACCTACGGCACCGAGGGTTTCCTGCAAAACGCGCCGGACTGGCTGACGGAATGGACCGGGATCCGCATCGACAGCGGCGACCCGGCCAAAGGCGCCGAGATCGCCATCAACTGGTGGAAATCCCGCGGCGAGGACCCGCGCGAGAAACTGGTGATCTTCTCCGACGGTCTGGACGTGGCGAAGATCGAGGAACTCCACGCCCAATTCGCAGGCCGCGTCCGGGTCAGCTTCGGCTGGGGCACGCTGTTGACGAATGATTTCAGAGGGCTGGTCGCCGACGACGCTCTGGCCCCGTTCTCGCTGGTGTGCAAGGCGGTGTCGGCCAATGGGCGGGCGACCGTGAAGCTAAGCGACAACCCGGAAAAGGCGATGGGGCCGGAGAGCGAGATCGAGCGGTATAAGCGCGTGTTTGGGGTTGGGGAGCAGGAGCGGTTGGAGGTGGTGGTTTAGGTTGCAATCGGGTCCGGTGGAATATCAATAAAGCGAAGCACAACGTCGTATTGCATCGCGCGAAGCGCACTGACCTCATCCCGCAAAGTGATCTTGCTAAAGAACGGAATATTGAAACCGCCTGTTTTTCTCTGTGCGTCCGCAATCCAGTACTCCACAGTCCAACCATCTCGAATTTGCTGAGGATCCACGTTTAGCTGGTCGGCCTCTGCCAGATAGCCAGCACTTCGAACTAGTGACTCCAACTGCGACCAAGCAGCATCGATTTTGCGGAACTGTTGTGCAGAATTGGACCCCTGTTTAAAGAAATGGCTCAGAATGCTGGAGCGTCGTGAGCTTTTCTTGACGTGGATAAAGCGTTTGTTCGGCACGTCGAGCAAGTCGCATGGCTCAAAGCCCGAACGTGTTACGTTTGGTACTGTTATTGAAGTTTGATCAAGCAAGACCAAGCCCAAATCCTGAGCTATCCTCGCGTTGTACTCCTCTTCTCTCTCTCGAGCTTCCCGTTTTTATTTTTATCATAGTGCTTACGAATTGGATCGGGCTGCGCGGTGTCCCAATCCTTAACGCAGTTTGCAAACTCTTGTTCTACTGACTGCCTGAAAGTGTCATCGATACGATACCACTGACCATCGTTTATTGCATATCGCTCTTGGTTTAATGAGATAGAGCCAACAATTGACTTGAGCAGAGTCCAACTCATGCTCGGCCGATCATCATCGAACTGAGATACAATCTTGTGGTCGCTCAATGTTTCGGTTGAGATGTTTGCGAGTTTGGCACCCATCGCTTCAGTGTAGTGGCGCAACAGCAAGTCAGGGTATCGCCGACGTAACCCAGGCCCTACAAAGCTAAAGCTTACGCCCTCTGCTTCGGTTGTAGATGGCAGGCCAAGCTCGAAGCGGTCCTCGCCTCCTTTGATGCTCTCAACTGTCTTCTGCAGAAGGTTCTCTCGTAAAACTCGGTCAACGACTGGTCGAACAAAATCCAACACGCTGAACGGTGTGTTCTGATAGTCCTTAGACTGATACAGATTTACAATTTCCGGTATCAACGGAGGCAAGTCGTCCAGCACATATTCGCCAGTGATCTTGAGGGACCTCGCGCCCGTTAGTGTATCCAGAGAGCTTCCTTGCGACGTCTCGCCACTGAGCTTACGCACTAGGTCGAGGGCATCATCAATACCGAATGATCGGAAGTCTCTCTGAAACGGAGATTGGGCAACTCCTTGCATTGCGTCACCCAGATTTGATCTCTCTAGTCTTTTTAGCTTGCTTGAATCCAACGCGTTTACAGCGACCAGCAGACCAAAGTCCGCCACAAACTTCTTCTCATCCAAGAGCATCCAACCATGTGCAAAAGTAAGAACAACTACGTTTGCCCCAACTTCAGCAATCAAAACTGCCGCCCCGCTTCGGCGTTCAAACAGGACCAGTTCAGGCACTCTCGTCTTAAGTTTTTTCATCCATGGAGGCGCATCTGATGCTGTACGGAAGACATGTAGAACTGCACGTTCCCCGAAATTCGGTACGTTGATCTGCTGGTGACCGGAAGTACCAATTCTAACTGTTGCATTCTCGGTAAGGTATTCGGAAAAATCGCCCCTTACGTCTTTGGCCAAATAAAGTGTGTAAGAAGATCGCGCCATGTCTTCACTATACAGGTATAATTCAGAAAACTAATTGAATTTTAGGTCAATCCACCCGCCGCCGTAAACTCTTCACCTCCCCCGCGCCTTCTTCGCCTTCAGCCGCTGCTCCATCAACCCCTTGGTCGGTTGCGTCGGCTTTTGGGCTTAGCCTTATTGCTCAAAAACCCTTAACAAACCCCTAGCAAAACCCCGAAACCCTCACAAAACCAACGCCTTACCCCACTTGCTCAATCCTGATCACCCTCACCCCAACGCCTCCACTGCCTCTTTCAGCAGCGCGGCAGAGGCCCGCAGGCCCGACTGTTCCTCCGCCGACAGTTCCGGCATCAGCTCCGCCACCACGCCGGCGCGGCCCACCACGCGGGGCAGGGAGCAGGCGACGCGCTCCACGCCCAAAACGTCCGACACGCAGCTGACCGACAGGACCGCGTTTTCATCCGCCTCGATCGCCCCCACGATCCGCGCCAGCCCCGCGCCGATCCCGTACCAGGTCGCGCCCTTGCCCTCGATGATCGTATAGGCCGCCCGCCGCACGCCCTCATCGATCCGCGCCCGCACGTCCGCCGTGATCGCCGCCCCAACCTGCGCCGCGAAGGACCCTAGCTCGACCGAGCCGACCCGCACATTCGACCAGGCCAGCACCTCGCTGTCCCCGTGTTCGCCCAGCACATAGCCATGCACCGACCCCGGCGCGATCCCCAGATGCCGCCCCAACAGCCACCGGAACCGCGCGGTGTCGAGGATCGTGCCCGAGCCGATCACGCGCCCCGGTGGCAGACCCGAGATCTGCTGCGTGATCTGCCCCATGATATCCACCGGGTTGGACGCGACGAGCAGGATCGCCTTTGGCGCGACCTCCATCACGCGGCCCACGACCTGCTGGAATACCGCGCGGTTGCGTGTCAGAAGTTGCAGCCGCGTTTCTCCGGGCTTCTGCGACACGCCGGCGGCCAGAATCACAACCTCGGCCTCCTTCAGGTCCACGTAATCTCCCGCCTCGACGACAACCGGATGCGCAAACGGCACCGCATGGGCAATATCCTCCGCCTCGGCGCGCGCGCGTTTTTCGTCAAGATCGACAAGCACAATCCGCGATCCGATCCCGCGCATCACCATGGCGAAGGCCGCCGCCGAGCCGACCATGCCAGCACCGACAATTCCGATTTTCATGAGAGCCTCCTGTCCGCTTATACGCCGTCCGAGCCAGACTTGCCGCAACTCCGGCCGGGCAAAAGAGGACCATAGGTCGCTGAGCGGGAAGACGGGTGGCGGTCGCCACCACGGGACCAAGAAACATGTGATTTCACGAAGGCAAGGGGTTATGTTCGATCACCCGGATTTACGGCCCAAAGCCGCCGTCGCGCGCCCTCATGAGCCGCAGGCCACGGGCATCTCAGTCCACCCTGCCCCGTTTCGCCTTGATCTCACCCCGGACCTTCTTGGCTTTCAGCCGCCGCTCCACCGACCCGCGCGTCGGCTTTGTCGGGCGGCGGCGTTTCGGCACGACCGTCGCCTTGCGCACAAGATCCGCCAGTCGGGTCCGCGCGATCTCCCGGTTGCGCGACTGGGCCCGCGTCTCCTGTACGAAGATCACGACCGCCCCGTCCTTGGTCCAGCGCGACCCCGCCAGTCGTCGCAGCCGCCGCTTCACCGCTTCTGGCAGGTTGGGCGAACGTTCCGCCTCGAACCGCAATTCGACTGCTGTGGAGACCTTGTTTACATTCTGACCGCCCGGGCCGGACGCGCGGACGAAATGCTCGGTCATTTCCCAGTCTTCAATGGTGATCTGGTCGGTGATGATGAGCGGCATGGGCGGATCTCGCTAGCACGGATATCTGTGTGGGGCTGTGTACAGGATGTGACCGCCCCGGCTCCAACTAAAAAGGGTCGCCCAATGGACGACCCTTTCGAGAAATCAGGAGGTGGGCGCGGTCAGAACCAGCGGCTCACCTGGGATGGGCTTCGCCCCATAGGATTGCCTAAAGGCGCACCCCCCAAGTTGTCCCGACGCCATTCTCCAATACCTCTCTAGACACTGGATCACCTCCTTTCGATTTGTTGCGGTTGAGGTGATGCTGCCACAGATTTTGTGGATGTCAAAAGGTTTTATGCGACATGTGCCAATAACCGTTTCGTGAGGATCCTGAAAGGGACCAGCGCCAGGATTGCCAGAGACAGCTTCACGCCCCAGTCCGCGACCGCCAGAGAGACCCAAAGCGGAACCGCGGGTCCGAAGCCCAGAAGCGGAAGGATCTCACCGGCCCAGCTTACGTCATTGCTGGGTTCGATGAAGCTGAGCGAGGCTGAAAAGGCGATGGTGAAGAACAGCGCGGTATCGACCGAAGACCCGATGATGGTTGAGACGATCGGCGCCTTCCACCAGACGCCGCCACGCATTCTGTCGAAAATCGCCACGTCCAGAAGCTGCGCGGTTAGAAACGCCACGCCCGAGCCGATCGCGATACGGAGCGTGACCAACGGGCCGAATTCGCCCATGATCTGCGTGCCGATCAGCGAACAGCCGACACCAACCAGAAATCCCACGAAAACAACGCGGCGCGCAGCGGCAACACCGTAGACGCGGTTCATGACATCGGTGACGAGAAAGGCCAGCGGGTAGGTGAACGCGCCCCATGTGAGCCATTGGCCGAAGAGGAATTGGACAAGGATGTTTGAGGCGACGACAATCGCCGCCATGGCAAGAATGCCAGGCAAGTGAGTACGTGTCATATTGGGTTCCGTTTTGACAAGGTGGTCGGAGACTTGGCCCGGGCCGGGCGATGGCGCGGGATAGACCCGTTCGCCATCTGAGGCAAGAGCGGAGTTGCGGGCCGTGGCGGGGCAGCGGTCCGTTGGCCGGCGCAACCGGGGTATGAGGTTAGATCAGCACCTCCGCCATGGCTCTCGCCACATGCGGGATCGCATCGGGTGTCAGGCCAGCGACGTTCATCCGGCCGTCTCTCACGACATAAATCGCATGCTCCTCACGCAGTCTGTCCACCTGCTCCGGCGTCGCGCCGATCAGTGAGAACATGCCCCGGTGACTGCCCAGAAACCCGAACCTGTCCGAGCCTGTTTCGACGCGCAGTGCTTCGGCAAAAGCCGCGCGCGTGGCATTCATGCCCTCGCGCATTCCGCGCAGTTCCGTTCGCCAGATATCGGTCAGGATCGGGTCGCCCAGAATCGTCTCCACCACGCGCGCGCCGTGGTCCGGCGGAAAAGAGTAATTCTGCCGGTTGAAGTAAGCGAGCATTGCCTGCGCTGCGCCCTGCGCTGTCTCGCCGGAGGTCACCGCAATGGCGATCCCAACCCGGTCGCGATAAAGGCCGAAATTCTTAGAGCAGCTGGCCGCGATCAGGGTTTCAGGCAACATTCCCGCCAGCAGGCGCGTGCCTGCGGCGTCCTCTTCCAGACTGTTGCCAAAGCCCTGATAGGCCATATCGATGAAAGGAATCGCGCCGGTTGTTTCCAACGTCGCGCCGATAGCTTGCCAATCCTGCAAGCTCAGTTCCACCCCCGTCGGATTGTGGCAACATGCATGCAACAGAACCAGATCGCCCGGTGCCGCGGCGGACAGGTCGGCCATCATCCCGGCGCGGTCGAGACCGCCGGTTTCCGCGTCGTAATACCGATAGGTGCGAATGGTCAGGCCCAGATAGCGGGCAATGGAGGAATGGTTCGGCCAGGTCGGGTCGCTGAGCCAGACCGCCGCGTCGGGCGTAAGCCTCTTGGTCATCTCAAGGATCTGCCGTATCGCGCCGGTGCCCCCCGGCGCCGCCGCCGCCGCAACCCGCCCGACAGGGACGGCATCGCCCAGCACAAGGCTCCGCATCGCGCCGTGAAAGGCCGGGTCCCCGGCCAGACCAACATAGCTCTTGGTGTTCTGGTTCTGCCAGATCCGCTGCTCGGCCTGTTTCACGGCCGCCATGACCGGTGTGCGCCCATCCGGGCTGCGGTAGACGCCGACGCCAAGATCGACTTTCAGCGGCCTGTCATCGCCGGCATAAATCGCCATCAGACGCAGAATCTGGTCGGTTTCGGGAAGGCTGACGGCGTCGAACATGGATCTGGCCTTATGCGGGGAGACGCGAGGGATCACGGTCTCGGTACAACACGCGCGTCCGTTTCTCGGTATTAACCGGTACAAACCCATGTTTCTGGTAAAGCGCGAGCGCGCGGGGATGATCCAGTTCGCAGGTATTCACACTCATCATCTTCACGCCCTCCCGCGCCCATGCCTTTGCAATCGCGGCCTTCAGCAACGTGCCGCCGAGACCATGGCCCACGGCCTCGGGCACCATGCCGAAATAGGCCAGATCGCATTCGCCCGGCTCAGTCCAGTCCAGTATGAAGAAGCCTTGCGGCCAGCCATGGCGATAGGCGACCCACATCTCGATAGCCGGGCTCTCGACAAAAGCCCGAAGCGCATCGGGGTCGTCGATTTCCTGCTGAAACCGGTCGCGCCACTCATAATCCCGCCCAACGGCGTCATACACCGCCAGAAAGAACCAGACCGGCGGGCGCAGGGCTTGTTCCAGACGCGTGTCGTCCGGCAGGGCTGGCACATCGAAGTCCGGCCTGGCCCGCATTTCCAGATAAGTGGTGATGAAGGACACCTCCGTCCCCGCGGGGATCAGGGTCATCCGGTGGCCACCTTCAACTGTTCGAACTGGCCCCACTCCGCCCAAGACCCGTCATACAGCGCCGCATCGCGGTGGCCGAGACGTTCCAGGCCAAGCATCAGGATCGCCGCTGTCACGCCCGATCCGCATGTGGTGATCACCCGCTTTTCCAGATCCACGCCCGCGCTTTCGAAGGCCGAGCGCAACGCATCGCCGGATTTCATCGTGCCATCGGGGTTGAGAAGCGTCGCGTAATGCACATTCATCGCGCCTGGGATATGGCCCGCGCGCAAGCCGGGGCGCGCCTCGGGCTCTTCACCCCGGAACCGGGACGGAGAGCGGGCATCGACGATCTGCCAGTCCCCCAGTTTGGAGGCGGAAGCAACCTGCGTGACGTCCTTTACCAGATGGGCCTGACGCTGCACGGTGATGTGCCTGTCGCGCAGAACCGGCGGCATGTCCTCGGTCTCGCGCCCTTCGGCCTGCCATTTCGGAAAGCCGCCATCCAGAACCGCGATGTCGGTCTTGCCCATCAGCCGGAACAGCCACCAGACCCGGGCCGCCGAAAACAGACCCAGACCGTCATAGACAACCACCTGATGCCCGTCCCCTATCCCCATCGCCCGCATGCGGGACATGAACTTCTCCACCGGAGGCGCCATGTGCGGCAGCTTGCTGCGATGATCGCTGATCTCGTCTATGTCGAAGAACCGGGCACCGGGAATATGGGCCGCCTCATACTCGGCGCGCGCATCCCTGCCCATATCGCTCAGATAGTAGGAAGCGTCGATCACCCGCAGGTCCGGGTCGTTCAGATGCGCCGCCAACCAGTCGGTGGAGACCAGGGTTTTCGGGTCATCTGCGGACATGGACCAAGCCTCGCTCTCGGGATTTCGTCTCTGGCACATAGCCCTACGCATATGGCCCTGCGCTGGCAAGAGGCCTGGCTAGCCCTCGCGCAGCAGACGCGCCTTCTGCCGCTGCCAGTCGCGCTTGGCCTCGGTTGCGCGTTTGTCGTGGTTTTTCTTGCCCTTGGCGATACCGATCTTCATCTTCACCAGACCGCGATGGTTGAAATACATCACCAGCGGCACCAGCGTCATTCCCGCGCGCTGCGTGGCATTCCACAGTTTGGACAATTCCTTGCGGCTGCACAGAAGCTTGCGCCTGCGCCGCTCTTCGTGGCCGAAGGTCTTGGCCTGCAGATACGGCGCGATGTAGCTGTTGACCAACCACAACTCTCCCTGATCGACGGTGGCGTAGCTTTCTGCGATGTTGGATCCGCCCGCGCGCAGCGATTTGACCTCGGACCCCTGCAGGACGATTCCGACTTCTAGATCCTCCTCGATGGCATAGTCGTAGCGCGCGCGCCGGTTCTCGGCGATCACCTTGTAGTTCGGGTCTGATTTCGTCTGTGCCATGGGGGCGGGATATAGGTGCTTAACCGTCGCCGCGCCAGCCCGGCCGCACATCGACCGAAGCGATCCAGGGTTTTATGTCCAGCAAGGGCGTTCCGTCATAGGCATCAATGGCGTCGATTCCGACGGTCGCACCCTCGATCCCGGTGATCACCACGGTGGCCAGCGCGATCGGGTTCGGGCGCACCGGCGAGCGCAGGGAGAAGGTGCCGCGGGGGCCCTCCGCATGGGCCGGGCTTTGCACGATCAACTCGCGCTCCCCGCGATCGACCCAGTAAAGCACCTGCACGGCCTGACCAACGGACAGCCCCGCCAACGCGGGGGCATAGACCGGGTCCAGTTCAAGGCTTGAGGTGTGCTCGATATCGCGCGCAGCGCCGATGTTCTTGGGCGCGGTGCCTTTCACCCAAGGAGAACGGATCCGGCCGATGAAGCAAAGCCCCGCTTCGGCCCGTTCAGCCGGATCGAAGGGCAGCGCAATCTCGCCCTCGCGCCGCTCAGCCATGCTGGTCGATCAGCCCGGCATGGCGCATCGCATCGTGGATCGCGGATTTCGTGCGGTCTTCCAGAACCGTCAGCGGCAAACGGACCTCTTCGGAACAGCGGCCCAGAACCGATAGCGCATACTTGGCACCTACCAGCCCCGGCTCGATGAAAATCGCCTCGTGAAGCGGCATCAGGCGGTCCTGATAGTCGAGCGCCTTGGCGTAATCGCCCGCAAGCATCGCCGCCTGAAACTCAGCGCAAAGCCGGGGCGCCACATTGGCCGTGACAGAGATACAGCCGACCCCGCCATGCGCGTTGAACCCGAGCGCCGAAGCGTCTTCGCCCGACAGCTGGATGAAGTCCGCACCACAGGTGGCGCGCTGTCTGGATACGCGGGTGATGTCTCCGGTGGCGTCCTTCACGCCGATGATATTGGGCAGTTTCGCAAGTTCACCCATAGTCGCGGGCGTCATGTCGATGACCGACCGGGGCGGGATGTTGTAGATAAGGATCGGGATGCCGACCGCGTTCAGCTCGGTGTAATGCGCGATCAAACCGCGCTGAGTGGGCTTGTTATAATAAGGCGTCACGACCAGAGCAGCAGCCGCACCCACATCGCGGGCGTGCTCGACAAAGCGGATTGCCTCCACCGTGTTGTTCGATCCGGCCCCGGCAATCACCGGCACGCGGCCACGGGCCGCCTCGACCACGCAGGCAATCACCTGCTCGTGCTCGTCATGACTCAGGGTCGGGCTTTCACCGGTCGTGCCCACGGGAACGATGCCACTGCTGCCTTCGGCGACATGCCAGTCGACGAGTTTCTTCAGCGTGTCGAAATCCACCGCGCCGTTTGCAAACGGCGTGACCAGTGCGGGCATCGAGCCTTTGAACATCACACGCTTCCTTATCTGTAGTTGGCCGGGATCGGCGAAATCGCGCGGACCCTATCTCCGCCGGCCGGAATTGCCAAGTTCGTGTGTTGCATGACGACCGGCGGCGCCTATCCTTTAGAAACCTGTGCCCGGAGATCTTCATGCGCGCCATTTTGCTTTCAGCTATGCTCGCCCTGAGCCCACTTTCCGCGACCGCCAGTTCCGACGCGATCGGCATTGCGCTTGCGGCCATCGGCGCGCAGGATTTCGAGCTTGCGGCACAAGCCAGAAGTCAGATCGAAGATGATATCGGCCGCGATGTCGTCACCTGGGCGCAGCTTCGTGCTCGCCAGGGAAGCTTTGCGGAATATGTGGATTTTCTGGAACGCAATCCCGACTGGCCGGGCCTGCCCTTTCTGCGCGCCCGTGGGGAGCGGAACATTCCGGAGGGGGCAGAGCCCGCTACGGTGATCGCTTACTTCGCGCCACAGCCTCCGGAAACCGGCACCGGCAGCCTGCGTCTGGCCGAGGCGCTGAGAGCCCGCGGCGATGCCGACGCCGCCCATGCTGAGATCATCCGCGCCTGGACCACGATGACGCTGACCACCAGTCAGTTCGAAACGATGCTGGCGGAGTACGGCCCGGTTCTGGCCGACCATCACATCGCGCGGCTCGACAATCTTCTCTGGCAGGGGGAACAGGACCGCGCGCGGCAAATGGAGAACTTCGTGCCCGAGAACTGGCGGGCGCTGGCCGAGGCCCGTGTGGCGCTGAGAGAGCGTCGCCCCGGCGTCGATACGCTGATAGAGGCGGTGCCCGACGCTCTGCAATCCGATCCGGGGCTGGCTTATGAGCGGTTCCTCTGGCGGGTGCGCTCGGGCTTTTGGGATACCGCGTCGGATCTGATGCTTGCCACCAGCACGTCGGCCGAAGCGCTTGGCAGGCCCTCTGTCTGGGGCAGCCGGCGCGCATCGCTGGCGCGCGATGTGTTGCGCGAGGGTGAGTTCGCACGCGCCTATGCCCTGGCCTCCAGTCATTTCATCGACCCCGATGATGACTATCTCAACTATTCGGATCTGGAATGGATCTCGGGATATGCGGCGTTGCGGATGGGCAATGCCGACCAAGCGATCACCCATTTCACCAATTTCCGAAATGTGGTGTTCAGCCCTATCAGCGTCGGGCGGGCGGGGTATTGGCTGGGCCGCGCCCATGAAGCCGCGGGCAATGCCGATGAGGCCGCCGAAGCGTATGCACTGGGCGCGCAGTTTCAGTCGAGTTTCTACGGCCAGCTTGCCGCCGAACGCGGCGGGCTGCCGACGGACCCGCATTTTCTGGGAAACGAGATGTTTGGCGACTGGCGGACCGCCTCTTTCATGGGCTCGTCCGTCCTGAGGGCGGCGCTTGTGCTTTACGAGGCTGGCCAGACCGGACTTGCCGAACGTTTCATGACCCATCTGACCGAAAGCCTGAGCCGGCAGGAAGCCGGGCAACTGGCGGATCTGGCCTTCGATCTTGGCGATCCGCATATCGCCTTGATGATCGCCAAACGCGCCGCGCAACAGGGATACGAGATCATGCGCGCCTATTATCCCGTGACCGATCTGGCCCAGGCCCAACTTCCCTCTCCCGCCAGTCTCAACCTGTCGATTGCGCGGCGGGAATCGGAGTTCGACCCAGACGTGATCAGTTCCGCCGGCGCGGTCGGGCTGATGCAGGTGATGCCCGGCACCGGCCGGGGTCAGGCCGGTCGTCTGGGAATCGAGTTCAGCGAAGCACGGCTTCTGAGCGACCCGGCCTATAACGCCGTTCTCGGATCCGGATATCTGGCCTATCTGGCCGAGGAGTTCGGATCGAATCCGGTTCTGCTGGCGGCGGCTTACAACGCGGGACCAAGCCGTGCGCGCACCTGGATCGAGCGGTTCGGCGACCCCCGCAGCGAGAGTGTCGACGTGATCGATTGGATCGAGGCGATCCCGTTCACCGAAACACGCAATTACATCATGCGCGTGACCGAGAGCCTTGCGATCTACGATGCGCAACTGACCGGAGAACTGGCGCCGCCAGCTCTGACCGAACGGCTCAAGATGCGGTAGCGCGTGCGCGCCACAGCGTGAAAAGACCGGCGGCAACCACCAGCCCCGCCCCGATCACCACATTGCTGCGCAGTGTCTCGTCGAAAACGATCAGCCCAAGCGCAGAGGCAAAGACCAGTTGCAGATAGGCGAAAGGCTGCACCGCGCTTGCCTCGGACACCTCGTAGACCTTGATCAGCAGCCAGTGACCAAATGCGCCACTTACACAAAGAGCAGCCATCCAGCCCCAGTCCGGCGGGCTCATGGGCTCCCAATACCAGCTGCCGATCGCCGTCATCACGACCGCGCCCATCGTGCCGGTCCAGAAAAAGCTGGTGGCGGTGCTGTCCTTGCGTGCCGCGTAGCGTGTCAGCAAGCCGTAGAGCGCAAACATCAAGGCGGCGGCCAGCGGGACCAATGCCTCTACTTCGAACACGCGAACACCCGGTTGCAGGATGATCAGGACGCCCAGGAATCCCACTGCGATCGCGGCCCATCTGCGCCAGCCGACCTTTTCACCCAGAATAGGGCCTGACAGTGCCGCGATAAGCAGCGGGTAGCAGGCAAAAACCGCATGGCTTTCCACAAGGCCAAGCAGCACGAATGCGCCCACCATCACGCAGATCTCCAGCGATAGGAGGACACCCCGAAACGCCTGCAAGACCGGCTGCTTCGTTGTCGCGGCCCGCCGCAGGCCGCCCGCTTGCCGCGCGGCAATGGTGATGACAAAAGCTGCGAAGAACCAATAGCGTATCATTACCACCATCAGTACGTTGTATTCCGCCGCCAGATGCCGGCTGATCCCGTCCTGCATGGCGAAAACGAATGTGGTTGCAATCATCAGCCAGATGCCAAGGCGCGTGTTCTGCTCGGTCATCGAAGACGCCCTGTGGTCATGTGCCGCTTGCGCCCGAAACCCGGAACGCGCACGACCTCGAACCCGGCGTCGCCCAAAGTGCGGCGCACATGGCCGGCTGCGGTGTAGGTCGCGAAACTCCCGCCTGTTGCGGTATGGCGCGCAACCTCGGCTATCAGGCCCGGTTCCCACAATTCCGGGTTCTTCGCGGGCGAAAATCCATCCAGAAACCATGCATCCGCGCGGCCCTGCCAGAGATGCAGCGTCTGGCGCGCATCCCCGTGGATCACGCGCAGCTCGAAATCCGTGCCATTGACCCGTTCGGGCTGCTCGCGATCTGGTCCTGAAAAGACACCCATAGGCAGGCCGGGAAATCGCGACAACGCCTTTTTCATCTGCTCCAGCGGCATCGGGTAGGCTTCGAAACTGGTGAAGTGAAGGAGGCCGCCGACACCGGCGCGCCGGAACGCGTCCAGCGTCGTCAGGAAGTTCAGACCGGTGCCAAACCCCAACTCCGCGACCCTGAACCCGGGAGCGAACCGGGCCGGCAGGTCATTGCCCGACAGAAAGACATGGCGGGTTTCCGCCAGCCCGTCCTCCAGTGAGTAGTACGGATCGTCGAACAGCGTGGAGACGGGCAAATCGCCGTCTTGCCAGTCAACCGCTTCTATCTGGCTCTCTGCCATAGCCTGCCCTAGAACGAGGAAATCGCCCGGACTTTGGGCAAGCCTCAAGGGATTGGCAATGACGGATGTGACAGTCCACGGGGCGGGTATCTTCGGGCTCACCGTGGCATGGGCCTGCGCGCGGCGGGGCGCCTCCGTCCAGGTGATCGACCCCAACGGCCCGGGTGCAGGGGCCAGCGGCGGGCTGGTCGGCGCGCTTGCCCCGCATGTGCCGGAAAACTGGAACGACAAGAAACAGCTCCAGTTCGACAGTCTGGTGATGGCCGAAGCAATGTGGGCGGAGGTTGCGGGGCTTGCCGGAACCGACCCCGGCTACGCGCGGTCAGGCCGGTTGCAGCCGATCCCGGACGAGGCGGCACTTGCCCTTGCAGAGGCTCGCACCGAGACGGCGAGGGAGCTTTGGCAGGGGCGGTTCACATGGGATATCGTTCCGCAAGACGGTTATGTCCCCTATGCCACCTCGCCCACCGGCCATCTCATCCGGGATACGCTCAGCGCCCGGCTCCATCCGCGTAGGGCCATCACGGCACTGACACGGGCGCTGGCCAATCTGGGTGTCGAGATCGGCAAGGGCGGGGCTGCGACGGGCCGTCAGGTCTGGGCCACGGGCGTCGCGGGACTGGAGGAGATATCCGGCCTTCTCGGCGCGGATGTGGGTAATGGCGTCAAGGGGCAGGCCGCGTTGCTGGATTTCGACGGACGCACCCTGCCGCAGCTTTTCGCGGATGGTCTTCACATCATCCCGCACGGCGACGGGACGACCGCGATCGGCTCCACTTCCGAGCGGGAATACACAGATCCGGTCGGCACGGATGCGCGGCTTGATGCGCTGATCGAAAAGGCGCGTGCCTTGTGCCCGGCTCTGGTCAGGGCGGATGTCCTCGACCGGTGGGCCGGGCTGCGGCCGCGGGCCCGGTCCCGCGCCCCGATGCTCGGAGATCACCCGACAAGACCGGGGGAGTTCATCGCCAATGGCGGCTTCAAGATCGGATTCGGCATGGCACCGGTAATCGGCGAGATCATGGCCGATCTTGTGCTGGACGGGCGAGACCGGATTCCGGACAGTTTCCGCGCGGCGGCCAGCCTCCCGAAGGAGCGGCCCCAGCAGGAGTGATCTCGGCGATTACCCCCCGCGAGGGCAAGGATCAGGTCCGCGGCAGCCCCGCGGCCAGGCGAAGCTCCGCCATCAACTCGTTCAGCGCCTTCAGGTTGAGCTCGTTGATGAGCCTGTCGCCATCGAACTGTTCGCCGGCCTGCCCGACCATCAGTTCGGGCCCCTGAAGCAGGTTCGGGCGAAACGCCACAAGGCACAGCCGCAGCGCAAACTGCACCCGCTCTCCACCCGCGCGGCCCGCGGCCGCCGACATGATTGCCAACGGCTTGTCACGCCACGGGGCACCCTTGGTCCGGCTCACCCAATCGAGCGCGTTCTTCAACACACCGGAAACACCTTTGTTGTATTCCGGCGCGGAGATGACGACCGCATCCGCCGCCGCGATCTGATCGGCAAGTTTCTGAACCTCGGCGGGTATGCCCTCCGCCTCCTCCAGATCGCCATCGTAGAGGGGCAGGCGCAGATCGCCCACCACGAACTCCGCCGGGTCGAATATCCGTGCCGCCTCATGCATCAGTTTGCGATTGAATGACGCCGCCCGCAGCGACCCTGAAATTCCCAGTAACTTGCCCGATGCCATCCCGGCCCCTTTTGTTCCAAACACTCGATCCGGCCAGAGATATGGCGGTTTGCGTTCATGGCAATGCTCAGTCGGCCTGCCGGGTTTCCAGCCTCGATCCTTCGAGCACCTTGACCTCGCGCTGCGGGAACGGAATCGAGATGCCGTGTTCCCGAAATGCATCCCAAAGGGCCAGATAGACATTGCCGCGAATATTGGTCAGCCCGCCGGTCGGATCGCGGATCCAGAATCGCAGGATGTAATCGACGCTGCTGTCGCCGAAGCCCACGATATGGCAAACCGGCGGGCGGAAGCCCAAAACCCTGTCCACGCCCTTGGCGGCTTCGATCGCGATCTCGCGGACGCTGTGCGGATCATCGTGATAGGCCGTGCCAAAATAGATATCGAGGCGGACGAATTCGTTGGAATGGGACCAGTTGACCACTTGATTGGTGATCAGGTCCTCGTTCGGGATCAGGTATTCGCGACCGTCGCGCGTTACCACACTGGCATAGCGGGCGCCAAGCGTGTTGATCCAGCCGAAGGTGTCGCCAAGACTGATCACATCGCCCGGCTTGATCGACTTGTCGAGCAGGATGATGACTCCGGAAACGAGGTTGGAAACCACCTTCTGCAGACCGAAACCAAGGCCCACGCCGATGGCGCCCGACAGAACCGCAAGCCCGGTCAGATCGACGCCGATCGCGCGCAGCCCGATGAAGAACGCCGCCCCGTAGAGCAAGACCTGAACGGCCTTGACGACCAGAACACGCATCGACGGCGAGATATCCTCGTTCGCCTGTACGCGTGCCGCCGTCGTGCCCGAGATGAACCGTGCGCCGGTCACAAGTGCCGCTAGGATCACGATCCCCTGCACGACCAGCAGGAGCGACAGACGGACATCGCCCAATTGGAACCCGACACTGTCGAGAATCTGCGCCGCTTCGTCGCGGGCATTCAGGATCGCCAGCGTCACGTAGATCCACGCACCGTACCGGACCAGCGTCCGCATCACAGGTGAGCGGATCAGGCGGGTGACGAAAACCACGAACAGCCACGCGGTCGCGAGTTCGGCGATGATCCCGAGCAGGTAACTTCGGCTCGGCCAAGTGGCCTCCCGCATGATCCAGACCGCCAGCCAGATCAGGATAACGAAGAAGATCGGCATCAGACGGCGGTGGACCACCACCAGTACCCGCATCCGCCATTTCGGCCACCCCTCGCGGGAGGCCATCCAGGCGCGGATGCGCGGACCCAGAAGCCGACGCAGCAAGATCGCGATCAGAACCAGTCCTGCCGCTATGCAGAGCTGATAAAAGTTCCACGGCCGCAGCAGGCTGTCGAAGAGAGTTGTGCCCTGCTCGAACAGTTCCTGGCCCAGTTCCAGGGCCTGATTAAGAGCCTCTTCAGCCCCCAAATCGGGCGGTTCCGGCGAAGCCTCTACCGCGGCTCTGGGATCGTTCTGGTCTGCGGGCTCCATTCCGGTCCTTTCCTGCGGGCTCAGACCACTCTATCGCCTCTACTGGCTCCGGCAAGGCGCAAGACTTGCGAGTGCCCGCGCCCAGGTGTATCTGGCCTGTCATGACACGGGTTTTCGACATGGATGACCACGCACGCCTGCCCTGGCGGTTCTTTGGGCAGCGCGGTGCGATACGGGCACATCTCATCTTCATTTGACGCCCCTTTTCCGCCTTTCCGCTTCCCCTCAGCCCCGAGGACCGCACGACATGACCGCCCCCAAGACGCTTTATGACAAAATCTGGGATGCCCATCTGGCCCATGAGGCCGAGGACGGGACCTGCCTTCTCTATATCGACCGCCATCTGGTGCATGAGGTCACCAGCCCGCAGGCCTTCGAAGGTTTGCGCATGGCGGGCCGCAAGGTTCACGCTCCCGATAAGACCATTGCGGTACCGGATCACAACGTGCCGACCACGGCGGACCGTTTGAGCGGCGGCATGAACGAAGAAAGCCGGATCCAGGTCGAGGCGCTTGACAAGAACGCGCGTGATTTCGGCATCCACTATTATCCGGTGAGCGACATCCGTCAGGGCATCGTCCATATCGTCGGGCCGGAACAGGGCTGGACCTTGCCGGGCATGACAGTGGTCTGCGGCGACAGCCATACCGCGACCCACGGCGCTTTCGGGGCGCTCGCCCACGGGATTGGCACCTCCGAGGTGGAACACGTGCTGGCCACCCAGACCCTGATCCAGCGCAAGGGCAAGAACATGAAGGTGGAGATCACCGGCAAACTGCGCCCCGGTGTGACGGCAAAGGACATCACGCTCAGCGTTATCGGTGAAACCGGCACCGCCGGCGGCACCGGCTATGTGATCGAGTATTGCGGCGAAGCGATCCGCGATCTGTCGATGGAAGGTCGCATGACGGTCTGCAACATGGCCATTGAAGGCGGAGCCCGCGCGGGCCTGATCGCGCCGGACGAGACCACGTTCGAATACGTCATGGGCCGCCCCCACGCCCCGAAAGGCGCGCAATGGGAGGCAGCACTCGCCTGGTGGAAGACGCTCTACTCCGACGATGATGCGCATTGGGACAAGGTGGTGACGATTCGGGGTGAGGACATCGCGCCGGTCGTCACCTGGGGCACCTCGCCCGAAGACGTTCTGCCGATCACAGGGGCGGTGCCCTCGCCCGAAGACTTCAAGGGCGGCAAGGTCGAAGCGGCGAAGCGGTCGCTCGACTACATGGGTCTCACACCGGGCACACCGCTTTCCGAGATCGAAATCGACACGGTCTTCATCGGCTCCTGCACCAATGGGCGGATCGAGGATCTTCGCGCCGCCGCCGCAATCCTGAAAGGCAAGAAGATCAAGGACGGCCTGCGCGCCATGGTCGTCCCCGGCTCCGGCCTCGTCCGCGCCCAGGCCGAGGAGGAGGGGCTGGCGGATATCTTCAAGGCTGCCGGGTTCGAGTGGCGCCTTGCGGGTTGCTCCATGTGTCTTGCGATGAACCCGGACCAGCTGTCCCCGGGCGAACGCTGCGCGGCAACGTCCAACCGCAACTTCGAAGGCCGCCAGGGCCGCGGCGGGCGCACCCATCTGATGAGCCCCGCCATGGCCGCAGCTGCGGCGGTGACCGGGCGGCTGACGGATGTGCGCGAGATGATGTAGCGGCCCGGCTGTCTTTTCCCGGCTGCGGATTGCGCTAGAGCGTCTGCACCGGGATCGACCGCCGCTCCGCCGTCAATCGACGCAGAACGAGACCCATCGCCCCGGCCAGCAGCAGGCACCAGATCCCCATGGCAAAACCCTGATCGGGAAACGGAACGCCCCAATCGATAAGCGCACCGGTGATCCCCGGCCCGATCGCGGTGGAAAAGACCATCAGCGCAATCACCATGGACCGTACCGCCCCAAGATGATTGGTGCCGTAAACCATCGGCAGCAGCGCCCCCCAAAGCGTTCCGACCACGCCCTGGGTAAGAGCCAGAACCGCAAGTGTCAGCATCCAGTGGGCGGGTGTTTCGGCCGGGCCGATCAGAAACATGGACAGGCCCATGGGCAGCAGCACGACAGGCAGGAACCTGTCCGCGCCGAACCGGTCGGCCGCCCATCCGGCGATCAGCGACGTGACCACGGTGACGGTGGCGAACACTGGATAGGCCGGGGCCATCTGCACCAGCGACCAGCCCTTGATTTCGGCGATATGGACCTGATGAAAGAACACCACGGTACCGATGAAACCAGGTGTCAGCATCAGCGGAATCAGTGCGGGGAAAAGCCAGTGTCGCAACACCTCTCCCCGGCGCCAGTGGCGGCCGGCCAGCCCGGTGCTGCCGACGGCTTCTGTCTGCCCGCTTGGAACGCGGTCCTGCGCAAGCAGCAGCATCAGCACTGGCAGGATTACCAGACCGATGAATGCCGCCGTGACACCCCATGTGGCGCGCCAACCGATCGCACCGATCAGAATCACGACCAGAATCGGCAGCACCATTTCGCCTATAGGGTAGCCCAGGCCCTTGATCGCGACCGCCTTGCCACGCGTGGCGACGAACCAACGGCCCATGGCGGTAGCCGCCACATGGCTGAACATGCCCTGACCGCAGAACCGCAGCAGAAACACGGCGATGCCCAGAGCCCAGATCGACGTACCGAACGCCATCGCCAGCGCCGCAATCGCGAACATGCCCGCGACCAACGGCACCAGGCGCGAAAACGGGACCGTATCTGCCAACGATCCCCGACTGAGCAGCAATGCTGCCGAACCGAGCGTTGCGAGCGTGTAGAGCGCGCCCCATTGCCCATCGCTTAAACCATATTCCGCACGGATCTCGCCCGCGAAAAGCGAGATGAACCAGGTTTGACCGAAGGAGGAGCCGAAAGTCAGCAGCAGCCCGGTTGCCAGCCAACGGCGATTGTCGATGAGAAAGCGGCGCATGAGATCGCCCTTACGCCTGTCTGCGCATCAGAGCAATGTGCGTTCCACAACCCAATAGGCCCCGACTGCAGCAATCGCGAGCGATGCCGGAACCGCGATGAGCGGCCGGTAGAACTCCTTCTTTCCGAACCATAGCCCGACAGTCAGAAACGCACCGGCGATCACTGCAAGCTGCCCCAGCTCGACCCCGATATTGAACCCGGCGAGGGCCCAGCCAAACCGCTCTGTCGCGATGCCGAAATCCCCCAATACGCTGGCAAATCCAAGCCCATGCAGAAGACCGAAGGCAAAGACTAACGCGGTTCTGGCCCGCATGTTGCCGCGCCCAAGCGTGTTTTCGATGCCGACATAAACGATCGAGGCCGCAATCAGCGGTTCCACGACGCTGGCGGGAACGCTGACCACACCGGTGGAGGCGAGGGCCAGCGTAATCGTATGGGCCAGCGTGAAGGCGGTGACCTGAAACAGCAGCGGGCGTATATGCATCGAAAAGAAGAACAGTCCCAGCACGAACAGGATATGATCGAGCCCCTTCGGAATAATGTGGTCAAACCCGGCCACGATGTAGCGCAGGAAGACGGCTCCGGCGCCTTCGGTCAGGACCTCGGCACGAGGCAGAGCAGGCGTCAGCTCTCCGCCGTCAAGAAAACCTTCATAGGCATCCTCTCCTCCACCCACCTGGCGAGGTATGAAGGTGCCAAGCGCGGGCGAAAGACCAACCCGGACGCCGGCGTCCCCCGGAGGCAGATCCGCCGCGATGGTCAGGAAACTGTCCCGGGGCAGGTCGGTATCGCCCGTTTCGGGAATGTCGACGCTGACGATTTCAGGGGTCAGCCGCGTCCCGTTCAGTTCGATGATGAAGCCATCGGAGATCCGGGGCCACGCCGCGCGGAACGCAGCCTCCAGATCCGCAGGCGCCATCGCGCGCAGCCGATCGTAAAGGGCGGCTTCGGGCGCATCGTTGGTGTCGTTCACCGCGCCCAGATCGATATCGGCCACAAGCGCCTCCAATGCCAGGCGCAGACTGAGTGTCGCGTTTGTCTGGGTGACGGAGATATCGCCGATCGTCGGGCGGATCTCATGCGCTGCCGCTGGCCATGTCGTGATCACAAGCGCCATTGACACAAGAACAACGCGCAACATGGTGAATGGAGACATGGAAGGATACCCGATGGCGAACTGGCTGGCTTTGGCGACACTCGCCCTGTTTCTCGTGGCAGGCAAGGCCGGGGCACATGAATTCTGGATCGACGCCGAGGAGTACGCGGTCGCGCCAGGCGAAACTCTCGCGGCGAATCTCAGGGTGGGGCAGGCGTTTTCAGGAGGGCCCATATCCTATCTGCCGCGCAATTTCGTGCGCTTCGACGTGCTCGCGGGCGGCGACATCCGGCCGGTGGAGGGGCGCTTTGGAGATATTCCTGCGCTGTCCATGGGTGACCTGCCCGACGGGCTGGCCGTTATCGTCCATCAAACCACCGAAAACCGCCTGACATGGTCCGAGTGGGAGCGGTTCCTTGCTTTTGCCGAGCACAAGGATCTGGGCGATGTCACTGCCATGCATGAGACCCGTGGTCTCAGCCAGGAGAATGTTCGCGAGGTCTACATCCGCTACGCAAAGTCCATGGTTGCCGTGGGCGACGGTGTCGGTGCGGACAGTCGTGTGGGCCTCAGGGCCGAGCTCGTGGCCCTGGCCAACCCCTACACCGATGACGTCAGCGGCGGCATGCCCCTTCAACTATGGTATGACGGCGCGTCTCAGGCCGGCTACCAGGTGGAGCTTTTTGCCCGGGATGCGGCCGACGAGGTGACGATCACCTATCACAGGACAGACGCCAGTGGGGTGGTGATGGTTCCGGTCCAGCCCGGTGTGACCTACATGGCAGATGCCGTCTTCCTCGAACCCCTGGAGCCCGAGGCGGACGGCGACGCGATCTGGGCCACGCACTGGGCGAACATGACCTTCGCCGTTCCGTAGCCTTCGCGCCTTGGTAGTGCGAGGGGGTAGAGCCGATTGTTGCAAAGCGTCCCAACCCGTCTAACCTGCATGCCTCGTGCCTTGGTCCAACACGCCCTTCCATCGATTGCGGTGTCCCAGACCACTGACCCGCATACACAGCCTGTCGCGGCAATCCTTCCCTGCAAACGCCAACAAGGTAAGGTTGTGGCTGACCGATCTGTTCTGCAGACCCAAGGGAGGGGTCCAGCTCTACATCACCGAGGAAACCCGGGACGGCATCTGTTCAGCGACCAAATTCGCAAATGGAACAAGAACCGCACCCCGCCAGAGGGTTGTTTCCTGGACCAATATATTAAACAAAGCGGCTTCATACGCTAAGCCCGTTCGGAGCGCCCCATGGAAAAATTCACCAAGCTGACCGGCATCGCCGCCCCCATGCCCCTGATCAATATCGACACCGACATGATCATTCCCAAGCAGTTCCTGAAAACGATCAAGCGATCTGGCCTTGGGGTGAACCTGTTCGACGAGATGCGCTACGACGATGACGGCAACGAAATCCCCGATTTCGTCCTGAACAAGCCCGCCTATCGGGACGCTCAGATCCTCGTTGCGGGTGACAATTTCGGCTGCGGCTCCTCACGCGAACACGCGCCCTGGGCGCTACTGGATTTCGGCATCCGCTGCGTGATCGCACCCAGCTTCGCCGACATCTTCTTCAACAACTGCTTCAAGAACGGCATCTTGCCCATAGCGCTTCCACAAGAGCAGGTGGATGTCCTGATGAAAGACGCCGAAAAGGGATCCAACGCCAGGATGATCGTCGATCTCGAAGCGCAAACGGTCACCTCATCGGATGGGGAAGTGTTTGCGTTCGAGGTGGACGCGCACAAGAAGCATTGCCTTCTGGACGGTCTCGACGATATCGGCCTGACAATGGAAAAATCCGACGCGATCGCCAGCTTCGAACAACGCGTACGCGCCGAACGCCCCTGGGTCTGACCGCCGCCCATACCACATCTAGCGGGCGATCCGAGATCGGTGTCTAACCCCGATTGCAGGTGATGCAATCGGGAGACACCCCTGAGATCAAAAGCGCCATTTCGATTCCACTCATGGAATCAGAAGCTTGCTTCACGATCTGAATGTGCGCAAGATTGTACTCATTGAGGCGCCCCAAAGACAGATTGGGGTGAACACATGAAAAAAAGGACCTGCACGAACAGGTTCAGTCCAGGTCGAAGGTAAAAGGCAGTGATCTCACAGCTTGCAGGCGCTGTGGTTCGGGCGGTCATCGTATTGGTCGTCATTTCCACACCATCCCTGCTGATACCGGGCACGAGCCTGGAGACGACCCAGATCGTCACGCTGATCGGCCTCTTTGCCGGGATCTTTACCTTTTCCGAATACGCCTCGACCTATCCCGGCCTGATCGAGTTTCGCGATGCGCCGCCCTATAACCGGGTTCGCGTGATTTCGCTTTTCGTCACCCTGTTTCTGCTGAGCGTGGTGGTCAGCTCCGCGGACAGTGCGTCGACCATGTCGCTGGTTGTGAATGCCACCGGTCTGGTCATCGGCAAAGCCATGGATTTTCCATTCAGCCCGCTCAGCCTGTTTGTGACGCAGCTCCCGCCCGATACCGACATTCAATCAGTCCTGCAGCTTCAGATAATGGCCGGCCTGTCGGCACTGATCGGGCTTCTGACCCTCTCGATTTTCGCGATCCTGGTGCGCCTTCAACAATGGCCAAACCGGCAATCGGCCTTCAATGTCTGGGTCAATCTGCCCACATTCGATCCGACGACCGGCGGCGATGTGGTCACCCGCCTTATGCGCGACTCGCGCATTAACATTTTGTTAGGTTTCCTGCTGCCTTACTTCATGCCGGTTATCTTGCGGATCAGCTCCACGCATCTCGAAACATCGCTGGTGACATCGCAACACACCATGGTCTGGATAGTCGCGCTATGGATGTTCTTCCCGATAACGGTATTCATGCGCGGGATGGCCATGGCCCGCGTGGCCGACATGATCACCGCAAGACGCAAACGCCTTATCGCCGGTTTCGAGCCGGAAGACAGGTTCACGCCTGCCTGATCGCTCTCGCTGTGCTGGGTTTACCATCGGATCCGTCCGCCGAAACCCTTCGCCTCGCCACCTTCCATACAAGCCTCTCACGGGACGGCCCGGGGCTTCTGCTGGCGGATCTGCTGGAGGAGGACCCCGACGCTCAGATCCGCGCGACACTCGACGTGGTCATTGCCGCCGATGCCGATATTTTACTGCTTCAGGATGTGGATTACGATGCCGCCGGCCATGCCCTGACCGCCTTCACAAGCCTGCTAGAAGACCGTGGGCTGTCCTATCCCTACCGCGTGATGCTGCGCCCCAATACGGGACTGCCCACCGGGCTGGACATGGATGGCAACGCGCGCCTTGGGGAGGCCCGCGACGCGCAAGGCTATGGCCGGTTCAATGGGCAGGGCGGTATGGCGCTCCTGTCGCGCCATCCGATCGACGCCGGGGCGATGCGCGATTTTTCCGGCCTTCTCTGGGCCGATCTGCCAGGCAACGCCGCAGCCGATGTTCTGACTGCCGAGGCTTTGGCTATACAGCGGCTGGCGTCAGTCGCAATGTGGGATGTTCCCGTTGATCTGGACAGCGGGGCACGGTTTCACATCCTCGCGCTTCATGCGACGCCCCCCGTTTTCGACGGGCCCGAAGACCGCAACGGTTTGCGCAACGCAGATGAATTGCGGTTCTGGCAGTTGTATCTAGAAGGCTGGTCCCCTGACGGCCAGCCGTTCGACACCGGAACCTTTGCGTTGATGGGCACGCTCAACGTGGATCCGGAGCGGGGCGAGGGACGGCAGGGTCCTTTGCGCGCGCTGCTGGGGGCATGCCGCCCTGCAAGACCCGGCCCCGGTCAATACGGCGGGCCGCAGCGAGACCGCCGATTGGGACGATCCCGTGCCCGGCGATCTAAGGGTGGATTACATTCTGCCGGGCGCCGATCTCCGTGTTGTCGGCAGCGGGGTCATCTGGCCTGACGAGGAGCCCGAGAACGGGCTGACGGCATCAACGGTTGCCGCCGCTTCCGACCACCGGCTGGTCTGGGTCGATCTGGACTTCTAACGCGCGGCGCAGCGCCTGCTCCAATGGCGTCCTCGGAAGATCCGGTAAGATCGCGTTCAGCGCGCTGCCATCCACGCAGTGCGGCTGATCCCAGAGATACCGCATCTCCAACAGATGCTTCGCCTCTGCCCAGAACGGGCGCGCAAGCTGTATCGGCAGCCACGACATCGAAGCGATCTTCATGCGTCGGCCGAGAGCTGCGCCACACGCCTCAGCAAGCTGCTGTCCGGTCAGGGTGTAGCCTGCATACGCCAGTTCCGTGAACTGACGAAGCTCTCCGCGCATCTCCGCCAACCGTGGCAAGGCCGCCGCCATGTCCGGCAGATAGGCCCAGGCATGCGGCCGGTCCAAGGCACCGGGATAGACGAGTTTTCCCTTGGCCCAATTCCTGGCGATGATCCGGTCGAACCAGCCTGCGGAAGCCTGATCGTCCAGAAAATCACCGCCCCGCAGCAGGATCACCTGTATATCCGCCTCGCGGAAGCTCCGTTCCATATCAATTCTCAGGCGACCCAGAGGGTTCTTGGCGCGTTGGGGCACATCAGGGCCGACAATCGCGGGCATCGCCTCCCGAAATCCATATACATACACATTCGCGGGTTGCATCACCGTGGCGCCGCTCACCCGCGCGGCGGCAATAACCTGCTCAGTAAGCTCAGGTAGTTGCGCGGCCCATTTGCTGTAGGGAGGGTTCCAGCCATTCACGATCACATCGGCGCCTTGCGCCATGTCCGGCAAATCGCCCTGCTTCCGGTCAAACTGCTTCACCTGCCATCCGGCCTTGGCAAAGGCTTTGCCTGCGTGGCGGCCAAATCGGCCGGTGCCGCCAAGAATAAGTGCTGTTCCGGTCATCTGCTTGCTCCATCAAGGATTGTGTCTCTCAACCACAATCTTTCATTCACAAACCTTATATCCATTCCCCAAAATCCAATGTCTGTTATTCATTTGTGAATGGCTGTACCTCTCCAAGATCTCGACTGGTCCTTGATCCGCGCGTTTCTGGCGGTGGCGCAAACCGGGTCGCATTCCGGCGCGGCGCGCTCTCTTGGCGTTTCCCAGCCAACCCTAGGCCGTCAGATCCGCGCGTTGGAAAGGGCCCTTGGCGGCATCCTGTTCGAAAGGCACGCCAAGGGTTTTGCGCTCACCCCGTTCGGCCAGGCCCTGATACCCGCCGCAACGGAAATGGCCACCGCCGTCGGTCGCTTCGGCATGATCGCCAGCGGCCATGACGGCGCGCTTGCCGGGTCCGTCCGGATCACCGCGTCGGCCTTTGTGTCATGCTATCTGCTCCCGCCGATCCTGACGGCCCTAAATCGCGCCCATCCCGAGATAACCATTGAACTGACCCCATCGGACCGGACAGAAAACCTGCTGTTTCACGAAGCCGACATCGCCATCCGCATGTACCGGCCCAAACAGCTCGACATGATCACCCGGCATCTGGGCGACCTTCCATTGGGGCTCTACGCCCATGAGAGCTATCTCGCTCGCAACGGGAAACCGAAAGTCTTTGATGATATCCTGACCCATACAGTTCTGGGTTACGACCGGGACGACCGGATCCTGCGCGGGTTCCGCAACGCGGGGCTTGCCGTCGACCGCTCTTTCTTCGCCCTGCTGTGCGACGATCAGATCACTTATTGGCAGCTTGTACTGGCGGGGTTCGGCATCGGCATCGGCCAGCAGGCCGTCGCGGAGCGAAGCCCCGGCGTCTTGCGGATCCTGCCCGAGGCACGCCTGCCCGCCCTCCCGGTCTGGCTGACCTGCCACGAAGCGCTGCGCCACACACCTCGCGTAGCGCGGGTTTGGGATGGTCTGTCGAAGGGTCTGGCGCGCGTCGTTTCTTGACCCTTCCGGACGCAGCCGTTACCGCCAAGATAACAGAATTCCGAAGGATACCCTCCATGACAAACCGCTCTCTCCTGATTCTGCCCGGCGACGGCATCGGCCCCGAAGTTATGGCGGAGGTGCGCAAGATCATCGACTGGTTCGGAACCCGCGGGCTTGCCTTCCACGTCTCCGAAGATCTGGTCGGGGGGGCAGCGTATGACGCACATGGCACACCTTTGCACGATGACACCATGGCCAAGGCGCAGGAAGTGGATGCGGTGCTGCTTGGTGCCGTCGGCGGCCCCAAATATGACGTACTCGATTTCAGCGTAAAACCGGAACGCGGCCTCCTGCGGCTGCGCAAGGAGATGGATCTCTTCGCCAATCTGCGCCCCGCGCAATGCTTCGACGCACTTGCGGACTTCTCCTCCCTAAAGAAGGAGGTCGTGTCCGGCCTCGACATCATGATCGTGCGCGAGCTGACATCCGGCGTCTATTTCGGTGAACCGCGTGGCATCCATGTGGAAGGCAACGAGCGTGTCGGTATCAACACGCAACGCTATACGGAATCCGAGATCGACCGCGTGGCGCGCGCAGCTTTCGATCTGGCGCGCAAGCGTGATGGCAGGCTTTGCTCGATGGAAAAGGCCAATGTGATGGAATCGGGCATTCTTTGGCGCGAGGTCGTGCAGGCAGTGGGCGACAAGGATTACCCGGATGTGGAGCTTAGCCACATGTACGCGGACGCCGGCGCCATGCAGCTTACCCGCTGGCCGAAGCAGTTCGACGTCATCGTGACCGATAACCTTTTCGGCGACCTTCTTTCGGATCTCGCTGCCATGCTGACAGGATCGTTGGGCATGCTACCCTCCGCCTCGCTTGGCGCGCCGATGGAAAACGGTCGTCCCAAGGCACTTTATGAACCGGTC
The DNA here is from genome assembly GCF_003688285.1 of Rhodophyticola porphyridii. Taxonomy (GTDB): domain Bacteria; phylum Pseudomonadota; class Alphaproteobacteria; order Rhodobacterales; family Rhodobacteraceae; genus Rhodophyticola; species Rhodophyticola porphyridii. The sequence goes on from NZ_RCNT01000003.1 coordinate 91,026, forward strand.
CATGGCTCTGCCCCTGACATCGCAGGTCAGGGGAAGGCTAATCCGATCGCCTGCATCCTCAGCTTCGCGATGGCCCTGCGCTATTCCTTCGATCTGGGCGCGGAGGCGGGCCGTCTGGAAAAAGCGGTGGAAGACGTGCTGGCCGATGGCCTGCGGACCGCGGATTTGCTGGGCAAAGAGGGCGCGACACCGGTCAGCACGGCAGAAATGGGCGATGCAATTGTGACCAAGTTGGCGACATCTGCCTAGAGCATCACCTGATGCCGTGTTTGCAGTTCGCCTGCACATGAGGCGAGTGCCCATTAGAGTATCGGTGGTATCACCATGACTGAAAACCCTGCCAACACCAATCTTCGCGGCGCACTCCTCGCGCTTCTGGCCTTTGCGGTCTTCGCCAGCCATGACGTGGTCATCAAGTACCTGGGCGGATCCTACTCTCCCTTCCAGATCGTGTTCTTCAGTGTCCTTTTCGGATTTCCGATCGTCACCTTCCTGCTGATGCGCGACGCGTCGAAGGGGAATCTGCGTCCGCGCCATCCTTGGTGGACGGCCGCGCGCACCTTCGCAGCTGTACTGGCCGGAGTTGGTGCATTCTACGCCTTTTCCACCCTGCCGCTGGCGCAGGTCTATGCGATACTCTTCGCCGGGCCTCTCCTGATTACGCTGATGGCGATCCCGATGCTGGGCGAGAAGGTGGGCTGGCGTCGCGGTCTTGCGGTTCTGGTCGGCCTAGGGGGGGTACTGGTCGTGCTGCAACCGGGTTCGACCGAGTTGCAGGCCGGGCATGTAGCAGCGCTTGGGGCGGCCTGCACCGGGGCCTTCGCATCGGTCGTGGTTCGCAAGATCGGACAGGACGAGCGCAGCGTGGTCCTGATCCTTTATCCGATGATGGCGAACTTCGTGTTAATGGGGGCCGCTTTGCCCTTTGTATACGAACCGATGCCGCTCGTGGATATCGGGGCCTCCGCCGTGATTGCCGCACTGGCTTTGGTTGGAACGAGCTGCCTGATCTATGCCTATCGACACGCGCAAGCGGTGATCGTGGCGCCGATGCAGTATTCGCAGATCATCTGGGCCAGTCTTTATGGCGTATTGCTGTTTGACGAAACCCTGGATCGCGCGACGGTGATCGGCACCGGGATCATCGTCGCCTCAGGCATCTACATCGTGCTCCGCGAGGGGCGGGGCGGCCACTCGCTCAACACCCCCGTTCTGAGGACCAGGTCGCGAACAGGAACGCCCGGTGCCCCCCGGATCGGACAGTTCCTCTCGCCGGAGCAGCGCCGCCCGAGGGGCGGGCCCGCGACAGACCGTAGATCTGATTAGTCCGCTGGCGATGGCCCCTGTGCAAATCGAGCCACCAATCCGCTGCAGAGCGCTCTGCATCAGCCCTCTTGCATTGCTCCGCCAGCCCCGCTATCCCGCGCGCACGGTCGGAGTGTAGCTCAGCCTGGTAGAGCACTGTCTTCGGGAGGCAGGGGTCGGAGGTTCGAATCCTCTCACTCCGACCAATATATCAAAGCCCTTCACGCCTCCCCCGGAAATCAGCCGCAACGGATATTGGTCACTGTCCGGTTGGCCTTCAGGTACGGCGCATCGATCATTACGGTCGTCGTTTCACCGTGCTCGGCGACCAAAGCGGCCATCATTCGCGTGAAGATGTCCTGTTCATGGTCTTTCTCGAGCCAGATCGCTCATATCACCGCTCCGTGTTTGGAACCGCGAAGCAAGCAGCGCGACGGAAATCAATGAACCCTGACCCTGACGGTCAAACCGGACACCCGTTGGGAGCACGTCACCAGCCGATCAGATCGTACCGCACGTCATGTATGTCAGGCAGGCTGATATGGCGGGCATCGGGCGCATCGCCGGCTCGCGCGTGAATGGGCGGCCATCGTCGAAATACACCCGCAGCACCCCCGCTCCTTCCCCCCAGAGATAGCGTCGTGTCGCCTGCATCGGCGCGGCGTCGCCATAGCGCAGAAACCCGGTTTCGATCTGGGTCAGGCCGGTGCCGTCCGGCTGTCAGGCGACCTCTCCCTCCAGCCGGCCGGAAAGCCCCGCGCCGCCGGGTTTCTTCAGCTGCCGCTTGTCCAGCCCTCGACCGCTCGTGAATTCGCCTCCGCCGTCTGTGAAGGCTCGACTGATTTCGGCCAAGCCCGGCGCTAACCCTCTTTCTGGCAGGGCGGCGCAGGCCGGTCCTCGAAGCAATCAGATTGGAGATTATGAATGAGACTTACAGTTTCTTCCCGTCCGGGCGCGCTCGTGTTGAGCCTCGGGCTTGGCCTTCTGGCGCAAATCATGCCGAACTCGGTTCTGGCGGAGGAAGCCGAGTTCTTCCGCGACATCCGCCCCAACCACTGGGTCTGGAATGGGGCCGACCCGCTGACCACCAACGCGATACTGGAGCGTGTTCGCATTGCCGGTATCGGCGCTGAGCGCCCTGATCTTGCCAGCGCCGCCGGCGGCACCGTCTGGACAGAAGAATTCACCCTGGTCGGCGATGCGTTGCGCGCGCTCGCCGAAGAGCAGGAAGCGCTCGGCCTGACAGGTGCCGCGGCAGAGCTCTACATGCGCGCCTCGGCCAACTACACGCTCGCCAAGTACCCGCTTATCAACCCGGGCGTAGCGGAGGAACGCGCCTTCGCAGCAAGCCTTGAGACGCTGCACCGCGCCTACACGCTGCGCGGTTACACTGTGGAATATGTGAGCACTCCGTATAATGGCGGCGACGCGGATGGACATATCCTCTTCCCCGCCGGAGCGCCCCCCGTCGGTGGCTGGCCCTTGGTCGTCGCGTCGAACGGGATCGATGTGAACCAGGGTGAGTTTTTCACCTTCGCCCAGGATATTGCCGACCGGGGCATGGCCTTTTTGATGTATGACATCGCCGGCACTGGCACCAATGCCGAGTTCCCGCTTGCGCCAGATTACGAAACCTTGCCAGCCGCTTTGGCCGAAAGCCTTGCTGACAATCCGCGCATCGATGCCAGAAACATGGCCATACTGGGGGTAAGTTTCGGTGGTAATGGTGCCGTGAAGCTGGCTCATACGAGGCCCGATCTCTTTGCCGCCGCGGTCAATGTTTGCGGCCCGTTGCATTCGGCCTTCCAGGTTCCGGAGGAGAATTTCGAGGATATCGGCCTGATGTACCGGCTTGCCCTCTTCGACCGCACCGATCTGCCACAGGATGACGTCGCCGGGTTTCTGGCCCACATGCGCGGGTTCTCTCTCATTGATCAGGGGGTCATTATCCCTGGTGAGACGGTAACGGATGTGCCGATCCTGTCGGTGAACGCACGCAACGACTATGTCGCGCCCGAGTTCGATATGGAGCTTGCCAACGCCTCCACCTCAGACGGGATGATCATCTATTCTGGCTCCGACGACCATTGCCCGCAAGACCGCTTCACTGTCATGCCGCAAATCGCGGACTGGCTGGCCGAGCGTCTGGTCTCAACGCCGAGCTGACGCAGGGACCCGAACGGTCTGGCCGTGACCCAAACGAACGCCGGCCAAACCCTTTACCAAGAAACGCTGCGAAACCCCGGCACGGATCGCGGTTTCTGCGTGCAAAGACTCCAGCCCGAACGCACCGGCGCCAACCAAGGAATGAAGGACATGACCACAAAAGCTCGCCACACACTCATCGCCGCGACAAGCGCCGTCTTGCTGGTTTCCGCAGGCAGCGGCCTACAGGCGCAATCGCTCTCTGAGGGATGGGAAGGCTATATCGGCATTGGAGCGTCGAGCGCTCCGACGTTTTCCGGCTCCGACGAAACCAAAGCTGGGGTGGCCGTTGATGTCGACCTCACATGGAACCAAAGGGTTTTCCTCCGATCGGACGCAGGAGTTGGCTTCTATGCCCTAAATGGCGAGCGCTCGGGCAGCCCACTCACCCTTGGCTTCGGGATCGGATACGATTTCGACGAGCGGCTCGCAGTAGATGACGCGCGTCTGACGGGGCTCACGGATATCGAATCAGGCGCCACCTTCAATGCGTTTCTGGAATACGAGTTGGGGCTCGCTGATCTCGAAGTCCTTGCCTCCCGCGGCCTTGGCAGTTCGGGTCACGAGGGCACCACGGTCGAGTTCAGCATCGGGTTTGATCTCCCCGTTTCCGACCGCACAATCGTCTCTATCTCTCCGTTCGCGACCTGGGCCGACGACACCTATACCAGCGCATTCTATGGAGTCTCCGCCGCTGAGTCGCTGGCCTCTGGCTATGGCCCCTACACAGCCGGCGCGGGCTTAATGGAGGCAGGTCTGGAGGTGACCGCAGTTCACTTCCTGAATGACAGCTTTGGCCTGTTGGGACAGGTCGAATACAGCAACCTGCTTGGAGATGCACAGGACAGCCCCCTTACCTTCCAGGACGATGCGCTCGAGGTCGCGGTTGGTGTTCTCTACAGATTCTGACCCTTAGCTCAGATACGCTGAAAGAAGCTTCGAATGCTGTGGAGAATACTTGGCGGAATGATCGCACTGGCATCCATGATTTCGGTTCTTGCATATGGGTTCGTTCTGGGCGGGTGGTTCAAACCGAAATCGACTTTGGACGAGCATCTGGCCGAATTGCAGGACCACTGTCATGTCGAAATACCGGAGGGTAAAATGCCTTCAAATGGATTTCCGACAGCAGTGCTTGTTCCAGGGTGCCTCGGCAGCCGGGAACATCATCAAGAATGGGGCGAGGCAATTTGCGCCGCGGGCTGGGCGACGGTAACCGTAGACAGTTTCGCGCCCAGGAGGCTTCACGGTGATGTGAGATTGTCGCGCATCTGTCACGGAGGGCGCCCCTGGGGTTTTGTGCGCGCGGTCAACGTGATTGCGGCCGTCACCATTGCTTCCCAGCGTACCGAGCTCGATGCGGATCGGGTAACCCTTCTTGGCTGGGCACATGGTGGATGGAGCGTAATGGATGCGTTGAGCTCCGGCGATGTGTCACGCCCCACAAACCTGATCGAAACGCCGCCCGACTGGTCAGACGGTGTTTTGGCCAGCCTCCTGTTCTATCCCTATTGTGGGTTTGGATCGCGCACTGAACGGTTTGGGTGGGTCTGGGACATCCCGACCATGTTGTTCATGCGTTCAGATGATCGGACCGTCCTGCCGGGGGTCTGCGTCTCGGCTGCGGAACGTTTGCAGCGTGACACGGTGCGCACCGAGTTGAGCCTGTTTGGCGGTGTGACACATTGGTTCGACAATTCTGGTGATCTGGATAGCTCGGATCACGCCTTTGACCAGAAGTTGACTCGTCGAGTGCGATCAGAGGTCATCGAAAAGCTTGGGAATCTTGCGCAAGATCCCTGCGAGGCCGAAACAACGCCGATCATTCAATGCAAGGGCTAGAGTTTGGGAGGAAAGAGTGACGCGCGGCTTTTGGGACAAACTCGGAGGCGAGATTTGGCGATCGCCAGTGCTCTTCGCCGCCGTGTGGGTTCCAACCCTGACGATCTTGATTCTGACCTTTAACCCGGCAGTTACGGCCACGTTGTCATTCTGGTCTGGCCTCGCTTTTTGGGCCTTTCATGTCGTGCTGCTGCTGCCGCTGCTGATGTGGTTTCAGACCATCGTCGACGGTGGGCTCGTGTCGTTTCAACTCCCGCCACTCTTGCACTTCACCATCACAGCATTTTGCGTATCTGTAGTGTTTGCGCCGGTCTCGATCTTCCTCGATGTCGTGTTCGAACCGGTTGGAGATCTTGGGCCAAGCCCATCGGTCGTCTCTATCCTAACGGACGAGATCTGGTCGATCTTCTTGCCGACATTCTGCGTCTGGCTTCTGGTCAACAGCGCGCGGCTGCAAAACCTGTCGGTGCCATTGGCACTGCAAGAGAATCCCGAAAACACCGGCGGATCAGAAGCGCCGGAAGAAGCCTCCGAAGAGTCCCGCGACCATACAGAGACGTCGATCGAGCAAGCCTTTTGGGCCAAGATACCCCGTGAACTCGGGCGCGATGTCGTGTCGCTCACCTCAGAGCAGCACTACCTCCATGTCGCGACCACGCGCGGTCGGACGTTCATCCTTTTTCCGCTGAAACGCGCCATGTCTGCACTTTCCGGAAAAGAGGGGGTGCAAATCCACCGTTCGCATTGGGTGGCGCTGCCCCATGTTAAAGGGCTGGTTCGCGATGCCGAAACGGTCAGCGTTCTTCTGTCTACCGGCGAGAAGCGGCCAGTCAGCCGCAGAAATCAGACCGAGGTAAAGGAACTCCTGGACCGCAGAGATCAATGCTAGCGCAGACGGAAAAGAGCGATGCACGGCTGCACATGAAGAAATGCGCGGCGCCAGATCTATTCATCCTGACCTGCCGCAGGATTTTTCTGCCACAGTCGATTCGACTCTGCCCCAACTTAACAGGACTCGAGCCAAAGGATGAGATAGCGCTCCGGGGGCAGGTCAGCCTTTATCCGGCCAGGTTCGGAAACAGCCAGAATACCCGCATTCCTACACTCCGACTGCTCCGCAAGTCAGGCAGGGGCGTGCAGAGTGACGCGGGTGCCCATCGGGACGCGCGGGTAAAGGTCAATCACATGTTCATTGACCATCCGTACACACCCGGATGAGGCCGATGTACCGATGGACCACGGCTGCGGCGTGCCGTGAATGCGCAGATAGGTGTCACGGTTGCCGTCATAAAGGTAGAGCGCGCGCGCGCCGAGCGGGTTGTCCGGGCCGCCTTCGACGCCATCGGCGTATTGCGCATAGATTTCGGGTTCGCGCGCGATCATCGCGTCGGTCGGGCGCCAGTTGGGCCATTCCACCTTGCGGCGAATGGTGTAGGTTCCCGGGCTTTGCAGGCCCGAGCGACCGACGGCCACGCCATAGCGCAACGCAGTCTGCCCGTCTTCGCGGATCAGATAAAGATATCTCGCAACGGGATCCACGTGCAGATCTCCGGGGTTCAGCCCCGCACGGGCCTGCACCACGGTCGGCATGAAACGTTCATGCAATCCCCACGGATTCGGGCCTTGAGCAGGCCGGCGGACCACCGTGTCGTCGAAACCGACGTCGTCTTGCCCGAAAACGGGCGTCGCAGCCATCGCGGCTGCGGTCATGATGAAATGGCGGCGGGTAAGCATGGGTCGACCTCAATAAGCGACTGGATAGCGTCAATCACGGCATATTCACGATAATCGCGCGTCTGGGCAAGGCAGCGGCACGTCACATTTAAGTCAATGCCGCAGATGGAAAACCCCGGCACGCGGCCGGGGTTCCCAGTTCTTTGCAATAAATCCGCACGCTATTCCGCGGCATCTTCCTTGGCTTGTTCCTCGCCGGTTTCCTGATTGACCATCTTCATGGCCAGACGGACCTTGCCGCGATCGTCGAAACCCAGAAGCTTGACCCAGACCTCTTGGCCCTCTTTCAGAACGTCGGAGGGGTGGTTCAGGCGGCGGTTTTCGATCTGGCTGACATGAACCAGCCCGTCGCGCTTGCCGAAGAAATTCACGAAGGCGCCGAAATCGACGATCTTCACAACCTTGCCCTTGTAGACCTTGCCTTCCTCAGGCTCGGCCACGATCGAATGGATCATGTCATAAGCCTTCTGGATCGAGTCGGCATTGGCGGATGCAATCTTGATCACACCGTCATCGTTGATGTCGACCTTCGCACCGGAGGTTTCCACGATTTCACGGATCACCTTGCCACCCGATCCGATCACTTCGCGGATCTTGTCTGTCGGAACGGTCATCGTTTCGATGCGGGGGGCATGGGCGGAGAATTCCTGGCGTCCTTCGGTCAGTGCCTTGGCCATCTCACCCAGAATGTGCAGCCGACCTTCCTTTGCCTGAGCCAGTGCTTTTTCCATGATCTCGGGCGTGATACCCGCGACCTTGATGTCCATCTGCAGGCTTGTGATGCCGTTTTCCGTACCGGCCACCTTGAAGTCCATGTCGCCGAGATGGTCCTCATCTCCGAGAATATCAGTCAGAACCGCGTAGGAGCCGTCATCTTCAAGGATCAGGCCCATGGCGACGCCGGCAACCGGCGCTTTCAGCGGCACACCAGCATCCATCATCGACAGCGATCCGCCACAGACAGACGCCATGGACGAGGAGCCATTCGATTCCGTGATCTCCGAGACCACGCGGATCGTGTAGGGGAAGTCGGTGGGGGCGGGCAGAACCGCCTGCAGGGCGCGCCATGCGAGCTTCCCGTGACCGATCTCACGACGGCCCGGAGGCCCGACGCGACCGGCTTCACCGACCGAATAGGGCGGGAAGTTGTAATGCAGCAGGAAGTTCGACCTATAAGTGCCGTTCAGCGCGTCGATCATCTGCTCGTCGTCGCCGGTGCCAAGGGTGGTCACGACAAGGCCCTGGGTTTCCCCGCGGGTAAAGAGCGCCGAGCCATGGGTCCGTGGCAAGAGGCCAACCTCGGAAACGATCGGTCGCACGGTATCGAGCGCGCGCCCGTCGATGCGCTTGCCGGTCTTGACCACGTCACCGCGAAGGATGGACGCTTCGAGCTTTTTCAGCGCCGAACCAAGGTTCGGATCCTCAAGCTGCTCTTCGGTCAAGGCATCCCTGATTGCGGCCTTGGCTTCGGAAACGGCAGTGGTGCGCTCCTGTTTGTCCGTAATGGTGTAGGCGGCGCGGATCTTGTCCTCGCCTGCGGCTTTCACGGCGTCGTAGAGCTCGGAGTAATCCGGCGGCTGGAAGTCGAACGGCTCCTTTGCCGCGTCTTCCGCCAGCGAGATGATCAGGTCGATCACGGGCTGGATCTGCTCATGGGCGAAGTTCACCGCGCCGAGCATTTCCGCCTCGCTCAGCTCATAAGCTTCGGATTCCACCATCATCACCGCGTCCTTGGTGCCGGCCACGACAAGGTCCAGACGCTGATCGGGGTTCATGCGCAGCTGGTGCATGTCATCGACCGTCGGGTTCAGGATGTATTCGCCATCCTCGAAGCCCACACGGCAGGCCGCGATCGGGCCCATGAAGGGCGCCCCGGAAATGGTCAGCGCCGCGGAGGTGGCAATCATCGCGACCATGTCGGGGTCATTGACCAGATCGTGGCTGAGCACGGTGCACATCACCAGCACTTCATGCTTGAAGCCCGGAACGAAAAGCGGGCGGATCGGACGGTCGATCAGGCGGGCGGTCAGCGTCTCTTTTTCGGTCGGACGCGCCTCGCGCTTGAAAAAGCCGCCGGGCACCTTGCCCGCGGCATAGTATTTTTCCTGATAGTGAACGGTGAGCGGGAAGAAATCCTGCCCCGGTTTCGGTTCCTTGGCGAAGGTTACGTTGGCCATGACCGAGGTTTCACCAAGCGTGGCGATGACGGAGCCATCTGCCTGACGGGCGACCTTGCCCGTTTCCAAGGTGAGGGTCTCTTCCCCCCACTCCATCGATTTCGTCGTTACATTAAACATCTACGGTTCCTGTTTTGGCCCAGTGGCCATTGTATAGGGGGCGAATTCCCCCTGACCCCGGTATCTTCTTTGTCGGGCGCTGGGGTCCGGGCGCCGGATTTCAGATTCTGCGGCCATACAGGAGAACGCCCGCTTTGGGAAGGTGCGTCGCCAGATAGCCGGGGCAAGGACCCCACCGAAGGGCCTTCGCCTGGGATTCAAGCCGCGGATCGCCTGAGTTTACAAACCCTTCGGAGAAAAGAAAAACCCCGCGACCGTTCTGGTGCGGGGCATTCCGGTAAACGGTTGTGGGGGCAGGTCTAGCGGCGCAGCCCCAGACGTTCGATCAGCGACTGATAGCGGGCCTGATCCTTGGACTTGAGATAGTCGAGAAGCTTGCGACGCTGAGCGACCATCATCAACAGGCCACGGCGGGAATGGTTGTCCTTCTTGTGGGTCTTGAAGTGCTCCGTCAGCGTCGCGATCCGGGAGCTGAGGATGGCAACCTGCACTTCGGGCGATCCTGTATCGCCGTCCTTGGTGGCGTATTCGCCCATCACGCGGGCTTTTTCTTCTGCTGTAATCGACATCGGGGTCTCCTTGAAAGCTAGGGGAAAGGAATGGCGCAAGCCGGGATGTCGTCCAGCAAGGCCCGTGGAGATGTACCCACCCATTCGGATGGAAGCGCGCATATAGGCGGTTTTCCGGAGAAAGGAAAGTGCCAAGTCGAACCGAGGTAGGGCATCACGATCCCGGCGGATGGATTAACCAAACTGAAACAAACTCCGCGGATTATCGGCCAAGTTAACGCAACTGATCTTCAAATACGCTAGAGATTATCTTTGGGCCTTCAGGGTTTTGAAATGGTGTCCGGGGCAAGGTGGCAAATGCTGCTGTGGTGCTGCCGGTCGCTTCGTCGACACTGGCCTATGCGATGCGTCGCGCCCCCTGCATGGCATCGCCAGAACGGCGAACCTTCTCTCTTTCCTGTCCGCCTCGGTGATGGTTCCGCCCAAGGATAAAACGATGTTGTTTGCTACTGGTTTGATTGCCCTTCTTTGCTCAGGTGTGGCCGTTGGCGGCTTACTGGCGGATCAGCACGATGGCGATCAGGACAAACCTGCGCCAGACGGTGACCCCGGCACCCTGGAAGGCGATGCCGCGACCTCCGACGACGGAAATTTCATCAGCGAGCCGGATGGCCGTGCTTCGGGCGCCGACGCCACGGATGGGCATGATTCGATCTATGGCTCCCGGCTTGGTGATCTCCTTCGCGGCTTTGGCGGCAATGACGACATGTTCGGTCGCGACGGCGACGACACGCTGGAGGGCGGGGTCGGCGATGACGTGCTGGAGGGGGAAGACGGCGATGACAGCCTTTCCGGCGGGCAGGGTATGGACTGGCTCAATGGCGGAAAGGGCGACGACAGTCTGGACGGCGGCGAGGGCGACGACGACCTGATACTGACCACCGGGGACACAGCCACGGGCGGAGATGGGAGCGATCGTTTCTACACCGTCTTTGACGCCGACGAAGACCCAGATCAGCCGGCGCCGGAGATCGTCGATTTCCAACCCGGCGTGGACAGGCTGGTGCTGGAGTTCGACGCAACAGCGGACGACTTGCCGAATATCACCCTCGACACGGACAGCATTCCGGGCAGCACCGTGGTCGGATCGGCCGATGTGGTCATGGCGGTTCTGAACGGCACCACCGGGGTCAGCATGGATGACATCGCTCTGGTGGCACTCGGGACCGGGGGGGAGACCGCTGTGGATGACGAAAGCCATCTGCCGGGCGAGGAGGACCGCGTGACGCCGGATGCCGCGGCGGGCGGCGATCTGATGAATGGCGGAACCGGGAACGACATGCTGCGCGCGCGCGCAGATTTTTCCGACATCTTCGGGCGGGGCGGGCCCGATGCGCTGACCGGCGGACCGGGCGACGACAGGCTTGTCGGTCACTCTGGGAACAATGCGATTTTCGGAGATGACGGCGACGACAGCCTTGAGGGTGCCTCGGGGCATGACGAACTCTACGGTGATGAGGGCAACGATGCGCTGAGTGGCGGCGCGGGGCGCGATCTGCTGGCCGGCGGCGACGGGGACGACGATGCCGCAGGCGGCGCGGATGACGACATGCTCTTCGGCGGCGACGGGGACGATGCGCTGCAGGGCGACGACGGAGACGACTACCTGCAGGGCGGCTTTGGCGCCGACATGCTGGAGGGAGGCGCGGGCAACGACCGGCTCGATGGCACTTTTTCCAGCGAAGGCAACATGTTCGGCCCTTTCGACGAAGATGAGGGCGATGTGATCGACGGCGGCGAAGGGGATGACATCATCATGGCCGGGACCGACGACCTAATCTTTGTGGGCGCGGGTGCCGACACGGTCACGACCGGCGCCTATATCGACCCGGATGGGGACGCTCCGTTGATATCGGATTTCGACCCGGCCGAAGATGTAATCGAGGTGATGTACGACCAGGCTGTGACGCCGGATCCCGTCATTACGGTCGTCGATTTTCCAGATGGCAGCGGCGCCGATATACTGCTGAATGGCGAAGTTGTTCTGAAGGCCAATGGGGCCCAGGGGCTTGATCCCGGCACAATTTCCTTGCGTCAGATCGACTTGGCACAGGGCTCGCAAGGGGTCTGAACACCACAGAATCAGCAACCCGAAAATAGCCCGGTTGCCGCTGCTTCCGTGACGCCGGATCGGTGAAGGACGGCGCCAATCCTGGACAGTTTTTTACCGCGTGCAATATTGGCGACAATAAGGAAACGATAGGGCCGGATTATGGTGCCATCCGCCCGATTTTTGACGTTTTCGATATTAACACTTTGTTAATCCCTGATAGGTTCTCCCGGCCCGACTTGCGTCGATTCCAATCTGCATGCCGCAGGTTCGGGCCAGTCTTGGAGCGCAAAGCGACCATCGCGATTTGCAGATGCGTCTGCATCATCCCCGGCTGTGTCTGTAGTAACAAGGAAGGGATTATCATGTTGGGTGCCGGCGGATTTCTGTCACTCTTGTTGGTCGGGTTTCTGGTCAGCGAGGTCTTTTCAGGTGATGATGACAACGACAATGAAACCTCCGACCAGAACAACGGGAGAGGCCCCGATCTGAACGCGCCGGAGACCGGCGGCGATGTCACCGGCTCCGACCTTTCCGAGCGCATCTTCGGTTCGGACGGGTCCGACAAGATCGAGGCTGGCGGCGGCAGCGACACCGTCTTCGCCGGAGACGGCGATGACGGCATTCTGGGCGAAGCCGGCAATGACAGCCTGAGTGGCGGGCTTGGCAACGACACGATCGATGGTGGGCTCGGTAATGACAGTCTTGGCGGAAGTCTGGGCGCCGATGTGATGTTTGGCCGCCAGGGTGCCGACGAAATGCGCGGTGGGTTCGGCGAAGACACACTTCTGGGCGGCACCGGCGATGACACGATGAACGGCAATGGTGGGGATGATACCCTTCTCGGCGATGGTGGGGCGGACCTGATGAACGGCGACGCGGGCGATGACAGCCTGCTTGGCGGGTTCGGCGACGATACACTGAATGGGGGCGAAGGCGACGACACCCTGAGAGGGGGGGCCGCGAATGACCGGCTCGACGGCGGCGAGGGGGCCGACAGTCTTTTCGGCAACGATGGCGATGACCTTCTGGTACTTGGCAATGGCGATGTGGCCGCGGGCGGGTCTGGTGCCGATGATTTCTTTGCCGATGGAACGGTGATCGCAGGCAGTGGCGAGCCGGTTCCGGTAATCCGCGATTTCGAACCGGGCACGGACCGTCTGGCACTAAGGTTTACCGGCGCAAACACCAACCCGGACATCACCTTCGATGAAGCGACGGACCCCGGCGATACCCGTGTTCTGGCCGACGGCGTTCAGATCCTGCACCTCTCCGGTGTTACGGGGCTGAGCCTGTCCGATGTGATCATGGCGCCCGGCGGTCCGGGCACCACACCCGGAACCGGCCCGGATATCAGCGCGCCCGGCAATGGCGGTGAGATTGCCGGAACCGACTTTGCGGAACGTATCTTCGGCACCAACGCCGCCGACAAGATCTCAGCCGCCGATGGCGATGACACGGTATTCGGCAGCGATGGCGACGATGGCATTCTTGGCGAGGCCGGCGATGACAGCCTGAATGGCGGGCTCGGCAACGATACCGTTGACGGCGGGCTTGGCAATGACACGCTTGGTGGCAGCCTGGGCGACGACGTGATGTTCGGCCGTCAGGGCGCGGATGAAATGCGCGGCGGGTTCGGTCAGGATACGCTTCTGGGCGGGACCGGCAATGATATGATCGATGGAAATAATGGCGACGATACATTGCTGGGTGAGGGCGGTGCCGACAGCTTGGACGGTGGTGCCGGCGATGACAGCCTGTTTGGCGGGTTCGGCAACGACATCCTGATCGGCGGCGAGGGCGATGACACTCTGAGAGGTGGTGCCGCAAATGACACGCTGATTGGGGACGAGGGTTCGGACATGCTGAGAGGCAACGATGGCGATGACCGGATCGAGATGACCGAGGGCGATGAAGCCACCGGCGGCGCAGGTGCCGACACATTCGTATCGGGTGACTATATCGAGACATCTGTGGATGCGCCCGTTGTCACCGATTTCAACCCGACCGAAGACAGCATCGAACTGGAATACAATGGTGCTTTGTCGCCCAATCCCGAGGTGACGGTTGTGGACTTCGCCGACGGTACTGGGGCCAATATACTGTTGGATGGCGAGATTGTGCTGAGGGCGGTCGGCGCTCAAGGTCTGAATCCGGCTCAGATCACCCTTACATCTATGACGCAGAACGCCTGACGCAGTTTACGTGGGAGCCCTTCGGGACGGCGTTGCGCTGTTCCGAAGGGGTTAGGCCCGGAAATGGGGCAGGATGGCGTCCAGCACGGCATCCGGCACTTCCTCCATCGCGAAATGGCCGCAGCCGGTGATTTCCTGCCCGCTCACCGTCACGGCCCAGTTCTGCCAGATCCCGAGCGGATCACCGGTCCGGGCGGGAAAACCGCCGCGCGCCCAGACAAAGCAAAGCGGTGCTGTGATCTTGCGGCCCGCGGCGCGGTCGGCCTCGTCCAGAGCGCGGTCAAATGTGGCCCCGGCGCGGTAATCGTTGCACATTGCGGCGACGCGGGCCGGGTCCGCTGCTTGCCGGCGATAGCTGGCCAGCGCATCCGCGGTGAAGGGCGACAGGTCGCCCGCATGGGTCCAGCTTGCCAATGTCCAGTCCATATAGGCCGGGCCATCGGCGTTGATCATCCGTTCGGGCAACGGGGAAGGTTGGGCAAGAAAGGTCCAGTGATAGCCTTTCATCGCCAGGTCCGCGCCCCATTGGGCCCAGAAATCGCCGGTAGGGACAATCTCGATGATCCCGAGCCTGTCCACGCGATCCGGGTGATCGAGCGCAAGCCGATAGCTGACGCGCGCGCCCCGGTCATGGCCGAGGACATGCGCGCGGGGCAGATCGAGCGCATCCATCAGGCCGACGATATCCAGCGCCATTTCGCGTTTGGAATAGACACGATTTTCGTCATCATTTGGGGGAATATCGCTTTCGCCATAACCGCGCAGATCGGGGATAATGACGTGGAACTCCTCGGCCAGCGCCGGGGCGATCTTGCTCCAGCTCATGTGGTTTTGCGGGTATCCGTGAAGCAGGATCAGCGGCGCGCCCTGGCCCGAATGGTGGACCGAAAGGCGGGTGCTATTGGTGGCGATCATTGATCGGGTGAAGCCGGGAATGTCTGACATGCGCGCCCTCCTGATTTGATCTTAGCCTGCCGCTGCAACAGATCACGGTCAATCGCTAAGCCATGGCACGGGCTGCACCGAGTAGGCAATGTAAAGCGGGTGTTTCGGGTGGCCATCCTTCGACAGGCCCAGATGATGCAGTGGCGTACCGGTGGCGCGCAGCATC
This sequence comes from Rhodophyticola porphyridii, assembly GCF_003688285.1. Classification (GTDB taxonomy): domain Bacteria; phylum Pseudomonadota; class Alphaproteobacteria; order Rhodobacterales; family Rhodobacteraceae; genus Rhodophyticola; species Rhodophyticola porphyridii. The sequence continues at coordinate 106,334 of NZ_RCNT01000003.1, forward strand.
GCCTCGACCTCGGGGCCGCGATTCAGATATGCGCCATGGGTGCCCCATGCCGCAATCGTCTGATCCGCCCAGGGGACGCTTTCAAGGATTGCCGCATCATTGGCAGAACCGATCGGATCGGCCGCGGCGCGCATATGGCGCGGATCGGTGTCGCGCCATGCGAAGATGTTCAATACGCGAAATGCCCCGAAACCAAGGGTGCGGGCCCGACGTTCGCAGCGCTCGACAGTGGGGTCGTTCTGTACTTCGGTCGCGGTGGAGGGGTTCAGCATGATGAATAACGCGCGCCTCCCGGCAGGATCCCAGACACGGGTGAGCGAATAGCGATACCTCTCACAATCGGAATAGACGGCGACGGACTTTGCATCATCCTTCTGGTAGCTGCGCGTGATCACAGGTTGAAAACCCGGCTTGGGTGCAACATGCCGCTGCGATAGATCCCCACGGCGACCGGTGTGCCGTTATGCGCGGCCCAGCATTCCTCGCCATAATCCGCCGCCGTGGCAACCTCCCCGGGATTGCCGTTTCTCAGCTTGGCCGCTCCCAAATCGGTGCATGTGAGGCGCGGCAACTCCGACAGGCCGGTTTCAACCGGCAGCAGAAGCGCATCAATCTCTGGGGTGCGGGCAAGCGCCTCGATCTGCTCGAAACGTACCGCATCCTCCACATCGAACGGACCCGACCAGATGCGGCGCAGCGCGCGCACATGTGCGTGGCAGCCTAGAGCGTCGCCCAGATCCCGGGCAATCGCGCGGACATACCCCCCCTTGCCGCAGACCAGTTCCAGTTCGGCGTGATCCGGCTCGGGACGGTTCAGCAGGCTCAGGCTTTCGACGAAAAGGGGTCGGGCAGCGAGTTCCAGCTCTTCGCCGTCGCGGGCAAGCTTATAGGCGCGCTGCCCGTCGATCTTGACGGCGGAATACTGCGGCGGAACCTGTTCGATATCGCCTTCGAATGCGGGCAGTGCGGCAATCAGATCCTCGTTGGACGGGCGCAGATCACTCGTGGCGATCACCTCGCCTTCAGCATCGTCGGTATTGGTGGCCTGTCCGAAGCGGATCGTGAATCTGTAGGCTTTCAATGCATCGGTGACATAAGGCACTGTCTTTGTCGCCTCCCCGAGAGCCACGGCCAGCACACCGGTCGCATCGGGGTCGAGCGTGCCCGCATGGCCGGCTTTCTTGGCCTCGAACGCCCATTTCACCTTGTTCGCGACAGTGGTGGAGGTCAGCCCGGCGGGTTTGTCGACCACCAGCCAGCCGGAGATATCCCGTCCCTTGCGCGTGCGCCCCATGAGTGTTCCCGTCCTCCCGGTGAAGGCCGGTCTGCTACCTGCCCGGCGCGGCGTCGTCAACAACCGTGCCCAGAATCGGCCCGATGGGAAAGCCCAGATCGCTGCGACCGACCCCAGGGGCATAGAGACGCGAGACACGGCCATCCAGGAAGAGCGCGTTCGGCACCCCGAGACCATCGCGGAACAGGCGCGCGAAATGGTGGAAATTCACCTGATCGTCGGAAATGGCCATGAAGATACGCGTGCCGGTCTCGTCGACCCCCACACCGTTGCGGATATTCAGGCTGTCGCTGTCTTCGATGAAGCGCGGATGCAGCGCGCCGTCGATAACCAGCATCGGCCCGGATTGGGTCGCATAGCGGCAGTCAGGCGGGTCCGCGGCATAGGCGCGGCTTTCGATCACCTGCGCGCCGTCGTCCTCAAGGCAGAACACGCCATTCGGCAACAGGCCGAAGTTTCCCGGCCCGTCCGACGTGATGACGCGCATCTGTTCGACGCCGTCCTCGATGTAGAGGCCCACGGGCGCGCGGTCGTCATGGAACATGCCGGCATTCATGGCAACGCCAAGCCGCTGCCCCTCCGGCAGGCTTTGGTCGACCCTCGTGAAAGAGCCGTAGACCTGTCCCTCTGCGTCGCGCAGAAACAGCCTGATGTCATCCGTTTCGGTATTTATCTCGCAGACCGTGAAGCGCGCGCCGTCGTACGTCACGGCGTTGCAGGCGGCCTCTGCAGGTGCGGCCAGAAGACCCGCGACAATGGCAAGGATGGCCGGGTGGATCATTCCGGATCACGCTCCAGATCCCGGCGCACCTTCTCCTGCGCGAAAAGGCGGCGGCTTTCATCCATCCGGTCAAAGGTCTCGTCGATCACGAAGCGCAGATCGGGGGTGTATTTCAGAGACATTTCGCGGCTGATCGCGCGGCGCAGCTCCGATCGGTTGCGCTTTAGCGCCTCGATCGCCTCCTCCCGCTGACCACCGCCAAGCGGCATGACATAGACTGTGGCGATCTTCAGATCGGGCGAGGCGCGCACCTCCCCCACGGTGATCGACATCGCGTTCAGCTCAGGGTCATGCACGTCGCCCTGGTTCAGCACATCGGCCAGGGTGCGGCGGATCAGCTCTCCCACACGCAGCTGGCGTTGCGACGGGCCGGGACCGTCATGGAACTTGTTCTTTGCCATTGGCTCAATCCTCTGACCCCAGCACTTATGGAATCACCGGGCGCGGTGCAAGCAAGCGCTTTGCGAACCGGGTGGCCTTCGGTTACATCCAAGCCAAAGCCCGGAGGGACGACTATGAGCGAAACTGTTGGCATCGCCGTGATGGGCGGCTCCGGCCGGATGGGCCGAATGCTCATCGAAACCATTCAGGCCAGCGACAAGGCACATCTTGTTGGCGTGACCGCGCGGACAGGCCACGCCTGGATCGGCCAGGATCTTGGGGAGGCGATGGGGGGCACCCGCAATGGAGTGCCGGTTTTCGAGGACCCGCTGGAGGTGATCGCCAAGGCGCAGGCGGTGATCGATTTCACCTCGCCGCAGGCCACCGTCGACCATGCGCTTCTGACGGCGCAGGCGCGTTGCGTCCACGTGATCGGAACGACCGGTCTCTCCGCCGCGGATCTGGAGAAGATTGCCGCCGCAGCCCACCATGCGACGATCGTCCGCGCCGGGAACATGAGCCTTGGCGTGAACCTGCTGGTCCAGTTGACCCGGCAGGTGGCCGCCGCACTGGACGAGGATTTCGATATCGAAGTGATCGAGGCGCATCACAATCAGAAGGTCGATGCGCCCTCGGGCACGGCGCTGATGCTGGGCGAAGCGGCGGCCGAGGGGCGCGGTGTCGCGCTGGATGATGTGGCGGACCGGGGCCGGGACGGCATCATCGGCGCGCGCGAAACCGGGCGGATCGGCTTTTCGGCTATCCGCGGCGGCGACATCGTGGGGGAGCATGATGTGCTTTTCGCGGGCCCGGGAGAACGGGTCGTACTCCGCCATATGGCCACGGACCGGCGAATTTTCGCGCGCGGTGCGCTGAAAGCGGCCCTATGGGGTCAGGGCAAGGGGCCGGGCGAGTTCTCGATGGCGAGCGTTCTGGGATTGCGGTGATCCAGAACCACCCCTGATCCGTATTGCGCTTGTGCAAAGGGAAACAGGGAGATCCGCGATGCTGCGCAGCATATCACTGGCGGTGGCACTAAGTATGACGGCGCCAGCCATGGCCGAAGAGTTCAGCATCGTGGACAGCCGCGAGAGTTTCGTGAGCCTGGTCGAGGGCCGTGAGTTGACCCGCTTCGGCATTCGCCTGAACGTCGCCCCGAGTGGAGAGATTGTGGGGCGCGCCTTCGGCTCCCCGGTGACCGGTCAGTGGGACTGGGATGGCCGGTATTTCTGCCGCGATCTGTTTTACGGGGACGAGGATCTTGGTCCCAACTGCCAGTTGGTTCAGGTGAACGGCAACACCTTGCGGTTCACCTCGGATCGCGGTGCCGGGATTTATGCGGACCTGCGCCTGCGATAGACGCATCCGCATGATGATCAGAAAACAGGATGCGGTGCGGGAGACCCGTTGCCGAACCAGTCTTCCCGGTCTCGCGCAAAACACATTACGCCCCGGGCTTGCTCCGGCATACATCGTGGATTGGGTAGGGGTGAAAGACGCCCGAGAGATCCGTGTCAGGGGCGGCAACAGTCCCGAAGAAGATCATCGGGCGCAATGCGGCGCTGTCTGCTTGCCTCAGAAATCTATTGCCAGGCCCTTTTTTTCCCAGTCGCCATAGCGCACCGGCTCTGGCCCGTCACGCCCGCCCAACTCCGTCGGCAGGACGGACTCACCGCGCGCCTTGCGGCGGGCTTCCGCTTCGGCCAAGGCCCGTTCCGCCGCTGGCGGCAGGGCTGGCCGGTCCTCTTCTGTCGTGGCGTCGGACATTCCGGGCGCTCCTTGTGTGGCTCCCTTCTGTGATATACGTCCGCAGATCGGCGGAGCAAGAGGATTAGAGGCATGTCGCTCGAAGGGTTGGACGCCCGCCGCGCAGCGCTGGACGCACTTTACGAAGTGCTCTGGGAAAAGCGGCTCCTGTCCCATGTGAACACGGGCGCACTCCCGCCGGCGGATGCGGCGCGCGCCAAGCGGCTGACCGCCGAGGTGCTGCGCCATCTGGGGCGGCTCGACGCGGTGCTGCGCCCCTATCTGGCGAGACGGCCCAACATGGCGGTGCAGAACATCCTGCGCCTCGGGGCCTATGAGCTTCTGGTGGATGGCAGTGGCGCCCATGGCATCGTGAACAGCGCCGTGGCGCTGGCGAAACGGCATCCCCGCACCGCGCGCGCCTCCGGCCTCGTCAATGCGGTTCTGCGCAAGGTGGCCGAGGACGGCCCCGCAGTCTGGGAAAAGACCCCGCCCCATCCGCTTCCCGTCTGGCTTCGCAAGCCGATCGGCAAGGCTTTCGGTCATGACGTGCTGCTGGCGATCGAGGCCGCCCATCAGGCCGGCGCGCCGATCGATCTGACACCCAAGACCGACGGCGTGACCGTGCCGGGCACGGAAACGCTTCCAACAGGAAGCCTGCGTCTGAAACATGGGCAAGTTTCCGCGCTGCCCGGATATGCCGAAGGCGCTTGGTGGGTTCAGGATGCCGCGGCCGCCCTGCCGGCGCGATTGCTGGGCGATGTCGCGTCCGCCTCGGTGCTGGATCTGTGTGCGGCACCAGGGGGCAAAACCCTGCAGCTGGCCGCGCGCGGCGCGGCGGTCACCGCGCTGGACATCTCAGAAGACCGGATGGCGCGGCTCCGCGAAAACCTGGCGCGAACCGGGCTGAACGCGCAGATCGTGATCGCCGACATACTGGACTGGAGCGGCGGGCCGTTCGACGCGGTGCTGCTCGATGCACCCTGTTCAGCGACAGGTACGATCCGGCGCCACCCCGACCTGCCATTTGTAAAATCCGCCGAGGAGGTCGAAACCCTGACCCGGCTGCAGATGCAGATGCTGGACCGGGCGAAAGATTTTCTGAAGCCCGGCGGGAGGCTGGTCTACTGCACATGTTCGCTATTGCCGAACGAAGGCGAAAACCAGGTGAAAGCCGCACTCAAGCGACATAACGATCTTGAGATCATACCTGTCGATCCCGTCTCTCTGGGGGGCGAACCCGGATGGTGCAGCCCCGAGGGCGGGCTCCGGCTGCGGCCGGATTTCTGGGCCGGTTGCGGCGGAATGGACGGGTTTTACATGGCGCTGCTGCAAAGGCGGTGACACTGTCCCCGCGCGCGGGTATCCTGCGCACAAAACAGGCAGAGCAGCTCATCGCCATCATGTCAGACCCCTTGTCCCCTGCCCCCGTTGCCCTGCGGGCGCGCCCCGGACGCAAGACGCGATTGCAGAACCGGCTGGCCGCGTGGCGGGCCGGACTGGGACAATCAGCGCGCGGCTTCGTTTCGCAACCCGAACCGCGCACCATAGGCAGCGACGCGCGCGGGCGGCAGTTGATGGCCGGCAACCTGATGTTTGCGGGCATCTTCGTCGAAGCGCCGGACACCAGCCCCTGGGCCCTGGATCCTCCAAGTGACGCGTTCGAAGACGAGTTGCACGGGTTCGAATGGCTGGATCATCTGGCCGCGGTCGCAGATGGCAGCGGCCGGCCGATCGCGCAAGATTGGCTCGCCGACTGGCTGAAGCAATATGGACATGGGGCCGGCCCCGGCTGGACACCCGATCTGACCGGGCGGCGGCAGATCCGCTGGATCAATCACGCGCTGTTCCTGATGAACGCACAGGACCGTCTGGTCGGGCGGCTGTTCTACGAAACCCTCGGCCGGCAGACGGAATTTCTGGCCCGGCGATGGCGGGCCAGTTCGCACGGGCTGCCCCGTTTCGAGACACTGACCGGGTTGATCTACTCCGCCTGCTCCCTGACCGGGATGGAACGGCACCTGACCCCGGCCTTGCGCGCACTGGCGCAGGAATGCGCGCGCGAGATCGACGCAAGCGGCGGCATCGTCACCCGCAACCCCGAGGAATTGCTGGAGGTGTTCACGCTGCTGACCTGGGTTTCGGCAATTCTCGGGGAAACCGGCAGGCGCCCCGATCCGGCCGTGAACACCGCGATCATGCGGATCGCACCAACACTGCGCAGCCTTCGCCATTCCGATGGCAGCCTGGCGCGGTTTCACGGCGGCGGCCGGGGCGCGCCCGGTCGGCTGGATCACGCGCTGGCACAATCCGGTGTGCGGCCCGGGCTCACCAGCGGGCTTGCCATGGGATATGCAAGGCTTTCGGGCGGGCGTGTGTCGGTGCTGGTCGACGCGGCCCCGCCAATGATGGGCGCCCGCGCCTTCAACGCCCATGCGGGCACATTGGCCTTTGAGCTGTCCTCGGGCCGCCGCCCCGTGGTGGTCAACTGCGGCTCCGGCGCCAGCTTCGGCGCAGACTGGCGGCGCGCCGGGCGGGCAACCCCGTCTCATTCGACATTGTCGATCGAGGGGTATTCCTCATCCCGGCTTGGCCCCCGCGCCTCCGATCACGGTGTGGTCAGGCAAAGCCTGATCGACGGGCCGGAAACGGTGGAGGTGCAGCAGTCGCAAAGCGGCGGCGCACGGTCCATTGCGCTCAGCCATGACGGCTATCGAAAGACCCATGGCCTGTTGCATCTGCGCAGCCTGTCGCTGGAGGAGGACGGGCGGCTCTTGCGCGGAGAGGACGGGCTTGCGGCGATGACAGAGACGGATCGCGATGTGCTGGACCGGGTGATGGCCCGGTTGAGCCCCGACGGTCTTGGCTATTCGGTCCGGTTTCATCTGCACCCCGATGTGGAGGCGAAACTGGATATGGGCGGCAACGCGATTTCGCTGGCGGTGAAAGGCGGCGAAACATGGGTTTTCCGCCATGGCGGCGAGGGGCAGATGCGGATCGATCAGTCCGTTTATCTTGAAACAGGGCGGCTCAAGCCACGCGCGACAAAACAGATCGTTCTCTCCGCCCGGCTAAACGATTATGGCAGCGCGGTAAGCTGGAGTCTGGCCAAACCCACCGATGCACCGCGTCGGCACCGGGATTACGAGCAGGACGATCTCTGGCACTGACACAGATGGAGCGACCATGACCGAGCTTGTCCCGCTGCGCCGCGCGCTGATCTCCGTATCCGACAAGACGGGGCTGGAGGACCTGGGGCGTGCCCTGGCCGAACGCGGAGTGGAGTTGCTCTCCACCGGCGGCACGGCGGAGGCGCTGCGCAAGGCAGGTCTGAAGGTCACGGATGTGGCCGAGGTAACGGGCTTTCCGGAGATGATGGACGGGCGCGTGAAAACGCTGCACCCGAATGTCCATGGCGGATTGCTCGCCCTGCGCAGCAATCCCGACCATCAGGCCGCACTGGAAACCCACGGGATCGGGGCGATCGATCTTCTGGTCGTGAACCTCTATCCGTTCGAAGAAACCGTCGCCAAGGGCGCGGATTACGCGGAATGCGTGGAAAACATCGACATCGGCGGCCCGGCGATGATCCGCGCCGCCGCCAAGAACCACGCATTCGTCACTGTGGTCGTCGATACGCAGGATTACGGCGCGCTTCTGGCGGAACTCAGCACCCATGACGGGGCGACAGCACTGGGTTTTCGGCAATTGATGGCACGGACGGCCTATGCCCGAACCGCGGCCTACGATGCCGCGGTGTCGGGCTGGATGGCCGCGGCTCATCAGGATCAGACCCCCTATCGCCGGGCGTTCGCGGGCGTTCTGGCACAGCCTTTGCGCTATGGCGAAAACCCCCATCAGCAGGCGGCGTTTTACGTCGACGGCTCCGCCCGGCCCGGTGTGGCGACCGCCGAACAGCATCAGGGCAAGGCGCTCAGCTACAACAACATCAACGACACCGATGCCGCATTCGAACTGGTCGCCGAGTTCGACCCGGCGGACGGCCCGGCCTGCGCGATCATCAAGCATGCCAATCCATGCGGTGTGGCCCGTGGCGCGACCCTTGCGGAGGCCTATGGGCGGGCGTTCGACTGCGACCGGACCAGCGCCTTTGGCGGGATCATCGCGCTAAATCAGCCGCTGGATGCAGCCACCGCCGAAGCGATCACCGGTATCTTCACCGAGGTCGTGATTGCGCCGGGCGCCGACCCGGCGGCGCGCGCGATCTTTGCGGCAAAGAAGAACCTGCGTCTTCTGACGACCGGCGGATTGCCGGACCCGCGCGCCACATCGCTCAGCTTCCGGCAGGTTTCGGGCGGGTTTCTTGTGCAGGACAAGGACAATGGCCATATCGGGCCGGAAGATCTGCGTGTCGTGACCCGCCGCGCGCCCGAGCCCGGGGAACTGGCCGATCTGCTGTTTGCCTGGAAGGTGGCCAAGCACGTGAAATCGAACGCGATTGTCTATGTGAAGGATCAGGCGACAGTCGGCGTGGGCGCGGGCCAGATGAGCCGCGTGGACAGCAGTCGCATCGCCGCGCGCAAGGCCGCTGATATGGCCGAGGTTCTGGGGCTGGCCGAAAGCCCCGCGATCGGGGCGGTGCTTGCCTCCGACGCCTTCTTTCCGTTCGCGGACGGACTTATGGCCGCGGCGGAGGCCGGCGCGCGGGCGGTGATCCAGCCGGGTGGGTCGATGCGGGATGACGAGGTGATTGCCGCAGCCGACAAGGCCGGGCTTGCCATGGTCTTCACCGGCATGCGCCACTTCCGGCACTGATTAAAGGGAGCCCCTATCAGAATGCGCCTTGTTTTCCTGTCCGCCCTGTTCTGGTTCGCCGCCGATCAGCTCAGCAAATGGGCCGTCGTACACTGGATGCGGCTGGCAGAGATCGGGCATATCGCCGTCTGGCCGCCGTTTCTGAATTTTCACATGGGCTGGAACACGGGCATCAATTTCGGCCTGTTTTCAGGCAGCCCGGATGCAATGCGGTGGATCCTGATCGCCTTGGCCGTATCCATATCGGCCTGGATACTATGGTGGGCCAAGACCGGGCTGACCCGTCCGGTGGCGCTTCTTTCGGCGGGTGCGATCGTCGGCGGCGCCCTCGGAAATGTCCTCGATCGTGTGATCTATGGCGCCGTGGCGGATTTTCTGAACGTGTCGTGCTGTGGCATCGTGAACCCATTTGCCTTCAACCTTGCCGATATAGGGATATTTCTGGGCGCGTTTGGCTTGCTCATCTTCGCGGATGCGAAGAAGATCACTACGTGACGCCGGACGTTTGATCGGTTACACCCGGCCCGAAGGAGACGATGATGATGCGGTGGCGCGGTCTGATAGCGACGGGATTGGTGCTGGTCATGGTTGCGGGATGCAGCCGAAGCGACCCGCGTCTGCTGAACATCACGGCGGACGGGGACGGACCGGACGAGTTTTCGATCCTGCCGACGCGACCCCTTGAAATGCCGCCCAGCTTCGCTGAACTGCCGCCGCCGACCCCCGGCGGGCCCAACCGCGTCGACCCCGACCCGGAAGCCGACGCCATCGCAGCCCTTGGCGGCAATATCGACCGCGCCAGCCGCGACAATGGCGGGCTGGTCGGTTATGCCGGTCGGTTTGGTATCGGCGCCGGCATCCGCGAGACACTGGCAAGCGAGGATCTGGAATACCGGCGCGACAATGATGGCCGGCTGCTGGAGCGGGTCTTCAACGTGAATGTCTATCATCGCGCCTATGGCCCGCTGTCGCTGGATCAATATGCCGAACTGGAACGGATGCGCCGCGCCGGCATCCGCACGCCTGCCGCCCCACCCGAACCGGCCGAGTGATTCCCCATCACAGCCCCGTCAGGACGGTTGATGCGTCTGCTTCGGCGCTTATGTTGCCGTGAACGCCTATGTTTCCCGCCCTGTCGGAGGTCTTGATGATATTGCGCCGCCTGTTGACGATTGCCCTGACCCTGACGCTTCCCTCCTCACTCTGGGCCGCCGGCGAGGTGACGCAGTTCACGCTTGAAAACGGGATGGAAGCCGTGGTGATCGAGGATCATCGCAGCCCCGCCGTGGTGCATATGGTCTGGTACCGCACCGGTGCCGCGGATGAGCCGCCCGGCGTCTCCGGCATCGCGCATTTTCTGGAACATCTGATGTTCAAATCCACCGACGATCTGGAAAACGGCGAGTTCAGCCGGATCGTGGAGGCCAATGGCGGCACCGACAACGCCTTCACCTCCTGGGATTACACCGCCTATCACCAACGGGTGGCTGCCGACCGGCTTGGTCTGATGATGCAGATGGAAGCCGACCGGATGCGGGATCTCGTGATCACCGAGGCCGATGTGGTGACCGAACGCAGCGTCGTGCTGGAGGAGCGCGCGCAGCGGACCGACAGCAGCCCGGGCGCCCTTTTCAACGAGCAATTACGCGCGGCCCTCTACCTCAACCATCCCTACCGTATCCCGATCATCGGCTGGCGGCACGAGATGCTGTCACTGGATCGGGAGGATGCCTTGGAGTTCTACGAACGGTTCTATGCCCCCAACAACGCCATTCTGATCGTGGCCGGCGATGTGAAGCCGGACGAGGTGCGCGCCCTTGCCCAAGAGCATTACGGTCCGCTTGAACCCTCGCCCGATCTGCCCCAGCGACTGCGCCCGTCCGAGCCCGATCATATCGCCGACCGCACCGTGCGCTATGCAGACGAACGTGTCGCCAACCCCTATGTGAGCCGCGCCTATCTGGCCCCGGAGCGCGACAGCGGCGCACAGGAAGAGGCCGCCGCGCTGGCTCTTCTGGCGCAGGTTCTGGGCGGGAGCGGTACGACATCCGTGCTTAGCCGAACCTTGCAGATCGAAGAGGAACGCTCTCTTTTCACGACCGCCTATTATCAGGGGACGAGCCTCGACGACACCAGCTTCACCATTCTCAACGTGCCGGTCTCGGGCGTCAGCCTGGGGGAGGCGGAGGCCGATCTTGACCGTGTCATCGCCACATTCCTCGAAACCGGCATCGACGAGGAGCAGTTCGAGCGGATCAAGTTTCAGTACGCGGCGTCCGAGATCTACGCACAGGACAATGTGCAAGGGCTGGCCCGACAGTATGGTGTCGCCCTGACAAGCGGGCTGACGGTGGAAGACGTCCAGGCCTGGCCCGATGTCATCGCGGCCACGACGGTGGAGGATGTGATGGAGGCGGCCGAACTGATTTTCGGCGGCAACACCCGATCCGTCACCGGATATCTGGATCGGCCTGCACCGCCAGAGGCCGAGATCGCGACAGAGGAGGCGACCCAATGATCCGCCCCGTGTTCACCGCGATCACCGCGCTGATTTTCGCGCTGCCTGCCTGGGCCGTCGACATCGAAGAGGTCGTCTCTCCGGGGGGCGGTATCTCGGCTTGGCTGGTGGAGGATCATTCGATCCCCTTCGTCGCGCTGGATATCCGGTTTCAGGGCGGCACCTCGCTGGATGAGCCCGGCAAGCGTGGCGCGACCTTCCTGATGACCGGTCTGCTGGAGGAAGGCGCGGGCGATCTCGACTCGCAGGGTTTTGCCGCCGCGACCGAGGCGTTGGCCGCCGAGTTCGATTTCAGCGCCTATCGCGACAGTCTGGTCATCAATGCGCAGATGCTGACGCAGAACCGGGACCACGCCGCCGACCTGCTGCGTCAGGCGATCGTGACACCGAGTTTCGACGAAGCGGCGCTGGAACGGGTGCGCGGCCAGGTTCTGTCGATCATCGACTCCGACGCGCAGGATCCTGCAACCATCGCCGCCACACAGTTCAACGCGCTGGCATTCGGCAATCACCCGTATGCAAGCGCGCAGGAGGGCACCACCGCCTCTGTCAGCGCCCTTACGCGCGACGATATGATAGCCGCCCATCGCGCGGCATTCGCCCGCGATCGGGTTTTCGTCGGCGCCGCGGGCGATATAACCGCCGAGGAACTCGGGCTGCTTCTGGATACGTTGCTGGGCGATCTGCCGGCCGAAGGTGCCCCCCTGCCCGGCCCGGCCCCCTATCTGCTGGACGGGGGCACGACGGTTGTCGATTTTCCAACCCCGCAATCGGTTGCCTATTTCGGCCATCGCGGGATCGAACGGCAGGATCCTGATTTCTTCCCCGCCTTCGTGCTGAACCAGATCATCGGCGGCGGCAACTTCCGCTCCCGCCTGATGCAGGAGGTCCGGGTTGAACGGGGGCTGACCTACGGCATCTATACCTATCTGGCCCTGTCGGATCATCAGCCGATGATGCTGGGGCAGTTTTCCTCGTCCAACGATCTGGTTGCGGAGGCCGTGGCCGTCACCCGTGCGGAATGGACCGATATCGCCACGAACGGCGTGACCGAGGAAGAGTTGGACGCCGCCAAGCTGTTCATGACCGGCGCCTATCCGCTCCGCTTTGACGGCAACAACACGATCGCCGGGATTCTGGCCGGCATGCAACAGGACGGAATGCCGGTGGACTATATCGCAACCCGCAATGCGCAGGTCGACGCGGTGACGATGGACGATATCCGGCGCGTCGCAGCGCGGGTCTTGCAGCCCGAGAACCTGCATTTCGTCGTGGTCGGGCAGCCCGAAGGGCTGGAACCCGGCAATTGAGCGGAAGCGTTTCCGAATCGGAGCAGGCCATGCTACCCATAGTGGCATGGCCCACGCAGACCCCAAGATAAGCGATAGCCCGCGTGCGATACGCAAACTGGACGAAACTGCGATCAATCGGATCGCGGCGGGCGAAGTGGTGGAACGTCCTGCCTCCGCGGTGAAAGAGCTGGTGGAAAACGCGATCGATGCGGGCGCGCGACGCATCGCGGTCGACATCGGCCACGGCGGTAAGAGCCTGATCCGGGTGACAGATGATGGCTGCGGCATGGGGCCTGACGATCTGCCGCTGGCACTTGCCCGGCATGCGACCTCGAAGATCGATGGCTCCGATCTTCTGAACATCCGATCCTTCGGGTTCCGCGGGGAGGCATTGCCGTCCCTTGGCGCCGTTGGCAGGCTGACGATCACCAGCCGGGCCGATGGTTTCGAGGCGTGCCAGATCCGTGTCAGCGGAGGCGACATGGGCGCGGTGAAGCCGGCAGCCCTGTCCCGCGGCACCGTTGTCGAGCTTCGCGATCTGTTTTTCGCCACACCCGCGCGGCTGAAATTCCTGCGTACCGACCGGGCCGAGCTGCAAGCGATATCCGACGTGGTGAAACGGCTCGCGATGGCGGAACCGGGCGTGGGTTTCACCCTGCGCGATGTCAGCGATGCAACGCGCGTGACCTTCCGCGCGGATGCCGAACAGGGCGAGCTGTTCGATGCCCTGCGCGCCCGGTTGGGCACCGTGATGGGCCGGGAATTCATCGATAACGCCTTGCCGATCGAGGCGGAGCGCGACGGGTTGCGACTGGTGGGCTTTGCAGGCCTGCCGACCTATTCGCGGGGCTCCGCTGTTGCGCAATATCTTTTCGTCAATGGCCGCCCGGTGCGCGACAAGCTCCTGATCGGGGCATTGCGCGGTGCCTATGCGGATTTTCTGAGCCGGGACCGGCACCCCGCTGTGGCGTTGTTCGTCGACTGCCCGCCGGAGCGGGTGGATGTCAACGTGCATCCCGCGAAGGCCGAGGTCCGGTTTCGCGAACCGGGCGTGGCGCGCGGACTCATCGTGACGGCGCTGCGCCATGCCTTGGCCGAGGCGGGGCATCGGGCCTCCACCACCGTGGCGGGCGCGACATTGGGCGCCTTCCGGCCCGAAGCCACGGGAGCACGGGTTTACCAGATGGACCGGCCCTCGCAGACGACGCTTCGCGCACGGGAATGGCAGGCACCCGGGCTGGCCGACCCGGCGGAGCGCTTTGCGCCCGCAAGCGCCCGGGTCGAAGACGTGATCGACGATACCCCAGAGATCGCCGCCCTGCCTCTTGGGGCCGCAAGGGCGCAGGTGCATGAAAATTACATCCTCGCACAGACCGAAGACGGCCTTGTGATTGTGGATCAGCACGCGGCCCATGAACGTCTGGTTTACGAAAAGCTGAAACGCCAGATGGCGGAAAACGGTGTCGCCGCGCAGGCGCTTCTGATCCCAGAAATCGTGACGCTTGGCGCCGATGCCGACCGGTTGCTTGACATGGCCCCGGAACTGGCGCGGTTCGGTCTGGGCATCGAGGCGTTCGGTCCCGGCACGGTGGCCGTGCGCGAGACACCCGCGATACTTGGGACGGTGAATGCCGAGGCCATGTTGCGCGACATTCTGGACGAACTGGACGAGCTGGGCGACAGCCGGACCCTGCAAGCCCGGATCGAGGCAATCCTGAGCCGCGTGGCCTGCCATGGGTCGATCAGGTCCGGGCGGCGGATGCAGGCCGATGAGATGAATGCGCTTCTGCGTGAGATGGAAGCGACGCCGCATTCGGGCCAGTGCAACCATGGGCGGCCGACCTATGTGGAGCTCAAGCTGAGCGATATCGAGCGGCTGTTCGGGCGGACATGATACAGATTGGCGAAACCGTGATTGATCTGGGCGATCCGCTCACGCTGGCGCTGGTCATCGGCGCGGGCGCACTGCTCCTGATGCTGGTCCTGATCGTGCTGGCGATGCGGGCGGCGACCCGCTCGGCGCGCATGATGGAGCCGCTGGTACAAAGCATCGGCGGGCTTGGGCAGCGGGTGCAATCCCTGAGCGACGGGCAGCACCAGTTGGCGGGCGGGCTGACCCATGTCTCAGAGATGCAGGCCAAGGCGCAGAGCCAGATGATCGAGGCGATGGAGCGGCGGCTGGAAGACGTGCAGAAAGGCATGTCCGAAACGCTGCATGGCACATCGACCCGCACCGCGCGATCCCTGGGGGAATTGCAGCAGAAGCTGGAGCAGATCGACAAGGCGCAGGCCAATATCGAGAAGCTTTCGGGCGACGTGCTGAGCCTGCAGGATATCCTGTCGAACAAGCAGACACGCGGCGCATTCGGAGAAATCCAGCTCAACGATATCGTGTCGAAGGCGCTGCCATCGGACAGCTATGCGTTTCAGGCCACTCTGTCGAACGGCAAACGTGCCGATTGCCTGATCCATCTGCCGAACCCGCCCGGTCCGATCGTCATCGACTCGAAATTTCCGCTTGAAGCCTACGAGGCGCTCAGAGCGGCCGATACGGCTTATGAGGTGAACGAGGCGCAAAAGCAGATGCGGGTGGCCGTGAAGGCGCATATCAAGGCAATTTCGGAGCGCTACATTCTGGAAGGCGAAACCGCGGACGGTGCATTGATGTTCCTGCCGTCGGAGGCCGTCTATGCGGAGCTGCACGCGAATTTTCCGGAACTGGTCCGCGAAGGTTTCGCCGCACGGGTCTGGATCGTGTCACCCACGACCTGCATGGCCACGCTGAACACAATGCGGGCGATCCTGAAAGATGCGCGGATGCGGGAACAGGCGGGCGCCATCCGCAAACAGCTTGCGATGATGCACCGCGACGTGGAGCTGGTGGTGGAACGGGTCGCGAAGCTGAACACCCATTTCGGGCAGGCGCGCAAGGATATCGACGATATCACAATCGCCGCCGAACGCGCGGGTAAACGCGCGACGAAGCTCGACAATTTCGATTTCGAGGAGCTGGCCCCGGGTGCGGAGGAAACCGTAGTGCCGCTCCCCCGGCGCTAGCGCTGGAAGACGGCGGCAAGAATTGCGGCCAGTTTCTCGGCATCGGTTTCGGTGAAGGCATCGGGTTGATCGCTGTCGATGTCGAAAACGGCGATCAGATCGCCAGCGGCGTTCCAGACCGGCAGAACAAGCTCCGACCGGGTTGAAGATGCGCAGGCGATATGCCCGGGAAAGGCATCGACATCCGCAACCAGCTGCACCTGCCCGCTGCGCGCAGCGGCACCGCAGACGCCGCGGGAGAACGGGATTTGCAGGCAGCCGTGACCACCCTGATAGGGTCCGAT
The DNA here is from genome assembly GCF_003688285.1 of Rhodophyticola porphyridii. Lineage (GTDB taxonomy): Bacteria > Pseudomonadota > Alphaproteobacteria > Rhodobacterales > Rhodobacteraceae > Rhodophyticola > Rhodophyticola porphyridii. The sequence goes on from NZ_RCNT01000003.1 coordinate 122,463, forward strand.
TTTCAACAGTTCCGGTTCGGTCACGCGGTAAAACCCGGTCCAGTCGAAGCGCGGATCGGAATGGTGCACCTCGCAGGCGACGGTCGCCATAAGCGCGATCTCGTCGGTTTCGCCATCGGTGAGGCTGTCGATGGTTCGGGAGAGCGTTTGATAGTCGACCTGCATGGTGCTGCGTGCCTTTGGCAAGGGACGGGCGCGAGGGGTCTGCCCCACGCACTTCCCGCCTTATATGTTAACTGATGGCGATCATGGACGTTCGATGGCGATGGCCGTGCCTTCGCCGCCACCGATGCAGATGGCTGCAACCCCGCGTTTCAGGCCGCGTTTTTCCAGCGCGTTCAGAAGCGTGACCATGATCCGCGCGCCGGACGCCCCGATCGGGTGGCCAAGGGCACAGGCACCGCCATTCACGTTGACCTTGTCGCGTGGCAGATCGAAGGCGCGCATGAAAGCCATCGGCACCACGGCAAAGGCTTCGTTGATTTCCCACAGGTCCACATCCTCGACCGTCCAACCAATACGGGACAGGAGCTTTTCGGTAGCCGGAACCGGGGCGGTGGTGAACCATCCGGGTTCCTGCGCATGGGATGCGTGGCCACGGATATGGGCCCGGATCGGCAGCCCCTTGGCCTCGGCCACGCTTTCGCGGGCCATAACCAGGGCAGCGGCCCCATCGGAGATGGAGGACGCATTCGCCGCCGTCACCGTCCCGTCCTTGCGAAAGGCCGGTTTCAGTTCGGGGATTTTCTCCGGACGGGCCTTGCCGGGCTGCTCGTCGACGGCAATCTCGGTCACGGCCTTGCGCGTAGTCACCGTGACCGGGGCAACTTCATCCGCGAAGGCCCCGTTTTCGATTGCGGCCAGCGCATTGGAGAGCGAGGTCAGGGCATAGTCGTCCTGCGCGGCGCGGGTAAACTGGTATTTCTCTGCGCAATCCTCGGCAAAGGTGCCCATCAGGCGCCCCTTGTCATAGGCGTCTTCGAGCCCGTCGAGAAACATATGGTCGATGGTTTGACCATGCCCGATGCGGGCACCGCCGCGCATGTTGGGCAGCAGATAGGGCGCGTTTGTCATGCTTTCCATGCCGCCCGCGACGATCAGATCCGTCTGCCCGAGGGCCAGTTGATCGAAGGCGATCATGGCCGCCTTCATGCCCGAGCCGCACATCTTGTTCAATGTGGTGGCCGGCACGTCCTGGCCCAGACCGGCCTTGAACCCCGCCTGACGCGCCGGGGCCTGCCCTTGGCCCGCAGGAAGGACACAGCCCATCAGAAGTTCATCGACCTGATCGGGGCCGACGCCGGATTGAGCCAGAGCCGCGCTGATCGCGACCCCGCCGAGATCCGCCGCCGACACATCCGAAAACGCGCCCTGAAACCCGCCCATCGGAGTGCGGGAGGCCCCGCAGATCACCACCTTGTCCATCTAACCCTCCGTCTCTGTCACCGGCCCATGGATACCGAATGGTAAGGATTGCCGTCTAGGCTCTAACGCAGCACAGACGGAAGGAACAGCGATGAACCTTGTGAAAGATGCCGCGGGGGCCATCACAATCATTCATGTCGACGAGGACCGGCTGGATGCCGCCGTCGCCATTCAGTTCAAGGACAGTTTTCGCGCGCTGGTCGAAAACGGGGCGGGGCCGGTCGTGATGAGTCTGGAAAAGGTGGAGTTTCTTGATTCAAGCGGGCTGGGCGCGGTTGTCGCCGCGCGGAAACTGCTTGGCGTGGATCGAAGGCTGGACCTGGCGAGTCTGCAACCCGCCGTTGAAAAAGTGATGATATTGACCCGCATGAACACGGTCTTCACCATTCATGACGATCTACAGCAGGCGTTGGAGGCCTATGGCGCGGCACGGGCAAGTTGACCACTGCGGAGATGAGGCGACGACATGTGTCAATACACAGGGCAGACATCGCAGGATGACCCTTTCGCTCGATTTTCAAGGCAGCTCCCACGCAGTGGGGGAGGCGCTTGGACGGATGCGCGCACATGTCAAAGGCCACGGCCTCGCTCCCGAACATGTGGACGCCGTGGAAATCGTGCTGGCCGAGGTTCTGAACAATATCGTGGAACATGGCTACAGGGCCGATGGGAGTTCCCTTATCTCGATGACGGTTACCGCGCGCAAGAATGGCGTGGATTGCGTGGTCTGCGACCGGGGGCTGGGGATGCCAGACGGCAAGATACCCTGCCCCAGACGCTTTGATGCGGAGATGAAGGATATGGACGACTTGCCAGAGGGGGGATTCGGTTGGGGCCTGATTCATGATCTCGCCTCCGATCTGCGGTATACCCGTGAAGGCAAAGAGAACAGGCTGAGCTTCACGATTGTATCGCCCACCGCCTCAATCATCTGATATCCGCTATATTGTTTCGATTTTTATCAAATTGCCGCGGTGGAGCCACAATCGCTCCGCAACTTGGCCCGGTTGAGCGGCCATTGAGGGGTCTGTAGCTGCATAGGCTTCCCTCGGCACCGTGTCTCAAAGCCCCCACCCAGTGGCGCGGTGCCGAGGTCCTTCCAGCGTTTCCCGCTTGCCCCCCCTGCTTGATCGCTTACCTTGCGCACACGCAGGGGAGAGACAGAGCTATGCGAGATTTCCATCAACCGGGCCGGTCAGCGGTTTTCGCCGAAAACGGAATGTGCGCCACATCGCATCCGTTGGCCGCGAAGACGGCTATAAACCTTCTTGAACAAGGCGGAAATGCCGTGGATGCCGCCATCGGCGCGGCAATCCTGCTTGGTATCTGCGAGCCGCAGATGACCGGGCTTGGCGGCGATATGTTCGCGATGATCAAGCGCGGCGAAGAGGGTCAGATCATCGGTCTGAATGCCTCGGGGCGGAGCCCGGCGGGCTTGTCCGCGAAGGCCTTGCGCGATGCCGGACACGAGAGCATGCCGCTTCGCCATGCCGCCGCCGTCACCATACCCGGCGCTGTCGACGGATTTTGCAAACTGCACAGCGATCATGGGCAGATGTCATTGGCGGATGTTCTGGCCCCAGCGATCCACTATGCCGAAAACGGGGTGCCGGTCGCGCCGCGCGTCGCCGCGGACTGGGCGGAAAGCGAGGGCAACCTCGCCGGTCGCGCACGGGAGGCGTTCCTGCTTGCGGGGGCCGCGCCGAAACCCGGCCAGACATTCGCCGCGCCCGGCCAGGCCGACGTGTTGCGCAAGATCGCGAAAGACGGGCGCGCTGGGTTTTACGAGGGCGAGGTTGCCGAGGATATGGTGGCCAGCCTGCGCGCACTCGGCGGCAGCCATACCGAGGCGGATTTCGCCGAAACCGCCTGCGATTACGTCACCCCTATCAGCACAAAGTACAAAGGGGTCGAGTTGATCGAACTGCCCCCCAACGGACAGGGGGCGACCGCCTTGCTGTTGGCCAATATGCTGGCCGAATTAGATATCGGAAACATGGATCCGTGGGGTGCCGAACGCGCCCATATCGAAGCCGAAGCGACCAAGCTTGCCTATGATGCGCGCAACCGATTCATTGCCGATCCCGGGAGTTGCACGGGCTCCGACCATATGATGTCGGCTAAAACCGCCACGGCACTGGCAGCGTTGATCGACCCGGATCGCGCGATGGCAAACCCGAGCCGTGTTTCGGAGGCGGTGCACAAGGAAACGATCTATATCACCGTGGTCGATCGGGACAGGCTGGCGGTTTCGCTGATCTACTCTATCTTTCACAGCTTCGGTTCCGGTCTGGCCAGCGACAGGTTCGGGATCCTCTTTCACAACCGGGGCGCCGGTTTTACCCTGACCAAAGGGCACCCGAACGAGGCCGGGCCACGCAAGCGGCCGATGCATACGATCATCCCCGGCATGATCCGGCAGGCCGATGGCAGCCTGATGCCCTTCGGCGTCATGGGTGGGGCGTATCAGGCAACCGGCCACGCCAGGTTTCTGACCAATGTGGTGGATTTCGGCCTGTCACCGCAAGCCGCCATAGACGCGCCGCGTTGCTTTGCCGACGTGGACGGCCTGAGCATCGAACGGGGCTATACCGTTCAGGTGCAGGACGCGTTGCGCGCCAAGGGGCATACGCTCATCATTCCCGCATTGCCCATTGGCGGCGCGCAGGCCATTCGTATCGACGCCAAAACCGGTTTGCTCGAAGGTGGCTCGGACCCGCGCAAAGACGGTTGCGCGCTTGGATACTGAGAAAGGACGCGGATTGCCGATCACGCCGGTAAAATCACTTGTTGCCGCCGCAAAGGCCGAGATCACGTCTGTGTCGCCTGCCGAAGCCCAGGCCCGAGCGGCCGTTGGCCACGCCTTGCTTGTCGATATCCGGGACGTTCGTGAGTTGAAACGCGAAGGCCGCATCCCGGGCGCGTTTCACGCCCCGCGCGGCATGCTGGAATTCTGGATTGACCCCGAAAGCCCCTATCACAAACCCGAATTGGCGACCGACAGAACGCTGATCCTGTTTTGCGCCGCCGCGTGGCGGTCCGCTTTGTCGGTCAAGACCCTGCAGGATATGGGTGTGGAGGACATCGCCGAGATAGAGGGTGGTTTTTCGGCATGGGCCGAAGCCGGGCTTCCCGTCACGAAGGACGAAGCGCCCTAGTTCAGCTGATACTCAAGCGGGTAGCGCCCGTCCTGAAAATCCCCGAAAAGCTCTGGCAGGTCGGGATGATCGACCGGTTCGCCCGTATGGTCGGCCACGAGATTCTGCTCCGACACATAGGCCACGTAGTAGGTCTGATCGTTTTCCGCCAGAAGATGGTAAAACGGCTGCGCCTTGGACGGACGACTTCCTTCTGGAATGGCATCATACCATTCCTCGGTATTCGAAAACTCCGGATCGATATCGAAAACAACCCCGCGAAACGGGTGTTTCTTGTGCCGGACCACTTGGCCCAGATTGTACTTCGCATGACTGGTCAGCATCGCGCGGTGCCCCTTCTACCCTCTCTTTCCTATCCCCTGAGGCGGGGCCTTGTCCATGCAACAGGGTGGATTTCACGGGAAACAGACTGTGAACCTCGTTCAGACAGTACCAAAGCGCCATGCAGGCCAGCCCGTTCCGCGCTTGCATGCGCGGTCTTCACATTCCCGTTTCCGATCAAACCGAAATGACGACAGCCCATTCCCACCGGCCCCGATTTCCATTATGGTATGGCAAAACACAACAATAAGTTCGAGCAGGCAGTTTTCATGAGACAGGTCGTATTCTTCCTGATTCTACTGGTGTTGGCAGGCTGTGGGCGTAACTTTTCCGCCCCTCGGGATCTCGACAACGCATGTTCCATAATCAATGAGCGCCCGGCTTACTTTCGTGCGATGCGCGCAAGCGAGCGGAACTGGGGCGTTCCGGTGCATGTTCAGATGGCAACGATCTATCAGGAAAGCAGATTTATCGGCGACGCGCGCACCCCGTTCCGCTATGCGCTTGGCGTGATCCCGCTTGGGCGGCAAAGTTCTGCATACGGGTACAGTCAGGCGCTGGATGGCACCTGGGACGAGTATCGCCAGCGCACGGGCAATCGCGGGGCTCAGCGCCACAATATCCGCGACGCGACCGATTTCATGGGCTGGTACATGACGCAGACAGTAGAGCGCAACGGCGTGCCGCTCTCCGACGCGCGCAACCAGTATCTGGCCTATCACGAAGGCCATACGGGTTTCAGCAGAGGCAGCTACAATGCCAAGCCATGGCTTCTGCGTGTGGCAGACGAGGTTGCGGCGCGGGCCCAGGTTTATCAGTTGCAACTGGCCCGCTGCCGCTGATCCCGGCGGGCCCGCGTCACTCGTAGCCGCGTGACGCTATCTCTTGAGGGATGTTGAACAGCCGCGCGCCCATGCGGCCGCCGGTTTCAAGCCCACGCAGGATCACGGTGGTTTCGCTGCCGGTTTCGTCGGTGATGACCCATTGGCGCAACTCAACCGGCGAGCCCGTGAAAACCAGTGTGATCTGCCCGATCTCGGGGTTTTCGGGATCCTGGGCTACGACACGTGTCGATGTGCCGTCGCTTTCGTGCCCGACCACCATGCCCGATCGGCCCAGATCGACATTTTGCGCCAGTATCAGATGCAGCGGCGTCCGTTGCAGCGGATACTGCTCGGGGCGGGAGTTGGAGCGGCCATCGAAAATCGCCACCTGTCCACCACCGGCTATCACAAGCAGGTCGTCGTCGCCGCCGCCATATTCGAACCTGACCCGGCCGGGACGGTGGAGATAGATCGTCCCGTTTGAAATCGAGCCATCGGCGTTGATCTGGGTGAACTCCCCCTCGGCCGTCTGCAGCGAGTTCAGATAAGCCGAAAGCTGGGACAGCGGTATCGCTTGCGCCCATGCCGGCAATGCGGTGGCGGTCATCAGCGCCACGGAGAGAAGAAACCGTTTCATGGCCTCAATTTAGGAGATCGATGCAGCAGTTACACCTCACGACCGCGAGATCGGCGAAATTTTACGCCTGCTCTGGAACCAGAATTTCGCGTTTGCCCACGTGGTTGGCAGGCGAGACGAGGCCGCTTTCCTCCATCTGCTCCACCAGACGAGCGGCCTTGTTGTAGCCGATCGCCAGTTTCCGCTGGATATAGGAGGTGGAGCATTTGCGATCGGTGATCACGATCTGAACCGCCTGATCGTACAAGGCATCCTCGCCATCGGTGTTGCCGCCGAGACCAAGCACCAGATCGATATCGCTTTCCTTGTCGCCGTCCGGGCCGTCCAGCACCGATGCCGCGTAGTCCGGCGGACCGAAGCTTTTCAGATGACACACGATCTCTTCGACCTCTTCGTCGCTGACAAAAGGCCCATGCACACGGGTGATCTTGGCGCCTCCGGCCATGTAGAGCATATCGCCCATGCCCAGAAGCTGCTCGGCCCCCTGCTCGCCCAGAATGGTGCGACTGTCCACTTTGGAGGTCACGTGGAACGAAATCCGCGTGGGGAAATTCGCCTTGATCGTGCCAGTGATCACATCGACGGAGGGACGCTGCGTCGCCATGATGATGTGGATGCCGCTGGCACGCGCCATCTGCGCAAGACGCTGGATGCAGGCCTCGATCTCCTTGCCCGCCACCATCATCAGATCGGCCATTTCGTCCACGATCACCACGATGAAAGGCATCTTCTCGGGTGCGAATTCCTCCGTCTCGAACACGGGTTCGCCGGTATCATCGTCAAATCCAGTCTGTACCGTGCGGCTGAACATCTCCCCCTTCGAAAGGGCATCCTCGACCCGGCTGTTGTAGCCCTCGATATTGCGCACGCCCATCTTGGACATCTTGCGATAGCGTTCTTCCATCTCGCCCACGGTCCATTTCAAGGCGACCACGGCCTTCTTGGGGTCGGTCACGACCGGGCTGAGCAGATGCGGAATGCCGTCATAGACGCTGAGCTCAAGCATCTTGGGGTCGATCATGATCATCCGGCATTCTTCCGGCGTCAGCTTGTAAAGAAGGCTCAGGATCATGGTGTTGATCGCCACGGATTTGCCCGAACCCGTGGTGCCCGCAATCAACAGATGAGGCATTTTCGCAAGGTTCGCGACGATCGGGTCCCCGCCGATATCCTTGCCCAGAGCCAGCGGCAGGCTCTGATTGCCATCGCCGAAATCACGGCTCGACAGGATCTCGCGCAGCACGACCTTCTCGCGATGCTGATTGGGCAGTTCGATTCCGATCACGCTGCGGCCGGGAACGGTGGAGACGCGGGCGCTGAGCGCGGACATGGATCGTGCGATATCATCGGCCAAGCCGATCACACGGGAGGCTTTGAGACCCGGGGCAGGTTCCAGCTCGTACATCGTCACCACCGGGCCGGGACGGACCGAAACGATCTCGCCCTTCACGCCATAATCATCCAGCACGTTTTCCAGCATCCGCGCGTTTTCCTCCAACGCCTCGTCGGACAGGTGATGACGCTCGACCGCGACCGCACTGCTCAACAGCGACAGAGGCGGAAACTCGTACTCCGCTGTCTCCGCTTCCAGCGGCAGCGATGGCTGCGCATCTGCCATGGCCGCGCGCGACGGCGCGGGCCTTCGGGTCTGATGCTGAACGACTTTCTTCGGTTCGGCTTGCGGCACCGCAAAGCCCCCCGCGCGCGATGGTTCTCCCTGAAGCTCGGCAACCCGTTCGGAATAGGGCAGTTCGATCATCTGGTCCGCGACATCCGGGGACCGCATGTCGGTGGAGGTGAGCGGCGGTTCAACGCGGGTCAGGGGCGGGACGACGGTGCGTATCGCAGCGGCGGACTGGTGCCGTGCCACGGTAGCTTGTGGCGCGGTCAAGGGGCGGCGGACCCGGTTCTTGATCACGTCGGCGATTTTTTCGCGGATCCGGTCGTCATCCGGGGCAGAGATATCCGCGCCAGCAATCGGCGCGCGCTCCAGCAGTTCCGGCTCCGGCTCGGGCGAACGGTCCCGGCCGCGCAACAGGGGTACGCGCTCCAGCAGGCTGGGGCGCGACGCCGATGCGCGCACGACCGGTTCCACCCGCTCGACCAGGTTATCTTCATAGGCGTCGGCCAGATCCTGCCGCGCCGCGATCCGCGAAAGGCGGCGTTCCTGCAAGGCCTGAGCCGCCTGCCCGGCGCCGCGCCCGGCCTGTCCGAACAGCGCCGCCAGCCCCGCAATGGTGGAAACAAGTCCCACGATCAGGAACCGCAGGCCCACACGCAGCTCTGCCCCGTTCACACCAAGAACAAACAGGCCAAGCCCGATCGCGGCGAGAAAACTGAGGGCCGCGAGAAGTTTGAGAGCAAAGGCCGCGCCGAAGGGCAGGATGTTCAACAGCGCGCCCAGAACCGTATCGCCAAACAGGCCACCCAGCCCGAAACTGTGCGTCCAGCCCGCACCGGGAACATAGCTTGCGGCATAGATCGAAGCCAGAGCGACCGCGATCGGCAGAAACACGATGCGCCCGAAAACACGGTCTTCCCCGCGGTGCAGCAAGAAACGCAGACCCCAGACCAGAGCGCCCGCCGCCAGCCCATACGCCCCGTATCCCACGATCAGCATCAGAACCGCGGCCAGCGACGCCCCGAGATGCCCCAGAATGTTCTGGGGCACGGCATCCGTCGCCACGGTCCAGTTCGGATCCTCGGGCGTGTAGGAGGCCAGCATCAACGCAAGCGCCACTCCGAGCACACATAGCAGCAGGCCCAGAAGCTCCTTGCCGCGACGCTCGATTGCGGCCTGCATCCGGCTGTCAAGAAGCGGGTCTCTCTGTCGTGTCTGATACGCCATTTCCGTTCTACCTCACCGATACAGGCAATCACGGAGCTTGATCAGCCCGCGCTGCATTTCTTCCTTGTCGGCCACCATCGCCACGCGAATCCGGTCCGCGCCGGGCGTATGCCCGCCGACATCGCGCGCCAGATAGGCACCGGGCAGAACCCGGACGCCCGTCTCGCGCCATAACTTCATTGTCGCGGCTTCGCCGTCATCCACCGGAAGCCACAGGAAAAACCCCGCTTCCGGCGGAGAGTATCCCTGGATATCGCCGAGAATCTCATCGGCGATCGCATATTTTTCCGCGTAAAGCGCACGATTGGCGACAACATGATCTTCATCTTGCCAGACCCGCTCGGCGACCGCCTGCAATGGCATGGGCAGGGGGGCACCCGCATAGGCGCGAAGCTGTTTCAGCCGCGCGATGCTGTCGGCGCCACCAGCTGCAAAGCCCGACCGCAGACCGGGCAGATTCGACCGTTTCGAGAGCGAATGAAAGATCACCACCCGGTCGGGATGCGCGCCAAGCTCCCGTGCCACCTGAAGCGCGCCCGGGGGTGGGGTATCGCGATAAATCTCGGAATAGCACTCATCTGCGAAAATCTGGAAGTCATGACGCTCGGCCAGCGCGATCAGGCCGCTCCAATACGCCCGGTCCGCGACCGCGCCCTGCGGGTTCGCGGGAGAGCAGATATAGGCGACGGCGACCCGGTTCAGCACGGTTTCGGGTAAGCTGCCGTAGTCAGGCAGATTGCCCGTCGCCTCGGTCGCGGGAACGTAAATCGGCTCTGCACCCACGGCCAGCGCCGCCACTGCGTAGACCTGATAGAAAGGGTTCGGCGTCAGCACTACGGGGCGCTTGCCCGCCTTGGTTTCGGGGCAAAGCGCGATCAGCGCGTTGAACAGCCCCTCCCGCGTGCCATTCAGCGGCAAAACCTGCCGCGCGGCGTCAACCGTCACGCCATATCGGCGCGCGATCCAGTCGGCGATCGCCTGTTGTAAGGCCGGCGTGCCGTCATTCGCGGGATATTGGCCAAAACCGTCGACATTCTCCGACAGCACGCCCCTGACCCAATCCGGAAACCTATGGCGCGGCTCGCCAATGGTCATCACAATCGGCTCGCCCCCCGGTTCATGGGAATCAAGCAGGGTCCGCAAACGCGGAAACGCATATTCTGGCAGGTCCGAAAACCGCTCGGGGAAAATCATATGTGCCTCGGTTTCAGGATCATGACGCCCTGATTTGGCAACAGGTTACCCGCCAAGACCGCGCGGGTCCAGAAAAACGAGCTATTTCAGGCCGTAAAGGCGCGGTGTCTGTGGCGATTAGGCCAATACCGCCTCTGCCGCGGCCGCGATGCGCAGAAGTTGTGGCTCAGCCATCGGCGGACACAATATCATGATACCGGTTGAGGGCACACCTGTCGGCAGGGTCACTCCGCATAGCCCCATCAGGTTGCCGACACGGGTGTTTCTGAGCGTCAGAAGGTTTTCAGCCACGAAATACGCGTCATCGCTCAGCAACCGTTCGGCATGTGCGGGCAGGTTCGCCGCCGTCGGCAAGAGCACCGCGTCATAGGCGGCCGTCTCCCGTGCCCAGTCCTGGCGAAGCCGCCGCAGACGTTGCCATCCGGCCACGAATTCAGGCGCGCTGACCTCGCGGCCCTGCCGAAACCGCTCCCGGATGCGGTCAAACATCTTTTCAGGCGCCGCTTCGATCACATCTCCCCAAGTGCCATACGCCTCACCGGTGAACAGCATCAGGGTCGTCTGCATAGCCTCGTCAATCGCGGGAACGTTGCCGGTTTCTATATGGGCACCCGCAGCACCAAGCCGGTCCAGCGCGGATTGAAACGCCGCGCCGGGCCCGTCCCGGACATCGCTGGAGTACGGTTCCAGAACCAGAAACCGTTTGCCAGAGAGGTGCGCACCCGTCAGGTCGACCGGTTTCGCCCCTTCCATCACCGCCAGAAGATGCACCGCATCCTCGACCGTTCTGGTCAGGGGTCCGACCGTATCGAAGCTTGCAGCCAGCGGCACGACCCCCTTCAGGCTCAGCCGCCCGTGGGTGGTTTTCAGCCCGACCAGATCGTTATAGGCCGCCGGCAGGCGGACGGAGCCACCCGTGTCCGACCCGATGCCCGCTGCCGCCAGACCGAACGCGACCGAAGCCGCCGCGCCGGAAGATGATCCGCCGGGCACCAGATCGGCATCGTTGACGTTGGGTGGCGTCGCGGTCTTGGGGTTCAGGCCAAGCCCCGAGAAGGCCAGTTCCGTCATATGCGTCTTGCCAAGACAGATCAGCCCGGCGCGTGTGGCACGGGCCAGAACCTCGGCATCTTCTGCGGGCACACGGCCTTTCAGCAGGGCCGATCCGGCCTCCGTCGGCAAACCGGCGGTATCGAACAGGTCCTTCCACGAAATCGGCACACCATCCAGCAGACCGTGGCGCTGGCCACTCCTGGCGCGCAGCGCCGCCGCCCGGGCCTCCGCAAGGGCGCGATCTGGTGTCAGCATCGTATAGATCCGGTCCCTGTGGGGATGCGCGCCGCTGGCTTGCAGATAGGCTTCGGTCAGCTCCACCGGGTCGATCTCTCCGTCACCGATCGCACGGCCCAGATTGCTTGCACTCAAGCTTTGCCAATCGTCCCGCATATCCCTGCCCCCGTCATGGTGTCGCGGGTCACGCTATCCGGGCGCAGTTCGTTGGACAATCCTTGCCGCACCTGCATATTCCTCCTCATGGCACATGACGCAGATATCCTGATTGTTGGTGGCGGGCTGAACGGTCCCTGCCTCGCGCTGGCCCTGTCGCAGGCCGGGTTCTCGACCGTGGTTCTGGACGCGCTCAGCGCCGAAAACAGGGGCGCGGACGCGTTTGACGGGCGGTCATATGCGCTGGCTCTGGCCTCTACCCGGCTGCTGGCGGCACTTGGCCTCTGGGACGATCTGGTGGCGCAGGCACAACCGATCTTGGAGATCACGGCCAGCGACGGTCGCGCGGGCGAAGGGCCTTCGCCCTTCTTCCTGCATTTCGATCATGCCGAAATCGAGGAAGGCCCGATGGGCCATATGATTGAAGACCGCTATCTGCGTCAGGCCCTGCTTGCCGCGATGGAGGCCGACCCGCGTATCACCCACCGGCCCGGCGCGCGCGTGACCGCCCAAGATACCGCAACCGGCGCCAGTGTGACGCTGGAGGACGGAACCACGCTGTCCGGGCGTCTGCTTGTCGGGGCCGATGGCCGGCAAAGCGGCACCGCCGCGCGCGCCGGGATCAAGCGCACCGGATGGGAGTATGGCCAGACAGCGCTGGTTTGTGCCATCGCCCATGAAAAACCTCACAATGGCATTGCGCATCAGTTCTTCATGCCACCCGGCCCGCTTGCGATCCTGCCGCTTCCAGGCAACCGCTCCTCCATCGTATGGAGTGAGACCCATGCCGCCGCCGCAAAGCTCACCGCGATGGATGACGCAGGGTATCTGGACCATCTGCGTCCACGCTTCGGCGATTTCCTGGGCGAGATCCGGCTTGAAGGGCGGCGGTTCAGCTATCCGCTCGGGCTGAGCCTCGCCAACAGGTTTGTCGCGCCGCATCTGGCGCTTGTCGGCGATGCGGCCCACGGGGTTCACCCGATCGCGGGGCAGGGCCTGAACCTCGGCTTCCGCGATGTCGCGGCCCTTGCCGAAGTCCTGACGGATGCCAGACGCCGGGGCGAGGATTTCGCTGCGCTGGATGTGCTGGAACGCTATCAAAGCTGGCGCAGGTTCGACACTGCCGCCTTGGCCGCGGCGACGGACGCGTTCAACCGGCTGTTCTCAAATGACAACCCGGTTCTTCGCGGAACACGGGATATTGGGTTGGGAGTGGTCAATGCGCTGCCCGGCATCCGGCGCAGGTTCATTCGCGAAGCCGCTGGCCTGACAGGGGACCTGCCCCGTCTGCTGCAGGGGCGGCCACTGTGACGGCAATGACTCAGTCGAGTTTCCGCGCTTCCTCTTCCAGCATGATCGGAATGCCGTTCCGGATCGGAAAAGCCAGATGCGCCGCCTTGGAAATCAACTCCTGCGCGTCTGCGTCATAGCTCAGCGGCGCATGGGTCAGCGGGCACACCAACGCTTCGATCATGCGCCGATCGGCGAGCGGGTCAGCACTCATTGCAGGATTTCCTCCGTCGTTCCTCCGCGCAGCGCGAACTCGATCAGGGTCACCAGCGTTTCGCGCCTCGTGCCCAGCGAGGGTGCCTCCAGCAACGCCTGTTTCTCCTCGGGCTCGAAGGGGCACAGCATGGAGAGCGAATTGATCAGCAACTCGTCTTCGGCGTCCTTCAGGCTGTCCCAGTCCGTCGACAGCGACAACGCCTCGAAATACCGGGACAGAAGGTCGAGAAAACGCGGACGATCGAAACTGCGGTCCTTTTCCACACCGCCCAGATCGCCTTCGAACCCTTCCCAGGAGATATCGGCCTTGAGATAGGGGCTGAAGCCCGAAACCTCGCGTGTCACGCGATAACGCGAGATGCCGCTGAGGGTGATCATGTAGCGCCCGTCTTCGGTTTCGGAAAACTGCGTGACGCGGCCCGCGCATCCAATCGCATGCAAGCGCTTGTCGCTCTTGCCGGGCACTTCGCGCGGCTGAACCATGCCGATCAGCCGGTGTGAGGTCTTGAGCGCATCATCGAGCATCGCGAGATAGCGTGGCTCGAAGATATGCAGGGGAAGGCGTGATCGCGGCAGGAGCAATGCCCCCGGCAACGGGAACAACGGGATCGTCTGGGGAAGATCAGCAGGTGACATCATGCCCCTTACCTAGCGCTCCGCGCGATCAGGCAAAGATCATCGAGCTGAGTTTCCGCCGTCCGGTCAGCACAATCGGATCTTCCGGCTTCAATGCATCGAAGATCGTGAAAAGCTGCGTCTTGGCGGCGCCATCGTTCCAGTCCCGGTCCCGGCGAAACAAATCCAACAGCTGCGTCACCGCATCCTCGACCTGACCAGCGGCGTGAAGCGCCAGCGCATAGTCGAACCTCGCCTGATGGTTGTCGGGTTCCGCCTCAACCGCGGCGGACAATTCGGCCAATGGGCCTGCATCCTGTGCCTGACGGGCCAGCTCCAACTGCGCGCGGGCCGCCTCGATCTCGGCCGCGGCGGCAATCGCGGTGGGAACATTCGCCAGAAAGGCTTCCGCCTGATCCAGTTCGCCCATGGCCAGATGCGCCCGGGCCAATCCGCCATAGGCCGCCGGATTCTCCGGCTCTTCGCCAAGAATCGCGGCAAAGGTCTGCGCCGCATCCACCGCAGCCCCTTCGTCCAGCATCGCCTCAGCCGCTTCGATGGCTTCGCCAAGACCGCCGTCATCACCAGAGAGGACGGAGAGTTTTTCGACGAAACGCTTGACCTCCGCTTCGGATACCGCCCCCTGAAACCCGTCTACGGGCTGGCCCTGATAGAACGCATAGACCGTCGGGATCGACTGAACCCGCAACTGCGCCGCGACCTGCTGGTTCTGGTCCACATCGACCTTCACCATTTTGACCTTACCCTTGGCCGCGGCGACCGCCGCTTCAAGCTGGGGCCCAAGCGTCTTGCAGGGGCCGCACCACGGCGCCCAGAAATCGACGATGATCGGCACGTCCTTGCTGGCTTCCACGACATCGGCCATGAACGTCGCATCGCTGCTGTCCTTGATCAGATCGGCTGTGCCCGTTGCGCCTTGCGCCTGTCCAAATTCAAGCATGGCTCATCTCCGTTCAACTCTCGTGCTTGCCTGTTATATGCGCCTGCGGCTCAGCCCCGCCAAGGGGTCACAGATCGAATGTGGCGAATACCGGTGCATGGTCGGACGGTTTTTCCCATCCCCGCGCATCACGCAACACGCGCGAGCTGTGGGCCGCGTTGGCGATATCCGGCGTGGCCCAGACATGATCGAGCCTGCGGCCCTTGTCCGCCGCATCCCAGTCCCGTGCCCGGTAGGACCACCAGGAATAAAGCTGCCCTTCGGGGATATCCTTGCGCGTCACGTCCACCCAACCGGCGCTGTCCTGCACCTGCGCAAGATGGTCGACCTCGATCGGTGTGTGGCTCACCACTTTAAGCAATTGCTTGTGGGACCAGACATCGTCTTCGCGGGGCGCGATGTTCAGATCGCCCACCAGAATGCTTTTCGCAGGGGTTTCCCCGTGAAACCAGTCCCGCATCTCCGTCAGAAAATCGAGCTTGTGGCCGAATTTCTCGTTCACCTCCCGATCCGGGAGATCACCACCGGCGGGGACGTAGAAGTTGTGAATGGTGACGCCGTTTTCCAACCTGGCCGCCACATGGCGCGCATCGCCCCGGGCAACAAAATCGCGATGGCCCACGTCTTCGACCAGCAGTTTCGACAAGATGGCCACGCCGTTATAGCCCTTCTGGCCACGCGCCACGATATGGCGATAGCCCGCCGCGGCGAACAGCTCGACCGGGATCTTGTCGACCGGCGATTTGCATTCCTGAAGGCACAGTACATCCGGCGCTTCCTCGCGAAGAAGCTTCGTCACAAGATCCGCACGCAGCCGGACCGAGTTGATATTCCATGTGGCAAGGGAAAAGGACATCGGCGCATGCTCCGTCTGGCTAGGCCTCTGATCTAGGCTGCAAGCCCACGGCTTGCAAACCGATTGCTGACATCGGCGCAAAAAAGGCCCGAACCGCGAGGTTCGGGCCAGTCCAACAGGGAGGTAGTGCGTAAAGATTATTCGCAACTCATGGTTGCGCCTTGATCTCAATCAATCTCGCAATGCGCGCGTCAGGCAACCAGCCGGTATCCGCCACTTTCGGTCACCAGAAGCCGCGCGTTGGACGGATCGGGCTCGATCTTCTGGCGCAGGCGATAGATATGGGTCTCAAGCGTATGGGTGGTGACGCCCGCATTGTATCCCCAAACTTCATGTAGAAGAATATCTCGGGCAACCACACCATCCTGCGCGCGATAGAGGAACTTCAGGATATTCGTCTCTTTTTCGGTCAGCCTGATCTTCTTGTTGTCCTCGGTCTCCAGAAGCTTCATCGAGGGTTTGAACGTGTACGGCCCAAGCTGGAAGACAGCGTCTTCTGATTGCTCATGCTGGCGTAGTTGAGCGCGAATCCTGGCCAGAAGCACCGGAAACTTGAACGGCTTGGTTACATAGTCGTTGGCACCCGCATCCAGACCGAGGATCGTGTCGGCGTCACTGTCATGGCCCGTCAACATCAGGATCGGGCATTTGACACCCTGCTTGCGCAAAAGGCGGCAGAGTTCGCGGCCATCGGTATCGGGCAGGCCCACGTCGAGGATCACGAGATCGTAGATCGCCTCTTTTGCGCGCTCCATCGCGCCCGCGCCGTTTCCGGCTTCGAAGACGTCGAATTCCTCGGTCATCACAAGTTGTTCGGACAGCGCCTCGCGCAGGTCCTCGTCATCATCGACCAGCAGGATCTTTCGCAGTGTGGCCATGGTGTCTACCTCGTTTTCCTGTTTCTGCTCACCGACATGCGCGCCTTGCGTCAACTTGGCAAGACGGTCGAAAAGAACCTCACGCAGCCGTGTCAGGGTGGGAGCGAATGTTTCAAATTGCGACAGCAAAGGGTATGGAACGGAACATCCCGCGCTTATGTGAGAAAGAATGAGCCTGATCCCCACCCCAGCCGAGTTGATGGCCCGCGCCCGCGCCGATCTGCGCGTGGGCTTGCCTGTGGTCCTCGGCGACGCGGCGGGCGGCGGGATCGTCGCCCTGGCCGCTGAGCGGATAGGCGACGACCGGCTCGACGATCTGCGGGTTCTGTCGGCCGAGGTGACGGTTGCCATCACCGCGTGGCGCGCAGAGACGCTGAAGGCGCGAGCCTATGATGGCGATCTCGCGCGGCTGCGGTTGCCGGCCGAGGCCCGCGCGAACTGGGTACAGGCCATCGCCGACCCGGCTGACGACCTGCGCGCGCCGATGAAGGGCCCGTTGCTGAGCCTGCGCGACGGAACCGCGGGCTTGCACCGTCTGGCGCTGCTTCTGGTGAAATCGGCGCAGTTGCTGCCCGCCGCGGTCATCGTGACGGTGCCCGATGCCCGCGCCATTGCCGAAAACCATGGCCTTACACTTCTTTGGGCCGACAGCGCGGTCGAAGATCTTGCCGCGCATCACCCCCTGCATCCGGTCGCCGCCGCGCGCCTGCCGCTGGAAGCGGCGGAGGCGGGGCGGTTGCATATCTTTCGCCCCGACAATGGCGGGATTGAGCATTACGCAATCGAAATCGGGCGCCCCGACCGCGCGAAACCCGTGCTTGCACGCATCCATTCCGCCTGTTTCACGGGCGATGTGCTTGGATCCCTGAAATGCGATTGCGGGCCTCAATTGCAGACCGCGCTGGCGGCAATGGCCTCCGAAGGCGCGGGGCTTCTGCTCTACCTCAATCAGGAAGGTCGCGGGATCGGTCTGGCCAACAAGATGCGCGCCTATTCCCTTCAGGATCAGGGGTTCGACACGGTCGAAGCCAATCACCGGCTTGGGTTCGAGGATGACGAAAGGGATTTTCGCCTCGGGGCCGAGTTGATCAAGACCATGGGCATCGATGCCGTTCGCCTGATGACGAACAATCCGCGCAAGGTGGAGATCATGGATCAGATGGGGGTAGCGGTGACCGAGCGCGTCCCGCTTGTCACCGGCACCAACCGGCACAATGCTCATTACCTGGCCACAAAAGCCGAGAAATCGGGGCATCTGCTTTGACACCTGCCGATCTGGTTCTGACCCCGCGCGGGCTGCGCTTCATGGGTCGGGTGTTTCCCTGTACGATCGGTCGTGGTGGCCTGAGTACACGCAAACGCGAAGGCGATGGCGCGACACCGGTGGGCATCCATCGAATCATCGGCTGCCTTTATCGTCCGGATCGTCTTGCAATCCCCTGCGACTGGGCCGTGCCCCTGGGACCCCGAGATCTTTGGTCCGACGATCCGGAGGACGAGGATTACAATCTGATGGTCCGCGCGCCTTATTCGGCCAGCCACGAACGGCTTTGCCGGGCCGATCCGCTTTACGATCTGATCCTGCTCACGGACTGGAACTGGCCCCGCGCGGTGCGGGGGCACGGTTCAGCGATATTCCTGCATCAATGGCGGCGGCCCGCATACCCGACAGAGGGGTGCATCGCCTTTGATCGCGGCGATCTGCACTGGATTGCATCACGCATCACGTACCGCAGCCGTGTCATCGTGCCGCCCCTCGCCAGCCGGTAATGCCTTGTCAGCTTCGGTCCCGTGGACGACAAAACCTGTCGTCAGCTTGAACCAGACGCGGACGCGCGGCAGAGCCGCTGCATCTTGAGTGTGATTTTTGGCAAGTCCAGATCTTCGGCGCAGATCAAGTCTGCGGGGCCGGCCGCTCTCCGAAGATCGCCGATCCGACGCGCACATAGGTCGCCCCGAAGGCGATTGCCTTTTCGAAATCCGCGCTCATCCCCATGCTGAGTTCGCGCAGATCGTTGCGAGCGGCCAGTTTGGCCAGAAGCGCGAAATGAAGGCTCGCCTCCTCCTCCACGGGCGGAATACACATCAGCCCGGTTACCGGCAGATCCATCGCGCGCACCTCTGCGACGAAGGCGTCGGTTTCGGCGGGCAGGATCCCGGCTTTCTGCGGCTCCTCTCCGGTGTTCACCTGGATCAGCAATTCCGGGCAGGCGCCGCGTTCCTGCGCCAGATCGGCAAAGCGGCGGGCCAGCTTGATCCGGTCCAGCGTGTGGATCGCATCAAACATCTCGACCGCCTGGCGTGCCTTGTTGCTTTGCAATGGCCCGATCAGATGCAGCGAGATATCCTCGTAGCGCTCCTGAAAGGCGGGCCATCGTCCGGCGGCCTCCTGCACACGGTTCTCGCCGAAGAGTCGATGACCCTGATCGAGCACCGCCGCAACCCGGTCTTCAGGCTGAACCTTGGAGACCGCAATCAGCTTGACCGACCCGGCCGGTCGATCCGCAGCGGCTTCTGCATTGGCTATGGAAGCCGTAATCTCGGATAACACCATCAGCCACCTCTGAAACAGAAAAGAGCGGGCCCAAGGCCCGCTCTTTCCTTACCAAATAATCCGCAAGGATTAGAAGGACATCGACAGGCCGAACGACCAGGTCTGCCAATCTCCGTCAACTTGCGACGGAAGAGCCGCATTGGTGACAGCGTAATCGGTGTGACCGTAGCCAAGATGCATCGACAGACCACCGCCCATATCGTAAGCGGCTGCGAGACCATAACCGGTCAACTCGCCGTAGTTGTCGATCTCAAACTGACCCCAGTTTGCCGACACGGTGAATGCGTCGAAGGTGTATCCGACACCAACACCCACATGCGTGGTGTCGAAGTCAGAGAAGCCAACGGTCGTGCTTTCAACATCGAAGTCCGTGAAGGTCAAAGCAGCAGACAGGCCGTTGTCCAGAGTCACAGCGGCGCTGACGCCCAGAGCTTTTACTTCACCGATATACGTACCGAAGCCAACGGTAGTATCGGCAGCATTGCCGGTCGTGGTTTCTGCAACGATAATCTGCGACACGTTGCCCACGTTCCAGAGATCACGCGGCGTTGCGACCTGATAGCCCAGACCGAAGTCGACGCTGCCGCCACCGAAATCCATGCCGTAGGTGAAACCAACGGCATAACCTTCGTCACGCACACCAGAGTCGTCCATCTCGACCGACACTGCGAAACCAAAGCTGTCGAAGCTGTAGTTGTAACGAAGGATCTGACCGTCATATGCACCGTCGAGGTACGAGCCGAGCGCGCCGACATGGCTGGTTTCATCGTCGTTGATCGAGCCGGCATTGCCAACCCATGCTTCGGTCATCGCCCAGTCAAGAGCGCCATCGGTGTCACCCATGGTCAGGGTGCCGAAGTTGCCCGACACGAAGATCGCAACACCGGCATCGTCGGTGTTAACGTTGGCCGCATTTTCGTCGAGATCGACAGCTGCGCCGAAAGTCAGGCCGTTGTCCGACTCGCCCGAAAGCGTGAACGTGACGTCGATATCCTGAACGAACTGGGTTTCCATATTGGAAAGCACGGGGTCGCCGGTAGCGCCACTCAGCATATCGCCGCCCTGCAGACCCATCTGAGCCGTACCGGACAGGGTCACATCGGCGGCTGCGACGCCTGCCGTGGCAACCAGTGCCGTGGTAGCGAAGAGAACCTTTTTCATGGTTTTTCCCTCGTATTCTTAAAGAAGGTGCACCTCAACACGGGGAATTCCGAATTGAGTATGCCTCTCTCTCCCTCTTCGCCCCCTGAATTGCAAGAAAGGCCAAAGGCATGCCGCCATCTTGCACCGGTCTGGTGCAGACTTGCCACAGTCTCTCCCGCGCCCGGCGGGCCAAGACCCTTGCCGCGCAAAGAGGCCTAAGATACCAAGGCGCTGATGGTTCGAGCGAAGAAGGGGCAGCCCGGCATGAAATTTTCCCGTGTTGCAAGAATTGGCGCCGTTATGTTGCTGATGACCGCAGTTGTCGCCTGCGGTCGTTCCGGCAACATATTCAACAATGAGATGAGTCCGGAAACGCGGGCGCAGTTGGAAGATGCCGGCCTGTTGCCTGACTCGGATCGCCGCACCATCTTCGACCTTTTCGAAAACAGCGCCGACCCAAATGTCACCGTCGAGGTCAATCGCTATCTCTGGAACGCCTCCCTTGAGATCCTCGATTTCATGCCGATCGAAGCCGCCGATCCGTTTTCCGGCGTGATCGTCTTTGGCTACGGCACACCGCCGGGCTCCGGTCGCGCCTATCAGGCGACTGTCTATGTGCAGGATCCGGCGCTGGACGCGCGAAGCCTGAGGGTTGCGCTGCGGAGCCGGGGCGGCCCGGTCAGCCGCGAAACGGCGCGCCAGATCGAAGATGCGATCCTGACCCGCGCGCGCCAGCTACGGATTCGCGACGCGGACCTCTAGACCCTGCGCTAAGCTCCGCCTAAACACACCGCCGGGCCGTCTTTGCCCGGCGTTTTTGCGTTTGACCCCTGAGGAATGACCGATGTCCCGCTATCAACCGTCCAAGCTGGAACCGAAATGGCAGCAGGCCTGGGAAAAAGCCGGCACCTTCCGCGCCACGCGGGACGGCGACAAGCCGAAATACTACGTGCTGGAGATGTTCCCCTACCCCTCGGGCCGCATTCATATCGGGCATGTGCGCAACTACACGATGGGCGACGTGATCGCGCGCTACAAGCTGGCGACCGGCCATAACGTTCTGCACCCGATGGGTTGGGATGCCTTCGGTCTGGCCGCGGAAAACGCGGCGATGGACCGTGGCATTCACCCGGCTGACTGGACCTTCAAGAATATCGACGACATGCGCGCCCAGATGAAACCCTTGGGGTTCTCTCTGGATTGGAGCCGCGAGATCGCGACCTGTCATCCGCAATACTATCGCCATCAGCAGGCGATGTTCATCGACATGCTGGAAGCCGGGCTGATCGACCGGAAGAACGCCGTGGTGAACTGGGATCCGGTGGACATGACCGTGCTGGCCAATGAGCAGGTGATCGACGGCAAGGGCTGGCGCTCGGGCGCGGATGTTGAGCGGCGCGAACTGACACAGTGGTTCTTCAAGATCTCCGACATGGCCGAGGAGTTGTTGCAGGCGCTGGACGAACTCGACAACTGGCCGGAGAAGGTCAAGCTGATGCAGGCCAACTGGATCGGCAAGTCCCGCGGGCTGCAATTCTCCTTCGGGATGACGGAGGGCGTGGGCGGTCATGACCGCGTGGAGGTCTATACGACCCGCCCCGACACTCTGCTTGGCGCAAGCTTCATCGGCATCTCCCCGGATCATCCGCTGGCCCGGGAACTGGAAACCAGCCGCCCGGATGTTGCGGCCTTCTGCGCCGAGTGTCGCGCCACCGGCACATCCGAGGAAGCGCTTGAGAAGGCCGAGAAGAAAGGCTTCGACACCGGTCTGACCTGCCGCCATCCGTTCGACACATCCTGGGAACTGCCGATCTATATCGCCAATTTCATCCTGATGGACTACGGCACCGGCGCGATCTTCGGCTGCCCGGCCCATGATCAGCGGGATCTGGATTTCGCGCGAAAATACGGACTTGAAGTGGCCTCCACCTTCGCGCCGGCGGGCGATCCGGCAGGGTTTACCCTGCCTGAGGATGGCGGTGACGCCTATGTTCCGCCGAAGACCGAAAAGGTTCTCTATATCAAGGGATTCGCCGGTGAAGAGTACCAGACGGGCGCCGAAGGCATCGACGCGGCGATCGCCTTTTGCGAGGAAAACGGCGTCGGTCAGGGTGTGACGAAGTTCCGTCTGCGCGACTGGGGCCTGTCGCGCCAGCGCTATTGGGGCTGCCCGATCCCGGTCGTGCATTGCGACGCCTGCGGCGTGGTTCCGGAGAAAAAGGAAAACCTGCCCATCGAGCTGCCGAAGGATGTCAGCTTCGACATCCCCGGAAACCCGCTGGACCGCCACCCCACATGGGCGTCAACGCCCTGCCCGTCCTGCGGCGTGCCCGCCAGGCGCGAAACGGACACGATGGACACCTTTGTCGATTCGTCGTGGTACTACGCCCGCTTCACCGCACCCCATGCAGAAACCCCGACCTCCGCCGAGGACGCGGCCTATTGGATGAATGTGGACCAGTATATCGGCGGGGTGGAGCATGCGATCCTGCATTTGCTTTATTCGCGCTTTTTCGCCCGCGCGATGCATATCACCGGCCATCTACCTGCCAGCGCCATCGAACCTTTCGACGCGTTGTTCACGCAAGGCATGGTGACCCACGCGATCTACCGGACCGCACGGGACGAGGACGGACGGCCCGTCTACCACTACCCCGAAGAAGTGGAGCTTCGCGACGGTGCCGCGTTCCTGAAGGAGGATGGCCGCCCGGTCGAGGTCGTCCCGTCGGCCAAGATGTCGAAATCCAAGAACAACGTCGTCGACCCGGTGGCGATCATCGAGCAATACGGTGCCGACACCGCGCGCTGGTTCGTGCTGAGCGATTCGCCGCCCGAGCGCGATGTGGAATGGACAGCCGCAGGCGCCGAAGCCGCCTTCAAACATCTGGGCCGGGTCTGGGCGCTGTGTGACCGGATCGGCAGGATGGATCCCGATGCAGCAGGCGACGGCGATGACGACCTGCGCCGCGCGATGCACCGTACCATCCACGATGTGACGATGGGCATCGAAAGCTTCGGCTTCAACGCCGCCATCGCCAAGCTTTATGCGTTCACCAATGTACTGACGAAATCTACTGCTGCCCATGCCACGCAGCGCGAGGCGATCATGGTGCTGGCGCAGCTCATGTCGCCGATGACCCCGCATCTGGCCGAGGATATCTGGGCCCATCAGGGTGGCGAGGGGCTCATCGCCAACGCCCCTTGGCCCGTCGCCGACGAGGCGCTGCTGGTCGATGACAGCGTGACGCTGCCGATCCAGATCAACGGCAAGCGCCGCTCAGAGATCACGGTCCCCAAGGATCTCGCAAAGGAAGAGGTTGAAAAGCTGGCGCTGGCGGACAACGCTGTGATCAAGGCCCTCGATGGCGGGGCGCCGAAAAAGCTGATCGTCGTTCCGGGCCGGATCATCAATGTCGTTATCTGACCGCCGCACCGTTCTTGGGCTTCTGGCCGCCGCTCCGCTGGCGGCCTGCGGGTTTTCCCCTGTCTATGCGCCGGGCGGCGCGGGCGATGCGTTGCGCGGACAGATACTTGTGGAACCGCCGGAGACGCGAAACGAGTTCCTGCTGGTGACGCGTCTGGAGGATCGCCTTGGCCGTGCCGGCAGCCCCCGTTATGCGTTGACGCTCGACACGGATGTGGAGGAGCGTGGCATCGCTGTGACCGGGTCGAACGATATCACCCGGATCAATCTGACCGGCACAACCCGGTTCCGCGTGGTGGAGGCGGGAACGGATGTGCAGGTTCATGCGGGATCCGTGCGAACCTTCACGGCCTATTCCACCACCGGCTCGACCATTGCCACAGCCGCCGCCGAACGCGACGCGCAGGAGCGCCTGATGACGGCGCTGGCCGATCAGATCGTCTCCAATCTTCTGGCAAGCGCTGGCCGCTGGTCATGAAACTGTCCCCGCGGGAGGCTTCGGGCTATTTCGCGCGGCCCAATCCCGATGCGACCGGATTGCTGATCTATGGTGCCGATGCCATGCGCGTGGCACTCAAGCGCCAGCAGGTGCTGGAGGCGCTGCTTGGCCCCGAAGCCGAAGCGGAGATGCGCCTGAGCCGTATTCCCGCCTCCGATCTCCGGTCGGACCCCGCAGCATTGCTTGATGCGATCAAGGCGCAGGGCTTTTTCCCCGGACCGCGTGCGGCCTTTGTAGAGGATGCGGGCGACGGGCTTGCGCCCACCATCAGGACCGCCCTGGAAGATTGGCAACCGGGTGATGCGCAGGTGATCGTCACGGCAAGGCAGCTTACGGCGCGATCCGCCTTGCGGAAGCTTTTCGAAGGGCACAAGACCGCCTATGCGGTGGGCATCTACGATGATCCGCCCACCCGGGCCGAGATCGAAGAAACACTCCACAAGGCCGGTATCCTCAACATCTCCACCGAGGCCATGGCCGATCTGACCAGCCTCGCGCAATCGCTCGATCCCGGCGATTTCCGCCAGACGACCGAAAAACTGGCGCTCTACAAATATGCCGATACCGGGCCGGTGACATCCGAAGATGTGGCCGCCTGCGCGCCCGCCACGATCGAGGCCGAACTGGACGATATCCTTCATGCCGCGGCGGAAGCGCAGGCCGGCGCCATCGGACCGCTGATCACCCGGCTCGGCGGACAGGGTGTGCAGCCGGTCGGTCTTTGCATAGCGGCCCTTCGCCATTTCCGGGTGTTGCACAGCGCGGCAAGCCATCCCAACGGCGCCTCTGCCGGCATCGCCTCCGCGCGGCCACCGATTTTCGGGCCCCGCCGAGAACGAATGACACGTCAGGCGAATACCTGGGGCATGCATAATCTGGAAACCGCGCTCTGCCTTCTGGTGGAGACCGATTTGACATTGCGCTCGAGCCAGCAGGCTCCGCAAATGGCCCTGATGGAGCGCGCATTGATCCGGCTGGCGATGATGCCACGCGTGCAACGGGGAGGATAGGCCATGTATCAGGTGATCGGCGGGGTCAAAAGCCGCGCGCTGCGGGTTCTTTGGGCGCTGGAGGAGATGGCGCTCGATTACGAGCATGTGTCCGCGCCGCCCCGGTCCGACGCGGTGATCAGCTTCAATCCGGCGGGGAAAATCCCTGTTCTGGTTTCCGGAGGTGTGCCGATCACCGATTCTGTCGCGATCATGACCTATCTGGCGGACAAGCATGGCGCGCTGACCTTTCCAGCCGGCACCATTGAACGCGCGCGACAGGACAGCCTGACCCAGTTCATCGTCGACGAGTTCGACCAGTTGCTATGGACCGCCGCCCGGCATTCCTTCGTCTTGCCCGAGGACAAACGCGTGCCCGAGATCAAGGACAGCCTGAAATGGGAGTTCGAGCGGTCGCAGAAGGCCTTGATCCCGCGCATGGCCGAGGACGGGCCGTTCCTGATGGGCGACATCATGACGATTGCCGATATCCTGCTGGCCCATTGCGGCGGGTGGGCGGTGGCCGCGAAGTTTCCGATCGTGGAGCCGCAATTCCGTGATTTCGTGACCATGATGCGGGAACGGCCCGCCTTTCACCGGGCAATGGCAGCCTGAGACCGCACCGGCTCCGCCACTGACCCCTGACCGGCGGACCGGTTCCTGCTGACCCCGGCAGGCAGCGCGGCGCGAGGCAGCGCCTCCGGCGGCCTTGTTTTCAACCCGCTGACGCTGCCCCCCTGTCCCAATTCGCGGCATGCTGCCCGGCCCACCTCCCCGTGGACAGGCATGCCGTTAGCAGGTAGCCGCCGGTCGGCGCCTCCCAATCCAGCATTTCGCCTGCACAGAACACGCCCGGCAGCGCCCGCAGCATCAGCGTTTCGTCCAGCGCCGACCGTGCGACACCGCCTGCCGTCGAGATCGCTTCGTTCGTCGGGCGCGGGCCCTGATGCGGGACCGGCAAGGCCTTGATCAGCGCCGCAAGCGCCACGCCATCGGGCAGTGGACGACCGAACTCCTGCAGAAGCGCGAGCCGCGTACCGGTCAGGCGCAGGGCCTTGCGCAGGAAATTGGCGAGGCTCTGCTTGCCTTTCGGGCGGGACAACCGCGCGGCGACCTCCTCCGTCGACAGATCCGGCACCAGATCAAGCGTCAGGGCCGCGCCCTGCCGCAGGGCGCGCGATACTGCGTAGATACCACCCCCTTCCAGGCCGCGCTCCGAAATCACGAACTCGCCGCGATGGAGCTGATCGCCCGCTTTCAGCGCCACGTTCTTCACCGGCATCCCGAAATGCGGGGCCATATGCGCGGACCAGTCCATATCAAAGCCCATATTGGCCGGTGCGAACGGCGCGATCTTCACGCCTTTCCCGGCCAGCCACGGAGCCCATGCCCCATCGGAACCCAACCGCGCCCAGCTTGCCCCGCCAAGCGCCAGAACCGTCACCTTCGGATGCAGCACCTTCTGGCCTTCGGGCGTATCGAAGACGAACCCGGTCCCGCGCCATCCCTGCCAGTGCCAGCGGCGGCGCAGATCCACCTCCATCCGCTCCATCCAGGATCGCAGTAGCGGGGAGGCTTTCATGACGACGGGAAACACGCGGCCGGTGGAGCCGGTGAAAAGCTGCTGCCCGAGAGCGCTGGCCCAGCCCTGCACCTGCTTTGGCCCGAACACATCCAGCATCGGGGCCAGCCACGGCTCGGCCTCGTGATAGGCCGCCTTGAACCGAGGCAGCGGTTCCATCCTGGTGAGGTTCAGGCCCGATTTGCCCGCCATCAGGAATTTCCGCCCGGCCGAGGGCTTTCCTTCTGCGAGCAGCACCTGTCGTCCGGCCCGCGCCAGGGTTTCGGCCGCCATCAAGCCGGCCGGACCCGCGCCAATCACCAGAGCATCGGTCATGCCGGGGCCGCCGGCCCTTGTCCGGCTTTCCATTCCAGCACGCGGTGCGGATAGGGGATCTCGATATCGTTGTCTTTCAGCGCGTTCCAGATCAGGAAGAGCACATCGGAGGTGTATTTGTTCTCGCCGTCATCCAGCCCGTTGACCCAGAACTCCACGCAGAACTCCACGCCGCTCTCGCCAAAGGCGCGCAGTTCGCAATCGGGCGGGTAAGGCAGATCGAGCACGCCCGGATGGGTGGCCACCGCCGCCTCCACGATTGCGGGGACGCGGTTGATATCCGTGTCGTAGCTGACCGAAAACGGCGCCTCGTATCGGTTCGCACTGCCGCTGTCGGAATAGTTCACGACCCGGGTGGTGATGAAATCCTCGTTCGGGACCACGACCCAACGCCCATCGAAGGTTTCCAGCACCGCCGCGCGTGCGGTCATCTTGACGATCTTGCCCTGTTCGCCGCCATCCAGCTCCACGTAATCGCCGACGGTCGCCTGCCCCTCCAGCAAGAGGATCACGCCCGAAATGAAATTCGATGCGATCTTCTGCAGACCGAAGCCGAGACCCACGCCAATCGCACCGCCAAGCACTGCCAGGGTGGTCAGATCGATCCCCATGATGCTCATCAGCAGCAGGAAGGCCGCACCGAAGACCAGTATCTCGACCGTCTTGATGGCAAGTTCCCGCGTGGCGGGGCGGATCTCCTCCTGCCGGGCAATGTAATCGGCGCTGTGCCGTGTGGACCAGCTGCCCAGCCAGAACAGCAGGCTGCCCGCGATAACGCCGCGGATCAGCGCGATCAGCGAGAAGGAGATATTGCCGAGCGAGACCTCCATTTCGGACAAGGCAAGCGTCACGTCATCCAGAAGACCAAGTGCATAGAGCGCCGCAACCGGAATCAGCACATAGCGCCCGAGTGTTTTCAGGAACGGATCGGTGAGGATCTGGCGGACCAGAATGCGCGCGGCCAGAAACAGAAACACCCGTTTGCCAAAGGCGATCACGGCACCGCTGTCGAACAGGGAGACGACGATCGATTCTCCCACCGCCGTGAGCCCATAGGCCAGAAGCGGCAGCAGAAGCGGAACGAACCGGGCCAGAAACCGCCGCGTCTGCGACAGCAGCGTCTCACTGCTCTCGGCCGGGCTCAGCACCCTTTTCAGCGCGGGCGCCATGCGGCGGGTCAGCAGGAGGGCCAGCAGAAATGCAACAACAAGAAGCGCGAACTGCGACCAGGCCGCGGGGCTGGTCAGCCAGCCAAGCGCCAATTCAAGGGTTTCCCGGGCGAACTCAAGCGCCTGTTCGACGATTTCCGGCTGGTTTTCCATGGCGATGTCTTGCCCCACGCATGTCTCAGACCATTCTAATGGCTGGCAATACCGCCAAGGACAAGCTGGATGCAGACTGAGGAGCCCATTTGCCCCTTATGTGACCGGGCGATCCCGAAGAACGCCCGGCAAAGCCTTCACCACCTGATCCCGCGTTTGCGGGGCGGGAAGGGAGGGCCGACCGTGCGCCTGCATCAGATCTGCCACAACGAGATCCACGCGACCCTCAGCGAAGCGGAGCTCGCGCGTGACTTCAATACGGTTGAGGCGTTGAAAAGCCATCCACGGCTGGCCGGGTTCATCGCATGGGTTCGCAAACGACCGCCCGGATTTCACTCCAAAACGCCGGGCGGGCGCCGCTCGTGGAAAACGCGGTGACCGGCGCGGCGGGCGGGGCTCGAAAGCCCTACCCGTTACCGGCAAAGCCGCTTGATGCCTCGCAGCGTTTCGGCATCGCCCGCCAGCGCATCCGCCGCCAGATCCCGCGCCATCGCCAACAGTCCGTCGCGCAGGACAAGTCGGTCGATCAATCCGAAGTCCAGAGCTTCCTGCGCGGTCAGCTTCTGGCCTGCCAGCAACAGCAGTTTTGTGCGCGCAAGCCCGATCAGCGCTGCCATCCGCGCCGGGTCGGACGGCTGCGGCAGAAAACCCAGTTTCGCCACGGGATAGAAAAACCGGGCCTCCGGAACGGCGATCCGCAGGTCGCAGGCCAGCACCATGCCGAAGGCGCCGCCCGCCAGCGTCCCGTTCAGGGCGGCGATGCTCAGGCAGGGCAGATCCGCGATGGCGCCGGAAAGCCGTTCCCATATGGGCGAGGTCGCAAGGCCCGCCTTCGCAGCCTCCAGATCCGCGCCCGCGCTGAAAACCCGGTCACCCGCACCGGTCAGAACCAACGCGCGCACCGACGGATCATTCCCTGCATCCTCTGCGATCTCCGCTAGATGACGCAACATGTCCTCGGTCAGCGAGTTGGCCTTGTCGGGCCGGTTCAGCATCACAAGCCACAGGCCGCCCTCGCGGATCAGGTCGATCATGCCGTCAGGCCGATCCGGGCGCGCAGTTCCTCGTCGCGCAGTGACAGCTCGGTGCCCAGAAGATCATCCGCCTCGGCCCCGCACATCCAGACAAGCGCCCGGGCCGGCCAATCGGGCGGGATATGGTCCGACCACTCCAGCTTGCTGACCGGGTTCAGGCCGCTGGACTTGATCTCGCGTTGCATCTGTGTGGCCACGGTGCCCGGTGACAGACCCATCGCGCGAATACCCTGATCGGCCGCCTCCTTGTGCAGACACATGGTCAGCATCGCAGCACCCGCCTTGGACGTGCAGTAATGGCTCCATCCCTCCAGCGCGTTATGCGCCGCACCGGAGCTGATGGTGATGATCGTTCCGCCGCCGCGGGCGATCATCCCGGGCATCGCCGCGCGCATCCCGTTGAAAACACCCTTCAGATTGATGTCGATCACATGGGACCACGCCTCCGGATCGGCATTCACAAGATGGGAGATCGGCTCGATCACCCCGGCATTGTTGATCAGCACGTCCAGCCCACCAAAAGTCTCGACGGCGGCGGCAATCGCGGCCTCGACCTCCCAGTAGCGGCTGACGTCGCAGGGCACAGCAAGTGCGGTATCGCCGATCTCGCCGGCCAGATCGGCAATGGCTTCCTGCGAGCGGGCCAACAGGACGACATTTGCGCCCTCGGCGGCAAATGCCCGTGCCGCGGCTGCGCCGATACCTCGACTTGCCCCCGTAATCATGACCGTTTTTCCGCCTGGCATATCCATGTCGCCCCTTTGCTTGACCTCCGCCGGACCGACGGCCCAATCGGCTCTTGACCCTGTCAGACGCGCGTCCGAACATCGCATGATGCAATTCACCCTTGGTAGGTCGTTATGTCAAAGCTGAAAACCTTTTCCCTAAGTCTTTCCACCATTGCGCTTCTCGCGGCAGCCCCTGCGCTGGCCGATGTCGACGCCCGGGAGATCTGGGACGAATGGCAGGCGCAGGGCGCCGCAATCGGTCAAACCCTTTCCGCCACGTCCGTCACGGATACCGATACCGGTCTTCGGATCAGCGGCATGACGGTGTTGGCTGATCAGGGCGGGAGCACATCGACCGTGGAGATCGACGAGATCACGCTCAACGAAAACGCCGATGGGACGCTGAGCGTCGAAATGTCCGACCCCGTCCGTATCACGACCGTAAGCCAGATCGATGACGGACCGGCAGTCCGTATTGACATGGGTGTTCGCCATCAGGGGTTGAACATCACCGTGTCCGGAGATGCCGGCGCGCGCGACTATGAGTATGACGCCGACAGCATAACGATCAGCAGTGAACAGATGACTGTCGATGGCCAGTCGGCGGGAGAGATGAATATTGCCGCCACCATCACGGATTTCGCGGGCCAGCACATGCTCACCGGCGATACGGTCGAGACGACGGAGATCACCTCCAGCAGCAGTTTCTCGGGCATGTCGGGCACGATCGATGCCGCCGCGCCGAACGGTCAGGATGGCGGGTTCAAGCTCAGCTTCAACATGGGCCCGATGACATCGACCGGTTCCGGCAGCATGTTCGCGTTGGCGTTCATATCGCAGATGTCCGATGATACCTCCGTTCCGGAGAATTTTTCCCTCCTGAGCGATCTGGAGTACGAGCGGCTGAGTTACGAAATGACCGTCGATGAAGCCGGAAGCAGCTTCAACATGTCCTTCGCCAATGAAGGCGGCGAGATGGGCGTGGCGCTCACCGAAGGCGGGCTTACTTATGATCTCTCGGCCGTGAATGTCGACGCGGCGATTCTGACGAACGAGTTTCCGGCACCGATCGAGATCAGCGCGGACTCCACCGGCTTCCTCTTCACACTGCCTCTGATGCCCGAGGACGAGCCCTCGGACATGGCGCTCAGGCTGGACTACCGGGGGCTTGAGGTGAATGAGGCGCTTTGGAGCATGATCGACCCGGGCCAGGCGATCCCGCGCGATCCCGCGACCCTGATCGTTGACATCACCGGCAAGGTTCAGATGCTCGTCAATCTGCTGGCAGGTGATCCGACTGCGTTTCAGGGCCCTCCCGGAGAGCTGCGCGAGGTTACGCTCAACGATCTGCAGATCAACGCTGCGGGCGCCTCTCTGGAAGGGGAAGGCGATCTTGAGTTCGCGCCCGGCCAGATGGTGCCCATGCCGGTTGGCACAATCGATCTGCGCGCCGCCGGACTCAATGCGCTGCTGGACCGTCTGACATCTGCCGGACTCCTGCCCGAGCCGCAGGCCGCCATGGTGCGGGGCATGTCGGGCATGTTCGCACGCCCCGGCCCGACCGCGGACACGCTCGAAACCACGATCGAATTCCAGCCCGGCGGCGGCATCACCGCCAATGGCATTCCGCTGCAATAGCCGGCTCTGCCGGTAACCGAACCGCCCGGCGCTGTACCCGAGCGCCGGGCGGTTTCCCTTTGCCCGGTCTTGCACCGCCGTCCACCCGGCTCTAGGTCACATGGCAGACAGAGCCCCCGCGCCTTCAGGACAAATCCGATATGACCCGATCCCTTTCCGATCTGACAGCCGATCTGCTGGCCGCAGCCAAGAGGGCCGGGGCCGATGCCGCCGATGCGATTGCGGTGGACGGCACGTCTGTCTCCATCGGGGTTCTGAACGGCAAGCTGGAACAGGCCGAACGGTCCGAAGGTGTCGAGATCGGGCTGCGGGTCATGGTCGGGGCGCGACAGGCCTGCGTCTCCGCATCGGACATCAACCCCGCCACGCTCTCCGAAATGGCCGACCGCGCCCTCGCCATGGCCCGACTCGCGCCCGAGGATCCCACCATCGGGCTGGCCGATCCGGCGCAGCTGGCCACCGGGTGGGATGCAGAGGCGCTTGACCTGATCGATCCGACGCCGGAACCCGAACCCGCAGCCCTTGAAGACGCCGCCCTCAGGGCAGAGGCGGCCGCGCTGTCCGTTCCCGGCATCTCCCAGGTTCAGGCGACAACCGCCGCATACGGCCAGCGCCGGGTCCATCTGGCGGCGACGAACGGGTTTTCGGGCGGCTACGGACGCACCGATCATGGCCTGAGCTGTGTGGCGATCACAGGCGAAGGCACCGGGATGGAGCGGGACTATTACGGCGAAGGCCGCAGCCATGCCGAAGACATGATGGCCCCCGAAGAAGTGGGGCGCCTTGCCGCGGAACGCACGATTGCCCGCGCCGGAGCCCGCAAACCGCCCACCGGCGCCTTTCCCGTCCTATATGACGAACGGATTTCCTCCTCGCTTGTCGGGCATCTGCTGCAGGCGTCCAACGGCAGCGCCATCGCGCGCGGCGGATCCTGGCTTCGCGATGCACTGGGTCAGGATGTACTGCCCAGGGGCCTGTCGATCGTCGAAGACCCGCACCGGCCAAGGGTGACCGGTTCCCGCCCGTTCGATGGCGAGGGGCTGCCGACTGCGCGGCGCGAGATCGTGGCCGACGGTGTGCTCACCGGCTGGACGCTGGACCTTGCCACCGCGCGCAAGCTGAACATGACCTCCACCGCCAACGCTGCGCGTGGCACCTCGGCGCCGCCATCGCCCTCGGTCACCAATGTCGCGCTGACGCAGGGCGACCTGAGCCGGGAGGATCTGCTGGCGCAGATGGGCACCGGGCTTCTGATCACCTCGATGATCGGGTCCTCGATTAACCCGACGACCGGCGATTACTCTCGCGGCGCGTCCGGGTTTTGGGTCGAAAACGGGCAGATCGCCTATCCGGTCAATGAATGCACCATCGCAGGCAACCTGCGCGACATGCTGCGCACGATCGTGCCGGCCAATGATGCACGCACTCATCTATCGCGGGTTGTCCCGTCGCTGCTGGTCGAAGGCCTGACGATTGCCGGAGCGTGAAGACGATCTGAGCCTGCTTGTCGACGCTGCGCGCCGGGCCGGCGAGATCGCCGCGCGCCACTGGAAACAGGGCCCTCAGATCTGGGACAAGCCCGGGGGCGAGGGCCCGGTGACCGCCGCGGATCTGGCGGTGGACGAGATGCTGCGCACAACGCTGACCGCCGCCCGCCCCGATTATGGCTGGCTGTCGGAGGAAACCCCCGATACGCCCGCACGCCTGTCGCAACGCCGGACCTTCATTGTCGATCCCATTGACGGCACCCGCGCCTTTATCGACGGCTCCCGCGATTTCGCCCATTCGCTGGCCATCGCGGATCGGGGGCAGGTCACTGCCGCGGTGGTCTATCTGCCGGTCAAGAATCGGCTTTTTGCCGCCGCCCTGGGGCGTGGCGCCACGCTGAACGGCGCGCCGCTTGCCGCTTCGACCCGCGATGTAGAGGATCAGGCCACCATCCTGACCTCCCGGCCCAATCTGCGCCCCGAGCACTGGCGTGACGCCCCGCCGCCCGTGGCCCGGCATTTTCGATCGTCGCTCGCCTATCGGCTTGCGCTGGTCGGGCAGGGGCGGTTCGACGGGATGATCACGCTCAGGGACAGCTGGGAATGGGATATCGCCGCAGGCGCGTTGATCGTGGCCGAAGCCGGCGGCGCGATTTCCGACCGGCACGACCAGAGACTCGTGTTCAACAACCCCGTCCCGCAACTTCCCGGCGTTCTGGCCGCGGCCCCGGCGCTCCACCGGCAGCTTATGGCGCGTCTGGTCAGCGCCGCTTGACGGCTCACCCCATATCCGTAGGGTGCCGCCAAATTCCGACCCTTAGCCCAAAGGCACCGCATCCATGACCCAACGCCTGCATCTTGTCTTCGGCGGCGAGCTGAAAGACCCTTCCAAAAATGAGTTCAAGAATGCCGACGATATTCATCTCGTCGGTATGTTCCCCGATTATGCCAGCGCCTATGCCGCCTGGAAATCCGAGGCTCAGCGCACGGTAGACGATGCCCATATGCGGTATTTCATTGCCCATATTCACCGCCTGCGGGATGAGGAAACCGAGGCTTCGCCAACCGAAGAGCTGGGGTAAGCCGCCTTGGGCCAATCCCTTATTCTTGCTGGCTATCTCCTGTTTTCAGCCCGCGCCGAAGCCTTCGCCGAGCGCAAGTTGGCCGCACGCTTGCGCATCGGCAAGGAAGACGAGGCGCGCCTTGACGAGCGCCGTGGCATCGCTTCCCGTCCCCGGCCCGACACGCCGCTGATCTGGTTTCACGCAGCCAGCGTGGGCGAGTCGCTGGCGCTTCTGGAGCTGATCCGGCGGCTGATCGAGGAGCGCCCGGATATCTCGGTCCTGGTCACCACCGGGACAGTCACCTCCGCCAAGGTGATGGACAGCCGCCTGCCGGACGATGCCTTTCACCAGTACGCCCCGATGGACGCGCTGCCTTTCGTGCGCCGCTTTCTCGATCATTGGCGCCCCGACCTGGCGGTCTGGACCGAAAGCGAGCTTTGGCCGGCGCTGATCACCGAAACCGATGCGCGCGGTATCCCGATGCTGTTGATCAATGCGCGCATGTCCAAGGCCAGCCATGACAGGTGGCGGTTCCTCAAGGGCGTGGCGCGCAGTCTGCTGAGGCGCTTCACCTTCGCCCATGTGCAGGACGATGTCACCGCGGGCTATCTGCGCCGGCTTGGTCTGCCGGCGGACCGGCTCAAGGTGACCGGTACGCTGAAGGAAGGGGCCGCGGCTCTCCCCTATGACGAGAACGAGCGCGCCCGGCTTGCCTCCCGGCTGGCAGGACGACCCGTCTGGCTGGCCGCCTCCACCCATAAGGGGGAGGAGAAGAAGGTACTGGAGGCGCACAGTCTCGCCATGCGCGGCAACCCGCGCCTGCTCCTGATCATCGTGCCGCGCCATCCCGAGCGCGGCGACGCGGTGGCCGAGCTGCTGCAGACGACGGGCTGGAGTTATGTCCGCCGCACGGCAGACGAAACGCCCGATGGCGACACCCAGGTTTATCTGGCCGATACCGTGGGCGAGCTGGGTCTGTGGTATCGTCTGGCTCCGGTCAGCTTCGTCGGCGGTTCGCTGGAACCGATCGGCGGGCACAACCCGTTCGAGCCCGCGGCGCTCGGCTCCGCCATTCTGCACGGGCCCTATGTCACGAATTTCGTCGATATCTACCAACGCCTGACCGAAGCCAAGGCTGCCCGCCTCGTCTCCTCCCCCGAAAGCCTGGCCGCCGCGGTCAACGATCTGATGAACCCCGATCACGCCGCCGCCATGGCCAGCGCGGCATGGGAGGTGTCCTCCTCGGGCGCCAATGTGACCGATATGGCAGTCGATCTGCTGCTCGATACGCTCGATACGCCCCCGCCTCCGGCGCTGCCGAGGCCGGCGTGATGCAAGCGCCCGGCTTCTGGCAGCATCCGCCGGGGCTGCGCGCGGCGCTTCTCTCTCCGCTTGCGGCGCTTTATGCATCCGCGACCGCGCGGCGCTTGCGGGCCGGGCCGCGCGACACGGTCGGCATTCCCGTGATCTGCATCGGCAATCTCAATGCCGGAGGTACCGGCAAGACCCCCACAGTCATCGCATTGGCCCAGCACCTGATTGCCCGTGGCTGCACACCCCATGCGGTCAGCCGCGGCTATGGCGGATCCCTTGAGGGGCCGGTTCAGGTCGCCCAAGGCGCGCATGACGCAACGCAGGTGGGCGATGAACCGCTGCTCCTTTCAGCCTTCCTGCCGACCTGGGTGGCTAGGGACCGGGCGGCCGGGGCGCGGCTTGCCGCTACGGCCGGAGCCGATGTGCTCCTGCTGGATGACGGGTTCCAGAACCCCGCGCTGGCCCATGACCTCTCCGTGATCGTCGTCGATGCGGCATATGGGTTCGGCAACGGAAAGGTCATTCCCGCGGGGCCATTGCGCGAACCGGTCGGCACTGGTCTGGCGCGCGCCGATCTGCTGCTGTCGATCGGTCCGGACGCTGCGCAGGAAGATTTTGCCGACCGGTGGGGCGGACTGATCGACCTGCCGCATCTGACCGCGCGGCTGGAACCGCTGCCCACTGGTCTGCCCCTGGCGGGCCGCCCCGTTCTGGCCTTCGCTGGCATCGGACACCCGGAGAAATTCTTCGCCACGTTGCGGGAGATGGGGGCCGATCTTCTGCGTGCCGAGCCTCTGTCCGACCACCAGCCCCTGACCGAGACGCTGCTGATGCGCCTGCAGCGTGAGGCAAAGCTTCTCGGCGCGCAGCTTGTCACCACGGAAAAGGACGCGGTGCGCATTCCGCCTGCATTCCGCCAGTCGGTGATGACCGTCCCGGTACGCCTGCGGATCCACGACACGGGCCCGCTGGAAACGGCGCTGAGCCGTATTCTGGACCGAAGCCCGGATATCTGACTACGCCACCGGGGTTAAACGCCCCTGAGTTCAGCCCGTTTCGTCATCTTCCCCCAATCCGGGGGATGGCCGATGCAACGCCACCTCGGCATCGGAAAACCGGAAAGGCGGGCGCACGCCCGGCACACCGTCCAGTTCGATCTGCAAGCCCCGCGCCTTGACCTGAGGGTCGGCGAAGACCTCCGCCAGATCGTTGATCGGCCCCGCGGGCACACCTTCGGCCTCGCACGCGGCCAGCAGGTCGGCCTTGCTGCGCGCCCGCGTCGCGCCGGTCAGCCGCCGGGTCATCTCCGCACGGTTCGCAATCCGGTCCGCATTGGTCAGGAACTCCGCTGCCTCCGCCATATCGTCCAGTCCGAGCAGTCGGCAAAGTCGACGGTATTGCCCGTCATTGCCGGTCGCGATGATCAGCCAGCCATCCGCGCAATCGAAGACCTGATAGGGGGTCAGGTTCTGATGCGCGTTGCCGATCCGCTCCGGTGCCACGCCCGTGACCAGATAGTTCATCGCCTGATTTGCCATGAAACCCGTCGCCACATCCATCAGCGCCATGTCGATATGCTGGCCCTTGCCGGTCGTGCCACGCAGATGCAGTGCCGCCAGGATCGCATTGACCGAATAGAGTCCCGTCAGAATGTCGGTGACGGCGATGCCCACTTTCTGGGGCTGACCTTGGGGGTCGCCCGTGACCGACATGATGCCGCTCATTCCCTGAATGATGTAGTCATACCCCGCCCGATGGGCATAGGGGCCGGTTTGCCCGAAGCCGGTGATCGAGCAATAGATGAGGCCGGGGTTCAGCGCTTTGAGGCTCGCATAATCAAGCCCGTACTTGGCCAGCCCGCCGACCTTGAAGTTCTCGATCAGGATATCCGCCTCCGCGGCAAACGCGCGGACCTTCGCCTGCCCTTCGGCGGTACGGAAATCGGCCACGACCGAGCGTTTGCCGCGGTTGCATCCATGGAAATAGGCCGCCGACAGATCCCCTTCGCGCTGGACGAAAGGCGGTCCCCATCGTCGAGTATCATCCCCCTCGGGAGCCTCGATCTTGGTGACTTCGGCGCCCAGATCTGCAAGCGTCTGGCCGGCCCAGGGACCGGCCAGGATACGTGCAAGCTCCAGAACCCTGATACCGTCAAGCGGTGCCGTCATTGGGCGGCGGCAACCCGTTCATCCAGGATCTCGGCAAAGCTGGCATAGCTCATGTTGCTGAACTGCTCACCGTCGATGATGAAGGTCGGCGTGCCGGGAATATTGTGCTCTTCCTGATGCGCTTCGTAGCGGTCGACCAGTGCCTGCGCCATATCCGCATCGGTCAGGCAGGCCTCAAGCTCGGCCTCTCCCAGACCGACCGACCGCCCGATCCGCCGCAGGTTTTCCGCCACTGTGGCAGGTTCGCCCTGCACCCATTCGCGCTGCGTCTCGTAGATGCGGTCGACCACGGCGAAGTACCGCTCCGGCCCGGCGCAGCGCGCGACCATCGTGGCCCAAAGACCGAACCTGTCGAAATAGACCTCGCGATACACAAACCTGACCTTACCCGTTTCGATGTAGTTTTCCTTGATCTGCGGAAACACGTTTTCATGGAAGGTCGCGCAATGGGGGCAGGTGAAGGAGGCATATTCGATGACCGTTACCGGCGCATCCTCCTGACCCAGTGCCATATCGACGATTTCGGGCATGTCTCCGGTCGCCTGCGCACCGGCCGCGCCCAAGGGCGGCAGCGCGGGATTCCGGCCGCTTTGCCATGGCGCGATCAGGGCGGCTCCTCCGAGAACAAGGCCCGTGGCCCCGATGCCGGTCAAAATGGTCCTGCGCTTCATAAACTGCTCCTTCTAGGATTTCGAATGGGTCATGATATTGCGTGCCAGCCGTTCAAGCGCCGCTTTCAGCTCGGGCGCCTCGACCCCTTCCACGGCGGCTTTGGCCGCGGCGTCGATCTGCGGAGAGGGGGCGCGCGCCGGTTTCGGCGCGGCGGTGAAGGCCACCTGACCGTCGGCAAACCCGGTGGGTGCGGTCTGCGTGATCTGCACCCGCGCCACCGCGCGATACCCGTAACAGGCGTTCACCCGATCCCTGATCTGCTCTTTCTGCATCTCCAGCACCGGTGCATGGGAGCCGGTGGTCAGGATCACCAGAGTGCCTCCCAACCCATCCCGCTGGCCATACCGGATCTTGACCGGCTGCGCGACGCGACCTGTCTCTTCGCCCACGATCTCGGCCCAGTGGGTCAGCAGCTTGGCTTCGGAGAAGCCTCGCTTTTCAAATGGGCCGCGCAGCTGTTGCGCAACCAGACGGCTCGCCGGCTGAAAGCCTCGGCCCCGGCGCGGGCTGGATGTGGGGGTTTCCGGGGACATGACGTGTCTTTGGCTTTCCTTGGTTCCCGATCAATGTATCTCTGGCTCAGGCGTCATCCAATAACAAGACGGGGGCTGAGCGTATAAACCTTGCGTGATCAGGAAAAAAGTACGGCCTTGCTGGCATGGTACGACATCAACGCCCGCAGCCTGCCCTGGCGTGTCGGCCCCGCGACGCGGCAGGCAGGCGTCCGGCCCGATCCCTATCGGGTCTGGCTCTCGGAGATCATGTTGCAACAGACCACGGTTGCGGCGGTGAAGGCCTATTTCGACCGGTTTATCCGGCTTTGGCCCGGCGTGACCGATCTGGCTGCGGCCGAAGACGCCACGGTGATGGGCGAATGGGCGGGCCTTGGCTACTACGCCCGCGCCCGCAATCTGCTGAAATGCGCGCGCGTAGTGGCCCATGATCTGAATGGCCGCTTCCCAGACAGCGAAGAGGCGTTGCGCGCCCTGCCAGGCATCGGCCCCTACACCGCCGCCGCCATTGCCGCGATCGCCTTCGACAGGCCTGCCACGGTGATGGATGGCAATGTCGAACGGGTAATGGCACGTCTGTTTGCGGTGAAAACGCCTTTGCCCGCGGCAAAACCCGAGCTTAAGGCCCTCGCTGCCGGTCTGACGCCGAAGACGCGCCCGGGCGATTACGCACAGGCTGTCATGGACCTGGGTGCTACCATCTGTAGCCCGCGCAATCCGGCCTGCGGTATCTGTCCGCTCCGCGCGGTTTGTCGGGCCCGGGCCGAGGGCATCGCCCCCGAATTGCCCCGCAAATCGCCCAAAAAGCCCAAGCCCACGCGGCATGGAACTGCCTATCTGGCCCGGCGCGAGGACGGTGCCTGGCTTCTGGAAACCCGCCCGGACAAGGGCCTGCTTGGCGGCATGCTTGGCTGGCCAGGAACGGAGTGGACGGAAAGTGCCCCGAAGGAGGCGCCGCCGCTTCGCGTGGCTTGGCACGATCCGGGCCTTGAGGTTCGCCACACCTTCACCCATTTCCACCTTCGCCTCGCGCTGCGCGTCGCCCATGTCACCACCGATGCGAGGCCCGATCGCGGCCGCTTCCTTCCGGCCGCCCAATTTCGGCCATCGGATCTGCCTACAGTGATGCGCAAGGCCTATGACCTAGCGTCCCGATTGCCCGCCGTTAATTGAGATCATGCGGAATTCACGTCAGACTGTCCCCCGTGTTCCATTATATCGAGTCGCCCGATGATCCCCGCCGCAACCGTCGCCAAACTGCACAACGCCCTGCCCTTCTGGCTGTCGCTCGGCCTGATCCCGCTATTCGCCTTCGTCGCGACGCAGGGCGGGCTCTGGCTGCTGCTGATGCCGCTCTCTACGTGGTGGCTCTTTGCAGTGCTTGACGCCTTCACCGGTCTCAATCTGGAAAACGCGGACCTGCAAACCACAGAGAAACAGCTTTTCTGGTATCGGGCGATCACGCTGATCTGGTTTCCGCTTCAGTTCTGCGTGATTTTCGGCGCGATCTGGTATGTCTCCCATACCGACCACCTGAACACGCTGGAACAGATCCTGCTCTTCTTCGGCGTCGGCATTATCAGCGGCACGATAGGGATCAATTACAGCCACGAACTGATGCACCAGAGAAACAGGCTCGAACGCTGGCTGTCCGACCTCCTCCTTGCGTCGGTGCTTTACTCCCATTTCCGCTCCGAGCATCTGCTGGTCCATCATCGATATGTGGGAACCAAGCGCGACCCGGTGACCGCGCGGTACAACGAAGGCTTTCACCGCTTTTTCCCGCGCGTGCTACGGCAATGCTGGGTCTCCGCATTCGAGGCCGAGCGCGATATGCTGGCCCGCAAAAATCTGCCTTGGCATGACCTCTCAAATCCGTTCTGGAAGTATTGGGCCCTGCAGGCCGTATTCCTGTTGCTCGCCCTAGCAATCGGCGGGATTCCGGGCGTCGCGCTTTTCGTGTTTCAGGCCTTTGTCGCAATCTGGCAGCTTGAACTGACCAATTACGTGGAACATTACGGTCTGACCCGGAAGTATCTGGGCAACGGCAAATATGAGCACGTTCTGCCGCGCCACAGCTGGAACGCGGCGCACAAGGCGTCCAACTGGCTGCTGATCAATCTGCAGCGCCATTCCGATCATCACTACAAACCCGACCGGCGGTTCCCGCTCTTGCAGAACTATACCGAAGCGGACGCCCCGCAACTGCCCTACGGGTACACGATCATGACTTTGGCGGCGATGTTTCCACCCTTGTGGAAGCGGGTCATGAACCCGCGCGTGCGCAAATGGCGGCAGATGTATTACCCGGAAATCACCGACTGGCATCCCTATAACAAGGCGCTGCACCCGGCGCCGCGCTGACACGGGGAAGCGCTGGACCTGGCCACGCCCTGACGCCCTGACCACAGTCAGGCGTCAGGGCGCACCGGATATTGCGGCCACAGGCACCGGACACTCCGCAAAAAAAGCCCCACCAGTCCCGGGGACCGGCAGGGCAAGGGTCGTGCCGGACCCCAAGGGGCCGCAGGCACGGGCGGTATTCTCTCGAAAGTCTTAGCTCTGCATCTCGGCACGGATCTGCTGGCGCAACAGATCGATGGGCACGGTCTGTCCGTCACGCCGGAAATGCCAGTAGGTCCAACCATTGCAGCTTGGCGCGCCTTCCAGCCGCGCGCCCACCTGATGGATAGACCCCTTGGTATCCAGTGCCACCAGTGTCCCGTCGGCCCGGATCCGGGCGCGGTGGCGACCATTCAGGCTGGTCAATTCTTCGCCCGGGCTCAGCAGGCCCCGTTCCACGACCTGACCGAACGGCACCCGTGGTTCGGCGCGCTTGCCTTGCGTGACCTCAAGCGAGGCACGGTCGAACCTGCGGACTTTGGATATCCGTTTTTCGGCGATTTCCCGATACGCCGCCTCGCGCTCGATCCCGATGAAATCGCGGCCCAGCTTTTTGGCGACGGCCCCGGTCGTGCCGGTTCCGAAGAACGGATCCAGCACCACATCGCCCGGGTTCGTCGCGGCCACCAGCACCCGGTGCAACAGCGCCTCCGGCTTCTGCGTCGGATGGGCCTTGTCGCCCTTTTCATCCTTCAGCCTTTCGCCGCCATTGCAGATCGGCAGCACCCAGTCCGAGCGCATCTGAATGCCCTCGTTCAGCGCCTTCAGCGCCTCGTAGTTGAATGTGTATTTCGCGCCTTCGGACTTGCTGGCCCAGATCATCGTCTCATGGGCGTTGGTAAAACGCTTGCCGCGGAAGTTCGGCATCGGGTTCGATTTGCGCCAGACCACATCGTTCAGGATCCAGTATCCTTGATCCTGCAGGGCAGAGCCGACACGAAAGATGTTGTGATAACTGCCGATCACCCAGATCGCGCCATGGGGTTTCAAGAGACGCTGCGCCGCCTTCAGCCATGCCCGCGTAAATGTGTCATACGCCTTGAAGCTGTCGAACTGGTCCCAGTGATCGTCCACCGCGTCCACAAGGCTGTTGTTCGGGCGGTGCAGATCGCCCTTGAGTTGGAGATTATAGGGCGGATCGGCAAAAATCAGATCGACGGATGCCGCAGGCAGACTGTTCATCGCTTCGATGCAGTCTCCGGACAGAATGCTGTTGAGCGGAAGCGCGCCGGCCCCCGTGGATTTGGTCTTGGTGGTCATCACTGCCTCTGACTTAGCCGCCTCTTTCGGGCGCTCAATTCTTGTCCACAGGATGAGTCAAAGGTGATTCGTCGTCAATTTCTTTTTTGAATCAGCGGCTTAGGATTTCTCTTGATACAAGATATTGTGCACCGGGCTGAACGAACGTCTATGAA
Source organism: Rhodophyticola porphyridii (assembly GCF_003688285.1). GTDB lineage: Bacteria > Pseudomonadota > Alphaproteobacteria > Rhodobacterales > Rhodobacteraceae > Rhodophyticola > Rhodophyticola porphyridii. The sequence continues at coordinate 165,395 of NZ_RCNT01000003.1, forward strand.
CAGGGGTCACACCAAGGCGCCGCAGAGCGTCCAGATGTTCCGCGGTGGGGTAACCCATGTTCCTATCCCACCCATAGCCCGGGTGCTGTTGCGCCAGCGCCACCATCACCCGATCCCGTGCCACCTTCGCCACGATCGACGCCGCCGCGATGGAGAGCGACCGCGCATCCCCCTTGATCAGGGCAGTCGCCGGGCAGGGCAGCCCGTCGGGCACTGCATTCCCGTCAATCAGCGCGTGGCCGGGCATCTGTGGCAAACCTTCGACCGCCCGGCGCATCGCCAGAAGGGAGGCTGCACGAATATTCATCTTGTCGATCTCGGCCACACTGGCCCAACCGATGGCGACATCCGCCACCTGATGGAGGATCTCGAACAAGGCCAGCCGCCGGGCCACTGGCACTTTCTTGGAATCGTTCAAGCCGTCCGGTATCGATCCCGGGTCCAGCACCACCGCCGCTGCCGTCACCGGCCCGCAGAGCGGTCCGCGCCCCACCTCGTCGACGCCGACCACCACACCGCCCAGCGCCAATTCGGTCTCGAAATCCGGTTTGCTGCCCATGGGCCCAAAGACCACGACCACGCACGCGAAACAAGCCAGTGCCCAAACCCAAGTCAGTGCCGGAGAAGACCTGGCCGCATCAGCTGGGTACCGCGCAAAAGGAAATGCTCAAGATCACCTCACGGCCTGCCGTCATCCTCATTGGGGCCGTGCAGCTTGCCGCCCAGCAAAAAAAGACGGCGGTGCCAAACTGCTGCACCGCCGTCTCCCCTGCCTCACTGCTCGTTCTCTTTTCCGGCTCAGGGGTGAAACCCGCGCTCCCGCTGCCAGCCATTGCGGGCAAGGCACCTCCCGCCATAGAGGTTGCGCGTTCCGCGATTGGTCTGGACCCGGCGAATGCAGTCCGGCGGCAACAGGCCCGGACGACGCACGTTGTTCTGCATGCATCGCGCGCCGTAGCCGCGCACATATCCGCCGGTTGTCTGGAACTCCCTGAAACAGCGTGCGGGTGCGACAAGATTGTGCTGGCGTGGAGGTTGCGGCGTTACCGCCGGCCGGTGATCGCGACGGTCATTGCGCCGCTCGACCGCGCGGCCGATGGCATAAAGCGCAATGATCCCGGCGATGATTGCAGCGGCGTCTTCACTATCGGCACGCGCCGTGCCAGGCGTCGCGGCGACACCGCTCAGGGCAAGGGTAAAGGACAGAACCGCGGCCATCGCAGTCTTCGGCAGAAATCTTCGCATGGCATCCTCCAGGGTCTCTTTATGCGTGTGCGTTTCCCGCATGGGGAAACGCGATGGACCAAGGCTGAGCTTGCGGGCGGGGTCGCTCAATAACGCGGGCGTGCTATCGAATAACGGGTCGGGCAAACCTTTGCGGTTATTGTATAACGGGCCTCTTTCCCGCATCGTGCCGTCATGAAACAGCATCTTCATAAACTTGGGCTGACCTTGGGTCTGGCCCTGGCGGCGGCGCCGGTTCACGCCGCCTGCTTTGCCGATTACAAGGCCAAGATGGATGATCCGCTCCGGCTGCATTACGGTGTGATCGAATTGCCCGATACCGCCTGCGATCCGGGGGCGGCCTTCGGCGTCATCGCGCCGCGCGTGGCCGCCGGCGGATGGGAGTTGCTGGAGGTCATGTCGATCTTCGACGAAACCGGTCTTGATGTACGGAGGGACGATGCAGGACAGTTCTACCTCCGCTTCTGATACACGGGCCACAGGCACACGCGTCGTCCAGATCGGCATTGCCGCGATTGTCGCGATCCTTCTGGGCGCGGCGATCCTCCTGTTTGTAAATCTGCCCGACGCCAATGCCTTCAACGAACGGGTCGAACGGATCTTCGTTGAAAACGACGCGCTGACATCGGGGGAGGCGATCCGCCTGCTGGAGGTGCTGGCGCAGTCCGGCACCACCTTCTCCGAAGTTCTGACCAGTTACCGCGCGGTCATCTTCGTGCTGCTGATCTTCGCCACCGCGCTGCTGATCGCCTGTCTCGTCTTTCTGGTCACCATCGTCGCGCTCAACCGCCGGATGGGCGAGATCGAGAGATCCGGCATTCAGGTCTCCTCTCTGATACTCAGTCGGGAGGAACGGGTCGTCCTGCTCAACAACATGGAGTTCAAGCTGACCGACGCGGCGATGGAAACGCTTTCCGTTCTGGCCGAAGCGCGGATGGATGATGACGTGCTCTCGGGCGCCGAGATCGAGGCGATGGTGTCCGGCAAACCCGCGGTCGATTGCGACGAGGCCGCGGGCGCGACACGGATCAAACGCCTGCGCGACACACTCGGCAATCAGATGGTCAGCGAATTGCTCGTAAAGAACATCGCCCGTCGCGGGTACATGCTGGCCATCGACAAGGATGTCATCCGCATGGTGTGAGGGCTATTCGTGCGCTCTTGCGGTCCGGCGGCCAGTTGCCTTTTGTGTCTGTCAGACAGCGCGCAAGGGCCGGGACGGATCCAAGGCAGCATGGGTCTTGGCACGGAGCGGCCAGAGACAAAACGCGGCCCGCCATGGGCCGCGTCTGATTAGGTTTCTGGCGCTGCAACTCAGCAGTAAGGCGCACCGCGGCCATAGCCGCCCTGATCCGTGATCGCACCGTTGTCACTATCCGTCACTCCGGTGAAAATGCCGCCGCTCCCGCGCGGACAACTGCCGCTGTCGGTCCACTGCCCGTTGTCCACATCCGCTGCCTGTGCCTGATTGGCGGAACCGACAACCGTCACGGCTGCGCCTCCTAATGCCATCAGACCCAGAAACCCGCGGCGACCGGCCCTGCGCTGGGTGCTGATATCGCTATCCGCCAGACTATTCGTATTTTGCTTAAGTTTTTTGGACATAATTGCCTCTCCAGTACATCAAATCAAAGGATCGAAGTCGCTTTGGCCAGACCGTAATCCGTGAGTGACCCAAAGGTCAACGATAGTGCGCCTCTATTGGATGGGAGCGGATTGCCTATCGCGCTCTCCCATGGTCTGTGTGTTACACACTGAGATTCGATGGCCCACAAGAGAACCCATATGACCAAACCCGATTTCGGCTTCGACCGGGCCATTTCGCCCGTCACACGCGACCAGTTTTTCACGGATTACTTTGAAAAGAAACATCTGGTCGTGAAGCGTGGCCAGCCCGACTATTACTCCCACCTGCTGTCCTTTGGACAGATCGACCATGTGGTGACGACGATGGGCCTCTATGCGCCCGAAATCACCGTGACGAAATCCGATGCTCACGGGCACGACACCGATCACGATAGCGCGCCCGCTCGGACATCGACAGATGCAGATACGAATACTGGCGGCGATCACGGCGCCTCCCAGATCCAGCCTGCGGACTACACGTATGAGAGCGGCTATATCGACCCGGTTCGCGTGGCCCAGCTTTTCGCCGATGGCGCCACCGTGATCCTCTCCGGCCTGCACGAACGCCTGCCGCAGCTGGGGCAGTTCTGCCGGGCCCTGGAAAGCGTCATGTCCTGCCGGGTGCAGACAAATATCTACATGACCCCCACCCAGTCCCAGGGCTTCAACCCACACTACGATAGTCATGATGTCCTTGTCCTGCAGGTCGAGGGAACCAAGGAATGGCGGATCTACGACACTCCGCTGGAACTCCCGATGGCCTCTCAGGGCTTCACCCCCGACGCCGTGCCGATCGGCGCCGAAACCGACCGTTTCACGCTCGAACCGGGCGACATGTGCTATATCCCGCGCGGCCTAGCCCATGACGCGGTGGCCACGGACCAGACATCGCTCCACATCACCACCGGGCTAATGGTCCGTACCTGGGCCGATCTCATGGCGGAAGCGGTGGGTGTCATGGCGCATAAGGATCCGGTATTCCGTCGCGCGCTGCCGCCCGGCCACGCCGGCCCGGGCTTTGACCCCGCACCACACGAGCAGACCTTTCGCGATCTGATGACAAGGCTCACGGAAACCGCGCCCTTCGAAGCGCTTCTCGGTGGCTTTAAACAGGATTTCATCTCAAATCGTGTGCCCCGCGTCGAAGGACAGTTGGCCCAGGTCGCCAGGCTGGGCGAGATGACCGTCGACAGCATTGTCGGCGCGCGTCCCGATCTGGTCTATGATATCGCGGTGATGGGTGCCGAAGACGGCAAGGATCCGGTCATCAGCGTTCTTTGCTATGGTTCGGAGATCAGCCTTCCATCCCATGCGGAAACCGCGCTCCGCTTCGCGCTTTCCACGCCGTCTTTCAGGGTGGGCGACATGGCGGGCGATCTGGACGACGCCGGCAAGCTGGTCCTGGCAAGACGCCTCCTGCGAGAGGGGCTGCTGATGCTGCACTAAGCGCTCTGCGATGCGTCAGCCACGCCTCACCTGTGGCCGCTGAGATGTCGCTGGCGACCCGTTGCATCCCTTCTAATCCATGTCGCGCTGCTCGCCCTCTTTCGGGGTCAGTCCGTAGCGTGCCGCCACACGCCAGACATGCTCCGGAACCATGTTCTTCATCTTCGCGCCGTGGGCCCGTCGCAGATGCAGCACGGTCTCGATCGCCTTCATCTCCACCCGCGCCCGGGCAAACTCCAACCCGCGCGGTCCGATCCGTGGCTGAAGGAAGCTTACAACCGGGCGCAGCCAGTCCGGCATGGACCGCAAGGGCATCCCACCCGCGGCGCGTTCGGTATTGGCCAGAAACCCCTTTACCGCCCCGTCACGCTTGCCCTTGTCGGTCAGCGGTCTGGTCTGCAATCGCCCCTCCAGCAGTGCCAGCATTTCCGCCCCGCGGTCATTCCGAACGATCAGCCACTGGTCGCCGTCGCCTCCCATATAGCCCACCGTGATGTCGGCAAGCCGGTTGGTGTAATCGACGCAGGTCTTGCAGGTCATCGGGAAGAAGTCCGCCGGCAGTCTGGAGATCGGCAGGCTCAGGAACGGCACCACGCGGGTCGGGCGCCCGTCGTCGAATCGCAGTTCAACTTTGTAGTCGGCGCGAAATTCCAGATAGCTCACCGTTTCAGGCTTTTCGTCCAGAAGCGCCAGAAAGATGTGGAAATTCTCTGTCGTCGTATTGTCCGAACACGGTGTGCCGATCACGTAGATCCGCTCGAAGCCCAGCTCGGCTTCCAGCGCCCTCAGCGCATAGACCTGACAGGGAATGCCAACCAACGCGATCCGCTTGTGACCGGCCGCCGCCGCGGGCTCGACCAATGCAACGGTGGGACCATAGCCCATCCGCATGCCCCGGCATTGCGCCATCTCGTCGGGGTCGGTCACGATGACCGGCATGGGCTTCCACCGGTCAGTGGGGTCCGGGGCCACGCTCAGAACCGCATCCACCGCACCGGCCCTCAGCAACTCGGCGGCCAGCGTCGTGGTGATCCCGGTCCATTGCGCCCCCGGCGCGGCAGGCTCAAGCCGGGCGCGCATCATCGTTTGGGTCACGCCGAAAAAGTGTTCTTCACCCTGATCCGGGATCGTCTCGCGCCCATGGGCCGCCTGCTCCAGGGCAGGGTAATCGGGCGCGATGAACTGGCAGGCGCGCCCGCAGGCCTTGCCATCGCCCATCCGGCTCACGCCGCAATCGGTGCACAGCCCGGGCCGGGACGCGCCGCCAATCCGGGGCGCTGTCAGTCCGCTTGTGGAGGCGTCCTTCGGCATGAACCGACTTTCCGCCGCGCCCTGCAAGGTGTCAATAAAAGTTTACACATTTGAGCGCCGGCGCGCGCGCAAACCCGGGGCAAGCCGTGCAAATCGGGCTATCCAGTGCAGGTATGCGGGATATGTGCGGCCTGCGCACGCTGGCCTATCGACCGCACGTGGTGACCCCGGCAGGACTCGAACCTGCAACCTATCCCTTAGGAGGGGATTGCTCTATCCAGTTGAGCCACGGGGCCACATGGGCCGTTTCTGGTGGAATTTGGCGCGGGGCGCAAGCACGGCCATTCTCTTGGACAACCAAAATCATACCGCGTATCAACAGGATGACAGAAACGTAAACGGGGCATGATCTTGCGCGGACGCAACCCTTTCGACGGCAAACCCCAGCTGACCCTGCGCGACGTGGCCGAAGCTGCCGGCGTTTCCGAGATGACTGTCAGCCGCGTGCTTCGCAACCGTGGCGATGTCTCCGACCGTACCCGCGCCCGGGTCTACAGCGCCGCGCGAAGCCTCGGCTATGTTCCCAACAAGATAGCCGGTGCGCTGGCCTCCAACCGTGTCAATCTCGTGGGCGTCGTCATCCCGTCGCTTTCCAATATGGTCTTCCCCGATGTTCTTGGCGGAATTGGCAAAGTTCTGAGCGAAACGCCGCTTCAGCCGGTGATCGGCACTTCTCAGTACGATCCTGAAACCGAGGAAAAGGTGATCTACGAGATGCTCTCGTGGCGCCCGTCCGGGCTGATCGTTGCAGGGCTGGAACACACCTCGGCCGCGCAGGCGATGATGCGGAGCGCGGGCATCCCCGTGGTCGAGGTGATGGATGTGGATGGCGATCCGGTCGCAGCCGCCGTCGGCATCTCCCATATTCGCGCGGGCCGCGACATGGCCCGTGAAATCCTCGCCCGCGGCTACCGGAAAATCGGCTATCTCGGCTCCGGCTCCGGCGGCGACCACCGCGCGCAGAAGCGTCTGCAGGGCCTTCGGGAAGGGTTGTCGGCGGCTGGTGTCACCCTGACCGACAGTTGCTTTTACGAGGGCGCGTCGGGCTTCGGCACCGGACGTCAGATGAGTGCGGACATGCTGTCGCGTCATCCGGATCTCGACTTCCTCTATTACAACACCGACATGAACGCCGCAGGCGGTCTTCTCTATTGCCTGGAAAAGGGGATGAAAATTCCGGAGGAGATCGGTCTGGCCGGGTTCAACTCCTTCGAAGTGCTCGACGGCTTGCCCATGCGCATCGCAACCATGGACAGCCGCAGGACGGAGATCGGTCAGAAGGCTGCCGAGTTGATCGCGGCAAACGCACTGTCAGACGAGATCATTGCGCTGGAGCCAAGGTTTCTCGAAGGCGAAACCGTTCGACGGCGCTGACGCCCACAAGCTCCGCACCCAATTCCCGGACCAGAAGCAGCGGCTGAACGGGCGCGGCCCTCCAGAAGCTGACGCGCTGCTTCCGGGCCCTCAGCATTCCGGCAGATTGACCGCCAATCCGCCCTGACTGGTTTCCTTGTACTTGCTGTTCATATCCAGCCCCGTCTGGCGCATGGCCTCGATGCAATTGTCCAGCGGCATGAAATGCGTACCATCGCCCCTCAACGCGAGGGACGCGGCGGATACGGCCTTGATCGCGCCCAGCCCGTTGCGCTCGATACACGGCACCTGAACCAATCCGCCCGCCGGATCGCAGGTCATGCCAAGATGATGCTCCAAGGCGATTTCCGCTGCATTTTCAACCTGCTCATTGGTTCCACCCAACGCCGCGCACAACCCTGCTGCCGCCATTGCCGCCGCTGATCCGACCTCCCCCTGACAGCCGACCTCGGCACCAGAAATCGAGGCATTGTGCTTGATCAAGCCGCCGATCGCCGCTGCGGCCATCAGGAAGTCGACGGCACCTGCATCGCTCGCGCCGATGCAATGGCCCCTGTAATAGCGAAGCACCGCCGGGATCACACCGGCCGCGCCGTTGGTCGGTGCCGTCACCACCCGCCCGCCTGCGGCGTTTTCTTCGTTCACCGCCATGGCGTAGACACTCAACCAGTCATTCACCACGTGGGGCTGCGCGATGTTTCGCCCTGCCTCGGCCTTCAGTTGCTCATGGATCGCCTTTGCCCGGCGTTTCACACGGAGCCCGCCGGGCAATTCCCCCTCCATCCGCAGGCCACGTTCCAGGCAATCCTCCATCGCGCGGCGTATCTCTTCCACCCGGCCGGTCACCTCGGCGCGGCCCGCCAGCGCCAGTTCGTTTGCCCATTTCATCTCGACGATACTTTTGCCCGAAGCCTTGCCCATCGCCAGCATTTCCGCCGCGGACCCGAACGGGTAGGGATAGCCGACCTCTTCCTTCTCCGCATGAAGCTGCGCCGCGCCGCCATGCCTCTGTGCGTCCAGTTCGGCTGCGGTCATCACGAAACCGCCGCCGATGGAGTAATAGGTTTCTTCCATATAGAGGCTGCCATTCGTGTCGAAGGCCCGCAGGATCATCCCGTTCGCATGGCCCGGCAATCTCAGGTCGTAGTCGAACACCAGATCGGTCGCCGGGTCGAATCGCAGTTCAGGCAGTCCGGGGGGCGTCACCCGGCCTCTCTTGCGCAGCGCCGCCTCGATCTCCGTTGCCTTATCCGGGTCGAGCGTGTCCGGCCTCAACCCGCACAGACCCAAGATAACCGCCCGATCCGTCGCGTGTCCCTTACCGGTAAAGGCCAACGACCCGTGAAGCGAACAGGCCAACGCGCCCAGATCTCCCGCACCCGGTTCTTTCTCACGGCCATCGCGCAGATCGTCCAGAAACCGCGCCGCCGCGCTCATCGGGCCCATCGTGTGGGAAGAAGACGGCCCGATCCCGATCTTGAATATGTCAAAGATGCTCAGAAACATGCGCCCTCCATCACAGCCGATCTAGCGCGAAACCGGCGACGGATGCGAATGAATACCGACATCCGGCGGGTTTCGACCGACCAGCTTCAGAGGATATGGCGATGACAGAGGCTGTATCCGAGCCCTGGAATTATGGATAGGTGACGACGCGCAGATCGCCATAAAGCATCATCGGCAGGAAAAGCGTGTTCCCGTGGGAGGAGATATCCGCCACGCCCGGCGAGAGGTTAATTGCCAGGTCGACCTCGCCCGCGCCGTTGACCGTGAACACCTCTCCGGTGACCCAATCATTGAGCAGAATCTCGTCCCCCACACGGGTTATGCCGTCTATATTACCGATTTCCGGCACGACGATGGAGATGGCCCGGGTCTCAAGATCGACCGACAGGAGGGAGCCTGCGACTTCTGTAGAGAAATCCTCTTTCAGACCTTCGCCCCATGTTCCGACCAGCAGGCGCGCCCCGTCCAGCAACAGACCGTTGGGATGGCTCAGCTGGTCATGCTGCATCCACAGCGTCACGCGACCATCGGCGTAGCGCCAGATGCTGTCTGTCATCAGATCGCTGATATAGGCAGTCTGCCCGTCCGAGGTGACATCGTTGAGAAACCCGGCACCCTCGACCATGATCGACCGCCGGATCGCGCCCGTTTCCGCGTCGATGACATGCAGTGTGTTGAGATCGGCGACCAGCAGGTTTTGCCCGACAAACGCCATCCCCTTCGGGGCATCAAGACCATCGACCCAATCGAGATCGAGGATTTGGCCGGTTTCCGACAAGAGGGTCAGAAACCCGTTTCCATCGGCTTCACCGGGGTGGCCCGCAATGTTGCTGAGGATCACCCGGTTGCGTGTGCTGTCGAAGATTGCGGATTCCGGCATATCGAAGCCGCCGACATTCCATGGCGCTTCCGCAAGGGCGGCAGGCGTATGCGACAGGCTTGCACTGGTGATGGTTACGGCGGCGACGGCGAAACTTGGTAGCATTTTCATGTCACATTCCTCATTTGATCTCGTAAAGGATGCGGCATTGGTATCTTTTATGAATACCCTGGTGAAGTATAACTGCCTTTGGTATCGATTAGTGATACCGATAGCCCCGTAAATAGATCAGGAGCGTGCCATGCGCGGAACCATGTTCGAGGTGTTGAAACAGGCGCTGCGGGCGCGGCAGATGACCTATGGAGACCTTGCCGCGCGCATGTCCCTGTCGGAACCGACGATCAAGCGAATCTTCGCAAGCGGGGATGCTAAAATGAGCAGGGTCATGGAAATCTGCGATGCCCTCGACCTTCCGTTCGAGGATATTGTTGCAACCGCCAAGCGCACCATCGTCCGGCCGGTCCAGTTGACGGCGGAGATGGAGGCCGGGTTGGCGCAGGATCCGTCGCTCTTCTTTCTGTTCATCCTGCTGCATGACGGCATGACCGAAGCGACGATCCGCCAAGAGTTCGGGTTGAGCAGGAACGCCCTCTTCATTCTGGGTCGCAAGCTGGAGCGGCTTGGCCTCGCCGAGGTTCATACCGAGGGCCGCATTCGTCTGACGCCGGCGCATCCCGTCAAGTTCCGGCGAAACGGCCCGCTTCACCGGACGCTCAGGGATCTGAACCTCGCCTTTATCCGCACGGTCTTTGACCAGCCCGATGGGGAGCAGTCCGGCTACCTGACCCAGTCCCGGCGTATCTCCCGACAGACGGCGCGACAGGTCATGGCGGATCTGCGCAACCTCAATCAGCAACTTTCCGAAATGGCGCGTCAGGATCAGTTGACCGTCCCGGCACAGGATTTGCAGACCTACAAGCTGTGCGTTGCCTGGTCGGAGATGTCCTTTCCCTCCTTCGCTCGGATCGACGCTGGAGCGCCTAGGCGGTAATCGACCCCGCTGTGCTTGCCTGACCGTGGATTGGAAATGACTGGATGGCCTCGGCCCATTCCGGCGCGGGCCGATCCGCAGGATGCGCACAATATGCCTCGTCACAGATAGCCAGGAACGGCAAGTCGCTCTGATGATCACCATAGCCGAAGGTTCTGACGTAGGGGCCGCGCGCTTGGATCAGGTTTCGCAACGCTGCGGCCTTTCCCTCACCAATCGTCTGAATACCCTCGATCTGCCCGTCAGTGGTGCCATCCGGCAGTCTTTTGAGTGCGATCGCCAATATGCCTGTTGCGCCAAGGTCGTCGGCTATGGGCGCGACAATGAAGTTTGCCGATCCCGACAGCAGCACCGTTTCATGGCCCTGCGCCTGATGCTGGCGGAACCGGTTCAGCACCTCGGGCACATAAAAGGAGCGCGCCTTGCTTCGCGCAAACCATTCTTGCGAAAGCTCGGCGAGCTGATCGAGGGACCAGCGGGAAAAGTTACGGTAGAATAGCCGGTTGACGACCTCGCGCGGCTCCGTTTCGCGTGCCGTCTGCAATTCATAGAGCGCGGCGCGATATGCCTGCGCACCGCCTGTGTCTCCGGCGACTTCCCTGAACGCGAATTCAAGAAACGAAAACATGGATTTGCACTCGATCAGCGTTTCATCGACATCGAAAACGGCGAGGCTGGGCGCAGGGCGGATATCGGGCATGTTTCAGGCCCTCACGCGACTTGAGAAACGGATTGGAGCGCTTCTTCGTCGCGATACTGCTCCACCAGCTTGTTCAGACACTCCTGCGCAACGACAAGCTCCCTGTCGGCGATCGTCTTCGCCTCGAAGGCTGTGAAGGATACGGTGACGCGGGTACATACGGTTCCGGCCTGTATGATCGTGATATCGGCATCGAACCCGTGGCGGTTTTCCTTGTGCGAGGCACGGGTGATTTCATAGCGCAGGACCGCGTCGAACGGGAACACGAAATTCTGGAACTCCGTTTCCATGCTCTTGATAACGTAGTAGTAATCGCGCTCGTCCTCGGCGAGGAAGAAGGCCTCCGTCACGGTCAGGAAAGCCTGGCGCGCCGCTTCGATCAGGGCCATGCCCTGGATGTGCATCCCCGTCATGTGGTCGAGGAAAAACTCGTTCTGGGCGGAAAAGCACAGGTCCATCTCGAACAGGGTGTCCGACATCCTGCGTGGCGCGCAGATGACGATGTTTTCTGCGCGGTTCTTGTGAGCAAACCGCCGCGTGGACCGGGGCGCGCGTTTGCAGGACACCAGATTGAAACTGCCGCCGGCTTTCCCGTTCGTCGTGTTGAAATGCCGGACGGCGGCGTAGAGGCTGCGCATGTCGACGCCCTGTTGCAGGTACAGGTGGATGTCGTTGTCGAGATGTACGCTTGTCAGAACTTTTTCCAAAGCGTCGGTTTCGGTAATCAGACCATCAATATGCCTGGCCGTACCTAAAAATGTATCCCCGACGACAAAGAACCTTTGGATCGAATTGGTCATTTCACTCTCCAAACTGAATCGGTGGTTCGTGTAATCAGTAGAGAGCCATCGGAAAAAACCAACAATCGCCAGTATCGAAATGCCCATTCCATTTCTGCAACGCAGCATTGGCGCATTTCCGCCAAAACGGAAGGAAATGGCGGGCACAGTGACTGTGCCCGCCATGGAAGTCTTGATTTGCGAATAGGATCAGGTGCGAACCGATTGGCGCTGGCGGCTGACCACAGCCAGCAAGAGACCCGCACCACACATGGCCGCCCCGATCAGCGGCACCTGCGTGTATGTGACGCCGGAATGCAGGGCCTGGCTGCCCAGCCATGCTCCAAGACCGTTGCCAAGATTGAAGGCCGCGATGTTGAAGGCCGAAGCCATGACCGGTGCATCGCCTGCATGTGACATGACCTGCACCTGCAGGGCCGGGATGGTGGAAAACAATGCCATCCCGAAAAAGAAGACCGCCACGATCATCGCGATCGGATAGGGCATCACGAAGGAGATCACGATCAGAACCGAAATCAGGAACATGAGGCTGAGTTGAATGGCGCGGCCGAGATTCCAATCCGCCAGCCGCCCGCCCAATGGATTCCCGAGGAACATCCCGAAACCGAAGAGCAACAGGATGCTGGGCACCCAGCTGGATGGCAGGCCAGTCACATCTGTCAGCATTGGCGCGATGAAGGTGAAGGTGGTGAATGTGCCGCCAAAACCCAGCGTGGTCATCATCAGCGCCCTGATCATCTCGGGTCTCAGCAACACCGCGAATTCGGCCCGCAGGTTGGAGACTTTGGAGGATTCGACCCGTGGCAGCCACATTATCAGGGCAACCGCCGTGACCGCCGCAAGCCCCGACAGGATGACAAATGTGGATCGCCAGCCCAAGGCCTGCCCCACTGCGGTGCCGGCCGGTGAGCCAAACATGTTGGCAATCGTCGACCCCAGAAACACCGCCGCGATTGCCCGTGCCGCTTTGCCCGGTTCGACCAATTGGGTCGCGACAACGGCGCCCAGCCCGAAGAACGTTGCTTGCGCCAAGGCGGTGACGATCCGCGCGGTGAGCATGAGCTCATAGGTCGGCGCGATGGCGCAGGCCAGATTGCCCAAGGTGAAGAGACCCATCAACGCGATCAGCACACGCTTGCGTTGAAACTGGATCAGAAATGGCGTCAGCAAGGGCGCGCCAAGCACCACGCCGAAGGCATAGCCGCTGATCAGATATCCGGCGGTCGGGATCGAGACGCCGAAATCGGTCGCGACCTCGGGCAGCAGGCCCATGATCACGAATTCACTGGTATTGATAACAAATATCCCCAGGGCGAGGATCAGAACCGCAAAAGGCATTTTGGCCTCCTTTACTCGTCGGATGAACCGAGTATCGGGGCAGGAATTTGGCGGGTGACCCCCAAAATATTGAAACAGCCGTTTCACTATCCGGCGTTGTTTGGCGCCGGGGCTTGCCGGATGTTGCCCGAGACATCTAGGTAAGGAGGTACCGATGCCAACGGAAATGACGCTTTATACCATCAACGGTTCATGCTCGGATGCGGTCGTTGCGCTCTGCGCCCATCTTGGCCTGCCGGTCGAGCTGCGGGAACGGCGCGATCACGACGCCGATCTGGCCACGGTCAATCCAAGCCGGACGGTGCCGACGCTGGTGACCGACGATGGCCTGACGCTGACCGAAACCACCGCCATCCTGAACCATCTTGCGCGCAGCTTTGCCGCCGAGATGCTGGGCCGGACCCCGGCCATGCGGGCCCGCAACGACGAGATGCTGAGCTTTCTTGCCACATCCGTCTACAATGCCTTCCTGCTGAGGTTCCGGCCTGATCGCTCTGCGGAGGATCCGGCCGCACAACAGGCCATTCGCGCGATGTCCGACGCCGAGATCGCGAAGGTGCTGGACATGCTGGAAACACGGATCAGCAATCAGACCTTCGCCCTCGGCGAAAACCTGACATCATCGGATTTCTTCCTGTTGGTCATGCTGAACTGGGCCGATCGGATCGACGGCGGGCTGCTAAGATCCCGGCCAAAGCTTGCCGCCCATTTTGAAGCGTTGAAGGAAATGCCCTTTCACGCCCGTGCCTTTGGTGCGCAGGCCGCCTGAACCGATGTCAGCCATGACCGATATCAGGTTCGAAACCGACGCGGCGAGCTATGGCGGCGTTTTCGTCGACCGGCAGGCGCGGCGCACGGCGCTGATCCTGCCCGATTGGCGGGGATATCAGACCGCTTACGCCATGCGCCGCGGCATCGAGATTGCCGATGCGCATGGATGCAATGTGGTGGTCAGCGACTTCTACGGAGAGGCCTATCGGCCCCGGGAATACGGCGGCGATGCCGAGATCTGGATCGCCCGGGCCCTGGGCGACCCTGAAATCCTGCGCGGCAATCTGTCGACCTATATCAGCGCCCTGTGCGAGACGCTCTCGATCACACCGCGAAGCCTGCATGTGGTGGGGTATTGTCTGGGTGGGGCGCTGAGTTTCGAGATGGGCCGGGCGGATGCCGATCTGGCGGCGGTGGCCAGCGTGCACGGCATCCCCTCAAGCAGGAAGCCCATCACCATGCTGGCAAGCGACACGCGCTTTGTCGCGATCCACGGCGCGTCGGACCCGATCATAGGCATGGAGCACATCACCGCCTTCCAGACCGAGATGACTGAGGCGGGCGTGGACTGGATCAGCCTGGCCCTCGGGCATGCCCGCCACGGCTTCACCAACGAAGAGATCGACCCCCACGGCCAGGCGCAAAGGTTTGATGCGGGCGCGGCACGCCATTGCCTGAACGGCCTGCAAAGCTTTCTTTATACGGAGGCGACGCCATGACACCCGACCAACGCGTTCTTATCGTCGGCGCGGGACCCGTGGGCCTGACGCTGGCCTGTCTTCTGGCCAGCGCCGGGACGCCGTTTCGCATTATCGATGGCAAATCTGGCCCCGTCGGCGACTCGCGCGCCCTGGGCGTGCACGCCCGCACGCTTGAGGTGATGCAATCGCTGGACCTGGCCCAGGCGTTCATCCGCCATGGCCGTGTCACCCGCTACATGACATTTCACGACAAGACGCGCGCGCTCTTCTCTCTCGATTTCGATGTTCTGCGGCACGACACCGCCTATCCCTTCTATCTGATCCTGCCGCAATCGATCACCGAGCGGCTGCTTTATGACAAGCTGCGCAGCCTTGGTGGAGACGTGGAGTGGAACACCACCCTGCGCAGTCTGGAGGAAAATGCCGATGGCGTTATCGTCCATTCGGCGGGCGAGACCATGCGGCATGATTATGTCGTGGGGTGCGACGGTGCCGCGAGCGTCGTGCGCAAATCCCTCGGTATAGATTTTTCCGGGCTCACCTATGACGCGCGTTTCGTGTTGTCGGAAGTCAGGATTGCCGAAGACCGGCTGGCCACGGACGCCACCCATGTGATCATGGCCAACGAGTCCGTGCTGGCGGCTATCCCGCTCCCAAACGGCGCCTATCGGCTGGTCGGGCCGGACAGTATGGCCAGCACCGATCTGGCATCGGGCGCGCAGATCAGCTTTGATGCCTTTGCCGATTTCCTGCGGCGCAACGGGCTGTTCCCCGATACACGTCTTTATGATCCGTCGCGCGTCGTCTCCTACAAGATGCAGAAACGCGTGGCAGACAGGTTCATGACGGGCCGGGTGTTCCTGGCAGGCGATGCCGCGCATATTCACTCGCCCGCCGGCGGGCAGGGTATGAACATGGGCATTCAGGATGCGGCCAATCTGGCCTGGAAGCTCTCCGTCTCACACCATGCGCCTGCCCCTGACCTCCTGGACAGTTATGGCCAAGAGCGGCGCGCCATCGCGCTCAGCGTCGCCAATGGCACGGACCGTGCCCTGCGCCTGATGAACTCGCCCAATCTTCTGCATCGAATCGCACTCCGGTTCGTGGCACCGGTTCTCTGCCGTTTCTGGCAACCCCGCGCTCTGATCCAGGCGATGGCGCAACTGCGGATCGCCTATGGGACCGGGCCCGATCCGGTCGCCCTTGGCAAGCGGCTGCCATGGATACGACTGGCCGATGGCGGCGACCTCTTCGACCTGCTGGCGCCAGGCCGGATGCTGGTGCTGCACCTGTCGGGCGGAGATACGATAGGTGGTGCATGGCCCGTCGACGAGATCAGGCTGGACGACAATCGCTATTACCGCCCCGGCGAGACCGCGGGCCCGATGGCGGTGCGCCCCGCAACCACGCGTGAACGTGAAAAGCTGGGGCCGGTCGCGCGGGTTCTGGTCCGGCCGGACGGCTATGTCGCGGCGGTTGACCGGTCGCTCCGTGACCGCGCCGTATCCGACAGGCTCGGCGAGCTATTCGACGCGGGCGCGCCCGCGCATGGTTGATCCGCTTTTCATTGCCGGCCTTGGGGCGGTGCCCGGCCCGGACCGGCTTTCGGTGAGCGACGCGGTTCGGGCCGGTCGGTACGAGAAGGACCGCGCCGAGGCGGACGGCTATGTCTCCGTCATCCGGGAGCCTGAGCGTGCATCTTACGAGATGGGCCTTGCTGCGGCAAAGGACGCGCTTGCCGAGGCGGGTCTTCGCGGCATCGATCTTGCCGGGCTGGCCTATACATCGATCCATCGTCACGGCCAGCCTCGGTTATGGGCCCCTGCATCCTGGATCCAGCGCCATCTGGATATCGGCGGGCATGTTCCGGCGCTGAGCGTGAACCAGGGCTGCAATGGCTTGCTTCAGGCCATGATCGCACTTGGGCCGCTTTGCGATCCACGTCCCGACGGGCAGCTGTTGCTGGTCGGGGCCGACCGGTTCGAGGCATCGGGCTTTGATCGCTGGCAGTCGGATTACGGGCTTTTGTACGGCGACGCGGCGGCCGGCGTGGTCCTGTCCCGCCAAAGCGGGTTCGCCCGCGTTCTGCATCTGGCGCTTGATGGCGCCCCCGATCTGGAAGAGCTGCACCGCGACGCCGCGCCCAGCGATGAAACGCCCGATAGCTGGCGCCGCGAGTACGACGTGCGCCGCAGCAAGAAAGCGTTTCTGGCGGCGCATGGCCATGCGGGCTTCGCGGAGCCCCTGAACCGGGCACTTGATCGTCTGAAGACCGGATTGCTGTCCAGCCCGTACTGGACAGGCCCTGCGGATTGGCTCTTCACGCCTTTTGTCGGGGCCTCCGTCCGCGACGCGACATATGAGGCGACCTTCGGCGCGCTCGGGCATCGGTCCGGCTGGGAGATCGGCAAGACGCACGGCCATCTGGGCACGACCGATGGCTGGGTCGGTCTGGCGGAGATCCGCGCGAAAGGCCTTCTGCACAGCGGCGACCGTGTTCTGATCGTCTCGGCCGGGGTGGGCTTCAGCTGCGGCGTGATCCTTCTTGAAATCCTCTGAACTGAAAAGGAAAGACCATGAAAACCAGGCAAATAGGACGGTCCGGCCTCAGCACGTCGACGCTTGGACTCGGCTGTATGGCGATGTCGGAGTTCTACGGTGCGTTTGACGAGACCGAGAACATGGCCACGCTGGAGCGCGCGATGGAACTTGGCATCACCATGCTGGATACCGCCGATCTCTACGGAGATGGCCGGAACGAGGAGCTTCTGGGCCGCTTCATCGCGCAGACCAGCCATGCCCCCTTGATCGCCTCCAAATGCGGGATCGTCCGGACCGACGAGATCATGTCGGACGGAAACTTCAAGCGCGAGCGCTGCGGCACTCCCGACTACATCACCGCAAGTTGCGATGACAGCCTGCGGCGGCTGGGGATCGACGTGATCGATCTCTATTATCTGCACCGGATAGATCCGAACGTTCCGGTGGAGGACAGCATGGGCGCGCTTGCCGAGCTGAAGACCGCCGGCAAGATCCGCGCGATCGGCCTCTCCGAGCCCACGGCTGATGAGTTGACGCGCGCCAATACGGTGGCTCCGGTCGATGCGGTGCAGTCGGAATACTCGCTCTGGACGCGACTGGTGGAGGATGAGGTGTTGCCCGTCATTCGGGATACCGGCGGCACCCTGGTCTGTTACTCCCCGCTTGGTCGGGGATTGCTGCGCAAGACAGGTGCTCCGCCCAAGCTTGACGCGGATGATTTCCGCCGGACCTTGCCACGGTTCACGCAAGACAGCTTCGATGCCAACGCGCCTTTGTTCGATCTGCTGGACGAGGTCGCGGCGGATGCCGGTGTGAGTGTGCCGCAGCTGATGCTGATCTGGCTGCTCGATCAGGGCGGTGACATCGTACCGATCCCGGGCGCGCGCAAGATCGCACATCTGGAGCAGAATGCCGCCGCCGTCGATCTGAGCGTCGATCGGGCGGCGCTTGATCGCCTATCCGCGGCGTTCTCGCCCGACGCGGTCGTCGGCGCGCGCTATACCGAAGGGAAAGCGGTAAAAGCCGGCTGATATCGCAGCAGCAATATATGGCGGCCTTGGGCCAGCGTCCCCTAGGTGGGATCGCCTCTGGCCGCCATTATGCTGGCGGACTCCTTCCTGATCGCCTTGCGGATGAAGTCGCGAAACTCCGTGATATGGCGATAGCTGGACAACCGGTCCGCGGTGACAAGCCAAAGCGGCATCGTGCCCACCACACCCGGCGTCATCAGGGCGCGCACGCCGGGAAGGCGCTGGCCCACGATATCCGGCAAGATACCTGCGCCGATGCCGTTCTGGATGGCGTCCACCAGCCCGGTGTACTCCGATATCGCCAATCCGGTGCGCCGCGCACTGAGCACTTCGCTCAGCTTCTGCTGCGGCATGCTCACACTTGTGCCCGGCGTCCATGTAATGCCGCGAAGCCCGGTTTCCGACAGCGCCTGCCACGCATCCACGGGTTCAAACCCGTCCGGCAGGATCCCTTCGGCGCAATAGACGTTGAAGGACACCGAGCCGACACGCTGCCGCACGACGGCACCGCGTTCGGGTTCGACAAATCGCAGCGCGACATCCCCCTGCCCCGAACCGATATCGACAATCCGAAACGATGTATCCACATCGATCATCACGTTCGGCCAGCGTTCCATATAGGATTCGATATTTGGAAATATCAGAGCATTGGCCAAGGCGGGCGTGGTGGAAAACCGTAATTCAATCCGCTGCGTGTCGCGCATGCGGGTTGCGAGATCGGGCGCGTTGGAAAGCAGACGTTCGGCTTCCTGCCATATCTCGACAAGGTTCTGAGCGTTCGGGGTCAGTTCCAGACCCTGGTTGCACCGGCTGAGCAACGGAAACCCGATTGCCTTCTGCAATGAGTTTATTCGTCGGCTGACGGTGGGGCCGCTGATTTTGAGGTCCTGTGCCGCATTCGCGACAGATCCTGCGCGGAGGTAGCCCAGAAATACGCGGATATCTTCCCAACTCGGATCACGTGACACGGGTCTCAACCTCAAATGGCCGGGTAAACACCGCTATCGCGGCAGAGGGGCAGCGTGCGGAAACTAGCATATTGCCTAAATCCTCACCACCTGGAGACCGGGCACGGCGGGTATTCGCGCGCGCAGGCACCCGGCGAACTCCGGTATGCCCGACCTGACGGCGCGATCCGCGGTCCTTTGGTCACTATACAGGCACTGCTTGAAGTGTCGGCGCCCCGTTGTCCGGGGCGGCAAGCCGATCTCTCGCCGGTTTTCGCCGCGCCAGGGCTAGCGCGCGGCCATCGCCCCGCTGGCCTGCAATCGGGAGAGGTCATAGCCGTTGAAGGCCAGCACTTCGCGCGCGGCGGCGAGGCGATCGGCCGGGATCACGGGTTCCCGGTTCAGGATCCATCCGGCGCGCCCGTCGGGCTGGCCGATCACCGCGGTGCGGTACCCTTCATCGACCCAAAGAACCCAGTAAGGCGCAGCCACCGGCACACCGGAGAGCCGTACCGACAGGCGGCCGGGTCCGACGATGGTGGCGCGTCCGCTTATGTCCTCGGTCGGCGTGCCGGTTTCATCAAGGCAGGTGTTGCGAATGGCAATGTCGGCCCCGGGGCGCAGTTGATACTCTGCAATGGCACCGGCGCAACCGGCCTGGAACGGGTTGGGATACCGCGCCACTTCGTACCACCGCCCCGCATAGCGCGCCGGGTCGAAATTCGCGTTGGAGGCGATGGTGACCGACTGATCCCTGTAGCTGGGCGCGAAGACGCCGCACCCCGACAGCGCGAGCAGAAGAAGAGGCACAATTGCAAAACGCATGGGAACAGCCCTGACGAGGAGTATCGGTCATAGCTGAAGCCAGTTCCGCCATCGGGGCAACCCCCCGAAACAGCGGAACGGCGACCAATAGCCACTATCCGAGCAAATATGTCAGGAAATCCGCCGGACAGTCTTGTGCGCGGCGCGATCCATCGCCTAGAGCAGGTACATGGGACGACGCTACTCCTCCTCCAGACGGCTTGGCGCGCTGGCATGGCTGGCGGCGGGCCTGTGCATTCTGCCGATGGCGGCGGTGGTTCTGGCCGCGCTGACCGGCGGGTTTGAGACGCTGACCCGCCTGGGTGAAACGGTACTGCCGCGTTATGCCGCAACCACGGGCATCCTGATCCTTGTGGTGGGCCTTGGCACCGCGATCATCGGCTCCGGCACGGCATGGCTTGTCACGGCAACGCGCTTTCCCGGCCGGCGCGTTCTCGAAATCGCTCTTGCCCTTCCGCTGGCCTTCCCGGCCTATGTGCTGGCCTATGCCTACACCGATTTCCTCGATCATCCGGGATGGGTGCAGACCACATTGCGCGACGTGATGGGCTGGGGCCCCCGCGACTATTGGTTTCCCGAGATCCGGTCTCTTGGCGGCGCTGCGGCGATGTTGACGCTGGTTCTCTATCCTTACGTCTACCTTCTGGCCCGCGCGGCGTTCCTGCAGCAATCAGCGACGGCCTATATCGCCGCGCGAACGCTCGGGCGCGGACCGTGGGGCGCGTTCTACCACGTTTCCCTTCCCATCGCGCGGCCCGCCATCGCCGGCGGCGTTCTTCTGGCCTTGATGGAAACCCTCGCTGACTACGGCACGGTCGCCTATTTCGGTGTGCAGACCTTCGCCACCGGCATCTATGTCAGCTGGTTCGGACTCTTCGACCGGGCAGGCGCGGCACAACTGGCGCTTTGCCTGCTTGTCGTGGCGCTGACCCTTGCGATGCTGGAGCGCTCGCAACGCAAGCACCTGCGCCACCACGATGCCGGGCGGCGGTTCGAGCGGATGGAACCCATAACGCTGACCGGTCGGCATGCAGTCGGCGCGTTCGTATTTTGCGCTTTGCCGGTCCTGCTCGGCTTCCTTCTGCCCACGATCCTGCTGATCACGCTCGGCTGGGATTCAGGCGAGCTGTTGTTCACACCGCGCTATCTGGCCTTTTTGCAGAACTCGGTGACGCTTGCGAGCATCGCCGCGATCCTCACAGTCGCCGCCGCCGTGTTCCTCGGCTCCAACGCGCGCCTGCATCCGACGCCAAGCGCAAAGGCCACGACCCGCGTGGCTGGGATCGGATATGCGGTGCCGGGCGGGGTGATCGCGGTTGGCCTGCTCTTTCCCTTCGCCGCGCTCGACAATGCCATCGACCGGGTAATGGAGGCCAGTTTCGGGATCGATACCGGGCTGCTGATCACCGGGTCGATCTGGCTGATGATCGTGGCCTATATGGTCCGCTTCATGGCCGTGGCGCTCAACACCTACGATTCCGGGCTGGCGACGATCAATCCCAATGTCGACGCGGTGGCGCGCACACTTGGCCAGAGCCCGATACCGATGCTGCGGCGCATCCACTTGCCGGTGCTGAGACCCGCGGTGCTGACGGCGCTGCTGATCGTGTTTGTCGATGTGATGAAGGAACTGCCCGCGACGCTGATCCTGCGGCCCTTCAATTACGACACGCTGGCGGTGCAGGCACACCGGCTGGCCTCGGACGAGCGTCTGCACGAGGCCGCGGTACCAAGCCTCGTGATTGTCGCCGTCGGGCTGATCCCGGTGACGCTTCTATGCTGGAGCATCGGGCGGGACGCGCGGGTCGGCCGTGCAGCACGGCGCACCGGCAGCGGGCACCTCGAAGCGTAGGCCCCAGCAAAAAAGCGGGCGCCACATGGGCACCCGCTTCGCAACACCTGCCGGAGGCTTTTTGGCCGGGCTTATTCCCAACCGGCGTTGTTCAGCACATCCACCGCGGCGTCCACATTGTCGGCGATTTCCGACAGATCGATCGTGTCGGGGCGGAAGATGCCGAGCGACGCGACCGAGGGGCTGAGGGCCACACCCGGCACCGCGGGATACTCATCGTTGCCTGCGGAGAAGTATTCCTGCGCCTGATCGCTGGCGAGATACTCCAGGAAGGCGATGGCGTTGTCGCGATTTGGCGCGTGCGCGGCAACACCGCCACCCGAGATGTTCATATGCGCGCCCAGATCGTTCTGGTTCGGGAACACCCACCCGACCATGTCGAGCGAGCCGGACAGGCCGTCAACCTCGGTGCGGATGGCGCGACCGAAGTAATAGGTATTCGACATCGCGATGTCGCACTCCCCCGACACGATACCGCGAAGCTGATCGGTGTCGCCGCCCTGCGGGTCGCGGGCGAAGTTGCCGACCACGGCGTTGGCCCACTCCTGCGTTGCCTCGACACCCAAATGGGCGATCAGCGCGGCAACGATGTTCTGGGTATAGACGTTGGAAGAGGAGCGGATGCAGACCATGCCCTCATATTCCGGGTTGGCGAGATCCTGATAGGTCCGCGGCGGGTTTTCGACATCGTTGCGGTCGTAGAAGAGGATTCGCGAGCGCTGAGAGAAACCGAACCAGTGGTTCTCGTCATCCTGCAGATAGGCCGGAATGCGCGCCTCAAGCACGTCGCTTTCCACCGGCTGTAGCAAACCCATATCGGTGGCGCGCGCGAGGCGAACGGTATCGACGGTCAGGAACACGTCGGCAGGCGAGTTCTCGCCCTCGGCCTCCATCCGCGCGATCAGTTCGTCGGCATTGCCTTCGATCCGGTTGATGGCGATACCGGTCATCTCCGTGAATTCGGAATACAGCCGTTCGTCCGTGTCGTAATGGCGGGAGGAATACAGGTTCAGTTCCTGAGCCTGGGCGGCTGTAAGGCTGCTCGCGACGATTGTCGTGCCGAGCAGAAGTGCAAGTGTGCGGGTCATCTAGGACGCTCCGTTGCTGGAATTCGGTATTACCTGACCGTTTTTGTCGGTTGGGTGGGGGTTTTGAACCTCATCCCTTCCGGGGTGTCAAGAATATCCGACTAAAAGAATCGGAAAAACTATTGAAACACGCGCCCTTGCCGCCCCCTGCGCCAAAAGGCAGGGTGCCGGAAGAGGCGGCAGAAGGGGCCATGAGATGAAAGCCGGGTTGGCATTTCTGGTGCTGGGCTACGTGCTCAGCCAGTTCTACCGCGCCTTCCTGGCGGTGCTGGCCCCGGTTCTCGGAGTGGAAATCGGCGCGGGTGCGGAGGATCTGGCCCGTGCTTCCGGCCTGTGGTTCGCAGCCTTCGCAATCATGCAGATCCCCGTGGGCTGGGCGCTGGACACGATCGGGCCGCGAGTGACAGCGGCGGCCCTTTTCGGTCTCTGCGGGGCGGGAGGGGCCGCAGTTTTTGCCCTGGCGCAGGGGCCGGGCGCGATCCAGACTGCGATGGTGCTGATCGGCATTGGATGCTCGCCCGTCCTGATGGCCAGCTATTACATCTTCGCACGGGTCTATTCGCCGGCGGTCTTCGCAACATTGGCAGGCGTCACCGTCGGCGTCAGCTCCCTTGGGAATATCGCCAGCGCCCTGCCGATGGCGAAAGCGATCGAAGCCTTTGGCTGGCGGGAGACTGTCTGGGCACTGGCCGGCATGACCGTCGCCGTGGCCATTGCCATGGCGCTGCTGGTGCGCGATCCGGCCAAGCCCGACGGCGAGCCCAAAGGCTCTTTGCTGGACGTGTTGCGCATACCCGGCCTCTGGCTGATCCTGCCGATGATGTTCGTCTGCTACGCCCCTGCGGCCGGGATCAGGGGGCTTTGGATCGCACCCTATATGACAGACGTCTACGGCGCGGCGCTTGCCCAGATCGGGACCGTCACGTTGATCATGGGGCTGGCCATGGCGGCGGGCAATCTGGCCTATGCCCCGCTGGACCGGCTGTTCGGCACCAGAAAACGGGTGGTTCTCGCTGGCAATCTGGCGGTGGTTCTATGCTGTCTTGTGCTGTGGGTCTTTCCGGCGGGCAGCTACTGGACTGCCGTCATGTTGCTGACAGCCATCGGCCTGTTCGGCGCGACCTACCCGATGGTGATCGCCCATGGGCGCAGCTTCCTGCCGCCTCATCTGACAGGCCGCGGGGTGAGCTTGCTGAATCTGTTCGGAATGGGCGGCGCCGGCGTGATGCAATTCGCCAGCGGCCCGTACTTTGCGTGGCTCTCCACAGATGCGCCGCCTGCCGATGCGTTTGGCACATTGTTCGGTGTGTTCGGGCTGGTCGTGCTTTTGGGATGTCTGCCTTATCTCCTCGCACAGGATCGCACGGATTGAGCTTTGTGCGCCACTGACGGCAGTATTCGGGCCAAAGCTCTGGCCAAACCCTGGCCCGGGCCGGTATGGCCTGCCGCATACGTGCATTTGACGTGCCGCATGCGGCACCGGTTCTGGCGGAGACACCCCGAAACATGTCCCCTGATTTCCTGTCCCGCATGCGGGGCGACTGGCTTGGCAATATCCGCGGCGATCTCCTGTCCGGTCTGGTCGTGGCGCTCGCCCTTATCCCCGAAGCGATTGCCTTTTCGATCATCGCGGGCGTGGACCCGAAGATCGGGCTTTATGCCTCTTTCTCGATCGCGGTGATCACCGCCATCGCGGGCGGACGGCCCGGCATGATCTCGGCCGCGACGGCCGCCACCGCGGTTTTGATGGTGACGCTGGTTCGCGATCACGGATTGCAATACCTGCTGGCGGCGACGGTTCTGGCCGGCCTCCTGCAGGTCGCGGCCGGGTTTCTGAGGCTCGGCACAGTCATGCGGTTTGTCTCCCGCTCGGTCATGACCGGGTTCGTCAACGCGCTTGCGATCCTCATCTTCATGGCTCAATTGCCCGAACTGATCGGGGTGCCCTGGCTGACCTATGTCATGGTCGCGGGCGGTCTGGCGATCATCTACCTGTTTCCCTATGTCACGACGGCGATCCCCTCCCCGCTTGTCTGTATCGTCGTGTTGACCGGGCTGACGCTGATGATGGGTATGGATCTGCGAACCGTGGGCGATATGGGCGCGCTGCCGGATACCTTGCCCGTGTTCCTGATCCCCGATATCCCGCTGACACTGGAAACCTTGCAAATCATCCTGCCCTATTCCGCCGCAGTGGCTGCCGTTGGGTTGCTGGAAAGCCTGATGACCGCGCAGATCGTCGACGATCTGACGGACACGAAATCGGACAAGAACCAGGAATGCATCGGCCAGGGCCTCGCCAATACCGCGACCGGGTTCATTGGCGGCATGGCGGGCTGCGCGATGATCGGCCAATCGATGATCAATGTGAAATCGGGCGGGCGCGGGCGCCTGTCCTGCTTTGCCGCGGGGGTGTTCCTGCTGATCCTGATCGTTGTTCTGGGCGATATCGTGTCGATCATTCCGATGGCCGCTCTGGTCGCCATCATGATCATGGTGTCCATCGGCACATTCAGCTGGTCGTCGATTGCCAACCTCCGGGACCATCCGCGCAGCTCCTCCATCGTGATGCTGGCAACGGTGGTGGTGACGGTCTACACCCACAACCTCGCAATCGGCGTACTGACCGGTGTGCTGTTGTCGGGCATTTTCTTTGCCGGCAAAATCGCGCAACTGTTCCGGGTCACATCCGAGCTGTCAGGGGATGGTATGACACGGACCTATCACGTGCAGGGACAGTTGTTTTTCGCCTCCGCCGACGCCTTTGCCGCGGCCTTCGATTTCGGTGAGGTGCTGGAGCGCGTGGTGATCGACGTAACCCGCGCCCATATCTGGGATATCTCGTCGGTTGCCGCGCTGGACATGGCGGTGCTCAAGTTCCGCAGGGATGGTGCCGAGGTCGAGATAAAAGGCCTGAACGAGGCGTCAGAGACCATCGTTGACCGGCTGGCCGAACATGACAAGCCGGGCGCCATGGACCGACTGATGGGACATTGAGGGGGAAACCGATGGGCAAGATCATCGCACTGGTCGACGGGTCGATCTATTCGCAAAGCGTATGTGACCACGCGGCATGGGTCGCGAAGGGGAAGGGCTGGCCTGTGGATATCGTCCATGTGATCGGCCGCCGGGATGAGAGCACCGATCCGCGCAACCTGTCAGGCAATATCGGACTGGGTGCACGGACGGCGCTGCTGCATGAACTGGCAGAGCTTGATGCGCAAAAGGCCAAGCTTGCCCGCAAGCGCGGCCAGGCGATCCTGGAAGATGCCGTGGCCCGCATCGCTGCCCAGGGGGTCGCGGCGCAATCCAAACTTCGGATGGGCGATCTGGTGGAGACCCTGCGCGAGATGGAACCGGAGACCGAGCTGATCATCATCGGCAAGCGCGGCGAAGCGGCCGATTTCGCCAAGATGCATCTGGGCAGCAATCTGGAACGGGTGATCCGCTCCTCGACCAAACCGATACTGGTGACCTCAAGGGCGTTTCAGCCTGTGAAGACGCTGTTGGTTGCCTTCGATGGCGGCGGATCGTCCCTGAAGGCGATTGATCATATCGCCCGTTCGGTGCTTTTTGCCGGGCTCGGCATCCATCTTCTGACCGTCGGCACCGAAAGCACCGGTTTGAGACGCGGGATCGAAGGGGCCGCGGCGCTGTTGACCGGCGCCGGGTATCAGGTGACGGCCGAGATCGTGGCGGGAGAGCCCGAGACGGTCATCGCCGAACGCGCCGAAGCTCATGATTTCGATCTGCTGATCATGGGCGCCTACGGGCACTCCCGGATCCGGAACCTGTTCATCGGATCGACGACGACCGAGATGATCCGGTCCTGCAAGGTGCCAATCCTGCTTTTCCGCTAAAGCCGATACGGTTCCGCCGGAGGCCTCTCTCGGGAGATCTCCGGCGGGCATGTTTTCAAGGCAAGGACGCGGCGGGCGCCCGCTACGTTCAGGCGGCGTGGCGACGGGGCCGGCGCGGTTTGCGGCTGCCGGTGTTGCCTTGGGGCTTGCCGGCTTGCCCATTGCCGCCGCCGGGACCGCGACGCCGCTGTCCGCCACCGCCACCACCGCGACGCGGCTTGTCGGACTTCACGGCGGCGGGACGGGTTCCGCCCGCGACGGGGATTTCCAGCTTCATCACCTTTTCAACCTGTTTGAGCAGATCGATTTCCTCGGCGGAGCAGAGCGTGATCGCCTCCCCCTCAAGACCGGCGCGCGCGGTACGACCGATGCGATGGACATAATTGTCCGGCACATCCGGAAGGTCGAAGTTGATGACATAGGCGACGCCCGGAATGTCGATGCCACGCGCGGCCACATCCGTTGCGACCAGGGTCTTGATCTGGCCGTCGCGAAACGCCTTGATCGCCCGGTCACGCTGCCCTTGCGACTTGTTGCCGTGGATCGAGGCTGCGTTGAACCCGTCGGCCACGAGACCCTTCATCAGCTTTTCCGCGCCATGCTTGGTGCGCGCGAAGACAAGGGTCAGCGCCTCGGGATCGCGGGAGAGGATTTCGCGGAGCTTCGCCGGTTTCGCCGGTTTCTCCATGAAATGGATCGACTGGGTGACCTTGTCCGCCGCCTTGCCGGGCGGGGCAACCTGCACTCTGCGCGGGTTGGTCAGATAGGCGCTCGACAGTTCTTCCATCTGTTTCGGCATGGTCGCCGAGAACAGCATGGTCTGGCGGGGCGTGCCGAGTTTCGGCGCGATCCGGCGCAGCGCATGGATGAAGCCCATGTCGAGCATCTGGTCGGCCTCGTCCAGAACCAGATGCTGCACCGTATGCAGCTTGACCGCACCGCGATCCATTAGGTCGATCAGGCGGCCGGGCGTGGCGACAAGAATATCCGTGCCGCGGTCCAGGCGCTTGATCTGCGCGTTGATCGACTGACCGCCGACAACGACCTGCACCTTCAGCGGCGTGCCGGTGGTGAAGGCCCTAAGGCTATCGGCGATCTGGTTGGCCAGTTCACGGGTCGGCGCCAGGATCAGTGCCTTGGCGGTCTTGGGGTCGGGCTTGCCATGCAGAGCAAGCAGATGCTCGATCAAGGGCAGGCCGAAGGCCAGGGTCTTACCGGTGCCGGTCTGGGCCAGGCCCAAGATGTCATGGCCATCCAGCGCAAGCGGGATCGCCTGGTTCTGGATCGGGGTGGGTTCCTTGAAACCGCTCTTCTTCAGCGCGGTCATCAGGGTCGGCGAGAGGCCGAGCATATCGAAATCGAACAAATAGTACCTTTCCTGCGCGGAACAGACTGGCCCGCGCGATAACATGGGTCGGAACCGCGGCAATGCGCGGCGTCGAAGGGTGCGATCCGGCGCTAGGGCGACACGGGCGTTTCCCGTGCAGACCGGCCAAATCGTCAGACCCTGCGTGATGGGGGCTGTGGAGATATCATCATTCTGTCGCGCGGATGCGCGGCTGCTCACGCGGCAGCGCAGAATGCTTGCAAGGCACATGCGGCCTTGCCGTGTATAAGTCAAGGCTCATGGGGCTTTTCCTTTGCGATAGCATCCTTTATGTGCCGCGCATCCAGACCTGAAGGATATGACAATGGGCTATCGAGTCGTCGTCGCCGGCGCCACGGGCAATGTGGGCCGCGAAATGCTGAACATACTGGCCGAGCGCCAGTTTCCCATCGATGAAATCGTGGCGCTGGCGTCGCGCAAGTCGCTTGGAACCCAGTGCAGCTTTGGCGATAAAACCCTGACCACAAAGGATCTGGACACGTTCGACTTCAGCGGCTGGGACATCGCCTTCTTTGCCATCGGATCGGAGGCGACGGAGAAATACGCGCCCAAGGCCGCGAAGGCTGGCTGCGTCGTGATCGACAACTCCTCGCTCTACCGCTACGACCCGGACGTTCCTTTGGTCGTGCCGGAAGTGAACCCCGAGGCCGTGGACGGCTATGCCAGAAAAAACATCATCGCCAATCCGAATTGTTCGACCGCGCAAATGGTCGTGACGCTGAAGCCGCTCCACGATCGGGCGCGGATCAAGCGCGTCGTCGTCAGCACCTATCAATCCGTCTCGGGCACCGGGAAGGCCGCGATGGACGAGCTGTGGGACCAGACCAAGGGCATGTATGTTCCGGGTCAGGAAAGGGAGCCGTCGATCTACCCCAAGCAGATTGCCTTCAACGTCATCCCCCAATGCGACAAGTTCATGGAGGATGGCAGCACGCGCGAGGAATGGAAGATGGTGGCCGAGACCAAGAAGATCGTCGACCCCGCGATCAAGGTCACCGCCACCTGCGTGCGCGTGCCGGTCTTCGTGGGCCATTCCGAGGCGATCAACATCGAGTTCGAGGAGTTCCTCGACGAGGATGAAGCGCGCGATATCCTGCGGGAAAGCCCCGGCATCATGGTCATCGACAAGCGCGAGGACGGGGGGTACGTCACGCCCGTGGAATGCGTGGGGGATTACGCGACCTTTATCAGCCGCATCCGGCAGGACAGTACCATAGATAACGGGCTGAACCTGTGGTGCGTGTCGGACAATCTGCGCAAGGGCGCGGCGCTGAACGCGGTTCAGATAGCCGAAACCCTCGGCAACCGGATCCTGAAGAAGGGTTGAGCTTGCCGGGGCTGGTTATTGTATAACCGGCACAGTCAGGGGAAGCTTTGCGGGATGTTCTTTCCCGGAGGTTTCCCCGATGCGTTTTCCCGTTTCCGCTCTCGCCCTGATAGCGGCCACTGCGGCCCATGCGGACGATATTGTGACCCGCGCGGATATTGCGCGGGCGACCGTCTACATCGGTGCGGCCGAGATCAGCCGCACCACAACCATTACCGTACCGGCAGGAACCCATCGGGTGATCGTCGCCTTGCCTGGCGGTTCCGCCGAAGCGCCGCAGGTTTCGACCGGGGCGGATGTGGTCCTAGGTGTGCCGAATGAGGTGTTCGGCGTTCCCGTGGCCGAGGGCGCGCTGGACACCGCCGCGCAGGCCCGGGCCCGCGACGCGGTCGATGCCGCGCGAGAGGCGGTGCAGACGGCGGAAGACAGAATTGCCCGTGCCGATGCAAGGATACGCGGTGCAACTCTGCAGATCGCTTATCTGGAAGCTTTGGCGCGGGGTGGAGAAAACGGGGCGGAGATGCCCGATGACCCGAATGATCTTGCCATCTATCTTGGCGCGATCGGCACAGAAAGCGCACGGGTCGGCGAAGATCTGCAGGAGGCACTGGTCGCCCGGCGTGACCTGACCGATGATCTTGACGCCCGCCAGACCGATTTGCGCAGTGCCGAGCAGAGGCTGGCCGCGCTGCGGCCTTTCGGAACAACGGTCAACGGTCTGGCCATCGAGGTCACAGCAGCCGCCGAAACGACACTTGACCTGACACTGGAACATTTCGCTCAAGACGTTGCCTGGTCCCCCAGCTACGAATGGCATCTCGACAGCGAAACAGGCGAGCTGTCGCTTGATCGGTTCATCTCTCTATCCGTCGGCGGCGGGGAGTTTTGGCAGAACGTCGCGGTTACCTTTTCCACCTCCGACCCGTTCCGACAACGAGAGCCCAGCGAGCTTCTTCCGCGGCCCGCACGCATTCATGAGCCCCGCCCCCAGCCGACCCTGCGGGGCGCAGCGGACATGTCATCGGCCGCCTTGAGTGCCGATGTCGTTGCCATGGAACCTGTCGGGATCGCCGAAGAGACATCCGAAGTTTCTTTCCTCGGGCTTGAGGTTAGCTACACCTACAACGCGCCGGTTGTCGTGGGAGCCACCGGGCAGACGATCCTGCCCCTCGATAGCCTGGAATTTGAAACGGAACTGACCAATCGCGCCGTGCCGCGGGACGACTTGACCGCCTTTCTTGTCGCAGAGTTCGAAAATGACAGCGGTGAGCCGATCCTTCCGGGCGAGGCCCTGTTCTTTCGTGATGGAGGGTTGATTGGAAACGAGTGGATCCGGATGATATCGGCCGGCGCCTCCGAGGAGCTTGCGTTCGGCCCTGTCGACCATCTGCGCCTGACCTGGCAGGATCTTTCGCTGGACGAAGGCGATCGGGGCATTTTCGTGCAAACGAACACGCAGGAGCGGCGGGTCGGGTTCACCGTCGAGAACACCTCCGACAACCCCGAAGATGTCAGCGTGCTATACGCCACACCCTTCGCGGAGCAGGAGGATCTGGATGTGGATGTCATGCTCACCCCGCAGCCCACCGCGCGCGATGTCGACGACCTGCGCGGAGTGGTGGCATGGGATATTACCCTCGCCCCCGGGGAGACGCGGGATTTCCGGATGGATGTCAGCTTCGACTGGCCGGAGGGGCTGGTGTTGAACTGGCGGCCATGAGGGCCGCCAGCAGGTTATCCGGCCTCGGCCAGCGCCTTGAGATTGGCCAGTCCCGTCTCGTAATCGCCTCCCACGAGGCCATCCATCGTCAACCCCATCCAGCGACCGATGGGATTGTTGCCCATATCCATATCGAGGCCCCAGGTGACAGTCGTATTGCCCCCATTTTCTGCCAGATCGAACCAGGCCTCGGCGGTGCCCATATCGCCGAAGTCCAGCGCCGTTACGACACGTTCATTCTCGACGCTTTCGACGATTTCCTGACGGCCATCGCCAACACTCGGCTCATCGGACCTCCACTCCATGGTGGCGCCAACTCCGGCCTCGGGCCCGCTATGGGTGACCTGAACATTTGGATCAAGCGCCATCCAGGGCGACCATTCCTGCCCCCGTCGAAGGGAATTGACCAGCGGAAACACCTCCTCCGGCGGCGCGTCGATCGTGATCTGGCGTTCGACGATGACGTTGCGGGGCAACAGATACGCCCCCGCCACAAGCAAAATGGCCAGCACGACCAGGCCAATGAACAGATTTCGAACCAGGCGCATGACACAACCTCCCTGCCGTTTCGTGCCGCCAGACTATCATGAAGCCTCCGGAATTGCGCCGCTGGTCATATCACGACTGGCTAATGCCATCAGACAGGCACGCGATGCGAACACGGCATATGTGAGATGGACGAGCGGACCGGGGTCACCGCCCGGGTCCGAAATGGCGAAACAGGGCGGGCTTGCGATCCATGTCTTCGGCCCTCCTGCAGTGCGGTTGCAGTTCCAAAGCCTCATTCCGGGGTCATTGACCTGCAATGGGCCGCTTCGGCGAAAACATCTCGCGGGTTCAGAAAATGATACCGCTTTCCGTGCGTTTCCGCGCGCCCCTAGAGGTCATTCGGACATTGCGGGTACGCCGCCTAGAAGCGCTCGGCCCTCAGAACCTCGCAATCAAGTACGCTGACCACCCCGATATGGCGATCCACCACGCTGAAGGCGGCATCCAGAAGGTCATCCAGTTTCTCGGGCCGTATGATGCAGACAACGCTGACCATACCGCCCGCGCGGCTGACCTGCCCCTCGCGGCTCCACCGACCCGACCGGCCCGAGCCGCCAAGTACAGGCAGGATCGTGAAGCCTGTGACGCCCGCTTCGATCAGCGCGTCTGACAACCTGCTTTCCATCACCGATTCGATGGCGATTTCGACCCGTTTCGCTTTGTGGGTTTGCATTGGTGTCAGCCTCCGGTGACAGTGCGGGCAATCGCCAGATATATCGGAATGCCAAGCGTCAGGTTAAACGGGAACGTGACCCCGAGCGAGAGTGTCAGATAGATCGACGGGTTTGCCTCGGGCAGGGCCACACGCATGGCAGCGGGGACCGCGATATAGGACGCCGAGGCCGATAGCGTCATAAAGAGAAGCACGCCGCCGGTCGACAGGCCCAGAAGCAGCCCGGCCGCGAGGCCAAACATGCTTCCGATCAAGGGCATCATCACCCCGAAAAGAAACAGCGGCGGACGCAGCACGCCACGGGCTTCGCGCAGGCCCCGCCCCGCGACCAGCCCCATATCCAGCAGGAACAGGCACAGCACACCCTGAAACGGCGCGACGATGAAGCTTGCGATCAGGTCGAGCCCTTCCTGCCCTGTGATCCAGCCGATCAGGAATGAACCGACCAGCAGAACGATGGAGCCGTTCAGCAGGATCTCCCGGATCAGCCCCGGTTCCATGCCACCCTGTCCAGCGCCGCCAAACCGCGCGATCAGCCAGAGCGCCGACAGGATCGCGGGGGCCTCCATCATGGCTGCGACGGCTACCATGTAGCCTTCGCTGTCGAGACCGGCGCTGGCGATGACGGAGCTTGCGGCGACGAAGGTCACGATCGAGATCGACCCGTAATGTCCGGCAACCGCCGCCGCATCGACAACGGACAGCCCGGTCATGACCCGCAGAAGCGCGAAGGCGACAAACGGGATCAGAAAGGACAGGATCGCGCCCGCGACCAGCGACATGATCAGGGTTGCATCCAGCCCATGCGCGGCAACGCTGGCCCCGCCCTTGAACCCGATGGCAAAGAGCAGATACAGTGACATGCCCTTGGCGACGGCCTCGGGGACGGACAGATCGGACCGCGCGAATGCCGCCGCAAGTCCCAATGCGAAGAACAGGATGATCGGCGAGATCAGGTTATCCGCCGCAAGTGCCAGAATGCCGTCCATGGGGCCGCCTTTGCCAAGCTTCACGCGGGGATAGTCGCTGACTCACGTCAGGTAAAGGGGCCTAGCTCTTGACGAAACGCCTGACGGTGCCGTCGAACACCTCAAGGTCACCATCGGCCAGTTCCGCCCACAGCCCGTGCAGGCTCAACTCGTCCCGATCCACCGCCTCGGCCACGAAGGGGTAGCTCAGAAGGTTTTCCAGAGAGACCTGAATACCCTCCTTCTCCAGCGCGGTCTGGCGCAAAGCCGGGTCTTCGATGTCGCCGATCCGCTCATAGCCCACACGCAGAACATCGAGCCAGCGGCCGATGAAGCTTTCCTTCTGCTCCAGCTCGGGCGCGGTGCCGGAACACATCTCGATGCAGCCCCTGACGCCGCCGCAATTGGAGTGCCCCAGAACCAGAATATGCTCCACCTTGAGCACCTTGACCGCGAACTCCACCGCCGCCGCCGTACCGTGATGCTCGCCATCGGGCGTGTAGGGCGGCACAAGATTGGCGATGTTGCGATGCACGAAGATTTCGCCGATCTGCTGGCCGAAGACCGACGTGACCGCGACGCGGCTGTCGCAACAGGCGATGGCCATGGCGCGCGGATGCTGACCCTCCTGCGCCAACCGCTGAAACCAGTCGCGATTTTCGACAAATGTGGTTTCTTTCCAGCCCTTGTAACGGCTCATCAGGTAGGATGGCAGGGTTTTGACGCGGTGCATGTCTCGACTTTCCTTGGGGCGCTACGCAACTAATGCGCATTCAGTGCAATTTCGAGATGTTTTTCCGCCGCGCCTCAATCGTTTCTTCAGAAGCTCGGCCCAGTTTGCCCGGGCCGTGGGGGCAGAAGTGGAGTGAGCAATGGAGCGATCCGTAACGATTTTGCGGGTGGAGGAGCCTGCCCGGTTCAATCCGGATCGGCTGGAAAAGCTGTGCGCCGAACTGGGTGAGGTGCAGGCGGAATCCGAGGTGGCAAATGCCCTTGGTGAGATCGGGGTTCTGCTGGAAAGAATCGCAGCGATCGGGGACCGGAATGGCATAGCGCAACTGGCGGGCTTTCTGGGCAAGCTGATATCGGCCTCCGACAAGATCGGCATGGCGACACTGGCGCGCGTGGCCCGCGATGTCGAGGCAAGCTACGCCCGTGGAGACGCGGTCGCACTTGCCGCTACCCTGGCGCGGCTGCAAAGGGTTGGTGAACGGTCGATCCTCGCGGTCTGGGATCTGGAGGATCTGTCGGGCTGATGGGGCTTGCAGCGCAAATCGGGCGCGCTAGGGTGGCGCAACACAAGGAAACTGCCCGATGTCCGCCCGATTTGCCGAAGAGAGCGCCGAAGCGATCCCGCTTCATCTGCTTGCACCCGATGATATTCCCGATGAGCTCCCGTCCCTGACCGCCGCTCAGCGCGCATGGGTCACGCATCTGGGCTTTTCGGGAAAAGCCGGCGAGGCTGTTAGTCTCGCCGATACGGAGGGCGCGCCGGCAATGGTCCTTGTCGGGCTTGGCACAGCGCGGGACCGGGCCCGCGAACGGTTCGCGGCAGGGGCTGCTATCGCGGGCCTTCCGAAAGGCACCTACCGTATCGCCGCCACGCCCGGCGGCGCCGCCGGTCACGAAATCGCGCTTGGGTATCTGCTGGCCTGCTACCGGTTTGACAGATACCGGACGCAGCCGGGGCCGGAGGCGGCGCTGGTGGCCCCGGACGGCTGTGATGCCAACCGGCTGGAACAGATCGCCGCGGCCGAGTTTCTGACCCGCGACCTGATCAACACCCCCGCCGAGGACATGGGCCCCGATGCATTGGAGGCCGCACTGCGCGGACTTGCGGGGCGCTACGGGGGCGAGGTGAACTCCACCGAGGGCGCGGCGCTGATCGCGGCCAATCTGCCGCTGATCCATACGGTCGGCCGCGCCGCCGCGCGCGCCCCGAGACTGCTGGACATGACCTGGGGCGAGAACGGCCCGGCCCTCACGCTGGTGGGCAAGGGCGTGTGTTTCGACACCGGCGGGCTGAACCTGAAGCCAAGCGCCTCCATGGGCCTGATGAAGAAGGATATGGGCGGAGCCGCCACCGTGCTGGGCCTGGCGAGGATGATCATGGCCGCCAACATGCCTTTGCGCCTGCGGGTTCTGATCCCGGCGGTTGAAAATGCCATTTCTGGGAACGCGTTCCGGCCCGGCGACATCCTGACCGCGCGGAACGGGCTGACCGTCGAGATCAACAACACCGATGCCGAAGGTCGGCTCGTGCTGGCAGATGCTCTCGCACTGGCCAGCGAAACACCACCCGATCTGCTGGTTTCGATGGCGACGTTGACCGGGGCGGCCCGGGTTGCCGTGGGCCCGGACCTCGCGCCGTTCTACACCGATGACGAGGCCCTGGCCGCGGCGCTGGCGACAGCCGCGGGCGCAGTGGCGGATCCGGTCTGGCGCATGCCGTTCCACGAACCCTACGAAACCATGATCGAACCGGGCATCGCCGATCTGGACAATGCGCCGAAAGGTGGCTTTGCGGGTTCGATCACGGCCGCGTTGTTCCTGCGCCGCTTTGTGGCCGATACCCCGCGCTATGCTCATTTCGACATCTATGGCTGGCAGCCCAGCGCAGCCCCGGCGCGGCCAAAGGGCGGCGTCGGCCAGGGCGCGCGCTGTCTGTTCGAGGCCTTGCCGAAGGTGTTGGGCCTATGAATGACCCGCGGATGACCCCGAGCAACGGGCGCGTCGCCCATGTCTCCCTTCAGGGGAAGATCGACGCGAAGAAGTTCGTGCAGGGGCGCTGGACCATGGTGCAGCAGCCGATGGCTAACGTTACCGACCAGCCCGGCGGGAACCGCATCAGCCAGTTGGTTTTCGGAGAGCGGTTTCTGGTGCTGGAGGCGAAGGACGGCGCGGTGTTCGGCCAGTGTGAACGGGATGGCTATGTCGGCTACATGGTTGCGGGCGCGCTGACCGAACCGGAGGACCCGACCCATTGGGTCGTCGCGCCAGCCACGCATCTTTACCCCAAGGCAGATTTCAAGGCGCCGCCGGATGTTTCGGTGTTTTTCGGCTCCCGGGTCCGGGTGCGTGCAGAGCGCGAGAGGTTCCTGCGCATTCACACCGGTCATTTCATTCCCAGGTCGCATCTGCAGCCCATCACGGCCCGGTTCGGCGACATGGTGGGCGTTGCCGATCTGTTTCTTGGCACACCGTACCTGTGGGGCGGGACAAGCCGTTGGGGCATCGATTGCTCGGGCCTGGTGCAGACGGCGCTTCTGGCATGTGGCGTGGCCTGCCCCCGCGACAGCGACCAGCAGCAGGAAGCCCTTGGCCGCGAGCTGCAATATGGTGAGCCGTTGCAAAGAGGCGATCTGGTATTCTGGAAGGGGCATGTCGGGATCATGGCGAATGAGCGGAT
The DNA here is from genome assembly GCF_003688285.1 of Rhodophyticola porphyridii. GTDB lineage: Bacteria > Pseudomonadota > Alphaproteobacteria > Rhodobacterales > Rhodobacteraceae > Rhodophyticola > Rhodophyticola porphyridii. The sequence continues at coordinate 202,261 of NZ_RCNT01000003.1, forward strand.
GCTGCTGCACGCCAATGCCCATCACATGGCCGTGGCCTATGAACCGCTGAAAGACGCCGCAGCGAGGATCGAGGCCGCAGGCGATGGCACGATCACGGCACGCCGCAGGGTCGGGATCGGCTGAAAGCTCACTCCACGGCGCGGATCAGCTTGCGTTCCAGAATGCGTAGAACGGCTTTCAGGTCGTGGCCGCGTTTCAGGATGCGGCCATCCATGCCGATCACCGAATACTGCCCCTGACGCGCCGCGAGCTTGGGGCGTTTTTCGATCCGGTAGATCGGGTGCTCGGCACTGCGCCGGAAAATCGAAAAAACGGCAACGTCGCTCAAGAGCGAAATGCCGTAGTCCCGCCATTCGCCTGCGGCAACCATCCGACCATAGACGGCAAGGATCACGGCAAGTTCCTTGCGATCAAATGCAACCTTTTCAGGAATACGCTCGGGGCTTCTGGGCTGGATCTGGACGACCATCTTTCAAATCTGGCGCGGGTCGCGGCGTAAATCAAGCGCGGCCCGCCCATGATGTGTGAAAGGGCGACATACTCCCCCCTTCTTTAGGATCACGCGGTGTGGTCTACTCCCGCACCTTGGCTTCATAAGCCTCGGCGATATCGCGGGCCAGCGCGCCAACCTCGAAGTTATAGTCCCCGATCCGGCCCACAGGCGTGACCTCCGCCGCCGTGCCGGTCAGCCAGCATTGCTCGAAGCCTTCCAACTCCTCAGGCATGATATGGCGCTCATGCACCTTGATCTGGCGCTCTTTCAACATGCCGATCACCGTCTGCCGGGTGATACCGTTCAGGAAGCAGTCGGGGTCGGGCGTATGCACTTCGCCATCCTTGACGAAAAAGATGTTCGCGCCCGTCGCCTCAGCTACGTAACCGCGGTAGTCGAACATCATAGCATCGGAACATCCCTTCGCCTCCGCGGCGTGTTTCGACATGGTACAGATCATGTAGAGGCCCGCCGCCTTGGCATGCGACGGGATCGTCTCCGGTGAGGGGCGTTTCCATTTGGAGATGTCGAGCTTCGCACCCTTCATCTTCGCATCGCCGTAATAGGCTCCCCAAGCCCACGCCGCCACGGCCAGCCGAACCGGGTTGCGAGCCGAGGAGACACCCATATCATCGCCGGATCCGCGCCAGGCAACCGCGCGCACATAGGCATCGGTCAGGCCATTGGCCTTCATCACCTCATATTTCGCGGCCTCGATCTCATCGACGGTCCAGGGGATCTCCACATCTATGTAACGCCCCGAAGCCAGCAGACGTTCGGAATGCTTCCGGCTTTCGAAGATCTTGCCGTTATAGGCCCGCTCACCTTCGAAGACGGCCGAGGCGTAATGCATCGCGTGGGTCAGAATGTGCACATTGGCCTCGCGCCACGGCACCAATGCACCGTCCATCCAGATCGTGCCATCGCGGTCATCATAGGTTCCGCTCATGTTTCCCATCCTTCATCATCTTACGGCGCCGAGGGGTTGCCGTTTTCGTTTGTTGCGCAAAATATGACCGAAACGGACATAAAATTGCGCAAAACCGCGCAACCGCTACCAATTGATTCTTGGAAAGTCAACAAGGCTGACATAAACTGGCACAAAGCCCCGATAGGGACGAAGGAAGGGACATCATGATGGCGGATCGCGGAACAGCCAATGCGTTGGTCAGCGGCGAAAGCCTGCTGTTCCTGACCGATGAGCAGTTGCGCCGCGGGATCGAGGCAATGTTCTTCGCCTATCGCGGGTTTACGGCAGACCCGGACCGGATCTTGCAGAATTACGCCTATGGCCGCGCCCATCATCGGGCGATCCACTTCATCAATCGGAGTCCCGGCACGACGGTCAACAATCTTCTGGATATTCTCGGGGTTACCAAGCAGTCGCTGAACAGGGTCCTGCGTGCACTGGTCGATGACGGGCTGGTGGAAAGCCGGGTCGGCACCCGGGACAAACGAGAACGGCATCTGTTTCTGACCGATGCGGGCACCGCGCTGGAGCGTGAGTTGTCGGATGCGCAGCGAAGCCGGATGCGGGCCGCCTATCGCGCCGCCGGCCCCGAAGCCGTAGCCGGGTTTCGCACCGTTCTGGAGCAGATGATGGACCCCGACATGCGCCGCCACTATCAGACGACAACCGAGAGCGCATCATGAACGAGACCGTCGCCCATCTGCTGATTGTCGATGATGACGAGCGCATTCGCGGATTGCTGCAGAAATTCCTGATCCGTCATGGCTTCATGACCAGCGTGGCCCGTGACGCGGCCCATGCGCGGCGGCTTCTGTCCGGCCTGGAGTTCGATCTGATCGTGCTGGATGTGATGATGCCCGGCGAAGACGGGCTGGACCTGACCCGTGCGCTTCGCGAGACGCTGAGCACGCCGATCCTGCTGCTGACGGCCAAGGGAGAGGCAAGTGAACGGATCAAGGGGCTGGAAGCCGGCGCGGATGATTATCTGCCCAAGCCGTTCGAACCGAAGGAGCTGCTTCTGCGGATAAATGCAATCCTGCGCCGCCTGCCTGCTATGACCGAACCGCAGGACGCCCCCAAGGTTCTGCATCTCGGCAGCATCCGCTACGATCTGGAACGCGGCGAGATGTGGCAGGGTCAGGACAGTATCCGCCTGACGGCGACCGAAGCCGCGCTCATGCGGATCTTTTCTGCCTGTCCGCATGAGCCGGTCAGCCGGGCGCAACTGGTAGAGGATCTGGGCCGCGACAAGGGGGCGGGTGCAGAACAGGCGCAGGAACGCGCGGTCGACGTTCAGATCACGCGGCTCAGACGCAAGATCGAAGCCGATCCGAAGCAACCCCGCTATCTGCAGACCGTGCGCGGGGCGGGCTACATGCTGGTACCCGACTGATGCCGACGCTTCTGGTCGAAAACCGCGCCGGGCTGGCACATGAGATGCCCGCCGGACATCCGGAACAGATTGCCCGCCTCCAGGCGGTGCTGGATGTGCTTGCCGGACCGGGCTTTTCCGGGCTGATCCGCGCTGAGGCGCCGATGGCCGGCGAGGACGATCTGCTGCTGGCCCATCCCGCGGAGCATATCGCCGCGATCCGGGACGCGATCCCGGAAACCGGGCTGGCCGCACTTGACCCAGACACCTCGGTCTCGCCCGGATCCTGGGAGGCGGCTCTGAAAGGTGTCGGCGGCTGCCTGTATGCCGTCGATCAGGTGCTGTCAGGCGAAGCAACGAACGCCTTTGTCGCCACACGTCCGCCCGGTCATCACGCGGAACGCATCCGGCCCATGGGCTTTTGCCTGTTCGGCAACATCGCGATCGCCGCGAAACACGCATTGGAGAGGCATGGCCTGTCCCGTGTGGCGGTGGTGGATTTTGACGTGCATCACGGCAATGGCACACAGGATCTGCTGTGGGATGAGTCGCGCGCCTTCTTCGTCTCCTCCCACCAGATGCCGCTCTACCCCGGCACGGGCGCGCCTTCGGAACGGGGCGGGTCGAACAACATCCTCAACCTGCCGCTTGGACCCGGAACCGGCGGCGCGGAAATGCAGCGGATCGTGGAAACCCGGATGCTGCCACGACTGGCGGAGATCGCACCCGACCTGCTGCTGATCTCCGCCGGTTTTGACGCCCACAAAGCGGACCCGCTGGCCAATCTGAACTGGGATACCGAGGATTTCGCCTGGATCACGAGAACGCTCTGCGCCTTTGCCGGGGCGCATTGCGGCGGGCGCGTGGTCTCGACTTTGGAAGGCGGCTATGATCTGGATGCACTCGCGGCCTCGGTCGCGACCCATGTGACGGTGTTGATGGAGCAAGACGGATGAGCGCGCAGAAACCGATTGAGGACATGAGCTTCGAAGAGGCCATTCGCGAGCTTGAAACCGTTGTCACGGCGCTTGATCGCGGAGATGTGGCGCTGGAGGAATCCATCGGGCTTTACGAACGGGGCGCAGCTCTCAAGGCAAGATGCGAGGCCAAGCTGAAAGAGGCCGAGGAGAAGGTTGCGCAGATCACGCTGGATGCGACTGGCCAGGCAACGGGAACGACGCCTGCCGACGGCTTGTAAGTGTTTCAGAATGCGCTTGGCGAGGCGCAATCCGCTATCGGGCAGTTTCTGGAAAACCGGATGGCTCGACTTGCGCCCGGCACGATATCCGACGCGATGCGCTACGCAACGACGGGTGGAAAAAGGCTGCGCGGGTTTCTGGCATTGGAGTCCGCACGGCTCTTCGATGTACCTTTTGCGCAATCGGTTCATGCAGCCGGCGCCGTGGAATGCCTGCACGCCTATTCGCTGGTCCATGACGATCTGCCCTGCATGGATGATGATGACCTGCGCCGGGGCCAGCCCACAATCCATGTGAAGTGGGATGAGGCCACCGCGGTGCTTGTGGGCGATGCATTGCAAAGCTTCGCCTTCGAGCTCCTGGCCGATCCCGACGCAGGCGATGCGACCCAAAGGATAGACCTTGTGGCCGGTCTGGCGCGTGCTTCGGGCGCCGACGGTATGGTGCTGGGACAGGCCCAGGATATTGCGGCGGAAGCCGCCGGTCGCGCGCTGTCTATCGACGAGATTACCGAGTTGCAGGCCAACAAGACCGGCGCGCTCATCGCATGGCCGGCGGAAGCGGGCGCAATTCTGGGGCGTGCAGACCCGGTGCCGCTGCGGCGATACGCTCATGCCATCGGCCTTGCTTTCCAGATCGCCGATGACATCTTGGACATCGAGGGCGATGTCGCGAAGGCAGGCAAGAGGCTTCAGAAAGATGCCGCCGCCGGAAAGGCCACCTTCGTGTCGCTGCTGGGGCTGGACGGAGCGAAGGCACGCGCCGCCGATTTGGTGGAAGAGGCGGAAGCCGCGCTGACACCCTATGGCGACCGGGCACGGACCTTGAAGGCGCTGGCCCGCTATATTATCGCCCGCGACAGGTGAATGCGCCCCTGAAGGGAGGCCAGACGATGACCAGCCAACCCCACACCCCGCTGCTCGACCGGGTCAGAAGCCCCGCCGATCTGAAGCGCATGTCCGACGCGGAGCTTCGGGCGCTTGCCGATGAACTGCGCGCGGAAACCATCGCGTCGGTCAGCAAAACGGGCGGGCACCTGGGCGCAGGGCTTGGCGTGGTGGAAATGACGGTTGCCATCCACGCCGTGTTCGACACTCCAAGGGACCGGCTGATCTGGGATGTGAGCCACCAGTGCTACCCGCACAAGATCCTGACCGGGCGCCGCGACCGGATGCCGAGCCTGCGGCAGAAAGACGGGATCAGCGGGTTCACCAAACGCAGCGAAAGCCCCTACGATCCCTTTGGCGCGGCACATTCTTCCACCAGCATTTCCGCCGCCCTCGGCTTTGCCGTGGCCCGCGATCTGGGGGGCGCGCCCGAGCATGGGCTGGGCGACGCGATTGCGGTGATCGGCGATGGCGCGCTCAGCGCCGGCATGGCCTATGAAGCGATGAACAATGCGGGCCATCTGGGCAAGCGCCTGATTGTCATCTTGAACGACAACGAGATGAGCATCGCCCCGCCCACGGGCGCTATGTCGTCCTATCTCTCGCGGCTCTACGCGGGCGCCCCGTTTCAGGAGTTGAAGGCCGCGGCCAAAGGGGCCGTTTCCTTGCTGCCGGAGCCCTTTCAGGAAGGTGCGCGCCGGGCCAAGGAACTGCTGAAAGCCGCCACAGTCGGGGGCACCTTGTTCGAGGAACTCGGCTTTTCCTATGTCGGGCCGATTGACGGGCACGATATGGAACAGCTTCTCGCCGTTCTCAGAACCGTCAAGGTCCGGGCCGACGGGCCGATCCTGATCCATGCGATCACCAAGAAGGGCAAGGGATACGTCCATGCCGAGAGCAAGCCGGACGGCGGCCACGCCACCACGAAATTCGACGTGCTCACCGGAGAGCAGAAAAAGGCGCCCTCCAACGCGCCCTCCTATACCAAGGTCTTTGCGCAGGCCCTGATCCGAGAGGCGGAGGATGATCCGCTGATCACCGCTGTGACGGCCGCGATGCCCGATGGCACCGGTCTCAATCTTTTTGCCGAGCGGTTTCCGAACCGGTGTTTCGACGTGGGTATTGCCGAGCAGCATGCGGTGACGTTCAGTGCCGGCATGGCGGCCGGGGGCCTGAAACCGTTCTGCGCGCTCTACTCCACTTTCCTGCAGCGCGGGTATGATCAGGTCGTCCATGATGTGGCGATCCAGCGCCTGCCCGTTCGGTTCGCGATTGACCGCGCGGGCCTTGTTGGCGCGGATGGGGCAACCCACGCAGGCAGTTTCGACATCGCCTATCTGGCAAATCTGCCTGGCTTCGTCGTGATGGCCGCGGCGGATGAAGCGGAACTGGTCCATATGGTCGCCACCGCACGGGCAATCGACGACCGGCCATCGGCCTTCCGCTTCCCCCGGGGCGAAGGTGTCGGCGTCGAAATGCCAGAACGCGGGACGGTACTGGAGATCGGCAAGGGCCGCATCGTGGCGGAAGGCTCCCGGGTTGCGATCCTGTCCTTCGGAACCCGCCTGAAGGAAGTGCAGGACGCCGCCGAAGCGCTGAGTGCCAACGGGATTACGCCGACGATCGCGGACGCCCGTTTCGCCAAGCCGCTGGACGAGGATCTGATCCTGCAACTTGCCCGTCATCACGAGGCGCTGATCACCATCGAGGAAGGCGCCATTGGCGGTTTCGGATCGCATGTCGCGCAGCTTCTGGCCGAAAACGGGATGTTCGACAGCGGTCTCAGATATCGCTCAATGGTGTTGCCGGATATCTTCATCGATCAGGCCAGCCCGCGGGACATGTACGCCGTGGCCGCCATGAATGCCGAGGACATCGTGGCGAAGGTGCTGCGCACACTGGATATCGGCGTGATCGGAAAACGCGCCTAGGACGGCAGGGTCGCCGCGGGATCGGGCAGAGGCCGCATCGACGTGCTGATCTCCATCGGCAGGCGCCGCCCCCTACCCGGCTTGCCCAGCACACGACCCTGATCCACAACGATCTCCCCGCGCGAGATGACGGTTTCGGGCCAGCCTCTTACCACCCGCCCGGCATAGGGGTTGTAGCCGGTGTTGTCGTGCAGATCATCCACGCCAAAGGTGACGGTCCTGTCAGGATCCCATAGTACGATATCCGCATCCGCGCCGGGCGCGATCCTGCCCTTGCCGGGCAGACCGTAGATATCGGCCGGATTTGTCGCAGTAAGCGCCACGAAGCGTTCGGCCCCAAGCCGGCCTTGCGACACCATCGCGTCGAACAGAAGCGGCAGACGGGTTTCCAGCCCCGGCATGCCATTGGCGATCTTGTTGAACGGCGCATCGCGGCCATGGGCAAACTTGCCGGTGTCATCCAGCCGATAAGGGGCATGGTCGGAGGAGACCACCTGCAGATACCCCCGTTCCAATGCCTGCCACAAAGCCTCCTGATCCTTGAGTTCCCGCTGCGGCGGACTGCACATCAGGCCAGCGGCCTCATTGCCCGGAAGATCAAGCTGATCTACCGTCATGAAGAGGTAATGGGGGCAGGTTTCGGCCAGCGCGGGCACACCGCGCGCGCGGGCAGCCCGAACAATCTCCACGCCCTCGGCGCAGGAGATATGAAACAGCATGACGGGCTGCCCCGTCACCTCGGAAAAGATGCACATCCGGTTCAGCGCTTCGATTTCGGCGGCGCGGGGGTGGGACGCGGGATGGAACCGCGCGCCTGTTTTCCCGGCTTCGATCAGACGCCGGGTCATCCAGCGGATCAGCCCGTCATTCTCGGAGTGGATGTTGACCAGACCACCATGGCAGCGCGCGCACCACAACACATCCAGGATATCCTCATCGCCCATGCGCACCCTGTCATAAACCGTGAAAAGCTTGATTGAGCGGTGACCCTGAGCAAGAAGCGACGGCAGATCATCCGTCAGATTCCCGCCAGACAGATCTGATACGATGATATGAAACGCATGATCGCAGATCGCGCCTTTGGCGGCGAGCGCCTGATAATCCTCCACCACCTTTGAAAGCTTTTGCCCCGGGTGCTGCGCCGCAAAGGAAATCGTTGTCGTGGTGCCCCCAATCAGAGCCGAACGCGTCGCTGTTTCGAAGCTGTCGGCATTCATCAGCCCGGCGCCGGAAAGCTGTTCGATATGGCAATGGCTGTCGACGCCGCCCGGCATGACCAGCCGCTCGGTGGCGTCAATCTCCACCGGGGCCTGCCCGATCTGCTGGCCGACCGCCACGACTTTCCCGCCCTGAACAGCGATATCCGCGCGCTCCGTGCGCTCGGCGGTAACCACTGTTCCGTTGCGGATTATCATGTCATGAGACTGTCTTGCCATGCGTTTGCCATCTGCCCAGAGTTGCCCAGTTCGGTACACTTACGGTATACGTAGACAAAGCCGGAGGGCAAGTTGCCGCGAAAGTGGTCCTGTCGGCCCCTTGTAGCGGGAGGTTATGAAGATAATGAGTATCAACCAGGCGCAATCCGGGGCAAAAACGCTGAGCGCGGCGGTGCATGACCGGCTGAAGGGGATGATCCTGGGCGGAGATCTTCCGGCCGGCACCCGGCTTCAGGAGAAAGCATTCGCCGAACGGCTTGGCGTGTCGCGGACGCCCGTGCGCGAAGCGATTGCCAGACTGGTGAGCGAAGGCCTGGTCAGCCGCGTGAATGGTGGCGCGCCCACTGTCAGCAATATCTCGATCACCGACATCATGGAGCTTCTGCATGTCCGGCGGCTGCTGGAATGCGAGGCGGCGCGCCAGGCGGCCGGCGTCAACGGGCCACCGGAGCCATTCATCTCCTTGCGCAAAAGGGTGACGGACTTCCTTGGCTCGGAACGGCCGACACCCACGGAGCATGCCGCGCTGGACGATGAACTACATGCGCTTATCGCAAAACGCGCCGGATCCGGCCTTCTGCATGAGTTGATCGTCGGATTGAAGCTGAAGACCAGGATGTTCGACAACGGCTCGATCCCGGAGCGGTTCGAGCCGGGCTGCCGGGAGCATATCGAGATCATCGATGCGATTCTGGCGCAAGACCCGAACCGCGCCGACAAGGCGATGCGGCTTCATCTGGAAAATGTCCGGTCGGCGATTCTGGCGCATGTAAACCGTCTTTTCTGACGGCATCCTGCCTTTTCGATGAGCAGATCCACCTGATCGGCGGGCTGATCCCGCCATCTCCGTTGACAGGATATACTTTTGGTATACCGTCGGTATGGAATCAGGGAAATGAGGGCGCGCGCGTGAGCAGTTCAATCGATACCACCCCGGCAAAGGCGAGACCGGGCGGAGAGGTCGAGCTTGCAATCACCTTCCTGTATTACCGCGACCTGTCCACAGCGATGGCCTTCTACGAAACGGTTCTGGGATTGAAACTGGCCATCGATCAGGGTTGGTCGAAGATCTACCGGATTGCCGGGCAGGCCCATGTGGGGCTGGTTGACGAGACCCGCGGCATGCAGCGCGCGTCGGAGCAGAAACCCGTGCAGATCTGTCTGCGCGTGGCGGATGTCGACGCCTGGTACGACTGGATAAGGACCAGTGAGGCCAAGGGTCTGACCCGGATGTTCGACAGCACCGAACTTGGCATCCGCGCCTTTGCCTTCAACGACCCCGAAGGCTACCAGATCGAGATCCAATCGGTGTTGGCGTAAGCGCCAGCACTGCAACGAGACAAGGGCGGCGAAACGCTCAGGCAGAACGCCATCAACAAGGAGACAGCTGAAAATGACGAAGCAATTCCCAACCAAGCTGAAAGGGCTGCTGGCAACGGCCGCGCTTGCTCTGGTCCTGCCCGGCATCGCCGCGGCGCAGGATCAGACCCTGACCGTCGGCTTGACCGCCGACGCCGTACATCTTGACCCGCAGGCCGGCGAAGAGCTGTCCAGCAACATCATGTTCTACCACCTTTACGACCCGCTGGTGCGCCGCGACGCGAACCTTCAATTCGGGCCCGGATTGGCGGAAAGCTGGGAACTGGTGGATGACGTCACCTGGCGGTTCACCCTGCGCGAAGGCGTCACCTTCCATAACGGGGAGCCGTTCACCGCCGACGACGTGATTTTCACCTTCGACCGGCTGAAAGACTCGCTGATGTCGAACCTGGCCAAGAACATCGACACCTATACAGCCGTTGACGAGCGCACGATAGAGATCGTCACCTACCAGCCCTATGCAGCCCTGCCGAACGATCTGGCCGCGATCCTGATCCTGAACAGGGATCACGCCGAGGCAGTGGGCGAAGACCAGATGGAGTTGCAGCCGGTCGGCACGGGCCCCTATCAGTTGAATGAATGGATCCGCGAAGACCGTATCGTTCTGGATGCGTTTCAGGAATATTATGCGGGACCCGCGGAGATCGATCAGGTGGTCTTCCGCCCGCTGACAAACCCCGCGACACGGACGGCGGCCCTGCTGACCGGAGAGCTGGATATCGTGCAGGATCTCTCGGTGCGCGATGTGGAACGGGTTGCAGCAGAGGACGGATTTGAGGTCGTCACGCGGCCCAGCCTTCTGAATCTCGTTCTGGCACTGGATGTGCGCCCCCAATCGCCGACAATCGATCTCGACACCAACCCGATGACCGACCGGCGCGTGCGGGAGGCGATTGCCCGCGCGATCGATGTGGAAACGATCCGCACGGTGATCATGAACGGGCTGTCCACCCCTTCGGAACAATATGTGCCCTCCACCCATGTCGGATATCTCGAAGGCGCCAATTTCCGCGAGATGTACCCGTTCGATCTGGAGGCGGCCCGCGCTCTGATGGCCGAGGCGGGATATGCGGACGGCTTTACCATGACCCTTGACGCCACCAACAACCGCTATGTGAACGATGCGCAGATCGCTCAGGCGCTCGCCTCGATGCTGTCGCAGATCGGGATCACGCTGGAATTGAACCTGATGCCGCGCGCGAACTTCTTCGGCTATATCCGGGTGCCGTCCGAGCAGTCGAGCTTCATCATGTCCGGCTGGGATGTGCCTTCGGGCGATGCCGGATCGATGTATGCCAGCATGTTCTATTCACCCGGCACCCGCGAAGGGTATTCGCAGGTCAACCGCGGCCACTACTCCAATCCGGAAGTCGACCGTCTGATCGATCTGGCGGACTCGACCCCGCGGGTCGAGGAGCGCGATGCCCATTTGCAGCAGGTCACCGAAATCCTGTTGCAGGACATTCCGATGATCCCGGTTCATTACGAGCAGGATATCTACGGCGTGCGCGACGGGATCGAGTTTGAACCCCGGACAGACAAGTTCCTCTGGGCCTACGACATCCGAATCGCCGAGTGATCTCTCCCACGGGGGGTGGCGCCGGGTCTGGTGCCACCCCCTGCTTTTTCGAACACACGGAACCCGGGCCTGCCCCGGTTGCGCGGCGGGCCTCGCCCCCGCAATGAGGACATGGCATGTTCGCCTATACCATCAAACGCCTGATCCAGATGGTGGTCGTCCTGTGGGCCGTCTCGGTAATCGTCTTCCTGATGATGAGTTTCACCGGCGATCCGGTTTTCATGGTGATCCCGATCGATTCCTCCGAAGCCGAGATTGAACAGGCACGGCGGATTCTGGGTCTCGACCGGTCCCTGACCGAGCAATACTTCATCTTTCTGGGCAATCTGCTGCAGGGCGACTTCGGCACCTCCTACGTGTTTCGCCAGCCCGCAATCGATCTGATCCTGGAACGTCTTCCCGCCACACTGGAAATCGTGGTGGTGGCCATGGTCATCGCCACAACCATCGCAATCCCGCTCGGGGTCTATGCGGGCGCCAATCCGGGCAGGCCGCTCAGCCGGTTGATCATGTCGGGCTCTCTCCTGGGTATCTCCCTGCCCGGCTTTTGGGTCGGCATGATGCTGATCTATTTCTTCGCGGTCGAATGGCGCATCTTCCCGTCCTCCGGCCGCGGTGACACGGTGGAAGTCTTCGGCGTCCCGACCTCCCTTCTGACCGCGGATGGCTGGAGCCACGTCCTGTTGCCGGCAATCACGCTTTCGGTCGGGACGCTGGCGATCCTGCTCAGGATCACGCGCGCGGGGATGATGGAGGTTTCACGACAGGATTACATGAAATTCGCCCGCGCCAAGGGCGTGTCCCGCAGGGGCGTCCTCTATGGCCACGGTCTGAGGAACGGCTTGATCCCGGTGGTGACCATCTTCGGGCTGCAACTGGGCGATCTTATCGCCTTCGCTACGATCACGGAAACGATCTTCGGCTGGCCTGGAATGGGCAAGCTGCTGGTCGACTCCATCTATCGCGCGGATCGCCCCGTGATTGTCGTCTATCTGATGCTGGTGGCGCTGATCTTCGTGGTGATCAATTTCCTCATCGACATCCTCTACACGATGATCGACCCGCGCATCACGGTGAAATAGGATGATGCAAGCCTTTCTCGCCTCGCAATTCTTCTTCAACTGGCGCCGCAACCTGTCGGCGATCATCGGGAGCGTCATCATCGCGATCTTCATCGTGATCGTGGCGTTCGGCCCGTTGATGGTGGCGCAGGATCCCTATGACCTGACGCAACTGAACCTGCTGGACAGCTACAAACCGCCGGCATGGCTGCCGGGCGGCGACCCGCGATACCTGCTGGGAACCGACGGACAGGGGCGCGATGTTCTGGCGTCGATCATATATGGCACGCGGGTATCGGCGATGATCGGAATCGCGGCGATGCTCTGCTCCTGCCTGATCGGAACCAGTCTCGGGCTTCTGGCGGGGTTCTACGGCGGGCGGCTCGACGCGATCATCATGCGGATTGCCGACCTGCAACTGTCCTTTCCCTCCATGCTGATCGCGCTGTTCCTGATGTCGGCGGTGGGCACCGGCGTCGACAAGGTGCTGATCGCGCTGACGGCCGTGGGGTGGGTTGTCTATGCCCGCACGGTGCGCGGCTCCACACTCGGAGAGATCGAGAAGGAATATGTGCAGGCCGCGCGGGTTGCCGGGCTCACGAACGCAAAGATCATCCGCCGCCACGTGCTTCCCAACGTTCTGACCCCGCTGATCGTGATTGCGACCGTGCAGGTCGGCACGTTCATCCTGATCGAAGCATCGCTCAGCTTTCTGGGCGTTGGTGTGCCGATCACGCAGCCATCCCTCGGCCTCCTCATCAAGAACGGGTTCGACGTCCTGTTTTCCGGGCTCTGGTGGACCTCGGTCTTCCCCGGCCTGATGATCATGGCGATGGTTTTCGGCATCAACCTGTTTGGCGATTTCCTCCGCGACGAACTGAACCCGAGGTTGAAATGACCATGCAGAGCGAGAGCCGGGATCCGCTGTTGTCCGTTCGCGACCTGAGAACATGGTTCCACACATTTTCCGGCGTGGTGAAGGCCGTGAACGACGTCAGCTTCGATCTGGCCCAGGGCGAGATCATGGGGCTTGTGGGTGAATCCGGCGGTGGCAAATCGGTCGTCGGGTTTTCGATCCTGGGTTTGATCGACCCGCCGGGACGGATCGAGGGTGGGCAGATACTGCTCGATGGCGAGGATCTCGCCAAGGCCTCTGAAGACAGGTTGCGCAAGATCCGCGGACGGGAGATTGCGATGATTTTCCAGGATCCGATGACCTCGCTCAATCCCGTTCACACGATCGGGCGACAGATGGATGAAATGCTGCGCCTTCACACGGATATGGACGAGGCCGCCCGCCGGAAACGCTGTATCGAGATGCTCGAAAGTGTCGGCATTTCCCAGGCCGAGGACCGGTTGCGCGCCTATCCGCACCAGTTTTCCGGCGGCATGCGCCAACGCGTGGTGATCGCCATCGCCATGCTGGCCCATCCAAGGCTGATCATCGCGGATGAGCCGACGACGGCGCTCGACGTCACCATTCAGTCGCAGATCCTGAAGCTCATGAAACGGCAGGTCGCGGATCATGGTGCCTCGATGATCCTCGTCACCCATGATCTGGCCGTGGTTTCGGAGGTCGTGGACAAGATCACCGTGCTTTATTGCGGGCAGGTCGTGGAACGCGGCGATGTCCGCGATGTCATCTCGGCGCCATCCCACCCCTATACCCGCGGCCTGATCGATTCGATCCCCAACCCCGATCATCGGCAGCCCCGGCTGAGCCAGATCCCCGGCACGGTCCCGGATATCCGGAACCTGCCCAAGGGCTGCAACTTCCGCGACAGATGCCCCCGGGCGCAGGCACTCTGCGCGCAGGAGGAACCCAAGCTATCCCCCACCCGCCAGAGCCTGTTTGCCGCATGTCATTTCCCAATCGGAACCGGAGGTGACGCATGAACGCGATGCTGGATGTGGAGGGGCTGGAACAGCGGTTCCATCTGAACCCCGGCCTGCTGGACCGGCTGAGCTTCGAGGGCGGCCGGCCGCGGTTGAAAGATCTCGTCGTTCATGCGGTCAATGGCGTCAGCTTTTCGATCGCCAAGGGCGAAGTACTTGCATTGGTGGGGGAATCCGGCTGCGGGAAATCTACCGTCGCCAAGACCATCGCCCGGATCTACGACCCGTCCTCGGGGCGCATCCGCATCGAAGGAGAGGATATCACCGACTACGACCATGCAAAGCTCCTGCCGGTCCGCGCCAAGATGCAGATGATCTTTCAGGACCCGTTCGCCTCTCTGAACCCGCGTCAGAAGGTTCGCGATATCGTGGCCGAGCCCCTGTTGCAGCAAGTCGGCGATGGTGCACGCGCCGAGGTGGCAGACAAGACCGAGGCCCTGCTGGCCCGCGTCGGGCTCAACGCCGAACATGGCGGGCGGTATCCGCACCAGTTTTCCGGCGGACAGAGACAGCGCATCGGGATTGCCCGGGCCTTGTCGGTCAACCCCGGTCTGATCATCGCCGATGAGCCGGTCTCCGCACTTGATGTCTCGATCCAGGCGCAGATTCTGAACCTGATGATGGACCTGCGGGATGAATTCGGTCTGGCCTATCTGTTCATCAGCCATGATCTGTCGGTTGTGCATCACATCGCCGACCGGATCGGCGTGATGTATCTGGGGTTCATGGTGGAAACCGCGCCGCGCGATCAGCTTTTCGCAAGGCCGCGCCATCCCTACACCCGGGCGCTCTTGTCCGCCGCGCCCAGCATCCGGCCAAGCCGAATGACGGAAGAGATCGAACTGACGGGCGAGGTGCCGAGCGCCTTGTCGCTTCCCACGGGCTGCTGCTTCCGCACCCGCTGCCCCTTTGCCTGGGACCGATGCGCCGTGGAACGCCCCGTCCTGCAGGATATCGGCGACGGGCAAAGCGCTGCCTGTCACCTCATCGACGAGCCGGAAAGAGATAACCAATGAACCGCCCCCTGATCATCGTGCAGCCCCGTCTGCCGCTGCGAGACCCGCATGATTGCACCGACGCAAACGATGAGCTGGCGATTTACGAAGCCGTATTCGACACGCTGATCAGACGGAAGGGGACAGGCTTCGTTCCCCGCCTCGCCGAAAGCTGGACAGTGTCGGACGATGCGAAAGACTGGGTTTTCAAGCTGCGCGCGGGTGTCCGGTTCCATGATGGCAGCCCTTGCGACGCGGCCTCGGTTTGCCTGTCGCTGTTGCGGATGGCGCGGCCGGACAAAGGTTATGCACTCGGTTCTCCGGGTGTCTGGCGGCAGTATCTGGGCGGGGCGCGCGTTACCGCGCCGGATGATCGGACCGTTTCGATCAGCCTCGCAACGCCGATGGCCGATTTGCTTGACGTCTTGGTGCAGGGCTACATCGCGGCGCCCGCCAGTCTTGGCGATCTGGACGCGGGCATCACCGGCCGGCCGACAGGCACGGGCCCATACCGCGTGACCCACGCGGATAGCGCAGCGTTGGAACTGGTCCGTGTGCCGGATCATTTCTCGGCGACGCCCGCGCATCAGCACATCCAGATCCGCCTTGTTCCCGATGCCGGGCAACGCCTGTCGATGCTGCAGGAGGCGGCAGCTGATGTTGCCACATCGCTGGACTATCACGCCAGCCAAAGCCTGAGCGCGCCCCGCTTCACGCGTGTGGAAACCACCGTACCGGTTGCGATCATCTATCTGCTGAACGCAGCGAAAGGTCCGCTGGCCGATGCCCGTCTTCGCCGTGCGCTGAACCTTGCACTTGACCGGCAGGCTTTGATCGACACGGTGGTCGGCGGCGCGGCGCGGCCCCTGTTGGGGTTCGTAAGTCCGATGCATTTCGGCGCGGGGGGCGGGGCCGCATTGCCTCAGGATCTGACCGCGGCCAAGGCGCTTCTGACAGATGCCGGATATGCCGACGGGCTGACGCTTTCACTGGACTGCCCGACCCGCCTGCCGGACGAGGCGGAAAAGCTTACCGCCGCCTTGGGCGCACAATTGGCCAAAATCGGCATCACGCTGGACATCCAGTTACACTCAGACCGCGAAGCCTATGCCCATATGGTCCGCCGCAAGGAAATCGGCGATCTGTGCGTCTTCGATTCAAGCCCCCTGTCCACCTTCAGGGTGCTGCATGAAAAGATCGACGCACGGGTCAAGGGGGCGTGGTGGCAGGGCTATCACAATGCCGATGTGGAAAGCCTGCTCGACGCGGCGCGGACCACACCGAACGAGATCACCCGCGCCGCCCTGTTTCAGGAGGCCTATGCCGAGATGCAGCGCGATCCGCCCTGGCTGACACTTTACAATCCGATCCGCGTCACCGGCCTGCGCGGCGATCATCCCGGCTTCGCCTTGCCGGTGGATGGCGTACTGAACATTGCCGGGCTGCCCGGGATGGAGGACGCGTGATGGCCGATCTGCTTGTCACGGGCGCCACGATCATCCCCGTCGATGCGGCCCGCAGGGTGATTTACGACGGGGCGATGGCCATCACCGAAGGGCGGATCACAGCCATCGGCCCGCGCGACGAGGTCGAGGCCCGCCATGACGCCCCGCAGGTCATCGATGCCAAGGGCAAGGTGATGCTTCCCGGTCTGATCGATGTGCATGCCCATGCGGGCCACGGGCTGATCAAAACCATGGGCATGGAACAGGCGAACCATTGGGAACGGATTTGCGGAGAAGTCTATACCACCGGTTCAACGCCGGCTTTCTGGTATGCGGAGGCCCGGCTGGCGGCGCTGGAACGGTTGCGCTTCGGGGTTACCTGCGGTGTCTCGCTTCTGGGCGGCGGCGATACCATCATGCGAACCGACAGCCCGGAATATGCGGCCGCCCATATGCAAGGCGTGGCCGAGATCGGCACGCGCGACGTAATGGCCGTCGGCCCCACACGAGCCCCACATCCGCTGAGCTATGCAACGTGGCAGGCCGATGGCCGCGCCACCCATCATCCGGTGAGCTTCGAGCAGCAGCGTGCCACTTGCGAGGAGGTGCTGAGCCGCTGGCATGGAGCCAATGCGGGGCGGCTGTCGGTCGCCTTGATTTATCCGGTCCTGCGCGACGAACACGAATGCAACATGGCCCCTCGCGATTACGAGGACGCCTGCCGTCAGGCGCGGATCATCCGCGCTCTGGCGCGCGAGGCGGGCGTGGTGTTCACCCAGGACGGGCATTGGCGCGGATCGGTCCGCCGTGCCCATGATCTCGGCTTGCTTGGCCCCGATACGCTTCTTTCCCACGCGATCGATCTGCACGAAGACGAAATCCTGCTTTGCGCAGATAGCGACACGCGGATCGCGCATAATCCCTCAGCCATTGCATCGGTCATGGGCCGTTGCCCGGCGGTCGAACTGATCGAGGCGGGTGCGACCGTGGCGCTAGGTTCGGATGCGACCGCGCCGGATCGTTCGGCAGACATGTTTCGGCACATGCAGCAGGCGATGCACTACCACCGCCGGCATTTCAGGGACGCCGGCATCCTGCCCCCCGGCAAGACTCTTGAAATGGCGACCATCGATGGCGCGACCGCGCTTGGGCTGGCCGATCAGATCGGTTCGCTGGAAGTTGGAAAGAAGGCCGATGCAATCCTGATCGACATGCAACGCCCTCATCTCTACCCGCTGAACATGGAACCGTTCCGTGTCGTCTATTTCGCCAATGGCAATGATGTGGATACGGTTCTGATCGATGGCGAAGTGCTGTTGAGCGATGGGATGCCTACCCGGGTCGAGACCGGCGCGGTGCTGGCCGAGGCTCAGGCGGAGGCGGACGCGATGATTGATCGGATCGGCGCCAGAGACATGCTCGGTGTACCGCCGGGGTTCTGGGGACAGGCCCGGTATGACGGAGGGACAGTATGAGCATCCATATCATCAATCCCAACAGCAGCCGGACCGTGACCGACGGTATCGACGCGGCCATTGACCCGATGCGCACGGCCAGCTCCGTCCCGATCCTCTGCAGCCATCTGCACGGCACCCCACCGGGGATCGAAACCCAGGCCCATGTCGATGGCGTGGTTGCCCCGCTTCTGGCGCGTGCCGCAGAGCTGGAAGACGAGGCATCGGCCTTCGTGATCGCCTGTTTCTCGGATCCCGGGCTTGCGGCATTGCGCGAGCAAAGCGCCAAACCCGTTCTGGGTATCGCCGAAAGTGCGGTTCTGACAGCGATGACCCTTGGCCAGCGCTTCGGTATCCTGTCGATCCTGCCCACCTCCGTTCCGCGGCATATGCGGTTTCTTGGGGCAATGGGTGTGATGGACAGGCTGGCCGGGGATCTGCCGCTGAATCTGGGTGTGGCCGATCTCGGCGACGAGGGCAGGACATTTGCCCGCCAGAAGGAGGTGGGCGCGCGCCTGCGCGACAGCCACGGCGCGGATGTGCTGATCCTCGGATGCGCGGGCATGACGGCCTATCGCAAACGCCTGTCCGAGGCGCTTGGCCTGCCCGTTGTCGAACCCTGTCAGGCCGCTGCCGCAATGGCGATCGGCCGTGTCGCCCTAGCCAAGACCGATGTCTAACAAAGGATCCTTGCCATGACCCATCTGACCGAAGACGCGCATGGCGTTTACGTGATTGCCGTCACCCCGTTCCTGCCCGATGGCGGCCTGGATCTGGAAAGCACCGACCGGATGGTGGATTTCTATCTGGAGACCGGGGCGACCGGCCTGACGGTTCTGGGCATGATGGGGGAGGCACCAAAGCTGACCATCGAGGAGTCGCGCATCGTCGTGCGGCGCATCCTGGCCCGTGTGGCTGGCCGTGTGCCGGTTGTCGTCGGAGTGTCGGCACCGGGTCTTGCGCAGATTCAGGCGCTCAGCACGGCGGTCATGGATGATGGGGCCGCAGGCGTCATGATCGCGCCGCCCGGCAACCTGCACACCGATGACCAGATCGTCTCATACTACCATCAGGCGGCACATTTCATCGGTGACACACCCTTCGTCCTGCAGGATTTTCCGCTGGCCACGGGCGTTCACATGTCCGTCCCGGTCATCAAGCGGATCATCGAAGATCTGCCCGGTTGCGTTTGCCTCAAACACGAAGACTGGCCTGGACTGGAGAAGATATCTGCATTGCGGGCGGAAGGCGCCGTTTCGCGGCGGATCTCCGTGCTTTGCGGCAATGGCGGGCTGTTCCTGCCCGAAGAAATGGCGCGAGGCGCGGACGGGGCGATGACGGGGTTCGGGTATCCGGAAATGATGGTCGACGTCGTCCGCCACCATCGGGCGGGTACGCCCGACCGTGGGCAGGACATATTCGACGCCTATCTGCCGCTGGCGCGCTATGAGTTGCAGCCGGGGGCGGGGCTGGCGGTTCGGAAATACGTGCTGGCCAAACGCGGCGTGATTGCGCATGCCACGCTCCGCCGCCCCGGCGCGGCCATCACCGATGCCGCGCGCGCCGAAGTGGATCGGCTGATCGAGAGACAAGAGAAACGTTTGAAGGAGATTGGCTGATGGAATTGGGAATAACCGGGAAACGCGCATTGGTTCTGGGGGCCAGCCGGGGTCTGGGCCGCGCTATAGCCGAAGGTCTGGCCGCGGAGGGCGTCAAGGTTTTTGCCGCCGCGCGCAGCGTCGACAGGATCACCGACTGGTCCGCAGATCTGCCGAACGTCACGCCCATGCGGGTCGATCTCGCCGATCATGCCAGCGTCGCGCAGCTTGCCGAAACGCTTCTGTCGGCGGGCGGCGTCGACATTCTGGTCACAAACTCCGGCGGCCCGGCCCCCGGCCCCGCAGCCACCGCCGCGCGCAGCGACTGGATCGCGCAGTTCGAAGCGATGGCGGCGAACATCTTCGATCTTTCCGCCCGGCTTCTGCCCGGCATGCGCGAGCGTGGCTGGGGCCGGATCATCTGCATCACATCGTCGGGCGTGGAACAGCCCATTCCCAATCTGGCGCTTTCGAACGGTATCCGGTCTGCCGTGGTGGGCTGGGCCAAGACACTGGCCGCCGAGGTCGCAGCGGACGGTGTGACCGTGAATGCAGTTCTGCCGGGCCGTATCCATACCGACAGGGTGGATGAACTGGACGCCGCCGCCGCGAAACGGAGCGGCAAACCGGTGGAGGATATCAAGTCCGCCTCCGCCGCCAGCATTCCCATGGGCCGCTATGGCAAACCATCGGAATTCGCCGATATGGTGGTGTTTCTCGCCTCGGAGCGCGCGTCCTATGTTACCGGCAGCCGGGTCCGGATCGACGGAGGATCTATCCGCTCCTAGTCAGTCGGAGCCTGTCCGCTGCCGCTCCCCGTCCCGCTCCTGAAGATGCTTCTCGATCATCTCCAGGCGGGCCAGAACCTCGTCGCGATAGGCATCCGTCGCGGCGTTGCTTTCCTCCGCATGGGCGTCCTGCATCGAGTTCACGATCAGACCCACCAGAAGGTTCACCACCGCGAAGGTCGTCATCATGATGAAGGGCACGAAAAACACCCACGCGTACTGATAGACCTCCAGAACCGGGCGCACGATACCCATCGACCAGCTTTCCAGCGTCATGATCTGAAAGAGCGAATAGAGCGACCGCCCGAGGGTACCGAACCATTCGGGGAAGCTGGCCCCGAAAAGCTTGGTCGCCATCACCGCCCCGATGTAGAAGATAATCGCCATCAGCAGAAAGACCGAGCCCATGCCGGGTAGCGCGGTCACGAATCCTTCGACCACCCGGCGCAGGCGCGGCGCGACCGAGATCACCCGCAGAACCCGCAAAATCCGCAGCGCCCGCAAGACCGACAGACCCTGGCCCGCCGGGATCAGGGCGATCCCGACAATGACGAAGTCGAAGTTGTTCCAGCCGGACCGGAAGAAATTCAGCCGGTGCGCGATCAGCTTCAGCGCGATTTCTATCACGAAGATGCTCAGGCAGATCCGGTCGAGCAGCAGGATAAGCGGCCCCGCCGCATTCATCAGCGTGGGCGAGGTTTCCATCCCCAGCAGAATGGCATTGAAGATGATGACACCGATAATACCGAATCGCACCTGAGGTGTGTCCAGAAAATCCGCAAGTTTTTGTCGTGTCATCCCTGCCCCTTCTTCGGCTTCGCCTCGATATGGGGCAGGGTCAGGCTCGCAGCAAGCTCCACATGAGGGCTCCAGCGAAACTGATCGACGACTTGCACCCAATTCAGGCGATAGCCTGCCTTGATGAGGGTTTTGGCGTCGCGGGCGAAGGTGACCGGGTTGCAGGAAACCATTGCCACGCGCGGCACCTGTGCCGTGGCGATCTCGCGGGTCTGCGCCTCGGCACCCGCGCGCGGCGGGTCGATCAGGACGGCATCAAATCGAGCCAGTTCATCAGCGAGAAGCGGGCGGCGGAACAGATCCCGGGTTTCGGTCGTCAGTGGCTTGAGTCCGGTCGCAAGGCGCAGCCCACGGTCCAGCGCCGCGATCATCTCGCCATCCCCCTCGACGGCGTGGACGCTTGCCGCAAGCGCAAGCGGCAGTGCAAAGGTGCCGCATCCCGCGAAAAGATCCGCGATCTGCATCGCAGAGCCGGTGGCCTCCCTGACCGCGGCCAGCAGCGCCACTTCCCCGTCCTTGGTGGCCTGCAGGAAAGCCCCGGGCGGTGGTGCCACCTTGGCCGGACCGAATTCCTGTGTCGGCTGGGCACCGGTGAAAACGGTTTCGCCGTCCCATGCAAGGCGCGCAAATCGGCCGATATATCTCGGCAGCGACATGCGCAGAGTCCCATCCAGCGGCTTACCGCCAGTGACGGCGCAATCGATCCCCGCTTCCGATAGGGTCAGGGCGAAGGACAGCGTGGCACTGCGCGATCCGCCCAGCCGGGTTATCTCCTCCAGTGCCGGGATCACCGCCAGCAGGTCCGGGTGCAGTACAAAACAGTCTCTGATGGGCACGATTGTGTCTGATTTTCGCGCGTGAAATCCGACCATCGCCGCCTTTTTGGTACGCTTTCCCGCAAGGGTCGCGCGACGGCGGGATCGTGCGGGGGACACGTGAATCGGACGAAAGTCGGTCTCAAGACCCTGTGCCGCCAGAGCCTTGCGCACGACATCCTCCTTCCAGTCAGCCAGAAACCGGTCGGACGCATGTTGCAACGAGCAGCCGCCGCAACTCCTAAAATGCGGGCATGGCGCACGAACCCTCTCTGCGGAGGGGGTCAGGATACGCGCATCCTCGAGCCTGCCGTTCAGGACAGTGCCGTCCACGATTTCGCCGGGGAGGGTCAGGGGCACATAGACAGGCCCTGGCGCGATACCGTCGCCATGGTGGCCAAGCCGTTCGATTTCAAGCATGGGCACCTCTTGGTCCGCGCACGGCGGCGATCACGCCCTCAGGACCGTACCGCGGTGGCGACGGCTGGCCCGCAGCGCCTGACGCATGAGCAGCATTCTCCGTCACTCCGCGGCCTCGCGGATGCCGATAAAGCCGCCCGATTGCCGGTTCCAGTACCGCGCATAGAGCCCGTCCTGCTCCAGAAGCGACTCGTGTGTGCCCTCTTCCACGATGCGGCCCTCGTCCAGAACAACGATCCGGTCCATCCGCGCGATGGTCGACAGGCGGTGAGCGATGGCGATCACGGTCTTACCCTCCATCACGTCGGCCAGCGTCGTCTGAATCGCGGCCTCGACCTCGCTGTCAAGCGCGCTTGTCGCTTCGTCAAGGATCAGCACCGGCGCGTTTTTCAGAAACGCCCGGGCCAGCGCGATCCTCTGGCGCTGCCCGCCGGACAGCTTGACGCCCCGTTCGCCAAGATGCGCATCGTAACCTTTGCGGCCCTTGTGATCCTCCAGATCCTTGATGAACTCATGGGCCTCGGCACGTTTCGCGGCGGCAAGCATCTCCGCCTCGGATGCGCCGGGGCGACCGTAGAGGATATTGTCCCGGGCCGACCGGTTGAACATCGCGGTTTCCTGCGTGACCATCCCGATCTGACGGCGCAGACTGTCCTGGGTCAGGTCTCGCACATCACAGTCATCAAGCAGGATACGACCCTCTTCCGCATCATAGAGCCGTAAAAGCAGTGCGACCAAGGTTGATTTCCCCGCGCCAGAGGCCCCGACAAGCCCCAGCTTTTCGCCGGGTTCCACCACCAGAGACAGGTTGCTGATACCGCCCAGATCCCGGCCATAGGAGAAGCTCACGTCGGAATATGTGATCCGGCCCTTGGCACGCTCCAGCTCCAGCGCGCTTTCATCGTCGATAAGGCTGTGGGCGGGGGTCAGCGTATTCATCCCATCCTCGACCTCGCCAATGCTGCTGTAGATGCCCATGAGCGTAAAGCTGACCCAGCCGGTCATCTGCGAAATTCTCATCGCGATCGCCCCGGTCGCGGCGATGTCGCCCGGTGTCGCGATGCCCTGACGCCAGAGCAGGATCACGCCGAGAATCAGAATGACCGGAAGGAGCCCCGCGACAGCCATCAGCGCAAAGCGGAAACCGGTTGAAAGATAACCGAACTCAAGAGACCGCTCGCGCAGCATCTGCATCGCGCGGATCGCCGCGGTATCCTCATGGGCGGTGTGCCCGAAAAGTTTGACCGTCTTGATGTTGGTGATCGTGTCCACCACCTGCCCGGTCACCATCGCCCGGGCGCCGGCACGCGCGGCCGCCCTCCGGCGGATACGGGGCAGGAACCAGGCGATCATCCAGAAGTAAAGCGCCAGCCAGACAAGCAGAACGAGAGCGATCCGCCAGTCGATGAATGTCAGCAGCAGGACCGATCCGATCATCGAGGCCAGCGCGAAGGCGATGGCGTTGATGATTTCGCCCAGGGAGTTGGTCAGGGCCTGCGCCGTCTGCATCTGCTTTTGCGCGATGCGGCCTGCAAAATCGTTGTCAAAGAAGCTGACCGCATGGCCAAGCGACCACCGATGCAGGCGGCTTTGCACCAGCGGATAGACATTGGGCGGCAGGACAATACCGTTGAACGCGGCGCTGGCGCCAAAGACAACCGGGCGCAGCAAAACAAAAAACGCGGCATATCCCAGCACCAGTAGCCAGTTTTCGGCGAAATAGGCGGCCGCGTCGCCGCTGTTGACGGCGCTGTCGATGATCATGCCCAGCAGAAGTGCAGTAAACACCTCCGTGGTCCCTGCGATGGCCGAGGCGGCGGTGGCGATGAAGATGACCGGCCAGGCACCGGCGAGACACCAGCGACAGAAGGCCATAAGCGTGCGCGGCGGCGGGCCTTCGGCGGGCGCAAACCCGTCGATCATGTCGCCCAGGCGCTGCATGAGGGTCATCACGGCCTGTTTCATTCCGCGGCCTCGGTGCCGATGAACCCACCCGACTGGCGGGCCCAGAACCCGGCATAGAGACCGTCTTTCGCCAGGAGTTCGCCATGGCTGCCCTCTTCGGCAATCCGACCGCCATCCAGCACGAGAATCCGGTCCATCTGGGCGATCGTGGACAGGCGATGGGCAATGGCAATCACGGTTTTTCCTTTCATCACGCCGTAAAGCGTGTCTTGAATCGCGGCCTCCACCTCACTGTCGAGTGCCGATGTCGCCTCGTCCAGAATCAGGATCGGGGCGTCTTTCAGAATGACCCGCGCAAGCGCCACGCGCTGCCGCTGGCCGCCGGAAAGCTTCACACCGCGTTCGCCCACCTGTGCGTCGTATCCCTGCCGGCCTTCGGGGTCCTGCAGGTCAAGAATGAACTCATGGGCCTCGGCCCGCTTGGCCGCGGCGATCACCTCATCCTCCGACGCGTCCGGCCGGCCGTAGAGGATGTTCTCGCGGACCGAGCGATGAAGCAGCGAGCTGTCTTGCTGCACCATGCCGATGGCCTGGCGCAGGCTGTCCTGCGTGACATCGGTGATGTCCTGCCCGTCGATCAGAATCCGACCCTGTTCCGCATCGTAGAACCTGAGCAGAAGTTTGACGAGCGTGGATTTCCCAGCACCGGAGCGGCCAATCAGGCCGATCTTCTGCCCGGGCTCGATCACGAGGGACACGTCCTGCAGCCCGCCGCCCTTGCGGCCGTAATGATGGGTTAGTCGCTGAAGCTCGATAGAACCCTTTTTCAGAACCAGTTCCTTCGCGTCGGGCTTGTCCACCAGCGTGATTGGCTGGGCGATGGTCTCCATCCCTTCGGCAACAATGCCAAGGTTCCGGAAAAGCGACGACAGGGCCCACATGATCCAGCCGGTCATCGCGTTGAGACGAAGGGTCAGCGCGGTCGCGGCGGCAACCGTGCCGACGGAGGCAGCGCCGACGCTCCACAGCCAGACCGCCCAACTGACAACGCTGACAATCAGGAACCCGTTAATGGCGGTCAGCGCCACATCCATCGTAGTGAAAATCCGCATCTCTCTGGCAAAGGTCACGCGGGCATGCTCGATCGCTTCCTTGGCGTAGTTGATCTCACTGTCGTGATGGGCGAACAGCTTGACCGAATGGATGTTGGTATAGCTGTCCACCACGCGACCGGTGGTCTGCGAGCGCGCGTCGGAACTGGCCTTCGAGGCTGGGCCGACCCGGCGTATCGTCCAGCGCACCAGCCCCGAGTAAAGACCCAGCCAGATTATCAGTGGCACCGCAAGGCGCGGATCCGCCTCGGCCAGCAGGATCGCGGCACCGATCAGATAGGCCACCGAAAAGGTGATGGCGTCGAACACCTGAAAAATTGCCTCGCCAGCGGCAGGTGGTGTCTGCATGATCCGGTTTGCGATCCGGCCCGCGAAGTCGTTTTCGAACCAGCCAACCGATTGGCGCAAAACGTGCTTGTGGGCCCGCCAGCGAATGAGCGTGCCAAAATTCGGCAGGATGCCGTTGTTCAGCAGCGCCACGTTCACACCCTGCAACAGGGGCCGGAAGATCAGGATGAACACCGCCACCAGAACAAGTTCCAGACCGTAACTGGCCAGCACGGTCGACGGATCGCCCGACGACAGCAGATCGACAACGCGGCCCATGTAGTAAATCAGCGCCACCTCGACGGCCGCCACGAGCAGCGACGTGGCCGCCGTCAGCGCAAAGAGCCGTTTGAACGGCAGGGAATACTCCCAAAGGAACGGCCAAAGACGGGTCTCCGGCCTGTCCCGTTCGGGATAGTCCGTGTAGGGATCGACCAGATTCTCAAAAAAACGGTACATCGGACCATGCCGGTTTGCGGGCGCTGAAATGGCTGAGACTCGGGATATAACCCCCCGGTCAAAGAAAAACCATGACAGCCGATACCGCCAGACCGCTTGCCATGATCCGCGCAAAGATCCGCCAAGCCCGTGGTGTCGTTAGCAGATAGGCCAAAGCGGCTCCCGCAAGGGTCCAAAACAGGCAGACAAAAAGATTCAAACCCGAAAATGCTGTCGCGAGCCGTTGCGCCTCGCCCATTGGCCCGAGACCGGCGCCGTAACCGGCGGCGGCGGCCATTGCGACGGCCCATACCTTGGGGTTGACCCATTGAAACAGGACCGCCTCCACGAAGGTGAAGGGCCGGTCGCCCTCCTGCCGGACACCGCCCGCGGCAGAGGATTGCCAAAGCTTCCAGGCCATCCACAGGATCCAGCCGCAGGCCGCCAGCTTCAGCGCGGTTTCCAGTCCGGGGCCCGCTGCCGCCAGCGCGGCGCCGACCCCAAGGCCCGTCAGCCCCGCAGTGACGCCGACGCCCACGACAACACCCAGGATATGCGGCAGCGTCGGGCCAAAGCCGAACCGTGCCCCCGATGCGGTCAACAGGATGACGTTCGGACCTGGGGAGAAGAGGCCCACGAAAACAAAGGCATATAGCGGATCCAGAACGTGTTCTCCGCTGTCAGGACAGAAGCGCGGTGCGGTCGAGCGTGAAGCCGGATGCGATCCAGCGGTTTTCCAGCTCCTTCAGTTTCGCCCCGAGTGCCGGGCCGGACAGCGCAGGCATCAGATCCGCGGCGGTAATCGGGAAAAGGGCGACAGCCCCACGCGCGACGTCATCCAGCTCGGCCGGATCAAGCCGCCGCTCGAAACTGGCCGCGCGCAGCATCAGAATATCGCGGGCATCGTCTGCGCCATGGCGATATCCAAGCTCCATGGGCCCGGTGGCGGTTCCAATCTGTTCGGCAATCAGGGAAAGACGCCGACCTTCCGCCTTGCTGAGCCTCAGGGCGCTTTCCGGAGATTGCCCCCCCAGCGCGGCCAGTCTTCGGATCGGATCGGCCGGAATGTCATGCGCATCCTCGATGTCAATCAGGATCGGCAAGCGGCATGCATCCGCGCCGGGCAGGGCATGGATCAAGACACCGGTCTGCGCCATTGCCGCGACAGCCGGGGCCGGGTTCGGGGCTGACAGGAGTTTCTTGATTTCACTGCCGATGCGTTCCTTCGACAAAGTCTCCAGACCGGCGGAGAGAGCCGCACAGGCAGACAGCCCATCCGGGTCCAGGCCGTTTTCCGGGTCCGCGTACCAGGCGTGGAACCGGAAGAAACGAAGGATGCGAAG
This sequence comes from Rhodophyticola porphyridii, assembly GCF_003688285.1. Taxonomy (GTDB): domain Bacteria; phylum Pseudomonadota; class Alphaproteobacteria; order Rhodobacterales; family Rhodobacteraceae; genus Rhodophyticola; species Rhodophyticola porphyridii. Next base: position 229,904 of record NZ_RCNT01000003.1, read on the forward strand.
ATAATCCTCACGGATGCGATCCTCCGCACGCCCGATAAAGCGGAGCCGTCGGCTGGACAGGTCCGCAAGGCCTTCGCCCGTCGGATCGAGAACCTCCCCGTCCGGTGACGCATAAAGCGCGTTCATCGTGAAATCCCGACGCGCGGCATCCTCGGCGATATCGGTCGAGAAGGCGACGGTCGCATGCCTGCCATGGGTTTCGACATCCTTGCGAAAGGTCGTGACCTCGTGGGGTTTGCCCTGGGCGATCACGGTGACGGTGCCATGCTCTATCCCGGTGGGCACGGCGCGCAGCCCGGCATTTTCGGCCAGATCGCATACCACGTCCGGCGTTGCATCGGTGGCGATATCGATATCGCTCACCCGCACGCCGATAAGACCGTTGCGCACACAGCCACCCACGAAAAGCGCCTGAAACCCGGCCGCTTTCAGCATGTTGCAGACCGCCTGCGTTCCGACATGTTCCATCCACGGGCCCTGCAACCTCATTGCGTCACCCTGTCGGCCAGAGACTTGAGCATCCGCGCCGTCGCACCCCAGATATAGTAGGGCCCGTATGGCACGACATAGAACTGCCGCCAAACACCGCGCCAGCGTCTCCGTTCGACGCGATAAACCATCGGATCCATCAGCATCGCAAGCGGCGCGAAAAAGACCTCCGCGACCTCTCCGGGCTCGGGAACGGCCACGAACTCGCGATTGAGAGAGGCCAGCACCGGGGTCACCTCATAGCCTGTGACCGTTTCGTGACCCGGCAGCTGCCCCATCACCGAGACATCGCGGCGACCAAGACCGATCTCTTCCTCCGCCTCGCGCAGGGCGGCATCCACCGCATCTGTGTCGCCGTGATCCACTTTGCCGCCGGGAAATGCAATCTGACCTGGATGATGCTTGAGGTGGGAGGCGCGTTTTGTCAGGATCACCTGCGCTGTGCCGCCCGTTTCGGCAATTGCCACCAACACCGCAGCGGGGCGGAGTTTCCGACCCTGCGGCAGGGCGATATCAGGGTTCAGATCGTAATCGGACGATGGTCGCGCGGGCCTGGCCAGCGCGGCGCGCAGCATGTCCAGATCAACTGGCCGGCCCATCGCCATCATCCACGGGTCTTGCCGCCTCGAACCCCAGGGTCAGGGGGTCGAACTCGTAATGCGCGCCGCAAAACTGGCAATCGGCCGTCACGATGCCGCTTTCGGTCGTCATGTGAGAGATATCCTTGGCCGAATAGATCGACAGGCTTTGCCGTACCTTCGCCGGCGAGCAGGTACACCCGAACTGGACGGCCTGCGCGTCGAAAACCCTGGGGCTTTCCTCGTGAAAGAGACGTACCAGAAGATCGGTCGGGGCGACGCGCGGACCGATCAGTTCCAGATCTTCCACCGTATCCAGAAGCGTGTTGGCGCGGTTCCAGTTTTCCCCTTCATCGGCATTCAGGATATCCTCGGCCAAGAGCAGTCCTTCTTCGCCGGAGCCGCCCTCGCCGGTTATTTGCGGAGACGCCTTGGGCATGTGCTGCAACATCACGCCGCCCGCGCGCCAATGCACGCCCTCGCCCGGCTCCTGCGAACGGCCATAGCTGAGCGCGAACCGCGTCGGCAACTGCTCGGACTGGGCAAAATAGGCCTCGGCACAGGCGGTCAGGGCCCCACCTGCAATCGGTGTGATCCCCTGATAGGGCGCATTGCCCGCACCCTGATCGATCAGGATCGCGAAATACCCCTTGCCGATCTGGGCAAACGGATCGGCGGCATCGTCGAAGCCATCCTTGTCATAACTTGCGTAGGCGCGGATCTGTGCCGGCACTCCATCCTCGGCAGGCGCAAAGAAATCAGTCGCAATCAGGCGCAAGGGTCCGTCACCGCGGACTTGCAGCGACAGTTTCCAGCGCAGCTTGATGGTCTGTCCGACCAGAGCGGTCAGAAGCGCCATCTCGGCCACCATCGCCTCCACGCCCGCAGGGTAATTGTGCTGCGACAGGATATTATCCAGCGTCCCGTCCAGACGTGCCACGCGGCCCCTGATATCGGAGCGGTCAAGCTGGAACGGGAGGACGGTATCGTCCCACGCGATTTTTGCAGTCAATGTCATTGGGTTTCCTTGTGCCCCATTGGGCTGGCATATCGCGCCCATATAGGCGCGGCAACTCCAATCCCAAGGGGTTTCGGGGTGACTTGCCCCGGTTCCCTTGGTATCGAGCGGATCGTGAGCCTTTTGGTCAGGGACGCCGGAATGAACATTGAAACGACACCGCTGGCCGGTTTGCTGATCCTGACGCCGCGCCGTTTTTCCGATGAAAGGGGGTATTTCAGCGAAAGCTGGAACCGCAGGACGCTTGCAGGCCACGGGATAGAGGCGGAGTTTGTGCAGGACAATCACTCCATGTCCGAAGCGGTCGGAACAATCCGCGGCCTCCATGCGCAGACCCCGCCCCATGTGCAGACCAAGCTGGTGCGCTGTGGCCGTGGATGCGTGTTCGATGTGGCCGTGGATGCAAGGACAGGCTCGCCTACCCGCGGGCAATGGTTCGGTGTCGAGTTGAGTGCCGAAAACGGGCGCCAGCTTCTGATCCCCGGCGGCTTCCTGCACGGCTTTGTCACCCGCGCCCCGCATAGTGAGCTGATCTACAAATGCAGCGACTTCTACGCGCCCGATTGCGAGGCCAGCGTGCGGTTTGACGACCCCGATCTCGCGATCGACTGGGGCCTTGGCAATACATCTCCCGTCCTGTCGGCGAAAGACGAGACGGCTGGCCGGTTCGCAACGTTCGACTCGGGCGTCCCCTGGGCGGGAGACGTCTCATGAAGCTGATGGTAACCGGCGGCGCCGGGTTTATCGGCTCTGCCGTGGTGCGGCTGGCAGTCGCCCGCGGCCACGATGTGGTGAATGTCGATGCGCTGACCTATGCGGCCTGTCTGGAAAACGTCGCCATGGTTGCCGACAGCCCGCTTTACACCTTCGAACAGGCCGATATCCGCGACGCAGCGGCGATGAACCGCGTGCTGAGTGCCCACCGGCCGGACGCGATCATGCATCTTGCCGCCGAAAGTCATGTGGACCGTTCCATCGACGGGCCACTGGCCTTTGTCGACACCAATCTGCGCGGTACCGCGACCCTGTTGGAGGCCGCGCGCAGGTTTTGGGTGGAACAGGGGCGGCCCGAGACGTTCCGGTTCCATCACGTTTCCACCGACGAGGTGTTCGGCAGTCTGGGGGAGACCGGCCGGTTTTCCGAAGAGAGCCCCTACGCCCCGAACAGCCCCTATGCCGCCTCCAAGGCCGGTGCCGATCATCTGGTACGCGCGTGGCATGAGACCTATGATCTGCCGGTCGTGCTCAGCAACTGTTCCAACAATTACGGGCCGTTTCACTTCCCCGAAAAGCTGATCCCCGTGGTGATCCTGAAAGCCTTGGCGGGAGAGACCATTCCCGTTTACGGAACAGGCTCTAACGTGCGGGATTGGCTCTATGTCGAAGATCATGCGGAGGCCTTGATGACGGTGCTCCAGAAGGGCCGGGTCGGGCGCAGCTACGCGATCGGGGGCGAGGCCGAGGCGCGCAATATCGATCTGGTCGAGACGCTTTGCAGGATCCTCGACCGCAAACGCCCCAAGACCCGCTCCTATGCCGATCAGATCAGCTTTGTCACGGATCGCCCGGGCCATGATCAGCGCTACGCTATCGATCCCACGCGCATCCGCGAAGAACTCGGCTGGCGGCCCAGCCTGTCCTTGCAGGAGGGGCTGGAGCGCACCGTGGACTGGTATCTGGTAAATGAGGACTGGTGGCGCGCCCTGCAATCCCGGGACGGGATCGGCGACCGGCTCGGGATCTTGCCATGACGGTTCTGGTCTTCGGTGCATCCGGCCAGGTTGGCGGGGTTCTGGCAGGCCTGCCGGAGGTCCTGGCCCTCGATCGCCACAAGGCTGACCTTAGCCGACCGGATATCTGCGCCAGGGCCATCGTGGATGCGAAGCCCGATCTGGTGGTCAACGCGGCCGCTTTCACCGATGTGGACGGCGCCGAGGAGCGGGAGGCGCTCGCCCATCGGATCAATGCCGATGCTCCCGAGGCGATGGCGCGCGCCTGCGCGACGATGAATATCCCCTTTGTTCACATCTCGACCGATTATGTCTTCGACGGCGCCGGGCAGACGGCACGGGCGCCCGATGCGTCGGTCGGGCCACTCGGAGCCTACGGGCGGAGCAAACTGGCGGGCGAAACAGCAATTCGTGCGGCGGGAGGGATCCATGCGATCCTACGCACCTCCTGGGTATTTGACGGGCACGGAAAGAACTTCGTGACCACCATGCTGCGGCTTGGGGCCAGCCGTGACCGGCTTGCAATCGTCGCCGACCAGATCGGCGGGCCTACACCGGCCGATGCGCTGGCCCATGCCTGCCTGTCCGTCGGGCGGCATCTCGGCCTCTCGCCAGACGACGGCGGCACCTATCATTTTGCAGGAACCCCGGATGTGAGCTGGGCCGATTTCGCGCGGTCGATCTTCGATATCGCGGAACTTGACTGCGAAGTGGAGGACATACCAACAACAGCCTATCCGACACCTGCCCGGCGGCCTTTGAATTCGCGCCTGGACTGCACCCGGACGGCGACCATCTTTGGCCTTCAGCGCCCCGACTGGCGGACTCATCTGACGGCATATCTCTCTTCCGGTGAAAGGTCCCCCATATGACGGATCGCAAAGGCATCATTCTGGCGGGCGGATCCGGGACGCGACTTTACCCAATCACCATGGGCGTGTCGAAGCAGTTGCTGCCGGTTTACGACAAACCGATGATCTACTACCCGCTCAGCGTCCTGATGCTGGCGGGTATCCGCGAGATCGCGATCATCACCACACCACAGGATCAGGCCCAGTTCGAGGCCCTGATGGGCAACGGCCATCAGTGGGGCCTCGATATCAGCTTTATCACGCAACCCTCCCCCGATGGCCTGGCGCAGGCCTATATTCTGGCAGACACCTTTCTGGCCGGTAATCCCTCCGCGATGATCCTTGGCGACAACCTGTTTTTCGGCCATGGCCTGCCCGACCTGATGGCGGACGCCTCATATCTTGGCGGCACCGTCTTCGGCTATCACGTCTCCGACCCGGAACGGTATGGCGTTGTCAGCTTTACGGCCGAAGGAAAAGCCCGGGAGATTGTCGAGAAACCGGCCAGGCCTGCGTCCAACTACGCTGTCACCGGTCTTTACTTTCTGGACGGAAGCGCACCGGAACGGGCGCGTGCGCAGGCCCCCTCCGCCCGGGGTGAACTGGAAATCACCGATCTGCTGCAAAGCTATCTGGATGACGGCGCGCTGGATGTTCAACTTATGGGGCGCGGCTATGCATGGCTGGACACAGGCACCCATACCAGCCTGCTTGATGCAGGCAATTTCGTCCGCACACTGGAAACCCGGCAGGGCCTTCAGGTCGGCTGCCCCGAAGAGATCGCCTTCGAGCAGGGCTGGATCACCCTTGATGAGCTTGCCGCCCGCGCCAGTCTGTTCGGCAAGAACGACTATGGTCGCTATCTCTCCGAACTTGTCGCGGCTGCGTCCCGCTAACGGGTTGCGGCGGCGCAGGATACCGGAAAGGGTGACGTTGAGGTTGGTCCAAAGGCTTCGATTGCAATGAAAATCCTCTTTGTGCATCAGAACTTCCCGGGCCAATACCGGCAGTTGGTCAACTGGCTGATCGCGCAGGGCGGTCACCAGATGGTCGCGCTGACACAAAGCAAAACACCCCCGCAGATCCCGGGAATGGCGGTTTACGGCTACACACCCCATCATCGCCCGTCGGACAAGGCCTATGCGCTGTCAAAATACTGGGAGGAGTGTTGCGGCGCGGGCTTTGGCGTGGTCCGCGCGTGCCGGAAGCTGGAAGCCGAGGGGTTTGTCCCCGATCTGGTGTTGGGGCATGTGGGGTGGGGGGAGCTGACATTCCTGAAACAGCTCTGGCCAGATGTGCCGATAATCGGGTTTTTCGAGTATTTCTATCTCGCCAGAGGCGGGTCCGTGGGGTTCGACCCCGAGTTTCCCGCCTCACCTGACACGCCCTTTGTGATGCACGCGCGCAATGCGGTAAACTTCGCCAATATCGAAACCGTTGATCTGGGCCATTCCCCAACGCGGTGGCAGATGGAGACATTTCCGAAAAGCTTTCATCCGAAACTCTATTGCTGCCATGATGGTATCCGCGCCGATCTGTTGGGCCCGAACCCCGAGGCCGATGTTCGCCTAGGGCGGCTGAACCGCAGCGTTACCCGCGAGGACGAGATCTTCACCTACATGGCCCGCAACATGGAACCGACCCGTGGTTTCCACATCTTCATGCGTGCCCTGCCCGACATTCTCGCCGCCCGGCCCAAGGCCCGTGTTCTGGTCATTGGCGGAAGCGAGACCTCCTATGGCAAGAAAAGCAACCTTCAGGGCGGCTATCGCGCCGAAATGGAACGAGAGATCGGTGACCGGGTGGATTGGGACCGTGTTCATTTTCTGGGCCGTGTGCCCTATGGGGATTTCCAGAAGATCATCCAGATCAGCCGGTGCCATATCTATCTGACGGTTCCCTTCGTTCTATCCTGGTCGTTGCTGGAATGCATGGCGATGGAAGCCACGATCGTGGCCTCCGACACCGCCCCGGTGCGGGAGGTGATGACCCATGGCGAAACTGGTCTTCTGGTCGATTTCTTCAATCCCGAAGCCCTGGCCGGTCAGGTGATAGATGTTCTGGAGCGGCCCGGCGATCATCTGCATCTGGGGCCAGCGGCGCGGGCGCATGTCCTTGAAAAATATGATTTCCTCAGCCGAACCTTGCCTGTGCATCTGGACCATATGAACCATCTGCTTCCCCGGGCCAAACAGATCCCGATGCCGGGTTGAAGCCTCTGTCTAGTCCGAAATGTTCGCCGCCTGATTTCCCAGTCCGACAACCGAGCCGAACAGGCCGAAGATGGTCTGCGCCGCCGTCACCGGGCTTTCTGTTACCAAAACCAGATCGCCCGGCGCGATGCGGAAGTTGCGGGCGCTGAAGAGCCCATCGGATGTGGTCAGGTCAAGAGTGAACACCACCCGCTGCTGTCGCGGCCCGCGGGTGCCAGCTTGCAAGGCGGAAGGGGGGTATTCCCGCAGGATCAGCACACCCTGAGGATCGGCGCGGCCCGCCGAAACCCCGCCGATAATGGCCATGGCATCCAGCGCCGTCACGACATCCTGCGGGAAGCGATGCTGAGCCTGAAGCCCGGCTGCACCAAGCGACAGGAAATACCGCCTGTCCTCTTCGACGATAATCTGATCGCCGCCGCGCAGGCGCGTATCCAGTTGCGGTTCGCTGTAAAGACGGTTGATGGATGTTCCGTAGATCCGGCCGGCCCGGACCAGTCGGATCTGCGGATTTGCAAGCGCGGGCTGGATCCCCCCGCCCCGCGCGATCAGGCCAAGAACGGTGAACGACCGGTCCGGCATCGGATATGACCCGGGCGCATTCACACCGCCCACGAGATCCACGGAGTTGCCGCGCCCCTCGGAAAGACTCAACTGCACCTGCGCCGAAGGCACGATCGCTTCCAGCGCCTCCTGAATGCGCTCCCGCGCAACTTCGGGCGACATGCCTGCCACCTGCGTGCTGCCCACATAAGGCACGAAGACCGACCCGTTGGGCGCGACCCGAAGATTCGTCAGCGGGACCGCGCGCTGCTCATCCGTGCTCAGAAGCGAGTTTTCATTGCTGTCCCAGATCGTGAGATCCAGCGCGTCGCCTGCGGCAATCACTTGCCCGCTGGACCCGGCACTGGCGGCGATCCATTGCCGATGCGGTTCGCCCGTAAGCGGCCATTCGGCCAAGGTTGGCAGAAAGTCGCGCGTCACGGCATAGACCGCAAAATCTGCAGCGTCATCGTCGGCGCCTTGAAGTATCTCTCGTTCCAGCGGCGCCCCGCGTGGCAACGCGCAGGCGGCAAGGCCAAGACAAATCAGAACAACAATACCGACGCGCGATATGCGCTTCATACTCACCCGCCCGCTTTGCTCATTAAAGTCGTCTTAACACTCTTCGAACGACAATAGGCAGGTGGCCAGAACGGTCAACGATTTGCGTTCGGAAAGGCGGTAATGTGCGAGTTTTGGTCCTTGGAGCAACAGGTCGATTGGGGCAGATGCTGCGATGGGCGTGGCTTGATCGGCCAGGCTTCGATGTCACCTGGCAGACCAGGCGGGCGATGCCGGGCGACGACTGGCTCGTTCTGGACCCGCTGGCCGAGCCTGAACGCCTGAGGCAGGCCGCATCCGGGCGCGACGCCGTCGTGGTGCTGGCGGGTGTCGTACCCGGCCGAACCGAACCGATGTCCGACAATACGCGCCTGGCGTTAGCGGCAGTGAATGCGGTTACTGAGGACGGGCCGCATGTTTTTCTCGCCTCTTCGGCGGCGGTGTACGGGTGCCCCGACACACCGTGCCGGGAGACGACGACGCCTCGGCCCACGACCCATTACGGTCATGCCAAATTACGGATGGAACGGGTGGCCAGCGCCCGGATCTCGGCGGTCACCTGTCTCAGGATCGGCAATGTGGCCGGGGCCGATGCGCTTTTGCACGCGCGCGGACAGGAAAGCGGGCCGGTATCGCTGGACCACTTCCCCGACGGACGCAGCCCCAGGCGCAGCTATATCGGCCCGGCCAGCTTCGCCCGGGTTCTCGCCGAACTGATCGAAGCCGGTGCGCACGGCGTTCGGTTGCCCCCGACACTGAACATTGCCGCACCCGGTCCGGTCGAGATGGCGGACCTTCTGGAGGCGGCCGCCATACCGTGGGAAACCCGCCCCGCCCCACCCGACGCCCTGGCCAGATTGGACCTCGATGTAACGAGACTGAGCAAGCTTGTATCCTTGCCCGACGCGACCGGCACACCGGCATCTCTCATCGCGGAGTGGCGCACCTACCCCGGACATGGCGGTGCGATCAGGTGACCTGGTACAAACGCGCGTTCGATCTGCTGCTGGCGAGTATTCTGGCAATCGTTCTGGCCCCGGTCTTTGTGGGCCTGATCATCTGGCTTTGGTGGGTTCAGGGCTGGCCCATGTTCTATGTTTCCGAACGGATGCGCAGTCCGGACCGGGCATTCCAGCTTGTCAAATTCCGCACAATGACGCGCGCCCAGGTCGATAGCGGTGTCTCGGGCGGCGACAAGTCCGACCGGATCACGCCCGCGGGCAAATGGCTCCGCGCCCGCCGGTTTGATGAGCTTCCGCAGCTTTGGAACGTGTTCAAAGGCGATCTCAGCTTCGTAGGGCCGCGTCCCCCGCTGCGCCTTTATGTCGAACGGTACCCGGATGTCTATGCAAGGGTGCTCAGAAGCAGACCGGGGATCACGGGTCTCGCGACGCTGGTCTACCATCGCCACGAAGAGCGGCTGCTGTCCCGGTGCAGAACGCCGGCGCAGACCGACGCCGTCTATGCCCGGGCCTGCATCCCCCGTAAGGCGCGGCTCGATCTCCTTTATCAGCGCCACTGCAGCTTGTGTTTCGACACGGCCCTGATGCTGAAGACGATCCGCCGGGTAGTTGCACGCTAGCCCAGCGCGGGAGGCGCCCAAGCCTGGTTTGACCTCTCAGACAAATCATGTCAGCACTCGGCGATCAGGGGCACAAGGTGATGCGGATGACAGATAAGATACTCCTGACCGGGGGGGCGGGATATATCGGCTCTCATACCTATCTCGCCCTGGTCGAAGCGGGATACGAGGTCGTCATCCTCGACAGCTTCGCAAATGCCCATGCGGATGTGCCGGACAGGCTTGCCCGGATTTCCGGCGCGCCGGTGATCTGCATAACCGGTGATGTGCGCGATAGCGCCTTGCTCGATCGGATTTTTTCCAACCACCGGATTACCGCGGTTGTTCATTTCGCGGCCCTCAAATCCGTGGCCGAAAGCGTTCAGATGCCACTGGAATATCTGGAGAATAATCTCGGCGGGCTTCTGGTGCTGCTTGCCGCGATGGATCGGGCCGGGTGCCGCAAGCTCGTGTTTTCCTCCTCCGCCACGGTTTATGGCATCCCCGATGAAACCCCGACGCCCGAAACCGCCCCGCGGCGCAGCATGAACCCCTATGGCAAAAGCAAAATCATGAGCGAGGAGGTTCTGGAGGAGCTTGACGCGACGAATGCGGATTGGGCCATCGGCATTCTGCGCTATTTCAACCCCGCGGGCGCGCACAGCTCCGCGCTTCTGGGCGAAAACCCCCGCGATCTGCCGAACAATCTGATGCCGTTCGTGGCAAAGGTCGCCTTGGGCGAGCTGCCGCGGATCCAGGTCTTCGGAAATGATTACAACACGCCCGACGGCACGGGCGTCCGCGATTACATTCATGTCGAGGACCTGGCGCGGGGGCATGTTTTGTCACTGGATGCTCTCATCTCCAAAGGGCAAAGCCATCTGGTCAATCTGGGGACGGGACAAGGTCAGTCCGTTTTGGAAATCATCGCCGCCTATTCGGACGCCTGCGGGCGCGATCTGCCATTCGAGATTGTGGCCCGCCGGCCCGGCGATGTACCCATCTATTGCGCGCGTACCGAACGTGCGAAGGACATACTTGGCTTCTCGACGGAAAAAAGCCTCGCCGATATGTGCCGGAGCAGTTGGGCCTGGGCGATGCAGGGTGGGTCGAACTAGATCCGCGCCGCGCCATCCTGCGGACAGCACATGCAAAGACGGCCCCGCCTGGGGGCCGTCAAGTTTCCGTGAGTGTACCGATCCAGATCAGGGTGCAAGACTGCCTGTGGTTGTGGCTGTGGTCGTCGAGTCGTCTCCGCCACCGACGATGACCGCCACGAGGAGGCCAGCCCCTGCAGCTGCGGCGATCCCGGTTCCCGCGAACCCGGTTCCCGCGCCGGCCGGCAATGTGGCCGTCGGTGCCGCAGGTGTCGTCAATCCCGCAGCCTGAGCCTGCGCCTGGGTCAATTGGCAGGTTCCACCCACGACCGTACCGCCGAATGAGGTGCATTGGCCGGGCGTGACCTGAGCGGCAGCCGGCAGAGCGAGGGTTGCGGCAAGAACTGCCGCTGCAAAAAAGACCGAGGGGCGTTTCATCGGGGGAACTCTCCAAACAGTGAACAAGACCTTGTCATTTTGGTAGCATCTGAGGCCTATCCGATCAACGGGACAGGCAGGGCCGCGGCGGTCGGGCGGCAAACCGCTAATCGATTACGCGCTCCAGCAAAATATAGCCCAAATCGGCCCCAACCCACTGCCGGGAGCGGCGCATGACTGAATAGCTAAAATTGTCTGTATCTCGCCAATACGTGTTGTCGATAGCGTCTGCGCCCGAGCGACATGTCTCTTGAAAACGCCGGGTTGCGTAGGCCTGTCCAAAAACGGTGATACGCTCCGGGCCGACGTCGGCAAGATGACAATCGAACCGGGTCACGACGATCTGGTCGAGACCGTCCAGATGGCGATATCGGCGCGTATAGACCATCGGTCCGTCGCCCCGCATCGCCGCCAGAACCGGCGCCGTCTCAGCGGTGTAGAGATCCTGGCCAAGGCCCCTGGTCCCGGTCAGAACGCCCCCGGCCTCGCTCAGCGTGCTGGCATCACCCGCCTGCCAGGTGACCACACCCCGGTTTTCCGCGACCTGAACCAGACCGGCGCGCCGCATGCGGGTTTCGGAAAAGCCCACCAGAAAGGGACTGTCGAAGCCTTGAGCCGCGAGACTGGCCCTTGTCACGGTAAACCGGTCATTCCCACGATCTTCGCGGCCTTGCACCCATTCGCCGGCAAGCGGGCCAAGCTGTGCAAACGGATCGGTGTTGCCGCCGGGGCCGCACCCCCACAGGGCGAATGCCAGAACGATGCCCAGTCCGATCCTCATCGCCACACCCGTGCCCATTGATCGTCGATGCGATGGATCTGCCCCTGCCGCACCCGGTCATGAAGCCGGCCCGGGACACTCAGGCGCGCGCCGCCGTCGCGCGTAACCGGGCGGATTGTCGTGCCGACACTTTGCTGGCTGGGCCGCCCGGTAAACCAGCTGACCGGGATGCTGAGCGTGATGCCCTTGTCGAAGCTGCCTTCGCCAAACTCCTCCGCGGATGCATCGGTGAGCGTGGCAAAGGCACCAACGCGCCATCCATTGCCGAATTCCCGGGAGATGGTCAGCGTTGAACCCAGATCGCCCGCGAGGTACCGACCCACGTCAAGCTGCGCCCGGAAGCCATTGTCAAAGCGGTAGTACGCCGACAGATGGCCGGTCACCACGTCATAGTCCCTTACGCCGAAGAGCATGTCGTAGTCGCGCTGGATCGCGTAGTTAATCTCGGCTCCCAAAGCCAGCCGGCTGTCCACCGGCGCCCAGAGCAGCTCCGCAGAGACGCCGGCGAACATGCGCTCCAGATAGCCGATCGTAACTCGGCCATAGATGTCATCTCCCAGGCTTCGGTAATGGGCGAAAGTCAGCGTCTCGATGACCGGGCTGTCATTGCCTTCGTAGAGCGGCAGGCTGGTCCGCACCGGCGGCAGGCGCGAGGGGGAGACCCTTGCCCGATCAAGCGTGCCGGCCAGACGTTGCGCGATCGATCCTTCCACGACCCAACCGGGCTGAAGTTCATAGCTGCCGCGCAGGCGCAGGCCCAGATCCAGCAGCACGGGGTTTTCCGGGTCGAAGAAGCTTGTCCGGGTGTAGGGCCCCAACGACCACGAAAGGCGCGGGTAAAGCTCCGCCACCAGATCCTCCGGATCGGTTGGAGCCGCGGCTGTGATGCCTGTGACGGCGCGCAACGCTTCGGCCGCGTTCGGCGCAACGTCGAGAGCCTCCAGATCGGAGCGACGCAGCACAACCGTCGACAAGGCAAGCCCCTGATCCATTAACACGATCCGGAAGGTTTCGACCGAGAGCGGCATGGTCGCATGAAGCACACGGGCGGTTCTGCCGATCGCCTGCGCAGTGGCGAGGTAGCGGGTGTTCTCGACACGTATCTCGACCCCGTTCGCGCGGATGTCATATGCGATGAGGGTCTGGCCCTCGGCCTCCAGCGCGGCCCGCAAGCGGTCAGCCAGCGTCGTGTCGATACCCGGGATCTCGCGCCAGGTTTGCGCCCACGCATCTGGCGCTTCGGCGCGCGCGGGGCGTGGCACGATCGGCGGTGGCGCGGTCTGGCGCAACCCGCCGGAGGGCGGGCGCGCCGGGTTGAAGGAAAGCTGTGCGGTCAGGCCAAGCTCCGACCCGTAGAGGTAGTATCCGCCCAATCTCAAACTGTCATTGACCTGATACTCCACTCCGAAGTTCCAGGGGGACTGCCGTGTGAAAACGCCGCGGCCGGTTTCCGGCCTATACGCATCGGATGAGTATTCGACCTTGAACCCAAGCCGGTCGGTCGGCCGCCATTCCAGACCACCGAAAAACGCGGCTTCCCCCCGGAACCACTGATCGACGGACAGCTCGCCGCCGGTGCTGTTCGGATCGAAGGTCGGACGCGTGCCGGAGACAGGTGCCCCAAAGGAATTGTAGCTGCCCAGACGGCCCCATCCGACACCGGCGGTCAGCGTCAGATCCGTCCCGAACCTGCGGGAGGCGACCACATATTCACCAGCGTAAATGCCGGTTCCGACGAAATCCTGAAGCCCGATCACGACCGAAGGCCAATATCGCCCCTCTTCCAGCACCTGATAGCGAAGATCGAAGCTGCGGTCGTAATAGGTCTCGAACCCGTCCGAGTTCCAATCCGCCGTCGCTGCGTATCGGAAAGATCCTGACAGGCGCGGCGTTATCTGGAAGCTCAGCGTGTTTCGGGTGATGCCGCCAAAATGCGATACGGTGATATTCAGTTCGCCATCGGGCTGCATCTGGGCCGATGGCATATCGACAAGCCCGGTGGCACCGAAGAAGTTCAGGCTTGGTCGTGTGATCGTATCGGGTTGCAGGCCCTGGCTCGTGGCGGGTGACGCGAGACCAATGATGATCGAAAGCGCCGCCATTCCCGCCCTTGCGGCGCCTGCCCTCCGCGGCCCCGCCTGCGGGTCGGCAATGCGCGAAACCTGTAACCGGGCCTCTGCCGCCCGCGTGATGAACTCATGCGCTGTCACGATGCCCCTACGCCCCGCGTGTCTTCGTCCGGCATTGGCGGTCTGAGCCATCGGGCCACAAGCGCACGGCCGCGCCTCGCATCCCCCGAGGCGATGGCTTCCCGCGTACCCCGAATGATGGAGGCCACCTCGATTTCAGACAGAAGGGGTTCCTGCGCGAAGAGAATCTTGGGGTGGTGCGTGGCCGAAATGGTCCCGGAAACGGTCAGTTCCTCCTGCAATTTCTCACCGTTCCGCAGCCCGGTAAAGACGATTTCGATATCGCCGTCCGGTGTCTCGTCATCCTTCACGGTGTAGCCCGCGCGTTCTATGACCTGGCGCGCAAGCTTCCAGACCGATACCGGCTCGCCCATCTCCAGCAGAAAGACCTCGCCGTCGCGGGCCATGGCGCCGGCGCGCAGGACCAGATGAACCGCCTCTCGCACGGTCATGAAATAGCGGATCACGTTCGGATCCGTCACGGTGACCGGCCCGCCCCGATTGACCTGTTCCTGAAACAGCGGCACGACGGAGCCGGAAGAGCCGAGAACATTTCCGAACCTCACGATACCGAACGCGGTATCGGGATGCCGCGACGCAAAATCCTGCACAACCAGCTCAGCGATGCGCTTGGTGGCGCCCATGACGCTTGTAGGCCGGACCGCCTTGTCGGAGGAGACCAGAACAAACCGTTCCACCCTTCCATCGGCGGCCTCGCGCGCCAGCGTATGGGTGCCGAGCACATTGTTTTTCAGCCCGGCCAGCGGATTGAGTTCGACCAAGGGGACATGTTTGTAAGCGGCTGCGTGAAGAACGACCTGAACGCCGTTTTCCTGGATAACCTGCCGCACCTGCCGCGCATCGGTCACCGACCCCAGAACCGGAACGATCTCTACCGCGCGGTCCTTGTTCAGGGGGCGAAGTTCCATTTCGATATTGTATAGCGCAAGCTCGCTCAGTTCGTAGAGAACCAGCCGGCTCGGCGCACAGGCTAGAACCTGGCGAGCCAGTTCCGCCCCGATAGAGCCCCCCGCGCCCGAGATCAGCACGGATCGCCCGCAATAGCTGGAGCATGCCTCTTCAAGCTCCGCGGTCACCTGCGGGCGGTGCAGATAGGAATGAGCGTCAAGCGTGGTCAATCGTTCAAGCAAGGGCTCTTCGCCGATCAACTGTGAAAACGAGGGCAGGGTCTGAACTTCAAGGCCCTTGTCCTGAAGATTGCGGGCGATCCGCGCCTGTTTCGGCTGGCTGAGGGACGGGATCGCCAACAACACACGATCCACCTTCAGCTCTGCCACCAGGGTGTCTATCCGCACCGGCGCATGGACCGGAAGCCCGGCGATCAACAGTCCGTGGAGCGCCCGGTTGTCGTCGACAAACGCAACAGGATCTATCGTTTCATGCGATTTCAGTGCGGTGGCAAGCTGCATCCCGGTTGTTCCGGCGCCGTAGATCAACACACGGCATCGCTTGGTGTCCCACCGGTAGATCGCAAGGAGTATCTGGTACATCACCACGCGACTGGCGGCGGAAAGCAAAAAGAATGTAATGCCGAAATCGATGTGCAGACTTGGCGGAATATCGACGGAAAACAGCCAACTCAACACCGCGGCTCCGATCGCCAGATAGATGGCGAACGCCATGGTTTTTGCCACGCCGCGCCATTCATATGCACTGACGCGGATATCCGGGACGCCCAGCACGACGGAAATCACCGCGCCAAGGGCCATCAGGTAGGGCAGGATCGGCAGCACGAATTCCAGGGTTTGCATGGGCGGAACGGGCATCGCCTGAACCGCGAAGGAAAACACCAAAGCCACAGGGATCAACACCACGTCCACGATCAGCAAGGTGACCTTCTTTTCGCGGCGCGTGAGAGATTTGGCGAAGTTCAGCATTCACAGTCCAGATCGGGCGCCTTTCTTTCGAAAAGCCAAAGGAGCAAAGGGGAACATGACACCCGAAGGCGACTAAGTTTGGTCTCTTTGCCCCCGATCCACCGTGGGCGTTATTGGTTTCCCAATTCTTAACGCTACCAAACATTCATCGCCTGCGACGAGGCCTCGGATGCTGCGCCTGCGAAATCCCGCCGACGACGCGCCGCCATGGCTGGCCTTGGCGGCGCGGGCGCGGATTGCTATGGCTGCAAAGCCCATACAGACAAGGACAGCTCATGCCATCGCCCATTTCGCGCAAAGCGCTGGTCACCGGGTCTTCCGGCTTCATCGGATACCACCTGTGCAAGCGACTACTGGCCGACGGATGGCAGGTGGTCGGCATAGATGCGCTCACCGATTACTACGACGTGAGGCTGAAAACCCGCAGGCAGGGGGAGCTGCTGCAAAACCGGGGCTTTCAGACTGTGACGGAACGGATCGAGACACCGGGCGCTCTGGATCGGCTTTTCACCGATCACAGGCCCGACGCGGTCATCCATCTCGCGGCGCAGGCGGGCGTGCGCTATTCGATCGAAAACCCCGAAAGCTACGTCAATGCGAACCTGGTAGGGACATTCCGGGTGCTGGAAGCCGCCCGTGCGGTGCCGCCTGCGCATCTGCTGCTGGCCTCGACCTCCTCCGTCTACGGGGCAAGTGCTGAAATGCCCTATGCGGAAACGGCAAAATCGGACACGCAGATGTCCTTCTATGCGGCCACCAAGAAAGCCAACGAGGCGATGGCCCATTCCTATGCCCATCTCTTCGGCCTTCCGACGACCATGTTCCGCTTTTTCACCGTCTACGGACCCTGGGGTCGCCCGGACATGGCGCTCTTCAAGTTTACCAAGGCGATTCTGGAGGGCGCGCCCATCGACATCTACAATCACGGCGATATGGCGCGCGACTTCACCTATGTGGATGACCTGGTCGACGGCATCGTTCGGCTGATCAATGTGGCACCCGTCCGTCCCGGGAACGCAGAGGAGATTGCAGAGGGTGACAGCCTCTCGCCCGTGGCGCCCTGGCGCGTGGTGAACATCGGCAACTCGGAGCCCGTCCAGTTGATGGATTTCATCGCCGCGATCGAAGACGCGATCGGCAAGCCCGCGATCCGCAACATGATGGACATGCAGCCGGGCGACGTTCCGGCAACCTGGGCCGATGCGGATCTGCTGCACAGGCTGACCGGTTACACGCCGCAAACAAAGGTTGCCGACGGGGTTGCGCGTTTTGTGAGTTGGTATCGCGATTTCTATGATGTCTAGGCACCTCGCCTTGCCGAAAAGCCGGTGATAAGCTTGATGAAATCCAGCCCGGCAAAGGGCGTGACGAAAGGGCATTGGGCGCATGCGTATCGCGATGATTGGAACGGGTTATGTCGGTCTTGTCTCCGGGGTGTGTTTTTCGGATTTCGGGCATGACGTTGTCTGCGTCGACAAGGATCCGCGCAAGATCGAGATGCTTGATGCGGGCAAGGTGCCCATCTACGAGCCGGGCCTCGACGTCCTGCTGGCCAAGAATGTGGAGGCCGGGCGGCTGACCTTCACAACCGATCTGGCCCGGGCGGTCGACGGGGCCGAGGCGGTCTTCATCGCGGTCGGAACGCCCACGCGGCGTGGCGACGGTCATGCGGATCTGACCTACGTGATGGCAGCGGCCGAAGAGGTTGCCAATGCCCTGACCGGCTACACCGTGATCGTGACGAAATCGACTGTGCCCGTCGGGACGAACCGAAAGGTGAAACAGGTTGTCGCCAAGGCAAATCCGTCTGCCGAGTTCGATGTCGCCTCGAACCCGGAATTCCTGCGCGAAGGGGCTGCCATCGACGATTTCATGCGCCCCGACCGCGTGGTGGTCGGCGTGCAGTCGGAGCGCGCGGGTGAGGTCATGGCTGAAATCTACCGCCCGCTGTTTCTGCGCGACTTTCCGATCCTGACAACCGATCTGGAGAGCGCCGAGATGATCAAATACGCAGCCAACGCATTTCTCGCGACGAAAATCACCTTCATCAACGAGGTTGCCGCTCTCTGCGAAAAGGTTGGCGCGGATGTGAAGGAGGTCTCCCGCGGAATGGGTCTGGACGGTCGTATCGGCAACAAGTTCCTGCATGCCGGACCGGGCTACGGCGGGTCCTGCTTTCCCAAGGATACCTCCGCCCTCGCCCGCATCGGGCAGGAACACGCGGTGCCGCAGCACATCGTTGAAACGGTGATCCGCGTGAACGACCATGTGAAGCATCGCATGATCGAAAAGCTGCGCGATCTCTGCGACGATAGCTTCAACGGCAAAACCATCGCGGTTCTGGGCGTGACGTTCAAACCCAACACCGACGACATGCGCGACGCGCCCTCACTGAGCATTGTACCCGCTCTTGTCGGCGGCGGTGCGAAGGTCCGCGTCGTGGACCCCCAGGGCCATCGCGAAGGGGAAAGCCTGCTGCCCGGTGTCAGTTGGCTCGATGATCCGTATAAGGCCGTAAACAATGCCGATCTGGTGGTTATCCTGACCGAATGGAACGAGTTTCGGGCACTGGATCTGGAGCGGATGGCCAAAAAAATGGCAACGCCCCGCATGGCCGATCTGCGCAATATCTATTCGGCCAGAGATGCCAAGCGGGCCGGTTTCGAAGCATATACCGCCGTGGGGCGCGGGTAGACCGGATCTGCCCAGAGCGCCGCCCTTCAGAGGGGCGACCGGAGTTTCAAGCTAGGCGATACCTGCGCGCAGGCAATCATGCAGGTGCAGAAGACCGATGGGTCGCCCTGTATCGTCGACCACGAACAGTGCCGTAATCTTGTTTTCCGACATCATCGCCATCGCCTCGGCCGCCAGCATGTCCGGGCCGATGCTGCGTGGATTGCGCGTGGCCACATCACCGGCGGTTCTGTCCATCAAGCCATCCATATTGCGCCGAAGGTCCCCGTCGGAGATCACGCCGATCAACTTGTGATCGCCGACCACACCTGCGATGCCGAAGCTTTTCTCGCTCATCTCGAGGAGCGTATCGCCCATTGCAGTCTCGGCGCGAACCAGCGGCAGTTCCTCGACACCATGCATCAGCTGGGCCACCTTACTGAGCTGGGCGCCAAGCTTGCCGCCGGGGTGGAAGGTGCGGAAATGCTCGGGAAGGAACCCGCGCCGCTCCATGACTGCAACGGCCAGAGCGTCGCCAAGCGCCAGTGTGAGCGTAGTCGACGTGGTGGGTGCCATGCCAATAATGCAGGCCTCGGGCGCAGACGGAAGGGTAAGCCTGAGATCGGCCGCACGCATCAATGTGCTGACGGCCTGACCGGATATTCCGATCATCGGGATGGAAAATCGCGCCACATGGGCCACGATATCCCGAAGCTCCGCCGTTTCCCCGGAGTTGGAGATGAGAATTGCCAGATCGCCGGGCATGATCATGCCCAGATCGCCATGGCTCGCCTCCGCAGGATGTACGAAGGCGGACGGGGTTCCGGTGGAGGCCAGGGTAGAGCTTATCTTTCGCGCGATATGGCCGGATTTGCCGATGCCGGACAGGATGACCCGGCCCTTCACCTCCAAAATCGCCTCTACCGACGCTTCGAAATCCGGCGGCAGGTTCTCCGCCATGTCGGAAACCGCCTGCCCCTCGATCCGCAGAACGCGGGCCGCGGTGTCGCGGATCATCTGATCGGATGTCTTGTCCATATCCGGTTCCATAGCCCAAGGATTCGCCAAAGGACAGAGGCCGGGTTTTCAACCGGGCGCGGGGCTGCCATAGCTCTTCGCTGTGCCAAACACCACGATGGAGACCCCATGAACCGCCGTTTCGGCAAGCCGCCCGATCCGACCCGCCGCTATACGCCCCGTGCCGGTGTTTATGCGATCATCCACTGCGGCGATGGGCTTCTGGCAACGTTTCAGGAACGCCCGCGGCCTGAATTCCAGCTTCCCGGCGGCGGTATCGACCCCGGCGAAAGTGCCATCGCCGCGTTGCATCGGGAGGTGATGGAGGAAACCGGGCACCGCATTTGCGCGCCGCTCCGGATGGGGATGTTTCATCGCTTCACCTATATGCCGGAATACGATCTCTGGGCGCAGAAGCAATGCCACGTCTATCTGGCACGTCTCGGGCTTCGGATCGGTCCACCCTCCGAGCCGGGCCACTGGCCGGTGTTCCTTCCATGGGCAGAGGCCGCTGAACGACTGGCGGTTTCCGGCGACAGGCATTTCGTTGCGCAAGCCATGGCGCGGCTCAGCTAGCCGCGCCAGTGTATTCCAGCAAGATGGCCGACACGTCATCGGGAAAATCCGAGCCGTTGGCGTAGCCTTGCAGGTCGGTCAGGAGACCATCGAGAAACCGCCGTCCGGTTTGCAGGCGCCCGGTTTGCAGTATCTTGGTCAACCCCTCCTCCCCCAACATGTCCCCTTGAGGCCCGGGACATTCGGTCAGCCCGTCGGAATAGATCAGCAACCGGTCGCCGGGGGCCAGTTCGGCCTCCAGCGTTTCATATTCCGCATCAGGCAAGAGACCGACGGGCAGGCCACCCCGGCCCAGAAACTCCACCCGGCCATCGCGGCGCTGCACGGCAGGATGGGGATGGCCGGCCTGGACCATCGATATCCTGCCTGTCGGAAGATCCAGGATGACAAGACAAAGCGTGAAGTAGAGATCGGTTTCGACTTCCTCCAGCATCAGGCGGTTCAGACGCGCGGCCACCAGATGTGGAGAAAGGGGCGCATAGCCGCCGCCCGCCCGCCGTTCCAGCGCGATGTTCTGTTCCGGAGAGGCCGAGGTCAGCCGTCCGGCCAGCCGCGCGGTCATCATGGCGGAGGTAACGCCGTGGCCCGACACATCCAGCGAAAACAGCCCGATCTGATGGTCAGAAACCGGAAAACATCCGACAAGATCGCCCCCCACATGTCCGCTGGACTGCAGCAGGAACGATGCCGCCGCGGTATCGAACTGTCGCTTGGTATCCTGCAGAAGCGAGGCCTGAAGCTTCTTCGCCTCCATCAGGTCGCGATCAAGCGCATCGTAAAGCGCGCTGATTTCGGACAGGGCCGCGCTGACCATCTTGTTCTTTGCCACCAGCTCCCGCTGCATGGCGACGATCCGTTCGCCCGCGTGAATGCGTGCACGCAACTCCGGGCCATTGACCGGCTTGGTCAGGAAATCGTCGGCCCCTGCATCCAGACCATGTGCGATGGCGTTCTTGTCGCTTTTCGACGTCAGAAGCAGGATATAGGCATAGCTTTCGCGCGCCATGGCACGCGCGCGGCGACAGAATTCAGGGCCATCCATTCCCGGCATCACCCAATCGCTCACAATCATCGTGATCGTCGGGTCCGCCAGAAGCTCAAGGGCGATTTCGGGGCGCTCACAGGACAGAACGTCATACCCCCATCGCTTCAGAAGTGAGCAGAGCAGCGTTCTTTGGGCCCTGCTGTCATCCAGCACCATCACCCGCTCGTACGGCAGGGCAGGGTCCAGCGTCGGCGCATGTGCCGACGGGCGCAGGGAAAGGTTCATGTTCGGCACCGGCACGACAGGGTTTTTCCGTTCTTCCGTAAGGTCGTCGCATGGCGGGCCTTAATGGAGCATGAAAGCGAAAATGCGAGCGATCTCGCCAGTGGCGCGAAACGTCGCCTTAACTATCGCCCCCGTAAGACCTTGTGCCAATCTCAGGCAGAGGACGCTCATGATCGACTGGGACAGATTGAACGAACTGCGCCGCGACATCGGCGAAGACGACTTCCTGGAGGTGGCCGAACTCTTCGTCGAGGAGTTGTCGGAGGTGATGGACCGCCTTGCGATCGCGCCGGCCACGGCAACACAGAATGATTTCCACTTCCTGCGCGGCAGTGCGGCCAATCTGGGCTTCGTTGAATTCGCCAGCCGCTGCGCCGCCGCCGAAGAGGCGTTGGGCAAGGGACAGTTCATTGATTTTAAAGCACTTTGCGAAATCTACACAGAATCCCTGGCCGAAGCGGTGGGCGTCTTGCCCACGGCCAGTCAGGCCGCCTGAGATCCCGGTCAGATCAGGAATTGCGCCAGAAGATCGTCATCGGTGATATCGCGCACGGCAAAACCGCGCGCCTTGATACGCGCGAACAACCCGTCGAACTGCTGCGGATCCCGCGTTTCGATGCCGATCAGGACGGATCCGAAATTCCGGGCGGATTTCTTGAGATACTCGAAACGTGCAATATCGTCATCCGGGCCCAGAAGGTTGAGGAACTCCTTCAACGCACCGGGGCGCTGCGGTAGACGCAGAATGAAGTACTTCTTCAATCCCTGATACCGCATCGCACGTTCCTTGACCTCGGGCAGGCGTTCGAAATCGAAATTGCCGCCGGAGGTCACACAGACCACGCTTTTGCCTTTAATCTCTTCGGAAACGCTGTCCAGCACGTCGACGGCCAAGGCGCCGGCCGGTTCCAGAACAATGCCTTCGACATTCAGCATCTCGCCGATCGTCACGCAAATCCGGTTTTCCGGAGACAGAAGTACGCGTGCAGGGTCGATATCCTTGAGCACCTCGAAGGTCCGCACGCCGATTTGCGCAACCGCCGCGCCATCCACGAACGTATCGGTGATCGGGACGGTCACGGGTTTTCCGGCCGCCAGCGCCGCGGTCAGGCTGGGGCCGCCTTCGGGCTCCACCAGTGTCAGCCCCGTATCGGCCCCGACGCCGCGCAGGTAACGCGCGACACCCGAAGACAGACCGCCCCCGCCGACAGGCAGGATCATCAGATCAGGCGCGTGCCCCAACTCGTCAAGAACTTCCAGCGCGACCGAGGCCTGGCCCTCGATCACGTCCGGATCGTCGAAAGGCGACAGGAAATGCGCGCCTTTCTCCGCACAGAACGACTGCGCGGCGGCGAGGGTTTCATCGAAGAAATCACCGATCAACGTGATCGAAACCGCGCCGCCGCCGAAGGCACGCGTCTTCTCGATTTTCTGTTTCGGTGTGGTGACCGGCATGAAAACGGTGCCCTGCACCCCGAAATGCTGGCACACATAGGCCACGCCCTGGGCATGGTTGCCGGCGCTGGCACAAACGAATTGCCTTTGATCCGGGTTATCGGCCAACGCCTTGCGCATCGCATTGAAGGCGCCCCGGATCTTGTAGGACCGCACCGGGCTCAAATCTTCGCGTTTCAGCCAGATATCGCAACCATGGCGATCCGAGAGATGCACATTTCGCTGTAGCGGTGTGGGCGGAAAAAGCGCGCGCATCGCCTGCTCGGCCGCACGGGCGGTATCGGTGAAATCAGTCATCCCATCGGCCTGCCGTGAAATCCCCGCGCTGTCCAGCACCTAGTTCAGCGCGCGGCCTTCGACCAGATTTCCGTAAAGCGTGGTCATCAGCGCCAGATTGACC
Organism: Rhodophyticola porphyridii; assembly: GCF_003688285.1. Classification (GTDB taxonomy): domain Bacteria; phylum Pseudomonadota; class Alphaproteobacteria; order Rhodobacterales; family Rhodobacteraceae; genus Rhodophyticola; species Rhodophyticola porphyridii. Next base: position 253,242 of record NZ_RCNT01000003.1, read on the forward strand.
AGGAGTTGAAGCCACAACACGAAAAAGACCAGAACGAGGCCGATCAATGGAACGAACTGCAAGGCACCATTCAGCAATGCAAAAACGCTCGGGATCACGATGATTGGCAACAGGATCGCCCCGGATACCGGACGTGTGAGGGACCAGCTTTCTCCAATTCTCATCGGCTTCCCAAGGGCGGCGGAGGGCAGGATCAGGCCGATCCGGGTCACGACCCAGAGAAATCCGATCGTGACGCCAAGACTCCGAAAGCTGAAAACCGACGGTGATTGCGTCATGGCCCAGATGACTCCGCTCACGACGGATAACGCGAGGGCGATCATAAAGATACGGAACCCCGCCCAAAGATAGCGCGCGACGAAGGACCAGTTCCAGTTTGGGAGGAGAACGCCTCCGCGTTCTTCGAGGAGGACATACCGATGCCAACCCACCGCAGCCCAAGCATAACATATGGCCGAGACCACGAGCAGAAGAAGCACGTAGAGCAAGACAGTGCCCGTATATTCTAAAAAATACGCTTCAAAACGCTCCACTTCTTCGTGGTAACCAGGTGCAGTCTGATCCATTGCGATGAGGACTGGCCCCGCCAGTGGAATAACCAGTGCCACGGTCAGCGCGTAGGGCAGGATCGTCAGAAACAAGGTCAATCTCGCGGCCTGACCCAGATTGCCAAAAACCTGCTGCACCACATGCCGCAGCAGCTGATATCCGTAGTCCATTCCCGATCTCCGCCCGTCTTGCCCCGCCCCTGAAAACCCGCTATCCGCCCGTCGGTCAACATCAAAACCAGCCCGGAGTTCCCATGTCCGCCCCCAAGAAAGTTGTCCTTGCCTATTCAGGTGGCCTCGACACGTCGATCATTCTGAAATGGTTGCAGACCGAGTACGGGTGCGAGGTCGTGACCTTCACCGCCGATCTGGGACAGGGTGAGGAGCTTGAGCCCGCACGCAAGAAGGCCGAAATGATGGGGGCGACCTCGATCCATATCGAGGATCTTCGGGAGGAGTTCACACGGGATTTCGTTTTCCCGATGTTCCGTGCCAATGCTCTGTACGAGGGGCTTTATCTGCTCGGCACCTCCATCGCACGGCCGCTGATCTCGAAACGTCTGGTTGAAATCGCGGCTGCCGAAGGTGCTGACGCGGTTGCCCATGGCGCGACGGGCAAGGGCAACGATCAGGTGCGGTTCGAACTGGCCGCCTATGCGCTCAACCCCGATATCAAGGTTATCGCACCCTGGCGCGAATGGGATCTGACAAGCCGGACGAAGCTGATCGATTTCGCCGAGAAAAACCAAATCCCCATCGCCAAGGACAAGCGCGGGGAGGCCCCGTTCAGCGTCGACGCGAACCTCCTTCACACCTCCTCCGAGGGGAAGGTACTGGAGAACCCGGCGGACGAAGCGCCCGACTATGTCTATCAGCGCACCGTGCATCCCGAAGACGCGCCCGACACGCCCGAATACATCGAAATCGGGTTCGAAAAGGGGGATGCCGTCAGCATCGACGGCACCGCGATGTCCCCGGCGACGCTCCTGAGCAGGCTCAATGACCTGGGCGGCAAGCATGGGATCGGACGTCTTGATCTGGTGGAGGGCCGCTTTGTCGGCATGAAATCCCGCGGCATCTATGAAACGCCTGGCGGCACGATCCTCCTGGAGGCGCATCGCGGCATCGAGTCGATCACGCTGGACCGTGGGGCGGCCCATCTGAAAGACGAGCTGATGCCGCGCTATGCGGAGCTCATCTATAATGGCTTCTGGTTCTCCCCCGAACGTGAAATGCTGCAGGCGGCCATCGACCACTCGCAGGCCCATGTCACCGGTACGGTGCGGCTGAAGCTGTACAAGGGCCTCGCCCGGACCGTCGGGCGCTGGTCCGATCACAGCCTGTATTCGGAAGCGCATGTGACCTTCGAGGACGATGCGGGCGCATACGATCAGAAAGACGCGGCAGGCTTCATCCAGTTGAACGCCCTGCGCCTGAAACTGATCGCATCGCGAAACCGTCGGCTGAAGGGCTGAGCGGGCAATTGCGCCGGCAGGGCGCAGACAGAACTTTTCCTACCCGGAAACGCGGGCTGGTTAATTGAAGGATGTATTTATGGCGCTGGAAGACATGGCAGAGCGTATTCAGGCCGGGTTGTCGGGCAAGACCTTCGACGGGTCTTTGAAGTTCGATTGCGGCAAAGACGGCGTGATCGTGCTGGCCAACGGTGCCGCCACCACCCATGATCGCGACGCCGACTGCACCATCAAGATATCTCAGGATAATCTGAGCAAGCTTCTGACCGGCAAGCTCAACCCGATGACCGGCGTCATGATGGGGAAGCTCAAACTCTCGGGCGACATGGGCGTGGCCATGAAGCTTGTTCCACTGTTGGGATAGGCCGCCGCCGCAGGCCCGCTCGGGTCTGCGCGCGCCCGCCGCTACAACTCCGCCGCGAGGCGCGCGCCCTGATCGATCGCGCGCTTGGCATCCAGTTCCGCCGCCACATCCGCACCGCCGATCACATGGGCGCGGATACCGGCAGCCTCGAGGTCATCCGCCAGGCTCCGTTCGGGAAGCTGACCGGCGCACAGGACCACCGTGTCGACCGCAATCAAGGTCGGATTTTCACGGGCATCGCCGAAGCTCACATGAAGACCATCCGCGTCGATCTTCTCGTAGTTCACGCCGGTCACCATCTTGACGTTCTTCATCTTCAGCGCGGCGCGATGAATCCAGCCCGTGGTCTTGCCCAGACGTTTACCGGCCTTCTCGGCCTTGCGCTGAAGCAGCGTGACATCGCGGGCGGCAGGCTCCGGCTGCGGCCCCTCGGGCGCCAGCCCGCCCCGGTCCAGCTCCGGGTCGCTGACACCCCATTCCTTCCGCCAAAGCGCCGCATCCTCGGTCGGGCTTTCGCCTTCATGGACCAGAAACTCCGCCACATCGAACCCGATACCTCCTGCACCGATGATCGCGACCCGAGGGCCGACCGGGGCCTTGCCCGCCAGCACGTCGATGTATGACAACACATTCGGGCCGTCCTGCCCGGGAATCTCCGGGTCGCGGGGTTTGACGCCTGTGGCAACCACCACCTCGTCGAAGCCGGAAAGCGCGTCGATGTCGGGCGCCACACCCAGGCGCAGGTCCACGCCACGCTTCGCGACAGCCGTCTCGAACCACTGTGTCAGGCCTTTGAACTCCTCCTTGCCCGGTATCTCCTTGGCCATGTTCAACTGGCCGCCGATCCGGTCATCCTTGTCGAACAACACAACCTGATGCCCGCGTTCCGCCGCGACCATCGCGGTGGAGAGGCCAGCGGCGCCGGCACCCACAACCGCAATGCGTTTCACGGCCTTGGCGGGCTCGTACCGCAGCACGGTTTCATGGCAGGCGCGCGGGTTCACCAGGCAACTGGTCAGCTTGCCGCTGAACGTGTGATCCAGACAGGCCTGATTGCAGGCGATGCAGGGGGCGATTTCATCTGCCCGGCCCGCCTCCGCCTTCGCGACGAACTCCGCATCGGCCAGAAACGGGCGGGCCATTGACACCATGTCGGCGCAACCGTCGGCCAGCACCTCTTCGGCGACATCCGGCATATTGATGCGGTTGGAGGTGATCAGCGGAATGCCCACCTTGCCCATCAGCTTCTTGGTCACCCATGCAAAGCCCTTGCGCGGTACGCTGGTCGCGATCGTGGGAATCCGCGCCTCATGCCAGCCGATACCGGTATTCAGTATCGTGGCACCGGCCGCCTCGATCGACTGAGCAAGGGTCGCGACCTCCTCGAAGGTGGATCCGTTCGGGATCAGGTCGATCATGCTGAGACGGTAGATGATGATGAAGTCCCGGCCCACGGCCTCCCGGGTGCGACGCACGACCTCGACCGGCAGACGCATCCGGTTCTCATAGGAACCGCCCCAACGATCTTCCCGCTTGTTCGTGTGGGTCACGAGGAACTGGTTCAGGAAGTATCCTTCCGATCCCATGATCTCCACGCCGTCATACCCTGCCTCCTGCGCGCGCAAGGCCGCGGTGACGATATCGGAGATCTGCTTTTCGATCCCCGCCTCATCCAGCTCTTTCGGGGGAAACGGCGAGATCGGGGACTTTATCGGAGATGGCGCCACGCAGTCGGGCGAATAGGCATAACGCCCCGCATGCAGGATCTGCATCGCGATCCGGCCGCCGGCCTCGTGCACCGCATCGGTGACCCCCTTGTGATTGGCGATATCCTGACCCGAGTAAAGACCCGCGGCACCGGGAAAAACACCGCCCTCAGGGTTCGGTGCCATCCCGCCGGTGACGATCAGCGCCACGCCGCCACGGGCGCGTTCGGCATAGAACTCGGCCACCCGGGGCCAGTCCTTCGTCTCTTCCAGCCCTGTATGCATCGACCCCATCAACACGCGGTTTTTCAGGGTGCAGAAGCCCAGATCCAGCGGTGCAAAAAGATGCGGATAAAGTGCATGAGCCATGGTGACGTCCTCCCGACGCGCAGCTAACTGAGAGCGATGGGGGCTGTCACGCCCAACGCTGCGTCATCTCTCCGTACCGCAAAAGGCTCCGATCCGGCGCGCCTCCGGATCGGCCCTCGCGGGCTCAATCTTCGCCGGTTTCGGTGCAATGGCGGCGAAAGGCCCGCTTCAGAAGGTCAAGCTCGGCCCGCAACAGCGCAATCTCCGCGCGCAGGTCTTCGTCCAGCGGCGTGCCGGCCATCAGCGTGATCCGGTCCAGCACCTCGCCATCTGCCGCGCTGCGCAGGCTGACCACCTGCACCCCGTCACTCAGCACGGCTCCCGGCAGGTCGAAACCTACGTGAAACCGGTTCTTTCCATCGCCGGTGCCGATGTCTGCGGTGCCGATCACGCGCTCCATATGCACCGCCTCGATGACAGGCGGCATGTCCGGCGCGGTCAGAACGCCCTCATACCGCCCGCCATGCAGGCGGGTCCGTGTCAACGTCACCATCTGTGCTGCTCCCTCACAAATCGGCCCGTGGCGCGCGAAGTATGGTCATGTCCCATATCGACACCTGGTTCATTTGCGGCCCTTCGAAGATCAGATCAAGCCACATCTTTTCCAGCCGTTTCTCGTTGATCTTGGAATAAGCCAGATCGAACTCCGCCACGGCACTGTCACCGTCGAACTGAAACTGCCGGACGATCTGCTCACAATTCGGCCCATGCTGGACATTCAGGCGCGCGTAAACCTCCAGCGGGCTTTCCAGCGTGGCCCGCAGACCGACCTTCAGGAAATGATCCCGCGTCAGACCATCAAGCGCCTCTTGCGGCAAATCCTGAACCACGGACAGGAACGAACCGTCAAACCGGTAGACATCCAGAATCAGACCGAACGGGGCCGCGATATCGGCAAGCTGATTGCGGACCTGCCGATAGGACAGCTCCGACAGGTGGGCATCGTGAAACAGCTTCACACCGCCGCCCAGATCCTTGGGCGACATAACCGAAACCTCCCCCGCGGGCAGAATAGGCACCACCCAGGGCGCAGGCCGGAACGCCCAGTCGCACTGATCGGGCCGCTCGATCCGATCCTGCACCGATCCAGCATTCAGCAGTGCGGCATCCGCCGCAAGCCGGGCCCGGTCCAATTGATGACGCAGGGAGGATAGCCGCTTTCGCAGGTCGCGCAGTTCAGCCGGCGGCATGGTATGGGCTTCGTCGGCAATCTCTGTCCAGCGGCGCAGGGCCCGTGTCAGGCTAAGACGTTCCAGAAAGCTGATACCGCGTATCGCCATGCATGTGCCCCTTTTCCCGGATCCGGCGTCATCTCAGTTTTAGCCGAGCCTGGTTAACCGAGTATTCTGCGAAACAGGCCAACATTCCAGAGCGTTCCGGCCGGCCGCGGCACCACGGCCTCCGGCGGCGGCGCGGTCTGCACAGTAACCGCTTCCGAAAAAGCGGGATCGCCGCTGTTCGCACCGCTCACCGCGGCTGCGAATTCCCGCAAGGTCGCAAGGCTTGCCTCGTCGCTGACGGGTTGTGCATTCAGCCCCAGAACGCTCAGCGTCGCAATCCGGGCGCCCACATCCAAATAGGCCCGCCAGTATTCCGCCCTCACACCTTCGACGGGGCCCTCGCTGGTGTCACGGGCGTGCAGGAAATAGACGTCGCCCTGGTGAAAGCTGTCCAGCACCGTCACCGTGCCTGCATCTTGGCTCCGGCTCAGAAGGCCCAGCCCTTCGTCGGAACGAAAGAACTCGTCCAGTCCCGGGATCGACTCGCGCAGGCTTCCATTGTCGGAAGGCTCCGAGATCGATGCGGTCAGAACCGCGGGGACCGCCGGTTGGCCGGCTCTGCGTGAGTTCGAGATCGCCGCGCAGTTCCCCATCAGCACGAAAGCCGTGATCCCGCGATCTTGGGTTGCGGTCGGGTCCACGCAGAAGCCCGGAGGGCCGGCCACCACCACCTGATCGGTCGTCACCGCGACCTGTGCCGGCGCCGGGCTTGTGTTCCCACCGGTCCACGGGCCCAGCCCCCCGCACCCTGAAAGCGCCAGCGCGGCGAGCAGAAGAAGTGAGTTAGATGTCCATATAGACATGCTTCTCCTCTTTCGCCCCGGGATGGGTTACCGCCCCATACCGGGCCGAGCCCACAAGCTGGGCATACTTCCAAAGCGCGCCGGAGGAATAGATCGTCTCGCGCGGACCTTTCCACGCCTCTCTGCGCGCGGCCAGTTCCTCGTCGCTGAGGTCAACGCTGATCTCACCCCGGATTGCGTCAATCGTGATGACATCGCCGTTCTTCAGCATGCCGATCGGGCCGCCATGCGCCGCTTCGGGCCCGACATGGCCCACGCAGAACCCCCGCGTCGCGCCGGAGAACCTTCCGTCGGTGATCAGCGCCACCTTCTTGCCCATGCCCTGCCCGCTCAGCGCGGACGTCGTGGCCAGCATCTCGCGCATGCCAGGGCCGCCGGCGGGCCCTTCGTTGCGGATGACGATCACTTCACCCTCCTCATAGGCGCGATCCTGGACCGCCTGAAACGCGTCTTCTTCGCATTCGAAAACCCGGGCGGGGCCGGTGAAAACCTGCTGGTCCTCGCTCATGCCTGCGACCTTCACGATGGCGCCGTCCGGTGCGATGTTGCCCTTCAGGCCGACAACACCGCCGGTTTCGGTGATCGGGTTGGCGACCGTATGGATCACGCGTCCATCGGCCTCGCCCCGGATCATGTCCAGCTCCTCGCCAATCGTCCGCCCCGAGGATGTCATGCAGTCTTCGTGGATGAGGCCGGCCTTGCGCAGCTCCTTCATGACGACGGGAACGCCCCCGGCCTCGTAAAGGTCTTTCGCGACGAACTGTCCACCGGGTTTCATGTCCACGAAATAGGGCGTGTCGTGAAAGATGTCGCAAACATCGAACAGATCGAAATCGATGCCGGCCTCATGGGCGATTGCCGGCAGATGCAGGCCCGCATTGGTCGAGCCACCGGTACACGCCACCACGCGGGCCGCGTTTTCAAGGCTCTTCCGGGTCACGATATCGCGCGCCCGGATATTCTTTTCGATCAGGTTCATCACCGCCTTACCCGAGGCGACGCCATACTGTCCGCGGCTTTCATAGGGCGCGGGCATCCCCGATGAATTGAGCAGTGCAAGGCCGACGGCCTCGCTGACACAGGCCATGGTGTTGGCCGTGAACTGGCCGCCACAGGCCCCCGCGCTTGGGCAGGCGACGCGCTCCATGATACCCAGCTCGGCATCGGTCATCTGCCCTGCCTGATACTTTCCGACCGCTTCGAACATGTCCTGAACGGTGATGTCCTTGCCCTTGTAATGGCCCGGCAGGATTGAGCCGCCATACATGAAGACCGAAGGCGTGTTCAGCCGCACCATGGCCATCATCATCCCCGGCAAGGACTTGTCGCACCCCGCAAGACCGACGATCGCGTCGTAGCAATGACCACGCATGGTCAACTCGACCGTGTCGGCAATCGCATCGCGGGAGGCCAGGGAGGATCGCATGCCTTCATGTCCCATGGCGATACCGTCGGTGACGGTGATGGTGGTGAACTCGCGCGGGGTTCCGTGGGCTGCCTTCACGCCCTCCTTGACCGACTGTGCCTGCCAGTTCAGTGCGATGTTGCATGGCGCCGCCTCGTTCCAGCAGGTTGCCACGCCGACGAAGGGCTGGTTGATGTCCTCCTCCGTCAAGTCCATCGCGTAGAAATAGGAGCGATGCGGCGCACGGGAGGCGCCTTCAGTCACATGTCGGCTTGGCAGTCGCGATTTGTCGGTCTTTTTGCTCTGCATGGTCGGGCCTCCCTCTGCCATATCCGTTCTGGTCCCGACTGAAATAGCCGTGCAAACAATGCCATACAAGCGCGATTGCCGCAGCCCCCCCGGGCGGGGTATGCTTCAGGAAAACGAAAAGGCAGGCAGATTCTCTAGATGCAGTATCCGGCAATGGACGCATTTGCTGCGCCAGCGCGCGCTTATCCGCAATTGTGGCGGCTGCTTCTTGGCATCGTTCTGGCAACGGTTGTCTATGTTCTTTGCTTTCTGCTGATCCTCGCCGCGCTCGCGCTGACCAGCGGTCTGGACGGTGCGCAAACATGGATCGTCCGGATGGGGCAGGCGACCGGCCCCACCGGGACGCTGCTGTTGCTGGCCACATTCCTCGGCATGGCGCTCGGACCCTTCGCCGCCGCCCGCGTAGTGCACCGTCGCCCGGTCGCAACACTCTTCGGGCCCCGGCAACGGTCCATCCACCATTTCCTTGTTGCATTGGTCATCTCTGCGGCGCTGTTCGGCCTCTCTGCCCTTGTTCCGCGCGACATCGCCATACAGCCGAACATCACGCCGTCTCTCTGGCTGTCGTTCCTGCCGCTCGCGCTGGTTGGGGTACTGGTCCAGACCGGGGCCGAGGAAATCCTGTTTCGCGGATATCTGCAGCAGCAGCTTGCCGCCCGCTTCGCCTCGCCCCTGATCTGGATGGTTCTGCCATCGGCGCTTTTCGCCATGGCCCATTTCGACCCCGCCACCATGGGCGGCAATGCATGGCTGATCGTGGCGGCGACCGGGCTGTTCGGCATCCTTGCGGCCGACCTCACCGCAAAGACCGGCAGCATCGGGGCCGCATGGGGGTTTCATTTCGCCAACAATGTCTTTGCAATCCTTCTGCTTTCCCTTGATGGTCCGCTCTCCGGCCTCGCGCTCTATACGACCGATTTCGGACCCGAAGCCGCCGACGTCCTGCGCCCGCTCATTCTGATCGACATGGTGGTGACTGGCTTGGTCTGGGCGGCCATCCGGGTTGCCCTGACCCGCGGCAGCCCGCCCGCGATCCGCATCTGACAAGGTGCCGCCAGCCGGCCGTGCAATCCTGCGTGGCGCATATGGCAGGCCGGTTGAGCACCAATTGCAATTCCCGCCTGCCCGGCATATCTCAGCGCAACAACGGCAAGTACCGGACCGACCATGAACTGGATCACCAACTACGTCCGTCCCCGGATCAACTCGATCTTCTCACGTCGCGAGATGCCCGAGAATCTGTGGACCAAATGCGATGAATGCGGAACGATGCTGTTCCACCGGGAGTTGGCCGAAAACCTCAATGTCTGCACGAATTGCGACCACCACATGGCGATCAGACCGCGCGATCGCTTCACTGCCCTTTTCGACAACGGCATCTTTTCCGAGATCGAAGTTCCCAAACCGCTGTCCGACCCGCTGCATTTCCGCGACCAGAAACGCTATCCCGACCGGATGAAAGCCGCCCAGCGCAGCACCGGCGAGGCCGAGGCGATGCTGATCGCCGAAGGGGAGGTCGGGCGCAGCAGGATCGTCGCCGCCGCGCAGGATTTTTCCTTCATGGGCGGGTCCATGGGCATGTATGTGGGCAACGCCATCGTGGCCGCCGCAGAACGGGCCGTGAAACGCAAACTGCCCTTCGTGCTGTTCTCCGCCGCAGGCGGCGCGCGCATGCAGGAAGGCATCCTGAGCCTGATGCAGATGCCGCGCACCACCGTCGCGGTGCAGATGCTGCGCGAAGCGGGCCTGCCCTACATCGTGGTCCTGACCCACCCGACGACCGGCGGTGTGACAGCCTCTTACGCCATGCTTGGCGACATCCATATCGCCGAGCCGAATGCGCTTATCTGTTTCGCAGGACCGCGGGTGATTGAACAGACGATCCGCGAAACACTGCCCGAAGGCTTTCAGCGATCCGAGTATCTGCTGGACCACGGCATGCTGGACCGCGTCACACATCGCGGAAAGATGCGTGACGAGTTGATCACCATCATCCGCCTGTTGACGGGACAGTCGCCCGCCGTGCGCGGCGATTTGCCCGCCCCGGAGCCGATCGTATCGGAACCGGATGCGCCTGTGGCACCACCCGTGGCAGAGGCTCCGAAAACATCGTGAGCGAGTTGCACTCGGACATCCTCCTCGACAGGATGATGTCGCTTCACCCCAAGATCATCGATCTGACGCTCGACCGGATGTGGCGTGTTCTTGAGGCGCTCGATTATCCCGAACGGCACCTGCCGCCCGTGATCCATATCGCAGGAACAAATGGCAAGGGCTCCACGCTGGCCATGATCCGCGCGGGGCTGGAAGCTGCGGGCCATGTCACCCACGCCTATACCTCGCCTCATCTGGCCCGGTTTCACGAACGTATCCGCGTGGCCGGCAAGCTGATCGACGAGCAAAGCCTGTCGCGCCTTCTTGATACATGTCTGAAAGCCAATGGCCCCGAGCCGATCACCTATTTCGAGATCACGACCGCGGCCGCGCTTCTGGCATTCCGGCAGACGCCTGCGGATTACACCCTGCTTGAGGTTGGCCTGGGCGGGCGGCTCGATGCCACCAATGTGGTCGTCCGGCCCAGCCTGACCGTGATCACGCCGGTCGATCTGGACCACCAGCATTTTCTGGGCGACACCTTCGCCAAGATCGCAGCGGAAAAGGCGGGCATCCTGAAGCGGGGCGTTCCTTGCGTGGTCGGCCCGCAACATGACGAAGCGCTCGACGTGATCGAGGCGCAGGCCGCCAAGCTGGGCGCGCCGCTTCTGGCTTATGGGCAGCATTGGCATGTCTGGGAAGAACGCGGGCGCATGGTCTATCAGGACGAAACGGGTCTTCTCGATCTGCCGCTGCCCAATCTGATCGGGGCCCATCAGGTGCGGAATGCGGGGGCGGCCCTGGCGGCGCTCCGCCATTTGGGCCTTGGTGAAGAGGCGTTCGAGGCTTCGGTCACCTCCGCCGAATGGCCCGCGCGGATGCAGCGTCTGCGGCAGGGGCCGCTCGTCGATATGGCTCCGGATGCGGAATTGTGGCTTGACGGCGGTCACAACCCGCACGCTGCCCGCGCCATCGCGGCGGCTCTGACCACATTGCCCGACCGGCCAACCCACCTCATCTGCGGGATGATGAACACCAAGGATGTGGCCGGGTTCATGGCGCCGCTGGCAGGCCATGCCGCAAGCCTGCATGGCGTCACCATCACAGGGCAATCGGCAACCCTGCCCGCGGCGGAGACCGTTGCCGCCGCAAAATCCGTCGGTATCCCGGCGCAGTCCGCCTCCGATGTAACCGGCGCACTTGCGGAGATCATCGCACGGGACCCTCATGCCCGAGTGCTGATCTGCGGGTCGCTCTATCTTGCAGGGATCGTCCTTCAGGAAAACGGATAAAGCGCCGCGCAGCCCGCCGGCAGATGTGGGGAAACCGAGGCTCCTAAGCTCCCCAATCCGCGCCCTGCATCTCGCGCAACCGGCTGGCCGTGCGTTCGAACTCGAAACTTCCGGATCCCTCCAGATAGAGGTTCTCCGGCTCAGCATCGGCCGAGATGATCACCCGGACGTGGCCTTCGTAGAGGGCATCGACAAGCGTGACGAACCGCTTCGCTTCGTTGAACTTGGAGCTGTCAAGCTGCGGTACGTTCTCCAGCACCAGCAGTTTGATGGCACCCACCAGGGCCAGATAATCCGCCGGACCCAATGGCTTGCCGCACAGGTCCCAGAATCCCGCCCGTGCCATCCCCGCCCAGTACATCGGCAGATGCACCTCCCGTCCCTTGACCTCAAGAACCAGATCTTCGTGCTTTCCGTGGGTCAGATCCTGCCACAGCGCGTCGATCGAACGTCGTGCGGCAGCGTTGGCGGGGGTGAAGTAGGTCTGCTCACCGGCCAGCCGATCCTGCCGGTAATCCGTCATCGCGGCCAGTTCATCGACTTCCAGCTTTTCCTCCAGTAGGGCGATGAACGGCAGGAACAGTTTCCGGTTGAGACCGTCCTTGTAAAGATCGGACGGGTGCCGGTTCGAGGTCGTCACCACCATCACGCCCGCTTCGAAAAGCTTCTCGAACAACCGGCCGACAATCATCGCATCCGCGATATCGGTGATCTGCATCTCGTCGAAACACAGCAGACGCAGGTCCTTCGAAATCGCGCTGGCCACCGGTTTTATGGCATCGTCCACCTCGGTCTTTCGGGCCTCGTGCAGCGCATTCTGAATCTCCTGCATGAAGGCATGAAAATGTACTCTGCGTTTTTCGGCGATACCCACATGGGCGAAAAAGAGATCCATCAGCATTGATTTGCCGCGCCCGACGCCGCCCCAGAGATAAAGGCCCGAAGGCCCGTCTTCGGCGGGTTTGCGGAACCGGGAAAACAGGGAAGCCTTGCGCGGGGCCTCAAGACGTTCGCGCAGGCGCTCCAACCGCAGCAGCACGGCCCGCTGTTCGGGATCCGGGCGAAGCAGCCCTTCGCTGACGCGTGTGTCGTAGATGGCCGTAAGATGCTGCCCCATGATCCTATGCCTAGCCCGAAGCCACGCGGGAGTGCCAGCAAAAACAAGGCGATGGACGTTCCGTCAAAAATTCTGAGCCGACCCATAAGGACAACTGATTTGACCTGAGTCCGGCAAGTCGCGATGCTTTCACCACCCTTGTACGGAGCGGTCACCTTGGACAGTCGCGCGCCCCTTTTCACACCGGTTCTGATCGGCGGCTGCATCATCATCATGATCTGCTTCGCGATCCGGGCGAGCTTTGGCGTTTTCCAGATCCCCATCGCCGAGGAGTTCGGCTGGCTGCGCGCGGAGTTCTCGCTTGCGATCGCAATTCAGAACCTCGCATGGGGCATCGGACAGCCGCTTTTCGGCGCGATTGCCGAGCGGTTCGGTGATCGCAGGGCGATTGTCCTCGGGGCGCTTCTCTACGCCACGGGTCTCGTGTTTTCGGCCTATGCGATCACGCCCGGGCAACATCAGCTTCTCGAGATCCTCGTGGGCTTCGGCATTGCGGGCACCGGCTTCGGGGTGATCCTCGCCCTCGTCGGTCGGTCGGCGTCGGACAAGAACCGCTCCGTCGCGCTTGGAATCGTCACCGCTGCGGGATCGGCGGGTCAGGTTGTCGGGCCTCCGCTCGCGGAAGGGTTGATGGGCTTCATCCCCTGGCAGGGTGTCTTTCTGGTGTTCGCCGGCATGATCCTGGCTTCCCTGCTCGCCCTGCCCATGCTGCGCGCTCCCAAACCGGGAGGGAAGGCGGAGCTGGAGGAAAGCATGGGCGAGATCCTCGGCAAGGCCTTCCGCGATCCGTCTTTCACGCTGATCTTTGTCGGGTTCTTCTCCTGCGGCTATCAACTGGGCTTCGTGACCGCGCATTTTCCGGCCTTCGTGACCGAGTTATGCGGACCGATCGCCCCCGGCTCGATGCTCCACGATATCGGCATCACAACCACCTCCGCGCTTGGAGCCGTGGCAATTTCGCTGATCGGCGTGGCAAATATCGCAGGCACGATCTGTGCCGGATATCTGGGAAACCGCTTTCCGAAAAAATACCTTCTGGCAGGGATCTACGTGGGCCGCACAGTGGCCGCCGGGGTATTCATACTGCTTCCGATCACACCGATCAGCGTGATCGTCTTTTCGGTCGTCATGGGGTCTCTGTGGCTCGCAACCGTACCGCTGACCTCGGGTCTGGTGGGGTATATCTATGGCCTGCGCTACATGGGCACACTCTATGGCATCGTGTTCTTCAGCCATCAGTTGGGCAGTTTTCTGGGTGTCTGGCTGGGGGGCTGGCTTTACGATATCTATGGCGATTACACCGCCGTCTGGTGGGTCGGTGTCGCCGTGGGCGCATTGTCGGCGGTGGTCCATCTCCCTGTGAAAGAGATACCGCTGCGAAACCGGGCGCCCGCAGCAGCCGCGGCCTAGAGACTCTGTTCAACCGCTTCGGCAATCTGGGCCGCATCGCTATAGACCAGACGGTGATCGGCCCCGTCGATCTTCACCTGTTGGGCCGTGGGGTTCAGGCGCGACAGCTCCCCAAGCGACCAGATCGGGATCACCTGATCTTCGCTGCCCCAGATGGCCAGCAGGGGAACACCCGATTGCGCGACAAGCCGATGATCTTCCGCCATATCCTCGGACAGGATGTTGCGCGTGGCGGAAAGGATGGCAGCCATGGTGCCCTCGACCCGCAAATCCTCTTGCATGCGGGTTGCCATCTGCGTGGCAAGGTCGCCGGTGCGGGATGTGCGCGCCAACTCCCAGTTCATCAGGACCGGCCCGGCAACCCCGTGCAGCCAGTCACCAAACAGCGGAAGGCGCGCGGTGAGGTCGGCAAACCATCCCAGTTCCACCCGTAATCCCGCCGCCGCAACCAGTATCAGCTGGCTGACCTGATCGGGTGCTTCCACCACGCGTGCCGTGGCGATGGTTCCGCCCATGGAATAGCCGCACAGGGTCACGGCCCCGTCAATTTTCTGGGACGCGAGCAGATCGCGCAACTGCCGCATGAAGAACTCGCGTGTTTGCGGGCCGGTCACACGGTCTGAGAGGCCACGGCCATACAGATCATAGGTCAGGACCCGATAGCCCTGCGCGGTCAGATGCGGGATCAGTGCATTCCAGACATAGGACGGCGTAGACAGGCCGTGGATACAGACCATTACCCGCCCGTTTTCGGGGCCATGCCACGCGAAATGGGTCTTTCCATCGGAAAGCTGTACCAGTTGGCCATCCATGTGTGTGCGGGCCGTGGCCAGATCGGTCTGGGTCAGTCGCGCCACGAGCCAGCCTCCCGCGACGCCGAGCACCAGTAGCGCAAGCAGCCAGATCATCCGCTTGCAACCTGCCTGAGGATATAGGCGCTGGTCATCAGGTCCAGATGCGCGCCGCCGCCGTTCTTGAACAACGTGATCTCGTCATCGCTCCGGCGGGTGAATGAGCCCACGCCAAGATCGTAATAGTCCGCAATCACATCGTCCGGTCCGATCACACCACGGGCGATCGGATCCTTCAGTTCACCAATATGGGCAATGGTGGTTTCGCGACTGTCGACAAAGATGCGGGCACGTTTCAGCGTCGTGTCATCGGCTTCGCGCATATCCGGGCGGTAGGCACCGATCAGGTCGATATGCTGGCCGGGCCGAAGCCAGTTGCCCATGATCACCGGATCGGACGCCATGGTGGCGGAGGTCACGATATCGGCCTGTCCCACCGCTTCGGACAGATCCTCCATGGGTGTGGTTCCCGGACAGTCTTCGGCAAATCGCGCGGCCCCGTCAGGGTTGCGGTTCCAGACGGCGAACTGCGCATCCGGGAAATAGGCCCGATACGCCGACCAGAGGCTCCGCCCCACTGTTCCCGCGCCCACGATCAGGATCGTGCGGCTGTCCGGCCGGGCAAGTTTGCTGGCCGCAAAGGCGCTGTCACCCGCTGTCTTCCACTTGGTCACGAGATGGAAATCGAGGATCGCATCCAGCCCGCCATGGCTGTCGTTGAAAAGCGATACGCTCCCCCCGACGGTGGCCCGGTCCTGCGCCGGGTTGCCCGGGAAAATCGTGGCCGTTTTCACAAGCAGACCCAGCCCGTCGATCCATGCCGCGCGGGACAGCATCGTGTCGTCGCCGCGATACAGGAAACTATCGGTGATCTCGGCCTTCGGCAGGCGGTGTCCAGCCTCGATCGCATCGCCGAGGCCACGCCATGTGAGGACCTTTTCGGCCGCACCACCGATGAATTCCGGGCTCATGCTGCGGCCTCTTCCGGGCTCAGAAGATCATGGGTCACAAGCGCGTCGGCCCAACCCGCCGGCCCCTCGAACAGGTGCACGTTCCAGCCGCGGGCGCTGGCGGCCGAGACATTGGCGGCCCGGTCATCGGCGAAAAGCAGGTTTTGGGGTGTGACACCGGATTGCTCCTCCACCAGCTCATAGATCCGCGGATCGGGCTTGGTCACCCGCATCCGGCCCGACACATATTCCTGATCGAACTCGTTGAGGAAATCGAACTGGGTTTGCGCGTAGGCGTAGCTTTCAACACCAAAATTCGTCAGTGCGAACACCGGCACGCCCCTCGCGCGGAGCGCCCTGAGCAGTTTGACCGAATGGGGGATCACTGGTTGCGCTAGCTCGATCCAGCGGTCATGCCACATGCGGATCTCAGCCGCGAAGTCCGGGTACCGGGCCGCGGTCTCGTAGATGACCTCCTGAAACCCGTGGCCGAGATCGACGCGCTCGTTCATCGCGTGCAGGTCCACCGCGTCGAACAGGGCACGGCGGCGCGCCTCTCCGATCTCGCGGTCATAGAAGCGTTCGGGTTGCCATTCGATCAGCACGTTGCCGATGTCGAAGATCACCGCATCGATGGTCATGCGGCAACCCCGTACATGGCATCGGCATGGAACGCGACATGATCCTCCATAAAACTGGAAACGAAGAAATAACTATGGTCATAGCCCGGCTGCATGCGCAGCGTCGCGGGCTGGCGACGGGTGGCGATGGCCGCGGCGAGCGCCTCGGTCTTCAGAAGATCGCCGAACTGATCCGCCGTGCCGGTGTCAATCAGGACCGGCCCCGGAAAGCCCTGCTCCCGCATCAGGAATGTCGCGTCATGCGGCTCCCAGAGCGCGGTGTTTTCGCCCAGATACGCAGCAAACTGTTTTTGGCCCCAATCGCTTTCCATCGGGTTGCAGATCGGCGCGAATGCCGAGACGGAGGCAAAACGGTCCGGAAAGCTCATCGCGATGGTCAACGCCCCATGCCCGCCCATGGAATGGCCGGTGATGCCCTGCCGCGCCTCGTCCAGTGCGAAGCGTTTGAAGAGCGCGCGGGGCAGTTCGTCGGTGATGTAATCCCACATCTGGAAATGCTCGGCCCAGGGGTCTTGCGTCGCATTCACATAAAACCCGGCACCCTGACCAAGATCAAACGCGTCATCATCCGCCACACCCGTGCCGCGGGGAGAGGTGTCGGGAAAAACGAGGGCTATGCCATGATCTGCCGCCCAGGCCTGCGCGCCCGCCTTCATCATGGCGTTTTCATGGGTGCAGGTCAGACCGGACAGGTACCAGAGCACGGGCACCGGGCCATCCTTGGCTTCGACCGGCTGGAACAGGCCGAAGGTCATTTCGGTGCCCGTCGCTTTCGATGCATGGGTGTAAACGCCCTGCGTTCCCCCGAAACACCGGTTTTCCGAGACGGTATCCATTACGATGCTCCCCCTGCTATGGCCCGGGCCCAGGCGTAACGCGGCCCGGCCAACGCGTCCAGCCCGGCGCTCATCCGGGCGCGATACCGGCCAGTCCTGCGACCCAGGCGATCACGACCGAAACCGTGACGATGCTGATCGCCGTGGATATCAGGATCGACGCCGAGACGCGATGCGGCGCGACCCCGTAATGCTGTGCCAGAATGTAGACATTGCCTGCCACTGGCAGCGATGCCGCGGCAATCATCACCGCGGCGTCAAAGACCGGCACCGGGAACAGAACCAGCGCCGCCAAGGCCACGGCCGCCGGATGCAGGACAAGCTTGCAGAAGGTCAGCCAGCCCGCGACGGTCATCCGTTCGGCGGACTTGCCGGCCAGCGATGCGCCGATGGCAAAGAGCGCCCCGGGTGTGGCTGCCGCGCCCAGTATCGCCAGAAACTCGTTGACGGGACCGGGCACCGCCCAGCCGGTCGACGACCACAGCAGACCAAGCGTGATCGACACGATCATGGGATTTTTCACAAGGCCAAGGCCGACAGTTTTCAAGACTCCGAGTGACATCCGGCCATCGCGGCTACCGGTGATGAGGATGACGATCAGGCTGGAGAAAACCACAAGATCCAGCGCGAGGACCATCAGAACCGGGCCCGCCGCCGCCGGGCCCAGCAACACCACCAGCATAGGCACACCCAGAAATCCCGTGTTGCCGATGACCGCGCATTGCGCCTCGACGGCGGCTTCTTCGATGCCGCGACGGCGGAACAGGGCAACCGCCGTGGCAATGAGGTAGACGGTGAAACAGCCCCAGAGATAGGCCGCGACGAACCACCAGTTGAAGATCTCGGCCAGAGACAGGTTCGCCGCAAAGCGGAACAGCATCGCCGACAGGGCGAAGTAGAAAACGAATTTGGTGAGATAGGCTGTCGCCTCGGGGGTGAAAAACCCGCTGCGCCCGGCCTGGAACCCCAATCCGATCAACGCGAAGAATGGCAGGGTCTTCAGAAAAATCTCGACCATATCAGCGGGCTAGTCGATTGCCGTTGACCTGTCCAGCATGGCCTGCCGCAACGGCGCTTTCGAAGGTCGACGTGATCTCTTGAAACTACAGACTGAACTGTTTAGTTTTAGAGGCATCGGTGAAGCGGGCCATCATCCCCCAGACAGTCGACAGGCTCTGTTCCGCCGTTCAGAGAGGGTTTTGGACGAATGTCCCATATGTCGAAAACCCCGCCCGGCCCGAAAAAGCCGGGAGACTTTGACTGACCATTCTCCCTGTCGGTCAAGGGCGGGGGTGCCGGTTCGGCGCCTCCGCCCTTCGTTTTAAGGTGATCCCGGCGATGGCCCCCTTGATTGAACTAAACAGAACAGTCTACACTTCCCCCCGGTGGACGGAGCAAACATGAACGCAGAACCCCAGATCAAGAAGGGTCGCAAATACGATCAGGTCATCAGCGGTGCGCGCGAAGTCTTCATGCGTGAAGGTTTTGAAGGAGCCAGCGTCGATGTGATCGCACGCGATGCCGGAGTATCCAAGGCAACTCTCTACAGCTACTTCCCTGACAAGCAACAGCTTTTCCTGGCTGTCCTGCAGATGGAATGCGACTTCCAGAAGAAGGCCTCGATGGATATCGAGATCCAGCAACGGTCGGTTCCGGACGCGCTTCATCATATCGCGTCCTCGATGCTGGAGTTCTTTCTGTCGGATGCCGGTTTGTCGATCTTCCGTGTCTGCGTGGGCGAAGCACAGAGATTTCCCGAACTGGGTCGGGCGTTCTACGAAACCGGCCCCTGTACAGCGATGGCGCAGATGGCGGCCTTCATGGAAAGCCCCAAGGCGCGCGAAGTGCTGGATATCGAAGATGCCGCCCAGGCCGCGGATACCTTCATGCAGCTTTGCCGAACCGATCTGATGCTGCAACGCCTGATGGGCGTCGCTCCAGTGCCGACGCCCGAGCAGATCGACAAGGTCGCCGGCGAGGCCGTGAAGACCTTCATGGCGCGCTACGCCCGGCGTTGATCAGTCCAGCCTCCGCACCAGCATCTGGTTGCCGTTACCGCGCTTGACCTCCAGCATTTTCAGGCTTTCGACCAGATCGCTGAGCTTTCTCTTGCCATAGGTCCGCGTGTCGAAATCGGGGTTGGCCGCGGTGATGAACTGGCCGATCTGGCCAAGCGAATACCAGTCGTCCTCCTGATCGATACTTTCCATCGCGCGCAGGATCAGATCGCGCGCATCGGTTACCGATTTGTCCTTCGGGCGGTCGGCGCTCTGCGTCGCGGCCCGGTCCGGCTCTCCCAGAAGGTTCTCGACGAAAATGAACCGCTTGCAGGCCTTCCGGAACGCGTCCGGCGTTTTCCGCTGGCCGATGCCATAGACATCAAGGCCCTGTTCGCGAACGCGGCTGGCCAGACGGGTGAAATCACTGTCGGAACTTACCAGCACGAATCCGTCGAAACGGCCCGAATGCATCAGATCCATCGCGTCGATCACCAGCGCAATGTCGCTGGCGTTCTTGCCGACCGTATTTGCCGGCTGGTGATGCGGCACGATTCCGAACTCGGCCTGAACACCGGACCAGCCTTTCATATGGGACGAACTGAAATCGCCATAGATACGCCGAACGCTGGCCTCTCCGAAACCGGCGATCTCATCGAAAATCGCCTTGGCGTGCTTGTAGGATGTATTGTCGGCGTCGATCAGTACGGCAAGAAGGGGCGTGTCATTGGGCAAGCGGGAATACCTCTGGTGGCAGGGTTGAGCAGGTTTGCCGACCAGCCCAAAGCGCGCGAAGGGCTTCGGCCTGGATGGCGTTGAGATCGGGAATGTAGATCGTGCCGCTGGAGACCGGCGCGTCGATGATGCTTTCCAGAACGCCCATCCCGCAAATCGAGACAGTCATTTCAAAGCCGGTCCCGACTTCGGTCCAAATGGCATATTCGGCTGCGGCCTCGGGCTCAAGACGGAGGAAGACATCGGTGATCTCTCCGCTGTCGGAAATCTCGATATCGGCAACATCCCCGGGCATGATCGCCGTGAGCCGGCCGATCAGCGCATAGATGATCATCGGCTCCGGCGCAGGCGTCATCAGCAGGTCAAGCGCCCTGTCCGATACCGCGCTCTGCGCATGGGCGAAACCGGCAAGCACGCTCAAAGCGGACGCAAGAATGATCGGGCGATGCGACATTGGCGGACCCTAAACCAACGACCGGAACATCACCAGCGCGTCCACATACCCTTCCCGCGGATGCCGAAACGCGTCGGGCAGGCGACCGACGGTTCGAAACCCGGCACGTTCCCAGATCGCGATGGCCCGGGTGTTCGTGGCGATCACGAAGTTGTACTGCATCGCGCGGTAGCCAAGACGCCTTGCCTCTTCCAGGGAATGGGCCAGCATCGCCCGGGCCACGCCCTTGCCGCGTGCCTCGGGCGCGGTGATGTAGCCGCAGTTACAGACATGCGCGCCACCGCCGCCCTGATTGGGACGGATGAAATACGTGCCAAGCAGGTCCGTCCGATCCTCCGCAAGGAACACCGTTTTCTCGGGTGCGGTCCAGTAGGAGATAGCCTCTGACCGGGAGATTTCGGGGTCGACCGTATAGGTGTCTCCGGCGCGGAATGTGGGTTCGAGGATCGACCAGAGCCTGTCGGCGTCATCCGGGCCCCACGATCGGATGGTCAGGCCGTGGGGGGCGGCATGGGTCATGACCTACACCAGGTCAGCCAGCACAGCGAAAAGCGCGCGTTCTTCGGCATGAAAATCATCCTCCTCCCCGTCCTCCTCGGGCATCCCGTTCAGCATGTAGGTGAAGGACAGATTCACCGCCGCATCATGCCAGACGCCACCTACAAAGCCATAGGCCGAAGCGAAATGGCCAACAAGCGGGCGCGGATACCCCGGCGGATGGTCAAGAAACTGGAGACCCGCACCGTAATCCTGAAACACGTCGGGCGATCCTTCGGTCGGGCCGTCGGTGCGGCGCCAAAGGCGGATCTGGTCAAACCCCGGGATCAGGTCTGCAAGCCGCAGACACTGGCAAAGTGACGTGCGCAATCCGCCTTGCGGGCCGAAGGCGCCTGCGTGGCGGATCGTGCTGCGCGGCACTTCCAGCCCGGTTGGCGCGCTGACCCCGTGCGGCGCGATCACGGCATCGATCCGTGGCTCAAGACCGCTTTCGGTTCGCCGATAGCACGGCATCGCATTCCGGCGCGCCCCGATGCCCGACCAATTGAAGCCACCCTCGATCCCCGCCGACTGCATCCACGCCCTGGCCGCATCGCCGAAATCCGCGCCGACCGCCGCCTCGGCCAGCAGGATATAGCCAAGGTTCGAATAGGCGAACGCGCTCCCGGGGGCCGCGCCCCAAGCCGCGTGGCCCTCCATCCACTCCGCCAACGGCATATCGGGCGGGATCAGATAACCGCCCGCATCGCTCAGGCCCCCGCTATGAGACAGAACCTGCCCGACGGTGACCGGCAGGTCGGGATGCTCGGGGTGGCGCAGGCGCCAGCCGAGATACGCGCTGATATCCGCATCGAACCGCGGCCCGAGACAGCTCAGCAGAACCTGCGCCGTCACGATCTTGGAAATCGACGCGACCCGAAGAAAAGCGTGTTCGTCCCAGGGGCCCAGTCCGGGCGCACTGGCCGTGAATATCTCCGGCGGGCGGTTGCCCTGACGAAGACCGACACCGGCAAACGCGAACCGTTGCCCGAAATCGGCGATCAGGTCGGCAAGGATCGGTCTCAATACACCACGACGGACCTGATGCTTTCGCCGGCATGCATCAGGTCGAAGCCTTTGTTGATGTCGTCGAGGCTGAGGATATGCGTGATCATCGGATCGATCTCGATCTTGCCCTCCATATACCAGTCGACGATTTTCGGCACATCCGTCCGCCCCCGCGCGCCGCCGAAGGCCGTGCCGCGCCAGCTGCGCCCGGTGACGAGCTGAAATGGCCGGGTGGAAATCTCGGCCCCTGCGGGCGCGACACCGATGATGATGGATTCGCCCCAGCCCTTATGCGCGGATTCCAGCGCCGCGCGCATCACCTGCACATTCCCGGTTGCATCGAAGGTGTAATCGGCACCGCCGCCGGTCAAGTCGACCAGATGGGCCACCAGATCGCCGGAAACCTCGGACGGGTTCACGAAATCGGTCATGCCGAAATGCTTGGCCATGGGGATCTTGTCGGAATTGATATCGACACCCACGATCTGATCGGCGCCCGCCATCCGCAAGCCCTGGATCACGTTCAGCCCGATACCGCCCAGGCCGAACACGATGGCCCGGCTGCCGATCTCGACCTTCGCGGTGTTGATGACAGCCCCGATGCCGGTGGTCACGCCGCAGCCGATATAGCAGATCTTGTCGAACGGCGCGGCCGGGTTGACCTTGGCGAGCGCGATCTCGGGCAGGACGGTGTGGTTGGAGAAGGTCGAGCAGCCCATGTAATGCAGGATCGGCGTCCCGTCGAGCATGGAGAATCGCGAGGTGCCATCCGGCATCACCCCCTTTCCCTGGGTGGTGCGGATCGACTGGCAAAGATTGGTCTTGGGGTGCAGGCAGTACTCGCATTCCCGGCATTCGGGCGTGTAGAGCGGGATGACATGATCCCCCGGTTTCAGGCTGGTGACACCGGGCCCGACCTCCAGCACCACGCCGGCCCCTTCGTGGCCAAGGATCGCAGGGAAAAGCCCTTCCGGATCTGCGCCGCTCAGTGTGAATTCATCCGTATGACAGATGCCGGTAGCCTTGATCTCCACCAGAACCTCGCCCTCTTTCGGGCCGTCCAGGTTCACTTCCATCACTTCGAGCGGTTTGCCGGCTTCCAGCGCGACTGCGGCACGGGTGCGCATGATAATTCTCCCTCCGGGTCTTGCGTTTCCGGCAGCCTCGACCAATCTCAGGGTCTATGCAATGGAGATAAGCGGATGCGTTTCGCACTTGTGATTGTCCCGTTCATGGCGCTCGCCGCCTGCCAGGAGGAAGGCGTGGGCGACGACCCACAGTCTCTGGGAGCGACGGATGCCTGCGGCGCCTCGGGCTGGCAGGGTCTGATCGGCGAGCATCGAGATGTGCTGGCTGCGATGACATTCCCCGCGCCAATGCGCGTTTATGGGCCGGATGACGCCGTGACGATGGATTACAGCCCCGAACGTCTGAACGTCATACATGATGAAGACGGCATTATTACGCGGGTGGAATGCGGATGACTTGCGCCGCCCGGTGATTCCCCCTATATCCGGTTTAACAGCGGTGTGTCGGCCTCCACCCCCGACGCTCCACCGGAGAAGTGTAACGGGCCGCGTGCCCGTTTTTTTGTGCCTGGATAGAATGTCTGACCTTGTTGCCAAAACATCCATCGACCGCCGGATGGCGGAGATCCTGACCCCAGTCATCGAAGACATGGGGTTCGAAGTGGTGCGCATCCGGCTGATGGGCGGCAAGACCAACACGCTGCAGATCATGGCCGAGCGCCCCGAAGGCGGCATCGAGGTGGACGAATGCGCGCAGATCTCCACCGCCGTCAGCGCGACGCTTGATGTGGAGGATCCGCTGGAGGATGCCTACACGCTGGAGGTTTCAAGTCCGGGCATCGACCGGCCCCTGACCCGGCTGAAGGATTTCGAGACCTTCGAAGGCTATGAGGTCAAGCTTGAGACGACCCAGATGATCGACGGACGCCGCCGGTTCAAGGGTGTGCTCGCCGGTGTCGAGGGCGATGAAGTCCTGATCAATGTGGATGAGGGCACGATCGGATTGCATTTCGACTGGCTGAGCGACGCGAAGCTGGTGCTGACCGACGAGCTGATCACGGAGATGCTTCGCCAGCGCAAGGCGGCGGGCATCATCGATGAAACCGAATTTGACGAGATAGAAACCGAAGAAGCCGGTGAGGCGGAGGACTAGACCCATGGCAATTACATCAGCAAACCAGCTGGAGCTTCTGCAGACCGCCGAGGCCGTGGCGCGTGAAAAGATGATCGACCCGGAACTGGTGGTCGAGGCGATGGAAGAAAGCCTCGCCCGGGCGGCCAAGTCGCGCTATGGCTCCGAGCTGGATATCCGCGTGTCGATCGACCGCAAGACCGGCAAGGCCACTTTCACCCGCGTCCGGACCGTTGTGGACGAGGTCGAGAATCACTTCACCGAACTCACGGTGGAAGAGGCGAAGCCGTTCAAGGAGGACGCCGCCGTCGGGGACGAGCTCATCGACGAAGTTCCCCCCGTTGAAATGGGCCGGATCGCCGCGCAATCGGCCAAGCAGGTGATCCTGCAGAAGGTCCGCGAGGCCGAACGGGACCGCCAGTTCGAGGAATTCCAGGACCGTGCGGGCACCATCATCAACGGTGTCGTCAAGCGCGAGGAATACGGCAATGTCATCGTCGATATCGGGCGTGGAGAGGGCGTGCTGCGCCGGAACGAGAAGATCGGTCGCGAAAGCTATCGCCCGAACGACCGGATCCGGTGCTACATCAAGGACGTGCGTCGGGAAACGCGGGGTCCGCAGATTTTCCTTAGCCGTACCGCGCCGGAATTCATGGCAGAGCTTTTCAAGATGGAAGTGCCCGAGATCTACGATGGCATCATCGAAATCAAGGCCGTTGCCCGCGACCCGGGATCCCGCGCCAAGATCGCAGTGATCTCCTACGACAGCTCGATCGACCCGGTCGGCGCCTGTGTCGGGATGCGCGGCAGCCGCGTTCAGGCCGTCGTCAACGAGTTGCAGGGTGAGAAGATCGACATCATCCCGTGGAACGAAGACGCGCCGACCTTCCTTGTGAACGCCCTGCAGCCGGCGGAGGTGACCAAGGTGGTGCTCGATGAGGAAGCCGAGCGGATCGAGGTCGTGGTGCCCGACGAACAGTTGAGCCTTGCGATCGGACGGCGCGGGCAGAACGTCCGGCTGGCCAGCCAGTTGACCGGGCTGGATATCGACATCCTGACCGAGGAAGAGGAAAGCGCGCGTCGCCAGGCCGAGTTTGCCGAGCGCACGAAAATCTTCATGGACACTCTTGATCTGGACGAGTTCTTTGCCCAGCTTCTGGTGTCCGAAGGCTTCACCTCGCTGGAAGAGGTCGCCTATGTGGAACAGGACGAGCTTTTGGTCATCGACGGTGTCGACGAAGCCACGGCGCAGGAGCTTCAGGCCCGCGCCCGGGATTACCTCGACGAACAGAACAAGCTGGCGCTGGAGAAGGCCAAGGAACTTGGTGTCGAACAGAGCCTCATTGATTTCGAGGGGCTGACACCCCAGATGCTTGTGGCCCTTGGCGAGGACGGCGTGAAGACGCTGGATGATTTCGCTACCTGCGCCGATTGGGAGCTTGCGGGCGGATGGACAACCGTCAACGGCGAACGCGTGAAGGATGACGGCGTTCTGGAAAGCTTCGATGTCAGCCTTGAGGAGGCGCAGAATATGGTGATGACGGCGCGCCTGCAACTGGGCTGGGTGACCATCGAAGAGCTTGAGGCCAAGGCCGCCGCCGATGCGGAAGCCGTGGCCGAGAGCATCGCCGAAGCCGAGGAGGCCGGGGCCTGATCGCAGGCCCCGGAGAGACGCGGAATGACCCGCGGCGGCCGAACCAAGATCCGCGATGAGGCCGAACGGCGCTGCATCGCCACCGGAGAGACGCAGCCGAAGGGTGGTCTGATCCGATTTGTGGTCGGCCCCGAGGGGCAGGTGGTGCCGGATGTTCTGGAACGCCTGCCCGGACGGGGCATCTGGGTCAGCGCCGATCGGGGCGCCTTGGATCTTGCGGTGAAAAAGAACCTGTTTTCGCGCGGTGCGAAGATGCAGGTGACGGTGCCCGCGGACCTGCTCGACCAGACCGAGACCGTTCTGACCCGGCGCCTCACCGATCTGATCGCGCTCAGCCGCAAGGGCGGTTATGCGGTCGCCGGGTTTGAAAAAGTGAAGGGCTGGCTGGCCGAAGGGCGGGCCAAGGTGCTGCTGCAGGCCTCCGACGGGTCGGAACGCGGCAAATCAAAGCTCTGGACGCCTGAAGGGGGCCGGTTTTTCGGCTGTTTGACGGCAACTGAATTGGGTTTGGCATTCGGACGCCAAAGTGTGATACATGGCGCGCTTGCCGCTGGTGGACTCACTGCGCGTGTTGTAGAGGAAGCGGCAAAGCTGCAAGGCCTGCGTAAGGCAAACGGCGGAACCGCCGCCGGGAAGGATACGAAGAACGCATGAGCGATCAAGACGGAAAGAAACCCCTTGGCTTGTCGGGCGGCGCCCGCAGCGGACGTGTGAACCAGAGTTTTTCACGCGGACGCACCAAAAGTGTCGTGGTCGAAACCAAGCGCAAGCGCGTGATGGTTCCCAAGCCGGGCACGGCCGCAGCCGCACAGGCCGAAGGGAATACGCGCCCCAGTGGTGTGTCGGACAGCGAGATGGAGCGCCGTCTGAAGGCCCTGCAGGCCGCCAAGGCCCGCGAGGTCGAGGATGCGCAGCGCCGCGCACAGGAAGAAAAAGACCGCGAAGAAGAGCGTGCGCGCAAGCGTGCCGAGATCGAGGCCAAGGAACGCGAAGAGCGCGAGCGCGAAGAAGCGCTGAAAGCCAAGGCCGAAGAAGATGCCCGCCGGAAGGCGGATGAAGACGCGCGCCGCAACGCGCCCGAGGCTGTCGCCGAAGCCCCTGCCCAACCTGTCGAACCGACCGGGCCGCGCGGCGGCGGAAAACCCTCCTCCGCTCCGGCGCGTCGGGACAATGAACGCGACGACAAGCGCGACCGCGGCGCAGGCAAGGGCGACCGTGACGGTGGCCGCCGCTCCGGCAAGCTGACGCTCAACCAGGCCCTGACCGGGGGAGAAGGCGGCCGCCAGCGCAGCATGGCCGCGATGAAACGCAAGCAGGAACGCCAGCGCCAGAAGGCGATGGGCGGGAATGTCGAGCGGGAAAAGGTCACACGTGACGTACAGGTGCCGGAAACGATCATCGTTTCCGAGCTTGCCAACCGCATGGCGGAGCGGGTTGCCGATGTCGTCAAGGCGTTGATGCAGAACGGATTGATGGTCACCCAGAACCAGCCGATCGATGCCGATACCGCCGAACTGATCGTGGAGGAATTCGGCCACAAGGTGGTGCGGGTTTCCGATTCCGACGTGGAAGATGTGATCGACCAGGTCGAGGACAAGGAAGAGGACCTTCAGCCACGCCCGCCGGTGATCACCATCATGGGCCATGTGGACCACGGCAAGACCTCGCTTCTGGATGCGATCCGGAACGCCAAGGTCGTGGCGGGAGAGGCCGGTGGCATCACCCAGCATATCGGCGCCTATCAGGTGAAGACCGACAGCGGTGCGCTTCTGAGCTTCCTGGATACACCCGGCCACGCCGCGTTTACGTCCATGCGGGCCCGAGGCGCTCAGGTAACGGATATCGTTGTGCTTGTTGTGGCCGCGGATGACGCAGTGATGCCGCAGACCGTGGAGGCCATCAACCACGCCAAGGCGGCCAATGTGCCGATGATCGTGGCGATCAACAAGATCGACAAGTCCGATGCCAACCCCGACAAGGTTCGGACCGATCTGCTTCAGCATGAGGTGGTCGTCGAGAAGATGTCTGGCGATGTGCAGGATGTCGAGGTGTCCGCGATCTCGGGTCAGGGGCTCGATGATCTGTTGGAGGCCATCGCGCTGCAATCAGAGATCCTGGAACTGAAGGCGAACCCCGACCGGGCCGCATCCGGGGCTGTGATCGAGGCGCAGCTTGACGTGGGCCGGGGCCCTGTTGCCACCGTTCTGGTTCAGAATGGTACGCTGAAACAAGGGGATATCTTTGTTGTCGGTGAGCAGTGGGGCAAGGTCCGCGCGCTGATCAATGACAAGGGTGATCGCGTATCCGAGGCCGGGCCGTCGGTGCCTGTCGAGGTCCTGGGTCTGAACGGAACGCCCGAAGCGGGCGACGTTCTGAACGTGGTGGATACCGAGGCGCAGGCCCGCGAGATCGCGGAGTACCGCGAGAATGCGGCCAAGGAAAAACGTGCCGCGGCCGGCGCCGCGACGACGCTGGATCAGCTTCTGGCGAAAGCCAAGGAAGACGAGAACGTGTCGGAGCTGCCGATCCTGGTGAAAGCCGATGTGCAGGGCTCTGCCGAAGCGATCATTCAGGCCATGGAGAAGATCGGCAATGACGAGGTGCGCGTGCGCGTGCTGCATTCCGGCGTGGGCGCGATCACCGAATCCGATGTTGGCCTGGCCGAAGCCTCGGGCGCGCCGGTCATCGGGTTCAACGTGCGCGCCAATGCGCCCGCACGGAACACCGCCAACCAGAAGGGCGTCGAAATCCGCTATTATTCAGTGATTTACGACCTTGTGGACGATGTGAAAGCAGCCGCATCCGGCCTTCTGTCCGCGGAAGTTCGCGAGAACTTCATCGGCTATGCGGAGATCAAGGAGGTCTTCCGCGTCACCGGTGTGGGCAATGTTGCGGGCTGTCTCGTGACCGAAGGTGTGGCCCGCCGCTCCGCCGGGGTGCGCCTGCTGCGCGACAATGTCGTGATCCATGAGGGCACGCTGAAAACCCTGAAACGCTTCAAGGATGAAGTGAAGGAAGTTCAGTCGGGTCAGGAATGCGGCATGGCGTTCGAGAATTATGATGACATTCGCGCAGGCGATGTGATCGAAATCTTCGAGCGGGAAGAGGTTGAACGGTCGCTCGCCTGAGTTTCCCGGTCTCTGATCGACGAAAAGGGCGCCCATCGTGGCGCCCTTTTTCATGTCCTGGGCTATATCAATTGTAGATCAATTTGCCGGCGCGGCGTTCGCCTCTCCTGGGTTCAGGCGCCAGACCGAGAGGTTCAGCGCACCCGCGACGCTGACCCAGAGCAGATACGGCACGAAGAGAAGCCCTGCGATAGTGTCGAGCGTGAAGAAGCTGATCATGGTGCCGGCGACACCGACCCAGAGACCGATCATGATGAAGAAGGCGGTCTTGATCCGGCGAAGGCCGAAGAAGATCGGAGTCCAGAGCGTGTTGAAGGCAATCTGCATTGCCCAGAACGCCATGCCATAGGCATTCCCCTCCAGAACCGCGACGCGGGCAGCGGCAACCGCGGCACAGATGTAAAGCGTGGTCCATGCCAGCGGAAAAAGCCAGTTTGGCGGGGTCCAGACTGGCTTGGCCAGATTGCGATACCAGTCGCCGGGCGAAAACATCGACCCGGTAGCGGCAGCCGCGCAGCAGGCGGCGAGAAATATGGCGAAAAGACCCCAGTCCATGGAAGGGACATAGAGTATCCGCGCGACTATTCCAATGAGCGTTGTAACTGATCCCGCGCTTCGAGCTGCGCAAAGAGGGAAATGACGCTTTCGCCCCACGCGCTGCGGTCCGGCACCCGGCGGGCCGCAGCCTCCACAAGGAAGGCGACTTCGGGAAGCGGCTTGGCGTAGATTACTGCGCTGCCCGGCATGACGCAGGACACGCCGGCATGCAGAACGGACAGGCCGAGCCAGCCCAGTTTCTGCCCGCGCGTGGTGTGGGCGCGCATGGTGATGCTGTCATATCCCTTTCGTTTCAGGGACCTGCCGATACCGGCGTAGATATGGCGCGCGGCGTATATCCCCGGGCGGACCGGAAGCGGGAGGCGCGCGATGCCGGGTTCGGAGCGATAATAAAGGCGGTCCGCCTCCACCAGCAGGCGACGAATGATCTTCGCCAGTCGCGGCGTCATGACAGGGTTCGCAAGAAACGCCTCGGGATCGAGGCGTTCGGCCTCCATCATTTCGGTCGGCAGATAAAGCCGTCCGGCGCGCGCATCTTCGCCCACATCGCGGGCAATATTGGTCAACTGCATCGCGACGCCCAGATCACAGGCCCGCGCCAACGCGTGTTCGTCCCGCACCCCCATGAGCACACACATCATCGCCCCCACTGCGGAGGCGACACGGGCCGAATAGCCGCGCAGATCGCTGATCGTCGCGTAGCGCCGCTCCATCCCGTCCCATGCGAGACCTTCCAGAAGCGCCTCGGGCAACGCGCGGGGCATCTCGAACTGCTCGATCAGCGCGGCGAAGGCGCGGTCGGCCGGAGCGTTCCGGGGCATTCCCGCATAGGCAAGATCGAGCCGGTCGCGGAGCCGCAGGACGGCGGCAGGTTTCTGGCTGTTCAGGTCCACCTCGTCATCGGCCAAACGGCAGAAGGCATAAAGCGCCAGAGCCGGGTCGCGGACATGGGCGGGCAGCAGTTTCGACGCTGCGTGGAAGGAATAGGAGCCTTCGCGGATCGCCTCGCGGCAATGCGCCAGATCGGCGGCATTCATCATTCGGCAGCGACTTTCGTTTCGGTCGCGGACATGGAGCGCGGCGCGTCAGGAACAAGCTGGGACAGGACTTCGGAGGAGGTCACCACGCTTGGAATGCCTGCGCCCGGATGGGTGCCCGCACCGACCAGATAGAGGTTGTCGACCTCCTCGGAGATATTGTGCGGCCGGAACCAGGCGCTTTGGAAGATCCGCGGTTCAAGCGAGAATCCGGCGCCATGGGGGCTCAGATAGCGGGCCTGGAACGTATCGGGCGTGAACACCTCGCTTGCGCTGAGACGGTCGGCGAACCCGGGCAGAAGCTTGTCCTCCAGAACCTGCGCCATGTTCTGACGATAGGATTCGGCCTGTTCGGCCCAGTCGACGGATCCGGCGCCATGCAGATTGGGCACAGGCGACAGCGCATAGAAGGTGTCATCCCCCTCCGGCGCGCAGGACGGATCGGTGACCGACGGCCGGTGGAGATAGATCGACATGTCCTGGGCAAGATGCCGTTTCATGAAGATATCGTGCAGCAGACCCTTGTAGCGCGGGCTGTTCAGGATCGTGTGGTGCCCGACATCGGACCATTTCCCGGCG
Organism: Rhodophyticola porphyridii; assembly: GCF_003688285.1. Taxonomy (GTDB): domain Bacteria; phylum Pseudomonadota; class Alphaproteobacteria; order Rhodobacterales; family Rhodobacteraceae; genus Rhodophyticola; species Rhodophyticola porphyridii. Next base: position 284,539 of record NZ_RCNT01000003.1, read on the forward strand.
GTGCCACGGGTGCCGAAATACCAGACGAACAGGCCCATGGACCAGCGGGCGCGGTTGAGCCGCGCGGGCGTCCAGCGGCGCTTCCTGTGATTGCGCAGGAGCCGGTCATAGGTGTGGCCGGGATCGGCGTTGGAGACGACGATCCCCGCCCGCAGGATCTCTCCGTCATGCGTGCGGATACCGGTGGCGCGGCCGTTTTCCACGAGGATTTCATCGATCTCCTCGCCCAGCCGGACGGTGCCGCCCTGGTCCTGGATGACCCGGACCATGGCATCGGCCATCGCCTGAACGCCCCCCATCGCGTAATGGACGCCGAACTCCTTCTCCAGATAGCTGACGAGAATATACATCGACGTCACATGAAGCGGGTCGCCGCCGATGAACAGCGGATGGAAGGACAGGGCCATGCGCAGGCGCGGATCCTTCACCCGCGCGGCGGCATGGGCATAGACGGATTTGTCGGCGCGGTATCGCACGAAGCCGGGGATCTCCCGGATCAGATCCATCAGTCTGTTCATCGGTCTGCGGCCAAGACCTTCGAAGCCGAACTGGTAGCGGCGTTCGCTGTCGATCAGGAACTTCCTGTAGCCCGGCACATCACGTGGGGAAAGGCGCGCCACCTCGGCCAGCATCGCCTCTTCATTCTGGCGCACGGCGAAGCGCGACCCGTCATCCCAGCGGATCTCGTAATAGGGATCCATCGGCCTGAGATCGACATCGGTGTGAAAATCGCGGCCACATTCCGCCCAGAGCTGTTCGAATACCTGCGGCACGGTGACGATGGTGGGTCCCAGATCGAAGCGGTGGCCATTCCGGGTGAGCGACGAGCCGCGCCCGCCGGCCCGGTCAAGCCGGTCGATCAGTGTGACGCGATAGCCCTTGGCCCCCAGCCGCATGGCCGCCGACAGGCCGCCGAGACCCGCGCCGATGACGATGGCGGTTTCGGAATGGGGGTGCGGAGCGTCCTCGGTCATCATGTCACTAGCATAATCTGTCTAGTTGGATTTACAATACGGCATCGGCTGGCCTTCAACGGATGGCCCGACTCTCCTTTCGTCTGATAGGTTTAGCCGAAAGCTGTCAGATAAATCTGACATATTAGAGGATGCAGCCATGCAAGCCGTGACCCTGAGCCTGTACCGCTTCGACAGCCTCGCCACGCGCCTCTGGGCATTCGGGCAAATGGCGACGGCCCGATTCGCGCTGAAGGCCCTGCCCGAGATCGGGTTTTTCAAGCTCTGCGGGTCGGGCACCGGGGAAGGCTTCACGCCGATCCCGAACACGGGCGTCTATGCGATTCTGGCAACCTGGCCCGATGCCGGGACGGCGCGCCGGGTGATGGCCGAAGCGCGGGTGTTCCGCCGCTATGCCTCCGTGTCGAGCGAGAGCTGCACGCTTTATCTCGGCAGCCGGTCGGCGCGCGGAGCGTGGTCTGGGCAGGCGCCATTCGAGACGTCGGATGCGCCAATTGACGGGCCGATCGCGGCACTGACCCGCGCGACGCTGAAACCCTCCATCGCGCTGCGATTCTGGCGGCGGGTACCCGATATCAGCCAGGTGATCGGCGAGGATCCGAATGTTATGTTCAAGATCGGTGTGGGTGAGGTGCCTCTGCTGCATCAGGTGACCTTTTCGATCTGGCCCGACGCCGCGACCATGGCCGCTTTTGCCCGCGCGGACGGCCCCCATGCGCGGGCGATCAGGGCCGTGCGAGAGGAGCGCTGGTTTTCCGAGGAATTGTATGCTCGTTTCAGTGTCGACGACGTGACCGGAACATGGGACGGGCGCGTGCCCCTTCAGACGACCAAAAAGGCCTGACTTTACATGACCAACGCTTTTCCGTTTTCGGCCATTGTCGGCCAGGAGGAAATGAAACAAGCCATGATCCTGACCGCGATCGACCCCGGCATCGGCGGCGTTCTGGTGTTCGGGGATCGCGGCACCGGGAAATCGACCGCCGTGCGCGGGCTGGCGGCCCTGTTGCCTCCGATTATGGCGGTGGCCGGATGCCCGGTGAACTCGGCCCGCGCGGAAGATGTGCCGGACTGGGCCAACCTCAAGGACAGCGGCCTGATCGAGAAACCGACTCCGGTGATCGACCTGCCTCTCGGTGCGACCGAAGATCGGGTGGTAGGGGCGCTTGATATCGAAAGGGCCCTGACCCAGGGTGAAAAGGCGTTCGAGCCGGGCCTGCTGGCGCGGGCCAATCGCGGTTATCTCTATATCGACGAGGTGAACCTGCTTGAGGATCATCTGGTCGATCTGCTGCTGGATGTGGCCCAATCGGGGGAAAACGTGGTGGAGCGCGAGGGGCTTTCGATCCGCCATGCCGCGCGCTTTGTACTGGTCGGGTCGGGCAACCCCGAGGAAGGTGAATTGCGGCCCCAGCTTCTGGACCGGTTTGGCCTGTCCGTGGAAGTGACCTCGCCCACGGATATCGATGTGCGGATCGAGGTGGTCAAGCGCCGGGATGCGTTCGACCGGGACCGGGACCGCTTCGGCGGAGCATGGCACGCGGATGACATGGCCCTGCGCGGCAAGATCGTGACCGCACGGGAGGCGCTCGCAGGTGTCGAGGCATCGGAAAACATGTTGCGGGATTGCGCCGAGCTATGCGTGGCACTTGGCTCGGACGGGCTGCGCGGCGAGTTGACGCTGTTGCGTGCCGCGCGCGCGCTTGCCGCGTTCGACGGCGCCGCATCGGTCACGCGGGACCATCTGCGATCGGTGGCGGCTTCGGCGCTCAGGCATCGCCTGCGGCGCGATCCGCTGGACGAGGCCGGCAGCACGACGCGGGTGGCCCGGCAGGTGGAGGAGGTGCTTGGGTGAACGGCGATGACCAGCGCTGGACCAACGCCAATCTGGCGCTTGCCTGCTTTGCGCTGGACCCTGCCGGTTTGGGCGGTATCTGGCTGCGCGCCCGGTCCGGCCCGGTCCGGGACCGGTTCATGGATGGTCTCTATCTTGCGGTTCAGGATCGAAATCTCCGTCGATTGCACCCGAATATCGGAGATGATGCGCTTTTCGGTGGCGTCGATCTGGCAGCGACGCTGGCCAGCGGAAGGCTGAGCCGGACCGAAGGCATTCTTTCGCAGCCGTCGGTATTGATCCTGCCGATGGCGGAACGGGCGACGCCCGGGCTTGCCGCGCGGCTCGCCGCAGCGCTGGACCGGCAGGACGGGCTGTCCCTGGTCGCGCTGGACGAAGGCGCGGAGCCTGATGAGACGCTGGCCGGCGCGCTTGCGGACCGGATGGCGATCCATCTGGATCTGTCGGATCTTGCATTGGGGGACGCCCCGCCGCTGGCCATGGATCCCGGTGCGCTGGCAGAGGCGCGCGCGCTTCTGCCCCGCGTTACACTGCCCGATACCGCGATTGCCGAAATCGCGGAGGTTGCGCATCGGCTGGGCGTCCGGTCGCTTCGGGCACCGCTGTTTGCACTGGCGGTTGCGCGGGCGGCGGCGGCTTTGTCGGGTGAGAGCGAGGTGGACGAGCCGGACCTGATCGTGGCTGTCGAACTGGTGCTGGCGCCGCGGGCCACGCAGATACCCGCGCCGGCGGTGGAAGAGGAAGACCCGGCCGAGCCGGACACGCCCGAGCCGCCGGACACGCCCGAGGACAGCGACGAGAACATGCAGCCCGAAACCCTACCGCAGGAGATCCTGCTGGAAGCCGCCCGGGCGATGCTGCCCCCCGATCTTCTGGACCGGCTGGAGGCCGGAAAGGCCGCGCGCGCCGCCACGGGCAGCGCCGGTACGGGGGCGCGGAAAAAAGGCAACCGGCGCGGGCGGCCCATGCCCTCCCGACCGGGGCATCCGGGCGGCGAGGCCCGGGTGGATCTGGTCGCGACCCTGCGGGCCGCGGCGCCATGGCAACCGATCCGGCGCCAGGCAAGCGGCGATGCCGACCGACTTCATATCCGCGTCAGCGACATCCGGCTTCGGCAATTCGAAGAGCGCTCCGACAGGGCGATTATCTTCGTGGTCGATGCGTCGGGTTCGGCGGCGCTGTCGCGTCTGGCCGAAGCGAAGGGCGCGGTGGAACTGTTGTTGTCTGAGGCCTATGCGCGCCGCGACCACGTGGCGCTGATTGCGTTTCGCGGCGATGGGGCGGAGGTGCTTTTGCCGCCCACCAGGTCGTTGGTGCAGACCAAGCGACGGTTGGGAAGCCTGCCCGGTGGCGGCGGCACGCCGCTGGCCGCGGGTCTGAAGGGCGCTCTGGAGATGTGTTTGCTCGCGCGAAGCAAGGGCATGACGCCCTCTGTCGCGCTGTTGACCGACGGGCGCGCGAATGTAGCGCTTGACGGCACGGCAAGCCGGACACGGGCGGCGGAGGACGCGGCCCTGATGGCGCGGGCGCTGAGGGCGCGCGGGGTTCCCGGTATCGTCATCGACATGGGCAACCGGCCCGCGCCCGGATTGAACGATCTGGCGCGGGAAATGGGAACGCCCTATCTGGCTCTGCCGCGCGCCGATGCGCGCATGCTGTCGCGCGCGGTCGACGGGGCGCTGGAGCCTGCGGGATGAGCGCGGCCGCAGACGATCCTGCGCGCGCGGCGCCCCCGCATCCCGCCAAAGGGGTGGTACCGGACGACTGGCCGCTGGTCGGCCACAGCCGGATTGTCGCCGCCGCCCCGCATCGGTGGCATGTGCAGATCATGGGGGATGGCCCCGATCTTCTTTTGCTGCACGGGGCGGGCGCATCCAGCCATTCATGGCGCGAGGTGATGCCCGAACTGGCCAAGCGCCACCGGGTGATTGCGCTGGACCTGCCCGGGCATGGGTTTACCCGAACCGGCGCGCGGGGGCGCTCGGGCCTGCCGGCGGTGGCGCTGGACGTCACCGCTTTGCTGGCGCATCTGGGCGCGGAGCCGCGCCTTATCGTCGGGCATTCCGCCGGCTCCGCCGTGGCGCTGCAACTGGCGCGCACGATGGCGGCGCCGCCGCAGGGGGTCGTGGTCATCAACGGTGCCCTGGAAAACTTCAAGGGCGCGGCGGGCTGGCTCTTTCCGATCATGGCCAAGGCGCTGGTGCTGAACCCGTTTGCGGGCCTGCTGCTGGCGCGGGGCGGCGCATCGATGACCAGCGTTCGCAATCTGGTCGGCTCGTCCGGGACGGAGCTGAGCGAGGAGGGGCTGCGGCTCTACCAGCGGCTGATTTCCGACCGGAAACATGTCGAAGGCACGCTGGCGATGATGGCGGCATGGTCGCTGGAGGAACTGACGCGTGCGCTGCCGGAGATCGAGGTGCCGGCGCTGTTCCTGCACGGGACCGAAGACAGCGCGGTTCCGCTGGCCGTGGCGGAGCGGGCGGCGAGTGCGATGCCGGATGCACGGCTGCTGCGGCTGGATGGGGTGGGCCATATCGCGCATGAAGAAGCGCCGGAGCGCGTTCTAGAGGAAATCGCGGGTTTTGCCGCCGCCCTGACCCGCGACTGAAAAAGGCGGCCCCGCGGGCCGCCTTTTGAACCATGTTTCGCCCTCCGCCGTTGGCGGGAGGGATTTATTCCTCGGCCGGGGCCAGCGACGCCAGATAGGCGTAGAGATCCGCGGCATCTTCCTCGGACCGGACGCGGAAGCTCATCGAGCCGCGTGCGCCGCTGTCGTCCAGATACTCGCGCAGGAAGCCGGTGGGATCCTGAACATAGGCCACGAAGGTTTCCTCGTCCCAGACCAGACCGGCCTCACCGGCTTCGACCATGGAGCCGGAATACCGGAAATCCTCAACCGTGCCTGCAGTCCGCCCGGAGATCCGGTACAGGTTCGGGCCGGTGCGGGCGTTGCGCCCGGCAAGGGTTTCGCCCTCCGCGTCGACGACCACGTGGCACGCGATGCACTGACGAAACGCCGCTTCGCCTGCCTCTGCATCGCCGCTTGGCGCGGCAGCGTGGCTGTCGGCGAAGGCCATGGGTGCCGTGAGAAGTGTTGCCGCCGCGGCGAGAATCATCGTGCGGTTCATAGGTATACTCCCTTCCATATTCACGTTCGGGTCTATACCTAACGCAATCCGGGAAGAGACCACACATTTTTTTGCTCCGATCACGAAAACGCGACGGATTAGCGCAAATAAAGGCTCTGTTTCAGGCGCTTACGTTACGGAACCAAGCGCATAACGCCGCCGATTCAGGCCACGGCGTGGGCGATGGCGCATTGCTTCCAAAGCGTTTTAAGCGCCTCGACCAGATAGTCGATATCGGCGTCCGTATGCAGCGGGCCGGGGGTGAAACGCAGCCGTTCGGTGCCTTTGGGAACGGTCGGATAATTGATCGGCTGCACGTAGATCCCGAACTGGTCCATCAGGATATCGCTGAGCATCCGGCATTTGACCGGATCCTTCACCATCACCGGGATGATATGGCTTGGGTTGTCCACATGGGGAATACCCTCGGCATCGAGACGCTGCCGCAGGCGTTTGACCTGCCTTTTCTGCATGTCCCGTTCGATGCTGCTTTCCTTGAGATGCCGGATCGACGCCGTCGCCGCCGCGGCACAGGCGGGCGGCAGCGCGGTGGTGAAAATGAAGCCGCTCGCAAAGCTGCGGATGAAATCGCAGAGCGCGTGGGAGCCGGTGATGTAGCCGCCGACCACGCCAAAGGCCTTGCCGAGCGTCCCTTCGATCAGCGTGATCCGGTCCATGAGACCTTCGCGTTCGGCAACGCCGCCACCGCGCGGGCCATACATGCCCACCGCATGTACCTCATCGATATAGGACATGGCGCCGTGCTTGTCGCAGACATCGAGGATTTCCTTGATCGGGGCGATGTCGCCATCCATCGAGTAGACGGATTCGAAGGCCACGATCTTGGTTGCGTTGGCGGGCAGCGCAGCCAGCTTGCGATCGAGATCTTCGGGATCGTTATGCGTCCAGATGGCCTTCTGGCAGCGCGCGTGGCGAATGCCTTCGATCATCGAGGCGTGGTTCAGCTCGTCGCTGAGAATCACGGCATTGGGCAAGCGCGAGCCGAGCGTTGAAAGCGCGGCCCAGTTCGAGACATAGCCGGAGGTGAAAAGCAGCGCGTCTTCCTTCTGATGGAGATCGGCCAGTTCCGCCTCCAGCCGCTTGTGATGATAGGCGTTGCCCGAGATGTTGCGTGTGCCGCCTGCGCCGGTGCCGCAGCTCTGCACCGCCTCGACCATCGTATTCACGACCTTGGGGTGCTGGCCCATGCCGAGATAGTCGTTCGAGCACCAGACGGTCACGTCGCGCGTGCCATCCTCATGATGATTGACGACCTTGGGGAACGCGCCGCATTTGCGCTGCAACTCGGCGAAGATGCGATAGTTGCCCTCTTCCTTCAACTGGTCGAGCTGATTTTGAAACAGCTGGTCAAATTTCATCGGGGCATCCTCACTTCATCGTCTGGCTAGGTGTCGTGTCCCGGGGCCGGGGTCCCGGGGTCGGGTCTGGCAGCATCCAGCGCCAGAGTTTTTCGTCGGGCAGGGGCAGGACCATGAACCAGTGTTCCAGCAGCGCCAGCGCGGTCAGCGCGGCAAGCAGGGCAAAGCCCACGATATCGCCCGGGGTTTGCGCCCCCCAGAGGCGTTCCATCCAGCAGGCCAGCGCGAAGCTGAGACCGGTGATCGACACCGGAAAAAGCGCGTTCATGCGCGCGACGCGAAAATGGCTGGACAGATGGGTAAGGTGTTCGGGAATGAACTCCAGGTTGATTTTGCGCACCCCGAGATAGAGGTTCAGCTTGGCACTGATACGCGCCGCGAAGAGAATCGCGAAGGTCCAGGTGCCGAACTGGTTTTCGGCCCCCCAGGAGGCGAAGACCATCGCCAGAAGCAGCCCGAGAAGCAGCAGTTCGTGATAGGCGACCGTGCCCCAGGCGCGCACGAAGCGTTCCCATTCCGGGGCGCCGTCCTTGGCATAGCCGCGATAGGGTCCGGTTATGACGCCGGTCAGGAAGGTGAGTTCCACCCAGCCCCAGAGCGCAAGTGCCGAGAGAAAGCCGATATAGGCCCCCGCGACGGTGGTGTTCCCCAGCGTGTCGAGGAAACCGACCGCCCCGAGGACAAGGAAGGGGAGGTTCATGAGAACCACCCACTGGCGGGCATTGCCGCCTTCCCGTTCGGCGCGGCGCACCGCCACAAGGATCGCGCCGGTGGAGAACCACCAGAGAAACAGTGCCACAAGGGCCGCGATCCAGGGGGAGGCGAGCATCAGTAGGCGGGCTCCATTCTCGTGGTGTCCGGCACGGCGTGTTTCTTCGCCGGAATGGTGAAGAGGGACACAAACGCCATCGCGGCACGCGCGCTGGGCCCGATGCGACCCAGCAGGCTGCCGCGCTGCTTGGCCGCCGCCAGATCGGCATTGGCCCTTTGCAACCGCTTGAGACCCTTCATCCAGCGCGGATGGTCGATATCGAGCGTGATCGGGAAGATCTGCTCGGAAATCGCGGAGGTCTTTCGGAACACCTCCTGCCCGTACCAGTCGGGATCCACGCCCAGCGCCTCGTGAAAGGCCGGGCGCTGATGATCGCGGACATACATGGTGGAATAGACCGCGGTGAGGAAGAACTTGATCCACAGGACGTTGCCGCCGCTGGTCAGTTTCGGATCGGTCTTCATCAGCAGTGCGAACGCCTCGCCATGGCTGAACTCGTCGTTGCACCACTCACGGAACCACTTGAAGATCGGGTGGAAGCGGTGCTCCGGATGCTTCTCCAGATGCCGGTAGATGGTGATGTAGCGGGCATAGCCGATCTTTTCCGACAGGTAGGTGGCGTAGTAGATGAACTTGGGCCGGAAATAGGTGTATTTCTTCTTCTGCGTCAGGAAGCCCAGATTGACGGCGATGCCCGCCTCGCGGAGCGCATCGTTGATGAAGCCCGCATGGCGCGCCTCGTCCCGCGCCATGAGCTGGAACAGGGTCACGATATCCTCGTTATTGCCGCGGCGCTTCATCTCCTTGTAAAGAACGCATCCCGAAAATTCTGCGGTACAGGACGACACCAGAAAGTCGATGAACTCCGCTTTCAGCCTGGGCTCCATGTTCTCCCAGTCGACACTGTCCCAGTCTTCGTTCTTCTTGAAATGGCCCTTGTTCGGGTCCGATTTCATCTGGGCGATGAGCTTGTCCCAGTCGGCGCGCACGGGTGTCACGTCGATGGCGTCCATCTCATCGAAATCGGTGGTGTAGAAGCGCGGGGTCAGAAGCGTGTTCTGCATGGCCAGCGCGGTGGCGCCCTCGCTGTCGACGACGCCCTGATGGTTGTCGGCGGCCAGCGCCTCTTCGACAGTCGCGGCGTCGGCGGAATGGGTGCGTTGGACGTTCATACCGAGACCTCCTCACTGAAGGAAAATTCGCAGAGTTCCATGAACTCGAAATCGCCGGTCATCCGGGTCCAGAGCTGTTCCAGCTTGGAGGCCCGGGTGATCGTGGCCATGCGGTCTTCGATCACGACCTCGCCATAGGGCGCCATGATCGGTGCGCCGTGGACAAGCACTTCGTCCCCGGGATGGATCACCGCGCCGTTCAGAAATTTCATATGCGCGTGCAGGCTGTCGAACTTGTGGCTTACCTCAACCTGGCAAGGCGCCGTTTCGGTCTCTCTCGTAAACAGTCCCATGTTGGTCATTCCTCCAGCAAGCGGGCGAAAACCCGCGTGTTGTCCGCCCCGAAACCGATGAGTTCGGCCCGGAAATCGGTGTAGTCGTCGCGTAATCCGATGCGCCCGTCTGAAAAGAGCACCAGTCGTATGGGTTCGGAACCGGTCAGCCCGACGGCCCCCCGTTCACGTTCCAGAACCCGGTAAACGCCCGCAACAAACCCGCCCTGATCGGCGGCCAGCGTGGCGATCACATTGCCGTCCATGTCGAGCACACGGGCGGAGCCATCCATTTCGCCGAACAGGCGGATCATCCGCTCCTGCGCCACCGGTCTTTCCTCAAGCGAGGGCGGCAGCGCCTCCAGCGGGCGATCGGTCGCGGTGGCATAGGCCACGATGATCAGCACACACAGGCACAGCACGAACATCGCGCGGATCAGCACGGTGGGGATCATCTCCTTGTCGCGGATGACGAGTTTTTCTTCGGGGCTCAGAGCCATCTTTCCGACCCTCCCCTATTCCGCCGCCACGGCATCCGGCGCGGGAATGCGCGAGATGACGGGCTCGGCCACGGCGGTTTCCGCCGCATCGGCCAGAAGGGCGGCGACCTTTTCCACTTCCGGGATGCAGCGCAGCGCCGGTTCGGTCTGCTTCATCCGCCACGGCCGCACATGGGGCCATGTCATGATATAGCTCAGCGTCACATCGCCGGGCAGAAGCTCCAGCGCGATCGTTCCGGTTCCATTCGCCCGTTTGGCCAGCGTCGCATTGGCGATCTGCCGGAACGGCAGGTTCAGCGTCATCGTGAGCGCCGCGCCGATCCGCAGCGCCACGCGCCGATTGGTCAGCGTGTAGACGGTCGATTTGGCCTGCACATAGGCGATCAGCACCAGAAGCGCGCAGACGATGGCGCCAAGGACCAGAAAGAAGGAGGCGGCATTGGCGCTGGCGGCCCAGCTTTCGCCCGCAGCCCCGGCGATGGTGCGCCAGGCGAAGAGGAAGGCGAAATAGCCGGCCACCCAGTACAGGCTGAGCGACTCCCGGGCTAGGGCCCACCAGTCCGGCTGGCCCTGCCAAAGGATCTCTTCGCCTGCGGGCAGGTTTTCGGGCAATCCACGGACAGGCTCGGTCTGAAAGTCGTCGTGGGACATCGGTTTCTCCTCCTCAGATAGCGGGTTCGAGCCGCTCTTGCGAGGCGTAAAGAATGCCTCCGGCATAGTAGGCCGAGATCTTCTCCTCCTCCAAAAGCGTGACCTGATTGGGGGATTTGGTGACCGGCACATTTGCGAAATGCTTGCCGAAGATCGCGTTGATCTTCACCCGGTCGGATTTGATCTTGCAGTAATGGATTGGCACGAGGCGGATGCCCCCGCCATGATCCGCATCAAGCTCGATGGACAGGTAGCGAACAAGCTGTTCGGGTGCGTCAAGCCACATGTCGCTGATATCGCCCACTACCTCGCCGTCTCCGGCCTCCACCGACAATCCGCGCGGATCGCGCCCGGCAGAGACCCGATACCCATCGGTGGCCCCCATGGGGACGATCTTGGCGTGGCCATGGCCATCGAGCTCCGGCAGGTCGCGCCGCTTCGCCCATGAGGCGGGGCCGACACCGTCCAGCATCGGGTCACCGGTGGGCTCGAACGGGTAGCCGTTGGCGGGGTTCGTCCGCCTGAGCGCGACCTCTCCGCGCGATTGCAGGTCGGGCCCGGGCACGGTGACCTCGCCCCGGTTATGGGGCAGCTTGAAGGTTTTCGGGCTCGGCACCGGGAACGGGCCCTGATTGGCCGATTGCGTCCCGTCGTCGTTTTCCAGCGGATAGCCTTCACGCATGTTCTCCGTCTGCAGGTAGTAGATAAGCAGGGCGAAGAAGATCCAGAACAGCCAGATCGACAGGCTGGCCAGATCGAATGTTCCGAAAAAGGTGCTTGTCATGTTTGGTCTCCTTCGTGACCCGTCGGTTAAGTCGGCATGTCGGCAAGGCCGATCTTGCTGACGCTGACTGTCTGTGTGGTTGTGATGGTCCGCACCAGCGGGCCAAGCGCGATGAGCGTTGCGAACAGCAACAGAATTTCCAGGTGATAGACGACCGAATAGCCGGTTCCGGGATTGGCAAGCGCCTCGCCCAGACTGCCGGACATGGCGGCCTGGTTGACCAGATCGCGCACCCCGCCGCCGATGGCGATGGACAGACCCGCCGCCGTGGCCTGCGCCGCGCCCCAGGCCCCAAGCGCCAGACCACGACCGGCCATGCCCTGCGCCGGCATTGTCATCGCGGCGGTCAGCGTGGCCACCGCGAAGAGACCGCCGCCAAAGCCGATGCCGCAGGCACCGGCAAAGAACAGCATCTCGGACCCCATCGGACTTGCGAAAATCACCGCGCAGAAAGCGGCGACACCGGCCAGAATGCCGCGCGCGGCCATCCGGTAGGGATTGATGCCGCCAGCCAGCCATTTGGCGGCCAGCGCGAACCCGGCCAGCGCTCCGGCGGCCCAGGTGGCCGTCAGCAGCGTCGTGGCGGAAACCGACAGGCCCAGGATCTCCCCGCCATAGGGTTCCAGCAGCACATCCTGCATGTTGAAGGCCATGGTGCCCAGAAAGACCACGACCAGAAGCCGCCCGGCGGTCCCGCCATTGGCATAATCGGCCCAGGCGTCGCGGAAGCTGGGCCGCGGCGCCGCCCGTTCTTCCTTCGTCATCGGGCGGACGCGTTCCTGTTTCCACAGCGCGATAAGGTTCAGGATCAGCGTGATCAGGGCGGCGGACTGGACGACCTGGATAAGCTTCAGCGGGGTGAAATCGCGCAGGAACCAGCCCACCACAAGCGCGGAGATACCCATGCCGATCAGGAACATCACATAGAGAAGGGCAACGACGCGGGGGCGGGCCTCCTCCGACGCGCGGTCCGCGGCGAGCGCAAGACCGGCGGTCTGGGTCATATGCATGCCCAGACCGGTCATCAGGAAGGCCAGCGCTGCAAGCACCTCACCGGCGAAGGGCACATTGTGAACAACATCGCCGCCCAGCACGAGCAGCGCGGCAGGCATCACCGCCAGCCCGCCCATCTGCCAGATGGAGCCGAACCAGAGATAGGGGATGCGCTTCCAGCCGATCGAGGAGCGGTAGTTGTCGGACTTGAACCCCAGAAGCGCGCGGAACGGGGCGATCAGCACCGGCAGCGCCACCATGATCGCGACCAGAACGGCAGGCACCGAAAGCTCCACGATCATCACGCGGTTCAGCGTGCCCAGAAGCAGAACCCCGGCCATGCCGACGGAAACCTGAAACAGCGAAAGTCGCAGAAGCTCGCCCATGGGCAGGCCGTCGCTGGCTGCGTCCGCAAAGGGCAGATACCGGATGGATATGCGCGACAGCATGCTCATCTGGCATACTCCAGACAGGTGGAAATGTAGAAACCCCGGGACACGCGCTCGACCTCGGAGATCGAGCCTGATGCGCCGTGCAGAGACGTTTTCCGGGCCAGGTGTCGAGGCTTGTGCGGCACCATGGTGGGCGAGCGGTCGGACCGCGGGAAGAGTTTGCCCACCCCCCACATCGCCATCAGGAGCGTGGTGCGCGGCGCGACAGTGAAGACCACGGATCCCTCGACCCGGGGGCACAGCCCGGCCAGCGCCCGGCCCAGATCGTCGGCCTCGTAATAGATCATGCTGTCCATCGCCATGACGTAGTCGAAGGCGCCAAGGCCCTCGGAGAGCATATCGCCCGAGGTGAAGGTGACGCGGGGCGCCAGATTGTCGGACAGGCGGCGTTCCGCGATCTTGACCAGTTCCGGCGAGATGTCGATCGCCACGACATCGGCGCCGCGCATCGCAAGCTCCGCCGTCATCTGGCCCGCGCCGCAGCCCGCGTCGAGCACGCGCTTGCCGGCCAGATCCCCGGGCAACCGGCCCAGCATGATCGCCCGCATCCGGTCGCGGCCCTCGCGCACGGTCTGGCGGATACCCGAAACAGGCGCGTCAGAGGTCAGACGCTCCCATGTCCGGGTTGCCGTGCGGTCGAAATAATCCTCGACCCGTGCGCGTGTGGCGGCGTAGTCGGCCATCAATCAAATCCGAGCAATTCGAAGATTTCACGATCCGGCAGAGACTCCGGGGCAAGCGGGTCGGTGCCCTTGAAGAGAAGATCGGCAAGCCGCACGTATTCGGCGCGGGCAAGCACGATATCCTCGTCGTCGGGCATCTCGAAAAGGGTCTTCTTCTTCAGCCGCGACCGCCGGATGGCGTCGATATCGGGCATATGCGCGATGCGGTTGAACCCGACCACCTCGCAATAGCGATCCACCTCATCGGTGTCCTTCGAGCGGTTGGCGATGCAGCCGGCGAGACGCACGTTGTAGTTCTTGGATTTCGCGCCCACCGCCTGAATGATCCGGTTCATCGCATAAATGCTGTCGAAATCATTCGCGGTGACGATCACGGCGCGGTCCGCATGCTGAAGGGGGGCCGCGAAGCCGCCGCACACCACATCGCCCAGCACGTCGAAGATCACCACATCGGTGTCTTCCAGCATGTGGTGCTGTTTCAGCAGCTTGACCGTCTGGCCGACGACATAGCCGCCGCATCCGGTGCCTGCGGGCGGTCCGCCCGCCTCGACGCACATGACGCCGTTATAGCCGGTGGTCACGAAGTCCTCCGGGCGCAACTCCTCTGCATGGAAATCCACGTCCTTCAGGATGTCGATCACCGTCGGCTGAAGATGGCCGGTCAGGGTGAAGGTGCTGTCATGCTTGGGGTCGCAGCCGATCTGCAACACCTTCTTGCCAAGCTTTGTGAAGGCGGCGGACAGGTTGGACGAGGTGGTGGACTTGCCGATTCCGCCCTTGCCGTAGACGGCAAAGACCTTGGCGCCTTCGATCTTCAGCGTCTCGTCCTGATGGACCTGCAGCGAGCCCTCGCCATCCTCCCCCTTCTTCAGGATCGGCGGATTGGCAAGCCCACGGGCCTTCAGACCCTCTTGCTCACGGGCATTGGCGCGCGCGGCGGGCGGGTGTTTGGTGTCCAGTGGGCTCATGTCGGTTCTCCTGTCATTCAGCGGCTACGTTGAGCCCTTCAAGCGTGTCTTCCAGCTCGTCCGCCCCGGCCTGAAGGGCGGCAAGCGTGGCCTCGTCGGGTTGCCAGTAATCACGTTCATGTGCCTCCAGCAGGCGGTTGGCCATGCGCGCGGAGGCTTGCGGGTTGAGCGCGGCCAAACGGCGGCGCATCTCCTCATCGAGCACGAAGGTTTCGGAAAGGCGCTGATAGACCCAAGGGTCGACCTGACCGGTGGTGGCGGACCAGCCAAGGGTGTTGGTCACCTGTGCCTCGATCTGGCGAACGCCCTCATGGCCATGCTTCAGCAGACCTTCGAACCATTTCGGGTTGAGCGAGCGGGAGCGGGTTTCCAGCGCGACCTGATCCTGAAGCGTGCGGACCTTGCCCTCGCCCCTGGTCTGGTCGCCGATGAAGACCGGCGCTTCGACACCCTTGGCGCGTTTGACCGCGCGCGAGATGCCGCCCAGCGTATCGAAGTAATGATCGACCGTCGTCACGCCCAGCTCGACGGATTCGAGATTCTGATAGGCGATATCGACATCCTTGAGGGCCGATTGCAGGAGGCCTGCGTTTTTCTTGGCCTTGCCGTCGCGGCCATAGGCGAAGCTCTTGCGCGCCTCATAGGCATCGGCCAGTTCATCCTCACCGTCCCAGGCGCTGCTGTCGACGAGGATATTGACGTTGGAGCCGTAGGCGCCTTCGGCATTGGAGAAGACGCGCAAGGCCGCAGTTTCCATGTCGACCCCCATTTTCTCGGCGTAATCGAGGGCGTGGGCGCGCACGAAATTCCGCTCCGTCGGCTCTTCCGCCGTGGCGGCCTTGTAGGCGGCTTCGGCCAGCATCCGGGTCTGCAGGGGCAGGAGATCGCGGAAAATACCCGAAAGCGTCATCACCACGTCGATCCGCGGGCGGCCCAACTGTTCCAGCGGGATCAGATCCGCACCGGAGAGCCGGCCATATCCGTCGAAGCGCGGGGTCGCCCCCATCAGGGCCAGAGCCTGGGAGATCGGGCCGCCATCGGACTTGATATTGTCGGAGCCCCACAGCACCAGCGCCACCGAACGGGGAAGCGTGCCGGCGGCCTGCAACAGCCTGTCGGCCTGTTTCGCACCATCCTGCAAGGCGAAGGCCGTGGGCATGCGGAACGGATCGAAGGCGTGGATGTTGCGGCCGGTGGGCAGAACCTCGGGCGAGCGGATCAGATCGCCGCCCGGAACCGGTTCGATGAAATGCGCCTCAAGCGCGCGCATGAGCGCCGGAAGCTCGGTTTGCTGACGCAGCAGATGTTCGACCCTATCCCGCGTTTCAGGGTCTGTTTCGGCCATTACACGCAGATGTTCCTGCAACTCGGCCTCGTCGATGGCGCGGCCCAGAACATGCAGCCCGTCGGGGATCAGCGCATCCTCGGTTTCCAGAAGCTTCAGCCACAGCGTATCCGGATCGGTGTCGGCCATATCGACGGCCTCGGCCTGCGTGCCGATCAGGGCGGCCAGTTCTTCCCGCTCGGGGCTGTCGGGAGGCATGCCGCGCCAGCGGGTAAGGCTGTCTTTCAGTTCGCTCAGACCTTTGTAGAGACCGCTTGCGGCCAGAGGCGGGGTCAGATGCGTGATCGTCACAGCATTGCTGCGACGCTTGGCCAGTGTCGCCTCGGACGGGTTGTTGGAGGCGTAGAGATAGACATTGGGCATGTCCCCGATCAGCCGGTCGGGCCAGTCGCGCGCACCCAGACCAGCCTGACGGCCCGGCATGAATTCCAGCGCGCCATGCATGCCGAAATGCAAGAGCACATCGGCCCCGAAATCCTCCCGCAGGTAGCGGTAGAAGGTGGAGAAGGCATGGGTCGGGGCAAAACCCTTCTCGAAGAGAAGCCGCATCGGGTCCCCCTCGTAACCGAAGGTCGGCTGAACACCGACGAAGACATTGCCGAACTCCGCGCCCAGCACGAAGACGCCGCCGCCATCCGATTGCTGTTTTCCCGGGGCCGGGCCCCAGACGGCTTCAAGCTCGGCCAGGTAGGGTTCGCGGGCGACGATATCGTCGGCCGGGATCCGCGCGGCAACGTTTGCCTGCTGGCCATAGCGCTCGGCATTGCCGTGAAGGATCGCGTGGCGCAAGTCGTCCACCGTCGCGGGGGGGTCCAGATCGTAGCCTTCGGCCTTGAGCGCATGCAGCGTGTTGTAGAGTGACTCGAAGACGCTGAGATAGGCAGCCGTGCCGATCGCCCCGGCATTGGGCGGGAAGCCGAACAGGACGATCCCGAGCTTGCGATGCCTGACATCGGAGCGCCGAAGGACAGCCAGTTTGCGGACCTTTCTGGTCAGCGCCTCGATCCGTTCGAGACAGGGAGACATGGCCTTGTGATTGTCCTTGTTGGGGCAGTTGTAGTTGCAGCCGTGGCAACCGTCGGCCCCATGGCGCCCGCCGAAGACGGTGGGGCAGGTCGCGCCGTCGATCTCGGGTAGCGCGATGAGCATGGTGGTCTCCACCGGGCCGAGACCGCCCTCGGACGAGCCCCACTGGCCAAGGGTCTGAAACTCGATCGGATGTGCCGCGACATAGGGCACGTCGAGATCCTTCAGGACCGCAACCGCGGCGTCACTGTCGTTATAGGCCGGGCCGCCGATCAGGCTGAACCCCGTCAGGGAGACCAGCGCGTCGATCCGGCCGTCGGTGAAGTAATCCGCGATGGCGGGACGACCGTCGAGCCCACCGGCGAAGGCCGGGATCACGGCCAGCCCGGCCGCCTGCATCTGCCGGATCACGCCATCGTAATGAGCGGTGTCGGAGGCAAGGATATAGCTGCGCATCATCAGCAGGCCGACAGTGGCGACCGGAGCTTCGGGCTGCGGCAGATCGGCGGCATCGGTGGTGATGTGGTGGCCGGGCAGGTCCGGGTGGTACAGCCCGACATCCGGATAGTCGATCGGCGCAGCGGCCTCGGCGCCCTTGAAGGCGGTGTCGCTGGCGTAGCGGCCCACAAGGAAGCGGACCATCTGTTCGACATTGTCGTCAGAGCCGCCCAGCCAGTATTGCATCGACAGGAACCAGGCGCGGAGATCCTGCGCCTTGCCGGGAATGTATTTCAGGATCTTCGGCAGGCGGCGCAGCATCTTCATCTGCTTTTCACCGGACGATGCCGAGGGTTTCGCCGAGCCGCGCAGCTTTTTCAGAAGCTTCATCGGCCCGCTGCTGGGCTTGCGCATGTCCAGCTCGCCCATGCGGGTGAGACTTACGATCTCGGAGGCGGAGATCAGCCCGATCATCGCATCGCAGGCGTCCCGGCGGGCTTCGAGGTCGGGCAGGATCGCCTGGATATGCTCCTCGATGAACAGAAGGTTCGCGACAATCAGATCGCCGTGGCGCACGGCATCTCTGGCCATCTCCAGCGCATCGGGGTTTTCGGCCCATTCCGCCGAGGCATGGACCGAGACCGAGAGGCCCGGGAACTCATCGGCCAGACGCTCCGAAACCCGTGCGGCGGGCCCGGCGGCGTGGCTGTCCAGCGTCACGATGACGACGCGGTAGCCGGGGATATGGCCGCTATCGCGCATAATGGGCCTTTGCCTCGTAGAGAGTGTCGATGCTGATTTCCGTCACGCCCTGTTCGGCGGCGAATTTCTCGGTGTTGCGCCGCGCCTTGCCACGCACGAAGAACGGGATCTTCTTCAGTTCCTTCTCGGCGTCTTCCAGCCAGACCATCACGTCGCTGCCGGTTGATCCGGAGGCGGCATCGTCCTGCGCGTCCTGAGCAGGGCGGGCGGTTTCAGCGACCGGCGCGCCAGGCTCGGCCACGGGCTTCGGTGCATGGCCCCCGTGATGGCTCGGGCCCGCTTCGTCGTGGAACTCGAAATCCTCGCGGAACATGTGTAACAGATGCTCTTCCAGACCCATCACCAGCGGATGAATCCAGGTGTCGAAGATCACATTCGCGCCTTCCCAGCCCATCTGCGGCGAATAGCGGGCCGGGAAGTCCTGCACATGGACGGGCGCGGAAATGACGGCACAGGGAATGCCGAGGCGTTTGCCGATATGGCGCTCCATCTGGGTGCCGAGGATCATTTCGGGCGCCGCCTCCTCGATGGCCTTTTCAACCTCCAGGTAGTCGTCCGTGATCAGCGCGGTGAGCCCGTAATCCCTGGCAAGCGCGCGAATGTCGCGCGCAAACTCCCGGTTGTAGCAACCCAATCCGACCACCTCGAAACCCATCTCGTCGCGGGCAATCCGGGCAGCGGCCTTCACATGGGTCGCATCGCCGAAAAGGAAGACACGTTTGCCTGTCAGGTAGGTCGAGTCGACGGATTTGGACCACCAGGGCTGGCGCAGCCGGGAGAGATCCTTGCGGGGTTCCACCCCCGCGAGCGCCGCGACCTCGGCCACGAAGTCATGGGTCGCGCCCACGCCCAGAGGCACGGTTTTCGTGTAGGGCTGGCCGCAGACCTTTTCCAGATGGCGGCAGGCGGTCTCGGAATGCTCGGGGTAGAGCATGACATTGAAATGGGCCTGTCCAAGGGTCGTGATCTGTTCGGGCGTGGCGCCCAGCGGTGCCACGACATTGACGCCGATGCCCATTTCCCACAGCAGGGACCTGACCTCTTCGATATCGTCCCGATGCCGGAAGCCGAGCGCGACGGGACCGAGGATGTTGCAGGAGATCTCCGGCGTACGCGCCATCGGCCGGGCAAGGGCCTTGACGATCTGATAGAAGGTCTCGTCGGTCCCGAAGCCTTCCTTGCGCTGATAGCTCGGAAGCTCCAGCGCAATGACCGGGACCGGAATGTCCATCGCTTCGGCAAGACCGCCGGGATCGTCCTGAATAAGCTCCGCCGTGCAGGAGGCGCCGACGATGAGCGCTTGCGGCCGGAACCTCTCATAGGCGTCCATGCAGGCGGTCTTGAAGATGCCGGCGGTGTCGGCGCCCAGATCGCGCCCCTCGAACGTGGTGTAGGTGACTGGCGGGCGATGGTCGCGCCGTTCGATCATGGTGAAGAGGAGATCCGCATAGGTGTCGCCCTGAGGCGCGTGCAGAACGTAATGCAGGCCCTTCATGCCGGTTGCGACGCGCATCGCCCCCACATGCGGCGGGCCTTCATATGTCCAGACCGTCAGTTTCATTCCGCGGCCTCCAGCTTCAGAAGCGCGCGACGGCGCAGGGGGCGAGCGAAAAGGGCCGCCAGATCGCCGGCCTGTTCGTAGAAATGAACGGGGGTGAAGACGAGTTCGATGGCCCATTTGGTGGTCAGACCCTCGGCTTCGAGCGGATTGGCCAGACCGAGACCACAGACCGTCAGATCGGGCCGCGCGGCGCGGCAGCGATCGAGTTGCAGATCCACATCCTGACCTTCGGATATGGTCGGACCTGCCGGGATCAGATCCATGTCGGGGCCGACAAGACCCTTGTGGATATAGGGCGCGCCGATCTCGATCGCCTCCATCCCGCATTCCCGGATGAGGAACCGGGCAAAGGGGATCTCCAGCTGGCTGTCTGGAAAGAAGAAGATCGATTTGCCCGCGAGTGTTTCAGCGGCGGCAGCCACGGCCTTGCGCGCGCGGGCGCGCGGCGCGGCGGTGACGCGATCGAAGGTTTCGTCATCGACGCCGAACTCATCAGCGATGGCGCGCAGCCACGCGGTGGTGCCCTCCTCGCCGAAGGGGAACGGGGCGGAGATCATCCGCGCGCCGCGACGGTCCAGCGCCGCTGCGGTATCGCCCAGAAACGGCTGTAGCAGTGCATAGACCACATTTTCGCCCATGCCGGGCATTTCGGCCGAGCGCGGCGCGGGCAACACGCGGATCGGGCCGATGCCCATCTCGCTCAGAAGCTTGACGGCCTGATCCTCGACCACGTCGGGCAGCGCGCCGACCAGAAGCAGTTCGCGCGCCTGCGTGGCGGGCAGCACCGGAACCATGGACGCCAGGCAGGCATCTTCGCCCTGGGTAAAGGTGGTTTCGATCCCGGAGCCGGAATAGTTGAGCACCCGGACATGGGGCGCATGTTCGACGGTCAGCCGTTCGGCTGCGCGGGCGAGATCCAGCTTGATGACTTCGGAGGGGCAGGACCCGACAAGGAAAAGCTGCCGGATGTCAGGGCGGCGGGCCAGCAGACGGGCGACCTCCCGGTCAAGCTCGTCATGGGCGTCGGCCATGCCGGCCAGATCGCCCTCTTCTAGGATTGCGGTGCCGAAACGGGGTTCGGCGAATATCATGACGCCCGCGGCGGATTGCAGAAGATGCGCGCAGGTGCGGCTGCCGACCACCAGAAAGAACGCGTCCTGCATCTTGCGGTGCAGCCAGATGATGCCGGTCAGGCCGCAGAACACCTCGCGCTGTCCGCGCTGTTTCAGGATCGGCGCATCGCGGCAGGTCTGCGCGGGAATGGCGGCGGGGCGGTTCATGCCTCTCCCTCCAGCCGCGCGGCGCGGAGCTTCAGCAGGAACTGGCCCGCGTTGATCACATAGGCCCCATAGGCCGCCAGCGCGATCCACATCTGTTCGGCATGGGGCAGGCCCGCAAGCAACGCCCAGACATAGGCCGCGTGGAGCGCGATGACCGCAAAGCTGAAGACATCTTCCCAGAAGAAGGCCGGCGCAAAGAGATATTGCCCGAACACCACCTTTTCCCAGATCGCGCCGGTCACCATGATGACGAAGAGAAAGCCGGTCTTGACGATGATCGAGATCGTGGCGGCCTCGTATCCCGAACCGCTCAGCATGAAGCGTGCGACGAGCGCCAGGGATATCAGGAATGCCAGAAACTGAAGCGGCGCCAGAACCCCCTGCACGGTCGTCCAGACGGTCGCATCCCTGCGGGCGCGCTCCTCCGGGGTGTAAAGCCGCCGCGATGGCGGATGCGTCAGAGTCTCGGATGACATGCAGATACGATTCCTTGGATCTCCCCTTGAAAGCTACTGTTGTCAGATTGGAAGTGTCAACTAAAACTTACACATTTTGGAGTACCAGAAATGCGTGTCTTTCTGACATTGTAACAGGAAAAATCCCCTATTTTTGCAAAGAAATTCAGGCGGTCCGCGGCACAGGCTGCCGGGAAGGCAAAGAGGGGCAACCCAAGTTGTCAATTTCCTTTGACAGATTTGGAGAAGTCATAGAGACTGTCTTGCGAAAGACTTCCCGGACGGTCCGGCACCGCGTTTCTTTCTATGGCCGGACATCTCTCGGGGAGGGGTGATCCGATGACTCAATACAGCAAACTCTCCGTTCAACCAGGCAGCACCATGCAGGATGCAGAGGTGAAGATGCTGGCCGCGCGGGCGTTATCGGTTCTGGCCTCCAAGGCGACCCCTCGACCGGCTGGCGTTCAGCAGCATCTCGAAGCGCTGTGCGACGCCTATACCTCCCCCGATGAAGACGAGCGTCACGACGCGATCCTGCGGATCCGTCAGGAGGGTATCGCGCCACGCGATATCATCACGCACATCATCCCCGAGACCGCACGGCTTCTGGGTATTCATTGGGCCAATGACACGCTGAGCTTCTCCGAGGTGTCGATTGCCGCCGCGCGCCTGCAGGAAACTGTGCGCGCGCTCGCTGCGAAGGACCAGGTGAAGCGACACGAAAGCCTGGGCACCGTTTTGCTGGTGGTGCCGAGGCCCGAACATCATACCCTAGGCCTGTTCGTTGCCGCAGACCGGTTTCGGCGTCTGGGATATGAAGTCGACATTTCTGTATCGCAGCACCCGTGTCAGATCAGCGACAGGGTTCTTGCACGCAGATATGCGATGGTTGGGGCAACCGCCTCCAGCCGGAGAACCCTTGCATCCATCAAGGATCTGGTCGATAGCGTCCGGGCTCGCGTGCCGCGCAAAGTGAAAGTGGTCGTGGGCGGAAGTGTACTGGACCAGAAACTTGATATCGTTGCATTAACCGGTGCCGACTATTCTGCACCGGATGCCCAATCCGCCTTGAAGCTGTGCGGTTTGACAATATCTCAAGACTCACCTCTGGAACGGACGACCGCTAACTGAACGACGACACGTTATAAAAGGCGAAAGCCGTCATGAATACACGCGGATCAGATTTCTGGGATGAGCCGGCTGCGCCACCAATCGCGCCAGAGCATTTCAACGATATTGTGGCCACTGCCGCAGACCTTGCGATTGTGCTGGATACAGCAGGCATCGTGCGGTCTGTCGTGGTCAACCCCCTGAACCCAACGCTGGGCAGGCTAGACCACTGGAAGGATCGCAATATCCGCGATTTCACCGCGGAAGACAGTCTGGTGAAGCTGGAAACCCGGCTGGACGCCTACCGGGACGGCAAGAAAGACACCGTCGACGCGATCGAGGTGAACCATTACGACAATGCGAATTGGGAATTTCCGATCCGCTACACGCTCCACAAGACGGGGCAGGACGATATCATCCTGATGCTGGGCCGGGACCTCAGGCCGATTGCGGAGTTGCAGCACCGTCTTGTGAAGGCACAGCTTGCGCTTGAGAAGGATTACGAGACTCATCGGGATTACGAGACGCGCTACCGCGTCATCATGGAGGCGGCGCGCGATGCGCTGGTTCTGGTCGATGTGACGACCGGGCGGATCATGGACCTGAACACCGCGGCCTCGCAGATCCTCGGGGCGGATGCGGAGACCCTGACCGGAAGCTCCTTCACCCAGGAATTCGAGGGCCGGCGGCGGGGCGAGTTCGTCGAGAACCTGATCGTGAATGCCGGAGACGAGGGGAGCGGTCCTGTCACCGCAGAAACCAAGCGCGGCAAGAAGGAGGTGGCGATCGATCCGGTCCTGTTCCGCGCCGCCGGCGACAAGACTCTGCTTTGCCGCATCGAGGCCGCCGCAAGTGCCGAGACCGTGGCCGCCGAAGTGTCGCAGTCTTTGGCGGTGCTCTATCGCGACGGGGCGGATGCTGTGGTGTTCACCGATCCGCTGGGGGCGATCCGGTCCTGCAACGACAGCTTTCTCGGTTTGTGCGATTCCGGGCAGCTTTCCGAAATTCGCGGCAAGTCGCTTGGCGATTTCCTGAGCCGCGGCAGCGTCGATCTGAAGGTCATGCTGGACAATGCCGCCCGCACCGGCCGGATGCGGATCTATGCCACCCGGCTGGAGGGCGCCTATGGCTCGCAGCTTTCGGTCGAGATCTCGGCCACGCATATGCCCGGAAACGGCGGGTTCGCCTTCGTGATCCGGGATACGTCGCGGATGGAGATCGTGCGCGAGCCGGTTTCCGCCGTGCCCGGCGGCGCACCGATGACCGATGAGGCGATGCGCAATGTGATGGATCTGGTCGGTTCGGCGCCATTGAAGGATATCGTGGCCGCGACAACGGATGTCGTGGAGAAGATGTGCATCGAAACCGCGGTTGAACTGACCGATAACAATCGCGTGGCCGCGGCAGAGATGCTGGGCCTTTCAAGGCAATCTCTCTATGTAAAATTGAGAAAATACGGGCTGTTGGCGAAAAACGACAGCTAGTGTGGCGATCTGGTATTCCAGTATCGGGAGCAGTATCTTTCTCCCATGCCGCATGACCACGCCCATCACCACCATCATCATGCCGATCCCTCCGTTGGCGACTGGCGCCTTGCCCTTGCGGTAGGTGTCAATATCGGCCTGACGGTGGTGCAGGTGATTGGCGGGGTTCTGTCCGGCTCCCTGGCGCTGATCGCGGACGCGTTGCACAATCTGTCCGATGCCATGGCGTTGATCATCGCCTTCGTGGCGCGGCGCATCGCCCGGCGCCCGGCCGATGCCGACATGACGTTCGGCTATGGCCGGGCCGAAACGGTGGCCGCCCTGATCAATTACACCACGCTGATCCTTCTGGGGATTTATCTCGCCTATGAGGCCGTGATGCGGTTGTTCGATCCACAGGAGGTGGCTGGCTGGACCGTTGTGATCATCGCGGCCGTGGCGCTGGTGATCGATCTTGCCACCGCAGCTCTGACCTATGCGATGTCGAAGGACAGCCAGAACATCCGCGCCGCGTTCCTGCACAATCTTGCGGATGCGGCGGGCTCCGTCGGGGTCATCGTTGCGGGAACCGCGATCCTGCTGTTCGGCTGGAACATCGTGGATCCGATCATGACCCTGATCATTGCGGGCTACATTCTGTGGATGTCATTCGCCGAGATCGGCGGCGTGATCCGCATCCTGATGCTGGGCAGCCCACCCGCATTGCAGACCAGAGCCGTTCTGAACGCCATCGACGAGATCGATGGCGTTGCGGATGTTCATCACGCCCATCTGTGGCAGATGCAGGAACACGAAGCGGCGCTTCAGGCCCATATCGCGCTGCACCCCGGATGCTGGGACCGGGCCGATGCGATCAAGGCGCAGATCAAGGCCCGGCTGCGTCAGGATTACGCCATTTCCCACGTGATGCTGGAGATGGAATGCGCCGTCCATGCCTGCAGCGATGCCAAGGCCATCGGTCACGGATGAGGGCGGCCGTCTAGCCGAGTTTACACTTGCCGAGTCACAAAGTGTCAGCTTAAACTTACACTCATGAGTGTAACGACCGACCTCACCCCAAGCAGCCCCGTCCGGCGCTGGCCCGAACCCGCTGCTGCCCTGACATTGCTGAAACCGATCACATGGTTCCCGCCGATGTGGGCGTATCTTTGCGGCGCGGTCTCTGCGGGCGTCGCGCCCTCGGGCCACTGGTTCGTGCTGTTCCTCGGCGTCCTGCTGGCCGGGCCGATCGTATGCGGAATGAGCCAGGCCGCCAATGACTGGTGCGACCGCCATGTCGATGCGATCAATGAGCCGAACCGACCGATCCCCTCGGGGCGGATACCGGGCCGTTGGGGTCTGTGGATCGCACTGGCGATGTCGGTTCTCGCCATAGGGATCGGCTGGTTCCTGGGCCCCTGGGGCTTTGGCGCGACCATCGTCGCGGTCATCGCCGCCTGGGCCTATTCGGCAGAGCCGGTGCGCCTGAAGAAATCGGGCTGGTGGGGGCCGGGGCTGGTGGGCCTTTCCTATGAATCGCTTCCCTGGTTCACGGGCGCGGCGGTTCTGGCCGCAGGCGCCCCGTCCTGGCCGGTGATCATCGTGGCGCTGCTTTATGGCATCGGCGCCCACGGCATCATGACGCTCAACGACTTCAAGGCGCTGGAGGGGGACCGGCAGATGGGTGTGAACTCCCTGCCCGTCACCTTGGGGCCCGAGCGCGCGGCGCGTCTGGCCTGCTGGATCATGGCGATCCCGCAGGTGGCCGTGATCGGGCTGCTGCTCTATTGGGGGCGCGAATGGCACGCTCTCGCCGTGGGTGTGTCGCTGGCGCTGCAGGTCTGGGCAATGACCGTGCTTCTGAGCGATCCGAAAGCAAAGGCGCCTTGGTACAACGGAACCGGCATCACGCTTTACGTCTCGGGCATGATGGTGACCGCCTTTGCCATACGCACGCTGGAGACCTTGCCATGACACTCAGCTGGTTTCAGATCGTGCGGATGGGTCTCGTACAGATGGCACTTGGTGCCATCGTGGTGCTGACCACTTCCACGCTGAACCGGCTGATGGTGGTGGAACTGGCGCTGCCCGCCGTCCTGCCCGGGCTTCTGGTCGGGCTGCATTACGGAATTCAGATAACGCGCCCGCAATGGGGCTACCGATCCGACACCGGCGGGCACCGCACCCGCTGGATCATCGGGGGCATGGCGGTTCTGGCGCTCGGAGGACTTTCCGCCGCCTATGGCGTCGTCGCGATGGAAAGCTCTTTCGCAGTCGGGCTGGCCATTTCGGTTCTGGCCTACGCGGCCATCGGTGTCGGTGTCGGGGCCTCCGGCACATCTCTCCTTGCGCTGCTCGCGACGGCGACCGCCGAACGCCGCCGCCCGGCCGCGGCCACGATCACGTGGTTGATGATGATCTTCGGCATCGCGATGACGGCGGGCATCTCCGGCCAGTTCCTCGATCCCTACACGCCGCTTCGCCTGATGCAGGTTGTGGCCGTGGTGACCGGCGGAGCATTCGTGATCACATGCCTGGCAGTCTGGGGCATAGAAGCCTCGGTCGTGGCCCGGCGCGAGATGGATACCATGCCCTTCATCG
The DNA here is from genome assembly GCF_003688285.1 of Rhodophyticola porphyridii. Taxonomy (GTDB): domain Bacteria; phylum Pseudomonadota; class Alphaproteobacteria; order Rhodobacterales; family Rhodobacteraceae; genus Rhodophyticola; species Rhodophyticola porphyridii. Next base: position 311,163 of record NZ_RCNT01000003.1, read on the forward strand.
ACGGGATGCGGGAGATCTGGGCCGAGCCCAAGGCCCGCCATTTCACCGTTTTCGTATTCCTGAGCATGACGGCCTATTTCATGCAGGAACTGATCCTTGAGCCCTACTCGGGTCTGGTTTTCAACTATACGCCGGGTCAATCCACATCGCTTTCCGGGGCGCAGAACGGCGGGGTCTTCCTTGGCATGGTCGTGGTTGGCATCGCCGGTACCGCCCTGCGGCTCGGATCGCTGCGCGCCTGGGTCGTTGCGGGTTGCATCGGCTCCGCCGCGTCGCTTGGGCTGATCACCGTTCTGGGGCAGATCGGCCCGACCGCGCCGCTCCTGCCCGCCGTGATCCTGATGGGGTTCTTCAACGGAATGTTCGCCGTGGCGGCCATCGGCTCGATGATGGCGCTGGCCGGTGAAGGCCGCGGCGCGCGCGAAGGCACGCGGATGGGCCTGTGGGGCGCGGCGCAGGCCATTGCAGCCGGGTTCGGCGGGCTTCTCGGCGCGGCGCTGGTCGATCTTTTCCGCATTGTGCTGTCGGACCCGTCCGCCTTCGGCACCGTCTTTCTGTTCGAGGCGCTGCTATACATCGCCTCTGCCTTCATGGCCGTCCACGTGATGGATCGGCGTCCCTCTTATCGGCCCCCGAGGGGCCTTGTTCCGGGAGAATAAGCTATGCGCTATGACGTTGTCGTTGTCGGGGGCGGGCCCTCCGGTGCAACCGCCGCCGAAGACCTCGCCCGGTCCGGCCATAATGTGGCGCTTCTGGACCGTGCGGGGCGGATCAAGCCGTGCGGCGGGGCGGTTCCGCCGCGTCTGATCGCGGACTTCCATATTCCGGACGCGCAGATCGTGGCCAAGATCAACACCGCGCGGATGATTTCACCCACCAACCGACGCGTCGATATCCCGATCGAAAATGGCTATGTCGGCATGGTCGATCGGGAGAATTTCGACGAATTCCTCCGGGTCAGGGCGGTCGAGGCCGGTGCGACGCGGCTTACCGGCACCTTCACCCGGATCGAACGGGAGGACGAGGGGCCGGTTGTGATCTATCGCGACAAGGCCACCAAAGAAGAGACACGCGTCGCGGCAAAGCTCGTGATCGGGGCCGACGGCGCCCGCTCCAACGTTGCCCGCGCCGAGGTGCCGGGCGGTGACAAGATCCCCTATGTGATCGCCTATCACGAAATCATCGAGGCGCCGGGCAAGGTGGGAAGCTACGATCCGGAACGCTGCGATGTGGTCTATGATGGCCGGATCAGCCCGGATTTCTATGGCTGGGTGTTCCCGCATGGCAAATCGGCCAGTGTCGGCATGGGCTCCATGGTCAAGGATGTGGATCTGAAGAAGGCCACCGCCGATCTGCGTGAATCTTCGGGCCTGACGGATTGCACCACGATCCGCCGCGAAGGCGCGCCGATCCCGCTGAAACCGCTTGACCGGTGGGACAACGGCAAGGATGTCGTGCTGGCCGGAGACGCAGCCGGCGTTGTCGCGCCATCCTCGGGCGAGGGGATCTATTACGCGATGGTTGGCGGACGGGTTGCGGCGACGGCTGCGGCCGCCTGTCTGGCCAGCGGCCGGGTCAAGGACCTGCAGCTTGCGCGGAAACTGTTCATGCGCGAACACAAGAATGTCTTCAAGATCCTCGGCGCAATGCAGGATGCCTATTACAAGTCCGACGAGCGCAGGGAACGCTTCGTGTCGCTCTGTCACGATGTCGACGTCCAGCGCCTGACGTTCGAGGCCTATATGAACAAATCCCTGGTCAAGGCGCGCCCTCTTGCGCATATCAAGATCGGCATCAAGAATATCGCGCATCTGACAGGGCTTATACCGGCGACACGTGCATGAGTGACATGATTCCAACCTGGGTCGAAGGTGTTCTGACCCCTGTGGAAAAACTGGAGGCTCACAGGAAGGGGCTGCGGCATCAGGCGATTTCGGTGTTCCTGATGCGGGGCAACAAGACCCTGTTACAGCGCCGGGCACTTGGAAAATACCATACGCCGGGCCTGTGGGCGAATAGCTGCTGCACACATCCATATTGGGGCGAAAGCGCTTTGGATTGCGCGCAGCGCCGTCTGGGCGACGAGCTGGGGCTGCCGCCCATCCCGCTGATCTTCCGCGACCGGGTTGAATATCGCGCCGATGTGGGCGGCGGCATGATCGAGCATGAGGTTGTGGATATCTTTGTGGGCACTCTGCCTGAGACTGTGCCGGTTCTGCCAAATCCCGCCGAGGTTATGGATACGATCTGGCAGGGTCTGGACGATCTGGCCCAGGAGGTGGTGAAGACCCCGGCCAGCTTCACGCCCTGGTTGCAGATCTACCTGAGGGACCATGCGGCCAGCATTTTTGGAGACATGCACCCGGCCTGACATCTGCGTCAGACGCGGAGCCTGAACGCAGGATACCGCGCCCGATCAGGCGCGGTTTTTCGTTTCGAAATCGACGGTCGCGACACCCAGAGCCGACAATCCAGCCCCTGCTATATCGCCGGCGGTCAGCCCCGCTTCGGCATACATATCCGCCGGGCTGGCCTGGTCGATGAACGTATCGGGAAGCGTGAGCGTGCGGATCGCCAGACCCCGGTCAAGCCGCCCGGATGCCGCCAGATGGTGTAGAACCATCGCCCCGAACCCGCCGACAGCCCCCTGTTCCACCGTGATCAGAGCCTGGTGCTCCTCCGCCAGCCTGTCGATCAGACCGATGTCGAGCGGTTTGGCGAAACGGGCATCCGCGACAGTGACGGAAATGCCCTTGGCCTCTAGCTCTGCCGCAGCGTCCAGAACCTCGGACAGATGCGCGCCAAAGGACAGAATGGCCAGGTTAGAGCCTGTTTTCACGATACGGCCCTTGCCGATCTCCAGCACATCGCCGCGCTCGGGAAGGGCGACGCCAACCCCTTCGCCACGCGGATAGCGCAGCGCGATCGGCCCGTCGTCATGAGCGGCCATGGTGGCCATCATATGCACCAGCTCGGCCTCATCCGCGGCGGCCATGACGGTCATGTTCGGCAACGCGGCGAGATACCCGATATCGAACGCCCCCGCATGGGTCGGCCCGTCAGCCCCCACAAGCCCTGCGCGATCGATGCAGAATCGCACCGGCAGGTTTTGCAGCGCGACATCATGCACGATCTGGTCGTAACCCCTTTGCAGGAAGCTGGAATAGATCGCGCAGAAAGGCTTCAGCCCGCCCGCCGCAAGCGCGGCGGAGAAGGTCACCGCGTGTTGTTCCGCGATCCCCACATCGAACACCCGCGCGGGCATCGCCTTTTGCATCACATTGAGCCCGGTGCCACCGGGCATGGCCGCGGTCACGGCAACGATGCGGCTGTCCCGCTCCGCCTCTGCCAGCAAGGTAGTGCCGAAAACGGCAGTGTAGCTGGGTGCGTTGGGCTTGGATTTTGTCTGAACGCCTGTTTTCGGATCGAATTTGGCGACGCCGTGATAGCAATCATCCGCGCCCTCCGCCGGCGCATAGCCTTTGCCCTTCACGGTGACGCAGTGGATCAGAACCGGCCCGGTGGCGCGCGCCTTCGCGGCGCGGAGCACGGGCAACAGCTGATCCATGTCGTGGCCATCGATCGGGCCGATATAGTCAAATCCCATGTGCTCGAACAACGTGCCGCTGCCATGGGCGCCGGTTACCAGTTCACGCGCCCGTTCCGCCCCGGCCCGCAAGGGGGCAGGCAGATTGCGGGCGACCCCGTCCGCGATGTCTTTCAGCGCGTGAAGGGGCGTGTTTTCATAGAGCCCGGACAGATATTTCGACATGGCACCGACCGGGGGGGCGATGCTCATCTCGTTGTCGTTCAGGATGACGAACAGGCGCCGCCCTTCGGAGCCGGCGTTGTTCAGCGCTTCATAGGCCATGCCCGCCGAAATCGACCCGTCGCCGATGACCGCGATGGCATCGCCCGTCGCCTCGCCCAGCTCGCGCGCCATGGTGAAGCCGAGTGCGGCCGAGATCGAGGTGGAGGAATGTGCCGCGCCGAACGGATCGTAGTCGGACTCGGCGCGCTTGGTGAACCCGGACAACCCGCCTTTCTGGCGCAGCGTGCGGATCCGCGGGCGGCGGCCGGTGACGATTTTATGCGGGTAGCATTGGTGTCCCACATCCCAGATCAGCTTGTCATAGGGCGTGTTGAAGACCGCGTGGATCGCGACGGTCAATTCGACCACCCCAAGGGAGGAGCCGAGATGACCCCCGGTTTCAGATACCGCCGAAATCGTCTCCGCCCGCACCTCATCGGCGCATCGGGCAAGATCCGCGTCGCTCAGGCGCCGCAGATCCGCGGGATACTGAACCGTGTCTAACACAGGTGTTATCGGTCGGGTCATGGTCTGGGTCCTCCCCTGAAACGTCAAACGCCACGACACTCCTAAGGCGACCGCGGCGTTTGCTTGGCTTGTCTGGCTCAGCGGGCCGGTCATCCCGCAGTCACCAGGCCCGTCAGCGTCTATTGTTCGAAGGCGCTGTAATCGTAATCTCCGCTCGTCGTGGCAAGCTCGGGCCAGTTGTGGATCACATTCAGCCCCTCCATCGGACGCTGATAGCCCTGGTGACATGTCCGGCAGGCCGCAAGCGGCGGATCGCCATAGACAGGGCCAAGCCGCTCAGGCGGATAGACATCGGCCAGCGGCACCAGATAATCGGCATTCAACTCCTGCACCATCTGGATGCCGAGCGAGGCGGTCGCCCATTGCGGCGTGACCTGCGCGCCATCGTAGAAGGCACGAGAATTGTGGCAGAACGTGCAGTTCACGCCGAGAGAGTTGGAGATGTAGTTCATGAAGGCATAGGTCCGCTCGGTCTGCTGGATCAGCGGATCGCCGGGCAGATTTTCGACACGCGGCGCGAGATCGTGAACCGCGATCCGTTCGAAATCGAGCAGATAGGTCTCCAAATAGTCAGACGGCAGCGACGTGAAGTTGGAGGTCATCGTCACCCGGTTCTGGTTCGCAGACCATCCGGCCATGGCGCTGTTCACAGGCGAGATGCGGAACCAGATGTTGTCGGGAACATTCTGCCCGCGGTGGCAGGTGTAGCAGGTGACGCCCACCTGGGCATTGGCATTGACGTGAACATCCCAGTTTTCATTGATGCTCTGGGTCATTTCGATCATACGGCGCGCCACGACCTTGGTATAGAGATTGTCTTCGCCGTATTCCTCCAGCGCAACGTCGCCATGGCAATAGGCGCATCCCTGATCGGGCGCGACCCATTGGGTCATCGCATTCATCAGGCGGTTGAAATTGGCGTCGGTCAGCCCGCCCAGAACCTGTACGTTCTGATATATATCGCCGGCGAGCTCTTCGCCGCGTTCCGGAACGAAAGGCTCGTCGGTGTAGAAATCGGCCACCGTCATGTCGCCCCGGCGCAGGCTGACGTCGAACTCGGGGACATACATCGCCGTCCCGCGGGGGCCGGTCTGCATGCTGCTTGTCTGAGCCGGGTTGCCAAGCCCGATGATCACCACCGCCAGGATCACCGCCGACCCCATGACCGCTATCAGAATGGCCAACCCTCTTACGCTGGTGGGGTTATCCTTGTTCCATTGGTCAAACCATTTGGGCCGAATGCTCATTGACCTGTCTCCCGGCCAAGGAAGCCTTCGTAGGTTCCATAGGCCTCATAGCCATAGGGTTCGAGATATTCGGGCGCGAAATTGTGTTCGACCGCCCAGAGGAACCAGTTATCCACCACCGTTCCCGTCAACAGTATGCCGATGCCGCCGGTGATGGGCGTCAGGACCGCGAACCACCAGGCCCATCGGTGAATGCCTTCCATCGTAGCGTTGAATCCCATGGTCCAGCGCCAGAACAGCGCGGCCCTTTCGGAGGCGGTGCCACGGTCATAGATCTGCTCAAGCTCCCGGTCGCCGCCGAAGCGGGAGACGGCGAGGATGGTCGCGCCATGCATCGCGAAAAGCAGCACGGAGCCATAAAGGAAGACGATCGAGAGGCAGTGGAACGGGTTGTAATAGAGGTTGCCGTAGCGGATCGAGAAGGCCGTCGTCCAATCCAGATGCGGGAAGATGCCATAGGGCACGGCCTCGGACCAGCTTCCCATGAAGATGGGGCGGAACAGGCCCAGAACCAGGAACAGCCAGATGGCGGACAGAAACGCCCAGGCAATGTGTTTGCCCATCTTGTGTTCCACGGCCAGCAGATAGACTCTCAGCCACCATGTCATGACCGAGACCAGAAGGAAGAAGCTGGAGATGATGTACCAGCCGCCATCGTTGAGCGGCGGTATGCTCAGCCCGTATTCAGGGCCGGGCGGTTCCAGCGCAAGCCAGAAAAGCTGGCGGATGAACTCGGGGATCGACCAATCGACCTGCGCCAGCATGTTCAGGCCGACAATGTTCAGCCAGAGGGTGCCGGTGGCGAGGCTGACGACCCCCGCCCAGCCGAGGTAGATCGGTCCGAGCTGGGCATTGCCGAACCAGCCAAGCAGGGTCGAAAAACTCGCGCCCTTGGTCCGTTCCCGGGCCATGCGGTTTTCATTGTCCATCCCCATTTCAGGCGGGCCCTGAACCTGCACCTGGGTAAAGATGTTCTGATATTCGAAATACGCCATGATCATTCGCCTCCGATCAAAGCGGGTGCGTTTGCGCCATATGTGGCCGCACCGGTGCTGTCATGGACCAGCCCGGGATCGGGCCAGATCGGCAGCTCAAGCCACCAGTTCCACCATTCCGGCCAGCCGCTTGTCCAGACCGGACCCGAGATGATGATGCAGATCGCCGACCAGAACCCGGCGTTCAGCGCCAGAAGCAGGCCAACGCGGTGGATGCCGAGCGTTCCGATCGAATAGCCGATGAAGTCGCGGAAGAACGTGTCTTCGTCGTCCGGCGTCTTCGCGTTTTCGCCTTTCGCGGGGTTCGCCGCCGACAGGATCAGCCCGCCATGCAGCGCCAGCGCGAGCGTCGTCGCGAAGAAGAAGCTGACCGCGATCATATGGGCCGGATTGTAATGGAAATGCAGGTAGGAATAGCCGACGTTGGAAACCCAATCGAGATGGCTGAAGATTCCGTAAGGAAAGCCATGGCCCCAGGCGCCCATCAGAAGCGGGCGGAACACCACCAGCGTGACATAGGCAAAGATGGCGACGCTGAAGGCGAAGGGCACGTGATAGCCGATGCCCAGCTTGCGGCAGATTTCCACCTCGCGCAGCGCCCAGCTGCAGAACGCGCCGACCGCACAGAAGGTGATGATCTGCCAGAGGCCACCCTCCATCAGCGGCGCCATTCCCAGACCGTAGCTCAGGTCGGGGGGTGCGATATTGATGGTCCAGGGGTTGAAGTTGCCCTGCATCGCCGCGCCCCAGAAGATCAGGATGGTTCCCAACAGGGCGAAAAACGCGGTCGTGACGCCGAAGAAGCCGACATAGAACGGGCCGACCCAGAAATCGAACAGATCGCCGCCGATCAGAGTCCCTCCACGGACACGATATTTCCGTTCAAAGCTCAACAAAGCCATCTGTCTGTCTCCGCGTTCGGCGGCATGGGTCGCAGCAAGCGTCGTCAGCCGTCACACATTGGGGTTTCGATGGCCGCGGGCAGGATGCACCCGCCCGCAGCGTTCTTGTTCACATGACCCGGCGCGTCTGGCGACACGCCAACGGATCACATGCCGCCAGCTGCCGCCGCGGCAGTCTCAAACCAGTTGAGACCGCTGGACAGAACCACCAGGTGGATCATCGCAGCCAGCAGGAAGAGGAACACGCCCTGCGCCACGAACACGCGGCGCGGGTCGAAGATGAGCCAGATTTTATAGAACTTAGCCATATCTCAGCTCCTCAACCGAACCACGGGCGCCAGATATACGTGGCGATATGAGCTGCGAGGGCGATACCGGCAAAGAGCCAGAGCCCGCTCATATACACCGAGTGCAGCTCCTGCGCCTGCTCGTCGGTCAGACCCGTGAAAGACAGGTCGGAATTATCAGCCATATTTCCTCCGGAAGTTTGACTGATGCCGCAAACCCTGCGGCCGGGCCCCGACAAGGCCTCATTGCCCTGCCGGCATTCACCCACCGGGTTGCCCCGGTTTGTGAAATCTCTTCGACCCTATCGGGCCAATTCGGCTCGACCCTCAGGCCGAGAAGATCATCGGCGTGATGATCCGCGCCTGGCTCCAGGCACGGGCCACCGGGCCCCTGTCCGTCATCGAGCCGCTGCGGATCGCCGCCAGCGCCCAGGTCAGCATCGCCAATGGCAATGCAGCCAGGAAAATGATCGCGAAATAGATCATGAACTCCGTCTTTGGCGGCTTGTGCCGCGTGACAGGTGCATCCGAGGTGTAATCAGTCATCACGCCCCTCCCTTAGGTTGATGATCGGGATCCACGCCGGCCGGAGCCAGTGCGGCAATGGTTTCACGCACAACCCGTTCGGCGCCCTGCTCCAGCGCCGATTTCTCGGCGGCGTCGCGCAGGGTCTTGGCCGCGGAAATGCGGGTCAGAACCGGGTGGTTTTCGACGATCTTGTCGAGCAGGGCCTGCGCATCGGCATCCCAGGGGAAGTCCCGGCGCAGGGTTGTGGGCGTGGCCTCCGCACTGTCCATCTCGCTGCCCAGCGGCAGGATGTGGAACAGCGCGTCGAAAAGGCCGTTGCAGACCTCCTGAAGCAGATAGGTTGCGCCCGCATAGCCCATGAAGGGCGTACCGGTGGCGCGGCGGATCGCGGCGCCGGGGAAGCTGGCGGGAATGAAGGCGGGCTTGGGCCCGTGGCCGCCGGACAGTTCGGCGAGATACATTTTCTCGTTGATCGACCCCATCAGGATGAGCGGCCGATGCTGCGCAACCATCGCGCGGACCTCTTCGTTATTGGTCTTTTTGCCGGCCACCCGGGCCACGGCAAAGGCGCAGGGCAGGCCCAGATCGGTTTCAAGGAAATTGCGGATGCCGCGGGCGTAGGTTTCGTTCGCGACGATGCCGAAACTCGCCGTGGCGAAGAAATCCTGCGTGACCGAACGCCAGAGATCCCAGACGGGCTTGATGGTGGAGTGCTTCTCGCGCTCGATGAAGGGCTCGGGATCGAGATCCAGCATTTCACCCAGCTTGCGCAGGAATTTCGTGGTGCTTTCCACGCCGATCGGAGCCTGAAGATAGGGCTTGCCAAGGCATTCGCTCAGGCCGCGGCCAAACTCCCGGTACATGCAGATATTCACATCCGCATTCACCAGATTCCGCATCTCCGCCAGATGGCTGCCCAACGGCATGACCATGTTGACCTCGGCCCCGATACCTTCGACGAGGCGACGGATCTCCGCCAGATCGGAGGGCATGTTGAACGTGCCATACATCGGCCCGAGGATGTTCACCCGGGGCGCGGCACCCTCCTCGCGTTTCTTTTCGGGCGGCATCCGGCCCTTGGTCATGCCGAATTCGGTGAAGATCCAGGTCATCGCGCGATCGGCGCATTCCCATTGATCCTCGTCGATGGTGCGCGGAAGGAAGCGCTGGATATTCGTGCCCTGGGGCGTCACGCCGCCGCCGATCATCTCGGCAATCGAGCCGGTGACCACAACGGCCGGCAAAGCGGGATCAAGCGTGCCCCAGGCGCGTTTCATCGCGCCCTCCGTGCCGTCGCGGCCCAGCTCTTCCTCGCCCAGACCGGTGGTCACGATCGGCAACTCATGGGGCGGCAACGCATCGGTGTAATGCAGAACCGACGTCACCGGCAGATTTTCGCACCCGACCGGCCCGTCGATCACGACCTGCAGACCCTTGACGGCGCAGAAGGCATAGATCGCCCCCCAGTATCCGCCCGCGCGATCATGATCCTGAACGAGCATCAGATCATCTCCTGCGCTTTGGCGGCGCGCGCCTGTTTGTCGAGTTTCTTCTGATGCGCGGCGCGGAAATCGGGGCGCAGGTTCGGATCACCCTCCCAGACGCCGGCGGTGTCGCCATGACCCACGCCTTCGAAGAAGTCGCGCATATGGTCCATACGGTCCTTGTTGCCCATCGCAGCATTGACGACCTGTTGCAGGCTGCCGGCCCCCATCGGGCCCATCAGGGGGCGCGCCGAGATGAGGTTGGTGAAGTAGAGCGACGGGATGCCAAGCTCCTTGCCCTTCTGCACGACGGGCGTGGTGCCGACCGCGAGATCGGGCTTGATCGCCTCCATCGCGGCGCAATCGTCTTCCAGCGAGGCGCGGAACTTGACCTTCGCGCCATGCGCCTCCAGCCAGTCGACATCGTCCCTGGACCAGGCGGTCTTTGGGCAGGCGGTTCCGACATAGGGAATTTCGGCCCCGCTTTCGATCAGCAAACGGGCCACCAGAAGCTCCGAGCCCTCATAGCCCGACAATGTGATCGTACCCTTGACCGGCGTGCGCGCCAGCGCTTCCCTGATCGCGGGCAGGAATGCGTTTTGCGACGCCGCGACCTTGTCGGTGGCGATCCCGAAGGCGTCCCCGATATTGGCCAGCCAGGCGGCGGTGCCGTCATGCCCCACAGGGGCGGAGCCCACGATGGGGCGGCCTGCGGCCTCGAACTCGCGGATCGCGGCGGTGTAAAACGGGTGGATCGCGGCAACGGCGCCGCAATCCAGAGCAGAATAGAGCTCACGCCACTCACGGCAGGGAACGACCGGACCTGCCGCCAGACCGAGTGGCGCGAGCATCCCACCTATTCCAATAGGATCAGCTGGGAACATTTCGCCCAACAGGGTCACTGTCGGACGGTCTGATTTACCCGAGACAGGGGCTTGAACGGGACCGGCCTCCACCTCCTGTCGGGCATAGTTGAGCATGGCGCCGGCCAAAACGTCCTTGGCCTCCGCATGCGTCGGGATCCCGAAACCGGGAACATCAATGCCCACAATGCGGACACCGTTGATTTCGCTTGGCAAAAGCCGAAGCGGCACACCCGAAGCCGTCGGAACGCAAAGATTGGTGACCACGATGGCGTCATAGCGCTCGGGGTCGGCCATATCGTGCACGGCTTCGCGGATGTCTTCGAAGAGTTTCCCCGTTACCAGGGTCTCTGAATTGAACGGGACGTAGCCCACCGATCGGCGGGCGCCGTAGAAATGCGAGACGAAGGTCAGCCCGTAGACGCAGCAGGCCGACCCCGACAGAACCGTGGCCGTCCGCCGCATCCGCAAGCCGACGCGGAGCGACCCGAAGGCGGGGCACATGGATTGCGGCTTGTCATGGGGGCCTTGCGGATAGTCCTTGGCATACTGATCGAGGATCTCGGATTTGCCGGCCATTCGCGCGGCTTTCTCCATCTCGGCGGCACCGGCATGGCATCCCATCCCGTCGCCCGCCAGATTGGGAGCGGGTGCCGGACTTTCGTCGCGGTCCTCACCCATGGTCACCTCGACCTCGGCGGCGGCGTCATATGTGATCTCTTCGCTCATCCTTCCCCCTTCGTCCGCCCGGAGGGACCACTGAGATTGCGGAAGATGTCGCGCAGCAGACGACGGAGCTGATCCGGCCGGGCGCGTTCAAGCGTCAGATCCGTACACTCAACGCCCTGATGGGTGCTGCATTCCTTACACATCGTCATACACCACCTCCAAAGAGGCTTTGGGCTTGGCGTTCTTGCCGCGCATGTCGGTATCGGTGGCGGGCTCCAGCACCACGCCTGCGCCGGTGTCGGATCCGTCAAACAGCTCCAGAAGCTCATCCTGGCTAAGCGCGGTCGGCCGCATCGGCGGCGCTGCGGCGACGTTTTCGCCAAGCGCGGCGAACAGGCCACCCCACTGGCTCTCGCCGGTGCCGACGATCTGGTAATTCGCGGATTTCTTGCGCAGGTCGTCATCCTGCGGGATCGAGGCCAGAACCGGGATATCGACCGCCTTGGCAAAGGCCTGCGCCTCACCGGAGCCGTCATCCTTGTTGATGACCAACCCCGCCACGCCGACATTGCCGCCGAGCTTGCGGAAGTACTCCACCGCCGAACAGACATTGTTGGCCACGTAGAGCGATTGCAGGTCGTTCGACCCAACAAGGATCACCTTCTGCGCCATGTCCCGCGCGATGGGCAGGCCGAACCCGCCGCAGACCACATCGCCCAGAAAGTCGAGCAGAACGTAATCGAAATCCCAATCGTGGAAGCCCAGTTTTTCCAGCAGCTCGAAGCCGTGGATGATGCCGCGCCCGCCGCAGCCGCGGCCAACCTCGGGGCCACCCAGCTCCATGGCGAAGACACCGCCGCGCTTGAAGCAGACATCCCCGATTTTCACCTCTTCGCCCGCCAGTTTCTTGCGGGTCGAGGTTTCGATGATCGTGGGGCAGGCCTTGCCGCCGAAGAGCAGGCTGGTGGTATCCGATTTCGGGTCGCAGCCGATCAGCAGCACCCGCTTTCCCTGCTCGGCCATCATGTGGCTGAGATTGGCCAGTGTGAAGGATTTGCCAATCCCGCCCTTACCGTAGATCGCGATGATCTGCGTCTTCTTGGTCGGCTCGCCCTGCGGCACTTCCAGCGTCGGCTCGGCGGCTTCTTCCCGAAGCTTGTTGTCGTAATCCTTGAGATTCGGGATATCGAGGGTCATGCGGCGTTCTCCCAGTTCAGGATCATCTTCAGGCAGGCCGGATCTTCGAATGCCGTCTGGTAGGCAGTTCTGGCCTGATGGGCGGGAAGGTTATGTGTGATCAGCCCGTGCAGGTTCAGCGCGCCGTGATCGATGAGATCGCGGGTGGCGACCAGATCGGCGCGCGTCCACTCGGCGGCGATGCGGAACCGGGCCTCTTTCATGAAGGCAGGCGGGAAGGCGAAGCTGAGCGGTTCGGGATAGAAGCCGGCCAGCACGATTTCGCCGCCCTTGGCGATGCGGCCGATCAGCGGGTTGAGCAGGCTGCCATCGCCGGTGGCATCGTAGATGCAGCCGTAATCCTTGCGGTCGTCGCTGTCGGGGTGAAGGACGGTGTAGCCCTCGGCACCGGTCGCGCGGTCCTCGCTGATCTCCCAGACGGTGGGCGGCTTGCCCCCGGCGGCGATTGTCAGCCGCGCGAGAAGACGCCCGAACACGCCGTGGCCGACGATGAGGTCGGGCAGTGTCTTGTCAAGGCCGGCCATCGCGTGCCGCGCAGTCGCGGCCAGCGCGAGAAGGGCGCCCTCGGCCCCCATCGCGGCGTCGATGCGCACGACGCGGGCGGCGGGGGTCACAAGATGATGCGATGCACCGCCGAAGAGGCCCTTGACCTCGCCATAGCAATTCGCGCCGGGTACAAAGACCCGCTCCCCGACCGAGAAACCGGTATTCGCTCCCGCTTCGACAACCTCTCCCGCGGCCTCGTACCCGGGAACGAGCGGGTAGCCCATGCCGGGGAAGGGCGGCATGTCGCCGGACCAGAAGAGCTTTTCCGTGCCCGTCGATATGCCGGAATGGGAAACCGCGATCACCAGATCATCGGCTGTCGGTTCGTCCAGCTCCAACGCGCCGAGATCCAGTTTACGTGGACCTTCGAGAATGACGGCGGTGGTTTGCACTGGCTTGTCCTTTCTCGCGAATCTGGCGGTGCGCAGACCTGTCATCGAAGCGCGACAGGTCAAATCTCATGTGTCAGTTTAACCTGACACTTTTACATGTCAACGGAAATGGACAGCCGGATTGTCGGGATATTCAGGCTTTCTTCGCCGTCACCACGCGGGTGACGAAGGGGCGATCAACCCTTGGGGTAGTCACAGCAACAAAACCCGCCTCTGAAAGCAGATCAGCGATTCGCCTTGCGGAGCGTACGGTGCCGGTTCGCATGGCGAGGCAATACAACGCAAAATAGGCGTCTCCGGCCCTTTCGGGGCGGTCGCCGCCGGACATCGGCTCGGAAATCACGATGCGTCCGCCCGGCGGCAGGGTTGCGTGGGCGCTGGCCAGAAGGGCGCGAACCGTCGTGTCCTGATGGTCATAGAGCACCCGGATCAGGCTGATCGCGTCCGCACCAATCGGAAGCGGATCGCGTTGAAAGCTTCCCGAATGGATGGCCGCGCGGCCGGATAGCCCTGCGGCATCGAATCGATCCCGCGCCGCGGGCGCCACGGCCGGGAGATCGAAGAGATGAAGCGCCAGTTCAGGGTAAGCGGCGCCCACGGCCGCAAGGAAGGCACCAGTCCCGCCGCCGATATCGAGCAGGGCGGTGGTGTCTGACAGGTCGATGGCTTTCAGTGTTTCTTCGGCCACGAGCACCTGACTGTCCGCCATCAAGTTCGAATAGGTGACGGCAACATCCGGATCCACATCGCCATCGGCACCGAAGACATAGGGCCAGAACCCGGCCAGTTCGGTTTCCGTCTCGCCCCTGAAAAACGCGCCTGGTTCGGCGAGGTCGCGGTAGAGAACGGAGTGATGCAGGATCATCTCCCGCAGACCGGGCACACCGTTCAGCGCAGCGCCCAGCCGCGTGAGGCGAAAGCGGCCATCGCGACAACGTTTCAGCAGGTCGAGAGCGGCGGCGGCCTGACAGAGCACGGCCATCCGTTCAGGAGGAACCCCGCATCTGAGCGCAAGCTCGGCCGGGCTGCGCGGCCCGTTGGCCAGATGCTCGACCAGGCCGAGGGAGACCGCCGCGTGCAAGACCTGGCTGTAGGTAAAGCCGGCAACGAGATCGAACAAACGCTCCCCGTCGCGTCTGGCGGTGCGTCTGGTCAGGGGAAACCGTGCGGCCCAGCTTTGAAAGTCACGCGAGCCGACAAGACGATCCCGCCATGCGGCGATCCGATCGGTCAGCGATTGTGTGCCGGATCCGTGATTGTCCACGGTCGCCATGGGTCAGACGGTCTGCCGCGACGGGACGACGGGCGTCAGCCGCTCAGCCTGCTTGCGGACCATTTCGCAAAGCATCGCCTCGCCCGGACAGGACGGGATCGAGGAAATCGCGCCGCCCAGAATATCTTCCAGCCGGCTGATCGCGCCGCGCACACCAAGCGCCGCGACCGCATTGGGGCGATCGTGGATTTCATCCTGATGGGCGGGCTTACCAAGCGTGGCCTCATCGTAAAGCGCGTCGCGCAGATCATCTGCGACCTGAAACGCCTCGCCGATGCGCGCGCCCAGCTCAGTCCATGCCTCGGGGTCTTCGCCAGCCGCAGCGGCGCCCATGCGCGTGGCGGCGGTGAAGAGCGCGCCGGTTTTCGCGCGGTGATATGCGCCAAGGTCGATCTTGTCTTCGCTTTCCCAGCCCTGCCCCGCGCAGATACCTCCCGGCATGCCGGTGCTTTCGCCAAGAATACGGATCAGCGATATGGCGCGGGCCGGGTCATGCTCGGCCGCGCGCGCCAGAACCTCGAACGCCATGATGATCAGCGAGTCGCCCGTCAGTAATGCCAGCGGCTCGCCAAAGGCCTTGTGAACCGACGGCTTGCCGCGCCGGATGTCGGCATCGTCGAAACAGGGCATGTCGTCATGGACAAGGCTGGCGCAATGGATCAGCTCGATCGCCGCCGCAGCCGCGTTCGACACCTCGGGCCGGTCATCGCCGCAGGCGAAGGACACGGACATCGCGATTGTCGGGCGAATGCGCGCGCCGCCGGGGTTCACCGCATAATCCAGTGCGGCGGCCAGTTTCGGCGGTGCCTGTCCACCCTGCGCCTGGGCGATGGCATTGGCGATGGTCGTTTCGATTCGTGATTTCAACGGCATGAGAACTCCGGAAAACCCGTGCATGTCAGCAGAGTGCGACATGACATGTGTAAATTACACTGGACACTCCCGTGCCGTGTGTCAACAATAAGTGACAGATCGACCGGAGGCTTCGCACGTGCCCAACCCTACGGACACTGCTGTTGTGATTGGTGCCGGCATCGCCGGATTATCGGCGGCATTGCGGCTGTCGCATGCGGGCCTGCGGGTGCGCGTGATCGACATGCATGACGCCCCCGGAGGGAAGATGCGCACACTCCCCTCCGCTGCGGGGCCGGTGGATGCGGGGCCAACCGTTCTGACCATGCGGCCCGTCTTCGAGGAGTTGTTTGCCGAGGTTGGCGAGCGCCTTGAGGATCACGTCACCCTTCATAGGGAGACGGTCCTTGCGCGGCATTGGTGGGCCGATGGAACCAGCCTTGATCTGTTCGACGATACCGAACGTAGCGCCGAAGCGGTTCGCCTGTTCGCGGGCGAAAGGGCGGAGGCGGAGTTCCGTGCATTTTCGGCACGGGCGGCGCGGCTTTATGACGGGTTCGATGCGCCGATGATGCAATCCGATGCGCCGGGCCTTCGGGGGCTGAGCGCACATGTCTTGCGGCACCCGCGGCTCATCAGGGACATGGCGCCTCTCAAGACACTGGCAGGCTCCCTTGCCGCGCAGTTCAGCGACCCGCGCTTGCGACAGCTTTTCGGGCGATATGCAACATATGTCGGCGGATCACCCTATCGGAGCCCGGCGATTCTGGGACTGATCTGGCGATCCGAAGCCAATGGTGTCTGGCGCGTCCAGGGGGGAATGCACCGGCTGGCGCAGGCGCTGCGCGATCTCAGCGCGAAATTCGGTGCGGAGTTCAGCTTCGGAGAGCGCGCCACCCGGATCGAACAGCAGGACGGGCACGTCAGTGCGGTCCATCTTCAATCGGGCGAAAGGCTGGTGTGCGACCGCGTGGTCTTCAACGGGGACCCCAAGGCCCTGTACGAGGGGCTGCTTGGACCGGGCGTTGCCCGCGCGGTGGAGAAAAAGGCCGTGCTGCCGCGCAGCCTTTCGGCCTATGTCTGGGCCTTCGCCGCGCAGGCCAAAGGCTGCGATCTCAGTCATCACAATGTATTCTTCGCGACGGACCCGAAATCCGAATTCGACGATCTGGCCGCCGGGCGGATGCCGCGAGATCCCACGCTTTATCTGTGCGCGCAGGACCGTGGCGACGGGATCCCCTCAATAAGCCCGGAGCGCTTCGAGATCATCATGAACGGCCCGGCAGGCGAGATCCCGGATACCGAGGAGGCCCAGATATGCCAAACCCGCACGTTCGAGACGTTTCGGAGGCTGGGATTGACCTTCTCTCCGAGGCCGGAGACCAGCACTCTGACGACCCCGTCGGCGTTCGACCGGCTTTTCCCCGGCTCGGACGGATCACTTTACGGGCGGAGCCCGCACGGGATGATGGCGGCCTTCCACCGGCCGAAGGTGCGCAGCCGGATCCCGGGTCTCTATCTGGCGGGGGGCGGGGTACATCCCGGAGCGGGCGTTCCGATGGCCTGCCTCTCCGGGCGGCACGCGGCCGCGGCGATCTTGGGCGACCGTGCTTCAACCTCAACATCCCGCCGGACGGTTATGCCTGGTGGTATGTCGACGGGATCAGCGACGATGGCGAAAAGGCAATCTCCATCATCGGTTTCATAGGCTCGGTTTTTTCGCCCTGGTATCGATGGTCGGGCCGGAAGAACCCGGCCGATCACTGCTGCCTGAACGTCGTCACCTATGGACGCGGCGGGCGTTGGACGATGACCGATCGCGGGCAGGAAGCGCTGAAACTTTCCGATGACCGATTGCAGATCGGCCCGTCTGCCATGCAATGGGATGGCGAAAAGCTGATCGTCGAGATCAACGAGATCAGCACCCCCCACGCCCAGCGGATCAGCGGCACCGTAACGGTGCGGCCATCGGCCCTGACGACGGTGGAGTTGCCACTGACCGAGGATGGAGCGCATGTCTGGCGGCCTTTCGCCCCGAAGGCAGAGATCGACGTGGCGCTGAACCGCCCGGGCTGGACCTGGTCCGGGCATGGATATTTCGACGCGAATTTCGGAACCCGCGCCTTGGAGGCGGATTTTAGCTACTGGACCTGGGGCCGGTTCCCACTGAAAGACGGGGCCGCGTGTTTTTACGACGCAGTGCGGAGGGACGGGACGGATCTGGCCACCGCGATCGGGTTTGCCGAAGACGGCACCCCGCGCGCGATCGAGATGCCGCCAAAGGCGAGGCTGCCGCGCCCTTTCTGGCTGGTGAAACGCGAAACGCGGGCTGATGAGGGATACGCGCCGAAACAAGTGAAGGCGATGCTGGACGCCCCGTTTTACAACCGTTCCGCGGTGCGCACACGGATCAATGGCGAGGAAACCGTGGGTGTTCATGAGGCGCTGGATCTGAACCGGTTTTCCTCGAACTGGCTCATGCCGATGCTGGCCGTCCGCGTACCACGACGGGCCCGCTGGCCCGGCTAGAACTTGTTCCCCGACCCTGCCTTGTCCATATAGGGCCAAGGATAGGAGACGGCATGAGCAAATCGGATTTTCCCGGGTGGCATGGCACGACGATTATCGGTGTGCGCAAGGGTGATGAGGTGGTTGTGGCCGGCGACGGGCAGGTGAGCCTCGGCCAGACCGTGATCAAGGGATCGGCGCGGAAGGTGCGGCGGCTGAGCCCCGGCGGATATGACGTGGTGTGCGGGTTCGCCGGATCTACGGCGGACGCCTTCACGCTGCTGGAGCGGCTGGAAAGCAAGCTGGAGGCGACGCCGGGGCAGCTGCAACGCGCGAGCGTGGAACTGGCCAAGGATTGGCGCACGGACAAATACCTGCAAAAGCTGGAAGCGATGCTGATCGTCACAGATGGTGCGGAGCTTTACATCATCACCGGCGCGGGCGATGTGCTGGAGCCCGAGCACGGGATCGCCGCAATCGGATCTGGCGGAAACTACGCGCTCGCAGCGGCGCGGGGCCTGTCGGAAACGGATCTGAGCGCGGAGGAGATCGCCCGAAAGGCCATGGCGATTGCCGCCGATATCTGCGTTTACACAAACGGCAACCTGACCGTGGAGAGGATCGGCAAGTGACCGGTATCAGCCGCGACGACATTCGCGCAGCAGTGGGCGCGGGCATGATATCCGAGGCGCAGGCCGTCTCGTTGATCGCGCTCGGCGAGGCCCGGCGCGGAACCCGGAAGCATATGTCCGGACTTGATGAGCCATTCGAGCTTTTCCGCGGGTTCAACGAGATCTTCATCGTTGTGGGTCTGGTGATCCTTTATGCCGGCTGGGCCGGCTTGACCGGCCTCAGTCTTTTCAATGCCAACAACGGCTATATTCTGGCCATGGTCTACGCGGTGATCACCATGGCCGCGGTCATCATGCTGGCCAGATATTTCACATTGACCCGCCGGATGGTCGCGCCCTCGATCGTGCTCGCCGTTTTCTTTGCGCTCGGTGCCGGACAACTGGGGCGGGCGCTGGGCTGGATGCTGGATACCGAGTTCGCCATGTCGATCACATTGGCGGCGGGTGCCTCGACCATATTGCTCGTCGGCTATTACGTGTTTTTCCGGGTCCCGTTCACCATGGCCCTGGTCGCCCTCGGCGTCTTCGCGACGACCTTCGGCCTTGTCAGCTTCAGCGGCACCTTGCCGACGGAGCCCGCCGATATCTTCCTGCTGACCGCCGAAGGCCCCTTTGCGATCCTGACCATGGTTCTGGGACTGATCGGGCTTGCTGTAGCCTTGCGCTTCGATATGAGCGATCCGCATCGGGTCACGCGACGCTCGGCCAGCGGGTTCTGGCTACACATCATTGCGGCGCCCGCGATCGTGAACACGATCGCCCTGTCGCTCTTCGATTTGGGAACCGTGCCCGCGCAGCTTCTGTTGGTCGCGTTCGTCGCCTGTATGGCGATTTTTGCGGTGGTGATCGATCGCCGGTCCTTTCTGGTGTCGAGCGTCGGCTACATCGTGGTCTTGTCGATCACTGTAATGGAGGGGGGCGCCTTTCTCGCGATCCTGCTGCTTGGCCTTGGCCTGATCCTGCTCGGCGCGAAGTGGGAGGTTTTGCGGCGGATACTGATGGAAGCCCTGCCCGACTTTCCGGGCAAGTACCGCCTGCCACCATGGACAATCATGACTTCCGAGGAGCCCGAAGCTTGACCGACCTGACCCCCCGCGAAATCGTCTCGGAACTCGACCGTTTCATCATCGGCCAGAAGGATGCCAAGCGCGCCGTGGCCGTGGCCCTCCGCAATCGCTGGCGGCGCAAACAGCTTGGCGATGACCTGCGCGACGAGGTCTATCCCAAGAACATCCTGATGATCGGGCCCACGGGCGTCGGCAAAACCGAAATCAGCCGCAGACTGGCCAAGCTGGCGCGCGCACCTTTCATCAAGGTGGAGGCGACCAAGTTCACCGAGGTCGGCTATGTCGGCCGGGATGTGGAGCAGATCATCCGCGATCTGGTCGACGCGGCTCAGGTGATGATCCGCGAATCGATGCGCGACGAGGTGAAGGCCAAGGCCCATGACGCAGCGGAGGAGCGGGTGATAGAGGCGCTGGCCGGGTCGGATGCGCGGGAACAGACCCGGGAGATGTTCCGCAGGAAGCTGCGCGCCGGAGAGCTGGACAACACGATGATCGAACTGGAGGTCGCCGACAGCTCCAACCCGATGCCGATGTTCGAAATTCCCGGCCAGCCGGGCGGGATGGGCGGGTTGCCGGGTGGAATGAACCTTGGCGATCTGTTCGGGAAAGCTTTTGGCGGGCGGACCGTGCGCAAACGGCTGAGCGTCGCGGCCAGTTACGATCTTCTGATCGAGGAAGAGGCGGACAAGCTTCTTGATCAGGAAGCCGTAACCCGCGAAGCGCTGACCGCCGTGGAGCAGAACGGGATCGTGTTCATCGATGAGATCGACAAGGTTTGCGCCCGGTCGGATGCTCGTGGCGCGGATGTCTCCCGCGAGGGGGTGCAGCGCGATCTGTTGCCGCTGATCGAGGGGACGACAGTTTCGACCAAATACGGCCCGGTGAAAACCGATCACGTCCTCTTCATCGCCTCGGGCGCGTTTCACATCGCCAAGCCCTCGGATCTCTTGCCGGAGCTTCAGGGTCGCCTGCCGATCCGGGTGGAACTGCGGGCGCTGACCGAAGAGGATTTCGTGCGCATTCTGACCGAAACCGACAATGCGCTGACCCTGCAATATACCGCCCTGATGGCGACCGAAGAGGTCACCGTCAGCTTTACCGAAGACGGGATCGCGGCGCTTGCGCGGATTGCCGCCGAGGTCAATCAGGATGTGGAGAACATTGGCGCCCGGCGGCTTTATACCGTGATGGAGCGGGTCTTCGAAGAGCTTAGCTTCACCGCGCCGGACCGTTCGGGCGATGCCATCGTGGTGGATGCCGGGTTCGTGGAGGCAAATCTGGGTGCGCTGATGAAATCCGCTGATCTGAGCCGCTACGTGCTGTAAAAGGGTTTTGCAGCATTTGATTTCGGCGAGATGCCACCCATGCAAAGAATTGCCTTTGTCCTGACCTTGGCCCTTCTGGTCGGCTGCGCCCCCCGTGCATCCATTGTCATCGTGCCCGATGCGGCTTCGGGCGGCGCAATCGAGAGCGTCTTTGTCGCCAGCAATCGGGTTTACGATGGCAGCAGGTTCACCAGCGATCGGCTGGAAGGGCTCGGCTTCACCCGGTTCGATGTGGCGATTCCGCCGAACAGGGAGGTCGGAGAGGTCAACTGGCCCAGAGGCGAGGTG
Source organism: Rhodophyticola porphyridii (assembly GCF_003688285.1). Classification (GTDB taxonomy): domain Bacteria; phylum Pseudomonadota; class Alphaproteobacteria; order Rhodobacterales; family Rhodobacteraceae; genus Rhodophyticola; species Rhodophyticola porphyridii. The sequence continues at coordinate 332,557 of NZ_RCNT01000003.1, forward strand.
GATCTGGAGGCTGATTTCGTCGTCAGCCAGGCGGGCAGTTTTGCCGATGCCGCCGCCTTCCGCCGCGGTTTGCGCGCAGCCGTCGCCGCCCAGCCCGAGAACGAGCGCGAGGTCATGGTCTTCGTGCACGGCTTCAACAACACTTTTGCCGACGGTCTTTTCCGCACGGCCCAGATTCGCAACGACTTCGAGATACCGGGTGTCGCGCTGCATTACGCCTGGCCCAGTCTCAGTTCGCCCTTCGGATATGCCTATGACCGCGACAGTGCGCTTTTCGCCCGGGACGGTTTGGAGCAGTTTCTGCGCGAAATCGCGGCGGCCGGATCGCATGACATCGTCATCGTCGCCCATTCGGTCGGATCGGAGCTTGTCATGGAGGCGCTGCGGCAGCTTCGGATAGGCGGCGCGGATCATGTTCTCAATCGGATCAGCGGCGTGGTGCTGATGTCGCCCGATATCGACGTGCAGGTGTTCCGGTCTCAGGCCATGCGGATCCTGCCACTGCCCGAGCCGTTTTTCATCTTCACATCGCAACGCGACCGGGCACTACGCCTGTCCGCGCGGATCAGCGGGCAACCGGCGCGGCTGGGCAATATCGGCACTATAGACGATGTCGCGGAGTTCAACGTGACGCTGGTCGACGTGTCGGAGTTTCGCGGCGGCGACCGGGACGCGCTGAACCATAACACGGTGGTCACGTCGCCCGCGATGATCCGTCTGCTGAGCCGGGTGGATTCGATCAATTCCGCGTTCGAGGGGCAGGAAAACAGCCCTATCGGGCTTTTGCCCGGTACGATCCTGACCCTGCAGAACGCCACTCAGGTGATTCTCACGCCCAATCTCTAGCGCTTTCGGCGAAGATAGACGTAATAGGCCCCGTCGCCTCCATGACGCAGATGGGCGGGGCGGATATCGAGAACCATGGCACCAAGCGGAGGTGCGGCCAACCAGCCCGGAACCTGATGACGCAGAACCCCGCGCCGGATCGGGATCGGCCCCGGATCGTCGCGGTCCTTTCCTTTGCCGGTGATCACCAGAACCAGCCGTTTGCCTTCCACATAGGCATTCTGAACGAAGTGGATCAGGCGCGGGTGGGCATCGGCCAGCGTCATGCCGTGCAGATCGATCCGCGCATCGGGTTTGAGCTTACCCCGGACCATCTGACGGTGCGTGCCATGGTCCATGCGGACCGGCGCGTGAGACAGGCGTTCGGTCAGGCCGGGGCTGAGTTGGGGAAAGGAACTGTGGCCATTGGCGCGTTCGCCGATCCGGAAATCCCCAACCTCGGCACGGTGAGATGTCTTCTTTGGCGTTTCGGCGAAGGGGTCGGGCGACGGTTCCACCTTGTGCTTTTTAGAGTGAAGCGGCTTCGCCGTCTTCGCCACACGCGACCACAGCGCGCGATCCTCGGCGCTCAGGCCTTTCGTCTTGCGGCCCGCCATCTCAGACGTCCGGCACCAGACGGTGGGCAAGCTCGATCGGCAACAGAACCACCATCCGCCCCGGATCGCGGATGCGCCCAGCCTGCCGTCCGGCGGCATCACCCGACCCATAGAAGATATCCGCACGCTGCGCGCCGCGAATGGCGCTGCCCGTATCCTGCGCGATCATCAACCGGCGGATCGGATCCTCGCCGCCCTTTTCAATCCAGACCGGCGCACCAAGAGGCGTGAAATCCGGATCGACGGCAATTGTTCGGTGGGCTGTGATGGACCGGTTCATGGCACCAAGCGGGCCGTCCTCCGTGTTGCGGATCTGTACCTCCCGAAAGAAGACGTAGGATGGGTTGTGGCGCAGCAGGTCCGCCCCCTCGATCGGGTTCCGGTCCACCCAGGAGCGGATCACCTGTGCCGAGACCTGGTGCGGCTGGTAGATCCCGCGCCGCACCATTTCCTGACCGACCGAGCGATACTCATGGCCGTTCCGGCCACCATAGCCCACGCGCAGATACCCGCCCTCCGCAAGATTGATACGGCCAGACCCCTGAATTTGAAGGAAAAAAACATCAACCGGATCATCAACCCAGGCAATCTCAAGCCCGCGGCCTTCCAGCAGACCGCGCTCCTCGATCTCGGCACGGGTAAACCACAGCCCGTCTACCTCGGGCGGCAGACGATAGAGCGGATACCGGAAGCGGGCGGTTCGTTGGCGGGAGCCATCTAGCTCCGGCTCGAAATAGCCCGTGAAAAGCGCGGTCGCCTCGCCGCCGATCAGGACCGGCCGGAAGAAAAGCTCAAAAAACGCCCGAGCATTGGTTTGTGACTGGGCGAGCGCGCAAAGCGATTGCCACTCACTGTCGGCAAGATCCGGACAGGTGTTCAGAAATACGTCAAGCGCCTCGCCATGATCGTCATCGGCCCAGCCCCGCAAATCGCCAAAGCTCAGGATCCGGGCCGTGGGTTCAGCGGTGCCGGGCATCGCAATAGTCAGAATCGCTGCCAGCAGGAGGGCTGTCAGGCCGGCGCGCATGGCTCATCCGCCGGTGGCCACCAGGATCCAGTTCGGATCGGAACTGCCCATGGCACGCGAGAAGGTCCAGACATCGCGCTGGCGCTTGATTTCCGTCGGATCGCCCTCGACGATCTCGCCGTCGCTGTTGCGAACAACCGAGGTCAACTCGCCGACGAAGCGGACACTGATCTCCGCCGTGCTCGTGTCGCGGTCGAAGCTGGCGTCATGCAACGTCAGCTCACGAATCCCGACGAAACTTGCATCGATCGACAGGCCCTGCTCTTCCCGCTGCCGGATGACCTCTTCGAAGGTGTCCATAACGTCATCGGCGAGGAACGGGCGCAGGGCATCGACGTCGCCGCTTTCGAATGCCATCAGAATCATCTCGTAGGCACCGCGCGCACCGCCCAGAAACTCGCTTACCGAAAACCCGGGCTCGGCAAGCTTCATCGCGGCCAACGCCTTGGCGGCATCGCTGCCATCCTCCACATGATCGATGATATCGCGGTCCGGGCCGCCTTCGATCACCTCGAAATCGCGGCGTGGGCCTGGCTTGCGCTCCACTCGGGCGACGGGCGGTTTTTCAAACCCGTCGCGGGTGCCCAGAACGTTCCGCAAGCGCAGGATCAGAAAGATCGCTATCCCCGCAAGGACGAGCAACGAGATAAAGGGCGAGTTCATAAGGTATCCTCGGTTGGACAAGCAGGGGTTTTTTGGCGGCTTTGTGGGACATATGTAGGTGAGGGGGGCGGTCAAGTCCATCGGCGCAGAGGCGCAATGCCCCCTTGATGGCGATGAATAGGAAAGAACATGTGGCTCTTCGTAGCATTTCTAATGGTTCCGCTGATCGAAATCGCCCTGTTCATTCAGGTCGGCGGTCTTATCGGCCTGTGGCCGACGCTCGGCATTGTCGTGCTGACGGCGATACTGGGCACATGGCTTGTCAGGTCGCAGGGCCGGCAGGCGCTTGAAAACCTGCGCCGCAGTTTCGGCGCCCTCAACGATCCGACGGAACCGCTTGCCCACGGCGCGATGATCCTGTTTTCGGGCGCGCTGCTCCTGACGCCCGGATTCTTCACCGACGCGGTCGGCTTTGCGCTGCTGGTTCCGGGTGTTCGCAACGTGGTGTTCCGGGAGCTGCAGAAACGCATCACCGTGTCATCTGTCGTTTCGGGGCAGGCGCAATGGTCCGCGGAGCGGCCACCGCGCGAAGATGTGATCGAGGGTGAATTCGAGGTGGATGAAACGCCACGCGACGGGCCATCCGGTTGGCGCCGGCATTGAGGCTTTCGGTTCCTGCTGCTACAGGACCGCAACACTATTCAATCGGAGATCCCAATGGCCGAAGAAAACGGCGCCGCACCGCAGCCCCCCACGCCCCCGCGTATGCAGATCCTTGGGCAATTCATTCGTGACCTGTCTTTCGAGAACATCGCTGCCCAGAAATCGATCCAGACCCAGACACAGCCGGATATTCAGGTTCAGGTGGCGCTTGATGCCCGCAAGCGCGAACAGGAAAACCAGTTCGATGTGATCGTGAAGCTGAAGATCGAATCCAAGACCAAGGATGAGACTCCGCAGCCGATCTTCCTGATCGAGCTGGATTACGTGGGCATCTTCCAGGTGGAAAACGTCCCGCAGGAGCAATTGCATCCGTTCCTGATGATCGAATGTCCTCGCATGCTGTTCCCGTTTTTGCGGCGCATCGTGTCGGACATTACCCGCGATGGTGGTTTCCCGCCACTCAACCTTGAAAACATGGATTTTCTCGCGATTTACCGCAACGAGCTGGCACGGCGGGCCGAGTCCAAGAAAACCGCCGACGCGTGATCAGGTGAGCCGCGCCCAAAGCGCGGCCTCACCCAGTTCATTCACGAAATCCTCATGCGCGGCCGCCTCTTCATCGGAAAGGCGGCCGGGCAGGGGCGCAGGCCGCGGATAGGCCCGCCACGTCTCGCTCGCACCGACCGAGGAGTCCACCGGCTGTGTGCTCAGCGCGAAATCCGGCTGCCGCCCGCCGATCAGCTCAAGATAGACTTCCGCGAGAATCTCGGAATCCAGCAGAGCACCGTGTTTTTCTCGTGCACTGTTGTCGACGCCGAACCTGCGGCAGAGCGCATCGAGGGATGCCGGAGATCCCGGAAACTTGCGCCGCGCGATTGCCAGCGTGTCCAGCGCGCGGCTGTCCGGAAGCGTCGGTTTCCTGGCCCAGGACAGTTCAGCGTTGAGAAACTTCATGTCGAACGCCGCGTTGTGGATGACAAGCGTGCCATCCGCGACGAATTCCAGAAAAGCGTCGGCTATATCGGAGAAGATGGGCTTGTCGCGCAGGAAGTCATTGCCGAGACCATGCACTTCGAAAGCCTCGTTCGGCATATCTCGTTCAGGATTGATGTATTGATGATATGTCCGCCCCGTGGGCACATGCTGCCAAAGCTCCACCGCGCCGATTTCGACAATGCGGTGTCCTTCGGAGGGCTCAAACCCGGTGGTCTCCGTATCCAGAACGATTTCACGCATGCTGGCCTCTTGTGATTTTGCTCACCAGAGTCTCGACCGCGGCGCGCGTTTGATCAAGGGTCTTGGTTTCGATGACGTAATCGGCGCGGGCCCGTTTCTGCGCATCGGGCATCTGGCGCGACAGGATGGTGTTGAATGTGTCTTCCGTCATGCCAGGGCGTTCGAAAACACGTGCGCGCTGCACCTCGGGCGCCGCGGTGACAACGAGAACACCGTCGACCCAGAGATCGGCCTCGGTTTCGAAAAGCAGCGGGATATCCAGAACGACAAGCGGTTGTCCCGCATGATCTTCCAGAAACTGCGCGCGATCCGCCGCCACCAGCGGATGAACGATCGCCTCGATCCGGGAAAGGGCGGCCGGATCCTCGGCAATCCAGGCCTTGAGATGCGCGCGGTCGACGCAGCCGTTTCGAACCGCGTCGGGGCGAAACTCCGCAATCATCGAAACGGCCGCCCCACCCTTGGAGTACAACCGGTGAACCGTTTCATCCGCATCCCAGACCGGAATGCCGAGGTCACGGAAAAAGCCCGCAGTCGTGGATTTCCCCATCCCGATGGAACCGGTCAGGCCGAGAATGAAGCTCATGCGCTCAGCACTGCCTGGCGCAGCGCGTCATCCACCTCCGGCTTCTGGCCGAACCAGCGCTCGAAGCCCGGGGTGGCCTGATGCAACAACATGCCAAGCCCGTCCACGATAGGGCATCCGATGGCTGCGGCTTGCTGCAAAAGCGATGTCTGCAAGGGTGTATAGACGACATCGGTGACGAGCGTGGAGGGTCTCAGCGTGGAAAGGTTGATATTGAGCGGCTGGCCGCCCTCCATCCCGAGGGAGGTGGTGTTGACCAAGCACGCCTGGTCAGGCAGCAGTTCGGGTATGCGGGTCCAGTCCACGACCTTGACCCGGGCACCAAGCTTGTCGCGCAGCGCTTCGCCCCTTGCGCGGGTCCGGTTCACGACGAAAACCTCCGGCGCGCCCTCGCTCAAGAGGGCGGATACGATCGCGCGCGCGGCTCCGCCCGCGCCCAGAACCAGAGCGGGGCCCGCATCGGCGCGCCAATCCGGTGCGTTCTGATGAAGGTTTGCAAGAAAGCCCATGCCGTCGGTGTTGTCGGCCTGAACCTTGCCCTTGGAGGAAAAGGTGATGGTGTTGGCCGCGCCAATCAGCGCCGCACGGTCGGAGACGGAATCGGCAAGGGAAAGCACCTGTTCCTTGTGGGGTATTGTAATGTTGACGCCCAGAAAACCCATTTTCGGCAACGCACGAATGACCTTCTTCAGATCTTCATGGGTGACTTTCAGCGGAACATAATGACCGTTGATTCCGTAGCGGTGCAGCCAATGTCCATGCAGTGCCGGTGACCTGCTGTGCGAAACAGGGTTACCAATCACGCCGGCCAGAGGTACCTCAACACTCATCCCTCGATTATCCCCCGGTTCACGAGATACCCGCACAAATCCAACAATGGCAGGCCTAAAACTGTGAAGTAATCTCCATCGATCCGCAAGAAGAGCCGCGCACCTTCCTGTTCCAGCTTGTAGCCGCCAACGCTGTCGGCGATATCCGGCCAGTTTCTGTCAAGATAGTCCTCGATGTAACTGTCACTCAACGGCCTCATCGACAAGCTGACCTGACCAACCACGCGCCAGACCGGTTTCAGATCTTCATAGACGACGACTGCCGACAAAAGCCGATGCTGACCACCGCTGAGAGATTTGAGCTGGCTTCGCGCGTCGTCCCGCGTCTCCGGTTTGCCGAGAACACGCCCCTTGTGGTCGAGCACCTGATCGCATCCGATCACCATGGTTCCGGGATGTTTCTCGGAAACCCGGCGCGCTTTGTACTCCGCCAGGGTATCTGCCACATCCCGGGGCGTGGCGCCTTCATGCTCAAGCGCGCCTCGAATCGCCTCCTCGTCGATGCGCGGGGGGACCGAGGTGAAGGGGATGCCCACCTGCTTCAGCATGGATTGACGTGTGGCGGAGCCGGAGGCGAGGATGAGTTCGGTCATGGTCTCTTTGGATGACTTTGTGGATATCCGGCGGGGCAGCCCGGTGATCGAAATGTGTATAGAAGCCCACGATGCGCGCAGCCATGCTTTTCGCGATATCCGACGTCGTGCCACCGCCTGCCATCCCCGTTGGTGAAAGATCCCCGGTCCACTGTGGGCTGATGGAGTAAACCGCTGGACAGGGCGGAACATACAGAACTGTCCTCAGACTATACACGTTGAACCCATTGAAAATATTGACTTATTATGGAAATGTGGACGAAACTCCAGCCATCCGAGGCAGGTTAACGAACTGAGGGCGGAATTCTGGACAGAATATGTATGCCTGAGTTATCCGAGTTATCCACGGCACAAACACAACATCATCTTTTCTTCTATTCCTTTTATTTTTATTGGGGAGGGAAAGGAGCAAGCCTATGATCATAGACTTTCTCGTCCTGGCCTACCCATGGACGAAGAGCCTGCATGTGATATCGGTTATCGCGTGGATGGCGGGGCTGTTCTATCTCCCCAGACTGTTCGTCTACCATGTCGAACGCGTCGGAATGAGCGGGGAGACAGCAGATCTGTTTCAGACAATGGAAGTCCGCCTTTTGCGGGCGATCATGAACCCCGCGATGATCGCCACCTGGATTTTCGGTCTTGCTCTCGTCTTCACACCGGGCGTGGTCAGCTGGCAAGAGCTTTGGCCATGGACCAAAACCGCTGCGGTTCTGGCGATGACCTGGTTTCATCATTGGCTTGGATTGCGCCGCAAGGAGCTTCTGGCCGGCACCGATACGCGCAGCGGGCGTACCTATCGGCTTATGAACGAAGTTCCGACATTGCTCTTGATCGTGATCGTGGTTTCGGTGATCGCGCGCCCGTTCTGAAGGTTTTGTTGACATCTGCGCAGGCTCTTCCTATGTCGGGCCTGCAATGGGCCGTCCGGCTCTGTCGCTTCCCATTTCAATATGACACGCCCTGCTTGAGAAATCGTGGGGCATTATGGTGCTTCCCACATGACCGAGAATTCCCTGAACCTTGCCGATCTCAAGGCCAAATCTCCCAAAGATCTTCTGTCGATGGCCGAGGAACTGGAGATCGAGAACGCCTCCACCATGCGCAAGGGCGACATGATGTTCTCGATCCTGAAAGAGCGGGCCGAGGATGGCTGGGAAATCTCTGGCGATGGTGTTCTGGAAGTTTTGCAGGATGGGTTTGGCTTCCTGCGCTCTCCGGAGGCGAACTATCTGCCGGGACCGGACGATATCTATGTTTCGCCGGAGATGATCCGCCAGCACAGCCTCCGCACCGGCGATACGCTGGAAGGCGTGATCAACGCGCCCAGGGAGAATGAGCGCTATTTCGGGCTGGTAAAGGTGAGCAAGATCAACTTCGAGGATCCTGCCAAGGCGAAACACAAGATTGCCTTCGACAACCTGACGCCGCTTTATCCTGACGAACGCCTGAAGATGGAGATAGAGGATCCGACGATCAAGGATCGCTCTGCGCGGATCATCGACCTGGTATCGCCCATCGGGAAGGGGCAACGCTCACTGATCGTGGCACCGCCGCGAACAGGTAAAACCGTTATCCTGCAGAACATCGCGCATTCGATCGAACAGAACCATCCGGAATGCTATCTGATCGTCCTGCTGATCGACGAACGCCCCGAAGAAGTCACGGATATGCAGCGGAGCGTGAAGGGGGAGGTTGTTTCTTCAACCTTCGACGAGCCGGCGACCCGGCACGTGGCGGTCTCCGAGATGGTGATCGAGAAGGCGAAAAGGCTTGTGGAGCACAAGCGGGATGTGGTGATCCTGCTCGATTCCATCACGCGACTTGGCCGCGCGTTCAACACTGTCGTGCCATCCTCGGGCAAGGTTCTGACGGGTGGTGTGGATGCCAATGCCCTGCAACGCCCGAAACGGTTTTTCGGTGCCGCAAGAAATATCGAGGAAGGCGGGTCGCTGACCATCATCGCGACTGCACTGATTGATACCGGCAGCCGGATGGACGAAGTGATTTTCGAGGAGTTCAAGGGCACCGGCAACTCCGAGATCGTGCTGGACCGCAAGGTCGCCGACAAACGCGTGTTCCCCGCCATGGACATTCTCAAATCCGGGACACGGAAAGAGGAGCTTCTGGTGGACAAGGGCGATCTGCAGAAAACCTATGTTCTGCGCCGCATCCTGAACCCGATGGGAACGACGGACGCGATCGAGTTCCTGATCTCGAAACTCAAGCAGACCAAGACAAACGCGGAATTCTTCGACTCGATGAATACCTGACGCCATCCGGGATATTGGGGCGGTCTGATGGATACGATCTTTGCCCTGGCGTCCGCGCCGGGAAGAGCCGGCGTTTCGGTAATCCGAGTATCGGGGCCTCATGCCCATGACATCGGGCGCAGGCTCGCGCGCCGGTTGCCGGATAGCGGTCGCGCCGGGCTTCGCGATCTCAGAGCAGGCGATGGTGAGTTGCTGGATCAGGCGCTTGTACTGACCTTCACCGCTCCGAACAGCTTTACCGGTGAAGATGTTGTTGAATTTCAATGCCATGGCAGTATCTCGGTCGTAAATTCAATCTTGTCTGAAATCTCCGGGACCGGGCTGGCACGGGGTGCCGAACCCGGGGAATTCACCCGCAGGGCATTGTTGAACAACAGGCTGGACCTGGTGCAGGTTGAGGGTTTGGGCGCGCTCATTGAAGCGGAAACGGATGCGCAGCGGCGGCTGGCGATGCAGGTTTTTTCTGGGCGCTTCGGCGAGATCGTCGATGGATGGCGTGGCGCGCTTTTGCGGGCTGCCGCCCTTCTGGAAGCGACCATCGATTTCGCTGATGAAGAGGTGCCGGTAGATGTGACGCCGGAGGTATCCAAACTGATCGACAATGTCGCAGGCGGCCTTGAGGCAGAGATTGCGGGGAGCCGTTTTGCCGAGCGGGTTCGCGACGGGTTCGAGGTGGCAATACTGGGCGCGCCCAATGCGGGGAAATCCACGCTTCTGAATTATCTTGCGGGGCGGGAGGCTGCGATCACATCGGAGGTTGCCGGAACCACTCGCGATGTGATTGAGGTGCGAATGGATCTGGACGGCCTGGCGGTGACGCTGCTGGATACCGCAGGCTTGCGCGTCTCCGATGACGTTGTGGAGAAACTCGGTATAGAAAGAGCTCTGGATCGGGCGCAGGGCGCGGATTTGCGCGTGTATCTACAATCTCGGCCCAATGAAGAACCGCCGCTTGAGCTTGGTGAAGATGACATAATTTGCTTGGGCAAGGCCGATCTGCACGGCCAGAGCGATACCGCTGTGTCGGGGAAGACGGGTGTCGGTGTGACGCGGCTCGTGGAGCAGATGTCAAACCGTCTGTCGAAGCAGGCGGCGCGCGCGCAGACGGCGACACATGCCCGGCATAGGGAGGCGATGGAAGCGGCTCATGCGGCTTTAGTTATGGCCAGTTCTGAGGTAGAAAATGGGCCCGGTCGGACAGAGCATGCAGCAGAGCATTTGCGTATCGCGATTCGGAAGCTGGATGCTCTGGTCGGGGCCATTGATGTGGAAATGGTGCTTGGAGAGGTGTTCTCCAGCTTTTGCATCGGGAAGTAGGAGTGTTTCACGTGAAACACGGTGATTACGATGTTCTGGTTGTTGGCGGTGGGCATGCCGGCTGTGAAGCTGCTTCGGCGGCAGCGCGTGCCGGTGCGCGCACGGGTCTGGTAACCTTGTCGCGCGCCGCTATCGGAGTGATGTCCTGCAATCCGGCCATCGGTGGGCTTGGCAAGGGTCATCTGGTTCGGGAAATCGATTCGCTGGGCGGAGTGATGGGGCAGGTTGCGGATCGCTCCGGAATTCAGTTCCGGCTTTTGAACCGCAGCAAGGGGCCGGCCGTTCAGGGCCCCCGTACCCAATCGGACCGCGCGCTGTACCTTAATGCGATGCAAGACGCGCTGTTCTCCACACCGAATCTGGACATTATCGAGGGCGAGGCGGCCGAGTTTCTGATGTCCGCAGGGTCGGTATCGGGTATCCGGCTGGCTGATGGCGCAGAGATTTCCGCAGCGGCGGTTGTTCTGACAACGGGGACCTTCCTCAGGGGCATCATCCATATCGGGGATCAGCGTCGACCGGGTGGGCGGATGGGCGAAAAACCCTCTGTTCGCATGGCCGAACAGATCGATGCGTTCGGTCTTCCCCTTGGTCGGCTGAAGACAGGCACGCCACCTCGACTGCGGCGGGAAAGTATCAACTGGGATATCCTCGACCTGCAACCGGCAGATAGCGAGCCAGTGATGTTTTCGTTTTTGTCGCAGAGGCCGTTCGCCGCACAAATCAGCTGCGGCATCACGCATACAAATACGAAAACGCACGAGATCATTCGTGAGAATCTTGGGCGGTCCGCCATGTATGGGGGTCATATCGATAGTGTGGGCCCGCGCTATTGCCCATCTATCGAGGACAAGATCGTTCGCTTTGCGGACAAGGATTCCCACCAGATTTTCCTGGAGCCGGAAGGGCTTGAAAGCAATCTGGTTTATCCGAACGGGATTTCCACTTCCCTCCCGGCAGACGTCCAGGAAAGCTACGTTACGTCCATTCGTGGACTTGAGCGCGCAAAAATCGCGCAGCCCGGATATGCGATCGAGTACGATTATGTCGATCCGCGCGCCTTGTCGCCAACCCTTGAACTGAAAGACGTTGGCCGGCTGTTTCTTGCCGGGCAAATCAACGGGACAACCGGTTACGAGGAGGCTGCGGCGCAGGGGTTGGTTGCGGGTCTGAACGCGGCACATATGGCGCTGGGGCGCGACAAGATCGTGCTTGGGAGGGATCAGGCCTATATCGGGGTGATGATCGACGACCTGGTAACCCGCGGCGTCACGGAGCCCTACCGGATGTTCACCTCCCGCGCGGAATTCAGGCTGACCTTGCGGGCGGACAACGCAGATCAGCGGCTGACACCGCTTGCCGAGAGGCTTGGGATTATCTCCGAAGATCGTCGTAGGACATTTGGCTCGAAAATGGAGCGGCTGTCGCGCGCATATGACATCATGAAGCAAAGATTCGTTTCACCGTCCGAAGGGCGCGCTCACGGCCTGCGGATAAATCAGGATGGTACGCGCCGCAGCGCGATCGACCTGCTGGCCTTTCCCGATATCGAGCTTTCCGATCTGGATGCAATCTGGCCCGAAATCAAAGAGATCGACAGGGAGACGCGCGACCAGATTTCCCGTGAGGCGCAGTATGTGAACTATATCGAACGGCAGGCGCGCGATGTGGCCGCGCTGAAGCGGGACGAGGCCTATGAAATCCCGGAAGGATTCGCTTTCGACAAGATCGAGGGGCTTTCGAATGAGGTGAAGGGCAAGTTGTCTATGGTGCGCCCACGCAACCTTGGGCAGGCGGGGCGTATCGACGGGATGACGCCGGCGGCACTGACGCTCTTGCTTACGAAACTTCGACAGGCCGAACGTAAACGCGCATGACCGAGGCCGAAGCTCAGGGCCGGCTCGCGGCGGATGTTTCACGTGAAACATGGGACCGGCTTGTGACTTTTGCCGAGGCGCTTGTGAAATGGCAAAAAGCGATCAACCTTGTCGCGCCGGGTTCTCTCGACGCGCTTTGGCAGAGGCACTTCCTCGATAGTGCGCAGATTTTTCCTCTTCGTCAGAAAGAGTCCGGACTTTGGCTCGATATTGGCAGCGGCGGCGGATTTCCGGGGCTGGTTTGCGCAATTCTCGCCGCCGAGAAAGCACCTGAGCTCAGGTTCACGTTCATTGAGAGCGATCTCAGAAAATGCAGTTTTCTGAGGGATGTCGCGCGCCAGACCGGGGTCAGAATCTCTGTTCTGACGCGGCGGATTGAAGATGCACCTCCGCAGAGTGCTGCGATCATTTCCGCGCGGGCCCTCGCGCCGCTCGGCCGGCTTTGCGAGCTTGCGGCGCCACATCTGGCGCCCGATGGCGTCTGCCTGTTTCAAAAGGGTGCAAATCATGCAACGGAACTGGACGTTGCGCGTGCGGAATGGCACATGAAGGTCACAGAGGTCGAAAGTCAGACGGCTGCAGGCGCTGTAATCTACAAGATAGAGGAGCTGGCACGTGTCTGATGCAACCAGGGCCCGGATTATCGCGATCGCCAATCAGAAGGGTGGCGTCGGAAAGACGACGACAGCCATAAATCTGGGGGCAGCGCTTGCGCTGGAAGGACAGCGAACGCTGATTCTCGATCTCGACCCGCAGGGAAACGCATCTACCGGTCTAGGTGTCGACGCCCGGAACCGCGACCTGACAACCTATGATCTCATATTGGAAGATACACCGCTGGCGGAGATCATCAGGAAGACGAGTGTCGAAAACCTTTGGATTGCACCGGCCACAACCGATCTCAGCTCGGCCGATATCGAGATGGTTGCCAATGAAAACCGCGTTTTCATGTTGAAGGACAGCCTGGCCAACAGAGCGACGAAGGATTTCGACATTGTTCTGATCGATTGCCCACCGTCTTTGAATCTTCTCACGATAAATGCGATGGTGGCGGCAGATGCTGTGCTGGTCCCGCTGCAATCGGAGTTCTTTGCGCTTGAAGGGCTGTCGCAGCTGATGTTGACGATCAGGGAGGTGAGGCAGACCGCCAACCCGGCTTTGCGGATCGAAGGGGTCGTGTTGACGATGTACGATCAACGCAACAACCTGTCCCGTCAGGTGGAAGACGATGCGCGGGAGACCCTGGGCGATCTGGTCTATGCGACGCGAATTCCGCGAAATGTCCGGCTGAGCGAGGCGCCTTCGTATTCGATTCCGGTTCTGGAATACGATCCCGCTTCGAGTGGGAGCCAGGCATACATGAATCTGGCAAGAGAGATGCTTGATCGTCATCTCGCGACGGCTTGAGGAGAGGCGCTATGGCATCGAAACGTGAAAAACGCGGTCTTGGGCGGGGCCTTTCGGCCCTGATGGCGGATATCGAGCCCACGTCCGAAGCGCCCGCTGACCCGTCTGGTGCCGTCGCGCGTCGCGCGGATCACCGGATTCCGGTGGAAATGATCCATCCCAATCCCGATCAGCCGCGTCGGAGCTTCACGGAAGAGGCCCTGAACGAGCTTGCTGCGTCAATTCGGGAAAAGGGCGTCATTCAGCCGCTGATTCTACGACCCGACCCGGCAGAGCCGGGGATGTATCAGATCGTTGCCGGGGAACGGCGCTGGCGCGCGTCGCAGCTTGCCCAACTTCATGATGTTCCGGCCATTGTGCGGGATTTCAATGATACGGAAGTTCTGGAAGTCGCGATAATCGAGAATATTCAGCGGTCCGATCTCAATCCGCTGGAAGAAGCGAGCGGTTATCGGCAACTTATGGACCGGTTCGGTCACACCCAGGAAAAGCTGGCGGAGGCGATGGGCAAAAGCCGAAGCCATGTTGCAAATCTTCTGAGGCTTCTGAACCTGCCGGAAGAGGTTCAGGATATGGTCCGTGATGGGCAGCTGTCGGCGGGTCACGCACGTGCCCTGATCACTGCCGATGATCCGATCGCTCTGGCGCAAAGGGTCATTTCCAGAGCCTTGTCGGTCCGCGACGTGGAGAAACTGGCCAAAGCCGCACCGGGCCGGGGAAAGCAGATAACTCGAAAACCCTCTGAGAAAGATGCGGATACGAAGGCGCTGGAAGGTGATTTATCGGCCGCGATCGGCATGAAGGTTGGTATTGATCATGATATCGCGCAGGGGTGCGGCACTATTTCCATAAAATACAAAGACTTATCACAGCTTGACGACATTGTTCGCATTCTGAACCGTGGCTAGCTGACAAGCAATTCGCGCAAGATCGCGTTGAGCACGGGCCGGCCCCGTTTCGTGGCTAGAAGTTGGGTGCCCCTTATCTCGATGAAGCCATCTTCTGCTAGTCTATCCAGCGTATCAGGGTCGATCCCGGCTCCATTCAGAGCTTCGTAGCGCGCCATGTTGCTACCTTCGGCGAGGCGCAGGCTCATCATGAGATATTCCTGCGTCTGATCCGCCTGCGAAAGCTCGGTCCGTGCCGTTTCTCCGCTTCCCGTCCGTTCGACCTTTTCGAGCCACGCCTGCGGCAAGCGATGCGTTTCTGTCGCAAATCTGCTTGATCCAAGGGAAAGCCGCCCATGGGCGCCCGGGCCGATGCCGAGGTAGTCGCCGCAGCGCCAGTATATCAGATTGTGCCGGGATTGAGCCATGTCCGCCGCGTGGTTGGAGATCTCATAGGCCGGAAACCCGGCCCGTTCGCACAACTCCTGCGTCAGCTCATACATGTCCGCGCCAAGGTCATCGCCCGGCAATCCGGGCAGCCGGCCGAGGCGGTAGCGGTCGCCGAAGGCGGTGCCGTCCTCGATCGTCAGCTGGTAGAGAGACAGGTGATCCAGCGCGAGCGAGAGGGCTTCGCTCAGCTCCGTCTTCCACGCCTCAAGGGTCTGATGCTGGCGTGCATAGATCAGATCGAAACTGACCCTGTCGAAGGAGTTTCTGGCAGTATCGAAGGCTTTCACGGCTTCCTCGACCGTGTGCAACCTCCCAAGTCGCTTCAGATCCTCGTCGTTCATTGCCTGAATTCCCATAGAGATCCGGGTGACGCCCGCCTCCCTGAAGCTCTGGAATTTCCCGGCCTCCACCGATGTCGGATTCGCCTCCAGCGTGATTTCCAGATCATTGGCCACCGGCCATGTCTTGCGGATCTGGTCTATGATCGACCCGACGAGGTCTGGCGCCATGAGAGATGGCGTTCCGCCCCCGAAAAAAACGCTGTTCAGCGTCCGGTCCCCGGTCTCACGGCCTGCACGTTCAAGTTCCGCCAGAAAGGCCCGCTGCCAGCGGCCTTGATCTATCTCGGCGGATACGTGGGAGTTGAAATCGCAATAGGGGCATTTGGCCTGACAGAATGGCCAGTGCAGATACAGACCGAACCCCGCGCTGTGCCAGTCAGCCATCGCCGAAGATCGCGACCAGTTTGCGGAAAGCATCGGCTCGGTGGCTGATCTTGTTCTTTTCCCAACGGTCCATTTCCCCAAAGGTGATATCATATCCGTCGGGTTGGAAAACCGGGTCGTAGCCATGGCCCTGGCTTCCGCGCATCGGCCAGACAAACTGACCCTCCATGACACCGGGAAACACCTCGTCATGGCCATCGGGCCATGCGAGCACGAGGGTGCAGCAGAACCGCGCCGTTCTGGGAAATGATGCGTTTTTCGCTTCCAGCGCATCATGGGCCCGGGTCATCGCCATGACAAAATCCCGCCCGTGGCCGGTTTCGGCCCAATCGGCGGTGTAAACGCCCGGAGCGCCGTCCAGCGCATCAATCTCGATACCGCTGTCATCGGCCAGGGCCGGCATACCGGTGGCCTGCGCCGCGGCATGTGCTTTCAGCCGGGCATTTTCGACAAAGCTGGTTCCCGTTTCTTCCGGTTCGGGAAGACCGTGGTCCTTTGCGGAAGTGACCCTGATACCGTAGGGCGCCAGAAGATGCGCGATTTCATCCAGCTTGCCCTGATTGTGGGTCGCCACAAGCAGGGTATCGCCGGAAAACCGGCGCATCTCAGGCAATTGCCTTCGCTTGCGCGGCAACCAGTTCGGACACACCCTTTTCCGCCAGTGACAGAAGTTCCGCAAACTGGTCGCGCGAGAACGTGGCGCCCTCTGCGCTGGCCTGAACTTCTATCATCTGCGCACTGCCGGTCATGACGAAATTGGCGTCGGTGCCCGCCTCGCTGTCTTCGGGATAGTCCAGATCCAGAACGGGTTGGCCTGCATAAACCCCGCAGGAGATGGCCGCCACATGATCGGTGATCGGGTCAGACAGAACGTCACCGGCGGCCATCAGCTTGTTCACGGCAAGCCGTAAGGCCACCCATCCGCCGGTGATGGACGCGCAGCGGGTGCCGCCATCGGCCTGGATCACATCGCAATCGACGGTGATCTGGCGTTCGCCGAGAGCCACGCGGTCGATCCCGGCCCGAAGGGACCGCCCGATCAGCCGCTGGATTTCCTGTGTGCGACCCGATTGCTTGCCGGCGGCCGCTTCGCGCCGCATCCGTGTATGGGTCGCCCGGGGCAGCATTCCGTACTCGGCGGTGACCCAGCCGAGCCCGGTGTTCTTCAGAAACGGCGGTACCCGCTCTTCAAGGGAGGCGGTGCAAAGAACATGGGTGTTCCCGCATTTGATCAGGCAGGAGCCTTCGGCATGTGCAGTCACACCGGTTTCGATGGAAATCGGGCGCAGCTCGTCTAGGTTTCGGCCGGAAGGACGCATATCTGACTCCGTGGAATGTGTTTGGTCTGGATAGTCCGCCATGGCGCGCGGGCGCAACCCCGATTGACCTCTTCCACGCCGCGCCGCTTAATGGCCCGGCTCCAAGGATGAAGCTGAAAATGGCAGACCAGTCGAATATCCTGAACGAGATGAACGATCGCTCCCGCGAGGTGTTTCGCCGCGTGGTGGAGGGATATCTGGAATCCGGCGCGCCGGTAGGATCGCGCACGCTCACGCGCAGTCTCTCGGAGCAGGTGTCCGCGGCGACAGTGCGGAACGTGATGCAGGATCTGGAGTATCTCGGTCTGCTCGGCAGCCCCCATATATCTGCCGGTCGCGTTCCGACGCAGTTGGGCCTGCGGATGTTCGTTGACGGGCTTCTGGAGGTCGGCGACCTGACAGACGAGGACCGTGGAAAAATTGACGCCACTCTTGGCGGCAATTCCGAGGATGTGACCACGATGCTTGACCGCATCGGATCCGCCCTGTCCGGCGTGACCCATGGGGCCAGCCTTGTTCTGGTGCCGAAGCACGAAGCGCCGATCAAGCATATCGAGTTCGTATCCCTTTCGCCGGATCAGGCACTTGTGGTTCTGGTGTTCGGCGATGGGCATGTGGAAAACCGGCTGTTCCAGCCGCCACCGGGCCAGACGCCAAACTCCATGCGCGAGGCGGCCAATTTTCTGAACGCGCTTGCCGCCGGCAAGACCCTCCGGACGCTTCGCAGTGTCATGGAGACCGAGATAAAGGCCCGCCGTCAGGAGATCGACAGCCTTGCCCGGGGCCTGATCGAGAGCGGGCTTGCCATATGGGAGAACGAAGGCGACCGAACCGAGCGTCTGATCGTTCGCGGCCGCTCGCATCTTCTGGATACCGCGCCCGAAAATGACGATCTGGATCGCATCCGTACCCTGTTTGACGACCTGGAACGCAAGCGCGACATCGCCGAATTCCTGGAGCTGACCGAAGGTGGCGAGGGTGTGCGCATATTTATCGGGTCGGAGAACAAGTTATTTTCACTTTCGGGTTCCTCTCTGGTGGTCTCTCCTTATATGAACGCTGACCGAAAGATCGTCGGTGCGGTGGGCGTCATCGGGCCGACTCGTCTGAATTATGGTCGGATCGTTCCGATCGTTGATTATACGGCACAGCTGGTCGGAAAGCTGATCTCCGACCGGGGTTAAAAGGGTTAGATATGGCAGATCCCAAGGAAGATCCGTTCCTGGATGATGTGGAAGAGATAGAGGCAAGCCTCGACGAGATGATGGAAGCCGAAGGCATCGCGGAGCCCGAGGTTTCCGAAGTGGACGCGTTGAAAGCGGAACGCGACGAGCTGAAAGACCGGCTTTTGCGGGTGTTGGCCGATTCGGAAAACATGCGCAAACGCGGTGAACGGGACCGGCGCGAGGCCGAGCAATACGGAGGCTCGCGTCTGGCGCGGGATCTTCTGCCGGTCTACGACAATCTCCGCCGTGCGCTGGATATCGTGAACGACGATCAGAAAGCCGTCGCAGGTGGTGTGATCGACGGCGTCGAGTTGACCCTTCGGGAGCTTCTCAATGTTTTCACCAAACACGGGATGACCCCGATTGTCCCGCAGGCCGGAGACAAGTTCGACCCGCAACAGCATCAGGCGATGTTCGAGGCGCCGGTGCCGGGCACGAAGTCGGGCGAGATCATCGAGGTGATGGCCGAAGGCTTCATGCTACATGACCGGCTGCTGAGACCGGCACAGGTCGGCGTGTCCTCCATGCCCGCGTCCTAGTCTCCCATCGCGGCTTTCAGCTCGTAGATCAGTGAAAGCGCCTCTCGCGCGGTCAACTCGTCCGGATGAACCTGCCTCAGGCGATCTTCGAGCGGAGATTGCCTGGTGGCGGCGACCTGCGGTTGCGGAGATACAGCGAAAAGAGGGAGGTCATCGATCAGCGTGTCCTTTCGCTGATTTCCCTCTCGCTCTCCGCGCTCAAGCGCCTCAAGCACCGTCTGTGCCCGCGAGATGACCGATGCGGGCAGCCCGGCCAGCTTTGCAACCTGTACGCCATAGGAGCGATCCGCGGCACCTTCGCGCACCTCGTGAAGGAATATCACCTCGCCGTCCCACTCCTTCACCGCGACGGTGGCATTGGCCACGCCCTCCAGTCGGGCGGCAAGGCCAGTCATCTCATGATAATGGGTCGCGAAGAGCGCGCGGCATCTGTTGACCGCATGCAAATGCTCTAGCGTGGCCCATGCAATCGAAAGGCCGTCATAAGTGGCCGTTCCGCGCCCGATTTCATCCAGGATGACCAAAGCGCGGTCATCCGCCTGATTGAGGATCGTCGCGGTTTCCACCATTTCCACCATGAAGGTCGACCGCCCTCTTGCGAGATCGTCGGATGCGCCCACACGGCTGAAAACCTGGCTCACAATCCCGATATGCGCTGCACTGGCCGGCACGAAACATCCCATTTGCGCGAGAATGGCGATCAGCGCATTTTGCCTCAGGAAGGTGGATTTGCCCGCCATATTCGGCCCGGTGAGCAGGGTGATGGCGGCCGCGCCCTTCCCTGCACTCAGCCTGCAGTCATTGGCGATGAAGGACTCTCCGGCGGCCTGAAGCGCGGCCTCGACGACCGGATGCCTGCCATCGGTGATCACAAACTCCCGGCTGTCATCCACCTTCGGCCGGGTCCAGTCCTTGTCGCGCGCCAGATCAGCCAGCGCCGTCGCAACATCAAACTCGGCCAGGGCGCGCGCTGTGGCGCCGATCGGGCCGTGTTCATCGAGAATCGCGATCCTGAGTGTCTCGAACAGAGTCTTTTCGATTATCAGCGCGCGCTGACCGGCATTCAGGATCTTCGTTTCCAGTTCCGACAACTCCACTGTGGTAAACCGCACCGCATTCGCCGTGGTCTGCCGATGAATGAAGCTATCGGATAGGGGGGGGGAGAGCATTTTCTCCGCATGGGTCGCCGTGGTTTCGATGAAATAGCCGAGCACGTTGTTATGTTTGATCTTGAGCGAGGGGATCCCGGACTGTTCCACGTAATCCGCCTGCATTTTCGCGATGACGCCTCGGCCTTCGTCGCGCAGGCTGCGGGCCTCGTCGAGCTCACTGTCGAAACCGGCGGCGATGAAGCCGCCGTCCCGTGCGAGAAGAGGCGGCTCGGCAACCAGAGCGTCGCTCAGATGCGCCACAAGATCGTCATGGCCGCGCAGATCCGTGGCAGCGTCCGCAAGAATTTCCGGTAGCTCCGCGCCGCTGACCAGTTGCGCCAATGCTTCGGCGGCGGTCAATCCGTTGCGGATCGCGGCCAGATCACGGGGCCCGCCGCGGTCCAGCGCAAGCCGTGACAGGGCCCGGTCCAGATCCGGCACCTGCCGTAAAGCGGCCCGGATATCCGCGGCCAGCCCGGTATTGTCTAACATCGCGCCAACCCCGTCATGGCGGGCGGTAATAATGTCAAGATGGGTGGAGGGGCTGGATAGCCGTCGTTCAAATAGCCGGGCGCCGCCAGCGGTCAGCGTCCGGTCGATCGTTGCCGCAAGACTGCCCGCGCGCCCGCCGTTCAGGCTGCCCGTCAGTTCCAGATTGCGGCGCGTGGCGGCGTCAATCTGCATGACCCGGCCGAGGCTCTGTTTCCGAGGTGGCCTGAGCAACGGCAGATTGCCTTTCTGCGTAAGCTCCAGATAGTCGATCAGCGCGCCCATTGCGCTGAGATCCGGGCGGGTGAAGGACCCGAAGGGATCGAGCGTTTTGACCTTAAACAGAGACTGAATCCGCGCTTCTGCCGAACCACTGTCGAAGCTTGCCGGAGACAGATGGGTCAGTGCCGCGCCGCTGTCCCGGATCAGGTCTTGCCGTGCGCCGTCCAGGCCATCGGAAACCAGCACCTCACGAGGGCCGAGCCGGGCAAGTTCAGGGGACAATTGCACCGGCGGGCAAGCCATAACCTGAAACGCGCCGGTGGAGATATCGGCCCAGGCAAGCGCGCCCTCGCCGCGCACCTCGGCATATGCTGCAAGATAATTGTGGCGCCGCGCGTCAAGAAGGCTGTCTTCGGTCAGCGTACCCGGGGTCACAAGCCGAACCACCTCCCGGCGGACGACCGACTTCGACCCGCGTTTCTTTGCTTCCGCAGGATCTTCCATCTGTTCGCAAACCGCCACGCGGAACCCCTTGCGGATCAGGGTGAGCAGATACCCTTCGGCGGAATTGGCCGGTACACCGCACATCGGGATATCGCCGCCGTCATGCTTGCCGCGCTTGGTCAGTGCGATGTCCAGCGCCTCCGCGGCCGCAACCGCGTCATCGAAGAACATCTCGTAGAAATCGCCCATGCGGTAGAACAACAGCGCATCGCTGTGCTGCGCCTTGATTTCCATGTATTGCGCCATCATTGGTGTGACTTGCGCGGTCATTCCGGCGGCTCCCCTGTTCGCACCTGCGCAGCCTACAAACGGGTCCGTCCGGGCGAAACCCGGAAATGCCACATGTTGTGAGGTGTGCGCATCAGGGCTAAGACGGGAAGCGTCGCAAAAAAGGGCCCCGAGACAATGCCGAACAAAAGCAGGATCACCCGTGAAGAGGCGCTCGCCTATCATCTGGAGCCGCGTCCCGGCAAGATCGACATTCAGGCTTCCACCCCGATGGCGACGCAGCGGGATCTCAGTCTCGCCTATTCGCCCGGCGTGGCCGTGCCGTGCGAGGAGATCGCCGCAAATCCCGAGCTGGCCTATGACTACACCACAAAGGGCAACATGGTCGCCGTCATCTCCAACGGGACAGCGGTCCTTGGTCTGGGCAATCTGGGCGCGCTTGCATCCAAACCCGTGATGGAAGGCAAATCCGTCCTTTTCAAGCGGTTCGCCGACGTGAACTCGATCGATATCGAGCTGGACACGGAGAATGTGGACGAGTTCGTGAATGCCGTTCGACTGATGGGCCCCACATTCGGCGGCATCAATCTGGAAGATATCAAGGCGCCTGAATGTTTCATGATCGAACAGCGCCTGAAGGAAGAGATGGACATCCCCGTCTTCCATGACGACCAGCACGGAACGGCGGTGATCTGTGCCGCGGGGCTGATCAACGCGCTGCATCTTTCGAACAAGAAGATCGAGGATTGCAGGATCGTGTTGAACGGCGCGGGTGCCGCCGGGATCGCTTGTATCGAACTGCTCAAAGCCATGGGCGCGCGTCACGAAAACTGCATCATTTGCGACACCAAGGGCGTGATTTATCAGGGCCGCACCGATGGCATGAACCAATGGAAATCGGCCCATGCGGTGAAGACCGATCTGCGGACGCTGGAAGAGGCGATGTCGGGTGCGGACGTCTTCCTCGGCGTGTCGGTCAAAGGGGCCGTGACGCCGGAGATGGTCAGGAGCATGGCCGAAAACCCGGTGATCTTCGCGATGGCGAATCCCGATCCTGAAATCACACCCGAGCAGGCCCGCGAGGTACGCTCGGACGCGATCGTGGCGACCGGGCGGTCAGACTACCCAAATCAGGTGAATAATGTTCTGGGCTTTCCGTATCTGTTCCGCGGCGCGCTGGATATTCATGCCCGAGCCATAAACGACGACATGAAAATCGCCTGTGCCGAAGCCCTTGCAAAGCTGGCACGGGAAGACGTACCGGACGAGGTTGCGATGGCATATGGCCGCAAGCTCACTTTCGGGCGCGACTACATCATTCCCACGCCCTTTGATCCGCGCCTGATCTACGTGGTTCCTCCGGCGGTGGCGCGCGCGGGCATGGATACCGGCGTTGCGCGCCGCCCGATCATCGATCTGGATGCCTATGTCACCACACTGCGCGCCCGGATGGATCCGACCTCCTCGATCCTGCAAGGGATCAACGTGCGCGCCCGGAACGCGCAGGCCCGGATGATTTTCGCCGAAGGAGACGATGTCCGGGTATTGCGCGCGGCAGTTGCCTATCAGCGAAACGGTATGGGCAAGGCGCTGATCGTCGGACGCGAGGCGGATGTGAAGGAAAAGCTTGATGCCGCAGGGCTTGCCGATGCGGTGGACGAGCTGGAAGTGGTGAATGCCGCAAATACGTCCCATCTTGAGAGCTACAAGTCATTCCTCTACCAGAGATTGCAGCGGAAAGGCTTCGATCACCACGATATCCACCGGCTCGCCGCCCGCGATAGACATGTCTTCTCCGCGCTGATGCTGGCCCATGGCCATGGTGACGGGCTGGTGACGGGGGCGACACGCAAATCGGCGCATGTTCTGGGTCTTCTGGGCCATGTCTTCGACGCAACCGCGGCCGATGGGGCCGTGGGGGTGACGGCGATGATCCATAAAGGGCGTATCGTGCTGGTGGCCGATACGCTTGTGCATGAATGGCCCGAGGCAGAAGACCTCGCCCTGATCGCGGAGCGCGGCGCACATGTCGCGCGCCATCTGGGGCTGGAGCCGAAGGTTGCGTTTGTCAGCTTTTCGACCTTTGGATACCCGGTGTCCGAACGCGCCGAGAAGATGCATCAGGCGCCGAGGGTTCTGGACAGAAAAGGTGTGGACTTTGAATATGATGGTGAAATGGCCATCGATGTCGCGCTCAACCCCGAGGTGATGGCGCAATATCCGTTCTGCAAGCTTTCCGGTCCGGCAAATGTTCTGGTGGTGCCGGCACGGCATTCTGCGTCGATCTCGGTCAAACTGATGCAGGAAATGGCTGGCGCGACCGTAATCGGCCCGATTCTGACCGGGCTGGACCGGCCTGTGCAGATTTGCTCGACCGTATCCACCGCCAACGACATTCTGAACATGGCCGTGATGGCGGCCTGCGAGATCGGGCGCTGACCCATGACGGTGATTTGCGTCGGCTCGGTCAATATCGACCATGTCTATCGCGTGCCGCATCTTGTGCGCCCGGGGGAGACACTGGCGGCCGATGCCTATGCCAAAGGTCTCGGCGGCAAGGGTGCCAATCAATCCATCGCAGCGGCTAAGGCCGGCGCGACCACCCGGCATCTGGGCCGCGTTGGCCCCGAAGCGCGCTTCGCGTTGGATCAGTTGGCCGCCGCCGGCGTCGATGTGTCAGGTATCGAGACTGGAGAAGATCCGTCTGGCCATGCGATCATCACTGTCGATCCGTCCGGCGAGAATGCGATCGTTCTTTTTTCCGGCGCCAATCACCTGCTGAGCGACACGCGGGTTGAGGCGGGGCTTGCGGGATTTGGGCTTGGTGACACGCTGATCCTCCAGAATGAAGTCAACCTCAGCGGCCACGCGGCGCGTGTGGCGCGGCAGAACGGGCTGCGCGTGGTCTATTCAGCCGCCCCGTTCGATGTGGACGCCGTGGAGGAAATGCTCCCCCTGATCGATCTTCTTTTGCTGAACGAAGGAGAGGCCGCTGCACTTGAAACGGCTCTGAACCGGGAGATTTCGGACCTCAGCGACATCGAAACGGTCGTGACAAGGGGTGCCGATGGGGCGGTCTGGACCTTTGCACATGGCCGGATCGTTCAACCGGCTTTTCGGGTTTCGGAGATCGTTGATACCACCGGCGCGGGAGACTGTTTTGCCGGGTATCTGGTGGCCGGGCTGGATGCAGGCGCGTCCCGTGAAGAGGCGATTGAACGGGCAAGCGCCGCAGCGGCGCTGCAGGTCACGCGGCCCGGTGCTGCGGATGCCATGCCGTCAATCGGCGAGGTCTTGCGGTTTCTGAAAGCCCGCAAGCTCTGAGGGATCAGCTTTTCATCCCGTCCCAGAAGTTCTTGACCTTGTCGAAAAACCCGCTGGCGTTGGGGTTGTTAGACTTGGCGCAGGACTCCTCGAACTCGCGCAGCAGCTCCTTCTGCCGCGCCGTCAGCTTCACCGGCGTTTCGACCGCCAGTTCGATATACATTTCGCCGGTCGCGGTCCCCCGCAAGGCAGGCATGCCTTTGCCGCGCAGCCGCATCTGCCGCCCCGATTGCGATCCTTCGGGCACCTTCACCCTGGATCGGCCACCATCGATTGTCGGTACTTCGATCTCGCCGCCCAGGGCGGCGGTGACCATCGAAACTGGAACACGACAGAAAAGATCCAGCCCGTCGCGCTGGAAAAGCGCGTGATCTGCAACCTCGATGAAAATATACAGGTCGCCCGCCGGTCCGCCGCGAAGCCCGGCCTCCCCCTCGCCGGAGAGGCGGATCCGCGTGCCGGTTTCCACACCTGCAGGAATGTTGACGGAAAGCGCCTTTTCTTTTTGCTCACGACCGGCGCCACCGCAGACATTGCATGGATTTTTGACGATTTGCCCGATGCCCGAACAGGTCGGGCAGGTTCGCTCCACCGTGAAGAAGCCTTGCTGCGCGCGCACCTTGCCCATGCCCGAACAGGTCGGACAGGTGACAGGCTCCGCGCCACCTTCCGCGCCGGTTCCGTTGCAGTTCGAACACGCAACCGATGTAGGAACGGTGATCGCCTTCTGAAGACCAGAATATGCGTCTTCGAGACTGATCCTGAGGTTGTAGCGAAGATCCGATCCGCGCGCTGCGCGCCGGCCGCCGCCGGTGCCGCGCTGGCCGCCCATGAAATCGCCGAACAGATCTTCGAAGACATCCGAGAAGGCGCTTGCAAAATCGCCCTGCCCGCCGCCCCCGCCGCCAAAGCCGCCCGCACGTGGACCACCGGCCATGCCTCCATCGAACGCGGCATGACCAAACCGGTCATATGCCGCCTTCTTGTCGGCGTCCTTCAGGACGTCATAGGCCTCGTTCGCTTCCTTGAACTGGGCTTCGGCATCGGGATTGTCGGAGTTGCGATCCGGGTGCAGCTCTTTCGCCTTCTGGCGATAGGCCTTCTTGATCTCGGCCTCCGACGCACCGCGTTTGATACCCAGAACATCGTAGTAATCGCGCTTTGACATGGTTGATCCACCCTCATGAAACGCGCCGACCGGCCAGGTTCCCCATGGCCGGTCGTGCGGGGTTAGGGGACGCGGTTACGAGCTCTTGCGGTCGTCCAGGTCTTCGAAATCGGCGTCGACGATATCCTCGTCCACGCCGCCCGGCTCGTCCACACCGTCAGGCGCTTCCTCGCCGGCCTCTTCCTGCTGGGCCTTGTAGATCGCCTCGCCCAGTTTCATGGCCGCTTCGGTGACATTCTGGATGCCGCCCTTGATCTTGCCGGCGTCTTCGCTCTCCATCTGCTCTTCAAGCGCCTTGATGGCAAGCTCGATGGCTTCCACCGTGGTGGGATCGACCTTGTCGGCATGCTCTTCCAGCGACTTCTGGGTGGAGTGGATCAGGCTTTCGGCCTGGTTCTTTGCTTCGACCAGCTCCTTGCGCTGCTTGTCGGCTTCGGCATTCTCCTCGGCGTCGCGGACCATCTTCTCGATGTCCTCGTCCGTGAGGCCGCCCGAGGCCTGGATCGTGATCGTCTGCTCCTTGCCGGTACCCTTGTCCTTGGCCGAGACGGACACGATACCGTTGGCGTCGATGTCGAAGGTCACCTCGATCTGCGGCAGGCCGCGGGGCGCAGGCGGGATGTTCTCCAGATTGAACTGGCCCAGCATCTTGTTGTCCGTCGCCATCTCCCGCTCGCCCTGGAACACGCGGATGGTGACCGCATTCTGGTTGTCCTCGGCGGTGGAGAAGATCTGGGACTTCTTCGTCGGGATCGTGGTGTTGCGGTCGATCAGGCGGGTGAAGACACCGCCAAGCGTTTCGATGCCGAGAGACAGCGGCGTGACGTCCAGCAGGACCACGTCCTTCACATCGCCCTGCAGAACGCCGGCCTGAATGGCGGCGCCCATGGCGACCACTTCATCGGGGTTCACGCCCTTGTTCGGCTCCTTGCCGAAGAAGTTGGTGACCTCCTCGATGACCTTTGGCATCCGGGTCATGCCGCCGACCAGAACCACCTCATCGATGTCGCCTTTCGACAGGCCGGCATCTTTCAGGGCCGCCTGACAGGGCTTCAGCGACTGTTTGATCAGGTCGTTCACGAGGCTTTCCAGCTTGGCGCGGGTCAGCTTCATGACCATGTGCAGCGGCTGGCCGCCCTTGGGGTCCATCGAGATGAACGGCTGGTTGATCTCCGTCTGAGAGGAGGAGGACAATTCGATCTTGGCCTTCTCCGCGGCTTCCTTGAGCCGCTGCAGGGCCATCTTGTCCTTCGTCAGATCGACGCCGTTTTCCTTTTTGAACTCGCCCGCCAGATAGTTGACGATGCGCATGTCGAAGTCTTCACCGCCCAGAAACGTGTCGCCATTGGTCGATTTCACCTCGAAGAGGCCGTCGTCGATTTCCAGAATGGTGATGTCGAAGGTACCGCCGCCAAGGTCGTAAACGGCGATCGTCTTGGTCTCTTTCTTGTCCAGACCATAGGCCAGTGCCGCCGCCGTGGGCTCGTTGATGATGCGGAGAACTTCGAGCCCGGCGATCTTGCCGGCATCCTTCGTCGCCTGGCGCTGGGCGTCGTTGAAATAGGCGGGGACCGTGATGACCGCCTGTGTCACATCCTCGCCGAGGTAGCTCTCGGCAGTCTCTTTCATCTTGCCAAGGATCAGGGCCGAAATCTGGGAGGGGGAGTATTTCTCGCCATTCACCTCAACCCAGGCGTCGCCATTGCCGCCATCGACGATCGAGTAAGGCACCAGGGCCTTGTCTTTTTCGACCTCTGCATCGTCAACGCGGCGGCCGATCAGGCGCTTGACGGCAAAAATCGTGTTGTCGGGGTTGGTGACGGCCTGCCGTTTGGCGGCCTGCCCTACCAGACGCTCGTCATCGGTGAAGCCGACGATCGAAGGTGTGGTGCGCGCGCCTTCGGAGTTTTCGATCACGCGGGGTTGCGAGCCGTCCATAATGGCAACGCAGGAGTTTGTCGTACCGAGGTCAATACCAATCACTTTGGCCATGTTTCGAGTCCCTTTCTCAGGCGATCCAGGCGGGGTCGGGTCCGGTATCGGCCCCCAATCCGCCATATGAAAAACCAGGGGTATGCCCTGGCCGGTTTCGTTGGGTATATAAGAAGGGGATTTTGGGGCTGCAAGCGGAGTCAAAGATCGATTTGGAGCTTGGTTTGCAAAGCGTTTGCATTTTGCGGCACTGCGGCGGTTCGGTCATCGCTAAAGGCTGGCCCGTCGCATCCATGGCTAAAGGGATCTGCGGAGGGGCCGGAGGATGCCTGATCTGAACTTGCGCGGGGTGCGCATACACACTGGATTCCTCGACCCTGCGGAACAGGCGGCGATGGTCGAAGACATTCGCGAGGTCATGCGTGCCGCGCCGCTTTTCCGTCCACAGACGCCTTACGGCAAGCAGATGTCTGTCCGGATGACCGCCGCGGGGCAGTTCGGGTGGTTTTCCGACAAAAGCGGATACCGTTATGTGGATCGCCACCCATCTGGCATGGCCTGGCCCGCGATTCCGCCAAGTATCCTGCGCGTCTGGACGAAAGTGAGCGATGTTGACCGTGATCCCGAATGCTGTCTCGTGAACTTCTATGCCGACGGCGCGCGCATGGGCCTTCATCAGGACAAGGACGAGGCGGATTTCTCGATGCCGGTCGTCTCGATCTCGCTGGGCGATGACGCTCTGTTCCGGGTTGGCGGGCTGAGCCGGGGCGGCACAACGGAGTCAGTCTGGCTGAAATCGGGCGATGTGGCGGTTCTGGCGGGCGACGCACGACTTCTCTATCACGGGGTTGACCGTACAAGGACGGGGTCATCGGCCCTGCTGCCCAAGGGCGGGCGGATCAACCTGACCTTGCGCGTGGTAAACTAGGGAGCCAGCGCGCAGCAGCCCGACAGCATCTGCACCCCATCGGGATTCTGGACGATCACAAGTGTCGAAAGGCCGAACATCCGCTCGGACATGCCGTCGCTGCAGGCCTCGCGGCGCAAGGTTGCCGTGATGCGACGGTCCGACCCCTCCCAGACCGCGCCGAACTGGTCCGTCCCCCGGGCACTCGCCTGGCCGCTCCACGCCTCGGACAACGTGATCCGCTCGAAGCCCATATCGCTGAAGACGGCCTGCGGACCGGTCCGTTCCAGCGACCAGAACGGCTCGGTCCCGAAACATGCGAGAGGCGCCGGCAGGCCGAATGACCAGATCGGCCCGGTCCGCTGCATGTAGAAGGCCGAGGCCCAGCCTGCCGTCTCGTCCGCGTTCAACAGGAGCCAGCGGCCATCGGCGCTGGCGGCGACCACCTCTATTCCGCTTGCGCCGGGCAGCAACACGCCGATGACCGGGTGGCCGACACCGGGCCCCGCGCGTACATTCAGGACGTCATCGGCCGCAACGCCGCGAACATCGTAAAGTGCCGGGTAATCCTCTGCATGCACCATACCGGCCCAGAGCAGGCATAATGCCACCAGAAGGCCCCTCATCTGCCCGCGTTCCAACTCGACGACACGTTTTTCCGGCTGTAGAATTCACCCATCAGGCCCAGCAACAACAAGATCAGCGCGAAATAGATCGGATATTGCCAGTTGGTGTAGTGCGGATTGTAGTTGATGAAGACGAAACCGCGCATCTGGTCGATTACGTGAAACAGCGGATTCCAGTCAAACAGGGCAACCATCGCGCTTGGCAACATATTGGCCACGAACATCTTTCCCGAGGCGATCATGTTGGCGCGCACGTAGACAAGCTGGACGATCGTGACCAGATCGGGAAACCATGGTTTCAGCGCAAGCAGGATCACCCCGGCGACACAGCCGGTGAACCAGGCCAAGAGGAACATGAAAAACGCCATGTTCCAGTCCTGTATTTCGACGGGGGCGATCGCGACATGTATGATGAAGAGAAGCACGAACAGCGAAATCGTCTGCTGGTAAAGAATCGACAGGGCCGACGACACGATGGCGACGATCGTGTTCATCCGCGCATGCATCATCATCGGGCTGGCCGGGCCTTCGGAGCCGACAACGGCGGTAAGGGATTTGATATGCACAAGGTAGAGGAATATCCCGGTCATCAGATACAGCATGAAGTTGCCGCGGATGGCGACCGTGCGGGTTCCGAGAAGGTTGAACATCAGATAGAAGGCGGCGATGAACATGATCGACTGGAGAATGTTCATCCCGATCGCCACAAGCGCGTTGCGATGGCTTTGACGCACCTTTCGCGCGGCCGCGAAGAAAGTGACTTCCGCCAGGCCGAACATCAGCCCCCAAGTGGATCTTTGTCTTCTGGCCTCGAACATATGGGATGGTCCTACCTGCCGAATGTGCCCCATGGGGCCGGACCCTGTCTTGATGCAGGGAAGCTTTGCCCTTAGCCCTTTACATGACGATACCGCCAAAGAGATTAACGATCAATCTAGACCGCAAGGAGTATCCTGAGTGGATTTTGAGCAAATCGAACGCGTCTTCCGCAAGCTTGCGATTGAGGCCGGTGCGCGGATCATGGAGATTTACGAGGCCGATGATTTCGACGTCAAGGTCAAATCCGATGACAGCCCTGTCACGGAAGCGGATGAGGCGGCCGATGCGATGATCTCGGCAGGCCTGCGCGCTGCATTTCCTGACATGGCACTCGTCACGGAAGAGCAGGCCAGCAGTCACGAGCGAACCGCCCGCGATTTCATCATCGTCGACCCGCTGGACGGAACCAAGGAGTTCATCCAGCGCCGCGGAGACTTTACTGTCAACATCGCGCTTGTGCGGGATGGTGTGCCGGCGCGCGGCGTTGTCTATGCGCCGGCGAAGGGACGGTTGTTCTACACGCAGGCGAATGGCCGCAGTGTCGAAGAAACCGGCGATTTCGACCCGGATATGCCCGGCGAAGTGACGGAAATCGGCGTTTCCGTGCCGGATGTGCGCGCGCTTAGGGTCGTTGCGTCGAAATCGCATCGGGATAGCGCAACCGATGCTTATATCGCGAAGTACAATGTCGCGGATATGAAAAGTGCGGGCTCCTCGCTCAAATTCTGTCTCCTGGCCACTGCGGAGGCGGATCTTTATCCGCGACTGGGCCGGACAATGGAGTGGGATACGGCGGCGGGCGATGCCGTCCTGCGCGGCGCGGGCGGCAAGATGGTCCGCTTCGACGATCATACGCCGTTTGTCTATGGCAAGCCCGGCTACGAGAACCCGTTTTTTATAGCATATGCGCCGGGTGTCGCCCTGAAATCCTCATGAGTGTCGTTTGCATCATCCCGGCGCGCTACGCGTCGAGCCGCTATCCGGGCAAACCGCTGGCGGTGCTGCGCGGCGCGACCGGAGAAACGCAAAGCCTGATCGAACGAAGTTGGCGCGCGGCGATGGCGGTGGACGGATTCGATGCAGTCTACGTCGCCACGGACGATGAGCGGATCGCCGAAGCGGCGGAGCGGTTCGGTGGCCGCGTCCTGATGACCTCGGAGACCTGCGCCAATGGCACCGAACGCTGCGCCGAGGCCCTGAGCCAGATCGGCGGGGGCGTGGAAATGGTGGTGAACCTGCAGGGTGATGCGCCGTTGACGCCCGCCTGGTTTCTGGAGGATCTGATTGCCGGATTGCGCGCCGCGCCCGATGCGGCGGTCGCCACGCCGGTCCTGCGTTGCGATGGTGAAACGCTGAATGCGCTCAAGGCGGACCGTCTCGCCGGTCGCGTCGGCGGTACGACCGCGGTATTCGATACGGCGCATCATGCCCTCTACTTCTCAAAGGAGGTGATCCCCTTCACCGCCGGGGCCTACCCGGCAGACGCGGAGACGCCCGTGTTTCATCATGTTGGTGTCTATGCGTATCGGCCGGAGGCGTTGTCAGCCTATCCCGGCCTTGCCGCAGGGCGACTTGAACAGATGGAGGGGTTGGAGCAGTTGCGGTTTCTGGAACACGGCCACGCGGTTCTGTGTGTGGAGGTCGCCGCGCGCGGACGCCAGTTCTGGGAACTCAACAACCCCGAGGATGTTCCCCGGATCGAGGCGATGCTGGCCCAGATGAACATGCCCTGATGGCGGCGCTTCCGGTCAGCGTGATCGTCGTCAGCCAAGGCCGCCCCGCCCTGCTGAGGCGGTGCCTGCTGGGCATCCATCAACTGGCTTATCATCCGGTCGAACTGATCGTCGTCGCCGACCGGGACGGGTTGGACTGCATCGCGGATCTGAGGTTTTCCGGACGTATCAAGACCAGGCTTGAGACGCGGCAGAACATCTCGGCGGCGCGCAATCTGGGTATCGCCTTGGCAACCGGAGAGATCCTCGCCTTTGTGGACGACGACGCGGTGCCGGAGCCGAGCTGGCTGACGCACCTGATCGCGGCCTTCGAAGACCCTAGGGTGATGGCAGCGGCGGGGCATGTGATCGGACGCAACGGGATTTCTCTGCAATGGGGCAGCCGGGCCGTGAACGGCTCGGCCGAGGAGATGGCGCTCGATCTGCCGGGCGTCGGGCCGGTCTGCCCGGCCTTGCCGGAGGGCTACGCACTGAAGCTGCAAGGCACCAATTTCGCGGTGCGCCGGGAGGCGATTGAGCAGATCGGCGGTTTCGATGAGGCGTTCGCCTTCTATCTTGACGACACGGATCTGGCCATGCGGCTGCACCGAGCCGGCCTCAAGAGTGCCGCCGTGCCCGGAGCACTGGTCCATCACGGTTTTGCACCCTCAAGCCGGCGTCACCGCAACCGGGCCCCCAAATCGCTGGCGCAGATCGGGGCCAGCATGGCGGTCTATCTGCGCAAACACGGGCAGGCCGATCGGGTCGCCCTGGGACTGGAGGCGTTTCGTAAGCAGCAACAGGGACGTCTTGACCGGTTTCTGCTGCACGGAGATCTGGAACCCGGGGATGTAAGGCGCTTGCGGACAGACCTTGAGGACGGGATCACCGCGGGTATGACGCGTCAGCCCGGGCAGACGCTGATCCCGACTGTTGGTAACGGCGCGTTTCTGACATTGCGGGATGAACCCGCGCCGCAAGCGATCTACATGGCCGGTCGCTGGTTTCAGGCACGGCGCCTTCTGGCCGAGGCTGCGCAGAAAGCCGACAAAGGCGGTACGGTCACGGTTTTTCTGTTTGCGCCGAGTGTGCGCGCCCATCGTGTCGAGTTTTCGGAAACCGGGGTCTGGGTTCAGGCCGGAGGCCTTTTCGGCCGTTCGGATCGTGGGCAGGCTTTTGCCGAGGCTTGGGGATTTCGCGGACGGGTTCGCGCCGAGACGGACCGATGCCGTCCCTATCGCGGCTGATTTTTGATAAGGAAGCCACAGATATTAACTTTTGCGGGCTTCGCAGCGCCACAAAGCCAGCAAAAGCTGGCCCTTCGTCAACGACCTGACTATGTCGGTAGAGGCGTGGCTGCGTGCGAGCCATGGGGCTGAATGGTGAGTTTATGAAAAAACGTGTGACCAAGGCGATCTTTCCGGTGGCGGGGCTGGGCACCCGGTTCTTGCCCGCAACGAAATCCATTCCCAAGGAGATCATGACGCTGGTCGACCGGCCGCTGATCCAATACGCGATCGACGAGGCGCGTGCTGCAGGGATCAAGGAATTCATCTTCGTCACGTCGCGCGGCAAGAGCGCGCTGGAGGATTACTTCGATCATTCACCGGAGTTGGAAACCGCCCTGCGCAAAAAGGGTAAGGACGATCTGCTTCAGGCCTTGAAGACAACCAATATGGACAGCGGTGCCATCGCCTATCTGCGTCAGCACAGGCCTCTCGGCCTTGGCCATGCCGTCTGGTGCGCGCGGCGGCTTCTGGCGGATGAGCCCTTTGCCGTGATCCTGCCCGATGATGTCATCGCCGCCGAAACGCCCTGCCTGCAGCAGATGGTCGAGGCGCATGCCGAAACCGGGGGCAATATGGTCGCCGCGATGGAGGTGCCCTCGGACAAGGCTTCGGCCTATGGCGTTCTCGACATCAAGGAGGACATGGGCTCCGTGGTTTCGGTCAAGGGAATGGTCGAGAAACCCCCCACGGGCAAGGAGCCGTCGAACCTTGCGGTCATCGGGCGGTACATCCTGACGCCGAACATCATGAACAACCTGCACAAGATCAAGACCGGCGCGGGCGGCGAGGTGCAGTTGACCGATGCGATCGCGCAAGAAATCGAAGTGTCCGGCAATGTCTACGGCTTCCGCTTCCGGGGGCAGCGGTTTGATTGCGGCTCCAAGGCCGGTTTCCTTCAGGCGACTGTCGCGTTCGGCCTGGCGCGGGAGGATTTGCGCGACGAGTTCTCGCAATATCTGGACGAAATGATGGCCACCCAAAACGCGGCACAGTGAGCGCCTGCCCCAGATGAAAGGGGCCTTGCCCGTGGGCCGTGCCGAATACTCGATCTGTCTGGATGTGACGCGCCTGCTCAGCCGGGTTGGCCGTGGCGCGCTGACCGGTGTGGACCGTGTCGAATATGCGTATCTCAGCTGGTGCCTTCGGCATCATCCGGATGCCCGATACATTTGCCGGACAACGCGCGGGTATCTGCTTTTTGGCCATGATGGCGGATCCTGTCTTGCCGGCATCCTTGATGGTCGCGCGCCCCTTGGCCCGGCGGACCGGCTGTCGCGTCTTTACGGCAAGGGTGGCAGTCTCCGGCATCGGGCCGAGGCCATGCTGCGACCGCATGCCCAGGCACGCTGCCTTGCACGGCGCATCGCCAGAATGCTGACCTCGGAATTCCGTGATCGGACCGTTTATCTGAATGTGGGGCACAGCAATCTGTCCATTCGGATGCTTGCAGCAGGTTCCGCCCACCCGGAACTGCGGATGGCGGTTCTGGTTCATGATGTGATCCCGTTGGATCATCCAGACTTCGTCGTCCCAGGTCAGCCGCAGAGATTCGAAGCCATGATGATGCGGGTTTGCAAGCAGGCGGATCTGATCATTGCGAATTCCCACGATACCCGCACGCGCCTGACATCTCATGCAGCGGGCTGGGGCAGACTGCCGAATGTCGCGGTCGCCCATCTGGGCCTGCCGGATCCGGTGGCATTCGGACCCCTGCCGCCGGGTTTTGATACGGGCCATCCGTCCTTTCTGGCATTGGGGACCATTGAGCCCCGCAAGAACCACACGCTTTTGCTGGATGTCTGGGACGATCTGGCCGAAACCCTGCCTGCAAACCGGGTTCCGCATCTGCATCTGGTCGGAAACCGGGGCTGGCGGAGCGAGGACCTTTTTGCCCGCCTTGACGACCACCCTCTGAACGGGACCTGCATCTTCGAGCATGGTGCCTTGCCCGATACGCAGGTGAGAAGCATGATGGCGGCGGCAAGCGGGCTGCTTTTCCCCAGCCTTGCGGAGGGGTTCGGCCTGCCTCCGACCGAGGCGCTTCGAGAAGGCTGCGTTCCGATCTGCTCGGATCTTCCGGTTTTGCGCGAGGTTCTGGGTGATAGCGTCATTTACCTTGACCCTCTGGATGCGTACTCTTGGTCCGCAACGATAAAGCAACAAATTGTGGATAGTTTCTCAGTGCCTGAAACGGCGAAAGCCAGGCTTCCCGACTGGCAGGCACATTTTACTACCGTCGAAGCCGCCCTGCACGCGCTTTGGCAGGACAGGCAAGAAGGCAGGTTATGAAGGTGATTAAGCGCTATGGATTGCGCCTTAGGCGAAAGAAGTATCGTCTACGTGCGATGCGCAAACGCTGGCAGCTTCTGCCGGTCGCCGACCGCACCGACCTGATCCGCCCGCGCGATGTCTTGTGTTTCGTGACCCTTCGCAATGAGAGACTGCGCCTGAAGTACTTCCTCGAATACTATCGTGACCGCGGCATCTCGCATTTCTTCTTCGTCGATAATGACAGCACCGACGGGACGCGCGAGTTTCTTGCCGGTCAGCCAGATTGCTCGGTCTGGACGACGGATGCCAGCTACAAGCGATCCCGCTTCGGGATGGACTGGCTTAACTGGCTATTGATGAAATACGCGCATGGCCATTGGAGCCTTGTGGTCGATCCCGACGAGTTCCTGGTCTATCCGTTCTGCGACAGCCGCCCGATCCCGGCGCTGACCGATTGGTTGGATGCCTCTTCGATCAAGTCCTTCGGGACCATGCTCCTTGATATGTACCCGAAAGGGTCGATCACCGCACAACCTTATCATGACGGTCAGAATCCGTTCGAGATCGCCTGTTGGTTCGATGCGGGCAATTATCAGATCAAGCGGAACTGGCAGTTCGGAAACCTGTGGATCCAGGGCGGCCCGCGCGCCCGACTTTTCTTTTCCGAACGTCCCGAGCGTGCGCCGGCGCTGAACAAGATCCCGCTGGTCAAATGGAACCGCTCCTATGCTTTTGCCAGCTCGACCCACATGCTTCTGCCGCGCGGACTGAACCACGTTTACGACGAGTGGGGCGGGGAAAAGACCTCCGGCGTTCTGATGCATGCCAAGTTTCTCGACACGTTCACCTTGAAGGCCGAAGAGGAGCTGGAGCGCAGGCAGCACTATGCCAACAGCCATGAATACAAGGCCTATCATGCGGGCCTGAACGAAGATCCGAATTTCTGGTGCAAATGGTCCGAACGCTACATCAATTGGCGGCAGCTTGAGATCCTGGGCCTCATGTCCAAGGGGAACTGGGCATGAGCAGCGTCGGGTTTGTCATGCTTTGCCATACCGCGCTGGACCGGGCGGCGGAGGTGGCACGGCACTGGGCCGAACGCGAATGCCCGGTCGTGATTCATGTGGACAAGCGGGTCAGCGCCAAGGCCAACGCATGGCTGCAATCCACACTGTCGGACCTGCCGAATATCCGGTTTTCCAAGCGGCATAAATGCGAGTGGGGTACCTGGTCACTGGTCGCGGCATCCCAAACCGCGTCAGAGGTGATGCTGACGGAGTTCCCTTCGGTGCGTCATGTCTATCTGGCCAGCGGCTCTTGCCTGCCGCTGAGGCCGGTTGAGGAACTGAAAGAATATCTTGCCGCCCGTCCGCAAACGGATTTCATCGAAAGCGTGACCACGCAGGATGTGGAATGGACCGTCGGCGGGCTGAACGCAGAGCGGTTCCAGTTCCGGTTTCCTTTTTCCTGGAAGCGGCAACGCTTCCTGTTCGATCGTTATGTCGAGATGCAACGTAGGCTTGGCCTGAAACGCGAAATGCCCGAAGGGCTGGTGCCGCATCTGGGCTCGCAATGGTGGTGTCTGACGCGGCAGACATTGTCGGCGATCCTGCAGGACCCGGCGCGCAAGGCACATGACGCTTTCTTCAAGCTGGTCTGGATTCCCGACGAGAGCTACTATCAGACGCTAGCGCGGGTCTATTCCAGACAGATGGAGAGCCGGTCGCTGACCCTGTCCAAGTTCGATTTTCAGGGCAAGCCGCATGTGTTCTACGATGACCATCTGCATCTTTTGCGGCGCTCGGATTGCTTCGTGGCGCGCAAGGCATGGCCGCGCGCAAACCGCCTTTACGATACATTTCTGCGCGCCGATCAGCCCGGATCCCAGATGGCGGAGCCCGCACCGGGCAAGATCGACCGGGTGTTCGCAAAGGCGTTGGAACGCCGGACACGGGGCCGGGCGGGCCTTTACATGCACAGCCGATTCCCCAATCTCGACTGGGAAAACGGCAAGACCTGCGCGCGGTACTCCGTATTTCAGGGCTTCAGGGACCTGTTTGAGGATTTCGAGCCCTGGCTGTCCCGCCGTCTGGGAGCGCGGGTCCACGGCAACCTCTTTGATCCTGTCCGGGCCCGTTTCGCCGGGGATACGGATGTCTATGCCGGCTGTTTGTCATCGGCGGCAAAACTGCGCGACTACAATCCGCAGCATTTCCTGACGAGCCTCATCTGGAACACGCGGGGCGAACGCCAGGTGTTCCAGTTCAGCCCGCGAGACAATCAGAAAATCGGCTGGTTTCTGTCCTCCGACAGCAACGCGCAGATCTCGGTCATCACCGGGGCCTGGGCCGTGCCGCTGTTTCTGTCGAATCGTGATTTCGGCGAGATCCGCAAAGAGGCCGCAATGATGCAGAAGCAGGAGGTTGAATTCCTGAACATCTTGCGCAGCGTCAAGACCCGGGCCGATGTGCGGATCTGGTCGCTTGCCGAGTTCGTGGAGGAGCCGATGGAGAACCTGCAAAGCATTCTGGATGCGATGGACGGGCCTTCGGCGCCGCGCCTGACCGAGGCGCCGCGCATGGCCAATCTGGACGGGTTCGGGCAGTTTCTGCAAAACCTCAAGAACCAGGGCATGCAACCCTTCGTGATCGGTGATTTTTCGGCCACGACCCAGGGATCACAAACGAAGCCCGGTGATAACCGCCCCTATCTGGTAAAGAAGTAGATGCCCCGCCAATTTGACGCCTTCGTGATGTTTGCCGAGATGCGGACCGGTTCGAACAATCTTGAGGCGACGTTGAACGAGTTCCCCGACCTGGACTGCCTGGGCGAAGTGTTCAACCCGTCCTTCATGGGCCGTCACAATACCTTCGAGATGTTCGGCATCGATATGAAGGCGCGCGAAAAAGACCCGGTCCGCCTTTTCGACGCGCTGCTTGAGAATGTCGAAGGATTGC
The DNA here is from genome assembly GCF_003688285.1 of Rhodophyticola porphyridii. Lineage (GTDB taxonomy): Bacteria > Pseudomonadota > Alphaproteobacteria > Rhodobacterales > Rhodobacteraceae > Rhodophyticola > Rhodophyticola porphyridii. The sequence continues at coordinate 371,156 of NZ_RCNT01000003.1, forward strand.
CGGGGTTCCGGTTCTTTCACGATCATGACGCCCGGGTGCTGGAGCGGGTGTTGCCGGACCCGAAAGTCGCCAAGATCATCCTGACCCGCAATCCGCTGGAAAGCTATGTGTCGCGCAAGATCGCGGCGGCGACGGGTCAGTGGCGGCTGACGGATATGAAACACCGTCGCGAGTCCAACAAGATTACATTCGACACAGAGGAGTTCGAGGTTCTGCTGGAAAAGCTCCAGGCATTCCAGATTGCACTGCAAAACGGTCTGCAACGAACGGGGCAAACCGCCTTCTACATCTCCTATGAAGACATCAACGATCTGGATGTGATCAACGGGATGGCACGATATCTGGGGTCTTCCCATGAGATTTCGGCGACCAATAAAAAGCTTAAGAAGCAAAACCCGAGTGACCTGAGCCAGAAGGTCGAGAATTTCGAGGAAATGGCCGCGGCCGTCGCGGCGCTTGACCGGTTCGATCTGACCCGGACCCCCAATTTCGAACCGAGACGGCATCCCGGCGTTCCGGGGTTTTTCGCTTTGCCGGAGACGGGATTGCTGTTCCTGCCGATCAACGGATCGGTCGTGGCGCCGGTCGTGACCTGGATGGCCGGGCTTGATGGGCTCGCCGCGCGGGATGTGGCCAGCGGGATGAACCAAAAGGAGCTTCGCCAATGGATGCGCCGGCACGAGGGACATCGCAGCTTCACGGTTCTGCGGCATCCGGTTGCCCGCGCCTATGATGTGTTCAACCGCTGCATTCTGCCGAACGACCGCCCGGCATATGCGGAGGCGCGGCGGGTGCTGCGCAAGATGTACGGTCTTCCCATTCCCGCGAAAGGGCTTGTGGAAGGGTATGGAGCGGAGGAGCATAAGGCCGCGTTCCTCGCCTTTCTTGCCTTTCTGAAAGGCAATCTGGCCGGCCAGACCGGTCTGAAGGTCGATCCGTCCTGGGCCACCCAAACGGCCATCCTTCAGGGCATGGCGAACGTGACCCTGCCCGATCTACTGATCCGGGAGGAAGAGATGGCGCAGGAACTGCCCGCTCTGGCCGCGAAACTCGGCCATGGGGATGCCGGTTTCGATACGCCTTTGCCCGACGAGCCCTTTCCGCTGAAAAGCATCTATGACGGCTCGGTCGAAGACGCGGCGATGGAGGTTTATCGCCGCGACTATCTGAATTTCGGATTTCCGCGCTGGGACCGGCGTTAGGCCGCCTGCGAGGCGGCGCCGCCTGTGATCAGCGTATGCAGAGTCGCCGGGTCCGAATTGGCGCGCAGTTTGGTGCAGAGCGCAGGGTTGCGCAGGGTCCGCGACACAAGTGCCAGAGCCTTGAGATGGTCGACACCACTGTCAGCCGGGGCGAACAGCGCGAAAATCAGGTCAACCGGCTGCCGATCGACCGATTCGAAATCGATCGGCTTGTCGAGCTTGAGGAAGGCACCGCTGACATTGGTGAGATCGCCAAGCCGTGCATGAGGCAGGGCCACGCCGTGGCCGACCCCGGTCGGACCCAGGCTCTCGCGGTCCTGCAGCGCATCGAAAATGCTGCTCGCCGGAAGCCCGACAAGGTTTTGCGCCACATCGGCGATGGTCTGCATCAGCCGCTTTTTACTCGTGACATCCGAAACAACCTTAACGCCCTGCGGTTTGAGCAGTGTCGGCAAGTCCATGTCTGATCCTATCCTCGCGCCTGTCCCGGTGCGCGTGCTCGGTTACTTTTCCGGACGGGGGTCGATCCACCCGACATTTCCATCATCCCGGCGGTACACAACATTCACGCCATCATGCCCTTCGTTACGGAAGACCAGAAGCGGCGCCCCGGCGATTTCCATCTGCATCACGGCCTCACCCACGGACAGGGAAGGGATTTTCGTTTCCATCTCGGCCACGATGATGGGCTGGAGAGTTTCGGGTTCGGCGGCATCGTTATGTTCCGATGCGGCGAGGATATAGGACGACGCGCCGAAAAGTTCAACGGGTTGTGATCGCTCTTTGTGATGGTCCTTCAGGCGGCGTTTGTAGCGGCGCAGCTGCTTCTCCATCTTGTCGCAGCACGAATCGAACGCGGCATAGATTTCATGTGCGGAGGCCTTCGCAGAAGCCGTCAGTCCGGTCGACAGGTGAACCGTGGTTTCGCACACATATTCATGGCCGCTCCGCGAAAAGATCACATTGGCATCGGTGGGACGTTCGGCATATTTGGATACGGCCGAGCCAAGGCACTCCTTCACATGGGTCTGAAGTGCGTCACCGATATCGATCTGTTTTCCGCTGATTTGGTACCGCATGTATCCTCCGAAATAGCCCTATAGAGCCCTCCACAACCTTAGCCGTGTGGCCCTAACCAAGTGTTTATGATGTCTGGATGCAGATGAGCCGGTCTGCTGCGCGCTACCAGGCCTGTGCGGCCCGGGCATGGCACAAATTGGGGATCGGCAATTGCGAACATCAGCACCATTTGGCGACACTTTGCCGGGCTCTGTCAATCGCAAGACGACGCCGAAAGGGGCGGCATATGGTGGCATGCACATCGCGTTCAGCCGCTGCGCGGGCAATTGCCGAATGATCGGCTGCCTAGCTGATGCGGAAGCTCTGCCCGAGATAGACCCGGCGTACGTTCTCATCCCGGACGACTTCATCCGCCGTGCCGTTCATCAGGATCGTACCGTCATGCAGGATATAGGCGCGATCCACGATCTGCAGGGTTTCACGCACGTTGTGATCGGTGATCAGCACGCCCAGACCGCGGGTCTTGAGGTCGGAAACCAACGCCCTGATCTCGCTCACCGCAATCGGGTCGACCCCGGCAAAAGGTTCATCCAGAAGCACGTATCGCGGGTTCGAGGCCAGACAGCGGGCGATCTCCACCCGTCTGCGTTCCCCTCCGGAAAGCGACAGCGCAGGCGCCCGGCGCAGGTGCCCGACAGAAAATTCCGAAAGCAGTTCTTCTAGACGATCCAGACGTGTCGTGCGGTTCGGCTCAGCCACCTCAAGTATCGCCATGATGTTGTCTTCCACGGACAGCCCGCGAAAAATCGACATTTCCTGGGGCAGATACCCGATTCCGGCCTTGGCACGGCGATACATGGGAAGCTGCGTGACATCGCGCCCATCCAGCGTGACCGTTCCGCCATCCGGTGTGATCAGCCCGGCGATCGAGTAGAAACATGTGGTCTTGCCAGATCCGTTCGGGCCCAGCAACGCCACAACCTCCCCCTGGTTCAGCGACATCGTGACATCGCGGATCACCGGCCGGCGGCGATAGCTTTTGCGCAGCTGGCTGATATGCAGGCCCTTCTGGCCTTCGGTGACGGTCAGATTTGGACGGGCCGCCATCAATCCGATCCCTGCTGCAGGACGGTACGAACGCGCCCTTCGACCGTGCCGTCACCGGTGGCCATGTTCACGACCATCCGGTCGCCCGAGATTGCCGTGGCCCCCTGCGTCACCAGCACACCGCCCGACAGCGTCATGAGGGAGGAGGCGACTTCATAGGCTGCGGATTGCCCCTCGGCGGCATCCACACCGCGCGTGACGAGCACGCCTCCCGTGGCCTCGACCCGGCTGACATCCTGCGCGCCGCCATCTTCGGTGTTGTAGAAGACGGTGACCTCGCCCGCCGCGATGCGCAGGTCGCCCTGAACGATGATCACGTTGCCGGTAAAGACGGCGTTGCCGGTTTCCTGATTCAATGTCAGGGCATCGGCGGTGACCTCGATTGACTGTGTTGCATCATGCGCCACATCGCCGAAGCCGATATTGACCTGGGCGAAGGCGGCAAGGGCCGAAAACTGGAGGGCCAGAAAAACCGTAAGAAATGCGCGCATCAAGAAACCTCAACTCTCCGGCTCATATAGCATCCTGACCCGTCCGTTGAAACTCAGAACCTGCACACCGGTTTCTTCGGACAGAACCATTCGATCCGCGCTCAGCGTCATGGAGGGTCCGTCGACCCGGACCGGGCCGGGAGAAACGACGCTCAGAACCTCGAAGGAGACGACGATACGGTCGCTTTCAAGCCGGTAGCCGGTCGAACTGGTGAGGCGGACATCATTTTGCAGATCGGCGGTCCGGTTGCTCAGATCCACCTCCGATGCGGCACTGTTCAGAAGAATATAATCAGTTTCCGATATGGCGACGCGGGTTTCGACCTGTTGTGCGGAAATCCGATCCGGCGCGTCAGGCGCCGGCGCCGCGCTTTCGGCGATGAACAGAACCTCCCGCCCATCCTCCAGGGTGCCGGCAAAACGGGGGTTTCCCAGCCGCTGTTCACGCGCAAGCTCTTCTACATCAACTTCGGCGAATGGAATTGCACGATCCGGATCGGGGGAGTTGGAGAACAGAAACAGCGTCGACAGAAGGCCAAGTGCCAGGAGCGGCAAGATGACTTTCACCCAGGCCACGATTTGTGAATATCGGTTTGTTACGGCCATCGGCGCGGCTAATGCGCGAAGATGTCGATCTCCGGCCAGCCCGCCAGATCAAGCCGGGCCCGTGCCGGAAGGAAGTCGAACGATGCTTGCGCAAGATCGCTCCGCCCTTCGCGCGCCAGTCGCCGGTCAAGCTCTTCCCGAAGCCGGTGAAGATACAACACATCGGATGCAGCATAGGTTTTCTGCGCCTCGCTGAGCACCTCCGCACCCCAGTCCGAGCTTTGCTGATGCTTGGAGATGTCGATGCCCAGAAGTTCCTGGCAAAGATACTTCAGCCCGTGCCGGTCGGTATAGGTCCGCACGAGCTTCGACGCGATCTTGGTGCAGTAAACCGGCGCCGCCAATGCTCCGAAGGCATTCATCATCGCGGCGATGTCGAAGCGCCCGAAATGGAACAGTTTCAGCACATCTGGATCTGTGAGCAGGGCGGCGAGATTGGGCGCCTGCGTCTGCCCATTGGCGATCTGCACCAGATGAGCATTGCCGTCCCCGCCCGAGAGCTGGACCAAACACAACCGGTCGCGATGCGGGTTCAAACCCATGGTTTCACAATCGATCGCGACCACTGGCCCAAGATCAAGCCCGTCCGGCAAATCGTTCTGATAGGTATGGATCGTCACATCTGCCCCTTTTCTCGACCCCTGGTCAGAAAAAGGGGTGGTGCCCAGGAGAGGACTCGAACCTCCACGTCCATACGGACACTAGCACCTGAAGCTAGCGCGTCTACCAATTCCGCCACCTGGGCAGGTGTCGTGGAAGCGGCTGATATAGCGGGGTCAAAGCGCTGTCAACGGGCCAATGCGCGAAATCCCGACCCGCGGCGCGGTTCAGTAATCGCGCTCAAAAAACAAACCCAGGCTGCTGTCTCCCTCGGCGCCGAAACTCCCGCGCGCGGTGATGCTCGGCGTCAGATCGATATTGAGATTGACGGTTGCTCCGTTTTCGCCGCCTACGGTCACATCCGTATAGATATTGTCCGAGATGTACCGGCCGGCGCGCAGCGCGGCGCTCCCATCCTCGGTGGTCTGGATATCGAGATCGTCGAGCCCGAGATTCTCTCTCAGGCCGGCGAAGATACCTCCGCCGGAATCGCCGCCTGCCAGGCCGGCCACGGCATCCGCAAGCTGGAGCGCCTGGATCGCCGACAAGCTGGAAACGCTGCGACCGAAGAAGAACTGTGCCAGCACCTCGTCACGGGGCAGTTCCGGTTCCGAGGAGAAGATGACCTCGGGTGCCGAGGCCGGACCTTCAAGGATGATGCGGATCAGATACTCTCCGGACCGGCTTTGCGCGACAAGGCGGATGAAGGGGTCGAAGCTGCCTTGCAGGGTCGCGCTGCCCTGCACCAGATCCAGCCGCTGGCCCAGAATTCCAAGCCGCCCGCGGATCAGCTCGAACCGGCCATCGGGTATCGCGTTGGCGGCGGTGCCCCGCACCCGCAATGTGCCGCCCAGTTCCGCGTCCAGACCGCGACCGCGCAGGAAAATGCGGCCCGGGGCGCTGATCGTCAGGTCCAGTGCGATTTCCGAATTGCCTCCGCCGGTGCCGTCTCCGTTTCTGCCAAGCAGACCCGCAAAGGCGCGCGTCCGGCGCTGCGCGGCGGTTTCGCCCACATGGGCGATTTCGGGAATGGCTTCGGTGGTGCCAAGCGAGGATTCCGGTATGCGGATTTCCGTCTCGCCGATCAGGATCTCACCCGACAGGCGCGTCGAGCCCACAAGATTGCCCGCGTAACTTAGCCGGGCTTCCGGGATGAGAACTTCGTAAAGCTGCGGATCGACCAGAACGACCTCGTTCATCGCGATGTCGAAGCGCACCGGCAGGCTGCGCCCGGAAATTCCGATCGATCCATTGGCGGTGACCCGCCCACCGGACGTGATGGCCCCGCTTGTCGTCACGCGTGCGGTGCCTTCGGCCAGCCGGATATTCGCCGTGACGTCTTCCAGCCCGAAGCCAAGCGCCGGTGCTGCGATCCTCGCCCCATTGGCGTTCAGGCTGCCCGAGACATTGCGAAGATCGGGGGCGCCGGCAAGGCGGAGATCCATGGTCAGGTCGCCCCGAATGGTTCGGGGAGCGATGAACCGATCCGCCAGCGCCAGAGGCGCCCGCCCGGTCAGGCCTAGGTCAACCGCGCCCTCCGGCAGGCCCACATCGCCGGTCAGGATCATCGTCGTGCCGCCGGGGCCCTCCAGATCGGCCTCGGTTGTCCAGGGGCCTTCACCGCCGGTTCTGCGTATGCCGCCATGGACCTCGACCGGGCCGGTCAGGGCTGAGGTGAACAGCGCCACGTTCCGCAGCCAGACCGAGGCCAATATCTCGCTTGCCTCGCTGCTGAGCCGACCGCCGCCCTTGACCGAAAGCTCGCGGCTCGCGAGGTTCAGGTCCTCAAGAAAAAGCCCCGTTTCGTCGCGGCGAATGGCCACCGCAAGCTCGGTGGTTCCGGCAAACAGGGCGGGCGGCAGGCTTGGTGACAGGCGCAGCTCCGTCGACCGCCCGCTGATGCTGGCGTCGAAGGCGCCGGACAATGCATCGGCTGTGCCCTCAACCGCCAAAGCGGCGCTGCCCTGCAAACCATCGCCGATCAGCGGCGCAAAACGACTCAGGTCCGCGCTTTCGGCCTGCACGGCATAGGTCAGATCAAGACGGTCATCGGCCAGTTCGGCGCCGGCCTCCCCCTCAAGGGTCAGATCGCCGGCGGTCACTTGCAGACCGCTGAGCGTGACCGGCGCGTCCGCCTCCCATGCCAGATCGGTGCGGAGCGTGGCCGCGTCGCCGATGGCCGTTGCGACGGCCTCATCCCTGTGGCCAAGGCCGGTCGCCGCGGCGGATATGCGCGCGGTGACCGACGACAATCCGCGCGCGGCTTCGGTGATATCGCCGCCCATTTCCAGCGTCACGGCCTCCGCGGTGAGCTCGCCCGCAACAAGATCGCGCAGTTCTGCGTCGCCCGCCCAGCTGTTGCCGTCCCGCCGGTCGTAGCTGATGTCCAGCCGCGCAGATCCGATGGATACGTCGCCATCGGCGAGTGGGAGCAGAACCCGATTTTCCCCCGCGCGGGTGGGGGCGATATTGCCACGCAGGGCAAAGCTGTCAGGCTGGCGTTCGGCATCCAGCACCACACGCCCTTCCAATTGCATGGCGGCCGCGTCGATCCGTATGGGGTCGGCGGTCAGGATACCGGCGGCATCCTGCGTGACATTCGCAATCAGGGAAACGTCCGTCCCGAAGAAATCGCGGTATTCCGGCAGGACAATCGCCGTGATGTCGCCCGACAGATCGAGCGTGACAGATTGCGCGCCCGTGTCGGTCTGCATGAACTCCAGATCTCCGGCAAACCGCGGCTCCCCATCCGTTTCCAGCGAGAACTCGGCCACGAAATCCGAAAGCGGCCCCTGTCCCTCCAGCGAAAGCCGCACGGAAGGTTCGCCAGGAATGCCAAGGAGCGAAGCGGCAAGCCCGCCCTCTTCCTCCTCGAACAGCAGGGCGATCTCGGCAATCCGGGTTTCGTTTTCAAATCCGGCGGTCAGGCTGAATTGCCCCAACGGGCCATCGAGCCGTTCGAGTTCAAGATTTGCGGTCCCGTCCCCGTTCGCCAGTTCGGCGGATCCGTTGACGGAAAACACAAGGGCCTGGCCCAGAACCGGCTCCCCGATTTCAACCCGGTCGATGGCCGTCTCCTGAATGCGGATGCTCAGTGGAAGCTCGGGCAAACTGAACGGCGTCGCTTCGGCATCGGGCAGGCCGCCTGTGGATTGCGGAAGCCGGGCAAGCTCCAGCCGTGCAGCGGTCAGCTCGTTGACTTCCAGCGCGCGGGAAAACAGGGCACTGCGTCTCCAGTCCAGCGTGACGTCTTCCAGCACCAGCCAGACGCCGTCCTCATCCGCGATGGTCAGCCGGTCAAGTGAGGCCCGAGAACTCAGTGCGCCGCGAAACCCCTCGATCCTGACCTGCCGCGCCGCATCGTCGGAAAGCGCGTCTTCCAGAAGCGCCTGCAGCCTTCCCCTGTCGTCATCCTGCGCGCCAAGCGCGACGGGAAAGAAAGCAAGCAGGGATATGAGCAGGAGCCGTCTCAAAACGTGTGTCCGATGCCGATGTAAAGCAGCACGCGCTGGCCGGCATTGTCGCCTGTGACGGGTGTCGCCACATCCAGCCGGATCGGGCCAAGCGCGGTGTTGTAACGAAATCCCAGCCCCGCCCCCGCGTGCCAGTCGCCATCCGTATCGCCAAGCGGCCCGGCGGAGATGTAGCCGCCATCGGCAAAGGCCACGAGCCCATAGGTTTCCGTGATATCGGCCCTGATTTCGGCGGAGAGCCCTGCAAAGCCGCGCCCGCCGCTGCTGGTGCCACCCTGGGTCGCGCCGAGCGATTTGTACGGCTGGCCACGCACCGTTCCGCCGCCACCGGAATAGAACAGAAACTCCGGCGGAAGGTCGGTGAAGGCACCGCCTTCGATGGTGCCAAGCTGCACACGGCCCGCAAGGCGGACCCTGTCATCCTGCCCAAATCCGAGATAGCCGCGCCCGTCCAGCACGGCACGAAGCCCGAACCCGTCGCCCGTGCCCTCCAGAACGGCGAAGGGTGTCAGTTCAAGCTCGGCATAATAGCCGCTGCGGGCGTCCAGCGGATTGTCCCGCCGGTCATAGGTCGCACTGGTCGGCAAGGTGGCCAGAACGATCTGGCGGCTGCCGAAGGCGTCGTCGATATCCGAAAAGCGCAGACCGACGCCGAACCGGGTTGTCAGCTCGTCCGAGATCAGCCTTTCGAAGCCAAGGCTGGTTTCGAACACCGTCTCTTCGAAGGTCGGCTCGTCCAGACCCGCGAGGCGCGTGTCGAAGATCAGCGCGGTATCCGGCCGGAACGTTGCGGGGCGGGTAAAGACGCCGCGCAACTCCCAGTCCGCGCCGCCGGTGTCGCCCCCGACCCCGGAAATCTCGGCATCGAAGCGCAGCCGCTCCGCACCGCCGAGAAGATTGCGGTGCAGCCAGTACGCGCTAAGCGCACCACCGTCGGAGGAGGAGATTTCGGCGCCGAAGCCAAACCGTCTGAGCGGTGCCTCGACCAGTGTCGCGCCGATATCCATGACCGCGTTGGCGTCCGGCGTCCGTTCCTCCAGCGCGACGGACCGGAATGTGCCGGTGCGGCGCAGTCTCTGTTCCGAGGTTTCCAGCGTGTCGGGGTCGAAGATCTCGCCGCGGGGCAGGCCGGCAATCTCCCGGATCCGCTCGGGCCGCGTGCGCTGCTGACCTTGCGGGATCAGATCGCCGAACCGGACAAGGGGCCCGGGTGAAACCGAAATATCCGCATCGAGCACCGCCTCCTGCTGACGTGCGGTGATGGACTGCCGCCCGATATCCGCCGTGGCGTGACCCGCCTGCCGCCATCCCGTGATCGCGGCCTCCGCGGCCTCTCTCAGAACGGGCGTGTTCGCGGGTGCGCCGCTACGAAACCCCTCCGGCAGCTCGGTATCGGGAGCCAGCGGAGCGATGTCGGTTCGGCCAAGGCGAAAGGCGGGACCGGTTTCAACGCGAATATCCGCGCGGTCGATACGAGCCGGGGGCGAAAAAGGTGACAGTTCCGCGGCCTCCCGGCCATTCAGGCGGATGCTGATCACCGGCCCGAAATATCCATATTCGTAAAGCACTCCGAGCAGGCGCGCATAATCCGCGCGGGCTGCCGCAACCCTGTCCTGGACGGAGGTGCTTTCTTCTGCGTCGGTTCTGGCCAGCAAGGAGGTCGCGCGCAGCGCATCGATCAGATCTTCCGACCCGCCGGGCACATCGAAAGCGACCTCGGCACCGGCGATACCCGGGTAGAGCAAAACACATGACAGAAGAAACGCACGTAACCGGGCCAAGCCCCCACCCCTCAATAGCCGCTTCGTCCAGATGTAGCGGTGTGAGAGCGTCCTGACCACTGGTCTTGAGACGGTTGCGATAGATTTCAGCCCGATCTTGGGACGATTTGCGCCTTGTTCCGTCAAAGAGGCGCGCGTATCAACCGGAACAAGCAGGACGGAAGGATCATGGCCATGTCGAAACTCGTCACAATCTTCGGCGGTTCGGGCTTTGTCGGTCGCTATGTGGCGCGGCGTATGGCGAAAGAGGGTTGGCGGGTGCGGGTTGCGGTCCGTCGCCCGAACGAGGCCCTGTTCGTGCGGCCCTACGGCGCCGTAGGTCAGGTTGAGCCGGTTTTCGCCAATCTGCGCGACGACGCCTCGGTGGCCGCGGCCTTGAACGGGGCGGATGCCGTGGTCAACTGCGTCGGCATCCTGTCGGAACGCGGAAAGAACAGGTTCGATGCCGTGCAGGCCGAGGGCGCGGGCCGTGTCGCGCGTCTGGCCACGGCCGAAGGTGTCGCGCATCTGGTGCAGGTTTCCGCCATCGGAGCCGACCCGGACAGCAACAGCGCTTACGCCCGGACCAAGGCCGAAGGGGAGGCTGCTGTCCTTGAGCATTTTCCGCAGGCCGTGATCCTGCGACCGTCGATCATATTCGGCCCGGAAGACGAGTTCTTCAACCGGTTTGCGGCGATGACACGGTTTGGACCGATCCTGCCTGTGGTCGGTGCGGATACGCGGTTTCAGCCGGTCTATGTCGATGATGTTGCGGCCGCGGTCGTTGCCGGGGTTCTGGGAAAGGCCGCGCCTGGTGTCTATGAACTGGGCGGACCTGAGGTGGAAACCTTCCGGGCCTTGATGCAGCGGATGCTGGGCGTGATCCGCAGGCGCCGCCTGATCATGAATGTTCCGTTCTGGATCGCGGGGCTTATGGCTTGGTTTCTGGATGCGGTGCAGACTGTCACGCTTGGAGTTCTGCACAATGGCATGCTGACGCGTGATCAGGCCCGGCAGTTGCGGCGTGACAATGTCGCCAATGACGACCTGCGCGGGTTTGCCGAACTTGGTATCGAGCCGGTCGCCATGGATGCGGTTCTGGAAGAGTATCTCTGGCCCTATCGCAGCGGCGGACAATATGCCGAGATCAAGGAAAGCGCCGAGAACCTGCGGACCTAGCTGTAGGCGATACCCAGAAGTATCAGCCCCAAAATCACCCGGTAGATGACATACGGCGTGAAGCTGACGCTGCGCAGCAGGCGCATCATGAAGATCAGCGCGGCAAGAGCCGCCAGGAAGGCGAAGACGGCGGCGATTGCGCCGTCCCGCGCGGCCTGCGCATCTGCCGTGGCAATGACCTCACCGCCCAGAAGGGCGCCCGAGGCGATGATCGTCGGGATCGACATGAGCATCGCGAGCCGCGCGGCGCTTTCGCGGTCATAGCCCAGATACCGCCCGGCAGTGATCGTAATACCCGACCGGGAGGTGCCGGGGATCAGGGCGATCGCCTGCCAGAGCCCCATGATCAGCGCGTGTTTGAGGGTCCATTGCTGTGCGGTACGCGTCTGGGCGCCGGACTGGTCGGCCCAGTAAAGAACAATCCCGAAGATCAGCATCGTCCAGCCGATGACGGCTGTCGATCGCAACAGATCATCCCATCCCATCAGCTTCAGGATCAGCCCGAAAAGGATCACCGGGATCGTCGCGATCACAAGACAGAGCGCCAGAAAGGCGCCCCGCGTGTCCACTTTGCCCCGGATCAGGCGAAGTGAGCCCGCCGCGGCGTCTTTCACATCGGCCCAGAAATACAGGATCACAGCGCCCAGGGTGCCGACATGCACCGCAACGTCGATGACCTGCCCCTGATCGTCCAGGCCGGTGAGATTCGGCAGCAGAATCAGATGGCCGGACGACGAAATCGGCAGAAACTCGGTCAAACCCTGGATCAGGGCGACCAGGAACAGGTGAAAGAGGCTCATGGACCATCCCGGTGACGAATCAATACCAACAACCTAAAGTGTTGGAGACAAATCGAAAGTCGGCATATAGGTAGCTAAAGCTGACATATTTTTCCGGCTCGGCACGCGAATTGCGAGAAAACTCATCCGCAGATCTGCAATTAGGTAAGCACTACTGTCTTTTATTGAGATTTGCGGAGAGATATAGGAGCAATGTGCTGAAGGGGAGGCTGTCTTGGCCGATCAAACCATGTTGAAATTCGTGACCGTGGAAAAGGCGATGCCGGAGAAGCGTCCGCCCGATCTGCGCAAAGAGGATTTTCAGGAAATCTACGGTGAATATGCCCGGGAGAAGGCCGCCGAGCAGGCCGGTCGGTGCAGCCAGTGCGGTGTGCCCTATTGCCAGACCCATTGTCCGCTGCACAACAACATCCCCGATTGGCTGCGCCTGACCGCCGAGGGGCGGCTGGAAGAAGCTTATGAGCTGAGCCAGGCAACCAATACATTTCCCGAAATCTGCGGCCGTATCTGTCCTCAGGATCGCCTGTGCGAGGGCAATTGCGTGATCGAGCAATCCGGTCATGGCACCGTCACGATCGGATCGGTGGAGAAATACATCACCGACACCGCGTTCGAGATGGGCTGGGTGAAGCCGATCGCCCCCAAGACGGAACGCAGCGAAAGCGTTGGCATCATCGGCGCGGGTCCCGGCGGGCTGGCGGCTGCGGATATGCTGCGCCGGGCCGGTTTGCAGGTGACCGTCTACGATCGCTACGACCGCGCGGGCGGGTTGATGACCTACGGGATCCCCGGCTTCAAACTTGAAAAACCGGTGGTCATGCAACGGATCGACCAGCTGGAAGATGGCGGCGTCAGCTTCGTGCTCAATTGCACCGTGGGCGACGAGATCAGCTTCGCCGACATCCGCGACAAGCACGATTTTGTCGTTATCGCGACTGGGGTTTACAAGTCCCGAGAGTTGCAGGCACCCGGTGTCGGTGCCGATGGTCTGGTCCGTGCAATCGACTATCTGACCGCATCGAACCGCAAGAGCTTCGGCGATGACGTGCCGGAGTTCGACAGCGGTGAGTTGAACGCCGAGGGAAAGCGCGTGGTCGTCATCGGTGGTGGTGATACGGCTATGGATTGCGTGCGCACCGCCGTTCGGCAGGGCGCCACCAGCGTCAAATGCCTCTACCGGCGCGACCGGGCGAACATGCCCGGCAGCCAGCGGGAGGTGGCGAATGCCGAGGAGGAAGGTGTCGAATTCGTCTGGCTGACCGCGCCCAAGGGCTTCAAGGGCGACCGGATCGAGGGCGTGATTGTGCAGAAAATGCGGCTGGGGCAGCCCGATGCGACGGGCCGCCAAAGCCCCGAGGTCATCGACGGCGCCGATTATGTGGAAGATGCGGATCTGGTGATCATGGCGCTAGGGTTCGAGCCCGAAGATCTGCCCTCGCTGTGGGAGACGCCCAAACTGGAGGTAACCCGCTGGGGCACCGTAAAGGCCGATTTCCGGACCCATGAGACCGCCCTAGAACGTGTCTATGCGGTGGGGGATATCGTGCGCGGCGCAAGCCTCGTGGTCTGGGCCATTCGCGATGGACGGGAAGCGGCCGAGGCGATTCTGGCAAAGATCGCCGAACATACGACACTGGCGGCGGAGTGATGTATCACGGCAGCCTCGGCATGGATCTGGCAGGCATGTCATACGATCGCGGCATGTGCGGGCGTGCGTATCCGTCGAAACGGCGAAATCTGAAGAGAGGTTAAAGGTCATGATTGCTGACCGGATCAGAGCAAAAGGCAAAGAAGGCATTGCGGCCACGACGATGGCCCTGCTTCTTTCGTCCGGCCTTTCGGGAATGCCTGCGGCGGCACAGCAGGGCGGCTTCTTCACCCCGCCGTCGGGCTGCGCCGCTTTTCTGACCGTGCAATCGCGAAGCTGCTATGTGTCGCATTTCTGGACATGCGAGGCCGACCCCGCGGGCCATCACTGGCGGATCGGCATCGGCGAAGACGGGCCGTTTTCCCTGTCATACACCGACAGCGAATTCCGCTGGCTGAGAAGCTACGACCTGCGCGACGGGGGCGAGTCGGTGCTTGTGGAGCCGGAAGAAGACCCGGCCAGCCTGACCGAGCTGTTCGAAACAGGCACGGATTCGATGGTTTACACGATCATCGAAGAAGGTCCGAACGGCAGGCAACAACGCGATTATGTCGGGTTTGACGCGCTGACCGGTGACAGCGTGATGGTCGATGGGCATCTTTTGCAGATCACGTCCTTTTCCTACGAATACGAGACCGGGTTCGGGCCGCGCCGGGTGAGTGGCAACCAGTTCGTCAGCGAAGACTGGCGTCTCTTCTTCGGCGGGACCGAAACGGTGACCACCCCCGATGGCGGTACGTTCGAGGGCAATTATTCGCCCATGGAGTTTGCCGAGCCTGGCGAAGACGGGTTTCTGAGCATGACCCCGATTTACGATTGCGGAAATACGATGTCGGGGCTGTTTGACGAGGATCAGGCGCAGGGAGGGTGACGGAATGAGCGGATGCAAGACAGGCAGTTGCCTTTGCGGCGCGGTACGGTTCGAACTGGCCGAAGCGCCCAAGACCTATGGCGCATGTCATTGTGCGATGTGCCGGAAATTCAGCGGCGGCATCGAGTTCGGGCTTGAAGTTCCACCGGACGGCGCAAGCTGGACCGGGGAGGAGAATATCGGGGTCTACAAATCGTCGGACTGGGCGGAGCGCGGGTTCTGCAAGATCTGCGGATCGAGCCTGTTCTGGCGGCTGACCGCACCGGGGCCGATGCAGGGGCTGTTGAGCCTGTCGGCCGGATCGCTGGACAGCTTCGACGGGCTGGAGTTCACAACCGAGGTCTATATCGACATGAAGCCGGACAGCCACGCATTTGCCGGAACCCGCAAGCGGATGACCGAAGCCGAGGTTATGGAGATGGTCGCGAGTATGGAAAACGCAACGCCCGAAGGCAGCGCTGCCCCATGAGCGTCGACGAGCCCGTCATGGCCCAGGGGGTCGAGGGCCGCTGCCTGTGCGGCGCCATCACGATCGAGGTGGGCATCCACCGCGCCGAAACCGGCGCTTGCCACTGTGCGCGCTGCCGTCGGTGGTCCGGCGTGGCGCTCAATGTCTTTACGGCGGCCCCCGATCAGGTGACGGTGACGGGCGAGGTGGCGATCTACGAAAGCGAGATCGCCGAACGCGCCTTCTGCCCCCGTTGCGGGACCTCCCTGTGGCTCCAGAACCCCGGCGAGGACTATGAGTTCATGGTTGGAATCTTTGACGGGGCGAAGGACTATCCCCTGATCTCGGAGATCTACATCGACCGTGCCTTTGCCTCCTGCCGGTTCGCAGGCGAGCACACGCGCAGCACCCAGGCCGATTACGAAGCCAAACACCCCCATATCGCGGAGGTGGACTGAGATGCCCCGCCAAGGAGGACAGCCATGACCAGATACGATGCCCGCTGGGCTGCCCGTGAAGATGAGCGCAGAGCCTGGATGGCCAAAAACAGTCTCTATTCCGCTGAATCGGAACACTCATCCTGCGGAGTGGGGCTGGTCGTCTCGGTGGATGGCAAGCCATCTCGCAAGGTCGTTGAAAACGGCATCAATGCGCTGAAGGCCGTTTGGCACCGCGGCGCGGTTGATGCCGATGGCAAGACGGGCGACGGCGCGGGCATTCATGTTCAGATCCCCGTGCATTTCTTCTATGATCAGGTGCGCCGCACGGGTCACGAGCCGGACATGATGCGTCTGATGGCTGTCGGGCAGGTGTTTCTGCCGCGCAACGACTTCGGCGCGCAGGAAACATGCCGGACGATCGTGGAATCCGAAGTATTGCGGATGGGATACTACATCTACGGCTGGCGCCATGTGCCTGTGGATATCTCGGTTCTGGGCGAGAAAGCCAATGCGACCCGGCCCGAGATCGAGCAGATCATCATCTCGAATTCCAAAAACGTTGACGAAGAAACGTTCGAGCGGGAGCTTTACGTCATCCGCCGGCGTATCGAGAAGGCGGCCGCGGCAGCTGGTGTCGGGCAGCTTTACATCTGCTCGCTGAGCTGCCGGTCGATCATCTACAAGGGCATGATGCTGGCCCAGGATGTGGCGGAGTTTTACCCGGATCTGCAGGATGAAAGGTTCGAGAGCGCGTTTGCGATTTATCACCAGCGCTATTCAACCAACACCTTCCCGCAATGGTGGCTGGCGCAGCCGTTCCGGATGCTGGCGCATAATGGCGAAATCAACACGCTGAAAGGCAATGTGAACTGGATGAAGAGCCACGAGATCCGGCTTTCGTCCAGCTATTTCGGCGATATGGCCGAAGACATCAAACCGATCGTGCCCGGCGGCTCGTCGGACAGCGCGGCCCTGGATGCCGTGTTCGAAGTGCTGGTACGCGCGGGCCGCAATGCTCCGATGGCCAAGACGATGCTGGTGCCCGAGGCGTGGAGCCAGACGGCGACGGAACTGCCGCAGGCGTGGCAGGACATGTATTCCTACTGCAACTCCGTGATGGAGCCCTGGGACGGGCCAGCGGCGCTTGCGATGACCGACGGGCGCTGGGTTTGTGCCGGTCTGGACAGGAATGGCCTCAGGCCGATGCGCTATGTGGTGACAGGCGAGGGGCTGCTGATTGCCGGGTCCGAGGCGGGGATGGTGCCGGTGGATGAAAGCACCGTCGTTGAGAAGGGCGCGCTGGGGCCGGGGCAGATGATTGCTGTCGATATGGCCGAACAGAAACTGTTCCATGACACCGAGATAAAAGACGCGCTGGCGTCGGCCCGGCCTTTCGGCGATTGGGTGGGCAAGATCACAGATCTGGCCGAGATCACCGAAGGCGTCACGGAAAGGGCGCTTTTCACCGGCGGAGAGCTGCGCAAGCGGCAGATCGCGGCGGGATACTCGATCGAAGAGCTGGAGAGTATTCTGGCGCCCATGGCCGAAGATGGCAAAGAGGCGCTGGCAAGCATGGGCGACGACACGCCAAGTGCAGTTCTGTCGGGCCAGTACCGGCCGCTCAGCCATTTCTTCCGGCAGAATTTCAGCCAGGTGACGAATCCCCCCATCGATTCGCTGCGCGAATATCGGGTCATGAGCCTGAAAACGCGGTTCGGCAATCTCAAGAATGTGCTGGACGAAGACAGCTCACAGACCGAGATCCTCGTGCTGGAGAGCCCATTCGTGGGCAACGCCCAGTTCGAGGCGATGCTGGATCAGTTCGGCGCAAGCGTGGTGACCATCGACTGCACCTTCCCCGTGAACGGGGGGGCGGGCACGCTGAGAGAGGGTTTGCAGAGGATCCGCAACGAGGCCGAAGACGCGGTACGCTCGGGCGCCGGGCATATCGTGCTGAGCGATCGCTTCCAGAACGAGGAGCGGGTTGCGATGCCGATGATCCTTGCCACATCTGCGGTGCATAGCTGGCTCACACGTAACGGATTGCGGACCTTCTGTTCGCTTAACGTCCGCTCGGCGGAATGCATCGACCCGCATTATTTTGCCGTTCTGGTTGGTTGCGGCGCGACCACGGTCAATGCCTACCTGGCGCAGGATTCGCTGGCTGACCGCATCGACCGGGGGTTGCTGGATTGCACACTGACCGAAGCGGTGGCGCGGTATCGGCAAGCCATCGATCAGGGTCTTCTCAAGATCATGGCGAAGATGGGAATCAGCGTGATCTCCAGCTATCGTGGTGGCTTGAATTTCGAGGCGGTGGGCCTGTCCCGCGCCATGGTTGCGGAATACTTCCCCGGCATGATCAGCCGGATATCCGGCATCGGCGTGACGGGCCTGCAAAACAAGGTGGAAGAGGTTCATACCCGCGGATGGCGCGGGGGGCAGGACGTGCTGCCGATCGGGGGCTTCTACAAGGCGCGCCGCTCGGGCGAGAAGCACGCCTGGGAAGCGCAGACCATGCATATGCTGCAAGCCGCCTGCAACCGGTCGAGTTACGAGCTTTGGAAGCAGTATTCCGCGACCATGCGAAAGAACCCGCCGATCCATCTGCGGGACCTGCTGGATATCAAGCCGCTGGGCAAGCCGGTGCCGATCGAAGAGGTGGAAAGCATCACCTCGATCCGCAAGCGGTTCGTGACGCC
Organism: Rhodophyticola porphyridii; assembly: GCF_003688285.1. Lineage (GTDB taxonomy): Bacteria > Pseudomonadota > Alphaproteobacteria > Rhodobacterales > Rhodobacteraceae > Rhodophyticola > Rhodophyticola porphyridii. The sequence continues at coordinate 389,503 of NZ_RCNT01000003.1, forward strand.
GGGCATGAGCCTCGGTGCGCTGTCGCCTGAGGCGCACAAGACGCTCAATGTGGCGATGAACCGGATCGGCGCGAAATCCGACAGTGGCGAGGGTGGCGAAGACCCGGCGCATTTCGTGCCGGAGCCCAATGGCGACAACCCTTCGGCCAAGATCAAGCAGGTCGCTTCGGGCCGGTTCGGCGTGACCGCGGAATACCTGAACCACTGCGAAGAGCTGGAAATCAAGGTGGCGCAGGGTGCCAAGCCCGGCGAGGGCGGCCAGTTGCCCGGCATGAAGGTCACCGATCTGATCGCGCGGCTGCGGCACTCGACCAAGGGCGTGACGCTGATCTCCCCGCCGCCGCATCACGACATCTACTCCATCGAGGATCTGGCGCAGCTGATCTACGATCTAAAGCAGATCAATCCGCGCGCGAAGGTGACGGTGAAGCTGGTGGCGTCCTCCGGCGTTGGCACCATCGCCGCCGGTGTGGCCAAGGCCAAGGCGGATGTGATCCTGATTTCGGGTCATAACGGGGGCACCGGCGCCTCTCCCGCGACGAGCATCAAATATGCCGGCCTGCCGTGGGAGATGGGCCTGACCGAGGCGCATCAGGTTCTGGCGATGAACAAGCTGCGCGACCGTGTCACGCTGCGCACCGATGGCGGGCTGCGCACCGGCCGCGACATCGTGATGGCCGCGATGATGGGGGCCGAGGAATACGGTATCGGCACCGCCGCGCTGATCTCCATGGGCTGTATCATGGTGCGGCAATGCCAGTCGAACACCTGCCCCGTGGGGGTCTGCACGCAGGATGAGAGCCTGCGGGAGAAGTTCACCGGCACGGCCGATAAGGTGGTGAACCTGATCACCTTCTATGCACAGGAGGTTCGCGAGTTGCTGGCCTCCATCGGCGCCCGGTCGCTGGATGACGTGATTGGCCGGGCCGATCTGCTGACGCAGGTTTCCCGAGGCTCGGCGCATCTGGACGATCTGGATCTCAACCCGCTTCTGATCACGGTCGATGGTGCGGACAAGATCGTCTACGACCGCAACAAGACGCGGAATGCGGTGCCGGACACGCTGGATGCACAGATCGTGGCAGATGCCGCGCGCTTTTTGAAAGACGGCGAGAAAATGCAGTTGTCTTATGCAGTGCAGAACACGCTCAGAACGATCGGGACCCGCACCAGCAGCCACATCGTCCAGTCTTTCGGGATGCGGAATGCACTTCAGCCCGATCATCTCACGGTAAAGCTGGAGGGCTCCGCCGGGCAGTCTCTGGGCGCGTTTGCGGCCCCGGGGCTGAAGCTCGAAGTATCCGGCGATGCCAATGATTACGTCGGAAAGGGGTTGAGCGGCGGGATCATCGTGGTGAAGCCGCCGCAGGTAAGCCCGCTCAAGGCCGATGAAAACACGATCATCGGTAACACCGTGCTCTATGGCGCGACAGACGGGTATCTGTTTGCCGCGGGCCGAGCAGGCGAGAGGTTCGCGGTGCGGAACTCCGGCGCGAAGGTCGTGATCGAGGGCTGCGGTTCGAACGGGTGCGAATACATGACCGGCGGCGTCGCCGTGATCCTTGGGACCATCGGCGCGAATTTCGGTGCGGGCATGACCGGCGGGATGGCCTATCTCTACGATCCCGACGGGCAGTCGCAGGTCAACATGAACCTTGAGACGCTGGTGACCGCCCCTGTAAGCACGGCGCATTGGGAGGCGGAACTTAAATCCCTGGTGGAGCGTCATGCGGCAGAGACCGGGAGCAGCAAGGCGCGCGATATCCTTCAGCACTGGGATCTGGAGTTGGCCAATTTCCTGCAGGTCTGCCCCAAGGAGATGCTCAACAAGCTGTCCCATCCGCTCGGCATCGAAGAGGCGGCCGTTCCGGCGGAGTGATCTGGGTTTGCGTATCACGGTGAGCCGCATCGTTGGGGTGACGGCTCGCCGCAAAGCCAGACGAATGGAAAGCACCGGCGTTAGACCGCGCCCCTATCTTCCGGCAGCCTCTTCGGCGTTGCGGTCCATATCGATCCGCCTGCTTGCAACCCGGGCTGCGACCAGGCCAGGAACCATGAGCCACGGCGCCGCCGGCATCGCCGCGCCACGGGCAACCTAGTCGATGATCAGGTGGCCAATGTCTCCGCCACGCCCACCACGTAGTTCTTGCCATAGGCTTTCGCGCATTTGGGGCAAGTGGTGTAGAAGAACCAGATCTTGCCCGGTTCCCTGCCCATGGCACGGACCTCGTCTTGCATTGCCTCATGCCACTTGCCGACCTCGCGATAGGGGCCTTCGAAGACGCGGGTGATGAAGTCGCCAGAGAGCGTCACCATCTCCTCCTCCGGCACATCGCCCCTGACCGCGATCAGATGTTCGCCCTTCCAGGCCGAAAGATCGCGGCTGAGCATCAGGTAGCCTTCGGGGATCGCGGCATCCGCGGCTTGGATGTGGGTCTGCACGCGGGTCATGACCTTGTCCATGTTCAGAGGCACATGCGCAAGGCTGCGGGTCGTGGCGCGGATGAAAGGCTTGTCCCGGAAATGCAGCTTCTGCCCGTCCCAGCCTTCGGGGTGGAAGCGGGGGCAGCAGCCGGTGGGGCTGTCCGACATGTCGATTGCCGGAATCGCATTGAGGTTCATCGTTCCTCTCCTGTCATCGAACAGGGGGAGTCTGCGATGGATCGGGGCGCTGCGCCTTAAACGAGGTTAATCAGGCGCGACGATCTCATCCTCCGCGTAGCCCTGGATGTAGAGAAGCGCCGTAAGATCGCCGTGGTTGATACGGATCTTCGCCTGCTCCTGCACGGTGGGTTTGGCATGAAGCGCGACACCCGTGCCGGCCAGCTGGAGCATGCCAAGGTCATTGGCCCCATCGCCCACGGCCAGCACATCCTCCGGCGCAAGGTTCAGCCGCGCCGTGACATCGTGCAACGCCTGCACCTTGGCATCCCGGCCAAGAATTGGCGTGGCGACCTCTCCGGTCAGGACGCCGCCTTCGGACAGCAACGTATTGGCGCGATGATCGTCAAAACCCAGATCGGCCGCGATTTTCGCCGAAAAAGCGGTGAAACCGCCTGACACGAGAAAGGTATGAGCGCCATGAGCCTTCATCGTCGCGATCAGAGCCCTGCCACCGGGCATATGCGTGATCCGTCGGGCCAGAACAGTCTCTATTACTGAGGTTTCGAGACCTTTCAGCAGGCTCACCCGGGCGCGCAGCGCCTCTTCGAACGCGATCTCGCCATTCATCGCGCGGGCGGTGATCCCGGCCACATCCTCTCCCACGCCGGCCTCGGCCGCCAGTTCGTCGATGCATTCCTGGCGGATCATCGTGCTGTCCATATCGGCCAGCAGTACCTTCTTGCGGCGGCCTTCGCTGTGCTGGACCACCAGATCGACGCCCTCGGCCTGCAGGCTGGTCCAGATCTGCGCTTCGTTTTTCGGGCGTTTGGGAAAGGTGAACTCGGCGGCCTTGTCGGGGGCGAGCCACAGGATATCGTCGCCACCAAGCGCATTTCGCAAACTGTCGACGAGCGCGGCTTCCAGATACATCGCGGGGTTGGTGATCAGGGTCGCTGTGAACATGAACGCTCCGGTCTGCAAATGGCTGACGCGCATAGAGCATGTTCGGCTCCGAAGGGCCAGATGACCGTTCAAATTCTCGATTGGCTTTGGGCCGGGGTCTTTTATGCTTCGGGCACAAGGTCTGAGCAGTCCATTGGAGGGCAGGTTTGGTTTTGCGCGATATCCTCGCGGCATTGGTGGCGCTGGTCTGCATCGGACTTGGCCTGTTCCTGTTGGAGCGGCCAAGGGCGGGGCTTGAGATCTCGTCGCTTATGGTTGGGGAAACGCCGGCGACCGTGATGCAGGTCCCCGAGACCACGGCGCCGGTCGTGGTGATCGCCCACGGCTTTGCCGGATCGCGGCAGTTGATGCATCCCTATCAGCTTACGCTCGCGCGGGCTGGATACATCACTGTCAGCTACGATCTTCAGGGGCATGGGCGAAACCCGGTGCCGATGTCCGGCGACGTGAATTCGATCGACGGCACCACCCGGTTGCTGATGGAGGAGATCGGGCGGGTCACCGACGCCGCGCTGGCCCTGCCGGGTGCGGATGGGAGGGTGGCCCTGCTGGGACATTCCATGGCCTCGGATATCATCGTCCGACAGGCGCTTGCGGATGATCGTGTGGCCGCCGTGGTGGCGATCTCTCTTTTCTCCGAAGCGGTCACGGCGGCCGAACCGGAGAACATGCTCGTGATCAACGGCGCGTGGGAGGGCGCCTTGCGGGCGGAGGCACAGCGGATCATGGCCGAGGTCGGCGCCGCCGAAGGCGACACGGCCGGAACGCCCGGCGAAGGCTTTGCCCGCCGCGCGGTGGCGGCCCCGATGGTGGAGCATGTGGGCGTACTCTACTCCGCAACCGGGATGCGGGAGTCGCGGGAATGGCTGAATGCGACCTTCGGGCGGGACTATCGCAGCGGCATCGCCAATATCGGCGGCCCGATCCTGCTGACCCTTCTGGGTGTCGTCCTTCTGGGCCTGCCCCTGGCGAACATGCTGCCGGAGGGCCCACGACTGCCTGAGGTGCCCAAGGGCGCATTCCTGGCGCTTGCGCTTGCGCCTGCGGTTCTGACCCCGTTGATCCTCTCCCTTGTGGAGACACGGTTTCTGCCCGTTCTGGTGGCCGATTATCTGGCGCTGCACCTGGCCGTCTACGGATCGCTGGTTCTGGCCGGCCTGGCGGTCGAGGGCGATCTGCCGAAGCTGAGAGGCTGGCCGGCCGGCATTCTACTGGCGGGTTTTGCCCTGATCGCCTTCGGCGGTGTGCTGGACCGCTATGTGGCGAGCTTCTTTCCGCACGCTGGACGTCTGCCAATTCTGGCGGCGATCCTGCCGGGCGCGGTTCTGGCGATGGTGGCCGATGCGGCGCTGCTTCAGGCGGGACATGCCCGCATCTGGCGTCGCTGGGTGGCGCGGCTGGCTTTTCTGACATCTCTGGGCATCGCGGTCGCCCTGGATTTCGAGCGGCTGTTTTTCCTGATCATCATCCTGCCGGTGATCGGGCTTTTCTATCTCAGCTTCGGCGTGATCGGCGGCTGGGTCGGGCGGCGCACGGGCTCGGCGCTGGCGATGGGTCTGGGTCTTGGTATCGTGCTTGCCTGGGCCCTGGCGGTGACGTTTCCACTGTTCACCGGAACGACGTGAGAAGACCCTATCCTGCCGGACAGAGCCTATTCGTTGCCGGTCATCTCCAGATATCCGCGCCCTTCATGGCTGCCGGAAAAGCGGATCGGACCTTCCCAGTAGGGAAAGCTGGTGCCCATCCAGCTTTGCGGGTTGAGCGCAACTGTCTCGACATCGATGTCGCGGGCGGCAAGCTCCATGCGCCACTCCACCGGTACGTCGCGCCCCGACACGCTTTCGGTGCGCAGCGGCGTGAGGCGCAAGGCGCCGTCGGGATAGGCGGTTGCGCTCCCGTCAGGGCCAATCCAGGTAGCGGAAGTGTATGTGGGCCGGGTGGCCGACCGGAGGCCGAACCCCATCAATCGGGCGCCATCCGCGAACTGGAGCGAAAACCAGTCCCATCCGTTCTGATCGGCAGAAAGCGGTTGGGAAGACCATTCGCGATCGAGCCATGCACTGCCGGTAACCTCCGTCGGGCCGTCAGGAAGGGTGAGCCTGCCGGACACCTCATAAAAGGGTTGCGAATAGTAGTAGCTGGCCTGCCCATCGGCGGATTTGACGGAATATCCCTCATCGCCGTGAAATACGAGAGGGCCGGTCGCGCGCAGGTCCAGATCATAGGAAAAATCGGCACCGCGCGCCGTCAACTCTAGGGCCGAGAGCGCGTCCGCGCCGGTTGGCGCGGTGGAGATCATTGCCCAGTCATCGATCCAGGCTTCGAACGGGTCGGGCGTGACGCCCGCCTGCCCGACGCCGCCGCGACCCAGACGCTCCGCGTAAAAATGCGCGTCTTCGGTCGTCACGCCCGCATGGCCCATCCAAAGCTGCGCCGCATCCCAGCCTTCGGCCTCCTCCGGGCGGAGGGCGGAGCGGAACAGCGTCCACTGGATACCGTAATCCCGACCGTCCGCTCCGGTGAGCGTGGCCGTCAGATACCACCATTCGATGCGATAGGACGGGTGGGGGCCGTGATCGGCGGGGAAGGCGAATTGCGGATCGGGTGCGGGGACGGCAAAGCCCTCGGCATCGGTGCCGAGGCCCGCAAAGCCTTGCGACAGAGCCTGACCGGTGGTCAGCAACAGCATCGGAATCCACAGCCTAGCGTTCATGGGCAAAGACCTTGAGCAGGGTTGAGGGTGCGATATTGGCCAGTCGCCACGCCGGCCAGGCAGCCGCCAGAAGGGCCGCGAGAAGCGCATAAAGGCCAAGGCGAAGCCAATCGACCGGGAACATCTGCATCGGGAGCCGCCAGCCGAACGCCTCAACATTCACGACTGCCAGAAGGACCCACGCAAGCGCGAGACCCACGGGGATCGCCAGAGCGAAGGTCAGGAATGCCAGAATCGCGGTGCGGGCCAGTTCGGCGCGGGCCAGCGCGGCCCTGGTCTGGCCGAGCGCCCAGATCGGGGCCAGTTGCGGCAGCCGCATCCCGGCCAGCGTCAAAAGGCTGGCCAGAAGGGCCAGGCTGGCCACACCGAGAGTGAGAATGTTGAGCGCACCGGTCACCAGGAATGTCTGCTCGAAGATGCGCAGGGAAAAGCGTTTGATCTCTTCCTGATCGATCAGATTGGCGGCGGGCAGGTCGAATTCCGCCCGCAATGCGTCGACCACTGCGGGGACGCGATCGGGCGGGACGCGGACGGCCATACGAAGCTGGGGAACATCGGGGAACCGGTCGGTGAAGAGATCGAGGCCGATGATCGCCTGTCCCACCGGGTTTCCATAGTCGGAATAGACCCCGGCGATGGGCAGGGTCCACCCGGGTTGTAGCGTCACGGGATCGCCAATGGCCAGGCGCTCGCGGCGGGAGAGCTGCTCGTTGATCAATGCAGCCTCGCCCGCGGCCACCTGCGCCCAGACATCGGGTGCGGCGGCCAGAAGCGGCCAGTTGTCGCGATAGGTGGCGTGATCGGCAATGCCGTAAAGCTCTGCCGGTTGTCCCGCGAGCGTCACCGGGGCGGAGACGATCGGCAGAACCGCATCGGTCCGGGGCCGAAGGGCCGCGCGGATCGCAGCGGCTTCGGAGGGGGTGCGCGCGGTGACGTAAAGCTCCGAGGCAAGCCGCTGGTCGAGCCACCCGGTGAAGGTGCCCCGGAAGGAGCCGACCATGGTCGAGACACCGATATTGGCGGCGAGTGCAAGCAAGAGCGCCATGAGCGCCATGGACAGGCCGGGAAGCTGTTGGCGGGTATCCGCCAGAAGCCACTCCCGAAAGGGTGTGGTGGCGAACCGGGTCGCGAGACGCAAGAGCGCGGTGAGCAGCGACGGAAGCGCAAGGGCTGCCCCGACAAGCAGCGCGGCGAGACAGGCAAACCCGGCGATCAGGCCCGTCCCGAATGCGCCGAGGAGGAATGCCAGGGCAAACAGACCAATCGCAAACATCATTTGCCCGCGCATGGCCTGACCGGAGGCCATCGCCCAGGCGCGTGGCTGGGCGGGCGCCAGAAGCGGCAGGCGCGCTACCCGCATCAGCGCCTGCACCGATGCGGCGGCGGTACCGATCAGGGCGATGCCCATCCCGGTGACGGCCCAGACCGGCCGAAAGGCAAGCTGGCCGGAAATCTCGGCACCATAGAGCCCGCGCAGCGTGCCCGCGACGCCGGGCAGGAGTGCAGCGGCGACGATGTATCCCAGAATGATTCCGATAAGACCGGCAATCAGGGCGAAGGCGGTCAGTTCGACGGCCAAAAGCGTGACGAGCCGCCGGATCGGCAGGCCAAGCGCACGCAACGTCCGAAAGCTGGTGCGCCGTTGCTCGAAGGCGAGGCCGATTGCGGCGTGAACGATGAACAGACCAACGGCGAAGGCCAGCAGGCCGAAGGCCGTGAGGTTCAGGTGAAAGCTGTCGGTCAGCCGCCCGATATCGCTGCCCGATTGGGGCGTGGAAAGCGTTAGATCGGTGGCTTCGGCAAGGGGCGGAAGGCCGGAGGGCTGCACCGGCGCAACCAGCAGATAAGACGGGTCGGAGCGGCCGCTGAGCCGGGCGGCGGTCGCGATGTCGGTAAGCGCCGTGCCGGGAGCGAGACCGGATGTGACGACAAGGGGCGGCAGGTCGGGCGGAAGCGGTCGCGCGGCTGTTTCCGAGGCGACAAGCAACCGGCCCGGTGTGGTGACGAAGGCCTCGAACGAGATCTCGCCGCCCACTAGTGCGGGCGCCTGTGCCTCTGGCGGGGTGGTCAGCGGGTCGATGCCAAGCAGGCGGAGGCGCGCGCCGGGGTCGGAAAGCTCCACCTCGATCACCGGAGAGACGAGATACCCGGCGCGACGGAGCGCGATGTACTCGGCCAGAGGTATCGGAAGACCGTCCTCGCGGGTCAGGCGGTCCAGTTGATCCTGTCCCAACACCGCGGCAGCCCGGTCATAGGAGGCGCGCGCCTCGGCATTGATCGCCTGAACGCCGGACCAGAGCGCCGTGGCCAATGCAAGGCCGAGGATCAGGGTCAGGCATTGGCCGGGATGGCGCCTCCAATGGGAGAGCAGGGCGGCGCAGGCGGCACGGGTCATTCGGCCGCCCGCCCAAGCCCTGCGCTGCCGAGCCGGCCCTTGGTCAGATGCACCTGTCGGGCCAGACGGTGTGCCAACCGTGTCGAGTGGGTGACCATCAGGATCGCGGTGCCGGTTTCCGCGGCCAGCTCCAGGAGCAGACCAAGAACGGTGTCGCCCGTTGTTTCATCGAGATTGCCCGTGGGTTCGTCTGCCAGAACCACGCGGGGCCGTGCTGCCAGCGTCCGGCCGATCGCCACGCGCTGCTGCTGTCCGCCGGAAAGCTGTTCGGGGTAGCGGGCAAGGTGCTCCGACAGGCCCAGACGCCTGGCGAGTTCATCCACCCATGCGGCGTCGTGGCGGCCTGCAAGCCGTGCCTGAAAGGAGAGGTTCTGCGCGACCGTCAGGGACGGGATCAGGTTGAATTGCTGGAAGATCAGACCAACCATGTCGCGGCGCAGGCGCGCCCGGCCCGCGTCATCCAGCGCCGAGAGGTCCACGTCGTCCACCTCGATCCGCCCCTTGTCCGCAGTGTCCAGTCCGCCGATCAGATGGAGCAGCGTGCTTTTTCCCGACCCGCTTTCGCCGGTCAGCGCAAGCGTGTCGCCCGGCGCCACCGTCAATGACACACCGCGCAGAACTGGCAGCGGCCCATCCTCCGTTTCGAAGGATTTGTGGATATCGGTCACGCTCAGCATGGAACAGCCTTTCAAGGCGGGAGTTGCAGTTAAGCTAGCAGTGCGATGCCGGGGTTAAAGGCACAGAATGCCGCGCATGCCCGATGAAAACGTCAGGGGGGTGGCAATAGCAATTTCATATCGGACCATACGGTTCTTGCGCTGCCCGGATGATACTCTATTTTAAACTGAACGGTTCGGTTTTATCGAGGGTGGTATGGGAGTCCATAGCAGGCTTTGGCTTGACACGGCGCGGCTCAGTTCCACGCGTCTGCCCGGCGGCGGAACCGAACAGCTGCTCAGGGCCGATTACTTCGAAATGGAGGCTGGGCCGATGGCGCCCGTGAGCCTGCCCGACCACTGCCTTCTGATTCCGCTTCAATCCGAGTCCGCCGCAGGTCTTCAGCGCCGGGATGGCCGGCAGACACCACTCGATCTGCCTCCCGGCTCGATGGTCGTGGTGCCAGTGGGCGCGGTCTGCAGTTGGGAATGGCTGGCGCCCGTCAAGTTCCTGCTGATCCGCGCGCACCCGGAACGGATTCAGCACTTCATTCAAGGCGATCTGAGAGTTCTGACCGTGGGGTCCCGGCTCGATGGCAGCAACGTCCTGCAAGACAGGGACTTGGGCAACTGGGCTCTGCAGATGAAGATCGCGCTTGAGGAGCCGGGGCCCGGCCAGGCTGTTCTGTTCGATGCCCTGGCGCGGGTCTTCGTAGTGACGCTGGTCCGGCGTTATGCGATCACCGACGATGCTCCGTTTGCCGAAACCGGTGGGCTGACCACGGAGCGATACGCGCGGTTGCTTGACTACATCGATCGCCGGATCGACCAGCCTTTGCGGACGCCGGAACTGGCGCATCATCTTGGCATGTCAGATTCCGCACTGGTGCGCGCGATCAAGCAGACCACCGGCATCACGCCGCAGGCGCTGGTCATGCGGCGACGTCTTGCTGCCGCGAAAGCGCGTTTACGTGACCCGGCGCTCAGCCTTGGCGCCATCGCGATGGCCACCGGCTTTGCGGATCAGGCCCATCTGTCCCGCAGTTTCAAATCAGCAGTCGGAATCACGCCCTCGGGTTACAGACGTCAAAAATAAACTAAACTGTTTGGTTCAAAAACTGGATTGACCGGTTCAAGTTTTGTCGCCGCCTCCGGCCCATCTTGAAGTCATGAAGGGCAGATCAGACCGGTTTGCCCGGAAATGTCGGAGATAAGACAATGACACGCATGATCCTTCCCCTTGGTGCCGCTCTGGCCGTGACCCTCGCGCTTCCCGCCGTCGCGAATGACGCGCAACTGGCGGCGTCGCTTGGTGTCGAGCCCGGTGCCTATACCACCGCCGAGCTGATCCAGCTTTCCAACGCAATGTCCGATGACAATGCGATCGCGATCCGTCACATCCTTCAGGACGGGCCCGAAACCGTATCGACACAGAACCGGAGCGCAAATGGCGGCAATGCCCAGCTGGCGGCCTATCTGGGTGTGAATCCGGCCGACTATACGACGGCGGAACTGGCTGCGATGTATATCGACGCCACTGACTGATGCGCGGTCTTGAAACGGGTTTGAAACGGGGCGGTGTACCTTTACCGCCCCGTTTCTGCTGCGATCAGCGAAACCGGATCGGAAGATCGAACCGATAGCTCTGTTCCGAGAGGCCATCAGGCGCGGCGGGAAAGCGGCCCGCACTCCGGACGGCCCTGATGCCCGCCTCGTCGATCTCTGGATTGCCTGAGGACACGATGAGCGAGAGGCTCTGCAAGTGCCCGTCCCGTCCGATGTTCAGGCGCAGGGTCACGGCCCCCTGCCCGTCCACACTTGGTCTTCGGCGTTCGATACGAGCATGGATCTGCGCTCCCCAACCCGCCACGAGGCGCTGCCGTTGTGACGCGGATATCGCGGTGTCGGAAGCTTGCCGGAGATTGCCCCTCGCGACGTCGCCGCGCGGCTCGCCGGCAGTTTGTCGGGCTTGCGCCGCTGTGGAGGGTGCGGGCGCCTGCGGCCGTTCCGGCCGGGCCACGGGACGGTCAGATTGGGCAATGGCCAGAGGCGAGATGGCGTCGGGCACAAGCCTGGGCGTAGTGTCCGAGATCGGCGGGGGCGCCAACTCGGGCTGCCCGGCGCGGCGGACTATCTCGGGCGGCGGCAGGGCCGTGTGCGGCGCATTCTGAAACTCCGGACTTGTCAGATTTGCCACGCGGATATCCGGCAAGGTGCTAAGCCGCGTCTCGGCGTTCGGCACTGTCGGCATAGGTTCCGGCAGTGTCTGCTGGCGCAGCGTATCCGGCGTGGCCGGTCTTGGCGCGGGGTCGGGCGGCGTTGGCGGAATGGGCAGGTGTAAGAGGCTCGGAGGCGCAAGAGCAGCGGGCTGCGCCACATCCGGCGGCGTGGTCCAACGTGCGACCAGTTCGGCCATCTCTCCCGATGCGGCCTGAAATGTCGTCTCTACGGCGCCTGATGCGTCTGAGCGCGAGGCTGCGCCATCGGAAAGCTGGACGAAGACGGCTGCGTGAACGGCAACCGATACGGTCAGAAAGGCAGGGATCTGAAGCAGCCTGTTCATGGCGCCTCCGTCACAAGCGCGATTTCCGTGATCCCGATTGCCGCAAGGCGGGGCAGGATGCGCGCAAGATCACCCGCCGGCAACGCCGCATCCGCGCGGAGTGTCAGCGGCCCGGGCTCCCGCAGGGCAAGTGCCGCGAATACCGCGTCGTTCTGGTGTGTTTCATACGCAAGTGCGCCGCTCGCATCGATGTAAAGCGTGTCTGGTGCGGGATCGGCCGGCGTGGCCGGAGCACTGGGCGGGGTTACCTCCAACGGATCGGGCGGGGCGATCTGCGCGGTCATCAGAAAGAAGATCAGAAGCAGGAAGACCACGTTGATCATCGGAACGATCGTTTCGCCGCGGGGGCGACGGGTGGGTGGCCCGAAGGAGATCATTCGACCAGCACCAGATGGGTGAAACCGGCCTGTTCGAGCGCGGACATAAGCGTGACAAGACGTTGCAGGCTGGCGCCGTCGACCCCGCGCAAGACGATGGTGTCATCCGGCCTGTCTGTCAGGTCATTCAGCCGGGCCACGATTTCCGCAACCTCTCCGGCCTGCCCGTTCAGCCGCTGCCCTTCCGGAAGGACATCGACCAGCCGCGGCGGGCCGGAATAGGTGCCGCCCGACCCCGAAAGGCTCAACGGCAACGCACCGTCCTGACCGAAGCGGGCGGCCAGCATGAAAAACACCAGAAGCAGGAACACCACGTCGATCATCGGCGTCAGGCTGGGGCGGCGGCTGGGTCTTGTCCGGGCGAACTGGAAGCTCATGACGGCCCCCGCGTGAAGATGCGCGTGGCGGCATCCTCCATATCCGCCTGCACTCGATCCACGACGGTTTCGAACCATGTCAGAGCCATAGAGGCCGGGATCGCAACCGCCATGCCCACGGCGGTTGTCAGAAGCGCCTCCCAGATGCCACCGGCGAGCGTGGCCGGGTCGGCGCGCGTGCCCGCGACCTGAAGTGCCTGAAACGCGGCAATCATGCCCAATACAGTGCCTAACAGGCCTAACAGAGGCGCAATCGTCGCAATAAGCTCCAACGCGCGAAGCCCGCCGCGCGCGCCGGAAAGCAGGGATTTCGCAATACGCGTCGTTTCTTCACGGGCGGCCTCCGCCGTCAGGCCCGGATCCTGGCGCGCCTCCATCGCTGCTACGGCCATTTGCGCGCGCAAGGATCTGCGTCCGCTGATATGCCGCAGACCGGCTGCCGCATCGCCGCCCTGCCAGTGCCCGATCGCTTCGTCGGTCTGGGTGCCATCGGACCACGCGCCCATCTGCGCCAACTGCCAGATTTTCCAGAAGATCAGCGCCAGAGTGACGACAGACAGCGCGCCGATGGCCCAGATCGCGGGACCGCCACGGCTCAGAAAGTCGACAAGATCGGTCATACGCGCTCACCTTTTCCAGAATAGTCACCCCACAGGATCTGCTCGATCGCATCCAGCCCGTCGCCCAACGCCGCGGGGCCGGGTTGCAGGATCATCGGAGATTTGATCTCGACGATCCGGCCCGCTCTCACCGCCGGTATGTTCTGCCAGCCGGGGCGGTCCGCAATCCGTTCCGGGCGGACCTTCTTGCCGCACCAGCTTGCGATGATCACGTCGGGGGCGGCATCGATCACATCTTTCGGGTCGATAATGCGATTTCTGGCGGCGGGCTCGCCGCTCAGATGAGCAAAGACATCAATGCCGCCCGCGATTTCGATCAATTGGCTGACCCAGGCGATGCCGGAAATCGGCGGATCGTCCCATTCCTCGAAATAGACCCTCGGTCGGGCGGGCCGTGTCCTGTCGCGGAGACGTTGGAGCCGCGCCTCGAACCTTGCCGCCAGCGCCTTGGCCTTGGCGCCCGCACCGACCAGAGCGCCCAGCGTGCGGATCATCGCCAGAATGCCGGAAATGTCGCGCTGGTTGAACGCGTGCACGGCCACCCCCACGCGGATCAGTTGCGCGACGATATCGGCCTGAAGATCGGAGAAGGTCAGGACGAGATCAGGTTCCAGGGCGATGATCTTGGGGATATCGGCAGAGGTGAAGGCGCCGACCCGCGGTTTTTCCCGCCGCACCTGAGGCGGGCGGACGGCATAACCCGTCACGCCGACGATGCGGTGATCCTCGCCCAGCAGGTAGAGCGTTTCGACCGTCTCTTCGGTCAGGCAGACGATCCGGCAAGGCGGGAAGGCTTTCATCTCGGGGCCTCCGTTGTCATCCAGTCCCGCGTACCCCGGGCGACCGCATCATAAACCGCGCGCCCGATTACTTCGCCGATCTCGGTATGAAGGCCCGCATAGGCGCGATCGCCAAATGGGCAGGCCAGGGCGATGCAATCTGTGCCGGTGCCTGTTGCGGGGCCTTCGGGCAACTCTGGACCATGGGCAATTATGGCGGCGGTGCGGGCCTCGGCGGCGATCGACATCGCTTCGGTCATGGCGGCGGTGCCAAGCCCCTGTGACAGAGTGACAAGCAGATTGACGGTGCCATGGCTTTCCGCGAGGACCGGCTGGCGATGGCCGACCCGTTCGGCATTCGACAGGCCCACCGTGGCGAGGCAGGAGGCTTTGGTATCGCCCGATTCTGCCTGTGTCAGACTATGTTTGCCAACGTTTCGGGATGTCAGCATCGCTACGGCATCGGGACGGTCTATCGCGGTCACTTCGCTGGCGAGCCATGCCGCCGCGTCCAGACCTTCGGGCAGATCCGCGTCGCGCACTTCCCGCCAGATGACCTGCCGGGCAAGCACCAGTCCGGGCCTGTGGGGCGCCCAGCTCAGTACCCGCATCTCCTGGGCCAGATCCGCGATAAGCCACGGGCGGGACAGGGTGACGCGGATCATCGGGTGATCTCCAACGGCTGGAAAATCAAGCCATGCTCGGTTTCCATAACATGTGCCGCTATCCCGAAAACCCTGTGCAGGTTCTCTGGCGTCAGCACATCCCTTGGCGGCCCATCGGCGACGAGGCGGCCCTTGTCTAGCAACAAAAGCCGTGTGCAGTGACGTGCGGCAAGGCCCAGATCGTGAAGAGCGGCAAGTATCGTCTTGCCCTGATCCGCGAGGCGCCGGAAAATCTGCATCGTGGCGATCTGAAACGCGGGATCGAGACCTGCAATGGGCTCATCGGCCAGAATGATCGGTGTTTCCTGCGCCAGAACACGGGCAATCAGCACCCGGGCCTGTTCGCCGCCCGACAGATCGGTCGCCGCCCGGGTTTCGAACCCGTTCAGGGCCATATCTGCAAGAGCGCGGGCTGTTGCGGCACGATCCTCGGCGCTGGGTTTCGCACCTCCTGCCAAATGCGGAACACGGCCCAGCATGACAAGTGTCTCCACCGCGACGGGCCAGGCTATTTCCCGGGTCTGCGGCATCCAGGCGGCCGTTCTGGCCCTTTGGCGGGCGGGAAGTGAAGCGAGGCTGGAGGTGCCGGAATGAGGCTGGAGGCCCAGGATTGCCCGCAACAGGGTCGTTTTTCCGGCGCCGTTGGGGCCGATCAGCCCTGTAATCTCCCCGGCCTGCAGGGAAAGGCTCACCTGATCGACGACCGGGCATTCGCCGCGCAGAACGGTGAGATCCGTGACGGTCAGCGCGGTCATGTCATCTGCCTCCGTGTCTTGTAGATCAGGTGCAGAAACAGCGGCGCGCCGATGATCGCCATCAACACGCCGAGTTTCAGATCACGGTCGGGCAGGATCAGGCGCACGGCGATATCCGCGGCCAGCACCATCGCCGCGCCGCCGAGAGCCGATGCCGGCAGAAGCGCACCGGGGCGCGCGCCGACATACCGGCGCAGGATATGGGGCACGACAAGACCCACGAAACCGATGGCGCCCGCTACGGCAGTGGCCGCGCCGACAGAGGCGGCGACGCCCACCACCATGCGGAGACGCAGCCGGCCCAGATGGATGCCCATGGAGGCCGCCGCATCCTGGCCAAGGGTCAATGCGTCAAGGCCGCGCCCGAGGCTCGCAAGAAGCGTCCAACCCAGCATCATGACAGGCAGGGCGATCATCACATGGTCGAAGGACCGGTCCGAGAGGGAGCCGAGCATCCAGAACACGATCTCACTTACCGCGAATGGATTGGGCGAAAGATTGAGCACCAGCGACAGAAAGGCTCCCGCCAGCGCGCTGATCGCGATGCCCGCGAGGATCAGTGTCAGCGATCCGCCCCGTGGCCCGGCCAGAAGAAGCAACAGCAGAACAGAGACCAAAGCGCCGATCAGAGCCGAAATCGGCAGCGCGAGCGCAAAGCTGGCCGCGAAGCCCGTTTGTAGCGCTATGACGGCGCCAAGCGCGGCGGAAGAGGTGACCCCGATCAGCCCGGGCTCCGCCAGCGGGTTCCGCAGGAAGCCCTGAAGCGCCGCACCGGAAAGGCCGAGGCTGACCCCGACCATCACCGCCAGAAGCGCGCGGGGCAGACGGATTTCCCGCATCACCAGCGTCACGGCCTCGCCGTCGCCGCGTATCAAGGCGGAGATGCTGTCGCCGATGCCAAACCCCGCCGGCCCGATGAGAAGCGAGGCGCAGAACAGGGCCGCGACGATGGCAGACAGGATACCGAAGAGACGGGAAAGCGTCATTCCACCTCCATCGCGCGGCGCGCAGCGCGCAGGTCGGCCAACGCAGTCAGGACACGCGGGGTGCCGCAGACCCAGTCGGCGCCACTGACATGACCGCGCCCCGCCGAAACGAGGGCTTCCAAAGCCGGATGACGGAGGATTTCCTCGGATCGGGAACTGCCCGGATAGGTGCCGGTACCGATCACCAGGTCCGGCGAAGCCGTCACCAGAAGCTCAAGGGCAAGCCGACCGCTGGTGTTGCGGCCCATTTCTTCGGCGATATGCCGAAATCCGGCAGTCGTCAGAATGTCGTGAGACAGCGTACCGGTGCCGAGCGAATATCCGTTGGGATAGTAGAACGCGGCGCGGGGCCCGGTTTGCGCGTGGCTGAACATGGCCATACCCGCCTCGAACCGGGCGATTTCGGCCTGCGCCTCGGCCTCCCTCCCCAGAAGCGCGCCGACTTCGCGGAGACGATCGGCCACCTCATCCAGCCCGGTCACGATGTCTATCTGCGCGACGTCGATCCCGAGACGGCGCAACATGGAAACGACGGCAGGGTCGGAATAGACGCCCGCAAGCACCAGATCCGGGTCCAGCAGATAGATCTCCTCGGCACCCCCGAAATTGAACGGGTAGGCCGCGGCCTCGACATGCATCGGAGAGATCATCGGATCCGATGCGATATCGCTGACCGAAATCAACTGTCCCGGCGCCGCCAGCATCATCGCAAGCTGATCCGTGCAGAGGTTCATCGACACGACGCGCTGGGGAGGTGCCGCATGCGACACAGCGGCGGCGACCGTAAGGGTCACCGCCAGAAGAGCGCCCGAAAGGCGCCTAGAAACGGGACCGCAGGCCAAGATAGACCGCCCTGTCGCTGGTACCATATCCGCGAATGGCCTGATATTGCTCGTCAAACAGGTTTTCCACGCGTAGATAGACATCCGTTGCCTCATTCACGCGATATCCGATGCTGGCATTGGCGACCGCATAGTTTTCCACCGGTGCCGGATCGACACGGTCATTGACCATCTGAAGGGCGAAATCCGCGCTCCAGCCGGTGCCAAATGTGCCGCTGATCCCGATCGTGGCGTCGTGGTAGGGGACCCGGCGCAGGCGTGTATCATCGGCGGCGCGCGCGTCGGTATAGGTGTAGTTTCCGAAGACAGAGAGGTTGTCGGTCAACTCGTATTGCCCCGACAGTTCGATCCCGCGGGTAACAGATGTGCCGGGCACCTGAACATAGCCGTTGGGCACCGGGAAGACATAGTCGATCAGGTTGTCGATCTCGGTGTAGAAAAGAGTAGCCGCTACGCGGCCGCGGCCAAAATTGTGCTCCACGCCAAGATCGAAGCTCCGGCTTTCCTCGGGATCCAGATCGGGGTTCGACCCGAATGGCCCGAACAACTCGTTGAGGGATGGAGCGCGGAAGCCGGTTGCGGCACTGACGCGGACCACCGTGCCCGCCGCCGGGCGCCAGGCCAGCGCGACCCGGCCCGTTACCGCCGATCCGAAAAGCGAGTGATCGTCATAGCGAAGCGCGGCACCCAGATCGAGATCGGGGGTCAGAGGTATGTTCAGATCCGCATAAACCGCCGTCAGGTCGATATCGCCGGAGGAAGCGGGGGAGAAGGATGAGGGGCCGACGAAGAACTCCTCCCGCGTCCGGTCCGCACCAAAGGTCAGTGTGCCATCGTTGCGCAGAGCGATCGTGCCCTGATAGCCAAGACCGATGCGCTCGCCGATGAATGGTGTGTTGAAAGAGGCCGGAACATTGAACTGTGCCCGATCCGTTTTCGAAAAGGTGAGCGCGACTTCGTTATCGATGCCGAATGCGTCGAAGGTTGTGAAAAGCCGCGCGCCAAGACGTTCCTCTTCGGCGAACCGGCCGGCATCGCCGCCCGCCCCACCGCCCGCGTCGTATTCATAGGTGGCGGTCTGGTAGAACAGGCTGGCCCCGACGTTCACGCTATCGGTCAACTCATATTCCGCCTGAAGGGTTGCCGTGTTCGACTCGAAGCCGTCGGCTTCGGTATTGCCCTGATTTTCATCGGCTGCCGAAAATCCCTCGCTGCCGACATGGCCATAGCTCAACGCAACCGAACCGCGGTCGAAGCGGGTGCCGATCCCGATCAGGCCGCTATAGGTTTCGTAACTGCCCGCCTCAAGCTCGACGGTCACTTCGGTGCCGTTCTCTTCGGGCGGGCTCAGCGTGGTGATGTTGATTACGCCGGCAATCGCCTCGGAGCCGTAGATCGCCGATTGAGAGCCATAGAGCACTTCGATCCGGCTGATCCCCGCCGTGGTGATGGAGCCGAGATCGAATTGCGTCTGGGTTGAAGCCGGGTCGGTCATGTCGATCCCGTTGATCAGGACCGGCGTGTAGTAAGTGTTCAGACCACGCACACGGAGGGCGGTTTGCGTCCCCAGCGGCCCGTTGCGGGTGATCGAGATGCCGGGCAGGCGATCAAGTACATCGACAAGCGGGCGGTCACCTTCGGCTTCAAGATCGTCTTCGTCGATGACCTGTACGGAAACGCCGGTGCGGCTGGCCTCAAGGGCGGTCAGGCCGGCGGAGAAGATAATCTCGTTCAGTGTGAAGACCGGCGCGTCCTGCGCCAGTGCGGATGTGGTTGTCAGAAGGGTCGCAGCGACGGCGCCCAGTGTCTTGTTCATAATGTCCCCCTTTCCGGCCCGGTCTGGCGGGTCTCGGTGGTGCCAAGGCTGTCTTTGGAAGGGGGATGGCCCCGCCGCAGACGGTGAGAGTGCCACCACGACGGAAAGACCGTTGTCCATAACGCCCTCCGCGCCCGAACAGGGTGATCACCTCGGCAGGTCTCCTGACTTGCGGGTCGATGCTTGGCCGGACCTTCCCAGCCCCATGAGGGGGCCAGTGGTTTTTATTCAGCCGCGCTCGCCGCTTACAGTTGCGGGGGCAGTCACGGAGTTGGGGTTTGAAGCCCGCACCGTGTTCCCTTTTACCCGGACGACTCGCACCGCCCGGACCGAAGTAGATTGTGCTTACGCCGGGACGCGCGTCCGCTCAAGCCTGAATGCGACCTTTCGGGTGTGGCGCAGCGGCGTGCGGTCAGGCCATCATGCCGCGGCGGCGCGGCCCGAACAGCGCGGCAAGGGCAAGGATCAGGCCCGAGACCGTGGCGATCATACCCGCGGCGCTGACGGAATCGCTGCCACCAAGCCAGAGCGGTCCGTAGCCTGCAAAAACATAGCCGAGGATGGCCGAGAGCGTGGCGAACACCACGCTCCATCCCACCTGCCGGGCGAGATCGTCGGTCATCAGCCGGGCCGCCGCCGGCGGGCAGATGAACATCGCGATGACGATGATCGAGCCCACCGCATCGAAGGCGGCAACAGCGGCGATCGCGGCGATCATCACGAGGGCGATGCCCAGAAGATCGGTACGCATGCCAAGAACCTGCGCAAAGCCTTCATCGAAGGTGGAGATCTTCAGCGGGCGCCAGAAAACCCAGGTAAAGGCGATCACGAGTGCCAGCACCAGCGCAAGGCGGGGAAGTTCCGGCGGCAAGCCGGCCAGCGCCTGCGGGTCGAGCAGGGAGCGCCAGCCCGTCGCTTCAAGCCAGATCAGACTTTCAAGATTGCCCATCAGCGCATGCTCCACATCCAGATGCACCGAAGACGTGTCCGAGCGCTCCAGCAGCAAGACGCCGGCCGCGAACATCGCGGTGAAGACGACGCCCATAGCCGCACCGGTCTCGATGCGGCCCAGACGCCGGATCGCCTCGATCAGGACGACGGAAATCAGCGCCGCACCGGCCGCGCCCAGCATCATCGGCCAGGCGGTGACGGCACCGGTCAGCAGGAAGGCCACCACGATGCCGGGCAGGACGACGTGGGAGATTGCGTCGCCGATCAGCGCCTGCCGGCGCAGGACCAGAAAATTCCCCGGAAGCGCGCAGGCGATGGCGGCAAATATCCCGATCAGTATCGGTGTCAGCGACAAAGGAACGAACTCGGCGCCGCTCATGGGGCGATCTCCCGCGGGGCGGCAATCCGGGTGTCCAGATCGCGCAATTGATCCTCGGTCAGGATGGTTTCCAGACCGGTCAACCCGTCGTAGCGGGCAGCCGTGGCCTCATGCGCCTGCAACCCGCGCAGGATCTCCCAGCGTTTTTCATCCAGCAGGGCCTTGGCGGCGCGGGCCTGCCCGTCGCCGGTGGCCACACCGTCGGGTCGGGCCAGACCCTCCCGTTGCAAAAGGCGCAGCGTGTAGCCCTCATAGATCGGCTGCCCCTGAGCCAGTGCCAGAAGGCCCTGCCGAAGATGCACGCGGCGCTGATACTGCCGATGGCGAAGGACCGAGGACAGAACGCCGCGCGCTGGCGAAAACAGAAGCGAAACGGCAAAGAAGGCGAAGGCCACAAGCACGATGATCGGCCCGGTCGGCAAGGCGGGCGCAGAGGCGGAAATGGCGGCCCCGATATAGCCCGATGCTCCGCCCAGTGCGCCTGCGATCAGCCAGACATGTTCGGTGCGTTCGGTCCAGAACCGGGCGGTCACCGGCGGGATGATCAGAAGCGCCACGATCAGGATCAGGCCGACGATCTTGAGGCCGACGACCGTTACCGCAAGAACAAGGCCCATGGTGGCGAGGTCGATCCGCTGCACGTTCAGCCCGGACGCTGCGGCAAAGTCGCTGTCGAACGCGACAAGCGACATGGGCCGACGCAGCAAAAGCGTAAGCATCAGCACAAGCGCGCCGCCACCGGCGATCAGCACCGCGTCGGAAAAGAGCATGCCCGCGGTGGACCCCAGAAGAAGCGAGTCGAGGCCGGCCTGCCGCCCGGCGCTCATCCCCTGAATGACCGTCAGCAGAACGATGCCGGCCCCGAAAAACACCGACAGGACCGCGCCGATCGCGGAATCCTCACTCAGCCGGGTGCCGCCGGTCAGCCATTGCACGCAAAGCAGCCCGATCCATGCAGAAAGCGCCGACCCGATCAGAAGACCCGGCAGGCTGCGCCCGTCCATGCCCAGCCAGACCATGACGATGAAGGCCAGACCGATACCGGGCAGGGTGGCGTGGCTGATCGCATCGGAGACAAGCGCGCGTTTGCGCAGGAACAGGAAGGTTCCGGTCGCGCCCGCCGATATGCCAAGCAGCATCGCACCGATGGCGACCAGCGTGGCGTTGTAGCCAAGCTGGAGGGTCAAAGCCTCGAAAAGCATGATGTCAGCCCGCCTGACTGAGCCGGTCGATCTGTGCCGTTGCCAGCCGCCCGCCATAGGCCGCCTGCAGGCTTTCTGCGGTGAAGGCTTCGGCCACCGTGCCTTCGGCGACCGGGCGGACGTTGATCAGGAAAGCGTGGTCGAAATACTGCTCGACCGTCGCCAGGTCATGATGCACGGCAACCACGGTCTTGCCGACCGCCTTCAGGCTTTTCAGAACGGCGATAATCGCCTTTTCGGTGGCCGCGTCGACGCCGGCAAAGGGCTCGTCCAGCAGATAGAGATCGGCACCCTGGGCCAAGGCGCGGGCGAGGAACACCCGCTGTTGCTGCCCGCCGGAAAGCTGCCCGATCTGCCGGTCTGCGAAATCCGCCATGCCGACCCGTTGCAGCGCATCGATCGCGGTTTTCCGGTGGCTGCTTCGGACGAGCCGCAGCAGGCCCAACTCACGGTAGAGCCCCATCAGAACCACGTCGAGCACGGTGGTCGGGAAATCCCAGTCGACACTGGCGCGCTGGGGCACATAGGCGATCCGCGCGCGCTGCGTGTCGAGCGGACGGCCGAAAACCGTGGTCTGGCCGGACAGTGGGCGAATGATACCCAACGCTGCCTTCAAGAGAGTCGATTTCCCCGCGCCGTTCGGCCCGATGATCGCGGTCATCGAGCCGGGCCGGATCGTCATGTCGACGGAAAAGATGGCCGGTTTCTCTCCGTAGGACACGGTCAGCCCCCGTATGGCAAGGGGGCTGGTCGCAATCTCGGCTGCCTCGGGACGAAGCCCGTTTTGGGTTGCCAGATTAAGTGCGGTCATATGGTCCTCTCACATGCCTGCGGACAGCAGGCCATTCATGCCCCGTTCGGGAGCGGTGCCGCCAAGGGCGCGGGCGATCACCGTTACATTGTGGTCGATCATGCCGAGATAGGTGCCTTCATAGCTGCCATCGGGCCCCATCGCGTCGGAATAGAGTTCGCCGCCGATGATCACCTCGTGGCCGCGGGCCGCGGCACCCTCGATCAGCGCGCGCACATTGCGATCGGAAACCGAACTTTCCACGAAAACGGCACCGACATTCCGGTCGACCAGCAGGTCGACGAGATCGGAAATGCGGACGAGCCCTGCTTCGGATTCGGTCGAGATGCCCTGAATTCCCATCACCTCAAACCCATGGGCGGCACCGAAATAGTTGAAGGCGTCATGGGCCGTCAGCAACACCCGGGCAGGTTCCGGCACGCTGGCAAGAACCTGATCCGCATAGGTCGACAGGGCGGCGAGATCCTCCATATGGGCCGCGGCATTGGCCGCGAAGAGATCGGCATTTTCCGGCTGCGCCTCGGTCAGGGCGTTTTGCACCTCGGTCACGACCAGCGCCCAAAGATCCGGGTCCATCCAGACATGGGGGTCGAAACGGTCTTCGTAATCGTCATGAGCAACAAGCACGTCGCGCGGTAGCCCGTCGGCGACGGCCACGACCAGACGCTCCTGACCCAGATCGGCAAAGAAGCTCTCCATCTGCGCTTCGAGGAACAGGCCGTGCCAAAGCACAAGATCGGCCCGTGTCATCGCAACGATGTCGCTACGGGTCTGGCGGTAGGCATGAGGGTCCACGCCCGGACCCATCAGCGCGCGCACCTCGACCGCATCGCCGCCGACGACCCGCGCGGCATCGGCGATCATGCCGGTCGTCGCCACGATGTCCAGCCGATCCTGCGCCATGGCGGGGCCTGTCAGCGCCAGAGTGGTGGCCAATACAGTGAGAAGATGTTTCAGCATCGATTCGAAATCCGCATGTTTGAAGGCCGTCACACTTGATATTGCGACTGACTCGCAAAAAGTCAATGGTTTTGCGAGTCAGTCGCATTCCAAACCTGAAAATATTTCTGGCTATCGGGGCAGTGACAGCAGGGCCACCTGTTCGGCGCGACGGCTGGAACCGGACAGGTGCGTGCTAAAGCTTGTTGAACAGCCGGGCGACGGCCGATTTCAGCCGGGCGCGATCCGCGGGCGGCATATCGTCCAGAAGCTCCGCCTCGGCCATGCGGGCCGCGGCCTGCAGACGGTCGAATTCCCGCATTCCGGCCTCGCTCAACTGCACGATCAGCCGCCGACGGTCCGCCATGTCCGGCTTCACCTCGATCAGCTCCAGTTCCTCCAGACGGCGTTGCGCCCGGCTGACGCGGGCCGCGTCCATCGCGGTCAGGGTGCAAAGATCGTTCGACGAACAGGGCTGATTGCCAGGGAGTGCCATCACGATCCGCCATTCGGGCAACTGAAGCCCGCTATCGGCCATGATCGTTTGAAACAGCCGGGTAGACACCACGGACATCTGGAAGGGCAGAAAATCACTCAGATCGAAAATCTGAGTCTGTATTGAGTCTCTCACGGGTGGACTCTTCCTATACGTGTGCACGATCGTCTGTTTCCCGTTTACCGTTAGCGATCCGCGTCAGGCAAGCCAATTCTCTCTACCCCCGGTTGTTCCGCGCCTTTTGTCGGCCGATGCGGGTCTTCACCGGGGCCCGGGCCGCGACGCGCCGTCACACGGGCCTTGGCCGGTTTGCGGCAGTTCGCGCGCGTATTCCGACTTGTGCGGCGCGTGTTCCGGTCGTATCAGCGTCGGTGGGACACCCCTCCCCAACGAGGGGCGCATATCTGTGAGGATACCACCGATGGTTACGAACACCCCGGCCGCGCGGCCGGACAATCCGCGTTTTTCGTCCGGGCCTTGCGCCAAACCCCCTACATGGTCGCTGGAGAAGCTTGCGGATGCTGCACTTGGCAGATCGCATCGTGCCGATATTGGCAAGGCCAAGCTGAAAGCGGCGATCGACGGCACGCGCGACCTGCTCGGCGTTCCGGCGGATTACAGGATCGGGATCGTGCCGGCCTCCGACACCGGCGCGTTCGAGATGGCGATGTGGAACCTGCTGGGCGAACGCCCCGTTCACATGGTCGCGTGGGAAAGCTTTGGCGCGGGCTGGGTCACCGATGTGGTCAAGCAGCTGAAGATCAAGGCGGAGATTCATACCGCCGATTATGGCCATATCGCCGATATGGCCGCATTAAACTACGATAACGATGTCTGTTTTACCTGGAACGGCACCACGTCCGGCGTCCGGGTTCCAAACGGGGATGTCATCCCCGCCGACCGGGCCGGCCTGACGCTCTGCGATGCGACCAGCGCCGCTTTCGCGCAGGATCTGCCCTGGGAGAAGCTGGATGCCACCACCTTCTCCTGGCAGAAGGTGATGGGCGGAGAGGCGGCCCATGGCATGCTCATCCTCAGCCCGCGGGCGGTGGAGCGGCTGGAAAGCTACGTGCCGGAATGGCCGCTGCCGAAGATCTTCCGGCTGACCAAGGGCGGCAAGCTGATTGACGGTATCTTTTCGGGCGCCACGATCAACACGCCGTCGATGCTGGCCGTAGAGGACTATCTCTTCGCGCTGAACTGGGCGCGTGAAATCGGCGGGTTGCCCGCGCTGATGGCGCGCGCCGATGCCAATGCGCAAGCGATCTTCGATTTTGTCGAGGCGACGCCGTGGATCGAAAATCTCGCGGTGGACCCCATTACGCGGTCGAACACGTCCGTTTGTCTGAAATTCAGCGACAGCCGGATCACCGACGGGGCGGGTTTTGCCAAAGCCGTGGCCAAGCGGCTGGAGGCGGAAGGCATCGCTCTCGACATCGGGGCCTATCGCGATGCGCCTCCGGGTCTGCGGATCTGGTGCGGCGCGACGGTTGAAACCTCGGATATCCGGGCGCTGCTCCCGTGGCTGTCCTGGGCATTCGATGCCGAGATCGCTGCCCGGTCCGAAGCCGCCTGATCCCCTTATTAGACCCTGTATTTCGACAAAGGAGCGCCTGATATGGCCCCCAAAGTTCTGGTTTCCGACAAGCTGAGCGAAACCGCCGTTCAAATCTTCCGCGACCGCGGGATCGAGGTGACCTTCGATCCGAGCATCGGCAAGGACAAGGACAAACTGCTTTCTGTCATCGGTGAATATGACGGTTTGGCGATCCGGTCGGCCACCAAGGTGACGGAAAAGGTCATCGCCGCCGCGGGCAATCTGAAGGTGGTGGGTCGCGCGGGGATCGGGGTCGACAATGTCGATATTCCCGCAGCGTCCAAGAAGGGGATCATCGTGATGAATACCCCGTTCGGGAATTCCATCACCACCGCGGAACACGCCATTTCGATGATGATGGCCGTGGCGCGGCAAATCCCCGAGGCAAGCGCCTCCACCCATGCAGGTAAATGGGAGAAGTCGAGGTTCATGGGCGTCGAGCTGACAAACAAGACGCTGGGGGTGATCGGCGCAGGTAACATCGGCTCTATCGTCTGCGACAGAGCCTTGGGGCTGAAGATGAAGGTCGTCGCCTACGATCCGTTCCTGAGCGAGGAGCGGGCCCTGAAAATGGGTGTCGAAAAAGTGGAGCTTGACGGGTTGCTGGCGCGGGCGGATTTCATCACCCTGCATGTGCCGCTCACCGACAAGACCCGGAACATCCTCAGTGCCGGGAACATCGCCAAGCTGAAACCGGGTGTGCGGATCGTGAACTGCGCCCGCGGCGGTCTGGTGGATGAAGAGGCCCTGGCCGAGGCGCTGAAAGCCGGTCGCGTGGCCGGTGCCGCCTTCGACGTATTCGCGGTGGAGCCGGCGACCGACAGCCCGCTCTTCAACCTGCCCAATGTGGTTGTGACCCCGCATCTGGGCGCAGCCACCACAGAGGCGCAGGAGAACGTCGCCCTGCAGGTGGCCGAGCAGATGTCCGACTATCTGCTGACCGGGGCCGTCTCCAACGCGCTCAACATGCCGTCTGTCACGGCCGAAGAGGCCGCTGTGATGGGCCCATGGGTGAGGCTTGCCGAAAATCTGGGCGAGTTTGTCGGTCAGTTGACTGACGAGGCGATCCAGCAGATCTCCATCACCTATAACGGGCTGGTCAAGGACATGAATGTCGACGCGCTGAACTGTGCGGCGATTGCCGGCATCATGAAGGCCACAAACCCGGATGTGAACATGGTCAGCGCGCCAGTGATTGCCAAGGAACGGGGGGTGGAGATTTCCACCACCACGCAGGACAAGACCGGTGTCTTCGACGGTTACATCCGGTTGCAGATCAAGACGGCGGAACGGCAGCGGTCGATCGCGGGCACCGTTTTTTCCGACGGCAAGCCGCGTTTCATTCAGATCAAGGGCATCAATATCGATGCCGAAGTGGGCGCACATATGCTCTACACGACCAATGCGGATGTGCCGGGCATTATCGGTACATTGGGCCAGACCATGGGCGAGAACGGTGTGAACATCGCGAACTTCACCCTCGGGCGCTCCGGCGCGGGGCAGGATGCCATCGCGCTGCTGTATCTGGACGAACAGCCGCCTGCGGAGGTGCTGGACAAGCTGCGCGCGACGGGCATGTTCCAGCAGGTTCGCCCCTTGCGTTTCACCGCGGCATGATCTCACGGCCCCCCCCGGCCCCGATGTCGGGGCCGGGGGGGCAATCGCTTGAACCGAGGGGCAAACCGCGCCAGTCTGGCTTTGTCGCATTTGCAACGGGTTTCCAATGGCCGAGCCATTCATTCTCGATGACTTCCTGCCCTACAGGATGTCGGTTCTGGCCGGCCGGCTGAGCCGGGAGTATTCGCGCATCTATCAGGAGCGGTTCGGCCTGTCCCGCGCCGAGTGGCGCGTGGTGGCTCATCTCAGTCAGGAAAGCGCCGTGTCCGTGCGGGAAATTCATGCCCGCGTCGACATGGACAAATCCAAGGTCAGCCGTGCCGCGACACGGCTGGAACAGGCAGGATACATCACCAAACGCACCAGCATTTCGGACCGGCGGCTGGTCGAGCTGGCGCTGACCGGAAAGGGACATGAGATGATGGCGGAACTTGCCCCCCTTGCGCAGGCCTTTCAGGACGAGCTCCTGACCCGTCTCGGCGCGCATGCGGACGGTTTTCTGCGCGGCGCCGACCGGCTGCTGGAGATATCCGACGGCTGAGCGACGTTTCAATCGCGGTGTGGCGTAACGCGCCGGTTTCCTCCGTCGCGGCTGAAGGTTAGTTTGGCGTCAGGTCAGATGAGGAGAGATCACATGAACGACATTGTCATCCTGTCGGGTGCGCGCACCGCGATCGGCACTTTCGGCGGTTCCCTGGCCGGAACGCCGCCGATCGATCTGGGTGCGACGGTGGCCAGGGCCGCGCTGGAACGGGCGGGTGTCGAAGGGGGCCAGATAGGGCATGTCGCCTATGGCCATGTGATCAACACCGAACCGCGCGACATGTATCTGTCCCGCGTCGCGGCGATGGAGGCCGGTGTGCCCGATACAACGCCCGCGATGAATGTAAACCGGCTCTGCGGCTCCGGCGCGCAGGCGATTGTCTCGGTCGTGCAGTCGCTGATGCTGGGCGATGCGGATTTCGGCCTGGCCGGGGGCGCCGAAAGCATGAGCCGATCTCCCTACATTCTGCCGCAGGCCCGCTGGGGCCAGAAGATGGGCGATGCGGGCGCGTCAGACATGATGCTGGGGGCGCTCAATTGTCCGTTCGGTACCGGGCATATGGGTGTGACCGCCGAAAACGTCGCGGCCGAGCATGATATCAGCCGCGCCGCGCAGGATGCCTTTGCGCTGGAAAGCCAGACCCGCGCGGCAAAAGCCATCGAAGCGGGCTATTTCAGGGATCAGATCGTGCCGGTGCAGGTCCGTGTCAAACGCGACATGGTAGATTTCGACACGGACGAGCACCCCAAGGCCACCACGCCTGAGGCGTTGGCGGGACTGCGCACCGTGTTCCAGAAAGACGGAACCGTGACCGCGGGCAATGCCAGCGGCATCAATGACGGGGCGGGCGCACTTGTTCTGGCCCGGGCCGAGGCCGCGGAGACCGCCGGCCTGAAACCGCTCGCGCGGATCCTTGGCTATGCGCATGCGGGTGTGCGCCCGGAGGTGATGGGGATCGGTCCTGTGCCTGCGGTGGAGAATCTTCTGTCCAGAACCGGTTTGTCGGTCACGGATTTCGACGTGATCGAATCGAACGAGGCATTTGCGGCCCAGGCTCTGGCGGTCAACAAGGGTCTCGGTCTGGACCCCTCCAAGGTGAACCCGAATGGCGGCGCGATTGCGCTGGGTCACCCTGTTGGCGCAACCGGTGCGATCATCGCGGTGAAGGCGCTTTATGAACTGGATCGGATTGGCGGCTCCAAGGCGCTGGTCACCATGTGTATCGGTGGCGGACAGGGCATCGCATTGGCCTTCGAGCGTCTCTGACGCCTGGCTGCCCCACGCGTTCCGGCGGCGCTGCTATCAGCGCGGGTTTTGCGGCTTCGTCATGAGCAAACGGCCCCCGGGGCGGAAACCCGCGGGGGCCGTTTCTCTGCGGTCGGGTCGCGGCGGCCCGGGGAGGGAGAAGCCCCGGTCGCGCGCGCCCGCTCCG
>NZ_RCNT01000004.1 GCF_003688285.1 Rhodophyticola porphyridii
TTCGGCAGGCTCAAGGATTGGAGACGCGTGGCAACCCGCTACGACCGATGCCCGAAGGTCTTCCTGTCAGCCATCGCTCTCGCCGCACTCGTCATTTACTGGCTATGAGTCCTGACCCTAGCATTGCCCAACCTTTTGCTGACCTATTTTGACCCAACTCATCTTCGACAAATCTGTTGAAGTCGCGAAAGAAAGCGTCAGCGAACGCATCATTGTCAGGCGAAAACTTCCGATGTGCGTTCCAGCCTACTAGGAACAAAAAAAGCGCATCAATTGATCTACTCCCAATCACATTCGCAGGGCGAACTTTAAGAAGTTGCAAAGTCTCGTATAGGTTAAGCATACGCTACCTTATTTCAATATCGATACCTGGGTAGCCCTCCCCGATATCTATTCGCCAAGAACCAGCAGGCAGTCCGCCAGGAAAGTTGTTGTCGAAAATAGTGTCGCCAACCTGCACCGCCTCATGAACACCTGTTTTCGATACTATCCCCAACTGTTCTGATTCTAGAAACGGAGCAATGCGATTGCGCACGTAGACTTCATCGAAGTCAATACCTGCTTCACGAAGCCTCTCTCAATTCACGAGCAAAATCATGGCATTGGAATGGTTGCGCCGCGCATTGGGCTGCTAGATCGCGCGCGATATCAGCTGGATTCGGTGGCTCATTCTCAGGTTGCTGACCACCATCTCCACCATCTCCACCGTCACCATCGCCGCCCGGATCATCCGTTCCGTCCCCATCACCCCATCCGCCTGATTGAGCACCGCGTCCAACGCAGTATAGCTGGTCATGTAGCTGGCGATCGCAGTGGCCACGCCCAGCACTCCCATGCCGATGTTTCTGATGGCATTGGCGTCCATCGCGCGGGTTCCGGCACTCAAAACGCTCCCGTCCACTGCCATCAACCCGCTCGGATCCGTCCAGTTGTTGGGATCGTTCTCCACATAGGCGTAGAGGTTCAGGTCGCCGCTCGCGAAGCCGATGGGATCGCGCTGCAGGAACTGGCCGGTGAGCGGGTCATAGGCCCGCGCGCGGTAGTGGATCAGTCCCGTCAGCGCATCGTGCTCGCGGGAGGTGAAGCCGTAGCGGACCTCCTCCGTCCCCTGCACAAGTGTCCGCTGCCCGAAGCTGTCGTAGTCGTACTCCGCCGCCACCGCCCCGGTCGCAACCGACATCGCCAAGATCACCGAGCCCAGGCGGTTGCGGAACAGCTCCAGCGCCGTGCCGGAGGCACGCTTTTCTATCTTGGAAGCAGACCCTGGCGCAGGCGCAGCGAAATGGCGCACCGTCCCGCAGAGTTTGAGTTCGACATAACACGGATTTTGCATTCATGACGAATGTCAGCAATGCGGGCTGCGGGTGCAGCATCTCGGCTATGTGATAAACGGTAGCTTCGGGCCGAGCACTCCGAACCTGTGGCCTCCAAGGTTGCTCACCCCACCCTCTTTTTAAGGCCTCAATGGAAATCGCGGCTCGGGAACAGGCGTTTGGCCTGCTCGCGGGGATGGTGAGCTGTGGGGCGCGGACGGGGCGTGTCGTCGGCTTGTGGCATGGTAATGCCCACCGCGCCATCAAGCGGGTGGCCAAGATCCGAGAGGCGCTGCGAGAGGTCGTCGATCCGTTCGGCAATGAGATGCACAACGATCCCCTCGCGTTCAAGCCGCCCCGTCACGCGCAAGAGCCGCCCGCCCATCACCGCGCGGCGGAATCGCTCGTAGATCTTTGGCCAGACCACGATATTCGACACGCCGGTTTCATCCTCCAGCGTGAGAAATATCACCCCCGAAGCAGTGCCGGGGCGCTGGCGCGTGATGACTAGGCCACAAACAGATGTGCGTTTGAGGGGGGCGGTGACAAGCTGATCGTGGCAGGTCAGACCGGGGATGGAGGGGCGCAACAGTTCCATTGGATGCGCGCGCAGGGTCAGGCGCATCGCGACGTAATCCTCGACCACCTCTTCGCCCAGGTGCATGGCTGGCAGGGTAACGGCAGGCTCGCGCAACCCCTCCCCATCCAGCGGATCGGCAAAAAGCGGCAGCGGTGCGGGGGCGCGAATGGCCCGCACCGCCCAAAGGGCCGCCCGCCGCGTCAAGCTCTGGCCGGTAAAGGCATCGGCTTCGGCCAGCCGCTCAAGCGTGGCGGGCGCGATACCCGCACGCAGCCACAGGCTCTCGGGATCGGGGTAGCCATTGCCACGCGCCGCTACGATCCAGCCCGCATCCTCTGCGCGAAACCCCTTGATCTGCCGGAACCCGAGCCGCAGCGCGTGTCCACCGTCAGCGCGGCGTTCAAGCGTATTGTCCCACTCCGAGCAGTTCACGCAAATGGGCCGAACCTCCACCCCATGTTCGCGCGCATCGCGCACGATCTGCGCAGGCGCATAAAACCCCATCGGTTGGCTGTTGAGCAATGCGCAGGCAAAGACCGCCGGATGATGACATTTAAGCCAGGACGACACATAGGTCAGCATCGCGAATGCGGCGGCGTGGCTTTCTGGGAAACCGTAATCGGCGAAGCCCTCGATCTGGGCGAAACAGGCCTCAGCCAGCGCCTGCGTATAGCCGTTGGCCAGCATTCCCGCCACAAAGCGGTCGCGATGCGCGCCGATCGTGCCCATACGCCGGAAAGAGGCAAGCGAGCGGCGGAGCTGGTCGGCCTCTTCCGCCGAATAGCCCGCGCCCACCACGGCGATCTGCATCGCCTGTTCCTGAAACAGCGGCACTCCGAGGGTCTTGGCCGTGACCGCGGCCAGCGCGGGGCCGAAGGGCTCGGGCGCTTCCAGCCCCTGTCGACGGCGGATATAGGGCTTGACCATGCCGCCCTGAATGGGACCAGGGCGCACGATGGCGACCTCGATCACAAGATCGTAGAAGGTGGCGGGCTTCATCCGGGGCAGGAAGTTCATCTGCGCACGGCTTTCGACCTGAAACACGCCGACCGCATCGGCGCGTTGCAGCATGTCATAGGTGGCTGTGTCCTCTTGAGGCACGCTGTCGAGGGTGAGCCGCGGGCCTTCATGAGCCTCCAGCAGATCGAAGCTCTTGCGTAGGCAGGTGAGCATTCCAAGGCTCAGGATGTCGACCTTGAGAATGCCAAGCGCATCGATGTCGTCCTTGTCCCATTCGATGCAGGTGCGCCCCTCCATCGCGGCATTTTCGATCGGGCACAGCGCGTCTAGCCGCCCGCGCGTGATGATGAAGCCTCCGACATGTTGGCTTAGGTGGCGCGGAAAGCCGATGATTTCGCGGATGAGGCGGATCGTCAGCGACAGCCGTGGATCCTCGGGGTTGAGGCCCATCTCGCGCATCCGAACGGGATCGGCCCCCTTGTTCGACATGCCCCAGATCTGGCCGGAAAGGGCTGCGGTCACATCGGCCGACAGACCCATCACCTTGCCCACCTCACGGATGGCGGAGCGGGTGCGGAAATGGATCACGGTGGCGCAAAGCCCCGCCCGCTCGCGGCCGTATTTTTCGTAGATCCATTGGATCACCTCCTCGCGCCGTTCGTGCTCGAAATCGACGTCGATATCGGGCGGTTCGCCGCGATGGCGCGAAAGGAAACGCTCGAACACCATGCCGATCATGTCGGGCGATACATCCGTGATGCCAAGCAGGTAGCACAGGATCGAATTGGCGGCCGAACCACGCCCCTGACACAAGATGTCGCGCGAACGGGCCTCGGCCACGATGTCGTAGACGGTCAGAAAATAGGGCGCGTAGCCGAGTTCCGCGACCAGCTCGAGTTCCTTCGACATCAGCTTGTAGACCCGCTCCGAAGCGCCCTGAGGATAGCGTTGCGTCAACCCCTCGCGCGCCAGCCGGTCGAGCCGCACCTGAGGAGCTTCGCCCTCGGTGCTTTCGTCGGGATATTCGTAGCTGAGCTCCGACAGGTCAAAACTGCACCGCGCGGCGATCTCCAACGTGCGCCGCAGCGCTGCCGGATGATTGCAGAAAAGCCGCGCCATATCGGGCCTGCCCTTTAGCCGCCGCTCGGCATTGGGCAGTGCGCGGGTGCCGATGGCGTCAATCGTGATCCCCTCGCGCAGACAGGTCAGCACATCGGCAAGCGGGCGGCGCGCGGCGCGGTGCATCAGCACATCGCCCAACGCGACCATGGGGGTGGAACATCGCAACGCCAGAGCCGCACAGGCAGAAAACCACGCCTGATCGGAGCCGTCATAGCGCGGTGCCGCCCCCAGAAACACATGACCCGGATAGCGCCGTGCAAGGCGCTGGAGAGGGGCTTGCGCCTTGTCCAGCGCGGGTGGCATGGCAATCAGAATCATGCCCTTACAGCCCGCCTCCAGATCTGCCAGATCAAAGTGACATTCAGCCTTGCCTGCGCGACGTTTACCAAGGGTCAAAAGCTGTGAAAGGCGTTCATAGGCGTCGCGGTCGGTGGGCAGCGCGACCCACTCGACCGGGCAATCGCGCAGCACAAGGCGCGCCCCCACGATCAGTTTGGGGAGCCCGTTACCACTGGGGCGATGCAGCGTTTCGGGAGGGGCGGTTTCTCGCTGCGAACTGAGGTCGCGCTGCTGCGTGGAGCGTATCGGTACGCCTGCCTGCGCCTCTTTGCGCAAGCTGCGTAAAGCCGACCACGCCCGCATCACGCCAGCCAGCGAGTTCCGGTCGGTGATGGCGATGGCCGCAAGCCCAAGTTCCGCGGCGCGCAGCACGAGTTCCTCAGGATGCGACGCGCCGGTGAGAAAGGTGAAATTCGAGGTCACGCAAAGCTCGGCATAGCTCATGCGAATTCCCCCTGCACGAACCAGCCGGGGTTTTGCGGCGTATAAAACAGCCACAGCCGCCGCCCCTCGCATGTGTCGATCTTCCAGTAATCGCGCAGTCCCCTGCGCCATGCCTCGTCGGGCAACCACCACTCGGGGGCGATCCGCTCGGGGCCAGTGGCGCGCTCGGTGGTCAGGTCCATACGCCGCCAGCGGAAGCGTTCTGGCGGGGTGGGACCGGCGGCAAGGATCGGTTCGGGCGTGAACAGCCGGATCGGGCGCGGGCGCGCCGCATGAAAGCCGCTCTGCGGCTCGCTGAATGCGGCGGGCGCGATCAGAAAGCTGCGCTCGGGAATATGGCTGTCGGCGGGTAAAAACCGCTGGATGTTTTCAAGTCCGATCCGTGTACCTATGCGAGTGATCAGGTCCGCCAATTGCTCCGGGCGGTTGGCCTGGTTGCCCATTTGCTGCACGGGTGAGTGTTCGACCTGCGTCGCCTCCAGCCGGATCTGGTCGATGCCAAAGCCGGCATCCACCTCGGATACGCCTCGCTGGAAAAGCGGCAGAATGCGCGCGGGCTCGCGCATCGGCGCGGCAAGGCGCAGTTCAACCTGCTGGCTTGCCTGATCGACGCGGCGCAGCGTGAGGCATAACTGTCGCGCGCCCATTTCCTGCGCGGCGAGCTTGGCGCAGAGAGACGAAAGCAAGCGCTCGGTTGCCGCCATCACATCGGCCTCAAGGCCGATGGGCTCCGGCAGGCTCAGGCGCACGCTGAACTGCGGCGGCTCGACCTCGGGGGTCACAGGTTCGGGCTGGGCGCCAAGGGCTTGATCGAGCCGCAGGAGAAGATCGGGGCCGAAACGGCGCGCCAACGGCGCGCGGGGACTTGTCGCGAGCTCACCGATAGAGCCCAGGCCCAGACGTTGCAGCGCGGTGACGGTCTCGGGCGCAAGGCGCAGCGCGGCCACGGGAAGCGCAAACAGCGCTTCCTCTATGCCGCCAAAATGCGCGAGCGCCCATGCGGCCCCCCGCGTGCTCGCCGCTGCCAGCCGCACCGAGAGATGCGCCCGCTCCAACCGTGTGCGCATATCGGTCAGCATCGCCGCCTCGCCGCCCCAAAGGTGTGCCGATCCCGTGATGTCGAGCACCAGACCATCGGTGTCCTCGACCCCCACCCAGGGGCAGAACCGTTCCGCCCACCGTCGGAGGCTGCGCTGAAACCGCGCATCGCGGCGCGGATCGGCGGGACGGCTGATCAGATCTGGGCAAAAGCTGCGTGCATCGGCCATGCGCATCCCACGATGCAGACCTGCGCGCTCGGCGGCGGTGTTCAGGCAGTGGATCAGCTCGGTGCTGCCCGCCCGCGCAGCAATGACAAAGGGCGCCTCACTCGGGTCTCTGCGCAGAACCCGGTCGCTCGCCAACCGGGGGAACCACATGCAAACGATGCGTCTGTGCGTTCCAGAAAACATGCAATCCGCCAGTTGTTCCTGATTTGTTCTTAATAATTTCCCACCGCATCAGAGTCGAGTCATCTCGCGCCGGATCATAGACTGGCCCGGCCCGCCAGCGCGTTTCAGTCGCGTTCGAGCCCATGCCCTCTGGAATGATACACAGCCCCGTCGTCTGGCCCGCGCGTGCCGCAAGCTGCAACCGCCGCCCTTCGCGCAGATAGAGGGGGCGCGTCACCTCAAGCACGACAACAGGAAGGCTGCCGTCTTTGAGCGCCTCTTCGGCAACCGCCAGAGTGTCGATCTGATTTTGCGTTCTGGCCAGCAACAGGTTGGCAGGTTCGATGAACGGCATCATACCCTCAGGGATCAGCATATCCACAAGCCACGCTTCCTGAACCCAAAGCGCCCGCGCTCCCGCAACCGCCGCGGCAATGGCAGCAAACCCCGTCGAGGCAGCGCCGCAGACCTCATGCACGCGCCCCGCGCGCAGGGGAAAGAATGAAGGCAGATGAAGCGACATCCCCGAAACCTATCGCATTGTCGGGCGGTTTCAAATGGCTCCCGCGAGTCGTGAGTCATCTCAACGCTCTACAGATCCATGGCTTCAGCAATGGCCAGCGCATCTTCCAGATCGACGCCCGGATACCGCACCGTCTATCCATCCTTGTATGGCCAAATAGCAGTTGCACAGCCCGCAGGCTCACGGTTTGCGATATATCTGAGCGACCTTGGTGCATCGCATGGAATGCGTACCATAAGCGCTTGGTTCCAGCCCGATTGACAACACCCAATCGCGCACATACGCGCATATTGCCGTGTCGAGATGTGCAGCCGTTCATGAAAACGACCCGGCCAGAGATGCTCTAACCCAATCACAAACGGGTCCTCTAACCGCCGGCGCAAAAACTCACGTATCCCTTTGGTGATCTCAAACCAGACCGGCTTTCTTGGTTTGCTTTGCATGATCGAGGCGTACTGCTTCACCTGACCCGCAGCAAAAACGTCTGCGACCTTGAGCCTGACGAGATCGCAGCCCCGCAGCTTGCAGTCGATTGCCATATTGAAGAGCGCCAGATCACGCGGCTTCGCATCAATCTCAAGCTGGACACGGATCGCCCGGATATGTTTGGCCAGCAAAGGACGCTTCTGGTCGATAATTCACCCCTTGATCAAGACGGGGCGACGGGCACGAATGGCCAGTAAGTTTTCTATATGCATGAAGGTTCCTCCGATCCGCCACGCCCGGCCACAACGTCAACATGCGTCGACGTATCAACCTACCACAGCAGCGGCCAGCACCGTGAATACAGGAGGCCATCAGACGTTGATGATCTGCGCAGATACCATAGAGCAGCCGAACTTGATGAACGCCGGCAAATGGCAGGCCTAGTCAGACAGGCACAGCTTGTTCCTATCCAAGTCCCTGACATAGGCGGAAAAGCGGGGGCCGCGTTGTTTCGGCTCGCCCTCGCATGTGCCGCCGAGGCGGATCGCCAAGGCGTGAAGTCTTTTGACCTCTTCGGGTGACCCAACACAGAAACCAACCATGGTTCCGTTGCCGTTGGTGGCGGGTTTCTCATCGAACGGGATAGCGGTCGCGAACGCAAAGTCGGTGCCAAGCCAATAAGTCATTCTATCGGTCGGTGAGATGCGGTTCACAGCTGATTGCGCAAAGAGTTGGTCATAGAACGGCATGGCGGCGTCCATATCGTTTGTCCCGACAACGAAATAGTTCATCTTCATGGTGCGTATCCCTTATGAATAGGCGTTTGGTTGAGTTTCCACGGTCGGCGTCATTGGCCCGTAGGCCTGAAGAACTCGATCAATTGGCCTTTAGGATTGGTGGTATTGAGCAAATGGAGCAGCGGCCTTGTCACATCGGTGGGGCGACGGTATCGAGCAGATTGCGATAGAAGGCTTCGGACCCTTCCATATTGTCGACAGTGACATAGGCGCTACGGCCGAGACCGGCGCAGATACTGGTTGTACCACCGTCTCGGCTGCCAGACTCATCGGCGGCAAAACAGCGATGGCAGTATTGGGTCCCATGATCTGATCTCCGTTCCGGTGGCTTTCTTTCTTCTATCGTCGCTATGCTGACAGCGTGGTGTCAGCATGCTGTCATTATGAACGCGATCGTTGAAAGGGGACCCCATGCGACGTGGTGACAGGCTGTTTGAGGTCATCGAGATACTGAGGCGCGCCAAGGCACCTATCTCGGCCCAGGCCATCGGAGCCGAACTGGGTGTTACCAAGCGCACGGTCTATCGCGACGTCGCGGCGCTGATCGGCCAGGGCGTGCCCATCAACGGCGAGGCCGGGGTTGGCTATGTCCTTGAACCCGGGTTTCACATGCCGCCGCTGATGTTGACCCCCGACGAAATTGAGGCGGTCATGCTCGGCAGCCTGTGGGCGCAAACACGGGGTGAGCCCGAACTGGCGCTGGCCGCCGAAAAGCTCATCACCAAGCTGGAAGCCGTCGCGCCCGAGAGGTACCGGATCTCATTCCTGGAACCGGTGGTCAGTGTCGAGCCGGTCAATCCGCCAAAAGAGGTGCTTGGTGCGTCTTCCATTCGCCTCGCCATTCGGCGCCGCAAAAAGATTGCCCTGACCTACGCAGATCACTTCGGTCAGAAAACGTCCCGGGTGATCTGGCCCATCATGCTTGGCTACAGGGACACGAGCCGCATTATCGCCGCTTGGTGCGAGCTGCGCGAGGGGTTTCGCTATTTCCGAACCGAGCGGATCGTCAAGGCCGAGGTGCTGGATGTTCCCATCCCGCGTCGGATGGACCTCCTGCGTGCCGAGTTGCGCGACGCCACCAACGCTGCACGGAAGCGCTATGAAAATGGGCTATGAAACGAGGTTCTGCTCGCAACGCGGCCCTTTATTGGCTGCACTAACTCGCGCGATGTCACGCCTGTGCCTTGCGATAGCTGGTTGGTGTCGTCCCAAACCGCCCATTTCTGCTACATTTTTTGTTGCGCAATCCGCAACACACGAAAATCCCGCGTCCAGCAAATTCAAACACTTAAGCATAAGATATTAAACACATTTCGGACTGTCTCTCCGCCACTTCTCTTTGACTGCATTCGGAAATCTGAAAATTCGCCGAGTTTAGCAAAAACCTGCCATCGCAATCAGGTTGGTTTTTCGCCGTCTTCCGGCCCCGGAGAATACCCGCAGGGACGCAAACGGTCTGACCTGCCGGCATCAATGCGACAGTTGGGATTAGGACCGTCACATTGCCGGAGGCAGAATGCGGCATCGAATTGCCGCATGTCGGGCTATTCCAAGCCGCGCGGCACCCCCCTCAGCGCCGCCAGATACTTCCGCGACCACCAGGTGATATCCTGCGTGAGCAGCCCCTCCATCAGCGCCTCGTGCCGCGCGCGGCGCTCGCCCTTGGGCATCTTCAGGGCCCGCGCGAGCGCCTCGGCGACCTGATCCAGATCGAACGGGTTCACCAAGAGCGCATCTTCCATCTGTTCGGCCGCCCCCGCGAAATCGGACAGAACCAGGACGCCCGGATCTTCGGTGTTCTGTGCGGCCACGTACTCCTTGGCCACGAGGTTCATACCATCGGCGAGCGGCGTGACCAGACCGACGGCCGCCTGCCGGTAAAGCCCCGCCAGCCGAGCCCTTGGCACCGCGCGGTGGATATACCGGATCGGGGTCCAGGTCAGATCGGCATAGGCGCCGTTGATCTGGCCCGAAAGCTGTTCCAGCTCGCTGCGGATATCCTGATAGGCTGCCACCTCTTCGCGCGTGGGGGGCG
Source organism: Rhodophyticola porphyridii (assembly GCF_003688285.1). Classification (GTDB taxonomy): domain Bacteria; phylum Pseudomonadota; class Alphaproteobacteria; order Rhodobacterales; family Rhodobacteraceae; genus Rhodophyticola; species Rhodophyticola porphyridii. The sequence goes on from NZ_RCNT01000004.1 coordinate 9,970, forward strand.
CGATCTGGAGCAGGCTGACCAATCCGTTCAACTCGGGATGAACCTCAAGAAGGCGCCTGAAAGCTTTGAAACGATTGGGGATTCCCTTTGAGTAATCGAGCCTGTCAACGCCGATGATCAGCCGCTCACCAGGTTCCAGCGGAACCCGCGGCTGCACTTCGAACGCCTTGGCCGCTTCCCGCGCGAAGGCGGCCGCATCGATACCGATCGGAAAGCTTCTGGCCTCCACCCGCTGCTCGCCCAGTTTCGCCGATCCGTCCGGCATCAGTTCCACATCCGGGCGCGACCGGAAAGCTTCCAGCAGCCGGGCCACATCGCGCCGCGCCTGAAGGCCCACCAGATCGTAAGCCGCAAGCCAGCCTATGAATTCCTCCGAATTGGGCAGTGCCATGATGTCGTAGAGCGCCGGGAACGGAATGTGCAGGAAAAAGCCGATCCGGTTGCTGACCCCCGTGGCCCGCAAGGCCTGCGCCAGCGGCAGAAGGTGATAGTCCTGCACCCAGATCACATCGTCCCGATGAACGACGCCGGCCAGCATCTGGGCCAGCCGTGCATTGACCGCGCGATAATCCGCGAGGAACCGGCTGCGGGTCTCCATCAGGTCCGCGCGCCCGTGAAACAGCGGCCAGAGCACAGAGTTCGAGTAGCCCAGATAGTAATGCTCGTATTCGGTCTTGGTCAGATCGAAGCTCAGCCGGTCGAACGGAAGCCCCGGATGGCTGTCGAACCGGGTTTTCGGGGTCTCGCTCTGGCGCCCCGACGTGCCGACCCAGATGCCGCCGGCCTCGTCGAACGCATCCCTCAAGGCCACCACCAGCCCGCCGGACGGATTGGGCCCGAGCGGGAGCCGGTTCGACACCACGACCAGTCGGCCCTTGCCCATCACGCCCTGCCCCATGTGCTGAGAACCTGCCGCACCCGGGACGGGTCCGCGAGACGGTGACGGGCGGCGGTCCTGCCGGACCCCACCTTAACCGAAACGCCCCCCCGCCGATTGGCGAGGGCAAAGGCGGGCTCATCGGTCAGATCGTCGCCGAACACCACCGGTTTTCGTCCGCGAAAGGGCGGCTCCGTCAGCAATGCGGCAACAGCCTGCCCCTTGCCGACGCCGTCGGGCCGCAATTCGATCAGCTGCTTGGACGGGTGCAAATGAAATCCGGGCGCGTCCTCGGCTATTCCGGACATCGCGTGCCCGGCCTTTTCGGCAAGCGACGGATCGGCGCGGTAATGCAGACCCACGGCAACCGGTTTGACCTCCACCAGAAAGCCCGGCGCAGTCCGGGCCACATCCGTCACCCGCTCGATTGCGCGGTCCAGAACGGTGCGATCGATATCGAGCCGCTCTACCCGCCCGCGCCGCCAGAGCCGTTCGGCCCCATGACTGCCGATCATCGGCACCACAAGGCCGGGGAGCATGCCCACCAGATCGGCGATCGCGCGGCCGGACACCAATGCCAGCGCACCGCCCGCGCGCCGGTGCAACCTGTTCAGGAGCGCCACAAGCCCGACCGGGACCACGACCGCATCGGGCTGGCGCGCAAGCGCAACAAGGCAGCCGTCGAAATCTAGGAAATAGGCCGCGCGGGCCGGGTGTGGGGGCATGGATAAGATCGGTCTTTGTCGCTGGATCGCAAGTCGTGGGGCCGTTCGATCAAGAGGTATCATACCCGCCTGCGGTGCACCACCGGCCCCGGGGCGATCATCTCTGGCGGCGCACGGCGTCGTTCCGCCATGCCGACAAGGCCGGGTTCTCATCCCGCACCGGATGCAGCATCGGCTCGAAGCTCGGCTCGGGCGCGCGCGGGCTGCGGAAGTAATGCAGTTCCCGAGCGCCGAAATAGAAGCTGACAATCGCGCCCAATAGCCACCATAGCGGCTCCGGCACCTCGGCAAGACCGACCATCCGCTCCGCAAAGCTGAACGGGTCGATCATCGCGTATATGAACAAGCCGAGCGTCCCGAGCGCCAGCATCGGGCGGGGCAACCGGTTCAGCCCGTTCACGAAACGGTCGAACAGACCCGGCCGCACGTATTGAAACTCTTCCGAATGACTGTCGAGAGCCGCGCGGTGCGCCTCCGCGCTCAACTCCATCCGCCGGGTGGCATTGGGCACAAAGACTTCCGCCACGCCTTCGGCGGCCTCCCCAAGGGCGCGCGCGGCCGCCGCGCCGCCAATGGCCCGACGGATCAATCCCATGCCGCCACCCGCGCCCGATGTTCCGCGGCACTCAGATGATAGCGGGGCGAGATGAACTCCTCAGCCCGGGTGATCCAGCCCCCTTTGCCACCATCGCGCCTGCGGGCATATTTGCGGCTGGCGGGCCGATGATCGGCCAGCCGGTAGTAATAATTCCGGCGGGCAATTCCATAGGCATCCACCAGATGCTCGGGCGCGTCCCGCTCTGCGGCGAAGGCGGCGCGTATGGTCTGCGGCCCGATCACCCCGTCAACGACAATATCGAGCCCCATGTCGCGCAGCAATCGTTGCAGGAGCGTCACCGCGTTCGACCCCGCATTGACATACATGTCGAACACCGTTGCATGCAGCGCCTCGGGCAGCATGTCGATAGACGGCCGCTCGAAATAGTGCTCAACGAAGATGTCACGGGCCTGGTCGCGGTTCAGCGCCCGCACATCCTCGACCGAGACTTCGCCATCGCCGGTCAGATCCAGCCCAAGACGCCGCATCGTATGTATGGTGACGCCGAAATTCGTGGCGCCGCCCGGGTCATCCGGATCATTCACAAAGCCGCCTTCGCGGTCGAGGATTTCGGATGCAATCTGGTGAACCGACTGCATGGGTTCGCCCTCCATGCTCAGTGGTTCAACTGAGCTGAGGTAAACACAAAATTCCTAAAACTTGATTAAAAGCTGCCCGCGGAGTCCGTTTCGGCATCGCAGCCGGGCCTCACACGGCAGAAAACGCGCGCCTTCGACGCGGTCAGCTTGATCCCGGATCTCGGTAGACACCCTGGTCCTGCAATGCCTCGATCACCTCGGCAGGCATGTAGGTCTCGTCATGACGCGCGAGGATCTCGGTCGCCTGAAACACGCCATCCACATAGGATCCGGTGCCGACCATCCCCTCGCCCTCGCCGAAAAGGTCTGGCAGAACTCCGGTATAGGCTACCGCGACCGAGGCACCGCCATCTGTCACGTTGAAGGTGATCGTTTCACCCTGTCCGCGGACCAGCGTGCCCTCCTCGACCAGCCCGCCGATGCGGAACACCTCTTCGGGCGGCGGGGGCGCCGCCACCACGTCGGATGGCGGGCGGAAGAAATTGATCCCGTCGCGAAATCCGTAGCCGATAAGTGCGGCCGCCCCGGCCAGGCAGACCGTCGCCAGCATGATCACCTGAATACGGCGTTGTTTTTTCAGGCCTCTCATGGCCTCATCCTCCGTTTCACGGAAACAGCGGCGCCATGGTCAGGCCCGTCGTCTCCTCGATCCCCAGCATCAGATTGGCGTTCTGTGTCGCCTGCCCCGAGGATCCCTTGGTCAGATTGTCGAGCGCCACAAAGACCTGTGCCCGCCCCTCTCGCCGATCCGCCGCCACACCGACATGAACATAATTGGAGCCTCGCACGTCATGTGTCGAGGGGGCTGCGCCAAAAGGCAGCATCTGAATGAAGGGTTCCCCGGCATAGGCCGCGCTCAATGTGTCGTAAACGGTCTGCCCGTCGCCCCTGACATAGACGGTGGCGAGGATGCCCCGGTTCATCGGCGCGAGGTGGGGCGTGAACTGAACCTCTACGGGTCGTCCGGCCAACTTGCTGAATTCCTGGTCGAATTCTCCCAGATGCCGATGGGTGCCACCGATCGCATAGGCATTCGTACCTTCGGACAGTTCCGCGTGAAGCAGGTTTTCCTTCAGGCTCCGCCCCGCGCCAGATACGCCGGTGATCAGGTTGATGATGATCTCGTCGACATCGATCACCGAAGCCTTGATCAGCGGCACCAGTGCATATTGCCCCGTGGCCGCGTTGCAGCCAGTGCCGGCCACCAAACGGGCGCGACGGATCTGATCGCGGTAGAACTCGGTCAGGCCATAGACCGCCTCGGCCTGCAACTCCGGCGCGTCATGGGGTTTGCCGTACCATTTCCGATAGGCGTCCGCATCGCGGAGCCTGAAATCAGCTGACAGATCTACAACTTTAAGGTCAGACGGCAACGCTCTGATAACGCTTTGCGACGTGGCATGTGGCAAGGCGCAGAACGCCAAGTCTATCCCGCCGAAATCGACCTCATCGATCCTTTGGAGGAGAGGCAGGTCCAGATGCCGCAGGAACGGGAACACCTCCGCCATCGCCATTCCGGCCTTGCGGTCGCCGGTCAAGGTCTTGATCTCCATGTCGGGATGGGTGGAGAGCACCCGGACAAGCTCCGCCCCGGTATAGCCCGACGCTCCGAGGATCGCGATGGAATGGGTCATGGTTCTCGCCTCGCAAGTCTGCCTGCGCGGCTTAGGCGAAATGCGGAGAGGTTTCAAATCAAGATCGCTACTGAAACCTCACCAATCTTCATGGATGCCGGTCGCGCTTCCGTATCATGGGGGCTCACCGTCGCGCAGGTCATTCCGCAGGTTGGAACGGGATTTCACGCCGCAGAAACCGCGTGGCCTTCGCGCCCACCGTCTTGGGGTTACCGGTGGTCAGAAACCTGCTCTCCACCCCCGCTCCAAGCTTGTCAGGATGCCGGTCCAGATAGTCGGCGAGGCTCTCCGCCACCAGATTGGCCTGGGAATAGACGGCAACATCGGGCCCGAGCGCGTCGCGAAAAATCTCTTCCATGATCGGATAATGGGTACAGCCCAGGATCGCCGCTTGCGGCTTTGGCATCCGCCGTTGCAGCGCCTCTACATGGGAGCGCACCAGGGCCTCGGCCAGGATCATGTCGCCATCCTCGATCGCATCCACAACCCCGCCGCAAGGCTGAGCTTCAACGTCTACCCCTATGGCACGAAACGCCAATTCCCGCTGAAAGGCGCGGCTGGACACCGTTGCCGGGGTCGCAAACAGAGCCACATGCTTCACCGCCACTTCGCGCGGCGGAGAGTTGTCACCCCAATTGCGTTCGGTCAGCGCCTCGATCAGGGGCACGAACACGCCAAGTACGCGTTTGTCCGCCGGCACCCAGCCCTCCTGCATCCGGCGAAGCGCCGCCGCACTGGCTGTATTGCAGGCAAGGATCACCAGATCGCAGCCCGCATTGAACAGTTGCTGCACGCCTGCGGTCGTCAGGTTGTAGATATCGTCGGCGTCGCGCACGCCATAGGGGGTATGCGCATTGTCGCCGAAATAGACAAACGGCACCTCCGGCAGCCGTTTGCTCGCCGCGTCCAGAACGGTCAGGCCGCCCAATCCGCTGTCGAAAATCCCGACTGCCATCTGTTTGTCAGTACCTTTCCCGGGGACCGTCCCGATGCCGTTCCTCGAACTCGAACCCGATCTCGTTCGGGTTCAGAGGATTCGGGCTCAATCCATAGGTCGCTTCGCGCAGGAAATCCATCATTGCCCGGGTATCTTTTGCGAAAGGCTGCAGATCCGAGCGCGGGATCGGCGCGCCGATAGCCACACGCACCGGCGTGTTGATGCGTGCCCGGAACTCCTTGATGAGCATACCCATCCGCAAGGTCGAATGCAGATGGCTCATCAACTGGAACAGGCGCGAGTTGTGGCCCTCGAAAAAGATCGGCACCACCGCGGCGTCGGATTTGGCGATCATCCGGGCGGTGAACCCGCGCCAGTTCGGATCCATCGGCTGGCCGAAGGGTTTGCTGGCGGTGGACACGGTGCCGCCGGGGAAAATGCCGATGATCCCGCCTTCTGCCAGATACCGAAGCGCGGTCCTGCGCGTCTCGATATTGAGCTGCACCGCCTCCCTGCTCTCCTCGAAGGAGATCGGCAGGATGACCCGGTCCAGATCCTCGGCCTTGCGAAACACGCGATGGGCGAGAATACGGAAGTCGCCGCGCGCCTGACTGAGGATATGACCCATCATCAGCCCGTCGAGAATGCCGTAGGGATGGTTGGCGATCGCCACCACCGGCCCTTGGGCCGGGATGTTGGACAGGCTGCCGCCCACGATCTCCAGCTCCAGCCCGTAGCGGTGAACCATGACTTCCCAGAAATCCCGGCCCTGCCGGACGTCCTCGTCATAGCCTTCGGCCAGCCTGATCAGGCCAAGCCGTCCGGTGGCGTTTTCAAGGACGCGGATCATCGCGCGCCCGCCGCGTGACGCGGCGGAGGACGCGTAACTGATCTCCCGCGCGACGTGGCGGGATCGGGATGATTTCTGCCGTCCAGTCATGGTGCCGTCACGTCAGCTTCTGGATTTGGCTCTGCAATAGGCCGGGGCAGCGATTCTTTCCAGAGCTTTGGCGCGAGGCCGGGTACTCACCGCCGGGTCCAACCCCAAAGACACAGAAGTTCCATCGCCACATGAGCCGCCGCAACCGCGGTGACCCCGCCGGTATCGAAGGGCGGGGAGACCTCCACCACATCCCCGCCCACCAGATCGACGCCCGCAAGGTCGCGCAGGAAAATCGCCGCCTGCCCCGACGACAGCCCACCCCAGACGGGTGTTCCCGTGCCGGGCGCGAAGGCCGGGTCGAGCCCGTCGATATCGAAGCTCAGATAAACCGGTGCGTCGCCCACAACCGCCTTCACCCGCGCCGCCGCGGCTGCCGGCCCACGCTCATGGATCTGCCGGGCGTCGATGATCTCGATGCCCAGATTGTCCTCCACCACAGTCCGGATACCCACATGAACGGACCGGGCGACATCGATCAGCCCCTCGCGAACCGCCGTGTAGCAAAACGTGCCGTGGTCGATCCGGACCGGATCGTCATCGGGCCAGGTATCGGTGTGTGCGTCGACCTGCACCAGGGCCAGGGGGCCGTATCTGTCCGCATGGGCGCGCAGGATCGGCAAGGTGATCGAATGGTCGCCGCCAAGGGTGATCGCCGCGGCTCCCGCCTCCAGAATGGCGGCGATATGGGTCTTCACCAGATCCGGAAAACCGGGCGTATGGGCATAATCGAAAGCCATATCCCCGTAATCCGCGATGGCCAGCGCCTCCAGCGGCGAATAGCCGTCCCACCCATAGGGCGGATCGAAGACCTGCAGGCTCGACGCCTCCCGGATCGCGCGCGGGCCAAGGCGAGTGCCGGGCCGGTTCGTCACCGCCTGATCGAAGGGGATGCCGGTGATCGCCACATCGACGCCGGTCAGATCCTTGGTATAGCGGCGGCGCATGAAGCTGGGGACGCCGCCGAAGGCGTTCTCGAAGCTCAGCCCTTTCAGATCCGGCCGCGTGATCGCCTGATCCACCTGCTTTTTTGCGTCTTCCAGTGCCATATCACCTCCTCAACTTCACCCCATCTGGCAAGCGGCGCGGCAAAAATACAAGCTGCAATAATGATATCCGGCGGCTTGCACCTATGTGTCAGCCGGGGCATGCAGAAGCCCGAACCTTGGCGGGAGGGCCAGATGAGCGATCCAGACACATTGCGCGACAGTTTCGTCGAAGGCATGAGCCGCGCCGCCGCTTCGGTCAGCGTCGTCACCACCGACGGGCCCGCGGGCCGGGCCGGCGTCACCGTGTCCGCGATGACGTCGATCTCGGCAGACGGGGACCAGCCGACCATGCTGGCCTGTGTGAATGCATCCTCCAGTGCGCTGCCGCCGATCCTGCAAAACGGATGTTTCTGCATCAACGTGCTTCGGATCGATCAGAATGACGTGTCGGATATCTTCTCCAGCCGCCTGCCCGCACCCGGCGGGGACAAGTTCAACTGTGTGGAGATCACCGCCATGCCATCGGGCGCGCCCCGTCTGGTGGAAGCACTGGTCAGCTTCGACTGTACGCTGATATCGGCGGAAAAGCACGGCACCCACCACATCTGCATCGGGGCGGTGAACAAGGTCGTCACCGCGCCCGAAGGCAGCCCCCTGCTCTATGGCATGCGCCGTTACCTGCGCGCCGAGAAACACTAGGCGTCGCCGCGCGGCGCAGGCATCTCGCCGATGCCGGGCCAGCGCAAAACGGCGGGAAAAACCAGATCACTCCACCGGCTGAGCCGTTTCCACAAGACGGGCAAAGAAGCTGGCCCCGATCGGCGCGATCTCATCGTTGAACTCGTATTCCGGGTGATGCAGCCCGGCACTCTCCCCCTGTCCCAGGAACAGATAGGCCCCGGGACGTTCCTGCAGCATATAGGCGAAATCTTCGGCTCCCATCTCGCGACCGGCCGCGGCATCCACGTTGTCCTCGCCCACGACAAGTGCTGCCACAAGCGCCGCGAACTCCGCCGCACCCGCGTCATTGACCGTGGCGGGGTAACCGATCTGGTAATCAAGCCGCGCGGAGACGTCATAGGCCGCCGCCTGCCCCGCCACGATCTGCTCCATCCGGCGCATCACCATGGCCTGTACGTCCGGGTTGAAGGTTCGGACCGTGCCGCAGATATAGGCCTCTGCCGGAACGATGTTTTCGGCGGTTCCGGTGTGGATCTGGGTCACCGAAATCACCAGATCTTCGATGGCATAATGATTGCGCGACACGATCGTCTGGATCGCGGAGACGATTCCCACCGCCGCGACGACCGGGTCCTTGGTTTCATGGGGCATGGCCCCATGGCCGCCATGACCCGTTATCACAATCTCGAACGTATCCACCGCCGCCATGATCGGGCCGGGTGTGGTGACCATCTTGCCCTCGGGCAGACCCGGGGCGTTGTGCAGCGCATAGACCTGGTCAATATCGAAACGCTCCATGATGCCGTCGTCGCACATCACCTTGGCACCGCCGCCGCCCTCCTCCGCCGGTTGAAAGATCAGCGCGACACGGCCGGCGAAATTGCGCGTCTCGGCCAGGTACTTCGCCGCACCCAGCAACATCGCCGTGTGCCCGTCATGACCGCAGGCATGCATTTTTCCTGCGTTGACCGAGGCATGAGCAAGGCCCGTGGCCTCCATAATGGGAAGGGCATCCATATCGGCGCGCAGCCCGATGGTCGGGCCGGTGCCCTGCCCTTCGATAATCGCCACCAGCCCGCTGCTGGCGATGCCTTCATGGATTTCCGAGATCCCGAACTCCCGCAGCCGCTCCGCCACGAAAGCTGCCGTCTGGTGGCATTCGAACTGCAATTCCGGGTTCTGGTGCAGATGCCGCCTCCAGGCGGTCATTTCGTCGGCAAAACCCGCAATGCGGTTGATGACGGCCATGAACTTCCCCCCTTGATGCCCGCGTGCAACCCGGAAACAGTGTCGCAAAACCCGCGAGGCCGCAATGCGCGATGACAGCGACACCCTGATCCACGACCCCAACGGCGGCATGCCGCGCCTGCTGGCGATCATGCGCCGCCTTCGGGACCCCGACACCGGCTGCCCTTGGGATATCGAACAGACCTTTTCGACCATCGCCCCCTACACGATCGAAGAGGCCTATGAGGTCGCCGACGCAATCGAACGGGAAGCCTGGGACGAGTTGAAGGGCGAACTGGGCGATCTGCTGCTACAGGTCGTCTATCATGCCGAGATCGGCGCCGAGCGCGGGCTTTTCGATTTCCCCTCCATTGCCGATGCAATCTCGGACAAGATGGTGGCGCGCCATCCCCATGTCTTCGGGGCCGAAAGCCGCGAGAAATCGGCCGCAGAGCAAACCCGCGATTGGGAAACGATCAAGGCCGCGGAGCGGGCCGAACGCGCCCGCAGCGGCGTGCTGGACGATGTGGCGCTGAACCTGCCTGCCCTGATGCGGGCTGAAAAACTGCAAAAGCGCGCGGCCCGTGTCGGGTTTGACTGGCCCGGGGTCGACGAGGTTCTTGCCAAGATTACCGAGGAAGCCCGTGAGCTGGCCGAGGCGCGCACCCATCTGACCGCGCAAAAGGTGGCCGAGGAGATGGGTGATCTGCTGTTCGTGATGGCCAATCTCGCCCGCCATCTCCAAGTGGACCCCGAGGAGGCCCTAAGGTCCGCCAATCGCAAGTTCACCCGCCGCTTCGCCTATATCGAGGCGCAATTGGCCAGATCTGACAGACATCCGGAGGACAGCGATCTGGCCGAAATGGATGCGCTCTGGGACCGGGCCAAGGCGGAAGGGCTGTGATCCCAGCCTCGGACGCATGTTCCGGCGGATGTGAACGGCAAGGGCTCTGACAGACGCTGACCGCATGGCGGCCGTGCAACCGCCCACATGTGGGTCTTCAGCTGTCGAGGCGAAGAGAGCGGAGGGATTTGGACAGCGCGCGGGCCAGCAGATGCTGAACCGGCAAGAGCCCCGTCCGCGCCGAGATCAGCAGCCCCATCCGAAGCTCCCGCAGCAACGGCGAGTTTATCCCAACATAGCGCAGACGCCCGTCCTCGATCTCGTCGACGAAGCCGATCTTGGAATAAATGCCGACACCGCCGCCCTTCAGGATCATCGCCTTGGCCAGCGGCAGCGAGTTGGTGGACAATTGCGTGGAGATCTGCGCGCCCATGCCCCCGACCGCCTCATTAACGAAGGAGCGGTGGGACTGGGAATCGTATGAGCGGATCATCGGATAGGGGACGAGATCGTCGAATTCCAGAAGGTCGCGCTCCGCCAGGGGATGATCATGCGCCATGATCGCACCGATGGGCGTGGATTTCTCGGCCTGGCAACGGACATCGGGATGCAGATCGTTGCTGAATGACAGACCGATATCCGCCGTTCCATCGGCCACCGCCTGCATCACGTCATGGGGCTCGGCCGTCTGGATCGTATAGCCTACCTCAGGGTAGGAGGCCCTGAACGTGTCCAACACCTCGGGCAACACGCTGAGCGCGACGGAATCGAGCGTCGCGATGTTGATATGGCCGGTGCGCATATCGCGGATGTCTTCGACCATGTTGATGATTCTCTGATAGTCGAACAGCGTGTTGCGGCAGTGTTCCAGCACCACGACCCCGGCTTCGGTCAGCGCCACCCCGTCGGCATGGCGGTCGAACAGACGTATCCCCAGCTTGTTTTCCGTGCTGATGATTTTCCGGTTGAGCGATGACGACGACATGTTGAGCACCGCGGCCGCTTTTCGGATGGAGCCCTGCCGGGCCGTTTCGTCGAAGTAATTCAGAAACCTGTCATGCATCGCCCTGCCCTTCGGTGAACGGTTTCGGGAAGCGATGCAGAAAATGCATCACCATTCGCGCAAATTGAACCTATATGCAGCGCTTCGCCTGTGTCTAGAGTTTCCCAAACCAACGAAAAAACTCTTCAACCCACGGGAGCCCCTGATCATGTCTCACCCAATCAATCGCCGCTCATTCCTGCAAACCACCGGCGCCGCGGCGGGCCTTGCCGCAAGCGGCACCATGATGTCGGTGCTGCCCGCTCGTGCCGACGGGCATGCCTATACCATCCGGATGCAACTGGGCTGGCTCGCCTCCAACGGCATCATGGGCGAAGTCATGGCCGATCATCTGGGCTATTTCGAAGAGGAAGGCCTGGCGCTGGAAATCATTCCCGGCGGCCCGAACATCGATGGGGTGCCCTCTGTCGCCTCGGGCGTGAACAACTTCGGGTCCATCTCGTCCTCTCCCTCGCTGATGCTGGCGCGCTCCGCCGGGCTGCCGGTCAAATGCATCGCGGCCGGATACCAGCGCCACCCGTTCACCTATTTCTCCCTTGCCGGAAACCCGGTGCGGACACCGCAGGACCTGATTGGCAAGACCGTGGCCACGCAAGGTACCGCGCGTATCCTGCTTCGCGCACTTCTGGCCCATAACGGGATTGCGGAGGACGATGTGGAGGTTTCTGTCATGGGGGCCGACATGAACGCCCTGATGACCGGGCAGGTGGATGTCGTCACCGGCTGGACCACGAATGTGAATGCGCTGTCGATCCTCGGTGATCAACGGGTCGATCTTGCGCTCTGGGACGGCGGCATCCAGCTTTACGCGAACCCCTATTACACCACCGACGCCATGCTGGCCGAGCATGGCGACAAGATGCAGGCGGCCATTCGCGCGATCTCCCGCGGGTGGGGTGCGGCGCATGACGATCCGGAGGCCGCGGTGGAGGCGCTCGTGGCCCGCTATCCGAACCTCGATCGGGACAGTGAAATGCTGGCCGCACCGCTGGTGCTGGATTTCTCCTTCAACGCGCAGACGGCCGCGGGCGGTTGGGGCGTGATGACCGAAGAAAACTGGCAAGCCCAGATCGACATCTATGACCAGCTTGACCAGTTCGCGAACGGCGCCCCCGCGCTGGACGATGTGATGACGCTCGAAATCCTCGAAGCGACGGCGGACACCCGCCCGACCCACGGCTGACCCGATGGAAGGGATCGTGCAAGACCCGCAGGGAGGCCACCATATCGCGGCCGCCCTGTCGGGGGCCAGCGTAACGTTCGGGAGCTTCACGGCCTTGTCCGATATCTCGCTCGAAATCGGCGCGGGCGAGTTCTGGACCATACTGGGTCCGTCAGGTTGCGGGAAATCCACGATGCTGCGGCTGGTCTCCGATCTGGTGCCGCCCGCGGCCGGCACGGTGGAAATTCTCGGCAAATCGACCGAGGCCGCGCGGTTGGCGCGAGAATTCGCCTTTGTCTTTCAGGACGCGACCCTCCTGCCATGGCGCTCGGCGCTGAAAAACGTGGAACTGCCGCTTGAAATGGGCCGCAAGCGCGGGATCGACATTCCCCGCGGCGAGCGTACACCGCGGGAACTTCTGGAACTTGTGGGGCTGAAGGGACGCGAAGATGCGCTTCCCCATGAGCTTTCGGGCGGCATGCGCCAACGCGTCGCCATCGCCCGGGCGCTGGTCTGCCAGCCGAGACTGCTGCTGATGGACGAGCCGTTCGGTGCGCTGGACGAGATGACGCGCGACCGGCTGAACATGCAGCTTCTGGAAATCTGGCGGGAGACCGGTGTGACCTGCCTGTTCGTCACCCATTCCATCCCGGAGGCCGTGCTGCTGGGGCAGAAGGTGTTGATGCTGCGCGCCCATCCGGGCCGGGTGAAGGAGGTCGTGGAGATCGACCTGCCCGAGCCCCGGCATGTCGAGCTGCGCGAGACACCGGAATTCAACCGCTACTCATCCTATCTGCGCAAATCGCTGGAGGACTGCTGATGACCGTGATTGAAAGCCTGCCCGAGACGGTCGACGCCAATACCGCGCCGGAGCCGCGCGCGCAGTCTCTCCATCTACGCCGGCTCACCAACGCGGCCGTTCCCTTGGGTACTGCGGCGGTCCTGCTGCTGATCTGGCAGTTTGGCGTCCGGTATTTCGACGTGCCAACCTATATCGCCCCGGCACCCACAGATGTGGGCGCGGTCTTTCTAGAGGAACTGCCGCTTCTCATGCGGAATTTCTGGCCGACCTTCACGGTCAGCATCGTAGGGTTTCTTGCCGGCAATCTGGCGGCGATCCTGATCGCGGTGACCTTCGTCCACAGCCGGGTCATGGAGCGCGCCTTCTTTCCGATCGCGGTGTTCATAAATACCATTCCCATTCTGGCGATCGCACCGATCCTGGTGCTGATCTTCGGCCCGGGACTAACCGCGAAAGTGGTGATCGCTGGGCTCATCTGCTTCTTTCCGACGCTGGTCAACATGGTGCGAGGCCTGCAGTCGGTGAACCCGCAGACCCTTGAGCTGGCGCGGATCCTCTCGGCCTCGAAATCCGAGATCTTCTGGAAGATCCGCCTGCCCTCTTCCCTGCCGTTCCTGTTCTCGGCGCTGAAGATCGCCGCCACGACCTGCGTGATCGGGGCTATCGTCAGCGAATGGATCGGTGCCGATGTGGGCCTTGGCGCACTCATTATCGACAGCACGTTCAACTATCGCTCACCGCTTCTCTACGCCACCGTGTTCCTGTCCTCAGGTCTGTCGGTGCTGCTCTTCGCGTCGGTGACGATCGCCGAAAAACTCGTGGTGCGCTGGTAGCGCCCCAAACCCCTGAGGGAGGACTGAATATGGCAGATCGCCAGACAACATTCGTGAGCGTCGCGGGCGCTGAACTGCCTGTTGTCGCCGATTGCGACGTGGTCGTGGTGGGCGCGGGGCCGGCTGGGCATGCAGCAGCGGTTTCGGCCGCGCGCAACGGCTCGTCCGTGACGCTTCTGGAGCGCTATCACCATCTGGGCGGCATGGCGTCCGGCGGCATGGTTCTGGTGCTGGACGACATGGTGAACGAGGGCAACGAGATCGTCACCACCGGCATCGTCAACGAATTCGTCGCAAGGATGGAGCGGCAGAACGGTGCGGTCTACCCGCCCACCGAGGATTGCCAGACAAATTGGGAAATGTGGCAGAAATGGTCCCGCTGGGGCTGCATCGATTTCCACAAGGCGATGATGCCGCAACCGATCATCCATGCGGTGGCCTTCGATCCGGACGCCTGGAAGCGGGTGAGCCTGGACATGGTGAAGGAGGCCGGGGTGAAACTGCGCACCCATAGCTGGTTCTCCGACGTGCTGATGGAAGGCGGGCGCATCACCGGCGTGATCGTCCAGACCAAGGAGGGCCGTCAGGTCATCCGTGCGAAATACGTGATCGATGCGACCGGCGATCTGGACGTGGGCAAGGCTGCGGGCGCGGAATACACCGACGGGCAGTACATCGTGACGACAGTGTTTAGGCTTTGCGATGTTGACACCGACAAGGCGATCGCCTTCGAGTTCGCCGAGCCTGAGGAATACAAGAAGCTCGATCGCCAGGCGCGCCGCGCGATCGGCGGAGCTTGGGGCATGTGGTGGCTTAAGACGCCCCTGCCGGGCATCGTCTGGTGCAACTGTCCACACATGCCCGGCTATGATGGCATCTCTGTCAACGACATGGTCGCGGCCGAGTATGAAGGCCGCGAGCGGATGATGAACCTGCTGCATTTCGCCCGCGAGAACCTGCCCGGTTTCGAGAATGCCAAGATGCTGGGGGCCGCCGAGCAGATGGGCATCAGACAGACGCGTCTTCTGCGGGGCGAATACGTGGTCAGCAAGGATGACGTGAAATCGCGGCGTTATTTCAAGGATACTGTGTGCCGGGGTCGGGACTACTACACCCCCTACCGCGCCCTGTTGCCCAGAGGCATAGACAATCTGATCGTGGCCGGACGGCATTACTCCGTCGACAGCGACGCGCAGAAGATGAGCCGCGAGATCCCGCCCTGCATGGCGCAGGGGGAAGCGGCCGGTATCGCCGCGCATCTTGCGCTCGATGGCGACAAGGCCTTCCGCGACGTGGATCACAAGGCGATCCAGAAACAGATGCGCGCGCAAGGCGCCGATCCGGGCGACGTACCGTCGGCCAATGCGCTGATCGAAGATCCGGTCGCGGCAGAATAACCAGAGGCAAGAACCCATGTCAGAGACAGTCATGCCGCTTGGCGGCGTCAGAATAATCGACTTCACACAGGTGATGCTCGGACCCTGCTGCACGCAGATGCTGGGCGATTTCGGCGCGGATGTGATCAAGATCGAGCGTCCCGGCGCGGGCGATCTCAGCCGCTCCTTCTATGGTGAGCGCAGCGAGGAGGCGATGAACAACGCGGTCTTCGCCTCGCTGAACCGCAACAAGCGGTCGGTCACGCTGGACACGAAATCCGAGGACGGGCGCAAGGCAGCGCTCGACCTGATCAGGACGGCCGATGTGGTGGTGGACAATTTCCGCGCGGGCGTCATGGATCGTCTGGGCTTCGGGTATGACGCGCTGAGCCGGATCAACCCGCGGATCATCTGCGCCAGCGGCACCGGCTTCGGGCCCGAGGGGCCTTATGCCCACAAGGGCGGGCAGGATGTGCTGGCCCAGGCCATGACCGGGGTGATGGAAAAGACTCAGGACCCTTCGATCCCGAAATCGATCTATCCCACCACGCTTTGCGACTACTCGGCGGGCATGCATCTGGTTCAGGGCATCATGGCGGCCCTTCTGATGCGAGAGAAGACGGGCAAGGGCCAGAAAGTCGGTGTCTCACTTTATGACAGCATGATCGCGATGCAGATGCAGGAGGCCGCGCAATGGTCGAAACATCGCGAGGTGCTGAACTGGGCCGCGATGCCGCTGACCGGTGTGTTCGACACGACGGATGGCGCCATTGTGATTGTCGGGGCCTTCAAGACGAACCCGTTGCAGGATATCTGCACCGCGCTTGAGATCGCGGATCTGTCGCCGGAGTACCCGACCCTTTCCGACCAACGCGCAAACAAGCCGTTCCTGCAGGAGACATTCCGAGTCGCGATTGCGCAGAACACCTCCGCCTACTGGCTGGAGCGGCTGGAGGCGGTGGACCTGCTCTGCGCGCCCGTCCGCTCGCTTGGCGAGGCGCTTGAAGACCCGCAAACCCGGATCAACGACATGCTCTGTCCGGTCGATCACCCGGTGCTCGGTGAGGTCACGCTTGTGGGCAGCCCCGTGCATCTGAGCGCCGCACCGCTGCGTGTGCGTCATCTGCCGCCCCGACTGGGCGAGCATACCGAGGAGGTGATGCAGGACCTGGCCGCGCGGCTTAGGACCGAGGCTGCCGAATGAGCGTTGTTCTTGACGTGGACGGCCATGTGGCGCGGGTGACGATCGACCGCCCGGCGCGGATGAATGCCATCGACGCCGCGACCCATCGCCGTCTGGCGGACATCTGGGACGAGATCGAAGCGGATACAGAGATCCGCTGCGCCGTTCTCACAGGTGCCGGCGAGCGCGCGTTTTCCGCAGGCGCCGACCTGAAGGATGATACCGGCCTCTCCGGTGAGGAGTACTGGAAGGGGCTGAGCGCTGGCGGCTACCGCGGCATTTCCCTGCGGCAGATGTCGACCCCCGTAATCGCACGGGTGAACGGGCTGGCCCTTGGCGGCGGGCTGGAGATGGTTCTGGGCTGCGACATCGTGATTGCCGCGGATACCGCGCGCTTCGCCCTGCCGGAGGCCAAGGTGGGCCGGGTTCCGCTGGATGGCGGCATGGTGATGCTGCCCCGCCTTATCCCGCGCAATATCGCCATGGGCATGATGATGACGGGCCGTATGGTGCCCGCCACGGAGATGGCGGGATATGGCCTTGTGAATGCCGTCGTGCCCTTTGCCGAACTGGATGCGGAGGTGGACCGGTGGGTCACGGATGTTCTGGCCTCTGCCCCGCTCAGCCTTCGGGCGATCAAGGCGGTCGCGCGCCGGACAGCCGCGCTTCCGCTCCACGAGGCCTATGAGACAGGAGCGCCCGAACTCGCCGAGGCGCTGAGATCGGACGACGCCCATGAGGGTGTGGCCGCCTTCCGCGACCGGCGCGCACCGGTCTGGCGAGGGAGATAGGCATGGCCCTCGTGATCCTCAGCGCCTGCGTGGATGTGAAGGACGGGATCTGCACGACCTCCTGCCCCGTCGATTGCATCTATGAGGGCGAGCGGATGTTCTACATCCACCCGACCGAATGCATCGAATGTGGCATGTGCGAGTCGATCTGCCCGGTCGACGCGATCCGCTACGATGATGAGGTGCCCGAAGGTGAAGAGGCCTATGCCGAGATGAACACGGCCGTCTTTCTGGATGTCGACGGCAGGGTCTCCGAACCCGGCGGCTGGCACAGGGGAATGGAGCCGGTCCGCGATGCGCCCGATCTGGCCACTCTGTCGGCGGCCCGCGATATCAGGGAAGAGGTAAGTTGATGCAAGGCGTGATTGCGGCGGTGCCGACGCCGGTGGACGCGGCCGGAGCCCCCGTGCGCGATTTGTTCGCGGAGCATTGCCGGTGGGCGTTGGCCAATGGCTGCGACGGGCTGAACATTCTCGGCTCCACGGGCGAGGCGAATTCCTTCGACACAACAACCCGCCGCGCGGTGATGGGTTGGGCGACGGAGGCCTGCCCGGCGGAGCGCCTGATGGTCGGGACCGGCACGCCCTCGCTTGCAGAAACGGTCGCGCTGACGGAAGCTGCCGACGATCTGGGCTATGGCGTGGCACTTGTGCTGCCACCCTATTACTACAAGCCCGCAAGCGAGGCCGGACTGATCGCGTGGTACATGGCGCTTCACGCGGCGCTCGGGGGTCGGCCGATCCGGATCCATTTCTACAACTTCCCGCAAATGACGGGGCTGAACATACCGGTCCCGGTGATCGCTGCGCTCGCAATGCGGGCCCCCGAACGCTTCACCGGGATCAAGGACAGCTCCGGCGATCTGGCCTATTGCGCCGGGATCGTGGCGCTTGGGCGCGATCTGGCGGTTTTTCCAAGCTCCGAAACGGTACTTCCCCATGCCCGGCCGGACGGGTTCGCGGGCTGCATCTCCGCCACGGTGAACGTTACCGCACCGCTTTGCGCGCAAGTCTGGGCGAAGAACGGGGAAGGCACCGCCGATCTTTCCGAAGAGATCGCCCGCCAACGCGCGGCAATGGCGGGACCGAGCCTGATCCCGGCCGTCAAACACATGGTAAGCCGCCGCACGGGCGATCCGCGCTGGCGCCACACTCTGCCCCCCTTGCGGCCGCTGCCGGACGGTGCGGCCCGTGATCTCGAAACCGTTCTCTCTCATCCCTAACCAACGGAAAAACAATGCCCAAGCACATGTCCCTGATCGATGGCCAATGGGCCGATTTCGGCAACTACCATCCCGATATCAACCCGGCCAATACGGACGAGGTGGTCGGGGAGTTTTCTTATGGAAATGCCGATGCGGTAGATCAGGCCGTGGCCGCGGCCAAACGTGCCGCGCCGGGTTGGGCCGCGACAACGCCGCAGGTGCGCCATGACCTGTTGGCCGCCGTCGGCAATGCACTGGGCGCGAATGCCGAAAACTACGGGCGCATTCTGGCCCGCGAGGAGGGCAAGACGCTTGCCGAGGCGACCGGCGAGGTCGGGCGCGCCTCTCAGGTGTTCAAGTTCTTCGCCGGTGAGGCGCTCCGGCTTGGGGGGCAACTGCATCCATCCGTCCGGCCCGATATCGATATCGAGGTCACGCGGGAGCCCATGGGCGTCGTCGGTCTGATCACGCCCTGGAACTTTCCCATCGCGATCCCGGCCTGGAAAGCCGCGCCCGCGCTGGCCTTCGGCAATTGCGTGGTCATGAAACCCGCCGATCTGACCCCGGCCTGCGCCCATATCATCGCCAGTCTTCTGAACGAGAACGGCTGTCCGCCGGGTGTGTTCAACCTTGTCTACGGGCGAGGCTCCGTCGTGGGCGAGGCGTTGGTCAACCACCCGGATGTGGCGGCGATTTCCTTTACCGGCTCGGTCGCGGTGGGCAACCGCATGGCGGAGACCTGCGGCAGGCTCCGCAAGAAGCTTCAACTTGAGATGGGCGGCAAGAACCCGATGGTGGTGATGGACGATGCCGATATGGACACCGCCGTCTCCGCCTGTCTGAACGGCGCGTTCTTTTCCACCGGACAGCGCTGCACGGCGTCCTCCCGGCTGATCGTGGAGGCCGGGATACACGACGCCTTCGTCGACAAACTCCGGGCTGCGATGACCGCGCTGAGTGTTGGGGATCCGCTTGACGCGGCGACGCAGATCGGCCCGGTAGTCGATGAGAAGCAACTGGCCTCCAACCTGAAATACGTGGATCTGGCCTCGCAGGAAGCCGCTGAGGTGATCGGCGGGGAGCGGCTGGAGCTTGCGACGCCCGGCTTCTTTCAGGCACCGGCGCTCTTTCTCGGCACCACCAACGACATGCGGATCAACCGCGAGGAAATCTTCGGGCCCACCGCATCGGTGATCAGGGTGGAGGATCTGGAGGAAGCCATCACGGTGGCCAATGACACCGAGTTCGGCCTGTCTTCCGGAATCTGTACCAGCAGCCTGAAGACGGCGCGGGAATACCGGCGCCGCGCGCAGGCGGGGATGGTGATGGTAAACCTGCCGACCGCGGGCGTGGATTACCATGTACCCTTCGGCGGGCGGAAAGGGTCCAGCTACGGGCCGAGGGAACAGGGCAGCTTTGCGGCCGAATTCTACACCACGGTCAAAACCGCCTATGTCTTCGCGGGGTGAGCGCATGACCACAGACGCAATCTGGACGGCACGGTTCATGGGTCTTTGCGACCACGTTGCCTCCTGGTCCGAGGACCGGGACCGCCATGTGGGCTGCGTCATCGTCGGCCCCAAAGGCCAGGAGGTGCGCGCGACGGGCTACAATGGCCTGCCGCGCGGCGTCTCGGATGCCGACGAGCGGCGGTTCGACCGGGTGAGCGGAGAGAAATTCTTCTGGGGCGAACATGCGGAGCGGAACGCGATCTACAACGCCGCCCGCATCGGCGTTCCGCTTCAGGGCTGTACGCTCTACGTGAACCGTTTTCCCTGCGCCGATTGCGGGCGGGCGATCATCCAGTGCGGGATCGTGCGGGTGGTAAGCCCGCCGATCCCCGAAAACGACGGGGCGCTCGACCACAGTTTTCAGGTCTCAAGGCAGATGCTGGCCGAAGCGGGAATTGAGGTGGTGCACCCCTGACGGCGCGTCGGCTTCAGCCTTCCCGCAGCACCAGATGGCCGGGTCCGACCGTGTCGTAACGTGACGGTTCGGGCGTGTAGCTCAGCGGATGCATCGGCGATGGGATCGGTTTGAAGTTGAGATCCCCGATCTGCTTGCGGTCGCGCGGATTGGCAATCGGCACCGCCAGCATCAGGGATTTGGTGTAGCTGTGCTGGGGGTTCTCGAAAACCGCGGCCCGGGGCCCGATCTCGACAATCCGGCCCAGATACATCACCGCAACGTTGTGGCTCACCCGTTCCACGACGGCCATATCGTGACTGATGAACAGAAACGACAGGCCCAGATCGGCCTGCAGCTCCATCATCAGATTCAGCACCTGCGCCTGCACCGACACATCGAGCGCCGAGACAGCCTCGTCCGCGATGATCAGCTTGGGCGACACCGACAGCGCGCGGGCAATCGCGATCCGCTGGCGTTGCCCGCCGGAAAGCTCGTGCGGAAAGCGGCGCATATAGGCGCGCGGCAGTTCAACCCGGTCGAACAGGGCCGCAACCCGGTCCTGCAACTCCGATCCGCGGGCCAGATCGAAATTGCGCAAGGGTTCGGCCACCTGCGCCGAAAGCCGCATGTAGGGATTGAGCGAGGCAAACGGGTCCTGAAAGATCATCTGCATGTCGCGCCGCAGGATTCGCAGGTCGCGATGGCTGGCGGCCAGAACATCCTTGCGGTCAAGAATGGCCGAACCGGATGTCGGTTCGACCAGCCGCAGAATGGAGCGGCCGCAACTGGACTTGCCGCAACCGGATTCTCCCACCAGCGACAGCGTTTCGCCCTTGTTCAGCGTGAAGGACACATCCTCCACCGCGTGGACGTTGGCCACATGACGCCGCAGAGGGCCGCCCTTGACCGGGAAATAGGTGGTCAGGTTGCGCACCTCCAGCAGAAGCTCGGGCGTCTCACGCGGTGTGATGGGTTTCGGCGGCGCGGTGTCGCCCACCAGCCGAAGGGGTTCCGGCGCTGCCTTGCCCCGCATCTCGCCAAGGCGCGGAACGGCGGCCAGCAGCGCTTTGGTGTACTCCGCCTTGGGGTTGGCGAATATCTCCTCCACCGGCCCCTCTTCCACAACATCCCCGCGATACATCACCACGACCCGGTCGGCGATCTGGGCCACGACCGCCATGTCATGGGTGATGAACATCACCGCCATGCCGGTTTCCCGCTTCAGCTGATTGATCAGAGCAAGGATCTCGGCCTGTATCGTAACGTCCAGCGCGGTTGTCGGCTCGTCCGCGATCAGCAGGCGGGGGTGGCATGCCATGGCGATCGCGATCACCACGCGCTGCCGCATGCCGCCCGACAGTTCATGCGGGTATTGCTTCAGCCGCCGCTCCGGCTCGGGGATGCGCACCTCTTTCAGCAATTGCAGGGCCCGCTTGGTGGCCGCCTGCCCGGTCAGCCCGCGATGCACGCGCAACCCGTCGGTCAACTGCCGTTCGATCGTGAAGACCGGGTTCAGCGACGTCATCGGCTCCTGAAAGATCATCCCCATTTCGTCGCCACGAATGTCCCGCATCGTGTCGGCATCCGCCTGCGCGAGATCGATGGCGCCGTTTTCCCCTGCCAGGGTCATCCGGCCATCGACGATGGTTCCGCCGCCGAATTCCACCAGCCGCATCAGCGACAGAGAGGTGACCGACTTGCCGGACCCGCTTTCGCCGACGATACAGACCGTTTCGCCGGGATTGATCGAGAAGCTGACATCCTTGACGGCGGTGACCTCCTCGTCGCCCTTGCCGAAGGTGACGCGCAGCTTCTCGATATTGATGATCGGGGTCATGACTGGGTCCTCGGGTCTAGCACGTCGCGCAGGACATCGCCGAACATGTTCAGGCCGAGCACAGTGATCGCGACGGCCGCTCCGGGGACAAGGGCGGTCCATGGCGCCACGTCCAAATAGTCGCGGCTGGCCTGGATCATCAGCCCCCAGCTAGCGTCGGGCGGCTGTGTCCCCAGCCCGAGGAATGACAGCCCCGCTTCGGCGAGAATGGCGAAGGCAAGGCTGATCGTGCCCTGTACGATGATGGCGGGCATGATGTTCGGCAGGACATGGCGGATGATCATCTTGAGATCCGAGGTGCCCGCGGCACGGGCGGCTTCGACATAGGGCATCTGCGCCACGCGCAGCGCCTCCCCCCGGATGATACGCGCCAGAAACGGTGTGAACGCGATGCCGATAGCGATGATCGTATTGGTCAGGTTCGGACCCAGAACGGCGCTGATCGTCAGGGCCAGGAGCAGGGCCGGAAAGCTCAGCAGCGTGTCGACCAGCCGCATCAGCACATTGTCGATCACCCCGCCGTAATAGCCAGAGATTATGCCGAGCGGCAGGCCGATCACCACGCTCATCAGCACCGCGGCGCCCGCGATCATGACCGAGGTTTGCGCCCCGAGCACGACCCTGTAAAAGAGATCCCGCCCCAGTTGGTCGGTGCCGAAGATATGATCGAGCGAGGGGCCCGACAGCCGCGCACGCATGTCCATTCTGGTGGCGAATGTATCGGGGATGAAGATCGGCGCAAGTATCGCGACCAAGAGCATCGTGATCACGATACCCCCGCCGAGCAGCCCCTTGCCTGTCATGAAACTGCGCATCAGCTCAACCGGATCCGCGGGTCGATCACCACATAGAGCAGATCGACGAGAAGGTTTGTCAGCATCACGACCGCGGCGATGACGAAGACCGAGCTCTGGATCAGCGGGATATCCCGGTTCAGAAGCGCCTGATAGGTCAGCCACCCCATGCCGGTGTAGTTGAAGAGGCTTTCCACCACGATGATCGAGCCGAAAAGATACCCCACCTGCAGCCCCGCCACCGTAAGAACCGGACCGATGGCATTGCGCAGCCCGTAGCTCCAGACGACTTCCCGCTCGGCCAGCCCCTTGGCGCGGGCGACACGGATGAACTCCTGTTGCATGATGCCGATCATGGTGGAGCGGGTCATGCGCGTCAGATGCGCCATCAGCCCGAGACCGAGGGCGAGCGACGGCAGAAAGGCGTGACGGATGGCGCCAAGCAAATCATCGGCGGGATGGACGAAGCCGCTGGACGGGAACCACCCCAGAGCGCGTGCGAAAAGCAGGATCAGCATGATGCCCCAGAAAAAATCCGGCAGGCTGACACCGACCAGAGCCGAGGTGCTGGCGGTGCTGTCCTGCCAGCGGTCCCGATGGATCGCGGCCCATACGCCGAGCGGGATCGCGAAAAGCAGGGCGATGGTCATCGACATAACAACGATCACGCCGCTGGCCACGACCTTTTGCGCGATCAGCGGTGCGATCGGCTCCCTGAAGACAAGGGAATGGCCCCAGTCGCCGGTCAGAAGCCCGCCGATCCAGCGGCCATACTGCACGATCAGCGGATCGTTCAGGCCAAGGCTCTCCCTCAGGCCCGCCAGAGCCTCCGGGTTCGATTGCGTGCCCATTATCATCATTGCCACGTCGCCGGGCAGGATGTTCGTGACCGCGAAAGTGATCACCGAAATCAGGAACAGTGTCAGCAACACGGACAGCACGCGGTTGATGATGTAGGCCATGGGCACCCCGGGTGTTCAGCGAAAGACCCGGGCGACGTGTCCGCCGCCCGGGCGGGTTGGATCAGGCGTTCAGCCAGACCTTGTGGAAGTTCAGGTTGGACCCGTTGGGATGCACGATGGTGTCCAGTCCGCCCACGGACGGCTGTGCGCCGATACTTCCGTTACGGAACCACAGCATGATGTCATGCGCCTCGTCGAAGAGTCGCTGCTGCACGGCCTTGTAGATCTCGGCGCGTTCCGCCGGATCGACGGTGATGCGCGCCTCTTCCGTCAGGGCGTCGATCTCGGGGTCGCTGATGCTGCGATAGTTGAATGCGCCGACGGTGTTGAACAAGCTGTAATACAGGAAATCGGGCTCCCACAGCGTGAAGAAGTTCATCATCGTCATCTGGAAGTCCCGATCGACCCAGCATTGCGACAGCCAGTCGGCCCAGGTCAGCTGCTCGATCGTCAGGTTGACCCCGGCCATCCGGAACCATTCCACCAGGATTTGCGCGCTTTCGATATGGTAGGGGTAGTTCGTCGTGGCCTTGAACACGATGTCGAGGCTGCCGGGCGGATAACCTGCCTCCTCCAGAAGCGCGCGGGCGCCGTCGATATCCTGCGGCCGCTGAACGAGATCGGCGTTGAAGCTTGCCGATGTGGGATAGCTGGGCGAGGCGGTTACCGCGCCCTGCCCCCAGAGCGCACCTTCCAGCAGCACTTCCTTGTCGATGATCATGTCGAAGGCCCGCCGCACCCGCGCATCCTGAAACGGCTCGAACGTATGGTTCAGGTTGACGAAGTCCCAGTTCAGCGGGAACCACTTGACCACCTGCAACTCGCCCGCATCCTCGATCTCTCCGATCCGGTCGGCGGGGATGTCGTTGATCATATGCAGCTCGCCCGTGCGCAGCCCGGTCAGGCGCACCGTCGGCTCCGGGATTTCACGCGCGATGACACGCTCCAGATAGGCCGGCCCGTCCCAGTAATCGTCGAACCGCTCAAGTTCCACCTCGTTCCCGAATTCACGGCGCACGAAACGGAAGGGACCCGCCCCGATCGGGGTTTCGCCCTGCACATCGCCGGAGCCTTCGGGCATGATGACGCCCGCGCCGTTTTCGGCCAGCCGGGACAGGAAGGGCGCGTTGATCTGGTTGAGCGTCACGACCACCGTCAGCGGATCGGGCGTGTCGATGCTTTCCACCGCGTTGAACACCTCGAAATTCACGGCGCCCGTATCGGGGTTCGCACAACGCTCGAACGAGTATTTCACATCCGCCGACGTCATCTCGGATCCGTCGTGGAACTTCACTCCCGGCCGCAACCTGAACGTGTAGGTCAGCCCGTCATCGCTCTGCTCGAAGCTCTCGGCAAGCATGGGAATGACGTTGAGATCCTGGTCCACCGTCACGATGGAGTTGTGTACGTTTTGCAGCACCCGCCCGGTGGAGGCCGTGCCGGTCTGGTGCATGTCCAGGTTTTGCGTGGTCTCCGAATGGCCCCAGATCAGGGTGCCGCCGCTTACGGGTTGGGTCTGCGCCGAGGCGATCCTCGGGGCCGCGCCGGAAAACAGCGTTGCCCCGAAGACGGCGGTGGTACTCGCCAGAAAGCTTCTGCGTTTCATCGTGTCATCTCCTTTTTGGTGGCCGCGGCTTCGGCGGCCCTGTCACGCATGAGATGCCCGCATTTTGCGGGTCGTTATTGCTCGTCCGTCCTCAGTTCGGGAAGGTGGGCCGCCGGTCGGCGACCCCCAGTTTCTTCTCCAGCGCCATGCCGAGATTGAGCAGCGGCCCCTCGTCAAACAACTGCCCCCAGAGCGAAATGCCCTGCGGCACGGTAAAGGTGGTCTCGCCGGCGGCGTCCCCTGTGGTCAGCTTGCCCGCGCCAAGCGACGCCATCGACCGGCTCGCGATATCCTCGAACCCGGCGCGCAGATGCAGGCAGGGATGCCCTGTGAAATTCGACGCGACCAGCATCGGGCCGGTGGAAAACGGCCCGATCAGCGCATCAACGCCGCTCATCATCTCTCCCAACGCCTGCATAACGCGGTAGCGCAGCCGGTCGGTCTGAACCAGATCCACAGCCGAGACGAAGCGCGCCTTGCGGAACGTGTTGGGCCAGGCCCCGTCATCCTGCCAGCGCAGGGTATCGTCCGTATCCTCCAGCGTCAGTGCCTCGAACGCGGCGGCCGCCTCGGCATAGACCACGGTCATCAGGGAGGCGTAGGGGAGATCTTCAAGGGTGACTTCCTTCACCTTAATCCCCAGATCCTTCGCCGCCGCCAGCGCCGCGCGGTCGACATCGGTCGCGCCGTCCTCGAACGCTTCGGGAAGATAGCCAAGCGTCATGCCCTCGATCCCCGCCCGCGCATCGAAATGGAACGGCGCCGCAATCGACCCGCGGTCGCGCACGTCGCCGCCATTGATTGCAGCCAGCACCAGAGCCGTGTCTTCTACCGACCGGCAGATAGGCCCCACCTTGTCCAGTGACCAGCAAAGGGCCATGGCCCCTACCCGGCTGACCCGCCCGAAGGTAGGCCGCAAGCCCGTTGTCCCGCAGCGCTGCGAGGGCGAGGTGATCGAGCCAAGCGTCTCCGTCCCGATGGAAAACCCGCACAGCCCCCCCGCCGTCGCGGAGGCCGAGCCCGCGCTTGACCCGCTTGAGCCTTCGTTGAGGTTCCATGGGTTGCGGGTCCAGCCGCCGTACCACAGATCGTTATAGGCAAGCGCGCCCACGGTCGTCTTGCCAAGCAACACGGCGCCGGCTGCCCGTAGGCGTGTCGTGACCGCGGCGTCGCTGTCCGGGACGCGGTTCTGAAACGGCTCCGCCCCCCAGCCGGTCGTGATCCCCCTGGTATCGAACAGATCCTTCAGGCCATAGGGAATGCCATGCAGCGGGCCCAGCCAGACGCCCGCACCCAAAAGCGCATCCATGGCGTCCGCCTCCGCGCGTGCCAGATCCGGCGTGACCGTCGCAAAGCATTCCAGCCTGGGATTGAGAAGCTCGATACGCGCCAGATAAAGATCGGTCAGCGCCCGAGAGGAGATCTGCCCGCTCCGCACCCAATGCGACAGATTGGTGAGCGGCGCAAAGGCGATATCCTCGGGCTCGGAGGGCAGCGGCGCCGTGATCTCCGACGGGTGCAGCGCGTCGATCCCGTGGGGCATCGCAAAGCCCGGCAGGCGCGGATCGAACCGGCAGGCCATCGGGGTGCCATTGTCCAGCCGCAGATCCCGACGCGCGATCATCAGATCGCGCTGGCCATCCAGATTGCCCACCATCTGCGCCCGCTCCTTCGCGGTATAGGCAAGGCCCAGAAGGCGCTCTGCCCCGGCGATATCGGCTTCGGTGATCGTTTCGACCATGTCATGTCCCCCGTTCAAGTCCTGCGCCCGTCCCATCTCCGGTCCGGGGCGCGGTCAGCTTTGCGTCGGCTGACCTCTCGTCATTTTTTCAAACGCTTTTTCGATAATTTGTCCGTGATCCGTGCTTCCGTGGCAAAGGAATGCACTTCGCCCGTTTCTCTCATCGACCGGCTCAGATCATCCGTCAGTGTCTGCAGGTGATCAGTCATCGCGGCCCGCGCCGCATTCGCATCCCGTGCGTCGATCGCGTCTATGATCCGCTGGTGCTGCTCGTGATAGACAACTTTCGTCTTCAGTGTGCGGGCCAAATGCCGGTCATGTTGCCAGTTCTCGTCCATCCGCACCGTATCGAGCAGATCGAATGCCGCCGACAGGATCGGATTGTCGGGGATCCGGGCGATCAGACGATGCAGGGCGCCGTCCCATAACTCCCAGTAATCTGAATCCGATGCGCCATGGGCCCGTTCGGCCAGAAGGCGCAGCCGGTCGACATCTTCGGCCGTGGCCCGGCGGGCGCAAAGAGCGGCCAGTTGCGGTTCCACCCCCATCCGCGCCTCCATGATGGCGAGCGTGTCGACCTTGTCGGCGATCGTCGCCGCCATCTCGGTCGCGGGGCGCCTTGGCTGGCCCGCGAAAGTGCCCTTGCCCTGCCGCCGCCACAGCAATCCCTCGGCCTCCAGCACTTCAAGGGCGCGCCGAACCTGGCGTCGGCCGCAGCCCAGTTTCTCCGACAGTTCGCGTTCCGTCGGCAGCCGGCCATCTGAGGGCAGATTGCCCTTTTCGATCATGCGCCTGATCTGGTTCAGCGCACGCGTCGTGTTGTCCGTAAAGTCGCCGTCGCTGGTCACCGGAACTGGCCTTTGCTTGGATTTGCAACGAATCTATCATTCGTTGGTGCGTACCAAATGTAAAATGGTTCGTCTCATCCCCGTCAACATTCCAGTGTCGCCAGATTGCCCCGATGCCGCCAAAACTGCGCCGATGCTCATGAAACGCGCAGCTCATGATCGGCCGCGTCTGCCGCAAGATCACAGGGGCGAGACGCTCTAAGGGACAAGGTTTTCCATCTGCCTGAAATCGGAGCGACCGCCCGGACATCATGCCGCGATTTCAAGCAGCGTATGCGCACTGTGCAACGCCGGATCGGCGCATTCCGTGGTATGTACGCGATCCGATTCCTGATGCCCGGTCAATGCGGTTCCCCCTGCGCTCTCAGCCGGGCGTAGATGTCTCCGGAGTTTGCGGCGGCGGGCAGGCGCAGGATTTCGGCGCATATATCCGGGGCGCCTGTCCAGCCAGACTGGCGCAGGCGGTGGTCTTCGCCAAGGCTGATATTGAACTCGTAGGAACCAAGCTCGCACAACCGGCCGATACAGGCGCAGGCCATGTCGCGCTGAAGCGTGGTGACTTCGAATGACAGCGCCGGGACCGCCTGAGCAAGGCCGTTCAGCACCATCAGTTCGTGGCCTTCCACGTCGATCTTCACGAAATCCGGCACGCCATGCCGGGCAATGAGCTGATCAAGGGTTGTGACCGGCACGCGGATTGTCCTGTCCCAGACCTCGTTTTTCCATGCGCGGGCGGAGGATGCGGCGGCGACGAGATCGGCCGAGGCGGTGGAGACGGTCGGGTTGCCGGAGTTGAGAAACATCTCGATCTCCCCATGCCCTTCACCCGCGGCCATCTGTTCGAGAACCGCGCGCGACTGGCGACCGTGAATGAGACGGAGCGCGCGAAAGACGTGCGGCTGAGGCTCCAATGCGACGACGCGCGCGCCCAACCGCAGAAAGCTTGCCGTCCGGTCACCGACATGCGCGCCGATATCGAAGGCAAGCCCGCCATCCGGCACGAAAAGCGCGTTCAGGCGATCCATCCGGCTCGTCCGCGCCGCATCGCGGTAATAGATATCCAGCGACCGCCCGATCGCCGCCGCCATTCCGCGTGATCGGGGGACGGCAGCTTCCGCCGCTCCGGCGCGCTTTCCTGTCGGTTTCATCCTGCTCGCTCCAATCGCGCAACATCCTCTCTCGCCGGGCCTGCCCCACTCACCTCCGGGGTTTCAGTGCGTTCAGGACCTGACCGGCGATGCGAGCCGTGTCCTGCCATTTGGGCCGTGCAGTTCCCGCACGTTTCGCGCAGGCCTCCATGTCCTCGCGCAGGGTTTTGTCCGTCAGAATGCAAGCAATCGCATCGGCCAGGTCTTCGGGCGCGTCGGGCGGAACAAGAAGGCCCGCACCGGAAGGGACCGTGTGGGGCACCGCGCCGGTATCGCAGGACACGATTGGCAGACCCCATGCCAGCGCCTCGTCGAACACCATTCCGTAGCCTTCGTAGCGGGTGGCGAGCGCGAAGAGCGAGGCCTGACCGAATAGCGCGTCGAGATCCGGCTGCGGGATGCGGCCGGCAAAGGTCACCCGGTCTCCAAGCGCGAGTTGATCCAGCAGCCGCGCCAGATCCTCCGCGCAGGCCGCATCATGGGCCGAACCCACGATCACCGCGCGCCAGCGGAGATCCCTAAGCCCAGCCAGCGCGCGCAGAAGAACATCGTGCCCCTTGCGCGGATGCTGGATGCCCACCGACAGGATCAAGGGCGGATCGGCCGGCACACGGATGCCGGTCGGCCGCTCGCTTCCCGGCTGCGCGATGGTGATCCGCTGCGCGGGAACGGCATATTGCGTTGTCAGGATATGGGCGGTGTGGCCGCTTGGCACCAGAACCTCCTCGGCGAGCGCCAGATTGGCGCGCTCGGTCCGGAACAGATGGTCGCGCAAAGCGGGGTCAAGACCGGTTTCCAGCGCCAGCGGATGATGGATCATCGCCACGATCGGCGCGCGCACCTGCGCCAGTCCGGCGGTGTCGACAGCGCCATAGACCAGCCCGTCAAGGATCAGGGCCCGTTCGGGGTCGAGCGACCGAAGGGATGTCACGGCATGGTCCATATCGGCGGGCGTGGGCTCGGGGAAGGACGCCCCGAGTTGCAGATGCGTCACGTCATGGCCCAGTGCGCGCAGCTCTTGCAACAGACGCCGTTCGTAGATGTACCCGCCGGTTACCGTGGCGATGTCGCCCGGGATCGCAAAGGCGGCGGCGCGCGGGGTCATTGCAATTGCTCCGGCGCGTAGACGCGAAACACCCGCCTTTCCAAGAGACCGACCCCTGCATATCCGAGCGCGGAAAGGATCGAGACGAGAACCACCGAACTCCACAGCATGTCGTAGTCCGACAAGGACGCGGAAAGCGCCATGAGACTGCCGATGCCGTTGCCGGTTGCCAGCCATTCCACGACCGTGACCGCCAGCACCGAGGCTGGCACGTTCATCCGTGCCGCCGCGAAGAAGGCCGGAAGCATCGCCGGAATGCGCACCCGGATCAGTTGCTGGAGCGGCCCCGCGGCATAGCTGTCAAGCACATCGATGATCCGCCCGGGAGCCTGTCGCAGCCCGTGCAGGCAGGCCACGAATGTCGGGAAGAAGACCATGATCGCGACCAGAACCACAGTGCCGAGCGCGCCGCGCCCGAGGATCAGGACCACAAGCGGCGCCGTCGTGATGATCGGAACCGAACGCAGCGCGATGGCCAGCGGCATGGCCACCCCCGCGACCCGCGGGACAAGGACGATGAGCATGGCGAGCAGCGCCCCCGCGGCGAGGCCCGCCAGATAGCCCGGAATGAGGAATATGGCCGTTTGACCAAGCGCCTCGGCCAGGGCGCTGCGCGTGGCCGCCGCATCGGGCGCCAGAACCAGTGCGGAGAAAACCTCCCACGGGCCCTTCGCGAAAAACGGGTTGAGGTCCAGAAGCGTCAATGCCCCCCACCAGAGCAGAAGCGCGGCGGCCCCGGTCAGCAGCACGCCGCGCAAGGCGCCCTGCCCCCGGCCCGCATTCCCCGCCCCGGCGGGCGTGGCAAGGATCACCGGCGGCTCGTGATGCAGAAACCGTCTCGCAAGCCAGCCGATTGCCAGATAGCTCAGCACGGCCACAACGGTCGCGACCGTGGCCAGCGCCCATGTCATGTCGACATTCATGGACCGCATGGCGCGCAGGGTCAGCACGCCCATGCCCCGTTCCGCCCCGGTAAACTCCCCGATCATTGCGCCAAGAAAGGCGGCGGGCGCGGCGATCTGCAAACCGGCGACAAGATAGGGCAACGCCGCCAGCGCGCGCACATGCAACAGCGCGGCCAGCCGCCCGCGGCCATAGCTCTGCACCAGATCGAGCCAACCCGCAGGCACGGCCCGGAGCCCGACAAGAAGGGGGATCAGCGTCGTGTAGTAGACTGCCAGCGCCGCCAGCACGATCTGCGGCCAGGGCCCTGGCCCGAATACCACGCGCAGGATCGGCCCCGTCGCCACCAGCGGCAGGCAGAAGACCAGAAGGGCCAGCCCGCGCACTACCGCGTCGCTTCGTGGCCAGGCACTGGCGAGCACGGCAAGAGCGATGGCCGCAAGGTTGCCGATGACGAACCCGGCCGCCGCATTGGTCAGGGTCACGGCCAGCGCGCGGCCCATGAGCCCGAGATTCTCATAGAGGTAGACAAGGATCGCCGAAGGCGGCGCCAGAACGAAGGCGTCGGCCAGCGCATGGCCCAGGATCTCCCACAGCAGAAGGGTCAGCAGCGGCCCTGAGAGAAGACGGCTCAGCCCGCGCAGCGGGCTGTTTTGCGCCGGCTGGTCGGCGCGCAGGGGACGGGCGAGGATCATTGTGCCGCTTTCGGCAGGTTTCGGGCCATGCCGTGGGACAGGGCCGCAAAAACCCTCTCCACGATCCGGGCGAACTGCGGCTCCCTGGACAGGCTCTGCCTCCGCGGTCGCGGCAGGTCGACCGGGATATCGGCCACGATCTCCGCAGGGCGCGGCGACAGGACCACGATACGGTCCGCAAGCATCACCGCCTCGGTTACGGAATGGGTCACGAGAAGCGTCGTGGTTCCGCGCGCCTCCCAGATACCGGGCAGATCGCTGGCCAATTGCTTGCGGGTCAGCTCGTCCACGGCACCGAAGGGTTCATCCAGCAACAGAAGCCTTGGCCGGGTGACAAGCGCGCGCGCGATGGCGGCACGCTGGCGCATGCCGCCCGATAGCTCGGCCGGACGCGTATCGGCGAACCCTTCAAGACCGACCAGATGGATCAGCTGATCGATATCGGCGGCGTTTTTCGGGCGTCGTGCAAGCGCACAAGCCAGCTCGATATTCTGGCGAACGCTGCGCCATGGAAGGAGGGACGGATCCTGGAAGGCCACGGAGAGCGCCGCCTCCCGCAGAGTATGGGCGGGCGGATGCCCGTCAATAGTGACCTCGCCAGCGGTTGGCGCCTCCAGCCCCGCCACCATGCGCAATAGCGTGGACTTGCCGCATCCCGACGGGCCGACCAGCGCCGTCGTCTGACCGGCCGCGAATGTCAGGTCGACAGGGCTGACCGCCTCGACCGATCCGCCGAAGGTCTTGGCCAGCCCGCTGCAGACGACGGGAACCGACATCGCCCGCTCAGGCGCCGCGCACCTCTTCCAGGATGGAGCGGTCCCACATATCGGGCGTGACCGTCCGGCCCAGAAGGGCGAGCGTGTCGATATTCGCGGCAACGGTCTCGTCGGTCCACCAGCCGAAGCCGTTCGCATCGGTCAGGTCGGAGAACATCAGCGGCACCTGCCGGGCGGCCTGAAGCCGTTGGGTCTCCGGATCGAGCCCCGCATCCGGGAACATCTCCAGCGTCAGGGCGGCGGCGGCATCTGTGTCTTCGCGATAGGCCTCCCAGCCACGCACTTCACCGGCCATGAGCGCCACGATCTCCGCCCGGCGAGTGGCAAGACTGTCATCTGTCGCGATATAGGTCTGGGAATGGACCGCGTAGCCGTAATCGGCCATCAGCATCGTCACGTTCTCCACACCCTGAATGGTCATCGCCACTGGCAGGTCGGTTTCCCAGCACAGCAGGCAATCCACCTCGCCCGCGACCAGCGGCTGCGGCGAATACTGGGTCGGCACCACCTCGATGGCATCGATATCCACGTCATTGAGCCTGCACAGCGCCTCGAGAACCGGGGTGTTCGCCAGCGCCATGCCGATCCGCATGCCCTCCATATCCGACGGCACGTTCACCGGATTGGCCGCAAGGGAGGCAATGACGAACGGGTTTTTCTGCATCGCGACACCGATGATCCTGAAGGGCGCGCCCTGCTCCACGGCGGCGGCGGTGTAATCGGCGGCGGAAATGCCCACAAGCGCCGCACCGGAGACGACCGGCGGCTCCACCGGCGCGTTTGGTCCGCCCGCCACCAGCGTCACGTCAAGCCCGCCGTCGCGCCACCATCCGCGCTCAAGCGCGATATAGCTGCCGGCGAATTGCGTCGAATGCAGCCAGGAGAGCTGAAGGCTGACCGGAACCTGAGCCCACCCGCGGCGCGGGAAAACACCCATGGCTCCGACACCCAGAACCGCTCCGCCTGCGCCAAGAACGTGCCGCCGCGTAATCCCTGCTGCTTTCTTCATCGTACTTCCCCGCTTTCTGAAATGGTTTGATCCAGGCCTTTGAACCCATTGGATTTCGGTCGTTTCAATTGCATCATACTACTTAGGTCAGTGCCGCCCGGTGACAGGCGCATTTGGTCGCATCCAGGTCAGCATCATCCCGGGCAGGACCGTCGCCAGCAGGACAAGGCCAAAGGCAACGCTTGTCGCAAGCCCTTCACTCATACCCGCCCCGAACACGGGGAACAACACCGCCGCAGCGCCTTCCCGCAGGCCCCAGCCGCCGATCGACAGCGGCAGGACCATGGCGAAAAGGATCAGCGGCACGATGGTTGCCACCGCCAGAACCGGCACCGCCACACCAAGGGCCGCGGCGCAAAAGGCAAAGGCCACAATATTGCAAAGGGCCGTTCCAAGACTGAGCATCGCCTGTTGCTTCCACACATCGCGCGCCGCAACCGAGTGGATGAAGGCGCGCATGACCCGGTTCAGCCCCTGCGCAGACACGGGCCCCGCGCGCAGACTGATCGCGATGGCGGCAAAAAGACATCCCGAAGCGATCAACACGCCCCAAATCGGCACCATCGCGCCGGCTGGCCAGCCGAGACCGATCGGGAAAAAGACGCTTGCCAGGAGGCCTGCCAGCAGAATGGCAAGCAGACCGATCTGGCCCGCGATCCGCTCGAAAACAACGGCCTGGCCGGAGACGAACAGACCCGCCTGCCCCCGCGCCCGCACCGCGCGCCCCGCATCGCCAAGCACGCCGCCGGGCAAGGACTGGTTCACAACCTGCGACAGATAATATTCGCGCAGCGCGTCGCTGCGGGAGATCGCGATGCCGAGCCGCGCGGCGGTCAACCGCCAGCGCAGCGCCGACAGGAGCGTCTGGAGCGTAAGAGCAAGCGCCGCCGCCGCAAGCCAGTAGGGGTCTGCCGACCGCAACATCGCAAGCGCCTCCCCGCCATTGCCTGTCCGCCACAGCAGAACGGCAAGACCGGCGAGAACCGCGACCTGGGCGCCCCGGATCAGCATGGGAGAAATGAAAAATCGCAAATTCATGCTCAGTTGACCGCCCCGGTATCGGATTGCACAAAATAAGCGTTCAGCAGGATATCTCGCATCCTGTCCATCGGTATGGCCGTCGCGTCATCGGCGGGCCGCAGACCGGGATAGGGTGCGGCTTCGGTCAGCCGCGCGACCAGCGGTTCGGGTCCGATCACATGGATCGGAACATCGGGCCGTCCGTCCAGAGCAATGAATTCCGCCGCCTGATGATCGCCGACGATAATCATCAATGGCGGCTCGGCCGCATGGCGTAGGGCATATTCCAGAACCGCGCGCAGGGAATAGTCGACGGCCAGCCGGTACTGCGCCCGGACCCGCTCCCGATCCCGCCAGACGACCTCGGGCGGGTCGCCTGACGCCGCCACCGCGTTGAAGATCGTCCCGTCACCGATATCTTCCCAGGGAACGATATCGGGCACCGGCACCCATGGCGCGTGGGAGGAGACCAGCGCCACCTGCGCAAAAAGCCGCCGGGTGTCATCGCCGCTGCGCAGCAGCCGGTCCAGCGCGGCCAGCGTGAACTGATCGGGCATCGTCACCCAGTTGAAAGGCAGGCCGCGATAGCCGAGATCGGCCGCGACCAGAACCGTCTCAAACCCCATCCGGTCCGCCTCTGGCCAGTCAAGCGTGATCTGCGGCATAACGGTCGCGGTCCGGAACCCGCTATTCGCGGCATGGTGAAACAAGCTCTCGCGCCCGCTGGAAAGTGCGGCGCCATAGCCGATCTGATTGTTGATCCACAGCCCGTTGGCGAAGGTCGCATGGGCCAGCCAGCTTTGCCCGCCGCGGGTGGGCGATGTCAGATAGCCCGAGCGCATGGCCAGCCCAAGCCTCGCGAGGCGGGATTCGTACCCGGCCAGTGTTTGCCGGTGCAATCCGGCATAAAACGGTGTGTCGAAACTCGTTCTTCCATAGCTTTCGATGAAGATGACAAGCACGTCCCGGTCGATCGCACCGAAAAGACCGGGGGCGTCGACGAACGGGTCGCGGGCGGCTTCGGCGCGAAAGCTGCGCAACTCGGATAACGTATTCTGCGCCATCTCGATCCGTTCCACGCCCACCCGCGCGGTGAAGGCGGTTCCTGGCGGATCGAAGGGCAGCGTCCAGCGCCCCATGGTCTGTCCGATCTCGGCCGCCGCGATTACCGTGGACAGGGCCGCGGCTACGCCCGAGAGACCGGCGACAACCGGGCGCGCGTTCACCCGCGCCCAGACCCCCGTGGCCCACCAAATCAGCGCGGCCAGAAGCAGAAGAGACGCCACCGCTCCCAGAACTGCGGCAAGCGCCGCAGGCCAGCCGAACGTGCCCGTCAGAAGCCGCAGGAACGCATCAACAAGCGCCAGATCGGCCACCGGGTTGAAGCCCCGCGACAGCGCGCTGAAACTGATGAAATCTGCGGTCTTCAGAAGAACGATCAGGCAAAGGACAAGGGTCAGCACGGCCCGCAGCGGACCGGACATGCGGGTTTGCCCGAGGGCGATCAGCGCCAACAGGATCGCAGGCAGTTCCAGCGGAAACACGGACAGCGCCCCCCAGCTCATCGCATCGGGGTGGTTCGGCTGGATCAGGACAAGATGCAGGACAAGCGCGGCAAGCAGCAGATGAAGGGTCCTGCGCAGACCGGAATGGAGGAGGGTCATGACCGTCGCGCCCGCCAGAGCCAGCGCAGATCGCGCCAGAACGACCATGCAACCGCCGCCGCGGCCCCCCAGACCATCAGGTCGGATACCGGCCTGTCGATGACCGGCATCAGCACCAGAAGCAACGCCCCGATCTGGAGCACGCAAACGACCTTGCGGCTGAAGCGCGGGGGCAGATCGCCGCCCAGCCATGGCAGGGCGCCCTGCGCCGCGAGGAAGACGTAGCGCGGAAGGCCCAGAAGGATCACATAGGCCCCGACACTGCCGCTCTGATAAGCCAGAAGCGCGAGAAGCAGCGCCAGAACCGAGTCGACCTCCATGTCAAAACGGGCCCCGAAGACCGACACATAGCCCTCGCGCCGGGCCAGCCAGCCATCGACGCCATCCAGCAAAAGGGCCAGCGACGCCAGTGCGAAGACGGCCCACGGATGGCCGCCTGACGTGATCAGCGCGGCCAGAAGCACCGAGACCAGCATCAATCGAAAAAGAGTCACCGTATTGCAGAGCCCGATCCCGGGATGCGGGTAGCTCGCACGCAGCGCCAGAACCGCCACCGCAAGCGCCAGACCGTAAAAACCCGCGCCGACAAGCACACCTGCCGGCAGGATGTCGCCGACCAGCACTGAACCCACCGCCATGACGCAGGGAAATCCCACGATGCCCAGGGCCAGAAACTGTGCGGTCGGGCTCAGGTTCCTGATCGACGCCGCCAAACCGGGCCACCGGCTGTCCGCATGCGCCGCACCAGAGAGCTTATTCTGAAAAGCCATGTTTTGTTTGGGGACTATGCCCTTGCTCACTCTGGAATATTGGGATCAAGATGGCCCATGAAGGCGAATTGGCAATCGATAAACCATAGCGAGGTCGCTCGAAAATGACAATTCCGGCATCATCCTATCGGCCCCCTGCCCGATGGCTTCACTGGATCATGGCGCTTTTGGTCCTCCTCACGATCCCGGCGGGGATGCTGATGGTGCAGGAGGGGATCAGCCGGCCGCTTCAGAACACGCTGTTCGTGTTCCACAAAAATGTGGGGGTTTTGCTGGGCCTTCTGGTCGTGATCCGGCTGCTTTA
This sequence comes from Rhodophyticola porphyridii, assembly GCF_003688285.1. GTDB lineage: Bacteria > Pseudomonadota > Alphaproteobacteria > Rhodobacterales > Rhodobacteraceae > Rhodophyticola > Rhodophyticola porphyridii. The sequence continues at coordinate 47,525 of NZ_RCNT01000004.1, forward strand.
CCGCTGGCGTACCCCCCCGCCGCCCGAACCTGCGCATCTGCCCGCCTGGCAGGCAAGGATCGCGGGGCTGACCCATGCCCTGCTTTACGGGCTCTTGGTCATCATGCCGATTGCAGGATATGTCCGCGTGAAAGCGGGCGGATTTCCGATCGAGTCCCTTGATGCGATAGGCGTTCCTGCGCTTGTTCCGCGCTCCGATGCGCTGGCGGAGATTGCCAAATCCATACATTTCTATGGCGGTGTGGCCATCGCGATCCTCGTTGCGATGCATATCGGCGCAGCCCTGCATCACGGGATCATCAAGCGCGACGGCGTGTTTTCCCGCATGTGGCCGCGGACCGCCCGGTAAGCCCCTGACGGGCCTGATCCCAAGCCTCCGAATGGACCGTGCCTAGGGTCCCAGTCTGACCCGCACCCAGAGCGGCCGGTGGTCCGAGGCCATCCGGATGCCGGGCCCATCCAGCACCCGCAGATCCTCCACCCGGCCCGGCCTATTGGTCAGAACGCGGTCAAGCGGCAGCCATGGCCTGCGGATCGGAAATGTGGCGCGCGCCGGGCCGTGAAACGCCTGCCCCAGTATCGGTTTCGACAGGGCAAAACCGCCCCATGGACGCCATTCGTTCAGATCGCCGCACAAGATGACGGGCCGGGTATCGTCCCCCCCGAGATGCTGGCCGATCCTTCGCATCTGAACGATCCGCAGCATCTGAGACAGCGACAGATGGGTGACAACGAAGCGCAGGCGGCGGCCGTCACGGGCCGCATCCACCATGACCGCCCCCCTTGGGCAGACCAGTCGCGGAAGATCGATCAGGCGCACGGATTCCACCAGGATATCCGGGTGCAGATAGACCACGACGCCCAGAAATCCGTGACTGTCCGGTCCGGATCTGCTGGCCGGGTCATCCTGCACATGGCGCAGACCGGTGATCGCCTCGATCTCGGAGGTGTTCAGGACACCGTGATGGGGCGGCGCCTCTTCATCGGCTTCCTGAAGAAACAGCGCGTCGGTACCGGGATGCCAGACCTCGTTGCGCAGCACGTCGAGCGTGCGGTCCGGATCGACCCGGCCGTCATTGCCCCGGCCACGATGGATGTTCCAGCTGATGCAGGCAAGCGTATCGGGCATCGGGGTCGCCATGGTCTCGCGCTCCGCATCAGGGGCCTCACCGCGTCTCATCGTTGGACAGAAAAAGCCCGCGATCTTCAAGCCGAAACGCGGATGGTCCCGCATCTTGCCCGGCAGGTGCGCGGGTCGAGTGGCAGGCTGCGATTCCCCCGGAAGGTGCATGCGCTTGCCGGGACCGACCCTGGCGCGCGATCTCTATGGCCATTGCGGAGGTGTTCTTGGCCGGGCGGGGCAAATGATCGCCACAGTATCACCGAACACCACCTCTTTTCCCAGATTTTCCCTGTATTGTCATGGAGCTGCATGCTGTGCTTCACATCTTGAAGTGGCACATATCCTGCCGACTGATCTCAACCGGCACCCATCACTATTTTAATTGGGCTAAAAATTCCTTGACTAACGCCCTCTCGATCCACCACCGTTTTAGTCATGCTAAAACTACAACCCTTCGAAGAAGCCCCCTCGAACCTCGGTCCGGCCCTCCGCGCCCGTCGCAAGGAACTCGGGATGACGATGCAGGCGGTGGCCGACGCCGCCGGATTGTCGGTCGGCTTCATCAGCCAGATCGAGCGCGGGCTGGCCGCGCCGTCGCTGTCCTCACTGGCAGGTCTTGCCGAAGTCCTGCAACGGCCGATCAGCGACTTTCTCGTCCAGCCCGGGGCAGACGGGAACACGACCCGCCAGAACCGGCGCGTGACCTATTCGGTAGACACGTCCGGCCCGTCCTACGAGCGTATCTCGACCAAGTTCAGCGGCTCTCAGCTGACCTCGGTGATCGTGCACGAACCGCCGGGCCGCCGCAGCGAACCGATCAGTCATCGCGGCGAAGAGATGTTTTTCGTGCTCGCCGGCGAAGTCACGGTGGAGATCGAGGGCCAGGCCGAGATTCTGGGCCCCGGGGATTCGATCCATTTCGACAGCAATCGCGTTCATTCCACCTGGAACCATACCGATCGGACGGTCTCGCTGCTCTGGTGCGGGACGATGGACATGTTCGGCGACGCGCCCTCCCCCATTCACAAGAACGCTCCGGATAACGGGGCAGGCATCCCCAACCCAACAGGAGATACCCCATGACGACGAAACGGATGTTGCTGGCCGCGGCCCTTGCGGCGGCCACCTCACTCACCTCCCCCGCCTTTGCGCAAAGCGTGCTCAGGCTCGATGAGGTTGCGGTTGGCGAACTGGACCCGGCCAAGGCGTCAGACTATGCCGACTCGATCCTGATGTTCAATGTCTACGACACGCTGGTCCTGCCGCGGCAGGGCGGTCCCGGCCATGATCCGCATCTGGCCACGGCGTGGGAGGTGGATGGCTCCAGCTACACGTTCACCCTGCGCGACGATGTGACATTCCAGTCGGGCAACCCGCTTCGCGCCGCCGATGTGGTCTATTCGCTGGAGCGGATGCAGGCCATGGGTCAGGGCCTGTCCTATCTCTTCTCCGGTGTGACCGCCGAAGCGGTGAGCGAGCACAGCGTACGCTTCACGCTGGAAGAGCCCTATGCGCCCTTCGTGGCCTCGCTGGTGCGCCTGCCGATCGTCGACCAGATGCTGGTGGAGGAAAATGCAACCGGGGACGACCCCTGGGCCGAGGCGTTCCTGTCCGCCAATGGCGCGGGCACCGGCGCTTACATGGTCTCCTCCCACAATCCGCAGTCGGAAACCGTGATGGCGGTCAACGACGGATACTTCCTGCCTATCAACGATGCCGCGCCGGATCAGGTGCGCCTGCGCTATGGGCTGGAGGCCGCCACGGTCCGCACCCTTCTGGCCCAGGGCGAGCACGATATCGCGAGCCAGTGGCTCCCGCCCGAGGTGATCCGCGCCCTGGCCGCGGACGGCGCACAGCTTCTCACCGAAAGCGGCACCGGCGCATTCTATGTCAAGCTCAACACGACCCGTCCGCCGCTCGATGACGTGAATTGCCGGCGCGCGCTCAGCCACGCGTTCGACTATGGCACCGCGATGCAGATGATCGCCATCACCGACGAGATCAGCCAGGGCAGCCCGGCAACCGGCGCGATCCCGGTGGGCATGTTCGGCGCAAACGGGCCCGAAATGTCGCTCTCCCGCGATATGGCGGCGGCAGAGGCCGCAATGGAGGCCTGCCCCTATGCGCCCGAAGACTGGAACCTTGAAATCACCTGGATCGCAGAAGTGCCGATCGAGGAGCGCTTCGCATTGCTCATGCAGGCGAATTTCGCGGAACTGGGCATTTCCTCCTCGATCGAGACACTGCCCTGGGCCTTGTTCACGGAACGGGTAAGCACCCCCGAAAACACTCCGCATATCAGCCAGATCTTCGTCAACGCGGTCACCGGCGATCCCGACACGCTGCTTTACGGCATGTACCATTCCTCCGTACCGGGAACATGGCAGTCGCCGGAGTATCTCGATGATGCGGCGGTCGATGCGGCATTGGAGGCCGGACGGGTCGGTGCAACCGATGCAGAGCGTGAGGCGGCTTACGGCCAGCTCAACGCCCGGCTGATGGAACTGGCGCCCACGATCTACGGCTTTGACCGGCAATCGGTCTTCGCCGCGTCGGATCGCGTGCGCGCCCCGGCGCTGAGCGATCCCGACATGGCCTTCGGCCTTGACGGCATGGGCTTCAGCTTCCGCCTGATGGAAATGGTCGAGTAACCAGTTTCTCTCTCTCCCTGCCCGGGCTCCTTGATGGCGCCCGGGCGTATCCGGATCCTGCCCATGCTCCCCGTCCTGCGCATTCTTCTGCGGCGGCTTGGCATCTCTGCCGTCGTGCTTGTCGGCGTCTCGATGCTGATCTTCGCCATCGCCCGCGTCATTCCCGGCGACCCGGCGCGCATCGCCCTGGGGCCAAGCGCCTCTGCCGAACAGGTGACCGCGCTCCGCGCCGAGATGCATCTCGATGAGCCGCTGGTGGCGCAATACGGCCATTTCGTCTCCGACGTACTGCGCGGCGATCTGGGACAATCGCTCTACACCAACCGCCCCGTCACCCGTGACATCGCAGAATTCCTGCCCGCCACGCTGGAACTGGTGATCTTTGCCGGCATCCTGATGGTGGCGCTCGGCCTGCCGCTCGGCATACTCGCCGCACGTCATCGGGGCCGCTGGCCCGATCATCTGATCCGTGTTCTGACGCTTCTGACGGTGTCTGCGCCAAGCTTTGTCTGGGCAGTGATCCTGATGCTGCTTTTCGCCTTCTACCTGCCGCTGTTTCCGGTGGCGGGGCGGATCTCCGATATCTACGAGATCGAGCGGATCACCGGCTTTCTGACTGTCGATACGCTGCTGGCGGGCAACTTCGCCGCCTTCGCCGATGCGCTGCATCATCTGGTCCTGCCCGCGGTGGCGCTTGCGCTTTCAGGGATCGGACAGGCCGCGCGGCTGACCCGCGCCAACATGGTCGAAACCTATCAGAAACCATATATCGAGATGGCGCAGGCTTACGGTTTCTTTCCGTCCCGGATCGCGCGCAGCTATGCGTTCAAACCCTCGCTGATCCCCTCCCTGACCATCATCGGGCTCGACTTCGCGGCAATGCTGGGCAACGCCTTTCTGGTGGAGGCGGTCTTCGCCTGGCCGGGGCTGAGCCGGTATGGCGTGAACGTGATCCTCAGAAAGGATCTCAACGCGATCATGGGAACCGTGTTGATCATCGCGCTGACATTCCTGATCGTGAATATCATCGTGGATCTGCTGATCGCCTTCCTGAACCCGCGCATCCGCCACTCGACAAGGGCCGCGTCATGATCCGGAGCCTGCGCATCATCGCGGCCAATCCGCTCTCTCTGACCGGGCTGATCCTCGTGCTCCTCGTGGTGCTTGCGGCAGCCCTCGCCCCGTGGATCGCGCCATTTCCGACCCATAACGGCGCGATTGTGGATTTCGCCTACGCCAATCAAGCCCCGAACGCGCGAAACTGGATGGGCACCGATCTGGTGGGCCGCGATATCTTCAGCCGCATCCTCTACGCCTATCAGATCAGTCTGCTGCTCGGTGTCGTGGTACTGGCCATCGCAACCCCGATCGGCACCGTCGTGGGTCTGCTGGCGGGCTATCTCGGCGGTTGGGCCGAAGCGGTGCTGATGCGGATCGTCGATATCTTTTTGTCGATCCCGCCGCTGGTGCTGGCCATCGCGGTGATGGGAGTGCTGGAGCCGACGCTGACCAACGCCATGATCGCCGTCACCGCCATGTGGTGGCCGTGGTACGCGCGGCTGGTCTACTCCATCGCCCGCTCGGAACGGGAGGAAGGCTATGTTCTGGCCGCCGAGGTGATCGGCGCGCCCACGGCCCATATCACCTTTCGGGAGATCCTGCCCAATTGCCTGCCTGCGATCATCACCAAGATGACGCTCGACATGGGGTTCGTGATCATCATCGCCTCCTCGCTTTCCTTTCTCGGTCTCGGCGTGCAGCCGCCCACGCCCGATCTGGGCTCGATGGTGGCGGAAGGCGCGCGCTATCTGCCCGACAGCTGGTGGCTGACGGTCTTTCCAGGCCTTGCCATCCTGCTCGCCGTCTTCGGCTTCAACCTGCTCGGCGACGGCTTGCGCGACGTTCTGGGGGTCGACGAATGAGTGACATTCTGGACATTCGCGACCTGACGCTTGCGTTCAAGGGACATCGCGGCCTGACGGAGGTTCTGCACGGCATCTCGCTCAGGATCGCGGCGGGCGAGCGCGTGGCTCTGGTCGGCGAAAGCGGCTCGGGCAAATCGGTCACGGCACGGATCATCCTCGGCCTGCTGCAGGAAACCGGCAGCGCGCGCGTCGCCGGACAGGTGGCCTTCGACGGGCGCGATATCATGGCGATGCACCCGCGCGACCGGGCCGCGCTCCGCGGCACCGAGATGTCGATGATCTTTCAGGATCCGACCTCCTCTCTCAATCCGACCTTCACGATCGGGCGGCAATTCGCCGAGGTGATGCACAGGCGCGCGCCCCGATTGAGCCGCACCGCCTGCAATGCGCGCGCGACGGAGATGCTGGAAGAGGTCTCGATCCCCGATCCGGCAAGGGTGCTCGACGCCTATCCCTTCCAGTTGTCCGGCGGCATGAACCAGCGGGTGATGATCGCCATGGCGCTTGTCAATCACCCCAAGCTGCTGCTGGCCGATGAGCCCGGCACCGCGCTTGACGTCTCGGTTCAGGCCCAGACCCTGCGGCTGATGCATGATCTCGTGGAAGACCATGGCACCGCGGTTCTGTTCATTTCGCACAATCTGGGCGTCGTCCGGGAGTTCGCCGACCGGGTTTATGTGATCTATCGCGGCCGGATCGTCGAGGAAGGCGCCACGGATGCCGTTTTCCACGCACCCGGCCATGCCTATACCCGCGCGCTGATGGATGCGGTGCCGCGTATCACCGGCGTGGGCCTGCCCGAAGTGCCCGAGGTCAGCGACGCGTTTCTCGCCCCCATGGTCCGGCACGGGAGTGCATCATGAGCCTTTTGCGGATCAATGGTGTCTCCAAGACATTCCAGACCGCGGGTGGGCCGGTCCATGCGGTGCGCGACGTCTCGCTTGAGGTCGCGCAGGGCGAGTGCCTCGCCGTTGTCGGCGAAAGCGGTTCGGGCAAGACGACGCTCGCCAACATGATCCTCGGCATTCTGGCGCCGAGCGCAGGGGAGATCGTCTTCGGCGGCACGCCGTTGACCGACCGGCGCAGCCCGGCGCAGCGCCGCGCGATCCAGCTTGTGCAGCAAAACCCGCTTTCGGCGCTCAACCCGAAGCGAAGCGTCGGCGGCTCCGTCCGGCTGGGGCTCGACGTCTATGGCATCGGAACCCGGGCCGAACGGTGGGCCCGGGTCGAGGCCGCGCTGGAGGAAGTGGGCCTGCCGGCCGACATGCGCCGGCGCGGCCCCGCCGCCCTGTCGGGTGGGCAACGCCAGAGGGTCGGCATCGCCCGCGCGCTGGCCTGCGAGCCGGATCTGGTGGTGCTTGACGAGCCCACATCGGCACTTGATGTGCTGGTTCAGGCCCGTGTCCTGCGGCTTCTGAACGACCTGCGGCGCAAGAAGGGGCTGACCTATGTCTTCATTACCCATGATCTTGCCGTGGTCCGAAACGTGGCCGACAGGGTCGCGGTCTTCAAATCCGGTCGGCTGGAAGAGATTGGGCCCACCGAACGCATATTCTCCGCACCCGAGCAGCCCTACACCCGCGCCCTGATCGGTGCGGTGCCTGTGGTGGACGACGCGGAACTCAAGCTCAGAAACACATTGGCGGAGGCACCATGACTGACCTGACCGCGGCATTCGCCGCATCCGATCAACCGAGCGCAAGCTTCGATGCGCTGGCGCGACTGGTGGAGGAGACCGTGGGCGCCCGTCTCTTCACGTTGCTGGAAATCGACCATGCGCGCGGCGTGGCGCGGCGCAGCTACTCCAACATGCCCGAGGCCTATCCGGTGTCGGGCGAGAAGGAGATCGAGCTGAACCGATGGAGCGAGACCGTCAGCGGCCGCCATGAAACCTTCGTCGCCAATTCGATCGAGGAGATCGCCGAGGTCTTCCCCGATCACGCGCTGATCCAGTCGCTTGGATGCGAAAGCTGCATTAACGTGCCCGTGGTCGTGGGCGGGCGCGTGATCGGCACGCTCAACTGCCTTCATGCCGCCGGCCATTACACACCCGAGAAGGTGGCCGCGGCCGAAACCCTGAAACTGCCCGGCGCGGCGGCATTTCTGCTGGCCGCATCGATCGAGAAAGGAGCCTGAGATATGTCCGAAACGATCGTTCGTGTGGCCACGGATGTGGGGGGCACCTTCACGGATCTGGTGGCATTTGAAACCCGCCCCGACGGCACGATGGACATCGTGACCGCCAAATCGGACACCACGCCGCCCGATTTCGAAACCGGCGTACTGAACGTGCTGAAAAAGGGCGGGATCGCACCGGAAGACGTGGATTTCATGGCCCATGGCACCACCGTGGTGATCAATGCCCTGACCGAACGCAAGGGCGTCAAGGTAGGTCTGATCACCACCGAAGGCTTCCGCGACGTGCTGGAGATCGCGCGCGGCAACCGGCCCGATTTCTTCAACCTGCACTACGTTAAGCCCGCGCCCTTCGTGCCACGCCATCTTCGTGCGGAGGTGCCGGGCCGCATGACCTATCGCGGGGCGGAGCGCGCACCGCTCGATCTTTCGGGGCTTCCCGATCTGCTTGATACCTTCCGCGCCGAAGGCGTCGAGGCGGTTGCGATCTGCCTTCTGCACGCCTATGCCAACACCTCCCACGAAGAGGCCACCCTTGCCGAGGTCCGCCGGCTCTGGCCCGAGGTCTCCGTCGTGGCCAGCCATCAGATCACCCGCGAATGGCGCGAATACGAACGCACCAACACCGCCGTCCTTTCCGCGTTCGTCCAGCCCGTGGCGGCCCGTTATCTGGGCAAGCTCGACGAGGGGCTGAAGGAACAGGGCCTGCCCAAAAGCCCCTACATCATGCAATCGAACTGCGGCGTGGACAGCCTGAAGGCCACCTCCGCCGTGCCGATCACCATGGTCGAAAGCGGTCCCGCCTCGGGGTTCTGGGGTGCGGCGGAACTGGGCAAGCTGATCGGCGAACCCAATATCCTCGCACTCGATATCGGCGGCACCACCGCGAAATGCTCCCTGATCGAAGGTGGCGAAGTGCGGATCATGACCGACTACTGGATCGAACGCAGCCGGACCTCCGCGGGTTATCCGATCATGGTGCCCGTCGTGGATCTGGTGGAGATCGGCAATGGCGGCGGCTCGATCGCGTGGGTGGATGATTTCGGCAAACTCCATGTCGGGCCGCACTCAGCCGGTGCCCTGCCCGGGCCCGCCGCCTATGGCAAGGGCGGCAAGGAGGCAACGACAACCGATGCCAATCTGTGGTTGGGCCGGATCAACCGCGACTTCTTCTGCGGCGGCGAGATCGACGCCGACATGGAGGCCGCCGGTGCAGCGCTGAAAGCGGTGGGCGACAGGCTCGGTGTCTCGGTGGACGAGGCCGCCGAGGGGATCATCCGCATCGCCAACAACAACATGGTCAACGCGCTGAAGCTCGTCAGCCTCAACCGGGGCCATGACACGCGCGATTTCACGCTTCTCGCCTTCGGCGGCGGCGGCGCGATGCATGGTGTGGCGCTCGGTCAGGAGTTGCAGGTGAAAAAGGTCGTGGTGCCCAATGCGGCCTCGGTCTTCTCTGCCTGGGGCATGATGATGTCGGATCTGCGGCGGGACTACTTCGTCACGCAATTGGTCGATCTGGCCGACGGTGCGGGCGATGTGATCGAAGATGTCTTCGCCACGGCCGAAGCGCAGGCGCGCGCCACATTCGAGGCCGAAGGCGTCGCCCCCGCAAAGATCGGCTTCCTGCGCTATGGAAAGTTCCGCTACCAGAATCAGGAACATACGACCGAAGTGCCGCTTGAAGGCCCGGTGACCGACGCCGCGCTCGATCGCATCACGAGCGATTTCCACGACGCGTATGAGCGCGAATACACCTACCGGCTGGACGCGCCGGTCGAGATGGTGGGCATTCATCTGGTGGCCCGCGCCGAGGTCGGCAAGCTGACAATGCAGCCCGCCGAGATCGGACCGCCGGAGGCGAAATCGGCCCTGAAGGGCACGCGGCAGGTCGACTACGCGCTTGAGGGCAAGCATCAGGCCGACATCTATGACGGCGAGAAACTCGCGCCCGGCATGGCCTTCAGCGGGCCGGCAATCATCGAAGATCCGGGCACGACGGTCGTGGTCCATCCCGGCAACCGGGTTGAGATCGACGCCTATCGCAACATCCACATCCATCTGGAGGGCCGGGCATGAGTGGCGCAAACGATCCGATCACGCTGGAAATCATCCAGAACTCCCTGCAGGCCACTGCCGACGAGATGTTCGCGGCGATGCGCAAGACCGCGATGTCCTCGATCATCTACGAGGTATTGGACATGGGGACCGGCATCACCGATGCCCAAGGCCGCATCGCGTCGTCCGGCGCGGGAATTCCGGCTTTTATCGGGGTTCTGGACAAGTCGGTGCAGTTCATCCTGTCCAAGCACAAGGATATCCGGCCCGGCGACGTGTTCATCACCAACGATCCGTGGCATGGCGGAGTGACGCATCTGAACGATCTGGTGTTGGCGATGCCGGTTTTCTCGGGCGAGCAGTTGATCGCATGGACCGCCAATATCGCGCATAACTCCGATGTGGGCGGCATGGCGCCCGGCTCTCTCTCGGGGGATGCGACCGAGATCTTTCAGGAAGGTCTGCGCCTGCCCGCGGTCAAGCTGATCCGCTGTGGCGAGACCGATCAGGCGGTGATGGACATCATCACCACCAACTCGCGAATGCCCGATTTCCTGCTCGGCGATGTATGGGCCGCGATCGCCGCCGTTCGGGTCGGGGCGAGACGTCTAGAGGAGTTGGCCGTCAAATACGGCATCGAGACTTTCATCCGCGCGATGGACAGTTTCATGGAGTTCGGCGAACGAACCGCCAAGGCGGAGCTTGCCAAGCTGCCCCACGGCACGTTCGACCTGCGCGAGGAACAGGATGACGGCCGCATCTTCAACGTGACCGTCACCATCAGCGCCGATGAAATGGTGGTCGATCTGCGCGACAATCCCGATCAGGACCCGGGCTGCACCAACACTTCCCGCGACGGAACACTGGTCTGCGCGCAAATGGTGTTCAAATCGCTGACAGACCCCGAAACCCCGGCCAATGACGGCTCGTTCCGGCCACTGAAGGTCCTGACCCGCGAAGGGTCGATTTTTCACGCGCAGGAACCCGCCGCCATCGGCTTCTACTTCGAAACCGAGGTCCGGGTCTATGACCTGATCTGGCGCTGCCTTGCGCCGCATATCCCCGAGCGTCTGCCCGCCGGGCATTTCAGCTCGATCTGCGGCACCTTCATCGGCGGTATCCATCCGGACACCGGGCGACAATACACGATCATCGAGCCCCAGATCGGCGGCTGGGGCGCCTGGGACGGCCGCGACGGTAATCCCTGCATCTTCTCAGGATTCCACGGCGAGACCTACAACACACCAGCCGAGATATCCGAGGCGCGCAACGGGCTGTTCGTCGACCGCATGGCGCTCAACACCGCGCCGGGTGGCGAAGGCCAGTACAGCGGTGGGCGGGGCCTGATCCTGGAATACCGGATCCGCACCGAAAAGGGCTTCCTGACAGCGGGCTATACCCGCTCCCGGATCAAACCCTGGCCTCTGGAAGGCGGAGAGGAGGGTTCCGGCAATTACGTCGAGGTGCGAAAGGCCGATGGCGCGACGGAAACCTACAGTTTCGTCTCGGGTCTCGATGTCACAACCGATGACGTGATCCGCGTGGTGACGTCCTGCGGTGCCGGCTATGGCGATCCGAAGGCCCGCGATCCCGAGGCCGTGCGCCGCGACCTCAAGGACGGGCTGATCACGCCCGAGCGCGCCCGCGAGATCCATGGCGTGACATGACACCGGCCGGGTCCGGCCCCTCGCCGCCGGATCCGCCGCAAACTCAAGGAGATTGAAAATGGTCAAGATCATGTATCACAACCCGCTCGGAAACAGCAATTACGATCAGGTGTTTCTGGATGCGACCAAGGCCCATGCCAGACCTGGCACCGAAATCCATGTCACATCGCTTCCGCCGGAAGATGGCGCGTTCGAGCATATCGAGTACCGGTCCTATGAAGGCCGCGTGACCACTGGCGTGATGCGGGCGGTCCGCGCCGCCGCGCGCGCCGATTTCGATGCCTTCGTGATCGGCTGTTTCTATGACACCGCCCTGCACGAGGCGCGCGAATTGTCCGGCGACATGATCGTCGTGGCCCCCTGCATGGCCGCCTGCGAAATCGCGACATCGCTGGCCAATCGTTTCGGTGTGATCATCGGGCGGCGGAAATGGGCCAACCAGATGCATGGCAATATCGTGGAATATGGTCACGGCGGTCGATGCACCGGTCTCTACCACGTGGAACTGGGCGTAACCGAATTTCAGGCCGATCACGACGAAACCGAAAAACGCCTGCTTGCGGCCGGACGCCGCGCGGTCGAGGAGGATTACGCCGAAGCGATCATTCTGGGCTGCACGCTGGAGATCGGCTTTCACGAGCGGTTGCAGGACCAGCTTGGCGTGCCTGTCATCGACCCCTCCATCGCAGCCTTCAAACGTGCCGAATATGCAGCCGCGCTCCGGCGCGATTGCGGCTGGGTCCCGTCGCGCAAATGGACCTGCGAGGCCCCGCCGGAAGAGGAAATGGCCCGTGTCGGCGGGTTCGACGTGAACCGACCCTTTGGAAACCATATTTCGGGAGCAGCCTGATGGACAGATTGAACAGACTTCGCCAGGCAATGAAAACGGAAGGTGTGGACCTTGTCGCGCTTGGGCCGGGCGCGCATATGGCCTGGCTTCTGGATGTGCGGCCCCATGGCGACGAGCGGCCGCTGGTGGCGTGTATCACTGCCGATCACGCGGGCTTTCTGATGCCTGGGCTGGAGGCAGACAGCGCCCGACAGCAGACCGATCTGCCCTTTTTCCCGTGGGACGATGCCGACGGGCCGGATGCGGCGCTTGCAAAGCTTCTGAGCGAGTTCAACCTGACGGGCGCGCGGTCGCTGGTTCTCGACGAAACCATGCGAGCCGATCATGCCGCCCTCATTCAGGATGCGCTGCCCGGTGCGACACGGCAATTCACCGCGACCACTGTGGGTGCGTTGCGCATGCGCAAGGACGCCGACGAATACGCAAAACTGAAAGCAAACGCCCGGAGCGCCGATGCCGCGATGAAGGCCGCCTGGGCGGCGATGCGGCCCGGCATGACCGAGGCGGAGGTCGCCGAGGTCGCGCGCGAAAGCTTCCTGTCCCAAGGCGCGAAGCCACTTTTCACCATCATCGGTGCGGGCCCGAACGGAGCCTTCCCCCATCACCATACGGGCCAAACACGGCTGGCCGGCGGTCAGGCCGTGGTGATGGATATCGGCGCGGGCATGGCGGGCTACTCCTCCGACATCACGCGGATGGCGATCCTCGGACAGGCGCCGGAGGGATATGACAGGGTTCACGACATCGTCGACGCGGCGGTGGAGGCCGCCCTTGCCGCCGCACGGCCCGGCGTGCCGGCAAAGGCAGTGGACGCCGCGGCGCGCGGTGTCATCGCCGAGGCGGGGTACGGGGACTACTTCCTGCACCGCACCGGCCACGGCATGGGTGTGGAAGTGCACGAGCCGCCCTATCTGACAGGCGCGTCGGAAACCCTGCTGGACGAAGGCATGGTGTTTTCCATCGAACCCGGCATCTATCTGCCCAACCGTTTTGGCATCCGGCTGGAGGAGATCGTGATCCTGCGGGCGGACGGCCCCGAGATCCTGTCGGATCTGTCCCGCGCAGCCGTGCGGATCGATGCCTGACACCTTCACGCTTTCGGTGGTACAGGCCGCCCTCGAGTCCGCCGCCGAGGAGATGTTCGAGGTTCTGCGCAAGACCGCCATGAGCCCGATCATCTACGAGGTGCTCGACGTGGGCACGGGCATCACCGATGCCGAAGGCGCGCTGGTCAGTTCCGGCGCGGGCATCCCCTCCTTCGTGGGTGTGCTCGACAAGACGGTGACCGCCATCCTGACGCAGGAGGGCTCCACCGTCGCGCCGGGCGACGTCTTCCTGACAAATGACCCCAATCACGGCGGGGTCACCCATCTCAATGATGTCGTGGTGGCCGAACCGGTCTTCGTCGGGGCGGACTGCGTCGCCTGGGTCGCCTCCATCGCGCATTGGGGCGATATCGGCGGTCGCACGCCCGGCTCGATGGCCACCGATGTGACCGATATCGTTGCCGAAGGCTTGCGACTGCCGGTCGTTCGACTGTTCTCCGGCGGCCGGAAGAACGAGGCCGTGATCGATATCATCCGCTGCAACTCGCGCCTGCCCGATCAGGCGACTGGCGATCTCTGGGCGCAGGTTTCGGCCGGACGGCGGGCGGCCGCGCTTGTTCGCGGGCTGTGCGCGCGCTACGGGTCCGATACGTTTCGCGCCGCCATCGCCGAAGCACGCAGGACTGGCCACGCGCGTGCCACGGCCGGTCTGGGGCGCCTGCCCCACGGCACCTTCGGGATTACCCAACCGCAGGATGACGGCGGGATCTGGCATGCCGGGATCACGATCACGGCGGAGCGGTTCACGGTCGATCTGCGCGATGCGCCTGAGCAGACCGAAGGCCCCTACAATACCAGCCGCGACGGCGCGGTCATCGCCTGTCAGATCCTCTTCAAGGCTCTGACGGACCCCGCGCGCTTCGCCAATGCCGGATCCTTCGAGCCGCTCGACGTGCTGACGCGGCCGGGCAGCATTTTCGACCCGGACCCCCACGCCCCCCATGGCTACTATTTCGAAACCCGGATCAGGCTGATCGACATGCTTTGGCGCGGTCTGGCCACGCAGGCGGGCGCAGATCTGCCGGCCGGCCATTTCGCGTCGATCTTCGGGACGGTGATTTCAGGGATCAACCCCGATACCGGCCGCCGCTATGCCATGGTCGAGCCGCAGATGGGTGGCTGGGGCGCGACGCCGGACCGACCCGGAAACGACGCGATGTTTTCCACCAGCCATGGTGATACATTCAACTGTCCCGTGGAGGTCGCGGAGGCACGATACGGCTTTGAAGTCGTGGAAAAGACACTGGGGAACAGATACGCGCAGCCGGGCGAGCGGCCCGGCGGGCGGGGCATCAAAACCCGCCTTCGCATGCGGGCCGCCGCGGTCATGTCCGCGGGCTATTCCCATGCGGTCGTACCGGTCTGGTCCCTGCCGGGCGCAAGCGACGGCGGCACAAACAGCCTGTCGCTTCGTCGCAACGGCCGCGTGTTCGAACAGGCGGGCTTCGTAAGCGGACTCACCCTGCAGCCGGATGACGAGATCGTGCTCACAACGGCTCATGGCGGCAATGCCACCCGGCGGAACTGACATGGGGCAAGCCGGACAAATCCGCCCTGCCCGCCCTGGGCTACATCACCCGCGACCCGCCGCCCGGCGCGGTCAGTTCATGCGACAGGTTTTGATCCCGATCAGGCTGTAAAGCGGGCAATTGCCAAGCACGGAGGTCAGCAGGAAGACCGCCGCGATCGCGATGAAGAGCCAATGCAAAACGCCGGTTGCGGCAAAGCCGGTCCCGAATGCGAGCCCGAGAAGAACAACCGCGACTGCGATCCGTATTCCCCGGTCGATCTTACCCATATTGATGGTCATATCCGTCTCCTTCTGGTCGGTTTTTACCAGTATGACACATTACAGGTCTCGGGCTTGGTGACTTCGTCACCATTCTCCCGCAGATCGCGCGAGGCGTTCCAGCCCTCCGCGCCCGACAAGCCGCAGCTCGCCGCGGGATTGCTCTACCCAGCCCCGGCGCTGAAACTCGGCCAGCGTGCGGGAGATCACCTCTCTGGCGGTGCCCAGCTCCGTGGCGAGCATCTGATGCGTGGCCTGCACCACGTCGCCCGCGCCCGCCAGTTCCAGAAGCCGCCCGGCCAGACGCACGTCCAGACGCCGGAACACGATATCATCGATCAGCGTGAACAGGGCGGTGATCCGCCGCGAATAGGCCGTGAAGATGAAGTTGCGGAACACATCCGACCGCGCGGCGAGAGCGTCGAACGTGGCGCGCGGAATGGCGACTGCGGACACGTCGCTTTCGGCCAGCCCGTCGGCGGAATAGTTCTCGCAAGCCAGCATGCAGGCCGTTGTCAGCACGCAGCTTTCGCCCGCATGCACTCGATAAAGCAGGACCTCGCGCCCGGTGTCAGATTTCTGGTGTACACGCACCGTGCCTTCCAGCAGCAAAAGCAGATTGTCTGCGGGTTGCCCGGGCTCGAAAACCTGCGTGCCGGACGGCACCGACACCACCTTGCTACCCTTGATCAGCTCCGCCTGCATCTCTTCCGAAAGGCTTTGCAACCCTTCGAAATGACGGATCCAGCCCTTGCCCGGATCACCCATGTTTCCGCCCGCCGCGCCATCGTGTCATCGAACAGTTTCGCGACACCCGTCCTACCGGCGCATTCCTGTGCACGGGCCGGCCTGCGCCCACGTCCCGCACAACTGCCACTGTGCCGTTGCGCGTCCTTCATGGCAGAATGATCGGCGTATGGCATGAACGCAAGTTAACTCTGGAGCGGCATCGCCGCCCCGGGGGGTGATCCCCGCGGCCATGCATTGATTTTCGAGCCACTCTTATCCCGTGGCTGCGGGCGAACCCCGGCCCTCCCGATGCCGCTTCCACTGGCCGTAGAAGCCGTAGATCAGGGAAAGCAGGCTGGCGATCAGCAGAACCGCAGTGATGGGGCGGGACACGAAATCCCAGTAATCGTAATCGCTTATCACCAGACCCTGGCGTAGGCTGCGTTCGGCGATCGGGCCAAGGACAAGGCCGATCACGAAGGAGGCGATCGGGTATCTCAGCTTGCGCAGCAGGAACCCGAACGCGCCCATGGCCAGCATCACGCCGACATCAACGATGTTGGAGTTCAGCGCATAAACGCCTGTCATGCAGAGAACGACGATGGCCGGACCGACCAGCGCATAGGGCGCCTTCAGCACCAGCGCGAAATAGCGCGCCGCCCGGATGCCGAAGATCAGCATCAGGATATTGGCGATGAACATGCCGATGAAGACGGTATAGACGAGCTGCGTGTTGGTCTCCATCAGCAGCGGCCCCGGGATGATCCCGTGGATCGTCAACCCGCCCAGCATGACGGCTGTCGTGGCACTTCCCGGAATGCCAAGGGCAAGAAGCGGGATCATCGAGCCGCCGACGGCGGAGTTGTTGGCCGATTCCGGGGCGGCGATACCCTCTGCCACGCCGGTGCCGAAATCCTGCGGTCTTTTCGACCAGCGCACCGCCTCCGAATAGCTGATGAAGGCCGCCGTGGTCGCGCCCACACCGGGCAGTGCGCCGATCACCGCGCCAATGGAGGAGGACCGCAGGAGCGTGAACCGCGTCGCCATGAATTCCTTCATGCTAGGCAGCTTGGTAGAGACATCGGTGATCACCTCGGCCGTCGATGTCTTCTCGCCCGCCCGTTGCAGAACCTCCGCCAGAGCGAATGTGCCTATGATGGCCGGGACGAAGCTGATCCCCGTCAGCAGGGAGAGATTGCCAAACGTGTACCGCTCCGTCCCGGTGATCGGGTCAAGACCGACCGTCGCGATCCCGAGGCCCAGAAGCCCCGCGACCAGCCCCTTGAGGATCGAGCCGCCGCCGATGGCGGAAATCGCAGTGATCCCCAGAACCGCCAGCGCGAAATACTCCGCCGGGCCGAAATTCAGGGCGAATTGCGCCATGGGCGGCGCCAGAAGCATCAGCACGATCGTGCCGAAAATGCCTCCGATCGCGGAGGAGGCGAGCGCGATCCCGAGCGCCTTGCCCGCCTGTCCCTTCTTGGCCATGGGATAGCCGTCGAGCGCGGTGCAGGCCGCCTCGGGACTGCCCGGCGTGTTGAACAGAATGGCCGAGATCGAGCCGCCGAATGTGGAGCCCACATAGACCCCCGAGAGCAGCAGCAGCCCCGCCGTCGGGTCGAACACGAAGGTGAACGGGATCAGAAGCGCAACACCGACGATACCGGTCAGGCCCGGGACCGAGCCGAATGCGATCCCCCAGATCACCGAGAAGATGATCAGCAGAAAGGACGACGGGTTGCCGAAGAGATAGGCAAGCGCTGAACCATAGGCTTCCAACATGGGCGGTATCCTTCCGGAGCTTAGTAGAACAGCACGTTCAGATCATAGAAAACCCCGGTTCCCCGGGGCAGCGGCAGTTCAAGCGCTTGCGTGAAGAACAGGACCAGCACCGCCGTAAAACCCGCCGCGAAGAGCACCCGCGTCAGGTTGTTCCGATAGGGCAGAACGAAGCTTGCCAGCACCAGAAACGTAAACGTCGCCAGGATGAAACCCAGATGCTGGAACGCGACGAAATAGATCAGCACAAGCACGCCCATCCCGCCGATCCGTAGCGCCGAGTTACGGAAATCCCGCGACATCGTGAAGGCCCCCGCCGCCGACATACCGCTGCGGCGCATGTCCCACGCGGAGCGGATGGCCAGAATAGCGGCAATCAGGGCCATCGTCCCGAAGATGATCTTGGGCCAGTAATCGGCATCCGCCTGCGCGAAACGGCGCGATTCCGGAAAGCCGTCCGCGACGACCCACAGAAAGATCGAAAGGCCGCAAAGAAAGACTGCAAAGGCCAGATCCAGCAGGCGATGTGCCATGTTATTCGCTCCTATCGGGATATGAGGCGGGCCGGGGACCACGCGGCGCCCGGTGGCGGGCCCGGCGCATGATCGGCCGGGCCCGCCATAACGGTGCGCGTCAGTTCAGAAGGCCAAGCGCATCCAGAACGCGCGTATAAACCTCTATCTCTTCGTCGATGAAAGCCTGAAACTCTTCGGGACCAAGCAGTTCGGAGCGGAATTGAAGCGCGGCCTGCTCCTGCACTTCCTGATACGCACCGGAGGCGACGGCTTCGGAGATCAGACCGTAAAGCGTTTCGACATGTGCCGGATCGGCATCCGCAGGCATTGCGAAGGCCCGCCAGCGCCCAAGGGTCACGTCATAGCCAAGCTCGACCGCGGTGGGTACATCCGGCAGCACCGGCAAACGCTCGTCGGAAAAGACCACGAGCGGGCGCATGTCGCCTGAGTCGATCAACCCGCGTGCGGGGCCATATTCCTCGTGCATAGCATCCACCTGTCCGCCGAGCGTGTTTGACACCATCTCGGACGAGCCGAACGGCACGGTCGTGACCTCGGCACCGGTTTCGATGTTCCAAAGACCCATCACGGTATCGTCGAACCCGGCGGCGCCGGTGATCCCCACGGTCAGATCGCCGGGGTTTTCGCGGGCATGGGCGATGAACTCCTCGATGGTCTGGAACGGGCTGTCGGCAGGCACCACGATCATCCCCTGATCGTATTGCACGCGCGCCAGCGGCTGGAACGCGTCCATGCTGATCCGGCCAAGGGCATGAGCGATGATCTGGTCGGGACTGATCGCCATCAGCGTGTAGCCGTCAACGCGGCGCTGCTGGAAGTTGGCGAAGGCCGGCATGCCGCCACCGCCCTGGATAGAGATCGGCACCATGGACTGGCCCGAGATCTCCTCGAACGGAACCGCAACGGCCCGCACGAAACGGTCGGTGCCGCCGCCCGGCCCATAGGAGTGAATGACCTCGATCGTGCGCGACGGGTAATCCTGGGCCAGGGCTGCCGGTGCGGCAATGGACATGCCGGCGATTACCGCGGCGATGGTGGTGATTTTCAGAGACAGCATATTCTCTCCTCCAAGAACTTGTCTTTGGCGTGCGGCACTTTCGTGACGGGCGTTCCGGGGCCACACATGCGTGGACCGCCCCCTCAGGTCGTCACTCCGCGGCGAGATGTTGCGGAACGTTCTCCTCCAGAACCTTCATCGCAGCCGCAGTTCCTCCTGTTGAATGCGGGATGCCGGCCTTCGACAGCCCCATCTCGATCCCCGACAGGGTGCCGATCAGCATCGCATCGTTGAAATCCCCCAGATGTCCGATGCGGAATACTCGATCTGCAACCTTGGAGAGGCCATTGCCGAGCGAAATGTCGAAATGCGCCAGAACCGTCGCGCGGAACGCATCGGCGCTGTGGCCTTCGGGCATCAGAACGGCGGTCAGCACGCCGCTTTCCTGTCCCTGCTGGCGGCAAAGCACCTCCAGCCCCCAGGCCCGCACGGCCGCGCGGGTCGCCGCACCGTGCCGGGCATGGCGCGCGAAAACGTTTTCCAGCCCCTCTTCATGCAGCATCGCAACCGCTTCGTTCAGGCCGTAGAGCATGTTGGTCGCGGGCGTGTACGGGAAATACCCCGTTTCATTCGGGCCGGTCATATCCTGCCAGTCCCAGTAGGACCGGCGCATGCCGCCCCCGCGCGAGATCTCCATCGCCTTGTCGCTGACGCAGTTGAACGAGATACCCGGCGGCAGCATCAGACCTTTCTGGGAGCCCGAAACACACACATCCACGCCCCACTCATCGAAGCGGAAATCGACGGATGCGAGCCCGGAGATGGAATCCACCATCAGAAGTGCCGGGTGCCCAACCGCGTCCATGGCCGCCCGCACCTCGGCGATGGGCGAAACCGATCCGGTGGAGGTTTCGTTATGCACCACGCAGACGGCCTTGATCTCGTGGCCCTTGTCCGCGCGCAGACGCTCCGCGATGGCGTCGGGGTCTGCGCCGCCGCGCCAGTCGCCTTCAATGAATTCAGGCGCCAGCCCGAGACGTTTGGCCATCTTCATCCACAGCATGGAGAAATGGCCGGTCTCGTACATCAACACCCGGTCGCCTTCGGAAAGAGTGTTGATCAGGGCCGCCTCCCATGCGCCGGTGCCGGACGCCGGAAAGATGATGACATGGCCCGCATCGGTCTTGAAGATCGTCTTCATACCCTCCAGCGCCGCCTTGCCGACAGCGGCGAAATCCGGGCCGCGATGGTCTATCGTTTGCGCGCTGATCGCCCGCAGAATACGATCGGGCACCGCACTCGGCCCGGGGATTTGCAGGAAATGCCGACCGGCCTTTCTCGATGTCATTGGATACCCTCCCACTGATCCGGCCCGACCAAGACGCGACATATTGCCGAATGCATAATGTTGAATTATGAATACAATTTGAAATGATCCGGTGTCAAGCCGGGACGAGACGGAGGAGATCGATATGCCGCTGGACGCTCTAAAGGGCCGGTTTTCCGGGGAAATCCTCGAAGATGCGTTTTCGCGGGGCCGCTATTCCACGGACGCGTCGATCTATCAGATGATGCCCGCGGCGGTGGCGATTCCCCGCTCAAAGGACGACATCGCGAGCGCGCTCGCGGCGGCGCGGGACGCCGGTATTCCTGTGACCGGGCGCGGGGGCGGCACGTCCCAATGTGGGCAGACGGTCAATTCCGGACTGATCCTCGACAACTCCAAACACTTCAACCGCATTCTGGAGATCGACGTGGAAAACCGCCGCGCCGTGGTGGAGCCCGGCGTTGTGCTGGACGAGTTGAACCGCGCGCTGAAACCCCATGGGCTGTGGTTTCCGGTCGATGTCTCCACCGCGTCGCGCGCCACCATCGGGGGCATGGCGGCCAATAACTCCTGCGGTGGGCGGTCGCTTCGCTATGGCACCATGCGGTCCAACGTCCATGCCATCGACGCGCTTCTCGCCGACGGGACCGAGGCGCGCTTTGCCGAGGTTCCGGGCGGCGCGTTCTCCAATCACCCGGCCCAGGCCATCGTGGATGACATGCTTCGGATCGGCACCACCCATGGCGATCTGATCGACACCCGCTTTCCCAAGCTGAACCGCCGGGTCGGCGGCTACAATCTCGACGCACTGGTCCCTGGCGCGGCACCGGTAAACCTGTCGCATCTGCTGGTCGGCTCCGAAGGCACGCTGGCCTATTTCACGGCAATCGAGCTGAAGCTCTGGCCCCTTGTGGGGGAACGTGTTCTCGCCGTCTGCCATTTCCCCAGCTTCTACCAGGCGATGGACGCAACCCGGCATCTGGTCGCGCTCGACCCGCTTTCGGTGGAACTGGTCGACAGCACGATGATCGGCCTCTCGCGGCAGATACCGCTCTTCCGGCGCACCATCGAGGCCTTCGTGGAGGGCGATCCGGCGGCGCTGCTGCTGGTGGAGTTCGACGAGGGGTCAGCCGCCGCCAATGCGCGCAAGCTGACCGAAATCGAAGTGCGCATGGGCGATCTGGGTTTTTCGTGGCGTGGCGAAGGCCGCAACTGGGGTGGTGTGAAACAGATCACCGACCAGCGCCTGCAAGGCCAGATCGCGGAGGTGCGAAAATCCGGCCTCAATATCATGATGTCGATGAAGCAGGAGGGCAAACCCGTTTCCTTCGTCGAGGATTGCGCAGTCGAACTGACCGATCTGGCCGATTACACCGCCAGGCTGACGGAAGTGTTCGAGCGCCACGGCACGCAAGGCACCTGGTACGCCCATGCCTCCGTCGGATGCCTGCATGTGCGGCCGGTCCTGAACCTCAAGCTTGAAGACGACGTAAAGAAGATGCGGTCGATTGCGGAGGAGGCCTTTGCGCTGGTCGCCGAGTACAAGGGCTCGCATTCCGGCGAACATGGCGACGGCATCGTCCGCTCGGAATTCCATGAACGCATGTACGGGACCGAGATCACCGATCTGTTCCGCGACGTGAAAGAGCGGTTTGACCCCGATGGCGTTCTGAACCCGGGCAAGATCGTCGATCCGCCCAGAATGGATGACCGCAACCTGTTCCGCTACAGCGACGCCTATGCCGTGCCGCCGCTGAAAACCGCCTTCGACTGGTCTGACTGGCCCGGTGCGGGCGGCGGCTTTCAGGGAGCGGTGGAGATGTGCAACAACAATGGCGCCTGCCGAAAGCTGAAAGGCGGCGCCATGTGCCCGTCCTACCGCGTGACCCGGAACGAGCGCGACGTGACACGCGGGCGGGCGAACAGCCTCCGGCTCGCAATATCCGGCCAGCTTGGGCCCGACGCGCTGACCTCCGACGCGATGGCGGAGACCATGAAGCTCTGCGTCTCCTGCAAGGCCTGCAAGCGCGAATGCCCCACCGGCGTGGATATGGCCCGGATGAAAACCGAGGTTCTGGCCGCGCGGGCCGCGAAATACGGGCTGACCCTGCATGACCGTCTGGTGGGTCGGATGCCCCGCTACGCGCCCTTGGCGTCGCGCGTGCCGTGGCTGATGAATTTGCGCAATCGCATCCCCGGCGTCGCGAAACTGACCGAAGGGCTGACCGGGTTTGCGGCCTCCCGCGATCTGCCGATATGGTCCTCACATCCGTTTCGGGATAATGAATTTGCCGATGGCGCACCCGATGTGATCCTGTTCGCCGATGCGTTTAACCGCTATTTCGAACCCGAAAACCTCCGCGCCGCGGGCCGCGTGCTGCGCGCCGCGGGGCTCAGGGTTCAGGTCGCCACGCCCCTCGATGGCACGCGCCCGCTGGATTGCGGCCGGACGCTTTTGTCCGTCGGTCTGGTGGATGAGGCACGATCCGAGGCCGAGCGGCTGATCTCCGCGCTTCTACCCCATGCGGAGGCCGGTCTGCCGGTTATCGGGCTTGAGCCCTCCTCGCTCCTCACGCTGCGCGATGAAATCCCCGCCTTGATCACCGATGGCCGGGCCGAGACGGTTGCCGCGCAGGCCCTGATGCTGGAGGAGTTTCTCGTCAAGCGGGACATACGCCTGCCGCTGCAGCCCTTGGGCAAGAAAATCCTGCTGCACGGGCATTGCCATCAAAAGGCGCATCAGGTGATGACGGATGTGCAGGCGGCGCTTGATCTGATCCCGGGTGCCGAGGTCGAGCTGATCGAGACAAGTTGCTGCGGTATGGCCGGGGCTTTCGGCTATGGCCGTGATACGGTAGACATATCGCTGAAGATGGCCGAGGCCGATCTGCTTCCGGCTGTGCGGAACGCGCCTTGCGACACGCTGATCGTCGCCGATGGCACGTCCTGCCGCCACCAGATCGCCGACGGCGCGGGCCGCGCGGCGATACATGTGGCGCGGGTGCTTGAAATGGCCCTGGCAGAGGGAGACCGCTGAGATGAACCTGTCCACCCCGTTGACCCGCCCGTCGCTTCACGAAGAACTTGTGACCCGTCTGCGCGAAGCGATCGTCCAGGGCACGCTGGCGCCCGGCGCAAAAGTTCCCGAGCGCGAGTTGTGCGAAAGCCTCGGCGTGTCGCGCACACCGTTGCGCGAGGCGCTCAAGGTCATGGCCAATGAAGGTCTGGTGGTCCTTGAATCGAACCGTGGCGCGCGGGTGTCGAACGTCACAATGGAAGAGCTTGAGGCGGCCTTCCCCGTCATAGCGGTTCTGGAAGGTCTGGCCGGCGAACTTGCCTGCGCACGGGCGAGCGATGACGAGATCGCGCGGATCGCCCTGCGCCATCGGGATATGTTCCGGCACTATGAGGCCGGGAACAGACCCGCCTATTTCCAGGCCAACCGCGACATCCATGATGCGCTGATGGCGGCGGCCCGCAATCCGGTTCTGGCGCAGCATTACACGATGTTGTCGTCCCGGGTTGAACGGGCGCGGCTTTTGGCAAACGTTTCGGACAGCCGATGGGCCGAGGCGGTGGAGGAACATCACGACATTCTCGCCGCGCTAGAAGCCCGCAACGGCGCGCGCTTGCGCGATTTGCTGACCGCGCATCTCAACAACAAGCTGGCGGCGTTGAAAAAGGCCCTGAGCTAAGGGATCGGCAGCGCAGCGTTTTCGCCCGCACCGTCCGCGTTTTGGCCGGGGCGGACGCAACGCCCCTGCCCTGCCCCGCCAAACCAACCGGAAATGTTCCGTCAGACAGCGATCCGCTGATCTCCCAACACGTCGTCGATCCAGGCCTGCAACCTGTCAGGGTCGGCGGGCACAGTCTCGGCAAGGCCGGCGGCGAAACTTTCGAATGCGAAACGATTGAGCGTGTTCGCCGCGGTCAGAACCGGCAAGCCAAGCGCAAGAGCATCGGCGATGAGCGGGCGGAAGCCACGGCCCTCGGCCTCGTGTTTGCCAAACTTGTTGATGATGACCAGATCGGTATCCGGCGTCATCCGCGCCCGCACCTCTTCAACCGCGCCTTCAAGCGCGGAGAGATCGAGCCTGCATCCCCGCGACCCCGGCCCGAGCGACTGGCTGATACGAATACCGGGCCCGCCACCGAGCACACGGAGATCCATGTCGCAGCGCCCGCCATCGGCACGGGCCGCATTGGACTGAACCGTGCCGGCAAGACGCAGACCGCCCGCCTCAAGCCGCGCCGCCAGGCCGCGGAGCAGAGCGTCGGCCCCGGCCTTCTGCTGCGGATAAATGACACCCAAACGCATTCTTTTTGACCCCCGCCGCGAAAAGTGAAGGCCCGCCCCGGTCCGCAGGCTGTCGCGGGCGGGACGGGCCATTTTGATGCGCGGCCTAGGACATGATCGGCCGCGGTTTCAGGGACATCTCCAGGAAGTTGTCCTTGTAGGCGCTTTCCCCGATCCTGCGCAGAACCCCGCGGCCAAGCTTGTAGCGGTAGTTTCCGCTGACCGGATCGGGCACCGCATGACAAACCGAGTTAGCCATGGACCCCGGATAGTTGAACGCCGCCTTAGCCACGCCGGGCCGCATCTCGTCGGAGACGATGGCGACCGCCACGAACTGCCCTTCGGTGGTGCGGATATGGCCGTTTTCCATCAGCCTGGAGAAGCTCAAATCTCCGTCGAGCACGCCCACAGGCTCCCCGGTCTGGACATAGACCGTGTCGTTGTAGCCCTCCACCAGATCGCCGCTTTCGATACCGTGGGGCGCGGCATCATCGGGGTGGATCACGATATGCGGCCAGGGCCAGCGCTTGGCCAGGTAGGGTTTGCGCAGATCGTCGAAGCCCGACTGCCATGTCTCGTTGACCCGGCCATTGGTGATCCAGATCTCGCCCTTCTCGGCCCGCGGCTTGATCGCCTCGTAGAAATCCGACCAGCTGTCATTGGTCCACGGGGTCTTGAGCATGTTGGCCTTGCCGGTATGCGTGCCGAAGGCATAGAGCCATTTGCGGTCGAACGTATCGCCTTCGATCTCGCCCCAGTCGTTGGACGGATCATGCAGACGCTGCGTGCCGACCATCTGCCCGTCGACCATGCGGATTGGCGTCTGGATGCCCGTGGTGCCAAGCTCGCGCAGTTTCTCATGCCCGGTCTTGCCCTCGCGTTGGGCCTCGCGAACCAGCACGTTGTAGGACAGAACCCCGGTGCGGGAGAAGCGCGCGGCCTCTTCGAAGATATCGTTGGACTCCTCCCACTCGAACCCCTCGTATCCCATCTTCTGTGCGAACTGACCTATGGCCCACCAGTCCGGTTTCGCCTCACCCGGCGCATCGTTGAACTTCGCATAGAGACGCAGGCGGCGTTCCGCATTGCAGCGGGCGAAATCCACCTCGCCCCACCCGGCCGCGGGCAATACGATATCGGCGTATTGGGTGTTGAGCGGCTCGACCGGGTAGATGTCGCTGTCGACCAGCACCATGCCCCCTGAATCCACCCGTTCCTTGAACACCTCGAACAGGTGGTCGCGATCGACGGAGCGGGGCTGGTTCGGGTTGCGCACCGTCATGTCGGCGACACGGCTGGCCAGTTCCTGCGACGCAAGCATCGCGGGGAACCATGTCAGCCCGATGGTCCACATGAAGCGGACATTGCCGTCCATCACCCAACGGTCCACGTTCAGCGCCTTCTTCCGGCGCCCGGGATGTTTCTCGGGCGAGAGCCATCCGCGCCCGCCACCGGCACTCATGCCACCACGCTGGTGACCGCCGCCGCGGCTGATCACCTGACCCGGCCGGTTGCCCGCGCCGCACATCAGACCAAGCGACGCCAGAGAGGCCGTGTTCATGTAATTGTTGGACCAGTAGTTGCCTTTTTCCAACATGAATGAGGTTTTTGGCCGGGTGCCATCCTCCCGCGGGCGCGCGATCATCTCGGCGGCGCGCCGGATGTCCTCGGCCGGTAGCCCGGTGATCCGGGCGGCCTCTTCCAGTTCTGCGGCCGGTTCATTGGCGATGAACTCCTGAAAATCCTCCCAGTCCGACTGCCAGCGGCCCCAGGTCGTGCGCCACTGCCAGCGGGTGTTGCGCGTGCCGCGCCCATAGCCCGACTCGATTTCCCAACGGTTATTGACCCAGTTGTCTATAAACTCCCGATCCTGCCAGCCGTTGTCGATGATGATCTTGGCCAGCGCCAGATGCAGCGCGGTATCGGTGCCCGGAATGATCGGCAGCCAGAGGCCGCCATTGCGAATGCCGTATTCCACACCCATGGTCCGGTGCGGGGTGACGAAAATCATCTGCTTGCCCGGATTGGCGCCACCCATCATCCATTCGGTGAACAGCACCGTCTTGGTCTCATAGGGATCCACCCCTGACAGAAATGCAACATCGCAGGATCCCCAGTCCTCATAGGAGGCCGCGAAGGAGTTGATCCCCGCATCGTCCAGCCCGGCGGCGTCCTCGGCGGCCTGAGGCTTGTCGTGGGGCGCATAGACCGGCGTGCCGACGCCGCGATTGACCAGCTTCGAGATCGCATAGGTGTTCTCGAAATACTCGTAGGAATAGGTCTTCATGCCCCAGGCATGCTCGCCATATTCGGAAAGGATGTATTGCGAGATATCCGCCATTACATCGGTCACCAGATCCCAGCTTACCGGGGTCAGGATGCCGCCAATGCGGATCTGCGGGTATTTCAGACGGTCCCGTGTTGGGGTATCGGGGTTGTAGATCTTCTGCGCGAGCGTGCCGCCCCGGACGGAATAGTTGCCATTCGGGTTGACCACTTCTGCATCGGCATCTGCGATGATGACGAAATGGTGCGGGCGCCCCTCATGCATGCCTATATTGTGCTGGCTGCGCGCGACCCAGGGCGCGCCGAAAGTGGGAAACTCCACGCCGAAGGCATTCTGGTCGGCGGCCTGTCCACCCTCCCGTCCCACGGGCCAGCGATAGACCTTGTAGGAACAGGCGACGATGCAATAGCTGCACGCCGTGGTCAGAATCTCCGCATCGGGCGGCGGAAGGGGCACGTAATCGCGGTTATTGACGACAGTCTCATTCATGGTCGTGCTCCTATCTTACGCTTCGCCCGAGGGGTTTTGGTTATAGCCGTAGAACAGCCCCATCACGCCCGTCGCCACGATGTCATCGCCATCGATCTCCAGAACGATCTGCGGCAGGCTCTCCACGGCATGGCCGGATACGATCATGCCGTGCTTGGTCAGATCGAAGGTCGACAGGTGCAGTGGACATGGCCCGAGCACCGAATGCTCGGCATGGAAATCGGCGGCCCCCATATAACCGCCCATATGCGGGCAGATGGTGTTGAACGCGACGATATTGCGCCCCTCGCCCACGCCGCCCCCGGCCTCTTCGCCAAGCATCACGAGGACGTTCTCCACGTCGTCATTGGGATAGAGGAAGGTCGTGGCCTCGCCGGGCACAAGCTCCGACACCTTGCCCACCACGGTCCTGACATAGGAGGAGGAGACAAGCTGTTGCGCCCCGGCACCCGTCCCGTAGGTGGCCAGCACCGCGACGGAGGCTCCGCCCAGGATCAGAAACTGGCGGCGGCTGACTGCCGAACAAGGGTGTTTTTGGCCGACACCCTCGGCCTTGGCTTTTTGTGTCATTGGTCGAACTCCGCCCAGGTTGCGGTTTCAGGGATCTCCGGCGGTTCCATCAGAAGCGGCTCGTCCATCGAGAGCGCCTCCAGGAAAGCCACCAGATCGGCCATTTGCTGATCGTCGAGGTTCAGGGGCTCCAGCTCCGCGGTCTGCTCCTCTCCGCCGCCCGCATTGTAGAAGGCGACGACGTCCTCAAGCGTGGCGAAGACGCCGTTGTGCATATAGGGCGCGGTCCATACCAGCTCGCGCACCGACGGTGTTCGGAAGCTGCCGATATCGCCGGGCCGCTTGGTGACATGATAAAGGCCCATGTCGTCGGTCACCGTCCGGTACAGCTCTTCCGACGCGCCCTTGGCATAGGTCTCCCAAAGCATGACCAACTGGAACTCGGGGAACTCGTTGAACTCCGGCGGCGTGGGAACGCCCGTGTTGTAGAACTGCTGGTTGGAGCCGAGCGCACCGTTGTGGCACGCGATGCAGCCAGCCTCGCCGTTGAAAAGCTCCATCCCGCGCAGGGCGCTGTCGCTCATAGCGCCCTGGTCGCCCGCAAGGTAGCGATCGAAGGGCACCTGCTCCGCGTCGGTCACGACCGTCCGCTGAAACGCGGCAATCGCATTCCACGCCTGGCTGACGCGCGGATAGTCCGTCCCGAAGACGTCGTTGAAACGCTCGACATAATCCGGAACGAAACGCAGCCGCATCTCCATCATCGACCCGTCGCCGTTGCCCCCCACGGCCCCACCTGCGGCCGCACTGGCCTGAGCCTCAAGCGAGGTCTGACTGCCGTCCCAGAAAAGCCGCGTGTAATAGGCCGAGTTCAGAATCGTCTGGCTGTTGCGCCAGTGCTGGTTGCCGGAATAGCCGAAGGAAATCGGCGTCCCGTTGCCCCAGCCGACATCCGGCAGGTGGCAGGCCGAACAAGGCATGGTTCCGTTGCCGGAAAGCCGGCCGTCCCAGAACAGCATCTCGCCCAGTTCGACGATCTCTTCGCTCATCGGGTTGTCGGCTGGAATGGGCGGCGGCCCCAAGGTCTGAAGCGGGGGGAAATCCTCCGTGTCGGCGGCCACATTGGCCGCCACCGCAAGCGCGAGCACCGATGCGCCGCCGAGGATGACTGCAAATCGTTTCATAATGTCTCTCCTCAATTCTGGCCCAGGGTGCGAAGCTCGTAATCGGGCAAATCCGGCAGCGTGACATTCGGCGCGTTGCCGGTCAGGCTGTCCAGAAAGGCGACCAGATCGGCCATTTGTTGATCGTTGAGATCTAGCGGCTCCAGCCCCGCGCGATCGTCCGCGCCGCCACCGTCGTTGTAGAAGGCCACGACCTCCTCAAGTGTGCCGTAGACGCCCGAATGCATATAAGGCGCGGTCTGCCCCACATCCCAAAGGGAGGGCGTGACGAAGCGGCCCCAGTCGGCCTCGTCCTTTGTCACGACGTAGTGGCCGACATCTTCGCGCAGGTTCATGTAGTTGGGCGTGCCCATCGTGGCGTAGTGGCGCAGCAGCGTGATCTGCCGCAGCGCGGTCATTTCCGCATCGCCGGCTGTTCCCAGAAGCTCGGGGTGATCCGGCGCGCCCGTGGCGTGAAGCCCGCCATCCGACAACATCGCGCCGGCGTGACAGGCGGCGCATCCCGCCTCCCCCGCGAACAGGTCCATCCCACGCAGCGCGGCCTCGGATATCGCAGCCTCGTCCCCGCGCAAATAGGCGTCGAAAGGGGCCCCTTCGGTGCGGATGGTTTTCAGGTATTCGCCGATGGCACCGTAGATGCGCCCGCCATAGGGCTCGTTGCCATAGGCGTCCTGAAACATCCGGGCATATTCGGGAACCTGCGCCAGACGATGCTGCATCAGGCGGCTGTCCATCAGCATCGTGTGGCTTTCGGTGATCATGTCGCGCACGACCGTGCCCAGATCGGCCCCGTCGAGCCGCCCGTCCCACATGAAATATGTGCGGTTCGCCACGTTGAAGAGGCTGGGCGCGTTGCGGAAATACTCGACGCCGGTATAGCCGGTCGACATCGGCTGGCCATCCGACCAGCCGGCTTCGGGGCTGTGGCAGGTGGCGCAGGAATTGGCCATGTCACCGGACAGGCGGCTGTCGAAAAACAACATCTCGCCGAGGGCTGCCCGCGCCGCATTCACCTCGCGCGGGTCCGGCAGCGGGGCGAATACCTCCGGCGCACCGCCTTGCGGCATTGCGCCACTCGCCATCAAGAATGCGGCCAGGGCCGCACCACCAAGACGACGGGCAGCCCGTGGCAGAAAGGTGGGGGTTTCTCGCATCTTGCTGTCCTTTCAGTTCCTGACGCTCGCACCGGCGGACCCTGGGCGCAGGCAAAAGCGCGCGCCGCAGGATCGCGGGGTCGACTCAAAGGTTAACGCCGACGCTGTTAACGCATGTTGCGGCCGAGGCGACGAAGCGTGAAAAGATGTGACGGGTTGTGACGGCCGTGCGAGGCGCCGTCGCTCAGGACTGCTTGGCTGGCAAGAGCGCTTCATGAACGGCGCGCGCCAGATCGAGCGGGTCGACGGGTTTGCTCAACACCGCCGGCGCCGGGCCCGGCAGATCGAGTGCTGCTCTTTTGAACCCGGTCCACAGAACCACCGGAAGATCGGGCCGCAACTTGCGCATTTCGGTTACCAACTCGGTTCCGGACATGCCCGGCATGACCACATCGGAAATCACCAGATCGACGCGGTCGGGCTTCTCACGGAAGGCCTTCAGCGCGATCTCGGGCGCGGTGAAGGCATCCACGCGATAACCCAGGCGCTCCAGGACCCGGCGGAAGGTCGCGGCGATCTCTGTCCGGTCATCGACCAGCAGAAGCCGGCCATGGCCATGCGGCACCACACCCGCGTCGGGAACCGCCCGTTGCCCGGAGCCGGCCGCGGCCGCAGGCAACAAGACACAGAACCGCGCGCCGCCCTCGGGCGATGTCCCGATCCGCACCAGCCCGCCCATATCCTGAACCAGCCCCTGCACCACCGCGAGGCCCAGCCCCGACCCCTTTCCCAGGGGTTTGGTGGTGTAGAAGGCGTCGAATACCCGCTGCCGCTCGACCTCGGGGATGCCGGGACCGTCGTCATCGACGCAAAGCTGAACCCAGCCATCCGGACGATCGGGCAGATCCGCGGGCGGATCGGTCGGCCGGTCCACCGAAAAGCGGATGGATCCGGGCCGCTCGCCAATCGCTTCGGCCGCATTGGTGCCGAGATTGATCAGGATCTGATGCAGATGGGTCTGATCCGCCAGAACGCAGATCGGGGCATCGTCAGGCGTCTCGATCAAGATGGTCGGCGCAATCGCCGCGCGCAAAAGATCCGCGGCCTCCCCGATCGCGCCATAAAGCTTGATCGGTTCGGATTTCGACGTCTCCCGGCGGGCGAAGCCCAGAAGCTGCCGGACAAGCGCCTTTGCGCGGCGGGCCGCGATGGAGATCTGGGCGATATCCTGCGCCTGCTCCGACCCGGTCGCGGCCTCTTCAGCGGCCAGATGGGCCGAGCCGATGATGGTGGTCAGGATATTGTTGAAATCATGGGCGATCCCCCCGGCCAGCAGCCCCACCGCTTCCAGTTTCTGGGCGCGCGCGACCTGATCGCGGGCCTCGCGGCGGTCGGTGATATCCTCGCCCACGCCCACATAGCTGTGGATCACGCCGTCGGTGCCCCGAAGCGGCAGGATCACCGTATCCACCCAGAAACTCGACCCGTCGCGCCGTAGATTGCGGAACAGGCCCTGCCACCGATCTCCATTTCGCAACAGGCGCCAGATCTCCTTGTAATCGTCGCGCGGCGTATCCCCGGATTCGAGGAATTTCGGCGTCTGCCCGATCACGTCTTCCCGCGGCCAGCCCGAGGCTTGTTCGAAGCGGCGGTTGACATAGCGGATAATCCCGCCGGTATCGGTGATCAGGATCGTGGCCGGGCTCTGCTCCACCACCTCGGCCAGCAGTTTCTCGGATCGCTCGACCCGGGCGCGCGCCGCAAGCTCCTCGGCCAGACGGGCCACCGACCTGCGGACGTTCCGGGCCAGCACGAAGATCAGCGTCGACAAGATCGCCGCCGCGACCACCAGCAGGAACATCGCCACGAACCCCGTGATCGTCAGCGTCTCGCCCCGCCGGACGGCATCGATAAGCCGCGCGGTGCTTTGCCGCCGCGCATCGCGCCAGACCGACTCCAGCGTGGCGAGCCCGGCGATGGCGCGCGCGTCGTCCACCCGCACCAGCCCGTCGGTGCGCTCAGCCGGCCAATTTGCCGCGGCCCCCCTGTCGGCGATGGCCAGGTTGTCGCGGTAGCGCGCGACCGTATCGACGATATCGCCAAGCGCGGCCTGCTCCGCCTCGGACGGCTCACTTGCCCTGTAGGCCGCGACCACACCTTCGAACCGCTCAAGCTGCCGCAGCACCTCGTCGCGATAGGTGGGATCCTGGCGGATCACGTAGTTCTTGAAATTGTGGATAATCCCGCCGTAGCCCAGATGCCCGCGGATCGCGCTGATCCAGTCTCCGGTCTGCTCGGCTTCGCTGGAATAAAGGGTCCAGCTCTCGGTCAGATCCGCAAAATGCCGTCGGGTTTCGGCACCGAAATGCAGCCCCGCCGCAAGCGCCCAGATCAGAACCGCCGCAGATGCGATCATCGCCAAAGACAAATGTTTGATCGAGATCAATGCTGCATCCTCCAGTCCTATTATGGGTAGTTGACGATCCAGGAAAGGCCCAGGTCAATGGCAGATAGCATCCTTGCAGTAGATGACGATCGGCAGCTCACGAAGTTTCTCGACCGGTTTCTGACAAAGCAGGGTTTCGATATCTCCACCGCCGGATCCGGCGTGCAGATGGGCATGGCGATGGAGCATCGCGACTTCGATCTGATGATCCTCGATGTGGGCCTGCCCGATCTGGATGGCTTCGACATCGCGCGGGAACTGCGCAAAAGCTCGTCCATGCCGATCATCTTTCTGACCGCACGCGACGAGATCTATGACAAGATCATCGGTCTGGAAATCGGGGCCGACGATTATCTGACCAAGCCTTTCGAACCGCGCGAGCTTCTGGCGCGCATCCGCACCGTGTTGCGGCGGCGGCACATGGTGGCGGACAAGACCGCGGAGGAGGAGACGGAGCATTACAGCTTCGCCGGTCTCACCCTCGACATTCCGCGCCGCACTCTGTTCGATCAGTTCATCCGACCGATCCCGCTTACCGCCATGGAGTTCGCGATCCTGCGCTGCCTTGTCGAGTCGTCCGGTCAGGTCGTGTCCCGGGATCGTCTGATGCGCGAGTTGTACGGCCACAGTGTGACCGCAACGAACCGGGCGATTGACGCCCATGTCGCGAGACTGCGCAGGAAACTCGGCGAGGCCGGGCTCGACCGGGATCTGATCCGCACCGTGCATGGAACGGGCCATGTCCTGACAGCTGTCGCGAATGCCTGTGCGAACGGCCCCACGCCCGCGGGAGCCGATTTGCTGTCGGCATGAAAGAGAGATCCCGCGCCCGCCCTCTGGCTCCGGCGCGGGAGGCCACGCCCTAGGCGCCTGGCAGATATGCGACCACCTCCACCTCAAGCTTGACCTGCGGCCCGCCGAGGCCCGCGACCAGCAACCCGGTATGAGGCGGCTTGTGATCCCCGAAGAAATCCAGCCGCGCCTTGGTGATCGCCGCGCTGTCGGCCCGGTCGAGCATGTAGACGGTGATCTTGACCACATCCTGCGGTCGGGCCCCCATATGGGCCAGAACCCGGCCGATATTGCGGTAGACCTGAACGGCCTGGGCTCCGGCATCGTCGCCGCCGATCCAGTTTCCGTTTTCGTCGCGGGCCACCTGCCCCGCCACATGGATGAAATCGCCCGCGCGGGAGGCGTGTTCATAGGTCGGGGCACGGGCCACATCGGGCGGGCTGCTGAGCGTGATGGTGGAAGATGTCATGCCGGGGGTCCTTTTCCTTGGTTCCGATCTCAATCAAGCGCGGCGCTCTGCCGGTGAACGCCGCCTTTTTCCGAACGTGCCGTGACCGTGACACTGGCCGCCGGCGCAGTCGCCTTCACGAGCCATTCCACCTTCTTCGTCACCGGGGACCATTGCTGACCCCAGTTGGAATAGGCATAGCGACGCTCGTTTCGCCCGGCCAGGTTGCCAAGCTTCACATCGCCGGGGTTCATAACCAGATCCGCCCCTTCGCAGTCCAGCTCCACGGTCACCGGCTTGGCGACACCGTTCTTCACCGCAACATCCGACAGGTTCGTGGGCAGATAGCCGTGGTTCGATACGACCGCTGTGATCCGGTGCAAATCCGCGCCAAGCGCCTCCACCTCAAGCGTGTCCACGGCGATCCGCGGGGCCGCCGCCGCATGGCGGAGGTTGAACAGCACATTGTTGTGGCAGATCTCTTCCAGCATGGTGCCGGGCGGGTTCCGGTAGCTCCAGATATAAACCATGCCGCCCACCTCCACCGGGCCAAGCTGCGGGTGGTCGAACGCGGTCCACGGGCGGAAGCCGTGCGCGCCGACATTCTCCACCACCCAATCATGCACCAGCCGTTGGGTGGCCGCGTCGCGCGGACCGAGGTTGTAATAGCCTTCCTTGGGCACACCCGCGGTGCGCTCCAGATCCCAAAGCTCGGTCGCGAAGGAGATGATGCCCATCTCCTCATAGGTCCAGTCGGTCAGGGAGCCATGCCGCGCCTTGGTCTTGTCAGGCGTGAAATCCTCATAGACCGAGATCGTGGGATATCCGGTGAGGCGCTCCCCGACCTCGCCAAGCGCCTTGTAAAGCGCCAGATCGGGCGGGCTCATCTCACTGTCGGGCTGCAGCATGGACGGCCGCAGGATGATGCCGCCATGGGTGTGATAGGCACATATGCCGGTGATGTTGGGATGATCCAGGATCAATTTGCCGATGCCCGCCGCTTCGGGCTCGGAAAACGGATAGTCGCCCGCGCCATATTCCTGCGGTGTCCAGTTGGTCGGGAAGTTGCGGTTCATGTTCCCGTCCTGCTGCATTTCGATATGCACATGGACGCCGTCATAATTGCGGATCATACCTTCGGGGTAGAGCCGGTAATAAGTGCCCCCTTCCTCTCCCGGTTCGCGCTGCACCATGATGTCGGGGTTCTCGTCATCTTTCTTCCACTCGCCCTTGCCGTCCGGAACGCGCATTTGGACAATGTATCCGTCGCCATCGATATCCTGCGGGATGAGCCCTTCGATCCTGTCCTCGCCGGGCAGGAAACGGCCGTTTCCGCACCAGGGATGATAGGGAGTGGTCAGCGCGTATTCCGCCCCATCGGGATTGATGCGCGGGACGATATAGAACACCTGCCGGTCGAGAAGCCGCGTCACCTCTTCGTCCCGCCCGTATTTTGTCAGCAGATACCAGCAGGCATATAGCGCGGTGGCGCTGGTCGCATGCTCCTCCGCATGGATCTGCGCGTCGATATAGAAACCCGGCTTTTCCGATGCGGGTCCGGTCTCGGGGTTCGTAATCGTCAGAAACCAGACATCGCGGCCACGGAAGCTCTTGGCGATGGAGGTGAGCGTACACAGATGCGGGTAGGCTTCTGCCAGCGCGTGCAGATGCACGGTCAGTGCCTCGTAGTCATGGTAGGTGTCAAAGGCGATATCGACCTCTGGCATGGCGTTGTCCTTTCAGGCAGACCGCTCAGGTGCGGCCGAAATGGTCCATAATGGCAGCAGCGTATTTGATGCCCTGGATATACTTGTCGATATGGATGTTCTCGTCCGGCGCATGCAGATTGCAGCCCGGGTTGGCAAACCCGGTCAGAACGCAGGGGATCCAGACGTGTTTCAGGATCGCCCCCTCGGCGGAAACGCCGTTGACGATGGGCGGCTCGCCATAGACCTCATGGGCGGCGGCGATGATCGACTGGCTGATATCCTCGCGGGCGGAGATCTTGTAGGGGTCTTCTGTCCGCGCCTCGCCCTTCACCTCGATCCTGTCGAACCCCTGGGCCTTGAGATGATCGCGCAGCTTCACGATCGCCCTGGCCGGCGAGATGTTGGGGATCAGACGGAAATCCATCCTTACCCGCGCTTCGGCCGGAACGATTGTCTTGGTGCCTTTTCCGGTATAGCCGCCCGTGATGCCCTGGATGTTGGCCGTCGGCTCGTAGGTCCGCGCCCTCAGCGCCTCGACCCCATCGCGGCCAAGCGCGAAGGCGTCGACGCCCATTTCCTCCTTGAGGAGATCGAAATCGATCCGCGCGGCCTTGTCTTCCAGATACCCCATATCCTCGGCATCTGGTTCGTAGATACCTTCGGCCCAATCGGGAATGAGAATGCGCTTTTCGCGGTCCATGATCGTGGCCAGCGCATGAACCAGATCCCAGACCGGGTTCGGCACCAGCGGCGCATTCAGCGAATGCACATCCGTCCGCGGCCCCCGTGCGATCAGTTCCACGAACAGCACCGATTTCAGGCCCAGTGACACGTCCGGCACCTCAACGCCGATCTCAAGGCTGCCATCGAGGCAGTGCATTCCGTCCGCTTCGAGCATCTTGGCATTGGCCTTGGCCCATGGTCCGAGATTGGGCGAGCCGATCTCTTCCTCTCCTTCGATGAGAAGCTTGAGGCCCACGGGCACCTCTCCGCGCACCGCGAGAAATGCCTTGGCCGCCTTGTTGAAGGCCAGAACGCCGGATTTGTTGTCGGTCGCGCCGCGCCCGTAAAGCACACCGTCGACCACCGCGCCCGACCACGGGCCGCCATAGCTCCATGCCTCGATCGGTTCGGGGGGCTGCACGTCGTAATGGGAATAGCACAGAAGCGTCTTGCGGGATTTGGAGGGTATTTCCCCGTAAACGACCGGCGGCCCTTCCTCCAGCTCGTGAAAATCTGCCGGAAGCCCGTCGCGGTGCATCATGTCCCGGATAAGCGTCGCGCAGTCGCGCAGACCGATATCCTGCGCCGAAACCGAGGGTTGCCGCACGAAGGCCTGAAGGTCCGCCACGAACTCATCCGCATGGGCGTCTATATAGGCGTAGATGTCTTTCATGACGGATGCTCCTGCGAGAGATCCCAGGCATTGAGGCGCTGGCCGCTCAACGCCAAGTCACGTGCGCTGGCGATATGGGCAAAGGCAGGCGCAAGGCGCGCGGGATCGATCCATTCGGCCTTCAGCTCGGGCGGGTAGTTCGCCTCCGACATCGGTGTGTGCATCGCCTTGCCCGGCGTAATCGTGCAGGACAGGATGCCATGGGCCGCACCCTCCAGAGCAAGGCATTTGGAGAACCCCTCCAGCGCATGTTTCGCCGCGCAATAGGCGGTTTCATCCGCGAACCCCTTGATGCCCGATTGAGAGGAGACGAAGATCAGCGCCCCGCCGCCCTGCGCCTTCATATCGCTCCAGACGCCCTGAGACAGCTGGAAACCGGCCTGGATGCCCACGTCCATCGTCGCCCTGAATGTCGCCAGGCTGACCTGTTCCAAGGGCTCGGGCCGCAATATGGCGGCGTTGTGGATCAAGGTACCGACCGGGCCCGGGATCGCGGCAATCGCATCGGCGGTGGCCTTCGCATCGGCCAGATCCACCGTCAGGGTCGTGGCCCTGCCGCCGGTCTCTGCCTTCACCGCGGCCAGACCTTCGGCGTCGAGATCCATCAGCACCAGCCGCGCGCCCCGTTTCGCGAAGGCCCGCGCAATCGCGGCACCCAGCCCCTGCGCCGCCCCGGTGATAACGACCGTCTGGTCCGCCAGTGCAGGCATCAGACGGCGCCCGACATGTCGAGATCGACCCAGCTGCGGCCGGCGGTCGAGGCGATGACCGCGTCCAGCACCATCTGGTTGCGAAGCCCGTCGACGAAGCTCGCGCCACGCCGCAGCCCGCGGTCTTCGATGATCGCGCCGGTCAGTTCCTGCAACGCGGCCAGAACGGAGACGTTCCAGATCCCCGCATTCAGCCCCTCCAGAGAGGCGTTCGGGTCGTCCACGCTGATATCTTTGAAGCTTTCTCCGGCCTTGGCGAAATAGAGCTTCTCGTCACTGTTCGACAAGGTCAGCGTGCCCCTGGAGCCGAAAACCTGCGTCTCGTTGCCCATATTCGTGGCCGCGACCCCGCTCATGAAGACCTGCGCCAGCGCGCCCGAGCGCATCTCCAGCGTGAAATGAGACAGATCATCGGCCGTCGCCGTCCAGGCCTCTCCGGTCTTGGGGTCGACCCGGTCGGGCAGGACCGTGAGCGCCTGACCGATGACCGACGCGGGCTCTCCCAGCCACCAGCGCAGCATGTCGACCTGATGCGAGCCATTGGCCCCCAACCGTCCACCGCCCATGGACGCATCGGACCACCAGTCGCCCTTGGGGCGCGAGGCCGGATCGGCCCAGGAGGCCCCGATATTCGTGATGTTGACATGGCGGATATCCCCCAGATCGCCGCCGTGGATCATCTCGGCAATCCGGGCGCGGGTCGGGTTGAAGCGCAGCTCGTGGTCGATCATGTGCAGCCGGTTGCCCGCGCGCGCCGCATCCAGCATCCGGCGCGCCTCGCCCGCGTTCATCGCGGTGGGCTTCTCGCACAGCACATGCGCCCCCCGGCTGATCGCGGCCAGCACCATCGGCGCATGCATAACTGTGGGCGTGGCGATGCAGACCAGATCAAGCCTGTGTTCGGCCAGCATCTTTTCCCAGTCATCATAGACCGCCGTGATGCCATGAGGCGCCGCCGCGGCCCGCGCGCTTTCCAGCCGCCCCGACGCAAGCGCCACGACCCGGGCCCCCTTTATATGCGCGAAGGCGGGAAGATAGGCGTCCCGCGCGAAGCTGGCGCCGATGATGCCGACATTTAACATGGGTTCTCCTTCAGAAATGGAGGCGGCGCCGGGGATACCGGCGCCGCCCGAAAGCTCGGGTCACTCCGCCAGGCGGGCATCCCAGAGGTTGACGTGTTCATCGCGCCGGGCCTGCCATACGATCCGGCGGCTGACACCGTAAAAATCCGGCTGGAAATACATGTGCAGCCACGGGCCATAATCGTAGAAGACCTGAAGCATCTCGTTGATAACCTCGCGTTCCTCCTCCGGCGTTGCGGCATTGGCGATGTCTTCCCAACGGTCAAACCAGCGCGGATCGGCCCAGTCGGTGTAGTTCGGGCCGCTTTCCACCGTGGCCAGCACGGCCATGTCGTAAAGCGCGCTCCAGAGTGCACCACCCGAGCCGAGGAAGAACAGCGGGCCCGCGTCATGGCCCCGGATCAGCGGCACGTAGACGGACGACCATTCAAGAAGCTCCACCTCGGTCTGAACGCCGACCTCGGTCAGGAAACTGCCGACCGCAAGCGCCACATTGGCATCGTTCAGATAGCGCCCGCGCGGCGCCTGCAACGTGATCTCGAAGCGCACACCGTCATCCCCACGCGGGTATCCGGCCTCATCCAGCAGCCGTTCGGCGGTTGCCGGATCGTAGGGATAGGGCTCCAGATTGGGGTTGTCGTTGGGCGGGTTCACCAGCCCGGTCGCCCGCTCGCATTCGAAATTCAGGAGTTGCGAACAGATCGCCGGCACATTCACTGCATATTGCAGCGCGCGGCGCACATTCTCGTCGCGCACCGCCTCCCCGGCGATACCTTCGAACTGGTCGGACTGGTTGAAGCCGATATACATCCGCCGCAGCCCCTGAACGACCTGAACATCGGCCACGCCGCTGGCGTTGACCACATCCATCTGGTCGGGCGACACATTGGTGATGATATCCACATTGCCGGTCAGAAGTTCGGCAACCCGGGTCGATGCTTCGGGAATGATACGGAACTCGATCCGATCGAAATTGCCCTCGCCCTGCCATTTCTCCAGCGTCAGGTTCGACCCGATGTTCCAATCCACCAGCCGGTACTCGCCGGACGAAACCGGCGAGCGGGCGATTTCGTCCTCGCTCATGGTCTCGTAGCTGTCCTTGCAGTGGATGAAGACCTGCGAGGTGAAGCCAAGCGCCATGCCGGTGTCGGAGGCGGTGTTGATGGCAACGGTCAGGTCATCCACCACTTCGGCGCCCGCGAACTGCATCGAGGTATAGACGAAGCCGGGCGTGTTGCCCGCGAAGGCATTCTCCGGGTCTCCCGCCCTGTTCCAGGAATAGGCCACGTCCTCCGCCGTCAGCGGTTCGCCGTCTTCGCAGACGCGGCCTTCGGGCAATGTGAATTCCAGCCTTGTGCCATCCTCGCTCATGGTCCAGCCGGTGGCCAGGCGCGGCAGGATCTCCCCGTCATCGCCAATACTGGTCAATGCCGTAAAGATGTGCCGCGCGATGTTGGAGTTATCCATCGAGCGGATCTCGGCCGGCTCGAAGGTGCTTGCATCGGCGCTGAGCCCGACCACAAGCGTGTTTTCGTCCGGTTGAGCTGATGCGATGGCTGGCAGGCCGATCGTCAGCGCGGTTGCAAGAAGCGTTCCCTTGTATCTCATGTCTCATGTCCTTCGTTGTAGCAATACGCCATCGGTGGAACTGGTCATGGGCCCGATTGAGAGGGCTTCTCGGTTTGCTCAGCCCGGCGCCAGCGTGGCGGACCGGACCTCCTCGATCTCGACCGCGGCACGGCGGTCTGAGGCCAAAATGCAGGCTTGCAGCATGTAGAGGGATTGAAGGTGATCGCGCCCGGTGCATTCGGGCGGCGCATCGCCCCGGCAGGTCGCGACAAACGCCTCCAGCAAAGCGGTCGCGTCGCTGATCCAGGGCGTGTGGTCGGGTAAGGGAACGGGTGTCAGCTTAGGCTCCATACGGTGTGCCATCGCCAGATCGCCGAACATCTCGCGCTGGACGATCACGCCTTGCGAGCAATCCGTGCGCCAGTCGAAATGCATCGGCTCATGGCCGGATTGCCATGTCCCCTGATAATTGACGGTCATCCCGTTCTCGAACGCGATCAGGGCCGAGACATTGGCGTCGCCCGCATACATGGTCCAGCTCGGGTTGAAGGTATCGGCCTGAATGCGCAGCGGCTCGGTCCGGTAAACGTACCGCATGAGATCGAAATGGTGGATCGACTGCTCCCAGAGCATCGGATGCGCCATGCGCAGCGGATAGGAGTTCAGCCAGTCCTGCGTGCCATCGCGCCAGCGTTCATAGGTGAATCGCCCGAAACCCGGCGTCCCCAGCCCCCCCTCATCCAGAATGCGGCGCATCGCCCGGGTCACGGCCAGATAGCGGAAGTTCAGACCGACGATCAGGTGAACCCCCGCCGTCTCCGCCATCGCCACGAATTTCGCGGCCGTCCCCACATCGTCGGACAGCGGTTTTTCCGCCAGAATGGCCAGACCGGCCTTGCAAGCCGCTTCAATCTGCGCCTCCCGCCCGCCCGGCGGCGTACAGAGCAGAACCGCATCGGCCCCGGTCCCGACCACATCGGACAGATCCGCGCCGATGGGCAGATCCGGAAACCGCTCCGTCGCACGAGTGCGGGCATCCGCGTCGGGGTCGCAAAGCGCCGCTATCTCGACATCCGGGGAGTTGCCCACGACATCCAGCCAGGTGCGCGACCGGGCGCCAAGCCCGACGATGATCAGGCGCAGCGGCGTCATAGCGCCGCCTCGACCGGGACGAGCCGATCAAGCGCGGCTTCCATCCCGGTCCAGTGGATCGCGGTGAAGACGCTTCCGTGATCGCTGCCCATCGGCGGGCGCACCGGCCGGTGCGGCGGTGGCGCAAGACGGATCAGGGTGCCCCGCAGCCGTTCCGCAATGGCCCGGGCCAGCGCGAGATCGCTCTGCACCGGCGGCGTACCGGCGTGAAGGACGCGCGCGCCGTTTGCGGCGATTGTCCCGATATGCGCCGCGATCCCGTCGGCAAGATCGGGCAGCCAGGACCATTCACGGCACGCTTCGGGCGTGTCCACGGTGATGACGCCGCTGCTCCGCGCCTCCGCCAGCATGCGCTGCACCAGGCAAAGCGTCTGGCGGCTTTCCCGCACAGCTTCATGGGGGCCGAAGACATTTCCGAGGCGCAGGCTCGACGTGGCGAAGCCGTCTTCGGCGGCGGCCTCGGTCAGAAGTTCGCCCGCGCGTTTGGCGGCGGCATAGGCGCAGAGCGCCGTTGGGGTGGTGGCTTCGGTGAAGCGTCCGCCGGGCGCCGGCGCGTCCTGCGGCTCGAACACGCCCATGGAACTGAGAAAGAGAAAGGCGCGCGCGCCCGAACTGCGCGCCATCTCAAGCGATCGGGTCAGAAGCTCCGTGTTGCGCCGGATATGGACGGCCCGCGACAGCCCAAGCCGCTCCGGGGCGGCCGTGATCGCGGCCCCATGGATGACAGCCGAAGGCGCAAGAGCCACCAGA
Source organism: Rhodophyticola porphyridii (assembly GCF_003688285.1). GTDB lineage: Bacteria > Pseudomonadota > Alphaproteobacteria > Rhodobacterales > Rhodobacteraceae > Rhodophyticola > Rhodophyticola porphyridii. The sequence continues at coordinate 90,113 of NZ_RCNT01000004.1, forward strand.
GCGGGCAGCGTCTCGTCCAGCGGTCCTTCGATCCGGCGGATAGTTCCAAGACGCGCGGCGGTCGCGCTGTCGAAATGCCGGTCCGCGGCAAGAACCTGCCGGCCAGCGCGATGAAGCGCCAGCGCGATCTCGGAGCAGACGAAGCCACCCGCCCCGGTGACAAGGACCGGACCCTCGCTCATGGCGGTGTCTGCGCGCCCGCGATGCGCACGGCCTCGGCAATCGCGTCGGCGTGGTGCCGCCCGGTCGCGGTGAAGGGCGGGCGGACGCGGGCATATCCCGCATCCCCGGTCTGAAGCGCCACCGCCGCCTTGATCGCGGGGATCAATGGCAGAGTTTCGAAAATCTTCCGAACCTCGCTCACCTGCCGGTGATGGGCGGCTTGGTCCGGCCCGCCGAGCCCGTCGATCAGGCGGCGGATGCCTGCCGCATTCACGTTAGAGCTGGCGCTGATGCATCCCGCGCCGCCCGCGGCCATATTATCCGGGATCAGCGATTCCGAGGCGGAATAGGTGTCGATCCCGGGGAAGGCCGCGATCACCGCGGCGGTGTTTTCCCAGTTGCCCGAGCTGTCCTTGAGGCCGGCGATGGTGTCCGGAAAGGCCGCGATCAAGCGCTCGATCAGTGACAGTGTTATGGGTACGCCTGACATCTGCGGTATGTGATAAAGATAGACACGCAGATCAGCGCCCACCGCCTCGATCACCTGCGCATAGGCATCGAAAACGCCGTCATCGCTGACACCCTTATAGAAGAATGGTGGCAACATCAGCACCCCCCGGCAACCGAGGCCGGTCGCATGGGATGACAGCGCGATGGTATCCGCCGCCGCCGAGCAGCCGGTGCCCGGGATCAGTTGCGCAGGCGAAATTCCGGCTCCGATCAGCGCTTCCAAAGCCTGCATTCGTTCCGCAACAGACAGCGAGTTCGCCTCGCTCGTGGTGCCGAACGGCGCCAGACCGTGCGCTCCGGCTGCGATCAGCGCTTTCGCATGCGCAACGAAACGGTCCGTATCCACGGACAGATCCGCCGCAAAAGGCGTGATGGCGGGAACAAACAGTTCGGTCTTGCGTAGTGTCATCTTCGATGTCTCTTTCGGGCGCCTGTCATGCGCCGGCCAATGGGTCCATGGGGTCGATCAGGGTCAGGGGGGCGATGGTGCGGAAATCATCGTCCTGCATCGGGCCGCCACGCCACATCAGAACGGTGAAATGGCCCGGTCGGTCCAGCACGGTCGCGCCCAGATGCCAGACGCCGGGGTTGAAGATCACGCCGATCGTGCCGGGCATAAGAAACGCCAGCGCCCGGTCGGGCAGCGGACGCCCCTCGGTGTCGGAGGGCATCACCATCACCGCGTAGCGCGACACGTCGAGGGGGAAAAAGCACTGCGCCGCGAAGGGATGGCGTTCGATGCGGGTCACCGCCAGCGGCAGCGCCTGAGGCGCGACGTTGTTGACATGCAGCACCGGGGCGCTCGTTTCGCCGCGCGCATGCAACGCGGTGCTGTAGAACCGCCGGGCGCCGGGCTCCTCCGGCGGCAGAACCAGATCCCCGTAGGGGGCGAACGCAGCCACATCGGGGGGTTGCAGCTTCAGCACCGGGCCGGTCATCGGCCCTGCCCCGACGGGACCGCATCGCGCCAGAAATCCGCGATCTCGTCACGCCCGCAAACCCAGACATCCGCCCGACCCGCGATATGATCCATGAACCGTATCAGCCCGGCCATCCGGCCCGGGTGGCCGATGATGCGTGAATGCAGGCCCACCGACATCATCCGCGGCATATCTCCCGCCTCGTCCAGCAATATGTCGAAACTGTCGATCAGGAAACTCGCATAGTCGCTTGCCGCGAAGACGTCTCCCGACAGGAACTTGGCGTCGTTGGTGACCATCGAATAGGGAATGACCAGGTGCGGCTTGCCCGACACGTCCGTCCAGTAGGGCAGATCGTCGTTATAGGCGTCGCTGTCATAGGTGTAGCCGCCATGGGCCACCAGAAGATCCCGCGTCGCGGGCGAGGCGGAATAGCGGCAATACCAGCCCTTCGGAGGGCGGCCGACGGTTCGGGTCAGGCTCTCATGAGCCTTCGCGATATGATCGGCCTCGGTTTGGGCATCCAGATGGTAATGCTCGATCCAGCGCCAGCCATGGGCGCAGATATCCCAGTCCGTCGCGGAAATCGCCGCCGCGATGTCGGGGCAGCGTTCCAGCGCAAGGGCGCTTGCGAACACCGTCAGCGGCAGGCCGCGCGACCGGAACAGTCGGTGCAGCCGCCAGAAGCCCACACGCGATCCGTATTCATACATGCTTTCGGCGGCCAGATCCCGGTCGCCTGCGGGAACCCGGCTGGCCCGAACCTCGCTCAGCGCGCTTTCGGAACGGCCATCGCCATCGCCGACGGAATACTCGGAGCCCTCCTCGATGTTCAGCACGAAGTTGACGGCGAGACCCGCGCCGCCCGGCCAGCGGATATCGGGCGGATTGGCGCCATATCCGGCCAGATCGCGGGGCCGGGTCATGAATGCGCCTTGCGCTGGCGGCGGGTCCGTTCAGTCACGCGGCCCCTCCACCTTGTTGAAGAAACAGCACCAGTCGCCCCGGTTGACATTCGGCAGCGCCCGGAGGCCGAAGAACATGCCATCGGCGGGTGCGTACAGCGCGCCGACCTCGTCGCCGAAGATGTTGACGATGGAGGCGATCTTGTCGCCCTTCCGCATCATGGTGAGGAACTCCACGCCCTCCTCGGGCAGGAATATGCCGGATGCAGGCGCCAGAAGCGCCTCCTGCTGGCCCTTGGTGGCGTCGTCGGGATAGGTCGCCTCGCCGTCCAGCATGTCGTAGTGGTAGCAGATGTTCAGGATCGACTTCGCAAGCTCGCGGCCCACGTAGCGGAACCGTTCGGGCGAGGTGTAGGAGCGCCCGCCAAGCTCGACGGTGATCCCCACTTTGCCGGCATTGTTCAGCGCCGCCATCGGGCTGCCCGACTTGGTAAAGTTCGACATGATGCAGCCCCAGCCCGCGCCCATGGCCTTGGCGAGTTCCACACTTTCGGGGCGCTCGTCGACGAAGATCGCCTTGTCGAGGAAGGAATGCGCGCCGCCGGAATGGATCGAGATCTCCAGATCGGCCACGTCCTTCATCGCCTGCCAATGGGCATCGGCCACCCGGTCGGAAAAATAGCCGTCGGGTTTGCCCGGATAGATCCGGTTCATGTCATAGGTGAAGGTATCCAGCGGGTTGCCCCGCTCGGCAGCCGAGAACGCCAGCGGGTTCACGCAGGGCACCATCACCACCGCGCCGCGCAGCTTGGCCGGATCGATCTGCTTTTGCGCCATCATGCAGGCCAGCGGCCCCTCGGGCTCATCGCCGTGGATTGCGGCATTGACCCAGAAGGTCGGCCCGGCGCCCGCGCCATTGATCACCACCACCGGGATCTCGACCCTGATCCCTCCGGCCAGATCGCCCGCGGGGATCGCGCCGCGCACCGTTTCACCAGGTTTCGCCGTCGCGGTGCCCACGCTCAGCGACTGGTTTGCATCCGTGCTCATACCGCTTCGGCCCCCGATTTTTCATAAGCCGCAAGCTGTTCGGGCGTGTAGACCTGCATGAATTCGATCTCGATCCCGCCGGCATCATTGTCGAGAAATGCAACCCAGCCCTCGGGATGGGCGTGGCTGCCATAGACACCGCAGGCCTGACAGATGCGAAGCTCCGCGCCCTGGGATTTCGCGTGTTCCAACGCCTTGTCGATATCGTCGACCTCATAGCAGATATGGTGGAGACCCTCGGCGCCCCGCTCCTTGATCCAGGATGCGAAGCGACCGTCCGGATCGGTCGACTGGCAAAGCTGATACTCGATGCCGCCCAGATAGAAGAGCGCGACCTTGTTTCCGGATTTCGGGAAATGCGTGATCTCGGTCTCTGCAGGCACATGCAGGAACTTCGCATAGGCGCTCAGCGCCTGCTCGGCATCCTTCACGGCAAAGGCCATGTGCTTGATGCTTCTGATATTAGGGTTGTCGGATTTCACATCCATGTCTGCGTCCCTTTCCTAAATGGCTGCAGCCCGCGCATCGGCGCGGAAGCTTTCGACGACCTGCGCCATGCGTTGCATCGCGATCTCGATCCGGTCGACGGGCTGGGTCATCGACATGCGGACGAAATCATCCGTGTGATCGCCATAAATCGTGCCCGGATACATCATCACCCTGCCCTCGGCCAAAAGCCGTTCGCAAAATGCCCCTGCGGTGATCCCGAGGCCCAGGCTGGCGACATTGGCATAAACATAGAAGGCGCCCTGCGGCTCGGCATAGCCCATGCCGATCGCATCGAGCCCCTTGCAGATGGCGCGGCGGCGCGCATCGTAGGTCTGGCGCATCTCCTCCACGCAGTCCTGAGGGCCGGTCATCGCGGCCAGCGCGGCATGCTGGCTGACGGCGGCGGTGGAAATCGCGAAAGCGTGGTTGACCTCGGACATCGGCATGATCAGATCGCGCGGCCCGGCCAGATAGCCGATCCGCCAGCCGGTCATCGCATAGGCCTTGGAAAACCCGCTGAGCGTGATCGTCCGTTCCTTCATGTCCGGCAGCGAGGCGACCGGCAGCACCGTGTTGTTGCCGAAGGTCAGCCGGGAATAGATCTCGTCCGAGATCACGATCAGATCGTGCTTCTTGGCCAGTTCCGCGATCTTGCGCACCTCATCGGGCGGGGTGACAGAGCCGGTCGGATTGTTGGGGTTGATCAGGACGAGGATTTTCGACCGTTCGGTGATGTGGGGTTCGATCATCTCGGCGGTCAGGGTGAAGTTCGTGGCCAGCGTCATCGGGATTTTCACCACGACAGCGTCGGACATCTCGGCGGCCTGCTGATAGGGGTTGTAGCCTGGGCATGGCACGATGATCTCGTCACCGGGGTCAAGCAGCGACAGCGCGATGATGAACATGCCCTGCTGGCCGCCCGGAGTGATCATGATCTCATCGGCCGCGTAATCGGCTCCGCCATAGGCCCGGATGTTGTCGGCAATCGCCTCGCGCAGCGGCGCGATCCCAAGCGGATGGGTGTAATGGGTCGCGCCGTTGGCCAGCGCCTCCTGCCCGGCCTTGATGATATGGGCGGGCGTATCCAGATCGGGGTCGCCGCGGCCCAGCTTGATCACGTCCTCAAGCCCCTCGGCGATATCCAGCATCCTTGTGATCAGCGCCCCGTCGGACAGTTTGACCCGTTTGGCCAGTCGTGCGGTGTTCGGTGTGGTCATTGTCGTTTCCTTGCCAAGCAGGCGATCAGGCGAGAGCGTAGAGATCGGAGTATTTGCGCGTCAGATGCGCGATGTAGGGATCGGGGTCGAGCGTCCGCCCGGTGGCCTTTTCCAACAACTCATCGCGGCTGAAGCGGCGGCCATGACGGCAGACCTTGTCGGTGAGCCACGCCCGCAGAGGGGTGTAGTCCGCGCCGTCCAGCGCGGCTTGAATGCCGGAGTTTTCGTCCGTCGCGGTCTCGAACAGCTGAGCCGCCATGATGTTGCCGATGGTGTAGTTGCAGAACGTCCCGATCTGCCCCGAGGACCAGTGGACATCCTGCAGGACGCCTTGCGCATCATCGGGCACATCCACGCCCAGATAGCTCTTCATCCCAGCATTCCACGCGTCGGGCAGATCGGCCACGGCCAGCGACCCGTCGATCAGAGCGGCCTCAAGCTCGCAGCGCAGCATGATATGGAAATCATAGGTCAGTTCGTCCGCCTCAACCCGGATGAAGCTCGGCTCGGACCGGTTCACCGCCCGGTAGAACTCCTCCTCGGTGACGTCGTCCAGCGAGCCGGGATAGGCCGCCCTGATATCGCCCATGTGATTGGCCCAGAAGGCGCGGCTGCGGCCCACGTGGTTTTCCCAAAGACGCGACTGGCTTTCATGGGCCCCGAAACTGACGCCGCCGACGGCATAAAGGCTGATCAGGTCGGTGGCGAGCGGTGTGCGGGTATAGGCGGGATCGACCCCCTGCTCGTACATCGCGTGACCCGCCTCGTGCAGCGCCCCGAACAGGGACATCGGCATGTAGGATCTGTTGACTCGTGTGGTGATCCGCACATCGTTGCGGGTGAAGGACACCTCGAAGGGATGAACGGTGGTATCCAGCCGGCCGCGATCCGTGTCATAGCCGATCCGCTTGGCCATTTTCAGGGCAAATTCCATCTGCGCCTGAACCGGATACTCGCGGAACAGGAAATCCGACCGCGGCTTCTCCGCCCCGGCGATCGCGCGCACCAATGGCAGCATGCCGTCGCGCAGGCGGGCAAACAAACGGTCCAGACCAGCCTTGGTCGTGCCCGGCTCGAACCGGTACATCAGGGCGTCGTAGGGATGGTCGTCGAACCCGATGGCCTGCGCCATTTCCCGGTTGATATCGACCATCGTGGTCAGCGCATCGGCAAAAATCGAGAAATCGGCCTTCTCGCGGGCCTCCGCCCAGACTTCGTGAGCGGCCGAGCCCAGCTCGGTCTTCCGGCGCAGAAGCTCTGTCGGGATTCGCTCATGGTAGTTGATGGCCTCGCGAACCTGCGCCACGATCCGCGCCTCGGCGCTGTCGGCGGGCTTGTCGGAGATCTCCGCCCCGTCGAGCGCGCGTTTCGTCTCGTCCGAGCACAGCAGGTTGCGGGCCGCGACAGCCAGGGTGGCAAGTTGCTTGGACCGCGTCTCGGCGCCGGCCTTCGGCATCATCGTCCGCGCGTCCCAGGACAGGACCGATCCGGCGTTCAGAAAATCGTTCACCCGGCCCGTCACGTCGATTAATCCTGCATAACTCATCCTGGCTGCTCATCCCTCTCGGATCGGTGCGGATCTGCGGGTTTCCGGGAACCCGATCAGGCTGACGCACGGTGCTTGACTATCCATTCTGCTCGTGTATCTCAGTTGGACAAGAGCAATGTCGACAATATACTGATGGCAAGGAAGAGGCCGGAAGTCAAACCAAAACATTGTTGTCCGCCAGCCGCCCAGAAACGGAGGAGCCGCGCCCGATGCCAAGCCCGAACACCAATGAATCCAGCCTTGTCGAGATGGCCGTCTCGGGCGTGATTACCACGCCAGCGGTGCGACCGGGCCAGTATATCCCTTATCCTGATGGCCACGCGACGGTGCTGCCGGGGATGTACGGGATCACCTATAACGTGCGCTGCGGGGATCGCGCCTTCGGTTGGGCGGGCGATCACGTGGAACCGGGCGTGTCCATCGATGACGAGACCGATGCCGGCCGCCACCATGCGCTGCATTACCTCAACTGCATCGGCAACGAGGCCATGGTGACCTCCGGCATGGCCGCAGGCGAACGCGGCATCGTTGTTGGCGAACATGCACGCATTCTGGTGCAGTTCTCGCCCGAAGCGCATGAGGTGATGGCGCCCGGAGACCGCATTCAGGTGATGACAATGGGTCAGGGCCTTGCGCTGACCGATCATCCCGGCGTCGCCCTGAAGAAGATGAGCCCACGCCTGTTCCACGCGATGGGAATCACCGAACAAGGGTCGCGGCTGCATGTGAATGTGGCCATGGAACTGCCGGTGCGCATCATGGGCTCCGGCGCCGAGCTGAACTCGGAATATGTCGATCAGGATCTGATGTCGGGGGACCGGGCGCTGATGGCGGAGCTTGGCATCGACCAGATGCGTTTGGGCGATCTGATCGCCATCCGCCATGCCGATCACCACTGGGGGCGGTCCTACCGGGAAGGCGCGGTGTCGATCTGCCTGTGCATCCATGGCGACAGCGTGATGGCGGGACATGGCCCCGGCATCCTGACCCTGATGACCGCGCGGGACGGCACGATCGATTTCGACATCAGTGCCGACGCCAATATCGCCCAACTTCTCGATCTCGGAGCCTGATCCATGAGCATTCAAACAAACGCCGCCGATATCGTCACCGTTTCGGTTTTGGGGCAGGTCGCAAACCCGTCCCTGTCCGGTCTGCCCGCCGAGCCCTACCGGCTCGATGCCGATGGCCGCGCCTTTCTCTGGCCGACGTTCGGCGGGATCGTCTACAACGTCACCGTGGGAGACAGCGCCTTCGGCTGGTCCGGCGACTGCATTCATCCCTCCGTCAGCATTGCCCACCCGGACGCCAACAAGAACCGGGGCCTGAACGTTTTTGCCTGCGTCGGGAACGGGGCGCTGATCGTCAGCGGTGCCGCCAAGGGCGCGCGCGGCGTCGTCACCGGCAAATCAGGCCGGTTTTCGGATCAGGTGATCATCCATTTCGATGGCGAGACCCGACGCAAGATCGCCGTCGACGACCGGATTCTGGTCAAGAGCGAGGGTGTCGGCCTATGCGTGCCCGCCTGCCCGGAGGTTCATTTCAAATCCCTGTCGCCAACCCTGTTCGATGCGCTGCCGAAACGGATCGAAGACGATGTGCTGATGATGGGTGTCTGCGCGACGATCCCGCCCCACCTGGTCGGCGCGGGCGCGGGTCTGACATCGGAAGGCGGGTCGCTTCATATCCAGTCCACCGACCGGGCAGAGCTGGCCAAGTTGGGGCTGGACGGGCTGCGCCTTGGAGATGTGGTGGCGATCGAGGACACCGACAGCCGGTACAATCACGGCTATCTGCGTGGTGCGATGGGGATCGGGATCATCGGCCAGACGGATGGTCCGCGCGCGGGCTACGGCCCCGGCATGACAGTGGTGATGACCGCGCCCGCCGGACAATTGGGCGCCTATGACGCGCCCGGCACGAACATCGCCGATATCCTGGGGCTGAAAGCATGACCCGCGCCATCCCCATGACCAATGTCGACCGGGCGCAACTGCGCGCCTTCGTGTCCGAAGGGTTCGAGGCGCTCGGCCTCACCGCGGAGGATGCGGGCATCTTCGCCGATGCGCTGATCTTCTCGGAGTTGCGGTTCCACCCCGGTCAGGGCCAGGGCGTGGCGCGGTTGCGCCGGTATCATGAGCGGATCGGCAATGGTGAGGTGAACCCGCGCGCGGACTGGTCCATCGTCAAGGAAGGCCCCGCACTGGCGCTGGTCGATGCGCATAACGGCATCGGCACGGTGGCGGCGGCCAAAGCGATGCGGCTTGCGATCGGGAAGGCTAAGGAGGGCGGCATCGGCACGGTGATCGTGCGCAACTCCACCCATTACGGCTCCAGCGCGGTCCATGCCTGTCAGGCGCTGGATCACGGCTGCATCGGCATCGCCTTCACCAATGCGGGCCCGGAGATGGCCCCCTGGGGCGGGCGCGAAGGTGTGACCGGCACCAATCCGTGGTCCATCGCGGCCCCGTCCGATCAGGGTTTCCCGACAGTGCTCGACATCGCGATCACGACCGCGGGCAAGGGCATGATGAACTGGCTGATCCGTGAGGGGAAGAAAATGCCGCTGGACTGGGCGATCACCCCCGACGGCGAGGAAACCGACGATCCGGCGGCCGCGCTGAAAGGTCCGCTTTTGGGGATCGGCGGGCATAAGGGCTATGGGCTGGCCTTCATGACCGAGGCCTTGACTGGCGTGCTGTCGGGCGGCGGCTTCGGCCTGACGCCCTATTCCGACCCGAAGAAACTCGATGTGTCCCATTACTTCCAGGCCATCGACATCTCGTGGTTCATGGCCCCCGAAGACTATGCCGCGCGGATGGGTGAGTTCGTCCAGATGGCCAAGAGCCGCGCGCTCCGCCCCGGTTTCGACGAGATCCTCGTCCCCGGCGAACAGGAGGCGCGGCGCACGGCGGCGAAATCCGAAAACGGCGTGCCAATCGATGATGTGGTACTGGCCGACATGCAGGCGCTTGGCCGCGAGTTGAACCTCAAGACCACGCTGGACCCCATCGGCCCCTATACCGGCGACACGCTGTGAAACCGCTCGACGCCGCTTTCCACGCCCGCGCAGGCGACAGGCTGCGGGCGCGGGCACAGGCGGCGGGACTGGACGGGTTATTGCTGCTCCGCGCGGCCAATCTGGCCTATGCGACGGGGCTGTTTCTCTCGGCGAATGAACGGCCCATGGGGGTCTGGTTGCCGGTGGAGGGCACGCCGATCCTGATGCTGCCAGGCTTGGAGCGGGAAAATGCCGAGGGCACGGGCCTGTCCGATCTGCGTTTCTATGACGAGTTTCCGGGCGAGGTGCCGCCGGTGCTTTGGATGCTCGACCAGATCGGACGCAAGCGCGTCGGCATCGACCTGCTGGATGCCGCCCTCCTGGACGCCGTGCGCGACCGGCTGGCGCATCTTGACCTGACCGATCACGCGATGGCCGCGCGCACGATCAAGGAACCGGAGGAGATCGCGCTGATCGCCGAAGCCGCCTCCTTCGCCGACCTCTTCCTGACCCGCCTGCACCATACCGCCGGGGACATCATCGCCCAGGGCGGCACCGAAACCGACCTGATGGCCGATGCCATGGACCACGCGAAGGGCGCACTTTTCGCGCACCACAAGGCCGCCTTCGCGGGCACGCCCATGGGCATCACCGCCTCGGTCCATTCGGGGCCACGCGCCGCCCTGCCCCACGGCGCGGTGCTGGAGCGGGTGCCACAACCCGGCGAGACGCTGATCGCCGGGATCGGGGCCAGCCTCGGCGGGTATCACGCTGAAAGCGGCGTGACCCTGATCCTGGGCGAGATCACCGCCGAACAGCACCGGATCATGCAGACGATGGCGGCCTGCAACGACGCCGCTGTCGCCGCCTGCGCTGCGCGCCGGACCTGCGCGCAGGCCAACGACGCGGCGCTGGAGACCCTGCGCGCGGCGGGTCTCGGAGACGCCATCCGTCACCGGATCGGCCACGGCATGGGACTGGAGGGGCACGAGGCCCCGTGGCTCGCGCCCGGTGATCCCACCCCGATCCGGACGCATATGATCTTTTCCAACGAGCCAGGCGTCTACCGCCCCGGCATTGACGGATACCGCACCATCAACACCATGATCGTGACCGAAACAGGGGTCGATATCCCGTCCCGGTTTCAAGCCAATACGCCGATCGACGCCCGTGTCATCGCAATCTGAGGAGTTCCCGAGATGCCCGAACCAGCCGCCTGGAAATACCAGAAAATCACCAAGCCGATGTTCGATGCCCCCGTCGAGGAACGCCTCTTCTATGGTCGGGTCATCACCTGCGTGGGCGATGAGGTGATCGAGGACGGGTTTGTCCATCTCAAGGACGGTAAGATCGCCGCGGTCGGCGCGCGCGCCGATGCGCCCGGCGGGATCGCCGAGACCGATACCGGCGGCAAGACCCTGATGCCGGGCATGATGAACAGCCACGCGCATCTCAGCTGGGACGGCATTCACGAGTTGAGCCAGCAAAGCATGTTCGATCCGCCCGAAATCCGCGCCTACAAGGCGGCCGGCAACATGCTCAAATCCCTGCGCGCGGGCATTACGCTGGTACGCGACCTGGGCGTGCACAACGCCAACCTCTTTACCAAGCAGGCCGTGGCGCAGGGCATCTTTCCCGGCCCCCGCCTGCTGGTCTCGGGCGAGGCCATCATCCAGACCGGCGGGCACACCTACTGGGTCTGCCGCGAGGCGAGCGGTGCCGATGAAATGCGCCGCGCCGTGCGCGATCAGGTCAAGGGCGGCGCGGATCTGATCAAGATCATGGCCTGCCACGACACGCTGGAATTCACCGATGACGAGTTGCACGCCGTCATCGACGAGGCCCATCGCAACGGCATCCCGATCACGGCCCACGCCACCTACAACGACTGCATCAAGCGCGTGGCCGAGTTCGGCATCGATTGCGTGGAGCATGGCGGGTCGATGACCGACGAGACGATTCAGGTGCTGCTGGACCGCAAGCTGCCCATCGTCACGACCTTCTCCGCCCTGGTCATACAGGCGAACGAGGAAATCGCGCGCGCTTTCGGCATCCCCGAATGGAAGATCGCGGAGCGTAAGCGCGCCGTGGCCGACAAGAGCCGGTTCGACGGTCTGGTCCGCGCCGCGAAGGCGGGCGTGCCGATCGTCTTCGGCACCGACGCGGGCAGCCCGGCGGTGGAACATGACCGGATCGTGCCCGAGCTTGGCTTCATGGTGGAGGTGGGCGTCTGCCCCGACAATCTGGATGCCCTGCGCGCCATCACAGCGCGGGCGGCGGTACTGAACGGGTTCGGCGACAGGCTCGGCACGCTGGAGGCCGGGAAACTGGCCGACATGATCGTGGTCGACGGCAAGCCGGACCAGGACCTCACGGCACTGGAGAAGGTCGAGATGACCTTCATCGACGGCAAAAGGATGCACTGACATGGCCCAATCGCTTTTGCTGCAACGCACAGCGCCCCGCATCGTCGACGAGGACGGATCGTTTCGCACCAGAATGCTGGAGATCGCCTCCGGCCTCGACGATGTCATCGCCCTTGGCCGGGGCGACCCGGATTTTCACACCCCCGCCCATGTGGTCGAGGCCGCGAAGGCCGCGCTCGACGACAATCAGCACCACTATACCGGGCCCACCGGGCTGCCCCAGCTTCGGCAGGCGATCTGCGACAACCTGCGGGCGGATTACGGCCTGGATTACACCGCCGACGAGATCATCGTCACCGCCGGCGTGCAGGAAAGCATCATGTTGTGCATGTTGGGTCTGGTGCAGGCCGGCGACGAGGTGCTGATCACCTCGCCGCGGTTCACCACCTATGACACGGCGGTGCATCTCTGCGGTGGCACACCGGTGCCGGTGCCGACCTACCAGAAAGACGATTTCGCGCTGGACGTGGCCGAAATCGAAAAACGCATCACGCCGAAAACGCGCATGTTCGTGATGGTCTCCCCCAACAACCCCACGGGCGCCGTGACGCCGCCCGATGTGATCCGGAAGATCGCCGATCTGGCGGTCAGGCACGATATTCTGGTCATCGCCGACGAGATCTATGCCAAGTTGGTCTATCCGCCGCACGAGCACCTGTCGCTGGCGACACTTCCGGGGATGAAGGAGCGCACGATCACGCTCAACGGCTTTTCGAAGACCTATGCCATGACCGGCTGGCGCGTGGGCTACATGGCCGCGCCCGCGGATTTCGTGGAGAAGCTGACCGAGCCACGGCACACACTGTCGATCAACACCTGCACCATATCGCAATTCGCAGCGCTGGCCGCCCTTACCGGCCCGCAGGACGAGATGGAAGCGACCTTCCGCGCCTATGCCGAGCGCCGCGCCTATCTGATGGGGGCGCTGACCGAGTTGGGCCTGAGCTTCGGCGCGCCAGGCGGCGCGTTCTACATCTACACCAACATCTCCTCCACGGGCATGAAGGCCAAACCGTTTTGCGAGAACCTGCTGCGGGAGACCGGCGTCATGGTCTTTCCCGGTGACATGTTCGGCGAGCCGGACAGCGATTTCATCCGCATCTCCTATCTGCAACCGCTGCCGGTGATCGAAGAGGCGATGGCGCGGATCAAGGGGTTCATCGCCAGACATGCGGGGGCGGCGGCATGAGCAACATGACCCCAAATCCGGAGGAGAAATTCGTCGGCATCCAGGTCTCGCCGATCAGCTTCATCGACGAGGGTGTGGAGACCGTCCTCGATACGCTCAAGGATCGCGTCGGCGTCAACGTCCTGATGCTCGGCACCGTGTCCTGGCTCGGCCTGAAGACCGGGCGCAGCATCGCGCACGAGCTGGATGGCTGGCCCGATCACGGAGTGCCTGAACCTTTCACCATGAAGGGCGGGGCCTATTTCAACCCCGATCCGCGCTACTACACCAAGACGCTGATCAAGGAGTTCCGCGCCACCGATGCGGAGATGGAGGGGATCGACATCCTCGATCTGGTGATCCCCGAGGCCCATAAACGCGGCATGAAGGTCTATGTCGAACTGATGGAACCCTTCTTCAAATACGCAGGCCACGGATCGGCCAGCGCGGTGGATATCCCCAACCTCGCCACCTGCATGGAGGTCGACGTGTTCGGCCGCCGCAAAGACGAGCCGTCGACCTCGAACACCGACTACCGCAACTGGATGCACGCGATCATCGAGGATCAGGTGCGCAATTACGAGATCGACGGGATCATGTGGTGCAATGAGCGGAACTCGCCGCTGGACCAGATGATGCAGGGCCAGGCGCCGGGCGATTTCTCGGAGGCGGCGCGGGCGGAGGCCACGCTGCGCGGTATCGACGTGGAGGCCTGCCGCAGGGGCTGCATCGCGATGTATGATTTCATGCAGAACGCCCTTGGCGGCAAGGAATTCGACGACGGAGCCTTCATCACCTTCATCCGCACGCTTCTCGAAAATCCCGAAGTGCTGATCTGGGAACGCTTCTGGCTGGAGCGCAACAAGGATCTGGACCGGGAGCTTTACGGGCTGGTGAAATGGTGCAAACCCGCCCTGCCCTTCGGCCTCAATGTCTGGAACCGCAATCATTTCAACCTGTTCCGCCGCGCCCAATGGCCGTGGCACGAACAGACGATGTATGCCGACTGGGTCAAGCCGATCACCTATCAGCACCAGTCGGGCGAGATCTGGCACAAGGAGTTCGGCTTTTTCCGGAACACGATCCTGCGGGATTTCGACCCTGCGGTGGCGATGAAGATCATGGACGGGATCCTCGGCATCCAGGGCTCCGGTATCGACACCGTGATCCAGGACGGTCTGGATCCCGACACCTACGTTTTCGGGCAATGCGAGGCGGCGCTGACGGGGGTGCACGACAAGGCCAAGGTCTTCATGGGTCTCGGCATCGACGCGCCGCGGGTGCGCGCGGATCAGGCAAAATGCACTCCCGATATCGCCTACCGCTCGGTCATGGCCACCTATCGCGCCGGCGGGCACGGGGTGGTGTTGTCCCCCAATTACGCCTCCATGCATCTGACCAATCTGGACGGTGTTGCCAAGGCACTGACCGAACTGGGACTGAAATGACGGCGCTGGATACGCTGATTTCGGGTGGCGACGTGCTGCTGCCCGATGGCCTTCATCGCGTCGATCTGGGGCTCGCGGATGGCAAGGTGGCGGGCCTCTATGCGCCGGGCACCGCGCCGGAGGCATCCCGGATCATCGACGCCCGGGGGAAAACCGTGCTGCCCGGTATCGTGGATATTCATTTTCACGTCCGCGCGCCCGCCTATCCCGAACGCGGCACCGTCCTGTCGGAAACCCGGGCGGCGGCCGCAGGCGGGGTGACGACGCTCTTCGAGATGCCGATTTCCAAACCCTGCTGTTCGACGCCCGAAGAACTGGCCCGGCGCCGCGATCATTTCAGCGAAAATGCCGTCATCGACTTTGCGCTCTACGCCGCGCCTGGTGACCTGACCGAAGCCGGTCGCGACGCGATGATGGATCTCGGCTGCATCGGCTGGAAGATCTTCACCACGCCCTCGCCGCCAGGACGCGCCGACGAGTTCGAGGGGCTGGCCTTTCCCGACGAGGCCGACCAGCTTCGCGCGCTTGAGCTTTTGTCCGACACTGGGCGACCGGTGGTGGTGCATGCCGAAAGCGCCGCGCTGCTGGCTCATTACGAGAATCTTGCCAAGGCGCTTGATCCGGCGGATGCCGCGACCCATGGCCTGTCCCGCCCGGCGATCTGCGAGGCGGTGGCGGTGGCCAAACTGCTGGCGATGAACCTCACCGCGCAGGCGAAGCTGCATATCGCGCATGTCACCTCCGCCGAAACCGTGGCCGTCCTGCGCGGCTTTGCCGGCACCTCGGACTTCACCGCCGAAACCTGCCCGCAATACCTGTTCGCCACCGAAGAGGACGTGGCGCGCGCGGGCATCTACGCCAAGGTGAACCCGCCGATCCGCCATCAGGCCGATCAGGATGCGCTCTGGCAGGCCATCGCCGACGGGGTGATCAACTACGTCACCACCGACCACGCGCCCTTTGCAAAGGCCGAGAAACAGGCCGCCGAGGGGGATTTTCCCGGCGCGCCCCCGGGCGTTCCCGGCATCGAGTTCATCCTGCCCGCGATGCTGGATGCGGTGGCGCGCGGGCGGCTCGACCTGAAACGGGCCCATGATCTGATCTGTGCCAATGGCGCGCGGCGTTACGGGCTCTATCCGCAAAAAGGCGCCCTCTTGCCCGGGTCTGCGGCGGATGTCGCGATCGTGGATCTGGAAGGCGAGACCAGATTCGCGCCCGCCACGATGCACACCCACGCCCGCGACGTGGCGCATCTGTTCTATGGCCGCGTGTTGCGCGGAAAGGTCTGCGAAACGATCCTCGCAGGGCGAAGCGTGTTCAAGGACGGCGCGGTGACCGGCAAGCAGGGGGGCGGCCGGTTCGTCCGGCGCTGACGGCCTGCCGTTTGGCATTCCAGCCCCTTGGGTCGTGCAGCAGGATGGCGCGGTGCAGGCCGTGAGCAACCCTGGCTTTGAGAGGTCTGGATCGCGGGACGAAGCGGCAGCTCGACCGTCTTTGCCAAAGGTCTGCTTTTTGCAAATCGGGTTTAGCGATAGCTATCCTGACGGGTCAGTAACAGATCCTCTGCTGATGGATGATGCAGGTTCCGGGAAGACCCATGTCGCACGAGCGCGTGCTTGCAGTGACACAAGTGCTCCCACCACCAAGGTTTTCCATCATCATTCTATTGTCTATTCTGCTTGCCCTTCTTTGCAGCTCTTCTGGACTCAACCCATCGAAGACGGGTGCTCCGCCGAGACCTCGCTGAGACTCCATGTAGTTCCCGTGCGCCTCAATTTCGCGTTCAGCACGCACTCGAATTTCACGGACCAAAATCTCAATTCTGTCCTCCAAGTCGTCAAGCAGCAGGATGTTATGAGGATTTCGACCGCCAAGATGCTCGACACCATATGCCACTGCAGAGTGGGCCTGCGCCAGCGCTGCTAGACTTTCGTTCAACTCTTGCGTTGATACACCGGCAAAATCAGGGTTCAGGCCAGATTGCTGCTGATGAACATGACTCTGGTTTATCATCCAAATTGTCGCGGACCAAAGTAGGCGTTGGACTGTTGGGTTCGCTAATAGCGCTCCTACTCCGGCTTCTGATACCTCGGGTTCTCGGAGGCTGGTCAAATCAGGTCCAACTGTCCCCGTAGCATTTGCGTAGCTGCTCGAAAGGAGACCCCATGCCTCTGTAGTTTTACTGCTCTGAAACGCTTCAGCGACTTCCTGCTGTTCTGATTGGCTTAGGGGATTGAAAAATAACTCGTTATTGTAAAGGTAGGTGGGGTTCTCCAAGAACTCTATTGCTTGCTCTTCAGAGGAGTTTTGCTCGTGTATCAATTCATAGGTTGCCTCAGCGATTAGTCTTTCGGCGTCGATACCATTGAACACGTATATTATAACTCCCCCATCTGATCCGTGACGGCCAAAAAATGTCTGTGACCCATCACACCAATCCCGATTGTCGTATGGCGCATAACCAGAACCGGGTGGGTTTGTAACTACTCCGCGTGTTGCATCATAAGTACCGCTATCCCCTCCCGATCCAAATCCTATTGGTAGTTCGCCCCCACTGACTCCTGCAATTATAGTGGTTCCTCGAATAATTTCAGCATTTGCGATACCATCAGAGCCAGAAACCCCGGTAGATTGAGCTAAGCCGCCTAAGGGCTTGGACTGTAGAATGAAACCTGCCCCGTTTTCACAGTCACCGCCCCAACAAGTGGAGCTATTGAACGGCGTACCACCACCGCGTCCACCATTGGCTTCGACCGTTACCACATCCGTATTCTCGGATGCGGTTGAAATTGTGACCACAGTGGGTGAACCGTTTTCCCCGGCTCCGGCTTCCCCTCCCCAGTCCGTGCCACGCAGCTCGCACAAGATACGTCCACCACCGCGACCCCCGACTCCAATTTCGACATCAATATTGAATCTGGCTTCGCTTTCTTCCGTGCTGATCGTGTAGAGTTCAATTTCACCCGAAGCGCCGCCGCCGCCTACTCTAACGCGATCATGATAACGGGTGGCATGCCCACCGCCGCCGCCGCCGCCAACAGCGACAATCAGTGCGACCTCACCGTGTTCCAACGTAAGAGACTGACTGCCCGTACTGGAAAACGTTGTTTCTTGGGTGGCAGCGGAAAATATACTCTGAGCTGTTGCTACAGTAGCAGCGCTAAAGACTACGCCGACAGAAACCGATAGAGCTTTTATGTGCTCAATCATTTAAGGCCTCCCACGTTTCCAAGAAACGTCTGAAATGATTTGAAAGACATGTTATCTCGGTTGGGTAGGAGGTCAAGTTATCCGAGAGCAGACCAACAGAACGATTTGATGGAACGATCAACGCTTTGCTTTAGAGCCATTTTGACGTTCCGGAACACTCTGATCGGCGGGTCTAGAATCATTTGTAACGCCCGATCGCCATCCGAGCGAGTTTCGCGGAAGCGGACGCTCGTGCATCGTGCAGCATCGGTCTAAATGGGCTCTTTGCGGACCTTCCACTCGCCGTCGCCCCGACGCCGACTTCAGATCTCCGGAGCGCAGCCCCTACCCGTTCTCCTTGAGCCGCGGGTCGAGGAAATCGCGCAGCCAGTCGCCGATGATGTTGAAGGCCAGCACTGTGAACACGATGGCAAGACCCGGGAACACCGCCAGCCACCATTTGTTCGACAACAGGTGATCGCGGCTTTCCGACAGCATCGAACCCCATGTCGGCACATCCGGCGGCACACCCAGGCCGAGGAAGGAGAGTGCGGCTTCCGACAGGATCACGCCGGCCACGTTGAACGACGCGATCACCGTCAGGGGCGCGATGATATTGGGCAGGATCGTCCGGAAGAGGATCGAGAATGTGCTGTCGCCCATGGCGCGCGCGGCCTCGACATATTCCTTTTCCCGCAGGCTGAGTGTCTGCGCGCGGACGATCCGGGCATAGGTGATCCACTGTCCGATCCCCAGAACCAGGATGATGTTCACCAGCCCGGGGCCCAGCACCACAAGGAACATGATCGCCAGAAGGATGAAGGGAAAGGCCAGCTGGATATCGCCAAGCCGCATGATCACATCGTCGACCCAGCCCCCGAAATAGCCCGATACAAGACCGGCAATCGTGCCGAGCGTACCGCCCACGGCTATCGCGGCCACGCCCACCAGCAACGAAACCCGCGCGCCGTAAAGCAGCCGGGAGAGCACATCGCGGCCCAACTGGTCGGAGCCGAGCCAGTAGGTCAGTTCTCCGGCGCCGGGCTGGCCGGGTTCCAGCAGGCGCATCATGATATTCTGTCTGTTGGGGTCGAACGGGGCCAGCCACGGGCCGAAGATCGCCACGAAGGTCACGATCAGCAGGATCAGCAAACCGACCAGCGCCCACCGGCTGGTCAGCATGCTTTCGAAGGCCCTGCGCAGTTCCCTGCGGCGGTAGGAGGAGGCCATGCCCCCGACGGCCTGGGTGGTGGATGCGGAGCTGGGAGTGGGTGTCGTATCGGCCATGTCGCGTGCCCCTAGAGCTTCACGCGCGGATCGAGACGCGCATAGATCAGATCGACGATCAGGTTCAGCAGAATGAAAATCGCCGCCAGCAGGATGACCGAGGCCTGAACCACCGGAATGTCGCGCTGGTTGATCGCGTTGAAGACCAGACGACCGATGCCGGGATAGGAAAACACCGTTTCCACCACCACCACGCCGCCAAGCAGAAAGCCGAACTCCAGCCCGATCATCGTGACGACCGGCAGCCAGGCGTTGCGCATCGCGTGATGGATCACGACCCGGCGCTCCGAGATCCCCTTGGAACGGGCGGTGCGGACGTAATCCTGTTGCAGAACCTCCAGCATCGACGACCGGATAAGGCGGGCGTTTCGCGCCAGCGTATAGGTGCCAACCGCGAAGGCCGGCATGATCATGTAGTACATTGAACGGGGCAGATTGCTGAAGGCGGTGGCGAAATCGCCCTCGAAGAGCGGTTCCAGAAACGGGACATGGCCGGATATCGGGAACCAGCGCAGATAGAGGCCGAAGAACAGGATCATCATGATTCCCATCCAGAAATTCGGGATCGACTGACCCAGCATCGCGAATGTCATGATGCCGCCATCGGCGGGCTTGCCCCGGTTCAGAGCCGCATAGATGCCAAGCGGTATCGAGAGCCCGATCGCAAGAACCAGCGAGAAGAATGTCAGCTCGATCGTGGCCGGCATCGCCTCCAGCACCACATCCATCGCCGGCTGGCGATAGCTGAGCGAATTGCCGAAATCGCCCTGCAGCGCGTTCCAGACATAGCTGAGATACTGGATATGCAGCGGCTTATCGAAGCCCAGAGCCTCCCGCGCGCGCTGGATCTCCTCGGCGCTCGCGTTTTCAGACACGAACAGATAGGTCGGATCCCCGCCGATCTGCAACGAAATGAAGCTGATCAACGTGACGCCGATCAGCACGACAATGCTCTGCATCAGACGCCGTATCAGGAATGTCCACATCAGGCCGCGCCCTCTATCAGATCAAGTTCGCCAGGGCGCCGGGCGGCCGGTTTGACGGCCGATTCCGAAACAGACCTTGCCCAATCGATCACCGATCCTGCACGATGCGGGTCCGTACATTGCCCACCCTCCGTCTTTTCCGGCGACACCGCCTCGGGATGCTTGACAATCAATTCATTGTTCTCCCAAGGTAGATTTTAGATTGTCGACAGTAGAACAACCAAATCATGCGGACCCGATTGCGTCAAGCACCCAAATCGAGAAACGGAACCGGGCCCGCGCGATAGATCGCGCGTGTATGATCAGGGGGCACAAACGATGAAAAAGGCCGCAAATAATGCATCTGTATGACCGTCTGCGTCGCGTCGCGGAACCAGGAGGCGCCGTCACGGCCGCGTTGCAGGGGAGCGTTACCGGTGCAGCATGAGGAAACCCCGCCATCTCAGGAGCCGCCGCTTCTGGAGGTACGCGATTTGCAGACCACCTTCGATCTGACCAAGACGCTGTCGATCTGCGCCGTCGACGGGGTCAGCTTCGATGTCCATGCCGGCCAGACACTCGCCATCGTGGGCGAAAGCGGCTCGGGCAAATCGGTCACCAGCCTGTCGATCATGGGGCTGCTGCCCAAGGATGTCGGGCGCGTATCGGGCGGCAGTATCAAGCTTGCCGGCCGCGAGATCACGCAACTCAGCGATGCCGAGATGCGGGAAATCCGCGGCAAGGAGATCGGGATGATCTTCCAGGAGCCGATGACCAGCCTGAACCCGGTGCATACGGTCGGCCAGCAGATCGCGGAGATGGTCATCCGGCATGAAAACCTCTCGAAATCCAAGGCCCGCACCCGCGCGATCGAGATGCTGGAACTCGTCGGCATACCCGAGCCTGCGCGCCGGGTCGACAATTACCCGCATGAAATGTCGGGCGGCATGCGCCAGCGCGCGATGATCGCCATGGCGCTCTCCTGCGAGCCGCGCATCCTGATCGCCGACGAGCCCACCACCGCGCTGGATGTCACGATTCAGGCGCAGATGCTGGAACTGATGCACGACCTGCAGCAAAAGCTGGGCATGGCGATCATCTTCATCACGCACGATCTGGGCGTCGTTGCCGAGGTCGCGGACCGCGTGGTGGTGATGTACGCGGCCCAGGTCGTCGAAACCGCCGGTGTGGAAGACATCTTCCGCAATCCCCGCATGCCCTACACCGCGGGGCTTATGAACTCGATCCCCCGGCTCGGCTCCTCGATCAACAAGCAACGGCTTCAGGCGATTCCGGGCACCGTGCCTGCCCTGACCAGCCTGCCGGCTGGCTGCCGGTTCCACCCGCGCTGCGCTTTCGCGACCGATATCTGCAAAGGGGCCGCCCCCCAACTGGAGAAGGCGAGCGAAAGCCATATGATCCGCTGCGCCCGCTGGCGCGAGCTTGACCTGAACGAAAGGCAGGCCTCATGACCGCCCCCCTGCTCGAGGTCGACAAGCTGCGCAAATACTTCCCGATCCATGGCGGGGTGTTGCAGCGCGTGGTCAACAATGTGAAGGCGGTGGATGACATCTCCTTCGGCATCAATCCGGGCGAGGTCGTGGGGCTTGTCGGCGAAAGCGGATCAGGCAAGACAACCGTCGGGCGCACGATCCTGCGGCTGGAGCAGGCCACCGGTGGCACCGTCCGCTTCGGCGGCACCGATGTGATGGGTCTGAACGCCGCCGACATGCGAAGCTATCGCAAGCGGATGCAGATCATCTTTCAGGATCCCTATGCCAGCCTCAACCCACGCGAAAAAGTGCGCGAGGTGCTGACCCATCCGCTGCGCCTGCACAAGATCGGCGACCCGTCGGAGCATGAAGACCGCGCCGCGACGCTGCTGGAAAAGGTCGGGCTGTCACGCGACCATCTGGCCCGGTTTCCGCATGAATTCTCCGGCGGCCAGCGGCAACGGATCGGCATCGCCCGCGCACTTGCCGTCGAGCCGGAGTTCATCGTCGCCGACGAGCCGGTCTCGGCGCTGGACGTATCCATTCAGGCGCAGGTTATCAACCTGCTGGAGGATCTGAAAAACGATCTGGATCTGACGATGCTGTTCATCGCCCATGATCTGGGCGTAGTCGAACATATCTGCGACCGGGTGATCGTGATGTATCTGGGCCGGGTTATGGAAATCGCCTCGGCGGCAGATCTCTATGCCCGGCCGAACCACCCTTATACCAAGGCGCTGCTCTCGGCGGTGCCGATCCCCGAACCGGGCAGACGGCGCAAGCGCATGGTTCTGAAAGGGGATATTCCCAGCCCGATCAATCCGCCCTCGGGCTGCGTGTTCCGCACCCGATGCCCGATTGCAACCGCGGACTGCGCGAAGATCGTGCCGGAGCTGAAACCCGTCGGCGACGGACACACAAGCGCCTGCATCCACACGACCTGATCGCGGTCTTGCCCGCCTGCCCCACCGGCCCTCTGCAACGCGGCCACCATGAATGCTTGACAAGGCTTTCCTACGTGCCGCATTGTCCACTTATGGATTGTCGACATTACACAACAGCGCAGTCGGGCGTATTTCATGAGACAAATGCCACTGGTTGTATCCAATCGACTTGCGCCTTGCCGATTGCTGTTGCCAGTCCGAGGTCTCCCTCCTTTAAGTGTCGCCACCTTCCTGTCGGACTTCTTGCCCGCCAACAGCCAGGTGCGGCGGCCCGTCAGGCAGATAACGATTGCCCTGGAGGACTGATGTAATGACCACGAAACCGATGCTTGCCGCTCCGATGCCGCCCGATATCGCCCCGATCGAAAACGTGCCCTTGCGCGTTCAGGTGGCCGACCGGCTGCGCAGCGCCATCCTCAGCGGGAGGTTGCGGCCCGGAACCGGGCTGGTGGAAACCGCGCTGGCCGAGCAAATGAATGTCTCCCGCGCGCCGATCCGCGAAGCGATCCAGATTCTGGAAAATGACGGGCTGGTCGAAACCATCGCCTACAAGGGCAAGCGGGTGAAACCGCTGACCGCGCGCGAAGTGGCAGAAACCTATTCCCTGCGCGAGGTGTTCGAGGTGATGGCCGTGCGCCGGATCCTGGAAAACGGCGCGCCGCTTGATCTGCTGCGCGAACATTGCGATGCGATGACGGAGGCAGCCGAGGCCGACGATTTCGAGGCGCTCGTGGCCGCCGACGAGGCGTTTCACCACGCTCTGATCATGCTGGCCGATCATGATCTGCTGCTGGCGTCCTGGAAAAACCTCTATCTGCGCATCCACCAGATCATGGCGCTGCGCAATCGCGACGAACACAATCTGACCGAAGTTGCCGGCAACCACCCGCCCATCGTACAGGCGCTGGCCGATGGCGATGCGGATCGTGCCGTCAAGCTGATCTCTGACCACACACGCATTCTGGCCGCCTTCGATCCGGCGACCATCGCGCAAGACCTTTGACACCCGCAACCCCGACATATGGCGCGTCCCGCCTCGGATGGTTGCGGTTTCCAACAGACCCGGACGGACCCAACGAGAACACGAAGACGAGCCCCGGTCCGTCGCCAACCATCCAACAGGTGAAAGGAAAGCCAATGCCAAGACTACACCATCTGCTTGCAGCCGGCGCTGCAAGCCTTGCGCTGACAACGGGGGCGTTTGCGCAACCCGCCGACGATACGATCGTCGTGGGGCTCAGCGCGGATATCAACACGCTCGATCCGTCCGCGATTGCGTCGCGCGACAATTCCAACATTGCCCGCCATATCTTCGGCACGCTCTTCACCATGGGCGGTGACGGGGTGGCCCGTCCCGAGCTTGCGAACACTCTGGAGATTTCAGAGGACGGCATGGGCTATGTCTACACGCTCAACGAAGGCCTGACCTGCCATGACGGCGAAGCGCTGACGGCCGAGGACGCGGCCTATTCCTTCAACCGCGCCGCGGACCCGGAAAACGCCTTCACCGGCAACACGCCCGGTTTCGTCTTCAGCTCTATCGACTTCCAGAGCGCCGAAGCGCTGGATGACCTGCGGGTGCAGATCAATCTTGGCGCGCCCAACCCGATCGCCTTTGGTCTGATCGCAGAGGTCTTCATTCACTGCATGGACAGCTACGAGGCGATGAGCCTTGATGAGGCATCGGGCAACCCCATCGGATCGGGCCCCTACCGCCTTGCGGAATGGCGCCGCGGCTCCGAAGTGGTGCTTGAGGCCGTGGAAGGCGCGGATGTCGGCTTCCAGAACATCATCTGGCGGATCATCCCCGAGGCTTCCACTCGCTCTGCCGAGCTGATGGCAGGCAATGTGGACATCATCACCAATGTGGCTCCGGACCAGATGGAGGTGATCAATGCCAGCGGCGTGGCCGAGGTCAACCCGATCCAGGGCACGCGGCGGATGTATGTCGGGTTCAACCTTAGCGACACGATGGCCCAGGAACCGGGCGGCGATGCCATTCAGGACCCTGCCGTGCGCCGCGCGCTGCAATATGCCGTGGACGTTCCAACGATCTGCCGCCAGTTGCTCAACTTCGAATGCGAGCGGATGACCGGCATCGTCAACCCGCCGAATGCCAACCCGAATATCGAGCCCTACCCCTACGATCCCGAAACCGCCGAGCGGCTTCTGGACGAGGCAGGCTGGCCCCGCGGGGATGACGGCACACGCTTCTCGATCCGCTTCCAGGCCGGCCAGGGCCGCTATCTGAACGACGCCAATGTGGTTCAGGCCATCGCGCAGTACCTGTCCGATGTCGGGCTCGACGTGGAACTCGACATCATGGAATGGTCCAGCGTCTACATTCCGCTGATCCGCGAACGCAATGCAGGGCCGCTCTACTTCATCGGCTCGGGCGGCGCGCTCTGGAGCCCGCTCTACGACATGACCGATCTGGCCACTGTCGATGCAGGCACCAACTACACCCATTGGGACGATCCGCGCTGGTTCGACCGGTGGGCCGATATCGCGGCTGCGGAAAGCGAAGAGGAAGTGCGCACCATCGTCGATGAGATGTTGCAGGTCTTCTATGATGACGGCCCGTGGCTGCATCTCTACTTCCAGCCGGATTTCTACGGCGTCAGCAACCGGATCGACTGGACCCCGCGTCCGGATGAAAAGGTGTATCTGTTCAACGCCACGTTGAACTGAGCCGAGGCTTTCTCCCTGTCGCCTCGCGACGGTCGGGTGCCGGACCTTCGGGTTCGGCACCCTTCTTTTTGACGGGGCTTGCGATATGCGGCAGGCCACCCGCTCCGGCGACCCGACGGGTGAGGCGCGGGGGCCGGATGGTGCGAACCGGCCGATCCGGCAAATCAGTCGGAGAGCAGTCTGGCTTCGTCGGAATTCAGGGTTTGGCGCGCCGCGCCATAGGCGTCGCGGCCTTTGGTCTCGGCCAGTTCGGGAAACAGCGCGAAGATCTCGGCCCGCTGTTCCGCTTCGATACCGTGGAGGGTCCGCTCATTGGGCTGGAAGCTCTCGGTCCAGGCCCCGTTCGACAGCACGACCTCATGCTGCGCGAACATGAAGTGGATATAGGTTGCGCGGGCAGCGGTAACGCGCTGAACACCCGGAACGACATCGATCAGATCCTTCGCTGCCGCAAGTACTTCGTGA
Source organism: Rhodophyticola porphyridii (assembly GCF_003688285.1). GTDB lineage: Bacteria > Pseudomonadota > Alphaproteobacteria > Rhodobacterales > Rhodobacteraceae > Rhodophyticola > Rhodophyticola porphyridii. The sequence continues at coordinate 115,992 of NZ_RCNT01000004.1, forward strand.
TCGCCGAAATGCATCGCCGCGCGTGTGCTATGGCACAAGACCCGGTGATTGGGGCTGACCATCATATCGCGCGCGGGCAAACCGTTGCCCAGAGCCCCTTGGTGGATCATTACCGGCTGTAGCTTGGGAACGGACAAAAGCGTGCGCCCGTCGATCTGCTTCGCACCCGTCCAGCAAATCTCCTGCAGGCCGTTGTCGCGGGTAATAGCCCTGTCACCAACCCGAAGCTCTTCGACAGAGACTTCACCACGCAGCGTCGCGATGACGGTACCGGGCGTGAAGCACGGCAGCGTCTCATCGACCTGCGAAACGCGGCAGGGTTGGATGACAGGGGTATTCGAAGCTATCAGCTCTTGTGGCACACGATGATCTGCATCCTTGACGGCGCGGACCTGCTCAAAACTCGCTACTGAATTACTGTTCGGCATGACGACCTCGTTCACTCGATACTCACCCAGATACGCGGGCGATCTTCCCTCTTGGTTCGGTTGCCAATCGTCCTGCCCGACCACCCGCCGGGAGAGCGACATGAAACCGAAGTTTCTTTTCACGATGGAAAGTGTTTCCAACTGCTTTGCGGTGTCGGGCGCACTGCCACGGCAACTGCTGCATAGCTATGCAATATCAAATCGAAGAGATTTGTGAAGTCACGAATCCGACACTTATACGACAGGTTGGGACACGAGGCACGGAAGAGGGTCATCTTCACCGGCCTTTCCGTTAAGGTAAACTCATATAAATATATGATTAACAAAGTATTAAGCCTTTCATTCCGAGCATTAGAGGGGCGGTAATCCTGCCGAGAAATGGTATTCGGACAGCCTGTTCAGTGGATAGAAACAATGAAAAACCTGTCCCTTTAGACAGGTTTTCGGGGCCATTTTCTGGATCGTTCCAAAAATGTTACAGGGACGAAACAGGTATTGAAGCGAAGCGAAGCGTCAAAATCACCGCTCAGCGCGAATCGACACCCTTATCCAAGGTCCGGTTTGGCTGCTCCATCCTTTCGCAATCGGTCATGTTCCGGTGCCGGAGGCATCATGGAAACCGGGCCTCATGTATCAGGATCGCGGCCCCTGCCCCGCAGCCGCCCGTGTCTCGCGAGGGCCGGCAGAGATGATGTCCAGGTTCCGATCCCGCTGCCGCTCCGGCTCCATGACACATATGAGGCATACTGCGCGCCAACCATATGAGCGCCGATCTTCCTCGGCAGAGGCAACCGATACGTCCCGGGGCCCTGCCGAAGTCTCGCGCGCAACCGCGTTGCGATCCCGGACCCTGCGTATGCCTCAAACACACGCGATTACGCATAGCGTATCAACTCTCTAATACAAACGTTTGTATTGCTTGAATCCGCGAATCGTCGTTTGCTGGGCCCATGAACGGCAAGGGAGGGACAAAATGACAGTTTCGATAAGGTTCGCCTGGCGGTTGGTGGCAGCTTTTGCTGCCGCGACCTCACTGATGACGGCCACAAGCGCCATTGCGCAGGAGAGTTGCCTCGGCACAGCCGAAGCTCTGAACCTGACCGACGCGCAGGCCGCCGAGATCGCGGCGCGCGATCTGACCTTCGGTTTTCTGACAAACAACATCTCGGATGATTTCAGCCGCACGCTGGTGGCCGGCGCCGAAACCTATGCCGCGGAGATTGGCGTCGAGCTGATTGTCAACAATGCCGATTTCGATGCCAACACCCAGCTTTCGCAATTCGATGCGCTGGTTCAGCGCGGGGTCGACGGGATCTTTCTGACCGCCGTCGATGCGGGCTCCATCGGGCAGGCCGTCCGCCGCGCCAATCAGGCCGGCATCGCCGTCTTCATCGTCGGCGGCGCGCCGGCGCGCGGCGATGTGATCAGCGTGATGAATGCCGCCAGCTATCAGGGAAGCTATGACGCAACGGCGGCCCTGATGGCCGAAATCGGTGTACCGAACGCACAGATCGCGATACTGGGCATCCCCTTTGCACTGCAAACGATCCGCGACCGGGAAAAGGGTGTGCTAGATGCGGTCGGCGCCTCGGGCGGGCAGATCATTTCGCTGCAATCCGATTTCAGCCAGGACCGGTTGCTGGAACTGGCCGCCAATGTGATCCAGGCCAATCCGGATCTCGCGGGCATCGTCGCAACCTGGAGCCTTGCGGTAAACGCCGCGACCGAAGCGGTCGAGCAATCGGGGCGGGATATCCTCATCGCGGGTTACGATTCCGAGGTGCCCGGATACATGGAGCTTCATTCCGGCGATACCAATATCGTGGCTCTGTCGGGCCAGCAGGCCGCCCTTCAGGGGCGCGCGGCAATCGAAGGTCTGGCGCAGTCGATCCTAGGGGCCGAACTGTGCGAGGAGATCATCACCCCCAATCTGCTGGTCACAGCTGAAAACTACGCCGAGATGTGGGCGATCCAGTATCCCGGTGTCACCCCACCTTGGGCGGAGTGACACCGGCCAGCGTTTCGGGGGGCGCCGCCCCCCGGGACATCGCCCCGCGTGCCCGGCTGGCGGAAGGTCCCCCGCGTGCTTCTTGAACTGTCCCATATCACCAAGCGGTTTCCCGGCGTTCTGGCGCTTGACGATGCGCGGTTCGCCCTTGCCGCGGGCGAGGTTCATGCCCTCATGGGTGAAAACGGTGCGGGCAAGTCCACATTGATGAAGATCGCCTCCGGGCTGTTCCAGCCGGATGCCGGAGAGATCAGGATCGACGGGCGCGCGGTCCGCCTCTCCGGCCCCGCATCGGCCAAGGCCGCGGGCATCCATACGGTGTTTCAGGAATTGACCGTGCTGCCCAATCGCAGCGTCGCGGAAAACCTGATGATCGGGCGCGAACCTGTGCGGGCGGGTGGGTTGTGGCTGGACCGCGGGGCCCTGATCCGCGCGGCGCAGCGCATACTTGACGATCTGGGCATCCCGCTGGAGGCCACCGCGCCCGCCGGGCGGCTGTCCACCGGGCAGCGCCAGATGGTGGAGATCGCCCGGGCCTCTGCGCAGATCCCCCGGGTTCTGATCCTTGACGAGCCGACCTCCTCGCTCGGCCGCGCCGAGGAGGAGCTTTTGTTCTCTCTGGTGCGTCGTCTTTCGGAGCGTGGCGTAGGCATCATCTACATCACCCACCGCATGTCCGAGGTGTTCGCCCTGTCCGACCGGATCACAGTTCTGCGCGACGGGCGCTATGTGCTGAGCGGGGCCACGGCCGATCTGGACCGCACCGCGTTGATCCGCGCGATGGTCGGTCGCGACGTGGCCGAAGACCGGCACGGCACGGCGGACGACGATCTGCCCGTGGTCCTTGAGGTCGAGCGGCTGGCGCGGGGCACGGCGGTGCGCGGCGCCAGCCTGTCGCTGAAGGCGGGTGAGGTTCTGGGCATGGCTGGGCTCATGGGGGCGGGACGAACCGAACTGGCCCGCCTGATCGCCGGAATAGACCGGCCCGACAGCGGCGGGATGACGCTTTTCGGCAAGCCCTACGCCCCGGCGGGTATTGGCGAGGCCTTGGCCCGGGGCGTGGCCTATGCCTCGGAGGATCGCAAACGCCTGGGGCTGGTGCTGCCGCTTTCAGTGGCCGACAACATCGCCTTGCCCAGTCTCCGGCGACTGGCCCCGCTCGGGGTGATTGGCCCGAACCGCATCGCCGGTTTCGCGCGCGACTGGATGGAGCGCTTGGGCGTCAGGGCTGCCGGCCCGGGCGTGGCGGTCGACACGCTTTCGGGCGGCAACCAGCAGAAAGTGGCGCTGGCGAAATGGCTGGCGACGGCTCCGCGCGTCATCTTGCTGGATGAGCCGACCCGTGGTGTGGATGTGGGCGCCAAGGCGGAGATCTACGCGTTGATCCGGCAGCTTGCCACCGATGGCGCCGCGATTCTGGCGATTTCCTCGGAACTGCCGGAATTGCTCCAGATCTCCGACCGGATCGCGGTCATGGCGCAGGGGCGTGTGGCCGGCATCCTGCCGGCGGAAACCGCGACCGAGGAAAGCCTGCTGGACCTCTCCTTCACCGAAGCCGCGGAGACGGCCGCATGACGCGGGCAGCCCCAGGCGTGCGCGGCCCGGGTCTGGCACGGCTGATCCGCGATCTTCTGCCCTATGCCGGACTTTTGGGGGTGATCGTCTTCTTCGCCCTGTCCAGCGAATACTTCCTCAATCTGCGCAATTTCGAACGCCTCGTGACGGACAGCGCCACATTGATGCTGGTGGCCTTCGGCATGACGATGGTGATCCTTCTCGGAGAGATCGACCTCAGCGTCGGTGCGGTCGTCTCGCTGCTTGCGGTGATCCTGGCGCAGATCATGGAGGCGGGCGCGGGATGGCCGCTGGCGGTGGCGGCCGTTCTCGCTCTGGGCATACTTATCGGCGCGCTCAACGGCGCGCTCACGGTGCTGGGCGATATCCCCTCCTTCATCGTCACTCTTGGTGTGATGGCCATCGCCACGGGGCTGGCCTATGTCTTCACCGGCGCGATCTCCATCGCGATCATGAGCGAGCCGTTTCTGGTTCTTTTCTATGATGCCCGCGCCCTTGGCCTGCCGGTCCCGTTGTTGATCGTGGCCGTCACCTTCATCGCCTGCCTGGCCTTTCTCGACCGGACCGTGGCCGGGCGGGAGCTTTTCGCCGTCGGCGCGAATGCCGACGCGGCGCGGCTGTCGGGTGTGCCCGTTCGCCGCCGCAAAATCATGGTCTTCGCCATCATGGGCGGGCTGGTGGCGATGGCCGCGGTGCTGTCGGCGGCCCGGCTCGGCAGCGGCGCGCCCGCGTCGGTCCCCGCCCTGACACTGGATGCCATCGCCGCCGTGATCATCGGAGGCGCCAGCCTTTTCGGCGGCCGTGCATCACTCCTGCGCACGTTGATGGGGGCGGCACTGATCGCGGTTCTGAACAATGGCATGGTGCTGATGAACGTGAATATCGACCTGCAATATGTGGTCAAGGGCATGATCATCCTTCTGGCAGTTGTGCTGGAACGTCTCGCCTCGGGGGCGCGGTCATGAAGCCGGCGCGCCGGCAGATGGCCGATTACGGGCTGGCCGCGGCGCTGCTTGTGGTGCTGGCGGCGCTGATGCTGCTCAGCCCGGCCTTTCGCGACCCGGCCAACCTGATCGGAATCGGGCGGCAGGTCGCCATCCTTGGCATCGCCGCCGCCGCGATGACATTCGTGATCCTGGCCGGCGAGATCGACCTCAGCGTCGGGGCGGTTGCCTCTGCGGCGGCGGTGGTGACAGCCATCGCGCTCGCCGAGGGGTACGGGATCTGGGCCCTCCCGATCGGCCTGGCCGTGGGTGCGGGCTTCGGGCTTCTGAACGGGCTTCTGGTCGTCTATGTCGCCATCCCCTCCTTCATCGCGACGCTGGTCAGCTTCTTCATCGCGCAGGGCGTGGCGCTGACGCTGACCGGTGGCCGGACGATCCTGTTCGATGCGGAATGGTTCCGCCAGCTGTTTGCGACCGGGGTCTTCGCCGGCAACCGCGCGGCCTTCTGGTGGCTGCTGGCCGTGGCGTTGCTGATGTGGTGGCTTCTGGCCCGCACCCGGTTCGGCGCGAATATCTACGCGCTTGGCGGAGACGCGGAAAGCGCGGGCATGCTGGGCCTGCCGGTGGCGCGGCTGCGGCTGGCGATCTTTACCCTGACGGGCGCGCTGATGGGGCTGGTGGGGATGATCCTGATCGCGCGGATCGGCAATGCGCGCGCAGATGGGGCAATCGGCCTTGAATTCGATGCCATTGCCGCCGCGGTGATCGGCGGCACACGTCTGGGCGGCGGCGCGGGCTCGATGCCGCGCACGATGCTGGGCGTTGCGCTTATCGGCATCCTCAACAACGGGCTCGCAATCCTGAATATCGATTTCAACACCCAACAGGTGATCAAGGGCGTGCTGGTCATTGCCGTGGTTCTGATCGACCGGTGGGCACGTGGCGGCAGGGAGGTCCCGGAATGAGACTGTGGACGGGTGACGTGGAGCAACTGGCCACCGGGTTCGGCTTCACCGAGGGGCCTTGCTGGATCCCCGGGCTCGGCGCACTTTTGTTCACCGATATCCCCGGCAACACCATTCAGATATGGCACCCCGGGGACAATCGTGCGGAAACGCTGATCGGGAATGCCCATTTCGCGATTGGCCTGGCCCTGTCGCGACATGACGAAATCCTCTGCTGCGAACACACCACCCGCAGCCTGACAGCGCGGTCGACCCGCGATTTCAAGCGCCGCGTCCTCGCCTCGGGCTACGGGCCGCATGTCCTGAACTCCACCAACGACGTGATCTGCGCCTCGGACGGGACGATCCTGTTTACCGATCCGCCCTTTGGCGTGCGCCATCTGGACGGCACTCTGCACGGCTATCAGCAGGCGCAGGAGCTGGACGGGGCCTGGGTGTTCCGCGTCACCGACCGCACCGACCGGCCGCAGCCTCTGATGACGGAGATTTACCGGCCGAACGGACTCTGTCTCTCGCCAGATGAGAAAATCCTGTATGTCTCCGACAGTTCCGAGATACATCACAAGGTGCTGGCAATGGATGTAGCCCCCGACTGGAGCCTGTCGGGCCTGCGCGATTTCGCGGTGATGCCTGTGGGTGTGCCTGATGGTATGCGCGTCGATATCGAGGGGCGGCTCTGGGTTGCCGGGGGCGACGGTGTCCATGTCTACGGGCCGGACGGTGCGCCGGTGGACCATGTGCCGGTGCCCGAGATGGTGACGAATGTGGAATTCGGCGGCGCGGACCTGTCGGAGCTGTTCATCACCGCGACCCGTTCGCTTTACCGGGTCAGGACCAAGACGCGAAGCGGCAGGGCTTGGTAGGCCTGCGCATGTTCAGAGTTTAGCGGATCGGAGGGAGGCGCCAGTTTCCGGCTCGAACAGATGCACGCGCGCCGGGTCTATGGAGACGCCGATCGTGTCGTCGGCCCTGATCGCGGCGGTGCCTTCGGTGGTGACGATCAGCTCCGGCTCCCCTTCGGTGAAGAGATAGCTGGCCGCGCCCGTCGTCTCGACCGCGCTGACCACAAGCGGTACGGCATGGGGCGCATCGAGGGGGCCGAGCACCATATGTTCTGGCCGGATGCCGACCTCCACCTCCAGGCCTGGCGTGCCCGCGATCGCGGTTTCCAGCACCGGATTACCCGGCAGCGCCAACCGGACGGCGCGGCCATCCCCGGCGATGACGCCGGGCATGAAGTTCATCGCCGGACTGCCGATAAACCCCGCGACGAACCGGTTTGCGGGCCGGTCGTAAAGCGCCATCGGTGTGCCCTGCTGTTCGATCCGGCCGGCCTGCAGCACGACCACGTGATCGGCCATTGTCATCGCCTCGATCTGGTCGTGAGTGACATAGACGCTGGTGGCCCCGATCCGGTCGTGCAGCGCGCGCACCTCCTTGCGCATACGCACGCGCAGGGCCGCATCGAGGTTCGACAGCGGCTCGTCGAACAGAAAGGCGCGGGGCTGGCGGATGATGGCACGGCCCATTGCGACGCGCTGGCGCTGCCCGCCGGACAATTCGCGCGGGCGGCGGTCCAGCAGGGTTTCAAGCCCGATGACGGCCGCCACCTCTTCGGCGCGCCGGGCCCGTTCCGCCCGGGACACCCCCTTGAGCCGCAACGCATAAGTCAGGTTGTCGCGGACGGACATGTGCGGGTAAAGCGCATAGGACTGGAACACCATGGCCAGATCGCGCTTGCGCGGCGGCAGGTCGTTCACCGGCTCGCCCGCTATGCGGAGCGTGCCCGAGGTGATGCGTTCCAGCCCTGCGATGGAACGCAGCAAGGTGGACTTCCCGCAACCCGACGGCCCGACAAGGGCCACGAACTGGCCCTTGGGGATCGCCAGACTGATCTCCTTCAGGGCATGAAAGCGGCCATAGTGCTTTTCGACGCGGTCCAGCTCGATCTGATAGGTCATTTCAGGGCTCCGGCGGTCAGGCCATTGACGATCTGGCGCTGCAACAGGACGAACGCGGCCAGGATCGGGGTGACATAGGTGGCGGCAAAGGCCATGATCGCGTTCCAGTTCACCACATTGGGCTGCAGGAAATTGGTCATCCCGATCGAGGCGGGCTGCAGACGGTTATCGGCGATGATGGAGGCGGAATAGACGTATTCGCCGAAGCCGTTCATGAACACCAGAAGCGCCGAGATCAGCAGCCCGTTCCGCGCTAGCGGCAGCACGATCATGAAGAAGGCGCCGACGCGGGAGTTTCCGTCGACCAGCGCCGCCTCCTCCAGTTCGCGCGGCACGGTCATGAAGGCGGCCCGGCACAGGATGACGAAAAACGGCATCGTCTTGGCAGAGAATGCCAGGATCGTGGCAAAGCGCGGGTATTCCAGAAGGCCGACCGACGCGAAGCCCACGAAAATCGGCGTGACCATCAGCGACGGCGGCAGCACCTGCAACATCAGCACGGCGAAGAGGGCCGCATCGATCCAGCCGTTGCGATAACGCGCCAGAACATAGGCGCAGCCCGATCCGATCAGCGCCGTGATCAGCGTGACGCCCGAGGCGATGACAAGGCTGTTGCCGATGTAGCGCGGGATATTCGCCACCTCCCAGATGGTGGCGTAGTTGTCCCATTGCGGCGCACCGGGCAGGAATTCCGGCGGTACGGCGAAGATCGAGGATTGGGTCTTCAGGCTGGTGACATACATCCAGTAAAGCGGAAAGAGGTACACCGCCGCCAGCGCCAGCGCCACGGCCAGCAGCACCCGGTTCGTCACCGCCCCGCTCACAGCTGCGTCTCCGCCTTGGTGGAGCGGACATAGATCAGCGACACGAACAGCACCACGATGATCATCAGAACCGAAATCACCGCGCCGCGCCCGAAATCGAATTCGCGGAAGGACAGCTGCCAGGACCAGTATTGCGCCACGGTGGAGGAGCCCGCCGGCCCCCCTTGCGTGATCGCGGCGAACAGATCGAATTGCTGCAGGGTGAAGATGATGCCCAGGGCCAGAACGGCGCCGATGGTGGCGCGCATCATCGGCAGTGTGATGGTCCAGAACCGCTGAAACGCGTTGGCGCCGTCAAGCTCCGCCGCCTCGTAGAGATCCCCGGGGATCGCGGCGAGGCCCACTGCCAGCAGGATCATGTTGAAGGGCGTTCCGTACCAGATATTGGCAATTAGCACCGCATAGAGCGAGGTCTCCACATTCGAGCGCCAGAAAACCGGGTCCTCGATCAGCCCGAAGCTCTCCAGAAGATGGTTGATCACCCCGAAATCTCCCGACAAGAGCCAGTTCCAGAGAACACCCACGACCAGCCCGGGCATGACCCATGCCGCCAGAAACAGCCCGCGGATCCATGTCGCGCCGGTGAAGTTCTGGTGAAAGAAAAGCGCCAGCGCGAAGCCGAGCGTGAACTGCAGCGCGACCGAGCCAAGGGTGAAGACGATGGTCTGCCAAAGAACCCGGCCGGCCAGCGGATCGTCGAAGATGGCACGATAATTGTCGAACCCCGCATTGGGGTGCCAGAGCGTCCCGAGGCTGAACACATCCACGGTCTGAAAGCTGATGATCACATTGTAGATCAGCGGCAGCCCCGCGAAGACCAGCAGATAGCTGAGCGCTATGATGACCAGCATCACATCGAAGCCGATCCCGTCGCGCAGGCTGCGCAGAATGCGTGTCATGGTCTACCTCTCGGGGCAGGAACAACCGGGGGCGGCACGGCTGACGCCGCCGCCCCCGGTCTGGGGCGTCTAGTTGATGATCCCATCGATGCGCTCGGCCGCCTCGTCCAGCGCCTCCTGCGCCTCGGCCTGTCCGGTCAGGACCGATTGAAATGCAGTCTGGATTTCCTGACTGATGCGCGGCCAGTCGGGATGCGGACCCCGGTTGCGGGCATAGCTCAGCTGTTCGGTAAAGACCTGCGCGGCCGCGTCGATCCGCGCGTCGCCCGTGGGCGCCAGCGCAACCCCCGCGACCGAGGGAAGCCGCGTGAATTCGGGCCAGACCCGGTCCACCTGGCTCATGTAGTATTCCAGAAACGCGAAGGCCTCGTCCGGGTGGTCGGTATTGGCGAAGATCGCCAGGTTGAAATCGCCAAGCGCCGAGGCGCGCACGCCCCCCTCTTCGCGAACCGGCAAAAGCGTGACACCCCAGTCGAATGCCGCGTCCGAAGCCATGCGGCCAAGCTCCCACGGGCCGGAGATGACCATCGCCGCATTGCCGCCATTGAAGGTGCCGGTGGAATCCCATTGGCCGCGGGTCAGCGTATCGGGGCTGGCCAGCCCCTCATCGAGGAACGCTTTCCAAAGCGCCAGGGCATCGGCCACACCCTCGGCGTTGATATTGTCGAAACTGCCGCCGGCCATCTGGGCCCAGGGCAGAAACTGGAAGGTCCCCTCCTCGGACGCGCGGGCCGAAAAGGCGATGCCGTAGACATCGTTTTCCGGGTCGGTCAGGGCGCGCGCGGCCTCCAGCAGCTCATCCCATGTCCGGGGCGGGCTGTCCGGGTCCAGCCCGGCGGCCGCAAAGAGATCGCGATTGTAGTACAGCGCGATGGTGTTCGAGGCGCGCGGTATTCCATAAATGCGCCCGTCCCATGTCAGGCTGGCGCGCGGCCCGTCGAACACGGCATCGATATCGATCACATCCGATGCCGCCACCTGATCGGTGATGTCCAGAAACGCCCCGCGCGAGGCAAAGGCCGCGTGATCGGGGTTGTCGATGGCGATAAGGTCTGGATTGGTGCCGGTCGCCACCGCGCGCAGCGTATCGGTCACCAGATCATCGAAGCGGATTTCCCGTATCTCGATGGTGACCCCGTTGTCGATCGCCGAAAACTCCTGCGCAAACACCGATTCCGGCGCGGTCGCACTTTCTGTCCAGAGCGTCAGGGTCACATCCTGCGCCGCCGCCCCGCCGGCGCCCGTCATCAGCGCCAGAACGGATGCATATACAAGTCTCGTCATGAGAGTCCTCCTTGGTGTCGGGTGTCGTTCTGCCCCGGTCCACTTGCTGGCGGCCGCGGTCTTTTATAGCTCATGGCACGGTGCCTTCGAAAACCGGCAGCAGCGCCTCGGCCCTGTCTTTGCGGATAAACACCGGTATCCGACCCCAGGGGGCGTCGATATCGGCGGTGGTGCCTCCGGAATAGGCAATCCCGGTCCAGGCATGGACCCAATCCTCCCCCGCGGGCAGAGCCACCGGCCGGGCGGTGGCCCCGGCCTCCAGCACCGGCGCGACCAGGATATCGGGGCCCAGCATGTAGGCGTCGGCCCGGTCGAACAGGTCCCGCTGGTCTGGGTGGTGATAAAAAAGCGGCGCCATGACCGGATCGCCGGTCGCGGCATAGGTGGCGAAAACGGTCTCCAGATAGGGCCGCAGCCTTTCGCGCAGGCCCAGAAGCTCCACCAGAACCGTTTCCACCTCGGGCCCGAAGGACCAGACCTCGTTCGAGCCGCCGGTGTCGGTGAAGATGTTGAATGTATCCTGACCGTAGGTGACCGGCTCACCCGGCGCCGGCGGCGGTATGTCATCGGGCACGCGGAACCCGTGCAGGCGGCAGATCGGGGAGAAGACCCCGAATTCGAACCAGCGCACCAGCAGATCGCGGAAGGCCGCCGATCCGCCATGGCCGTCGTAGAAGCCGCCGATATCGGTGGTCCACCAGCCCATTCCCGCCATGCCCGCATGCAGCCCCGCAGGGATCTGCGCCCGGAACCATGCCCAGTCGGACCAGACATCGCCGGACCACAGGATAACGCCGTGGCGCTGCGATCCGGCCCATGCCGACCGGCAGAGCAAGACCCCGTCGGCCGCCCCGGCCTGTGTCAGACCCTCGCGATACCCGGCCTCATGCACCAGTGGATAGGCACAGAGCATTTCGGCCCCGTTGCCAAGCGCGGTACGGATGTTTTCGGGATGGGCTGGCCGCATCTCCGGCTCGCAGGCATCAAGCCAGAAATGCCGGATGCCCTTGTCGAGATAGTTCCGCCGCACGAGATCCCAGTGAAACGCCCGCGCGGCAGGGTTGAAGGCATCGTAATAGGTGAAGAAACCGGCGCCGAACGGGTCCTTGTCGGGGAACGGAATGATCGCGGGAATGCCCCGCTCCGTGCCAAGCAGCAGCCCCTCCTCCGTCATCTGCCGGTAGTGGATCGACGAAGCGGAAACCGTGGGCCAGATCGACACCATGAGCTCCACACCCATTTCGGCCAGTTCGGCGACCATGGCCTCGGGATCGGGCCAGTCCTTCGGGTCGAAGCGCCATTCGCCCTGACGGGTCCAGGCGAAGAAGTCGATGACGATGCAGGACAGCGGCAGCGCGCGGCGCTTGTATTCGCGCGCGACCGACAACAGTTCCTCCTGGTTCCGGTAGCGCAGTTTGCATTGCCAGAACCCCAGCACCCAGTCGGGCACATCCGGGGAAAGCCCGGTGGCGCGGACGTAGCTGCGCAGGATTTCAGCGGGGCTGTCGCCCGCGGTGATCCAGTAATCAAGACCGCCCGTCGCCTCCGCCGTCCATCGGGTGACGTTGCGGGCGAATTCCGCACGCCCCGTGGCCGGGTTGTTCCACAAAAACCCGTACCCGCGGGAGGAGACCACGAAGGGAATGACCGCATGAGCGTTTTGCTGCAGCAGGGTCGTGGAGACACCCTTGAGGTCCATCGCCCCGTGCTGCGGCTGTCCCATGCCCCAGAGGCTTTCGTCTTCATAGGCCAGGAACTGCGCCTCCAGCCGCCAGGATCCGCTGGCCAGCGCCTTGAAGCTGCGGGTGCGGGGGCCCGCGAAATGGCTACGCGTTTCGGCCAGAAGCTCCTCCCCGGTATCGGCGCGCAGGAACCGGATCACCGCCTCCCGCTTGATATCGGCGCCATAGCGTTCGGTCAGCGTGATCTCGGCGCGTATGCGCCCATGGGTAAGGCTGGCGCGATCCGTCCCGATCTCGACCTCCGCGCGTCCCTCCGGCGCGGGCAGCAGCGCATCGACATGGGGCGCAACCAGATCCCGGCCCGGGCGCGCCCGCACCCGCACCGCATCCGGCCCCCACGGCGCGACCCGGATCATCTCGCCCATGAACCGGCATTCAAGACCACCGTCGACTTCCTGGAACACCGCCATCAGATCATCCGATCGCCAGATAGGCACCGTCAAGAATGACGGCGGTGCCGGACATGTAATCCGCCTCCTCCGAGGCGATGAACGCGGCCAGCGCCGCGACCTCCTCGGGCCGGGCGGCGCGCCCGGCGGGGATGCCTGCAAGAACCTCCTCGATCACGTCCTCGGGGATGTCCCCGATCGCATCGGTGGCGATCAGACCCGGGGCGATGGCCACCGAACGGATATCGGGCGCGTGATCCAGCGCCAGCGACCGGGTCAGCGCCAGCACCGCGCCCTTGGTTGCCTGATAGGCGGAAAACCCCCGTTCGCCCACGAAGCTCTGCACGCTCGCGGTGTTGACGATAACGCCCCTGCCCCCCTGCCGCCGCATCTGTTCCACGGCGACCTTGGCACCCATCCAGTAGCCGCGGATGCCGATACCGGTGATCCGGTCGAACTCGTCCAGCGTCTGCTCGTGGATCGGCTTGAAAACCGCCGAAAAGGCGTTGTTGTGCCAGATATCGATGCGCCCGAACCGCTCCACGGTGCCGGCCGCCAGGTCTCTCACCTGATCCGGGTCGGCCATGTCGGTCCGGTGAAAGACGCCGCCAAGGGTTTCGGCCAGATCGGCGCCCGCGGGGTCGATATCGGCGATCATCACCTGCGCGCCTTCGGCGGCGAAGCGTTCCGCGCAGGCACGCCCGATCCCTTTTGCACCACCGGTGATCACATAGACCCGGTCCCGGTGGCGGTCGGCGACGGGAAACATGCGCGCGGTCATGGCGCGCCACCGGGCAGGATGACATGCTCCTCGGTCACCAGAAACGCGATGCTGGCGGCGAAGGCGGCGGTGTCCTCTCCGGCGATGCGCCCGGCTTCGGAACTCAGCCCGGCCTCCATCGCGGCGCGGTCGTCGAACCAGATTTCGGCGGATCCATCGTAGGCGGCCGGGTCCATATCGCCGGGATCCCCGGCAATGTTGATCCGGTATCCGCGCAGCCCCGGAATGGCGGCGGCCAACGGCGCGTGGCGGTCCAGCCAATAGTCGCGAAAGGCCTGCGTCGCCATCCCCGGCTTTTTGCGTACCAACGCCACGAGCTTGACCATGTCGCTCCCACCTCCTGTCTGCAAGAAGACGATGATTCCGCGAACCGGTCAATACAAACGTTTGGATTTTGTTCCCTCGCCAGCGCGATCTGCATAATGTACACAAGTTCGGAGCGCCAAGGAGGACCTATGCAGAAACGGGTGGGCCTGAAAACGCTGGCATTGAAACTGGGTATGGATGTCTCCACCGTCTCGCGCGCGCTGCGCGACGACCCGCGGGTGAAGGAGGCAACACGCCGCGCGGTCCGCGAACTGGCGGATGAGCTGGATTATCGCCCGAACGCCGCTGCGCGTGCTTTACGCATGGGCAAATCCGGGCGGGTGGCCGTGCTGTTGTCGCCCCCGCAGCAGCGCTTCGCCAGCCCGATTTTCCTGGAGCTTCTATCGACGCTGGATCAGCATCTGCGCGATGCCGGTCTGAGTCTGGCGGTTTTCGCCGCCCGCGAGCGGGCGGAGGAGGTCGATATCGTTCGCCAGATCGTGGACGAGCGGCTGGCCGACGCCATCATTCTGGGCCGGACCCGTAAGAAAGACCCGCGTGTGGCGCTGCTGCTGGAATCGGGCATGCCGTTCGTGACCTTCGGCCAGACTGACTGGCAGGAGCGTCATCCAATGGTCGAGATCGACTATGCCGAGGCTGGGCGGCTCGCGATCCGGGCGCTGCACGCCTCCGCCAGCGGCCCGATCGACGTTCTGGCGGCACCCGAGGGTCTGAACTTCGCCGACAACTATGTCGCCGGCGCATGTGCCGAAGCGGCCCGTCTCGGCCTGCCGGAGCCCACGCTGCACCGTATCGAGATGACGGAACAGGCCGGAGAGGATGTTGCCCGGAAGATCCTCGCCCCCCACCCGCAGCAGCCCGCCTTCGCCTGCATTCAGGATTCGCTGTCATTCGGCGTCTACCGGGTTGCCGCCGCCGCCGGGCTGATCGTGGGCCGTGACCTGACGGTTTTCGGCGGACAGAACTTCCCCGGCTCGGAACATACCGCGCCGCCGCTTTCCACGTTTTCAACCGAAGACAGCCATGTCGCCGAGTTGCTGAGCAAGGTGATGCTGCGCCGTCTTGCAGTCGACGGCACGCCCGTGGACGGAACCTTCGAGCATCACGAGATCGCGCCGAAGCTGCTGCTGCGCCAGTCCCACCGGCTGATCGAACGGGCGCCGCTCACACGAACCGGTTGACCAGATTTTCCAGCCGCTCCTGACCGCCGGATACCGGTTCGGGGTTGATCTCCTCGGCGATGACGCGTTCGGCAATCGTGTCGAGATCGCTGCGCAGCATGGAGTGCGCCGCGGGCGTCTCCCAGCCGGCATAGCGTGCCGCACGCGCCGCCTCCAGCCCACCATCCTCCAGGATCGCCGCCGCCGCTTTCAGGCCCCGCGCGCAGATATCCATCGCCCCTGCATGGGCCAGGATCAGATCCGCCGGGTCGAGCGACTGGCGCCGCAGCTTGGCATCGAAATTCGTGCCCCCCGTCGTGAACCCGCCTGCCCTGAGGATCTCGTAATAGGCCAGCGCAACCTCGGGCACTGCGTTCGGAAACTGGTCCGTGTCCCAGCCGGACTGATAATCGTTCCGGTTCATGTCGATCGAGCCGAGGATGCCGAGCGATGCCGCCAGCGCCAGTTCATGCTCGAAACTGTGACCGGCAAGAATGGCATGGCCCTGCTCGATATTCACCCGCACCTCGCCCTCGAGTCCAAAATCCTTCAGGAAGCCGTAAACCGTCGCCACGTCGTAATCATACTGATGCTTGGTGGGCTCCTGCGGCTTCGGCTCGATCAGGATGGTCCCGGCGAAGCCGATCTTGTGCTTGTAGTCCACCGCCATCTGAAGAAACCGCCCGGCCTGCTCCCGCTCGCGGCGCAGATTGGTGTTGAGCAATGTCTCATAGCCCTCGCGTCCGCCCCAGAGGACATAGTTCTCGCCGCCAAGCTGATGCGTGGCATCCATGCAGATCTTCACCGTGGCCGCCGCGAAGGCGAAGACATTCGGGTCGGGATTGGTGGCCGCACCGGCCATGTAGCGGCGGTGGGAAAACAGATTGGCCGTGCCCCAGAGCAGCTGCAGGCCCGTCTCTTCCATCCGGGCCTGAAGATAATCTGTCATCTCGCGCAATCGCGCGGTGTTCTGGGCGAAGCTGTCGCCTTCGGGTCGGATATCGGCATCGTGGAAGCAGAAAAACGGCGCGCCCAGCTTCTGAAACATCTCGAACGCCACATCAGCCTTGAGACGGGCATGTTCCATCGTGTCCCCGAACCAAGGCCGCTGGAACGTCTGCCCGCCGAACGGGTCGCTGCCGGGCCATGCGAAATTGTGCCAGTAGCAGATCGCGAAGCGCAGATGGTCCTCCATCCGTTTGCCCAGGATCCGCGCATCCGGGTCGTAGTGACGAAAGGCAAACTCGCTCTCGGTCTCGACACCCTCGAAGCGCAGCGTCGGAATCCCGTGGAAAAAATCGGTCATGTCACTCCCTGAATTGCTGTTCGCGCCTTGCGGTACCGGGCATGCCCGGCCCTGAAGGCGTCCGTGAAAGAGGCCTCGGGCGCGATGATGCGGGCGGTCGCGGGCGGCTCCGCGATCTCCGCGCCGACGTCTTCGGCGGCCATCAGACCCAGAAGCGCCGCGCCATAAGCCGCGCCGAACTCCCCCGCGACGGGCAATGTCACCGGGCAGTCCAACGCCGTGGCGATAGCTGCCAGCCAATAGTCCGACCGCGCCCCGCCGCCGGTGGCAATCAGCCCGTCGATCCGGGTGCCCGTGGCCGCCAGCGCGTCCCGGCAATCGCAGAAAGCAAAGGTGACGCCTTCCATCACGGCGCGCGCCGCCGCGGCCCGGTCGGTCGCGTGGGCAAGACCCAGAAAGGCACCACGGATCGCGGCATCGTTGAGCGGTGTGCGCTCCCCCCCGAGATAGGGCAGAAAAAGCGTCTCCCCAGGCGCGCGCAGCGGGCCGAGAGAGGTGGCCAGCCGGGCCGCATCCTCCCCCACCAGCCCGGCATACCAGTTCAGCGCATCGGTAGCCGAGAGGATCACCCCCATCTGGTGCCACATATCGGGCAGCGCGTGGCAGAAGGTGTGAACCGCCGTCTCAGGCGCGGGCGCGTAGGCGTCATTGGCCGCGAACAGGACACCGGAGGTGCCGAGGCTGACAAAGGCCTGCCCGGCCCGCACCACGCCCATCCCCACGCCCGTCGCCGCATTGTCGCCGCCGCCGCCCGCGACGGGGATATCTGCGGGCATGCCGAGCCTCCCGGCAAGCGCCGGGCGCAGGTGCCCGGACACATCCGAGCCCTCGACAAGGCGCGGCAGTTGCCCGGCCGACAATCCGGTCGCCGCCAACAGGCTCTCGTCCCAGAGCCTGCGGCCTGTATCGAGCCAGCTTGTACCCGCCGCGTCGGACATTTCCGCTACATGCTCGCCCGTCAACCAGAGCCTGAGGTAGTCCTTTGGCAACAGGATCTTGGCGACGGAGGCGAAGACACGGGGCTCCGCATGCGCGACCCATCGCAGTTTGGGGGCGGTGAAGCCGGGAAACACGATGTTGCCGGTAACCGCGCGAAACTGCGGATCGGCATCCATCTCTGCAGCCTCCCCATGGGCGCGCGTGTCGTTCCACAAGATGCAGGGCCGCAGCACCGCATCGGCGGCATCCAGCAACACCGCACCATGCATCTGCCCCGACAGGCCAATGCCGCGCAGGGCGGACAGGTCCCGCTCCGCCGCCAGTGCCGTCAGCACCGTTTCCGCCGCGCGGATCCACGCCGCCGGATCCTGTTCGGACCAGCCCGGATGCGGCCGGGACACCGAAAGGGGGGCTGTCGCCTCGGCCAATAGGCGCCGCTCCCCATCGATCAGCACCGCTTTCAGACCGGTCGTGCCAAGATCGAGTCCCAGATACATGTCGCCCTGCCTTTCGCGTCTCGTCCGCGCATCCTGCAATCGGGCGTGGGACCGGTCAATACAAACGTTTGTAATTCATCGCCGCTATGTCTAGCCTCCTCCCTGAGGCATCCTGCACAAAACGAGGTCCGGAATGCAAAAGGTCTTCAGCCGGGATGGCGACCGCATCGTGGCGCGCCATAATGGGGAAACGCTCTGGCTCGACCCGATCGGCCCGAATGGCATGCGTCTGCGGGCAACGAAAAACGCCCGGATCGACACCGGGCGTCCGGGCGCGCTGCTGGAGGCGTTGCCGGCCCATGACGCGGCGATCGACCTCACCGACGAGGCCGCGATCCTGACGAACGGGCGTCTGCGCGCCGAATTGCACCTCGTGCCGCGGGGGATGGGCCCCGCTGTTGAACTGCGCGTGAGCGATCTGGTCAGCGGCGCGCTTCTGCTGGAAGAGGAGATGCCCCATATCCTCTGGCCCGGCACACGCCACTACGCCGCCGAGGCCGGCGATCTCTGGGCCATCGAGACCCGGTTCGCCGCGCAGGACGGGGAACGGTTTCACGGCCTTGGCCAGCATCAGCACGGGCGCTTCGATCTCAAGGGCTGCGTTCTGGACCTGATGCAGAAGAACACCGAGATCACCATCCCCTTCCTGATGTCGTCGCGCGGCTATGGCCTCTTGTGGAACGCCCCCGGTGTCGGGCGGGTGGAGCTTGCCGAAAATCGCACGAAATGGGTGATGGAGGCGACGAAACAGCTTGATTACATCGTGATCGCGGGCGCCGGACCCGCCGATCTCCTGACCGAATACACCGGATTGACGGGGCGGCCGCCCGAGTTGCCGGACTGGGCGCTTGGGTTCTGGCAATGCAAGCTGCGCTATGAAACCCAGGACGAGGTGCTGCGCGTGGCGCGCGGCTACAAGGCCCGCGGTCTGCCGCTTGACTGCATCGTCATCGACTTTTTTCACTGGACCAAGATGGGCGAATGGACGTTCCGCAGCGACGAATTTCCCGACCCCGCCGCCATGGTGGCCGAGTTGCGGGACATGGGCGTGGCGCCCATGGTTTCGGTCTGGCCGACGGTGAACGCCAATGCCCACACCTATGGGACATTCATGCAAAACGGCTGGCTGGTGGACAGTCGCCGCGGCGCGATGGACGGATCGATCTTCTACGATCGGGAGCCCGACGGGATGAATCCGCTGCGGTTCTACGATGCGACAAACCCGGAGGCGCGCGCCTTTCACTGGCAACATGTGCGGGAGGGGTACGCGCGGCACGGCATTCATGCGTTCTGGCTCGATGCGAATGAGCCCGAGATGTATCCGATGCATCCCGACAATCTGCGCTTTCATCTGGGGGACGGGCGTGATGTGGCCAATATCTATCCGTTCCTGCATCAGCAGGGATATGCCGAGGCCTTCGCCGCCGATGGCCTGACTGACGGGCTCATGTTGTCGCGCTCCGCATGGGCCGGGTCGCAGCGGTTTCCGCTGGTGGTATGGTCCGGTGACGTCAGATCGAGCTTTGCCGATCTGGCACGGCAACTGACCGCCGGGCTGAACATGGCGTTTTCGGGGATCAGCTGGTGGACCACGGATATCGGTGGCTTCAAGGGCGGCGATATCGGCGATGCCGGGTTTCGCGAATTGCTGATCCGCTGGTTTCAGTGGGGAGCTTTCTGCCCGGTCTTCCGGTTGCACGGTTTCCGGCAGGATGCGGCGCGTGACCCGCGGTTCGGGCATGAATTCAGCTTTGGCGGGGCCGATAACGAGATCTGGAGCTTCGGCGCGGAGGTGGAGAGCATCCTGACCCGCTATCTGCATCTGCGCGCCGGGCTCAAACCCTATCTTCGAAACCAGATGGCCGTCGCGGCAGACCGGGGAATACCACCGATGCGGCCCCTCTTGGTGGATTTCCCCGCGGATCCCGTCGCCGCAGCGATTGCCGATAGCTATATGCTTGGTCCCGACCTTCTGGTGGCGCCAGTTCTTACCGCCGGGGCTGAGACCCGCCAGGTCTATCTGCCGGACGGAACCGACTGGGTCTGCATGTGGACCGGCACCCGGCACGCCGGTGGCCAGCGGATCGAGGCCCCCTGCCCACTTGAGCGGATCCCCGTCTACCGACCCACGGGGGCCGAGATGGCGGGGTTCGGGACCTCCTGACCGGAGGGCGCCAGAACCGAGCTGCGGCCGGACAGCACCCGGATCGCTCTCCCGTGGCCTCCGCCTTCCCGGTGGGCGCATCAGGCCAGCAACGCCCGGCAAGCATAGCAGGTGTTCGACCAGGAAACAGGCAGCGCCGGGCAGTTCTTGTGCTTTCAGGGCGGTTGACAGCATTTGAACAGGATTGAGATGCGTTGAGACTTATCAACAGCCGGTCGCGACATATATTGCACTGCAGCGTCGATGTTTCAGGAGCAGATCATGTTGAGCAAACCGTTCATGACCACGCAGGAGATCGCGAAGCTTCTGAAAGTCCGGGAGCAGACGGTGCGAAGCTGGATTCACCTGCGGGATCTGCGTGCCGTGAAGCTTGGCCGGGAATTCCGTGTCGCCGTGAAAGACCTTGAGGCGTTCGTGAACGCGCATGCAACGCGCCCGCCGAGCTGGACCGACGGCACCGGGCCCCGGATGTCATGACGGAGCATCCCGCGCGTATCGCCGCCGACGCCTCCCCGGTCGAAAGCCACCCCGCCCCCGCGCCTACGGCCTGGCACAGCAGACCGGTCGAAAGGGTGCAGGGCGAGATGAAAACCGGGTCTGCGGGCCTGTCCGTGGCGGAGGCTGCGGACAGGCTGGAGAGCCACGGCCCCAACAGACTGCCCGAGTCCGCACAGGCCGGCCCAATTGCGCGGTTTTTGCGTCAGTTCCGTAACCTGCTGATCTATGTCCTGCTTGCCGCGGCGGCAGTGACGGCGGCGCTTGGCCACCTTGTCGATACCGGCGTCATCCTGGCCGTGGTTCTGGTCAACGCAGTGATCGGCTATGTGCAGGAAGGCCGGGCCGAGCGGGCGCTGTCGGCGATCCGCGACATGCTCGCACCCGAGGCCCGGGCGCTGCGGGGCGGCCGCAGGGTTTCGGTTCCGGCGGAACAGCTCGTACCGGGCGATATGGTGCTGCTGGAACCGGGCGACAGGGTGCCGGCCGATCTGAGAATCACCGCCGCCTACGGGCTGCGGATACAGGAAGCGGTGCTGACCGGCGAATCCGTCGCGGTGGAAAAGGCGCCCGACCCCGTCGCCGAGGATGCGACGCTTGGCGATCGGCGGTCGATGGCCTTCAGCGGGGCGCTGGTCGCCGCGGGCGGCGGCCGGGGCATCGTCGTCGCGACCGGCGCGGAAACCGAGATCGGGCGGATCAGCGGTCTGCTCGAAACAGTCGAAACCACATCCACCCCGCTTCTGAGGCAGATGGAGGGGTTCGCGCGCACCGTCACCTTCGCAATCCTCGTCGTGGCCGCGCTGATCCTCGTCTTCGGGTATTTCGTGAGCGGGATGAGCTTCAGCGACATCTTCATGGCGGTGGTGGGCCTGTCGGTCGCGGCGATCCCCGAAGGGCTGCCCGCGATCCTGACGGTGACACTGGCCATCGGGGTGCAGGGCATGGCCGAGCGCCGCGCCATCGTCCGCCGCCTGCCCGCCATCGAGGCTTTGGGTTCGGTCTCGGTCATCTGCTCGGACAAGACCGGCACCTTGACCAAGAACGAGATGACCGTCGCCTCGGTGGTCACGGCGCGGCGGATGTATCAGGTCACCGGCGCGGGCTATGCGCCTCATGGCGGGATCACCTTCGAGGGGCGCGATGTGGATGTCTCCGCCCATCCGCTTCTGTCCGATCTGGCCCGGGGCGCGATCCTGTGCAATGACGCCGAAGTCAGCGAAAGCGACGGGATCTGGTCGGCCAATGGCGACCCGATGGAGGGCGCGCTCGTCACCTTCGGGTGGAAGGCCGGGCAGGATCCGGATGCGCTCCGCCAGTCGAACCCGCAAACCGATGCGATCCCCTTCGACGCACGCCATCGCTTCATGGCATCCCTGCATCACGACCACGAGGGCGGCGCCGCGATCCACGTCAAGGGCGCACCGGAACGCATCATCGCCATGTGCGCCACCCAGCATGGCGAAGAGGATGGCGGCCAGCCGCTCGATGCGGCCTATTGGCATGCCCGCGCGCATGAGATCGCAGCAGAGGGGCAGCGGGTTCTGGCCATCGCCACCCAATCCGCCAACCCCGAAAAGCAGA
Source organism: Rhodophyticola porphyridii (assembly GCF_003688285.1). Taxonomy (GTDB): domain Bacteria; phylum Pseudomonadota; class Alphaproteobacteria; order Rhodobacterales; family Rhodobacteraceae; genus Rhodophyticola; species Rhodophyticola porphyridii. The sequence continues at coordinate 138,264 of NZ_RCNT01000004.1, forward strand.
CGCTGAGCTTCGACGATGTAGATGGCGACCTGACGCTTCTGGGGCTCGTCGGGCTGATCGACCCGCCGCGAGACGAAGCGGTGGCCGCGGTCGCCGAATGCCGTGCCGCCGGTATTCGTGTGAAAATGATCACCGGCGATCATGCCGGTACCGCGCTTGCCATCGCCCGCAGGCTGGGACTTGAAAACAGCGACGAGGTCCTGACCGGCGGCGAGATCGACGGGCTGGATACCGACGCTCTGCGCACCGCCGCCGAACGCGTCGATGTCTTCGCGCGGACCAGCCCCGAGCACAAGTTGCGGCTGGTCGAGGCGCTTCAGGCGGGCGGCGCCGCGGTTGCGATGACGGGCGATGGCGTGAACGACGCACCCGCGCTGAAGCGGGCGGATATCGGTGTGGCCATGGGACGGACCGGAACCGAAGCCGCAAAGGAAGCGGCCGAGATCGTGCTGGCCGACGACAATTTCGCCACCATCGCGGCGGCCGTGCGCGCGGGGCGCACCGTCTACGACAACCTGAAGAAGGCCATCGTCTTCCTGCTGCCGGTCAACGGCGGCGAGGCGCTGGCCCTGATCCTTGCGCTGCTGCTTGGGCTGACGCTGCCGATCACGCCGGTCCAGATCCTCTGGGTCAATATGGTCAGCTCCGTGGTTCTTGCCATGGCGCTGGCCTTCGAGGGGGCGGAGCCAGACATCATGCGCCGCCCGCCGCGCCCCGCAGACGAGCCGATCCTGTCGCGCTTCGTGCTCTGGCGGGTCGGCTTCGTGTCGCTTCTGTTCTGCGCCGGCATCTTCGGCATGTTCACCCTCGCCCAGTCGCGCGGCGCAACCCTTGAAGAAGCTCGCACGATCGCCGTCAACACGCTGGTGGTGATGGAGATCTTCTATCTGTTCTCGGTGCGGTTCCTGAACACCACATCCCTGTCGATCCGGGCGATCCTGGGCACGCGCCCCGTTCTGATCGCGATCGTGGCGGTGACGGCGCTGCAATTCGCCTTCACCTATGCGCCCTTCATGGAGGCGTTTTTCGACACCCGCCCGCTGAGCCTCAGCCAGGGGCTCATGGTCGTTGCGGTTGGCCCGGTTCTCCTTCTGGTGCTGGAAATCGAGAAGCGCGCCCTGAAGGCATGGCGGGCGAGACAGCGCCCTCCGGCACCGGGCGCGCGGGCGTCATCCCCACCTCGGCGGACATGAAGAACGCCGCATCTGAGCCGCCTGCCCCACGGAGCCGGAGCGCGGAAATCTGGCAGGGGATCTGACCCCGTGATCACGGTAGGTATTGGCGGATTTGCCGCCCTTGCCCGTGGCCGCCGGCATGCAGGATCTCGGCCTCGCCCCCCCGCAATTTCAGCCCTACCCGAATGCGACAATAGGATCCCCCTGCCCCGCCGCAACACCGGATGACAAACACTGCAGGCCGTGTATGGTGGGCCACGAGACACAGGGGCGTCTGCCGTTTGGCGGGCTGAGAAGAACCCTTTGAACCTGAACCAGATCATGCTGGCGGAGGGAGTGGCTCGGCGCTTCAACGGGCTCATTTCCCGCTTCGAGTCGCCTGGCCTCCGCCCAAAGGAGGCCATAGTGACCACATCTCCCGCAGACGCTTTCGCCGCGACACGTGCGGCCACGCCACTCGTCCACTGCATCACAAATTACGTGGCGATGAATGTCGCCGCCAACACGCTGCTTGCGGCGGGCGCGTCGCCGGCGATGCTGCATGCGGCCGAGGAAGCCGGCGAGTTCGCGGCGATGGCAGATGCGCTCACGATCAATATCGGAACGCTCTCGCCGTCATGGGTGGAGGGCATGGTCGCCGCGATCGACGGGGCGCAGAGGGCAGGACGCCCCTGGGTTCTCGACCCCGTGGCGCTTCAGGCCAGCGCGTACCGGCGGGACGCGGCCATGCGGTTGATGGATCTTTCGCCGACGATCCTGCGCGGCAACGCCTCGGAGATCCTTGCAGTAGCGGGCGACAGCGGCGCCGGGCGCGGCGCCGACACGACCGACAGCGTGGCCGCCGCGGAAAGCGGTGCCCGGAGGCTTGCGGTCGAACGCCACTGCGTGGTCGCGGTGACCGGTGCCGTGGACTTCGTAACCGATGGCTCCCGCGCCGTGAGGATCACCGGCGGATCGACATTGATGCCGCGGGTGACCGCACTTGGCTGTGCCCTGAGCTGTCTCGTCGGGGCCTTCGCCGCCGCCGTGCCCGACCCGTTCGATGCGACCGTTGGCGCCCTGGCCAGTTTTGCCACCGCGGGAGAGATCGCCGCAGAAAAGGCCGAAGGGCCGGGATCCTTCGGCTGGCGGTTTCTTGATGCGCTGGCAGCGCTGGACGCGGCGGCCTTCCACGGGCGCACCCGGGTGACGCCCGCATGACCCGGTTCGACCTGTCGCTCTATCTCGTGCTGGACCCGACGCTTTGCGGCCCGCGCGGGATGGTGGAAACGGCGCAAGCCGCCGTCGCCGGCGGTGCAACGATGGTTCAGTTGCGCCACAAGACGGCATCGACGGCGGAGCGCACCGCCCTTGGCCGGGCCCTGAAGTCCGCGCTTGCGGGCACCGGCGCGGCGCTGATCGTCAATGACGATATCGAGGCCGCGCGCGCCTGCGATGCGGACGGGCTCCATGTGGGGCAGGACGACATGCCGGTGGCCGACGCCCGCGCCCGGATCGGCCCCGACCTGATCCTGGGCCTGTCGGTCGAAACCGTCGACGCCGCCCGCGCCGCCGACCCCGCCCTTGTGACCTATGTGGGCGCGGGGCCCGTCTTCGCCACCGCAACCAAGCCGGATCACAAGCCGCCCATCGGCTTCGACGGCCTGGCACGGCTGGTTGCCGCCGCACCGGTTCCGACCGTCGCCATCGGCGGTCTGAACGGCCGGCACGCCGCCGGTATCACCGCCGCGGGTGCCGCAGGAATGGCGGTCGTATCCGCCATCTGCGGCACCCGCGATCCGGGAAAAGCGGCGCATTCCATCGCATTGGCACTCAAGGAGGCCCATCAATGATCCCCAATGTCCTGACCATCGCCGGCACGGATCCGAGCGGCGGCGCCGGTATTCAGGCCGATCTCAAGACCTTCTCGGCGCTCGGCGCCTATGGCATGTCGGTGGTGACAGCACTGGTCGCGCAGAACACGCAGGGCGTGGCGCGCATTCTGCATCTGCCACCCGATTTCGTTGCGGCGCAGATCGACACGCTCTTTGCCGATGTGCGGGTCGATGCGGTGAAGATCGGCATGATCGACACCGCCGAGGTTGCCACCGTCGTGGCCGAAAGGCTCCTTCATCACAATGCGGATGTGGTCATTCTCGATCCGGTGATGGTCGCCAAGAGCGGCGACCGGCTGCTTGCCGCAGAGGCAATCGACGTGCTGCGCACCGTGCTTCTGCCGCTGGCGACCCTGATTACCCCGAACCTGCCGGAGGCAGGTGTCCTGCTCGACTGCGCGCCGCCCGACAGTCCCGATGCGATGGAGGACGCGGCGCGCGCGCTTTACGAGCTGGGCCCGCGCGGCGTGTTGCTCAAGGGCGGCCATCTGACAGGCGGAACCAGCCCGGACATCCTGTTCGACGGCGACAGCCTGACAAGCCTTCCGGCCATGCGGATCCGGACCCGCAACAGCCACGGCACCGGCTGCACGCTCTCGGCGGCAATCGCGGCGCTCAGGCCACAGCGGTCATCGATGGCCGAGGCGGTCGCCGATGCCAAGAGCTATCTGACCCGTGCCCTGCAGGAGAGCGACGCGCTCGATGTCGGGCAAGGGCATGGGCCGGTCCACCACTTTCACGCGCTCTGGGCGCCCGCAAAAACCAAGGAGATCTCAGCATGACAACATTCAGCGACCGGGCGCGGCAGGACACGACGGCGCTTCGCGACCGCATCCTGGAGTTGCCGTTCAACCGCGAGCTGGCCGCCGGGCGCCTGTCCCGTCAACGGTTCCAGTTCTACATGATCCAGGATGCGCTCTATCTGGAACAATACTCCCGCGCGCTGGCCATCGCCTCGGCCAAGGCCCCCGACACCCGCGCGATGGAGCAATTCGCGCGCTCCGCCCAAGGGGCGCTGATCGTTGAAAGAGCGCTCCACGAAGGCTTTTTCGAAAAATTCGGCATTGCCCCGGTCGAAGCCGCACAATTCGCACCTTCGCCAACCTGTTACGGATACACGAATTTCCTTCTGACCGTGGCCCATCAGGCCAGCTACGAGGAACTCGTGGCCGCGGTTCTGCCCTGCTTCTGGATCTATTGGGACGTAGGCAATCATATCGCCGCCGACACTGTGCCCGACAACCCCTATCGGGCCTGGATCGACACCTATAGCGATCCGTCCTTCGGCCAGTCCGTCAATGCCGTGATCGCCATCGCCAACGAGGCTGCGGAACGGTCAACCGAAGCCCGCCGTGTCGCCATGCTGAACGCCTTCAAACGCTCGGCGCAATATGAATGGATGTTCTGGGACAGCGCCTATCGCGAGGAGAAATGGCCGGTGTCTGCCTGACCCGGCGCCCGGTGGGGATGCCGTCGACAATACGCCGCCACGTCTTTCGCATCAGAATGGGATCCGGCCTGCGGTCGGTTCATCCCGCGGGTGCGGGGAACAGACTGGCTGGAACTCACTGATCCCAAAGAGTATTCGCGATGTCAAAGAACGCACCGGCCGATTGCCCCGTTTTTCCACATCGCAAAGGGTCAGTTCAAAGGGTCTTTTGGGGAGGAGCGGCACCGGTTCGAGCGCTGCCATCTGAAGGGAAACGGCAGGCTGGCCGATACCCGTCAGCGCCGCCGCACGCGGAAAGCTCAACTCGTCGGCAACGTTCAGAAGATGCGAAGAGGGCGCAGGTTCATCACAGATCCATGCCATAGCGCGCAACAGCACTATAACCCCCATGCCAAATGCTCTTTCCAGATGGGTGGCGGTGCTGGCAGACCAATTCGAACCAATCTCCGTTGGGAAAGTCAAACCGTCCGGTTTTCGACGCCCGATGCCACGAGGATCATTCTTCCCTGAAGGCGCGCTGGAAATACACGGTCAGCGGATGCGTGAGGTAGGACAAGGGCGCGCGGTCTTCGGTCTTGAGGAAGGTCTCGACCGGCATTCCCGGCAAAAGCGCGAGGTCGGGCGTCGCGGCGATGGTGTCCTCGTCAGGCACGATGATTGCCTGGTAGTAGGTGACGCCGCGCGCTTCGTCCGTCTCTGCGTCGGCCGAAACACGCAGCACCGTGCCGGGGACCTCCGGCGTGGTCCTGCGGTTGAAGGTCGTGAACATCAACGCCACGTCCTGCCCCGGATAGACCTGGTCGATGTCGATCGGATCGATCCGCGCGGCTACCTGCAGCGGCTGGTCGCCGGGCACGATGTACATCATCGGCTGGGCCGCCTGCACCACGGACTGCTCCGCGAAGACGCTGGAGGCGAAGACAACGCCGGGGACAGGCGCGCGCACATCGAGCCGCGCGATGCGCTCGCGGAGGCTGATGCGCCGTTCCTGCAACTCGATCCGGCTGAAGCCGAGGTCGCGGAGCCGGGTGATCGCCTCTTCGCGGCGCTGGTCCGCGAGGCGGAGGCTTTCGATGACCAGCCCCGAAATCCGCGTCTCGGCCTCGGCCACTAGCGCGGTGAGGTTGCCGATCTCGCCCTGAAGCCGCGCCTCCTCGCGCAAAAGTTCGGACAGGCGCGGGCCCTGAACCAGTCCGCGCTCGAAGAGCGACTGGACATCAACGACCTCGCCGGAGATCAGCTCGAGCTGCCGGCGGAGCGCCGCGATCTGCGCCTCCATCCCCTCTATCTGGCGTTCGATCTGGCTTTGTTGTTCCGCCAGTTGCCGCTGTTCCTGCGCAAGCGAGGCCCGGCGCGCTTCGAACAGCCTCCGCTGGCCGTCGATCAGTTCGACGATCGTCGCCTCGTCGACGATTTCGAACTCGGGCGCTTCACCGAAGTCCAGCGCTTCCGCCCCGTCGCGTTCCGCCGAAAGGCGGGCGTTGCGCGCGAAAATCTCAGCCAGCTGGCTCTCCACGATGGCCAGTTCGGAGCGCAGGAACGTCCCGTCGAGGCGGACGAGCACGTCGCCGGCCGCGACCCGGTCGCCGTCCCGCGCAAGGATCTCGCCCACGACGCCGCCGTCGGGGTGCTGGATGACCTGCCGCTCGCTCTGGACCTCGACGACACCGGGCGCCACAATCGCGCCCGCGATCTGGGTGCCGACGCTCCAGGCGCCGAGGCCGCTCAGCATCAGGAAGATGGCCGCGAATCCGACAAATAGCGGGAAGCGCGCGCTCCAGTGACGGGTGGATCCGCTCATTGTTGACCTTCCTTGATGACGCGCTGAACCTCACCGGCATTCTTCATGAGCTTCTTTATGATCTCATCGCGGGGACCGAAGGCGGCGACCGATCCGCCGTCGAGCACCAGCAGGTTGTCGCAGGTCGATATGGCCGTAGGCCTGTGCGTCATGATCAGGACCGCCCGTCCCTCGGCCTTCATCGCGGTGACAGCGGCGTTGAGCGCCTCCGAGCCTTCGGCGTCGAGCGCGGAGTTCGGCTCGTCCAGCACGAGGATGACGGGATCGTCGTAGAGCGCCCTTGCGAGCGCGAGGCGCTGTTTCTGCCCGCCCGAAAGCGATATGGCAGCGCCGTTCACCTGCGTGTCGTAGCCATCGGGCAGGGAGAGGACGATGTCGTGCACGCCCGCCTTCTTGGCGGCCTCGACGACCTTCATGTCATCCGGTGCCGTTGCCATGCGGGCGATGTTCTCGGCCACGGTGCCGTCGAAGAACTGCACGTCCTGCGGAAGGTAGCCGACATATTGACCGAGACGGTCGGCCCCGTATTGTTCGAGCTTCGCGCCGCCCAGTCTCACCTCGCCGGCCGAAGGCGCGATGAGGCCGGTGATGATCCGCGCGAGCGTCGTCTTGCCCGACCCGCTCCGGCCGATGATGCCGATGGCCTGGCCGGGTTTCACGTCGAAGCTGACCTGCGACAAGACAGGCTTCGCGCCGGGTTTCAGCACCATTGTCACCGAGCGCACGTCGAGATGGGCCTCGGGCGCGGGAAGAACGGTGTCTGGTTCGCGCACGCCTTCCTGCGTGAGAAGCGACTTCAGCCCCTTCCAGCTGCCGCGCGCCCGTTGCACCACACCCCATTGCGAGACGCCCGTCTCGACCGGCGCCAGCGCGCGGCCCAGCAGGATGCTCGCCGCGATCATGGCGCCTGCCGTCATCTCCCCCCGCAGCACGAACCACGCACCGACCGCGAGCATCGCCGACTGCAGGAACAGCCTGAAGGCCCGCGTGAAGGCCGTGAAGGACCCGGTCCAGTCATTGGCCCGCATCGACAGGTCGACCGCCTCGTCCTGCATGCGGATCCAGCGTTCCATCATCGCTCCGCGCATGCCCTGCGCGACGACGTATTCGCCCGAAAGCTCTGCCTGCCGGGCGAAACGGCCCGCGATCTGCGACTGTTCGGCGGCCTTTCCCGTCTTCCGCCAGGTCAGCAGCTGGTTGAGGATGGCGGTGCAGATCAGGATACCGCCGCCCGCCACAGCGAGCCAGCCGAGCATCGGGTGGAAGATGAAGATCGCGGCAAGGAACAGCGGCGTCCAGGGCGCATCGAAAAGCGCCAGGATGACCGGTGATGCGAACAGGCTGCGCACCGCGTCGATGTCCTGCAGCGAGCCATGCGAAAACGGCTGACGCCGCGCCGCGCGGTCGATCACGGCGCGGAAGGTCGGCGCATTCAGCGCGTCCTGAAGCCGCGCGCCGACGCGTGATATGACGCGTCCACGGGCGTATTCGATCAGCCAGTAGAAGAAATACAGCGCCCCCACGAGAGCGAAAAGCGCGACCAGCGTCTCCTCGGACCGCGAGGCGAGAACCCGGTCGTAGATCTGCAGCATGAAGAGCGGGCCGGTCAGCATCAGCAGATTGGTGAAGACCGAGAAAAAAAGAGTGTTCAGGAGCAGAACCCGCACTCGAGCCTTCAGCTTCGGCGTGATTTCCGTACTTTGCAATGGAGCCTCCAGACCAAAAAAATATCTACACTACAAAACGCGACACGCTTGGGGTACTCTGCACGAAATAAGTTCAAACACGAGCACGTGAGGCACCATGTCGCAAGAAAAAAAGGAGTTTGACCAGTCTGGTTATTGGATCGACAGACATCGCCAATACATTGGTGATCCAAGATCAATCGGGAACATGGGAAAGACCAGAGCGGAAAACGAGCAAGGCGACATCATCGTGCAGTCACTATGCCAGAGGATTGCTCAACACTATTCGAAAAATCTTTCAAGTGTTTTGGATCTTGGATGTGGATACGGCCGCATTGCCGGAAGTTTTATCGACCAAAGTATGAAGTATACAGGTCTAGACGTGTCCGTTCACGCACTTCAGCAAGCCAAACGGAAACACCCGAAGGGACGGTTTATTCAGAAAGATCTAAATGAGTGGAACCCGACCGGTACCTTTAACCTCGTCTGTGCACTTTATATACTTGTGCACTTCGTCGACGACAGTCTTTGGAAAGCGTTCTTTGGGAAGGCCGCCAAAAGTGTGATACAAGGCGGATATCTGATTATTGCGGATGAATTTCCGGCGCAAAGGCGCTCGTCAAAGCACTATGTCGCCAGGCCTTTCCAAGAATATCTCGGGATAATGGAAAAAGAAGGACTCGAACTCGACACTAGCGCCTGGGACGACGTGTTTGGCGACGACCAACCCGGATCCGCGAAGGCCTTTAAATTCTTGAAGAAGACCTGACAGCATTCCGATACCGCAAGTTACAGTTACGCAATGGGAACCAATTTTTTTTGCAGCACTAGTTTTCTGAAATCGGCTTTATACAAAATGAAAAATGAGCACTAGGGTCCAACGTAAGATACTCAAACTCCCAACTATCCTCCAAACAAAACTGCATCACGGATTCTACGACGCCGTACGGAATTGCTGATACAACATTTCCGGTGCAAAAATCATGACCAGCGATTCTTCCATCTGAGACAAGGCAAGATGCGCAAAGCCTTAGCTCTTCAATTGTTGTTTGATAAGAGTGGTTAGTATCTATGTATGCCCAATCTATTGAATTCGGCGCAAATTTCTTCAATACTTCAGTCGAAAGTCCTTGGCGGACCTCAACAATGGACCGTTCTATCTGGGACGCGAACTTGTTTTGAATGGCAGATAGCCCATCACTGTACCTATCTGATGCCCACGCATCGACGAGAAACAATTTCTTTGGAGCGCAACGTTCAAGAATTTCCTGAGAATAATCGCCGAACGCCACACCGATCTCGGCGACGGTTGCTGCCTTTGGCATAGCATCCAATAGGTGATATCGGTCGGGGAGAAGCCGGCAATTTCTCGTGTGAACGGAATGCAAGTGAATGCGCGGCATCGCATTTTTGATTGCTCTGCGTTCATCAGCAGTTTTCAATTCAAAGACCTTCTAGCGAAGTCAGAACTCACAAACTAAGTCACGACGTATTTCATTGGACAAAGCCAATGCATCACGCCTTATCAGTACGAATCCTGGAGAGCCTGCACCAGTTCAACTGACGGCGCATCGAAATTCGCGCCCAATGCACCAAGGAAGTCTCCCTCAATACTTTCCAAGAACGTTCTCAATTCAACCGCCAAAGGATCGGCTCCCTCCAGCAATGCCGGGTTCCGCTCTATGTAACGCATTAAAGCTTCCCAATCTTCGGCCAACACGAAGCGTTCAAGTTCTAAAAGGTTTGTAAGAGTGTATGCGGCCTGCGCAGACGGAGTTCCCGCAACGAGAAGAAGCGCCGTCAATGCAGCGAGAAGTCGTTGATTTGCCATACTTGTACCCTGTTACTAACCTTCGCCTACAGTAGTACATCATCTCTGCTAGATAACGTCAACCGAGACGATGAACCCAGCCCATCAATTGGGAAGATCTATCGTAGCGATAGCCTCCCCCCTAACGATGCGAGGAACACAGGTTACACTCTGGGATCATTTGTGCATCAATGGAAGATGTCTGGATGTTTCTACAAGATCTCTCGCTGAGATATTTCCACCGCGACAACCCTGCTCAAACGTCAATTCTTGCTTTGTCTGCGAGTTCAGACGAGTGTCCTGACGTCTGAAACGTCGATAACGAACGAGATGTTCCAAAACGCGCACAGTTCCGCTTCGAAATCTTTTGACGCCAATTGAGCTGGCGTGTGGATCTTCTCAACGCGAAACCCATACTGTTCGAAACCACTCCACGGCACGTACGAAAAAATTACGGGCACCACGCCTCGCTCAATTGCCACAGCCCCAAGTTGCAAAGCAACGTCCGCCACATTGAAATCGCCATCGAGTACACGGACACCAATATGGGTCGACGCAGGTGCATCAGTGTTCCAAAATTTCCCGGAAATTGCTCTGCCGCTCTCGGGAAACTCCCTTTCCCACAATGCGAGGTCACGACCACACTGATTCGGTGGAGACAACTTGAGTAGGAAATCGATATCCTTACAGCGTCTTGACGTAATACGTGATATAACGCGAAGCCATTCGGACCTCATTGATGAACCACCTCTCCAACGATTCTCGCAGCCGCGGTTTGACCAAGCTGAGGTAGTTGAAGCTCATGGAGTCGCGCCGAAATTCGATCAACCTCACCGCTTTCCAGAAATCGAGAAACGTGTCTCAACAGCGACCATATATCTTCCGCGCTCGTTGCCGCTCCAATTTCCCGCTCCACAGCAGACCGCGCGCGCCGCTCCTGGTCATCCATAAAGGGAGCCATCTGAGGCACAAAAATTGCAGGTATCTGATTGTAAATCACTTCATGAAACGAATTGTAGCCAGCTGCGGAGATCACAAAATCTGCCGCTTTGCAAAAGTGCAAGGCGTGCAAAGTCCGCACCGGGATACTATTTCTCCAGCCATGAAGGCTGGGCGACAAAGTTGCGTGTGGCCATACTACCACGAGGTTCAGGACATCATCCCGTCTTTCGAATGTTTGGCAAATGGCTTGTAGTTGAGCCGATCGGTCGGCTGCGACACCGCCGCCTAGCATTGTGACAACCAAACGAGAAAACTCTATCTCCAACTCTTCCGACAGAGCCTTTCGCAGTTCCTCACGCGCTTTGGAGTTCATCGAAACTGTCTGCACGATTGGACCAACGGGGTGAAGTGGTCCTGTTTGAAAGTCGATTTCGTTGAGCTCATCGAATGCCTCGGTTGGCACGATAATCCGCGAAAAAACCTTGCGCCTTTCGAGCGCCGTTGCGTTCGATTGCCCCACTTGCCATAGGCCACGTCGGATCCAAACCGACCTTAATTCGTTTTCTAAGGTTGCGCGAACGATAGAGTCGAAAACGTAAACACCATCAAAAACCAGCACATCGCCACGATGAGTATGGTTAACAAGCCGTCGAAAATTCACCAGGTCATTTGCAAAAGAGTCTGCGTGTGCGTCACTTTTTTGGACGAGTGGTAACGTGTCGAAGCCCTTATTTTGGAGCATAGGAACGCAACTGGGAAACGCAGCAAACGCAACCTCATTCGAGGATGATAGCTCTCCAGCAACCAAGGCGCTACGTTGCGCGTGCCCAAGCCCCACTCCATTTGTCGGCATGAAAAGCACGCGGCGTTTCGTTGGACTCTTCTTTGTTTTATTGGTTGGTCGCCCGATGTCGAGCGCATCTTCGAGCTTCTTGATCGAATTGGACGCGAGCCAGTCGTTCTCCCGAATCTTTTTTGAAATTAGGTTCATCTGACTGTCGACAACCTTATTCAAATAAGGAAGCAGAGCCCGGAATTCAGCAGGAACTCGAATCGCAGGAGCTCCAGCAGTAGTGATCTGGCCTGACTCCGTGCCATCCAAGATCACGCCGCCCCTACCGACAAGGTTCACTAAGAAAACTGCCATCCTATCACCAGGCACACTTTTCCCGAAAAAACTTGCCATGCAACACATGTTCGTAAGCGCCTCTGGCGTAACTTCCGAGTAGGAGTAAGCTTCGATCTCGGAGTACCGCAGCAATCTAAGTCGTTCCTTGGCCTTTCCGGAAGTTACAACCGCAAATGGCTGACGTGATGCCGTAGCCGTGAGAAACAGGCTTTCCATGGCAGAGTCTTCATCAAAAAAACCTTCCTCCAAGAAGCACAAATGCTTTTGCTCTGAAACAGGGGGAGCAAGATTGAAAGTATCCGGAACCGCAGCGGGCACAGTTCCCGACTGATTTATTGCGTTCGGGAAAAGATCTTTCAGATCAATGACGTTCGGTTCATAGCCCGACGCGTAGGCGATCTTCGACTTGGCGGATATTCTTTCCTGGGTCGAGGGGAAACGCCCAATAGCTACAATTTCGCCGGATGCGTCGAGTTTAACGTCTCTCAGGCGAGTCTGCGTAGCACCATCAGTGTTCTCTGCGCCCAAGACGATGACTCTGTCAAACTTGGTATCCCGACAGTCTCGGACGAACGCGAGCGCCTCATACTTTTGATTTCTGGTCATTTGATCAGGCAAATCCGCTTCGTCGATGAGAACTTCATATCCGTGGGAAGCCAATTGTCGCGCAAACAGGACACGGGCATCCAATGTTGCCTCGGCTTTTCCGGCACACTCGATTTTCATTTTCATGGCTTTTTCGCACCTTGTAGCGTACTGGAAAACAAGTCGATGAAGCGTCGGCTCGAAAAGTTGGCGAGAACACCTTGGGCGCGTTTTACCTGTTTGACGTACTTTTCCGGGTTATTAATCATCTCGAAGATGAGTTGATCCACCTGTTTTGGGCTTGCCGTGAGAACAGCTCCTGGGAAGGAAGACCCTGTTGCACGGTCACATATCACAACCTTGCCAGCCGCGATGGCCTCGGCAATGACCCTGCCAAAACTTTCACGCCACGTGGGTGCCGTAAAATACACCATGAAATCGATCATTCCAAAGAATTGCTCGGGAGCGATCTCAGCAAATTTCAACAGGGTCCAATGGGGTCGCCGGATGCCATGATATATGAGCGTGTCGGCTCCGAGGATCACATTTTTTTCCGCTACCTCTGAAAAGCAAAGGTCGAGGTCTTCCGTTTTTGGAAACTTCTCGAATCCGGGTCGCGACAACCTGCCTCTGCGATCTGCCGGTTTCCGAGTCGGAGCTTTCAGATCAAAATCGCAGATATTGAACCAGTTTTCATCGAGAACGTCCCAATGTCTAAAGAGGCGATCGTTGGCCAACCATTCTTCGACAATCTTGCGGTTATGTTCCGATACCGGCGCAATGGACTTCCTCAAAGCGACTGATGCCTGATCTATTCGACCCAAGCATCCCAAGACGTCAAAAGCTTCGTGCCCCCCCGGGCGCAGGAAATTTTCATGGGCAACAACAACGAGATGGCGCGCGATGATCCTTGTGTCGAGCGAAGCATTGAACTTCAAGAAAGAAGGATTGTGCAGTACAACGAGGTCTGCCGACACGCTCAAAGGATCCCAATCCATGGGAAGCTCCAGAGCGTGGCAGGCGTCTGCGACCGCCCGGGCCACACCACGACCCTTGAACATGCGAGATTCGATCGCACAAATCTGAGGTCGCACTTGGGTAGATATGGCATGCAGCTCCCTGGCGACCGCGGATGATGTTCCACCAGGAAACCGGGGATCAATAACCAGTGCCACGCTTCCAGATGCGTTCAAATTGTCCCCCGAACGTATCTACTCTTTCTCATCGGACCTTGAGTCACACGCGTAACAAACCACGTGCTGGGTTGAAAAGTCTATACGAAGCTGAAGTCGGCATCTGTGAGATCTGTTGCGAGGATGCCCTCGAGGCGGATGGAGTTGCCGTTTGCGTCGCTGACGAAGGTGCGGCTGCCGTCGGGCGTGATCGTCAGGTCGCCGAAGCTCAGGCCCGTCGATCCCAGATCCATCACGTCAATCCCATCCTCGAAGTCCGCGATGATGTCCCGGCCCCAGTTCGGATCGAACACGAAGCGGTCCGCGCCCGTGCCACCGAGGAACCAGTCGTTGTCCGCACCCCCGTTGATCTCGTCCGCGCCGGCGCCGCCGTAAAGACGGTCGATCCCTGCCCCGCCAGACAGCGTGTCGTTGCCGCCCTCCCCAAAAAGCCGGTTGTCCGCACCGTCCCCCGTCAGCACGTCATCGAAGGCCGTCCCCTGCACGTTCTCGATGAACACGAAGCTGTCCCCGGCAGCCCCGGCCGCGCCCGTGCCGGTCCCGAGATCAACCTCGACGCCCACGCCGCTGAAGCCATAGCTCACAACGTCCTCGTCCGCGCCGCCGTCAAAGCTGTTCGCGCCTGACCCGCCCACAAAGTAATCCGCACCCGCGCCGCCTGAGAGGTCATTGTCCCCAGACCCACCAAAGATCTTGTCGTCCCCGTCCCCGCCAGAGATCGTGTCATTGCCACCGCCCCCGATCAGGCGGTTCGCAACCCCGTTGCCCGTCAGCACATCCCCGAAGCCAGACCCCGCAAGGTTCTCAATCGAGATCAGCGTGTCACCCGCCGCCTCCCCGCCCGTGGCCGTCCCGGCCTGAAGGTCGATCTGCACCGCCGCCGAAGAGCCCTCGTAGACCGCCATGTCGATGCCGTCCCCGCCGTCCAAAAGGTCCGCCCCCGGGCCACCCTCCAGCCAGTCGTTGCCACCCTCGCCATAGATCTCGTCGTCACCGTCCCCAGCGCCGATCCGGTCAACACCCTCGCCGCCATGAAGCGTGTCGTTCCCGTTCAATCCATAGAACCGGTTGTCCGCGCCATCTCCCGTGATCGCATCGTCGAACGCAGAGCCCGCAACGTTCTCGATCGATATGAAGCTGTCACCAGCCGCATCACCGCCCGAGGCCGTGTTGGCCAGCAGATCCACCGTCACCCCAGAGGCAGAGCCCTGGTAGGACACCATGTCGAGACCCGCACCGCCATCAAAGCTGTCTCCGCCCGGACCCCCGTCAAACCAGTCGCCGTCCCCGTCCCCGAAGAGCTGGTCGTCCCCGTCCCCGCTCTTGATCCGGTCCACACCGTCCCCGCCAGACACGATGTCCGCGCCACTCAGCGTGTAAAACCGGTTGTCTCCGCCATCGCCGATGATCTCGTCGCCCTGTGACGAGCCCACGATGTCCTCGATGCCGGTCAGCACGTCTCCCGCCGCATCGCCCGCAGAGCCCAGACCCGTCGCGAGGTTCACAACAACCCCAAGCGCCGAGTTCCGGTAGGTCAGCTGGTCCGTGCCAAGCCCCCCGTCGATCTCGTCCGCCCCCGCGCCGCCGTCGAGCCGGTCGTCATCCTCGCCCCCCTCCAGCGTGTCATCCCCATCCTCACCAAACAGACGGTCCGGACCCAAGCCGCCGATCAGGTGGTCATTGCCGCCCTGCCCGTAGAACCGGTTCTCGAAGCCATCCCCCGTCAGCACATCGCCATGCGCCGAACCCAGAAGATCCTCGATGCCCAAAAGCACATCCCCGGCAGCCGTCCCGCCACTTGCCGTCCCGGCCGCAAGATCAATCGCCACACCCTCAGACGAGAACTTGTACGACGCCTGGTCCCGACCCGGACCGCCATCGACCAGGTCCGCCCCAAGACCCCCCGTCAGGAAGTCGTCGCCATCCTCACCGTAAAGCTCGTCATCCCCCGAACTCCCAGCAAGGTTGTCATTGTCCAGACCTCCACGAAGAACATCGTTGCCACTCTGGCCGTTCAGACCGTCGTCGCCAGACCCACCGTCCAAAGTGTCGTTGCCCAAACCGCCAAGGAGAACGTCGGAGCCGCCCATGCCGTAGATCGCGTCTAGTCCAGGGCCGCCATCAATGACATCCAACCCTTCCCTTCCAAATACAAGATCGTCGCCCCCGAGGGCGTTGATTGTGTTTGCGTTGTCGTCGCCGACCACCTGATCGGCCGCTTCGGTTACTGCAAGCTGCGCGTTCGGCGCATGAAGAACAACCGTACCGCCTGGGCCAGCATGCCAAAGGAAGGCATTGAGATCGTATTCGCCTTCGATCCGAGTCGAATAGTCAATGACACCATCACCGTTAACATCCAGATCGATGATCGCTGATCCATCGCGGAACAAGATGTCTTGCACACCCTCACCGAGATCGGAAAACAAAACCTGGATGTTCTCTGAGCCAGTTACCGAGAATTCATTGAGCGCCTCAGCCGTACCCTCCACGCGGTCCCAGATCTCGGAGGCCGTGGTGGTGACTTCGTCCAGTAGATTGCTACCGAAGCTGATCGCAGAGCTTGTGATGGTTTCAACGGCGCCAAAGGTTGCTTCTGAGAGCCCAACAACCACACGGGGTACGCTAAACAGAGGGGAAAATGTATCGATGAACTCTGTCGTAAACGTTTGTGCGACGATAAAAGCGAACTCAAGCGTATCCCAAGTTTCTAGTGCGTAAGTGCCCTCTTGCCCTTGCCAGAAAGCAAGCTCGTCAGCTGCGGAACGCGGTTCGAAACGGTAGAAATCGGTGAGCTTTTGAATGTTAGAGTTATAGACAGGTCTGCCATGCGTGGCTCCAATTGGATCAAGGCCAAACACAGTGTTCTCTGTGTCAGCCATAACAACTGTATTCCCTTCGCGAGAAAGCGGCTGACCGATAAGTTGATTTGCGAGGCTTGAAACAGTCGAAAAAGGGTCGTCAATGCCGGCTAGCAGAACCTCAGTCTTTAGCTTTGCAGCATCCACTGTTTCGTTCTCGTCGAATACAAACCCGAAAAGATCATCAGAGTGAAGTGCTGCCACCGGATCGGCAATATTGACGAAATTGATCAACCGGGAGTCGTCGATAGCGTTGCGAGGAGATCCCGGCGAGCCGAATGTCACGCCATAGGCGCCCTGCGCCAATGGAGACGATGAAAACTGCGAGGAAGCAAAGTACTCCTCGACAAGAATACCTCCAAGGCTGTGTCCCGTGAGGAAGACATTCTGAAACGCGTCTTCACCCCGCAGAGTGGCACCATTCGCCCATGTCAGGACTGCATCGATAATTCCGGCTTGGGCCTCGTAGAGCGTGTCCCAGCTACCAGCCTGCAGCGCGATGTCCCATTTGAAATCTTGGGTCCCACTGAACGCGAAAAAGAGCGATCTCTCTCCGTCCACGTCAGCTTCATAGAAATGCAGATTGTTCTCGAGCAGACCTTCTGCCACGTCGACGTTCACGAAAGAATTCTCTAGCCCGGAGATCCCGGGATCAATGGGTTTGAACCCCAGTGCCTCGGCAGGCGCCGTTGACTCGAAATAGGCTGCGTCTGCGAGTTTTGCCAGCTTCACGATGATGTCATCGGTGAAGTTGCCGCTCGGGGTCCCTTCCGCCTCTGCGCTCGGGCCGAAATCCGACACCCGCACGCGAAAGTCGCCCGTCGCACCAAGGCGCGCACCATCACCGCTGTCACCGGCCTCAACGGCGAGGAAGAATTGACCGCCTCCCGCTGGGAGTGCGGCTGTATCGAATTGCATCTGAGGGGTTGCGCCCGTCACGGACATCCCGGGCACAGGCTGGCCAGACGCGTCGAACAGCGTGATCGTGACCTGCCCTGTGGAAAGGTCCATACTCTCGGCCTCGAACGTGTAGACACGCCCCTCGGTGAGCGACACCGCGTACCAATCCTTGTCGACAAAGCCACCAAGGCCATCGCTCTCAACTCCGTCACCGGCCTGTGGCTCGGCATCGATCTTGCCGCTCCGCCATTGGCCCTCGAAGAGAGTACTTTTGGTATCGGTGCCTTCCAGCACTGTATCGGTCGGTCCTGCCTCGGCGATCAGCGGCGTGTAGCGGACTGCGTAGTTACCAGTTGCGAGGCGGAAATCGTCATTGTTGGCATCTCCGGCGCTGATGGCGAGATAATAGTTGGCCGTCCCTCCGAACAATCCTGCGGTATCGAAGTCGAAGCTGGGCGCAGCTCCCTCCACGAAAGTGCCAGCGACCGAATTGCCGAATGCATCATAGAGGCGCATGGCAACAATACCGGTGGAGAGGCTGAGGTTCTGTGCCTCGAACCTGAAAACCCCGCCTCCGGCTAGGGCAACCTCGTACCAATCCCGGTCGATGAAACCGGCCACGCCATCCGACGCAACGCCATCACCTTGGATCGGCTCAGGGTCGATCCGTCCGGATATCCAGGCCGCGGCGCTTAGTGACGCGGTTGTATCCGTCCCTTCACGCACCGTGTCCGTGGTGGTGATCGGAAACTCCGAGATCGTGAGGTATTCGCTCCGAGCAAGATAAGTCGTCACCGGATCATTCGGGTCGGCCTGCAGGATCGCACGGAAGCGTTCACCGCCGTCGACCACACCATCCTGGAGAATGTCGAGCGTCACCGTGGCCGTCGATTGCCCGGCGGCAAAAGTGACGGGGATGTTCACTGGCTGTGCACCGCCGGGAAGGCCGTAGTCGCCCTCATCAAAGGACGCCGTCGCAGATAGGGTTGAGAAGTACAGGGTTTCAGAAGTGCCTGAGTCAGCGCGCGCCAATTCAAACTGAAGCCTGGTTCCTTCGTTCACAAATAGGTCTGATTGAAGAAAGGCATAACCCTCAGTTGGCGGTGTAGGCTCGTTGTTATCGATGCGATCTTGACGAAGCCTGTAGGACATATCGTCAAAGAACAGACTGCCTGTGGCAAGCAGCGTCACATAACTGATGTTGTCACCATAGACTGATAGAGTCTGGCCGGGACTACTGAAAGCGTCTGGTCCGACAGAAACACTGTCCAACACGTTGTCGTTGCCATCGTAGGCCGTCAGTGTGAAGACATCGCCATCTCCACCATCATCAAATGCGCGAACCGAGAACTCTGTCGCAAAAACAGGTGAAGTATCGATGGGATTTACAAAGTCTATTCGGATGCTATCGTCCAACGCAGACCCTGTTTCACTCCATCCATTTCCAAATACATGCGAATAGCTTCCGATAGTCGGGTCAGCACCAAACCATATAACACCCCCCGGCAAATCGCTCGAAAATACAACGCCCAAACGAACGAGATCATCGGTCAGTTCGACTTCGTGCTGCGGAGCGCCGAAATCGACCCCGAAATCAATCTCTTGGAGCAGGCCGTCAGAAAAGACTGGCAATTGTATAACTTGGTTCGGAGCGAACCACTCGCCATCTGGAATCTGACCAAGATAAGTTATGCCATCAAAAAACGCTTCGGCCTCCGCTGCACCCATTTTTTCCGGGAGGCCATGATGCGTAAACGGGAAAATGTACTGTTGTCCGGTCGCGGAGAAGAAGACATTCAGAAAATCGTAGGTCGCTCCTCCACTGAGGATGCGACCAACCCCGATGCTCGCATCCTCAATCGACAAGCCTCCATTGACAACACCTGAAACGAGCGGGTCACCGCCGAACTCAACGACGGGTAGTCCAGACAGTTCAAAACCGGTGATCGAATAGCTCACAACCGGATCAGTTGTGCCAAAGCCTAGCTCAAGGTTGGCTGGACCGCTGAATGATGTGATCCCAAGCGCCGGGTCAAAGGTGTATTGAAAGCCTTGGAGCACAAATTTGGAGGCCACAGCCGGTGCGTAGCTTTCGAAGTTCTCGACGAACGCAACCGGATCTACCCAATCAGACGGCGCACCGGCTGGATTATACCCATCATCTGAGGTCGGAAGCGTGTTACCAAGGGTGATTTCGAGATGAAGATGCGCGGCCTCAGAATATCCAGACGACCCAAGTGTACCGATCTGTTGCCCTATGCTGATCTCCTGACCAATCGTCATACTAGCAACTGTATCGAGATGTGCGTAAAGCGAGTACACGTGTGAAACGGACTGGCCGCCGATCAGCCGCGGCTCTTCGAAGTCATGACGCAGAACAATGTAGTTGCCGAAGCCAGTCGTCGCACTGCCCTGGTCCGCAAC
The DNA here is from genome assembly GCF_003688285.1 of Rhodophyticola porphyridii. Classification (GTDB taxonomy): domain Bacteria; phylum Pseudomonadota; class Alphaproteobacteria; order Rhodobacterales; family Rhodobacteraceae; genus Rhodophyticola; species Rhodophyticola porphyridii. The sequence continues at coordinate 158,090 of NZ_RCNT01000004.1, forward strand.
CACTGACACAACCGTCCCGTTTGCTACTGAGAAGACCGGGTCACCGAGATCGGTGTCGCCGCCACCCTCGCCGTTCCAGTCAGCGCCTAGGTGAAAGGATCCGGCAAGTTCTGGATTCGGTTCGTTGAAGCCAAAGGCGACATAGAAACCATCACCGTCGTTCAGTGGAGTGGTCAGCCCGTTTCCAAGGGGATGTCTAAACGCATCAGCAAAAATGGTCGTTGGCATGAAATGGACCCGCAATCGTCAAAATAATGATGAAAAGCGTATTGCACCACGAAGTTCAAATCAAAACATTTCTGCTGATTGCGATCATGCAAGTCATCCTGGCACGAGTGCCCTGCCGCACGCGAAGTAATGCTGGAGTATCGAAGACCTTTTCAGCCGGATGTCTATTCCGGCAGTTCCGTCCACCACTCCGGCCATTTCACCTTTCTTGGCGTCCGGGTCGCTTCAACGACGGTCCGTTGTTCTTCTGGCGACAGCTGCCGCTCCCCTAGGCGCGCGAGCGCTGCCTCGACAATCCATGGCTCGAGAGCCATGCGCGCCGTCGGCCCGTATCGGTCCAGCTTTCGCGCCATCCGCAGCGGTTCGAGAGCTGAGGTCACACTTCCCGGGCTGGCGAACTTGTAGACAAGGCGGATTTCCGTGGTGTCGTTCTTCAGGAGCCGCTTCGCGCGCGCGTCTTCGATAGTCGCAAGGGTTTGCCGCGCGGCCGCGGTGTCGCCCTCGAGGCCCTGTTTCGCAAGACTGAGCAGGAAGGCCTCGGCGGCGGTCATGGTCTTCTCCGCGCCGTCCTCGCGGATGGTGACTGTCTGCCCGAGCACGGCATCGTAGGGGATCTCGGTCTTGCGCCCCTTGGGACGGCCGTGCGGATTGCCACTCTGCCCCTTCTTGAACCGCGTCGATTTGGGCGGTCGACCATAGCCCACGTCATGGTCTTGCTGTTCGCTCATCCGTCCGTGCCCCGTGGCTAACGCAGGCCGTCAGGATCCCGCGTACAACGCCGGATGTCCTCGATGTCCTTCTTGTCCAGCTTCGAGCCGCCACGCCGCCGGCTCAACGCCGCCTGAACCGCCCAGGGCTCCAGCAGCAACCGTTCGTATTTATCATTGGGCCCGTAGTTCGTTGGATCCCGGCAGGCGATTCCGAGGATCAGGAGCGCGGCATTGGCGTTGTCCGGATCCTCCTCCTGAGCCGTGGTGACCGTGTACGCGGGTGGCGGCGCGAGCTTGGCCAACGCCTGCTCGCGCTTCGCGATCATCTTCAGAACCTCCCGACGCGCCGAGCGATTGCCCGCGATCGCGTCCCGGTAGGTGCGATGCTGCAGGGCCTCTTCGACACTCACCTCCCGAGGCACGCCGTTCTGCGTGATCGTCAGCGTCTTGTCCACGATCACGTCAAACGTCGAGGCCGATCCAGTGGTCAAAGACTTTCTGGGGCGACCCTTCGGATTGCCGCTCTGACCCTTTTTGAAGCGGCTGTGCTCGGGAGGTTCGGGCTTCCTGGTCAGCGTACCGCACCTCCGGTCTGGACGCGTTCTGGCGCCTTGCCCGTCATCGCCGACCAACGCTCCAGCGCCACATCGACGTAGGCTGGGTCCAGGTCGATGCCGCGGAACCGCCGCTCGGTGCGCTCTGCGGCAATCAAGGTCGTACCCGACCCGAGGAATGTATCGAGCACGAGATCCCCACGCCGCGTGACGTCGCAGATCGCGTCCGCCACCAGCCCGACTGGCTTCACCGTCGGATGCAGGTCGAGGTCGGCCCGACGGCTTCCCTTCAGCGAGTTGACCGAGGCATAGTCCCAGACATTCGTGCGATTGCGGCCATGTCGGCCAAGCTCAACCATGTTGGCATGCGGGGCCGATCCCACGCGATAGACGAAGACCAGCTCGTGTTTCGAGCGGTAAAGCGAGCCCATGCCCGCATTGGACTTGTTCCAGACGCAGAGGTTCAGGCGCTCACCGTAAACCTCCGCGCCGACCACCGAGACGTCATCCATATGCCGCCAGTCCATGCAGACGAAGTGCACTGCTCCTTCACGCGAGACCGCTGCAGCTGCTCCCAGCGTTTCGCGCAAGAAGTTCCGGAAGGCTTCTTCCGTCATCTCACCGGACGCCATGGCAAATTCTCGGTGCCGACCGCGAGCATTGGCATGGCCGTTGATGCGCACGTTATATGGAGGGTCGAGGAAAGCCGCGTCGATCTGGCATTCGCCCACGACCGCGCGCAGGAATGCAGGATCGCGGCTGTCGCCGCATCCAACTCGATGCGGTCCAAGCGCCCAGATGTCCCCAGGCTTCGTACGCGGCGCCTTCGGTGTCGCCGGGATCGCATCGTCCTCCGGATCGGGAGTGTTCCCAAGCAGCACATCAAGCTCACCCGTCGAGAAGCCGGTCAGGGTGAGATCGAGATCCACATCGAGATCGGACAACTCACCGAGCTCCATCTTCAGCAGGTCAAAGTCCCACCCGGCGTTCAGCGCGATCTTGTTGTCGGCGATCCGTAGTGTGCGCTTCTGGGTCTCCGAGAGACCGGCCAGCGTGATTGTCGGAACCTCTGCCAGCTTGAGCTCTTTCGCGGCGCGGAGACGACCATGCCCTGCGATCAGCACGCCTCTTCGTCGGTCAGGATCGGATTGGTAAAGCCGAAGGCTTCGATCGCCGACGTCAGCTGCCCGATCTGCGCCTTCGAATGCGTGCGCGCATTCCGGGGATCCGGCTTCAGATCCGCCGTTGGCCGATAGACCACCGACAGCGTGCGCGGGATTCGATCTGCTGCCTCCATGATGGCCACCCATAGACAATGCAAACAATTGCCGCACAATATGTGGTGGCCAGCGGATGGTTTCAAGACCCCTTCGCCAAGACTGGACTTCCTGCGCCTTCGGAGCGTTTCTGTTCTTACGCCCGGTCGACCCGGGCGCTTCGCGGTAGCGGCGAATGGATCGCCGCGGGAACCACGGAGACCCCAATGACCACGAGCAAGAAGGCGCCCACCGGAGAGACACCGGCGGCACCGCCAAGCAAGATCGCCACTCACATCGAGCTTCTCACCAAGGCGACGGGCTGGCAGCCCCACTCCGTCCGCGGTGCCCCCGCCGGCACGCTAACGTGAAGGGGTTACTGGATAACCCCGGAGAAGATGAACCACATCCACCGCTACAGGATCGCGGGGCAGGAATGAGCCGCCCCATTCCCGGCCATTCAGACGTGGTGGTACTCGACCCGCTCACGCTGGACGAGCTTCGCGAGGTCTGGCGCGCAGCCTACGGCCCGCGGCCCAGACTGCGCTCAGTCGAACTCCTCCGCCTGATGCTGGCATGGCGACTCCAAGCCGACCGTCTTGGTGGCCTCGACCGCGAGACAAGGCGCAAGCTTGCCAGCAAGGGGCCAGTGCAACCCGCGGGACTCGATCTCGGCGTCGGCACCGTGCTCTCGCGCGAATGGCAGGGCCGCCGGGTCGAGGTCATCGTCGAGCGCGACGGATTCCGCCACGACGGGCACCTCTATGCCAGCCTCTCCGCTGCGGCGACCGTCATCGCCGGCGCGCGATGGAACGGGCCCCGCTTCTTTGGCCTCCGGAAGACCCAGACATGACCCGCCCCCGCATCCGCTGCGCCATCTATACGCGCAAAAGCAGCGAGGAAGGGCTCGAACAGGACTTCAACAGCCTCGATGCACAGCGTGAGGCCTGCGAGGCCTTCGTCCAAAGCCAGGTGGGCGAAGGTTGGCAGGCGATGAGCGAGCGGTATGACGATGGTGGTATCTCGGGCGGCACGATGGACCGTGCTGGCCTGCAACGCCTGCTGGACGACGTGTCCCGCGACCGTGTCGATGTCATCGTTGTCTACAAGATCGACCGGCTGACACGGTCCCTGCCCGACTTCGCCCGCATGGTCGAGATCTTCGACCGCCACAAGGTCAGCTTCGTGTCGGTCACGCAGGCCTTCAACACCACGTCCTCAATGGGTCGGCTCAGCCTCAACGTGCTCCTGTCCTTCGCCCAGTTCGAACGAGAAGTCACAGGCGAACGCATCCGCGACAAGATCGCGGCCTCCAAGGCCCGCGGCATGTGGATGGGCGGCAACCTGCCCCTCGGCTACGACCGGCCGCGCGATGGTACTCGGAGGCTTGTCGTCAACGAGGGGGAGGCCGAGACAGTGCGCAGCATCTTCCGGCGCTATCTCGACCTTGGCTCCGTTCATGACCTCGCCCGGGCGCTCGAGGCCACGGGGGTACGTTCGAAGATCCGGCGAGACAAGGATGGCGCCCGGATTGCCGGCAGGCCCTTCAGTCGCGGGGCGCTGTTTCATCTGCTTCGCAATCCCGTCTATCTCGGTCTCATCCGGCACAAGGGCGTCCTGCACGAAGGCCTGCACGCGCCGATCGTCGATCGGACCCTTTTCGATGCCGTGCAAGAGCAGCTGACCGCCAGCACGCGCCGCGGAAACAACAGACACTCTGGTGCAAGGTCCCGAAGCCAGCTCACCGGCCGTATCTTCGATGCCACTGGAGAACGGATGTCGCCGACCTTCGCAATCGGCGCGCGCGGCAAGCGCTACCGGTACTATGTCTCCACCTCCCTGCAGCAAGGCGGCAAACGCCGTGGTGATGACGTTCTGCGTCGCGTGCCCGCCGACTTCCTTGAGCAGGCCCTGATCGACCGTTTGCGCCGCATCGACGGGATCGATGCCAAAGCACCCCTCGAGCATTTGCGGCGGGTCGATGTGCAAATGGGCCACGTCTTGCTCACTCTTCCGAAGGCCCTGCATCTTGCCACGCGTGCAAGTCTCCGCGACGATGAAGGCTTCGTGGAGGGTCACCCCGATGCCCAAGGAGTTAGTTTAAGAGTACCGGTTGCGTTCCCGCGGCGTGGCGGCGCGACCGAGGTGAAGCCAGGTCCGGCAGAAGGACCGCAACCGGACACAACCCTCATCAGGGCCCTCCGAGCGGCCCACGCGATGCTCGAGCGTGATGCATCCGGCCGCCCCATCCTGCACGAGAGCCCGATCTCGCCGCACCGCCGGCGGCTCATCAGGTTGGCGTTTCTCGCCCCTGAACTGCAGGTCGCCATTCTATCAGGACGGCAACCGCCAGGCCTGAGCCTGTCACGGCTGCTCGCCGACGGGTTTCCGATCGCCTGGCAGGCTCAGATCGAGCGTTTCGGGCGTCCACGGCGCGACGTGTAAATCCCCTGTTCTGACAAACCAGAGCCCTGTTAATTCACAATAACAGTCCCTGTTCTGTGCATTTCGCACCCTGTTCCGCAGAAAAACAGGGAACCCGGAAAATCAGCGCATATGTGACTGTTATTATGATATTTTTCTGATCAACATGATCGACGCGGCCTCTAGGAGCCCCTGTTTTTCGACCAGTTCGCTGTAAATTCCCTGTTCTTGCCGAAACTCACCCATCCATCGGACGGCCAGAGACAGCCCGGTCAGACCGCGCCAGAAACGGCCGTCACATGACCAAGAACGCCCGCGCAGGTCGGGAATGAGCCGAAAAATGCCCCCTGTTACGCGGCCTTACAACCAGCGCAACCAAGCCAAGCACAGTGCGAGGAGTGGGTGGCGGAGCGACAGGGATTCGAACCCTGGAGACGGTCTCCCGCCTACACACTTTCCAGGCGTGCGCCTTCGACCACTCGGCCACCGCTCCGACAGGGCGCACTTAGACGAGAACACACCGCGCTGGCAAGAGGGCGCCGAAAGTTTTGCGCCTCCGGATGATCGTGCCATGCGGGCGCAGGGCATATCGGCGCCCCATGCGCGGCCCCGGGGGCGTTTCCGCCCCGGTCAACCTGCCTTTGCAAACGGTTTGCATCACGCCGCGGACCCCGAGCCCGGACGCCGGCGATGCATAGGTTCGCTGGACCCGGTTTTGAGGACGGATGCCGGGCCTCGGGCCTCCGCGCGCATCCCGAGGAGCGGCCGGTATCGGCAGAAATAACTGCCGCCCGTCCGATTACTGCGCCAAAGCCACGGTCACGCGACGGTTCTGCCGGCCCTTGCTTTCGATCTTTGCGATGGTGACGGGCCCGATCTCGGCGGTGTTGGCGACATGGGTGCCGCCGCAGGGTTGCAGGTCGATCTGCCGGTCACCGGTTCCGATACGGACCAGCCGCACCCGACCCGCGCCCTTGGGGGGCTGGACGGACATGGTTTTCACGAGGCCGGGATTGGCGTCGAGTTCCTCGGCGGTGATCCATGTCTCGGACACGTCGAGACCCCGCTCTATCAGGGCGTTCATCTGCCCCTGCAGCACGAGCTTGTCATCGGGCGGTTCGGGCATGGCGAAATCCAGACGCCCCTTTTCCGCCGCGATCGCTCCGCCGGTCACCGGAAGCGGGATCACCACCGACAAGAGGTGCAGCGCCGTATGCACCCGCATATGGCCGAAGCGACGATCCCAGTCGAGCCGTTGTTCGACCTCGGCCCCCACGGGCGGCAGGGCGGCGGGCTCCGCCGGAACCAGAACGATATCCGCCCCCTCCCCCTTCACCGCCATGGCAATCGGGATCCGCCCGCCATCCCAGTGCAGCACGCCGCTGTCGCCGGGCTGGCCGCCGCCGCGGGCATAAAACAGCGACGCGTCCAGAATGATGCCGCCCTCGTCGGTCAGGCCCGTAACCTTTCCGGGCGCAGTCTTGCGGTACATGTCTTGCAAAAACAGCGTCTCGGTCATGGGTCGGGGTCTCCGTCGTTGCTGGTTGCCGCGCGCAGGGTTTCGGGATTGCGAAGCCAGACATCGCGCTGCGCGAAGGGAATCTCGATGCCTTCTTCGGTGAAGCGGGCCGCAATCGCATGGTTCAGATCGCTTTTCACACTGAGCAGGAAATTCACATCGCGCAGGATCGCCCGGATCTCGAAATCGAGGCTGTCCGCCCCGAACCCCTGAAAAAAGATCGACGGCGGCGGGTTCAGAAGCACCATCGGATGGGCCTCCGCCACCTCGCGCAGAACCGCCTCGACCTTCCTGGTATCGGTGCCATAGGCCACACCCACCGGCACGATCGCCCGTCCGGTATTGTTGTGGTGGGTCATGTTGATCACCACGCCCGAGATCAGGTCGGCATTGGGCACGATGACGTCGGAGCGGTCGAAGGTTTCGATCCGGGTCGAGCGGACAGAGATGTCGCGCACATAGCCCATCATCCCGTTCACCTCGATCCAGTCGCCTTCCTTGATCGGGCGTTCGATCAGCAGGATGATACCCGAGACGAAATTCGACACCACGGTCTGCAGGCCGAAACCGATCCCGACCGAGAGTGCACCGGCGACAAGCGCTATGGAGCTGAGATCGATCCCCGCCGCCGTGATCGCGATGATCGCGGCCAGAAAGATGCCCACATAGCCGGTGCCCGACAGGATCGCCATGCGCCCGCCCGCATCCAGCCGCGTCTTCGGCAGGACCGAGCTTTTCAGCGTCGCCTGAAGCATGCGGGTCGCGGTGTAGCCCGCCGCGAAAACCAGCGCGAAAACGAGGAAATTGCGCGGGCTGATGGTGACGCCGCCAATCGCGAACCCCTCGATCAGGTTGCGCCAAAGATCCAGCAGTTGCGCCGCGCGCACGCCCCAGATCATCGCGAAAAGCGGCAGCGACAATAGCGCCAGGACAAAGCCGATCAGCGTGGGCGTCAGCGCCTCGTCCAGCCCTTCGTGGCGGCCCGTCAACGTTCCGTAGAGATTGACCACCAGCCGTTGCAGGATTCGCACCAGCGCAATCAGGGCCAGGCTCATCGTGGCGGGCAGCAGGAAGCTGATCCCGGCAGTGGAATAGCCGATGGCCGCAAGGCTCGGCCCGATCACGCCAAGCGCCATGGCGGCCCATCCCAGCACCCGAATGACCTGCGCATTGACGCTGAGATCGGCACCCTCGCGGGTTTCCTGGCGCACATGGCTGATCAGCAGGCGGCCGATACGCAGCAGCAGCAATCCCAGCATGACCAGGATCGGAAAGAAGAGGATCAGGGTTTCGCCGTCGCTGAACCCGCCATTTTCGGAAATGTCGTCGATCGCCGTACCCAGACCGATCGTGACCCCGATCGCTATGACCGTCCAGCGGCCCTGCCGCCGTTCCCTTTCGCTCAGTGTCAGCGGGCGGACGGCCGTTTCGCGGGCCGGGAACACCTGGCGCCCCAGCCAGACCGCGACCATCACGAAGACCGCAAATGGCGTGATCAGATCGACAAGGACCTGCGACCGGATCCCGGTGAAATCCGTGGCGATGATGGCGGCCGCAATCGCGCCCACCCCGATAACCGGCATCAGGCATTGCAGAAGCGACAGGAAGAACAGCACGAGCCTCGCCCCGGGCGAGGTTTCCTCGCGCCGGATGAAGGGCATCATCAGGCGCCCGACCCATCGCCAGCCGCGGGCCAGCAAAACCAGAGCGATTATCAGGTAAATGGTGATGACCGGGGCGTTTTCCCGCAACTCCGCCTGTCGCAGGTCGGAGGTCGCCAGACGGTCGACCTCAAACGCCGTATCGACCAGCCAGTCCGCCAATGCGCCGATGGCGCCCGGCCAGTTGGCCGGATTCAGGGGCGACGGCCCGAGCGACAGCAATTCACCGGCCAGACGCTCGGCAATCAGCGCATCGATCTCGCTGATCAGCCCCTGGGCACGCCGAAGCTCCGCTTCCGCACGCCGTATGGGCGCCTCCGCTTCCGCCAGTCTCGTGTTCAGTTCGGCCCGTTGCTCGGCGATGTCGTCCGGTTCGGTCTCACCCTCGGCCGGCGATGGGCCGAGCGCATCAATCTGGGCTCGAATACTTTCGATACGCGGCGCATTTATACGTTCCGCCTGTTGGAACTCGGTTCGCCACGCCACCAGTCTGGCGCGCAGAGTTTCCAACGCCGCATCCGACGCGCGCTCCCCGTCGATCACCCATTCCGCGCGATCGGCCATCTCGTCCCATTCCTGATAGTCGGGAAGGTCCTGCGCCCGTCCGGGCAGGGCCAGCGCCAGCGCCAGCAGCAGCACCCCCGCCGCCAGCAGGTGCCAGAAACGGCGCGCGATCATTCAAAGACACTCGGCAGCTCCGCCCCCACCCCCTCCAACCACGTCGGAACGGGCAGGCCCTTCTCCCGCAGGAAAGCGGGATTGAAGAGCTTCGACTGATAGCGCGTGCCATAGTCGCAGAGGATCGTCACAATGGTGTGGCCGGGGCCCATGGCGCGGGCCATCCGCACCGCGCCCGCCATGTTGATGCCCGAGGATCCGCCAAGGCAAAGCCCCTCGTGAGCCAGCACGTCGAACACGATCGGCAAGGCCTCGGTATCGGGGATCTTGAAGGAATGATCGGGGCGGAACCCCTTGAGGTTCGCGGTTTCGCGCCCCTGCCCGATGCCTTCGGTGATCGACCCGCCGTCGGCCTTGAACTCACCGGTCGTGTAGAAACTGTGGATGGCCGACCCTTCGGGATCCGCCAGCCCGATGGAAACGCCCTTGGGTTGCAGCGCCATGCCCACACCGGCCAGCGTGCCGCCGGTGCCCACCGCGCATATGAACCCGTCCACCTTGCCCCCCGTCTGGGTCCAGATCTCGGGGCCGGTCATCTCGATATGCGCCTGACGATTGGCGATATTGTCGAATTGGTTTGCCCAGATCGCACCATTGGGCTCCGTCTTGGCCAGCTCCGCCGCCAAACGCTCCGAATAGCGCACGTAATTGTTGGGGTTCTTGTAGGGGGCCGCCGGCACCTGCACCAGATCCGCCCCCGCCAGCCGCAGCATGTCCTTCTTTTCCTGGCTCTGCGTCTCGGGGATGACGATCACGGTCTTGAACCCCATCGACGCGCCGACCAGAGCCAGCCCGATGCCGGTGTTGCCCGCCGTGCCCTCGACGATGGTGCCGCCGGGCTTCAGATCGCCCCGCGCGATCGCGTCGCGGATGATGTAAAGCGCGGCGCGATCCTTGACCGACTGGCCCGGATTCATGAACTCCGCCTTGCCAAGGATTTCGCAACCGGTGGCCTCGCTCAAGGCGCGAAGACGGATCAGGGGCGTGTTGCCGATGGTCTCGGCCAGATCCTTGTAGACATTCATCCGCGCGCGCTCCCGACCTTTGGAATTGTCCACAAGGGATAGGCGCGCGGGGCGGCAAACTCAAGCGGTCAAAGACCCGCCGCGCAGCGTTTCGCGGTGTCGTGCGAGCCATTGGACGGAGATGATCAGCGGCGCCACGGCCAACTCACCGCTCGTCAGCATCTCCAGCGCGGCATCGAGGCTGACAAGATGGGACCGGATATCCTCCCCCTCCGCGTCAAGTCCGCCGATAGCCGGCAGATCATCGGGCAGATCGGCGATCCCGACATAGGAGATCAGAACCTGCGCAACCCCGCCCGGCGACGGGTAATATCGCCCCACCGGATGCAGCGCACCGATCTGCACGCCCGCCTCCTCCTGCGCCTCGCGGCGGGCGGTCGTCTCCTCGCTCTCGCCCGCGTCGATGATGCCTGCCACGGGCTCCAGCAGCCAGGGCGCGGGATCGCCATGTGCATAGGCCCCCAGACGCACCTGTTCGATCAGAAGAACCCGGTCGCGCTCCGGATCATAGGGCAGAACCGTCACCGCATCCGCCGCACGGAACACCGCACGCGACACCGGCGCGGAGAGGCCGCCGCCAAACAGGCGGTGCCGGGCGCTGTATTCCTCGATGGCGAAGAATTTCGTATAGGGTCTGTCCACCCGGTCCAGCGCGATATCGGCGCGGGTGAACCCGGCCCCGACAGTTTGCGGCCGATGCCAGGCACCGCTGCGCAACCGGGATTGCGCGCGGGCGCGGATCATCCCAAAACGGGCGGCGATGCTCTCCGGCGTCTCGGTTCCGTAAAGCCCCATGACCTCGGCCGCGGCCTCCAAGGTCAACAGGCCCCAGTCGCGCACCCAGTCCCCGAGAGACCATCGCGCGCCCGCGGTCCAGGCCGCGGCGTCGGGCAGATAGACCTCCGCCGCTACCCTTTCGCCGCCGCCGGTCCGCACCTCCACCTGCGCAAGCCTGTAGGCGAACGCACCCTCGTAGTGATCCAGACGCGCCCGGTCCTCCGCGGTGATCCCGGTTGCCAGAACGCCCGTGGCCGTCGCTCCGGCACATCCTTCGATCATCGGGAAGCTCTCGCCTTCGGCCCAGCTGACCAGATGGTCGGCAAGCGTGGCGTCCACCAGGTCGGGAACCCGGCCCAGAACCAGCCCGAGCAGCGGCGCATATCGCAGCGTGCCATAGAAAAACAGCGCATCCATGGGCGGGTTTGTCACCTCCAGGTGCGCGCGGCCATTTCGGTCAACACGCCCGCGATGAGCCCGCCCGCGGCCAGCGCGATCAGAACCGGCGCAGTCTGCATCTGCCAGAAATACTCCAGAAACAGCTCCAGCGCCGCGGTCACCGCCTCCCCCGGCTGGTCATAGCGCAGATTGGCCGATCGCCGGAACATCTCGCGCAGCGCGTAGAACGCAAGACCGAAAAAGGCGATCTGGACCGAGGTGCGGAACCCGTTGCCCAGCGCCGCGGAAAACCCCGCACCCGCGCGTCCGCCCATCACGTACCACCCCTGCCACAGGCCGATCACTGCGATCGACGCGGGGAAATACGTGGCAAGCTGGCCTTCCGGGAAGGTGTCGGTCACCAGATAGCCGGCGACGTACCCCACCCCGGCAAACAAGATGGCGCCGACAAGTTTGGCCGCCGTCAGCATCTCAGCGTGGCCGGGTCACGGTGATCTGCGTGACATCGCAATTGCCGAAATGGAAGGACGCCGCGCAGGAGGTGAGGTAGAAATTCCACATCCGGCGGAACCTGTCATCAAAACCCAAGGCTGCGACCTCCTCCCAACGTCCGTTGAAGGTGTCATACCATCTGCGCAGCGTCTGGGAATAGCTTTCGCCAAATTCGATCGCGCCTGTGACTTCAAGGCCCGCCTTGGCGACCTCGGCCCTCAGCACGCTTGGCGAGGGCAGCATGCCGCCCGGAAAGATGTATTTCTGGATGAAATCGACGCCGCGCCTGTAGATCTCCCACCGCCTGTCCTGCACGGTAATGATCTGAAGCGTGGCATGCTTTCCGGGTTTCAGCCTGTCCCGCAAGCTCTTGAAGTAGACGGGCCAGTATTTCTCGCCCACCGCCTCGAACATCTCGATGGAGGCGATGCCGTCATAGGTGCCGCGCTCATCGCGATAATCCTGCATCTTGATTTCGACCCGGTCGCTCAGCCCGAGGCGTTCCATGCGGGCCACGGCATAATCATGCTGTTCCTGCGAGATGGTCAGGCCGGTCACTTTCAGGCCGCGCTCCCTGGCGGCGTATTCCGCAAATCCGCCCCAGCCACAGCCGATCTCCAGCACGTGGTCGCCGGGCTGCGCGCCCATTTCGTCCACCATCGAGGCATATTTCTGGATCTGCGCGGTTTCCAGCGGCTCCTGCCCGGTGACGAACAGCGCCGAGGAATAGGTCATCGTGTCGTCCAGCCAGAGCCCGTAGAACTCATTGCCCAGATCGTAGTGATGGGCGATGTTCTTTTTCGCCTGCCGCTTGCTGTTCGACTGCATCCAGAACCTCAGCCGCTCGTAAGCGCGGATCAGTTTCATGCCCAGAAATCCGTCATAAATCTCGTCGTTTTCGGCATGGACCAGATCCATGAAAGCCTGAAGGTCCGGCGTCGACCACCAGTGGTCGAGATAGGCCTCGCAGAACCCCAGATCGCCTTCGCGGATCAGGCGGGCGAAGATGTCGGGATTATGGATATGCAGTTCGGCTACAGGGCCCGGCGCGCGCCCCTCGGCGCGAAACACCCGGCCATCTGGCAGGTGCATGTCGAGTCGGCCATTGGCCATGTCCCGGGCCTGATCGAAGACCGCACCGAAATAGCGCGGCAGTTCGGTTTCTCCCTTGGTGGTTGTTTTTATTGTCATTGTTTCCCCGTTTTTACTTGAGCCATCTTGCGCGAAACCGCCTTGCAGCCTCAAGCGAAATAGACCGTCGATAGTCCCGCCGCGGTATCAGAAATCGCGATTCTCATAGGCCTCCAGCGCCCGCGTCCGCCCCTCCGACAGACCCACCACCGGCGCCTCCGGATAGGCGTCGTCGGGCGCCATATGCCAGTTTTCCGGGATCGCCTCAAAGTAGGACAGTGCCTCCTCCCCCGGCGCATCGGAGAGCTCGGCCACCCATTTGCGGCGGTACTTCTGCTCCGCATCGAACTTTTCGGCCTGGGTCTCGGGGTTGAAGATGCGGAAATAGGGGGCCGCGTCGGGCCCCGACCCGGCGACCCATTGCCAGCCCATCGCGTTGGAAGCCGGATCCCAGTCCACAAGGCACTCCTCGAACCATGCCTGACCGACACGCCAATGGGTCATCAGATGCTTGGTGAGATAGGAGGCCACAAGCATCCGGGCCCGGTTGTGCATCCGCCCCGTCACATACATCTCGCGCATCGCCGCATCGACCACCGGCAGCCCGGTGCGCCCGCGCTTCCAGTCGCGCACCTCTTTCAGGCGTTCATCCTCGTTCCACGGAAAGCTGTCCCAGCCCTCGCGCCAGTTGTCGCGGGTGATGTGCGGCGTGTGATAGATCAGGTGATAGGCAAAATCGCGCCAGATCAGTTCCTTGACGAAATGCTCGGCGCCCTTGGCGCCGGTCTCCGCCTCCCGCCACCCGGCGTGCCAGCAGGTCCGGGCACTGATCTCGCCATAGCTCAGCGGCTCACTGAGACCCGAGGTGGCGTTGACATCCAGAAAATCCCGTTTGGCCTTGTATTCCGCGATCCGCTCCTGCGTGAACATGTCCAGCCGGTCGCGCGCCGCGTCTTCGCCAAGCAGCAGGTGCGGGCGCACCACATCCGCGCCGCGCCGCATCGCCGCCCCCATATGCCAGTCGTCAAGGCTGTCTGTCGCGGGCCATGTCCCGGGCGCGGGAATCTTCCCGGGCGCGGCCAGCGGCTCGGGCACGTCCAGTCCGCGCACGGCCCGCCAGAAGGGCGAATAGACCTTGTAGAAGCCGCCCGCCCCGGTCTCGACCCGCCAGGGTTCGAACACCACATGCCCGCCATGGCTGACGGCGTCCAGCCCATCATCCTTCAGCGCGGATTTCACCGCTTCGTCCCGCCGCCGGGCATCCGGATCATAGAGCCTGTTCCAGTGAACCGCCTGCGCGCCCGTCTCGTCCACAAGCGCGCGCAGCACCTCCAGGGCGGCGCCACGGCGCAGGATCAGACGGCTTCCCGCGTCTTTCAGGGTTTCCGCGAACCGCTCCACCGCAAGACCCAGCCGCCATTTCGGGGCCGCACCGTGGCGCTCCACCACCTCGTCGAGAATGAAGACCGGGATCACCGGATGCCCGTCTTCACAGGCGGCCCGCAAGGCGGCATTATCCGCAAGGCGGAAATCCCGGCGCATCCAGTAAATAACGGGGGTCTTGCTCATCTTGCTGCCTGCTGTCTTGTTTTGGCCCAAGCTAGCGCGCCAGAGCCAAGGTCAAGCGCCCACCCGTCTTCCGATGGAAAAACCGCACGGCGGAAGGCACAGCCCGCGCCTTGTCCCGTCGGGCGTAGCTAGGTGCCAGCCCCTTGCTGTCCGCGCCCGAATTTCCCGGTCTCAGGCCGTCACATCCACCACGACGCGGCCACGGACCCCGCCTTTCAGAATTGCCGCGCCAAGCTCGGGAAGATCGGCCAGACCCGCGGGATGGATCATCGCCTCCAGCTTCTCCATCGGCAGGTCGCGAGCAATCCGCCCCCAGGCCCGGACCCGGTTGTCATAGGGCTGCATGACGCTGTCGATCCCCAGCAGGTTCACGCCCCGCAGCAGAAAGGGAATGACGGTTGCGGGCAAGGCCGCCCCGCCCGCCAGCCCCACCGCGGCGACCGAACCGCCATAGGCCATCTGACCCAGAACGCGGGCCAGCATCGCGCCGCCCACCGCATCGACGCAGCCCGCCCAGGTTTCAGCCTCCAGCGGGCGCTTGACGGTCTCGTTGATCTCCTCGCGGGCGACGATCCGCTCCGCACCGAGGGACTTCAGATAAGCTTCCTGTTCGGGCCGCCCCGTCACACCGGCAACCCGATATCCCAGATTACCCAGAATGGCCGTCGCGACCGAGCCGACACCGCCCGCCGCGCCGGTCACCAGAACTTCGCCCTTTTCCGGCGTAAGCCCGTGATCTTCCAGCGCCATTACGGCCAGCATCGCGGTGAAGCCGGCGGTTCCCACGGCCATCGCCTGGCGTGTGCTCAGACCCTCGGGCAGCGGCACCAGCCAGTCGGCCTTGACGCGCGCCTTTTCGGCATAGCCGCCCCAATGCACCTCCCCCACGCGCCAGCCTGTCAGAACAACCTTGTCGCCAGGCGCATAGCGGGGGTCGTCCGATGTCTCCACAGTGCCCGCGAAATCGATGCCCGGCACATGCGGATAGGTTCGCACCAGCCCGCCGCCCGGCCCTATGCACAGCCCGTCCTTGTAGTTCAGTGTGGAGTACTCCACCGCGACCGTCACCTCGCCATCCGGCAGCCGCGCCTCGTCGATCTCCTGCACCTGGGCGCTGGTCTTGCCGGTGTCTTCGTTCTTTTCCACGATCAGGGCGCGCATGGCGTCTCTCCTATTTGAAAATCCAGAACTTCTCGCGGACCACCGCGTCGCGGGGCCCGTCCTGTGTGATCACCGTCAGCGTCGTTCCGGGATCCCAATGGGTCATGCGGACCATCCCGATTGCAACGCCCTCCCCGAAATCAGGGGAGACCGCCGCCGAGGTGACCTGCCCCACCCGTCTGTCACCCGCCATCAAAGGCCAGGGTCGGTCGCAGGGCGGCAATGTCCCGGCGGCGATCGCAATCGGGCGGATCTGTTGCACAGGCCCTTCACGCGCCACCCGCAGCAGCGCATCGCGGCCGATGCACCCCACCGCCGTCAACGTATCGCAGAACCGGCCCAGCCCGCATTCATGGGGCGTATTGGCCGCCGTCATGTCGTTGCCATAGCTCAACAGGCCGCTTTCGATCCGCTCGATCCCGTTGGGACAGCCTGCGCGCACATCCAGATCGCGCCCCGCCTCCAACAGCGCATTCCAGAGCGGCATGCCAATATCGCCGCCATCGACATAAATCTCGAACCCGCCCTGTCTCGAATAGCCGGACCGTGCGATGACCAGATCGCGGCCCTGAAACTCGAAATACCCGAACCGGAAGAAGCGGAGATCCCGAATCCCGTCGCCGAAGACCCGCGCCGCCAGATCGTCCGCGCGCGGGCCCTGAACCGCCAGCGGCGAGATGTCGGGCTCATCGACCAGCACATCCAGCCGAAACCCCTGCGCCACGCCCTTGACCCAGAGCAGCAGGTCACTGTCGGCAATGGAAATCCACCAGCGATCCTCGGCCAGCTTCACCGCCACCGGATCGTTCAGCATGCCGCCCGTTTCGTCGACGATGGGCACGTAATAGCATTGGCCCGGCAACATCCCGCGCAGATCGCGGGGCGTCAGCATCTGCATCAGACGCGCCGCATCGGGCCCGCGCAGTTCCACCTGTCGCTCACAGGCGACATCCCAGATCTGCACCGCCTCTTTCAGATGGCGATAATCCTCTTCGACACTGCGGAAAACCGTTGGCAGCAGCATACGGTTGTAAACCGAATAAGCAGTCACGCCCGCCGCTTCGACACCGTCTGAAAACGGCGTACGGCGGATCCGGCGGGAGGGCGAGATCAGCGCCATTCCGGTATCTCCCCGGGCATGTAGGGCAGATCGGTCGGCTCGGTTGCGCAGCCCGCCGCGGTCAGCATCGCATGGACCTGGCCCCGGTGATGGGTCTGGTGGTTGAATATCTGCATGACGCAAAGAGCGCGGCTGCAGGTCATCTCGGCGCCGGTCGACCCTGAAATCCAGCTCAGATCGCCCTCAAGGTCGTCTTGCCCGATCGACCACGCCCAGGATGCGATCCGCGCGTCGAGCTTCGGGCGCTCCGCAATCAGGGCGGGCCAGTCATAGGCCTCCGCCGTCGCCTGCGAGGTATTGACCTTCAGCGGCCCCGGACCGCCATCGAACCGCGCGATCCAGAGCATGTCTCCCCACAGCAGATGGCTGAGCGTGCCTTCGATCCCGCCGAAAAACGCGCCGCGGTCCCGGCGCCGCTCCCCGGGCGAAAGCGCGTCCGCCGCCTGAAACATCCATTGGTTCTGCCAGGCATTGTAGCGCGCCATGGTCTGGCACCATGCGGGGGTTATCATCTGCCCGCGCCCGCGCTGCCGCCCCAGTCGATGGGGCAGATTTCCGCCGATTTTCCGCCGAAATCCCAGATCCGCCCGAAATCGCGCACCTTGGATTTCAGGCCCACGGCCGCGATGATATCCGGGCCCATCCAGTATTTCGAATTGGAGATCATCACCGGGTGATCCGGGCTGGCGCCATCGATCATCTCGATCTCGCCCTGGATCTTGCGGCCCACGTACAGCCCGCGTTTCTTGCCCTCGCGCACGATCTCCACCTTCTCGCGCTCGGCCCCGACAATGTCGGACACCAGCATGGTGAACAGGCCCGTCGTGCCCCCCGCCGCACCGGAGAAAATCTGCAGGATACCGTTATAGGCCTTGCCGCTGGCGCGCTCGTCCACATAGGCCGCGACTTTCCAGCCGCCTTCGGCCATCCGTCCCGGGATCTCGACCATAAGGCCCACATTCAGGCCCGAAAGATCCTCGCCCTCGTAATGCCCCTCATCGATGGCAATCGCCATCCAGGCGCGGCAATCCCCCTCCGTCGGGGGGTGTTTGCCAAGCGAGACCACGCAAGGGCAGAAAACCGTGCAGGAGCAGTTCAGGAACAACTCCCCCTTGATCGCCCAATCCGTGGGCCGCATGCGCCGCCGCTTCGGATTTTCCATCCGCTGGTCGATCCGCTGGCTGATCGGCAACCGATCCGCATCGGGGCGTTTTCTGGCGGGCATCGGGTCTCTCCCTCTTTTATCCTTGAAACAACGGGCTGGCGATCACGGCGATCCCGCTAAGGACCAGAAGCGCGCCAAGCGGTCGGGTGACATACTGGCCAATCTGCGGCAGCTTCTCCAGCACCATGAAAAACGTGGCGAGGCCCATCCAGAGCAGGTTCATCACGCCACCGGCGAACCCGAGCGCCATGAAGCCCCAGCAGCATCCCACGCAGAATACGCCAAGCCCCAGCCCCATGCGCAGCCCCCCGGCGGCTCCGCGGCGCCAATGGCCCAGGAAATAGCCCATCGGCGAATGGCACACGCCGTGGCATATCTCTTTGGTGCGCGTGAACTGGAACAGGCCCACGGCAAGCAGCAAACCGCCGGCGACCAGCGGCGAACGGGCGATCCCCAGCATGTCGATCACGCCGCCGAACAGCAGCGCCAGCTGAACGGTCGTGATCACCGCCGCGAAACAGAGCCAGACAAGGAAGTAGCCCGCAAGCACACCGATCCAGCCCATGCGGGTGCCATCGGCGCTGAGGATCAGGTCTTCATAGGCGCGCAGGGTCGGCACCATGGTGGGCAGCATCATCGCGGCCATCATCACAGCCCACATCCCGAAAAGCGGCCCGAACTCGGCCATCGGCATGGCCATATCCATCCGCGGATCCATCGCCGCCATGCGGGCGGCCATCTCGTTCGGGCGGCCCAGCAGATCGAGCCCCATGCCCGTGGACATCGAGTACATGATCCACCAAGCCCAGAGGATCAGGGCGAAAACCCCGAGCCAGAGCGTGGTTCGAAATGGAATGCGGGTCAAATCTGCCCCCTCCCAAAGAGCGAGACTCAGCTTGCCAACCTTAATGTCAGACCTTTAAATGTCTGACAAATGAAAATCGATCCGAACAGCACCGCCGATCTGTCGGCGCAGATTGCCAAGGCGATCCGCGATGCGATCGTCTCGGGTGCGCTCATCGTCGATGCGCGTCTGCCTTCGGAGGCGGAACTGGCCGAGCAGTTCGAGGTATCGCGCCCGACCGTGCGCGAGGCGCTGAAGCGGCTGGCCGCGCAATCGCTGATCCGCACCCAGCGCGGCGCCTTTGGCGGGGCCTTCGTGAACCGGCTGAGCTACGAGGAGGCCTATGGTCAGCAGATCACGACCTCCACGCTGCTGTTGTCGATGAACTCGGTCGGGTTCGAAACCGCCTGCGAAGCGCGGTTCGCGCTGGAGCGGGCCTGCGCGCCCCTGTCGGCGGAGCGGCGAAGCGCCGATCATCTGGCGACCATGCGCGCCGAGATCCACCGCCAGTCGCAGCCAGGCCTGACGGACGAGGCGTTCTGCGCCTCCGATGTGGCGTTTCACCGAGCGCTGGTCGACGGCGCGTGCAATCCTGTTCTCAGCTACCAGTTGGCCGGCGCGGTCGAGGCGATGCAGCCGCTGATGAACATGATCACCTTCACCGCCCGGTCCCGCGATGCAATCGTGGAGCTGCATACCGGCATCGCCGATGCGGTCGAGGCGCATGATGGCCCGCGCGCCGTGGCCGGGCTTGCATCGCTGGAGGCCCATACTCAGGATCTGGCCCGGACCGTCATCACCGCGCGCGCCAGATCCCACGACGGCTGAACCCGCTCTTTGCTCTTGCGAGCGACCGTGCGCTTTCCTAACCTCTGCTCTGGTTTTTCACCTCTTTCATCTCATGAGGACCAGACACCATGACCCACCGATTTCTGCTTGGCACGGCGACCGCACTTGCGTTTGCCCTTCCAGCCTTTGCCCAGGATGATGACCTGCTGGTCTTCGATTACTCGGGGTTCGAGGATCCGAGTTTCCACCAGCCCTATATCGATCAGCATGGGGAAAGCCCGACCTTCGTGTTCTTTGGCGACGAGGACGAGGCGTTTCAGCGGCTCGTGTCCGGGTTCCGCTCCGACGTAACCCATATCTGCGCCGGATCGGTGCCGCGCTGGCAGGCATCGGGGATCATCGAGGCGTGGGATACCGGCCGGATCCCGGCTTTCGGCGATCTGGACGGCAGTCTGCTGGGCGAGGACGTGATGGCGGGAACGGCGGAGCTGTTCTTCCTGCCGACGGATTACGGCTCCACCGCAGTCACCTACAACACCGATGAGGTGACAGCCGAACAGGTGGCTTCGCTTCAGGTATTCACCGACCCCGCCTTTGCAGGCCGCCTATCGATCCCGGACAATGTGGATGATGCCTATGCGCTGGCCTATCTTGCCACCGGCGTGAGCGACTGGTCCGATGTGAGCGACGCGGAATTCGAGGCGGCGACCGATTGGCTCCGCGCCATTCACGAGAACCTGCGCACCTATTGGACAGATCCGGGAGAGTTGGGCCAGCTGATGGGGTCGGGCGAAGTGCTGGTCGCCTGGGCCTGGAACGAAGTGCCGGTGGCGCTGGCCGATGAGGGTTTCCCCGTCGGGTTCGAGCGCAACACCACGGAAGGCACCTCCGTCTGGCTGTGCGGCTACGTGAACATGGCCGACGGCCCGGGCAGTGAGGACAAGGCCTACGATTACGTGAACGCGCTTCTGGATATCGCCTCCGCCCAACCGCTGATCGAAGGCGGCTTCGGCTCGGCCAACACGGTGGCGCTGAACTCGCTCGGGGCCGAAACGCTGGAGGCCAACGGTCTGGGTGAGGTCACGGTGCCGGTTCTTGCGCAGCTTCCAATTTCGAACGAGCAGCGCCAGCGTCAGGCCGAAGCGTTCGAGCGGATCAAGGCCGGGTTCTGATCCGCCGCTGATAGCACGGAAAGGGCGTCGCGCAATCGCGGCGCCCTTTCCTTTTTACCCGGTCATAGGCGCGGCCGCGGGCGCAACCGCCTGCCAAATGGGCGCTGCCCGCCTGTCGGGTCACGGGCTCAGCCACTCGCCACAAGCGCATTATCAGCCTCCGCCTCTGCCAGGATCCACTGGCGAAAAGCCCGGATCTTCGGCATGTTCCGCCGCGCGGTCGGATAAATCAGCCAGTAATGACCGCCATCGGTACTGACCCGGTCGAAAGGCTGCACCAGACGCCCGGTTTCCAGCTCGTAGCGAAAGAACCTCGGCGTCAGCATGGCGATGCCCTGACCGGACAAGACCGCCCTGACCTCGACCGTTTGCGCCCCGAGATGGCTGCCAACGCGATCCGACAGACCGTCGGTCGCGACACCCGCCTCGGCCAGCCAAAGCTTCCAGAACGGATCGGTCGGGTCGATGATTTGCAGGTTCAGAAGATCCGCGGGGCTTTGGATCGGGCCTTCCGCGTCAAGAAGCTCACGACTTGTGATGGGCGTGAATTCCGACGGGAACAGCGCATGCGCCACCACTCCCGGCCAGTCGCCCTTGCCATAGCGGATCGCCACATCGATTTCATCCTGGGCGAAATCGATCAGCTTCGGATCGGATTCCACGCGCACGGCCAGATCGGGATGGGCCATCTGGAACCGGCCGATCCGTGGCGCCAGCCAATTGGCCGCAAATGTAGGCAGCGCGCTGATCGCCAGCGTGCGGTTCAGTGCATCCTGGTCGGCGCCGTAGGTTGCGCGCAGCCTGTCGAACGCCTCGATCGTCGGTGTGGAAAGCTGACGACCGATCGCGGTCAGCGTCACCTTTCGGGCCTGTCGCAGAAACAAGGGGGCGCCGATCCGCTCCTCCAGCACCTTTATCTGATAACTGACCGAAGCCTGGGTCATGCCCAGCTCCGCAGCCGCCTCGGTGAAGTTTTCGTGACGGGCTGCTGCCTCGAATACACGTATCGCCGCGAGCGACGGCAGCCTGACGATTTTATTCATAAGCTCACCTTATTCATGAGATGGCTCGTTCGATTGGTAATAGATGCTTTCACGTATCATATTCAATTCCAGAGATTGACACCACCTATATCAGAGGTTTCCAAATGCTTCTAAGAGATCTATCGACCCACGCCGCCAGAACCGCCCGGCGACTGCGCCGCTCCCTGAAGAGTCACATCGGGCAAACCCCCTCGCAGGATCTGGGCGATCTGCCACCTCATATCCGTCGCGATATCGGGATCGACACAAGCCGGGGGCCGTTCCGTCCGCTGGACCGCCGCTGACATCACATCCGCGCCGCGGGCAAGTCTTTTCCCCTGTCGAGCTTGCTTGAAATCCGGCCCGCGAACCCCCATAGTCAGGATGTTCCGGCAACGGAACTATGGACATAAACGCGCTCGCAATAAGCGGATCGGACCCGGGGGCGGTACCCGGCGGCTCCACCAAACCTCGCTCATTTGGCGATCATGGGGCCGAAACAGGATCGACGAACGTCTAAAGGGGTTAGCTTTGTCCCGGTGAGGTACCACCGTTATCGGTCCGAAACGTACAGTTGCAAATGACAACCGTGCTCCGGCAATGGCTCTGGCAGCGTAAGCTGCTTAAGTCGCCGACTTTAAGCCCTTGCGCCTAGCAGCGTAAGGCGGGGTTCGCAGGCACCTGGCAACAGAAGCCTGCACTTTCCCCCTTCCTGTCCCATCCCTGATCTGTCTCGCCCGTCCGGACGGACCATCCGAAGACGCTCCGTTCCATCGGGCGGCGCCCGTGCGGATACCGCTTCGATCCCGCCCACCGGTGATGTTTTTTCAACTGCAAGTGATCCATCCCGACACCCCGCCCGTTTAAGTGGAAACTTGGCAATGCAGGGAGAGCCATATGCTTGGCGCACTGACAACGGTCGATATCGTCAACATGCTGGTAGCGTTTCTGACGATTGGTCTGGGTCTGACCGGCTGGCTTGCCCCCCGCTGGACCATGGACCTGCTGGATATGCGCGCCGGGCCCAGCAACATGGCCTATACGGAGATTTCCGCCGCGTCGGGCTGTCTCTTCGTCGGGCTGGCCGGCGGTGCGCTCCTGCTCAACGAACCTCTTGGCTGGCTGGTCATGGGCTTTGCCTATGCGGGCGCGGCAATCGGGCGGATCACATCCATTTTCCGTGACGATGCCGGGTCGCGCCAGAGCTGGACTTTTTTCGGTTGCGAGGCATCGCTCGCGGCATGGCTGGTTCTGGCCAATATCTAGCGGCGGCGCAAAGCCCATCGGCTTTCAATCCGAAACGAATCTTCTATGGTGAAAGGGCATATGCCGCCAGCCGGGGAAGAAATGCCAGACACACCGCCGGACACCATCGCCTATGGCCGCCTGATGCACCGTGCCATGCGGGGTCTGATCCAGACCGTGTTGCAGGATGTGGCCGATCACGGCCTTCCCGGCGAGCACCATTTCTTCGTCACCTTCGACACCCGGCACCCCGAGGCGGATCTGGCCCCCTGGCTGATCGACCGCTACCCCGAAGAGATGACCATCGTCATCCAGCACTGGTATGACGGGCTCGAGGTCGATGACGAGGGGTTTTCGATCACCCTGAACTTCGGCGACAACCCGGAATCCCTGCGTATTCCCTTCGATGCGATCCTGACTTTCGTGGACCCGTCGGTGGAATTCGGCCTGCGGTTCGAGACAAGGGGCGCCAAAAGCGACGACCCCGAAGACGACCCGCCGCCGCCCGATGGCGACGAGCGCCGGACCCGCGCCGACGACACCGCAGAACCCCCGGCGGTCCGCGATGCCGAGGTGGTCAGCCTGGACCGGTTTCGAAAACCACACTGAATGCCCCCCGCGCCCAAGCTTTGATCTTGCCTGACCGGCACATTCATGACTTGTGGCCGGCAACGCCTTTCAGCACCCGAGGATGCCCCCCGATGGCAAGCGATTTCCGGCTTTTCATGACCCAGCTTCTGAAACGGCCGCATCAGGTCGTGGCCCTTGCGCCCTCTTCCGAGGGGCTGGCCCGCGAGATGGCCGCGCGGGTCGATCCGGCGGCCGGGCCGGTGATCGAGCTTGGCGCGGGCACGGGCAAGATCACCAGGGCGATCCTTGACCGGGGCCTGCCGCCGGAACAGCTTCATTCGATAGAGATGAACCCGGTGTTCTGCGATCGCCTTCGCACCGCGTTTCCGGGCCTGAACGTCTATCAGATATCCGCAGGCGATGTGGGCAGCCTGCCGGTCGAAGATGCGCAGGCCGTGATCTCGGGCCTGCCGCTTCTGTCGATGCCGGTTGCCCTGCAACGCGCGATCCTGACCGGCACTGTCACCAAGGTCCGGCCCGGCGGTGATTATGTGCAGTTCACCTATGGCCCGAAGCCGCCGGTGACGCCCGTTATCCGCGAGGAACTGGGTCTTAGCTGGGATGTCAGCCACAAGATCTGGTGGAATATGCCCCCCGCCCGGGTCTACCGGTTCCGCCAGGCGACGGCAGAGGCAAGTGCGGCGTCCTAGGCGGGCGCGATTCTTGCCGTTGCACCCGGCCCGCCGCCCGGGCTATCCCCTGCCCTGCGACATGCGAAACCCCGGAGGACGACCTGATGACCGCAACCCGCACCGAAACCGACAGCTTCGGCCCGCTGGAGGTTCCCGCAGACAAGTACTGGGGCGCGCAGACGCAGCGCTCGATCCTGAATTTTCCGATCGGTTGGGAAACGCAACCGGTGGCCATCGTCCGGGCTCTGGGTGTGATCAAACGCGCCTGCGCGGAGGCCAACAAGGCCTCGGGCAAGCTGGATGCGAAACTGGCCGATGCCGTGATCGAAGCGGCACAGGAAGTGATCGACGGCAAACTCGATGACAACTTCCCGCTGGTCGTCTGGCAGACCGGGTCGGGCACCCAGTCGAACATGAACGCCAATGAGGTGATCGCGAACCGCGCCATCGAGATCCTCGGCGGCGAGATCGGCAGCAAGTCGCCCGTCCATCCCAACGATCATTGCAACATGGGCCAGTCCTCGAACGACACCTTTCCGACGGCGATGCATATCGCAACGGCGGTCACGGCCCATGAGGTTCTGATCCCGGGCCTTGAAAAGCTGCACGCGGCGCTGGAAGAGAAGGTCAGGGCCTTCGACGGGATCATCAAGATCGG
Organism: Rhodophyticola porphyridii; assembly: GCF_003688285.1. Lineage (GTDB taxonomy): Bacteria > Pseudomonadota > Alphaproteobacteria > Rhodobacterales > Rhodobacteraceae > Rhodophyticola > Rhodophyticola porphyridii. The sequence continues at coordinate 182,951 of NZ_RCNT01000004.1, forward strand.
CCGGACCCATACGCAGGACGCGACGCCGCTGACGCTGAGCCAGGAGTTTTCCGGCTACACCCATCAGGTGGCGATGGGCATCCGGCGGGTGAAAGCCGCGCTTGGCGCGATCTACGAACTGGCGCAAGGTGGCACCGCCGTGGGCACGGGTCTCAACACCAGCCCCGGATGGGCCGAAGAGGTGGCGGGCAACATGGCCCGGATCACCGGCCTGCCCTTCGTCACAGCCCCCAACAAGTTCGAGGCGCTGGCCGCCCATGACGCGATGGTGGAAATGTCCGGTGCGCTGAGAACGGTCGCCGCGTCGCTGTTCAAGATCGCCAACGATATCCGGCTGCTCGGCTCCGGCCCGCGCTGCGGTCTGGGCGAGCTGATCCTTCCGGAAAACGAACCCGGCTCCTCGATCATGCCCGGCAAGGTTAACCCGACCCAATGCGAGGCGTTGACCCAGGTCTGCGCCCATGTGATGGGCAATGACGCAGCCGTGGGTTTTGCCGGGTCGCAGGGCCATTTCGAGCTCAACGTCTACAAACCGATGATGGCCTATAACGTTCTGCAAAGCATGCAGCTTCTGGGCGACAGCGCTGTGGCCTTCACCGACAATCTCGTGGTCGGGCTGCAGGCAGACGAAGTGCGGATCGACAAGCTGATGCGTGAATCACTGATGCTGGTGACGGCACTTGCCCCAACCATCGGCTACGACAATGCCACCAAGGTCGCAAAGACCGCGCATAAGAACGGCACCACCCTGAAGGAGGAGGCCATCGCGCTCGGCTTCGTCGATGAGGAGACCTTCGAAGCGGTGGTCCGGCCCGAAAACATGGTCGGCCCCAAATGAGCGAGATCGTCAACCTGAACAAGGCCCGCAAGATCCGCAGCCGGGCGGAGAAGAAGGCGATGGCGGACGCGAATGCCGTCAAGCACGGACGCAGCAAGGCCGAGCGGATGCTAGACGCCACGCGGGACGCGCAGGCGCGCAAGCTGCTTGACGATCACGAGCGCGAAACCGAATGAACGCCCGGCCCCGCAAGCGGTCCCTGACCTTGCGGGGCCATCGCACATCCGTTTCGCTGGAAGATGCGTTCTGGGAGGAATTTCAGCGCATCGCTCTGGACCGCGGGCTTTCGGTGAACGAACTGGCCGCCGAAGTCGACGAGGCGCGGGGGCTGGAAAGCGGGCTCGCCTCGGCCATACGGGTCTATGTGCTCCAGACCGTCGCGAGGCGTTGAGCGTCTCCCAAAGCACCGGCGCAAGCCCATAGGCAGACGGCAGCTTATCGCCTTGTCACGCGCAGGACGATCCCGTCACGCGCCCGCACCGTCAGATAGGCCACGGGCACCGGGTCATGCCCCGCGACGCGCTCGAAGCGGAACTCCCGGACCAGCATAGACAGCAAGAGCGGCCCTTCGACCATCGCGAACCCCGCGCCCGTGCAGACCCGCGCGCCCGCGGAAAAGGGGATATAGGCCTCCCGCATGCAGCGTCGCCCATTCTCGGTCTGCCATCGGGCTGGATCGAAACCGTCGGGATTGTCCCAGATCCGGTTGTGCCGATGCAGATGCCATGGCGAGATCACCAACTGGCTGCCCACCCGGATATCCCTGTCGCGGAACCGTTCCGGACAGGAGTTCTCTCGCACCATCATCGGCACCGGCGGATAGAGCCTGAGCGCCTCGCGGAACACATCGCGGCTGAGTTTCAGCCTGGACATCACGGAGAAATCGGGCCCGTCCAGCACCTCTGCCTCCCGGGCCAGCTTTTTCTGCCAGTCGGGATACATCGCCAGAAGACAGAGCGCCCAGCCAAGCGCGCTGGCGCTGGTTTCATGGCCTGCGAGAAAAAAGATCGCCACCTGATCGACCATTTCCTCGGTCGAGAAGGTCTCGCCGGTCAGCGGGTCGGCGGTTGTCATGATCTTCGTGGCCAGATCGTCGGGCGCGGTTCCAGCCTCGATCTCGGCCATGCGCGCGGCAGTCAACTGGGTGATCAGGGCCCGGATCGATCGCGCCGTCGCCCGGGTTCTGGCCCTGTGACCGCGCGGCATCCAGCGTGGCAAACTCAGGAAAGCGGCGGCGTTCAGAATCGGCTGCGTGCGCTGATATTCCCGAAATTCGGCAAAGACGCGCGCGGCGATCTCGTTCTCGATCGGAAGCGAGAAAAGCGTGCGAAAGATCACATCCGCCGCCGCGTGGCTCATCTCGGGCTCCACATCGACGGTGCCTTCGTGCATCCGCGCCACCGCGGCCTCGCCCGCGGCCCAGATCGCCGGGAACGTGTCGCGCAGACGCCCGCCTTCGAAAGCCGGATCGATGATCCGCCGCTGGCGCTTCCAGGTCTCGCCATTGGTCAGAAACACCGAATTGCCCAGAAGCGGGCGCAACCCCTCCCCCACCCTGTCGGATTTCGGGAAATCCTCGGGGCGTTCCTTCAGGACCGTCTCGATCAGGGCCGGCTGGTTCAGCAGATAGGAACGGAAGAACGGCGTGCGGAACTCGGCCATCCACGCACGATAGAGCCGCGCCGGCTGCGCCGACAGGATATCGTCGCGGAACAGCCGCAGATAGCGCAGCAGCGAAACCCTGTCCGGGCGGGGCAGCGGTTTCGGCGGGATCATGCGGCCACGCTCGTGAACCGGTTCACCGCGCGCTCGATCCGGCTTCTGGACGGCGCGCGCCCGGCAAACCGGCTGTGCAGGCTGCGCGGCCCGGCGGTGATCCGGAAATAGTCATAATCGCGCGGCCGGTCGAACGCGTTGAGATACTGGAAATGCAGCTCGAACAGCCGCCAGCGAAGCGCCTTCCACCGCGCCGGGCTGAGCGTTTGAGTGAAGGCCGCTGAAATCACGAGGGGCCAGCGTTTCTCCGCCGGTGCGACGCCGGTCACAGCCACCGGATCGCACAGCGCAAAGGCGCAGCCGTCACCGGGTGCGGTCACATCGACCCACGTGATCTCCGCGCGCGCGCTCAGAAAGGCCAGATCCGCGCGCAACCTGTGCGCCTTCGGCAGGAAGGACACCATCGGGATCACCTGCCCAAGGCTCAGAAGCGCCAGACGCGGGCCCTGATCCGGCAGCCGGCCCGCGCGGATCAGATCGGCGAGGATCGACACCGCGATATAGGCGCCCGAGGAATGGCCCACGATCAGCACCTCGTCCAAATCCTCGCGCAGCGCCCTCTCGATCCGGTCGGCGAACTCCGCCATCCGCGCTTCCTGCGCCGGTGGGTAGGCGCCCCCATAGCGCGCGGAAAAGGCGTAGTCATGCATCAGGTAATAGGCCAGAAACCGGCCATCCTGCCGGCGGAACAGATCCAGCACCGCCCAGACCATCACCAGCCCCACCACCAGACCGAAAAAGGACAGCGGTATTCCCAGAGCCCGGACACCCAGCCATTCCACCGTAAGCGCGATCGCAAGCCCGACACCCAGCGCCAGAAGCAGTTGTGCAAGCAGGAACACGACCGGATAAAGCGCCGCGATGACCGGCCCCTTGCGCAGCCGCATCAGCCGGAAGAGCGCGCCCGACCCGATATAGATCCAGGCCGTGCGGACAAGCTGGCCATAGGTGGCCAGGATCCCCTGTTTCATGGAGGCCCGCACGATATCGGACCAGTACATGACCTCGACATCGGTTTCGACGGTCTGCCTCTCCATGACGGCCTGCACATGCCAGCCGAACCTGCCGTCGGTCCGCTTGGGCCCGAGCGCGATCTCATAGCCCGAAACGGCGGCCTGCTCCGCCGCCTCGCGGCGGTATCGTTCGCGGTACTTGCGGGGAGGAACCGGGTCATAGCCGGGGATATACATCACCCGGCGGCGGTGGACCTCTTGGGGGGACGGGTCGCTCATCAGCCCTGCCTAGATCTGGAGTTGGGCCAACCTATGGCAATTCAGCCCAAAAGGCCAAGCGCCGGGAAGGTTTCCAGCAACCAGAACGCAAAGGCCGAAAACGCCCCCGTCATCAGCGCCACGCCGACGCCGACCAGCAACAACCCCATGATCCGTTCGATCGTCTTCATGTGGCGTTTCAGCCGCGTCATCAGGCCCATCGCCCGTTCGATGAAGGCCGCGGCCAGCAGGAAAGGCAATCCCAGGCCCACGGCATAAACACCCAGAAGCGCCGTACCCCGTTCGACGCTCGATTCCGTGGCCGCGATTGACAGGATCGCCCCCAGTTGCGGCCCGATGCACGGTGTCCAGCCAAAGGCGAAGGCCAGCCCCAGAATATAGGCGCCAAAGGTCGAACCGCCGCGGTCGCCCGCATCCATCCGCGCCTCCCGGTCCAGGATCGGAATTCGGAACACACCCAGAAAATGCAACCCGAAGACGATGATGACGGCACCTGAGATTTGCGCCAGAAGTATCTGGTTTTGCAAAAAGAACTGACCGAATATCGACGCGGTGAAGCCAAGGAACAGGAACACCGTCGACAGACCCAGAACAAAGAACAGCGCCGCGACCACGGCCTTGCGGCGCGCGGCACCCGCGGCGGCCATCTCGTTCATCGAAATGCCGCCCATATAGGCAAGATAGGGCGGCACAATGGGCAGGACACAGGGGCTGAGAAAACTCAGCACGCCTGCTGTCAGCGCCACAAGCATCGCCGGCAACAGCGACGCATCGAAGAGATCGATTCCGAACATGTCTCCTGCCTATCCCGGTCGGGCGCAAAGGTCACGTGCGCTGCGGTCACATATCCGTGGACAGAAACGCGGCGGCGATTTATGCCGCATATCCGATGGAGTTCGATCTGGATATCGACGCGCGCGGGCTTTTGTGCCCGCTTCCCGTTCTGCGGCTGCGCAAACGCATGGGCCCGCTGAAGCCGGGTCAGGTCGCGCGGCTTCTGGCCGATGATCCGGCGGCATTCGTCGACGTGCCCCATTTCTGCGCCGAACAGGGGCACGGCTTTCTGGGGACCGAGGATCTTGACGGCGCGACCGCCTATCTGGTCCGAAAGGGCTGACAGCCAGATCCGCAGCGAGCGGGCCTCTCGCAGGTCACGGGATTTACCGCAAAGTCAACAGAACAGGACCATGGCACGCGCATCCCAGGCCAGATCGGCCCGGTCCCCGCGGTCCAGCACCCGCCGGCCCGGCATGTTCCGCATCGAAACCTGGACTATGTTCGGGGCGCCATCCAGACGGATGTCGTAATAGGTCATGTCGCCGTAATAGGTCCGCTCCTCGACCACGCCCTGCGCCACGCGCTCGGCGTTCTGCCCATCGAAGAGCAGCGTCATACTTTCCGGTCGGAGCCCGATGCTGATCTCTCCACCGGTTCCCATCGGGCATTGATCGGGCTCCAGTATCGCGCGGCCAAGGCCCGGCACCTCCACCTCGACCGACGGGTTGCCGGCCTCGATCAGGCGGGCGGGCAGGAAGTTCATCATTCCGATGAACTCGCCCACCTTGCGGCTGGCGGGGCGGCGATAGAGGTCCTGTGGCGGGGCCAGTTGCGCGATCCCGCCCTCGAACATCACGGCGATCCTGTCGGACATGATCAGAGCCTCTTCCTGATCATGGGTCACCAGAATGAAGGTGATGCCGACCTGCCGCTGCAAACGGCGCAGCTCGGTCTGCATCTGCTCGCGCATCTTCTTGTCGAGCGCCGAAAGCGGCTCGTCCAGCAACAGCACCTTCGGCTTCAGGATCAGCGCGCGCGCCAGTGCCACGCGCTGCCGCTGCCCGCCCGACAGTGCATGGGCCGCGCGGCCGCCATAGCCGCCAAGCCCCACCATCTCCAGCGCCTCGCCGACGGCCGTCTTCTTCTCCGCCCCGCTCATGGGCGATTTGCGCAAGCCGAACCCCACATTCTCGGCCACGCTCAGATGCGGGAAAATCGCGTAGCTCTGAAACACCATGTTGGTGGGCCGACGGTTCGGCGGAACGCCGTCCATGTCCCGTCCGTCCAGCAGGATGCGCCCGCCCGAGATATCCTCGAACCCTGCGATCGCCCTCAACAGAGTGGTCTTGCCGCAGCCCGACGGACCAAGCAGCGAAAAGAACTCACCCTGCCCGATCTCGGCGTCGATGCCGCGCAGCGCGTGATATTCGCCATAATACTTCTGCACCCCCTCAAGGGTGATGATGGGGCCGCGCATGGTGTCGCTCACAAGAACCCTCCGGTGTCTTCAAGGCCCGCCCGGCGCAGACCCCGGCGGCGGAAATACTCGGCGGTGACCAGCAGCAGAATGGACAGAATCACCAGGATCGTCCCAAGCGCCATAATCACCGGCAACCGGCCGGGGAAGCGCAACTGCCCCCATAGATAGACCGGCAGGGTCGGTTCGTTCCCCGACAGGAAAAAAGCGATGATGAACTCATCCAGACTGATCGTGAAACAGATCAGCAGCGACGCAACGATCCCAGGCATCACCAGCGGAAGGGTCACCAGTCGGAAGGTCGAAACCGGCGTCTCGCCAAGATCCACCGCAGCCTCCTCCAGGCTTTTGTCCATATTCGCGAAACTGCCGTTCAGGATGGCGATCGAGAAGGGCGTGCAGATCAGCACATGGCCGGCAATAACCGTCCAGATCGAGGGTGACAGGCCCACCTGCAACATCGCCACCAGCAGCGAGACCGCGACGATGATTTCCGGCAGGACCAGCGGCAGCATGACGAAGCCAAGGATACCGCCCTTGCCCGGAAAGCTGTGACGATTTCCGGCGCGCGCCGCGAAAAGACCGAAACAGGTGGCCAGAATCGCCGTGGTCACCGCGATGAAGATCGAGTTGACGGTGGCATCGTGCAGCGCCTCGGTCCGGGCCAGTTCCACGAACCAGTCGAGTGTGAAGCCCTGCAACGGGAAGGCGATGATCGTGCCGTCATTGAACGCGAAAAGCGGCAGCAGGATGATCGGCGCATAAAGAAACACCAGATAGGTGATGGCGTAGACCTTCAGCCCCCTCATCTGCCGCGTGTCCAGCGACGGGTGACGAAGACCAGCAGAAGCGAGATGACCGTGACGCTCAGCATCGCGATCACCGCCAGCGTTGCCCCCATGGGGGCGTTGTTCAGGCGCATGAACTGGGTCTGGATCATGTTGGCGATCATCGTTCCGCCGGAGCCGCCGACCAGACGCGGCGTCACGTAATCGCCAATCGTGGGAATGAAGACGATCAGGATCGCGGCCAGCACGCCGGGCATCGCCAGCGGCAGGGTCACACGGAAAAACGTCGCGACACGGCTTTCGCCCAGATCGCGCGCGGCCTCCAGCAGGCTGCGGTCGATCTTTTCGAGGCTGACGAAGATCGGCAGGATTGCGAAAGGCGCGAATGCATGGGCCAGGGTGATGATGACCGCATTGGCATTGTAGAGGATCCAGCTCAGCGGCTCGTCGATGATCCCCAGGCCCATCAAGGTGCCATTCACCGGCCCGTCGAAGGCAAGGATCACGCGCCACAGGAACACCCGGATCAGGTAGCTGGTCCAGAACGGAATGGTGATCAGGAACAGCCAGAGCGACTTGCGGTCCGGGCGCACGTGGAAACTGACGAAATAGGCGATGGGAAAGGCCAGCAGCACGGTGACCACCGTCACCGCACCGGCAATGCGAAGCGAGCGGAACAGCAGTTCCGAATAGAGCGGATCCGACAGCGCCTCGCGGTAGTTGTCTAGCGTGAAGGTCCGGTCGATGGTCAGGAAATCCTGCGTCCAGAAACTGAACAGCAGGATCGTGCCCAGAGGCGCGGCCAGCATCACCAGCGCATAGATGAATGGCGGAGCAACCAGCGTCAGACCCTTGCCGCTGTCTGTCCGAAAAGCTCTGCGCAGCCGCGCGGTCTGACTCATCGAGGTCCCGTACCCCCTGCCCGGTTCAGGAACCTAGGTTTACGACAAGCGCAGCCGCGCGCAAGCTATTCCTCGACGCTGAGCGCCTGAACACTGTGCAGGATCTCAAGCTGCGGCGGGCCGTCATACATCTCCGCATTCCCCTTTGCGCCCTTGTGTGCGGCGCGGAAGGCCTCGGATTTGGTCCATGCGACAAAGCTTTCCTCGTCCCGCCAGACGGTGTGAGAGATGTAAAGCCGGCTGTCGTCATCCGCCGCACCTTTCAGCAGGTTGAAGGCTTGAAACCCGTCGACGGTCTTCAGATGGCTGTCCCGGGTCTTCCAGACCGTCTCGAAGGCCTCCTCCTGACCGAGCTTCACCCTGAAACGGTTCATCGTCAGATACATAAGCGGCATCCTTTCTTCGCTTGCGTAAAAAACCGACCGCCTCTGGGACATTGCGCAGCGCAATGCGATTGCCTCGATCAAGGTCATGTGCGGTGTATGTAGCGGCATCCGGCGGGAATGAAAATGCGCGTCGGACATGATGGCCCGGCGATATCGGCCCGCCGCCTCGCCGGAAAGCGCACCGGGTTCGGAAACGGGAAAAGGGCCACCCAGTCGGGCGGCCCTTTTGCCATGAGATATCGCCGAATTCAGCGCTTGGAGAACTGGAAGCTCTTCCGCGCCTTTGCCCGACCGAATTTCTTGCGTTCCACCACGCGGCTGTCGCGGGTCAGGAAGCCTGCAGCCTTCAGGGCGCCGCGCAGGCCCGGTTCGTAAAGCTGCAACGCTTTCGAAATCCCGTGCTTCACGGCACCGGCCTGACCCGAGAGACCGCCGCCCTTGACCGTGGCCATGACGTCGAACTGGTCCTCTCGACCGGCAACCGTGAACGGCTGGCGGAGGATCATTTGCAGAACCGGGCGCGCGAAATACTCGCTTTGGTCCTTGCCGTTGACCACGACCTTGCCGGAGCCCGGCTTGATCCAGACGCGGGCAACCGCATCTTTCCGCTTGCCGGTGGCGTAGGAGCGGCCAAGCGCGTCGCGCACCGGCTCGCGGGTGATTTCGGGCTCCGGGCTGGCGGGAGCCTCGGGGGCGGGAACGGCGCCGTCTTCAACGGCCCCTTTCAACTCGTCGAGCGATGTCAGTGTCTCGGCCATGCTCATGCGCTCCGCGTATTTTTAGGGTTCATGGATTTCACATCCAGCACGACAGGCTCCTGCGCCTGATGGGGATGTTCGGCGCCGGCATAGACGCGCAGATTGGTCATTTGCTGACGGCTGAGCTTGCCGCCGGGCAGCATCCGCTTCACCGCCTGGGTCACCACACGTTCGGGATGATCCCCTTCGAGGATCTGGCCCGTGGTGCGGGATTTGATCCCGCCCGGATAGCCGGTGTGCCAGTAATTGGGTTTGTCGCGCTTGTTGCCCGTCAACTGCACCTTGTCGGCGTTGATGACGATCACGTTGTCGCCCATGTCCATGGAGGGCGTGAAGCTCGGCTTGTGCTTGCCGCGCAGCCGGGTGGCGATGATCGAGGCAAGGCGGCCCAGAACAACGCCCTCGGCGTCGATCAGGATCCATTGCTTGTCGATATCCGCCGGAGTGGCAGAAAAGGTTTTCATATTCGGTGTCCTTTGAAGACGTCGTCTTGGGGCACGTCATCCGGTGCCCGCGGGATGGGTGTCTTCTAAAGGAGTTATGCCCCGCGTCAAGGGCCTTTGTTTCGGCAAAACACTTGCAAAACAACGTCTTGCAATTAAGGTATTATTTTACCCCAGCTTATCTTCGCGTCACCCGCCCTATTCCGCCGGTCCCGGCCCCTTCAGGACCGATTGCACGGTATAGACCAGGATCGCGGCGCCCACCGCGCCCAAAGTGGCGATGCCCAACACAAGGATCAGGTCGATCGGGCCGCCGATATCCCGCAAATGGGACTTGGTGATCGCGAACACGAACCAGACCGCGGCCACCGCGCCTATGGGCATGAAAAGCTGCGCAAGCAAGAACTTCCGCCAGCTGACCGACCGGTCGCGGATCAGCACGAATATATAGGCCAGCGTGATCACCACCGCCAGCACGACAAGGCCCCAGAACAGGCCGCGGCCGAACATCTCCTCGAAAACGGCGATGAAGGTTCCGATCGTCGGGTTTTCCATGGTCTTTCCCCTTCTCTCTCAGGCCCGGCCACGCAGCATCGCGTTATAGGTGGCTTTCAGACCGATCTCCTTGATCAGCCAGCTGACCCACAATTCCTCAAGCGGCGCGATGATGCCCGGGAAACTGGGAACCAGATCGTTGTTGTAATCGAACTCGATCAGCATCGCGCGGCCCACCCGCGTGATCAGCGGGCAGGAGGTATAGCCGGTATAGATATGATCCGTCTGCCCCCCGGCGATCTGCGCGATCAACTGGTCCTCGACCACGGGCACCTGCCATTTCGCGCTGGCCGCGGTCTTGCCCTTGGGCACACCGGCCACGTCGCCAACCGCAAACACCGTGTCGTGACGGGTATGGCGGAGCGTGTATTGATCGACCTCGATCCAGCCCTGTTCCCCGTTCGCGCCGGTCTGCCAGGACAGCCCGCCGTCGCGCACCACCTGCGCCGCGCGCATCGGCGGAATGACATTGGTGAAATCGAACGCGATCTCCTCGCTGCCGCCATCAGGAGTGCGGAATGTCGCGATCTTCCGGCCCGGGTCAATTGCCGTCATCACCCTGTTGTAGCGGGTGTCGAAGCCTTGCCGGTCGTACAGCATACGGACCTTCTCGTTCACGATGGGGACGCCGAAAAGCGAACCGGAATGAGCACAATAGATAATCTCCATCCGGTCCCGGGTGCCTTTGCGCCGGGCATAGTCATCGGTCAGGAAGGTGTATTTCAGGGGCGCGCCGGCGCATTTCATTTCCGTCGCGGGCCGGGTGAACAGCCCCACGCCACCCTCGTCGGTGAACCGGTCCATTTCGCGCCAGGTCGCTTCCGCCTCTTCGGGGCCCGCATAGACAGAGCCGATACCGTTCTGGCCGATCAGATCGCGGGACATCCCCTCGATCCCCTCGTAATGCAGCTCCAGCCCCGAGGCGACGATCAGATAATCATAGTCGAGCCTGTCCCCGGTGGATGTGGTGACGCGCTTCGCTTCGGGGTCGATGCCGGTCGCCGCGCCCTCGATCCATGTGATGCCGCGCGGCAGCCAGTCCGCCGTGGCCGATACCGAGTATTCCGCCGGACGCAGCCCCGCCGCGATCAGCGTGAAACCCGGCTGATAAAGATGCCGCTGGCGCGGGTCGACGATGGTGATCTGCGCGCCGTCGATCCGGGTGCTGAGCCGGTTGGCAATGGCCGTGCCCGCCGCCCCGGCCCCGATGATCACGATCCGGGCACTGCTCTGGATGGTCTGCGCCCTGGCCGCGGGCGCGGATGGCAGCGCGCTGATGGCCCCGCCTGCCGCGATCAGGCCCAAGAGACGGCGACGTGTTTCGAAATCGGGTTGGTCAGGCATCTGTCCTCTCCCCCAAGGTACAGTAATTGGCTTCCGGTGATATAGTATACAGAGACAACCATTAACATTGATGTAGATCAAACCGGCTGAAACCGCTTGATCCGACTCGCCCGCCTGAATAGCCAGAACGGACCACACCGCCCGCAGATACCGAAAGGTCGGCCCTTCATTGCCCGACGCCACCTCACCTGCCCAAGCCTTTGGCACCCATCTTCTGATCGAACTGACCGGCGGCACGGGTCTGGATGATGCCGCGCGGGTCGAACGGGCTTTTCGCGATTGCGTGGCGGCCTGCGGAGCGACGTTGCTGCATCTGCACACGCACCGGTTTGAGCCCTACGGGATCACCGGCGTCGCCATGCTGGCCGAAAGCCACATCACAGCGCATACATGGCCCGAAATCGGCTATGGCGCGTTCGACGTGTTCATGTGTGGCACCGCCACGCCCTGGCCCGCCGTCGATATATTGCGGCGCACCTTTTCGGCCACCGACATTTGGGTCAGCAAGATCGAACGGGGCCCGGGCGGCGCCAAAAACCTTGCGGCGGAGTAACCGTCAGCGCTCGGGCGGGATCGAATAGGTCAGCGTCGCGCGCGCCACCGGCTTGTCGCCGCCTTCGGAATAGATCAGGCAATCGCCCACCGCCAGAGCCCGGCCCAGCTTCAGGAGGGTCGTATGGCCGATCAGATCCGCGCCCGCCACCGGCTTGCGCATGAAATCGATGGAGCAATTCGTGGTCACGGCCAGCGCCTTGGGTCCGATCATCGCCAGAACCGCCAGATAGACACCCACATCGGCCAGCGAAAACATCGTCGGACCCGACACCGTGCCACCCGGGCGCAGATGCTGTTCCGTGACCAGCAGGCGCACACGCACAGTACCCTCGCCCAGTTCTTCGATCCGGAAGATATCGGCAACCTGTGGAAATTCAGTTGCCAGAAACGCCTGCAACGCTTCCTTGTCCATCGCCAACGCCATTGCGCCACCCCCTTCTTTCGCCCTAGGCTTCGCGGGTTTTCTGCGACTTGGCAAGGGAGTGCGACGTGGCCGAGCAAATCTTGATCCGGGAAGATATCGGCGCGATCACACGCCTGACACTCAATGCGCCCGGCAGCCTCAACGCCCTGTCGGATGCGATGCTGGCACGGCTGAAAGAGGAGTTTTCAAGCCTGATGCAGGATACCGGCCAGCGCGTGGTCATTCTGCGCGGCGCGGGCAAGGCCTTCTGCGCAGGCCATGACCTGAAGGAGCTGCGCGCAAAAAGACAGGAGGCCGACAAGGGCGCGGTTGCGATCCGCGACCTGTTCGATCGCTGCGCCGAGGTGATGCAGATGATCCCGCGGCTGCCGCAGCCGGTCATCGCACAGGTCCATGGCATCGCCACGGCGGCGGGGTGTCAGCTTGTGGCCTCCTGTGACCTGGCCGTGGCGTCCGACGAAACGCGCTTTGGCGTGAATGGCGTGAATATCGGGCTCTTCTGCTCCACGCCGATGGTGGCGCTGTCCCGCAATGTGCCCCGCAAACACGTGTTCGAGATGCTGACCACCGGCCGTTTCATCTATGCCAATCGCGCCGCCGAACTTGGCCTGATCAACAAATCCGTCCATTCCGAGGCGCTGGAAAGCGAGACGATGGACCTCGCCGAGACCATCGCCGCCAAACTCGGCAGCGCCGTGACGGTCGGCAAGCGCGCTTTTTACGAACAGCTGGAACTGCCTTTGAACGCAGCCTACGAGATGACCGGGGCGGTCATGGTGGAAAACATGCAGAATAACGACACAGCCGAAGGAATCTCGGCATTTCTTGAAAAGCGGGTCCCGAACTGGTCGCAAGACTGATACCCCTAGACAAGGGCAGTGAGGCTCGGAACAAGCCGGCGGATGACCGGCAGCACGGATCGGGGCAGAACACATGACATTCAGACTATTGCCGGCGCTCGCGCTGGCCTTCTTTGGCACATCTGCCTTTGCGCAAAGCCTTGATGGCGCAAGCATCGTTTTAGAACAGCAGCATTATGACGATGGAGGGGGCTTTACCGTCACCTCGCGCGAAATCGGCGCGGATATCGCTTTCGCCTTCAACGGCGGCTTCGGCATGCAACTGGGCTTTGCCCACTCGTCCGAAACCGACAGTTCCGACCCGTTTCTGGATTTCCAGTCGGACAATTCCTACGCGCTGCATCTCTTCTACGATGCCTCCGACGCGGTTCGGCTTGGCGTACTGGCCGCTGCCGACACGTTCAACGATGGCGACCGGTTCCTTGGGATTGAAGGGATTTTCCTCAATGACCGGGTGCGTGCCGAGGCGCGGATCGGGCGTTTCATCTCGGATGTGGAGCCTGCAAATCTCTACGAACTCCACGGGGCCTACGCGCTGACCGACAGGGTTCGCCTGCTCGGCATGCTGCGCCGGGTCGATTTTGACGATAGCCTCGGCCATTACAATCTGGGCTCGCTCGGCTTTGGCTTTGGTGTGACCGAGAGCGCGGAGTTTTATGCCATCTACGCCCGCCACGAGAACGATTTCGGCACCGTCACCGATGTCTATAACGGCGACGTGGTGAGCTTTGGATTGCGCGTGACCTTCGGGCCGCGAAACGACCGGATGTTCACCTACACACCGTTCTACTGAGCGCCTGAATACTGTCGGTGCAGCAGCAGGACGGCCCTGCCGCACCGACACCCATGCGTCCGCGTTTGCGGGGGCACCGGGATCAGAACCCGTAGATCTCTCCGAACTTCGTGTCCAGATACTCCAGAAGCGGCTCGACACCGACCGGTGCACCTGTGGCGTGCTCAATCGTCTCGCGCGGGGGGCGCATCCCGCCATGGCGCTGCAACCTGTCCCGCAGCCAATCCAGTGCCGGGGACGGATCGCCCGTGGCCAGCGCAGCGTCCAGATCCGGCAGGTCGCGGCGCAGCGCCTGATGCAGGCACCCGGCATAGACATTGCCAAGCGAATAGGTCGGGAAATACCCGATGAGCCCCGCCGACCAGTGCACATCCTGCAAGACGCCGTTCGAGGGCTTGTCGACCGCCACCCCGAAATCGGCCAGAAACCTGTCGTTCCAGGCCGCTTCCAGATCCGGCACGGCCAGATCGCCGGCCAGCATCGCGCGCTCCAGATCGAAACGCATCAGGATATGGAGGTTGTAATGCACCTCGTCGGCTTCGGTCCGGATATGGCCCGGTGCCACGCGGTTGACGGCGGCGTGAAACGCCTCCTCCCCCTGCACGTTCAGCGCGCCGAACCGGTCCCGCATCCGGCCATAGAGCCAGCAGGTGAAGGCCCGGCTTCGGGCAAGCTGGTTCTCGTAGATCCGGCTCTGGCTTTCATGCACACCCATCGACACGCCCTGTCCGAGCGCGCTGAGCGTCAGATCCGGGGCGATGTTCTGCTCGTAGCAGGCATGCCCGACCTCGTGGATCGTGGAATAGAAGCAGCCAAACGGCTCCGCCTCGTCGACTCGGGTGGTGATCCGCACATCATGACCGCTGCCGGAACTGAACGGGTGCACCGCCTCGTCGATCCGGCCGCGGTTGAAATCGTAACCGAAGGCCCGGGCGAGCTCCTCCGACAGGGCCAGTTGCTGGGCTTTCGGGAACACGCCCTTGAGCGGCACCGGGTCATGACCGCTTTCGGCCACCGCCGCGCGCAGCGCCACAAGGCGCGGGCGGAGCACACCGAACATCTCGTCCAGCGCCGCGCCCGTCATGCCCGGCTCGTAATCCTGCAACAAGGCGTCATAGGCATCGCCGCCGCCCGAGAGCGCCGCAGCTTCCTGCTGCCGCAAGGACAGGATTTCCGACAGAACCGGCAGAAAAGACGCCACATCCTCGCTGGCGCGGGCCCGCGCCCATTGCCCATGGGCAAGTGCGGTGGTGCGCACGATGGCCGCGGATAGGTCGGCGGGCACTTTGGTCGCCCGGTCATAGGCCCGCCGGATCAGCCTGACATGGGCCTGCTCGGCTTCGGTTTCGGGGTTGGACGCCGCCAGCCACTCGGCCACCCGCGGATCGACCCGGCGGCCATGCAGCACGGCCTCCAGTGCGGCCAGTTCCTCACCGCGCTGCTCCACCGCCCCTTGGGGCATCACGGTCTCCTGATCCCAGCTCAGCCGCCCCATCACCTGGGCCAGCGCCTCGGTCTGGCGCTGAAACGCCAGAAGCTCCGCCATCGCGCTCATCGGTGTTATCCCCTTATCGATTGTGGCAGCGGATAGATGCTCAGGAACCGCGCGCGCAGCACCAGAACCACCAGCACCACCGCTCCGAACTGATGCAAAATCGCCAGATGCCACGGTGCCGAATGCATCACGGTCACGATCCCCAGAACCATCTGCCCGAACAGGATCACCGCCAGCCAGTCAAAGGCCCGCCGTGTGCTGACAAGCGCCGAACGCCGCGCCGCGAACCAGGTCCCGATACCGAAAAGGACCAGCAGATAGCCCACGATCCGGTGGAAGAACTGAACCGTCCCGTCATTTTCGAACAGGTTGCGCCAGACCGGATCCAGCGCCCACATATCGGGCGGGGTGAAACCGCCCGCCATCAGCGGCCAGTCAACATAGTTGCGGCCCGCATCGATGCCGGCCACCAGCGCCCCGATCACCACCTGCAGAAACGTCAGATGGAGCAGCCCCGTGGCCATGCCCTTCAGGCGCCGGTCGCCGTTGCGCCGGGCCTGCATCAGGGCCGCTTCCTCCCGGCCAAGCGCCATCACGTACCATGCGATCAGCGCCAGGATCACGAAGGCCAGCCCCAGATGCACCGCCAACCGGTAGGAGGCGACATCGAGCATGCCGGCCTCCAGCCCGGAGGAGACCATCCACCAGCCGATCGCGCCCTGCAAACCGCCAAGCGCCCCGAGCAACAGCAACCTCCCGGTCCAGCCCACGGGCATCCTGCGCGTCGCGAGAAAGCCGACGAAGCCAAGCGCCCAGACCAGCCCGATGATCCGGCCCAGCTGCCGATGGCCCCATTCCCACCAATAGATCACCTTGAACTCGTCAAGACTCATCCCGCGGTTCTGGAGCTGATATTCCGGGATCGCGCGATAGGCGTCGAACTCGGCCTGCCAGTCCTCCGCGCTGAGCGGCGGCAGGGCGCCCGTCACAGGGGCCCATTCGGTGATCGACAGGCCACTGTCGGTCAGCCGCGTCAGCCCGCCCACCGCAATCATCACCACGACCAGCGCGAAGAGCACCATCAGCCAGGCCCGCACCAGCGCGCGCCCCCGCCCGCGCCCGCCGCTGACCCCGCCGGGCACCGCCGCGGGTTTCTGCGTCTCCGTCACATCTTCGAAAATACTCCGGCTCATGCCGCCTGCCCCGCCTCGATCGACCTTTCGCCAGAGCTATCGCAAGCGCCGCGCCCCTTCAAGCGACGGCGGCATCCTGTCACGGAATCCCCGGCACCTTGCATTGTGCCACCCCAAATCGACGTGCGGCCCGAAGCGCCGCGCGCCCCCGCGATCAGCGCGACTTTCCGGCCCAACGCACCATCTGCCGCAGGATCCCGTGCAGGATCTGAACATCCGCGCGGGTCAGGGGCAACCGGCCCCACATGTTGCGCAGGTTCACCTTCATCCCCTCGGCCTTGGTTTCGGGAAAGAAGAACCCGGCCGCCTCCAGTCTCTGCTCGAAATGATCGCCGAGCTTCTCCAGTTCCAGACCGGTCGCGAAATCGGTGCCCGCCATTTCCATCACTTCCGGCGGCGCCTCCGCCCCTTTGCGGCGCCATTCATACGCCGTCAGCAAGACGCATTGTGCCAGATTCAGCGATGGAAACTCCGGGTTCACCGGCACAGATATGGTGGCGTCCGCCAGAACGATATCCTCGTTCTCCAGCCCCGCGCGCTCGGGGCCGAACATCACCCCGACCTTGCCGCCTTGGGCCTGAATGGCGCGCGCCTGTTCCATCGCGCGCTCCGGCGTCACGATCGGCTTGGTCAGGCCGCGTGCGCGCGCCGTGGTCGCGAACACATAGGTGCAGTCTCGGATCGCCTCGGGCACGGTGCTGTACAGTCCGGCCTCGTCCAGCAGCCGCCCCGCCCCGCTGGCCAGCGCCACCGCGCGCTCGTTCGGCCATCCGTCGCGGGGGGCCACCACCCGCATCCGGTCCAGCCCGAAATTCCACATCGCCCGTGCCGCGGCACCGATATTCTCGCCCATCTGCGGACGCACCAGAATAAAGACAGGATCGCTCATGCCGCCCGTCTAGTGCCGCACAGGTCGCCGCGCAATCCCCCCATTGTTCGGCTGGGCCGAACCCGCTATCACCCCCGCCAGACCGAAGGACAGCGCCATGACCGAAACCCCGCAGCTTTACCTGATCACGCCCCCCGTTTTCGACCCGCAGGCCTTTGCGCCGCGTCTGGCGGCCGTGCTCGACGCGCATCCCGTCGCCTGCCTGCGCCTGACGCTGGCCACCAGCGACGAAACCGACGTGACCCGCGCGGCGGACGCGCTGCGTGAGGTGGCCCATGCCCGCGACGTACCGCTGGTCATCACCACCCATCTGCAACTGGTCGAGAAGCTGGGGCTTGACGGCGTGCATCTGACCGATGGGGCCCGTTCGGTTCGCAAGACCCGGAAAGAGCTGGGCGCCGACCCCATCGTCGGCGCCTTCTGCGCGGCCTCCTCCCATGAGGGAATGACCGCCGGCGAGGCGGGCGCCGATTACATCGCCTTCGGTCCGGCCGGCGACAGTGCGCTCGGCGATGGCACGCGGGCCGGGCATGATCTGTTCGCCTGGTGGTCCGAGATGATCGAGCTTCCGGTGGTCGCCGAGGGTGCACTCGATACGGGGCTGATCGAAACGCTTGCCCCGGTTGTCGATTTCTTCGCCATCGGAGAGGAAATCTGGCGCGAAGACGATGCCCCCGCCAGCCTCAGCCGGCTGACCGCGCCGCTTCGCTGAGCCCGGCGCGCACCGCCGTTTCGCAGGCCAGCGCCAGCGCCTTGCGGTCCGGCATGTCGGCCACCGCAATATCCGGGTGGTAGATCACCTCCACCCGCCCGTGGGCCCGCGTCGCCAGCATTCTCAGCAGGTTCGGTCCAAAGCCCATATCGCCCCACCAGCCATAGAATTGCGGTGCCTCGCCCGCCGGGGCGACATAGCGCAAGGTGACCGGCTGGATATGCAGGATGTCGCGCAGCCGGTCGGCCTGGAAGGCCGCGAAAAGCGTCGATTTGAAATCAAGCACGCGCTGCCCGTCGGTGCTGGTGCCTTCCGGAAAGAACAGCAGCCTGTGACCGGCGGCCAGACGATCCTCGAAAAGCGCCTGTTGTGCCCGTGCCTCCCCCCTGCGGCGATTGATGAAAAGCGTTCCCGTCCCGCGCGCCAGCCAGCCGATGCCACCCCAGCCGCGAACCTCGGATTTCGCCACGAAGTAAAGCCGCTTGTTTGCGTTCAGAACGAAGATATCCAGCCAACTGACATGGTTGGACACGAAAGCGCCGCGCGCGTGCATCGGCGTGCCGATCACCTGTCGCCGCAGACCCAGTATCCGGCATGCCCAGATGCAGACGAATTGCGTGATCCACGGGGTGATAGGCCGATCCATCCCCCAGATCGGCGCTTCCACAAGCCGCAGCAAAAGGAGCAGGGGAAAACAGACCGCCAGAAGCAGCAAAAGGGCCCCGCCGCGCAGTCCCACGCGCAGCCACCCGGCCGGACCGATGGGTGGGTCCTTCGGCGGGGGCACCCCGGCCCAGGTGATCACGCGACCGCTCCGCGAGTGTAGATATCGCGGTGCCGGGCCGACATCCGGCCCGTGTCCAGCACCAGACAGATGTCGATGCAGTTGAAGGGCCGGTCGATGAACGCCCCCTCCCCCACGAAGCCGCCCAGACGCAGATAGGCCTTGATCAGCGCCGGGATCTCGCGGGTGGCGGCGGGCCGGTCCAGATCCGCCTCCGCCATCAGATCCATGCGCTGGAACGCCGCCGCTCTGGCACGCACGCGCAACTCCGCCGGGGCCAGATGACGGTGATGCAGAAAAGACAGGGGCTGCGCCAGCGGCGCGGGGTCGGTTCCGTGAAACGACGCGACCCCGAACATCACTTCGATCCCGTGATCGGCCACATAGGCCGCCAGCCCGTTCCAGAGATGCATCAGCGCCGTGCCGCCGCGATACTCCCGATGGACGCAGGAGCGCCCAAGCTCCAACAGCCGCCGACCCGAGGATTTGAGCGGGTCCAGATCGTACTCGTCCTCGGAATAGAACTGGCCCGCCGCCCGCGCCTGATCCGAGCGCATCACCCGGTAGACACCGACGACCTTGTCATCGCGGGGGCGGCGGTGATCCAGAAGCAGCAGATGGTCGAAATGGGGGTCGAACCGGTCCCGCTCCAGCCGCGCCGCGTGATCGACAAGCGCCCCGTCGCCGCCAAGTTCGGCCACGAACACCTCATATCTCAGGCGTTGCGCGGCCCGCATATCGGCCGTGTCCTGCGCAAGACGCAGCTCAAAATGGCCATCATCGATCTGCATGCCTCTCCTCACAGCGTCCCGGGCGCGGTTTACCAAAGCCCCGCTTGAACGCAAGCATCCGCCGTGATCGGCGCTTTGCCGCCGAGCCGGATGGTGTTAGCGTTCCATTAACCAGGCGGTTTCTAGAGTGCCGGTTGCCGCCGGATTTCAGGAAAGGATGTCGATGACCAGCCCCACATGTGCGCCATCAATCACGACCTTTCCCTCATGTTCGAAATTCACCGTGATCTTGCCGCCGATATTGGACTGTACCTGCCCCAGGCCCCAATCGGGACGGTCGGGGTGGCGCACCAGCATTCCGGGCTCCAGGATTGCGTTCAGATCGTCTGACATATCGAGGCTCCGCTGATGGATGACAGAAAGATGTTTCCGCCCGAGGATCTGGCCGCACTGGTCGGCTCGCGGCTCTGCCATGATCTGGTCAACCCGCTCGGCGCGATCGGGAACGGCGTCGAGCTTCTGGCCATGACAGGCAGCGCCGATGGACCGGAGATGGCGCTGATCGGCGATGCGGTCAAGGATGCACAGGCGCGGATCAGGTTCTTTCGCATCGCCTTCGGCGCGGCGGGAGCAGAGCAGGAGATCAGCCGGCGCGAAACCGACGAGATCTTGACGGCGCTTTTCGCCACAGGCCGCCTGCGGGTCACATGGCACCCGGACACCGCTTTGCCCCGGATCGATGTGAAACTGGCGTTTCTGATGCTGAATTGCGCCGAAACCGCCCTGCCCATGGGCGGCACCGTCGAGATCCGACGGCGCGATGCGCGACTGGAACTGATCGCGGAAGGCCCGCGCGTCAACGCGGACCGGGCCCTTTGGCAATTGCTGGAACTTCCGGGCCAGACGACCGATGTGCGCGCCGCCGAGGTCCAGTTTCCACTGTTGCGCGACACAGCCTTCGGCGTCGGGCGTGCACCCAGCGTGACCATCGGCGATGCCGGACTGACGATCACCCTTTAGCCAAGCCGGGCCAGTCCGGCGCGGAAACGCCGCATGTTCTGCCGGTAATGCGCGGCGGAGGCCAGAAGACCTGCACGCGCCGCGTCATCCAGCTCCCGCACGACCTTTCCGGGTGCGCCCATCAGAAGGCTGCCATCGGGAATGGTCTTGCCTTCGGTCACCAGCGCGCCGGCACCGATCAGGCAACCCTTGCCTATCACCGCGCCATTCAGCACCGTGGCGCCCATCCCGATCAGGCTGCCATCGCCGATGGTGCAGCCATGCAGCATGGCCTTGTGTCCGATGGTGCAATCCGCGCCGATGCGCAGCGGGCAGCCCGGATCGGTGTGAAACACGCAGTTTTCCTGAACATTGGATCCCGCGCCGACCCGGATTTCCTCGTTATCGCCGCGCAGGGTACACCCGAACCAGATGCTGGCCCCCGCCTCCAGAACCACCCGCCCGATCACATTGGCGTCCGGCGCGATCCAGGTGTCTTCGGCGATCTCCGGGGTGATCCCGTCCAGCGAATAGATCATGTCATCCCCTCCTCGAACTGGTCGTGCAGCATCCGCACATGGCCCTGAAGGCCCGGCTGCTGCGCCTGTTTCAGCCGCTCGGCCTCCACGATCTGCTTCAGCCGGGCCTCGGTCCTGTCCAGATCGTCGTTGATCAGCACGTAGTCATAGCCGTCCCAGTGGCTGATTTCGTCCCAGCTTTTCTGCATCCGCTTGGCGATGGTCTCGGGCGTGTCCTGCCCGCGCGCCTCAAGGCGCCGTCTCAACTCGTCGATGGAGGGCGGGAGAATAAAGATCGACAGAACGTGATCGCGAAGCGCGCTGGTCTTGATCTGTTGCGCCCCCTGCCAGTCGATATCGAACAGGACGTCACGCCCCGCCTCAATGGCCTCGGCCACCGGCGCGACCGGGCTGCCGTAGAAATTGCCGAAGACGAAGGCATGTTCCAGCATCGCGTTCTCGGCGACCATCTTCTTGAACGCCGCCTCGCTGAGGAAATGATAATGCTCGCCATCGACCTCTCCCGGCCGCGGGGGCCGGGTCGTGGCGGAGACCGAGAAGCTCAGCGACGGGTCCCAGTCCATCAGCCGGCGCGCCAGGGTCGATTTGCCCGCGCCGGAGGGCGACGACAGGATGATCAGCAATCCGCGGCGGGTCTGGGGGGCCATCCGGCTACTCCACGTTCTGAACTTGCTCGCGCATCTGATCAATCCGCACTTTCAGGTCAAGGCCGATCCGTGTCAGTTCCGTATCGGAAGATTTGGAACACAGCGTATTGGCCTCGCGGTTGAACTCCTGCATCAGGAAATCAAGCTTGCGGCCCACCGGCCCCTCGGCGCCCAGCAGATCGCGCGCCGCGGTGACATGGGCGCGCAGCCGGTCGATCTCCTCGGTCACGTCGGCTTTCACCGCCAACAGCGCCAGCTCCTGCGCCAACCGCGCGCTATCGACAGCCTCGGCCGCCTCGATCAGCTTGGCAACATTGGCGCGGAACGCGTCCGCGATGGCATCCTGGCGGGCCGCGGCGCGCGCGGCTGAGGCCTCCACCAGCGTGGCTATCTCGTCCAACTGCCGGTCCAGCACGCCCTTCAACGCGGCCCCTTCGGCGGCGCGCATCTCCTGAAACGCGGCCAGAAGCCGTTCGAAATCGTCCAGAAACACACGGGCTTCGGGCGGATCGGGCTCGGCGCCCCGGCCATCGAAAACGCCCGGCATCGCCAGAATATCGGCCGGGCGCGGCGCGGCCACGACGATGCCCGCCGCCTCAGCGGCACGGGTGGCCTGCGCCATGGCGGCAAGCGCGGCCTGCAGCGCGGCTTCATCGACCGATTGCGCCGTCGATCCGGCAGTCCGGGCCAGCCTGAGCGTCAGGTTGATGTTGCCGCGCCCCAGGGCCTTGCTCATCCGGTCCCGCAAGGGCGCCTCCAGCGCGCCCATCCGGTCGGGCAGCCGCAGCCGCAGATCCAACCCCTTGGCATTCACGCCCCGCATTTCCCAGGACCAGACCAGCCCCGGAGCGGACCCTTCGCGGGCCGCGTATCCCGTCATCGAGTTAACCATTTAAGAATTTACCCCCATGCAGGTCGCATTCTATTCAGTTATTAAGAAATGGTTAAGTATTACGCGGCTAGCGTTAACATATTCGATGTCAGCATCACAACGCGCTCATCCCTGCGGCCTTCGCCGAAATGCGCATGACCCGATCACGGATGCAGCAGCGGCGGCCCGAATGCGGTAGCACCCGGCAACGCAAGGACAGCATGACCTACCCGATTATCAGAGATGTCATCACCTACTGGGACCGTCTGCGGGCAGACCGTGACATGCCGGATCGGGTAGAGATCGATCCACGCGAAATCTGCGATCTGCTCAGCTACATGTTCATCCTCGATCGCACCCGCCCCGGTGTCGTGCGGTTCCGCCTGTCCGGCACCCATCTGAACGAACTGATGGGGATGGAGGTACGCGGCATGCCGGTGCGGGCCCTGTTCGAATTGCCGGAACGCGAGCGCTTGATGACAAATGTGGAACGCGTCTTTGCCGGGCCCGCAGCCGTGCATCTGCATCTTGAGGCCGGCGGCCATGGCCGCTCTGCGCTGACGGGCCGGATGGTTCTGCTGCCGCTTCGCGGCACCGACGATACGATCAGCCGCGCGCTCGGCGTACTCACCACCGATGGGCTGATCGGGCAGCCGCCGCGGCGGTTCCGTGTCGCGCGGGCCGATGCCACGCCGCTCCTGTCCGGCAAGGCGGTTCTGGACGCGGTCTTCGACGCGGATCGGAAAAACCGGGGATTGGCGGAAGCCGCGGAACCGTTCCGGGGGGCCGGACCGCGCCACACGCCTGGAAAGCGGCCAAGGCTCTACGTCGTGAAGGGCGGCAAGCCATAGTCGCGACGCATAAGGCCATTAACCAATATGTCGGACCGATCGCCGGAAACATGTTTAACAACGCCGCCCGTCCAGACCCCTGATCCGCGGGGTCCGGACGTGGTTTTCAGCCGAGCGGCGGCGCAGGCCCTAGCCCACCGCGCGGGTCGCCTCACGTCCGGCCGAAAGCTCCTCGGCCACCAGAAAGGCCAGTTCCAGCGACTGGCTGGCATTCAGGCGCGGATCGCAGGCGGTGTGATAGCGCGACGACAGATCCTCGTCAGTCACCGCCCGGACCCCTCCGGTGCACTCGGTCACGTCCTTGCCCGTCATCTCGAAATGGACCCCGCCCGGCACCGTACCCTCGGCCCGGTGGATGGCGAAAAACTCCTGAACCTCGCGCAGCACTCTGTCGAAGGGCCGGGTCTTGTAGCCGCTGGCGGACTTGATCGTGTTGCCATGCATCGGATCGCAGCACCAAACGACATTGGCGCCCTCTTCCCGAACGGTTCTGATCAGCCGCGGCAGATGATCGGCCACGCTGCCGGCGCCGAATCGCGCGATCAGGGTCAGACGCCCGGCCTCGTTTTCCGGGTTCAGCCGCGCCATCAGCAGTTTCAGATCCTCGGGCGTCGTCGTCGGTCCGCATTTCAGGCCGACCGGATTCTGCACGCCGCGGGCAAATTCCACATGCGCGCCATCGGGCTGGCGCGTCCGGTCGCCGATCCAGATCATGTGCCCCGATCCGGCAATCGGAAGACCGCTGGTGGAATCGATCCGGGCCAGAGCCTCTTCGTATTCCAGAAGCAAAGCCTCGTGCGAGGTATAGAAATCGACCGTCGACAGCTCATGATTGGTGTCCGAGGTCAGGCCCGCCGCGGTCATGAAATCCAGACTGTCCTGAATCCGCCCCGCCATATCGCGGTAGCGTTCGGCATCGTCCCCGTCGGTGAAGCCGAGCGTCCAGGAATGCACGCGGTGGATATCGGCGAACCCGCCGGTCGAAAACGCGCGCAGCAGGTTCAGCGACGCCGCCGCCTGGGTGTAGGCCTGCAACATCCGGCTCGGGTCCGGGTTTCGCGCCTCGGGCGTGAAATCCAGTTCGTTGATGATATCGCCGCGGTAACTGGGCAGTTCGACGCCGTTCTTCACTTCGGTCGGGGCGGAGCGCGGCTTGGCGAACTGACCGGCCATCCGGCCCACCTTCACCACCGGAACCTTGGCGCCGTAGGTCAGCACCATCGCCATCTGAAGCATCACCTTGAACGTGTCGCGGATCGCATCGGCGCTGAACTCGGCAAAGCTTTCGGCGCAGTCCCCGCCCTGCAGCAGAAATGCCTCGCCACGGGCCACGGCGCCAAGCTCGGCCTTCAGCCGCCGGGCCTCTCCGGCAAAAACCAGCGGCGGGTACTTTGCAAGCTGCGCCTCGACGACGGCCAGCGCCGCCTGATCGGGATAGTCGGGCATCTGCACCCGCGGTTTCGCGCGCCAGTCCGATTTGCTCCAGCTTTTTGCCGCTGTCATGACAGCCTCCTTTGAAAACACGGCTCCGCTTATAGGGGCGACCGGCCTGGCATCCAATGGTCTATTTTAAGGTTACCGGGGATTGCCACGGATGGAAAATGATGGTTTCGCTACCAGACCGGGTTTCATTGGCATGGTATCCGGTCGGGAGGAAAGAAAGGACCGGCGCATGGCCAGCCTGAAGAACGGCGTGCCGAGCCAGCCGAAACGCTATGTGTTCGTGCTGCTTGACCAGTTCACGATGCTTTGCTTTTCCTGCGCAGTCGAGGCGCTGCGCATCGCCAACCGCATGGCCGGCGAGCAGCTCTATGACTGGTCGCTCGCCGGAGAGGGCGGCGAGATCGCCTATTGCAGCGCCGGGATCGGCTACAAGCTCGATCACGATCTGGAGGAGGTGGGGCGCGACGACACCGTCCTGCTCTGCGGCGGGATCGACGTGCAGGCCGCCACCACCAAACGGCTGCTGAACTGGCTTCGGCGGGAGGCGCGCAAGGGCGCCGTCATCGGCGGGCTCTGCACCGCGGGTTATACGCTGGCGCGCGCGGGGCTTCTGGATGGCAAACGCGCGACGATCCACTGGGAAAACCAGGACAGTTTCACCGAGGAATTCGAGGATGTGGCGCTGACGAAATCGGTCTTCGTGATCGACGGCAACCGGATCACCACCGCGGGCGGCACCGCCTCGATCGACCTGATGCTCAAGATCATCGCCACCGATCACGGGGAAGACCTTGCCAATCTGGTTGCCGATCAGTTGATCTACACGTCCATCCGCACCGATCAGGACACGCAGCGCCTTTCGATCCCCACCCGCATCGGTGTGCGCCACCCCAAGCTAGGGCAGGTGATCCGGATGATGGAGCAGAATATCGAGGACCCGATCAGTCCCTCGGTCCTGGCTTCCGAAGTGGGGATGTCGACGCGCCAGTTGGAGCGGCTGTTCCGCCGCTATCTCAACCGCTCCCCCAAGCGATACTACATGGAACTCAGGCTGGCCAAGGCGCGCAACCTGCTGATGCAGACCGATATGAGCGTGATCAATGTTGCGCTGGCCTGCGGGTTCGCCTCGCCCTCGCATTTCTCGAAATGCTATCGGGCCCATTACGACACCACCCCCTACCGGGAACGCGGCAGCCACGCGACACGCGAAAAGGTATAGCCCCGGCCTGATCCTGACCGGCCTCCCGTCTCCGCTGCCTTGCGGATTGCCTGGCCTGCGGCCCAGGATGGGCATCCGCTTTCGTCACGATTGGGCCGTTGCGCCGATCACCGGCCTGCCTTGCCACACCGCCCCGACCGGCCTTCGCAGGTGGCGGACCTGTGATGTTACGCGCCCGGAACCCGTGCCGCGCGCCCGCCCCGGCGTCTGGCGGCGGGCGACACCTCCAACCCGTCGCGCAGGACCTGGGTCATCGGGTGCGTGTCATGCGCGGCCCCGTGGCGCTCCAGCAAGGTGGCAATCGCCGCGCGCGGGTCGGGCGCGGACAGGCTCAGCGCCCAGTCCATGAAAATCGACCGGCATTCGGGCGCGGTGATGCCCTCGATCAGATAGGCCTCGCGGATCAGTCCCTTGGGGTCGTTGATATCGCCCGGTTTGCTCATATGTGCTCTCCCCGTTCGGTGGTGTCCCGGTTCAGAACGGCCTCGACAAGTCTTGCGGCCTCGTGGCGGGCGCCGTCAAGGGCGCGGGCCAGGTCCGCGATTGTCTCCGCCCCGGCCGTGCGGCACAGGAACCCGCGCCCGCCGGCACCGATCCTGTCCAGATCCAACGGCCCGTCGGTCAGGAGCCGGGTGGCCTGCTGGACCCGGGCGAATAGCTGCTGCGCCGATGTCAGCGCCGCCACCTCATCGGCGTTCAGCCAGCCTGCCGCCTGCCCTGCCGCGATCTGGCCCGCTACGTCGCGGACCGGCGCGCCCGCGCGCAACGCCGCAGCCTGTGCCAGAAGCTCGATATCCTGGCTGCCCCCCGGACCATCCTTGACCGTCCAGGTGCTTCCCACGCGGCCCGCCGCCTGCAACCGGCTGCGCATCTCCCGCGTATCGGCCAGCAGCCTGTCGGGCGCGGGCGCGCGCGCCAGAACGTCCAGCCTGACCGCCTCGATATCCGCCAGCAGGCTTGCGTCGCCCGCCACCGGGCGGGCACGGGTCAGCGCCATATGCTCCCAGGTCCAGGCTTCCTCCATCTGATACTGCCGGAAGGCCTCCAGACCCGTGGCCACCGGCCCCTGCCGCCCCGAAGGCCGAAGCCGCATGTCCACTTCATAGAGCTTGCCCGCCGCCGTCGGCGCGCTGAGCGCGGTCACCAGCGCCTTGGTGGCCTTGGCGAACCACGCCCGCGGGTCGAGTGGGCGCCGGCCTTCGGTGATCTCCACGCCACCGGCATCATAGATCACGATCAGATCCAGATCGGAGCCCGCGCTGAGCCGGCCCGCGCCAAGGCTGCCCATCGCCAGCACCGCCCCGCCACGCCCCGGCGCAGGCCCGTGGCGCGTGGCCAGATCGGCGCAGACAGCGGGCCAGAGACCGGCCACCACCGCGTCTGCCAGCATCGAATACTGTGCGCCCGCATCCTCGGCCGTGATCAGCCCGCGCAGGTGATGCACCCCGATCCGGAAATGCCATTCCTTCTGCCAGCGGCGGGCCACGTCCAGTTGCGCCTCGTAATCCAGCCCGCCCAGATGGGCCGCCAGCCCGGCCGCAAGGGCCTCGGGCTTTGGCCACGGCTCGAAGAAGGAGCCACCCAGAACCGCATCCAGAACGCCGGAATTGCGCGACAGGTACTGCGCCAGGGCGGGCGCGGTGGCGCAGATATCGACCAACAGATCGACCAGCGGCGGGTTCGCCTTGAAGAGCGAGAACAGCTGCACCCCCGCCGGTAGTCCGCGCAGGAACCCGTCGAAATTCCCGAGCGCCTCGTCCGGGCGCGCGGCGCGCTGGAACCGGGCCAGAAGATCGGGCTTCAACTGTGCGAAGATCTCCTGCCCGCGGGTCGACCGCAAGGCGGGATATCCGGGCCAGCGGTCCACGATCTCGCGCGCCGTGTCACTCAGGCTCACCTCCGCTACGGCGGCCGGTCCGGGGGCGAAAAACGGCTCCGTCAGACGATCGACGGCCTCCAGCCGCGCCTTCAGCGCCGCCTGAAAGGCGGCGGTGTCCCCCTGCCCGCAGAACCGCGCCAGCCGGTCGAAGCCGTCCGGCGAATTGGGCAGATCATGGGTCTGCGCATCGGCGATCATCTGCAACCGGTGTTCCACCTCCCGGTGGTGGCGATAATGTCCGCTCAGCGCCTCGGCCTCGGGCGCTCCGATCCAGCCCTTGGCGGCCAGCGCCGCCAGCGCCGGCACCGTTTCGCGCGCCCTCAGCTCCGGGTCCCGGCCGCCGGCCACCAGTTGCCGGGTCTGGGCGAAAAACTCGATCTCGCGAATGCCGCCCGCGCCCAGCTTCATGTTGTGCCCGTCCAGAGTGATCGGCCCGTGAAGCCCCTTGTGGGACCGGATCCGCTGCCGCATCTCATGGGTGTCCTGGATCGCCGCGAAATCCAGATGCTTGCGCCAGACAAAGGGCACCAGCACCTTAAGAAACCGCTTGCCCGCGGCGATGTCGCCGGCCGCCGCGCGCGCCTTGATATAGGCGCCCCGCTCCCAACTCCGCCCCTCGGCTTCGTAATACCGCTCCGCCGCGGCCATCGAGATGCAGACCGGCGTGACCGATGCATCAGGGCGCAGCCGCAGATCGGTGCGGAAGACATAACCCTCGGCCGTGTTTTCCGACAGGGTCGCCGCCATCCGCCGGGTCGCGCGGATGAACCCCGCCCGCGCCTCCATCTCGTCGGCGGGGTCGAAGCGGGTTTCGTCAAACAGGCTGATCAGGTCGATATCGGAGGAGTAGTTCAACTCCCCCGCGCCCATCTTGCCCATCGCCAGCGCCACCATCCCGGCCCCGCTGGCCGCATCATCCTCGGTCATGCCCGGCAACTTTCCGCGCTTGATCTCGGCCCCCACATGGGCGACCAGCGCGGCCTGCACGGCGGCATCGGCGAAGTCCGTCAGCGCGCCGGTCACCTGCTCCAGCGACCAGATCCCGCCGAGATCGGCCAGCGCCGTCAGCAATGCCGCGCGGCGCTTCTGCTGGCGCAGATCCCGGCCAAGAGCCGGACCTTCCAGCGCCGATGTCGCGGCGAGGATCTGCTCCTGCGCGGCCTCGGGCGTACCGGCCAGCGTTGCCGCAAGCCACGCGCGTTCCTGTGCCATCAACCGGGCCAGATAGGGGCTGCACCCCGCGGCCCCTTCGATCAGCGGGCGCAGTTCACCCGGCAGATCCGGCAACAGAGCCAGCGCCTCGGCCCCTCTGTCGGGATCGAAGGCAATCGGGTGACGGGTCAGGCGGGCGACGAAGCTCATGGCCCTTGATGGCGCGCGCGGCTCAGCCCGTCAACGCAAGCGGGGTATCCTGACTGAAGACGTTGATCCAGCCGGCGCCCTCGCGGCGCCAGACCGAGCTGACCAGCATCGCCTCCCACCCGCCGGCGGGTCGCTGGAAATCGGCACGATACGCGTAAAGCATGTGATCGGGCCCAAGCGGCATCAGATGCTCCTCGCCGATCCGGTAGGCGGCAACGGTCGGTCCATCGGCAAGTTGTCCGGCATGGGCGTCCCGATCCGCAAAGCCGGACGGGTAGACCCCAAGGAAATCCGCGGCCAGAGAGGCCGCATCGGCACCGGCATCCCCCGCTTTCAGCGCCTCCCAGACGGCGCGTTCGGCAGTCCTGATTTCGTCGTCCATCGCCATCGTCTCACCTCGCCTTGCCGTTCAGTAAGATCCTTGCAATGGTCGCCTCCGGCAGACAAGGGACAAACCGGATGAGCAAGAGCCTGAAACGGGTGGAACGCGCATTGGCCGAGGCCGGCGTACGGGAAACCGTGCTGGAGATGCCTGCAACGACGCGCACGGCCGCAGAGGCGGCGGAGGCCGCCGGGTGCGAGATCGACCAGATCGCCAAGTCGATCATTTTCCGGGCCGAAACCAGCGGGCAGGCCGTTCTTTTCATCACCGCGGGCGGCAATCAGGTCAATGCCTGCAAGGCCAGTGCGCTGGCGGGTGAGCCTCTGGGAAAGGCCGATGCCGGTCTGATCCGCGCACAAACCGGCTTCGCCATCGGAGGCGTCGCCCCGATCGGCCATCTCAATCCGATCCGCGCCTGGTTCGATCCGCGTCTTCTGGACTTCGCGCAGGTCTATGCCGCGGCCGGCACGCCGCGCCATATCTTCCCGATCGAACCGGGTCTTCTGCAACAGATGAGCGGCGCTGATCCGACCGATTTCACGGGCTGAGCCCGCCCCGCGCTGGCCATCGCCCACAGGCCATTCGGCGGGCCCAGATCAGATCACCCGCAATACGGATCGCGCAGCGCGCAGGCCCGGCGCCTCGCCGCCCCGCCCGAGCAGTTGCATGCTGCGCGTGGCGGCCGCCTGTTGTGCCGCCCGCGCATCCTCATCCTCCAGCAGCGTCGACAGCGCCCCGGCGATCGGTTCCGGCAGGCATTTCTCGGCCAGAAATTCGGGCACGGTCCGGGTGCCTGACACTAGATTGACAAGGGTCACCGTGTCGACCTTCAGCATCGCCCGGATCACCTGTTTGGACAGCCAACTCATGTCATAGGCGATGACCATGGGCGTGGCCGCAGCCGCCAGTTCAAGACTGACCGTGCCCGAGGCGGCAAGCGCCACATCCGCCGCCATGAAGGCCGCGCGCTTTTCGGCCTGATAGGCTTCGGGCGTCATCGCAGTCGGGTCGAGGATCACTGGCGCGTCCGGCCAGTCCGCCACCTTTTCGGCCAGAAGACCGGCCACCGCCGGAACGGTGGGCACCACCATCCGCACCTGCGGATGGGTGTCCTGCACGTGTCGCAGCGCCGCGCCGAAGACCGGCGACAGACGCGTCACCTCGCCCCGCCGCGACCCCGGCAGCACCAGAACCAGAGGCGCGTCCGAAGCGATCCCGCGGTCCGCGCGGAACGTGCGCGCCTCCGCCTCGCTGGCCAGCGGTTCGGTCGCGACGGGGTGGCCCACGAAATCGCAGGTCATGCCGGCGGCCTCCATCAGCCGCGGCTCGAACGGGAAAAGCGCCAGCACGTGATCGATGGATTTGGCCATTTTCTGCGCCCGCCCGCCGCGCCAGGCCCAGACCGTCGGCGCAACGTAATGGATCGTGCGCACCGCTTTTGCGCGGGCCTTCACCTTGGCCGCCACACGCAGCGAAAACTCCGGAATATCGATGGTGATCAGGGCGTCGGACCGCATCGCCACCACACGGTCCGCGGTTTCGGAAACCCGTTTCAGAAGCCCCCGCAGCCGCGGCAGGATCTCGGCAAGCCCGATAACGCTCAACTCCTCCATCGGAAACACCGTCTGCAGGCCCTCGGCCTGCATCAGCGGTCCGCCGATCCCGTGAAATTCCGTATCCGGCTGCAACGCCTTCAGCCCTGCCATCAATGCCGCCCCCAACCGGTCGCCCGAGGGCTCGCCTGCGATCAGGAACAGCCGGACGCTCATGGCGTGGCCCATATCGCGACATCGCGCGCCTCGGCCTCGGCCAGCACGGCGCGGCGCTCCAGAAGCAACACGCCGCCTGCGGCGATCTCGATCCCCGCAAGCCCGGCATCGGCCGCGCCGCGCACCGTATCGGGCCCGATGACCGGCATGTCGACACGCAGATCCTGCCCCCGCTTGGGCCGCTTGACCAGGACCCCGCGCGAGCCGGGCCGGGTCCGGCCCACGAAGTCCAGCATCGCGTCGGTGCCCTGAAGCGTCTCGATCCCCAGAACCTGGCCTGAAGCCACGATCGCGCCCTGCCCCACATCCAGCGGCCCCAAGGCGGCCAGAACGGCGCGGGCGCGGGCCGCATCGGCCAGCTGGCGCTCGGTCGGGATACCGGCAAGCCCGCCCTCCCCGGCCACGAGGTCCGGGCGCAGTTCATGGGCCGCGCGCACTGCAAAGCCCTCGTCTTCCAGAAGCGAGATCACGCTGCTCAGCAGCCCGTCATCCCCCTGCCCCATGGCCGCCATCAGCCGCGGCATCAGCGCCTTGGTCTCCTCATCCAGCGCGGAGGGGTCAAACCGGGGGCGCGACATCGCACCCGCCAGGCAAAGCTCATCGATACCCTCGGCCCGCAATGCCCCGAAAAGATGGCCCAACTGTTCGAACCGGGCCGGGATCACCGGAGCTCCGCCGCACGTGATTTCCACACCTTCGAACGCGACCAGATGCGCGGGCCCCGCCTTCAGGAGCAGCGCCGGCAAGGTGCCGGCCCCGGCAATGATCGCACGCGCCATCTCCCTATCCCGGCGTCAGGAAGGAACGGTCGGTCGCCGACAGCACGAAATCCGCGATTTCCCGCACATAAGTGCTGTCGCCGCAAGTTTCGGGCAGGCGCCGGGCGCGATCCTGAAACGCGCCTTCCCCTTGGGCCAGCGCCTGAAACGCGGCCCTGAGCGCGGTGATGTCCTGCCGGCTCACGCCCTTGCGTTTCAGCCCCACGAGATTCAGCCCCTGCAACTCCCCGCGTGGCGAATGAACCAGCCCGTAAGGGATGACGTCATGGGTGACCATCGTAACCGCCCCGATGATCGCCCCGCGCCCGATCCGCACGAATTGATGCACCCCCGAAAGCCCACCGATGATCACGTCATCCTCGACCACACAATGCCCCGCGAGCGATGCGTTGTTGACCATGACCACGTTGTTGCCGACCTGCGCGTCATGCGCCACATGAGAGCCGGCCAGGAAAAGCCCGTCATCGCCCACCCGGGTCACGCCGCCGCCGCCCGCGGTGCCGGTGTTCATCGTTACCCCCTCGCGGATGCGGTTGCGCTTGCCGACGATCAGCCGGGTGCGTTCGCCCGCGAACTTCCGGTCCTGGGGGATGTCGCCGATATTGGCGAACGGAAAGATCACCGTGCCCGCCCCGATCTCGGTCCAGCCGGTCACCACCGCATGGGATTTCATCATCACGCCTTCGGCCAGCGTCACCTCGGGGCCCACCACGCAGAACGGACCGATCTCGCAATCCGGCCCGATCACCGCGCCCTCCTCGATCACGGCGGAGGCGTGAATTCTCGCCGATCCGTCGATGCTCATGGGGCGGCCTCGGCGGGCAGGTCCATCATCGCGGTGAACTCCGCTTCTGCCGCCATCTCTCCGTCGACAGTACCCTTGCCCAGAAACTTCCAGACCTTGCCACCCGGTTTGCCGCGCGTGACGCTGACGGACAACTCCAGCACATCGCCGGGGGTCACCTTGCGGCGGAATTTGCACTTGTCGATCGCCATGAAGTAAACCAGCAGATCCTTGTCGGCCATGTCCATGCTGACCCCTACCATCACCGCGGCGGTCTGCGCCATCGCTTCGATGATCGTGACGCCGGGCATGATCGGCGCACCGGGGAAATGCCCCTGAAAATGCGGCTCGTTGAAGGTGACGTTCTTGACCCCGACGGCGCTTGTGAAGGGCTCGATCTCACGCACCTTGTCGATCAGCAGGAACGGATATCTATGCGGAATGATCCGCTGGATCAGATGAATATCGGCGGTCGTGGGGGTGTCGGCGCTCATGGATGCCGGTATCCTTTGGTGTCGTTGCCTGCCTTGGTGCGGATCGGCCCATCGGCATGGGCTGACGCATGTGCCACCGTGGTAGCAACTCGGCTCCTGCGCGGCAAGGTTGCTTGGCGCCTAGGGATCCGTCTGCGGGGGAGATGCCTCCGGCGCCGGGCGCGGCAAAGGTGGGGACGGATCGGGCAGCGGCAGCAAGGCTGCGTCTCCGCCATCGCCGATCTCCGCATTGACACGCGCCAGCGCGTCGGAGGTGATATCGACGCTTTCCGCCGACAGCAGAACGGCCCGGTTGTCCATGATCACAGCCGCCCCGCGCTCCCGCACCAATTCCAGAAGGATCGGAAAACTCAGCTCGAAAAACCGCTGGCGCGCCTCATCGGCCTGGTCGCTCAGCGATTGCGCCTTGGCTTCCTGCGCCGCACGGATCTCGCCGACGCGGGCGTCAAATTCTTCGGCCAATACGCGAAAGGCGGCCGGGTCCATCTGGGGCCGCTGCTCGGTCAGGCGCAGTTCCTCTTCGGTCAGTTGCGCCTCGATCTGCCGGTTTTCCGCGGCCAGACGTTCGCCGGCCGTTTCCAACTCACGTTGAACGCGCGCCCCATAAAGCGAGGTGGAAAACAACCGGTCCTGATTGAGCACCAAAATACCCTCCGGTGCGGATGCGGGCGCCGAGGGGGCCGAGAGTTGCTGCGCCAGCGCAGGCGCGCCTGCGGGCCCATCCGCAAACAGCATAAGCGCGACCGCCAGGGTCGCGCTCAGCCAAGGCCTGCTGCGCAAAAGCGCCATGCCGGCTCCCCCTCAGAAACGCGCCTCGATCGTCAGATCGAACTCACGGGTCTGGTCATAGGGCTGGGTTTCCAGCGCCCGGCTGAAGTTGAAGCGCAAGGGTCCGATCGCCGTATCCCAGAAGATCGAGAAACCGACGGAGCTGCGGAAATGTATGTCGTCATCCACAATCGCACCACCGGCGCCCACCACATCATCCAGCCCCCAGACCGTGCCGATATCGTAGAACACACCGCCCGAAATGCCGTACTCGTCCGGCAATCCCAGAGGGAAGGCCGCCTCGAACCGCGCCACGGCGAAGTAATTGCCGCCCAAGGCATCATTGTTGACCGCGTTGGTGTCACGCGGGCCCAGACCGCGCGGCTCGAAGCCGCGCATCTGCCGGCTGGACAGGAAGAAACGGTCGGTGAAGCGGCTGTTACCGTCGAGCATTTCGAGAGCACCACCCTCGATGGTCGCGCGCAACGTCACCTCTTCGCGGGCAATGCCCCTTTCCGCAGATGCAAGCGCCGTGGTGCGAATGTACTCGCTGTCGCCGCCAAGACCCGCCAATTCCTGATTAAACCGCAGCAGGACGCCTGCATTGGGGTTCAGGCCGGTATTGCGGGTATCATAGCTGAACCCGTAGCCCAGGGAGGAAGTCACGCGCGATCCCTCCTCGCGCTGCAGAATGGGCGAGCTGTTGGCCGGAACGTTCAGAACGCTGTCTTCCGAGATACGATAGAACACGCTCATTCTGCCATATTCGCTGATCGGGAAGCCAAGCGAGGTTCGCAGTCCAACATTCTCGGTGTCGAAGGCGGCGTTTTCCTGATTGGTCTCGTTATAGAAAACATCCAGACCAAACGACAGATCCCGTCGCAGGAAGGCCGGCTCTACGAAGCCGAAATTGAAGGCCCGGCTGTCCTGAGCGGTGCTGAAAGAAAACTCGACGGCCTGCCCCCGGCCCAGAAAGTTCTGCTCGGCGAAGGAGACGGCCAGACCGGTCCCGACATCGCTTGAGAAACTGACCGAGAAGCCAAGCGATCCGGTCGGCTGCTCCTCCACATCGACATCGACGATCACCGAGTCGGGCGAGGTGCCCTGTCGGCCCTCCACCTGAACATCGGAGAAATAGGCCAGCGCCCGGATCCGCTCCGAAGCCTGCCGGATCGCGCGCGGATCGAACGGATCGCCCTCGACCGTGTCGAACTGCCGCCGCACCACCCGGTCCAGCGTCGTGGCATTGCCTTCGATATCGATCCGCTCGACGAATACACGCTCGCCGCGCACTACAGCAAATTCCACATCCAACGTCAGATCCGCATCGTTGCGGGTGATGCGGGGCTCGACACGGATGAACCGCAGACCCTGCCGAGTGGCGAGGTTTTCCATCCGGCTGATCGTGTTGTCGATCAGCCGCGGACTATATGTGTTGCCGCTGCTGATACGGATCACGTCGCGATACTCGTCGATATCGATCTCGGGCAGGTCGCTGACCACCGTGATCTCGCCGATATCGAAGCTCTGGCCCTCGCGAATGTTGAAGGTGATGAAATAGGCATCCCGCCCCCGCGCGAGTTCCGATGTCACGCTCAGGACTTCGAAATCGACATATCCCCGGTCCCGGTAGAAATCGGTCAGCAACTGCTGGTCGAAAGCGATCCGATCGGCCACGAAACTGTCACGGCGGATGATGGCACGGAAAAGACCGGCCTGCGTGCTTTCCAGAACGCGGCGCAGGCGCCGGTCGGAAAACTCGCGGTTGCCGACGAAGGCGATGCGCTCGGTCTCCACGACCCGGCCCTCGGTCACTTCGAAGACCAGATCGACGCGATTGTCGCTGCGGCGGATGATCTGCGGCGACACGGTCGCCGTCAGGCGGCCGGCCTGGCGATAGGCATCGGTGATCGCGGCTGCATCCTGTTCGGCCACGGAGGGCGAGTAGACCCGGCGCGGCTGCGAGGTCAGCAGCGGCAGCAGATCATCGTCGTTGAGACGGCGGTTGCCCTCGATATTGATCCGGTTGATCGTCGGATATTCCTGCACGATGATCACCAGGGTGGAGCCGCGCGGAACGACCTCCACGCTTTCGAACAGGCCGGACTGCTGCAGCCGCTGCTGCGCATCGTTGACCTGCCCTGCGGATACCGCCTCGCCGGGATTGATATTGGCGTAGGTCAGGATCGTACTGGCCTCGATCCTCTGATTTCCCTGAACATCGAACTGGTTGAAGCGGAAATTCTGCGCCGCAACCGGCCATGCCAGCAGGGCGATCAGGGCTAATGCCAAAAGGGCCGCAACCGCGCCCCGCCAAATCGATGCGTTCTCTGCGCGACTGCTCATCGAATCCTGCCCCGTTTCTGATCCGTATCCTTCGCTCCTGACTACCGAAGCCGAGGGACGTTGTCAAAACGATCCATTACAGCCGGTGGGGGTTATCCACAGGCTGTGTCACAATATATACACAAGGGACGTGTTCGGGGAAGTGTCGCGACGGCCCGTCAGGGCGCGTAACTGGCCGGATCAGTAAACCGTCGCGTAGGACATCAGCCAACCGGCAATGGTCAGGGCGCCGATGATCATCAGCGGAACCAGCAGACGGTCCACATTGATCTGCATGAAAAAGCTGATGCCGCGATATCCGTCGGTGATCAGTTTCATCTTCTCCGGCCTCTCTGTGTGCCACGCCAAGGGGCGGTTGCCCCGTCATGGTCAGAGGATCAGCTTTGAATATGGCGCAATTTGGGCGCCGGATGGGCGCTTTGGTGATCCGCCGCCCCCCAGCATCCTAACCTTACGGGCAGAAAATGTCATTGGTCAGCGCAAAGAGCATCAAGGCCAACAGCAGCGTCAGACCGATAGACATGAAGACTTTCAGGGCCTTGTCGGAAGGCGGTTTACCTGCCACCGCCTCATAGGCGTGAAAGATCAGGTGACCGCCGTCCAGAACGGGAATCGGAAAGAGGTTCAAGAGGCCCACCGCGGTGGACAGGACCGCAATGAACCAGATGAAATTCTCGATCCCCTGACTGGCCGCGGCGCCGCTGGTTTCGGCAATTCCGATGGGGCCTTGCAGATTGCAGCTGGAAATCGCCCCGGTGATCATGTGCCAAAGGCCCGAAAGCGACGACTGGATGATGAAGCCGGTCTGACTGACGCCGAAGCCTGCCGCCTCCCAGAGACCCACAGGCTCGGTCACCGGCTCGAAGAACAGCCCGCCCGTGATCCCGATCAGCCATCGGGTCTCGAACCCGCCTTCGGCCAGCGGCAGATCCATCCGCCTTGGGCTGAGCGTGATCTCCATCATCTCGCCCGCACGCCAGACATCCAGCGCCAGCGGCGCGCCTTCCGACGCCTCGACCGCATCACGCAACTGGGAAAAGGCGTAGATCGGCTGCCCGTCGATTGCGCGGATGACATCGCCCCGCTCAAGCCCTGCGTCGATCGCCGCCGATTGCGGGGTCACCGCTTCGATCACCGGGATCAGGGGGAAGCTCGCCTCCACCTGCATCGCCCGGCCGTCGCGCTCGATATCGTAGGTCAGGCTTGGCGCGGGCGG
This sequence comes from Rhodophyticola porphyridii, assembly GCF_003688285.1. Lineage (GTDB taxonomy): Bacteria > Pseudomonadota > Alphaproteobacteria > Rhodobacterales > Rhodobacteraceae > Rhodophyticola > Rhodophyticola porphyridii. Next base: position 221,011 of record NZ_RCNT01000004.1, read on the forward strand.
CAGCGTCTCGCGGCTCAACTCATAGAGATCGGCCAGACCGTCCACCGGCTCGCCGGCCACTGCGGTGACCAGATCGCCCTCCTGCAACACCGCGATATCGGCGGGCAACATCTTTGCCGGGCCGATCCGCGCCTCGTCCACCGCCTGCCCCGATACCAGCACGACGCCCGCAAAGATCAGGATCGACAGGATAAAGTTGAAGATCGGTCCCGCCGCAACGGTAGCCGCGCGCGCCCAAAGCGGCGCGCCATGCATGGAGCGGCGGCGTTCGGCCACGTCGAGCGAATCTATCGCCGCCCCGTCCTTGCCCGAGGCCGCATCCGCATCTCCCAGAAATTTCACATAGCCGCCAAAGGGAAGCGCCGCGATCTGCCAGCAGGTGCCATGCCGGTCGACCCGGCTGGTCAGAACCGGACCGAAACCGATGGAAAACACCTCCGCATGGATGCCGGACCAGCGGCCCACGATGTAATGCCCGTATTCGTGGATCGCGACGATGATCGACAGCGCCAGAATAAAGGCCAGGATCGTGAATGCGACACTGCCGAACTGGGGGATGAATTCCATACTATTTGCGTCCCTGCATTTTCTTGACCTGCTCTTCGGCCTCTACCCGTGCCAGATGGTCTGTTTCCAGCACCGTCTCAAGGGTGTCTATGGCATCAGTTAGGCGAAACCGGCCCGAAATCTCGTCAAGCGTGGCCTCGACAACGCGGGCCATATCCATGAAACCGATCCGCCCGGCCAGAAATCCGTCCAGCGCGATCTCCTTGGCCGCGTTGAAGACGGCGCCCGCGCGACCGCCGGTTTCCATCACCGCGCGCGCGATGCCGAGCGCGGGGTAGCGCGTGTCGCAAGGCGCCAGAAACTCCAGCGTCGCCAGTTCCGCCAGATTGATCCGCGCGACCGGCAGATGCCGGCGGTCTGGCCAGTGCAGCGCATAACCGATGGCATGGCGCATGTCCGGCGCACCCAGATGCGCCATCAGCGCGCCGTCGCGAAACCCCACAAGCGCATGGATGATGGATTGCGGATGCACGACCGCCTCGATCTGATCGGGGCGGACACCGAAAAACTCTTTGGTTTCGATCAGTTCCATCGCCTTGTTGAACATCGACGCGCTGTCGATGGTGATCCGCTGCCCCATGTCCCAGTTCGGATGCGCCCCGGCATCGGCCACCGTCGCATCGGGCAATGCCTCCACCGGCCAGTCGCGCAAGCCCCCGCCCGATGCGGTGATGATGATCCGTTCCACCGCCGCCATATCCTCGCCGACCAGCGCCTGAAACACCGCCGAATGCTCGCTGTCCACCGGCAGGATTGTCGCGCCATGGGCGCGCCCTTCGGCCAGCAGAAGCGGGCCTGCTGTGACCAGGCTTTCCTTGTTGGCCAGCGCCAGCGTGGTGCCATGCCGCAAGGCCCGGAACCCGGGCGCAAGCCCCGCCGCCCCGACGATCGCCGACATGATCCAGTCCGCGGGCCGGTCCGCCGCTTCGATCAGCGCGGCCTCCCCGGCGGCGGCGATGATCCCGGATCCGGCGAGCGCGTCGCGCAGTGCGGACAGTTCCTGCTCATAGGCGGTCACCGCGATATCGGCACGGACGGCGCGCGCGTCGCGCGCCAGCTGCGCCACGTTCCGCCCGCCGGTCAGGGCCACCACGTCATAGGCATCGGGCGCGCGTTTAATCAGGTCGAGCGTGTTCTGCCCGATTGATCCGGTGGCACCGAAAACACTGACCTTTCGCATGGACACTCCCTAAAGCGGCGGCGGCGGGAACACGATCAGGCTTTCGACCAACAGCAGCAGAAGCGCCGCGCCAAGCATCCCGTCAAAGCGGTCGAACACGCCTCCGTGCCCCGGCAGCAGGGTCGAGCTGTCCTTGACCCCCATCCGCCGTTTTACCGCACTTTCGGCGATATCGCCCATCTGGCTCGCCATGCTCAGCGCAACGGATATTCCTATCAGTTCCACCCCCGTTCCGGTGGTCTGCATGAACGCCGCGCCCACGATCCCGGCGCTGACCCAGCCCGCCACCGTGCCTGACCATGTCTTCTTGGGGCTGACACGTGGCCAGAATTTCGGACCGCCGAAAATCCGCCCGGCAAAGTAACCCAGCACATCGGTCGCGGCGACGACCAGCACCAGCCACAGCATCCAGGTCAGCCCGAAATCCTCGCGATGGACCAGAAGACCGAACCCCGCGAACATGATCAGAGCGGTATACATGATGTAGAGTGTGCGGTTCTTGTCCAGAAACCCGATGCCCGCGATGCTCGCCAGAAGCAGGAGCGGCAGGCCCAGCCCCACGGGCAGCAGCTTTGCCGCCAGCAACAGCCCGGCGGCCAGACCGCCAAGCGTCATGGCACGGCGCGGGCCGCCGCCCAGCATCCTCACAAGCTCCCAGACCAGCGTGCCGACGATCAGCAGGACAAGCCCGATGAACCACCAGCCGCCGGCCCAGACCGCCGCAAGCCCCACAATCGCCATCGCAACGCCCGTGACCATGCGAACCGCAAGGTCGGAAAAGCTGTCGCGACTGAAATTCATCGACCGCGCCGGGATCAGGCCGGCACCGCGCCGAAACGTCGCTCACGATTGCCGAAGCGGCGCAAGACCTTGTCGAACTCCGCGGGCGTGAAATCGGGCCAGAGCGTGTCGATGAACTCGTATTCCGCATAGGCCGACTGCCAGAGCAGAAAATTCGAGATCCGCGCCTCGCCGCTGGTCCGGATCACCAGATCGGGGTCGGGCAGCAGGCAGGTATCGAGGTATTTCGGCAGCGTCTCGTCGCTCACATGGCGCGGGTCGAGCTTGCCTGCGGCCACGTCATGGGCAAGCCGCCTTGTGGCGCGCGCCACCTCGTCCCGGCCGCCATAGTTCAGCGCGATGGTCAGATGCGTGCCCGCATTGCCGGCCGTCAGCAGCTCCAGATTATCCATCATATCGACCAGCGACGGCTCCAGCCGCACCCGGTCGCCGATGAACCGCACCCGCACATTCTCGTCGATCAGCGATTGCGTCTCGCGCCGGATATAGCGCTTGAACAACTTCATCAGCCCGGCCACCTCGGTCTGGGTCCGCTTCCAGTTCTCGGTCGAAAAGGCAAAAATCGTCAGGTATTCCACGCCCAGATCCGGGCAGGAGCGCACGATCTCCTTGACCCGCCTTGCGCCTGCGTGATGGCCCACCAGCCGCGGCCGCCCGCGCATCTGGGCCCACCGGCCGTTGCCATCCATGATGATCGCCACATGGCGCGGCGTCTTGTCCTTGTCGGCGGTCTCGGGGCTCGATCGGGCCATGTGCGGCTCCTCAATTGTCGGGAATGTCGCTCGTTACTCAGACTTGCATGATTTCGGCTTGCTTGGTCTCCAGCGCCGCATCGACCCGCGCGATATGGCCATCGGTCAGTTCCTGCACCTCGGCCTCCCACAGCTTCTGGTCGTCTTCCGACATGCCGTCTGCCTTGGCCTTCTTGATCTGATCCATGCCGTCGCGCCGCACATTGCGGATCGCGACCCGCGCGTTTTCGGCGTAATGCGCCGCAACCTTGGTCAGCTCACGCCGGCGTTCCTCGTTCAATTCGGGGATCGGCAGCATGATGATCGTCCCGTTCAGTTGCGGGTTGATGCCAAGCCCGCTTTCGCGAATGGCCTTCTCGACCTTGCCGACCATGGATTTATCCCAGACGTTGATCGTCACCATCCGGCTTTCGGGCACGTTCACCGTGCCGACCTGATTGATCGGGGTCATCTGACCATAGGCTTCCACCTGCACCGGCTCCAGCATCGCCGCGGATGCGCGGCCCGTGCGCAACGAGGCGAATTCGGTCCTCAGATTGGCAAGCGCCCCGTCCATCCGCCGCTCAAGGTCGGCTACATCAATTTCAATATCGTCGGACATGTCCCTGCCCCGTTCTTATCAACGCGTGTTAGTCAGTACTTCTAAGCCCTTACTGGACTTTTGTATAGGTGCCTTCCCCGGCAAGAATGCCCTTGAACCCACCAGGTTCATCCAGCGAGAACACGATGATCGGCACATCGTTTTCACGGGCCAGCGCGATGGCGGAGGCATCCATCACGCCCAGATGCTGGGCCAGAACCTCGTCATAGCTGATCCTCTCATACCGGACCGCATCGTCATGTTCGACCGGATCCTTGTCATAGACCCCGTCCACCTTGGTGCCCTTGAAGATCGCCTCACATCCCATTTCATTCGCGCGCAGCGTCGCGGCGGTGTCGGTGGTGAAATACGGATTGCCGGTGCCCGCGGCAAAGATGACCACACGCTTCTTTTCCAGATGGCGCACCGCGCGGCGACGGATATAGGGCTCGCAGACCTGATCCATCGGGATCGCGCTGATCACGCGGGTGAACACGCCCAGGCTCTCCAGCGCCGATTGCATTGCCAGCGCGTTCATCACGGTCGCCAGCATCCCCATGTAATCCGCGGTCGTGCGCTCCATGCCCTGCGCTGAGCCCTGAAGCCCGCGGAAGATGTTGCCGCCGCCGATCACCATGCAGATCTCCACCCCCAGATCATGGACGGATTTGACCTCCTGCGCGATCCGCTCCACCGTGGGCGGATGCAATCCGAAGCCCTGGCTCCCCATCAATGCCTCGCCCGAGATTTTCAGCATCACGCGGTTATAGGCAGGGCGGGTCGCGGGTGTATCGTCTGGCATGGGATCCTCGGAGGCGGCCGCTGGCACGGCAGGGTCATTGAGATTGCCGCAACATGGCGTAAAAGGGCTTTGGGTTCAACGCCCGTCTCGGCGCAACGGCGCATACTTCAAGAACGATCCGCAAGATATTGATAGATATAAAAACTCTCTCTCCGGAATGCCCCGTTCTGATCGCCGGGCCCACGGCGTCCGGCAAATCGGCGCTGGCGCTGTCCATCGCCGAGGCGCAGGGCGGGCGCATTCTCAACGCCGACGCGTTGCAGGTCTATGACGGCTGGCGCGTTCTTACCGCGCGTCCGGGCCCCGAGGAAGAAGCCCGTGCGCCGCATGCGCTTTACGGCCACGTCCCGTTCGAAGCGGCCTATTCGGTGGGTCATTGGCTTCGCGATCTGGGTCCGCTTCTGGACGGTCCCCGCCCGATTATCGTCGGCGGCACGGGGCTCTACTTCCGCGCCCTCACCGAAGGTCTGGCCGAGATCCCGCCGACACCGCCCGCGATCAGGGCCGAAGCCGATGCCCTGCCCGCTGCGACGCTGCTCTCCGATCTCGATGCGGCCGACCCGGTGCTTGCCGCCCGCATCGACCGGCAGAACCGCGCCCGTGTTCAGCGTGGATGGGAGGTCTGGCGCGCCACCGGCCGGCCGCTTTCGGAGTGGCAGGCCCGGACCGCGCCGCCGCTCCTGCCGCTGACCCAGACCCAGCCGCTCCTGCTCGACGCGGATCGGGACTGGCTGAATGCGAGGATCGAAACCCGTTTCGATCTGATGCTGCGAAACGGCGCGCTGGAGGAGGCACGCGCCAATCTGCCCCGCTGGCCACAGGCCGGGGGCAGCGCCAAGGCGATCGGAGCACCCGAGCTGATCGCCCATCTGTGCGGCGCGCTGTCCCTGGACGCCGCACGTGATGCGGCGATCATCGCCTCCCGCCAATACGCCAAACGGCAACGCACATGGTTTCGCGCGCGCATGTCGGGCTGGCGACATATTGCTCAGCCATAGGCAAAATCCTGCACAGATACTGTAAATTATAGGAAAAAGGCGGCTTCCCTTTCACTTTTGCGATCATTAGGCTTATTGGCGATGTCCGCCTCCTACGCCGTCACCTCTCTTGGCCAATTGCGCATGCGCCCCACCTGGCGGGTGGAGACGCTGCACTCCAACACCCGCCATCACCTCTATTGGATCACCCGCGGTCAGGGCCGCGTCTCGGTCGGCTGCATCACCCGCGGCTACGGGCCGAACACAGCGGTTTTCGTGCCCGCCGGCACGGTCATGTCGCTGGAACTGCCGCAACAGATCCAGGGTCTCTTGCTGCATATGCCGCCCGATCCGCTGGCAGAACTGCCTGCCGATCCGTTCCATCTGCGGATTTCCAATATCGAGGCCCAGGCCAACCTGACCGGCCATATCGAACGTATCGAACGGGAAATCGCGGCGCAGGCGCCGGCACAGGACCGCGCACTCAGAGGGTACGGTCTGCTCGTGTCGACCTGGATCACCCGCGAGCTTGGCCGGCAGGAAGGGGCGATCCTGCGCGACAGGGCCCATCATCTGGTGGAGAAATTCGCGCGTCTGCTGTCGATCAGCTACCATACCGGCGCGGGCGTCGCCGATTACGCGGATCGTCTGGGCGTGACGCCCACCCATCTGAGCCGGGTCTGCAAGGAAGCCTCCGGCAAACCGGCGCATGCGCTGATCCACGAACGGCTGATGCATGAAGCCCGCCGCATGCTGGCCGATACCGACAAATCCGCGCGCCTGATCTCCGAAGAGCTCGGATTTTCCTCGCCCGCCTATTTCACAAGGGCCTTTTCCCAGTTCACAGGACGCACCCCCACCGCGTTCCGAAGCTCTCCACGGCGCAATTAGCTGCGGGACAGATTATTTGCCACGATGTCGCTTTTGCGGTCGATGTCGGTTTCAGACCTTGCTAATGTCGCAAAAGTTACATCAATGGACGGTCCTGCCCATTGACGCCCGGGTTGGAATATTGCGCAATATTCCCTGCGGCGTTGTAAGAAATGTCGAAGGGCATCGGCAGGCCGCCAAGACAGAACCAATCATACCGTCACAGGGAGATAAGGATGACGCACCCGACCAAAACTGGCACACGGGTACACCCCGCCGCCAAAATGTATGCCGATGAGTATCGGGAGGGCAAACTCAGCCGCCGCGAGTTCCTCGTCCGCACCTCCGCATTGGGGGTGGCAACAGCAACCGCATATTCGATGATCGGTCTGAGCCCGGCCCAGGCGATGAGCCATCGTCAGACCCCGCCCATGGGCGGAACGCTGCGCATCCAGATGGAAGTGCGCGCCCTGAAGGACCCCCGCAGCTATGACTGGTCGCAAATGGCGAATGTCAGCCGCGGGTTCCTTGAGTATCTGGTGGAGTATAACGCCGATGGCTCGTTCTCCGGCGTCCTGCTCGACAGCTGGGAGGTCAATGACGACGCCACCCAGTATACGCTGCGGCTTCGCCCCGGCGTGAAGTGGAACAACGGCGACGATTTCACCGCCGCTGACGTGGCCGCCAATTTCGAGGGCTGGTGCGATGCCAGCGTCGAGGGCAACTCGATGGCCGCGCGGATGGGCCAGCTTGTCGATCCAGAAACGCAGCGCGCCATCGACGGCGGGATCGAGATCGTCGATGATCTGACCGTGCGGCTGAACCTGCCCGCGCCCGACATCACCATCATTCCCGGCGTGGCCGATTATCCGTCGGCGGTGCAGCACCGCGATCTGATCGGGACCAACCCGCTCGATCATGGCGTGGGCACCGGTGCCTACCGCATCACCAACTACGAGGTGGGCGTTCAGGCGACGCTGGAGAAAAACGCCGATCACGAATACTGGGGCGAGGCCTATCTGGACCGAATCGAGTTCATCGACCTCGGGCAGGATCCGGCCGCGTGGCTGGCCGGCGCCGAGGCGGGCGAGTTCGACATGACCTACGAAACCGTGGGCGAATTCGTCGATCTCTTCCAGGCGATCGGGTGGGAGCAAAGCGATGTGGTGACGGCCGCCACTGTGGTGATCCGGCCGAACCAGAACAACGCGCCCTACGAAAATCTTCAGGTGCGCAAGGCAATCGCTCTGGCGGTCGACCCGCAGGTCTGCCTCGATCTGGGCATCAACGGTCAGGGGGAGCTTGGCGAGAACCACCATGTGTGCCCGATCCACCCCGAATACGCCGAACTGCCGCCGATCACGATCGACAAGGATGCCGCCTTCGCGATGTTGCAGGAATCCGGCCATGCGGATTTCGATTTCGAGATCGTGTCGATCGACGACGACTATCGCCGCAACACCACCGATGCGGTTGCTGCGCAGCTTCGCGATGCCGGCTTCAACGTCACACGCACGGTGATCCCCGGCTCCACATTCTGGAACGACTGGACAAGCTATCCGTTCAGCTCGACCGACTGGAACCACCGGGAACTGGGTGTGATGATCCTGGGGCTGGCCTATCGCTCGGGCGTGGCCTGGAACGAAAGCGGCTTTGCCAATGCGGAGTTCGACGCGCTGCTCGATCAGGCGCTGGCGATCCAGAACGCCGATGCCCGGCGCGAGATCATGGTTCAGCTGCAAACCATCATGCAGGAGGAGGCGGTGACGCTTCAGCCCTACTGGCGGTCGCTCTTCCGGCATCATGTGCCCGGCGTGATCAACGCCGACATGCATCCGAAATTCGAGATCAACGTGCATTACCTCGGCATGGACGCGTGATCCCGAGCGGGGCGGCCCCAAAAGCCGCCCCGCTCTCTCTGCCGGGCCCCATGGCCCGCCCCATCCAGCCAACGGGCCCGTCAATGAGGCCCGATATCCGGCCGCCGTGGCCGAAAACCGACAGGGAACCAAATGGGACTATTCATCCTCAAACGGATCGGGGTCATGCTCTTGACCGCGCTCTGCCTGACCTTCGTGGTCTTCTTTCTGACCAATCTCTACCCGAACCTCGAAAAGCTCGCGAAAACCCAGGGCAATGCCCGGATGACCGATGCCGAGGTCTCCAGTTGGCTGGATAACAACGGCTATGGCGCACCGATGCTGGTGCGCTACGGAGAGTGGCTGGGCGTGGTGCCAGGCTGGACCCGGACGGATGAGGAAACCGGAGAGATCCGGGGCCGTTGCATCGATTTCGGCGACGATCCGGCCGAGGCGCCGCGGTTCTGCGGCATGTTGCAGGGCGATCTGGGCTATTCGACCGTCTCCGATGACGAGGTTTCCAATGTCGTCGGCGGGCGGCTTCTGCTTACCGGCAAGCTGATGGGCTGGGTCCTGATCGTGATGATCCCGGCGGCGCTGGTCGTGGGCGTGCTGGCGGGGATGCGCGAAGGTTCCCGTCTCGACCGAACGCTGTCCACCGCCTCCATCGCCACGACGGCCACGCCGGAATATGTCTCGGGTGTGATCTTCATCGTCCTTCTCGCCTCTTCCACTGCTGGCCTGTCGCCATGGCTGACGGAAAACGGCTGGATCGAGGGGCGAACGCTCTTCCTCGGCTCCGCACGGTCCGCGATGGAGGATATCACCTTCTGGAACTTCACCCTGCCGGTGATGACGCTGGCCCTTTATGGCATGGGCTATATCGCGCGGATGACCCGGGCCTCCATGGCAGAGGTGATGACCGCGCAATATATCCGCACCGCGCGGCTGAAAGGCGTGAAATTCAGGACCATTGTTCTGAAACACGCGCTCCGCAACGCCCTGATCGCGCCCTTCACCGTCATCATGCTGCAGATCCCCTGGCTGCTGACCGGCGTGGTGATCGTGGAAACCCTGTTCAACTATAACGGCTTTGGCTGGACGCTGGTGCAGGCGGCGTCAAACAACGACATCGAACTTCTGATGTCCGTTTCCATCGTCGCAGTGATCGTGGTGCTGGCCACACAGCTGATATCGGATATCGGCTATGTGTATCTGAACCCGCGCATCCGCATTTCTTGATAAGGAGCCCTGAGACATGGACCCGATTACCTGGACAGGCTCCCTTGGCCCCCTCCTCAACCCGCTGATGCTGGCTGCGATTGCGGTCTTCGTTCTGGGTTTTTTCGCGCAGCTCTTGCTGAACTTCGCAGGCGTGCAACCCGGCGAGGTGCAGATCAATCCGGACCACACGCTGAGCGTCGCGCGCTCGCCAAACGACTATGCGCTGATGGCGATGAAATACTCCGTGCTTCTGTTTCTGGCCTGCGTGGCCGTGTTCATTGTCGGGGGCATCGTGCAGCCCTCTCTGGAACAGAAGGGCATCATCGGCGCCATGGGGCAGCGCTTCCTGCCGGTCTGGATCGCGATGATCCTGATCTTCGCGGTGTCGGTCACCTTCAAGCGCAGGCTTGGTCTCTACGGAAAGCTTTTCGACAGCCCGATCGGCATGGTCGGCTTCTTCCTGGTGATGTTCTGGATGCTGACCGCGATCTTTGCCGGCCTCGTCGCGACCCATGGCGCCATTGATGTGGTCAGCCAGATGCGGAACGAGGTGCCGGGCAGCTTCATGCCAGACCCTGACGAGGGCGAATATCTCGCATACCTTCTGGGTGGCGACAATCTGGGGCGCGATGTGTTCTCGCGGATGGTCTTCGGCGCGCGGGAGGTGCTGAAAATCGCCCCGGCGGCGACGCTGTTCGCCTTCATGGTCGGCATCACCCTCGGCCTGCCCGCAGGCTATTTCGGGGGCAAGCTCGACACCGTGCTGACCTTCATCGCCAATCTGGTTCTGGCGTTTCCGGTCATCCTGCTCTTCTACCTGCTGGTGACACCGGAAATCGTGGCCTCGGGCATCCCGACCTATATGGCGGCGGTGCTGTTTCTGTTCCCGATCATCTTTTTCGTGATCCTGTTCAACAGCCGGTTCTTCACGCAACCGTTCACACGGAACATCTATATCTTCCTGACGGTGCTGATCGGCGGTTGGCTCTATCTGGGCCTTGCGTGGAACTCCGACCCGCTTGGCATCATCTCGATGCCGGGCAATATCCTCATCGTGTTCGTCTCGGTCGTCTTCGTGAACTCGCCCACTGTTTTCCGGATCGTTCGCGGCATCGTGCTGGATATCAAGACCCGCGATTACGTGGCCGCCGGGCAGACCCGCGGCGAAGGCCCGTGGTACATCATGCTGTGGGAGATCCTGCCCAATGCGCGGGGGCCGCTGATCGTCGATTTCTGTCTCAGGATCGGCTACACTACCATCCTTCTGGGCACGCTTGGCTTCTTCGGGCTTGGCGTCAGCCCGGAAAGCCCCGACTGGGGCTCGACCATCAACGAAGGCCGCCGTCTCCTCACCATCTATCCGCACCCCGCCCTGCCGCCCGCCATCGCATTGATGACGATGGTTCTGGGCCTCAATCTGCTGGCCGACGGGTTGCGCGAAGAGAGCCTGAGGGACTGACGAAGATCGCGCGCGCCCGCACCGACCGGATTACCGACCGGAGGCAGGCGCGCCGCCACACGGAATGTGCACCGGGCGTGCGTGCATGCAAATCATACGAGGCCGAACTGGCCCGACAGGGAGAAGAGTATCGATGGCTGAAGACACCGCTTATGACGGGCCAATTCTGGAGATCGACAAATTGTCGATCTCCTTTTTCACGCGACTGCGCGAAATTCCCGCCGTCATGGATTTCTCCGCCAATGTGATGCCGGGCGAAGCGCTTGGTCTGGTGGGGGAATCCGGCTGCGGAAAATCCACCGTGGCGCTTGGCGTCATGCAGGATCTGGGCGTGAACGGCAAAATCGTCGGAGGCACGATCAAGTTCAAGGGCCGCGACCTGTCCGAGATGTCGCCAGAGGAGTTGCGCGATATCCGCGGATCGCAAATCGCGATGATCTATCAGGAACCCATGGCGTCGCTCAACCCGGCCATGAAGATCGGCAAGCAGCTTGCCGAAGTGCCGGTCATCCATGAAGGCATCAGCGAAGAAGAGGCGATGAAACGCGCCCGCCAGGTGGTCGAGGATGTGAAGCTCCCCGATCCCGACCGCATCCTGAAAGCCTATCCGCACCAGCTTTCCGGCGGACAACAGCAGCGCATCGTGATTGCCATGGCGCTGATGTCCAAACCCTCGCTGCTCATCCTCGATGAACCCACCACCGCGCTCGACGTGACGGTGGAGGCCGCGATTGTCGAACTGGTCAAGGATCTGGGCAAGAAATACGGCACCTCTATGCTGTTCATATCCCACAATCTGGGGCTGGTGCTCGAAACCTGCGACAGGATTTGCGTGATGTATTCCGGCGAGGCGGTCGAACGCGGCTCCATCGAGGATGTGTTCGACGAGATGCAGCACCCCTACACGCAGGCGCTGTTCCGCTCGATCCCGCTGCCCGGCGCCGACAAGAACGCCAGCCCGCTGATCGCGATCCCGGGCAACTTCCCGCTTCCCCATGAACGACCGAACGGCTGCAATTTCGGCCCCCGCTGCGACTATTTCGAGGCTGGGCGCTGCGATGCGGGCCCGATCAGCATGGCTCAGGTCGAAGGAAACGACCGCCACGCGACCCGCTGCCTGCGGTTTCAGGAAATCGACTGGTCCGCGCCGCCCATCCTGGCCGACAAGAAGGAAAAGGGTGTCATTGGCGACACCGTGCTGAAGGTCGATAATCTCAAGAAGTATTATGAGGTTGCGGCCAATTCGATGTTCGGCGGGGCCGACAAGAAGGTGGTGAAGGCCAACGAGACCATCAGTTTCGAGGCGCGCGAGTCCGAAACCCTCGCCATCGTCGGTGAAAGCGGCTGCGGCAAGTCCACGCTGGCCAAGGTGCTGATGGGGCTGGAAACCGCCACCGAAGGCCAGGTCATGCTCGACAACCTGTCGATCGAAAGCACAGAAATCCAGGATCGCGACACCAAGACTGTCTCCTCCATCCAGATGGTGTTTCAGAACCCGTTCGACACGCTGAACCCGTCGATGACCGTGGGCCGGCAGATCATCCGCGCGCTGGAGATATTCAAGATCGGAAACACCGAGGCCGAACGTCGGGTCCGGATGCTGGAATTGCTCGATCTGGTGAAGCTGCCGCGCGAATTCGCAGACCGCATGCCGCGCCAGCTCTCCGGCGGGCAGAAACAGCGCGTCGGCATCGCGCGCGCCTTTGCCGGCGGCGCGCGCATCGTGGTCGCCGACGAGCCGGTCTCCGCGCTCGACGTGTCGGTACAGGCCGCAGTGACCGACCTGCTGATGGAGATCCAGCGCAACGAGAAAACCACCCTGCTCTTCATCTCGCACGACTTGAGCATCGTCCGCTATCTCTCTGATCGCGTTATGGTTATGTATCTTGGCCATGTGGTCGAACTGGGCTCGACCGATCAGGTCTTTTCGCCGCCCTATCACCCCTATACCGAGGCTCTGCTTTCCGCCGTGCCGATCGCCGATACCTCGGTTGAGAAAAAGCATATCGTGCTGGAAGGAGATATTCCTTCGGCCATGAACCCGCCTTCGGGCTGCCCGTTCCAGACCCGCTGCCGCTGGAAATCGGAGGTTCCGGGCAATCTGTGCGAGACCGAGGTGCCGCCGCAGCGGACGATGGCCGCAGGTCACGAGATCAAGTGCCATCTGGCAGACGATATCCTTGCCCAGATGGACCCGGTGATAAAGATCGCGGCTGAATAGCGTCACGCCCCACCCGGGGAACACAAACCGGGCCGGTGCGTTGATCTTCATCTGACAGATGGAGATTTCAGTGCCGACCCAGAGTTTCCAATGGACCCTCCCCATCATGAGAGCGGGCTATGCCGGGCGCGGGATCGTCTATGTCGTCGTGGCCGGTCTGTCGCTTTGGGCGATCTTCCGCGGCGGAGAAGCGGAAGGCACCGGCTCTGCCTTCTCGACGCTTACCGGGGCGCCCTTTGGTTGGGTGCTTCTGGCATTGATCGTTCTGGGCATGGCCGCCTACGCGATCTGGCGCGTTCTGGACGCGGCGATGGATCTTGAGGATTACGGCACGGACGCAAAGGGCCTGATCGCCCGCGCAGGCATGGTCGTCACCGGCCTTATTCACGGCGCCATCGGTGTGCTTGCCGTCAGCCTGATCATCGGGGCAAGCCGGTCGGGCGGCGGGATCGAACAAGCGGTCGCGGCGGTCCTGCAAATGCCGGGCGGCCGCTGGATCATCGCTTTCGCCGCCATCTGCACCCTTGGAGCTTCCCTCTACTACCTGCAAAAAGCCCTTCGCCGCACCTATCGCGACAAGTTGCGGGCCAGCCACTTCACCCGTAACTGGGATTGGGCGATGCGGGCCGGTGTCGCGTCGCAGGGCGTGGTTGTCGGCGTGATCGGCGGATTTCTGGCCATGGCCGCCCTGCGCGCCGACAGTGCGCAGGCCGGCGGCATGGGCCAGGCCTTCGACTGGCTGGGCCAGCAGCCATTCGGCCAGGCGCTGGTGATCCTGCTCTGCCTCGGTCTGCTTGGCTTTGCGTTTTTCTGTTTGGTGAATGCGGGGTATCGCATCATCCCGCGGATCGCCGAGCCCGGCACGGAATCGCTTGGAGAGTTGCTCAAACGCAAGGCCCGCGCGGCCACCTGATCCGCAGCGGCCAAAGAAAAAGGGGGAGCCGAGGCTCCCCCAGGTTCGCTGTTCAGGCTCACTCTTTATGTACCGCCCGGTTTCTGCCTGCGGCCTGAACCGCGTCAGGGGCGAGCGCACCCGCCCCGTGTCTCAGGTCTCCGCTCCCGGGCAAGGGTGCGGGAAACCCGATTTCGTCACTTAGGTCTTGGACCCTTCGTCTTCGTGAAGATCCAAGCGAACGGTCAATTGGAACATCGGAAAACCGGCCACGGCGCCCTTGAAAATGCCCCGGCCATGTATCACGCGTCCCTTCAGGTCGATTTCAAACTGTTCGATATCGCCGAAAACCGACTCCATCGTCTTGTCATGTTGTGTGACCTTCACATGCCCCACCACATCATCGCCCTGTTCTTCCAATTGCCCCTCGTAGAAGTACCCAATGTCACCGCCTGAAATCCGGTGACCCTCAATCATCACTGTGCCTCCCCCGAAAGCGCCTAGGCTACTTTCAAAGGACACCACATATGCTCCGTCAATGAGTTGTGGCACTCTCTCATCTCCTGTTTGTCGTGTCGTGCAGCCCCCACTAGAATATAGAATTGATTACTTTGTGCAGTTCCGTACGTATTCTAGGTCCCTTGTCCGGCCCCGAAACCTCGGGGCCGCTGTTGGCCTGGGCACGGAGTGATCACGCCCAGACCGCTCTTGTCAGCTACAGCCCGAGGTTGCCCCACAGGTGTTGCACTTCATGCAGGTGCCATTGCGGACGAGAGTGTAGTTTCCACACTCGCCGCAGGCTTCGCCTTCATAGCCCTGCATTTTCGCCTTGGTCCGTGCGTCCATGCCCACGGTTCCGGTTGCGACGGCGGTGGTGCTTGAAATGGTCGCGACCGTGGTGGTCGTTCCCGACGTTTCAGGCACCAGTGTCTGAAGCGCCGCGATCGGATCACCGTCAGGCACCAACGCGCCGGTCTGTGCTCCGCCTTGCAGCACGACCAGTTCCTGAGGCACCCGCTTGCGCAGGTACCCGGTGGAGCTGATCTGTTTCAGAACCGCCAGAGATTTCGAGGCGGCGCTTTCGCTGACCGGCGCCACATTCGACACGCCTTCCTCCACACCGCGACCGACACTGTCGAAGCTTTCGCCTTCCGGCTTCACATGGGCCAGATCGGTCCGGTCCAGATAGCTGACCGCCAGTTCGCGGAAGATATAGTCGAGGATCGACGTCGCATTCTTGATCGAGTCGTTGCCCTGCACCATGCCCGAGGGTTCGAATTTGGTGAAGGTGAATGCATCCACGAACTCCTCCAGCGGCACACCGTATTGCAGACCCACGCTGACCGCGATGGCGAAATTGTTCATCATCGCGCGGAAGCCGGCGCCTTCCTTGTGCATGTCGATGAAGATCTCGCCCAACTGGCCGTCGCCGTATTCGCCCGTACGCAGATAGACCTTGTGGCCGCCGACGATGGCTTTCTGCGTATACCCCTTCCGCCGCTCGGGAAGCTTTTCGCGATGGGCTCGGATCACCTCCTTGATCACCACTTTCTCGATGATCTTCTCGGCCAGAACCTGCGCCTTTTCCATCGTGTTGCCGCTCTCCAGAACTTCTGCGGCCTCGTCGTCATCCTCGACCAGTGCTGCGGCCAGCGGCTGCGACAGCTTGGAGCCGTCGCGATAAAGCGCGTTGGCCTTCACGCCGAGGCTCCAGGAAAGCTCATATGCCTTCTGGCAATCCTCGATGGTCGCGTCATTCGGCATGTTGATCGTCTTCGAGATCGCGCCCGAGATGAAACTCTGCGCGGCGGCCATCATGTGGATATGGCTGTCGACCGACAGGAACCGCTTGCCCTTCTTGCCGCACGGGTTGGCGCAGTCGAAAACGCTCAGATGCTCGTCCTTCAGAAACGGTGCCCCTTCCAGCGTCATCGTCCCGCAGACATGGTCGTTGGCCGCGTCGATATCGGCTTTCGAGAACCCCAGATGCCGCAGCATGTCAAAGGTCGGATCGTTCAGCTTCGCTGCCGGGATGCCCAGGGTCTTGGTGCAGAATTCCTCCCCCAGGGTCCACTGGTTGAACACGAACCGGATGTCGAAGGCCGATGGCAGCGCCTGTTCGATCTTCTCGATCTCGGCGGGGCCGAAGCCGTGCCCGATCAGCGCGGTGTGGTTGATCCCCGGTGCATTGCCCATGGTCGCGTGACCGACCGCGTAGCTGATGATTTCCTCAATCTGGGAAGAGCTGTAGCCAAGCGTCGTCAGCGCGCCGGGCACCGACTGGTTGATGATCTTGAAGTAACCGCCACCGGCCAGCTTCTTGAACTTCACCAGCGCAAAATCGGGCTCGATCCCGGTGGTGTCGCAATCCATCACCAGACCGATGGTTCCGGTCGGCGCGATCACCGTCGATTGCGCGTTGCGGTAGCCGTGCTTTTCGCCCAACTCCAGCGCCTCGTCCCACGCCTGCTTGGCCAGTGCGATCAGGGATTGGTCCGGGCAATTGCCGTGGTCCAGTGCGACCGGCTTCACCGCCAGCCCCTCATAGCCATCGGTCCGGCCATAGGCGGCGGTCCGGTGGTTCCGCATCACGCGCAGCATGTGCTCCCGGTTCCGCTTGTAGCCCGCGAACGGGCCCAGTTCCGACGCGATCTCGGCAGAGGTCGCATAGGCCACCCCGGTCATGATCGCGGTCAGCGCCCCACACATCGCCCGGCCTTCCGGGCTGTCATAGCCATAGCCCATATTCATCAGCAAACCGCCGATATTGGCATAGCCAAGGCCCAGGGTCCGGAAGTCGTAGGAAAGCTGCGCGATTTCCTTCGACGGAAACTGCGCCATCATCACGCTGATCTCCAGCGTCAGCGTCCAAAGCCGCGTGGCATGCATGTAGCTTTCCGCATCGAACCGGCCTTCATGGTAAAAGGTCAACAGGTTCATCGACGCCAGATTGCAGGCGGTGTCGTCAAGGAACATGTATTCCGAACATGGGTTGGAGCCGCGGATGGCACCGTCGCTCGGGCAGGTATGCCATGAGTTGACGGTGTCATGGAACTGAATGCCCGGATCGGCGCAGGCCCAGGCCGCGTGGCCGACCTTTTCCCACAGATCGCGGGCCTTCACGGTCTTCGATACGGTGCCGTCCTTGCGGTTGATCAGGTTCCAGTCCGCGTCCTCCTCGACCGCTTTCAGAAACGCGTCGGTGACCCGGATGGAGTTGTTGGAGTTCTGGCCCGAAACCGAGCTATATGCCTCCGAATCCCAGTCCGTATCATAGGTGGGGAACTCGATGGCGGTGTGGCCCTGCTTTGCATAATCCAACACGCGCTTGATGTAGGTTTCGGGAATGGCCACCTTTTTGGCTTCCCGAATTGCAGATTTCAAACTTTCGTTCGCGCCCGGGTCCACCGCATCCTCAAGCGCGCCATCCCAGGTGCGGATCGCATCGAAAATGCCGTTCAGCATCTTTTCATGCATCTTGGAGCCGGCGACGATGGAGGCCACTTTCTGCTCCTCGATCACCTTCCAGTTGATGAATTCCTCGATGTCGGGATGGTCCGCGTCGACGATCACCATCTTGGCGGCGCGCCGCGTGGTGCCGCCCGATTTGATCGCGCCCGCGGCCCGGTCGCCGATCTTGAGAAAGCCCATCAGGCCAGACGACTTGCCACCGCCCGAGAGCTTCTCGCCCTCGCCGCGGAGAAGCGAGAAGTTGGTGCCGGTGCCCGAGCCGTATTTGAACAGACGCGCCTCGCGGACCCACAGATCCATGATGCCGCCTTCATTGACCAGATCGTCCTGAACGCCCTGGATGAAGCAGGCATGCGGCTGCGGATGTTCGTAGGACGAGGTGGATTTCGTCAGCTTGCCGGTCTTGTAGTCCACATAATGATGGCCCTGCGCGGGGCCGTCGATGCCATAAGCCCAGTGCAGACCGGTGTTGAACCATTGCGGGCTGTTGGGCGCGGCCATCTGGCGGGCCAGCATCAGCTGCATCTCGTCGAAATACGCGCGCGCATCCTTCTCGGAGGTGAAGTAACCGCCCTTCCAGCCCCAATACGCCCACGCCCCGGCAAGACGCCGGAAGACCTGCTTGGCAGATGTTTCCCCGCCATAGCGTTGGTCCTCCGGCAGAGCCTCCAGCGCCTTTTCGTCGGCCACGTGGCGCTGCAGGAACGAGGGAACGCCCTTTTCCTTGACCGGTTTCAGAGCGGCGGGCACACCGGCCTTGCGGAAGTACTTCTGCGCGATCACATCGGATGCGACCTGGCTCCAGCCGGCGGGCACTTCCACCTCGTCCAGCTTGAAGACCGTCGTGCCGTCGGGATTGCGTATCTCCGACGAGGTGATGGTGAAGTCCAGCCCGGCATATGTGTCTGCGCCTGCGGTCGTGAATCTGCGTTCAATTTTCATCGCTGCCTCTAGCTAACCTGTTCCTCTGAACGGTCTTGCCGGTGTGGTCCCGGCGCGTACCGCCCTCATCTTCGCGGTGGCACAAACCTCCCGCCCGGGCCCAACAGGCCCGCTGCCATGCTTCTGGTCCGCATGCGCATGAAAGAAAGCTGGTCTGTCCCGTGCCGCGCCGCCCGCACTATATGTTGTGCTGATCAACCCGGCCCACACAACCTGACGTATGATTGCCCCTTGGGTCAACGCATTTTTTACGGATTTGTGACGGTTTTTTGGGTTGCAATTGGCGCGAGGGAGCCCGTGCCGGTCTAGCGCGTGATTCAGGCCTGTCCGTCACCGCGATTGCCATGTCGAAAAAGCTCAACAGCCATAGACCGTTATGCAGCGGCGCTGAGCAATCGGGTGAAGTCGCGCCATGTTCCGGCCACAAATAGATGACCGCGGCACGCAGGACACAGTATCTTGTGGATTGTTGAGAATGGTCGGGGCGGCGAGATTCGAACTCACGACCTTCTGTACCCAAAACAGACGCGCTACCAGGCTGCGCTACGCCCCGAACGACGCCTCGTCTATCCCGGCAGGCCCGCCTTGGGAAGCCCCCCGTTTCATTCCGTGGCGCAGGGCCAGGCGGCCAGTTCCTGTGGCAGGCCCGGATGGCGCAACTCCGCCCCCTCGCGGATCCCGATCCGCGACGACAGACCGCCATTGATTTCCAGCACGGCCAGCACGTCGGGCCCGCCCGGGATCGGGGTCCGGTCGAGGGGAATCGCATTTTCATGAACCCGCGTCACCGTTCCGGTCTGATCCATGAAGATCATATCCAGGGGGATCAGCGTGTTTTCCATCCAGAAGCTCACGCGCTGCGGCCGCTCGTAGATGAAGATCATGCCCGCGCCGCTCGGCATGCTGGGACGATGCATCAGACCGACGGCGCGTTCCTGCGGATCGTCGGCCACGTCTACCCGGAAACTGGCAGCCCCGAAATCGCCGCGCAGATCGACCCGGTCCGGCCGGCATTCGGCCAAAGCCGTGGCAGCCGACAGAACCAGTGTCAGCAGCGCCGCGAATATGCGCATCTCAATCCTCCTGGACGTAATCCCAGCTCCGCACTTCAGCGGCCATCTTGCCACGCGGCCCGTCAACCATACGGATCGAGACGGCTTCACCAGGTTGCAGATCGGCAAGTCCGAAGCGGCGCAGCACCTCGATATGAACGAACACATCTGCAGAATGCCCGAATATGTTCACGAATCCAAAGCCTTTCGCCTTGTCGAACCATTTGACCCGTGCCGCCAGAAACGGCGCATCGGGGCTCAACTCGGCAATCGGCCCGGCGTCCGGATCGTCGGGATCGCTTTCGGGCGGCTCGATCTCCAGCACCTGCTGAGCCTGTGCGCCGCGTTCGGTCTGCTGCACCAGAACCGTGATTCGAGCACTGTCCGCAACGGACCCCTGCCCGAAATTCCTCAACACATTGGCGTGAAGAAGGATATCGGGCCCGCCGTCTTCGGCCACAATAAAACCGAAGCCTTTCGCCACATCAAACCACTTCACCCGCCCAACAACCGGCTTGGTCGTATCGCTCCGCTCATCCGACATTTAGGATGGTCCTCATTCTCAAATGGACCGTAAATGGCCTGTCCCAACGTCAGGCTTGCCGTTTGTGACACCCGGTGCAAGCGAAATTTTTATATATAAAACAAATGGATGACATTTCACGCATCGTGGAAATGCAAAAAGGTTAATAAAACTAGACAAATCCGGGAGGATGTCGGGTCAGGGGTTGAGCCGGGTGATCTGCCAATCCGCACCCGGCCCGGCGCGTGTCCAGCGGAACCGATCATGAAGCCGAAAAGCCCCGTCAGCCCAGAATTCGATCTCTACGGGACGGATGCGAAACCCGCCCCAGAAGGGCGGCCGCTCCGGTGCGGTTCCGTGCTTGGCCGTCACCCGGGCGACCTCGGCCATCAGGGTCATGCGGCTGTCGAGAGGCTGCGACTGGTCCGAGGCCCAGGCCCCAAGCCTGCTTTTCAGCGACCGCGACCTGTAATAGGCGTCCGCCTGCGGGCCCTCCTCCCGCTCGACAAGGCCCCGGACGCGGACTTGCCGGCGCAGGGATTTCCAGTGCATCACGAAGGCGGCCTTGCCCGACGCGGTCAGCTCACGGCCCTTTGCGCTTCCGTAATTCGTGTAGAAGACAAACGCATCCGCCTCGATGTCTTTCAGCAGGACCATCCGCGCATTGGGCAGCCCGTCTTCATCGACGCTGGCAAGAGCGATCGCGTTCGGATCGTTGGTTTCGCTGGTTTCGGCTTCGAAGAGCCAGCTGCGCACAATCTCGAACGGGTCGTCGCCCGCAAAAATTCCGGTTCGATCGCTCATCCGCCCTGCCCTTCCCTGCCCGCGCCTGATGCGGCGCAAGCTAACGCCGGGGCCAAAGCGCGGCAAGGCAACCACCCGCATTCTCTTGAAGCGCCCCGATCAATCGCCTAAACCCAGACTATAGTCAGATAAAACAGGCCGGACGGGAGCAGTGATGGGGTTGATGAGCGGGAAACGCGGGCTGATCATGGGGCTCGCCAATGACAAGTCCATCGCCTGGGGTGTGGCAAAGGCTCTGGCCGCCGAAGGTGCGGAACTGGCCTTTTCCTATCAGGGGGATCAGTTGCTCAAGCGCGTCACACCGCTTGCCGCCGAGCTTGGCAGCGACATCGTCATTCCCTGCGACGTGGGCGATGCAGACAGTATGGACGCGCTTTTCGAGGCGCTGAAGGACACATGGGGCAGCCTGGACTTCGTCGTTCACGCCATTGGTTTTTCAGATAAAAACGAGCTTCGGGGGCGGTATGTCGACACGTCGGCGGAAAACTTCGACATGACCATGAATATCTCCGTCTATTCCTTCACGGCGATCTGCCAGCGCGCCGAAAAGATGATGCCGAACGGGGGCAGCCTGCTGACGCTGACCTATTACGGGTCGGAAAAAGTCATGCCCCATTACAATGTCATGGGCGTGGCCAAGGCGGCGCTGGAGGCCAGCGTGATGTATCTGGCCGAGGATCTGGGCCGGGACGGCATCCGCGTGAATGCGATCAGCGCGGGCACCATCAAGACACTGGCCGCTTCCGGCATCGGAGATTTCCGCTATATCCTGAAATGGAACGAGAACAACTCCCCGCTGCGGCGCACGGTCAGCCAGGACGAGGTCGGCAAATCCGCGCTCTATCTTCTGTCCGATCTGTCCAGCGCCGTGACCGGCGAGATCCACCATGTGGATGCGGGCTATAACGTGATCGGAATGAAAAACCCCGAAGCGCCGGATATGTCGCTGGAAAAGAAAGGCCACTAAGCATGGTCACACCGCTGCCGCATGAAAAGGGGTTCCACATTTCCTGGGATCAGATCCATCGCGACAGCCGCGCGCTGGCGTGGCGGCTGGACAAGCGCGGCCCCGGCGCGGGCGGCGCGTGGCATGCGATCGTGGCGATCACCCGGGGCGGCATGGCCCCGGCAATGATCGTCGCGCGGGAGCTCGACATCCGGCAGGTGGCGACGATCTCGATCAAATCCTACGACCATCAGACGCAAGGCGAGCCGAAGGTCCTGAACCGCCCCGACCCGGAATTGATGGGCGATGGAGAGGGGGTTCTCGTGATCGACGATCTGGTCGATTCAGGCAAGACGCTGGAGGTCGTGCGTACGCTCTATCCAAAGGCGCATTTCGCGACCGTCTACGCCAAACCCAAGGGTGAGCCGATGGTGGATACGTTCATCACCGGGGTCAGTCAGGATACCTGGATTTTCTTCCCCTGGGACATGGCCCTGCAATATGTGGAGCCCTATCGCGGCACGGATTGACGCTCGAACGGGCTGACGCGCGGTTGCTGAGCGCCCGTCCGATACCTCTTTCCCCGCCTTCGTTAACGCACCTCTAGCCCCGCGCCGACAGCGCGTCGGACAGTACGCCGCGCAGCAGATCAGATGGCACATCCGCCGTCACGAAAGCCTCTCCGATCCCATGGGCCAGGATCAGGCGCAGATGCCCGTCCACGACCTTCTTGTCCTGTGCCATCAACTCCAGAAGACCGTCCGTATTCGGCAATTCTCCCGCAATATCAGTCAGGTCACGCTTCATCTTCATGTTAGTCAGATGGGCCCGAACACGGCTCGGTTCCTCCTGTGCGCAAAGCCCCATGCGCGCCGAGAGATCGAAGGCCAGCGCGCAGCCGATCGCCACGCCCTCGCCATGAAGCAACCGGTCGGAATAGTCCGTTGCCGCTTCCAGCGCATGGCAGAAGGTATGGCCGAGATTGAGAAGCGCGCGCTCTCCCTGCTCGGTCTCGTCACGGGCGACGATATCGGCCTTCATCTGCACCGCGTGGCGGACCGCCTGCTGCCGCAACCCGATATCGCCGGCGGCCAGCGCCGGGCCGTTGGCTTCCAGCCAGGCGAAAAACGCCGCATCGCCAAGCAGCCCGTATTTCATCACCTCGCCGTAACCGGCCAGAAAGTCCCGCGCCGCAAGGGTGCCGAGCACATCGATATCGGCCAGCACCAATGCCGGCTGATGGAAGGCGCCCACCAGATTCTTCCCGTGGCGGGTGTTGATCCCGGTCTTGCCGCCGACGGAACTGTCCACCTGCGCAAGGAGGCTCGTCGGCACCTGCACGAAACGCACGCCGCGCCGCAGGATCGCCGCCGCAAAGCCGACCAGATCACCGATGACACCGCCGCCGAAGGCCACAACCATGTCGCGCCGCTCGACTTTTTGCTCCAGCAGCCATTCGACCACACGGGTCAGATACTGCCAGCTCTTGGTGGCCTCCCCCGGAGGCAGGCTCAGCGCCTCCATCTCCACGCCCTCGGCGGCCAGACCGGCGTGCAGGGCGGCCAGATGCAGCCCGGCCACGGTCTCCTCCGTGATCACCCAGACCTTAGGCCGCGACAGGATCGGCGCGATTTCGGCCCCGGCCCGGCCAATCAGACCCTGCCCGATCCGCACATCATAGGCCCGCGCGCCCATGGCGACCCGCACCGTATCCACACTCATCCCACCCCCTCCACCACGCCTTCGGCCAGCAACCGCGCCAGCACCTCGTCGGTCGTCCTCGCGATGGACCAGGCAGGCTCGACCTTCACCTTCATCGCGGCCGTGGCATAGGCGGGCGTGCGCGCCTTCAGCAAACCCGCCAGGGTGGCGCGCGGGTTCTCCGTCTGCAGAAGGGGCCGCGTGTTCTTGTGCCTCACCCGCTGCCAGAGCAGGTCGAGATCCGCCTCCAGCCACATGACGGCGGCGCGCGCCGAAATCATCTCCCGGTTTTCCTTCGACAACCACGCCCCGCCGCCGGTGGACAGGACACAAGGCGGGCTCTCCAGCAGCCGCGCGATCACCTGCGCCTCCTTCTCGCGGAAAAACGCCTCGCCGTCGCGCTCGAAAATCTCGGCGATCGACATCCGCGCGCTCTGCACGATCTCGGCATCGGAATCCTGCAAATCCACCCCCAGGCGGCCCGCCAGCGCGCGGCCGATCGCGGTCTTTCCGGCACCCATCATGCCCACCAGAACAACCGTTCTGGCCAATCGCAACCGGCCCTTTGGCATGGTTTCGCCCATTGTCAAAAAAGTGTCCTCCAGGCTGGCGTAATTCCGCCCGAAAAGGCTTATAGTGAAAGTGAAGCGGCGGCAAACGCCGATAAGACAAGTAAAAACGAAGGGCATAAATGGGGCGGTTGATCAAGCTTTTGGCTGTACTGGTTCTATTGGCGGTGCTGGCGCTGGTGGGCTATTCCTATTCCGGTCTGATCACTCCCGAAACGCGGGAGATAACCCAGCCGGTGGTGCTCGATGCGGATTAGGGCGACCCTTTGCGCGCTGGCCCTGGCAGGCGCTCCGGCGCTGGCCCAGACCGAGAATACCGACGCGCCGTTTTCCGGGCCCGACTGGCTCTCCGACACGATCACGCGGCCCCATGCCAATGTCGCCACATCGGCCGCGCCGCAGACGATCACGGTGATGCCGCTTGGACAGGTACGGCTCGACGCGGTGGGGATTCTGCCGTTTTCAAGCACCGGTCTGCCGCCGGATCTCTGGGCCGACAGCGCGCCCGAGACGCTGGCCCGCCTGTTGCTGTCCCAACCTGCCGAGGGGCTGCCCGCCATTCTTGGCTTCACCCAGCAACTGGCTTTGGCCGAGCTTGATCCGCCCCGCGACGCGGGTACCGATGCGGTGCTGTTTCTGGCCCGGCTGGATCTGCTGTTGGGCCGCGGCGCTCTCGCACCCGCGCGGGCGCTGATGGAACGGGCCGGGCCTTCCGATCCGCGCGTGTTCCGCCGCTGGTTCGATGTCAGCCTGTTGACGGGTCAGGCCGACCGGGCCTGCGCCGCGATGCGGGCAAGCCCCGACATCGCCCCCACATTCCCGGCGCGCATCTTCTGCCTTGCGCGGAGCGGAGACTGGCCCGCCGCCGCACTCTCGCTCGGCACCGGGGAGGCGCTTGGCTACATCACCACGGCCGAGGCCGATCTGATCGCCCGCTTTCTCGATCCGGAACTGTTCGAGGGTGAGCCGCCCCTGCCGGTTCCCGCCGAGATAACACCGCTGCATTACCAGATGCTGATTTCCCTTGGCGAACGCCCGCCTTCGGCGGGCCTTCCGCTGGCCTTCGCCCATGCGGATCTGGCCGATCTGGCGGGCTGGCGGGCCCAGCTTGACGCCGCCGAACGCCTGATGCGCGCCGGCGCGATCGAGCCCGAGGAATGGCTGGTCATCTACACCGCGCGGGTTCCTGCCGCCTCCGGCGGAGTGTGGGACCGGGTGGCCGCACTTCAGGCCTTCGATGCAGCACTTCTGGCGGGTGATCCGGTGGCCGTGACCACGCGGTTGCCCCAGGTCTGGGCCGCGATGCAGCAGGTCGGGCTGGAGGTGCCGTTCGCAAGGCTCTATGCCGACCGCCTGCTCCGTCTGCCGCTGACCAGGGAAGCCGCGATGCTGGCCCGCCGCGTCGGGCTCCTGTCGCCGCTCTACGAGGCCGTGGCGCAGGGCGCGGTCCCGCAGGACGCCTATGAGCGGCGCCTTTTCACCATCGCCCGGGGGGAGGCGCCGGGGACGCCGCCAACCGGATCGGATGAGGTGACCGCCGCCGTGGCCGTGGCCTTCGCGGATGTCACCCCGCCCGAGCGGTTCACCCGGCTCCTCACGCTCGGGCGCACCGGGGAGGCGTTGCTGCGCGCCGCGCGCACCCTTGGCGACGGCACCGGAGATGTGGACGACATCGCCGATGCGCTGCGCCTGTTCCGCGCCCTCGGGCTGGAGGACACAGCGCGCCGCGCAGCCCTGCAACTGCTGATTCTGGACCGGACCTGAAATGGCCGCCATCATGAAGGACACCCGCTGGATCCAATCTTTCATCGAAGCTCAGGCCGCCGAACTGAACGCCGCCCACAACACTCAGCTCGCCTACACGCGCGATCTGGACGATTTCCGCCGATTTCTCGGCGCGCGCGACACCGACCTGCCAAGGGCGACGCGCGCGGATATCGAGGCCTATCTGACCGCTCTTGATGCCAATGGAATGGCGCGCGCAACCCGCGCCCGGCGCCTCTCCTCCATTAAGCAGCTTTACCGTTTCACCTATGAAGAGGGGATGCGCAGTGACAATCCGGCTCAGTTGATCAAGGGGCCGGGCCGTGACAAGCGCCTACCGAAGACGCTGACGCTGGAACAGGTGGACCGGCTACTTGACGCCGCCGAAACCCATGGCCGCAGCCCGGGCGACCGGCTGCGAAACGCCTGTCTCATGCAGATGCTCTATGCGACCGGGATGCGGGTCACCGAGTTGATCTCGCTGCCGGTCTCCGCCGCGCGGGGCGATCCGCAGGTCCTGCTGATCAAGGGCAAGGGCGGCAAGGAACGCATGGTGCCCCTGTCTCCGCCGGCCCGGCTGGCACTTGCGGCATGGCTTGGGCATCGCGATGCCGAGGAGGACCGCAAGGCGGACGAAACCGGCACGCCCGTCTCCCGCTTCCTGTTCCCCTCACACGGGAAATCCGGCCATGTCACCCGCGTGCGGTTCTTCACGCTGGTCAAGGAAATCGCGGTGGCCGCCGGCATCTCGCCGGGCGACGTGACGCCCCACACGCTTCGCCATGCCTTTGCCACGCATCTGCTGGCCGGCGGCGCCGATCTCCGCTCGATCCAGACGCTTCTGGGCCATGCGGATATCTCCACCACCGAGATCTACACGCATGTACTGGACGAGCGGCTGAAATCCCTTGTGTTCGACTATCATCCGCTGGCGAAACCCCGCCCGCGATAGCACCGGGCCGCCGCGCGCGAAACCGGCCCGCTTCGGCCATGCAACACCTGCCACCTCGCGCCGAACCCCGCTCTTGAAGAACCCGCATCCGCACCCCATAACCTGCTCATGGACGAGACCCCCCTTCTGGACACTGCTTTCTGGACCACCGCCGCTGCGATCGTCGGCCTTCTGGTGCTGTCCGCCTTCTTCTCCGGCTCCGAAACGGCGCTGACGGCCGCGTCGCGGGGCAAGCTGCGCTCGCAGGCCGACCGGGGCAACAAGGGCGCCGAGCGGGCGCTCCATCTGACCGAAGACAGCGAGCGGCTGATCGGATCGGTCCTGCTTGGCAACAATCTGGTCAATATCCTCGCGGCCTCTCTGGCGACCGCGCTCTTCACCCGCGTCTTCGGCGAAAGCGGCGTGGCGCTGGCGACGCTGGTGATGACACTGCTGGTGCTGATCTTTGCCGAGGTGCTGCCGAAAACCTACGCCATCACCAATGCCGAAACCGCCGCCGCGCGGGTGTCGCCGGTGATCCGTGTCGTCATCTTGCTGTTTTCGCCGGTGGTGCGCATGGTGCAGATTCTGGTCCGGGGCGTCCTGCGCGTCTTCGGGGTGCAGACCGACCCCGACAGCAGAGTGCTGAGCGTGCATGAGGAAATCGCTGGCGCCATCACCCTTGGCCATTCCGAAGGCGCGGTGGGCAAGGAACATCGCGATCGTCTGCTCGGCGCGCTGGATCTTGGCGACCGCACGGTGGAGGAGATCATGCTCCACCGCTCCGCCATCGAGATGATCGACGCCGATGCCGAGCCCGAGCAGATCCTCAGCCAGGCGCTGCAATCGCCCCATACCCGCCTGCCCGTCTATCGCGGCGAACAGGAAAACATCATCGGCCTGATCCACGCCAAGGATCTGTTGCGCGCGATGGACCGGCTGATGCGCGGCGACGACGCGCCGGGCCTGGGCGAGTTCGATATCGCGCAAGTGGCGATGAAGCCCTATTTCGTGCCGGAAACCACCACGCTGGACGACCAGATGCGCCAGTTCCTGCGCCGCCATACCCATTTCGCCCTCGTGGTGGATGAATATGGCGCATTGCAGGGCCTGATCACGCTGGAGGACATCCTCGAAGAGATCGTGGGCGAGATCACCGATGAGTTCGATGTGGAAGAAACCATCAACCTGACACCGGGCCCGGACGGCAACTATCTGGTCGATGGCGGCATGACGATCCGGGACCTGAACCGCGCAACCGACTGGTCGCTGCCCGACGAGGAGGCCAATACGGTGGCCGGTCTGGTCATTCACGAAGCGCAGTCGATCCCTGTCGAGGGGCAGTGTTTCAGCTTCCACGGGTTCCGCTTCGAGGTGGCAGCGCGTGAACAGAACCGCCTGACCCAGCTCAAGATCCGCAAGCTCTGAACGGGTCGGGCGCCCCTGAAAGGCCGCCTGCCCGCTACGACGCGGCTGCTTCCCTGATCGACATGGCCGCAGCCAGCCGCTCCCGGTCACCGGCATTTTCAAGCGCGCCATTGGCACGCGCGAGGCACCGCAGCGCCGCCTCCCCTGCCGCGGCCGCCACGGCCGGGTGACCGATCCGGACGATATCGGCAAGACTGCTCTGCAGCGCCAGATGCACCTCCACCGCCTCATTCGCACAGCGCGCGATCGGATCGAAACTGGCATAGAACAGCTCCTCCGGCATCAGGGGCTCGATCCAGACCCGGTCATGCTCGGGGGTGTCGGGCTCCTTCGATGGCCCCGCATCGCCGATCACATGGGACAACCGATGCAGGATATCGATGGCGGTGCCAGGGTCGTTCACCCCCGGCGACAGCGCCCGGGTGGCGATTTCGGACAGGACGGTGACGCAAAAAACCGGATCATGGTCGAAACTGCGCACATCGCTGACCGGGATCGCGGCGCGCACCGCCTCCTCCATCTCCTCATCGGGCGTTGTATCCGCCACCAGCGCCAGCACATCGCCGCGCTGCACATAGGCTCCGGCCGGGCGCGCCACATAGATCCGCGCCTCGCGCGCTGCGGCAATATCCTGCAGTTCGGCCTCGAATATCTGCTGCACATACCCGGCATCTGCGGCATGAACCGGCACCGAATCGCGTGGAATGGTGTTTGCGGGATCGGTCAGGCGGTTAGCGCCCTGGGCGGGCTGTTCCACCGCCTGCGCCACGGCTCTCGCGGCGCGCACTTCCAGCCGCCGGGCGGTGACCTGAAGGCTGCCCAGCCCTTCCAGGTGGGAGATCCAGCGGATGATCGACCAGACGATCGAGGCGATGACCACCATCGTCATCCCGAAGACCACCACCATCTCGCGTTCGCCGAACAGGTCCGCCGCCCGCAGAATGATCGCGATCAGCGCATAGAGATAGGCACCCAGAAATGTTGCGAGCACCGAATGGGTTACCGTGTCCTCCCGCATCAGCATGTGGCTGCGCGGAGTCCATTGCCCCGCCGCGCGGGCAAAGGCGCTCGACATGATCGTCAGCGAGAAGGTGACGACCGCCAGCATTGACGTAGCGATCACCTGCAGGATCGTGTCAACCGCATCGGCGCCGATCAGCCGTCCAAGGCTTGCCGGTATGATCGGGCCGAGCAGTGTGGCCACCCCCAGCGCCACAACGTTCAGCACCGCATAAATCGTCACCCGCACATAGATGCGGCGCGAAAACTGCCGCAGGCGGCGTATCAGAGAAATCACCATTCTGGCCCGATCACTTACCCAAAGAATTACGACCTCAAATGTCGCCTTTCGACTTGCCGCGCGGCTATGCCGGGCGCAACCCTGCACCACATTACGAAACGGAGAGCCTCATGAACACCACCACCCGGGTTTGCGTTATCGGCGGCGGTGTCGTCGGCGCTTCGGTCCTCTACCATCTGACCAAACTGGGCTGGTCGGATGTGATGCTCCTGGAACGCTCGGACTTGACATCCGGGTCCACATGGCACGCCGCGGGCGGGTTTCACACCCTGAACGGCGATACCAACATGGCCGCTCTTCAGGGCTATACGATCCGGCTTTATCGCGAACTGGAGGAGCTGACGGGCCTCTCCTGCGGGCTGCACCATGTGGGCGGCGTGACGCTGGCCGACACGCAGGAACGCTTCGACATGCTGAAGGCGGAGCGCGCCAAGCATCGCTTCATGGGGCTGGAGACCGAAATCCTCGGCCCCGAGGAGATAAAACAGGTCGCCCCCATCACCAATATCGATGGTATCCTCGGCGCGCTTTACGACCCGCTCGACGGCCATCTTGATCCGTCCGGCACGACCCATGCCTACGCCAGGGCGGCGCGGATGGGTGGCGCGGAAATCACCATGCATTGCAAGGTTTTGGAAACCAACCCTCGTGTGGATGGCACCTGGGATGTGGTCACCGAAAAGGGCACGATCCATGCCGAACATGTGGTCAATGCCGCCGGTCTCTGGGCCCGCGAGGTGGGGGCGATGGCGGGCGTCTATCTGCCTCTTCACCCGATGGAGCACCAGTACATCGTGACCGACGAGATCGCCGAGATCTACGAGCGCGCGACCGAACATCCCCATGTGATGGACCCCGCCGGCGAGAGCTATCTGCGGCAGGAGGGGCGCGGGCTTTGCATCGGCTTTTACGAGCAGCCCTGCAAACCCTGGGCGGTGGATGGCACGCCCTGGAGCTTCGGCCATGAATTGCTGCCCGATGATTTCGACAAGATCGAAGACAGCATCGCCTTCGCCTACAAACGTTTCCCCATCCTCGAAACCGCCGGGGTGAAATCCGTGATCCACGGGCCCTTCACCTTCGCCCCCGATGGCAACCCGCTGGTCGGCCCGGTGCCGGGCCTGCGCAATTACTGGTCGGCCTGCGGCGTCATGGCCGGGTTCAGCCAGGGTGGCGGCGTCGGGCTGACGCTGGCGCAATGGATGGTCGATGGCACGCCCGACCGCGATGTCTTCGCCATGGATATCGCCCGTTTCGGGCGCATCCTCACGCCCGGCTACACCCTGCCGAAGGTGATCGAGAACTACCGGAACCGCTTTTCCGTCGCCTATCCCAACGAAGAGCTGCCCGCCGCCCGGCCGTTTCGCACGACGCCGCTTTACGACGTGTTCGACCGGATGGGCGCCGTCTGGGGCCAGCAATACGGGCTGGAGGTTGCCAACTACTTCGCCGGAGACGGCGAACCGCGGTACGAGACCCCGTCCTTTCGCCGGTCCAATGCCTTCGCGGCCACCGCGCGGGAGGTCAGGGCAGTGCGGGAAGCCGTCGGCATCAACGAGTTGCAGAATTTCGGCAAGTATCTGGTCATCGGGCGCGACGCGCGCGGCTGGCTCGATCGGGTCATGGCGGGCCGCGTGCCTGCTCCGGGCCGCCTGTCTCTGACCCCGATGCTGAACCAGAACGGCCGGCTGATCGGCGATTTCACGATCTCCTGCCTGTCAGAGACGGAGTTTCAGCTGACCGCGAGCTATGGCGCTCAGGATTACCATTTGCGATGGTTTGACAATTGGTTGGAAGGCGATGTTCATGTGAGTAACATCTCCGACACCAGAACCGGCTTCCAGATTGCGGGGCCCAATGCGCGCGCCCTCCTGCAAGAGGTGACCCGCGCCGATGTCGGTGCCGGGGCGTTTCGCTTCATGGATGTCAAGGCGCTCCAACTCGGGTTTTCCACCGCACTCGTCCAGAGGGTCAGCTATACCGGCGATCTGGGATATGAGATTTATGTCGATGCGATGGAACATCGCGCACTCTGGGATCTGCTCTGGCAGGCAGGGCAGGCCTTCGGGCTCCGCCCCTTCGGCATGCGCGCGATGATGTCGCTCAGGCTCGACAAGTTCTTCGGCTCCTGGCTTCGGGAGTATTCCCCCGACTACACCCCGGCGGAAACCGGGCTCGACCGGTTCATCAGCTTCGGGAAGCCCGTGGATTTCATCGGGCGCGCCGCCGCCGAAGCCGAGCAGGCGACGGGCCCGGCACGCAAGCTCTGCGCCTTCGAGGTGGACGCCGCCGATGCGGATGTGAATGCCTATGAACCGATCTGGCTGGATGGCAGCGTGCAGGGGTTCTGCACCTCCGGCGGCTACTCCCACCACGCGGGCAAGTCCATCGCCCTCGGCTTCGTTCCGACCGGCCGCGCCGAAGACGGGCTTGAGGTGGAAATCGAGATCCTCGGCGACATGCGCCCCGCCCGGCTGATCACCACGCCACTTTTTGACGCCGATGGCGCCCGCATGCGAGGCTGATCTGCCATAACGGTCAGGGCGCGCCCTCTTTCCCGCGCCGGACATTCCCGCCGGAGGTTTCGACATCTCTTCATCCGATCCCATCCTTCTTCTGCTCGCCGCCGGCCGCGCGACACGCATGCGCGGCACGGACAAGCTTCTCGAACCGATCGATGACCAACCGCTTCTCACGGTCATGGGCCGACGCTGCGCGAGGGCGGGAGCCACGCGGGTCGTGCTCGGGCCAGATCAGCCCGCCCGGCGCGCCGCGCTGAAAGGCATTCCTTGCGAGATCGTCGAAGCGCCCGAAGGCGCGGGCATGGCCGCCTCAATCACCGCCGGGATCGCCGGTGTCACTGCGTCGGCCGCGCTGATCGTTCTGGCGGATATGCCCGAGATCACCGCCCATGATCTGCATCTGATCCTGGCGCTTCATGCAAGAGTGCCGACTGCGATCCTGCGGGCCGCGGGCGAAGACGGCACACCCGGCCACCCTGTGCTTCTCCCCGCCGACCTGTTTCCCGCACTGCAAAAACTCACCGGCGACACGGGCGCGCGCGAGGTTCTGAAAGCCCATGCAAACCGGACCCATCTGGTTCCCCTGAAAGGCCGGCGCGCATTGATCGATCTGGACACGCCCGAGGAGTGGGCAAGCTGGCGCGCTACGCACAAGGGCGGCCTGTAGAAAGACCGCCCTTATCATCCTGAACCTCGGGCGTGGCGCCGCACCGGCGCGCGCCGGATCGGGCCCGGCCCGTAAGGCCGCAAAGACGCCGCCGCACCTACCGCGTCAGCAGCTTGGCCTCATGGCTTTTCAAGGCGCGCCGGGCCGCCACATAGGTTTCGCGACCCGCCGGGGTTTTCAGTTCGGGGAAGATCTCCAGGATCTCGGTGCGCGCGCCATTGCCCATCGCCCCGAGGGACTGGTCTCCCGGCTGGAAGCTTTCGGTCCATGCCCCGTCGGCCAACACGACTTCGTGGTGATCGAACATGAAATGCACATAGGTCGCGCGCAGCGGGTCCACCCACTGAACCGCGCTGTGATCAACCAGGTGCTTGGCCGCGACCAACACCTCGCTTTCCTCGAAGTAAAGCTGCGTGCGGTCGCCAGAAACCAGCATCCGGTGCTGTGGCGACACCATCATGTCGCGCTCCGGCAAGCCATCGCCAAGCGCTCCCGCCTTGATCAGGATCGGGCGCAGATAGGGCGCGCGGCGCAGTTCCGACCGGTTCAGGGTACGGGTGCCGATCCAGCGGATTTCCTGAATGCCGTTGTCGCGGGTGATGATCTTGTCGCCTTCGCGCAGGGTCTCCACCGGAACCTCACCCTTCGGCGTCGCGATGCGCGAGCCCGGCGTAAAGCAGGGGATGACATTCTCGATCTCCTTGAATGTCAGCGTGCCGGTGACGTTCTCGGGCGCATATCCATTGCCGTCGAAGAAGGTCACCGTGCCGGATTCGCCCGGGGTGCCACCGGGGTCGACCGCATCGTCGAAATTGATCTTCAGCGGCCCGGCGCTGGACAGATCCAGCGTGTCGTTGTCTTCGCCGCCTTCGCCGCCTTCGATGTAATCGCCGATGCCGTCGCCATCCGGGCCGATCGCGAAGGTGTCCTTGTCATCCCCGCCGAACATCGCATCCGCGCCCTGCCCGCCGATGATGCTGTCATCGCCGCTGCCGCCGGTGATCTCGTCGTCATCAATGCCGCCATCAAGCGTATCGTTGCCCGCGCCGCCATAGATCGTGTCATTGTCGTCTTCGCCGAAGACAAGGTCATTGCCGCCGCCCGCGTTGATCAGGTCATCGCCGTTGTCGAGGATCGGATCGTTAGGCCCATCGGGGTTCACGTCGGGGATATTCACCACATCCGGGAAGCTCGGTCCAAGCCCGCCATAGATCGTGTCGTCGCCGTCGCCGGAATTGACCGTGTCCGATCCTTCACCGCTGGTGATCAGATCGGCGCCGGCGCCGGATGTCACCTGATCGTCGTCAAAGCCCGCGTCGATGACATTGTCGCCATCGCCCGCATCGATCGTGTCGCGGTCATCGCCGGTGGTGATGGTGTCGTTGCCATCGCCGGTCGTAACCAGATCGCGGTCGTTCTCGGTATTCTGGTCCTGCGAGCCCGGCACGAAGGGAAACCCGCGATCCGGCAACGCCGAAAGCGACCCATCGGAGGTGTTGATCAGATTGTCGCCGTCGTTATCGGTGACCGTGTCATTGCCCGATCCGCCATTGATGGTGTCGGCATCCGCGCCGCCATCCAGGCTGTCATTGCCCGAACCGCCGGTCAGCGTGTCTTCGCCCGCGCCACCCGTGATCGTGTCGTCGCCCTCGGCACCACCCATGCTGTCATTGCCCGCGCCGCCATCGATGACGTCATCGCCGGTGTTGCCACGCAACTCGTCATCGCCGTCGCCGCCTTCGACGGTGTCGTCCCCCGCGCCTCCGCGCAGCAGATCGTCGCCGCCATTGCCGAGGATCAGGTCGTTCCCGTCCCCGCCGTCCAGCGTGTCACTACCCGCCGCTCCGTCATCGATGAGGCCGATCGTGTCGAAATACACATCCGTGACGTTGATCCCGCTGTCGCCGCCACCGTTCTGGGAATGGGTGATCTCGATCCGGTCGACGGGACCGGGAATATCAACCAGGATCGAATAATTCGCACTCGTGTCGCTCTGATAGCCGCCATTGCTGTCGGCCGTATCGGCGCCGGGCACGCCATCGGTGTCGGACAGGGTCAACCGGCCACCGGCGGTCAGCGAGACCTCGATCGGCATGTTGTCCTTGTCGAAGGCGCGGATTTTGACCACGCCGTCGCCGTCGATATCGTTGACCCGGAAGGAGACGTTTTCGACCGGCTCGGAGAATTTCAGCTGGTACTTGGCGAAATCACCCCTGTTATCCAGATCGCTGCTCAGCGAGCTGTTGTCGTCAACCGGATCGCCATCGCCCTGAATACCGGCGATGTTCTGATTGTTGCTGGCGAACTCCGTGTCCACACCGCCCCGCTCGGACAGGACCGAGAAGCTCACATCGACGCTGCCGGTGTTCTGGGTGAACCCGGTCAGATCGTCGCCGTTTTCGATCGGCGGCGCGCCGTTCGGGTCGGGCGCCAGATCCCATTCGAATTTCTCGCGCGTTCCGGTAAGCGGCTGGCCGGTATTGTCATCGCCGATCAGCGTGTCATCGCCCGCGCCGCCATCGACGCTGTCATCGCCGCTGCCTGCGTAGACCAGATCGTCACCGGCCCCCGCCTCGACCGTATCGTTGCCCGCGCCGGCCACCACGGTGTCGGCATCCGTACCGTCCACGACCGCGTTGTCGATCTGATCGGGCGGTGTGTCCGGGTCGCCGGTATAGCCTGCGTCGATCAGATCGTCGCCGCTGGACCCCTCGACGATCATGTCGCCGGATTCGGCGAGCACATCGGCATCGAAGATCGCCACGTAGTCGATCGCGCCGTCGAAATAGTTGCTGTAGCGGCCGTCATCCGCCTCGCGCGCCCCGAAGGTAAAGCTTTCGTCGTCATTGTCGGTGATGTCGAAGGTCAGCCCGGTCGTGCTGCTGGATACCTCGGTGCTGTCGCCGGTGGTGACATTCTCCACCACAAGCTGGTTACCGGTGCTTTCGTCCCAGATGTAATAGGCCTTTACGGTGTCGCCTTCCTCGAAAAAGCCCGGCCCGGTCGACAGGATCGAGTCGATGCCGGGCACGCAATGCATGACCTCCACAGCCCCGTCCTGGGTCACACGAAGCTCGAAAAAGCCCTCTCTGCCGGCATCGTTCAACTCCCCGCGGTTGACGATCGTATCAGGGCCGGAGCCCACATGATGTTCTTGGGTGAACTCCACAATGAGCGTGCCACGATCCAGATCGAAGGGTGTGTCGTTGCCCGGGAATTGCGATGTGCCATCCCCGTTTGACAGGGTGCCGCCATTGACGTCGAACAGGCCGGAACTGCCATTGGTGTGCAACTGATCGCCCGAGATCGTGGCTCCGCCCTGGATATGTCCGTTCTGGGCAAAACCGTCGTCAAGACCCGTATCCCGCGTTTCGGAGCCGCTGCGGAAGTCCCAAAGCCCAACCAGGTTCGCGGCAAAAGACTCGTTAAAATTGGTCACACTCGTACACTCCGTCTCTTCGTGACACCGGCCTGTCGTTCTGACAGAGGGTGCGTTCTGCAATTACAGCCGAGCGATGCCGAAACACTTGGGCAGCGCGCACATTCCCGCCATGAATTGAAGGAAGAGGTCCGTTATCAACGGATGGTCCGGCCGTTGGTCACGCCCAACGGCATCGGATCCACGCGCCACAAGTTGCAGATCGCAACCCTGCGGTACGCACATCTCTTCGCATCGCGATGACGCGGTATGTGCGGCCGCCCCCGTGGCCTTGAACAGACATCGCCCCCCAGTTGGGCTCCCGGTTTGGTTAACCCGAAGATGCCCGTTCCAGAAGCGAAAAATGTTCTAAAAGTGTCGAAGTCGTGGCCGGACGGCCTGTCGGCAACAACAGTATGCATGACGGAATCCAGCATTGCTCCGCCGCTCCTTTTTTTCTTCCAATTGAGTGCACTAGCTTGGACGACCCTTGAAAAATTGGTGTTTGAGCGGAAATCCGCCGGTTTCGAACGCGCTTTCAACCGTCTCTGCCGTGCGGACAGACTATCAATTTTCTGATTTATTGTTTCAGTTTCGGAAACACCGATTTGCCGCCACGCGGAAACAATGTGTCAACCGTAATCGAAATCAGGCGAGATTGTGGCACGAATGCGCTGGCTGAAAACCTGTCTAAAAGGTCAGGTTCGGGCCGGCTTCGCCACGGTGAAACGCGGAATCCGGCGAATCGTCCGGGCCGGAACCATCTGCGATTGGGCTGGTACCCGAGGTCGGACTCGAACCGACAAGCCTTGCGGCGGGGGATTTTGAATCCCCTGCGTCTACCAATTCCGCCACTCGGGCCCAGAAATGTCCGTCTAGCGCCGCGCCGAAGCAAGGTCAACGGGGGAACATGGCCCCCCGATCACCCGCCGGCGCAGGCGCATTCCGGCCCCTGCCTAGAACATCACGCCCACCAGCCACAGGGTGATCCCCGGAAACGCCACCAGCACCACAACCCGGATCAGGTCGGACGCGACGAAGGGAGCGACGCCCGCATAGGTCCGCACGATCGGGATGTCGCGCGCCATCGAATTGATGATGAAGAGGTTCATTCCCACCGGCGGCGTGATCAGCCCCACCTCCACCACGATCAGCGCCAGGATCCCGAACCAGATCGCGGCCTCCTCGGGTGTCAGGGCATAGCCCAGAATGTTGAACTCCAGCGCCTGAATGATCGGAAAGAAGATCGGAATGGTCAGCAGGATCATCGACAGCGAGTCCATCACGCAGCCGAAGATCAGATAGGCGACAAGCATGATCGACAGCACCAGAAGCGGGGCAAATCCCTGCGTCGTGATCCACTCCACCAGTTGCGCGGGCGCCTGGGTGAACGCCAGGAAGGAGTTGAACAGCTGCGCGCCCAGCACGATGAAGAAGATCATCGCCGTGGCCTGCGCGGTGGCCAGAACCGAGTCCAGAAATCCCTTCCATGTCAGCCCGCCGGTCGCCAGCCCGTAAAGCCCGGTGGCCACGGCCCCGACGGCAGCGCCTTCGGTCGGCGTGAACAGCGCCTGAACACCGTCCTGCGCCCAGTTCCAGTCCGCCGCGATACCGCCCATCACCAGCCCGAAGATCACCACGACGGGCCAGATGCCCGCCAGCGTCCTGAACCGCTGCGCCATCGGCACCCGGTCGGCGGTCGTGGCCGCGCCCGGGCGGATCCGGACATAGATCGCGACGGTCAGCATGTAGCCGATTGCCGCCAGAATGCCCGGGATCAGTGCCGCCACGAACATCTTCACGATGTTCTGCTGCGCGAGGATCGCGTAGATCACCAGGATGATCGATGGCGGGATCAGGATGCCAAGCGTGCCGCCCGCCGCCAGAACCCCGGTCGACAGACTGTCGGAATAGCCGCGCTTGCGCATCTCCGGCAGCGCCACCTGCCCCATGGTCGACGCGGTGGCCAGCGACGAGCCGCAGACCGCGCCGAAGCCCGCGCAGGCGCCCACCGCGGCCATGGCCACGCCGCCCTTCCGATGACCCAGCCAGTCGGACGCCGCCTGAAACAGCGCCCCCGACATGCCCGATTTCGTCGCGAACTGCCCCATCAGCAGAAACAACGGCACAATCGACAGGTTGTAGTTGGAAAACGTGTCATAGGTCAGCGATTTCAACTGGCTGAGCGGCGCCGAGGGCCGGCCCAGCACAACCCAGGTGCCCACGAAACCGGTCACCGCCATCGCCACGCCAATCGGCACGCGCAGGAAAATCGCCAGCAACATCAATGCGAACGCGATCATCGCGAGTTCCAAGCCGGTCATGCTGCGGCCTCGTATCCGACGGAGACCCAGTTGATGGATCGCCAGACCGTGTAGAGCGCGACAACGAAGAACAGCGCCGCTCCCAGCACCGAAAGCCCGTAGGGGATCCAGGTCGGGATCTCCAGCTCATAGGTCGTCTCGGGGAAGAACGGCCGCGGACCGAAGCCGAACCACGCCCGCAGCCCGTCCGAGCCATAGGGAAACTTCTCTCCGAACCCCAGCCAGATCCGCCACAGGATCACATAAGCCACGATCGCCAGCAGGATGTCCCCGACAAGCCCGGAAAACGCCTTCACGCGGGGGTGCATGTTCTGCACCACGATATCCACCGCGACATGGCCGCGCTTGAGCTGACACCACGGCAGGAACGCAAAGACCGCAATTGCGCATCCCGCCTCCACCAGTTCGTAGTCGCCCTTGATCGGCGAAAGCCCGAACCCGTCGAGCGCCCGCCCGATGATCGAGACGCAGACCATCCCCGCCACTGCTGCCAAAAGGAAGCCGCCGAAATAGGCCAGCCCCCGGGCCATCCGCTCCATCACGCGGCCTGTCGCCGCCTCCCATCTGGGTGCCAGTGCCATTGTTGTCCCTATCTCTTTCGTGGCGCGCGGCCGTTACATCTCTATCAGCGACGGGCGCGCATTCAGCGTCTCCACGTCGAAGCCTGCCAGCGCCTTGTAGCCTTGCGCCACCCGGGCCAGCTCCTCGGCGCTCATCACATCACCGATCGTCTCGAACCCGTCCGGCGCACGCGCGGCCACCACATCCAGCACCTTGTCCGGCCCGTCCCCGCGATTGGCCAGAACGATCTTGTTCACATCCTCGCGCCGGGCCGCGTCATAGGCGGCCAGCGCCTCCGGCGCGCGGCCATGGCGCATGACTTCGCGGGTCAGCACGCGGGCATCCAGTATCGCCTGGCTCGCCCCGTTAGAACCGATGGGATACATCGCATGGGCCGCATCGCCAAGCAGCGTCACCCGCCCGAAGGACCATTGCGGCAGCGGGTCACGGTCCACCATCGGATATTCCCAGATCCCTTCGGCATTGGCGATGACCCAGGGGATGTCCAGCCAGTCGAACGACCAGTCGGCGAAGTGCGGGGCAAAGTCGCCAAGCCGCCCCTCACGGGTCCAGTCCTGCCGGTTCCAGTCGGTCCCCGGCGGCAGTGCCAGATCGGCAACCCAGTTGATCCGCACCGTGCCGTCGCCATTGTCCTCGATCGGATAGCAGACGA
Organism: Rhodophyticola porphyridii; assembly: GCF_003688285.1. Taxonomy (GTDB): domain Bacteria; phylum Pseudomonadota; class Alphaproteobacteria; order Rhodobacterales; family Rhodobacteraceae; genus Rhodophyticola; species Rhodophyticola porphyridii. The sequence goes on from NZ_RCNT01000004.1 coordinate 260,791, forward strand.
ATTTCCGATCCGCCGTGCCCGCCATCGCCATCGACCGCCCGCTCAGGAACGCAGGGCCATCGGTGATGCCGCGCCACATCATTGTGCCACGCCAGACCGCGCCGCCCTCGTCGGGATACAACTTCGCCCGGGCGGTGGAATTGATGCCGTCGCAGGCTATCAGCAGCTCCCCGTCCAGATCGTCCCGCCGTGCCCCGGTGGCCCGGTCGATCAGCCGGGCGCGGATGCCATGGGGGTGCTCCTCCCAATCCGCAAGCGCTGTGCCGGTCTGCACGATGTCCATGCCCGCGCGGGCCTGCAGACTGCGCAGCAGCAAAAATTGAAGCTCCCCGCGATGGATCGAGTATTGCGGCCAGTTATATCCGGCCTCCGTGCCCCGCGGCTCGGACCAGATCGGATTGCCCTGGGCAGAGAAATAGGCCACCTCGCCTGTGCGCAGGCCGATCCGCTCGAGATCCGCCTCCAGCCCCAGTTCATAAAGCTCACGCACCGCATGGGGTTGCAGATTGATGCCGACGCCCATCGGCTTGAGGGCACTCACCGCCTCCACGACGCGAAACGGAATGCCCTGCTGATGCAGCGACAGGGCCAGTGTCAGCCCGCCAATCCCCGCGCCTGCGATGATCACCGTCATGGCCCCGCGTTGCCCCCGCTATCTGTCATGTCAGGAAAACAAAGAGGCCTCGGGCGGCGCGCGATGCGCCGCCCGAGGCCGGTGGATCAGTTGGCCGTATCGTGGCGGGCCACGGCCGCGCGGGCGAACTCGACCATCGCCGCCCCGTCGAGGCCAAGACCGTTCATCTCCTCGACCCAGGCCGCCGTCACCTCGTCGCCCACGGCGCGCAGTTCGGCCACCACGTCATCGCTCAGCGTCACGATGGTGTTTCCGCGCGCGGTGATGGCCTCTTCGGCGATCGTGTCGCCCCGGTCCATCGCCGCCCCGGCCGCAGCCGAGGTGTCGATCCCGGAATTGGCGTCAATGATCGCGCGCAGGTCATCCGGCAGGCTGGCATATGTGTCGTTGTTCATGCCCCAGATGAAGAAGGTGTTGTAAAGCGCCCGGTCGCCGCCGATCTGGGTGTGGCTGTCGGCAAGTTCCTCCACCCGCAGGGCAGGCACGACCTCCCACGGGATCACGCCGCCATCGACCACCCCGCGCGACAGGGCCTCGGGAAAGGCCGGAACCGGCATGCCCACGGGCGTGGCACCCAGACGCTCCAGAAGCGCGTTGGCCTGGCGGGAGGGGCCGCGCAGTTGCAGCCCGTCGAAATCTGCAATCGCCTCGATCGGGGCGCCGGTCTTGTGGATCACGCCCGGCCCGTGCACATGCACCGCCATCACGTGGATATCCGCAAACCTGGTGTCCATCATGAACTCTTCGGTGAACTCCCACGCGGCGCGGCTGCTGTCCTCGGCATTCATCGAGGTCATGAAGGGCAGTTCCATTACCTCCGCCTCGGGGAAACGCCCGGGCGTATAGGCCGGCAAGGCCCAGCCGCAGTCGATCACCCCGTCGCGGATCTGGTCGTACAGCGCCGGCGGGGCACCGCCCAGTTGCATCGCGGGATATAGCTCCACATCGATCCGACCGCCCGATTGCTCCTCGATCGCCGCGGCCCACGGCTCCATGAAAAAGCGCGGCACCGATCCCATCGGCGGCAGAAAATGCTGGCAGCGCAGCGTGACTTCCGCCTGCGCCTGCGCGATGCCCGCCTGGCCCATCGCCCCCATGCCAAGGGCCACAAGCCCGATGGCCGCTGTTTTCAGCGTCATGTTCATTCTGATCCTCCCTAAATCCGGCATCATGCCAAATTCCCTTGTCTCGTCGCGAAGACTAAGCCCCAGCTTCCCCGCAGCGTCAAAGCTTTTCGCGGGCGATCGTTCCAAACGCAACGACCGGGACCGTTCGCCTCCCCGCAAGTATTCTTAACCAGTCGGTCGGGTTTGTCATCAGCTTTTTTGCACCCGACGTGTTGACCTGTGCGGGCCGATGCGGCATCGCGCCTGAACGGTTCAGGAAAGGACGGCAATGATCGGAAAGCTCTATTTCTGGACGATGCGAATGGCGGGGCACCCGCATGCGCTGCTGGTGTTGGCGGCCATTTCCTTCGCCGAAAGCTCCGTTTTCCCGATCCCGCCGGATATCCTGATGATCCCGATGATCCTGGCCGCGCCCCACCGCGCGTTCCTGATCGCGGGCGTCTGCCTGGTCGCGTCGGTGCTGGGCGGATTGGCGGGCTACGGCATCGGCTATTTCTTCTACGAGCAGTTGGGCCAGCCGATCCTCGCATCCCTCGGCAAGGCCGATGCGATGGCCGAATTCAACACCCGCTTCAACGACCTGGGCTTCTGGCCGGTGCTGATCGCCGGGCTGACCCCGTTTCCCTACAAGGTCATCACCATCATGTCGGGCTGGACCGGGCTGCCGCTCGGCACCTTCATCGTCACCTCGATCATCGCGCGCGGCATGCGCTTCTTCATCGTCGCCGCATTGCTCCGCCACTATGGCGCACCTATTCGTGATTTCATCGAGCGGCGCCTCGGCTTGATGTTCACCCTCTTCGTGATACTGCTCCTTGGAGGGTTTTACGTGGTGAGGTTCCTGTGACGCGGCGAAGTCTGATCCTTCTGTCCGGGCTCGGCTCGGCGGCGCTGCTGCTGGCGGCTTTCGGCTTTCAGCATATCGGCGGTCTGGCCCCCTGCGCGATGTGCCTCTGGCAACGCTGGCCCCATGCCGCGGCCATCGCCATTGCCGCTGTTGGGGCGGCCGTTCCCGCGGCAGCCATCGCCGTTCTGGGTGGGCTCAGCATGGTGGTCAATGCCGGGATCGCGCTCTTCCACACCGGCGTCGAACGCGACTGGTGGGAAGGGCCGCAAAGCTGCACCGGTGCGGCGGGACAGGATCTGGGCGCGATGTCGGCAAGTGACCTTCTGGCCACCGATACCGGGCCCAGAATCGTTTTGTGCGACGAGGTCGCATGGGAAATGCTCGGCCTCTCCATGGCCAGCTGGAACGGGCTGGCCAGCGTGGCGCTGGCGATGATCTGGTTTGCCGCCGCCATGCGCCGCCGTACGGCCGGATAGGCCTCTATCTGCGCCGAGCGCCGGTCTGCGTCGTCAACAACAGGCTGGTTTCGCTGGTCTCCACACCCTCCATGCGGCGGATGTCGAACAAGACCCGGTCCAGCTCTTCCAGCGTTTCGGTGCCAAGCTCCACGATCAGATCCCATTTGCCATTGGTCGAATGCACCGCCTGCACCGCGATCAACCCCACAAGACGCCGCCTGACCCGCTCGGCTCCCGGCCCCGAAATCGCCAGCATCATCAGCCCCCTGACCGCCGCCTGTGCCAGATCGGCCTTGGTCAGCACCGTGAAACCGGCGATATCGCCCCGCGCCTGCATCTTGTCGATCCGCGTCCTCACCGTTGCGCGCGACACGCCAAGCAGCGCCGCCAGATCCGACAGGGAGGCGCGGCCATCCCGCGTCAACGCCGCCAGCAGATCCTGATCCATTTTGTCCATTCGGCACCTATAGCTGACATTCCGGCAGTTCTGCCTTCAACTTGCGCAATCTGATGCCTGTTGTCCAATCCGATCCGGCAGATACTCAGAGGCAAACGCGCAACCAACGGATCCCACATGCCCCTGCCCCCCTGCCTTTTGCTTGGTGCCCCCGTCGACAGCGGCAAACGCCGCGCCGGCTGTCTTATGGGCCCCGATGCCTATCGAACCGCCGGACTGGCCGCCGCGCTCGGCTCGCTCGGGCGCGAAACCCGCGACCTGGGCAATCTGGCCCCCGCCCCGCGCCGCGCGGTGTCCGCGGTCAACCCCGCCCTTCACAATCTTGCCGAAACGGTCGCCTGGACCGAGGCGCTGACCGACGCCGCGCGGGACGCCATGGCCGAGGGGTTCCCGATCTTTCTGGGCGGCGATCACAGCCTGTCGCTTGGCTCCGTCGCGGGCGTCGCGGCCCATGCGGCGGCCCGAAACCGCCCCCAGTTCCTGCTCTGGCTCGATGCGCATGCGGATTTCCACACGCCCGAGACGACCACCTCGGGCAATCTGCACGGCACACCGGTTGCCTATGTGACGGGGCAGCGCGGCTTCGACGCCTTTCCGCCGCCGCCTGCCCTTGTCGCGCAGGAGAATGTCTGCATCCTCGGGCTCCGCTCCGTCGACCCGCAGGAAAACGCGGCCCTCGCGCAGTCCGATATCGCCGCCCATGACATGCGCGCGATCGACGAACACGGCATCGCTCCGCCGCTTCGCGCCTTTCTGTCCAGGGTTGCTGCGGCAAACGGCTTCCTGCATGTCTCTCTCGACGTGGATTTCCTAGACCCGTCCATCGCGCCCGCGGTCGGCACCACGGTTCCCGGCGGCGCGACCTTCCGGGAGGCGCATCTGGTCATGGAAATTCTTCACGATTCCGGGCTTGTCACCTCTCTCGACCTTGTCGAACTGAACCCGTTTCTCGACGAGCGCGGGCGCACCGCCTCGCTGATGGTCGATCTCACCGCCTCTCTCATGGGCCGTCGCGTCTTCGACCGCCCCACACGGAGCTTCGCCGCATGAGCCTGCCCCAACCCTCCGAGCGCGCCTTCGTCCCGTTCGTCTCCGTCGCGGCAATGATGAAGCTGATCCATCAGGTCGGGCTCGACCGCATGCTGCGCGACCTTGCCGATTATATCGAGGATGATTTCCGGCGCTGGCCGCTCTTCGACAAGACGCCGCGCGTGGCCTCCCATTCCACCGATGGCGTGATCGAACTGATGCCCACATCCGACGGGGCGCTCTACAGTTTCAAATACGTCAACGGCCACCCCAAAAACATGAGGGACGGCCTGCAAACCGTTACCGCATTTGGGCTTCTGGCCGATGTGGCAACGGGCTATCCGATGTTGCTGAGTGAGATGACATTGCTGACCGCGCTGCGAACGGCAGCGATGTCGGCCATGGCTGCGCGCCATCTGGCGCCACAGGACGCCACCACGATGGCGATGATCGGCAATGGCGCGCAATCGGAATTCCAGTGCCTCGCTTTCCGGGCGATCTGCGGCATCCACACGGTGCGTCTTTATGATGTGGACCCGGCCGCAACCGCCAAGGCGATGGCGAACCTCCGGGATCAGGGCCTCACCCTCATCCCCTGCAAAACCCCCGAAGAGGCAATGGAAGGCGCCCAGATCGTCACCACCTGCACGGCGGACAAGCAATTCGCCACCATCCTGACCGACAACATGATCGGCAGCGGCATCCATATCAACGCGATCGGCGGAGATTGCCCCGGCAAGACCGAGCTGCATCGCGACATCCTGCTGAGGTCCGATATCTTCGTGGAGTTTCCGCCGCAGACCCGGGTCGAAGGCGAAATCCAGCAACTGGACGACGATCATCCGGTAACCGAGCTTTGGCAGGTGATCGCAGGCACCGCCCCGGGCCGCACCGCGCCAGCCCAGATCACGCTGTTCGACAGTGTCGGCTTCGCGATCGAGGATTTCTCCGCCCTGCGCTATATCCGCGACCGGCTGGAGGAGACCGGGCTTTACCAGCAGCTCGACCTGCTGGCCGACCCCGACGATCCGCGGGATCTGTTTGGCATGCTGCAGCGCGCGCGGCCCTGACGCAGACACCGCCGCGCCTGCGGGACCGGCCAGCCGGGCACGCCCGTGTCCCGTCAATGCAGCGGGAACTCTCCCACCACGTTCCGCCATTCCCCCGGCGCAATCATCTTGCGATGGGTGAATCGAACCGAATGCAGCGGCCCGTCGATCTCGCCCTGCCAGAACTCGATGAATTTGAAGAGCCGCGGGTAATCCGGCGCCAGATCATAGTCCTGCCAGACGAACGTGTTGAGAACGCTTTGGAAATCCGGCATGCGATAGACCATCTCCGCCGTGGTAAGCCCATAGCCCTTCAACATCAACTCGGTCTCGGTTTCTGCCATCAGGCACCTCTCTTGTTGCCCTTGCCTGCCTCCAGCTTGCCATGACTTCGTAAACTTTCAAGAAAAACAGTTTGTTAGCAAAGCGCTCCCCCGGCTGACAAGCGGGTCGCGCATCCCCCATTGCACCCCATATGCAGTTGCAGTTATACTCAGCGGCAACAAAATATAGACGCAGCCAAAAGCGAGCACATCCGCGTGACTGACACGCCAGAACCCCCTGAAAACATGGACGAAACCGTGCCGGAGCGCCCAGAGTATTCCGGCCCGTCCATCGACATCTCCGAAGAAATGAAAACCTCCTTCATCGATTATGCGATGTCGGTAATCATTTCGCGTGCCATTCCAGACCTGCGTGACGGTCTGAAACCGGTCCATCGCCGGATCCTTTATGCGATGCACGAAACCGGCAATACGCATGACAAATCCTACCGCAAGTCGGCCCGCCCCGTCGGCGATGTCATGGGGAAGTATCACCCCCATGGCGACAGCGCGATCTATGACGCGCTGGTGCGGATGGCGCAGGATTTCTCCATGTCGCTTCCGCTGCTGGACGGTCAGGGCAACTTCGGCTCCATGGACGGCGATAACCCCGCCGCGATGCGCTACACCGAAGTGCGCATGGACAAGCCTGCCGCGTTCCTGCTGAGCGATATCGACAAGGATACGGTCGATTTTCAGGACAATTACGACGGCAAGGATCAGGAGCCCACGGTCCTGCCCGCCCGCTTCCCCAATATGCTGGTCAACGGCGCGGGCGGCATCGCGGTGGGCATGGCCACCAATATCCCGCCCCACAATCTGGGCGAGGTCATCGACGCCTGCCAGGCGCTGATCGAACGCCCGGATCTGAGTTCCGAAGAACTGATCGAATATGTCCCGGCCCCCGATTTCCCCACAGGCGGCATCATTCTGGGCCGCTCCGGCGCGCGAAAGGCCTATCTCGAAGGCCGCGGCAGCGTCATCATCCGCGCGAAAGCCCGGATCGAGGAGATCAGGAAAGACCGCTATGCGATTGTTCTTGATGAGATTCCCTATCAGGTGAACAAAGCCTCGATGATCGAGAAGATCGCCGATCTGGTGCGCGAAAAGAAGATCGAGGGCATCAGCGCGGTTCAGGATGAATCCGATCGTATCGGCGTCCGCGTGGTGATCGAGCTGAAACGCGACGCCACGCCCGAGGTCGTCCTGAACCAGTTGTTCCGCTTCACCCAGATGCAGACGCATTTCGGCTGCAACATGCTGGCGCTCAACGGCGGGCGGCCCGAACAGCTGACCCTGCGCGGCTTTCTCACCGCCTTCCTGGATTTCCGCGAAGAGGTGGTCGCCCGGCGCACCGCATTCGAACTCAGAAAGGCGCGCGAGCGGTCCCATGTGCTGTGCGGTCTTGCCGTCGCTGTCAGCAATGTGGACGAAGTCGTTGCCACGATTAGGAAATCCGCCGATGCGGCCGAGGCTCGCGAGGCGCTGATGACGCGCCGCTGGCCCGCCGGGGAGATCGCCGATTACATCCGGCTGATCGACGATCCGACCCATAAGATGAATGACGACGGCACCTATAACCTGTCCGAAACGCAGGCCCGCGCGATCCTCGATCTGCGCCTGCAACGCCTGACGCAGATCGGCGTCAAGGAAGTGACCGACGAGCTTCAGGAGCTGGCCGGCAAGATCAAGGATTACCTGGCCATCCTCGCCTCGCGGGAGCGGATCATGGCCATCATCGCGGCGGAACTGGCCGAGGTGAAGGAGCAATTCGCCGTCCCGCGTCGGACCGAAATCGTCGACTGGTCCGGCGATATGGACGACGAAGACCTGATTGAACGCGAGGACATGGTCGTGACGATCACTGCGGGCGGCTATATCAAACGGACGCCGCTTGCCGATTTCCGCGCGCAGAAACGGGGTGGCAAGGGCCTCTCGGGCGGCGCACTGAAAGAGGACGACGTGGTGACGTCCCTGTTCGTGGCCAATACCCATACACCGCTTCTGTTCTTCACCTCCGACGGCATGGTCTACAAGCTGAAGACATGGCGCCTGCCGCAGGGCTCGCGCGCGTCCCGCGGCAAGGCGGTGGTCAATATCCTGCCGATCCCCACAGGCGTGGGCATTGCCGCAGTGATGCCCGTCGACCGGGATGAGGATCACTGGGACGAGTTGCAGATTGTCTTCGCGACGACCGCCGGCGATGTCCGCCGCAATCAGCTGAGCGATTTCACGAACGTGAAATCCAACGGCAAGATCGCGATGAAACTGCCCGAGGACGGATCCGTCCAGCTGGTCAATGCCCGGATCTGCACCGAAGACGATGATGTGATGCTGGTCACAAATGCCGGGCGCGCGATCCGGTTCCGCACCACCGATGTGCGTGTGTTCAAGGGCCGCGATTCCACCGGCGTGCGCGGCATTCGCCTGCCCGAGGGCGACCGGGTCGTCTCCATGGCCGTGATCCGCCATTTCGAGGCCAGCGCCGACGAACGCGCCGCCTATCTCAAGATGCGCCGGGCCGTGGCCGGGCTGACGGACGAGCAGGACCCCTCCGAGGAGGAGGAGGAAGCCACTGGCAATCTGGCGCTGGCGCAGGATCGCTACGCGGAGATGTCCGCGGCGGAGGATCTGATCCTGACGATCACAACGGGCGGGCTGGGCAAGCTCTCCTCCTCCCACGACTATCCCGTGCGCGGGCGCGGCGGCCAGGGCGTGGCCGCCATCGACAAGGCGATGCGCGGCGGCCCGCTTGTGGCAAGCTTCCCCGTGGAGATGGACGACCAGATCATGCTGGCGACTTCCACTGGCCAGTCGATCCGCGTTCCGGTGGATGGCATCTCCTTCCGCTCCCGCAGCGCCGGTGGCGTCAAGGTGTTCAACACCGCGCCCGGCGAAGAGGTGGTGAGTGTCGCCTGGATCGCCGATCAGGGCGCGGAGGATGAGGCGGAGGGCGAGACGGAATAGGGCAGGATATGGGCAGGACGCCCTATCGCCCCAACTGGCGAATCACTTGCCCCGTCCGGCGCCGATTCCCGCCCCGAAACGGGCTTTCCCGGCGTTTTGCCCCCCAGGCCCCGAAAACCGGCTTTCAACAACTGTTGCATGTTTGCGAACAATAACCTGACCAAAAAGACAGGTTTCGGTCCGATCGAACGCCCTATTGTCTATCAGAACACTGCGTTTCCGAATTGGAACAGGCCAAAGCTTGACCCAAGCCCCCTGTTTCGGTCATGACCATGGGTGAGAGACCCAGAAAACATTGACCTTGCGGCCCCGTCCGGGGCAAGAGAACACAATTCTGGCCCATTTACCGACCATTTCCGCCGCGGAATGGCCGGTTTCTTGTCGTGGAAATACTTCAATTTCTGCACAGTTTTCCCGCAAAGCCGCCACAGTTCGAAATCACCATTAACCCACTGGGACCGAAAGGTTGGGGGTGAGGACGGTGCAAGTTTCCTCGGAGCACACGTCCACAGCAAAAGCGGGCATGACCATGAATACTCACACTGCAGACCGGATCACACTGAACAGCACCGCACAAAACCTGCTGCGGATTGTCATTGCGTCATATTTCCTTGCCGTCGGCTTGAACCTGATCCCCGGAACAAGTCTGACACCGCTTCTTGCACAGGTCGCGCCCGAGCAACTGGCCGCTCCCTTGGCCTCCATGGTGGTCTTCAGCCTGGCCTTTCTCGTCATGATCGGGCTCTACATGCGCCCGGCCGCCCTCATTCTCGGTATGATGACCTTCCTGTCGAGCTATCTCACGATGCTGGAACTGGGCGTCGCGGATGAACTCGGTGCCTTCTGGCGCGATCTGGTTCTGGTCGCCGCGCTCATGCTGACCTATGCGGAAAATGCACCGCGCGACTACCGGTTGCGCAAGATGATCCGTCACAAGGTCACGCCGCGCCGGGTTGTTCTGGCCGAAGGCCGCGCCAAGACCGAGCGTCCTGCCCCCATCGCGCCGGCTGTCGAACCTGCCGCCCCCGCGCCGATGCCCGAAAGCGAAGTGATCCCTTTCGTTGCCCGGCACCGCAGGGCCCGGGTCGCGGCGGCAAAGGTGGAAAACATCTTCGCCGATCTCGACGATACCGCCATCGCAAGCTGATCTCCCTTCCCGAAACCGCTTGCTGAGAAACGCCATCCCCAGTGTCCCGGGGGTGGCGTTTCCATGTCCGGGGGGTGCGCGCGCATCGCGGGGGTTTTCAACACGGCGCCGGGCCGCTACATCCCGGGCCATGACCCAATCCTTGCATATCATCGGCGGCGGCATGGCCGGATCCGAAGCCGCCTGGCAGGCCAGTCAGCGCGGCGTGCCCGTCATCTTGCATGAAATGCGCCCCAGGACCGGCACCTTTGCCCATCGAACCGGCGATCTGGCCGAAATGGTCTGTTCCAACTCTTTCCGCTCCGATGACAGCGAGCAAAACGCCGTCGGTCTGCTGCATTGGGAAATGCGCGCCGCGGGCGGGCTGATCATGGAGATGGCGGACCGGCACCGCCTGCCCGCGGGTGGCGCGCTCGCCGTCGACCGGGAGCCGTTTGCCGCCGCCGTCACCGAGCGGCTGCGCGCCCATCCCCTCGTCACCCTCTCGCAGGAAGAGGTCACCACGCTGCCCGCCTCCGGCCCGACCATCGTGGCCACCGGCCCGCTCACCTCCGGCGCGCTCGCCGGCGCCATCGCCGCGGAAACCGGGCAGGACAGCCTTGCCTTCTTCGACGCCATCGCGCCGATCCTCTATTTCGACTCGATCGACATGTCCAAGGCCTGGATGCAGTCCCGCTACGACAAGGGCGAAACGGAGGAGGAGCGCACCGCCTATCTCAACTGCCCGATGGATCGCGACCAGTACGAGGCCTTCATCGATGCACTGCTGGCCGCCGACAAGACCGAATTCAAGCCCGGCGAGGCGTCGTCCGCCCCTGACACCACCCCTTATTTCGACGGCTGCCTGCCGATCGAGGTGATGGCCGAGCGGGGCCGGGAAACGCTGCGTTTCGGCCCCATGAAGCCCGTCGGCCTGACCAATCCGCACCAGCCGGACGTGAAGCCCTACGCGGTCGTGCAACTGCGCCGCGACAACAAGCTGGGCACGCTCTACAACATCGTCGGCTTTCAGACCAAGATGAAGTACGGCGCGCAAACTTCTGTTTTTAAAATGATCCCGGGGCTTGAGAATGCTCGGTTTGCGCGACTTGGCGGCATCCACCGCAACACATTCCTCAACTCCCCCACGCTTCTGGACGACCAGATGCGGCTGCGCAGCCGTCCGCATATCCGCTTTGCCGGCCAGATCACCGGGGTGGAAGGTTATGTGGAATCTGCGGCCATGGGCCTTCTGGCGGGGCGCCTTGCCGCGGCCGAGATCCTCGGCGAGCGGCTACCCACGATCCCCCAGGTGACCGCGATGGGGGCTCTGATCCATCACATCACCGGCGGGGCCGAGGCCAGGACCTTCCAGCCGATGAATGTGAATTTCGGCCTTTTCCCCCCGGTCGAGGGGCTCAAGGGCGGGCGGCGCGGCCGCAAGGACCGCTATAAGGCCTATACCGACCGCGCCAAGGCCGCCTGGACCGACTGGCTTGCCGCGACACGACTGGACGCCGCCTGACCCGCACTGCTAGCCTTGGCCCATGACCGGGAAATTTCTGAAAAAGACCTACGGCATCGAAGGCATTCCCGCCGTGCGCGCGCATTACAACGAATGGGCCGCAAGCTATGATGCCGAGGTGGCGGAAAACGGCTATGCCACGCCTGCGCGCTGCGCGGCGGCGCTCAAGGCCGGCAGCCTGCCTCCGGAGGCGCCGATCCTCGACATGGGCTGCGGCACCGGGCTGGGCGGGCTGGCGCTGCGGGCCGAAGGCTTCACCACGCTCGACGGCACCGACCTGTCGCCCGGCATGCTGGCGGAGGCCCGCGCGCGCGGCATCTACCGCCATCTCTTCCCCGCGACCGAGGGTGCGCCCGACATTCCCACCGGCGCCTACCGGGCGGTGTCCGCGATCGGCGTCATCGGCTCCGGCGCGGCCCCGGCCAGCCTCCTCGATACCTGCCTCGGCCTGCTGGACCCGGGCGGCTATTTCGTCTTTTCGTTCAACGATCATACCCTGGCGATGCCGGAGTTCACCGATCATGTGGCGCGCTGGGAAACCGCCGGAACCGTCCGTATCCTGGTCGAGGAACACGGGCCGCATCTGCCGGGCCTGGACATGAACTCCACCGTCTATCTTCTTGAAAAAAATTGACCTTCCGTACAAGATTTGCACCGTCACCCACCGGCCCCCTGCATCTTGGCCATGCCTATTCGGCGATCCTCGCCCATGACATGGCCCATGCAGCGGGCGGTGCGTTCCTGCTCAGGATCGAGGATATCGACCGCGACCGCGCCAGACCGGAATGGGAAGACCAGATCTACGAGGATCTGGCCTGGCTCGGTCTGGACTGGGAAAGGCCGGTCTGGCGGCAATCGGACCACACGGAACGCTACGCCGCCGCCCTTGACGATCTGTGGCAGGCGGGCCTGCTTTACCCCTGCACCTGCAACCGCCGTGACATTCTGGCCGCGGCCAGCGCGCCCCAGGACGGGTCCGCGCCCCTGACCGGCCCCGATGGCCTCCTCTACCCCGGCACCTGCCGCGACAAACCGGGACCGCGCCCTGGCCAGGACCCGCGCCCCGAAGGCGTGGCGCTGCGGCTGAACATGGCGGTGGCGGTCCGGCGGGCCCTGCACACCGGTCGCGCTGCGCATCTAACCTTTCAGGAAACCGGGCACGGCCCCGATGGCCAGCACGGGCAAATCGCCTTTCCGCCCGAAGATCTGACGGTGCTGGCTGGCGATATCGTCCTCTCCCGCAAGGATTTCATCGGCTCCTATCATCTCGCGGTCGTGCTGGACGACGCCGCCCAGGCCATCACCCATGTGGTGCGCGGCGAAGACCTGTTCGACGCAACCGCGATCCATGCCCTGCTGCAACGGCTGCTGGATCTGCCGACGCCGGTCTATCATCACCACCGGCTGATCCGCGACGATCAGGGCAGGCGGCTGGCCAAACGCGACGACGCGCGCGCGATCCGAACCTATCGTGACGAGGGCGCCACGCCGCAGGATATCCGCACGAAGGTCGGCCTGTAAAATATTAGCCTTGTGGTAAAAATGATCTCCACGCCTCAATCCGGCGCCATCAGCTCCAGCTCGTCGCCATCCCGCACCGCAGTGTAGAAGCAAACCCGCCGGTTGGTATGACAGGCCGGCCCCTCCTGCCGCACCAGCACCAGCAGCGCGTCACGGTCGCAATCCACCCGCATCTCCACCAGATGCTGCACATGCCCGCTGGTTTCGCCTTTTATCCAGAACGCCTGCCGCGACCGCGACCAATAGGTCACGCGGTCCGTCGCCAGCGTCCGCGCCACCGCTTCGGCATTCATCCAGGCCAGCATCAGAACCTCGCCCGTCTCCGCCTCCTGCGCGATCACGGGCACAAGCCCGTCGGAATTGTAGCTCAGCGTGGCAGGGTCAAACCGCATCGTCGCACCTCTTTGCAAATCGGACGGGCGCCGCTACCTATAGGCATGACAGGTACGAAAGCAACGCCATGACCGCCGAAACCGACCTCATCAAGCTCTATTCGCAACGCATTCTGGCGCTGGCCGCCGACATTCCTCATGCGGAGCGGCTGGCCTCCCCCATGGCCAGCGTCAAGAAGCGCGCGCCGCTCTGCGGCTCGACGGTGACGGTGGATCTGGATGTGGAAGACGGCCGGATCACGCGCTTTGGTCAGGACGTGAAAGCCTGCGCCCTCGGACAGGCCTCCGCCGCCCTGTTGGCGCAGAACATTCTTGGCCGAAATCAGGTCGAGGTGCAGGCTGCGCGCGATGCGCTCAAAGCCATGCTGAAGGAAAACGGCCCGCCCCCTGGCCCGCCTTTTTCGGGCTATGAGGTGCTGGAGCCCGCCCGCGATTACAAGAACCGCCACGCCTCGATCATGCTGTCGCTGGAAGCCACGCTTCAGGCCATGGCGGAGGCGCAACAGGCGCATTGCGCCTGAGCCTCTGCGGAGGAGCGTCTCCGCGTAACTCTCTTGCATATGCAAAAAAACCGCCGCACCCCGGGGCAACGGGGGCGGCGGAGGATGCGTGTCTCATGGTCAGGGCCGGGGATGTCGCTCCAGGGAAAAAGCACATCCGTCAGGCAGTTGAGCCGGGCGCAGATGGGGATATCACGCGCGGCATCGGCCTCTGACAGACCGCAGGCAGTCTCGGGAAAGCTCAGATCAGTCCAGGCAGGTGAAACAGGCCCACCGTCAGACCGGCCAGAAGCAACACACCAATGCTGTCATAAAGCAGCGTGTCACGGGATCGGGCGAGGATACGGGCGGCTTGGGTGATCATGTCGTTCATCCTGTCTCAACCTTTTGTTGACCCTTTGTTCTCATTTTCCGGCCGCCCTGTAAAGAACTTTTTGAGAACATACGCGAACAAAAGACGATTTAAGTGATTAACCGACTGAAATCAGGCGAATCGCTTTGTCCTGCTCCAGCAGCCACAGCAGCACGCGCGTCGACTGGCCGCGCGGGCTTTTCAGAACCGGGTCGCGCTCCAGAAGCGCGCGCGCATCGCTTTGCGCGATCGCCATCAATGCGGTCTGGCTTTCCAGATCGGCTACCCGGAACCGGGGCAGCCCCGATTGCGCCGTGCCGATCAGGTCGCCCGCCCCGCGTATCGCAAGATCCTCCTCCGCGATCCGGAAGCCGTCCTCGGTTTCGCGCAACACGCTCAGCCGCCGCTTCGCGCTCTCGCCCAAGGGGCTGCGATACATCAGAAGACAGGTGGAGGCCGCCGCCCCCCGGCCCACACGCCCGCGCAACTGATGTAGCTGTGCCAAGCCGAAAATCTCCGCCTGTTCGATCACCATGATCGAGGCATTGGGCACATCCACCCCCACTTCGATCACAGTGGTCGCCACCAGAACGCGGGTGCGGCCGGCCTGAAAATCCTCCATCGCGCGGGTTTTCTCGGCGGGCGGCATTTGCCCGTGAACAAGGCCCACCACCCCCTCGCCCAGCTCCGCCCGCAGCGTCTTGAACCGCTCCTCGGCCGCCGTCGCCTCGTATACCTCGCTCTCCTCCACCAGCGGGCAGACCCAATAGGCCTGGCGTCCGTCGGCGACCGCATCGCGCAGATGCTGTACCACCTCGGCGATCCGCGCGGCCGAAATCAGCGCGGTCTTTACCGGGGTCCGGCCGGGCGGTTTTTCGTCCAAAACGCTGATATCCATGTCGCCATATTGCGCAAGGCTCAGGGTGCGCGGGATCGGCGTCGCCGTCATCACCAGCATGTCCGCCGCCCGCCCCTTGCGGCTCAGCCGGATGCGTTCGCGCACACCGAACCGGTGCTGTTCATCCACGATCGCCAGTCTCAGATCGGCAAACTCAACATCTTCCTGAAACACCGCATGGGTGCCCACCAGAATCTGGATATCGCCCCGCGCCAAGGCTGCCAGCTTCGCGCGCCGTTCGGCGCCCTTGTCCGCCCCGGTCAGCATCTCGATCACCACGCCCGCTGTTTCCGCCAGCGTTTTCAGATTGGCATAATGCTGCCCCGCGAGGATCGAGGTGGGCGCCATCATCACGCCCTGCCCGCCCGCCTCCACCGCGATCAGCAGCGCCATCAGCGCGACCAGCGTCTTGCCCGCGCCCACATCGCCCTGCAGCAGGCGACTCATCCTGACCGGCGCGCCCATATCCGCCGCGATCTCGTCTATCGCGCGCAACTGCGCCCCGGTCGGGCTGAACGGCAGGTGATCCAGCACTTTCTGGCGCAAACCGCCATCCCCGACAGAGGCGAAGCCCTTCGCCTTGCGCACCGACAGACGCGCCAGCCCCAGCGTCATCTGATGGGCCAGCAGTTCGTCATAGGCCAGCCGCTCCCGCGCCTTGGCGCTGCGCGACACATCCTCCGGCCCCTTCGGATTATGGGCCTGCTCCAGCGCGTCGGGCCAGGCCGGCCACCCCTTGCGCTTCAGCAATTCCAGGTCGATCCATTCACCCAGATACGGCGCCCTCGGCAGGGCCGAGGCCACGGCCCTTGCCATTCCCTTCTGCGTCACACCCGCCGTCAGCGGATAGACCGGTTCGAAGCCGGGGATCTGCGCCGCCTCTTCCGGTGGCACGATATGGTCCGGATGCGCCATTTGCGCGACGCCGTCGAACAACTCGACCCGGCCCGAAACCACCCGCCGGCTGCCGGTGGGCAGGATCCGCTCCAGGTAATCGCCCTTGACGTGGAAGAAAACGAGCTGAAACACGGTCTCCGCGTCGCTCACCTCCACCCGATAGGGCCCCCGGCCGGCCGGTTTCCGGTGCCGCCCGACCGTCACCTCCACCGTCGCCATCCCCGGCAGATCCACCTCGCGGATCGTGCGTTTGCGGCTGCGGTCTATCCCGCCCACCGGCAGGGTCAGCAACAGATCCTTGGGCGTTTCGATATGCAGGCCGCTGTAATGCTTTGCGGTTTTGGGGCCGATACCCTCAAGGGTCTCCAGACCCGCGAAAAGCGGGAACAGGATCTCGGGCCTGCCGCGCTCCTCAGGCATCGCCGCGCGCCGCCCGGCCCCCGCCCTCGCCGATCAGCGCCAGCCAGCCATCCTCGTCGATCGTCTCGATACCCAGATCGGCGGCCTTCCTGGCTTTCGATCCCGCCCCCGGGCCCGCGACAAGCAGATCCGTCCTGGCGGAAACCGAGCCGGCGACCTTCGCGCCCAGGGCCTCCGCCCGCGCCTTGGCCTCGGCGCGGGTCATCTTTTCCAGCGTCCCGGTGAAGACGACGGTCTTGCCAGCCACCGGGCTGGCGGCGGCATCCCGGATCTCCATATCCTCGATCTCAAGATGCGCGACCAGCCGTATGATCGACGCCCGCTCCCGGGCCTGCTGAAAGGTGGTGGCCAGCGACACGGCAACGGTCGGGCCGATCCCGTCGATGCCCACCAGATCGTCCCACGCCTCCCGGGCCGCCGGGTCCAGCCCGTCCCACATGGCGGTGCGGTTGGCAGCCAGATTGGCGCGACGCCCCTCCGCTTCGGCCTGCCGGCGTTCCGCCAGAACCGCCTCTTCGGCCGCGCGCTGGCAATCGGCGGCCGGCCCGGCGGCATCGACGGCGGTCAGGAACGCATCCCAGCTCACGTAATGCCGCGCCAGATCCGCGGCCGCCACCTCGCCCACATGGCGAATACCAAGCGAAAAGATCAGCCGCGCCAGCGGGATACGGCGCTTGTCGCGGATCGCCGCGAACAGATTGCCGGCCGATGTCTCGCCCCAGCCCTCGCGGTTCCTGAGCTGTTGCAGGCCGCTTCCGAACCGCGCCTCAAGCTCGAAGATGTCCGCAGGTTCCGCGATCCAGCCGTCCTGGTGGAACTGCTCCACCTGCTTCGCACCCAGTCCCTCGATGTCAAAGGCCGCGCGAGACACGAAATGCTTCAGTTTTTCAACGGCCTGCGCCGGACAGATCAGGCCCCCGGTGCAGCGGCGCACCGCGTCACCCTCCTCACGGACCGCGTCCGAGCCACATCTCGGGCACAGTTTGGGGAAGTCATAAGGCGCCACGCCATCGGGCCGTTTCGACAGATCGACATCGGCGACTTTCGGGATCACGTCGCCGGCGCGGTAGACCTGAACCCAATCCCCTTCGCGGATGTCCTTTCCGTCGCGGATCGGCTTGCCGCGCGCATCGCGCCCGGCGATGTAATCCTCGTTGTGAAGCGTCGCATTGGACACGACCACACCGCCGACCGTCACCGGCGTCAATCGCGCAACCGGCGACAGCGCGCCGGTGCGGCCGACTTGGATCTCGATCTTCTCCAGTCGGGTCCATGCAAGTTCGGCGGGGAATTTATGGGCAATCGCCCATCGCGGCGTGGTCGACCGGACCCCTAGGCGGCGCTGCAACTCCAGATCGTCCAGTTTGTAGACGACCCCGTCGATGTCATAGCCAAGCGTCGCGCGCGCCTGTTCGATCGCCGCGTAATGGGCCAGCAACTCCTCGGTGCTGTCGCAGCGGCGGGTCAGATCGTTCGTCTGGAAGCCCAGCGCCTTCAGCCGCGCGATCGCACCGGTCTGCGTCTCGGCAAGCGGCTCGGAGACCTGCCCCCAGGCATAGGCGAAAAAGCGCAACGGCCGGGCCCGGGTGATCGCCGGATCCAGTTGGCGCAAGGATCCCGCCGCCGCGTTGCGCGGATTGGCGAAACTCTTCTCGCCCGCCTCCGTCTGGCGCGCATTCAGCGCGGCGAAATCCTCATGGCTCATATAGACCTCCCCGCGCACCTCCAGAAGCTCCGGCGCATCGGGCAGGGTTTCGGGGATATCGGCAATGGTGCGGGCATTTGCGGTCACGTTTTCGCCGACGGCGCCATCGCCCCGGGTGGCGGCCTGCACGAGGGAGCCGTCTTCGTAGCGCAGCGACAGGGACAGCCCGTCGATCTTGGGCTCCGCCGTGAAGGCGAGCGGCGCGGTGTCGTCAAGTCCCAGATAGCGGCGGATGAAGCTCACGAACTCGCCCACATCCTCCGCATCGAAGGCATTGCCGAGCGACAGCATCCGCTCGGCATGGGCGATCTTGGAAAACCCCTCGGACGGGGCCGCGCCGACCTGGTCGGAGGGGCTGTCCGCGCGTTTCAACTCGGGAAAGGCCGCTTCCAAAGCGGCGTTTTCCCGTTTCAGCGCGTCATATTCCGCGTCGCTGATCTCAGGGGCGTCGTTCTGGTGATAGGCCGTGTTGGCCGCGGCGAGACGCGCCGCCAACTCCGCCAGCCGCGCTTCCGCCTCGGATCTGGAGACGCCTTTTACACTGTCCGGCCCTGTCGAGAGGTCACTCATTCGCCGCTGGTCCCCCGCCCGCAATCACTGTCAAAGTGATAGGAGGCGGCCGCCCTCAGGTCCAGCCCGCGATCGCATGCGCGGGACGCCGGCCGCGGTCAGGCGCTGGCGGCAATCTCTTCCTTGCCGAGCTCAGGCTGCGGGTCACGCAGCACATAGCCGCGGCCCCAGACCGTTTCGATATGATTGTCGCCGCCGGTCGCTTCGCTCAGCTTCTTGCGCAACTTGCAGATAAACACGTCGATGATCTTCAGTTCCGGTTCGTCCATGCCGCCGTAAAGATGATTCAGAAACATCTCCTTGGTCAGCGTCGTGCCCTTGCGCAGGCTCAGCAGTTCCAGCATCTGGTATTCCTTGCCAGTCAGATGCACCGTGCGGCCCTGCACATCCACCGTCTTGGCATCCAGGTTCACCGAGATCTCGCCGGTCTTGATCACCGATTGCGCATGGCCCTTGGAGCGCCGGATGATCGCATGGATCCGGGCCACCAGCTCTTCGCGATGGAAGGGTTTGGTAAGATAGTCATCGGCCCCGAACCCGAAGCCTTTCAGCTTGTTTTCCGTGTCGTCCGCCCCCGAAAGGATCAGGATCGGCGTATCGATCCGCGCCAGACGCAACTGGCGCAAAACCTCATGACCGGTCATGTCGGGCAGGTTCAGATCAAGAAGGATCAAATCGTAATCATAAAGCTTCGCAAGATCGATCCCTTCCTCGCCCAGATCCGTCGAATAGACGTTCAGATTGGCGTGGCTCAGCATCATTTCGATGCTTTTTGAAGTGGTGGGATCGTCTTCGACCAACAGAACGCGCATCAACTCTCTCCGATTCTCAATCCGGCGTTGGCACTACCCTGAGGCGAAATGGTTAATTACAAGTTACCTTGTTAAATAGTTCCGCACGGTAATGACAATTGATGCCGCCTGAATCCGGTTACTGACGGTAACGTTGCAACGCCGTGGCACGCAGCGCAGCTTCTCCGTGATTGGCAACCGCCTCCTTCCAAGAGGTTAACTCTTCTTCGGACAAGGTCCAAATGTCCATCGCTTCCGTGGCGGAAATCAGCCCATGCTCCACCGCGCGCACCACGGCGGCCTTGCGACTGGCCACCCAGCGGCGTGTCGTGGGGCTCGGCAAATCGGCGCGGGTCATCTGCGTACCGTCTGGCAGGGTCACCGCATGCGGCCCCTTTATGCGTCGGATATACATCACGGGTCCTCTCTCACCTCGTATTCCATGGCAGATTTGCCCGAAACTGCTTAAAGAGGGGTAAGCGGCAGCCTTGTGGATAGGATGCATTTTCCTATATTGCGCCCTAACCCGCCGATCGGAGCCCGCACCCATGCCTCTCGACACGCCCCCGTCCGAGCTGAACTCGCTCGGTCTGCCAAAAGCCCCCGCGGATACCCGCGTCGTCGTCGCCATGTCGGGCGGGGTCGACAGTTCCGTCGTGGCCGCACAACTGGCGGAGGAAGGCTATGACGTGGTCGGCGTGACGCTGCAGCTTTACGACCACGGCGCGGCGCTGGCCAAGAAAGGCGCCTGCTGCGCGGGACGCGACATTCACGATGCGCGCCGCGTCGCGGAGGAGATGGGCTTTCCGCATTACGTGCTGGATTACGAAAACACCTTCCGCGAGGCGGTGATCGACGAATTTGCCGACAGCTATCTGGCCGGCGCCACGCCGGTGCCCTGCATCCGCTGCAACGAGCGGGTGAAATTCAAGGATCTGCTGGAAACCGCGAAGGATCTGGATGCCGATTGCATGGCCACGGGCCATTACATCCAGCGCAAGATGGGTCCCGCCGGGCCCGAGCTGCATTCCGCCGCCGATGCCGCGCGCGATCAATCCTATTTCCTGTTCTCCACCACGCCGGAACAACTCGATTATCTGCGCTTTCCCCTCGGCCATCTTGCCTCCAAGGCCGAGACGCGGGCGCTGGCCGCGCGATACGGGCTCAGCGTGGCCGACAAGCCCGACAGCCAGGACATCTGCTTTGTGCCCAACGGCGACTACGCCGCGGTGATCGAGAAACTGCGCCCCGGCGCGGGTGAGCCCGGCGATATCGTCGATATGGAGGGCCGGGTTCTGGGCCGGCACACGGGCGTCATCCACTACACCATCGGGCAACGGCGCGGTCTTGGCCTCGGCGGTCTGGCCGATCCGCTTTACGTGGTCAAACTGGACCCGGACACGCGCCGCGTGATCGTCGGCCCGAAAGACGCGCTCTCCACCCGAACCATCCCCGTGCGGGAAATCAACTGGCTGGGCGACACGCCCTTCACCTCGCAGCGGGAGTGGCATTTGGGCGTCAAGATCCGCTCCACCCGCCCCCCGCGGGAAGCGATCCTGCGCCCGCTATCGGAAACCGAGGCGGAGGTCGAACTGCTCACGCCAGAGCAGGGCGTCAGCCCCGGGCAGGCCTGCGTCTTCTATGCGTCCGAAGGTTCCCGCATCTTCGGCGGCGGCTGGATCTGGCGCGGCTAGGCACCTGCCTCGCACGTGTGAAAGACATCGCCATACCCGGGCGCGAGAACCGGCTGGCCGCTAATCTCATGCAATCCCCACACCTGAGCGTGGCCACATACCAAGCCGCCGCATGGCCCGCAGCAAATGTAAAAGGCGGCCCATGGGGCCGGGAACAGGCCGGCACTGAAGGGGTGTGTCGAGTGGGGGAAACGTGGCGCGGTTGACGGGGCTCGAACCCGCGACCCCCGGCGTGACAGGCCGGTACTCTAACCAACTGAGCTACAACCGCGCGTGACGCGACGGCCCCTGACCGGGCGGGATGGTGGTGGCGCGGTTGACGGGGCTCGAACCCGCGACCCCCGGCGTGACAGGCCGGTACTCTAACCAACTGAGCTACAACCGCTCACCATCCGCCGGACCAAAGGCCCGTGGCGTGACGCGTGGTCTATGCTGTGCTTTGCGCCCCGTCAAGCGGGCAGAGGTGCAAAAACGCCCCGCATCGATCCAAGGTTTAGGCCATCGCGGCCGTCAGGCGAAACGGAAGCGCCCGGCCGCCGGATCGGACCTGCGGGCGCGGCCGGTTTGCGCGCCCCGCCCGGCCCGAAAAAGGCGGCATCTACCGCCTGCCGAGCTTCCGTTCGCGCCAGAACACGTAAAGCCCCGCCACCGCGATCAGGACGATACCCGCCCAGACATGGGCCTCCGGCACCTCACCGAAGACCATCCAGCCCCAGAAAATCGCCATCGGCAGGGCCGCATATTCAAACGGCGCGATGGTTGCCGGATCTCCCAGCCGGTAGGACTGGCTCAGGGCATAGCCGATGCAGCCGCCCAGAACGCCGATCATCACGAAAAGCCAGATCTCCTCACTCTCCGGCCAGACCCAGGCCCGCAGCAGGAACACCAGGCTTTCATTGCTCACCCCGTCCGCGAAACGCCCATCACCCGCGACGAGGAAAAACCCAGCCCCCACGGACAGAAACGCCAGATGGATGTAGACCGACATCGCCGCCGCGCTCGATCCCGCGCCCAGCTTGCGCGTCAGAACCTGCATGCCCGCATAGCCCAGAGCCGCCAGAAGCGGCAGGGCCGCGGCCCATCCGATCCCTTCGCCGGCGTCGGCCCACGGGCGCATCATCACGACGACCCCCAGAAACCCCACCAGAACAGCGCCCAACCGGCGCGGGCCCACCGTTTCGCCCAGAACCGGGATCGACAACAACGTGATGCAAAGCGGCGCGATGAAGAAAAGCGCCGTCGCCGTGCCAAGGGGCATCACCGCAAGGGCCGCGAAAAAGGTCATGTTGGCGAACACGATCAGCGAGGCGCGCAGCAGATGCAGCCCCGGCCTGCGCGTCCTGAGCAGGTGAAAGCCGCCCTCCATCCGCACGAAGGCCAACGCCATGCACAGCCCGATGGCCGACCGGATGAAAACCATCTGATGCAGCGGGAAGTCCTCGGACAGAAGCTTGATGATCATGTCGTTGACCGAGATGAACAGCATCGCCACCAGGATCAGGCCGATCGCCACCTGGCCCGGCCCGATCCCCCTGTCCTGATCCGCGCTCAGCATCCGCACCCCTCTCGTCGTCACCACCCGGGCTACACCGATACCCGCGCCGGCGCCAGCGCCGCGCGGCGATGTCGCCCCGCGCCCTGCCCTGGTCCGTGAAACCGGCGGCGCGGGGTCATGGAGTTTCGCCCCGGCGGATCCCGCGCGCAGGGCGACGGTCTTCCGGAGACCGGCAAGCGCCGCGCCCGGAACCCCGACGCCTCATGGCGCGCAACGCCCTACCGGCTCGGCAAGGGGATGAACTCCTCATCATCGCCCGGCGGCAACTGGAACCGGCCATGCTGCCAGTCGCCCTGCCGCCATGCCTCTTTCGCCTCGTCGATCCGCTCTTTCGAGGACGCGACGAAGTTCCACCAGATATAGCGCGGGCCCTCCAGTGTCTCGCCGCCGAGGATCATCACCCGCGCGCCCTGCGCACCCGCCGTCATCGACACCCGGTCCCCGGGTCGGAACACCATCATCTGCCCGGCCTCGAACCGTTGCCCGGCAATCTCCACCGCGCCCGACACCACATAGGCCCCGCGATCCTCGTGATCCTCGGGCATCGGCAACGTCGCGCCGGGCTGCAACACCGCATCCGCATAGAACATCTCCGACGCGGTTTCGACCGGTGCGCGCTGGCCATAGGCATGGCCCAGGATCAGACGCAGCTCCTTGCCCTCACCCTCCATCATCGGCAGTTCGGATTTGCCCGCATGCACGAAGGCCGGCGCGCCATCCTCGGCCCCCTTCGGCAGCGCGATCCATGTCTGGATGCCGGCCAGCGTATAGGGCGCCTTGAGCATCTCCTCGTCGATCCGTTCGGAATGGGTGATCCCGTGGCCTGCGGTCATCAGGTTCACCGCGCCGGGTTCGATCCACTGATCCGTCCCGAGGCTGTCACGGTGGTGGAACTTGCCCTGATAGAGATAGGTGACCGTCGCCAGCCCGATATGCGGATGCGGGCGGATATCCACCCCCTGTCCGGTCACGAACTCTGCCGGGCCCATCTGGTCGAAGAATATGAACGGGCCGACCATCTGGCGTTTCGGCGCCGGCAAGGCCCGGCGGACTTCGAAATCCCCCAGATCCCGCGCGCGCGGGACAATCACGGTTTCGATTGCGTCGACACCGTCCCCGGTGGGGCACTCAGGGTCAAGGGCGGGGTTCCAGCTCATCTCGGGGGCCTCCTTCTCAGGCAGTTCGCGTTGCAGGAAAGGTAGGGTCTCCGGCGAGCCTTGGGCAGGGTGTTCCCCCCACAGATAATGTGCATTTGCGCACGAAATGTATGACTCTCCCCAAAATCTATGCGAAATTGCTGATATCTGGATAGACCGCCAGGAAACCCGCCCCCGTGCCGGTCTGCTTCGAGCCTCACGCGGGCCTTTCGACCGGACACACAGTCCGCGTGGGACAGAGGGTGGCCCGGCAAGTTTTGGAAAGGACATGGTGGGTGATGAGAGACTCGAACTCCCGACATCTTCGGTGTAAACGAAGCGCTCTACCAACTGAGCTAATCACCCGCCCGCGCCGCTCTAGCAAATAGCCGGGGGCGGACGCAAGCGCGGTTTCATCCCGTTGGGTTCCCTTTGGCGGATGCACCGGCAGATCGTGGCGGAATCCGGAGACCTCCACCGCATGATCGCATGCCGCGCCGGGGCAGCTCATGGCCCTCCCCCCGACATGCCCCCAATGCGCGAAGACCGCCCCGCACCGCTCAGGGGATCGGGCGCAGAACCGTCTCCAAGCCATTCTCGATTGCGAAGACCACGCCTTGCTCGTGATCCAGCCAGGCCATCTCATCGAACTCCAGCCCCAGAAGCTGCCCGCGCAGCACCGATGACGTGATGCCATGGGTCACCACCAGCGCGGGACCGGACAAATCTCCCAGAAAGCCGGAGACGCGGGCGGCAAGGTTGGCATAGCGCTCCCCGCCGGGTGTGTTCAGGGACAGGGCGAACACGGTGTCATGGGCGGTATAGATCCCGGGCCAGCGGGGCGCGATCTCCTCATGGGTCAGCCCCTGCCAGGCGCCCATATCCACTTCCGAGAGGCGCTCATCGAAGCGCACCGGACCCTCATGGCCACAGCACCGCGCCGCGATCTCCCATGTGGTGCGGGCCCGGCCCTGCGGGCTGCAATGGACCGTCAAATCCGGATAGGCGGCCGAAATCTCCGCCACGATCCGGCCCTGGGCCGCAGCCTGGGCACGGCCCCTGTCGGTCAATTGCGCATCAAGCCTGCCCTGAACCCGGCGTTCCAGGTTCCAGGTCGTCTCGCCATGGCGCAGGATATAGACCGGATACATGGGCGCAGCCCTTAGGCCGGGACGCAGGCGGGCGCAAGCCGACGGGCGCGCGCGCCGGTGCGCCTCAGCTCTCCAGCGTGCTCCGCTCCTCCGGCGCGCCGTTCCAGCGTCTCGCGCCCGGCCCGTTGGCGGCAAGCGTATCCCGGGGATTGTAAAGCGGGCAGGTCTCCAGCGACAGGCAGCCACAGCCGATGCAGGATGTCATCTGCTTGCGCAATCGCTGCAGGGTCTCGATCTGCGCATCCAGCCGCGCCGCCCATGGCTCGGCCGCGCGGGCCCAGTCCGCGGCAGTGACAACCGAATTGGGCGGCACCGCATCCAGCACGATCCTGATTTCCGACAGCGGCACGCCCACCGATTGCGCCGCGCGGATGATAGCCACCCGGCGCAGCTCCCGCCGGTCGTAGCGGCGATGATTGGCGCTGTTCCGCCATGAGCTGATCAGCCCCTCCGCCTCATAGTAATGGAGCGTCGAGACCGCGACCCCCGCCCGTGCCGCCATGGCCCCCACACTCAGATCCTTCGCAATCGCCGACATTTCCGCTTTACCTCAAGTTCACTTGAGGTCGTAGCGTGACCCTATTGAGACGATTCGCCAAGAGGAGACTGCCCATGGACCGCCCGATCACCCGCACCGCACCCCCTTACCCAAAAATTCGCTTTCCGGGTTTTCTGTCGCTGATGCTCAAGGCACTTCTCCGCGCGGCGGATCACCGCCGACAGGCCCGCGCCTTCGACCGGGCGATGACCGATCCCCATCTGGCCCGCGATATCGGCCTGCCGGAGGCTTCGGGTGCCCCGGCAAGCCCCGATCCGCTCGCCAGAATAGGAGAGCTTCGCTGACCGCCGGACAGGCGCGCCTCTCCCCAAGTCATTACCCACGCGCCGGCGGGACACCGGCAAACGCGCACACCCGGTCCGCGCGGAACCCGGCAGCAAGACAAAAGGAAGGCGTGGTGGGTGATGAGAGATTTGAACTCCCGACATCTTCGATGTGAACGAAGCGCTCTACCACTGAGCTAATCACCCGTAGGGCGGGCTTTTAGCCATCCTCGCCCGGGTCCGCAAGACCTTCCGGCGACGACTGATGCCGCTTGATCCGGGTGATCAGAACATCGCCGTTCCTCGCCGGATTGCGGCGTTTGACATTGACCTTTCCAAGGGGCGGCACGACCAAATCCTTGCCGCTGTCGAGCGCCTTGCCAAGCTCTTCAAGGACCAGTTCCACCACGATCCGCAAATCGCTCCGCTTCATCGCGGAGCGGGCCGCGACCGCCGCAAGCAGATCGCCGCGCTTGAACTTCTCGCTGCCTGTCCCTCCGGCGCCGGTTTCCGCACCGGCCTCCTCCGCGACCGGCTCGGCCTCAGGGGGCGCTTCGGCCACGGCAGTGGCGTCTGCCGCTGCCCCCGCCGCACCCCGCGTCGCGTTGTACGCCACATTATGCGCAGGGGGCTCGGCCTCCGTCTCCGCCGCGGGGACAGCCGCGGCTGCGGGGCCCTTCGGTGCGGATCTTGCGGTTTTCGTGCGCCGCCGCCCTGCGGGTGTGGACTTGCGTGGCTTGCTGCTCGTGGCCATGAGCTGGCCCCCTGTTCATTGTTGCAACTCAGGAAACAGCCTAGCGGTCCTTTGCACAGCCGTCAAAAGAACAACCGGGACAATCCCTGAACCCATGGCGCCACTTGCGGCTGTCCTCTCCCGGTGACGGCAAGCCCGGCTTCCCCTGCGCAAACCCCTATCCCGGGTGCTTCGACACGGCCCGGGACACGGCGCCGCGCGCCTGCGGGGCAAAGAAAAAAGCGTGCCGGGAAGACCGGGCACGCTTTTCGCAGTCACATATCCGTCGCGGTGGTCAATGCGCCACGGTCGCACCGCCGCCCGGGCTTTCCAGCGCGGCCTTGGCCGCGGCGGCTTCCTCGGCCGCCTCATCCCATTCCACGGGCTCCGGCTGCTCGATCAGCGCGTGACGCAGGACCTCGGTCACATGGCCAACAGGGATGATCTCCAGCCCCGCCTTCACGTTATCCGGGATCTCGGGCAGGTCCTTCGCATTCTCCGCCGGGATCAGAACGGTCTTGATCCCGCCCCGCAGCGCGGCGAGCAGCTTTTCCTTCAGCCCGCCGATGGGCAGGACATTGCCGCGCAGCGTCACCTCGCCAGTCATCGCGATATCCTTGCGAACCGGGATCTGGGTCAGCACCGACACGATGGAGGTCACCATCGCCACGCCGGCGCTCGGCCCGTCCTTGGGCGTGGCCCCCTCGGGCACGTGGACATGGATGTCGAGCTTGTCGAATTTCGGCGGTTTCACCCCGATGCTCGGGCTGATCGACCGCACGAAGGACGACGCCGCATCGATGGATTCCTTCATCACATCGCCCAGCGTGCCGGTTGTCTTCATCCGGCCCTTGCCCGGCAGGCGCAGTGCCTCGATCGACAGAAGATCACCGCCCACCGATGTCCAGGCCAGCCCGGTGACCACACCGATCTGGTGGTCCTCCTCGGCCAGTCCGAACTTGTAGCGGCGCACGCCCAGCATGTCTTCCAGCTTGTCCGGCGTCACGGTCACGCTCTTCGCGGCGCCGCGCACGATGGTGGTCACCGCCTTGCGTGCCAGCTTGGCGATCTCGCGCTCAAGGTTCCGCACACCCGCTTCCCGGGTGTAGTAGCGGATCACATCGGTCAGCGCCGCGTCGGTCAACTCGAACTCGTCCTTTTTCAGACCGTGGTTCTTGACCTGCTTGGCCACCAGATGCTGTTTCGCGATCTCGCGCTTCTCGTCCTCGGTATAGCCCGCCAGCGGAATGATCTCCATCCGGTCCAGCAGCGGCCCCGGCATGTTGTAGGAGTTGGCCGTGGTCAGGAACATCACGTTCGAGAGGTCGTACTCCACCTCCAGATAGTGATCGACGAAGGTCGAGTTCTGTTCCGGGTCCAGCACCTCCAGCATGGCGCTGGCCGGGTCGCCCCGGAAATCCTGACCCATCTTGTCGATCTCATCGAGCAGGATAAGCGGGTTCGTGGTTTTCGCCTTCTTCAGCGCCTGGATGATCTTGCCCGGCATGGAGCCGATATAGGTCCGGCGGTGTCCACGGATTTCGCTTTCATCGCGTACGCCGCCCAGCGAGATGCGGATGAACTCGCGCCCCGTGGCCTTGGCGACCGATTTGCCGAGGCTGGTCTTGCCCACGCCCGGCGGCCCGACCAGACACAGGATCGGCCCTTTCAGCTTTTTCGAACGCTGCTGCACGGCGAGATACTCGACGATGCGTTCCTTGACCTTTTCAAGACCGTAATGATCGTCATCGAGGATCTTCTCCGCCCGGCCCAGATCCTTCTTCACGCGGGATTTCACGCCCCACGGGATCGACAGCATCCAGTCGAGGTAATTGCGCACCACGGTCGCCTCGGCGCTCATCGGGCTCATGCTCTTGAGCTTCTTGATCTCGCCTTCGGCTTTCTCGCGCGCCTCCTTGGACAGCTTGGTCTTGGCCACCCGCTCTTCCAGCTCGGCCACTTCGCCCGCGCCATCCTCGCCATCGCCCAGCTCCCGCTGGATCGCCTTCATCTGTTCGTTGAGGTAATATTCCCGCTGCGTGCGCTCCATCTGGCTCTTCACACGGGTCTTGATCTTCTTTTCCACCTGCAGCACGGACATTTCGCCCTGCATCAGGCCAAACACCTTCTCCATCCGCTCGCCCACATCGAGCGTTTCCAGAAGTTCCTGCTTCCGGCTCACCTCGATGCCCAGATGGCCCGACACCAGATCGGCCAGCTTGGCGGGGTCCTGCGTTTCCGCAACCGAACTCAGCGCCTCTTCGGGGATGTTCTTCTTGACCTTCGCATAGCGTTCGAACTCCTCGCCCACCGTGCGCAGCAGCGCCGAGACGGTCGCCTCGTCACCGGGGCTTTCGGCAAGCGGCGTCACGCGCGCCTCGAAAAACTCGGGATTGTCGACGAAACCGGCGATCCGCACCCGCGCGCGCCCCTCGACCAGTACCTTTACGGTGCCGTCGGGCAGCTTCAGCAGTTGCAGCACATTGGCCAGCACACCAATTTCATAGATCCCGTCAGCGCTCGGGTCGTCGACACCGGGGTCGATCTGCGCCGACAGCAGGATCTGCTTGTCATCCGCCATCACCTCTTCCAGCGCGCGCACCGATTTTTCCCGGCCCACGAAAAGCGGCACCATCATATGCGGGAACACCACGATATCGCGCAGCGGCAGGACGGGATATGTCGTCTGATTATCTGGCATCTTGCCTTCCTTGTTCTTGGCAAGAGGGCACGGGACCCTGACTTGGCAGCAATCCTCCTGGCCCTCTCCGGATCAGAAGGTCTTAATCTGGGGCACCCGGTGGGCAAATTCAAGCACATCCGGGGCGCGATACTTAATGCAACCTGCACAGCCATGGAGGCTGGCACAAGGCAAGATTTGCCTTCTCCACCTGGAATAACCGCAAAATGTGGCGGTTTGCGGGGCATCGGGACGGCCTGACCGGGGCGCGGCGGAAGCCGCCCGCGACGGGCCCGCCGCGATTTCCGCGGCCTCCGACCATCCCGGTATGCGGCCATGGAGCGCGCCGACCGCCACGCCTTTCGAATTGCCGAAGGCGTCTTCCCCGAAATGCAGCGCTATTCATTCGGCAATTGTTAATTTCCCGAAACTCTATAGCGTGAGATTACCCGGTATCGTCATTCCCATGAAAGGGCCCCGAATATGCGTGGTAATCGCCGTCTGTCCGATATTTCCGATATCATCGAAAAACATCAGCTCTCCACCGCGCCGCCACCGGCGGATTCTCTGTTCTGGAAAATGTGGAACGGGGTGCAGGATGTGGCAACCGATACGCTTGCCCTCCCCTATCTTCAGGGGATCAACGCCGGCACGCTCGATCCCAATCAATATGGCGGCTACAACGTGGCCGATGCCTATTACTGTTTCGAAGGCGCCGACGCCTATCAGACCGCGGTATCCAAGACCACGCCCAACACGCCGCTGAATGCCTTCCTGAGCAAGAAACTGGCCGGATATCAAAGATATAATGCCACGTTTCCAGATACTTGGCATGTCTCCTCCGCCGCCTCCGTCACGCCGCCGCAGGTCACGAAGGATTACGCCGAATACGAAGGCAACGTGGCGGCCCAGCTCGATCCGATCTATTGCCTGATCGTCATGATCCCGTGCGAATATCTCTGGGCATGGCTTGCCGGCCAGATGAACCCGCCGCAGCCCACGAATGTGTATGGCGAATGGATCACCGAAAACAACGATCCCTCTGGCGCTTATGCCATGGGCAATTTCCTCGACAGCTACATGACCCAGAATCCGGGCGTCGTGGATCCGCCCTATGCGCAGCTGATTTACGGTTTCGCCCAGATTTACGAGTATCAGAATTTCGCCGCCGCGACGGGAACCCAACCCAATGACGCGGCGCATTACGGGATCGGCAAGCCGGCCATTCCGCCCAGCTAGAGCGGCTCGATATCGCCCTGGGCGCGGAGCGCGTGGAAATCCGCCTCCCATGCCTCGAACCTGTCCGCGGCGATCGCGCCGCGGATCCCGGCCATAAGCTCCTGATAGTAATGCAAGTTGTGCCATGTCAGCAGCATCGAGCTTATGATCTCGCCTGCCCGGAACACGTAATGCAGATAGGCGCGGCTGTACTGCGAGCAGGCCGGGCAGCTGCAGGCCTCGTCCAGCGGCCTCGGATCGTCGGCATGGCGTGCGTTCTTGATGTTCACGACCCCGCGCCGGGTAAAGGCCTGCCCCGTCCGCCCGGAGCGGGACGGCAGGACGCAGTCCATCATGTCGATCCCGCGTTTCACCGCGCCCACGATATCGTCCGGCTTGCCGACCCCCATCAGATAGCGGGGCCTGTCCTCGGGCAGCATGCCGGTCGCGAAGTCGAGACAGTCGAACATCGCCTCCTGCCCCTCGCCCACGGCCAGACCGCCCACCGCGTAGCCGTCGAACCCGATGCGTTTCAGCGCCTCGGCGCTCTCCTCGCGCAGATCCCGCTCAAGGCCGCCCTGCTGAATGCCGAACAGCGCATGGCCGGGCCGGTCGCCGAACGCGTCGCGCGACCGCACCGCCCAGCGCATCGACATCCGCATGCTCTCCGCGATCCGGGTGCGATCCGCGGGCAGGGCCGGGCATTCGTCGAAACACATCACGATATCCGAGCCCAGAAGCGTCTGGATCTCGATCGACCGTTCCGGGCTCAACATATGTTTCGACCCGTCGATATGCGATTTGAAGCGGACGCCCTCTTCGGTCAGCTTGCGCAGATCGGCCAGACTCATCACCTGAAATCCGCCGCTGTCGGTCAGGATCGGCCGCTCCCAGTTCATGAACCGGTGCAGGCCACCCAGCGCCGCGATCCGCTCCGCCCCCGGGCGCAGCATGAGATGATAGGTATTGCCCAGAATGATATCAGCTCCGGTCGCGCGCACGGACTCCGGCATCATCGCCTTGACCGTCGCCGCGGTGCCCAGCGGCATGAAGGCGGGTGTGCGGATCTTGCCGCGCGGGGTGGACATCTCGCCGACGCGCGCGTCGCCGCTGGTTGCACTCACGGAGAAGGTAAATCGATCAGACATCCGGTCCCGATACGCCCAAGCTCGCGACTTGCCAAGACCGGTTTGCACCGGTGGCCGATCCCGGCCATGGCGTGGGGCGGCGCGAATTGATATACTATTGATATACCCCGGGCCTCCGCGAGGGCGGTCAACACACCCTTTACGGGCCCGGTTCCAATCCTTATATCTTCTGTCAAGAATAGCGCAGTGAAGGTCGCCCCATGCCCCAGACCCAAGAGCATCTTGAAGGTACGCCGCTGATCAGGCCGTCAAGCACCGATCACCCGCTCTACGACAGCGTGGTGGAGGCATGCCGATCCGTCTATGACCCTGAAATTCCGGTGAATATCTACGATCTCGGTCTGGTTTACACGGTCGATATCGGGGCCGAGAACGATGTCGAGATCATCATGACGCTCACCGCGCCCGGCTGCCCCGTGGCCGGCGAGATGCCCGGCTGGGTGGCCGATGCCATCGAGCCGCTCGACGGGGTCAAGACCGTCAATGTGCAACTCACCTGGGAACCGCCCTGGGGTATGGACATGATGAGCGACGAAGCCCGGCTCGAACTCGGGTTCATGTAGTTAAAACAACCGCTTACGCAGTACGGCCCAGAGGCGCGAGACCCTTCGCGGCCGCAACTCCATTTGCATTTTTGCAAATGCCATCTGTTCTTTGCGATATTCCGTCAGGCACTGATCTTCGATATAAACGGGTCTGACAATGGGCATCATCATAGCCTCCTCGTCTTGAGTTACGAGACAGATCTATGCTGCCGCTGCATGCCCAGGCAGGCTCCAAAACCGCGACTGGATTTGCAAAAATGAACACACAGCCTCATTGGGACGATTACGCCTATTTTGCGGCCGTGGCCCGATCGGGCGGCATCGCGCGCGCAGCCGAAAGCTGCGGCGTCAGCACCGCCACGCTCAGCCGCCGGATGCGCGCGTTCGAGGCCCGGCTGGGCCGCCGTCTGTTCCTGCACGGCACCTCCGGCTATACGCTGACCGCCGAGGGCCGGGCGCTATGGGAAAAGACCAGAAAGATGGAGGCGGCGGCGGCCGATGTTTCAAGATGGTCCAAGAAAACAAAGGGTTCCGTGCCGGTCCGCATCTCCGCCGGCACATGGACCGCGCTCCATATCTCTGAACGGTTGAGCGATATCTGGACGCCCGATGACATCTGGCTGCCCGAGTTCATTCATTGCGAGCTGCCCATGGATATCGCCCGGCGCGAGATCGATATCGGCATCCGCAACCGCCGCCCCGAACAGCCATGGCTGGCCGGGCAACGGGTCGGCACCACCGAATTCGCGATCTATGGCGCCAGTGAATCGGTAACAGGCTGGATCGGCCCCTCCTTCGACGCCGCCGCGACCCGCTCGGCCCAATGGGTCGAGTCGAATTACGGCGCGCAGATCGTAACCCGCTCGAATCTCCCGATTTTCTCCTATCAGATGGCCCGGGCCGGGGTGGGCCGCGTGGTCCTGCCCCTGCCCGTCGGCGACGGCGCGCCCGGGCTCATGCGCCTTTCCGAGCCGATCGAGGAGCTTCGCATGGAACGCTGGCTGGTCAGCCATCACGAAGGCCGGTTCGAGCCGCCGGTGCGGGCCGCGCTGACCGCGCTTGCGGCCTTTTTCACATCCGCGCCCGCGACACTTGAGGAAACGGCTCCGGTCGCCTAGATTGTACCCGTAACGCGAAGGAGCAGGACCATGTTCGGCATCCCCGGAAAACAGGCGGTCAGCATGACCCCCGCAGCCTCGAAACAGATCGCCAAGCTGATGACACGCGATAACCATCAGGGTTTGCGCATCGGTGTGAAAAAGGGCGGCTGCGCCGGTATGGAATACACCATGGATTACGTCACCGAGGTCGATCCTCATGACGAAGTGGTGGAACAGGATGGTGCCCGTGTGATGATCGCGCCCATGGCGCAGATGTTCCTCTTCGGGACCGAGATCGACTACGAGGTGTCGCTTCTCGAATCCGGCTTCAAATTCCGCAATCCCAACGTCACCGACGCCTGCGGCTGTGGCGAGTCGATCAAATTCGACGAGGCGCTCGGCAAGACCGCATGAGCGTTTCCGATGCGGATATCGCCTTCGCATTGGAATTGTTCGACGATCTCGGCCCCCTGACCACGCGCAAGATGATGGGCGGGCTGTGCCTGTACCGCGATGGTACGATCTTCGCGGTCGTTCACGCGGACGGCTCCATCTGGATCAAGGGCGCAGGTGCGTTTCAGGATATGCTTGACGCCCGGGGCCTTACCCGCTGGACCGGCACCAGCAAGACCGGCAAGACCACCGCAATGCCCTATTGGAGGCTGCCCGATGCGATGCTGGACAATGCGGAGGCCGCGACCGGTCTTGCGCGCGAGGCGCTTGGCCATCTGTGATCCCGCAGTCTCCGTTTTTCCGGCCTGTCGGCCCAGCCCTCTGCCTGCGGGCGATAGCCCAAGAGCGTGCCGGCGGTTGTTGACGCCTCGCCCGCCTCTTGTCATCTCCTGTCTGACATCAAAAGGAACCCCATCATGACACGCCGCAAGCTTGCCGCCGGAAATTGGAAGATGAACGGGCTGAACGCCGATCTGACGGAACTGGAGGGGCTTCCATCCGTCAGCCGGGCCGAAGTGCTGATCTGCCCGCCCGCCACGCTGATCGAGCGGATGGCGCGGAAAACCTCCTCCGTCTCCGTGGGCGGTCAGGATTGCCACCCGGCCCGAAGCGGTGCGCATACCGGTGATGTTTCCGCCCGGATGCTGGCCGATGCCGGGGCGACCCATGTCATCCTCGGCCATTCCGAACGTCGTCAGGACCACGGAGAAACGGACGCGCTTGTCCGCAGCAAGATCAAGGCCGCCTGGAACGCGGATCTGCGCGCGATCCTGTGTATCGGAGAGACAGAAGGACAGTATAAGGCGGGCGAGACACTGGAAGTCCTGCGCGGTCAACTGGCCGGTTCCCTGCCAGATGGAACAAGCCCGGACAACCTGATCGTGGCCTATGAACCGGTCTGGGCGATCGGTACGGGGTTGGTGCCGACAATGGCCGAGATCAGGGATGTTCACGCCTTCCTTCGCGCCGAACTGACGGCCCGGTTCGGGGCCGATACCGGCGACGGTATCCGGCTTCTCTACGGGGGCTCGGTCAAACCGGGAAATGCAGCCGAGATTTTCGCCGTGCCGGATGTGGATGGCGCGCTTGTCGGGGGCGCATCCCTCAAGGCCGACGATTTCGGAGAGATTATCAAGGCGCTGGAGGCCGCGGCGGCGGCCTGACGCCCGGGCGCGTTCATTTCTTGCATCCCTCAGTATGCGCGCTAAAACAGTGCCCAAGTGGGTTGGACCGGGCGCATGAGGCACCCGGCCTTTCACATGGGGAGGATACAAAAAAATGACATTCACCAAACTGACCGCGCTGGCAATGACCACCGCATTGACCGCCTCCGTCGCCTATGCCGACGGGCATATCGACCGTACCGGCTGGCCCGAGAGCTTTACTGTCGGCACCGCGTCGCAGGGCGGCACCTATTTCGCCTATGGCTCCGGCTGGGCCAATCTGGTGGCCGAGGAGCTTGGCCTGTCCGGCGGCGGCGAAGTGACCGGCGGTCCGATGCAGAACATGGCGCTGGTCCATACCGGCGAGGCACAGTTCGGCATGACGACCATGGGCCCGGCGGCGGAGTCGCTTCAGGGCACCAACCCGATCGCGCCCGGTCTGCAGATGACCAACGCCTGCGCGATGTTCCCGATGTACCAGACGCCGTTCTCCGTAACCGCGCTGGCATCTTCGGGCATCAGCTCGATTTCCGACATTCCGGCAGGTGCCCGTATCGGATTCGGGCCCGCGGGTTCCACCTCCGACACCTATTTCCCGCGCATGATGGAAGAGCTTGGTGTCGAGTTCGAGCGCCGCAATGGCGGCTGGTCGGATCTGGGCGGACAGTTGCAGGATGGTCTTCTGGACGTGATCGCCTTTGCCGCGGGTGTGCCGGTGCCGGCGGTCAGCCAGCTTGAGGTACAGACCGATGTGAACATCATCGAGTTCACCGAAGAGGAGCAGGCCGCGATCATGGAGGCTTTCCCGGTCTCGGAGTTCATGATCGCGGCCGATACCTACACGACGCTTGAAGCCGACGCGCGGTCGGTTTCGATGTGGAACTTCGCCATCGCCAATTGCGAACTGCCCGACAGCTTCGTCTATTCCGTTGTCGACGTAGTGATGAGCGATAATGAGCGGATGATGAATATCCACCGCGCCGCCCGCTCCACCCTGCCCGAGAACTGGGACAAGAACAGCGTTATGATGTGGCATCCCGGCGCGGCGCAGTGGTTCACCGAAAACGCGGGCGCGGAGATCCCCGCGGACATGATCCACGGCGGCATGTAATCACGCCACCGCTGCTGAACGGACACGAAACAGGGCCGCCCGACAGGGCGGCCCTGTTCAATTTTCAATCCCGCGTCGTTACTGCGCCGGGACGTAGCGCTGCAAGGCCACACGGATCACGCCGGAATAGCTTTCCGAATACTGCGTCACACCCAACATATAGGTGCCGGGATTGACCTGCACGGTCAGCTGGCTGTTCAGCGAGTCGCCCGCGTCATCGTTGAAATCGATCATCCTGCCGACCCCGTCGAAAAGACGGATCACCGGATCGCTGTCGCTGATCTCGATCGCGTCGATCAGCACCAGACCGCCTGCGGGCACGCTGAAACTGAACCACACCGCATCGCTCCCGACGACCTGATCCATGACCAGGCTGGTCTGCAACACGCCCAGATCGGTGATCGGATAGCTGCCGCCAATGGGCGGGCTGGCCTCGCCGGTGGCGAACATCTCCTGCATCGCGGCCGCCGGATCGTAGCCCCGGACCGAGACGGTCACCGGCTGCGTGTCGTCGGACAGGGACCGCATCGCGATGCAGTAATTTCCCGCCGGCAGCGGGTCGGTGAAATCCACGCGGGAGTTCAGCCCGTCATAATCGTCGTTTTCCGCCAGAAGCGTGCCCTGTCCGTCATAGATGTAGATATACGGATCCGCAGATGGGTTTTCAGCCCGAATGCTCAGCGCCTGCGGCGCGGACAACGAGAAGCGGTAATACGGCGTGCCGGCGATGGAGTTCGTGGCCGTCACACCCTCGCCCAGCATCGCGTCGACCGCGCCTGCGCCAAGCGGCGTGGCCGGTGTATTGGGCAGGCAGGGGTCGATGCCCGCGAAATCGGCGATGCCGCCACCCCAGCCCGGGGTCAGCGCCTCGTGTTCGGCCCGGCCCACCCGCAGATCGGCGACCACGGCGCCGCCGCCGAAGGCGCGGGTCGACACGCAATAGGTACCCGGTTGCAGCGCGATGTCGCCGCGGGAGGCGAAATTGCCGCCGCTGTCGTCATCGGTCAGGATGATCGTGCCCGCCTCGTCGCGGATGTCGATGACCGTATCGCCCCCGGCGTTCGGGTTGGCCTCGATCCGGTACTCGCCCGCGCTGCTGACGGAAAACAGCGAAACGGTTTCTCCGCCCGGCGGCACCATCAGCCCGGTCTGGTCAATGAACGTGTCCGATGTGGAGATATCCGAGGCCTCGGGCGAGCCGCCGACCCATAACCCCTGGGCGCCGACGCCGCCGCAAAGCTCGGCGTTCTGCGCCATGGCGGGCAACGCCGACGCCGCGAGGATCGCGCCTGTCAAAAAGGTGCCAGTTCTGAAATTCATGTCTCGTCCTCTTCACTTCTGAAAGGCGGCGTGCACGCGCCCGACGCTACAAAGACTAGCCCGCCCGCTCCGCCGCTGGCCAGTGGAATACGCCGCCATCTTTCCCCTTTTTTCGGGCGCTCTCCGGGTCGATCTTCCACGGCGCTGTCGAAACTGTTTGTTGCAATGCCCCGCGCAGCAAGACAAAAAGGCGGGCACGGGTGTTCCGATGCACAATCGCAGGGGCCCCGTCGTCGATCAGGGGGGCTACACATGACCGAGACCAGCGCGCAGACCGAGGGCCCGGTTCTTGCCGAAGGCGTCGATGAAGAGCCGATCGAGCAGAACCGGCGGTTGTATCACGGCAAGGCCCATCTTCTGGTTGCCATACTGTCCACGGTCTATGCCGGGTTTCACATCGCCGCGTTGAACGGCCTGTCGATCGAGACGATGACCGGGCTCGACCTGCCGTTCCTGCCGCAATTCCCCATGGAAACCTGGAATTTCCGCATCGTACATATCGCGGGCGCTCTCGCGCTCGGGTTTCTGCTGTTTTCGGCCCGGATGTTCGGCGACGACACGAACCGCCGCGCCGGGCTGCCATCGCTGGCCGGGCTGGCGCTGCTGATCCCGGCCTTCATCGCCATGTTCACCACCTTTCAGTTCATCGCGCTGGTCAGTTCCGACACGCTTCCCGAAATGGGCGGATTGCCCACATGGCCAGCTTTCGAAGGCACCGATATCTACGCGCAGGAGGTCACGTGGTTCGGATTGCCGCTGTTGATCGCGACCTTCGGCGCGATCCTGCTGAGCTGGATCGAACGGCGCGACCGTGGCCAGTTCGCCACATCCGATATCGTGCTTGCGGTCTGCGCAGTCGTCGTGGCGCTTTATCTCGTGCCGGTCTATTCCACGGCGGCGCGCAATTCCGTGGGCACCCCCTTCGTGCCGATCGGCGTGGCCTTCGCGGCAACGGCGGGCGCCGCGCTGATCCTTGAGCTGACCCGCCGCGTCGCGGGTCTGGCGCTGGTCGTCATCACCGCCATCTTCCTGGTCTACACCTTCAGCGCGCATCTCCTACCCGGCATTCTTGCCGTCCAAAGCCCCTTCACGTGGCAACGCTTCTTCGGCTTCGTCTATACCGATGCGGGCATTCTGGGACCGACAACGGCGGTATCCTCGACCTACATCATCCTGTTCATCATCTTCGCGGCGTTCCTGCAGGCCTCCAAAGTGGGCGACTATTTCGTGAATTTCGCCTTCGCGGCTGCGGGCCGCGCACGGGGCGGCCCCGCCAAGGTGGCGATTTTCGCCTCGGGCCTCATGGGCATGATCAATGGCACTAGTGCGGGCAACGTGGTGGCAACGGGCTCGCTCACCATTCCGCTGATGAAAAAGGTCGGCTATCACAAGAAAACCGCAGGCGCGATCGAGGCTGCCGCCTCCACCGGCGGTCAGATCATGCCGCCGATCATGGGCGCGGGCGCCTTCATAATGGCCGAGATCACGGGCATTCCCTATCAGGAGATCGCGATTGCCGCGATCATCCCCGCCATCCTCTATTTCGTGTCGATCTATTTCATGGTGGATTTCGAAGCCGCGAAACTGGGCATGCGCGGCATGCGCGAGGATGAACTGCCCAAGTTCCGCGACATGGTGCGCCGTGTCTTTCTGTTCCTGCCGATCATCATTCTGATCGCGGCGCTCTTCATGGGCTATTCCGTGATCAGGGCCGGCACGCTGGCGACCGTCGCGGCCATCGTGGTCAGTTGGGCCGTACCGGAGCATTTCTCGATCAAAGGCAAAGGGGCCTGGTCCGTCCAGCGCGTGCTGGTTCTGGCCATCACCGCGCTTACAGTCCTCATGACCATCACCTGGTTCCTGACGCCGGCCGCCGAGCCGACTGTCGGGCCGTCGGAAACCGGGGCGCTCCTGCGCAGACTGGCCGAGATCACCGGCGTCGTCATCGCGGCGGGCTTCGTCTATATCTCGGTGCTGGAGTTCTCCAAGCCCGACAGCGTCGTCGGCCTTGCAGTCAGAGGGACGATCCGCGCGCTGGAACTCGCGGGCGTCATGTCGATCCAGATCATCGCCGTCTGCGCCTGCGCCGGCATCATCGTGGGCGTCATCAGCCTTACCGGGGTGGGCGCGCGGTTCTCCTCCGTGCTGCTCGATCTTGCCGGGGTCAGCCAGATCCTGGCGCTGTTCTTCGCCATGTGCATCGCGATCCTGCTTGGCATGGGCATGCCGACAACGGCGGCCTATGCGGTGGCCGCCTCGGTCGTGGCGCCCGGCTTGATCCAGCTTGGCATTCCTACGCTAACAGCGCATTTCTTCGTGTTCTATTTCGCCGTGGTTTCGGCCATCACGCCACCCGTGGCGCTGGCCAGTTACGCCGCCGCGGGGATATCCGGCGCCAATCCGATGGAAACCTCGGTCGCCTCCTTCAAGATCGGCATTGCCGCCTTCATCGTGCCGTTCATGTTCTTCTACAACTCCGCCATCCTGATGGACGGGACATCGCTCGAAGTGGTCCGCGCGGGGCTGACCGCCATATTCGGTGTGTTCCTGCTGTCGGCCGGGGTGCAGGGCTGGTTCCTCGGCGGGCGCACCGTCTGGTTCCTGCGCCTGGCCCTTGTTCTTGCCGCCCTCTTCATGATCGCTGGCGGATTGGTCACCGATCTGATCGGGGTCGCCATCACCGCCGCCATCTTCTTCATACAGCGGGTGGTGAAGCCGTCTCCCGATGCGACGATCTCGGTGCGCGGCGCCGACTGACCCTTGGCACGCGAACCCGGACCACATCTCAATCCCCATCCCCGCCGCGTTGGGCGGGCTCCTTCGGCCTTCGTTTCAGATGCAGCATCTCAGCCAGTCCCCCACCGATCCGGGTTTCGTGCAGAACCCCTACCCGTTCTATGACCGCGCCCGCCGGGCCGGCCCGCTCTTCCGTTGGACGGAATACGATCTGATCTGCGCCACCACGCATGAGGCCGTGAACACGCTCCTGCGAGATCGCCGTTTCGGGCGCGAACCGATCGCACCGCCGCCCGTCCCCGAGCATCTGGAACCGTTTTACGCGGTCGAGGCGCATTCCATGCTGGAACTGGAGCCGCCGCGCCACACCCGCCTGCGCAGCCTGGTGCTTCGCGCCTTCACCTCGCGCCGGATCAAGGCGCTGGCGCCAGAAATCGCTGCACTGACCCATCAGCTTGTCGATGCGTTTCCCGAGGGCGAAAGCGATCTTCTCGATACGCTTGCCCGGCCCCTGCCGGTCACGATCATTGCCCGGCTTCTGGGCGTGCCCGAAGCAATGGCGCCGGATCTGCTGCGCTGGTCGAATGCGATGGTGGGCATGTATCAGGCCGGTCGCACCCGCGCCGACGAGGACGCCGCCGTCGCCGC
Source organism: Rhodophyticola porphyridii (assembly GCF_003688285.1). Lineage (GTDB taxonomy): Bacteria > Pseudomonadota > Alphaproteobacteria > Rhodobacterales > Rhodobacteraceae > Rhodophyticola > Rhodophyticola porphyridii. The sequence continues at coordinate 301,592 of NZ_RCNT01000004.1, forward strand.
GACCGAGGCTTTCGTGGAGTTCATGCGCGACTATGTCGGCAAGCGCCGTTCGGAGCCCCGTGACGACCTGATCAGCCATCTTATCGCCGCCGAGGAGGACGGAGAGAAACTCTCCACCGACGAGCTGATCACCACCTGTATCCTGCTCCTGAATGCCGGGCATGAAGCGACGGTTCATTCCATCGGAAACGGTGTGAAACTCTGCCTCGAAACCGGCGCACGGCCCGGGGAACACCCCGATCTTCTGGTCGAAGAGGTCCTGCGCTACGACCCGCCGCTGCACCTTTTCACGCGATATGTCTACGAAGAGGTGGAGGTTTTGGGCCATACCTTCCGTCGGGGTGACGAGGTCGGCCTTCTACTGGCCTCCGCCGGGCGCGACCCTGCAGCCTATGCCGATGCGGACCGGTTCCTGCCCGACCGCCGGGACGGACCCGCCAATCTGGCCTTCGGGGCGGGCCTGCATTTTTGCGTCGGGGCTCCTCTGGCGCGTCTGGAGATGCAGATCGCGCTGCCTATCCTGTTCGAGCGCTGCCCGGATCTGCGCCTGATCGCGACGCCGGCCTATGCGGACATCTATCATTTCCACGGGCTCGAGCGTCTGATCGTGGCCACGTGATCGGGACGCATTCGCCGGCACGGCGACCGGCGATGCGCCCTGCGACTTTCACTCGAACCGGATGCTGGCGCTGACGCCGCCATCGGTGGTGCGTGTAGAGGGGTTGCCCAGCACCCGGACAGAGGCACCGGCCCGTGCCTGCACCGCCGCGGATTGATCGGCGTAGCCCAGGGCGCTTGCCCCTGCACGCGCGGATATCGACAGCGTGCGGCACTCAAACGCGCCCGCGTCCAATCGGGCCCCGGCGCGCACTTGCGCATTCAGATCTGTGCAAGTGCCCGCAAGCTGCATGGTGGCACCGCTTTGCACCTGAACGTCCGTTCGGCCGGCCGCGCCTTCGAATTGCAGGCGTGCGCCGGAAGCGACCCGAAGCGAGCTCTCCTCTGCCTCTACCCCTTCTATGTCAAGCGAAGCACCCGATTGTGCCTCTGCCTCGAAGCGATCCGTCACCGGCACATCCGCGGTTACCGTCGAGCCGGAACGGGATATCACCCTCGACAGGACCGGCATCTGGATATCCACCTCGAAGCGATCCTCGTCGTTCAGCGAAGGCTGAAGCCACGGGGTTTCCCGCTCGATCCGCAGAATATCTCCGTCCTGCTCTATCACAAGCCGGTCGATATCGCCGCGCCGTGCCGTCGCCTCCACCCGGAACGGGCCCTCGCGCAATGTCGCAACAATACCTTCGGCCACCTCCACCTGAGTGAAGTCCCTGACCTCGAACATCCTGTCCTGGGCCACCGCACTGCCGGCAATCATGATCGCGGCGGCGGCCCCTAGGCTCAAACGCATGAACATCCCGAGAATCTCCCTGTCTCACAAAATGTGAAAAAGAAGTATGTAAACAGAATTAACATTCAAGAGCCACGGGCGAAATTTTCAAAGCAAGCGTCCAAGGTCAGGCGCCGGAGCTACTCCGCGGCGACACGCTGCTTCAACATCGGCGCCAGATAGCGCCCGGTATGGGATCGGTCTTCCAAAGCGACGTCTTCAGGTGTGCCCGTCGCCACGACCCTTCCACCGCCATCGCCTCCTTCGGGGCCGATATCAATGATCCAGTCTGCGGTCTTGACCACGTCCAGATTGTGCTCGATCACGATGACGGTGTTGCCCTGCTCGACCAGTTCATGAAGAACCTCCAGCAGTTTTCGAACATCCTCGAAATGCAAACCGGTGGTCGGCTCGTCCAGAATATACAACGTCCGACCTGTGGAGCGTTTGGCAAGCTCCTTCGACAGCTTGACGCGCTGCGCCTCCCCACCCGAGAGCGTCGTGGCCTGTTGACCCACCTTGATGTAGCCCAGCCCGACGCGCACCAGCGCATCCATCTTCTCGCGGATCGAGGGGACCGCCTTGAAGAACTCCTGCGCGTCCTCGACCGTCATGTCGAGCACATCGGCGATGGATTTGCCCTTGAAGCGGATCTCCAGCGTCTCGCGGTTGTACCGCGCGCCCTTGCAGGTCTCGCACGTGACATAGACATCGGGCAGGAAATGCATTTCGATCTTGATGACGCCATCGCCCTGGCAGGCTTCGCAGCGTCCGCCTTTCACGTTGAAGCTAAAGCGCCCGGGCTTGTAGCCTCGCGCTTTGGATTCCGGCAGGCCTGCGAACCAGTCGCGGATGGGCGTGAAGGCGCCCGTATAGGTCGCAGGGTTCGAGCGCGGCGTCCGCCCGATGGGGCGCTGGTCGATATCGATCACCTTGTCGAGATGTTCCAGTCCCTTGATCGTCTCGCAGGGCGCCGGCGTCTGTCGCGCGCCGTTCAGTTTCATCGAGGCGGTCTTGAACAGCGTCTCGATGGTCAGCGTGGATTTGCCGCCGCCCGACACACCCGTCACGCAAACGAACTTGCCCAAGGGGAAATCGACCGTCACATCCTGCAGATTGTTGCCCGTGGCCTTGACCACGGTGACCTTCTTCTTGTTGCCCTTGCGCCGGGTTGCCGGTACCGCGATCTTGCGCGTGCCCGACAGATACTGCCCGGTGATCGACGCCGCATCGCCCATGATCTGCGCTGGCGTTCCCTGGCTGACGATCTGCCCGCCATGCACGCCCGCCCCGGGGCCGATGTCGAAAACATAATCCGCCTCGCGGATCGCCTCTTCGTCGTGCTCGACCACGATCACCGTGTTACCGGCATCGCGCAGATTTTTCAGCGTGGTCAGCAGCCGGTCATTGTCGCGCTGATGCAGGCCGATGGAGGGTTCGTCCAGCACATAAAGCACGCCCTGCAGGCCCGATCCGATCTGGCTGGCCAGACGGATCCGCTGCGACTCCCCGCCCGAAAGCGTACCCGCATTGCGGCTCAGCGTCAGGTATTCCAGCCCCACATTGTTCAGAAACCCCAGACGTTCGCGGATCTCCTTCAGGATCGCGCGCGCGATCTCGTTTCTCTGGTCGCTAAGATGCTCGGGCACCTGCGCGCACCAATCGGCGGCCTCCCGGATGCTCATCTGCACCACTTCGCCCACATGCAGCCCGCCGATCTTCACGGCAAGGGCCTCGGGGCGCAGACGGAAGCCTCCGCAAGTGCCGCAGGGGCGGTTGTTCTGATAACGCTCGAATTCTTCCCGGATCCACGCGCTGTCGGTCTCGCGATAGCGGCGTTCCATGTTGGGGATCACACCTTCGAAGGTGCGTTTCACCTGATAGACGCGCCCGCCCTCGTCATAGCGGAACTGGATTTCCTGCTCCCCCGACCCGCGCAGAAACACGTCCTGTATTTCTTTCGGAATGTCCTTCCATGGGGTCTTGGCCGCGAAGCCGTAGTGATCGGCAATGGCCTGGATCGTTTGCAGGAAATAGGGCGATTTGCCCTTGCGCCATGGGGCAAGGGCCCCGTCTTCGAGGGTCAGCGCGGCATCCGGCACCACCAGCCGTTCGTCGAAGAACAACTCCACCCCAAGCCCGTCACAGGACGGGCACGCCCCGAAAGGCGCGTTGAACGAAAAGAGCCGCGGCTCGATCTCGGGGATCGTGAAACCGCTGACCGGGCAGGCAAAATTCTCGGAAAAGGTGATCCGCTCAGGCGTGCCTTCCTTCGGCGCCGTTTCCAGAATGGCGATCCCGTCCGCAAGGTCGAGGGCGGTCCGGAAACTGTCGGCCAGGCGCGTCTCCGCCCCTTCGCGCACCACGATCCTGTCGACCACAACATCGATGTCGTGACGGAATTTCTTGTCCAGCGTGGGCGGTTCATCAAGCTCGTAGAACTGCCCGTCGACCTTGACCCGCTGAAAGCCCTGCTTGCGCAGTTCAAGGAACTCCTTGCGATATTCGCCCTTCCGGTCGCGGATGATCGGCGCCAGAAGGTAACCGCGCGTCCCCGCCTCCAGCGCCATTACCCGGTCGACCATGTCCTGAACCTGCTGCGCCTCGATCGGCAGGCCCGTGGCCGGGCTGTAGGGCGTTCCGACACGGGCGAAAAGCAGGCGCATGTAATCGTAGATCTCGGTGACCGTGCCGACGGTCGAGCGCGGGTTCTTGCTGGTCGTCTTCTGTTCGATGGAAATCGCGGGCGACAGACCGCTGATATGGTCCACATCCGGCTTTTCCATCATATCGAGGAACTGCCGCGCGTAAGCCGACAGCGACTCCACATAGCGGCGCTGCCCCTCGGCATAGATCGTATCGAAGGCCAGACTGGATTTGCCCGAGCCGGAAAGCCCGGTGATCACAACCAGTTCATCCCGTGGGATATCCACATCGATATTCTTCAGGTTGTGCTCGCGCGCGCCGCGCACTTCGATATTTTTCAGCTCAGCCATCAAGGCCCCCGTTTGCCGCTGGCTAACACATAGGCGAGCCGGCCTGAGTCTCCAACGAAAATGTGCGAACGAAGCAGGAACATGCTGACAGGATTGTCAACGCTGCGCAACCCGGCCTCCTATCCACAGGATCGAGACGAGCCCGGCGGCCATGATCACCACCGTGATTGCGACCAGACCGGCCAGACCGCCCACCGCCATGGCGGCCGCAAAAATCGGGCTGCCGGCGGATGTACCGACATTTCCAAGCTGCGCCAGGGCGCCATTGGCCTCCGCCTGGGCCACTGACGTGTCGTTGAGCGCCGGAATTGCCGCAAAGCTCGCGCCGGGCACCAGGCCAATGCTGACGAATGTCAGAAACGCGAGCCACGGCTGCGCGATCTGGGGCAGCAGCAAGAGCCCCACCATGCCAATCACCGTGGTGATATAGGACACCCGCAGGATCACGAAGACCGAATACCGCCGCGCCAGCCAGCCCGCCAGGAACGTGCCGCCAAGCGCCGTGAGCGGCAGGACGCTCGCCACCAGCGGGACCGGCAGATGTCCCGCCACGAAAGGGGCCAGAAAGGTCAGCAACGCCACGAAAATCAAGGTATGCCAGAAAAATCCGAGCGCGGGGGCCAGACGGTGCGGATCGGAATAGATCGCCCGGTGGGCGGCGACAAAGCCGGGCCATGGCGTGGAAGACGGGCCGATCGGCGCGACCATCCGCCAGACCAGTGCGGCCAGCGCCCAGAACGCCAGGCCATGCAGCATCCAGGCGGCCCCCAGTCCCCCGATCCCGACAAGCACCGGAAGGAGAAGGGCGCTGAGCGCGAATGACACGCCGAAGAAGCTGGCCCATAGCGCCATCACCATGGGCTGGTCCCGCAGGCTGCTGATCCGCGCCATGAGCACCGGCGCCGCAACCACGATCGCCAGATGCGTGACACCTTCCAACAGCCGCAATCCGATCAGCACCGGAAAAGGCGGCAGAAGGCTTTGAGCCATTGACAGGGCGCCGCCCGTCAGCAGCGCGGTCAGCAAGACCGGCCTCGGGCCGAACCGCCCCGCGCCCATGCCCGCAACCGCACCCAGAAAGATGCCCGCCACACCCACGGCGGAGACGACGAGCGCCAGAACCGGCTCGGGCCGGTCATAGGTCGCGCCAAGGGCTTCGAATATCAGGGAAACCTTGCCGAATTGCGCCGCGGCAAACAATCCGGTCACCCAAAGCAGAATAACCTGCGCCCAATCCGTCCTGACCCGATGCTCCATTGCCGCGACATGACAGCGGGGCGCCGGACGGTCAACCACCCCATCGCAGACTTCACAAATGAAGCGGCGCGGCCTAGCATCCTCTGCATATTCACGCCGTGCGGCAGGCGCGGCATTTGCATTTTTGATATCGAATATGGAGTTTCCCCATGCGCCAGCTTCTGTCAGCCGTGCTTCTCTCTGTCTGCATCCTGTTGCCCGCCGCACCTGCGGTCAGGGCGCAGGGCGACGAAACCCCCGCCGCCATTCTGGTTCTCGATGCCTCCGGCTCCATGTGGGGCCAGATTGACGGCATCAACAAGATCGTCATCGCCCGCGAGGTCATCGGCGGGATGCTGCAGGATCTTCCCGTCTCGCAGGCCATAGGATTGACTGTCTATGGCCACCGGACTCGTGGCGATTGCGCGGATATCGAAACGCTGATCGCGCCGGGTCTGGACACCCGTGCGGCCATCGCTGAGGCGGTCAATTCGATCAACCCGCGCGGGCGCACCCCGATGACCGCCTCGGTGGTGGAAGCCGCCCGGGCGCTACGGCACACGGAAAACGCCGCCACGGTCATCCTTGTCTCGGACGGGATCGAAACCTGCGAGGCCGACCCGTGCGCCATCGCTGCCGAGCTTGAGGCGTCGGGCATCGCCTTCACCGCCCATGTGATCGGATTCGACGTGGCAGACCCTGAAGCGCGAGCCCAGATGCAGTGCATCGCGGACAACACCGGCGGGCAGTTCCTGACCGCGGACAATGCCGAGGAACTGGCGCAGGCGCTCGAACAGGTCGCCGTGGCCCCTGCCCCGGTGGCGACGCCGATCACCCTGCGCGCGCTTGTCGAACCCGACATGTCGGCCCCGGTCTCCCCCCTTGAGTGGACATTGTTTGACGCCGACGGCAACCAGGTTCTCGACCCGACCCGGGCCCCGACACTCACCGCGCAGCTTCCGCCCGGCAGCTATCGGACGCAGGTGTTGCGCATGGCGCAGGACAGCGAACACGGCGCGAGCTTCACCGTCGAGGAAGGCGTGGCGCAAACTGTCACCATCCTCCTGCCCTTCATTCCGCCAGCCACCCATGGGGTCACCTTTACCGCCCGGATCGGTGGCGAGGATGGCCCGCTGATCACGGACCCCGTTCTATGGGATATTCGCCCTGTGCCCGACGACGCGGCCGAAACCGAAGAAGGTAACGGGCTGATCTTCGATATGGCCAACGGATCCTATACCGTATCGGCCTACTGGACCGTGCAGGAGGTCAGCCAAGAAGTGCAGTTCATCGTCATCGACGCGGCCCGCGAGATCACCGTGGTGTTCGAGGAACCCGCAGTGACCGCCACGATCGTCGCCCCCGCCTCCGCCATTGCCGGATCGACCATCGAGGTCGGGTGGAACGGGCCGGACATGCCCAACGACTACATCGGGATCGGGCAGGAGGGCGCCACTGGCAGCGACGCCTGGCGCAACTACACCTATACGCGCGACGGCAACCCCCTCAGCCTGCTGGCGCCGCCCGAACCGGGCGAGCACCTGATCGGTTATTTCCTGGCCGACGGGCGCGAACGGATCGGCGCGGCCCGGATCACCGTCACCCCTGTAGAGGCCACTCTGATCGCACCGGAAACCGCGCGCGCCGGAGATACGATCAACGTGGACTGGACCGGGCCGGATTACCGCAACGACTATATCGGGATCGGCCGCGCGGAGGCGACCGGTTCGGACCGATGGGAGAACTACACCTACACCCGCGAGGGCAATCCTCTGCAACTGCTCGTGCCCACGGAACCCGGCGATTACGCGATCACCTATTTCCTCGATCAGGACCGAACCCCGCTGACCTCTGTCCCGATCACCGTCACCGCGCTGGAAACCGGCGTCACCGCGCCCGCCACGGCCATCGCCGGATCGACCATCGAGGTCGGATGGACCGGGCCCGACAACCAGAACGACTATATCGGGATCGGCCGCGCGGAGGCGACCGGCTCGGACCGGTGGGAGAACTACACCTACACTCGCGAGGGCAATCCTCTGCAACTGCTCGTGCCCACGGAACCCGGCGATTACGCGATCACCTATTTCCTCGATCAGGACCGGGCCGCGCAAGCGACCAGCGTCCTGAACGTGACCCCGGTTGGAGCAAACCTGACGGCGCCGGACCGCGCAGAAGCCGGCGCGACCATCGAGATCGGATGGACCGGGCCGGATTATCACAACGATTACATCGGGATCGGGCGAGCGGATGCGACCGGCAGCGCGGCCTGGGAGAGCTACGCCTACACCCGCGATGGTTCCCCCCTCAGGATACAGGTTCCCGATGAACCGGGCGCCTATGTGATCCGCTATTTCATGTCGCAGGACCGGACCGAACTGGCGAGCCGGCCTCTGATCGTGGACTGATCCGGCAAGCCGAGAACGAAAGGGGGCGGCCACCAGCGGCGCCGCCCCCTTGTCCCGATTACGGTCCCGCGGTCTAGAAGTTGATGACCCGGTCATAGGCATCAAGCACCGACTCGTGCATCATCTCGCTGAGCGTGGGGTGCGGGAAGATGGTTTCCATCAGGTCCTCCTCGGTGGTCTCCAGCTGGCGGCCCACCACGTAACCCTGGATCAGTTCGGTGACCTCCGCGCCGATCATATGGGCGCCCAGAAGCTCGCCCGTCTTGGCGTCGAACACGGTTTTCACCAGCCCCTCCGCCTCGCCCAAGGCAATCGCCTTTCCGTTGCCGATGAAGGGGAAACGCCCGACCTTGACGTCGTAGCCAAGCTCCTTCGCCTTCGCCTCGGTATAGCCGACGCTGGCGACCTGCGGGTAGCAATAGGTGCACCCGGCAATGCTTTCGGGTTTGCTTGGGTGAACCTTGTTCTTGCCCGCGATCAGTTCGGCCACCATCACGCCTTCATGGCTTGCCTTGTGTGCCAGCCACGGCGCGCCTGCGATGTCGCCGATGGCGTAAACCCCCTCCACGCCCGTGCGGCAGAATTCATCCGTCACCACATGGGTCCGGTCGATCTTCACGCCAAGCTCCTCCAGCCCGAGTCCCTCGACATTGCCGACGATGCCCACGGCGGAGATCACCGTGTCGAACTCCTGCTTCTCAACCTTGCCACCGATCTCGATATGCGCGGTTACCTTGTCCCGGGCGCGATCAAGCTGCTTGACCATGGCCTTTTGCAGAATCTTCATCCCCTGCTTCTCGAAGCTTTTCTTGGCAAAGGCGCTGATCTCGGCATCTTCCACGGGCAGGATCCGGTCCATCACCTCCACCACGGTCGTGTCGGCGCCAAGGGTGTTGTAGAAGCTGGCAAACTCGATCCCGATCGCACCCGAGCCGATCACCAGGAGCTTCCTGGGCATGTGTTTCGGGGTCAATGCCGCCTTGTAGGTCCAGACCCTGTCGCCATCTGCCTCCAGCCCAGGCAGTTCGCGGGCGCGGGCGCCTGTCGCCAGGATGATGTTCTTGGCGCCCAGTTCCTCGGTGCCTTTGTCGGTCTTGACGCTGACCTTGCCCTTGGCGGGTATCGTGGCGTCGCCCATCACAACGGTGATCTTGTTCTTCTTCATCAGATGGCCGACCCCGGAATTCAGCTGCTTGGCCACCTTCCGCGAGCGTTTGACCACCTCGTCCAGATCGTAGCCGATCCCGTCGGCCTTCAGCCCGAACTCCTTGGCCCGCTGCATCAGGTGAAAAATCTCCGAACTTCGCAACATCGCCTTGGTCGGGATACAGCCCCAGTTCAGGCAGATGCCACCCATATGCTCCCGTTCGACGATGGCGACGTTCAGACCAAGCTGACTGGCGCGGATCGCGGCAACATAGCCCCCCGGTCCGGCCCCGATTACAACGATGTCAAAGCTTTTGGCAGCCATGGGCGACCCTCCTGGCGAAAATTTTGTTCAGCATTAAACTATCTGACCGTATGTCGCAATTGATCCATGGGGCGCAGTATTGTCGCGGCGTTATGCCCCCGACAACCACGCGATTGTCGTGGCGATGACCTGATCCAGCATATCGGGCCCGGTGAAGACATTGAACACATGATCCATCTCCATCAGCACCAGCGTGTCGGTCGCGTTTCCGCGCGCATCCAGCACCGACTGCCCCATCGCGGGCTGCGGCGTGATCAGGTCGTCATTGGCCCCCACGACCACCAGCACCGGGCCGGGGTAATCCGCGATCGCGCCCACCGGGTCGCTGTCAGGGATTTCGTGAAAGAAGGCGCCGTTCAGCTCCATCTCGGCGCCCCAGGGCAAGGTGAAACCCACTGGCGTGGCCGGTGCCGCAGCCAGCCCGGCCTCCATCACCTCGGGTCCGAAAAGTGCCCCGAAGGAGACACGCGGTGCCGTCACCGGGTTCAGCAAGACGACGCGGGCCAGATCCGGACGCTCGGCAGCCAGATGGGCGGCGACAAGCCCGCCCTGACTCCAGCCGATCACGGCAATTTCTCGGGCGCCGATATCGGGATGCGCGGCCATCCAGTCGACGGCCGCCACCGCATCCTCGATCTGGGTGGAAAAGGTCGTCTCTTCCCAGGGCATCTCCAGGCTCTCGCCCGAACCGCGGAAATCGATCCGCAGGCTCGGCATTCCGGCGGCCGCAAGCTGCCGCGCGAAGCGGGTGAAAACGAAATCCTCCGTGCCTTCCACCGGAAGCTCGTCGCGGGTGCCGGTGAACCCGTGCAGCAGCAGAACTGCGGGCCCCGGCCCGTCAGACACCTCGTAGGTGCCGATCACGCTGTCTCCGCCCACGTCCAGCCGCACATCCTCGGCCATCGCCGCCCCTGTCGTCACCAGCACAGCGGCCAAAGCCGTTCCGATCCGTGTCATCGCGCCGTCCCTTCCTCTCAATCAGGTCGGTCGGAGGGCACGCAATCGGCTCAGATCAGCCTGCAGCCTCCAACTCGCTGACAACCTTGCCATAGCCGCCATCTTCCATAAAGCGCTGTTCGTCGACAGAACTCTGCCGACCGAGCGCCTCGTTGCGAAACGGAAAGCGGCCGAACGTCCGGATAATCTCCCGATGGGCCCGGGCGTGCAGGATGTTGCTTTGCCCGGTTTCCGGCATCCGCTCCTTCATCAGGCGCACGCAGTGATCCTGATCGGCCAGAATTTCGGAATGACAGAAGGGCATGTAGAAAAACTGCCGTTCCGGCTCGGCGGCGCGCATGTCCCAGCCGTTTTCGATCGAATAGCAGGCGGCGGATTTGGCCTTGAGATCGGTGGCAAAGGCCCGGGCCTGCCCCCGGAACATGTTGCGCGGAAACTGGTCCAGCAGGATGACGAGCGCCAGCGCCTTCTGCGGGTGGCTCGTCCAATCCGACAACTCGCCCCGCTCTCCCTTTTCCCAGAGATCCATGAAGCGCGTGGTGATCTCCTCATCCAGCGCCGCGTCCTGCTTGTACCAATCCTCGGGCGAACGCTCGGTCAGCCAGAAGGCCAGAACCTCCTCCGACGGGTGCGGGTTTGTCATCGCTCTCCTCCTTCACGACCTTTGGCGGTCTTGGGAGCACCTTACACGGCGGGCTGCGACTTGTCTTCCGTCTCCTCGGCTTCCTGCGCAGCTTCGATGAAGGCCTCCTGCGCCCATTCCATGGCGACCGGCGATGTGGTCGCCATCACCGGGGCATAGCTGCCAGTCTCGTCCGACGACGGCGCGGGCCGCACGGTCATCCGATAGACCGCATAGACCGCAAGCGTGGCCATGAGCACGGCGAGATAGATGAAATAGCCCGACGGCCCGATTGCCCCCATGATCGCACCCACCGCGAGGGGGCCGAAGATCGCGCCGACCCCGTTGATGAAAATCAGCCGGCCGCCGGCCGCCGCCATCTGTTCATGTTCCAGAAAGTCGTTCGTATAGGCCACCAGAAGCGCATAAAGCGGGTTCGCCATACCGCCGAACAGGAATGCCGCCGTTAGCAGCAGCCAGAACAGGCCGCCGCCCAGCACCGCGACCACGGCGAGCGCGGCGGCCAGAACGCTGATCGCGAGGATCAGCACGCGGCGGTCCATCCGGTCCGATATCCACCCGATCGGGTATTGCAGCAGCAGGCCGCCCACATAGAAAGACGCGACGAAAATCGAGATCTGGCCAAGGCCAAGCCCGGCCTCGGTGCCATAGACCGCCGACATGCCGAACATCGCCGAATAGACGCCCCCCATCACGAAGATGCCCGCACATCCAAGCGGAGAGACGGCGAGGACTTCGCGCAGGCTCATCGGTTTGGTGGTCTCGAAGGCCGGCGTCGGGGTGACCGACAGCAGGATCGGCGCAAAGCTCAGCGAGACGAGCACCGACAGCACGATGAAAAGCGTGTACCCGGACGGATCGCCCAGAACCAGCAGACCCTGCGCGGAGACGATGCCCGCCATCTGCACCACCATGTAGATCGACAGCGCCTTGCCCCGCGTCTCGTTGGTGGCCGCGTTGTTCAGCCAGCTTTCTGCGGTCACGTACACGGCGGAGAAACAGAACCCGATGATCACGCGCAGCACCGTCCAGCTGATCGGATCGGTCAGCACCGGGAACAGAACCAGCGCCGCCGAGATCATCGAGCCCAGGGCCGCGAAGACGCGGATATGCCCCACCCTTCGGATCATGTCCGGCGCCATGCGGGAGCCGCCCAGAAAGCCCGCGAAATAGGCGGACATGACGATCGACAACTCCAGCGTCGAAAACCCCTCGATGGCGCCGCGCACGCCCAGAAGGGTCCCCTGCAGGCCGTTTCCGACCATCAGCAGAAGCATGCCCAACAGCAGGGCCCAGGAAGAGCGAAGAACATCTATCATGGGGCCGTCCCTAACTGTTTGAAGCCAGTTAGGTCATCCAATTTCGTCACGATCTGTCACGTCTGCGACGGAATCAGCAGCGAGGCGTCCCCGTAGGAGAAAAATCTGTATTCCTGCTCAATGGCATGGGCGTAGATCTCCTTGATCCGGTCCGCGCCCATCAGTGCGGAGACCAGCATCATCAGGGTCGATTTCGGCAGATGGAAATTGGTCATCAGAGCCTGCGTGATCTTGAACCGGTAGCCGGGGTAGATGAAGATATCGGTGTCGCCCTGCCACGCGGTGAGGGAGCCATCGGCACCCGCAGCGGTTTCGATCAGCCGCAATGCGGTGGTGCCCACCGGGATAATCCGGCCGCCGGCGGCTTGTGTCGCAGTGATCTCGGCGGCGGCCTCGGCGGTGATCTCGCCCCATTCCGCATGCATCCGGTGCGTGGTCACGTCATCCACGGTGACCGGAAGAAAGGTGCCCGCGCCCACATGAAGCGTCACGAAACTCATCGTGACCCCCCTGTCGCGCAGCGCGGCCAGCAACGGTTCGTCGAAATGCAGGCTGGCGGTGGGCGCTGCCACCGCGCCGGAGCGGCGGGCCCAGATCGTCTGATAATCCTGCTTGTCCTGCGCATCCGCCGCCCGTTTGCCCGCGATATAAGGCGGCAGCGGCATGGCGCCGGCCGCATTCAGCGCCGCGTCGAAATCCGTACCGCTCAGGTTGAACCGTAGGTGCAACCCGGCCTCCAGCGCCGTCACCTCGGCCGACAGATTGTCGGAGAACACCACCTTCTCACCGATCGCCAGCTTGCGCAGCGGCTTGGCCAGCGCCGACCAGCTGCCATCGGCCTGCGGCTCCAGCAGAGTGACCTCGACCTTGGCCTTCACGATCTCCGTGCCGGTGTCGCGCCAGCGGATCCCCGACAGGCGCGCCGGGATGACCTTGGTGTCATTCAGGACCAGCCGGTCGCCGGGACGCAGGATGTCGGGCAGATCATAGACATGCCGGTCCTCGGTCGTAGGGCCGTCGGCCAGCAACAGGCGCGCCGACGATCTGGGCCGCGCGGGCCGGGTTGCGATCCGGCCCTCCGGCAGGTCGAAATCGAAATCGTTCAGGTTCACTGGCTCAGCTCCGGTGGCGGACGGCGAAAGATCTCGCGGAAGATGCCCGGCGTCAGAATCGACAGCGGGTTCACGTTTACACGTGTGTTTTCCGGCGTGCCGGTCAAGCGGTAAGTGACACCGAAAAGCCCCTCGCGGCGAGGGGCGAACAGCGCGCCCAGAACGCCGTTGACCATGTAAAGCGGGGACACGACGCCCTGCATGTCGAAGCGCCGGTTGGCGATGTCATAGACCCCGTCCATCGAGATGCCCATGGATGGCCCCACCGCCGTGCCCTGTTCGACGACGATGGCCCGCGGATCGAGACGGAACCGCGCCTCCACCTCGCCGAGATTGATGCCGGTGTCGCCCAGTTGCTCCAGAAGTCCCACGATCGAAACGGCGTTCAGAAGCTCGGCCATCGCAGGCGCGTTGCGCAGGCGCGGCCCGTTGATCGTGATCTGGCCGATATAGGCGCCGGTCTGGCCCGTCGGTCGCATGACAAGCTCCATCGCACCGCCATATGCATTCTCGAACAGGCCCGCCGCGCGCATGACCGCCCCGCCATCATCCGAGCGCAGCCGCACAGCCGCCCCGTTCGCCGTTGTCACTAGCGTGCCGCTGACCGGCACCGCGCCGTTGACCTCTCCCCGGAACTGTCCTGACAGACCGCCCGCCGCAGTCAGATCCGCCGCGACCGAGTTGAGCGCGATGCCATCGCTGATCTGCAACCGGTCCAGGCGCACCGTCAGGGGCCCGCTGCCCGCCCCGCCGCGCGCGCGCCCGCCGCCCGACGGCACCCGGCGCAGATCGACGCTGCCGCCGGTCAGCTCGACCGAGGGCGCGCGCCCCTCCCCCCGGCCCACCAACGCGCCGGTCACATCGAGCCAATCGTTCAGCCGGAACCGCGTGGCGGTCAGCCGGTCGAACCCGCCACCCTCACGCAGGCGGATATCGCCCTGAAGCTCCAGACCCGTGGCGGCCAGTTCCAGCGAGGTGACACCGGGCGCGGGGCCAAGACGCACCGTCGCGGCAAGCCGCCCGGCCTGACCCTGCGGCTTTTGCCATGACAAGGCGTCAAGCCGCAGCCCAAGACCGGTGAGATCTGACGACAGAATCAGATCGGGCGGGCCCTCCTCCCCGCCGAGATCCAGAACGAAATCAGCCCCCGTCGATCCCGTGAGAAGCCCGTCGGGCAGCACCACACCAAAGCCGGCCAACCCGTCCGGAGACAGAACGCCCGTACCCTCCAGCCGGCTGCGGCCATCGGCGCCGGGGCCAAGGGAGCGGGTCCATCGCCCGGTGGCCGCGATCCCGTCGAGGCGCGCGCGTCCACTGATCGCGACGCGGTCCGGCACAACATCGACCTCAAGGCTGTCGGCGCTCACCACCCGCCCGGCCACGAGTGTATCTGAGCGGATGTCGGCCAGCCGGCCGCTAACCTCGAAATCGATCTCCTCGAACGGCACCTGTTGGCGCAGCGGCACGGTGAGCCGCCCGCGCAGATCGGCCCGCCCCGTGGCCAGCGTCTCCGCAGAGAGCCGACCGTCGGAAAACAGGTTCACCGGCGGCAGTTCCAGAAGGCTCAGCACATCGCGCAGCTCCCCGCGGGCGTGGAGGTCGAAGGTGGTATCGGGGCCGCGCACCCGCACATCCTCGATCACCATCGTCGATCCCGCCAGCCCGACCGATCCCCCCAATGGCCCTGTCACTCCGCCCGCGCTAAGCGACATCACAAATCGCGGGCCGGTCAGCGACACATAGCCCCGCGCGCCCTCGATGGGAGGCATCTCGCGCAAGGCATGGATCGTGGCCTGCTCGAAGTCGAGACGCAGCATCTGCGCCGGTCTCTCCCCCGGTTCCTGCCGGAGGGAGAAGCGGATATCGCGCAACGTGCCGCCGGTCAGATTGCGCTCCAGCCAGCCCCGGGTGTTCGGGATCGCGCCGGTCGGCCAGTAGGGCAGCACGTCGGTCGCCGCGACTTCGGGGATCGTCGCGTCGATCCGCATGCTCAACCCGTCGGGGCGCGCCGCAATCTCGCCCTCAGCACTCAGATGCAAGGCGCCGTCGAACAGCACCGCCTGCCCCAGTTCAAGGCGCACGAAAGGCGACAGGGACAGCCGCATATCCATAGCGCCCCCTTCGAACTGCACAGGCGCGGCAAAAACACCCTCGGGCGCGGCTTCGATCCCGGTGAAGTGAAACTGGCCGACATAGCTGGTGCCATCTTGCATAAGATCGGCATTGCCCGTGGCCCGGAACCGTAAGGCGGGCGCATCCACGTCGAGCGCGGAGAAACTCAGCCGTGCGGCGGCCGCATCGTAATCGAAATAGGCGCTGAGCGCTGTGAAGGGCAGAGGTGCCACTCCCTCGCCCAGAGAGATACGGCCTTCCCCGATATCCAGCGCGCCGCTCAAATCGCCAACCGTGCCGTCATCTCTGAGCCGCGTCGTCAGCGCCCCTGAAATCGGCGCGCGCATCAAATCGAGCCAGGCAAGCGCGGGAGCGGCGCTGGCCACGTCCCGGGCCGCCAGATTCTGGAACTGCGCGCGCATATCCGTTCGCCCCAGTTCGGGGTTGCGGGTTACCGCAAGCGACAGACTCGCGTTCCGGCTTCCCTCCAGCTGGCCGCCCATGATCAGGGTCAGCGCGGCGCCCTTGCGCTCCAGGCGCAGGTTGGCGTCATGGGCCCGGATCTCGCGGCCCGTCACCGCATCGTTCAGGATCAGTTCCAGCCCGCGCCCGCTGATCTCCTGCAGTTCGGCGAAGATCGGCTGCGCGAACATCGCATCGATCCGGGCCAGCGTCTCGGTCAGATCGCGGGCCTCGGCGCGGCGCTCATCGGTCAGGGCCAGATCCAGGCGCCCGTCGGCATCGCGGACCATGCGCAGGCCGGCACCGGTCAGGTCTACCCGATAGGGCCGCATCTCTCCGCGCAGCAACGCGCGCCCGTTCAGATGCACCGAGAGTTCCGGGAACCGCGCCCGCAGGTCGTCGCCGTCGCGGAGCACCACATCGCTCAGCACGATCTGCGGTGTCACCCCGCCCTCGCGCAGCGCCAGCCCGATGTCGCCGATTTCGACCCGATTGGCCGCCATCGCCCGGTCGAGACGCGTCTCGATCATCGTCTGAACGCCGTCGGGCAGGCGCAGGACATTGTCCATCGCCATCCAGATGACGGCAACCAGCATCAGCACCGGAACCAGCACCAGCAGGCTCAGAACCGTACTGCACCACCAAAGAATCCGCCGACGCAATCGGCGGGGCGGGGTCTGGCTTACGTCCTTTGGCTGCTCTGCCATGGGTGGCCTGTCTGAGGGGCATTTGCCCGGCGCGTCGATCTTGTCCTTTATCTTCGCCGCAAATCCCCTAGCTTGCAAACCGAACGCGGCCAAGCCGCCCGTCACAATTCGATGAGGTTCACATGCTCGACACCGGCGCTCCCGCCCCCGATTTCACGCTGCCCCGCGACGGAGACGGCGAAATCACCCTTTCCGCCCTGCGGCCCGCTGCGGTGGTGCTTTATTTCTACCCCAAGGACGACACGTCCGGCTGCACCAAGGAGGCGATCGCCTTCACCGAGCTTGCCCCGGAGTTCGAGGCCGCGGGGGCAAAGATTATCGGCATCTCCAAGGATACCGTCGCCAAGCATGACAAGTTCATTGCCAAGCACGACCTGGGCATCGCCCTTGTGTCCGACGCGGAGGGCGATGTCTGCGAACGCTACGGGACATGGGTCGAAAAGAACATGTACGGCAAGAAATACATGGGTATCGAGCGCGCTACGTTCCTGATCGATGGCGAGGGCAAGATCGCCCGGATCTGGCGCAAGGTGAAGGTGCCGGGCCATGCGGATGCGGTGCTGGAGGCCGTGCGCGCGCTGTGAGCACGCCGGCCAGCCTTGCCGAGATGGCCGTGGCGGTTCTGACCACGGCGGATGCCCGCGCGAAAACCGCGCTCTCCCGCGACTTCGCAAAGCGCTGGAAGGCCTCGCGGGCGGAAGCTGGCCGCGCCATTCCAATTGGCGCCGCCTGCCCGCCCGACCAGCCGGCGCGACCGATGCAGCCGCCGCTGCTGGACCCGCGCGACGTGCCCCGCCGCAAACCCGGAACGCTCGCGGGACGTACCGCCATTCTCCATGCGGTTGCCCATATCGAGCTGAATGCGGTGGATCTGCACTGGGACATCCTTGCCCGGTTTGCGCATGTGCCCATGCCGATGGGATTCTACGATGACTGGGTGCAAGCGGCCGATGAAGAGTCCAAGCATTTCAACCTGATCGCCGATTGTCTGGCGGAGATGGGCAGCTTCTACGGCGCGCTCTCCGCTCATGCGGGCATGTGGCGCGCCGCAGAGGATACGGCCGATGATTTCATGGGGCGGCTTGCCGTCGTCCCGATGGTGCTGGAGGCGCGCGGGCTGGATGTCACGCCCAACATGATCGAGGTTTTCCGCCGCGCGGGCAACGCCCCCGGCGCGGCGCAGGCCGTTTCCGCGATGGAGGTGATCTATGCCGAGGAGGTACACCATGTAGCCTATGGCTCCAAATGGTTCCACTTTCTGTGTGGGCGTGAAGATACCGACCCGAAAGAGGCTTTCCACCGCCTCGTCCGGCGCTACTTCCACGGCGCGCTCAAACCGCCCTTCAACGAAGAGAAGCGCGCCGAGGCAGGGATTCCCCCCGATTTCTACTGGCCGCTGTCCGAGAAAGCCGGGTGAAGGCCGCCAGATCGGCGGATTTCCGCTCAAACCGCCCATTGCTGGCGTCTTTTAGCCACACTTAAAGATAAATCATTGAGGCAATAATCCCCATCGCTTATGCCCTTGCGGAGCTACGATGCCGCGTAGGGGATGACGCGTGCGGGCGACAAGACGGAGCATGGGGCAGAATATCGTGAAGACACGGGCACTAAACCGCTTGAGCGCGGTCTTGGAAAAGCATCTTCCTGAACAGCGACTGTTTCTCAAAGCCGATGAAGGCACGCGGTTCGTGCGGCTCCGACCCGGAACACAGGCCCTGATGATCGCAGGCGGCGCGCTTTTCGTGGGCTGGACCGTCATCGTCACATCCATTTTCCTCATCGACACGATCAGCGCAGGCGGCGCCCGGGATCAGGCCGCGCGCGAACAACTGACCTACCAGACACGACTGAATGCGCTTTCCGACGAGCGCGACGCCCGCGCGGCGGAGGCACGTCTGGCCCAGGACCGGTTCGCGGTGGCGATGGATCAAGTGTCGGACATGCAGTCGCGGCTGCTGGAATCCGAACAGCGCCGGCGCGAGATGGAAACGGCCGTCGACGTGATCCAGACCACGCTGCGCCGCACCATGTCGGAACGCGACGAGGCCCGCGCCCGCGCTGATCAGCTTATGGCCGAACTTCAGGCCGAAACCGGAACGATCCAGACCGCGGCCGGCCGCCAGCAGGACATGGAACAGACGATGACCTTCCTCGCCGAGGCGTTGGAGGATACCGCGAGCGAACGCGACAATGCGCATCTCAACATGGCCGAAGCTCATTCCGAGGTAGAGCGGCTTCAGTTCGAGGCCGAACTGGCCGCCGAGCGGAACGAGCGCATCTTCACCCAGATTGAGGAAGCCGTCGCAATGTCACTGGAACCTCTGGACAACATGTTCCGCAGCGCCGGCATGCCCACCGACCAGATCATCGAGCAGGTGCGCCGCGGCTATTCCGGCCAGGGCGGGCCACTGATGCCAATCACCATGTCGTCACGCGGGCAGGAACCCGACGCGATGTCGCTGCGTGCCAACGAGGTGCTGGAAGGTCTCGACCAGGTGAACCTGTACCGGATGGCGGCCGAGCAACTGCCCTTCGCGATGCCGGTTCAGTCGTCGGTCCGCTTCACCTCCGGGTTCGGCTATCGCCGCGACCCGATCAATGGCGGTCGGCGGCTTCACGCCGGTACCGATTTCGCGGGTCCCGTGGGTACGCCGCTTTACGCCGCGGGTGACGGAGTGGTCATATTTGCAGGGCGCCAGAGCGGATATGGGCTCATGGTGAAGATCCAGCACCCCTTCGGGATCGAAACGCGTTACGCTCATATGTCGCGCCTTCGCGTGTCCGAAGGCCAAAGGGTCTCGCGCGGGGACCGGATCGGTGATATGGGAAGAACGGGCCGTGTAACGGGGTCGCATTTGCACTACGAAGTGCGCCAGAACGGCACTCCAATCAATCCGATGAACTTCATCACCGCAGGTAGAGATGTTTTCTAAATCCAAGATCAACGATCCCGCCCCGAAACCGGGCGATGACGCCGCCGCAAAATCGGCGAGCGTGCCGGTCGAACGCCCGGCAATGCCGCTTGGCACCCCCAGCACACCGAAGGCGAAGCCGCCCGCCTCCACGCTCAGTGCGGATCTGACCATTGTGGGCAATCTGCGCACATCGGGCGATATCCAGGTCGAGGGCCATGTGCAGGGCGATATTCGCGCCCATCTTCTGACCGTGGGCGAAAGTGCCACGATCGAAGGCGAAGTGGTTGCCGATGACATCGTGGTCACCGGCCGCGTGGTCGGCCGGGTCAGAGGGCTGAAGGTTCGCCTGACATCCACGGCGCGGGTCGAAGGGGATATCATCCACAAGACCATCGCCATTGAATCGGGCGCGCATTTCGAAGGCTCGGTTCAGCGCCAGGAAGACCCGCTTGCCACCTCGGGCCAGCCCAAGGCGACGCCGCCTTCGGCGGTTTCCAAGCCCCCCTCCTCGCCGGTTCAGGCCGCGCCCAAACCCGCGGCTGCCGCCGAGAGCAAAAGCTGATCCTTGAGCACTGGCCTGCCTTCTCAGGGCGCCGCCGCCACGACAGTGAAAAAGCCGGGCCATGTGCCCGGCTTTTGCGCGCCCGAGGCACGGCCGTTCATTCTCTTTTCCGCCATTCTGGCCTCGGCCCTCGGGTTCATAGACGGCACGCTGGTCGCAATTGCGCTGCCGGCCATGCGCGACGGCCTGAACGCGACACTGGTTCAGGCGCAATGGATCAATAACGGCTATCTGCTTCCCCTCTCCGCGCTGATCCTGATCGACGGGGCCATCGGGGACAGATACGGGCTGGCCCGCGTCTTCGCCGCCGGGATTGCCGGTTTCATGCTGGCCTCGCTGGCCTGCGCCGTCGCCCCCACGCCGGAAACGCTGATCATGGCGCGCGTGTTTCAGGGCATCGGCGCTGCGGTCATGGTGCCCGGCAGCCTTGCGCTTATCGCCCGCGCCTACCCCTCGGCGGAACGCGGCCGGGCCATCGGCATCTGGGCAGCGGCCTCCGCGCTGACCACCGCACTCGGGCCGATCCTGGGCGGGCTGGTTCTGAGCTTCGGCGGCCCCGAGATGTGGCGGCTTCTCTTCGCGATCAATCTGCCGCTTGGCGCGCTGGCGCTCTGGATGATCCTGACCAAAGTCGCCGCCGACCCCGCGCGCCCCGATCATTCGCTGGATCTGCCCGGCGCGGCCCTGATCACCGGTGCGCTCGCCCTGATTGCTCTGGGCCTTACCAGCGCGTCCGAAGGGCATGCCGTCAACTGGACACCCGCCCTTGTCGGCGCGGCGCTGTTCGCGGGATTTCTGGCATGGGAGACCCGCAGCCCCTCGCCCATGGTTCCGCTTGATCTGTTCCGAAATCCCGGTTTCTCTGCCGCGAACGGGGCGACCTTTCTGATCTATTTCGCGCTGTAGACGCTGCTCTTCACCCGCACCAAATATTCATAAAAAATGAACCAATATACGTATCTTGCACAAGTTGTTAAAATAAAATCCCCCCAACTTATCCTCCAGAGCAGTCGCTTGGTCGCTTCTCTTGTACTGGGCAAGAAAGCCGCCTTTCCTCGAATGTAGAATCGGTTGAGCACCGCAGCCGAGCAGAGGTTGGCCTTAAAAAGGACACCTCAGATCAACAGACTATCCTTGTGATTTTGAGGATAGCTCGCCAGTTGCGCAATCACCGTTTTCAACCGGATTGATGGTGGATCATAAACTAGTTCGATTGCCGTCCTTTTCCAGACTGGATCTCTGCCGGCCGCGGGATTGTTGTGGGAGCACCATTGAATAAAAAATAATATTACAATAATTTAATTGGATGACGTGACTTTCGTCCTCTACCGCATCCCTCAGGTTGGATCGGTTCTTCGTTATCAAGCTGCCATAGAGCCCACAGGATTTTTGCCGGAATTTGTCGTAGGTGTACGCTCTTGGCATTTGCGGAGGGCGGTCACACGCATCGATATTCATGGGCGCTAACTGATCGATGCTGAAGAGGGACGGTACTGACTCTCTTGCGCGGGTTGAACCGCACTGGGATTGTCGGAGGTTGTACCAACCCTTGCGGTTCAATCAGTCTATCGAAATGTCGAAATGCATCACGTCTTCGCGGGTACCAAGCTTGGTGTACAAGGCGATGGCAGGATCGTCGCCGTAATCTGCCTGCACGTACATGACGCTGTCGCCGCTCGCTTTTGCAATCTCCCCAAGGTCTCCGATTATTGCGGTCGCAACGCCCTGGCGTCGCCATTCTTCGGCGACGGCAAGGTCGTAAATGTAGAACTCCGAGCGATCTTGCTCAAACTTTGGCAATTCATATGCGACCAACGCGCCGACAACCCTCCCGCCCGCAAGAGCGACAAGTGCGAAAAAATCTTGTTTCGCCAGAACGACATGCCGGTAGTCTGGTGAAGGCCTTGCGCTGCTGTAGCTTTCCGGATCATCGAAAGCTTCAGCAAACAGATCAAGCATTTCGCCATAACGGATGTCGTCACCGGGCGCCAATCGGCGGATCGAATAAGCTAGGGGTTCGGCTTTTGGCGTCATGATGGTTCTCCAATAGGGATATGCAAGACTTGCACACTGCGTCTGAAGGGTCAGCCTTTGGGGCTGCTCTCAAGTGTTGGCTGCTTTCAGGTCTTGTTTCTCATTATCAGTGATCACCTTGACGCTGCTTCAAGCCAGCGAAGTCTGGGCCTTGTCACCGGGGCGCTATCCGGTCTTTGGCCATGGATCTAATCAACGTCCAGGCTCGCGTATTCGGTGACCCAGGACCGGATGTATTGATGTGCATCGGACCAATCCAGCCAAGTCGCTTCTGCCCACTCTCTGACTTTGGAGATATGGAATGAAGTCCCCGCGAAAGGTGCAATATCGATTGCTCTCACCCTGAATTCCACAGGCACCATGAGCGGGCGGAGTGTCTTCTTATGCTGCGCGAAGTCCAGCATCACGGCGTTGGTTTCGCGTGGCGGGCGGGGACTTGTGAGTTGCAACATCAAGCGGGCGAGGTGCAAGCCAACGGATTGGACGGCGCGTCGGTCTTTTTGGGTGCCCGGATGCTGAACGGCCCATGTGTCGACCGTCAGGCGGTGCGCGTCCAGCAGGTTGTTTGAACTGTATTCGGCTGCGAGCAGGCTATTGAAGGCAGCGAAGCAGGCAGGCGACGACTGCATGTAGGCGTGGATAGGCCCATTCGTAACAGGGAGCACTGCCCCGCACCCCATGCATCGCTCGGTTCTGGATGCATCTATCAATGAGAAATCCTCTTCAAGCTATTGGCCCATTCAGGTGCCATTGGAGCGAGCTTTCAGCGCGTCATCTAAACCAACTAGAGATCGACCCGCGTGATTGGGCGCCAGGTCGCACCGATCCAGGTTTCTGTGTCAAATGGGACAAAGCCTCGGGGCACCACTGATTTCGGCAACACAAGATAGCCTTCCTGACCTGAGGGAAGCAGCGCGTAATGGTTTGCAGCGTCGACGGCATAAGCCCACCATTCGCCTGACCCCTCGTTCATCCGAACGACACGGAAGGTCCAGATGGTACTCTCGGCTGGGATGAAGAAGCCGGTTCCGGTCGCCAGATAATAGGCATTCTCCACGAACTGTCCGCTTGCCAGCACGGCAATTGCGCCAAGACAAAACGCGAGCAGCCTCCATCGAGGCTTGGGTGGGCGGCGCACAAAGGGTCTTCGATCTGTCATACGGCTCAAAAGCGAAGCGCATACATGGCGCCCAGTCTCACCTCGACCCCGTTTTCGCCGCCTGCTCCCAGTTCACCGGAAAGCCGCAGGGTCGCGCCGTTGCGGATATCGAAGGTTGCATGCGCCCCTACAAAACCCTCTGCGCTAAATCCGGCCGGCTCGACCCCGAAGTCCACGGGTTGCCCCGCGATCATGGCGCTGACATCGCCAGCTTGGCCGTAGCCAAGATCAAGCCCGCCGTAGAGGGTGATCCCAACATCCCCCAGTGCCGTCTGCCAGGGGGTCAGATCGCTTTCAACCATCGCGCGAAAGTCCAGACGCCGGGAGTCGCGGGCTTCCACCGTCATGTTGGCTTGCGATCCAGCCTCCGAAAAGGCGTCGGCCCGGTGCCAGCTGTAACGAAGGCGTGCACTTGGCCGCACTGTCATGCCATTGAAATCAGTCTCGGTGCCAAGTGTTGCAGACAGGCTGAGGAAGGTACTGGTCGGGTTGGCGATGGCCTCCTCGATCCCTGTCAGCACGGTGTTGTTTGCCACCCGGCGGATCGAGTCGTGGTCGGTTCTGCCGAAGCTGAGTGCGGTTTCGAAGAACCCCCATTCCGTGACTCCGCCCCATGTCAGGCCGCCGAAGATCATGCGGCTGTTGATCTCGGAACTGCCGAACGCGCTTTCAAATGCGGCCGTCTGGGTGCCCACAAAGCCCCCGACATACCGATCTGCCGACAGGGCGAAGGTAGTGCCCAGTATTCCCGCCACTTCGTCCGCGTCGCCCGCGCTGGCGATATTGCCCGTGGCCCAGACGCTTCGCTCGCCCGGGTTGGGTGCTGAGGGGCGTTGATCGAGGGTGAAGCTGATCTGATCGAGGATTGAAAAAGCGGCTTGATCCATGGCCCCGAAATGCGCCGGGTCGAAGACATAGAGGGTATTGCCGACCACAAGTTGCGGGCGCCCGTCGCTGAGAATGGTGTCGGGCGGGGCCAAATCCCACGTCAGCGCAGCATTGGGCAGGCCCACGTCGAGAGTCGCACCGGCAGCCAGGAACTCGAATTCGCCCACGATGATCGAGCCGGGATCAAGCCGCAGATGGGTGTTCAGCCCGTTCGAGCTGAACGAAAGGTCGCCCGCGCCCAATCCCGAAAAGATGCGGCCCGTGTTGCGGACAAAGACGTTGTCGCCGCGGATAAAGAGCCCCTCAATGCCGGGATCGGTTCGGATGTCACCCGAATTCAGGACAGTCGTGTCATCGACATTGACGAAAATCCCTTCGTCCGCAGTGCCTTCTGCCCGGATCAGACCGCTGTTGATCAGCGTTTGGCCGCTGCCTACGTCTGAATGAATCCCGGAAGCACCGTCGCCCGTGACAAGGATCTCGCCGGTGTTCTCTAGTATGACATTGGTGCTGTTGAAGCTGTAGAGTCCATGGCCCAAAAAGCCAGTAGTTGAGATCGACCCGCTGTTGGTCACCCAAGAGCCATCATTTACTTCATTCCATACCCCGGCCGCCTGCAATCCACTGGTCGTGATCTCGCCGCTATTGATGATGCGTGCGTTGTCACCGTCGTTTCGGATGCCTGCGGCGTTACCATTTGTCGTGATCTCGCCGCTGTTGGTGATCACGGGATTGTCGCTGCCCGCTTCGACAAAAATTCCGTGCGCGCCAAGCCCATTGGTGAAGATATTTGCCCCGTTCAGAACCGTCGCATCGTCGGAATTTAAGCCCACATCGATTCCGTATGCACCCGTGCCCTGGGTCACGATTTCGGCCCCGTTGGTCGAGCCGGTCTCGATGATGATCCCGCTGCCGCTGCCGCCGCTGATACCGGAAGCGTCGTCGCCAGTCGTCTGGATGAGCAGGCCATCAAAGAACACCCGGTTGCCGATGCCCGAGACATTAATGCCGTCGCCGTTCGCCCCGGCTGTCGAGATCTCCCCGTTTCCCGTGACCGAGACGACATTGTCACCACCTATCACGCTGATGCCAATAGAGATGGTTCCGGCGGGATCGGTCATCGCGATGGTGCCCGTGTGCTCCATCGTGTTTCCCGAGCCGCTCACAAAGATGCCGCGCGAGACGCCAGCGCCAGACAGCTCGATATCTCCTTCATTCAGGATGCTGCCATCATTTGAAAACATGCGGATGCCGAGGCTGTCGTCACCAAGTAGGGAGATGCCTCCGAGGTTGATGACGCGAACCCGGTCGCCGCTTGCGTCGATGGCGATTACGTTGGCGAATCCGCCCGCACCTGAATTGTTGATGGAGCCTGCGTTGACCGCGAGCCCATCTTCGGAGGTCAGCAACATGCCGGTTGCATTCCCGGAAATGCCGATAGACCTCAGATTGGTCAGTGTGATGCGATCTCCTTCGCCCCATATTCCGACATTTCCGTCCGAAATCATGTCGATGAAGGCGTTCGAGATCACGCGGCCGTCGTCCCCGAACACCGCGATGCCGACGGCGTCAACACCGCCCACAACAATCGAGTTAAGGGGTTGGGAGCCGAGGACCTGAATATTGGCGTTGTCACCCTCGACCACGATCCCGAAGCCCCTGTTGGTACCATCCGGACCGCCGGAAATCTGGATCCGCCCGTCGGCAATCACCTGTGAATTGTCGCCGGTCATGTTGATGCCGTCGCCGCCAGCGCCGTTGACGGTCAGGGCCGGGGTGGGCGTGCCGTCTTCGATGATCACGGTGTTGTTGTTGCCGGTGGTCTGGATCGCGTTTTGACCGACGCCGCCGACGGTGATGGAGCCTGCGGGCGCGGCCACGATCAGCGTGTCGTCGCCGTCGACGATAACCGGCGGATCGCCGGGCAAAGTCCCGTTGGTCTCAAAAGTCGGCCCGTTGACGGTGAACGTGTCCTGCGCCAATACCGGTGACACAGGCATCGCTAGGCTGAGCATAACACCCAGGCTCACGCTGGACCTGAGAGCCTTCAACATGGTTTCCATATTCTTCTTGCCCGTTTCCTGATGCCCGCATGCGGGGCGCCTTCTGAACCAGTGACCCGCCCAGGATCAGGGGGCACGGGTCATCGCTGCGATGGCCTCAGCGCGTTATCCGCCCGGATCAGCTATTTGGGAATACGCACCGCTGCATCGCCGCTATGCGGGAATGCGGGTATGAATCCGGGGAAAGCCGGTGCCAGGTCAGACCCCGAGGGGTTAGGATGGTAGTGGTGAGGGGCGGGGCGGGCCGGTCGGCCAACCGCATCGGTCACGGCCAGCCACGGGCACAGGACAAACGGGGGACGGCGATGGGTTTCATAGTTGGGGTTGTGTTTCTGGGCGTACTGGTCGGTGTGCTCTATGTTTGGCCCGCCTATGCGCAGCCCGGAAAAACGCTGATCCTGGCCTTTGGGGTTGCGCTTGCTGCGTTGGTCCTGTTCTGGGTCTCGGCCTATGTCGGCCCGATTGCCATGGAGGAGCCGCGTGGGTTGGGCGCGGCCATCGACCTGGCGTTTCGCGGGGTCGCCTCGGGATATGTGGTCATGGCCGCGGTGGTGCAGGCGATCCGGCGCTGGGCGAAATCCATGGACATCGGGGGCTATCGCCATTGGATCGTCGTGCTGCTTTGCGCGTTTCTGCCGCCGTTTCTGATCGTCCCGTTCTTTTGAGGGGCGCTGCGGCCTCAACTCAAGGAGCCTAAAGTCCAAGCGATTGCCTGAGGGCCGATATCCAGACAAGACGCTGATAGGTTTGACGCTGGATCGGGTCCGCGACGGAGTCCGCAGCGGCCATCGCCAGTGTCAGGTTGCGATTGCCGCTGAGTGCGCTTGCCAATGTCACGAACACCGCGTCGCGGGCGGCGGCGTCTTCCGTGGCGTGGGCGATGCGTAACGCCTCGTCGATCCGGTCCGCGTAGACCAACTGGATCACCAGGTTGCTGGTCAGCTGCTGACGGTCGGCCGGGTCCGGCAGATCGGCGACAGCTTCTTGCGCGATTGCGAGGTAGGTCTGGAATTCTTCGGGGGTGCCGTTCAGCGCGGCAAAGCCGAGATTGGCGATGCGCCCCCACCGTTGAAGGTTCGTGTCCTCCAGAAACCGCAGGCGGTTCTCGGCAATGGCATAATATCCCTGGCTCGATTCCAGCTCGGCCAGTCGGCTGATCGCGTAGTCGCTGAGCGGGACCCATTCCGGCCCTTCGACCAACCCCAGCACGATGCCCCTGGCGCGCGCGCTGACATCCGCGTTTCCCTGCAGGTCCGCCGCGCGGGCCAGGCTGATAAGGCCCCGCGCCTGCGCTTCGAGGTCCTCCAGCGTGGAAAGAAGTGCCAGTGCCTCCTCGAACTGGTTCGTGTTCACAAGGCTCAGGGCGACGTTGGAAAAATCCTGCGTGCGGCGCTCGTCATCGCGGATCCGTGCGAGGGTGTCCACCGCCCGGTCGATGTCGCCCGACATGGCCATGGTCCGGGCCAGGCGGCCAAGATGATCATCGAACCGGAGGCCGATATCCCCGCCATCGCTCGGGCCCGCTTCGAGTGTGTCCATGGCCACCCTCAGAAGGGCGTTGAAATCGATGTCGAGCCCACGGGACAAAGCCATCTGGGCAAGGATGTCGTAAGCATCCACCTGGTCGAACCGATACGTGCTGACATCGGAAATCGCAGCGATGGCAAGGTCGGAACGACCGGCCGAAAGGGTCGCGCGGGCGAAGGCTTCGAAGACGTAGTAGCGTTGGTCCGGATTGGGCAGTGCCGCCAAGTCGCTTCGGGCGAGGGCGAACGCCTCTTCGGCCGCTGCCATCTCGCCTGTCTGCGCCAATGCCTCGCCGATCTGCGCATTGGATATGATCCGCCATGTCGGATCGACGATATGCGCCATGAGGTCCTGCGCCACGGTGATCTCGCCCGCGTCGAGCCTGTTGACCACCAGCCCGCGCAGCAAGGCGCCCCGTCTCGACAGGTCGTCGGGGATGTTTTCGACCACCAGACGCAGCGCCGTGTCGATCTGATCCGCCTCGATCAATGCGACGGCCAGCTTGTCCAGCCCGACGAACCCCAGCGGCAGGCCGGACCTGTCGGTTGCGACCACGTCGGCAAAGGCGCGCTCGAGATGGCCGTGTTCGACCAAGTAGGCAATGTGCTGGGCGCGGGCGATGGCATGGATCCCGTCATCGGATATCTGGTCCAGCAGCGCCAAGCCGCGATCCAGGCTTTCGGCGTCCAGAAAGGTGATGACATTCAGGATCGCGGTGTCGCTTATGCCCGGGCTCGTTGGGGGATCCTCCATTCGGGCCAATACCTGCTCGGCGGCATCGAATTGCCCGCCTTCTGCAAGTGCACCGGCCAATTGCAGTTGCGCCCAGGCGCGCCGGTCGGGGTCGACTGTCGCCTTTTCGAGTTCCACGAGCGCTGCGGCGATCAGGTCAACGCAGGCAGGCCCGGGCGCGGCCAGGCAGGTCTCGATGCCTGTTTGCGCCAAGGCCCGCTCCGGAGAAAGCGGGACTGCAATGAGCGCCATAGCAAGCAAGTGTCCCGCAGAAATGAACGCACGAAAAATCAAGTGTTATCCTTTGCCGCGGAAATATGCTGCGATCAAACCCGGCCCGATCAGTGGAGCCAGCACGACAGCGGTGATCGACAGCAGTGCGGTTAAGACGACCCATGAGAACGGGCTCTCGAGGGGCAGTCCACCTATGATCCCGCGATAGACTGGCAACGTCAACCCCAGGAGAACGAGCAGCACGATATAGGGAACTGCGATAGCCGCGGCTGACGCGACACCCGTCGCCAACGCGTCGATCATGCCGCCCCATAGCGTGAGGATGGCCAGCCCGACGAGCAGGCCGCCGCCATATGCCTCGCCCCTTTCTGCTAGGCTTCGCATCTGAAAAACCTTGTTACCTTGTGAAGGCAGTTTCGAACGAGTCTGCCGCTTGGACGCTGAACGCGCTTGGCTCCACGGTAGAGCCGATATTGATGTTGCTGAAGATGTAGTCCTGCATAGAGACCCTGCAAATTCACAGATACGGGTGTTGCCCCGCACAGAGCGGCGCCCGGGCAAGAACAGCGCGATATCCAGCGTTTCTTGACGCCGAGCGAGTGACAAAAGCACGCTGCGCTACTGAAGGGCGTGGTGCGCCACGGCGTCAACCCCTACGCGCGCGAGGGTGATATCCGGGCGCTGATGCTGGCCGCTGGTGTCGAGGTCGCTTCGGGGCCATCGGCCGTTGGCCTTTACGATCTGTCCTGCACGCCCGGCATTGCGGTCGACGAGGCCTTTGCACAGCTCGCCGCCGCGACCGATATCATCGAAAGCGTGAGCCGGATCGATGAGTGACCGGCATGTAATGTCTGTCCTGCTCCGGAGCTTCCTGGCCGCCATGACAATGATCGTCCTCAGCGCGGGCCTGGCCATGGCGCAACCTCGCGGCGGAGGCGGGCCGGATGATAGAGGCGGTGGGACGTCGGCGCCGCGCGACGCCGATGTAGTGCAATCCTCGGGGCGCCCGGAGTACATCCTCGTCGTGCCGCCCGCGCAGGCCCAACCGGCGATCGACGCCCTTGTGGCGGCGGGCGCGCAGTCGCTGCGTCAACGGCCGTTCGCGGCCCTGGGAAGGCTCACGGTTGTGTTTCTGCTGCCCAGGCAACTGGACCTGCAGGACGCACGATCGGCCGTCGCGCCGGTCGCACCCGATGGCGTCTTCGATCTGCATCACATCTACCGCTTCGCCCAAGCGGCCCCACGCATCTATGCACCCACGTTGATTGATGATGCCGGTGCAAGCCGGTGTTCCGCACCGGAATCGGTCACGGTCGGATTGATCGATGGACCGGTCGACGCGTCCCACCCCGCGTTGGCCGCGTCATCGGTCGTGTCGGAAAGCGTACTGGGTCAAGGGGATCGCGGAGCCTCCAGGGCACACGGAACAGCAATTGCCGCCCTCATCGTGGGGCGCGACGGGGCGGGAAACCTGAGTGGCTTTGCCCAAGGAGCGCGGTTGCATACCATCACGGCCTTCCGGCGTGAGGGCGGCGGGAATGCGACCGACGTGGAGCACATCGGCTCGGCGCTCGACAGATTGACAGGCCGGGGCGTCTGGCTCATCAACATGTCCTTTGCCGGTCCTGAAAACAGAGCCTTCGCCGATCTCCTTTCGGCTGCGGCGTGGCGAGGGGCCGTGATGGTTGCGGCTGCCGGAAACGACAGGACCTCCCGCCCGGTCCATCCTGCCGCGCATCCCGACGTGATCGCCGTCACCGCTGTGGACGCCCTTCTGCGACGGAAGGGGGCCGCCAACAACGGCGCTCATATCGAGGTCGCGGCACCGGGCGTGGACCTCTTCGTGGCCGGAGGTCGGGGAGGAGCCTACGAGTCCGGGACGTCACATTCTGCTGCCATCGTCTCGGCGCTAGTGGCGCGCATGGGACGGGTCGCGGCCGAACGCGCGGTAGCCGCCTGATCGGCGGCGCAATGGATCTGGGCACGCCCGGTCGCGACGGAGACTTCGGTTTGGGCTTTGTCCAGGTCGACACCTGCTGATCGGACCGCCGACAAAACGAGATTGACGCAAGGTTAATCCACTTCTTGCCGCCATCCTTTGAACCATTCTTTGGGCTGTCCGACCAACACTCATACACGGCACCATGCCGCGTTGATTGAAACCCGGAGATCTTATCCATGAACCCCTCGTCATTTTTTCACACATCCCTTTTCGTCCTCGCCACTTCCGCTCTTGCGGCTAACATGGCCCATGCGGATGCAGGCTCGTCCCTTGGTGATTGCTACGATCACGTCATCACCGCCTGCAACACGACCGCCCACCCCGTGCCCTGTTCGACGGCCGGAATGGATGCCTGCGATGAGGAACATTCTGCCAGCGATGCCGCCGTCGCCATCCAGGGCATCCGAGTCGTGCCGGGCACCAACATGCGGGGAGAGCCTCGCTACCAAGTCCTTCTGCAAACGGACCGCCCCCAGACGCGCCGTCCTGGCATTGGGGAGGACGGCGAT
The DNA here is from genome assembly GCF_003688285.1 of Rhodophyticola porphyridii. Lineage (GTDB taxonomy): Bacteria > Pseudomonadota > Alphaproteobacteria > Rhodobacterales > Rhodobacteraceae > Rhodophyticola > Rhodophyticola porphyridii. The sequence continues at coordinate 333,030 of NZ_RCNT01000004.1, forward strand.
AGCGACGGGCGGCAACCCCTGCGGTAGCGACGACATACCGGTGACGCCCGTTTCGCCCAGATCACATCCTACCCACGGGGCGCTCGCAAGAGAACTGGAAAACATGGACTGGAACGACATCAGAGTATCCCTGGCCGTGGCGCGGGCCGGCTCGCTCAATCAGGCGGCCATGGCCCTCAACATGGACCAATCTACGGTGAGCCGTCGGCTGACCGCATTGGAAGCGCAATTAGGAACAACGCTTTTTCAGCGCTCACGGCATGGTGTCTTGCCGACGGAAGCTGGAACCGTCTTCTTCGCAAGCGCCACGGAGATCGAACGCCGGGCGACCTCTCTGGTCGATCAGGTGCAGGCTGCGGGCGGCCAGCGGGCTGGTGTCTTGCGGATCTGCGGCGACCAATGGACGTTGAACCGTCTTGCCGCAAATGGCCTGTGGGGGTTCATGGAACAGCACCCGCAGATTGAGATGCGGCTGGTATCCGACATCCCCCACCCTACCGTCTGGCATCAGGATCCAAGTATCGGGTTGTGGTTCAGTTCAAAGCCCGCCGATGGCGCCTTTGCGGTCAAACTCGGCGCCGTGCCATATGCCGTCTATGCGGCCAAGGGGACATTGCCCTGCGACTGGGTGAAATTGCGGGCGCAGAACGCGGCTGGGTGCCGCGAGACATACGAAGCGGACCCATCAAATGATCCGAACGCTGAGGTGCGCCTCAGTTGCACCGATGCGGCAACGGTGCTGGAAAGCGTGGCCGCCGGGATCGGGAAAGCGGTCTTGCCAAGATGCCTCGGCGACAATGACACCAGATTGACGTGCCTGTCCGGACCAGAAGATGACCGACACCGAACTCTCTGTCTCCATGTGCATCCGGACTCACTCTCGTCCAAACGAGTCGAAGCGATGATGGCCTGGTTGAGGACGTCCTTTCCGTTGATCTTCTTGCCGATCTGCCCTGGGAATTAGGATACAAGGGCGGCAGTCGAGGGATCAATCCTTGCGGATTGCGCGTAGTCCATGCTTGTGCGGGACGGCGGACCCGAGGGCAACGCGTAACTGCCCTCCACAGCAAAACCGCCCTCATGAACAAGCGTCAGAATTTCAGCGCGACCAAAGGTTCGATGCCGCCATTGCAGCGAGATGATTGCGTTGCACAAATGGGGCTTGGACACGACCAGGTATAATCGCCCGCCGGGCCGCAAGGTGTCGCGGATTTGCGTGAGCGCTGCGGCAGGGTCCGGGCAATACTCGAGGATATGAGCCGCAAGCGCCTCATGGGCGGGTTCGAGAACGGTGTCGCCCAACATCGACTGTATGAGGACCGGTTCCACGCCAAGGCCCCGAAGGCACGCTCGCCCACGTTCGAGCATCGCGCGGCTGGGATCCAGCAGCAGCAGTCTTTTTGGAGCGCCGTTGACCGCTATCTAGGCCTCCGCAAACGAGGCCGTGCCACAGCCGATGTCCACCAGATGCGACTGATGATTGCCCTGCGTCCGAAACGCCGCCAGAACCCCCTGATACGCATCAGAATAGCCCAGCGCCCGCATCTTGTCGCCCCATCGAGGCGCGGCGGTGTCGTAGTCGGTAGCGCTCAGCGCTTTCGTCTTTGGCATCGTCTCACCCTTTCATACTGTCATGCATGGCGCCTTCTATCGCATGAGCACGAAAATCAATGCAGGCGGCACGGGGGCGAGCAACAGGACGACAAGCCAGTGCTTGTATGCCGTGTTTCCCGAAGAGGTTGCCCGATAGCGCACCCATTGCAGACCACAGGAGAGTGCGAGGTAGGCGGTGGCGGCCCACCTGAAAGAGGCCTCCAACTCGGATGCCAGACCTTGCGGGGGATTGGTTGCATTGAACCCCCGATAGATAGACACCCAATATGAGGCGACCAGGCAGAAAGCGATTATAAAGGCGATCAGGAAGGGCGCCCAGAGCCGTGCGGTGGCGGGCAATATATAGACTATGAGAATGAGAATGGTCGTGACGAGAGCGCCGATATAGACATATCCCAACATAGTATCCTTTCTTCTGTCGAAGCGCTTTGGACACCCCGAGCCCTTTCACAAGGAAAGCCCAAACCGTCATGTTCGTACGCCTCAAACCGCAATGCCCTTTTCATCCGGGTAGGCCGCATCAATCATGATCCTGGACATCTCGGCGTAGGCCGCGCGCCATGTCGCATAGTGTTCCTGAGAGAAACGCGGCCCGAAGACCTGCTGAATGGTCAGCAGAAGCGCCTCGCCGACGCTGGGGTAGTGCTCGGGCAGGACGCCATATCCTATGTGGCGTAGAGCCAGCTCTTCGATCATGCGCGCGCAGGCGTCGGTGTCATCGAGAATTGCCACGATAGCCGACAGCTCCAGCATGGTCTTTTGCGTCTGACCCATGATGTCGGACCCAAACATGGGCCGCAGGTTTGGAGAAATCTTGAACATATTGGCGTAGAAAAGGCTGGCCATGGCCTCGCGTTCTTCTTCAAATCGCAGGAGACTTTCTCGAAGAATGCTCTTTTCTCTTTCAGACAGTTTCATTTTTTACCCAATTCTAATCAGTTTACCTGGCATCCGGCCTTCATGGCAGGAATAAATCACGAAATGACGCCCTCAGCCAATTCGTCACGATCTGCACTCTGGGTGAATTCAGGGAATCTGGATGCAAATGCATGTACAACTGCCGGTTGACCTGCTCGGAGGGCACCGAAACCCTGATCAAGCGAGGATCGCGTTCGGCAAGGCACATCGGCAAGAGGCCCAGTCCGATCCCGTTGGCGACTGCCGCGAGCAGCGAGGTTGCGTCCACCGCGCGCATCCGAACCAGAGCGGTGCCGCCTGTTCTGAGGGCCGGAAACTGGCTGGCTGAGTTCGCCGGGTTATCTTCGTCGTAGAAGGACACCCAAACCTCCGGACTGATTTCTCTGGCTCTGTAGACTGCGAAAGGAACCATGCCGAGTTTGACTTGAAACGACCGATCAACGGGAGGTGTTTCAAACCAGATCGCAAGGCTGGGATGACGATGCCACAGACTTGCTCCGGGACGCCCCGAGATCAGGCGGACCTCCAGATCCTGATGCTCTTCCAAAAGCTGTGCGAGCCCTCCGGCAACCAGCCGATCCAACGTCCACTGGTTGCCAAGCAGCCTTACAACGCCGCCGGGCTTTTTTTCCGCTGTGCGAACGTCGTCGAAAATCGCTGCGGCCTGGCGTTCCATTTCTCCGGACCTTGCGATGAGGATCTTGCCAGCCTCCGTCGGCAAAACGCCCTGTTTGGACCTTTGGAACAGGGTTGCTTCAAGGAAGGCCTCCAAGGCTGTCAGGCGGCGGCCTACGGTCGACTGGTCGATTTCAAGTATCCTTGCTGCCCCGCTCAGAGAGCCGGTGCGCGCGATTGCGAGCGTCAGCTTGATGTCATCCCAATCGAAATCCTTTTCGGCCATTCGACTGCACTCTCGGAGCAAAACTCATAATCCGTCAGGATGATATCGGGGCTGCGTACCCGGCGGCACCTTCACCTATGAAGATGTACAGGGATGGTACGGAACTGTGAACATGCATTGGCACATATACGCACCCCCATAAGTGCATATCTCTTCAGTCAATGCTACAGGTTTTGAGCGCAGACCGATATTTCCGCATAGCCGCGCTGCGCTGGTGCGGCTTCCAAATTGCGATGCCCCGTGTTGAGTTTGGATACGATCCCGCATTTCAGGGGAACGGGTGTGGAACTGAGATTCTATCGTGCGACGTCGTTCCCGCCGGGCCTGCATTTTGACTTTAAACGCGCATCACTCACGGAAAAAACAAACCTGAAAGAGATCAAGATACATGCTGATAACACTTACCAGATCATCGGCCTTTGCACTTTGTGCGTTGTCGATTTTGGCCTGTACGCCACAATTTGAGCGGCAAGCACCGGAGCGCCAAACGGTTCAGGGCGTTCCGATCTACAACAAGCTCGGGTCGATCTCGGAATGCGTCGCTCCGGATGGCCGGGTCTTCTCGCCAAACCGGGAGCTGGCCGAGCCCTGTACCGTAATTGAGGATTGCCCCGGCGGGTTCATTTCGGCCACTGGTGAGTACATCTGCCCTGAGGATACTGACCGAGGTGACCCCGACCGCGGGCCATTTGGGGTACAGAGTGACCCGCAAACCCCCGATCCACGCGGCCCGGCCACGCCGCCGACCACAGGTCCAGGCGGTCTGGCTGTCGTCGGAACTGGTCGTGGGTGACTTCGATATCAGCAGACCCGGGCGGACAAAATGGCAGTACGATTCCAAAGGTGCTTGCTGACGCATCCTCTTGTCGTACAAGCACCGTTAGGCGCAGTGGTGGCTCCGTGTGCAGGTGCTTGGCTGTGGGATACGCTTACGAATGGAGATTTGGCCGAAGACGTAGAAGGACGGCCAACTGTTGCCCAATGCAACAAATGCACTGGTGCTCTACTCGATTTGGGACGGTTAAGCTTCCTTTCGGGGTCTCGGGACGAGTTCCGAGATACGAAATTCGAACGTGTCGAAGGCCTGGGTTGGGAGGCCTTCGTGAAAAGAATTCCGGTTTTCTCCAGGTGGAGCTCTATACCGACGCTTGTATCGACGCGGTGTCGCGAGGCTTCCCCCGATTTATTCTTTGCATTCGGAAACTGGAGCATGGGAAGCCAGGTGGTCTTGCTGATGGCTACGGACTCAAGACCCGACAATGACGAACGGGAGTTCCTTTTGTGTGTCAGTAGCGGACAGACACCGACGGCCGACTTGCCGAACCTGCTGGCCGTGCTGGTTCCCATGGTGGACGGGTGTGGCGTTATCGCGAAGTCGAGAGACCCAAGCGTTATTGATGACGTCGACGCCGTCTTCATGTCCCGTGCGCCGTGACTCACGGCAGCTCCGATGTCAGACCGAGTGCGTCGAGCCACAGTTGAATGCGCGCTCTGTTCATGCCGAAGTCGTTATGACCTGCTCCCCTTGGAGTCCGCGTTTATAGGTTAGCTCTGTTCAGGGTTTGGTCCTCTTCTGACCGTTTGTGATACTCCCAAGGGGTGAGCCCGTCGAGGCTCGAGTGTGGGCGG
>NZ_RCNT01000005.1 GCF_003688285.1 Rhodophyticola porphyridii
AGAAGGGCTCAAGACGCGCCATCTGCGCGTCTGTTAGCCAGAAAAGATCAGACATGTTCACCGCTCGTTTTTTGAACCGTGAATCATGCCGCCACCCAAAAATCAATGGGTCCTGACCCTAGGAATACTGCCCGCAAGATTGTCGAGCATCAGCAAGATACCCGCCTATCGAAAGAGGCTTTTTCGCAAATGCGCAGCGATCGCGCCAAGGTAAGTCACAGCTTTCAAAGAGCGGTCGGGCGATAGCGCATATCAGCAAGCGCTAATGTGTTGTGCTGCAACATTTTTACGTTGAAACGGAGATCATCAATATGATACGTTCACTTTTTGTTCTTGTCCGCAAAAGCGTTAGAGAAGAACAAGGAACAAATCCCGAAAACTGAAACCCAACCAAGGAAAGAAGTACATTCCATGGACAGAACACCTGCATCAAATCAACCGCTGGAGACGCTGCGCGACGGTCGCCTCAAGGCCACCGTTTGGGAGAACCAGAGCGACAACGGACCCTATCACACGGTCACGCTCGCCAAGGTCTATGAAGATAAGGACGGGCACCTCCAGGAGACGAGTTCGTTCTCGGCCTCTGAGCTGCTGCGCGTGGCAGAGCTTGCCCGCGAGTCCCACGGCCTAATCCGTGATTTGCGCCGTGAGCATAACCTCGACCGTCATGTTGGGCGAGACACCCCAAAAAGGGATGAGCGTCCGCACCGTCCGCGTAAGGCATCTGCTAATCGCTTTGCCGGACGCGAAGGTCCGTCACTGGATCGATAAATCAGAAGGGCACGGGTGCTTGGCTGTGTGGGGCCGCCCCCGTGCCTCCTTCAAGACAAAGACGTGCAAGGAGAACAACGACATCCATCAATAACAAGAAAGGACAACAACATGGAAGATAGAGGAAAAATCAATGGCGATGTTTTGCAGCATGGTGCAACACAGACCCGCCCATCGCCGCAGCAACTTCTGGAGCGCTATGGTGATCAACTGGACGGCGAAGCGCTGAACGATGAACAAGCCAAGGAGTGCCTGAGTGCACTTTGGTCGATCATGGTCGCGTTTGTCGATCTGGGATTCAGCGTTAAGGCTGGGGATAAACTCCATCCTAAAAGCGACATCGGCATGGACGATGTGCTACAGTATCTTTGCCTTGAAGATACAGCGCCTGAAACAGTGGCATCCTCCAAAATCACCAACAAGAAGGAGCCAAGATGAACGCAAAACCATCCGTTATTTCCGATTCAGATATTCAACAGGCCGTCATTTATTGCCGTGTTTCTTCCGCCAAACAGACCACGCGCGGGGACGGCCTCTCCTCTCAGGAAACCCGTTGCCGCGAGTACGCCAAGTACAAGGGCTATGAGGTCGCCAAGGTTTTTGCAGACGATATGTCGGGAAGCCTGACGGCACGTCCGGGCATGACCGCGATGCTTGCCTATCTCCGTCAGAACCGACGACATGCCCCTGTTGTCATCATTGACGACATTTCCCGTCTTGCGCGCGGCCTGGAAGCACACCTCGCCCTTCGTGCCGATCTCAATGCCGCTGGCGGACGCCTCGAAAGTCCGTCCATCGAGTTCGGCGAAGATTCCGACTCGATCCTTGTCGAAAACCTGCTCGCCTCCGTCTCCCAGCACCAACGCCAAAAGAACGGGGAACAGACCATCAACCGCATGCGGGCGCGCACCCTTAATGGCTACTGGTGCTTTCAGGCTCCTGTCGGCTATCGCTACCAACGCAAACCTGGTCACGGCAATCTGCTCGTGCGGGATGAACCGCACGCCGCGATTCTGGCTGAAGCTCTCGAAGGATTTGCCTGTGGACGGTTCGGCTCTCAGGTTGAAGTGAAGCGCTTCCTCGAAGCCCAGCCGGAGTTTCCGCACGATCTCCCTAACGGCGAAATCCGCAACCAGCGCATCTATGAGTATCTGACGCGTCCGCTCTATGCCGGATACATAGAAGTGCCGAAGTGGAACGTCTCGCTTCGCAAAGGCCACCATGAGCCATTGATCTCTTTCGAGACCTACCAGAAGAATCAGGAACGCCTGACGGGCGAGCGCAAGGCTGTCGCGCGCTCAGACATCGCCAAGGACTTCCCTCTCCGCGGCTTCCTTGCCTGCGGCGAGTGCGATCATCCGATGACGTCCTGCTGGTCGAAGAGCAAGACGGGCAAGAAGCATCCCTACTATATGTGCTTCAACAAGGGCTGTAATTCCTATCGCAAGTCGATCCCGCGTGACCGCCTCGAAGACGAGTTTGTCGCCGTACTCGAAGGCCTGACGCCCTCTCGTAAACTGTTCGGCATTGCACGCTCGATGCTGCGCACACTCTGGGATGAGCGTCTAGCGCGCGCCACCGATGCCGCAAAGGCTGCCAAGCGCGAGGTGAAGAAGCTCGAAGCCCAAAGCGAGCAATTCCTTGATCGTCTGGTCGAAGCGGACAACCCGTCCGTCATCGCGGCCTATGAGAAGCGGATCGCCAGGCTGGAGCAGGAAAAGCTGCTGCTACTGGAGAAGGCCGAAAACGCGAGCGCGCCGAAAGCCACCTTTGAGGAACTGTTCGAACTCTCCATGAGATTCCTCGTAAGCCCCTGTAATATATGGTCTTCCGGTCGGATCGAACTGCGTCGCACGGTGCTAAAACTGGCCTTTGCCGACCGCCTCGCATATGTGCGTAATCAGGGGTTTCGAACCCCGGAAATATCCAGCCCTTTCAAGCTGTTAGGTGCATTTGAGAGTGGGAAATGTGAAATGGCGCACCCGAGAGGATTCGAACCTCTGGCCTCTGCCTTCGGAGGGCAGCGCTCTATCCAGCTGAGCTACGGGTGCCTGGTGCCGCTATACCCTCCGATCGGAGCGGCTGCAATCCTCAACGTTGCAGCACACGATACGCGGCCTCCGGGGCACGACCCGATCAAGGGCTGATGGCGTGATCACACGGACGGCGGGCCTGCGGGCGTCCCTTGTGACGAAGAAAACCCGGTCCTGCCCGTCCCTTGAAGGAGACCCTCGCCACATATCGGAGGATCATGCCGAGGCGGGCCGAACTTCGCGATGCGTGCCCTCCGCGGGATCCGCCGCGCGAGGGGGCACATAGGGCATCGCGCTCAGGCGAAGAGATCGTGGGCCAGATCCAGGGCATCGACGAGCGCGTCGACCTCGTCCCGGGTGTTGTACATCCCGAAGCTCGCCCTGCAGGTCGCGGTGACGCCCAGATGCTCCATCAACGGCTGTGCGCAATGGTGGCCAGCGCGCACGGCGACGCCCTTCTTGTCGAGGATGGTCGAGATATCGTGGGCATGGGCGGAGCCGTTGAGAGTGAACGAGAAAATCGCCCCCTTGGTTGCGGAATTGCCCTGCACATTCAACCAGTTCAACCCGTCCAGCCTCGACCGGGCATAGGCGGTCAGATCCGCTTCATGGGCCGCGATCCGGTCCATGCCCACGCCCATCATGTAATCCAGCGCCGCGCCAAGCCCGATCTGCTGCACGATGCCAGGTGTTCCGGCCTCGAATTTCATCGGGGGATCATTCCACGTGATCTGATCCTTGTGGACCTCGCGGATCATGTCGCCGCCGCCCATGAAGGGCCGCATCTCCTCCATCCGCTCACGCCGGATATGGATCGCGCCGGAGCCGGAGGGGCCATAAAGCTTGTGCCCGGTGATGGCGTAGAAATCGGCCCCGATATCATCCACATCGACGGGCATGTGAACCGCCGATTGCGACCCGTCGAGCAGAACCGGCACGCCCGCGGCATGGGCCCCCGCAACGATGGTTTTCACGTCAAGCACGGTGCCCAGAACGTTGGACATATGGGTCAGCGCGATCAGCTTGGTGCGCGGCGTGATCGCATCCAGTACGGTCGCCGGATCCAGATCGCCATTGGCATCGGTCTCGACCCAGACCAGCTTGACCCCCTGCCGCTCTCGCAGGAAATGCCAGGGCACGATATTGGCGTGATGTTCTGCGACCGAGAGGATGATCTCATCCCCTTCTCCCATCCGCGGCATGGCCCAGCCATAGGCCACCAGATTGATGCCTTCGGTCGTGCCGGAGGTGAAGACGATCTCCTCCTCGTCGCGGGCGCCGAGGAATCGTGCGATCTTGCCGCGGACGGCCTCGTAATTCTCGGTGGCGAGGTTGCTCAGGTAATGCAGCCCGCGATGGACGTTGGAATACTCCATCGAGTAGGCATGCGCGACCGTGTCGATCACGACCTGCGGTTTCTGGGCGGAGGCGCCACTGTCCAGATAGACGAGCGGCTTGCCATTGACCTCCCGCGCGAGGATCGGAAAATCCGCACGGATGCTTTCGACATCATACATCTAAACGCCTCCTTGCGGCATCTGCACACCCAGAATTGCGAGAATGATACTCGCCAGCAACGCGATGCCGATGAGTGTCAGGATTACCATCACGAAGACCTGACCAAGCGACCGGAACCCGTGCAGCGCCGCGATGAAATTGACCAGAAGCCAGAAAAACAACGCGATCGAGAGCAGGACGATGAGTGGCCCAAGCACCGGCAGGATCAGCATGGCCAACACCTGCAGGACCTGGATGCAGATAAAGATGAATTGCAGCCAGATCACCAGCAGAAGGGACTCCTCGAAACGCCCCGTGCCCCCGAACGCCGCGCCGATCCGATGGATCGCGTGGACCATGACGATCAGCAGAACGCCCTGAACCAGACCAAGCGTAACCGGCGATATCTGTACCGCGGGGTCGCCGGGCGCCGGCGGAGCGACCATATTGAAGACGAAGCCAAGCAGCATCGTGACCACGACGACAAGCGCCAGCATCAGCCAGAGCGCCTGCCGCGGCGGCGCAAAGGTGAGCACGGTGGTGGCACCTTCACGCGGGTTCGCCACCGTATCGCGCGCGAGGCGCAAGAGCGATCCCAGGGTCGCTATATCGGTCATCCTAGCCCTGCCTTTCAGGCGCCTGTTCGGCCTCGATTAGCGTCATGCCCCAGATTACGACAAAGGCCAAGAGCAGCCCCGCGCCAACCATGGTTTGAGCGGGCCCCGGCCCGATGAAGCCCGCCACCATCCCGTAGAAGAGGAAGGCCGGGCTGGTCGCCAGAAGCGACCAGAAAAGCGCAAGCCGGGCGGAATAGCCGGTGCCCTTGCCGCCAAGCATGCGCGCCACCAGATGGCTGAGCATGCCGATGGCATAGAACAACAGCGGCGCGATGAACAGCCAGCCGAAAAGAGCCGCGCCGATCAGCGCATCGAGCGGGCGCTCCGGCATCAGGATCGCCTCGCGCTGCAGGCGCGGCCACTGCGCCACGAAGATCAGCAGACATGCCAGAACAAGATAGACCAGCGCGCGATCTTCGCGCCGCCCCATATCCAGCAGCCTGCGGATCACCCGTCGGGGCCTGCGCCAGCTTTGCACGATATCTGTCGTGACCGCCATGGCTTACCCGCGCCGCCGCTCCAGCCATTGCTGCAGACGCAGCAGGATATCCTCCCGCAGGCGCTCGTCCTCGATCTCCTCGATGGCTTCGGCAAGAAAGGCCAGAACCAGCAGATCGGTCGCCTTGTCCTCGGGCACTCCCCGCGAGCGGAGATAGAACAGCCCGTCCTCGTCGATCGCGCCCGTGGTCGAGCCGTGGGAGCAGATCACGTCATCGGCGTAGATCTCCAGTTCGGGCTTGGCCTGAAAGCTGCTGTCCTCGTCCAGAAGCAACGCCTGGCTGATCTGGTAGCCATCGGTTTTCTGCGCGCCCTGACGCACCAGGATCTTGCCCTGAAACACGCCTTCGGCCCGGTTGCGCAGCACCTTCTTGAACACCTGCCGGCTTTCGCAGCGCTCCGCGTCATGGGTGATAAAGACCGTGTCGTCATGGTGAAACGCGCCCCGCGCGCCATCGCCAAGGGCCGCGCCCGCCACATGGGCCACCGCATCGTCGCCCACGATCTCGATGATGTTCTCGTTGCGGGTCAACACGCCATTGGCTGTCAGCGTGAAGGACTTGAAGGTCGATCCGCTGCCGATCCGGGAGAACATGTGCGTAACCGCGCGGCGTTCGTGGTCTCTGCCCTGCGCCCTGACATGGTGGAACGTCCCGCCATCGGCAACCTCGATTTCCATGCATTTGTTGAACCGCGCGGCGGCCGGGCCGCTTTCCAGCACGGTTACCTCGGCCCCCTCCTCGATCTTGACCAGATGGTGAAGGATCGCGTCCGAGGCCACGTCATTATGCAGATAGATCAGATTGATCGGCTTGCTGACCTTGCCCGTGGCCCGCAAAACGATCCCGTTCGTGGCGTAGGCGGTGTTCAGCGCCGCAAGCGGTCGCGCGACCGGATCCTGCCCGCGGGTTTCCAGCACACCGTAGAGATCTTTGGCCCAATGGATGTCCTTGGCCAGCGCATCGGCAAGCAGGTCAATCTCCACCCCTTCAAGGGTCAGGTCGTCGCTTGCGGCGGCATCGAACACGCCATCGACGAAGACCAGCTTCAACCGGTCGATCCCGTCATAGAGCGGCGCCTCGTCCCGTGCTTCGAAAATGGCGGCCTGCGGCGGCTCGGCCGCGGTCAGTGTTGCGGGATCGGTGAATTTCCAGTATTCGTCCCGCCGCGTCGGCAGGCCGGAGGCGCGCAACCGCGCGGCCGCCCCTTGCCGCGCCTCAGCGGCCCAGGATGACCCGGTGGGCATCTCCAGCCTGGAAAGCCGCGCCTCGGTCAGGTCGATCTTGGCTTGAGCCAACGCCATCACGCCACCTCCGCGAGAATATCGCCATATCCGTTTTCCTCGACCTCAAGGGCCAGTTCGGGCCCGCCGGTCTTCACGATGCGGCCATCGGCCATGATATGCACGACGTCCGGTTTGATATGGTCCAGAAGCCTCTGATAATGGGTGATGACCAGAAAGCCCCGGCCCGCATCGCGCAGGGCATTCACCCCCTCGGCGACCAGTTTCATCGCATCGACATCCAGCCCGCTATCGGTTTCATCCAGAATGCACATTTTCGGCTCCAGCATCGCCATCTGCAGGATCTCGTTGCGTTTCTTCTCACCGCCGGAAAAACCGACATTGACCGGCCGTTTCAGCATGTCCGCATCGATCTTGAGGGCCTTGGCCTTCTCCCGGATCAGCTTGAGGAAATCTGCGGCACTCATCTCCTCTTCGCCGCGGGCCTTGCGCTGCGCATTCACGGCTGTCCGCAGGAAGGTCATGTTGCCCACGCCCGGGATTTCGACGGGGTACTGGAACGCCAGAAACAGGCCGGCGGCGGCGCGTTCCTCGGGCTCCATGTCAAGGATATCCTGCCCCTCCAGAACGGCCTCGCCCTCGGTCACCTCATAACCATCGCGGCCCGAAAGCACATAGCTCAGCGTCGACTTGCCCGAGCCGTTCGGCCCCATGATCGCATGGACCTTCCCGGCTTCGACCGTGAGGTCGACCCCTTTCAGGATCTGCTTGTCTTCCTCTTCCAGCTTCACGTGCAGGTTCTTGATGCTCAACATATATGTGTCCTCTTGATTGTCAGGCCGCCGCAAGGGGCGCCGGATGAGTGGAGCGGCGGGCCGCCGCGCGAGTGCTTTGGTCGTCCTTGGCTCGGGATATGCGGCCCTGAACGCCATCGGGCCTGTGGCCGGGCAGGATATCGGATCTTGTCGCCATGTTCAGCCGAGCCGGACCGCCGTGCCGGAGGCCGAGACCATCAGCATGTCGTTCATGACCTCGTAATCCAGATCCACGCCCACAACGGCATCGGCCCCCATATCGCGGGCCCGGTCCGCCATTTCGTCAAGCGCGGTCTCGCGGGCTTTGCCCAGTGCCTGCTCATAGGCGCCGGACCGGCCCCCGATAATATCCGTGATGCCCGCGAAGAGGTCGCGAAGCAAATTCGCGCCAAGGATCGCTTCTCCCACGACGATCCCCTCGTATTCGGCGATCTGGTGGCCTTCGACACTATGCGTGGTCGTGATGATCATATGTTCCATTCCTATCTTGGATCCACATGCGGCAGCCGGTCGATATAGCCGTGAAGCTGATCCTCCGACAGCTTTCCGCGGGCCGACAACTCGCCCATCGCCGTGACGGTGATATCCTGGCTCAGCAGAACCGCGTCACTCAGCATAGCCAGATGTTTCAGTTCCTCGTCGCCGAGGCCGGGGATATCCAGCAGCCCGCGGAGGAACACCGCATCCCCATCCACCGCCTGACTGCGATAAAACCGCCTCTGAAGCCGGCTGGTATGAGCATTGAAGAACTTGATCGTCTTCAGGAACAGGAATTTGTGCAACTGATACCCCAGCTTTCGCAAGCTCTGCATCTGCGCGTCGATCAGCGGCTGATCGACGTAAAGCGGTATGGCCGCGACTTCGGTGATGACCGCAAGGGCCGAACTCAGCTTCTTGACGCCGTGCTCGAAAACAACCGTTTCACCGCCCTGGATATCGATCTTCAGCAAGTCGAAATCGGGCAGATCCATCAGCCCGTCCAGCGGCTTCGTGACGATCTCCACACGCTCCTTCACCGTCGCGCCGCGACGCATCCGGCCGATCGCGTCCAACGTGTCCATGTTCGGTTCAAGCAGAGACGTAAAGCCCGAGCCCTGACAGATGTTCAGCGTGGCCGCGCCATCCGCGCCGATCGCATGGGGCAGATAATGCTCACGCGGCCCGGCTTCGGCGACCAGCTCGTCATACCTCTCCGGCTGAGGTTCGAAGCCCCAGACCTCGCACAGGCCTGCCTTCAGCAACCCCTCGTAGGGTGCCGCATCCAGCGGATTAGCCCCCACATCCACGATCCGTGTCAGCCGCTCGGGCGACAACACATCGTAGAGATAGGCGGCCCGCTCTGTCTCGAACGGCGCGGACATTACCCCACGGAGCCTTCCAGCGAAATCGCCACAAGCTGCTGCGCTTCCATCGCGAATTCCATCGGCAGGGCCTGCAGCACCTCCTTGCAGAATCCGTTCACCACCAGGGCGACGGCCTCTTCCTCATCCATGCCCCGCTGACGGCAATAGAACATCTGATCGTCGTCGACCTTCGAGGTCGTGGCCTCGTGCTCGACCCGGCTCGAATTGTTCTTCACCTCGATATATGGCACCGTATGCGCCCCGCAGTCGCCGCCGATCAGAAGCGAGTCGCACTGGGTGTAGTTGCGGCTGTCCTTCGCCTTCGGGTGCATCGACACCAGCCCGCGATAGGTGTTCTGCGCGCGCCCCGCGCTGATCCCCTTCGACACGATGCGCGATTTCGTGCGCTTGCCCAGATGCACCATCTTGGTGCCGGTATCGGCCTGCTGCATGTTGTTGGCGATTGCGATGGAGTAGAACTCCCCCTGGCTGTCATCGCCACGCAGAATGCAGGACGGGTATTTCCATGTGATCGCCGATCCGGTCTCGACCTGGGTCCACATCACCTTGGACCTGTCGCCCCGGCAATCGGCGCGCTTGGTCACGAAATTGTAGATCCCGCCCTTGCCGTTCTCGTCGCCCGGATACCAGTTCTGAACCGTGGAGTACTTGATCTCCGCATCTTCCAGCGCCACCAGTTCGACAACCGCCGCATGCAGCTGATGGGTGTCGCGCTGCGGCGCGGTGCAGCCTTCCAGATAGCTGACGTAAGAGCCTTTGTCGGCGATGATCAGCGTCCGCTCGAACTGGCCCGTGTTCTCGGCATTGATCCGGAAATACGTGGAAAGCTCCATCGGGCAGCGCACCCCCGGCGGCACATAGACAAAGGAGCCGTCCGAGAAGACGGCCGAATTCAGTGTCGCAAAGAAATTGTCGGTGATCGGCACGACCGAACCGAGGTATTTCTTCACCAGTTCGGGATGCTCCTGAATCGCTTCGGAGATCGAGCAGAAGATCACGCCCGCCTCTTTCAGTTCCTTCTGGAAGGTCGTCCCGACCGAAACGCTGTCGAACACCGCGTCCACTGCGACCTTGCGGCCTTCCGCGGGCACCTCCTCGGCGCCTTCGACACCGGCGAGGATCATCTGCTCCTTCAGCGGAATGCCCAGCTTGTCATAGGTCGCCAGAAGTTTCGGATCCACGTCATCGAGAGATTTCGGCTTCTCTTCCATGCTCTTGGGACGGGCGTAGTAATACTGATCCTGGTAGTCGATCGGCGGGTAGTTCACCATTGCCCATTCCGGCTCGTCCATCTGTTTCCAGCGCTTGAACGCCTGCAGACGCCAATCCAGCATCCACTCGGGCTCACCGTTTTTCTCCGAGATCAGACGAACGATATCCTCGTTCACGCCCTTGGGCGCATAGTCCATCTCGATATCGGTCTCCCAACCGTATTTGTATTTGCCGCCCATGGCCTGAACGGTTTCCACCGTTTCGCGGTCCACACCGTCGCGAATATCCGTGTCGAGTGCTGTCATGGGTCATCCCGTTCGCTATTGGGGCGGTATCCGCCGCCCTGTTTCCATCCCGTGCCCACGGGTCGCGCCGTTTCCTCAGAACCGGGTTTGCAGCCCTGCCCTGCTACGCGACCCGCGCCCGAAACCGGGCATGGGCTCCTAACCAGGCCTCGCAGAACCGCAAGACCTCTTCCTCGGTCGTCTCCGGGCCAAGCGAGACGCGAATGGCACTGGCCGCCGCGGTCTCATCGAACCCCATTGCGCGCAGAACGGCGCTGGATCTGACCTTGCCCGATGAACAGGCGGACCCTGCCGAGATTGCGAACCCGGCCAGATCCATCTGCATCACCTGCGTCTCCCCTTTCCAGCCCGGCGTCACGATGCAGGACGTGTTGGGAAGCCGCTCGACATCTTTCCCGACAAAAATAGTCTCTTTTGCCCGGGCTTCCAGAGCTATTTCTAGAATATTTCTAAGTTTGGCAACCCTGTCCCAGACACCAGCCTCCAGATCTTGTGTCGCAGCCCGTGCAGCACCCCCAAATCCTGCAATGCCAATGATGTTTTCGGTGCCCGAACGCCGGCCCATCTCCTGCCCGCCCCCCTTGATCCTGGCTTTCAGATCCAGCCCGCGGCGCAGAACAAGCGCCCCGATTCCCTTCGGACCGCCCAGTTTGTGCGCCGAGATCAGCGCCATATCGACCCCCGACCAGTCGAACGCCACCGGCAGCTTGCCGAAGGCCTGTGTCATGTCGCTGACGGCCAGCCCTTCGNGCATCATGTTCCACAGCCGCGCCATGCAGACCCCGCCCGGCGCAGGCAAGGGCCGCCGCCTCCGTCGCACCCGACAGAAAGACGATATCAGCCGCCTGCGCTCCGAAGGCCTCGGCCACCTGCGCACGGGCGATCTCCACCAGCCCCTTGGCCGCGCGCCCCTCCGCATGCACGGAAGATGGATTGCCCACGATATCCATCGCCGCGACCATCGCCGCGCGCGCCTCAGCCCGTAACGGCATGGTCGCGTTATGATCCAGATAGACCCGGCTCATCCCGGACACACCGCCTCGCGCCGGTCCTGCGTGACGGTGGCGCGCACGGCCCCGGCCATCCACCGGTGCGATGCGCGCGCGGCAGGGCGCCGCCCGTTACACGACCGCACCGGGCCGGTCAGCCGCGATATGCCGTGAACGGGCGCCGTCAAGTGTCATCCACCACTTCGAAAAGATTGGGCACCGCCGGGCATGGGGTCAGTTCATTGGTCACCACATCCGACAGACGGGTCTGATGCAGGTACACGTAGACATGGGCGCTCAGGCTTTCCCATAACCGGTTGGTCATGCTCTGCGCGCGGCTGCCCGAGCTTCCGCCCGACGCGCCCGCGCCCGTATGCAGGGCGCTTACCGTTTCGTCGACGGCTTCGAAAATCTCCACCACCCGGATCTCCGCCGGCGCCTTGGCCAGCCGGTACCCGCCACCCGGGCCGCGGACGGATTCCACCAACCCGCCCCGGCGCAGCTTGACGAAAAGCTGTTCGAGATAGGGAAGCGAGATATCCTGCCGTTTCGCAATCTCCGAAAGCGAGGTCAGCCCGTCATCCGTCTGCAAAGCCAGATCGGCGAGCGCCACCATCGCGTACCGGCCCTTGGTGCTGAGTTTCATTGCCGCCGTCTCCATCATGGGCGCAAGACGCGCCGAAACATTGACCTTTGCCGGCGGGCGGCTTAATTGCCATCCACCCATTTCTCCGACACGCCCGGAGTTTAGAATTGTTCTAGGTAGCGCCCGGCCCTGCTGTCAAGCCGTCGCCAACCGGACCGCCACGAAGGAGGCATGATGCCCGAGGTCATTTTCCCCGGCCCAGAAGGTCGGCTTGAGGGTCGTTATCACCCACAAAAGGCCAAGGACGCGCCGATTGCCATCATCCTGCACCCGCATCCGCAATTCGGCGGCACGATGAACAACCGCGTGGTCTATAACCTGCATTACGCGTTCTACAATATGGGCTTCACGGTCCTGCGCTTCAATTTCCGCGGCGTCGGCCGGTCGCAGGGCGAGTATGACCAGGGCATCGGCGAGTTGTCCGATGCCGCCTCCGCGCTCGATTATCTTCAGTCGATGAACCCGAATTCGAAACATTGCTGGGTCGCCGGATTCTCGTTTGGCGCGTGGATCGGCATGCAGCTTCTGATGCGGCGCCCGGAAATCACCGGCTTCATCAGTGTCTCGCCCCCCGCCAACATGTATGACTTCAGCTTTCTGGCGCCCTGCCCGGCTTCGGGCCTGATCATTAACGGGGCCGCCGACCGCGTGGCGAAACCGCAGGACACGCGCATTCTGGTCGACAAGTTGCACGAGCAGAAGGGCATCACGATCACCCATGAAGAGGTGGAAAACGCGGGCCATTTCTTCGAAGATCCGCATATGGATCCGATGATCGAGAGCGTTCAGACCTATGTGCGCCGGCGGCTGACGGAAACCACACGCTAGAGACCACGCCCATGAGCATTGTCGAAGAGCTTGCCGATAAACTCGCCAAGGACACGATCGAGGCGGCGGAAACCCTTGATGACGATCTTCTTATAAATCGCGTCGCCGAGGTGATCGGCGCCTCCTCACCCTCGACGGAGGAGGCGTTTCGCACCGCCGTCCGCGTCCGCATGGCCGAGGCGCGGGCACGCAAGTATCTGGCCGAACAACTCGCCAGGAAAAGCCCCGGCTGAAAGCCGGGTCATATGTGTTGCAACTCCGGTCCTTCAGCACAATCTACCGGTAAAGGAGGACGAACTTGCGGAGCGAACCGAACCCTTCCAACCGTTTCGCCGGCGCCGCCGCGGCGGCGACCGACGGGATCACCTCGCTTTCCATGCTGCTGATCGGGATGCTCTGGATCGGGGCGAGCGCGATGCAAGACCCCGCGATAATGGCCCGCCGCGCCATGGAGGTACCCTCCGCCTTCTGGATACAGGATGGGCTCAAACTGGTGTCTGCGGCCGCTTCGATTGTGCTCATCGTCGCGATCCGCAAGCTTACGCATCACGCCGGATGGATACGCTGGCCCGGGTTTCTGGCGGCTGCCTGTCTGATCGGGAACGCGGCGCTGAGCATCGCGCTCATGATCGGGCTTGCAAGCCCCTCGCTGGTACCGTTTATCGGCCTGCTCGCCTTTGGAGCCGCGCTGTCGGGTGCGCTCTGGCTGGTCCTTCTGAACGGCACAGCGCTGGTTGCGCGGCCATGGCCGCCTGTCATCTCGATCCTTGGTATCGGCGCGGGGCTAGTGGGTTTTTACCCGCCGCTCGGGATGGTGGCTTTCGCCCTCGGCCTGACCTGGACCTGCGCGATGATCTGGGTTTTCCTTCACAAGGCGTGAACAGAGCGCCCGCGACACCACGCCACCGGTATACATCGGTATACACACTTCCCTGCGGCCACATGATCCGCTAGACCGCGCGCAAGATGCGATTCACCCAAGAACAGAGGGACGCCAGATGTCGAAAATCAAGGTAGACAACCCAATCGTTGAAATGGACGGCGATGAGATGACCCGGATCATCTGGGATTTCATCAAGAAGAAGCTGATCCTGCCCTATCTGGACGTGGATCTGCTCTACTACGATCTCGGCATCGAAGAGAGGGACCGGACCGAAGACCAGATCACCATCGACGCGGCCGAGAAGACCAAGGAGGTCGGCGTCGCCGTCAAATGCGCGACCATCACGCCCGATGAGGCGCGGGTCGAGGAATTCGGCCTGAAAAAGATGTGGCGCAGCCCCAACGGGACGATCCGCAACATCCTGGGCGGTGTCGTTTTCCGCGCGCCGATCATCTGCCGGAACGTGCCGCGCCTGGTGCCGGGCTGGACCCAGCCCATCGTGATCGGCCGGCACGCCTATGGCGATCAGTATCGCGCAACCGACATGAAATTTCCCGGCCCCGGCACGCTGACGATGAAATTCGTCGGCGATGACGGCACCGTGGATGAGCGCGAAGTGTTCAAGGCCCCGTCTTCCGGCGTCTACATGGGCATGTACAACCTCGATCAGTCGATCATCGATTTCGCGCGCGCGTCGATGAATTATGGCCTGTCGCTTGGCTGGCCTGTCTATCTCTCGACCAAGAACACCATTCTGAAACAGTATGACGGCCAGTTCATGATCCTGTTCCAGAAGGTCTTTGACGAGGAGTTCAAGGACAAGTTCGAAGCGGCGGGCATCACCTATGAACACCGCCTGATCGACGACATGGTGGCTTCGGCCATGAAATGGTCCGGCGGCTTTGTCTGGGCCTGCAAGAACTATGACGGCGACGTGCAGTCCGACACCGTTGCGCAGGGGTTCGGTTCCCTTGGTCTGATGACCTCCCAATTGATGACGCCCGATGGCAAGATCGTCGAGGCGGAGGCCGCGCACGGCACCGTCACCCGGCACTACCGGCAGCATCAGGCAGGCAAGGAGACCTCCACCAACTCAATCGCGTCGATTTTCGCCTGGACCGGCGGGCTCAAGCACCGCGCCAAGCTCGATGGCAATGACGCGCTGAAGAACTTTGCCGAAACGCTGGAGAAAGTGATCGTCGATACCGTGGAAAGCGGCGACATGACCAAGGATCTGGCGCTCCTGGTCGGCCCCGATCAGAAATGGCTGACGACGATGGGCTTCCTTGAGAAGGTCGATGAAAACCTGAACAAGGCGCTGGCCGGCTGATCCGCGCTCGCCACGAAACATGACGGAAGGCCGCTCTGCTCCGCAGGGCGGTCTTTCTTCTTGTCTCTTGGCATGGGCACGCAGGCGCACGGATGGTGGGTGGTCACACGCCCTGCTTCCGGGCCAACGGCGGCGAACAGCCGGTTACTGTCCGCGATTATGGGTCTTGGCATAAAGCTCGGCGGTGATCCGGCTGGCGGTTTTCTCGAACAGGCACGGGATCACCGCATGGACCGCCGCAGCGCAGCTTGCCAAAAACAGACGGCCCGCGAATTTACCGGCAAAGGCCGCGTGTTGCAGATAGGTTTCGTCCACATCCTGCGGATGGCTCAGAAAGATACGCGAGATCATTCGGTCCTCCATGTCCTGTCGCAAGGCCAATCATGACCGGCATGGAGAGAGAATGCCTCCCATATCCGTCGCGGATTTTACGTGATTTTGGGAGATATGCACGATATGGCTGTGACTATGGAGACATTTGATGAAACGGATCGCCGAATCCTGAGCGTTCTGCAACGCGAAGCCGATATCGCACTGGAAGAGTTGGGGGCAAGGGTGGGCCTGTCGCGCAATGCCTGCTGGCGCCGTGTCCGTGCGCTGGAGACACGCGGTGTCATCACCGGGCGTGTGGCGCTGCTCGACCCCGCAAAACTGGGCTTTGGCCTGATGGTGTTCATTCAGGTCCACGCGGCGCGTCACGACGCGGAGTGGTTGGAGAAATTCGGGCGCGCCGTGCGGGAAATGCCGGAGATCCTCGGTGTCTACCGGATGACCGGCGATCTCGACTATCTGATCCGCGCCCGCGTGGCCGATGTCGCGGATTACGACAAGCTGTATCAGCGGCTGATCCGGAAGGTGGAACTGAACGACGTTTCCGCCAGCTTCGTGATGGAAGAGCTGAAGGATGCCCTCGCCCTGCCCCTGTGATGGCGGCGGCGCCCGGTCGCGTCGCACCGGGCCAGCGGCAAATCCGCCTGGTCCATCATTCAGCGCGACAGGGCATCAGTGTCGCCGCCCCTCCGATCTGGTTTAAGCGGTCGGCAGCATCCGGCAGGGACCGGCGCTCAATCCAGCGCTTCGACCAGGACCAGATCCCGTTCGGACGCGCCTTGAGCGAAGCTCAACGCTTCCTGATACCGGTCTGAATGATAACAGGTTTCCGCCGCTTCAAGGCTGGGAAACCGCGCCACGACATTGCGCGGATGGGCGCGCCCTTCCTTCTGTACCGCCCGGCCCCCGCGGGCCAGAAACGTCCCGCCATGTTCGGCAATCGCCTCGGTCGCGATGGCGGCGTATTTCATATATGCCTCCTCGTCGGTGACAGTGACATGGGCAATCCAGAATGCTCCGGGCATCGGCTATACTCCTTGCAAAACAGCCTCGGCGGCCTTGATCGCGGCAGGGGCCTTGCTGGCATCCGCGCCGCCGCCCTGGGCCAGGTCGGGCCGTCCGCCACCCCCCTTGCCACCAAGTTCGGGGACCGCCGCGCGGACCAGATCGACCGCGCTCAACCGTTCGGTCAGATCATCGGTCACACCGGCGGCGACGGCAGCCTTGCCGCCCGCATCGGCGATCAGCAGAACCGCACCTGAGCCGAGCCGGGCCTTGTGCTCATCGACAAGGCCGGGCAGATCCTTGCCGGTGACGCCCTGCAAAAGCTGCGCGTGGAAGGCCATGCCGTTGATCTCGCGCGCCTCGGGCGCGGGGGCGCCTGCCGCGCCACTCATCGCCAGTTGCTTGCGAAGCTGCGCCACCTCATTGGCAAGGCTCTTGCGCTCTTCCTGAAGGGCCGCGACCCGGTCCAGCACCTCGCCCGCCGGAGCTTTGAGCGCCAGCGCCACCTCGGCAAGGCGGCGATCCTGGCCCGACAGATACTCGAACGCCGCCGCCCCCGTCAGCGCCTCGATCCGGCGCACCCCGGCGCTGGAGGCGCCGTCGCCAAGCGTCACGAACACACCGATATCGCCGGTCTGGCGCACATGAGTGCCGCCGCAAAGCTCGATCGAATAGGTCCGCTTGTCCGCGCCCTTGCCCGAGCCATCAAGCATGCCCATGGATACCACACGGACCTCATCGCCGTACTTCTCGCCAAATAGCGCCTGCGCGCCGAGGTCACGGGCCGCATCCGGCGTCATGATCCGCGTTTCGACGGGGCCGTTCTGCCGGATGAAGGCGTTCACTTCGTCTTCCACCTGTTTCAGTTCGGCGAGGCTCAGCGCCTTGGAATGGCTGAAGTCGAAGCGCAGCCGGTCGGGCGCGTTCAGGCTGCCGCGCTGAGCCACATGGTCGCCAAGCGCCCGCCGCAACGCCTCGTGCAACAGATGCGTGGCCGAGTGATTGGCCCGGATCGTGTCGCGCCGCCCGTGATCGACCTCAAGCACCGCCGCCTTGCCGCAGGCGATCTCGCCCTCGGTGACCTCCGCCATGTGCAAGAACAGATCGCCGGCCTTCCGTGTGTCGGTGATCCGCGCCTGCCCCGTTTCGGTCTTGAGCGTGCCGCTGTCACCCACCTGCCCGCCCGCTTCGGCATAAAACGGCGTCTGGTTCAGCACGATGGCGATACGCTCTCCCGCCCTGGCCGTCTCAACGGGCGCGCCATCGCTGACCAGGGCCAGGATCTGCCCCTCCGCGATTTCGGTGTCATAGCCGAGGAATTCGGTCGCGCCATGCTCGTCGGCCAGATCGAACCAGATCTTGGCATCCGCCGTCTCACCGGACCCGACCCAGGCGGCCCGCGCCTTGGCTTTCTGTTCGGCCATCGCCGCATCGAACCCGTCCACATCGACCACACGGCCCTTTTCGCGCAGCGCGTCCTGCGTCAGATCGAGCGGGAAGCCGTAGGTGTCATAAAGCTTGAAAGCCGTTTCGCCGGGCAGATGCGCATCCTCGGGCAGGTCATCCAACGCCTCGTCCAACAGGCGCAACCCCCGGTCCAGGGTCGCGCGAAACCGCTCTTCCTCCAGCTTAAGCGTCTCGGTGATCAGCGCCTGTGCGCGGCCGAGTTCCGGATAGGCCTGCCCCATCTGCGCGACCAGCGCCGGCACAAGGCGATACATCAGCGGATCCTGTGCACCCAGAAGATGCGCATGGCGCATGGCCCGGCGCATGATCCGGCGCAGCACATAGCCGCGGCCCTCGTTCGACGGCATTACACCGTCGGCGATCAGGAAGGAAGTGGAGCGCAGATGGTCCGCGATCACCCGATGATGTACGTTTTTCGGGCCGTCCGGATCCACGGATGTTGCATGGGCGGAGGCCTCGATCAGGCTGCGCATCAGGTCGGTGTCGTAATTGTCATGCTTGCCCTGCAACAGCGCACCGATCCGCTCCAGGCCCATGCCGGTGTCGATGGACTGCATCTCAAGCGGCACCATGGAGCCGTCGGCGAACTGCTCATTCTGCATGAAGACGATGTTCCAGATCTCGATGAACCGGTCGCCATCCTCCTCGGGAGAGCCCGGCGGGCCGCCCCAGATATGATCGCCGTGATCGTAGAATATCTCGGTGCAGGGGCCGCAAGGCCCGGTGGGGCCCATCTGCCAGAAATTGTCATGGGTCGGGATGCGGATGATCCTGTCTTCGGGCACGCCCACCTTTTTCCAGACTTCGAACGCCTCGTCGTCGGTATGGTAGACCGTGGCCAGCAAACGGGTCCTGTCGATCCCGAAATCCCGGGTGATCAGTTCCCAGGCATAGGGGATCGCCTCATTCTTGAAGTAGTCGCCGAAGCTGAAATTGCCCAACATCTCGAAGAAGGTATGGTGCCGGGCCGTATAGCCGACATTATCCAGATCGTTGTGCTTGCCGCCCGCGCGTACGCATTTCTGGCTGGACGCCGCGCGGGTATAGTCGCGGTGTTCCAGCCCGGTGAAGACATTCTTGAACTGAACCATCCCCGAATTGGCAAACATCATCGTGGGGTCGTTACGCGGCACAAGCGGGGAGCTTTCGACAATCTCATGCCCGTTGCGGCCGAAATAGTCGAGGAAGGTCGTGCGGATATCGTTCAGGCTGGCCATGTGACGTCTCTTCTGGAGTGGCGGATCGCGCGTTAGAGGGATGTAGCCTCGCCGCACGGCCCTGTCCACAGGCCAATCCGGCCCGGCGATCACAGAAGAAAAGGCACCGCCATCGCGATGCCTTTCCGGGGGATATGCAGGACCCTCAAACCTGGGCCGGGGGCTTTTCGGGACGGGGCACGCTCGGGCGTGCCGGTCGCTCCGCCGCCGGCCTAGTCCTCGATCATGTCCTCGTCATCGGCCACGGCTTCGCCCGGGGCCAGATCGAAATCCAGACCATGGGCCGCGCGGATCTTGTCTTCGATCTCCAGCGCGATCTTGGGGTTGTCTTTCAGAAACTGCTTGGCGTTCTCGCGCCCCTGGCCGATGCGCTCATCGCCGTAGGAGAACCACGAGCCGGATTTCTCCACCACGCCGGCCTTGTTGCCCAGATCCAGCAACTCACCGGTCTTGGAGATACCTTCGCCATACATGATGTCGAACTCGACCTGCTTGAAAGGCGGCGCCACCTTGTTCTTCACCACCTTCACGCGGGTTGCGTTGCCGACCACCTCGTCACGATCCTTGATCGCGCCGATCCGGCGGATGTCCAGACGGACCGAGGAATAGAATTTCAGGGCGTTGCCGCCGGTCGTGGTTTCGGGGCTGCCAAACATCACGCCGATCTTCATGCGGATCTGGTTGATGAAGATCACCATGCAGTTGGAGCGGCTGATCGACCCCGTCAGCTTTCGCATCGCCTGGCTCATCAGGCGGGCATGCACACCGACCGAACTGTCGCCCATGTCGCCTTCCAGTTCCGATTTCGGGGTCAGGGCGGCGACTGAATCGACAACCACCATGCTGACCGCGCCGGAGCGCACCAGCGTATCGACAATCTCCAGCGCCTGCTCCCCGGTGTCGGGCTGGCTGATCAGCAACTCATCCAGATCTACGCCCAGCTTCCGGGCGTATTGCGGATCAAGCGCATGTTCGGCATCGACAAAGGCGCAGACCCCGCCCTTTTTCTGCTCCTCTGCCACCGCGTGCAGCGTGAGTGTGGTCTTGCCCGAGCTTTCCGGCCCGTAGATCTCGATCACCCGGCCTTTCGGCAGGCCGCCGATGCCGAGCGCGATGTCCAGACCCAGAGACCCGGTGGAGGTCGCCTCGATATCCTTGATGACGTTTTCGCCACCCAGTTTCATGATCGAGCCCTTGCCGAACTGGCGTTCGATCTGGGCAAGCGCACTGTCGAGCGCCTTTTGCTTATCCGCGGATTTTCGGTCGGTCATGTCCAGAATGTTCGCCATTGCCATGAGTGTTGATCCCTTATTTCATACCGCCATGGGGGCGGCAATGATGCTCTGTGTTCGCCTCTTGTTCTAGCTTGGTGATGCGCACAAAAAGAGAACATTTCAAGTGAAATCTTGTAGAGCCAAGTTTTTTCCCGGAAGCGTTAAGAACCGGTTAGCGTAGGAAAAATCAGACAAGGGTGTGATCATGTTATTGTTCTGGAAGCAAAAACTGGTTCTTTTCGCAGTACCCAAAACCGGCACGACGGCGTTGGAGGCGGCATTGCTGCCCCATGCCAGCGCGGCGATCCTAGATCCGCCGGGCATGAAACATGTCTCCGTCAGCCGCTACCGCAACATGCTTGCGGGATTCTTCGAACAGCGCGGCCGCCATGAAATGGAAACTATGGCGGTGATGCGCGAGCCCATATCCTGGCTCGACAGCTGGTACAGGTATCGCCGCCGCCCGCAACTGGCCGGCAAGGACAATTCGACCGAGGGGGTCGATTTTGACGGTTTCATCACCGCCTGGCTGACGGACAATCCGCCCGCATTCGCCAATATCGGATCACAGGCCCGGTTTCTGCGCGACGGGGATGCGGCCTGCGGGGTTACCCATCTGTTTCGCTATGACCGGCTGGAGGAAGCGGTCGATTTTCTCGAAACCCGGCTCGGCGCGGATCTGGCCCTGCCCCGGCGCAATGTTTCTCCAGAAATGGCGGTGGATCTGTCCCCGAAACTGGAGAAACGGCTGCGCAGCGAACGGTCGGCGGAATTCGATCTCTGGGCCTGGCTCACGGAACGGCGACCCTAGTCAGATACACCTCGGGCCAATGATCCTGGCCGCGTGGCCGGCCATCGGCCGGCCCCTGGCTCAATGCAACTGGCGTTGCACCGTCGCCGTCAGGTCCGAGAGCGAGAACGGTTTGGGCAGGAAGACCGAATTCGGGATCTCTTCGCTGGTCTTGTCCAGTGCGTCCTCCGCATAGCCCGAGACGAACACGACCTTCACCCCAGGCCGATCCTTGAGTGCAAGGCGCACCCAGCTTGGTCCATCCATTCCCGGCATCACGACATCGGTCACGAAGACATCCACGGAGAGCGCCGAATCGCGCAGCGTTTCCAACGCCTCCTCCGCATTCTCCGCCTCCAGCACCGTATATCCGCGCAGCCGCAGAGCACGGGAGGCAAAGGCGCGCACCGGGGCTTCGTCTTCGACCAGCAGAACGACCCCGTCACCCGGCGCGGCCGGACCGGTGTCCTGCTCCGCTTCGGGCGCTTCAGGCTCTGCCGGGGCCGGCGGCTGTGCTATCCGCTCCGGAACCGCCGTCGCCGGACGCTCCGATGGAACGGGGGACTCCTCCGCCGCCGGATGATCATGGGCCGGACAGTAGATCGTGAAGGTCGTGCCCTTGCCGATCTCGCTGTCAACGAAGATGTAGCCGCCCGTCTGCTTGATGATCCCGTAGACCATGGACAATCCAAGGCCCGTGCCCTCACCGACGCCTTTCGTGGTGTAAAACGGCTCAAATATGCGTCTGACCTTGTCGGCGGGAATCCCCGAGCCCTCATCTCGGACAGTGATCGAAACGTATTGCCCGGGCGGCACCACCGCCTCATCCCGGCTGAGCGCTTCGCGGAGCCGGACCATCCGGGTCTCCACATGGATCGCGCCGCCATCGGGCATCGCATCACGCGCGTTCACCACAAGATTCATCATGACCTGATCGAGCTGTCGGGAATCGGCCCGGATTGG
This sequence comes from Rhodophyticola porphyridii, assembly GCF_003688285.1. Taxonomy (GTDB): domain Bacteria; phylum Pseudomonadota; class Alphaproteobacteria; order Rhodobacterales; family Rhodobacteraceae; genus Rhodophyticola; species Rhodophyticola porphyridii. The sequence goes on from NZ_RCNT01000005.1 coordinate 22,078, forward strand.
CAACAGGGCCGGGTCATGGGACAAATGTAGTTGCACCTTTTCTCCCACCAGCCGGTTCAGAAGATGGGTCAGGTCCCCCATCGTATCGCGCAGGTCGAGAAGCTCGGGCTGCAGCGTCTGCTTCCGCGAAAAGGCCAGCAATTGCCCCACCAGACTGGCCGCGCGGTTGGCGTTCTGGTTGATCTGCACGAGATCCCCGTAATCCGGATCGCCCTGATCGTGGCGCAGCAGCAGCAGGTCGCAATGCCCGGTGATCGCGGTCAAGAGGTTGTTGAAATCATGGGCCACGCCGCCAGCCAGTTCGCCGATGGCCTGCATTTTCTGGCTCTGGACGAATTGCTGCTCCAGCGTCTTCAACTCGGTCGCGTCATGCATCACCGCAAGCAGCGAGGGGCCTTTGCTGGTGGCGATGCGTCCTAGGGTGATCTGCAGGAAGCAATCCTCGTCCCGGCGTTTGGCGCGCACCACTTCGGGCCGGTTGGGAATACGTTCCTCCAGCGTGTCGCGGATCCAGTCTTCGATCGGGCGGCCGAGCCCCTCCACCAGGTTCGACAGAAACGGCCCCTCCCCCGGCGAAAGACCCAGAAGTGTCTGCGCATGCTGGTTGAAGGCCAGAACCTCGCCATCGCCGCCGATATGGACAAGCGCGACAGGCAATGCCTCGAACGCGCGGGCCGCCACGCCCTCGTCACCGATACTCCCGCTGACGCAGGCGGGCACCAGATAAATCTCGCGCCGCCCATCGCCGGCCCTGATTTCAACCGGGGTTACGTCAATCGTGCCCGTTTCGGTCCGCAGGCTCCGCCGCTGACCGGGGATCAGGGGCAGTTGCCTGAAAACTTGCGACAGGCTTCGTGCCCGGCGCCCGAGCGTGTCGCGCATCGCATCGTTCATCGACAGGATCGTGTCATTCTGGCTGACCACCATCATCGGCAGGGCGATGTGATCGCCGCTGCGATTGGTGCTCTCAACGCTTTCATCCAGCCGCCAGAGCGTTCCCTTTCCGACGCGATATGCCGTAACCCGGACGTGACCCTTGCGGGTTACCACGGTTTCCCGCGCCATCCTGGTGCGCGAAAGGGTGGTCTCCTGCCGGAACACCACCGCCGGCGCATTTGCAAGCAGGCCGCTGAGCGCGCGCGACATGGGCTGGCCCGCGCGGTCTCCGAACCGGTCCGTCGCCGAGATGTTCTGGGCAAGAACCAGCCCCTGTTCGTCGGTGCAGAAACACGGCGCCGGATCAAGCTCAATCAGTGAAATCGCCTGTATGAGCGCGCGACGCTCCCCGGATTTTCCAAGATGGGTCCTTGCCATCAGCATCAGCGCCAGAACCGCGATCGAACCGGACGCGGCAAAGAGCAAAAGCGCCCCGAGCGGGGACGGCACGAACCAGCCGGCGGCGGCACATATCGCGGCCATACCGAACAGCAGCCATGGCTGACGCGGGGCCGCTCCGAGGGGAACCCGCATCTTGCCGGGCTCCAAAGCCTGATCCGCCACAGTCAACCTCCAATCCGATTCGGTGTCTCCCATTTCGCAATCAAATGCTTAAACGGGTCTTAAAATCGGCGTGCGACCGCCAGCTTTTCCTAAATTTTTAAGCTGTGGAGGTGGCCTGCGTCAACTCGGCCATGAAAAACCCGTCCGACGCGGTCAGTGGGGTCTCGGTATGCCGCTCGCTCAGAACCCAGCCAGGCGTGCGGGCAAGGAAGGCTTCAACCTGTTTCTCATTCTCCGAATGCAGGAGTGAGCAGGTCATGTAGACAAGCGATCCGCCGGGGCGCACCAGCCGGGCGGCCCGATCCAGAATATCGGATTGCAGCCGTTGCAGATCCGCCAGCCGCTCCGGTGTCAGCCGCCATTTCGCTTCGGGATCCCGCCGCCATGTCCCGCTGCCGGAGCATGGAACATCCGCAAGCACCAGATCGAACGGACCCGCGCGTGTCAGCGCGGATGTTTCCCGTGCAATCAGCCGAACCCCTGCGCGGCTCGCGCGCGCGGGCAGATCGGCCATGCGCGCCGGATTAGCGTCATGCACAACGATCTCCGCCTCGGAACGGGCGGCAATGGCCAGCGCCTTTCCGCCGCCGCCCGCGCAGTAGTCGAGGATGCGCCCGGCCACCGGCCAGTCCACCGCTGCGCAGGCCCGCTGTACCGACAGATCCTGCAGTTCCACCAGCCCATCCTGATAGGCCTGCGCGTGCCGCACGCCGCGCGCGCCGGAGACCACTTCGATCGCGGTCTCGCATCCCGGAACCGCCCGGGCCCCGATCCCGCTTGAAGCCAGAAGCGCAACTGCTTCATCTACCGTGGTTTTTCTCAGATTGGCCCGCAGATACACAGGCGCGCGTTGCGCCATGGCGCGCGCCAGATCCGGCAGGTCGGTACCGAAGCTCTGCCGCAGCGCGGGCAACAGCCAGCCGGGCAGATCGGCCAGCACATCCGGCGCCTGCACGGGGATCGAGGCTTCGGCCGGGCTCAAAACAGGCGGCGCGAACCCCTGTCCGGTGAAGATCGGCTCCGGGGCCAGACCGTTCAACCGGATCAGACCGAGCACGAGGCCGCGGCCGGTCTCCGCTCCGCCAAGCGCCGCACAGCGATCCTTGCAGCGCAGCACGTCGAACACATGGTCGCGCACCGCGGCGCGGTCTTTCGATCCGGCATATCGCGCCCCCCGGGCCCACCCCGTCAGCGCCTTTTCCACGGGCACATGCTGCAACCAGCGATCCAGAACGGTCATCGCTGCGGCATATCGCGCTTCGGGGGTCACGTTATTACATCAAGATTGGCCGGCATCACGCTCACCCCAAACGATAATTAGGGCTTTCTCGTGTGATCTGAACGTCATGCACATGACTTTCCTTGAGACCAGAGCCGGTGATCCGCACGAAACGGCAGCCCTGGCGCATTTCGGCGACCGTCGCACTGCCGGTATAGCCCATGGCGGCGCGCAACCCGCCGACCAGCTGATGGATCACGGCGCCAGCGCTGCCCTTGTAGGGCACCTGCCCCTCGATCCCTTCGGGCACCAGCTTGTCGCTTGCGGCATCCTTCTGAAAATACCGGTCGGCAGACCCCCGGGCCATCGCGCCAAGCGACCCCATGCCCCGGTAGCTCTTGAAACTGCGGCCCTGATACAAGATCACTTCTCCGGGGCTTTCATCGGTCCCGGCGATCATGCTGCCCACCATCGCGCAATGCGCACCCGCCGCGATCGCCTTGGCAAAATCGCCGGAGTACTTGATACCGCCATCGGCAATCACCGGCGTACCCGTGATTGCGGCCGCCTCGGCGCAATCCATGATCGCGGTCAATTGCGGCACACCCACGCCGGCCACGATCCGCGTCGTGCAGATGGAGCCCGGCCCGATCCCCACCTTGACCGCGTCCGCGCCCGCGCCGATCAATGCGCGTGTCGCTTCGCCCGTCGCGACATTGCCGGCCACGACCTGCACGGCGTTGGAAAGCTTCTTGACCCGCTCCACCGCGTGCCCCACGCCTTCGGAATGCCCATGGGCCGTGTCGATCACGATCAGGTCGCATCCCGCATCGATCAACGCCTCGGACCGCTCGAACCCGGCATCGCCCACGGTCGTCGCCGCGGCCACGCGCAGCCGCCCCAGTTCGTCCTTGCAAGCCGAGGGGTTCAGAACCGCCTGTTCGATATCCTTGATCGTCAGAAGCCCGGTCAGACGGCCTGTCTTGCTCACGACCAGCAGCTTTTCGATCCGCCGGGCCTGCATCAGGCTGCGCGCGGTCGCCAGATCGGCGGGCTCTTCCAGCATCGCGAGATTGTCGGAGGTCATCATCACCCTCACCGGCGTGCTGTCATCGGTCGCAAAGCGCATGTCGCGATTGGTCACGATGCCCAGAACGCGCCCGGCCTCGTCCACCACCGGAAACCCGGTGATCCGATAACGTTCCTGCAGGGCCTTGGCATCGGCGAGCGTCTGGTCGGGCTTCAAAGTGATCGGGTTGTAGACCACGCCGCTTTCGAAGCGCTTCACGCGCCGGACCTCGCGCGCCTGCGCCTCGATATCCAGATTGCGGTGGATCACGCCCATGCCGCCGGCCTGCGCCATGGCGATCGCCATGCGCGCCTCGGTCACCGTGTCCATGGCAGAGCTGAGAAGCGGGATGTTCAGAGAAATGGACGCGGTCACCTTCGTCCGCGTATCCGCCGTGCTCGGCAGCACCGACGAGGCGCCCGGCACAAGCAGCACATCGTCGAAGGTAAGGGCCTCACGAATCTCCATCACGCGACCTCCTGGGGGAGTTTCCGTTGGCATGCTGCTATCTCATGGGGCGCGCCGAAGGGAAACCCCCAAATCTGGTACGCCCCGGCTTTGGCGAAATTGCCACGTCACTCCGCATCCTCGACAGGCTTGAAGCCGGTGGCGACGACGAATTTCTCAGAACTGTCGGCACGGCTCGCCGCCGGTTTCACATTGGCCACCTTGGCGAACCGCTGCTTGAGCCGCTTCTGCAACGTCCCCTCGGCGCCGCCGGCCAATACCTTGGCGACGAAGGTGCCGCCCTCCTCCAGCACGTCGAAGGCCAGTTCCGCCGCCGCCTCACACAAGGCGATGATCCGCAAATGGTCGGTCTGCTTGTGCCCCGAAGCCGCTGCAGCCATGTCGCTCATCACCACATCGGCTTTGCCGCCAAGCCAGGCTTTCACCTGCGCGTCCGCCCCGTCTTCCATGAAATCGAGCTGGAAAATCTCGGCCCCGGCAATCGGCTCGACCGGCTGCAGGTCAAGCCCGATGACCCGGCCCACCGCCTTGCCCGGGCGTTGGCCCAGGGCGTTGACCCGCTTCACCGCCACCTGACACCAGCCGCCCGGTGCACATCCCAGATCAACCACCCGCGCTCCGGGCACCAGAAACCGGTACTTGTCGTCGAGTTCGGAGATCTTGAACGCCGCGCGCCCGCGATACCCCTCCGCCTGGGCCCGTTTCACATACGGGTCGTTCAACTGCCGTTCAAGCCACAGGGTCGAGCTGAGCTTGCGCCCCCGAGCGGTCTTCACCTTCACCCGCAAATCGCGCTGCCCGCGCCCGCTTGTGCCCTTCGCCATGTTGCGCTTGAGCTCCTTGCCTCAGTGTTTCAAAAATCATCCCGACGGAGACCTCGCGGCCGAACCGCGCGCGTCCCGCCCCGGTGCATGACGACCTCGCCGGATCCCGGGCAAGGCTCGGACGCCATTTCTATAGCGGACCATCCTCCAGAACACCATCGGAGGACATCTGCGCATAAAGCAGCCCCTCCCGCAGGCCCCTGTCGGCCACGCTCAGCCGGTCAGTGGGCCAGGCGCGCAGCAGCGCCTGCAGTATCGCCGCGCCCGACATGATGAGGGTCTGCCGGTCCCGTCCGATCCGAGGGTCCTTGCGCCGGCCTTCGGGGCCAAGGCTCAGATATCCCTGAATGACCGTGTCGATCTGATCGGAGGTCATCCGGAGCCCGTCCACCTTGTTGCGGTCGTAGCGCCGCAAGCCCAGATGGCTGGCCGCCACGGTCGTGACCGTCCCGCTGGTGCCGATGATCTGGAATCCCTCGCGGGCCTGATCCGCCGCATCGTCATAGGGCGAGAAATCCGCCAGCTGTTCCTCGAAGTACCAGCTCATGAGCGCGTAGCGCGCGCTGTCGTCGGTCACGTCCGAATACATGTCCTTCAACGTCGCCACGCCCAGTGGCACGGAGATCCAGTCCACCACCTTGGCGCGCGGAAAAACCGTATCCTCGTGATCGAAGCCCTGATGCAGCCGCATGATCGCGCGGGGCCGTTCCAGCGCGGGCACCCGGCTCAGATCGATCCAGACGAGCTCGGTCGAGCCGCCGCCGATGTCGACGACCAGCAATTGCTCGGTCCGGGTGGACACCAGCGGCGCGCAGGAGACCACGGCCAGCCGCGCTTCCTCCTCCGGCTCGATGATCTCCAGCTCCAGCCCCGTGTCCCGCTTGACCACATTGATGAAATCGCGCGCATTGACCGCACGCCGGCAGGCTTCCGTCGCCACCAGGCGGGCGCGGCGCACATCGTGCTGGCCAAGCTTGCGCTGACAGATCTTCAGGGCGCCGACCGCGCGCGCCATGGAGCTTCGCGACAGCCGGCCCGACGCCTCAAGCCCATGGCCCAACTGCACGGATTTCGAGAATGAGTCCACCACGTGCAGCTGATTGCCCTTGGGCTGCGCAATCAGCATGCGACAGGAATTGGTGCCCAGATCCAGCGCGGCATAGAGATCCGCGGGATCGGGGCGATTGTCCGCAGCGGATCTCCGTTCGACAGGCGGGGCCGCCACCGGGCTGACCGGGGCGACGGGTCTGGGGAACGGGCCGCCACCGTGAACACGCTTGCGTGACATCGGCCCCTCCGAATGATCAAGTTGTCCCGAATGTAGCGACCCGCTCGTGAACTCACAATGCTCTTGCTCGCCCTCAACATCATCATGAGAATTATGACAGCCCGCGGCGCTGGCCTGAGCCCGCCTCAGCGCCTAAGGTTCGGCCGGGGTCGTTCCGGCCCCAATTGATGTCGAAAACAGGCCCGGTGGGCAGGTCAGCCGCCCATATGGTGACGGCCAGAGATAAGGATTCGCCCATGCCCGCCGTCACCATCGTTTACTGGCGTGATATCCCGGCCCAGATCATCGTGGGCAAGGGGCGGCGCGGGTCGAAGGCCCCCCTCCCCGAGCGGTTCGAACAGGCGATCGACCGCTGCGCGATGAAGGTCGGCGCCAAGGACGATGACGCGTATCTGGCCGATTGGCGCAAGGCCGAGCCGTTCGAGGTTGAGGGCGCGCCGGACGAAATCGCGGCGACGCAGGCCAAGCTTCTGGACCGAACCTACGATCAGGACCGCCTGAAAACGCTGATCGCCAATGACGGATGGGAAAGCGGCAAGACCGCGTGATCCCATGCGCCCGACATCACCCCTGGAGAGATTGATGGCCCTGTTGAACTTCAAGCGCACCGCCGCCGCAATGCCCGCACCGCCGGTCAACCCCGAACTGGAGGCATTTCTGGACGGCTATTCGATCGAGGTGATGCCCCGCACCGCAGAGAAGGTCGAGGATTTCCGCGCGCTCCTGCCCGAAGGGACCCGCGTCTACATCGCCCATATCGAGGGCACACCGATTGACGACATGGTGGCGACCGCCGCGCGTCTTGCCGCCAATGGCTATGCGGTGATGCCGCATTTCCCTGCCCGCATCATCGCCGACAAGGCAACGCTTGCCGACTGGATCGCCCGCTATCAGGGCGAGGCGGGCGTCGATCAGGCGCTGCTTCTGGCCGGCGGCCCGCCAAAGCCCCTCGGCGCGTTCCACAGCTCCATGCAGTTGATGGAAACGGGTCTGTTCGACAAGGCGGGCTTCAAGCGTCTGCATGTTGCCGGGCATCCAGAGGGCAATCGCGACATCGACCCCGACGGCGGCGACGCCATGGTGATGGAGGCGCTTCGCTGGAAACAGGATTTTGCCGACCGCACCGATGCGGAAATGGCGCTGGCCACGCAATTCGCGTTCGAGGCCGCACCGGTGATCGCATGGGCCGATCGCCTTTCCGCCGAAGGTATCCGCCTGCCGATCCATATCGGTATCGCGGGGCCCGCCAAGCTGCAGACCCTGATCCGCTTCGCCATTGCCTGCGGGGTTGGCCCGTCGCTCGATGTGCTGCAGAAGCGGGCCAAGGACGTCACCAAGCTGCTCTTGCCGTTCGAGCCTCTGGACATCCTGACGAAACTGGCCGCGCACAAGGCCGCCAATCCGGATTTCAATATCGAGGCGGTCCATTTCTTCCCCTTGGGTGGCATCAAGACGAATGCCCAGTGGGCCATCGATCACGGGGGCGCCTCGACCCGCCCCGCCAATCTCTGAACAGGAACATCCATGACCCGCACTGTCCTTGAGTCCAAATCCAAAACCGTCGTTATCGGCTTTGACGAACCGTTCTGCGTGATCGGCGAACGGATCAACCCCACCGGACGCAAGCTGCTGGCCGCTCAGCTTGAAGCAGGGGATTTTTCCACCGTAGAGAAGGACGCGCTGGAACAGGTGGCCTGTGGCGCGATGGTGTTGGATGTGAATGCGGGCGTCGTCTACAACTCCAACCCCAACCCCAACGAGACCGAACCGCCGCTCATGGGCAAGATGATCGAGCTCGTTCAGGGGCTTGTGGATGTTCCTTTATGCATCGACAGCTCCGTTCCCGGCGCGCTGGAAAAGGGGCTCGAACTCGCCGAGGGCCGCCCGCTTCTGAACTCGGTCACCGGAGAGGAGGAGCGGCTGGAGGCGATCTTGCCGCTCGTGAAGAAATACAACGTGCCGGTGGTTGCGATCTCGAATGACGATACCGGCATCTCCGAAGATCCGGATGTGCGCTTCGCCGTCGCCAAGAAAATCGTAGAACGGGCCGCCGATTTCGGCATCCCGGCCCATGATATCGTGGTCGACCCGCTGGTGATGCCCGTCGGCGCCATGGCCACTGCCGGGCGGCAGGTGTTCACGCTGGTGGCGAAACTGCGTGAAGAACTGGGCGTAAATACCACCTGTGGCGCGTCGAATATCTCTTTCGGCCTGCCCAACCGGCACGGCATCAACGCCGCTTTCCTGCCGATGGCGATCGGGGCGGGAATGACCAGCGCCATCATGAACCCGGTACGCCCGGTGGAGATGGAGGCGGTGAACGCCGCGAATTTCCTGATGAACCACGATCCGAATGGCGGCAAATGGATCGGCTTTGCCAAGGTTCTGGAGGCCGTGAAGGAGGGCATGCCCTTCCCCGAGGCGGCAAAGGCCGCGATTGCATCGGGTGCGGGTCGCAGCGGGCGCCGTGGCGGGCGCAGACGGGCGTGAGCGGGAGGGATCGGCCAGCCGGGCCGGTCGTGCGGCCCCGAAACCGCATGTTGACCAAACCATATCTAGGGCGGAACACTCCGCAGGACGCAGCCGCGGAGAGAGCATGCCCCCTCGCCAACCCGGTCGATGACCGATCCGCCACGGGATCTGACCCCGCCGCCCTGGCGCGTGGCGCTGCCGCGTCTGGCTTTGCGCTGCGCGGTGGTGGTCGGGGCGGCTCTGCTGCTTCTGTCGCTCTACGATGTCGCGATGACGCTCAGCGACCGGTTGCCCGAAACGGACCGTTGGGCGACGCAGATCGTCCTGACCGGCGGCGTCTTGCTGCTCTATGCAACTCTGATTTCCGTGCCCTTCGTGCCGGGGGTGGAGATCGGTCTGGCCCTGTTGGTGATGCGCGGGGCGGAGATCGCACCGGCGGTTTATCTCGCCACGGTCCTCGGGCTTCTGCTGGCCTATCTTCTGGGCCGTTATCTGCCGATCACCGTCATGCAGCGGCTGTTTCTGGATCTACACATGACCTCGGCCTGCCGGATGATCGCGGAGATCGCGCCGCTTGGGGCCGATGCGCGGCTGGCATTGCTAAGGCAACGGCTCCCGCAGTGGGCAGCGCCCTGTGTTCTGCGCTATCGCTATCTGACGCTGGCGATGCTTCTGAACCTGCCCGGCAATGCCGTGATCGGAGGCGGCGGGGGATTGTCGCTTCTTGCGGGTCTGAGCCGTGTGTTCAGGCCCCTGCCCATCGCCCTCACCTTGTGTCTTGCCGTGGCGCCGGTGCCGCTTGCGGTCTGGCTGTTCGGCGCGGAATTTCTGGGCTAAGACGCGCTGCCCTCTAACCCGAAGACATACAGGCCATCCAAATGTCCAGCGATCCTCTTGTCATCTTCACCCCCTCCGGCAAACGCGGGCATTTCCCCGTGGGCACGCCCATCCTCACCGCTGCCCGGCAGCTTGGTGTCGATCTGGATTCGGTCTGCGGCGGGCGGGGCATCTGCTCCAAGTGCCAGATCGCGCCTTCGTTCGGCGATTTCCCCAAGCATGGCGTCACCGTATCCGAAACCGCCCTGTCGGCATGGAACGCCGTCGAAGAGCGCTATGACCGGGTCCGGGGCCTGAAACAGGGGCGCAGGCTTGGCTGTCAGGCCACCGTGCAGGGCGATGTGGTGGTCGATGTCCCGCCGGAGTCGCAGGTCCATCGGCAGGTCGTGCGCAAGGCGGCCTCTGCCCGGCCGATCACCATGGATCCTGCCACGCGGCTTCTGCTGGTCGAGGTGCAGGAGCCCGACATGCACGAACCCTCCGGCGATCTGGAGCGGGTGCAGGATGCGCTTCGCGAGCAATGGGGCATCGAACATGTACACGCGGGCCTGCCCGTTCTGCGCAAGCTCCAACCGGCGTTACGCAAGGGCGACTGGAAGGTGAGCCTCGCGCTCCATACCCCTGCGAATACGGAACAAACCCAGATCCTAGATGTCTGGCCCGGCTTCCATGAGGGCGGCCTTTACGGGCTGGCGATCGATCTCGGCTCGACCACGATCGCGGCGCATCTGTGCGATCTGGTCACTGGGGAGGTTCTGGCCTCCTCGGGGCTGATGAACCCGCAGATCCGCTTCGGCGAAGACCTGATGAGCCGCGTCTCCTATGTCATGATGAACCCCGGCGGCGATGTCGAGATGACCAATGCGGTGCGCGAGGCGATCAATACGCTGGCCGGCGAAATCGCCGCCGAGGCCCGGGTAGACCCCGCCCTGATCATGGAAACCGTAGTCGTCTGCAACCCGGTCATGCACCACCTTCTGCTTGGCATCGATCCGGTGGAACTGGGTCAGGCGCCTTTCGCGCTGGCAACCTCCGGCAGCCTCGCCCTGCCCGCCCGCGATCTGGCACTCGACGCGCTGAATGCGGAGGCGCAGGTGTATCTGCTGCCCTGCATCGCGGGCCATGTGGGGGCCGATGCCGCCGCCGTCGCGCTCAGCGAGGCGCCCGACAAATCCGAGGATCTGGTGCTGATCGTCGATGTCGGCACCAATGCCGAGATCCTTCTGGGCGACAGAACCCGGGTTCTTGCCTGCTCCTCCCCCACCGGGCCCGCCTTCGAAGGCGCGCAGATCAGTTCCGGCCAGCGCGCCGCCCCCGGTGCCATCGAACGGGTGGAGATAGACCCGGACACCAAGGAGCCCCGCTTCCGCGTCATCGGCTCCGACCTGTGGTCCGATCAGCCCGGATTTGCCGAAGCGACGGCGGCCACCGGCGTGACCGGGATCTGCGGCTCGGGCATCATCGAAGCCGTGGCCGAGATGCGGATGGCGGGGCTTCTGGACGCGTCGGGCCTGATCGGCTCCGCCGCACAGACCGGCACGGCGCGGGCGGAGCCCGAAGGGCGGACCCATGCCTATCTGCTCCATGACGGAACGGCGGATGGCGGGCCGCGCATCACCGTGACCCAAGGCGACATTCGGGCCATCCAGCTGGCGAAATCGGCCCTCTACGCGGGCGCGCGCCTGCTGATGGACCAGCTTGAGGTCGACACGGTTGACCGCGTAGTTCTGGCCGGGGCGTTCGGTGCCCATATCAGCCCGAAACACGCCATGGTTCTGGGCATGATCCCCGATGCGCCGCTGGACAAGGTCACAAGTGCCGGCAACGCGGCCGGTCACGGCGCCCGCATTGCCCTCTGCAACCGGGCCGCCCGCACGCAGATCGAGCAAACCGTCGGGCGGATCCACAAGGTCGAAACCGCGGTGGAACCCCGATTTCAGGAGCATTTTGTTGCCGCCAATGCGATCCCCCACGCCACCGATCCGTTCCCCGAACTTGCGAAGGTCGCAACCCTGCCGGCCGTGGCCTTCGGCGCGAGCGGCGGATCGGATGGGGGCAGACGCCGTCGGCGCCGATCCTGAAACGTTTCCGCAATTGACGCATCTGGTGGCATTGAGTATCTCAACGGTCTGAGCGCGGGTATGGTGAAAAGGTATCACGCGAGCTTCCCAAGCTTAAGTTACGGGTTCAATTCCCGTTACCCGCTCCAGAACCCGCCGCGATTGGACTGATCAGGTCGCTATAGGCTGCTGGTCCGAACGGCCCGGGCAAGCTGCCTCGTTGAGGCGTCCTTGTCGGCACCGTCGTTCTCACCGCTCAGCACGGGTTCCAGCGCAAGGGCAAGTTCCTTGCCCAGTTCCACGCCCCATTGATCGAAGGAGTTGATCCCGAGGATCACACCCTCGACAAACACCCGATGCTCGTAAAGCGCGATGATCTGGCCCAGAGCGAAGGGCGTCAGCCTCTTGTAAAGCAGGGTGGTCGACGGCCTGTTTCCGGGAAAGACCCGGTGGCGGGCCTGACGTTCCAACTCGTCGCCCGACAGTCCTTTGCCGGCCATAAGCGCCCGAGCTTCCTTCAGTGACCGGCCCCGCATGAGCGCCTCGGACTGGGCGAGGCAGTTGGCCGCCAGCAAGCGGTGCTGATGGGCGAGATCGGGCTCGTGCCCCTCGGCAGCCAGCAGAAACTCGCATGGGACGATCCGGGTCCCCTGATGGATCAGTTGATAGAATGCATGCTGTCCGTTTGTGCCCGGCTCTCCCCAGACGATCGGGCCGCTGTCGTGCTCCAGATTGGTGCCATCCATGGCAACACGCTTGCCGTTGCTCTCCATCTCCAGTTGCTGGAGATAGGCGGGCAAACGCGCCAGCCGCTGATCGTAAGGCAGAACCGCGCGGGTCGCGTGGCCGCAGATCTGGTTGTGCCAGATCCCCACCAGCGCCAGCAGCACAGGCAGGTTATCCGCAAGATCGGCCTCTCGGAAATGGGTGTCCATCGCGTGGCCGCCGGCCAGCATCTGCCCAAACGGCTCGGGGCCGACCGCCAGCATCACTCCAAGCCCGATCGGGCCCCAGAGTGAATACCGCCCGCCGACCCAATCCTCGAAGCCGAACACACGCTCCGGCGGGATACCGAACGCAGCCGTCTTGTCCGTGGCACTCGACACGGCCGCGAACTGCGTCGCAGGGTCGGCCACCGCTCCCGCCATCCAGTCCCGCGCGGTCCGTGCGTTGGTCATCGTCTCGACCGTCGTGAAGGTCTTTGAGGCCACGATCACAAGCGTACGCGCCGGGTCCAGCCCCGCCAGCGTGTCATGGATGTGCGCACCGTCGATATTGGAGACGTAATGCACCCTCGGCCCGTCCGCCCAGGGTGCCAGCGCCAAGGTCGCCATGGCTGGGCCCAGATCGGATCCGCCGATCCCGATATTCACCACGTCGGTATAGGTACCGCCCTGCCCGGCTATGCCGCCATGGCGGACCGCGTTCGCGAAATCTGTCATGCGGGAGCGGGTCTCCAGCACGCCGGGCATGACGTCCTGACCATCCAGCTCGACCACCCCGCCGGGTGCCCGGAGCGCGGTGTGCAGCACCGCGCGCCCCTCGGTCTCGTTGATCCGCGCACCCGAGAACATTGCATCGCGACGGCCCTCCACAGCGCGGCTGCGGGCCAGCTCAAGCAGCAGCGACATCGCCCCGGCATCCAGCGCTGTCTTCGAGAAATCGAAAAGCAACCCGTCGACCCGGCGCGAAAAACTCTCGGCCCGGTGATCGTCATGAAAAAGATCGAGGATGCGCAGGCCTGAATTCGCGTCCCGGTGGTCCTTCAGCTCATCCCAGATGGTCATCCGCGCCCCTTCCGCCGGTTCATTTCGCCCAATGCACCACCGCATCCGACCAGACAGCCCGGATCGGCGCCTCCATCGCATTCAGATGCGCGGCGCGTTCCAGCGCGGCGCGTTTTTCATCTCCGAAGATGACGATGTGCTTTGACAGCGCGCCGTTCAGCACCGGCGCGGTCAGGGTCACGCGCGGCTCTACAGCCGCATCGGCGCGCATCGGCATCAGGATTGGCGCGTCGGAGGCCAGGGCGTCGGCCAGCCGGTCGGCGCCCGGGAACAGACTGGCCGTATGCATATCCGCGCCCATTCCCAGCACCAGAACCGAGATCGGCAAATGCCCGTCAAACGCGGCCGCCAGTTCCTCCATGACCGGTTCAGGCTCCGGCGAGGGTGTATAGAGTGGGATGAGCTTTGCTTCTGAAGCCTTTGATACGATAAGCCTTTCCTTCAAAAGCCGCGTATTGGAGCGCGGGTTGTCTTCGCCCACCCACCGTTCATCATTGAGAAACACCGCCACCCGCTTCCAGTCCAGCGCCTGCTCGCTCAACACATCGAAAATCGGGCCCGGCGTGGTGCCACCGGGGACACAGAAACTGGCGCTTTCATGACGGCGCAGGCAATCCGCCAACTCGCCGGCCAGTGTATCGGCCAGATCCAGCATCATCATATCGCGGTCAGGATACTCGACCAGTTGCCTCATCATGCGATCTCCCGCCAGCGCCGCCCGTCCTTGTGCATCAGGATAAGCGCATCTTCCGGCCCTGAACTGCCGGGCGCATAGGGCAGTGGCCGGTCGCCCCGCTCGGTCCAGGCAGCGATGATCGGATCTGTCCAAGCCCAGGCGGCCTCCACCTCGTCACCGCGCATAAAAAGCGTCTGGTTGCCACGGATCACATCCATGATCAGCCGCTCATATGCGTCCGGCACATCCGCCGCTTCGGGCCCGAGCGCGTCGGCAAAGCTCATATCCAGCGGCACATCCACCAGTCGCATGCCCCCGGGGCCCGGTTCCTTGATCGTCACCCGCAGATCCATGCCCTCATCCGGTTGCAGACGGATCGACAGCACATTCGCGCGGCTGCCTGCATCCGCATCGAAAATGGAATGCGGCGGCTCCTTGAACGTGACCACGATTTCCGAGTTCCTCGCCTTCATCCGCTTGCCCGTGCGCAGGTAGAACGGCGTTCCGTTCCAGCGCCAGTTCGCCACATGCACCTTCAGCGCGATGAAGCTTTCCGTGCGGCTGTCCGGGTTTTCCACATCTTCCAGATAAGAGGGTTCGCCGCTCGCGGCCGTATACTGGCCGCGCACGATATCGCCCTGTCCCAGAGGGTCCAGTGCCCGGATCACCTTCAGCTTCTCGTCACGGACGGCATCGGGCCCGAACCGGCTTGGCGGCTCCATCGCCGTCAGGCACAAAAGCTGCATCAGATGGTTCTGCACCATATCCCGCATGGCGCCGGATTTATCGTAATAGCCACCGCGTCCACCGACGCCGACCTCCTCGGCCACGGTGATCTGGACGTGATCGATGTACTGGGCATTCCAGAGCGGTTCGAACAGCACATTGGCGAAGCGGACGGCCATCAGGTTCTGAACCGTCTCCTTGCCGAGGTAATGATCGATCCGGTAGATCTGCTGCTCGTCGAAATGCTCGGCCAGCGTGGCATTCAGGGCCTTGGCGCTGGACAGGTCACGGCCAAACGGCTTTTCCACAACGATCCTGCAGTCTTCGCAGGAGATGTTGAAGCGTTGCAACCGCTCCGCCAGATCGCCGAACAGACCCGGGCCGACGGAAAAGTAAAACGCCTGGGTGACATCGCCGCGCATCATTTCGGCCAGTTCGGGCCAGCCGCTGTCGCCGCGGGCATCGACGGGAATGTAGTGCAGTTGCGCCAGAAAG
This sequence comes from Rhodophyticola porphyridii, assembly GCF_003688285.1. Classification (GTDB taxonomy): domain Bacteria; phylum Pseudomonadota; class Alphaproteobacteria; order Rhodobacterales; family Rhodobacteraceae; genus Rhodophyticola; species Rhodophyticola porphyridii. The sequence goes on from NZ_RCNT01000005.1 coordinate 37,499, forward strand.
GCGTCGATCGTCTCGGGCTCGCGCTTGGCCTCGGTCACGAACTCGGTGATCGCCTCGCGCACGAAATCGCGCCAGACATCGCTGTCCTGATCGGTGCGCGCGGCCCCAATGATACGGAACCCGTCCGGCACCTGTCCGGCCCAGAACCGGCGATAGAGGCCCGGCAGGATCTTGCGACGCGCCAGATCGCCCGTGCCGCCGAAAATCACCAGATCGAACGGATCTACCGGTATGACGCGAGAAACCATGTGATCTCCTCAGGTGCTGAGCCGAATTCGGCGTATGGTGTTAGCGCTAACGAAACCCTATCCGGCTCATACAGGTCCCGGTCGGCTTAGTCTAGCAAACTGGAACGGCACCACAATGCCGGAGCATTCGCGGGCAGGTGTTTTCCGCCCCCCGACGCGGGCACTCCCGCAAGGACCGCAAGCCGCCCCCCGGACGCCGCCTCGCAGCCCAAAGAAAAATTCCGGAGTGTCAGTGCCCCCGCGCCCACCATTGGGAGGGTTTCAGCCGCGCCCGTTTGCCACGGCGAGCCTCCCACCAACGGGCAAGTTTCACACCTGCCGCGCCCATATGTCGCCGCGCCAGCCATCGCCAGAGCCGATCTGCCGCGCGGGTGTAATCCCTGTTGAACGGGCAGACCCGCATGCAGATCGCGCAATCGGTTTTGATCTTGGTCCAATAGCCGAAACAGGCCTCCGCGTTCGAAGACCATTTGCGCACTCCCCGCAGCGTCGACGGCGATCCGGAAGCCACCTCTTCCCCGAAATCGGGGGCGCCGAAAGGCAGCGCCTTGACCGGGCAGGCAGCCGCACAGGCGGTGCAATCCTGACAGTAATGCGCCATCCCAAGGGGTTTCACCGCGTCCAGCGCCATGTCCAGATTGGTGAAGATCTTCGAAAACCGGACCCGCGGCCCGAATTCCGGCGTCAGAACCATCTGGTTACGCCCATACTCGCCAAGCCCCGCCTTAACCGCATAGGGAATGACCAGCGCGGTGTCGTTCATGCTCGCCACCGCCTCATACCCCAGATTGCGGATATAGGCGGCCAGCTGCATCACGATGGCGGCCTCATGACTGTATTCGCGGCCCGTCGCCGCCCCGGCCAGCGCGCTTGGATAGGTCTCCACCAGTCCGAAATCCATCGCGTGGCCCATGACGATCACATGGGTCAGCCCCGGCGGCAGATCGTTCGGCACCGGCTTCATCTCACGGACATCGGGCCTGTCCGCATAATGCCAACGCAGGTCGATGGCCGTGATCCCCACCAGATCGGCCCCGAACAGCCGCGCAACCCGCTTGATGTTCGCCGCTGCATCTGCGGGGCCACCCAGATCCGCCTGAATATCGGCCACCGGCACGGAGGACCGGATCGGCGCCTGAAACCCCTCCCGCTCCCCCTCGGCGGCATTGCGCTCCGAAATCATGTCCGAGATCAGCCAGCTTGCGTTTCTCAGCGCGAAATCTGCCTGGGTGAAGCCATCGCCACGGCGCGGCGCGGCCTCCATCCGGTAGCTGGCGAAGAATGCGTCGCTGTCCTTGCTCCGCACCCGCTTGTCCCAGAAGGCGCGGGTGAAGACGTCGTTCATCTGCGAAAATCTCCGGAAATCCGCGCTGATGTCGAACCCCGCCGCCCGGTCACTTTCCAGCAGGTGCTCCGGCGTGCGGTTCTCGGGCCAGCTCATGCCGGTGCCATCACGCATAACAGTTCGAACAGCACCGACGCGCCCAGCCAGGCCGTACCGCCCGACGGATCGAAGGGCGGGGAAACCTCCACCAGATCGGCGCCGATGATGTCCAGCCCCCGAAGCGCACGCACACACTGGATTGCCTGAAAACTCGTTGGGCCACCCACCTCGGGCGTGCCGGTGCCCGGCGCATAGGCCGGGTCGATGAAATCGATGTCGAAGCTCAGATAGGCGGGCGCGGTGCCGACGATGGCCCGCGCCTCGTCCATCACCGGTCCGAAACCGCGATCGAAGAACTCCTCGATCTGGACGATGCGAATGCCGTGGCGATGCCCGAAATCGAAATCCTCGGTGTCATAGGCGGTGCCGCGCATGCCGATCATAACGGTCCGTTCGGGCGCGATCAGGCCTTCGGTCACCGCCTGCCGGAACGGGTTGCCATGGGTCAGCGTCTGGCCGCCGAAATAAGGCGGATAGAGATCTGTGTGGCTGTCCAGCAGGATCAGGCCGAACGCCTCCCCCCGCGCGGCTCTCAACGCCCTCAGCACGGTCAGCGTGCAAAGATGGTCGCCCCCCACCATCAGCGGCCGAATGCCTTGTTCCACAACTCCGGCGATGAAGGCTTCAGCATTGCCAAGCGCCTCGTCCTGATCGACTGGGCTCATCGCCACGTCGCCCAGATCGGCGCACTGCATGGCGGCGAAGGGCGTCTGGCCCGTGGCCCGGTTCATCGCGCGGATCATGGTGGAGGCGTCGCGCAGGGCGCGCGGCCCGTGGCGCGCGCCTGGACGGTTCGAGGTGGCCCCGTCCCATGGCAAGCCGAAGAACCCCAGCTCCACCTCCGCCCGGCGCGGATCCTCCGGGCTTAGATAGGGCAGGCGCATGAAGGTGGGCACGCCCGCATAGCGCGGCAGATCGGCCCCCGAGGGCGGGATGAAGAACGGATCGGACATGGTGCCTCCTTTTCCGCGGGAAGCTAACAGCGCGCCGATGCCCCTGTCACGCGTCCAGTTCGGCATCCCAGTAGAGGAAATCGAGCCAGCTTTCATGCAGGTGGTTCGGGGGGAACTTCCGCCCCATGTTGCGCAACTCCTCCGAGCCCGGCTGACGCGGCGGCTTGCGCAGCGACATGCCCGTCTGCCGCAGGCTTCTGGACCCCTTCTTGAGATTGCAGCGCGAGCAGGCCGCGACCACGTTTTCCCAGCTCGTGATCCCGCCGCGGGCGCGCGGCACCACATGATCGAAGGTCAGATCGCCCCGTCCGCCGCAATACTGGCAACTGAATTCGTCCCTCAGAAACAAATTAAAGCGCGTGAAGGCCACGCGCTTTTGAGGTTTCACATAGTCTTTCAGAACCACGACCGAGGGTATTCGGATCACCGTGGTCGGGCTGCGCACGACCTCGTCATATTCGGCGACGATCTGCACCCGGTCCAGATATGCGGCCTTAACCGCGTCCTGCCATGGCCAGAGAGACAGCGGATAGTAGGAGAGCGGCCGGTAATCGGCGTTCAGCACCAATGCCGGGTTCTGCTTGAGGCCGCCGGCCTCGCGCACGAAACTGGTTCGGAAATCGCCGTCGCCTGCCAGTATCATCCGCGCCTCCATTCCCATGCCAGCCGCCATTCCAGGCCTTGCGTCGGGGGCACCCAATCCGGCCATGAGATGACTATATATAGGCTTCCGCCCCTGACAACCCCCGCAATATGCTGTGGCTGCCGCCTGAAGAGATACCTGCGCTCCCTGACAGAATTGTGACGTTATCCACAGCTTTTCCGATACCGGCCCGCCCAGGGTTCAGCCCGGGTTCTCAGCGCCGAACCGGTCCCGCAGAAAGGCAAGCGCGACGCTCAGCCCGTCGGGTGCGATGCCATGGCCCGTGCCCTTCATGATATGGGCATAGACATCGAACCCCGCGCCCTGAAGCGCTTCGGCGGCTTCGGGCAGGGATTGCGGTGGAACCACATCATCCGCATCACCATGGATCAGCAGAACCGGCGGGCGCATCCTGACCTCATCGGCAAGCAGTTCCGGACCCAGAAGACGCCCCGAAAACCCCACAACGCCGGCAAACTCGGCATCCCGGCGCGGCGCCACATGCAGGCCCATCATCGTACCCTGACTGAACCCGACCAGCGCCACGCGGTCGGCTTGCAGGCCTTCCTCGGCCATCACCGCGTCCAGGAACGCGTTGAGATCCTCAACCGCGCGCGCCATTCCCTGCTCGGCCTGCTCCTCGGAGGAGCCGTCGATCCACGGGATCGGGAACCATTGAAAGCCCATCGGGTTCATCGCCGAGCGTTCCGGCGCATCGGGGGCCACGAACACGGTGTTCGGCAAATGATCGGCCAGCGGGTCCGCCAGACCCAGCAGATCCTTGCCATCGGCGCCATAGCCATGAAGGAACACGACAAGGCTGTCCGCCTGTCCCGATTGCGCAGCCTTGCGGCCGAAATCCAATACCCGCGTCACCTGATGCCCTCTCGATCCTTTGCAACCCGGTAGTAGGCCCAAAGCGCGCGGGCGGCAACCGCGCGCCAGGGCGACCAGGACTCCGCCATCCGGCGCAGCGCGGCTTCGTCCGGGCGCGCGGCAAGATCGAAAACCAGCCGCGCGCTTTCCTGCAGGGCCAGATCGCCGGCGGCGAAGACATCCGCATGCCCGAGGGAGAATTTCGCGTAGATCTCCGCCGTCCAGCGCCCGATCCCCGGCACCCGGATCAGCTCCGCCACCGCGGCCTCCGGCGCCATCCCGCGAAGGGGCGCGTAATCCAGATCCGCCTCCGCCAGGGCGCGGGCATAGCGCATCTTGGGCCGGCTCAGGCCAGCGGCTTTCAGTGTGGCATCCCCGGCGACGCGCACCGCGCGCGCCTCGTTCAGGCCCGCCGCCTCGATCCGCGCCCAGATCGCGGCGGCCGACGCGGTGGAGACCTGCTGGCTGACAATCGCGCTAAGAAGGGCGGCGAATCCGTCCCCTCTCAGCCGAAGCGGCAAGGGCCCCACGGCATCCAGAACCGGCCCGAACCGCGGTTCCAGCGCCACCAGCGCCGCAGCGCCCCGATCCAGATCCTGCCTGTTCCGAATACGCATCGCACCCTTTCTTCCGGCCGGACATATCGCGCGCGACCGGCCCGACAGAGGTCGGCGCATCCCGGCAGTCACATAGCGCTGGACCCCGTACAGGCTCTGCGATACGCCTCTGTCATGACTGATGCAACGGCTCCCGACATCGTGATCGACGACGCGCGCGCCCGGCGAAATGTGGCCGTGCTTGTCGGCGCTCAGGCGATACTGGGCAGCCAGATCACCATGATCTTCGTGGTCGGCGGTCTGGCCGGGCTGATGATCGCCCCCTCGCCCGCGTTGGCGACATTGCCGATCTCGCTCATCGTCTTCGGCTCGATGACGACGGCGCCCTGGCTCTCGGCCGTGATGCAGCGCTTTGGCCGCAAGACCGGCTTTTTTCTCGGCGCGGTCGGCGGGGCCATCGGCTCGCTCATCGCGGCGACCGGGCTCTATCTCGACAGTTTCCCGATGTTCCTCGTCGGGTCCTATTTCACCGGCATCTACATGTCCGCCCAGGGCTTCTACCGCTTCGCCGCCGCCGATACCGCGTCCGAGGCGTTTCGGCCAAAGGCGATTTCCTACGTCATGGCGGGAGGGCTGATCTCGGCCATCATCGGCCCGCAACTGGTCAAGGTCACCAACGATCTGACGGTAGTGCCGTTTCTGGGCACCTATGCGGTGGCGATGCTGATCAACCTCGCCGGGATGGCGATGTTTCTCTTTCTCGACCTGCCGCCCGCGCCCAAGCCGCGCCCCGGTGCCGCCGCCATCCGCAGCCGCACGGCATTGCTGAAAGACCCGCGCATCGCGGTCGCGGTGATCTGCGCGATGGTGACCTATGCGCTGATGAACCTGATGATGACCTCGACGCCGCTTGCTGTGGTCGGCTGCGGCTTCACCACAGGGAACGCGGCCGATGTGGTCACCGCCCATGTAATCGCGATGTTCGCGCCGTCCTTCTTCACCGGCCATCTGATTGCGCGCTTCGGGGCAACCCGTATCGTGGCCATCGGCCTGCTTTGTCTCGCGGCGGCGGGTGTGGTCGCGCTGACCGGGGTGGAGCTTTACCAGTTCTTCGGAGCGCTTGTCCTTTTGGGGATCGGCTGGAATTTCGGCTTCATCGGCGCCACCGCCATGCTTCAGGCGGCCCATGAGCCCGAAGAACGCGGGCGGGTGCAGGGGATGAACGATTTTCTGGTGTTCGGCTGCGTGACGCTGGCCTCTCTCAGCTCGGGGGTCCTGATGAATTCGGGCGGCACCGATGTGGTCGCCGGCTGGACGGCGGTCAATATCGCGATGATCCCGTTTCTGACGCTTGCGGGCGGCGCCCTGATCTGGCTGTCGCTGCGCCCGAAATCAGAAACGGCCTGAGGCCGCGCCCGCTCAGCCCCCTGTCGAGGCTTACCAACGTCCGGTTGCCGAAACCCAGATCAGCCGCGCGCGCCGGGTAAACTCGCTTTCATCCAGCTTGCCCTCGATCACGCGTTCGGGCAGGTCGCGGGCCGCCCTCAACGTGCCTTCGGCCCGCCAGCCTGCATAAAGTGCCACTGCAGCGTCGCGACCGACGGCGGCGCGGGTGGCGCGCGCCCGGGCCAGTTCCGCCAGACCGCGCGCGGCCAGATCCCGCACGCCTTGCGGCGTCCCGTCCAGAAGCGGCACCCGCCCCCGCGCCTCCAGCGCCGGCACGGCCCGCAGCAGGGCCGCCACCCCGCTTGCAAACCCGTAGGCGCGGATCGGCGCTTCGGCCGCGTCCGTTGCGCCAAGCGCCCGCGCCGCGGCCCAGATCAGATTGCCGCTCGTGGCCGCGATATAGCCATCGAAATGCGCCTGGTCCTCGAACGCGTCCTTGTAGATATCCCACCGCCGCGCGGCCACCAGCGCATCAAGAAGACCGGCATCCTCCGGGCGCACGGCCGCGGCGAGCGGGGCGGCGACCTCATGGGCGCGGGGCGCCTTGCCCGCGGCCAGTTCCTCCACCACATCGCGCCAGAATTGCAACCGCATCTCGGCGATCATTGGCTCTTCGGTGACCCAGGGCGCGCGGCTGACCTCGACATTGAACGCATAGAGCGGAAACAGGACCCGCCGCGCCCCGGGCGGCGCAGCCATCGCGGCAAGGAACCGGTCCGGATCCGCGCGGCGGACGATCTCGGCGCAGGCCTCCAGCGTCATACCGGGCGCACCACGGACAGCAGGTAGCCGGTCTCCTGCGCATGGGCGCGCCAGGCGGCAATTTCCCGCTCCGCCTCCTCCAGAACCTGTCGCAACTCCGCATCCGCGCCGGATTTCAGGGCGGCAATCCGCGCTTCCATCGGACGATAATAGCTCTCCCAGGCCACGTCCGACAGCCGCCGCGTACCGAGTGTTTCATAGCCGGCAGCCTCGATCTGTCGGGCGATCTCGCGTGCGTCGCGCACCTCATACCCTTCCCAGAGAGCGCGTGCGCCCTCCGACGGGGTCGCGCTGAACAGGCAGGGTTCGGAAAACGCCACCGCGCCGCCCGGCATCAGCGCATCGCGCCAGCCGCGCAGCGCCGTTTCGATGCCCAAAAAATAGACCGCGCCGGCGCACCAGATCAGATCGAACCGGCCATCCAGCGCCGCCATATCGCCGACCCGGAGCGTCACCCGGGGGTTGCCCCGAAACCGGTCCCGCGCGGCCTCAACAAACGGCGCGTGGGCATCAATCGCCGTCACATGCCCCTCGGGCGCAGCTCTGAGCAGCGCGCCGATATCGCCGCCCGGGCCGCAGGCCGCATCGCAGATACGCGCATCGGGGCGCGCCTCTGCTACCGTCGTCGCCCAGGCCACATCGGCGGTTTCACCCGGCCCTTCGCGCGGCAGATCCGCATGCAGTCTGAAGAAGGCCGCATTCATGATCCCACCGCCCCGTCTCGCACCAGCTTCCACATCACCGCATCCAGCAGCGCCTCGAACGAGGCATCCACGATATTGGCCGACACACCCACCGTGGACCATCGCCGCCCCTGCCCGTCCTCGCTGTCGATGATGACGCGGGTCACGGCCTCAGTCCCGCCCTGCGTGATCCGCACCTTGAAATCCACAAGGCGTATATCGTCGATATAGCTCTGATAGGGGCCCAGATCCTTTGCCAGCGCCTTGGCCAGCGCGTTCACCGGACCCCGGTCGCTGCCGGTCTCGTCCATCGACTCGCTGACCGACAGCATTTTCTGATCGCCGATCTTCACCACCACCACGGCCTCCGACAGGCTGACCATCCGGTCGTATTTGTTCTTCCGCCGCTCGACCGTGACCTTGTAGCGCTTCACCTCGAAAAACCGCTGCATCCGGCCAAGGATACGGCGCGCCAGAAGCTCGAAACTGGCCTGCGCGGTGTCATAGGAATAGCCCTGATCCTCGCGCGCCTTGATCTCGTCGAGGATCCGCGGCAGGGCCGGATCACCGGATGCCACATCGAGACCCGCCTCGGCCAGACGGCGGCGCAGGTTGGATTGCCCCGCCTGGTTCGACATCGGCACGATCCGCGCATTGCCCACGGTCGCCGGGTCGACATGCTCATAGGTCGTGGGGTCCTTCAGAATCGCGCTGGCATGCAGCCCCGCCTTGTGCGCAAAGGCCGATGCTCCGACATAGGGTGCCTGCCGGTGGGGTACGCGGTTCAGGATATCGTCCAGCATCCGGCTGATCCGTGTCAGCCCCTCCAGCGCCTCCGGGGTGACGCCCGTTTCATAGCGGCTGGCATAGGGCTCTTTCAAAAGCAGGGTCGGGATCAGCGTCGTCAGATTGGCATTGCCGCAGCGCTCGCCCAGTCCGTTCAGCGTGCCCTGGATCTGCCGCGCGCCCGCCTCCACCGCCGCGAGGCTGCCGGCCACGGCGGTTTCGGTGTCGTTATGAGTGTGGATGCCAAGCCGGTCACCGGGGATGCCGGCGGCGATCACCGCTTCTGTCACGCGGCGGATTTCATCGGGCAGGGTTCCACCATTGGTGTCGCACAGCACGACCCACCGCGCCCCGGCATCAAGTGCCGCCCGGAGGCAGTCGAGCGCATATCCCGGATCGGCACGGTAGCCGTCGAAGAAATGCTCAGCGTCATAAAGCGCCTCCCGACCCTGAGCGGCCAGGTGCGCGAAGGATTTCGAGAGATTGTCGAGGTTTTCCGCAAGCGAGATGCCAAGCGCGGTTTCCACGTGGAACACATGGGATTTGCCGACCAGACAGACGGCACCGGTACCCGCGTTGAGGACGCCCGCAAGGACCTCGTCATTCTCCGCCGAACGGCCCGCGCGCTTGGTCATCCCGAATGCCGTCATCGTCGCCCGGGTGTTCGGCGCGGTCTCGAAGAATGCGCTGTCGGTGGGGTTGGCGCCGGGCCAGCCGCCTTCGATGTAGTCGAGCCCGAGCGCATCGAGCGCCTCGGCGATGCGGACCTTTTCGGGCGTGGAAAACTGCACGCCCTGGGTTTGTTGGCCGTCGCGCAGGGTGGTGTCGTAGAGAAAGAGGCGGTCGGGGGTCATTGGGGGCCTCGGCAGGGGGTGTTCAAGTTTGCACGGGCCGTTAAAGCTCTGAATTCAAAGGGTTTCATGATTTTGCTAACCCTTTGCTTACTGGATTTTGGGCTTTCACACCCCGTCTGATTGAGGCGAAATTCGCCCGAATAGCGCCGAAGGCGCCGGGCGTGCGCCTGCCCGTCCCGGCGGGCTGGCGCAGTGGAAGCGTCGCGCCCCGAAGGTCTACACCCTGACTTGGCTGCCATAAATCGAGCAGAACGGGCGTTGTGGCGCCATACCACGGGCAGGCGCACGCCCGGCTTGGGTTGCGTTCGCCTCTGATGACATCAAGCTGGCTGGCTTTGAAGGCACGCCCCGCCCGGTGGCACGCCGGGCAGCCCTTTGTTCGGCAGACCAAGATCACAAGAGGCCCTCGAGTTTGTAGGGGTCGAAGTCGGGACCGGGTAGGAGTTCGACGCCCGCCTTGGACATGCGCACTTCAACGCCTGCCTCGATCAAGGCCGATTTCATCGCATCTACCGTTGAAAAGTCCTTGCTCGCCATCGCGGCCTCCCTAGCCGCAGCGAAACGAACCCGAACTTTGTCAAGCATTTCCCCGCTCTTCCAACCGTATTCAATGGATTGGCGCCTAAGGATGCGCTGCGTGTCGAGGTTGTGAAAATCTAGAAACGCTAAGCTTTCGTAGAGCTTTATAGCGGCCTCCGAGTCGATCCCTCCAGATCGTCTTGCTTCGCCGGCTAGCTCAAAGAGCCGTGCAATGGCCTGTGGGGTGTTTAAGTCATCGGCCACAGCATCCAAGACGATCTGATCCACACCACTACCAGAGAACTCTCGCTTCGGGTCCGAGAGCGCGAACTGCTTGAACCGATACCAGCCGCTTAAGTGTCCAATCGCTTCACTCTTCTTCTTCTCGGTCCAGTCCATCGGCTTGCGGTAATGCGTGCTCAGCATGACAAACCGGATGACCTCGCCCGGGACGCCCTGATCCAGCAGGTCGCGCACGGTGAAGAAGTTGCCCAGGGATTTGGACATCTTCTTGCCCTCGACCTGCAGCATCTCGTTATGCATCCAGACCTGCGCCAGATCCTCGGTGCCATGGGCGCAGCAGGACTGGGCGATCTCGTTTTCATGGTGCGGGAAGGTCAGGTCGTTGCCGCCACCATGGATGTCGAACTGATGCGGGCGGGCCAGCGCCTCGGGCGACAGGGCGGCTTTCATGTCCTGCCACAAAAGCTTGTCGGCCATGGCCGAGCATTCGATATGCCAGCCCGGCCGCCCCCGGCCCCAGGGGCTGTCCCAGCCGGGCTGCTCATCCGAGGACGGCTTCCACAGCACGAAATCCATCGGGTTGCGCTTGTAGGGCGCGACCTCGACCCTTGCGCCGGCGATCATGTCGTCGACCGAGCGGCCCGAGAGTTTGCCGTAGTCGCAGTAGCTCTCGACGGCAAAGAGCACATGGCCCTCGACGGCATAGGCGTGTCCCTTGACGATCAAGTCGGCGATCATCGCCACCATCTGCGGGATGTATTGCGTGGCGCGCGGCATGTGGTCGGGTTCCAGCGCGCCAAGCGCGCCCATGTCGTCCAGAAACCACTGGGTCGTCTCGGCGGTGATGTCGCCGATAGGTCGCCCGCTTTCAGCCGCGCGCGCGTTGATCTTGTCATCAACGTCGGTGAAGTTGCGCACATAGGTGACGTGATCGGCGCCATAGACGTGCCTGAGCAGCCGGTAAAGCACGTCGAACACCAGCACGGGCCGCGCATTGCCCAGATGCGCCCGGTCATAGACCGTGGGCCCGCAGACATACATCCGCACATTTTTCGGATCGAGCGGGGTGAACCGTTCCACCCTACGGGTTTTGGTGTTTCTCAGACGGATCTCAACCATCACGGACAGCCTTTCGCCATAGCGCTCGCGCCGGCGGGGTAGCAGCTTCGGAGTGTTAGGGAAACAAAGAAGACCGGCCCGCCGACAAATGTCAGACAGGAATACAAATGCCGCAAATCGGGGTCATCAGCACGGTCATGGCTCACCCATACTCCCGCCCGTCCCGCAAATCAAGACCGGCGACGGCAGCGCGGCCCGTCCGCTTGCATTCCGTTGTATGCAAACTACCCTTTCCGCCATGTTCGCCCATGTGATCGACACCCATTGCGCGACCCTGCCCGGCGCTGTTGCCGAACAACCGTTCGGACCGGACACGCAGGTCTGGAAAGTTGGTGGCCGGATGTTTGCCGCCCATACGCGCGGCGCGAACGGAGTTTCGGTCAAATGCGCCGACGGAGCGGCGGCCCAAAAGCTGATCCAGACCCGCAAGGCGATCTCGGCACCCTATCTCAAACGGGGCGGTTGGGTGATGTTCCTGTGGGAGAACACCCCGCCCGAAGAGCTGCGCCGGCGGCTGACCGACAGCTACCTGATCGTGCGCGGAGGTCTGCCCTGCGAACGGCAGGCGGAGCTTCCTCCTCCGCCGCCGATGCGCGGGCGCGCCGCAGGCGCCTGAACCGGGATCGCGGGGGTAGCCCTTGCCTTTCCCCGCGCCGCCGGTCCATCTGATCGCAGCATCAGATGAGGTGGCGCGATGAAAGCCTCCAACCGCATTCGCACGCTGACCGGTACCGGCGATGATGGCTGGGGCCTGTTTTTGCGCGCCCGCGCGATGAAAGCCGCGGGCGAGCCGGTGCTGGAGCTGACCATCGGGGAGCATGACATCCCCACCGATCCGCGCATTCTGGCGGCCATGACGGCCTCGGCCCGGGGCGGGCATACGGGCTACGCCGCCGTGCCCGGCATCCCCGCGCTCCGCGACGCAGTGGCCGCGCGGCTCACTGAACGGACCGGGGTGCCCACGTCCCGCGACAATGTGCTGATCACGCCGGGTGGACAGGCCGGTCTTTTCGCCGCCCACCACGCCGCCTGCGACGAGGGCGACCGCGCGCTGTTCATCGATCCCTATTATGCCACCTACCCCGCGACGATCCGCAGCGTCGGCGCTGTTCCCGTTCCGGTTCAGGCCGTGCCGGAGGACGGGTTCCAGCCGCAGGAGACCGCCCTTGCCGCTGCGGCACCCGGGGCGAAATCCCTGCTGATCAACTCGCCCAACAACCCCACCGGCGTCGTCTACACCCCGGAGACACTTGCGGGCATTGCGCGGGTTGCATGCGACCACGGGCTTTGGCTGATCTCCGACGAGGTTTATGACACCCAGGTCTGGCAGGGCGCCCATATCTCCCCGCGCGCCCTGCCCGGCATGGCCGGGCGCACCCTTGTGGTGGGATCGCTTTCCAAAAGCCATGCGATGACCGGGTCGCGCCTTGGCTGGGTCGTGGGACCCGCCGAGGTCATCGCCCATATGATCACGCTTGCCACCCACACCACCTATGGCGTGCCCGGCTATATTCAGGACGCGGGCCTTCATGCGCTTGGCCTCGGCGCGGAGTTCGAGGCCGGGATCGCCGCCCCTTTCCTGCGCCGCCGAGAGATCATCCTGACCCTTCTCGCGGGGCAGCAGGCGGTGCGCGCTGTCCCCGCACAAGGAGCCATGTACGCGATGCTCGACATCCGGTCGACAGGGCTCAGCGGCGAAGAGTTTGCCGGGCGGCTTCTGGAGGCCGAAAAGATCGCGGTGATGCCCGGCGAAAGCTTCGGTGTGGCCGCGGCGGGCCATATCCGCGTGGCGCTGACCCTGCCCGATGACCAGTTCGGGGAGGCCGCCAACCGGCTGATCCGCTTCGCCAATCTTTGCGCGGCCCGGGACGGCGCGGACTAGACGCCCGATTTCCGGCTCACCCGCAGTGGCAAGCGCGCTACTCTGCCCGCATGCTGATGACCACACCCGATTCTGATACGCTCTATGCCGCTCTTCTGGCACGTGATCCGGCCTATGACGGGCAGGTCTTTGTCGGCGTCTCGACGACAGGGATATTTTGCCGCCTGAGCTGCCCCGCCCGCAAGCCGAACCGAGCGAATTGCCGTTTTTTCGACAGTGCTGCGGCCTCTATCGGTGCAGGCTTTCGTCCCTGCAAGCGCTGCGATCCGCTGGCCCATGGCGACCCGGTGGTGACGCGGCTTCTGGCCGCGCTGGAGGCCGAGCCGTCCCGCCGCTGGTCTGAGACCGACATCATCGCCATGAAGATCGACCCCTCCACCGCGCGGCGCGCCTTCAAACGGGCCTTCGGGCTGAGCTTTCTGGAAATGGCGCGACACCGCCGTCTGGCGGCCGGGTTCACCACATTGGCCGCGGGCGGCCGGGTGATCGACGCGCAGATCGATGCGGGCTTCTCCTCCCCCGATGCGTTCCGTCAGGCCGTGATCCGGCTTCTGGGACTGCCGCCCGGCCAGTTGCTCAAATCCGCCGAGTTGACCGCCGACTGGATCGCCACCCCCATCGGCCCGATGATCGCCGTGGCCAGCCGCCACGCGCTACATCTGCTGGAGTTCTTCGACCGCAGGGCCCTGCCCGCCGCGCTGCGCCGGCTTCTGTTGGATAGCCACGGCAGGCTCGGCTTTGGCAGGACCGATCTGATCGACCAGCTGGAGCGCGCGCTAAACCTCTATTTCAGCGGCGGTTCCGCCCGGTTCGACCTGCCGCTTCGGCAACCGGGCAGTGCCTTTCAGCAATCGGTCTGGGCCGAGCTGCAACGTATCCCGGCGGGTGAACGGCGCAGCTATGGCCAGCTTGCCGAAGCGCTCGGCCGGCCCGAGGCGGTGCGCGCCGTCGCCCGCGCCAACGGCGCGAACACCCTTGCCATTCTGGTGCCCTGTCACCGGATCACCGGGGCCGACGGTGCCCTGACCGGCTATGGCGGCGGGCTCTGGCGCAAGGATCACCTGCTGACACTCGAAGGAAGATATGAAGATCAGAAAAGGATATCGACATGAGCCGTCACGACCCCGGACGCGACTTTCGCGCGCTTCATCAACCCGGCAATCCGTTCATCCTAGCCAATGCCTGGGATGCAGGCAGCGCCCGGATGCTGGCCGGCCTTGGCGCACAGGCCATCGGCACTTCCTCGGCCGCCCACGCCTTCACCCTTGGCCGCCCCGATGGCGGCACGCTCACCCGTGACGAGGCGCTGGCCCACGCCGTGGATCTGGTCGCGGCCACGCCCCTGCCCGTATCTGGCGATTTCGAGAACGGCTTCGGCGACGGCCCCGAGGACTGCGCCGAAACGGTACGGCTCTCGATCGAGGCGGGACTTGCGGGCATCTCCATCGAAGATACGGCCTTCCCCTCAGGCAAGCCCTATGCGTTTCCCGACGCGGTGGACAGGATCCGGGCCGCGTCTGCGGCCGCCCGCGCGTCGGCCCGGGATTTCGTGCTGTGCGCACGCGCCGACGGGGTCATGACCGGGCAATACGATATGGAAGAGGCGCTGCGCCGCTGCCTGGCCTATGCCGAGGCCGGGGCCGATTGCGTCTATACGCCGATGCCGCCCGATCTGTCCGACATCGCCCGGCTCTGTGCGGCAAGCCCGGTGCCCGTCAACGCCCTGGCCGCGGGCCGGTTTGCCGGAGTTCCCCGGGCCGACTATGCCGCCGCGGGCGTGGCGCGCATCTCGCTTGGGTCCGCCCTTGCACGGGCCACGCACCGGGTGATCCATGATGCCGCGATGGCAATGTTCAATCATGGCGATTTCACGCCCCTGACCCGGGGCATTTCCAGCGACACGGTCGACGCTTTGCTGCGTGGAGAGGACTGAGACGATACCACCAAAAAGGGCGGCCCGCGCTTTCGCGGCCCGCCCCTTGTTTCATTAAGTGCGGATCGGATCAGAACCGGTAGGACACCCGCGCGCTGATCGTGGTCACGTCCACGTCGATGCCGGTGGAGTCGAAATCTTCGAACTCGTGATACAGGATCTCGCCGCCGACCAGCCAGCTGTTGCCCAGATCGTAGGCAAGGCCCGCGCCCGCCAGCCAGCCGGTATCGTCATAATCGACGCCACCGATATTGGCAGCCGCATTTGCCGCACCCACGGTGCCGTAGATAAGCGTGTTGCCCGCATCCCAACCGGCACGCAGTTTCAGCCGCCCGACCTCGTCAATCGTGCCGGCGCCTGCGTCCAGTTCCATCTCGGAGAAATCATAGTCGATTTCGGCACCGATCACGGTGTTCCCGAAATCCCACATATAGCCGCCGTGAATACCGGCAAACCCGCCATCGCCATCCACGTTGGCCGCTCCGCCGGTGCCAACGTCACCATAGCCGAGCTGTCCACCGAGATAGAAACCGGTCCAGTCGTTGCCGGCAAAAACCGGCGCCGGCTGTGCAACAACCACAGGCTGTTCCATCGGCGCCGGGTCAAGGTTGCCTGCCAGTGCCGGGCCTGTTCCGGCGGCCACGACAAAGGCCATGGGCAAAGCAAAGATATGTCGTTTTCGCATCGGGCGACTCCTTTTTTGATGTCTTGCGCGATACGGCAGAATTTGGGGGTATCCGGGGGCAGTTACGATGCACATTTCGATCATTTCTTTGAACCAGATCGTCAGAATCCGCGATCTGGCAATCACCCGCCGCCCGCGCGCGGGGATTTCGGCAAGCCTTAGCCGAGTGCGGCCGCCTCGGCGGCAAGGGCGGTAATCCGCGTCCAGTCCCCGCGTGCAACCGCATCGGCGGGCGCGACCCAGCTTCCCCCCGCGCAAAGCACATTCGGCAGGGCCAGATACTCCGCCGCATTGCCGGGCGACACGCCCCCGGTGGGGCAGAAGGAGACCTGCGGGATCGGCGCCCCGATGGCTTTCAGCGCAGGCGCCCCGCCCGAGGCCTCGGCGGGAAAGAATTTCAGCATGTCGTAGCCGCGCTCGAAAAGCACCATCACCTCCGAGGCGGTGGCCGCGCCGGGCAGAAGCGGCAGATCGGCGTCTTCGCAGGCGGCCAGAAGCCGGTCGGTCGCCCCCGGGGACACGCCGAACTGCGCGCCCGCATCCTTGGCCGCCCGGACATCCGCGGGGGTCAGCAACGTACCCGCCCCCACCACGCCGCCCGGTACCCGGGCCATTTCCGCGATAACCTCCAGCGCGGCGGGGGTTCGCAACGTCACCTCCAGCGCGGGCAGGCCTCCGGCCACCAGCGCCTCTGCCAACGGGCGCGCATGGACTGCCTCCTCCACCACGAGGACCGGGACGATCGGCGCCATCTGGCAGATCTTGCGGGTGGCCTGGCTGGCCTGCAAAGGGGTCATCCTGTCGTCCTTTTCACTCGGGGCGGCTCCGGCGGCACCGCAATGCCTGCCACAGGGATACGCAGGCCGCGGCGCCTAGACAACCACGCCCGCGCCATCGGCGGCCGAACCGGCTGTCCGACGAAAGATCTCGAACATCTCCCGCCCGATGCCATGGGAATTGGCGGAAAGATCCGGCGTCGCGGGCGCGCGGTCCTCGACGCCCTCGGTCAGAACCTCCAGCACGCCTCTCGTGGCATCGACCCGGATGATATCGCCGTCCTCAAGCTTGCCGATCAACCCTCCATCCAGCGCCTCGGGGGCCACGTGAATGGCCGACGGCACCTTGCCCGACGCACCGGACATCCGCCCGTCGGTGACCAGCGCAACCTTGTGGCCCCGATCCTGCAGCACCGCAAGAACCGGTGTCAGCGCGTGCAATTCGGGCATCCCGTTCGACTTCGGGCCCTGAAACCGGACAACTACGACAACATCGCGATTGAGTTCGTTGTTCTGAAACGCTTTCTTGACGTCGGCCTGACTCTCGAAAATCGCCGCCGGCGCCTCGACCACATGGCGCTCGGGCGCAACGGCGGAGACTTTCATGATCCCCCGGCCCAGATTGCCGCGCAGTTCAGCCAGCCCCCCGGTCTGCTGGAACGGGTCGGTTGCCGGGCGCAGGATCTTCGTGTTGAGGCTCTCCCCCGTGCCGTCCTCATAGACCAGCACGCCGTCCTTCAGCTTCGGCTCCTGCGCATAGCGATGCAGGCCCGTGCCCGCCACGGTTTCAGTATCGGGATGCAGCAGTCCCGCCTCCAGCAACTCGCCGATCATGTAGCCAAGCCCGCCGGCAGCATGGAAGTGGTTCACATCCGCCAGACCGTTCGGATAGACCCGCGCCATCAACGGGGTGACCGCGGAGATCTCGGCGAAATCGGAACAGTCAAGCATCACGCCCGCAGCCCGCGCCATCGCCACCAGATGGATCACCAGATTGGTGGACCCGCCCGTCGCCATCAGGCCCACGATGCCGTTCACGAAGGCCCTTTCGTCCAGAATATCGCAAACCGGGCGGTAATCGTTGCCCAGACCGGTGATCGAGACGGCCCGCTCCGCCGCCGCCGCCGTCAGCGCCTCCCGCAGCGGCGTGCCGGGATTGACGAAACTGGCGCCCGGCAGGTGCAGACCCATGAATTCCATCAGCATCTGATTGGAATTGGCCGTGCCGTAGAAGGTGCAGGTTCCGGGGCCGTGATAGCTGTCCATCTCGGCCTTCATAAGCACGTCGCGCCCCACCTCGCCCGCGGCAAACTGCTGGCGGACCCGGGATTTTTCGTCGTTGGGCAGGCCCGAGACCATCGGTCCTGCGGGAATGAAGATACCCGGCAGATAGCCGAAAGTGGCCGCCGCGATGACCAGACCGGGCACGATCTTGTCGCAGACACCCAGATAGACCGCCGCGTCGAACGTGTTATGCGACAGTGCCACCCCTGTGGCCAGCGCGATCACGTCGCGGGAAAACAGGCTCAGCTCCATGCCCACCTGTCCCTGGGTGACCCCGTCGCACATCGCGGGAACGCCACCGGCCACCTGCGCTGTCGCACCTGCGGCGCGCGCGGCATCCTTGATCTTCCGGGGATAGGTCTCGAAGGGTTGGTGGGCGCTGAGCATGTCGTTATAGGCCGTCACGATCCCCAGATTGGGCACTCTCGCATCCACCAGCGCGTCCTTGTCGGCGCCCATCGCGGCATAGGCATGGGCCTGGTTGCCGCAACTCAGATGCGCCCGGCGCGGGCCATCCTCTGCCGCGCGACGCATGCGTTCCATGTAGATGCTGCGTGTCTTGCGCGAACGGTCCTGAATGCGGGCTGTGAGATCGGCAATACGTGCGTCGAGGGGCATGGGTGTCTCCTGAGATCGGCTTGCGGCACCTTAACTTGTTAGCGCTAACAATTCCAGAGGCTCCGCACCGGAAATCTTCGCCCCCTGCCTGGGCGATCCGGAAGGCCAGCCGCCGGAACAGGTTGCAAAAAATCACGATCCGGATTTTTTGCAACCTGTTTGCATTCAGGCCGGCATGCGCAGCGCCCCGTCAAGGCGGATCGTCTCGCCGTTCAGATAGGGGCAGGTCAGGATGAACGCCGCCAGCCGGGCGAATTCTTCGGGCCTTCCCAGCCGCTTGGGAAAGATCACATCGGCGGCCAGACTATCCATGATGTCCTGTCCCAAACCTTCCAGCATCGGCGTGTGGAATATACCCGGCGCGATTGCGCAGCAGCGGATACCAAGCGAGGCCAGATCGCGGGCAACCGGCAGGGACATTCCCGCGACACCCGCCTTGGAGGCCGCATAGGCCGCCTGCCCTTTCTGCCCTTCGAACGCCGCGACTGAGGCCGTATTGACGATCACACCCCGCTCGCCATCGTCATTGGGGGTGTTCCTGGCCATTTCCGCCGCCGCCAGGCGCAGAACATTGAAGGCCCCGACAAGGTTGATGTCGATCATGCGCTGAAACCGGTCGAGCGGGTGGGGGCCGTCGCGTCCCACGGTCTTGGCCCCCGTGGCGACACCTGCGCAATTGATGGCGGCGGTAAGCCCGCCCATCGCCTCGGCAGCCTCCGCCACCGCGTTCGCGGTTGCGGCGTCTTCGGTCACATCGACCTCGGCAAAGCGAACCCCGGAAAGCTCGCCCGCCACGGAGGACCCGCGCGCGGCCTCCAGATCGAAAATCGTCACCTGCGCGCCCTGCCCGGCAAGATGACGTACACAAGCCTCCCCCAGCCCGGACGCCCCGCCGGTGACGATGACCTTGGCCGTTGAAATTTCCATCTTCGCGGTCCTTGCATATGAACTGAACGAAGGTTCATTTATCGCCAACCCCTCGCAGGTTCAATCGCACCGACATCCCTGCCTGCGGAGACAACCGACGCAAGACGGCCACGTGCAACCAGCGGAGGCCAAAACCCAAAACGCGCGAGGGCCCTAGAGGCAATGCAGGAGGCATGCACGCCCCGAAGCCCTGTCCTTTGCCGGCATCAGACGAGATACCGTGGGGTCTT
This sequence comes from Rhodophyticola porphyridii, assembly GCF_003688285.1. Taxonomy (GTDB): domain Bacteria; phylum Pseudomonadota; class Alphaproteobacteria; order Rhodobacterales; family Rhodobacteraceae; genus Rhodophyticola; species Rhodophyticola porphyridii. Next base: position 56,967 of record NZ_RCNT01000005.1, read on the forward strand.
GACGATGTGCCCCGCAATCTGACCGCTCCCCGAAGACGGTCACAACCAACCTCAATGCGGCTGTACACCGGGCAGGAAGACCGGCTGGTCGCGGTAGTGGAGCGAGATCCCGTCCTTGAACACATGTACTTTGGACGGATCGGCCGTCAGTTTGACATCGGTGCGGCGGACATTGGAGTGGATGCCCTGCAGTTTGCCGATGACCGGATCATGCTCGGGCGCGGATTTTTCGAAATAGAGCAGCGTCACCTCGCCCAAGGCCTCGGTGATCTCCACGGTTCCGTGATAGGCGAAATCGCTGCCGTCGGTGGCAACCATGTCTTCCGGCCGGATACCCACATTCACCTTCGAGCCCATGTCTTCCGCTCTGGACGGATATTGAGAGGTGATCGTTCCGCCTCCCTCGTTCAGTTTCAGGGTCGTGATCTCGCCCGTCCCGACGATTTCGCCACCCAGAAGGTTCATAGCGGGCGACCCGATGAACTGGGCCACGAATTCGCTGTTCGGCTTCTCGTAGAGCTGCAGCGGCGAGCCGACCTGCGCGACACCGCCGCCCGCCAGAACCACGATCCGCGTAGCAAGGGTCATCGCCTCCACCTGATCGTGGGTCACGTAGATCATCGTGCTGTCGGGCATCTGCTCCTTCAGTTGCGCGATCTCCAGCCGGGTGGCCACGCGCAGGGCCGCATCCAGATTGGAAAGCGGCTCGTCGAAGAGATAGACCTTGGGGTCGCGCACGATGGAGCGCCCGATGGCGACGCGCTGGCGCTGCCCGCCCGAAAGCGCCTTCGGCAGGCGGTCCAGAAACTGGGTGAGTTGCAGCTTGTCGGCCGCCGCTTTCACCGCCTCATCGATCTCATCCTTGGTCTTGCCCGCGATTTTCAGGGCGAAGGCCATGTTGTCGCGCACGGTCATGTGAGGGTAAAGCGCGTAGGACTGGAACACCATGGCGATGCCCCGTTCGGATGGCGGCACGTCATTGACCACCTGCCCGTCGATTTCCAGCGTCCCTTCGGTGATCTTCTCCAGTCCCGCGACCATGCGCAGAAGTGTGGACTTGCCACAGCCGGACGGACCGACAAAGACGATCAGCTCCCCCTGCTCGATGTCCAGGTTGATGTCACTGAGCACCCGAACATCGCCATAGGCTTTGGCGACATCTGTCATCTTCAGCTCGGCCATTGGTTTTTCCTCCCTCTTGTCTTCGTTTTGCGGCCGTCAGGTCGCAGCATCCTGAACGCCGAAATAGGCTTGATAGGGCGGCAGCGTCACCTCCCCCTCGGTATTGGCGATCGCGGTGAAGGGCGCGCCCTTATCCTCGCGCCAGTCGCCTTCGGGCAATGTCGCGGGCTGGGCCATATTGGTCAGGTTGAAGGCGCAGAAAATCCGCAGCCCATTCTGCTCGCGAATGAATGACACGATCCCGCCATCGGCCTGAACCATGCTGAACGCCCCCTTGGACAGCGCCGGATAGGAGCGGCGGAACCGGATCATGGACCGGTAGAACGCCATCGTGCTGTCGGGCTCCCGTCCCTGATTGGCAACCGACCGGCTCAGATGTTCGACAGCCATCGGCAGCCAGGGTTTCGCATCGGAAAATCCGCCATTCTGATTGTCGCTCACCCACGGCATCGGCGTCCGGCAACCGTCCCGGCCCTTGAATTTGGGCCAGAAGCGGATGCCATAGGGATCCTGCAGATCCTCGTAGGAGACATAGGCCTCGGTCAGGCCAAGCTCTTCGCCCTGATAGAGACAGACCGACCCGCGCAGGCACAGAAGCAAGGCTGCGTAGACGCGGCGCGCCTCCTCGCCCAGATTCCAGCGCGAGGGGTGGCGCATCACGTCATGATTGGAAAATGCCCAACAGGCCCAGCCATCGCCGATGGCGTTCTCATAATCGGTGATCACCTTGCCCACGCGTTCGGGCGTGGGGGCGATCCCCGAGAGAAACTCGAAGCTGTAGCACATGTGGATCTTGTCGCCGCCGGAGGTGTATTCTGCCTGAAGCTCCAGCCCGTATTGGCCGTCCCCCACCTCGCCCACCGCGGCGGCGGCGGGGTATTCATCCAGCAGCGCGCGCAGACGGCGCAGGAAAGTCAGGTTCTCCGGCTGGTTCTTGTCATAGATGTGATCCTGCCAGTTATACGGGTTCACCTCGGGCGCGATGGTCGAGTTGCGGCTCTCCGGCGCCAGAGGGGGGTTGTCGCGCAACTGCTGGTCGTGGAAGTAGAAATTGATCGTATCAAGCCGGAAACCATCCACCCCCCGATCGAGCCAGAACCGGGCCACGTCCAGCATCTCCTGCTGCACGGCGGGGTTGTGCATGTTCAGATCGGGCTGCTCCTTCAGAAAATTGTGCAGATAGTATTGCATCCGGTCGCCCGACCATTCCCAGGCCGAGCCGCCGAAGATCGACAGCCAGTTGTTCGGGGGCGAGCCGTCGGGCTTGGCATCGGCCCAGACATACCAGTCGGTTTTCGCGTTCTCGCGGCTGGTCTGGCTTTCCTGAAACCAGGCGTGCTGGTTCGAGGTGTGGCTGAGAACGAGATCGATCAGAACCTTCAGGCCCAGATCATGGGCCCGGCCGATCAGCGCATCGAAATCGCCAAGGGAGCCGAACATCGGATCCACGTCGCGGTAATCGCTGACATCATATCCGAAATCCAGCATCGGGGAGCGGAAGAACGGACTGATCCAGATCGCATCGACCCCAAGCTCTGCAATATGGGGCAGCCGGTGGATAATGCCGGCCAGATCGCCGATGCCATCATGGTTGGAGTCCTGAAAGCTGCGGGGGTAGATCTGATAGATCACCGCGCCGCGCCACCAGTCCTTGTCATGCGCCATCACTGCTTGCGGCGCGAGATCCTGCATCAGGTTCATCAGTGGTTCAGACCTTTACTTGACGGAGCCGGCCAGAAGACCGCGCACCAGATACCGTTGCATCGAAAAGAAAACCAGAAGCGGCACCGCGATGGAGACGAAAGCCGCCGCCGCAAGAATGCCCCAGTCGCCGCCGCGGGACCCCAGAAGGTCATCGGCGATGCGCACCGTCATCACCCAGCTTTCATCGCTGGAGGGCAGGAACACCTTGGCGACCAGCAGGTCGTTCCAGGTCCACAGGAACTGGAAGATCGCGAAACTGGCCAGCGCGGGGAAGCTGAGCGGAAGGATGATCTTGGTGAAGATCTGGAAGTCCGTCGCCCCGTCGACCTTGGCGCTTTCGATGATATCGCGCGGCAGGCCTACCATGTAGTTTCGCAGAAGATAGATCGCGAGCGGCAGGCCGAACCCGGTATGGGCAAGCCAGATGCCGACAAAGCTTTGCCCGATGCCGATTTGCTGATGCAGGCTAAGCAGCGGCACAAGCGCCAATTGCAGCGGCACGACGAGCAGCCCCACGACCGCGGCGATCAACAACCCGCGACCGGGGAAATCCATCCAGGCAAGGGCGTAGGCCGCGAAGGCCGCGATCAGAATCGGGATGACCGTGGCCGGAATGGTCACCGTCAGCGTGTTGATGAAGGCCTGCCCCATGCCATCCCCACCCAGAACCGTATCGTAATTGGCGGTGGTGAATTCCGGCGGGGTTTCGGCCATGACGTAAAGCCGGGGCGGACGCTCGCTCGGGTCTTCGTTGGTGGTGAAGACATAGGATCCGTCTTCGTTGATCACCAGCGTGCCGCCATCGCGGTTCGGCACCTCTTCTCCGGCCGCGTAGGCACCCGGATCGCGCCCGGTCGTCCCGAAGGCCGAAATCGGCGGATGATCCGTGCCTTCGGGGAAGGCCTCCGCCATTTCGGAGGCGGAGAAGACATTGCCCTCGATCACCCAGAGATCGCCGGACCGGATGATGTCGCCCTCGGCGCGCAGGCGGTAGGCCTGTTCCACGGGCAGCGGCGCCTGCCACCAAGCAGAGACGGAGATCTGGTCGCGGTCGCGGAAAGAGGAAACCAGGAGCCCGATGGTCGGGATCAGCCAGAGGACCACGAGGACCACGACCGAGATGTTCACGGCCCAGGTGAGCGAGGATTTGGTACCGGCAATATTGTCCATGTCTCTTATCCTCTTTCAGCGCATTTCTTTGCGGGCTTGCACGATGTTCCAGATCATGACCGGCAGAACCACCAGCATGATCACGAACGCCACGGCCGTCGCTCGCCCGTCATCGCGGAACATGAAGCTCATCATGTAACTGGGCAGAATTTCGGTCCCGAAATTGCCGCCCGTCATGGTGTAGACGATATCGAAAACCTTCAGCACGAGGATCGTGATCGTCGTCCAGACCACCACGATCGTGCCCATGATCTGGGGCACCTTGATTTTGAAGAACACCTGGAACGGGTTCGCCCCGTCGATGATCGCGGCCTCCACCGTTTCTTCGGGAATGCCGCGCAGTGCGGCGGACAGGATTACCATGGCAAAGCCAGTCTGGATCCAGATCAGGATCACCATCAGGAAAAAGTTGTTCCAGAAAGGGATCTGCATCGGATCGACACTGTCCATACCCATGCTGGCGCGAATCGCGTTGATGATCCCGATATCAGGATCATTGGCATAGACGAACTTCCAGATCAGCGAGGCACCCACGAAGGAGATGGCCATCGGCATGAAGATCAGGGATTTGGCGATGTTGCCCCAGCTCAACCTGTCGGTCAGCTGCGCCACCAGAAGCCCCAGGAAAGTCGCCATCGCGGGGACGACCAGAACCCAGAGGAAATTGTTGAAAAACGCGGTGCGGAAGGTCTCGTCCGCGATCAGGTTGGCATAGTTCCCGAACCCGATGAACTCGTTGCCCGCCCGGTTGTAGAGCGACCGGATGAAGCTGCCGACCACCGGATAGACCAGATAGAGGCCAAGCGCGAAGATCGCCGGAAACAGAAACAGCCATGGTCGCACGGCATTGGCGCGGTTGATGTTGCGCCCGGCATCGTTGCCGCGCGCGGGGAAGATCACCTTGTCGAGGATCAGATTGGCGAAATAGAAGTATCCGATACACCCCCCCACGCCGATGACGATGGTGATCGCACCTTGCAGCATTGGTGACATGAGACCCTCCCTTAAGCCTGCCGGCCTGTCGGCCCGATGACGGCTTGCTGTTATCTTGGTTGTCCCGGCCCGCGCGCATTCGGCGCGGACCGGACTGCCTTAGACCGGATGACCGGTTATCGGATCGAGTCCCACCGTTCCTGGATCATCGTCGCCACATCGGCGGCGTCTGCCCCGGTGGTGTAATCCACCATCCCGGACCAGAACACGCCCTGCCCGATCTCACCCGGCATCAGGTCGGATGCGTCGAAGCGGAAAGTGGTCGCGTTCAGCAGGATATCGTTCATCTGGCGCGCGGCTTCGGTGCCGAACAGTTCGGTGTTGACGCCGTCATGGGGGGTCAGGAACCCGGTCTGGGCCATCCAGACTTCATGCGCGATGGGGGTTTTCACGAACTCGATCCAGGCTTGCGCCGCGGGCGAGTCGTCGGTGATGGCCATCAATGTGCCCGCACCCAGCACCGGCTGCCCCAGATCCTGACCTTCGTAGGCCGGGAAGTAGAAGAAGTCCGAATCGGCCCCCTCGGGGAAGAACGTCGGAATGAACGACGCCTGACGGTGCATGTAGCATTCCGGCGGGAAGGAGAAGAGACCGCCGGGGCTGTCGCGGAAGTCGGTCGAGGCGACGGCGGCCGCGCCGCCGTTCACGTAATCGTCGTTCCGCGCAAAGCTGCCGAACTCCTCGATCGCCGCCACGACGCGTTCGTCGTTGAACGGGATCTCGTTGGCGACCCATGCATCGTAGACCTCGGGCGGCTGCGTGCGCAGCATCATGTCCTCGACCCAGTCGGTCGCGGGCCAGCCCGTGGCCGCGCCCGACCCGAGCCCGATGCACCAGGGCGTGCCGCCATCGGCAACGATCTGATCGGTCAGCGCGCGCAGATCCTCCATGGTTTCGGGGATGTCGTAACCGGCCTCGTCAAAAGCCTCGGGCGAGTACCAGACCAGCGATTTCACATCGACCTTGTAGAAGAAGCCGAAGAGCTCGTCCGCCCCGTCCGGATTGGCATAGGTGCCCAGATCGACCCAGGATTGTCCGGCGGCATAGTTTTCGCGAACCCAGTCCGCGGTACCATCGGCCAGCGGCGTCAGAAACCCGCGCGCGGCCATATCCGCGGCCAGTCCTGGCTGCGGGAAGACGGCGATATTGGGGGCCGAATTGGCCTGCGCCGCGATCACGATATCCTGTTCGAAACTGTCCGAACCGGAATACTGCACCGTCGCGCCGGTCGCTTCCTCGAAATAGGCCGCCACGCTTTCCACCAGTTCCGCATCCAGCCCCGTCCAGGGGCCGGTCATCGTCAGGGTCTGCCCGCTCAGATCATGCGCCTCGGCGAAGGCTTCGAAGCTGTCCCAGTTGAAGTCGCCCTCCCCGATCGGGAAAATCAGATGTCCGTCGGCCTGCGCCATTCCGGCGGTCAGCGCCAGAAGCGCAGCACCGGTATAGAATGAATTCTTCATTGGTACCTCCCAGTTGATGCGACGCCCTGGCGGTCGCGTGTTATCCCAGTGCATCAAAGCGGCGTTCAAAGCGCTTTGAGCATATGGCACACTCAATCAAGCCGTCTTACGAGTCAATCCGCCTTCTGCCATCGCCCTGAAAAATAATGAGTTATTATGCAGGTGCAGAAAAATCCGGCAGGTTTGAATCTTTGACAAGAGACCATGGGCATGGCTAGTCTTGGGCTCCTTTCCGAAGCGCTTTGGGTCCAGATTGGCAATGAATCTCAAACAATTGGCCGAGTCGTTGAACCTGTCCCAGACCACGGTCAGCCGGGCCCTGAACGGATATCCCGAGGTGCGCGAGGAAACCCGCGCGCGGGTTCTGGCCGCGGCGCAGGCCGCAAATTATCAGCCCAACTCCCGCGCCCGGCGCCTAGCAACCGGGCGCGCCATGACCATCGGCCATGTCATTCCGCTGGCCGGCAAGACCGAAATGGTCAACCCGATCTTCGCCGACTTTCTGGCCGGCGCGGGCGAGGTCTATGCCAACGAGGGGTATGATCTGCTTCTCTCCATCGTCTCGGACGGTGAGGCGGAACGCGCCTATCGGCAGATGGCGGCCAACGGGTCGGTCGATGGCGTCATGATCCAATCGCCGGAAACCGACGATACGCGGATCGCGCTTCTGCGGGAGCTTGGCCTGCCGTTTCTGGTTCATGGCCGCACCCAGAACCCCGATGGATACAGTTGGCTGGACGTGGCCAACAAATCCGCCTTTCGCAAGGCCACGAATTTCCTGCTGGATCTGGGCCACAGGCGGATCGCGCTGATCAACGGGCAGGAAAATCTGGACTTCGCCGCGCGCCGCCGCGCTGGCTATGCCGAGGCGATATGGTCCCGCGGCATGGCCCCCAACCCCGACTGGATGCGCGCCGATGTCATGACCGAAGGCTTCGGCTATGTCGCCGCGTCCAAGATGCTGGATCTGGCCGAAACGCCCACGGCCTTTCTGGTCTCCTCCGTGATCCCCGCGATAGGGGTCCGGCGGGCCGTGGTGGAGCGCGGGCTGGTTCTGGGCCGCGATATCTCTCTGGTCACCCATGACGATGTGCTGTCCTATATGAACAACGATGCCGATGGCCCCGCCTTTACGGCCACCCGATCCTCGATCCGCGGCGCGGGGCAGCGCTGCGCGGAAATCCTGATCGACCTCATCCGCAAACCCAACCAGCCCCATGTACAGGAGTTGTGGGAAACGGAGCTGACAGTAGGCCGGTCCACAGGCCCGGCCCCGGCCGGCTGACCCAAGGGAAGATACCGCATGAAGATGACCCTCAGCCGCGCCGATTTTCCCGAAGGCTTCGTCTTCGGCACGGCCACCTCCTCCTATCAGATCGAAGGCCACGGCTTCGGCGGCGCGGGCCCCACCCATTGGGACAGCTTCGCCGCGACGCCCGGCAATGTGGTGCGGGCGGAAAACGGGGCCGTCGCCTGCGACCATTACAACCGGCTGGAGGAGGATCTTGACCTGCTTGCCGGACTGGGCGCCGATGCGTATCGCTTCTCCACCTCTTGGGCGCGGGTCCTGCCCGAAGGGCGCGGCCCGGTGAACGAGGCGGGTCTTGATTTCTACGACAGGCTGGTCGACGGACTTCTCGCGCGCGGAATCAAACCTGCGGCCACCCTTTATCACTGGGAACTTCCAAGTGCGCTGGCCGATCTGGGCGGGTGGCGCAACCGGGATATCGCTGACTGGTTCGGCGATTTCACCGCCGTGATCATGGGCCGCATCGGGGATCGCGTCTGGTCGGCCGCACCGATCAACGAGCCCTGGTGCGTCGGATGGCTGAGCCATTTCGACGGGCATCACGCGCCGGGCCTCCGCGACATACGCGCCGCCGCACGGGCGATGCATCACGTGCTGCTGGCCCATGGCCGCGCCACGGAGGTGATGCGCGGCCTGGGGATGCGGAACCTCGGCGCCGTCTGCAATTTCGAGTGGAGCGAGCCAGCCAGTGACGACGCGGGGGCCATCGGAGCGGCGGCGACCTATGATGCGATCTACAATCGGTTCTTTCTGGGCGGCCTCTTCAAGCGAGCCTATCCGGAGGAGGCTCTCGCGGGGCTGGAGCCGCATCTGCCCGACGGTTGGCAGGACGATTTCGACAGCATCGCGCAACCGCTCGACTGGCTGGGGCTGAACTATTACACCCGCAAGCTGATCGACCACAGGCCCGGCCCGTGGCCCAATTATGCCGAGGTGGAGGGGCCGCTGGAGAAAACCCAGATGGGGTGGGAGATCTATCCCGACGGTCTACGTGATTTCCTGATCCGAACGGCCCGAGACTATACCGGCGATCTGCCGCTTTACGTCACCGAAAACGGGATGGCGAATGCCGACACGGCCGATCGGCCCGATATCGCCCGGATCGACTATCTCTCCCGCCACCTGAACGCCGCACGGGCGGCGATTGCCGAGGGCGTACCGCTGCGCGGGTATTTCACCTGGTCGCTGATGGACAATTACGAATGGGCGCTTGGCTATGAAAAACGCTTCGGCCTGATCCATGTGGATTTCGACAGCTTGCAGCGGACACCGAAAGCATCCTATCAGGCACTGGCAGACTGGTGGCGCTGACCGCCAGACGAGCCATGCCCGAAACCCCGAAGGATCCGCATATGCCCTCTGCCCTGTCGCTTGTGGCCGATATCGGCGGCACCAACACCCGCGTGGCGCTGGCCAGCGGCAAGGTTGTGGATGCCGGCAGTGTGCGCCGCTACGCCAATCGCGACGCCCCCGATCTGGCCCATGTGCTGCACCGCTATCTGGCCGACACGGGCACCGATCACGGGCAGATCACCGGGGTCTGCGTGGCGGCGGCGGGCCCGGTTCATGACGGCGTGGCAGATCTGACCAACCTGCCCTGGCGTGTGGAACGCGCGATGCTGGCGCAGGTGTTGAGCGCTGAAAAAGTGGCCGTTCTAAACGATTTGCAGGCCCAGGGTCACGCGATCGGCCATCTCTCGCCGGAGATGATCAGTCCGGTCCTGTCCCAGCCCGAGGCAAGCGGACAGGCCGCGAAACTGGTGGTGGGTGTGGGTACCGGTTTCAACGCAGCACCGATCTACGACACCACTCTCGGCCGGTTCGTGCCGCCGTCGGAATGTGGTCATATCAGCCTGCCGCTTTGCGGCCCCGAAGGCGCGGCGCTGTCAGCGCATCTGCGCGATGCGCATGGGTTCGCCGCGGTCGAAGAGGCGCTGTCTGGGCGTGGGATCGAGGCGATCCACGTCTTCCTGCACAACCAACGCATGTCGGCTGCCGACATCATGTCGGCGCTGGAGGATGGAAACTCCCAGGCGGAGGCAACGGCGCGTCTGTTCGTGCGCATTCTGGGCACGGTTGTGGGCGATCTGGCCCTTGTGCACCTGCCCTTTGGCGGCATCTTTCTGGTGGGCGGGGTCAGCCGCGCCTTCGCGCCCTATCTGGAACGGTTCGGCTTTGCCGAAGCGATGCACGCCAAAGGCCGGTTCGGGCCGTTTCTGAAGCAGTTCGGCGTGGCCGTCGTGTCGGATGACTATGCCGCCTTGACCGGCTGCGCCTCCCATCTGACCCATCTCTAGAAGGCACTGTCCTTCACCGCCTCCATCGAGACATGGGTCGAGCTGGAGGCGACATGGGGCAGCGCCGAAATCACCTCTCCCAACACGCGGCGATAGCCGCGCATGTCGCTGGTGCGCACCTTCAGCAGATAGTCGAAGGCTCCTGCGATCATGTGGCATTGCTCGATCTCGGGCACCTTGTGCACCGCGGCGTTGAACGCGCCAAGCGCGCCCTCGGTCGTGTCCTTCAGTTTGACCTCGACAAAGGCCACGTGATCGCGATTCAGCTTGGCGGGGTTCAGAACCGCCCGAAAGCCCAGGATGTAGCCCTGCGCCTGAAGCCGTTTCACCCGGACCTGACAGGGACTCTTCGACAGACCGACCTGGCGGGCCAGATCGGTAACCGGAATCCGGCCCTCGGTGGATAGTATTCTGAGAATCTTGCGATCAAAACCGTCAAGCTGCCCCGTATCCGGTTTATCTGGCATCTTTTTCCCCGTTCAATCGACCTATTTCAGGACAAACGCCTGCCAGTTTGAAAAGTCAAGGCAGACCGCCCTGCCCGGCTTGCTGTAATCTGCGTCGAAACCGATCCTCACGAGGCCCCCAGATGGACCCGCTTGCCGCCCTTCGAACACGCATCCGCAGCCTGACCCACGCAACGGAGGATGACGTCCTCACCGCGTTGATCGGGGAGGCCGCGCCGGATGCGGACACCCGCGCCGCCGCGGCCGCGCGGGGCGCGCGACTGGTCCGCTCCCTGCGTTCCGACAGCACGCCGGGTCTGATGGAAGTTTTTCTCGCGGAATACGGCCTGTCCACGCGAGAGGGTATCGCGCTGATGTGCCTGGCCGAGGCGCTGTTGCGCGTGCCCGATGCGGAAACCGTGGATGCGCTGATCGAAGACAAGATCGCGCCTTCGGAATGGGGAACGCATCTGGGCAAATCCTCCTCCTCTCTGGTCAATGCCTCGACCTGGGCGCTGATGCTGACCGGCAAGGTTCTGCAGGATGGCGAGGGCATGGCGAATGTGCTGCGCGGCGCAGTACGGCGCCTGGGCGAACCGGTGATCCGCGTGGCCGTGGGCCGGGCCATGCGCGAAATGGGGCAGCAATTCGTTCTGGGCCAGACCATGGACGAGGCCCTGAAAAGAGGCGGCAAGATGCAGATGAAGGGATACACCTACTCCTTTGATATGCTTGGCGAAGCCGCGATGACACAGAGGGACGCGGACGAGTTCTACAAATCCTATCGCGCGGCGATTTCGCGCCTGACGCCGGAATGCCGGTCGGACGACATTCGGGATAATCCCGGCATTTCGATCAAGCTTTCGGCGCTGCACCCCCGCTATGAGGTGTCTCAACGCGACCGGGTGATGACGGAACTGGTGGACCGGACGCGCGCACTCGCCTTGCAGGCGCGCAACGCGGGCATGGGGCTCAATATCGACGCCGAAGAGGCCGACCGGCTGGATCTGTCGCTTGACGTGATCGAAGCCGTCTTGCGGGACGAGGCGCTGGCCGGATGGGACGGGTTCGGCGTTGTGGTTCAGGCCTATGGCAAGCGGGCCAGCGCGGTGATCGACTGGCTTTACATGCTGGCCCGAAGCCTTGATCGCAAGATCATGCTGCGGCTCGTCAAGGGCGCCTATTGGGACACCGAAATCAAGCGCGCCCAGGTGGAAGGGTTGCGGAGCTTTCCGGTCTTCACGCGCAAACCCGCCACAGACGCCGCCTATCTGTGCTGCGCCAACAAGCTGCTTGGCATGACGGACCGCATCTATCCGCAATTCGCGACCCATAACGCCCACACGGTCGGCGCGATCATCGAGATGAGCGATAATCCGCAAGCCTTTGAATTTCAACGCCTCCACGGAATGGGCGAGGCGCTGCACGATCAGGTGCTTAAATCCAACGCGACCCGTTGCCGGATCTATGCACCGGTAGGGGCGCATCGCGATCTGCTTGCATATCTAGTGCGACGTCTTCTGGAAAACGGGGCCAACTCCTCCTTCGTGCATCAGATCCTCGATACGAATGTCGCCCCGGAAGAGGTCGCCACCGACCCCTTTTCGGCCCTGGAGGGTCTGGGGCCGAACCCGGCCGTCATTCCGCCGGCCGACCTGTTCCAGCCCGAGCGCCCGAATGCGCAGGGCTGGGATCTGCACGATCCTGTCGATCTGGAAGAGATCGAGGCGGCGCGCGCGCCATTTCGCACGCATCACTGGACAGGCGCGCCCTTGATCGCGGGAAAGCCCGGCGATGGCCCCTCCCACGACGTGAAAAACCCCGCAGACCCATCTGATATCGTTGGACATTTGCGGGAAGCTACAGCGGATGACCTGAACACGGCCCTGTCAGCGGCCACCCCGTGGAGCGCCGATGCCGGAGAACGGGCCAAGGCACTCAATCGGGCAGCCGAGCTTTACGAAGCGAATTTCGGCGAGATCTTTGCCCTCTTGGCGCGCGAGGCCGGGAAAAACCCCGCCGATGCCGTGGCCGAGCTGCGGGAAGCAGTGGATTTCCTGCGCTATTACGCGGCCCAGGCCCCCCGATTGACTTCCCCGGCCCGCGGGGTTTTCGCCTGTATCTCGCCCTGGAATTTCCCGCTTGCGATTTTCACCGGCCAGATCGCGGCGGCATTGGCGGCGGGAAACGGTGTCATCGCGAAACCCGCGGAGGTGACGTCGCTCGTGGCAATCCGCGCGGTCGGCCTGCTGCACGAGGCCGGCGTTCCACGCACCGCGTTGCAGCTTTTGCCGGGCCCCGGATCGGTGATCGGCGCGGGTCTGTCGTCAGACCCGCGCATTGCGGGCATGTGTTTCACCGGCTCCACCGGAACCGCGCAGCGGATCAACCGGGCCATGGCCGGGGCTCTGGACCCCTCCGCGCCTTTGATTGCGGAAACCGGCGGGCTGAACGCCATGATCGTGGACAGCACCGCCCTGCCGGAACAGGCGATCCGCGACATCGTGACATCCGCCTTCCAGTCTGCCGGGCAGCGCTGTTCGGCCCTGCGGATGCTCTATGTGCAGGACGACATCGCCGCGCCCTTCCTCAACATGCTCCATGGCGCCATGGACGAACTCGTGATCGGTGATCCCTGGGACCTGAAAACCGATATCGGCCCGGTAATCTCGGAGGATGCGCAAAGCGATATCCGCCGCTACATCGCAGCGGCAAAGACCGATGGCCGCCTGCTGAAAACCCTGCCCACACCAACCGGCGGCCATTTCGTACCCCCAAGTGTGATCGACCTGCCGGGCGGGATTGCCGCGCTGGAGCGCGAGGTGTTCGGTCCGGTCCTCCATGTCGCCCGTTTCGCCGCCGACGAGATCGACGCGGTGGTCGATGCGATCAACGCAAAGGGCTACGGTCTGACCTTCGGAATGCACAGCCGGATCGACGACCGCGTACAGGCGGTTTGCGCACGCCTGAAGGTGGGAAACACCTATATCAACCGCAATCAGATCGGTGCCATCGTCGGGTCGCAACCCTTTGGTGGAGAAGGCCTTTCAGGAACCGGACCGAAGGCCGGAGGGCCCCATTACGTGCCACGCTTCGCCGCGTCGGAAACCCGGGCGGACCTCGTTGTCAGGGGCAAGCCAGTCACAGCGACGGCGGTGCAGCAGGCACTTGATGCGCTCACGCCTTCTCGCAACATCGCGTTGTCCTCACAGGATCTGCCCGGGCCGACCGGCGAATCCAACCGTCTTTCGACTTTTGCGCGCGGCCGGGTTCTCTGCCTCGGCCCGACTGCTAAGGCGGCGGCCAGCCAGGCCCGGATCGCGCGCTCGATCGGCTGCGCGGCACTGCCGGTCGCACCAGATGTGACGGACGGTCTCGACGGCGTCGTCCCTCCGGAGGTGCTGACGGACATCACCGGATTCGACGCCGTGATAATCTGGGCGGACGCTGAGGCCACCCGCCCCTTGCGTCAGGCGCTGGCGGCGCGGGAAGGTGCGCTGATCCCGCTCATCACCGAGGCCAACCCGATACCGCGCCTGATCATCGAGCGTCATATCTGCATCGACACCACCGCAGCCGGTGGCAACGCATCGCTTCTGGCGGCTTCGGGATAGGCTTGCCAAGCGCGCGCAGCCGTCTTAGCAGGCAGGGATGACGAAACCTGACCGGCAGATGTTGAACGCCCTTCTTGGCCATCAGGTCGGCACGGTCGAGATTGCCGATGCGGCACGATCCGGCCGCTCCGGGATTGCGGGCTGGCATCTGGACGACCTGCAACTGACCTGCGCGGACGGTGCGCGCATACCGGCCTTTTTCCTCCATCCGCCCCAAGGCGCGCCGCCCGCAAGGGCGGTTGTCTATTGCCATGCTCATGGCAACAATTACGGCATCGGACGGGATGAACTGATCCGGGGCCGCCCGGCACTTCAAGCCCCTTATGCAGCGGATCTTGCCGCTCGGAACATCGCTGCGTTATGCTTGGAAATGCCTTGTTTTGCGGAGCGTGCCACGCCGGGCGAGACGGCGCTGGCCAAGGCCGGGTTATGGGCGGGCAAGCCGCTTTTCGGGCGCATGCTGGCCGAACTTGCCGCAGGGCTTGGCTGGCTTGCCGCACAGCCCGAGATCGACGCTGGCAGGCTTGGCGCAATGGGCCTTTCGATGGGCGGCACCCATGCCTGGTGGCTTGCGGCCCTGGATACGCGGATCAGGGCGGTTGTGCATATGTGCTGTTTCGCAGATCTGGAAACGCTGGTGGAGCTGGAAGCGCATGACGGGCACGGGATCTACATGATGGTGCCGGGCCTGTTGCCGCAGGCACGGTCGGGGCAGATCGCGGGGCTTGTGGCCCCCCGCGCACAACTGGTCTGCGCCGGCCTGCAGGATTGGAGCACACCCAAAACCGCGCTGGAGGCGGGGCTGACGGATCTGCGCGCGGCCTATCGCATCTCCGGCCCGGAGACCGCCCTGGAGACCCATATCGAGGAGGATCTGGGTCATGCGGAAAGTGCGGCAATGCGGGCTAGGGTTCTTGATTTTCTCGACCGGCGGCTTTGACAGGGGCCTATTCGAAATAGTCGCCATCGGCATCGCGCAGATCGGCGATCAGGTCCAGCACCGAGGCGAGATGCCGGGCCATCGCGGCCTGCGCCTGCGCCGGATCGCGCGCGCGCACCGCGTTCAGGATATCCCGATGTTCCGAAAGAAGCCGTGCCTTGTGGCCCCGGTCGCTGAGCGCCAGCACCCGCAGGCGATCCAGAGGCGTCTTTTCCTGCGCCAGCAGCATGGCCGTTCGCGGATAGCCGGTGGCCGCCGCCAGAAGGGTGTGAAACCGGTCGTCCTGCGCCTGAAAATCCAAGTCATTATTGTCAGCGATAGCAGTAACCTGCCCTGATATGCTCATCTTGATCCGATCAAGATGCTCAGCCCCCAGACCGATCTTGCAGAGCCGGATAACGACGGCCGTTTCAATCGCGCTGCGCAGAAACTGCGCCTCACGCAACCGCGGCTCGGACAGACGGGTGACGAAATTGCCCCGGCTCGGGCGGGTCACGATCAGGCCGGCCTCCCGCAGGCGCGTAAACGCTTCCCGCACGGGCGTGCGGCTGGCGCCGAAGCGCTGCCCCACTTCGGTCTCCGACAGGAGACTGCCAGGGCGGATCTGCATTTGCAAAACCGCATCGCGCACCTGGCGGAAGATCTGCTCCGCAGGGGGCGAAGAGGTCTCCAGTTCGGCAAACGGGATCGCTGCCAGATCCGCGGAATTTTTCTGTGCGGGCATGAAAGCAAGCACCTCCCCATCAGCCAGCATACCGGTATACAGGTTTATTGACAACGCGATTTGAACATGCAGAGATGGTCGCGATCCTGGGGAGATTATAGATCGTGGACAAGGCGCCGCTGACAGTCGCGATGATCGGTGCGGGCATGGTGGCCGCGACGCATCTGCGCGCAATTCGCGACGCGCGCCCTGCCCTGAACCTTGCCGGGATCTGCGCCCGACGCCCCGGGAGTGTCGCCGCTTTCGCCGACAAGGCCGAGGCGGAACTGGGCAACCGGCCCGCGATTTATGCCGACAGCGAGGCCGTTGCAGGGGATCCCGATATCGACATCGCCCTGATCGTCACGCCCCCCGATGCACGGCTGGAGCTCATTACACCGCTCGCCCGCGCGGGCAAGGCGATCTTGCTGGAAAAACCCGTGGCGCGAAACGCAAGCGAGGCCTTGGCAATCGTCACCCTCTGCGAAGAACTGAACGTCCCGCTCGGGGTCGTGTTTCAGCATCGGGTGCGGGCCGCTTCGCAACACGCGGCGGCGCTTGTGAGCACGGGCGATCTCGGCGCGCTCGGCCTTGTGGAGATAACCGTGCCCTGGTGGCGGGAGCAGGCTTATTATGACGAGCCCGGGCGCGGCACATATGCGCGCGACGGTGGCGGGGTCCTCATTTCGCAGGCAATCCACACGATTGACCTGGCCCTGAGCCTGACCGGGCCGGTGACAGAGGTTCAGGCGATGACCGCGACCACCCGGTTCCACGACATGGAAGCGGAAGATTTCGCCACTGCCGGGCTCAGCTTTGAAAACGGCGCCGTCGGCTCGCTGGTTGCCTCCACGGCCAGCTTTCCCGGAGGCGCGGAGACCATCACCCTCCATTTCGAACGCGCCAGCCTGCATCTGGGCGAAGGCGTGTTGACAGTTCACTGGCGCGACGGCCACAGGGAGACACATGGGGCGGCCGCGGGAACCGGCGGCGGGGCCGACCCGATGGCCTTCACCCATGAGTGGCACAAGGACATTCTGGAGGATTTCGCGGCCGCCTTGCGCGACGGCCGCGCGCCGATGATCACCGGCAGGCAAGCTCTGGAGAGCCACCGCCTGATCGACGCGATTGCTTTTTCCGCGTGTGAAGGTCGTGCCGTAAGCTGCGGGGAAATTTCATGAGTTTGCGCTTTGGAGCCCTCGGCCTCGATCATCGGCACATCTACGGCATGGCGGCGAACATGATCGGCGCGGGGGCCGAGTTCGCAGGCTGGTGGACCGATGGCAACCCCAACACTCTGGACGGGTTCGGCAAGCGCTTTCCGGGCGTGCCGCGCGTGTCAGACAAGGACGCGCTACTCGACGATCCCGCGATCGATCTGATCCTGATCTCCGCCATCCCCCGCGACCGTGCCGCGCTTGCCATCTCGGCGATGGAGGCGGGCAAGGACGTGATGGTGGACAAGCCCGGCTGCACCACTTTGGCGCAGCTCGACGCGATCAGGGCCTGTGTGGCGAAGACCGGGCGGATCTGGTCGGTGGATTTCTCGGAACGGTTCGAGGTGCCGTGCGTCACCCGCGCCGCCGAACTGGTGGCGGAGGGGGCGATTGGCCGGGTGGTGCAAACCGTCGGTCTGGGGCCGCACCGGCTGAATCGCGCCTCGCGGCCGGAGTGGTTTTTCGACCGCGGGGCCTATGGCGGGATCCTGACCGATATCGCCAGCCACCAGATCGACCAGTTCCTGTTCTTCACCGGCTCCACCGATGCCGAGATCACACTGGCTTCGGTCGGGAACTTCGCCAATCGGAAAGATCCCGGTTTGCAGGATTTCGGAGAGATCGCCCTTCGCTCGGATACCGGGCATGGCTATATCCGCGTCGATTGGTTCACGCCGGACGCGCTGCCCACCTGGGGCGACGGGCGGCTGACCATTCTGGGCACCGAGGGCTATATCGAACTGCGGAAATATGTGGATGTCGGCGGGCGGGCGGGAACCGATCATCTGCTGCTGGCGAACGGCACCCGCTCCGAGATGATCGACGCATCCGATGCGGGCCTGCCCTATTTCGCGCGGCTTGCCCGCGATATCCGCGACCGGACCGAAACAGCAATGCCGCAGGCCCATGCCTTCAAGGTGATGGATCTGGCGTTACGCGCCCAGGCCATGGCGGAGGGACGCGGGTGATCCGGGTGGCGATCATTGGCGCGGGGATCGGCGCGGCCCATCTGGAAGGGTACCGCGCCCTGCCCGATCTGTTCGATGTCCGGGTGCTGTGCGATCTGGACGTGGCGCGGGCACGGCTGGTCGCGGGCGACGGGCTGGCCATCGCCACGGATTTTTCCGCGATACTCGCCGATGACACGCTCGATCTCATCGATATCTGCCTGCCGCCGCATCTGCATTTCGAGATGTCTGCAGCGGCGCTTCGGGCAGGAAAGCATGTGGTCTGCGAAAAGCCGATGGTGCGGTCTCTGGCCGAGGCCGATGCGCTGGCCGATGTGGCGCGCGCATCGGGCCGCGTGTTTTCGCCGGTTTTCCAGTACCGGTACGGTCCCGCTACCGCGCAGCTCGATGCGCTGATCGCCGCGGGTTTGGCTGGCAAGCCGCAGGTGGCGAGCCTTGAAACCCACTGGAACCGGGACGCGGTCTATTACAAAACCCCTTGGCGGGGCACATGGGCCGGCGAATCCGGCGGCGCGGTCCTGGGTCATGCAATCCACAATCATGATCTGCTTGGGCGCTATTTCGGGCCTGTCACGATTCTGAGCGCGCAGGTTGAAACACGAATAAACAGCATTGAAACAGATGATTGCGCCGCAATCCTCATGCAGTTTGAAAATGGCGCATTGGCCACCAGCTCGGTCACACTCGGTGCCGCGACAGACACCTCACGGCTGCGGCTGGTCTTCGAGACGCTGACCGCGACCAGCGGCACCACACCCTATGCGCCCGCCGAGGACATCTGGACATTCGAGGCGCGCGCGCCGGTTGAGCAAAGTCAGATAAACGCGGTTCTGGCCACGGTGCCGGAAGTCAGATCGGGCTTTGCGGGCTTCTTCGAAGCGCTGGCAGAGGCCATCCACGGGCGGCCCGGCCGCGAGGTCACCGGAGAAGACGGCCGCCGCTCGATCGAGCTGGTCACCGCGATCTATGACGCGGCGCGAACCGGGAAAAGGATTTCTTTACCGCTTGGTACAAACGCGGCACTCTACCAAGGCTGGCTGCCGGCGCAGGCGGCCAAAGGAAACAAACAAGAACAGAAATGACCATATCCAAAGGGAGGAAACGACGTGAGACAAAGAATTCTGACAACCACCTTGCTGACATCGGCAATGCTGGCGGGCGCCGGAGCGGTCTCGGCCCAAGAAGTCCGCTTCATGTGCTATTCCGATGGCAACGAATGCGAAGTCTATGAAGATGTTCTGAACCGGTTCGAGGCGGAGAACGAAGGCATCACGGTGGCCATCGACGTTGTGCCCTACCAGGCGATCCTTGAGAATCTGCCGGTTCAGCTTGCCGCCGGCACGGGGCCGGACATCGCCAAGGTCACCGATTTGGGCGGCCTCAACGAATACTATCTGGATCTGACGCCCTATGTGGATGCCGGGTACTGGGAAGCCAGCTTCGGCGATACGCTGGACTGGTATCGCGGCGGCGATGACCGGCAGGGCATCTATGGTATGCACAGCCAGTTGACGATCACCGGGGCCTTCATCAATGCCACGCTGTTCGAACAGGCCGGCATCGAGATCCCGGGCGAGGACGCCACCTGGGCCGAATGGGCAGAGGCCGCGCGCGCCGTGGCCGAAGCGACCGACACGCCCTTCCCCATGGCGATCGACCGCTCGGGCCACCGGGTTGCGGGCCCCGCGATCTCCTATGGCGCGGCGCTCTTCAACGAGGATGGCGAGGCAATCCTCGTCGATGACGGGTTCCGGGCCTTCGTGCAGCAATTCGTCGATTGGCACGAAGACGGCACGATGGCGCGCGATGTCTGGGCCGGTCAGGGCGGCGCGACCTATCAGGACGCGGCTCAGGAATTCATCAATGGTGAGCTGGTCTTCTACTATTCCGGCAGCTGGCAGGTGGGCCGGATGAACGAACAGGTCGGCGATTTCTTCGACTGGCAGGTCGTGGGCTCACCCTGCGGTCCGGCGGGGGCGTGTTCCGGCATGCCTGGCGGCGCGGGCATCGTGGGCTTCGCACAGACCGACCACCCCGAGGCGGTGGCCGCGGTGATCGACTTCCTGGCGCAGGAAGACGTCTATGCAGAAGTGACGGCGCGCACTTCAAACCTGCCCGCACATCTGGGCGTGGCGGCCGCGGGCGTGACCTATGAGGGCGTCTCGGAAGGTGCGCAGGCGGCGCTCAACGCATTTGCCGGCGATCTGCCCGATGTGGCGCCTGCGGCCTTCGCCTATCAGGGCTATGCGGGCAACCGCGCGATGTTCGGCATCACCGTCGAGCGGGTCAGCCAGGCCATTGTCGGCGAGTTGACGGTCGATCAGGCGATGGAGCGCGCCGCGGCCGATCTCGAAGCCGCCATGGCCGAGACCCAGTAAAGTTTTGGTCCCGCGCGGTTTTCGGATCGCGCGGGACCGGTACGTGCCATGCTGGTGATACTCAATCCTCTGATGCGGATCATCGAAATTCCGATGATGGCGCTGCAACGGCTTCTCGGGGTCAATCGGCTGGCCTGGGTGTTTCTGTTGCCCAATCTTCTGCTGTTCGGGCTGTTCGCCTTTCTGCCCGTCATCCTGAACTTCTCCTATTCGCTGACCGGCGGCGACAATGTGCTGCTGGAGGCGCGGCCTTATGTGGGCGGGCGCAATTTCGAGACTCTGACCAGTTGCAGCAGCTTTCTCGACCCCAACACCTGTATCGAAGACAAATTCTGGCGCGCGGTCTGGAACACGCTCTGGTTCGTGACGCTTCAGGTCGGCATCATGGTCGGCTTCGCACTTCTCACTGCGATCATCCTCAATCGCGACATCCGCGCGCGCGGCTTTTTCCGCTCGGTCTTCTTCTTTCCGGTACTGCTGTCGCCGGTTGTCGTGGCACTGATCTGGAAGTGGATCCTGCAGCGCGAAGGCGTGCTGAACGCATTTCTCGACTGGATCGGGATCGGCGGGTTCAACTGGCTGATCGACGCGGAATGGGCCTTTGCCTGGACCGTTTTCCTCTCGGTCTGGGCGCATATGGGGTTCTACACGCTGATCCTGCTGGCGGGGCTGCAGGCGATCCCGCGAGACGTGTATGAGGCGGCACTGATGGACCGGGCTTCGCCCTGGCGAACCTTCCGGCGGATCACCCTGCCGCTTCTGTCGCCCACCATGCTGGTGGTTCTGGTACTGGCGCTGATCAAGGGGGTTCAGACCTTCGACGAGGTCTATGCCTTCACCGGCGGCGGGCCCGGGACGGCCACCACCTTCATCATCCAGTACATCTACGAGGAAGGCTTCGCCGGTGCACCGCGGCTCTTCGGCCTTGCGGCCGCCGCATCGCTGCTGGTGGCAATCGTTCTGGTGATGCTCACGCTGATACAGCTTTGGATCAACCGGAGGAATGTGGATGGCTAATCTCTGGTCGATGCTGACGGCGACACGCAACAAGGGAAGGTGGGACTGGACCGACTGGGTATCCTACTCCTACCTGTTCCTTGGCGTTTTCCTGATGTTCTTCCCGGTCATCTGGCTGGTCCTTTCCAGCTTCAAGACCGAGGCCGATTTGCAGCGCTACCCGCCGACTTTCCTGCCTTACCAGCAGGAAACCGTGATGGTGGAGGGTTTTGACGAGCCTTTGCCGCTGTTCCGGATGACCGCGGGAGACTACGAGGGGCAGACCCTTGCACAACTCCGGCGGGTGGGCTTGCAGGCGCAGATGATCGACCCCGCCAACCCGGCGGAGCGGCTGCGTGTCTCGATCGACGACAGGGAACCGGTGCAGGGCGTGGCGCTTGCGCTGGAGAACTACACCGGCCTGTTCGAACGGTTCAATTTCCTGCGCTTCTTCTGGAACTCCACCTTCATCACGGTGACCGCCACGCTCATTATGTTGCTGGTCAATGCGATGGCCGCCTTCGCCCTTTCGAAATACGAGTTCCGCGGGCGGACGACCGTGCTGCTTCTGGTGATCGGCACGCTGATGATCCCGCAGACGGTGGTGCTGGTACCACTTTTCCTGATCGTGAGCGAGTTGGGCATGCTCAATTCACTATGGGGGGTGATCATTCCGGGCGCAGCCACGCCCACCGGTGTCTTCCTGCTCAGGCAATACATGATCACGATTCCCGACGAGATCCTCGACGCCGCGCGGATGGACAAGGCCAGCGAGTGGAAGATCTTCTGGCGGATCATCCTGCCGCTGTCGGCCCCGGCCATTGCGGTCCTTGCGATCCTTGCGATCATGTGGCGCTGGAATGATTTTCTCTGGCCGCTCATCGTGCTGACGCAGTCGGAAAACTTCACGCTGCAACTGGCGCTCAACTCCTTCCAGGGGGAGTTGCAGACCGATTGGTCGAGCCTGCTGGCGATGACGGTGCTGACACTTCTTCCCATCGCGGCCGTCTTCATGTTCCTGCAAAAATACATCGCCACCGGCATCGCCTCGACAGGAGGGAAATGATGGCATCGATCGAACTCAAGAGACTGTGCAAATCCTACGGCGCGGCGGATGTGATCAAGGGGATCGACCTGTCGATCGCTCATGGAGAGTTCTGCGTCTTCGTGGGGCCCTCGGGGTGCGGAAAATCCACGCTGCTGCGTATGATCTCGGGGCTGGAGAGCATTTCGTCGGGCGACATCGAAATCGGCGGCGAGGTGGTCAACACCATACCCGCCGCAGATCGCGGGCTGGCGATGGTGTTCCAGTCCTATGCGCTCTACCCGCATATGACTGTGCGGCAGAATCTCAGCTTCGGGCTCGAAAACATCCAGACGCCCAGAGCGGAGATCGACAGCAAGATCAATGAAGTGGCGACAATGCTGCAGATCGACCAGCTTCTGGATCGCCGCCCCAAGGATCTGTCAGGCGGGCAGCGGCAGCGGGTCGCCATTGGGCGCGCGGTGGTGCGCGAGCCGCGGGTGTTTCTGTTCGACGAGCCGCTTTCCAATCTGGACGCCGAACTCAGGGTGGACATGCGCGGCGAAATCTCGGCGCTTCACAAGCGACTTGAAAACACGATGATCTACGTGACCCACGATCAGGTCGAGGCGATGACCATGGCCGACAAGATCGCAGTGCTGCGTCTGGGAGAGCTGGAGCAGTTCGGCCGCCCGCTCGATCTGTTCAACCATCCACGCAATCTGTTCGTGGCGGGCTTCATCGGCAGCCCCAAGATGAACTTCATGACCGGCGCCGTTCATCCCGCGGACCGCTCGCTTCTGACACTCGATACCGGGGAGGAGGTCAGCCTTCCGGTCGACGGTTTTACCCATCGCGAAGGGCAGAAGGTGACACTTGGCGTGCGCCCGAACGATCTTCTGCCAAGCGAGATGGGCAGCATCCACACCGATGTGCGCAGCGTGGAGCAACTGGGCAGCGACAGCTATCTCTATGGACAACTGGCCGATGGCACGCGGCTGACCGTCCACAACCCGGGACAGACCCGGGTGGTGGCCGGTGAGCGGGTGGCGCTCAGCTTCGCACCCGACGCGGTGCATCTTTTCGACACCGAAACGGGGCTGACCCTCCGCGAAACGCCATGAGGCAAACCTGGCGCTGGTTCGGGCCCGCTGACCCGATCTCGATTGCCGAGATCCGGCAAACCGGGGCCCAGGGCGTGGTGTCTGCCCTGCATCACATCCCACCCGGGCAGGTCTGGCCAGTCGCCGAGATCGCCCGGCGCAAGGCCCTGATCGAAGGGACGGAAGACGCGCCCTCCGGTCTCTCCTGGGATGTAGTGGAAAGCCTGCCCGTCAGCGAGCCGATCAAGACCCGGACAGGTCCGTGGCGCGACCATATCGTGGCCTACAAGGAAAGCCTGAAGGCGCTCGCGGCGACCGGACCGCAGGTGATCTGCTACAATTTCATGCCCGTGCTTGACTGGACCAGAACCGCCCTGCGCCAGCCCCTGCCCCACGGGGGCACCGCCATGCGGTTCGACCTGACCGATTTCGCGCTGTTCGATATTCACCTTCTGGCGCGTCCCGGCGCCACCCATGACTATCCCGAAAGCGTACAGGCCGAGGCCGCCAAGCGGCTGCCGGATACGGATACAGGCCAGCTTGTGGCCAATATCGTGGCCGGGCTGCCTGGCGCTAATGACAGCTGGACATTGGAGGATGTCCGCGGCTTGCTGCTGCGTTATGACCAGATCGATGCGGATCGCCTGCGCCGGAACCTGATCGACTTTCTGGGTGAGGTCGCGCCGCTTGCGGAGAGCCTTGGCCTGCGCCTTTGCTGCCATCCAGACGATCCGCCCTTTCCGCTGCTCGGGCTGCCCCGGGTGATGTCGGACCTGTCGGATTACCGTGCCGTGACGGCTGCCGTGGACCTGCATGCCAACGGAGTTACCTTCTGCACCGGTTCACTGGGCGTCCGCGTGGATTTCGACCCGGTGGCGTTTGTCGAAGCGCTTGGGCCGCGGATCCATTTCGTCCATCTCAGAAACACACGACGCGACACGTCGATGGCGCGGCCCGGCTTTACAGAAAGCGATCATCTGGCGGGCGATACCGATATGGTCGCAACGATCCGCGCGCTTCTGGCCGAGCAGAACCGCAGACAGGCCGAAGGCCGCGATGACTGGCAAATTCCGATGCGCCCCGATCACGGGCACGATCTGCTGGATGATCATGCCCGCGCCTCGCAGCCCGGATATCCGCTGATCGGACGGATGAAGGGGCTGGCCGAACTCAGGGGCGTCATCGCGGCCCTGTCCTGAGACAGGTTTGCAATATCCCCACCGCCGACACACCGCCCGGCAGCGGCTCAGATGCCTATGGCACCTCCTGACCCAAGGCGGCGGTATAGATCTCGAACCATGTCTCCCGGTCCAAATCCACATTAACCGCATCCCCGATCTTACTGATCCGGTTCAGATTATTGGTTCCCATAACCGGCATGATGCGGGCCGGATGCGCCAGCAGCCACGCCACCGCAACCGCGTCCAGCCCCACGCCCTGCGCTTCGGCGACGCGGTTCAGCACGACGCGGACCGGCGCGGCCTCCGGTGCGAAGAGCGCCCCGCCCGCAAGGGGCGACCAGGCCATCGGGGGGATGCCACGCTCCTGCATCCAGGCGATATCCCCATTGGTGAACGGCACATGATGCAGTACGCTCGCCTCGATCTGGTTGGTCACCAGCGGTGTGGACATGGCCGATTGCAGCAGCGTCCAGTCATACAACCTGAAGTTCGACACGCCCACCGCGCGCACCTTGCCGGAGGCGACAAGATCGTCCAGCGCCCGGCCGGTTTCCAAATGATCCATCAAGGGGTCCGGCCGATGGATCAGCAGCAGATCGATCCG
This sequence comes from Rhodophyticola porphyridii, assembly GCF_003688285.1. Classification (GTDB taxonomy): domain Bacteria; phylum Pseudomonadota; class Alphaproteobacteria; order Rhodobacterales; family Rhodobacteraceae; genus Rhodophyticola; species Rhodophyticola porphyridii. Next base: position 82,256 of record NZ_RCNT01000005.1, read on the forward strand.
GTCCGTCCGCATCAGCGCCAGCGAGCCTTCCACCGAGGCCGTGATATGCGCGGCGGAGGTGTCGTAATACTTCACCCGTCTGGTGGCGTATTTGCCGATCGGCGCGATAATATCGCATTTGGTGACAAGTTCCACCTGATCGCGCAACTGCGGGGCCGCGCGAAAAGCGTCTCCGAGGATTTCCTCGGCCCCGTAATCGCCATAGATATCGGCCTGATCCATGGTTGTGATGCCCTGGGCCAGACAGGCTTCGATCTTGGCCTGAACATGGGCAGGCGAGGTATCCGCATCATCCCCGATCCGCCACATCCCATACACGAGCCGCGACAGAGCAAGCCCGCCGGGCGAGAGGTCGATCCGCTCCATCACCGCCGCTCCCCCGCGGCCAGCGGTGTTGCCGGCGGCTGATCGGGCACCCGCCCGTAAACCTCAGGCAAAGAACATGTTTCAAGATGCGGCATCACCTTTTGCCCGAACTGCCTGCATTCCTCCAGATGCGGGTATCCAGAGAAGATGAAGGCCCGGATACCCATCTTCCGATAGGCCTCGATCTCGCTGAGCACCTGATCCGTCGAGCCCACCAGGGCCGCACCGCAGCCCGATCGTGCGCGGCCGATCCCGGTCCAGAGATTGGGCTCCACATAGCCGAATTTATCAGCCAGTTCCCGCGCCCTGGCCTGATGTGCCACGCCAAGTGAAATGCTGTCATGGGCCCGATCACGGATCAGCTTGCCATAGTCATCGTCAAGCTTGCTGGTGAGATGTTCGGCATACTCCCGCGCTTCAGCTTCCGTATCGCGCACGATCATATGAACGCGCAACCCGTAATCCAGGGTTCTTCCATATTTGTCAGCAACTTCGTGGACGTCCTTCATCCTCTGTGCAATCTGCTCCTTGGGCTCGGGCCACATCAGATACACGTCGCAATGCTGGCCGCAGAGCTCAAGCGCAGCCGGGCTGTACCCGCCGAAATACAGAAGCGGCCCACCCGTCTGATACGGTTTTGCCGGATCGGTGGTCAGCCCCTCGAACTCGTAGACATCGCCCTTGTAGCTGATCTCGTCCTGGGTCCAGGCCTGTTTCAGGATCTCGACCACCTCGCGGGAGCGTTGATATCTAAGGGAACTTTCGGCTTTTTCGCCCGGGAAATCGGACGAGATGATGTTGATGGTCAAGCGCCCCTTTAGCATGTGATCGAGGGTGGCGATGGTGCGCGCGAGCATGATCGGCTGCATCTCCCCGCAGCGGACGGCGGCAAGCATATTGATCCGCTCGGTGATCGGCGCGCAGCCCGCAACGAAGCTCAGAGTGTCCTGCCCGACCTGATAGGAACTGGGGCAAAGAATGTTTCTGAATCCCTGATTTTCAGCCTCTTTCATGATGGCAGAGCAATGCTCCCAACTGGATCTGAGGGAACCGTCGGGCACCCCGAGAAACTGGTAATCGTCGGAGCAGAGTGCTGCGAACCACGAGATCTCCGCGGCATCCAGGTCGGCTGATGTGACGGGCACAACTGTCATCTTGATCCTCCCCCGGATGCGCAGTTTCGACTTGCGTAGCATCGGGTTTGGGGTAGATCAATGGTATATCAATTTCCGCGCGGGAGGGCGCCGAGATGACCGAACCGGGCGCCTTGCCGGCTTATCTGCAGATCAGCGAGCTGCTGATCCGCGACATCGCCGCAGGGCGTCTGGCCGACGGACAGCGCCTGCCGCCGGAGCGTCGAATGGCGGCGGATCATGGCGTGTCGGTGGTGACACTGCGCAAGGCGCTGGCCGAGCTTGAGCGGCGCGACCTGCTGGAGCGCCGGCAAGGCTCCGGCAACACGATCCGGGCGGGACAGAACGCGCGCGGCCTATATGCGCTCTTTCGGCTGGAACTTCTCAATGGCGGCGGGTTGCCCACGGCGCGGCTGCTTGATCTGCGCAAGATGACCAAACCCGACGACATCCCGGATATCGGCAATGTGGTCGATTTTGGCTGGCGTATCCGGCGGCTCAGGTTTCTGAACAAGCTGGCCGTGGCGGTGGAGGAGATCTGGCTCGATGGCCGCTTCACCGGCGATATCCGCGCCGGGGATTTGAGCCAGTCCCTTTATCTCTATTACCGTGACGCGCTGCGCCTGTCGGTTCTGCGCGCCGATGACAGGGTGGGCATCGCCGAGGCGCCGGATTGGGTGCCGGACGCGTTCGGCCTTGCAGCGGGCGCCACGACCGGCCTTGTCGAGCGCCGCGCCTGGAGCCAGCATAACGAGCCGGCGGAGTTCTCCCGCACATGGTTCGATCCCGCCCGCGCGCGTTACGTTGCGCGGATCAGCTGACTCCACCCGAATGAACTGACGTTCCACAACAGGAAAGAACGCATATGCGATACGGCATCATTGGCTGCGGCATGATGGGGCAGGAACATATCCGCAATATCCGGCTGCTGCCCGGAGTCACGGTCGCAGCGATCGCGGAGCCGGACCCGGGCATGCGGGAGACGGCGCGGGCGCTGGCTCCGGATGCCGCGTTTTGCGACAGCATCGCCGAGCTTCTGGCCCGGCGCGATATCGACGCGCTGGTGATCGCCACCCCCAATCATCAACATCTTTCGCAACTGGAGGAAATCGCGGCGACGCGGCCCCTGCCCGTCCTTGTGGAGAAGCCCGTTTACACCGATCCGGCAGAGGCGCCGCGGCTGGAAAAGCTTCAGGTCAGCTATCCTGCCCTGATCTGGGTTGCATTGGAATATCGATATATGCCCCCGATTGCGAAATTCCTCTCCCTGGCCCGGGAAGAGACCGGCGGCATCGCCATGCTGAGCATTCGGGAACACCGGTTTCCGTTTCTCCCGAAGGTCGGGGACTGGAACCGGTTCAATCGCAACACCGGCGGCACGATGGTGGAAAAATGCTGTCATTTCTTTGACTTGATGCGGCTCACCCTGAACTCGGAACCGGTTCGGGTCATGGCCAGCGCAGGGCAGGCCCTGAACCATCTGGAGGAGCGTTATGGTGACGAGATCCCGGATATCTGGGACCATGGTTACGTGATCATCGATTTCGCCAACGGAGCGCGGGGAATGTTGGAATTATGCATGTTCGCCGAAGGCTCCCGCTATCAGGAAGAGCTATCGGCGATTGGCCCGCGCGGCAAGATCGAGGCGCTGGTGCCCGGGCCCGGACGGTTCTGGCCCGCCCATCTGGGCCCCGCCCCGGTGCCGCGCGTGATCGTCAGCCCGCGCATGCCGCAGGGCCCTCGCGAGATGGAGATTCCGGTCGATCCGACATTGTTGGAGGCCGGAGACCACAATGGCGCAACCTTCTATCAGCACCGGTTGTTTCTGGAGGCTGTGCAGAGCGGCACGCCGCCCGCGGTCAGCCTGAGCGACGGGATCGCGGCAGTGCGCATGGGGCTTGCCGCGCAGGAGGCGGCGCGCGAAGGACGGGTCGTGACCCTGTGATGACCGCTGGCCGGGGATCGTCTTGCCGCGTAGATTGGCTGTCATGCGGGCGCGGATCACGATCGGGATAAATGGCGGGGGCAGCGGCTGCCGGGTGGCGATACGCCTGCCCGATGGCGGGGTGCTGCGGGTCGATTGGGGGCCTCGCCAACGCCTTCACCGATGCCGGGCGCGCCGCTGGTCCTGACCGGCGGTTTCGGCAGGCGCTGGCCATGCATTTGCCCGACGGTTTGCGGGCCGGTATCGTGTCGGCGAAGGGCAGCGCCTTGGACGGGGCGCTTGCAATGGCGGCGGCGCTGCCATGAGCGCGGATCGGCGCGGTGTAGCCGACATAGGAGAGGATCGGCACCCGCCCGGGATGTGTCGGGGCACCGGCTGACGGGAAAGTCCGGCGCATGTGATGGCCCGTGCGTCCGGTGGTGTTCAATCTTCAGGCGATCTGCGAGACGGGCCGGGCTCAGAGCGCCTGCCCCACCAGAGCACCGATCACCGAGGTAGCGGCCATGGCCAGGACACCCCAGAGCATCACCCGCGCCGCCGCGCGCAGTTTCGGTGCCCCGCCTGCCTTTGCGCCGAGCCCGCCGAGGATCGCCAGCGCCAGAAGCGTGGCAATCCCGACCGACGGCAGAACCATCGCAAGCGGGCTGATCATGGCCACGATCAGCGGCACGCCCGCCCCGAGGGCGAAGGTCGACGCGGAGACGACGGCCGCCTGAAGGGGGCGCGGCGGCGACAGATCGGTCAGCCCGATTTCGTCCCTCAGATGGGTGCCGAGCGCATCGGCCCGGGTCAGTTCCTCGGCCACCTGCGTCGCAAGCTCGGTGCTGAGCCCCCGGGTCCGGTAGATCGCCACCAGTTCACGCAGTTCCCCTTCGGGATTGCGCTTCAATTCGGTTTTCTCGCGTGCGATATCGGCGCGCTCCACATCCGCCTGGCTGGACACGGAAACGTATTCGCCCGCCGCCATGCTCATGGCTCCGGCCACCATCCCCGCCACACCGGCGAGGATCATCTCCACCCGGTCCGCGCCACCGGCGGCCACCCCCACGATGAGAGACGCGGTGGACAGGATGCCGTCATTGGCGCCCATGACGGCGGCGCGCAGCCAGCCGGAGCGGCCGGAGAGATGGGGTTCCTTATGGGCGGTGAAGCGATGCGTTTCGGTCATAGAGGTTCTTTGGAGTGCAGGGGATAGGGGGCATGTCAGGTCGGCAGGCCGATCTTGCCGGGGTTGAGAATGTTATACGGGTCGATGCCCGCCTTTATCGCCGCCATAACCTGCATCGCGGGGTCGCCCAGTTCCCGGACCAGATAGGGTGCCTTGCCCTGCCCGATCCCGTGTTCGCCGGTGCAGGTGCCGTCCATCGAGATGGCCAGATCGCTCAGCCAGCCGACGAAGTTTTCGGCCCGTGCAACCTCGGCGGTGTCGTCCATGTCGATCAGCAGAAGGACATGGAAGTTGCCATCGCCCACATGGCCCACGACCGGGGCGACAAAGCCCATCTCGGCGGTCTTATCCTGCGCCGCGGTCACGCAATCGGCAAGGCGCGAGACCGGAACGCAGACATCGGTGGAGATGCCCTTCGCTCCCGGGCGCAGCGCAAGCGAGGCCCAATAGGCATCATGACGCGCCTGCCACAGGCGGTTGCGCTCTTCCTCAAGCGTCGTCGCCTCGAACCCGCCCGCACCGAACTCGTCCGCGATCTCGCCAAAGGCGGCGGCCTGTTCGGCCACGCCCGCGGGCGAGCCGTGAAACTCCACCAACAGAAGCGGCGTTTCGGGCAGGCTGAGCCGGGAATAGGCGTTGACGCCCCGGACGGTCAGCGCATCCAGCAGTTCGATCCGGGCCACGGGCAGACCGTACTGGATGGTCGCGATCACCGTGTTGCAGGCGGCCTCCACGCTCGGAAAGGAACAGGTGGCCGCGGAGATTGCCTCCGGAATGCCCTGCAGACGCAGCGTCAGTTCGGTGATCAGGCCAAGCGTGCCTTCGGAGCCGACCATCAGCCGGGTCAGATCGTAGCCCGCGGAGGTCTTGCGGGCGCGCGTGGCGGTTTGCAGCACCTCACCCGAGGGCAGGACCGCTTTCAGCGCCAACACATTGTCCTTCATCGTGCCGTAGCGGACCGCATTGGTGCCCGAGGCATTGGTCGCGGCCATCCCGCCGAGCGAGGCATCGGCGCCGGGATCGATGGGAAAGAAAAGGCCCGTGTCGCGCAGATGGGTGTTCAGCGCCTTGCGGGTCACGCCGGGCTCGATCACCACATCCATATCCTCGGGATGCACGGCGAGGATCCGGTCCATCTGGCTGAGATCGACGCTGATCCCCCCGGCGGGGGCGTTCACATGGCCCTCCAGCGAGGTGCCGGTGCCGAAGGGAATGATCGGCACGCGGTGGGTGGCGCAGATGCGCACGATCTCCTGCACCTCGTCGGTCGAATGAGGGAAGACAACCGCGTCGGGGGGCTGGTTTTTCAGCCATGTCGTGGTGTGGCCATGCTGTTCGCGCAGCGCGCGGCCCGTATCCATACGCGGTCCGAACCGTTGGGCGAGGATACCCAGAGCCGCGGCAATCCCGTCTTCGTTGCGCGGCAGATCGGCCAGAAGCGCCATGGGGGTGGTCCTTCACAGTTGTCTCCGGCCCAGACTACGGCCTTTTCCGCCCAAGGTGTATCGGAATTCTCGGTCCCGCCGTCGCAAGGGCCGCCAGGAGCGCGGACGCAGGAACACGGCATGCGACGGACGCGCGGCCGGGCGAGGGCCGCTTATCCACAGGTTTCGGGGGCCGGACCGGGATGATTATGCAGATGTCACCGCGGCTTTACGTGGCTGACATGTTCGTCGGCAGAGTCGGCCCTGCCTGCCTTGGCCCTCCGGTCCGCGGCAGTCTGCCCTACCCGGCCCCCCGTGCTGGCCCCCAGCAGCGCAGAGCCGGGACCCTTGTTCCCTCAGGCAGATTGTCGGGGGCCGGAGACCTGAGGGCCCCCGGCACGGCCCCCGCGGAGTTTCCCCTGGGGTAAGATCATTTCATCACGTGTGGGGTGGCCCCCCGGGGCTGCCCCTATTTCCGCCCGCCAGTTGTGGCGGCAGGATACGTGTCCCTGCCCGCGCTACTCCGCAGCCTGGCTTGCGGCGTCTTCGGCGGCGCGGGTTTGCTCAAGCTCGGCGGCCTTTTTTTCCACCTGTTCGACGATATGCTCGATCATCTCGTCATTGGACAGCTTGTGGCTCTGCTTGCCCGCAAGATAGACCATGCCGCTGCCGGCCCCGCCGCCGGTGAAACCCACATCGGTCATCAGTGCCTCACCCGGGCCGTTGACCACGCAGCCGATGATGCTGAGGCTCATCGGGGTCTTGATGTGTTCCAGACGCTGCTCCAGCGCCTCGACCGTCCTGATCACGTCAAACCCCTGCCGCGCACAGGACGGGCAGGAAATGATGTTGACCCCGCGATGGCGCAGGCCAAGGGATTTCAGGATTTCGAAGCCGATTTTCACCTCTTCGACCGGATCGGCGGAAAGACTGACCCGCATCGTGTCCCCAAGCCCCGCCCAGAGCAGATTGCCCAGCCCGATGGCCGATTTCACGGTTCCGCCGACAAAACCCCCGGCTTCGGTGATGCCCAGATGGAAAGGCGCATCGGTCTGTTCGGCCAGCATCTGATAAGCCGCGACCGTCATGAACACGTCCGACGCCTTCATGGAGATCTTGAAGTTCAGGAAGTCGTTGTCTTCGAGGATCTTGATGTGATCGAGACCGGATTCCACCATCGCGTCGGGACATGGCTCGCCATATTTGTCCAGCAGGTGCTTTTCCAGGGATCCCGCATTCACCCCGATCCGCATCGAGCAATTGTTGTCGCGAGCCGCCTGAATGACCTCTTTCACCCGGCTTTCGTCGCCGATATTGCCGGGGTTGATCCGCAGGCAGGCCGCCCCGGCCTCCGCCGCTTCGATGCCGCGCTTGTAGTGGAAATGGATATCCGCAACGATCGGCACCGGGCTTTCGGCCACGATCTCCTTCAGCGCCCTGGAGGACGCCTGATCCGGGACCGAGACGCGGACGATATCGGCGCCCGCCTCCGCGCAGGCCTGAACCTGAGCGATCGTGCCTTTGATATCCGTGGTCAGCGTGTTCGTCATGGTCTGCACGGTAATCGGGGCGTCGCCGCCCACAGGCACATTGCCCACATGGATCTGCCGGGTCTTCCGGCGATCGATATTGCGCCATGGGCGGATCGGATTATGCGACATGCGCGAAAACTCCGTCGGATCGGCGTGACAGTCAGATTGAAAGATAGGCCGACCGGGCCGCAGGCACAACGCCCTCGGGCCTCATTCCTCGGCCTGGGGCGCGTCGCTCAGAACCAGGGCGGCCACCTCGGCCAGATCCGGGTCGGTCGTGGCATCGGCCATCACATAGGCCTCCGAGATCGCATCGGCGGAAAGGACCACATCGCGCGCCACGGAGGTTCCGGGCCCGGCAGGGCCCATGGTGACGCCGTTCACCGCGAAATAGAGCGAGCCGGAATTGCCCGCGCGCAAGGTCGGCGGCACTTCAGATGCCGGCAGCACATAGCTGTCGCCCGCGTTCAGCGTGCCTTCGTAGATCACCGTACCGGAGGCCGATGTGACGCGCACCCAGGAGGGGCGGACGGCAAACAGCATCACCTCGTCCCCGGTGCGTTCGGTCACCTGCACCTGACTGCCCGTGGGCGGGGTGTCGGCAAGGGGCAGCGGATCGCCGGTCAGACGGTGCACCGCCGGCGCCAGCGCCCCGACCTCGTCGGGGTCGAGCGTGGCAAGCGGCTGGTCGCGCGGGGTCATGACCGGCACATCCAGCGCCTGAGGGCGGTAAAGCCGGTCGAGCGCGTCGGCGGCGGGAACGGCGGTGGCCACATCATCGGGCAGGTCGGCGCCGAAATTGCCATCGACCGCGCCGCCGAGCGGCGCCAGCGTGGCCAGCGTATCGGGGGCCTGTTCGACGGGCGCGAATTGCAGGCGCTGAATGTCGTTCAGCACCGCCCAGGCGCCGTAGCCGATGCCGACGACCAGCGCGATCAGCACAAGTGCCGAGCCCATCGCACCGGGCTCCACCTTCGAGAACACGCTTTCGCGCTCCGGCGCGAAGGAGACCCGCGCGGCCCTGATCACGTCATTGGGGTCGACACGCCCAGGCGCTTCGGCCAGCGAGCGCTTGGCAAGCCCGGCCTGACGGGCGGAAAACCCGTGTACGCCGGAAAACCCGCTTTCGCGGCAAAATCTCTCGAAGGTCCATTCGGGATCGAGCCCCAGATACCGCGCGTAGGAGCGCACGTAACCAGCGATGAAACCCTGTGAGGAGAAGACAGAAAGATCAGCGTTTTCTATGGCTGCGATATAGGCGGCCTTGATCTTCAGTTCGCGTTCGACATCAAGGAGGGATTTGCCGAGCGTCGCGCGCTCGCCGCGCATCAGATCTCCCAAGGGCACGTCGAGAGCTGCAAACTCCTCGAACGGTACACCCGGCACCTGATGTTCTACCCTGTCATGGCCCATACCGGCCCTGCCCCGCGCGTTTATCCGGACCCTGTTCCACCAATCGGCGGATCGGGCCCGCATTGTTGGTTCGGCGTCATCATCCCCGAACGGGTGATTCCCCAATCACCCGCGTTTGAAACACCTTATCACAAAGGGAGAAGCCTGTGCACCAGCAGAAAAAGGCTCAGGCGCTCAACTCGGCACGATTTAGCGCACAATGGCTCCAGAGCCCGTCCATGGCACGCACCAGCCCGTCGAGCATTTTCGGATCATGGACCGGCGACGGGGTGAACCGCAGCCGCTCGGTGCCGCGCGGCACTGTCGGGTAGTTGATCGGCTGCACGTAGATCCCGTAATCGGCCAGAAGCATGTCGGAGATCTTCTTGGTATGGACCGGATCGCCCACGATCACCGGCACGATATGGGAGCCGTGATCGATGATCGGCAGGCCCATCCCCTTCAGGCGCATCTTCAGCACCCTGGCGCGTTCCTGTTGCAGATCGCGGCGGGTCTGGTCGGTCTTCAGATGGCGCACGGAGGCGGCCGCCCCGGCGGCAATGGCCGGCGGGATCGAGGTGGTGAAGATGAAGCCCGGCGCATAAGACCTTATGGCATCGCACATTTTTGCGCTTGCCGCGATATAGCCTCCCATCACGCCATAGGCCTTGCCCAGGGTGCCGTTGATGATGTCGATCCGGTCCATCAGGCCGTCACGCTCCGCCACGCCCGCGCCGCGCGGTCCGTACATGCCCACGGCATGCACCTCGTCGATATAGGTCAGCGCGCCGAATTCGTCGGCCAGATCGCAGACCTGCTCGATCGGGCCGAAATCGCCATCCATGGAATAGATCGATTCGAAGGCGATCAGTTTCGGCGCGTCCGGGTCGTCGGCGGCCATCAGCTCGCGCAGGTGGTCCATGTCATTATGGCGGAAGATGCGCTTGGCGCCGCCATTGCGGCGGACCCCTTCGATCATCGAGGCATGGTTCAGCGCATCGGAATAGATGATGAGGCCCGGAAACAGCTTGGGCAGCGTGCTCAGCGTCGCGTCGTTCGCGATATAGGCGGAGGTGAAGACAAGGGCCGCCTCCTTGGCGTGCAGATCCGCAAGCTCGGCCTCCAGCGCCTTATGATAGACTGTCGTGCCCGAGATGTTGCGCGTGCCGCCCGAGCCCGCGCCGGTGGCCTCCAGCGCCTCTTTCATCGCGTCGAGAACGACCGGGTGCTGCCCCATGCCCAGATAGTCGTTGCCGCACCAGACGGTGATCTCCTGTGTGGAGCCGTCGGGCCGGGTCCAGACCGCGTGGGGGAACTGACCGCGCCGCCGCTCGATATCGATGAAGGTCCGATAGCGCCCTTCGTCATGCAGACGGTTCAGGGCTGTATCAAGCGCGCTGTCGTAGTTCACTGGCTGTCTCCCTTCCGGGTGGGTTCCGGACTACGATCCGGGACCTGACCCAAAGACGCTGGCTGTCTTTTCCCGCCGCCCCGAGCGAACGGCCATCTCTTTCTTCTGCCGCTGACTTATGGCGGCGGGGCTGTCATGGCCAAGTTACAAATTGCCGCGCTGTGTACTTTGACATGTATCAAGCAAGCGGCGGAAACCGCACGTCAATCGGCGATGACGGCACGGCAATCCGCCTGCCCGCAGGCGGCATTCGCGGATGTCTCCGTATCGCCTATCCCCCAGGCTCCGGTGGCCGGCGATATCGCGAAGACCTTCGGGCGGTCGGCGCGCCGGTAGTCGCCGCGCAAGACCGCGCTGGCCGACGCGCTGAGCTGCAGGGCCGCGCCCGGCTCCCAGCCGCGCGGACGCACGACCAGAACCACCACGCAGTCCGCGCCCTCCTCCCGGCCCGCTTCGCATTGGGCCAGTGCGGCGTCGCGCGCCGCGGCCTCGTCGTGGTAGTTTCCGACGGCGGCGGTCGTGGCCGGGTTGGCCAGCCCCGCATCCGGCGCAATCGCCAGAGCGCCGTAATAGAGCATATCCGGCAGCAGGCCCTCGTCGATCGCCCCGCCCAGCAGCGCGATTTCGGCCGCGTTCAGGCTCTCATGGGGGATGACCACGCCCTCGGCCTGGCCGCGAGGCGAAAACAGCATCCGCTGCGCCTCCCGGCCGGTCGGCAGGCTTTGGGCCAGAACCGGCAAGCCCAGGGCCGCAATCGCAACTGCTCCGATGATGGCGCGCATGTCTCCGCTCCTCTTGCTGCTTTCAAAACTCTCCGCCGGTGGCGTTCCGGCGCCTCCGCCCGTCGGGCGGGCCGGTGTCGCGCGATGTAGCGGATCGGCCCGGCTCCGGCAACCGCTGGACACCGGGCAGGAGCAGCGTAATGTTCGGCGAAACCGCCTGACCCAAAGGAAACACCCCCATGTCGCTTGATGCCGTTCTTGCCCGAGTCGATGCCGATCTGGATGCCGCCACCGGCCGATTGATGGAACTGCTGCGCATTCCTTCGATTTCCACCGATCCGGCCTTCAAGGCGGATTGCAGCAAGGCCGCGGACTGGTTGGTGCGGGAGCTGACCGCGCTTGGCTTCGACGCCTCGGCGCGGCCCACGCCCGGCCACCCGATGGTTGTGGCCCATGGCGGCGGGGACGGCCCGCACGTTCTGTTCTACGGGCATTACGACGTGCAGCCGGTGGACCCGCTGGATCTGTGGCATCGCGATCCGTTCGATCCCGCGATCGAGGAGACGCCCAAGGGCAAGGTCATTCGCGGCCGCGGTGCGGCCGACGACAAGGGCCAGCTGATGACCTTCGTGGAGGCCTGCCGTGCCTGGAAGGCGGAGACGGGGACCCTGCCCGCCCGGGTGACGATCTTCTTCGAAGGGGAGGAGGAAAGCGGATCCCCCTCGCTGATCCCGTTTCTGGAGGAAAACGCCGACGAACTGCGCGCCGATATCGCGCTGATCTGCGACACCGGGCTCTTCGACCCCGAAACGCCGGCAATCGTCACGCAGTTGCGCGGGCTTCTGGGGGAGGAAATCCGCGTCACCGGCCCGTCACTCGACCTGCATTCGGGGATGTATGGCGGGATCGCGATGAACCCGATCCGGGCGCTGACCAGGGTTCTGGCCGGGCTGCATGACGACAACGGCGTCATTCAGGTGCCGGGCTTCTACGACGATGTGGCCGAGCTGTCGCCCGAGTTGAAGGCGCAGTGGGACGCGCTCGGCTTTGACGAAGCGCGGTTTCTGGGCGATGTCGGATTGTCCGGGAAAGCGGGCGAAGCCGGGCGGTCTGGTCTTGAGATGATCTGGTCCCGGCCCACGGCGGAGATCAACGGGATCTGGGGCGGCTACACGGGCGCGGGGTTCAAGACCGTCCTGCCATCGGAGGCGCATGCCAAGGTCAGTTTCCGGCTGGTGAGCGGTCAGGATCCGCTGAAGCTGCGCGAGAGTTTCCGGGCCTGGGTGCGGGAGCGGCTGCCAGCCGATTGCGAGGTGAGCTTCACCGATCACGGCGCCTCCCCCGCCGGCCATATGGATACCGGCCATCCCGCCTTCGAGGTGGCGCGGGCGGCGCTGTCGGCGGAATGGCCGAAACCGGCGGCCTTCATCGGCTGTGGCGGCTCGATTCCGGTGGCGGGATATTTCAAGAGCCATCTGGGCATGGACGCGCTGCTGGCCGGGTTCGGCAATGATGACGACGCGGTGCATTCGCCGAACGAGAAGTACAATCTGAGCAGCTTCCATCGCGGTATCCGGGCCTGGGCGCGGGTGCTGGGCGGCCTGTCGGCCTGAACGTGGCACCCATCCGAAGCTGCGGCTGGTGGCGGGTGCCGCCGGCGGGAAGAAACACTTGGCAGGCGGGGCGCGGCGGTTTCCGCCACGCGCCTTGCCCGGTCATGGTCAGGCCGGGTTTGTCAGCCGGGCCGGGCCGCGCCAGAACCGCGCCATCATCAACGCGCCCGCAAAGGCCAGCCCCACCACCAGACCGAGCCAGATCCCCACCGCGCCCATGCCAAGGAGGAACCCGAACAGATAGCTGCAGGGGATGCCGATCAGCCAGTAGCTGAAGACCGCGTAGAGCATCGGCAGGCGCGTGTCCTGCACCCCGCGCAGAAGGCCGAGCGCCATGATCTGGGCCGCATCGGCCAGCTGGAACAGCGTCGCCACCGCCAGCAGCCCCGAGCCGATGGCGATGATCTGCGGCCTGAGCGGATCGGCGGGATCGACGAAAACCGACATCAGCGGTTCCGGCAGGGCGAGGAACAGAACGATGGTCAGCGCGACCATGATCGCCGAGAGGGTCAGCGCGGCGATGGCCACATGGCGCAAGGCGGAGACGTCGCTGCGCCCCCAGGCGTGGCCGGCGCGCACCGTTGCCGCCGAGCTGAGCCCCACATGCACCATGAAGGTGACCGAGACGATCTGGAGCGCAACCCCGTGTGCGGCCAGTTCCAGCGTGCCGATCCAGCCCATCATGATCATGGTGGCAATGAACAGCCCCCCTTCGGACAGCAGCGTCAGCGCGATGGGCCAGCCAAGGCGAAAGACCTGGCCGAACGCCTCCCAGTCGGGGCGCCAGAGCCGGGCGAAGAGATCGTATTCGGCGACGCCCCGCGCACGGGCCGCATAGACGGCGATGATGGTCATCATCACCGCGTTGGTGCCGAGCGACGCGATGGCCGCGCCCTGCAGGCCCAGTTCGGGCGCGCCCAGATTGCCGAAGATCAGCACCCAGTTCAGCGCCACGTTCATGACCACACCGGCCAGCGTGGACCACAGCACGACCTTGGTGTGTTCCAGTGCCGACAAGTGGCTTCGCAGCACCAGAAACATCACCGCGAACCCTATCGCGCCGCCCGCGATGCGCAGATAGGATTGCGTGTCGGCGGCGACCTGCGGCTCCTGCCCGAGGGCCAGCAGAAGCGGGCCGGAAAACCAGAAGACCGGCAAGGTGGCCAGACTGAAGAGCACCGCGATCCAGAGACCCATGCGGGTCACCCGGCGGACCTGCGTCTTGTCGTCATTGGCGACGGCGGCGGCCACCATCGGCATCACCGCAAGGGCGAAGCCCAGACCGACGACCAGAACGATGTGGAAATAGGACGCGCCGAGCGCCACGGCGGCCAGTTCGGGCACACCGTACCAGCCGACCATGATCGTGTCGGTCAGCCCGATGGATATCTGGGCCAGCTGGCCGCCAATGAGCGGCAGGCCAAGCGTGAGCGTGGCGCGCATATGTGTGCGGAACGGAGACATGACGATCCGGGCTTATCCGGGGTTGACGGACTTGCCAAGGTGCGCGTTGGCTAAATCACGCCGAGCGCCAGACGGCCCGCCAGAAGCGCGATGACGATGCCTGCCCCAAGCTCGATCATCGGCTGCACCCGGGCGATGGCCGCGCTGCCCGGCAGGCTGGCCAGCGCGCCCTCCCGCAGGGTCACGGCGGCGATGGCCACGGCCACGGTCACGCTTGCGGTGCCAAGCCCCATGGCCAGCGCACCGGCGATGCCGGTGGCGAAGATGCCCATCTGCGCGGTGAGGATCAGGACGAAAAGCGCGCCGGTGCAGGGCCGGACGGCCACCGCGCCCACAAGCATGGCCGTATCGCGCCAGCCGGTGGCCCGCTCCAGATCCGCGGGCGCGGGCGCATGGGCATGCCCGCAGGTCGTGCAGAGACCATCGGGCCCGGGAGCATGGGCACGGGCATGGGCATGGGCATGACCGCCACCCAGCGCGCGGGCCCCGCGCCAGGCCAGCCACAGCCCCACAAGGGCCACCAGTGCGAAGCTGAGTGGCGCGAAACTGTCTTCGGCAAGGCCGGTCATCCGCTCGCGGCTCCATCCCAGAACCCAGAGACCCGCCGCAACAAGCAGAATGGCGGTCAGAGCCTGTGCAAGGCTCGACAGAAGCGCGATGCCCGACAGACGCCAGGGCCCCACCCGCCGCGCCGCGCCATAGCCGCCGATCAGGATCTTGCCGTGGCCGGGGCCCGCGGCATGAAAGAACCCGTAGGCGAAACAGAGCGCTGCAAAGGCGGCCATGGCGCCGGGATCGCCCGCGCGGAGCGCGCGCAGAGCCCGGGCCAGCGCGTTCTGGGTGTCGCGCTGCTCCTCCATGGCCCAGCGCAGAAGCATGTCGTCGGCCCCGGTCAGGACCAGCGCCGCCAGCCCGACGGCCAGAAGAGCGGCGAGCAGGATCAGGGCGCGGCGCATGTCACCACCACCCGGTCGGCGAAGACCGCGCCCACGGCGGGAAAATTGTCTTCGGCGGAAACCGCGCCGCCGATCCGCTCGATCTCGGCCTGAAGCGTGGCATAGGCGGCATCCAGATCGGCGCGCACCAGCCGGGGGGTGCAGCCGTCGCGCCCGGAGATCGCCATCGGCAGCGTCATCTCGAAGGCGATGTAGAATTCGGGATCGTAGATCGCCGCCTCCAGCGGCAGAGCCCCGGAGGCCGCGCCGGTGACGGGACGGCGGTGGGTGGTTTCCAGATGTCCGTCGGTCAGGCTCAGGCTGACCGGTTCGGGTGCGCCGATATCCAGCACGGCGCCATCCGCCGAGAGGGTCAGCCCCCCCTCGAACCCCGCGCCCCAGTTGAGATCGAAACCAAGGGTCCGGGCAATCTCGTCTTCGGTCAGAACGCCATCGAAATCCGGGTCCAACCCATAATCCTGAAGGATCAGAAGCGAGTAAAGCTCGTCATAGCGCCATGTCACCCGCACCTCGACAAGGCTGCCGTCATCATCATGGATCAGGTCGAGCCCCGCATCGATGAAGATATGCGGATGCGCGCCCGCCAGAGTGGGGGCCGATGCCAGGAAGGCCGACAGGGCGAGAGAGCGCAGAAACGATCGCGTCATAAGCGCGATATAGGACCCTTCGGCGGCCCGCCGCAACCGCCCGAACCGCGCGCCGGCAGACACCTGCCCAAGCCATTGTTTCGCAAAACCTGGTTCATTGTTGTGGCGCTGATCAACAATCGGCCACAATTATGCCCATATTTTGGGGCATGTACTGTCTTTGATTGAATGTGGTGAGGTTGATGAAAAATGTCTGAATTTTTTAGACAGTTTTTCCGCGATGAAAGCGGCGCCATCACTGTGGACTGGGTTGTGCTGTCCGCTGCGGCCGTCTCGATGGCCGTTGCGGCGACCGACGTTCTGGAAGGCAGTATCGGCGAGCTTGCGTCGGATCTTGAGGCTCAGCTGCGGACGCAGCAGATATCGGATTCCTTCGTCCAGTTCACCTCTGCCCATTTCGAACCCTTCTATCAGCAAGACCTACTCACCGTCGCGCAGGCGGAGCAGTTGTTCACCAACGCCAACGAGATGACCAACTCGGCCATTCTTACCGCGCTGGAAAATGGCATCTCGGCGATGAACGCGGGCACCCTGACAGATGCGCAGATGGCCGAACTGGTCGCGGTGGCTTCGGTGGCCTACCAGCGGAACATTGTCGATGATGCCGTCATCGAGCAGTTCTTCAGCGACATCCACACCGTCTGACGCCCCGACACACCGCCACGGCCCTGATATTCCACCCGAAATAGCGGCGTTTTTTCTGCGCCCGGGCCAGTGCTTGGCGCCGCCGCTCTCCGCAGTCATCCGCCGCGACGGGCATCCGGATGCAACGAAGTGCCAAGGATGTGGTCCGCCTTGTGGATCACATGGGCCGCACGGCCCACAATCAGCGGGTCGGGGTGCCGCGCGACCCGGGGGTTCTTGTCGGGGTAGTCCAGACTGTCCAGGAAATGCAGCATGCAGTTCAGCCGTGCGCGTTTCTTGTCGTCCGACTTGATCACGGTCCAGGGCGCGTCGGCGGTGTCGGTGTAGAAGAACATCGCCTCCTTCGCCTCAGTATAGTCGTTCCATTTGTCGAGGCTGGCCATGTCGATGGGCGACAGTTTCCATCTTTTGAGAGGGTCGAGCCGCCGGCTTTCGAACCGCGCGCGCTGCTCCTCCTGAGTGACGGAAAACCAGTATTTGTAGAGCCTGATGCCCGAGCGGACCATCATCCGCTCCAGATCCGGCGTCTGGCGCATGAACTCCAGATATTCATTCGGCGCACAGAAGCCCATGACGCGCTCCACACCGGCCCGGTTGTACCAGGAGCGATCGTAGAACACCATTTCGCCTGTGGTGGGCAGATGTTCGATATAGCGCTGGAAAAACCACTGCCCGCGTTCCTCGTCGGTGGGTTTGTTGAGCGCCACCACCCGCGCTTCCCGCGGGTTCAGATGTTCCATGAAACGCTTGATCGTGCCGCCCTTGCCCGCCGCATCGCGGCCTTCGAACAGGATCACGATTTTCTGACCCGTTTCGCCCACCCATTTCTGCACCTTCAGCATCTCTGCCTGAAGTCTGGCTTTCTGCGCCTCGTAACTGCGGCGCGACAGCTTGGTGTCGTAGGGATAGGCCCCGGTCTCGAACGCGTGGCGGATCGTATCCGGTGTCACGGTCGGGAACCCGCGCTTGCGCGGGAGGGTATCAATGGCTGGTTTGGCCGTCTCTGCCGCATTTCCTGCGGTCGCGGGATCAAGGTCTTCCATCGCACGACACCTCTATTCTGGCTAAAAGATCTTGCTGAAAGGTGTCACGCCCCTGTCACGTTCCGCGCGCGCGGACCTTGATCAGTGTCAAATCGGACGCGGTATCTTTGGAAAAAAGCATCAATGTGATAGGTTTTCCACAACCGGCCACGTATTTCCGGCCGGACATGACCGTCTGAGGGGGGACCGGCATGGCCTATTCTGTCAGCCAGGGCGTGCGGGATTCAGTGCGTAGTCTGTCGATGCGCCTGTCCATTCTGGGGCTTTGCGCTGTGATCGGCGGCGTGCTGGCGGATGATCTGAAGGCCCAGACACTGCTGAGCAATCCCGACGAGGGCAAGAATGTCGCAGGTGGCACCGGGCCACTGGCGCCACGGCCCGCACCGCCTCCGACCGAGCCCGCGGTCGGTACGACGGACCCGAAGGGCGGCCCGGCCCCCGCGCCCGTCCCGCTGCCGGTCCCGGCCCCGCAACCGGAGCCGCCGCAGCCGGCACCGGCGCCCGAGACACCGCAGGAGGCCGGCACAACCCCGCCCGAGGAGACGGCCGATACCGGGACGGAGACGCCCGAAGCCGGGGCGCTCGCACCGGAGGAGAGCAGCGGCCCCGCGCCCGCAGTCGGGGCGGACATTCCCGCCACCTTGGCGGTACTGGCCGCGGGCTTCCCCGAAGGAGAGGCCGAAAGCTTCACCCAGATGCTCATCGGCCTGCCGGACGGGGTGAGCGCGGACACGATCGGCCATCTGCTTTACCCGCGCCGGCAGTTCGACCGGGCCGCATGGTTCTTCGGCGTCGCGGCCCAACGGCCCGGGGCCAGTGCCGCGAGCCTGAACAATTTCGGTGTGCTGGCGATGGAGGTTTATGCCGATGCCCCCGACGCCTGGCCCGAGACCATGCTGCAGGCCGCCCATGACGCGCTGGTCGCGGCGAACGCGGTACAGCCGGACGAGCCCGCGATCCTGACCAATCTGGGCAATGCAGCCCGGCGGCTGGGGCTGCATGACGCGGCGGCGGAGCATGGCGGGCGCGCCACCGAACTCGCCCCCGAGGAACCGCTTTACTGGACCAACCTTGCCCGGTCGCTGGCCGCTGCGGGCGATGCGGACGGGGCCGCCGCGGCGCTGGCCCGGGCCCATCTGCTTGAGCCCAACGGTTTGGCCTTGCTGGAAACCCTGCCGGCGCTGCCCGGAGCCGCGCCCGGCTATTCCCGCGCCCTGCAGACCCAGTGCGACGTCAATTTCCGCTGTCAGGAGATCTGCCCCCGCTCGATCATCGGCGGGCTGATGTCGGTGACCTACGAGATCGAAAACAGCTCCGCCCAGATCGCCTGCACCGAAGGCCGCCCCTACCCGACCAGCTATCGCTGCGAGGAGGATCTGCCCGAATACGGCATTCTGATCCCGGGCCTGAATTCCGGTTTCTCGGTGGCGGTGCCCGGTTTCTCGGCCCATGTTCTGGTGCAGGGGGACGGCAGTGTCGATGTGCGGGTGGAGGCCGGGGCGTCGATCGGGCCGGTGGGCGGATATCTGCGTGCCGACGGCCATTACGACCCGAGCGGCGGGGTCAGTTTCGACAATCCGGGCGGCGGTGTCCGGGTCAACCTGCTGCCCAATTCGCCCGCCAACCAGCTTGCCAGCGATCTCGGCCACCCGCCGGTCCATATCGAGGCCGAAACCCTGAATGGCGGGCCGGTGCAGATCAACGGAGAAGCGTATAACGCGGGCCTTCTGTCCTTCTGAAATCCGGGCAGGAACCGGCCGATGGGCGGCGGGGGGCTTGCATCTGCCCCGCGCCCTGTCATTCTGGCGAAAATGACCGGAGGGAGCAGCCATGATCCGACCCATTCTGTTGACCAGCCTGATCGCGCTTTCGGGCTGCATCACGTATCAGACCGGACCGATCCGCACATCGACCACCTACACGCCCGTGCCCTCCAACCCCGCGCCCGCGCCGGTGATCAACGGCGTGCCCGTCACGCTAACCGATGGCAGCCAGGGGCTTGCGCTGTGGTGTTCGGTGCCGGGCGACTGCATCGCGGACGCGCGCACCGCCTGCAACAACCGCCAGTCGATCCGCACCGTCTCCGATATCGACGGCAGTTCGCCCCGCGCCTCGGAGTTCTTTGCCCGGCGCGAGACCGAGCCCAGTTCGCTGGTGGTCGCCTGTAGCTGAGGCGACGGGAGACACTTCCCCCCTGCCCCCAAACCTGCTCTAATACGGCGCAACAAACACAAGATAGAGCAGATGCATGGCTGACGACCTTCTTTCCGGCGCGCCCGATCCGAATGCCTATGATGCCTCCTCCATCGAGGTGCTGGAAGGTCTGGAGCCGGTGCGCAAACGCCCGGGCATGTATATCGGCGGCACCGATGAGCGTGCGCTGCACCATCTGGTGGCCGAAGTGCTCGACAATTCCATGGACGAGGCGGTGGCCGGTCACGCCACCCGGATCGAGGTGGAGCTGAACTCGGATTACTCCGTCACGATCCGCGACAACGGGCGTGGCATCCCCGTCGATCCACACCCGAAATTCCCCGACAAGTCCGCGCTTGAGGTGATCCTCTGCACGCTGCATGCGGGCGGCAAGTTCTCCGGCAAGGCCTATCAGACCTCGGGCGGGCTGCATGGCGTGGGCGTGTCGGTGGTCAACGCGCTGTCGGATCATTTGCGGGTGGAGGTCGCGCGCAATCGCGAGTTGTTCGTGCAGGAGTTCTCACGCGGTCTCCCGCAGGGCCCGGTGGCCGCGGCAGGCAGCGCGCCGAACCGGCGCGGCACCTCCATCACCTTCCACGCGGATGACCAGATTTTCGGCCAGCACCGGTTCAAACCCGCCCGGATGATGAAGATGGTGCGCTCCAAGGCCTATCTGTTCTCCGGGGTCGAGATCCGCTGGAAAACAGCGATAGACGATGGCGAGACCCCGGCGGAGGCGGTGTTCCACTTCCCCGGCGGCCTGTCGGATTATCTGGGCGAGACGCTCGGCGGCGCCTCCACCTATGCGGAGCGGCCCTTTGCGGGCAAGGTCGCGTTTCAGGAGCGGTTCGGCGAACCCGGCAGTGTTGAATGGGCGATCAACTGGACGCCGTCGCGGGACGGGTTCATCCAGAGCTATTGCAACACCGTTCCCACGCCCGAAGGCGGCACCCATGAACAGGGGTTCTGGGCCGCGATCCTGAAGGGTATCCGCGCCTATGGCGAGCTGGCCGGCAACCGCAAGGCCGCGCAGATCACCCGCGACGACCTGATCACCGGGGGCTGCGCGCTGGTCTCCTGCTTCATCCGGGAGCCCGAATTCGTGGGCCAGACCAAGGACCGTCTGGCCACAACCGAGGCCGCGCGGATGATCGAAGGCGCGGTGCGGGACCATTTCGACAACTGGCTTGCGGCCGATACCAAATCGGCGGGCGCGATCCTCGATTTCCTGATCCTGCGGGCGGAGGAACGGCTGCGTCGGCGGCAGGAAAAGGAAACCGCGCGAAAATCGGCTACGAAAAAGCTGCGCCTGCCCGGCAAGCTTGTGGATTGCTCGCAACAGGCCCGCGAGGGCACGGAGCTGTTCATCGTCGAGGGGGACTCCGCCGGCGGCTCGGCCAAGATGGCGCGGGACCGCAAGACCCAGGCCCTGCTGCCGCTGCGCGGGAAAATCCTGAACGTGCTTGGCGCGGCCTCCTCCAAGATGTCCCAGAACGCCGAGATTTCCGATTTGTGTCAGGCGCTTGGCGTTGGAATGGGCACGCGGTTCAACCTGGACGACCTGCGCTATGACAAGATCATTATCATGACCGACGCGGATGTGGACGGCGCGCATATCGCCTCCCTGCTGATGACGTTTTTCTTCACCCAGATGCGCCCGATGATCGATGCGGGGCATCTGTATCTCGCCTGCCCGCCGCTTTTCCGGCTGACCCAGGGCGCGCGCCGGGTCTATTGCCTGGACGACACGGAACGCGATGAATGGCTGGCCAAGGGTCTGGGCGGCAAGGGCAAGATCGACGTCTCCCGCTTCAAGGGTCTGGGAGAGATGGACGCGAAGGACCTGAAGGACACCACGATGAACGTGGAGACCCGCAAGCTAATCCGTGTGTCCATCGAGGAGGATGAGCCGGGGGAAACCGGCGATCTGGTGGAAAGGCTGATGGGCAAGAAGCCGGAACTGAGGTTCCAGTATATCCAGGAGAACGCGCGGTTTGTGGAGGAGTTGGATGTCTGAGCGGCGGTATCCGCTCAAACATTCGCCTGAACAGGTTATGGGTAAGCAATATTACACGGTATGATCGATTCTGAAGTCTGCCGGCGGCTTCGCGGTCATAGCGTTCCGATGTGGGTCCAGACGAAGCCACAATATGCTAGGCATCCCAAAATCAGAAAGACCATCCCGAGGCGGTACTTCGCTCCATGCCTTGCCCATAATCCTGATTGGCGGTCGAACACCAGGCGTCGTGCGTCGGCTCCCTGAGCGGTTTCCAACATGACGCGCGCAACTGCAAATGCGTTCATGTGAATGCGGCGCATATAAATGAAATGGCAAAGCGCCGCGAGCAAAAGACATGCGGTGCTCACGCCCAGCCAGAGGCGCAGTTCGGCCGGGACAGTCTCACCCGCCGCGAAAACCACGTTGCCAAAAGACAGGTCTTTCAGGGTGAGTATCGGTAAGCCAATCTCGAAAGCGACAAACAACATCATCTGTTGCTTATCAGATTCAAGAAGTGAAATCAGCGGTTTACAGTATTCTTGATCATTTGGCACGACTGTTCACTCTACCTGCACGGTCTCCAACCACCCGACCAGATCCACCACCTCGCGACTGGTGAGCAGCGTTCCTCCGCCCCGTTCGCGCAGGACCACGTTGAACTCCCCGAAGACGAAGCCGAAGATCGGCATGTCGCCGCCATGGGTCAGGATCGGGTCCCGCCCGTCGATCAGCCGGGCGATCTGGATGACGGGGAACACACCGTCGCGACGTTCGGCAATGCGGGTGAGATCAGGAGGCGGCACCATCAGCACCTCCGCCATCGGGCCGCCGCCCTGCGCGATCTCGCCGTGGCAGACGGCGCAATGCTGGAAATAGAGCCGTTCGCCGCGCTGGACATCCTGCGCCAGCGCCGGCAGGCCAAGGAGCAGGGCCCCCGTCAAAATCAGTGCTTTCACTGCCATGTCTTACTCCGTCTGCAGCCCTGGTCCGGGCCGGGATACGCGACCGGCCCCGCCTTGGGCCAGACTCATTCCTGTATCTCCTGCAAATACGTCACCAATTCGGCAATCGGTTGCGTTGTCATGATCGGCTGGCCCGTGGCGTCGGCAATGGCGACATCGGCGCCGGCCTCCTGAAAGAAGCTTCCGAAGAGCGGCATCTCACCTCCATGGGCCAGCAACGGATCGCGCCCATCGATCTGGCGCGCCACGCGGTAGGTGGGGAAAACTCCGTCATTTCCTGCGCTTAGCTGGGTCAGATCGGGCGGCAGCACGGTCAGCAACTCCGCCATACGGCCATCGCCCCGTCCCTCCATCCCGTGGCAGGCGGCGCAGTAGGTGACGAAATGCTCCCGCCCCGCGGCGGCGTCCTGCGCCAGAGCGGGCGGGGCGAAGACAAGGGCTCCGGCAGGGGCGGCGGCCAGGGCTGCGAAGGTCAGCATGGTGATGCGCATCGATAGGCTCCTCGGCTGATGACACGGTCAGGATGACCGATTGATCACATGCCGCATTGATCGGCGTCAAACCCGCCCGGCAATCGGATAATCCTCTGCGCGGGCGGGATTTTTCGTGAACGGCATTTCCAAGCCAGAATGGCTTGCCTATCGTGACCTTCATGCGCCTGATGATCTGTTTGCTGTTCCTGAGCCTTGCCGCCTGCGGCCGCCCGCTGACAGAGGCGGAGCGGGCCTTCATGGGCACCCTGCAGGGCGACCAGCTGGATGTGAGCCAGGTCAGGATCATCGAGAACCCGTTGGTGGGGCTGCGCAGGCAGGTTTTCCCGGTCCGGCCCCGAACCACTTGCCGGGAAAGGATTTTTCCCGAGCCGGAAGGGGAGTTTCTGGTCGGGCAGACCGCGGGGATCGTGCTGTTCAACCGGCTGCATGTGCGCCGGGATTACGCGATACCCGATTATGTGCGCACCGCCGATGGCGGCATGAATCTGGTCGCGGCGATGTTCTTCGCCCATGAAATGACCCATATCTGGCAATGGCAGAACCGCGATGTCACCGGCTATCACCCGGCGCGCGCCTTCGCCGAGCATCTGCGGACGGAAGACCCCTATCTCTTTGACGGGGATAGTGACTTCGGATTTCTGGACTATGGCTACGAGCAACAGGCGAGCCTTGTGGAGGAATATGTCTGCTGCCGCACGCTGGACCCCGACGGCGCGCGGACGGAGCGGCTGTTGCACCTGCTGCAAGAGGTGATGCCCATTCAGCCCTTGCAATCCCGCGTCGACGGGATGCAGGTTTACCTACCATGGGACGGGGTGGAGTTGCGCGGGATATGCTCGTGATTCCCCCATATTTATCAGGATCTTGAGATGACACATCAGGCATTGATCATGCTGGCCGCCGGGATCGGCATTCCGCTCTTGGCGGCGCTGAATGCGCGGTTGGGTGCGAATATCGGCTCGCCCGCCGCGGCGGCGCTGATCCTGTTCATCGTGGCTTTCGCGGCGACGGCGGTGACGATGGTGCTCAGTGGCGGGACCGGCGCGCTGGCCGATCTGCCGGATCAGCCCCGGCATCTGTTTCTGGCGGGGTTGCTGGTGGCGTTCTACGTGCTGTCGATCACCTGGGTCGCGCCCACGTTCGGCGTTGGAAACGCGGTGTTTTTCGTGCTTCTGGGGCAATTGATCTCGGCGGCCGCGATCGACCATTTCGGGCTGTTCGGGGCGCAGGTGGCGAGCCTCTCGCCGATGCGGGCCGCGGGAATTGTGGTGATGGCCGCGGGCGTCGCCCTGACGCAATTCGGGGCAAGGGGGTAGAACAATGGTATATCAATTCGAGGCCGCGGCCGTGCCCTAGCCTTCGGCCTTTTCCGCCAGAAGCAGCCATTCCTCCTCCGCCTCGGCCAGGGCCGTCTGACGGGCGGCAAGCGCCTCGGTCGCCTTGCGGAACTTCACCGGCTCACGGGTGAAAAGCTCCGCATCGGACAGGAGTGATTCCAGCTTGGCGATCTCGGCCTCCAGACGGGCGATGACCGCCGGCAGATCCTTCAGGCGGTGCGCCTCGGTGAAGGAGAGACGCGATGACCCGGGCGCAGGCGCGGGTTTCGGCGCGGCGGCGGGCCGGGCGGGTTTCGGGGTGGCACCGGTGCTGCCCGCCTGAGGGCCCCGCTGCGCCTGATAATCGCTCCAGCCGCCGGCATAGATCGTGGCCTGCCCGTCGCCTTCCATCGCGACTGTGGTACCGACCACCCGGTCGAGGAAATCGCGGTCATGGCTGACCAGCAGCACGGTGCCGGGATAATCGCCAAGGATATCCTGCAACAGATCGAGTGTTTCCACGTCGAGATCGTTGGTGGGCTCGTCCAGCACCAGAAGGTTGGATTCACGCGCCATGATCCGGGCCAGAAGCAGGCGCGCCTTTTCGCCGCCCGAAAGCGACCGGATCGGCGCGCGCGCCTGCGCATCGTCGAACAGGAATTCCTTGAGATACCCCACCACGTGGCGCGGCTGACCGCGCACCATCACCTGATCGGAGCGGCCGCTGACCCCCATCAGCGGATCGTTGGTGAGACTGTCCCAGAGCGTGGCGTCCGGGTCGAGCGCGCTGCGCGTCTGGTCGAAGACGGCCATCGACAGGCCGGTGCCGAGGGTGACGCTGCCGGTGTCGGGGGCAAGCTGCCCGGTCAACATGTTGACCAGCGTTGTCTTGCCCGCGCCATTGGGGCCGACAAAGCCCACCCGGTCGCCGCGCAGGACCCGGAAATCGAACGGTTTCAGAATGAGCCTCCCCCCGTAGCTCTTTGAAATACCTTTCGCTTCGATGACCCGCTTGCCGGATTTCTGACCTGCGTCCAGCACCATGCCCGCCGCGCCCTGACGGCGGATCATATTGGCCCGCTCGGCCCGCAGATCGGCCAGCGCGCGCACCCGGCCCATGTTGCGCTTGCGCCGGGCAGAGATGCCTTCCACGGCCCAGCGCCCCTCCGCCTTGATCTTGCGGTCAAGCTTGTGGCGGGCGAGATCTTCCTCTTCCCATGTCCTGTCGCGCCAGGCCTCGAAATCGGCGAAGCCCTTTTCCTGCCGCCGCACCTTGCCCCGGTCGATCCAGAGCGTGGCGCGGGTGAGCGCGGTCAGAAACGCACGGTCATGGGAGATCAGCACGAAGGCGGCGCGGGTCTGCCCCAGCTCGGCCTCCAGCCAGCGGATCGCCTCGATATCGAGATGGTTGGTGGGCTCGTCGAGCAGCATCAGGTCCGGCGCCTCGGCCAGCAGCTTGGCGAGGGCCGCGCGGCGCCGTTCGCCGCCGGAGGCCTTGTCCACATCGGCATCGAGCCGGAGCTTCAGCCCCTCGGCGGCGGCCTCCACGCGCCAGGTCTGATCGGGGCCCAGATCGCTGAGCGCGTAATCGCCCAATGTGGCGAAACCCGCGAAATCCGGGTCCTGCTCCATATAGCCGGTATGGATGCCGGGCGGCAGGGTTCGGGTGCCGCTATCGGCTTCAACAAGCCCTGCCATCACCTTGAGAAGGGTGGATTTTCCCGAACCGTTGCGCCCGACGAGCGCGACGCGGCCGCCCTCCTGCAGGACCAGGTCGAGCCCGGCGAAAACCGGATCGCCGCCGAAAGTCAGCGAGATGTCGTTGAGTTGCAAAAGCGGTGCGCGGGCCATGGCCGCCTGCTATGGGGCGGAGCCGCGGAGGTCAAGGTGTCAGTTGCCCAGCATCCAGTCGCCATCGGGCCAGAACGCATGATAGGCAAAGGCGAACATCACGTCATGGGGCAGGTCTGCGCCGGCGGCATCGCGCACCCGGATCATGCCCACATCACGGCCGGCACCGATGTCTGCCGTATCAAGCGCGGAGGCCTTGCCCGCCGCCCAGGAGATCGTCACCCCGGCTTCGGTGATCTCGCCCAGGTCGGCCAGCCGGGTCAGCGGCCAGGCCCGGTCGCCCACGCGGACCATGCGGGCCAGCGGCTCGATGCCATGGGGCGGCATCTGGCCGTCGTAAAGGAAGGGCTGGGCGAGACTGTCATAGCCGACATAGGGATTGCGGCCATAGGGGCGGCGCCAGTCGGGCTCATCCATCACCAGCCCATCGGGGTTGCGGGCGCGGAACGCGGCGAAGCTTTCCATCCAGCCTGGCAATTCGACGAGGTCGGCCCCTGTCATTGTGCCCACGATCGCCTCACCCACCGCCTGTTGCCACCAGCTTTCGGTTTCGCGGTCGTACATCACCATGTCGGAATGGCGAAGATTGCCCGAGACCCCGAAGCTGAGCGTCCGTCCGTCGACGCGGCGGTCGAAGGTCATGGCGGAGTTGCACAAGGGACAGAAGGTGACCGCCACGGGAATGCCCGCGACCGTATCGTTCACGATCTCATGCCAGGTCAGATAGCGGATCGGATAGGCGCGTGGCGCGACGCCCTCGAACTCCAGCGTGATGACCGGCTCGCGCGCGGCGATGCGGGTTTCCCCGGCGGCCGGAATGAACGCGGGATCATCGAGGGCCGGAATGCCGTCGCGCCCCGGACCGCCGGCGCGGATCTCATCGAGATCGACCGAGGCCGTACCGAAATCGGTATTTGGCCATTCGGCGGCCCAGCGGGGCTGCTGCGCCGGGGCCGGCAGGCTGACGGCTGCGACGAACACCGCGAAGAGAGGGACGGCAAGCGGGGCAAGGCGCATCTGGATCGGGGCTCCTTCCACAAGGCAAACCTACCGTGCCAGAGCGCCGCCGGGCCGCCTAGCCCCGCTCACGCGGATGTGCGCTTTCCTGATCGGTCACTCCGTCAGGGCGACGGGCTCGGGGTCTTCCTCCAGCACGCGCAGGGCGACCATCCGGTCGGGCTGTCCGATGACGGCGCCATTGCGCCCCTCGCCCCGCTTGATCGCATCGACCACATCCATGCCGCCAACCACTTCACCGATCACGGTATAGTCGCCGTTCAGTTGCGGGGTGGGCGCGAACATGATGAAGAACTGGCTGTTGGCGCTGTCGGGATCGGCGGCGCGGGCCATGCCGATCACGCCCCGCTCGAACGGCAGATCGGAAAACTCGGCCGGCAGGTCCGCAAGCTCGGACCCACCGCGCCCGGCATAGCGCATATCCATGCCCATGCGGCCGAACTCCACATCACCCGTCTGCGCCATGAACCCGTCGATCACCCGGTGAAACACCACATCGTCATAGGCGCCATCCGCGGCCAGGGTCACGATCCGCTCCACATGGGCCGGGGCCACCTCTTCGAAGAGGTCGATGACGATGGTGCCCTCGGCTTCCCCGGCCAGATCGATCTCAAGCCCTGTCGCGGCGGCGGGCGCGGCGAGAGACAGAAGCGCCGGGCCGCTCAGCAGGCAGAGCGCGGCGGCCAGCCTATGCATCAGCGGCCACCTTGACGGAGATCATCTTGTCGGGGTTCGCGGGCGGCTCGCCACGGGTGATCGCATCCACATGCTCCATCCCCTCGATCACACGGCCATAGACCGTGTATTGCCCGTTCAGGAAGTGATTGTCGGAAAAGTTGATGAAGAACTGGCTGTTGGCCGAGTTCGGGTTCTGCGACCGGGCCGCGCCAAGAGTACCGCGATCATGGGGCAGCTTGGAGAACTCCGCCGGGAGATCGGGCTTGTCGGAGCCGCCGGTGCCGGCGGCGCGCAGATTGCCGCCTTCCTTGCCATTGGCCACATCGCCGGTCTGCGCCATGAACCCCTCGATCACCCGGTGAAACACCACGCCGTCATAGGCGCCGTCGCGGGCCAGTTCCTTCATCCGTTCGGTATGTTTGGGGGCCACATCGGGCATCAGCTCGATGACGACGGTGCCGGCTTGCAGCTCCATCAGAATGGTGTTTTCGGGGTCTTTGATCTCGGCCATCGGGCGCTCCTTCTGCAACAGTCGCGGCGGACCCTACTGCGCGCGGCCCGAAAGGAAAAGCGCCTAGTGCGGGAACTTGCCGAGAAGGGCCTGATGCACCGCGGGCGGCACGAAATGGGAGACGTCCCCGCCAAGCCGCGCGATCTCCTTGACCAGTTTGGAGGCGATGGCCTGCCGGTCGGCCTCGGCCATGAGGAACACGGTGGTGATCTTGCTGTCCAGCTTGCGGTTCATGCCAACCATCTGGAATTCATACTCGAAATCGGCCACAGCGCGCAGGCCGCGGATGATCACGCCCGCGCCGACATCCTTGGCGCAGTCGATCAGCAGGTTCTCGAACGGATGGACCACGATCTCGCATCCGGTCGCCTCGGCCAGACGCGCGCATTCCGCCTCAACCATCTCCACGCGCTCTTCCAGCGTGAACAGCGGTCCCTTGTCGCGGTTGATCGCCACGCCGATGACCAGCCGGTCGACCAGCGTGCAGGCCCGCCTGATGATGTCGATATGACCCAAGGTGATCGGGTCAAAAGTGCCCGGATAAAGCCCCACACGCATCGCCAGCCGTCCCTTCCAAGTCTCAGCCTCGCCAACGCAACATCATTGCGCGGCCTTGTCCAGCCCCGGATGCATCGGACGCCCGGGCGTGTTGCCGGCGGGGGCCTGCCCGGACCTCCGCGCGCGGAGAGAGACACAAGCGGATGCCGCGCGCCACCCTTGAGCGGGCGCGCCTTCGGCGACCGGCCTGCCGCCGTCTCAGAACCCCTTGATCATGCTTTCCAGCGCCTCTTTCTCCATCGCCAGTTTGGAGAGCTGCGCCTTGACCACGTCGCCGATGGAGATCAGCCCAACCATGTCGGCCCCGTCCATCACCGGCATGTGGCGAAACCGGCCCTGGGTCATCTTGGCGAGCACCGCATCGGAGGTCTCCTCGCCGGTGCAGGAAATGATGTCCCTGGTCATCAGACTGTCCACGGTTTCGGCCATGCAGGAGGGCCCGCGCGCGCCCAGTTCGCGGACGATATCGCGTTCCGACACGATCCCGGCCACAGCCTTTCCATCCGGGGAGACGACCAGCGCGCCGATCCGCTTCTTCGACAGGGCTTCGGCCACCTGCGCGACGGTGCTGCCGGGCTCGATCGTGTCCACACCCTGAGTGGGTTTGCTTTTGAGGATCTGCTGAACAAGCATGGGCGCCTCCTTTTGTCTGGATGTCTGGAATGATGCGTCCCTTGAAAGCAGCGTCCACCGGATCGCCCTTTACTGTCAAGAAGATGTGTTGCGCGCCGCGCCCGTCTCGGCCCGTGTGACGGCGGTTTCCAGCCGGATGATTTCGGCGCGGATGCCATCGGCGAGAAGCCCGGCAAATCGCTGCAACCGGCGGTCGCGGAGCGCCTGTGCATGGCGGATCAGCCAGAAACTGCGGTGCAGCGCGATCTGCCCCGGCAGCACCCTGCGCAGACCCGGTGCCGCCGGCAACGCGAAATCATGGACCACCGCCAGACCCGCGCCCGCCCGCGCCCAGTTGAGCTGGACCGAAACGGAGTTGGAGGCCAGCGGCACATGGCTGAGCCCCAGTTCGGCCAGATAGTCCAGTTCGGCATCGAAAATCATGTCCGGGATATAGCCGATCATCCGCGCGCCCTGCAGATCGGCCCGGCTTCGCGGGGCCCCGTGCCGGGTGAGCCATGCCTCCGACGCGGCGAGGGACAGGCGGTAGGCGCTGAGCTTTTCGGCGCGGAGCCGCGCGGTGCGGGGCCGCGAGACGGCGATGGCGAGATCCGCTTCCCGCCGGCTGAGATCGACGACGCGGGGCAAGGCGAGGATCTGGACCTCCAGCCCCGGGTTGAGGTCGCAGATCGCGGCGCAGACCTGCGGCAGGAGATAGTTGGCGCAGCCATCGGGCGCGCCGATCCGGATGCTGCCGGAGAGCGTTTCGCCGCCTCCGGTCAGATCGCTGACACCCGCGGACAACGCCGCCTCCGCCTCTTCGGCGGCGGGCATCAGACGGGCGCCCGCCTCGCTCAGCCCGTAGCCTTGCGGCGATTTCAGGAACAGATCGGCGCCAAGCCGGCTTTCCAGCCTTGCAATGCGGCGGCCCACGGTCGCGGGATCCATCCGCAGGGATTTGCCCGCCGCGGTGAGGCTCTGGCCACGCGCGACGGACAGGAAGATACGCAGGTCATCCCAGTTGGTCATCGGGGCCATCCTTGCATTTTCGCAAAACGCTTTTGAGAACCTGCCCCTTTTCCGCGCAGCATTGCAAGGCTAGGGTTTGCGCCGAACCGCATATGGGAGGACACCGGCGATGGAAGAGCTGAGCCATTGGATCAACGGCCAACACGTCAAGGGCACATCGGGGCGATTTGCCGATGTGATGAACCCGGCCACTGGCGAGGTGCAGGCACGCGTGCCGCTGGCCTCCAAGGCGGAGCTGGACGCCGCCGTGGCCGATGCCGCCGCCGCGCAGCCGGCATGGGCCGCGATGAACCCGCAGAAACGCGCCCGGGTGATGATGGCCTTCGTGCAGCTGATCAACCGCGACATGGACAAGCTGGCCGAGGCGCTGAGCCGCGAACACGGCAAGACCTTTCCCGACGCCAAGGGCGATGTGCAGCGCGGGCTGGAAGTGGTGGAGTTCTGCATCGGCGCGCCGCATCACCTGAAGGGCGAGTTCACCGACAGCGCCGGGCCCGGGATCGACATGTATTCGCTGCGCCAGCCCCTGGGCGTGGCGGCCGGTATCACACCGTTCAACTTTCCGGCGATGATCCCGATGTGGAAGATGGCGCCGGCGCTGGTCTGCGGCAACGCCTTCATTCTGAAGCCGTCGGAGCGTGACCCCTCGGTGCCGCTGATGCTGGCGGAACTGCTGAAAGAGGCCGGGTTGCCCGATGGCGTGTTGCAGGTGATCAACGGCGACAAGGAGAGCGTGGATGCGATCCTGGACAACCCGGTGATTGCCGGGGTGGGCTTCGTGGGATCGACGCCGATTGCGGAATACATCTATTCCCGGGGCTGCGCCAACGGCAAACGCGTGCAGTGTTTCGGCGGCGCCAAGAACCACATGATCATCATGCCCGATGCCGATCTGGATCAGGCGGCGGATGCGCTGGTGGGCGCGGGCTATGGTGCGGCGGGCGAACGCTGCATGGCGATCAGCGTCGCGGTGCCGGTGGGCGAGGAGACCGCCGACCGGTTGATGGAGAAGCTGGTGCCCAAGGTCGAGGCGCTGAAGATCGGGCCCTATACCTCCGGAGACGATGTGGATTTCGGCCCCGTGGTGACCGCGGCGGCCAAGGAGAACATCCTGCGGCTGGTGCAGACCGGCATCGATCAGGGGGCGGAGCTGCTGGTCGACGGGCGCGATTTCTCGTTGCAGGGCTATGAGAACGGCTTTTTCGTCGGCGCGCATCTGTTCGACCGGGTGACGACGGATATGGACATCTACAGGACCGAGATCTTCGGCCCGGTCCTGTCCACCGTCCGGGCCAAGACCTATGAGGAGGCCATCGGCTACGCGATGGATCATGAATACGGCAACGGCACCGCGATCTTTACCCGCGACGGCGACACGGCGCGGGATTTCGCCAACCGGATCAATATCGGGATGGTCGGGATCAACGTGCCGATCCCGGTGCCGCTGGCCTATCACACCTTCGGCGGCTGGAAGAAGTCGGGTTTCGGCGATCTGAACCAGCACGGGCCGGATGCGTTCCGGTTCTACACGCGGACCAAGACGGTGACGGCGCGCTGGCCGTCGGGCATCAAGGAAGGCGGCGAGTTCTCGATCCCGGTGATGGAGTGACGGCGCCGGGCTGAGGCCCGCGCGCAGGTATTTCGGCCTTGTCCCGTCCAAGAGACAGAGAGGCGCGCGGTCCGAATGGCCGCGCGCCTTTCGCGCAGGCAAGCGGGCGGCCCGCCTTATGAAGCAAGAACCGACCGGGGCAGAGCCCCTCCCCGCTCAAGTGACGGGGCCGATTTTCAGGGCCTTGCGGATCATCGCCGCGACCGGGCGGTAGAAATGCCTGTCGGCCCAGTATCCGTTATGGGAAGCCGGGGTCCAGGATGTGAGCGGACTGCCCGCGTTGATCCAGCGGTCGCTCAGATCCCCGGCATCGGCCATGTCCTGATACCTGGTGCCGGCGGGGGCGAGCGGCATGCCCAGCACATCGTCCTTGTCGTTGAAATTCTGCCACCATGGGGAGATCCGCCGCGCCTGGGGAATACGGATGCCGGGATAGTTGATCGGCCAGACCTCATCGGGGGGATAGGCGAAGGTGAAGATCGGGATGTTGCAGCCGAATGTGACGAACCCGGCCATCGTTTCCAGCCGCTGGAACGGCGTCAGCGCCTGCACCCAGGGCGCATCGAGCCGCATCGCCTTTTGCCGGTCGTAAATGTAGTTGGAGACGATATGGCCGCCAAGCGAATGGGCGAGGACCAGAAGCGGCGTGTCCGGCCCGGCCACCGCCTGCAGATTGTCGATCGCGCCCGTCACGCGGGCCTGCACGCGCTGATAGACATCCGTTTCGTTGTCGGACACCTTGCGATAGGCGGCGGCGTCGGTGAGGTTGTGCATCACGAAACGGCGGGTTTTGAGCCAGCGCGCCTTGCCCTTCAGGGCGTTCAGCACGTAGTTTTCCTGCCGTTCCTGCAGGATGTCGGCCCAGAAAATCTCCCGCCAGGCGACACGGCCGTTCCATTCCTCCGGCGCCATGTAATTGCGAAGCGCGCGGTAAAGCCCGGCGGAAAAGCTGATATCATTTGGGCCCTGGGGCTTGTCGCCCTGACTGCCCATGCCGTGAATCACGGCGATGGCGACACGGGTTGGGTCTGGCATGGGGTGGCTCCGATCCTTCGTAAAATGACTTCCTGAAATGACTTGACGTAGGGGAAGCCTGCCGGATTGAGCCCTGCCGGGCAATGGAGGGATGCCTTACCTCGCGGCCCCGATCTGACAATTGCGTGAGGCGGCTCCGCGCGCCGTTGTCCGAGCGCGTCGCGGACACCACGTTTCTCCGAAAGGCAGCAGATTGAGGGAGAGACCAATTGAGCGGATCACGGATTACACGGCGGAGCACGCTGTTGAGCGGCGCGGCGGTGCTGGCCACTCCGATGCTGGCCCTGGCCGAGGCCCCTGCCCCGAACGTACGCGCCGGCGCGGGCACAAGGCGCAACCTGTCCTCGTTCCGGGTGCAGCGCTGGCAGGATCATTTCGACAGTCTTGGCCGGGCCACCATCGTTGCCGATATCCAGTCGCGCGCGCTGCATTACTGGAGCGGCGATGGCAGCGATTACCGGCTTTACCCGTCCTCCGTGCCGCTGACCGACGAGCTGACGCGGCGCGGCTATTCCGAGATCGTGCGCAAGCGCGTGGACCCCGACTGGACGCCGACGCAATCCATGCGGGAGCGCGACCCGTCGCTGCCCGCCTATATGCCGCCGGGGCCGGACAATCCGCTTGGCACCCATGCGATGTACCTGACATGGCCCGCCTATCTGATCCATGGCACCCATGATACGCGCAAGATCGGGCGGCGGTCGTCTTCGGGCTGCATCGGGCTGTTCAACGAACATATCGCCGAGCTGTTCGAACTGACGCCGATCGGCGCGCAGGTCCGTCTGCTTTAGCGCTAGGCGCGCGCGGCCCGGGCCCGCAGGCGGCCAAATCGCGGTTTTCTCTTGGCAATTCGCTCGCGGATCGCTTTGCTGGGGCAAAAGGAGACCGCGATGGCGCCATCCATGCCGCCCTTTTCCATGGGCATCGAGGAAGAATACCTGCTGGTCGACCGCCAGTCCCTTGATCTGGTCGAGGCGCCCGAGGCGCTGATGGAGGCATGCAAGGCCGAGCTTGAAGGCCAGGTCAGTCCGGAATTCCTGGCCTGCCAGATCGAGATCGGCACCAAGGTCTGTGCGGATATCGCAGAGGCGCGGGAGGATCTGAAGCGGCTCCGCGCCTGCGTGGCGAAACAGGCGGCCACCTTCGACATGGCCCCGATTGCGGTGTCCTGCCACCCGTTCGCGGACTGGAAGCATCAGACCCATACGGACAAGGAGCGCTACAACACGCTGGAGAAAGATCTGGCCGGCGTGGCCCGGCGGATGCTGATCTGCGGGATGCATGTGCATGTGGGGCTGGACGACAATGATCTGCGCAACGACCTGATGGGGCAGTTGAGCTATTTCCTGCCGCATCTTCTGGCGCTGTCGACCTCGTCGCCCTATTGGCAGGGGCAGGATACGGGGCTTGCCAGCTACCGGCTGACGATTTTCGACAATCTGCCGCGCACCGGCCTGCCGCCGCATTTCGACAGCTGGTCGGATTATCGCCGGTCGGTGGATGCCATCATCGAACTGGGACTGGTGGAGGATTCCTCGAAAATCTGGTGGGATCTGCGCCCCTCCCACCAGTTCCCGACGCTGGAGACCCGGATTTGCGATGTGATGCCGCGGCTGGAACACACGGTTTCGGTGGCGGCGCTGATCCAGAGCCTTGCGCGGATGCTGACGCGGCTCAGGCAGAAAAACCAGCGCTGGCGGCTGTATGACCGGTTTCTTGTGGGCGAAAACCGGTGGCGCGCGCAACGCTACGGGGTGGGTGACGGGCTGATCGATTTCGGGCGGCGCGCGCTGGTACCGATGAATGAGCTGCTCGACGAGATCATCGAGCTGGTGCAGGAGGACGCCGATGCGCTTGGCTGTCTGGCCGAGGTCGAGGGGGCACGGAACATCCTGCGCGACGGCACCAGTTCGGAGCGTCAGCGCGGCGTCTATGACGGGGCACGGGTCGCCGAACGGGACCATGACGAGGCGATGCGCGACGTGGTGCGGCATTTGATCGAGGAGTATCATGCCGACCTGTGAGGGGTTGCAATAGTTCTGCAACAATCGCTAATTAAACAAGCGTTCAATTCATCGAGGGAGGGAGCCGATGGACTTCGCACTGACGGAGGAGCAGGAGGCGATTTTCGAGATGGCGCGCGCGTTCGGATCCGAGCATATCGCGCCCCATGCCCAGGCTTGGGAGACCGACGGCACGATCCCGAAAGAGCTTTGGCCGAAACTGGCAGAACTCGGGTTCGGCGGGCTCTACGTCTCGGAGGAGAACGGGGGATCGGGCCTGTCCCGACTGGACGCGACGTTGGTGTTCGAGGCGCTGTCGATGGCCTGCCCCTCGGTCGCGGCGTTTCTGTCGATCCACAACATGTGCGCCGCGATGGTGGAGAAATTCGGCAGCCCCGAGTTGAAGGCCCGGTTTCTGCCCAGGGCCATCGCGATGGAGAGCTTCCTTGCCTATTGCCTGACCGAACCCGGCAGCGGCTCGGACGCGGCGGCACTGAAGACCCGCGCGGAGCGGACCAATGACGGCTATCGGCTGACCGGCACCAAGGCGTTCATCTCGGGCGGGGGGTATGCGGATGCCTATATCGTCATGTGCCGGACAGGCGAGAACGGGCCGCGGGGCATATCTTCCATCATCGTGGAGGACGGGGTGCCGGGGCTGAGCTTCGGCGGGCTGGAGGAGAAAATGGGCTGGCGGTCGCAGCCCACGCGGCAGGTGCAGCTGGACGATTGCGCCGTGCCGGCCGAAAA
The DNA here is from genome assembly GCF_003688285.1 of Rhodophyticola porphyridii. Taxonomy (GTDB): domain Bacteria; phylum Pseudomonadota; class Alphaproteobacteria; order Rhodobacterales; family Rhodobacteraceae; genus Rhodophyticola; species Rhodophyticola porphyridii. The sequence continues at coordinate 118,334 of NZ_RCNT01000005.1, forward strand.
CCTGCTGGGAGAAGAGGGCAAGGGTTTCAGCTATGCGATGGCGGGGCTGGACGGGGGCCGGTTGAACATCGCGGCCTGCTCGCTTGGCGCGGCGCAGGCGGCGTTGGCGGCAACGCTGGCCTATATGGGCGAACGGACGGCGTTCGGGCAGCCGATCGACCAGTTTCAGGCGTTGCAGTTCCGGCTTGCCGATATGGAGATCGAGCTTCAGGCGGCGCGCGTGTTCCTGCGGCAGGCGGCGTGGAAGCTGGATCATGGCACGGCGGATGCCTCCAAGCACTGCGCGATGGCGAAGAAATTCGTGACCGAGGCCGGAAGCCGCATCGCCGATCAATGCCTGCAACTGCATGGCGGTTACGGTTATCTGGCCGATTACGGGGTGGAGAAGATCGTGCGCGATCTGCGGGTCCATCAGATCCTCGAAGGCACGAACGAGATCATGCGGGTGATCACCGCGCGGCATCTGCTGGCGGAGCGGGGCTAGCGCGCGCGCCTGGCGGGCCGCAATTTCTGAGGCAGGGGGTTTGATGAGCACCGATATCCATATCCGCATCGAGGGCCGCGCGGGGCGGATCACGCTGAACCGGCCGGACGCGCTGAACGCGGTCACCCATGAGATGTGTCTGGCGATCGAAGAGGCGCTGACGGCCTGGGAGGGGGACCCGGCCGTCGCCCTGCTGGTGATCGACGGCACGGGCGAGCGGGCGTTCAGCGCCGGCGGCGACCTGATGCAGATGTACGAGACCGGTACGCGGGGCGATTTCGGCTACGGGCGCAGGTTCTGGGCAGACGAATACCGCATGAACCGGCGGATGTTCGAGTTTCCGAAACCGGTCGTGACCTTTCTGCACGGGTTCACCATGGGAGGCGGCGTCGGCGTCGGCTGCCACGGGTCGCACCGGATCGTCTGCGAGGACAGCCAGATCGCGATGCCGGAATGCGGCATCGGGCTCGTGCCCGATGTGGGCGGCTCGCTGTTGCTGGCGCGCGCCCCGGGGCGCGTGGGCGAGTATCTGGGCGTGACCGGCACCCGGATGGGCCCGGGCTGCGCGATCTTCGCGGGCTTCGCCGATTACTACATCCCGCGCGCCGACTGGCCCCGGCTGATCGGGGTCTTGAGCGAAACCGGCGACTGGGACGCGGTGGACCGGAGCACCCTGCCCCCGCCCGACAGCCCGCTGGCCGCGATGCAGGCCGATATCGACGACAGCTTTGCCGGCGAAACCCTGCGCGATATCCTGACGATGCTGGAGTTTCGGGACACGGACTTCGCCCGCGAGAGCCTGAAGAAGATCGCGCGCAATGCGCCCTTGTCCATGGCCTGCACGGTGGAGCTGGTGCATCGGGCGCGCAGCCGGGACCGGATCGACGAGGCGTTGATGCAGGAATACCGCTTTACCTCACGGTCGATGGAACAGGGCGATTTCCTGGAAGGCATCCGCGCCCAGATCATCGACAAGGACCGCACACCGAAATGGGCCCATGCGGCGGCCCGGGATGTGACGCTGGCGGAGGTGGCGCAGATGCTGCGCCCGGTTCCGGCTGCGGACGCACCGGATATCTAGAACAGGGACATTACACCATGAAGATCGGGTTTATCGGGTTGGGAAACATGGGCGCGCCGATGGCGGCCAATCTGGCGGCGGCGGGCCATCAGGTGACCGGGTTCGACCTTGTGGCCGAGTGCCCCGAGGGGGTGAGCCAGGCCGGCAGTGCGGCCGAAGCCGCGAGCGATCGGGATGTGGTGATCACGATGCTGCCCAATGGCGCGATCCTGCGCCGGGTGGCCGACGAGATCCTGCCGTCGATGCAGCCAGGCGCTGTGCTGGTGGATTGCTCCACGGTGGAGGTGGACGCGGCCCGCGATGTGGCGGCCGCGGCGGAGGCGGCGGGGCTCGGCTTTCTCGACGCACCGGTCTCCGGCGGGGTTGGCGGCGCGGCGGCGGGTACGCTGACCTTCATGGTGGGCGGCAGCGACGCGGCATTCGAAACCGCCAGACCGCTTTTCGACATCATGGGCCAGAAAGCGGTGCATTGCGGCGGCGCGGGAAACGGACAGGCGGCGAAGATCTGCAACAACATGATCCTCGGCGTGACCATGATCGCCACCTGCGAAGCCTTCGCGCTGGCCGACAAGCTGGGGCTGGACCGGCAGGCGATGTTCGATGTGGTCAGCACCTCGTCGGGGTATAGCTGGACGATGAACGCCTATTGCCCGGCCCCCGGCATCGGCCCGCAAAGCCCCGCCGACAACGAGTACAAACCCGGTTTCGCGGCGGAACTGATGCTGAAGGATCTGCGCCTGAGCCAGCAGGCCGCCGAGGCCGCGGATGCCGACACGCCCATGGGTCAGGCGGCAATGGCGCTGTATCAGCGGTTCGTGGAGGAAGAAGGCGGCGCGGGCCGCGATTTCTCGGCCATGCTGCCCCGGTTCGAAGCGCGCGGGCGCGGCTAGGACATCCCGGGGATCAGCCGGTCGAGCTGCCGGTAGCTTTGCTCCATCCCGTCGGTCATACCGGTTTCAAGCGCGGCACGGCAGGCTTCGGGCGAGGCAAACGCGATCCGCGTGGTCAGGATCGTGCCGGAGCCATCCTCGGCGAAATCTATGGTGACGGTGCTGGGTGGCCCCATCTCCCCGCCCATGGTGCCGGGATCGTAGATCTGCGTTTCCACCAGCCGGGCGTGGGTGACGACCTCCAGAAACTCGCCGTGAAAGCCGAAAATGGCGCCATCGGCCTCGTTCCGCCATTGCCAGCGATAGGTGCCGCCCACGCGCAGGTCCATCTCGCAGACCGGCATGGTCCATCCCGGCGGGCCAAGCAGCCAGCGCTGCATCAGCGCCGGTTCGGTATAGGCCCGGAAGACCAGAGCGCGCGGCGCGGAAAACCGGCGGGTGACGAGGATCTCGGCATCGCCCGGCTGCGTGACCCGGGCCGTGTTCGAAGGGGTGGTCATGTATCGTCTCCGCTCTGGGTGGGAGGAGCGTCCTGCAACTCGGCCAGAAGCGCGTCCAGCCGGGCGTAGTTTTGCTCGAACGCGGCGCGGACATCCTCCAGCCACTCCCGCGCGGGGGTCAGCGCCTCGGCCTTCAAGACCCGCGGGCGGGACTGGCCCGCAACCCGCGCCTCAATCAGCCCCGCCTCCTCCAGCACCTTGAGATGGCGGGAAATGGCGGGCTGGCTGATGCGGGAAAGCGCGCGCAGCTGGGTGACGGTCGCCTCCCCGCTGGCGAGCCTTGCGAGGATCGCGCGCCGGGTGGGATCGGACAGCGCGGCAAAGGTCCGGTCAAGCTGCATGACATGGGCATCCTGCTAAATGCATATATACTTATATAACTGATTCGCTATATAATGTCTTCGGGAAAATAGTGTCTTCTGTAAAGCCGGATACGGCATCCGGCACGGGCGCGCGCTGGGCAGACCAATACCTCCGGTCGCACCTCCTTCGCGCCGCATGTAAAAAAGATTCACTTTTTGACAGGCGCCCTCTTGCGCGGCGCGGTCGGAATACCATATGAGTTAATGTGATTAACATTAACATCCAAGCCTGAATAAAGGAGCACAGCAAATGTCCACAACAGCCGCCCACGTCGAAACCGCCCAAGGCTGGTTTTCGCGTTCCGAGGCCTGGCTTGACAGCAAAGGCAAAGGTGCCTGGATCGCTGCCATGATCCTTGGCTTCATCTTCTTCTGGCCCATCGGGCTGGCCCTTCTGTTCTATATGATCTGGAGCAAACGCATGTTCAACGGTTCCTGCAAATCCCGCCGTCTCGCCCATGTGGGCAGCCACAAGTTCCGCAGCTCGGGCAACACGGCGTTCGACAGCTACAAGGCCGACACACTGCGCCGGCTGGAGGAGGAGCAGACCGCGTTCGAGGAATTCCTGCAACGTCTGCGGGACGCCAAGGACAAGGCCGAGTTCGACCAGTTCATGAATGACCGCAAGAAGCCGGCAACGGCCGACGAGTCCGACGATTGACCTGAAAGGCCGGGCCCGCCGAAATCGGGCCCGGCGATCCTTTATTGCGGATATTGGCCGCGCATTCTGAAGGAAAGACATCATGACCACCAACAGTGGAGCCTCTTCATCATCTGCAGTGCCGAGCCAGCGCGTCCCGGTGCCGGTGCAGATCCTCTCGATCCTCCTCTATGGCGGTTTCGCGATTTCGGTTTCGATCGTGGCGATGGCGCTGTTCGGCCTGATCGGGGTTTTTCTGGCCGTTCTCTTCGCCTGGCAATGGGGCCGCATCCCCACACTGGGCGGCCGCATGAGCGTTGACGACGCGGTCGATCTGCTCCGCCCGGAGGTGGAGCACAGCGCACCGAGATCGAGCGGCAACCAGAGTTTCGACTCCTATCGCGACCAGCTCCTCAACCGGCTTGAAAAGGAGCAGGCGGAATTCGAGGGTTTCCTGTCGCGGCTGCGCGCCGCCAAGGACACGTTCGAATTCGACAGGTTCATGGATGATCGCGCAATGTCGCGAGGCCATGAACAGAGTCGCCCGGCCGCAGCTCTCGTCCCCCACTCCGGCTGAGCGCAGCGCGGTCCCGGGCCGGTCAGAGCCCTCCCGGCTCCGGGGCCGCGACATCATTCATCTTGCAAAAGGTTCATGATCCCCCATGTCCAGTTCCATGTCATTTGCCTCCCCCCCTTCCCGCCTGCCCGACCCGCATTACCAGTCCGTCTTCTACGAGGGCGTGCCAACGAAACGGTTTTTCGCCTGGGTGATCGACGTGGCACTGATCACACTGATCACGGTGACCCTCGGCATACTGACGCTGACGGCCCTGTTCTGGTTCTGGCCGCTGGTCTATCTCACCGTGAGTTTCCTCTATCGCACGATAACCATCGCCGGCGGCTCCGCCACGCTCGGCATGCGGATCATGAACCTTCAGCTGCGCGGCCCCACCGGCGAAAGGCTTTCAGGCGGCGAGGCGACGATCCACACGCTGGCCTACCTGACCTGTTCCGCCTTTGCGTTGCCGCAACTGATCTCTCTGGTGCTGATCGTGATCGGGGACAAACACCAGGGCCTGCATGACATGCTGATCGGATCGGCCGCCATCAACCGCCCCCGCTGACCGCATCATCGTTAACGAAACAAAAACCAGTTGCCCCCAACCGGGCGACTGGTGCAGGCTTTGGCGTAACACGCGGACAACTCAGCCCTGGATATGCGCCACACCCTTCCGATTGCCACACAGTTTTATGTGACAGCGCCGCAGGCCTGCCCCTATCTGGATGGCCGGCGGGAGCGGAAACTGTTCACGGCGTTGCAGGGGGAACATGCGGGCAAGTTGAACGATGCCTTGTCCAAGCAGGGCTTTCGCCGGTCGCAGAACGTGCTTTACCGACCGTCCTGCGCGGATTGCTCGGCCTGTCTGTCGGCACGGATCCGGGTGGCGGATTTCGAACCCTCGAAAAGCCAGCGCCGGTCGATCCGCCGCAACGCCCATCTGACCCGCACCGCGCGGTCGCCATGGGCGACCGAGGAGCAATATGCCCTCTTCCGCCGCTATCTCGACAGCCGCCACGCCGATGGCGGAATGGCGGATATGGATGTGTTCGAGTTCGCCGCGATGATCGAGGAGACACCGGTGCGGTCCCGCGTCGTGGAGTATCGCGACAGCACGACCGACGAACTGACGGCGGTGTGCCTCACGGATGTGCTGGATGACGGGCTGAGCCTTGTCTACAGCTTCTTCCGGCCGGACCTGCCCGCCCAGTCTCTTGGCACCTATGTGATCCTCGACCATCTGGAAATCGCGCGCGAGGCGGGCCTGCCCCATGTCTATCTGGGCTATTGGGTGCCAGGCAGCAGCAAGATGGGCTACAAGGCGAACTTCTCCGCCCTGGAGATCTATCTCGATGGTGCGTGGCAGGATCTGGGCGACCCGGCGAAGTACTCCAACAAGACCCATCCGCTCTCCGTCGATCCCATCGCGCAGCAGGTGGCGCAGATCAGCCTGCCCGACCTGCGCGCCGACGATTGAAACGTGCCGCGCCTTGCCACGATCACCCTGTTGGTGCCGGATTACGACACGGGCCTCGCGTTTTTCGTGAGCGGCCTCGGCTGGACCTGCACTGCGGACGAGGATCAGGGACGCAAGCGATGGGTGACCGTTTCCCCTGACCCGGAGGGCGGTGCCGCGCTGCTCCTCTCCGAGGCGATGACACCGCTTCAGACCCGGACCGTCGGCGCGCAGACCGGCGACCGGGTGGCGTTTTTCCTCGAAACCGATGATTTCGGGCGCGACGCGGCCCGGATCACCGCCGCCGGCGGCACGTTCCTCGAAGCGCCGCGGCAGGAACCCTATGGCACCGTCGCGCAATGGCGCGATCCGTTCGGCAATCTGTGGGATTTGCTTCAGCGCACGGGCTGACGCACCCTTGTCATCTTGGGCAAAGCGATCTTGCGAGGCGGGCGCGTCTGGCCTGTATCCCCTGCCTGTCTGGCATCCTGGCGAGACCCCGAAACCAAACGGGCCGGACGCCTCCCCACGTCCGGCCCGGTGCCGCCTTGATGCCGATCTCGGATCAGGGCAGCAGGTCCGGCACGATCGTCACGATCCCCGGGAACAGCCAGAGCAGCGCCAACCCGATCACCTGGATCCCCACGAACGGAATGACACCGCGGTAGATATGCCCCGTTGTCACCGATTTCGGCGCCACGCCGCGCAGGTAGAAGAGCGCGAAGCCGAAAGGTGGCGTCAGGAACGAGGTCTGGAGGTTCACCGCGATCATGATCGTCACCCATTTCGGATCGAGCGTGCCACCATAGATGACCGGCCCCACGATCGGGATCACGATGTAGATGATCTCCAGGAAATCCAGCACGAAGCCCAGGATGAACAGGATCAGCATCACCAGCAGGAACACCACCATCTCGTTGTCGAAGGCGCGCAGGAACTGCTGGATGTAGTGCTCCCCCCCGAAAGAGATCAGCACGAGGTTCAGAAGCTGCGAGCCGATCAGGATGGTGAAGACCATTGAGGTGACCTTGGCCGTTTCCCGCACCACGGGGCCCAGAACACTGGTCCGGAACAGCACCCAACAACTGAACAGCAGGCCGAAGAAGGCGAAGTGATAGGCGCCCTGGGCCACGATATAGGCCACCCAATCGGCAAAGGGCACGCTTTCGCGCGTGATCCGCAGGTCGAAGTTCACGCCCACGATGATCATGATCACAAGGGCGAAGCTGGCCCAGATCACGATCTTGGATTTGCCGTTCTCCTCCTTCAGCTTGCGATAGGCCGCGAGCATGATGGCACCCGCCGCGCCGAGCGCTGCGGCCGGCGTCGGGTTGGTGATCCCGCCCAGAATGGAGCCCAGAACCGCCACGATCAGGACCAGCGGCGGGAAGACGACGCGCAACAGCTCGTTCTTGGAAAGTCGCATCATCGCGACACGGCAGCCGTAAAGCGTGAGCAGCGTGGGAATTGCCAGGATCATGAAGGTGGCGCCCGGTCCGGTCAGCGGCCCGATCAGCAGGATATCGGCCAGCAGCGCCAGCACGATGCCACCCCCGCCGATGATCAGCGGCATCGGATCGCCGGAGGGCGATACACCGCGCGCGATGATCAGCACCAGAGCGAGCAGCGTAAACAGGACCGCGACCCCGGTGCCGATGGGCGCAGCATTGGCCAGCACATCGGCGCGCGCCGCGATCAGTTCTTCCTCTGTAAGTTCGACAGCCGTTTCTGTATTGGTCCCGGCTTCGGCCTGAGCGGCGCGTTGCGCGACCGCCTCGTCCCAGGCCTCCTGCCCGTGCAGGTCGATCATCGCGGCCTGGCACTGTTCGGAGACGTTGGTCCGCAGGGCGGGGCCGGCCTCACGCTCGGCATAGTCCGAGACGAAGATCGTCTGGCTGCCCACAAGGCCGGCGGACCCGGCAAGAACCATCGCGACGATCAGCGCGACCGGCGCCGCCAGATACCAGGTCAGCGCCTCGTTGCGGGTGACCGGTTCGCTGTTGCTGCCGCCTTCGATCACCACCGGCGGTGCCGCGGACGGTTTGACCAATGCGAAGCCGAAGGCATAGGCGCCGTAGAGGAAGGCGAGGAACAGACCCGGCAAAAGCGCCGCCTGGAACAGGGTGCCCACCGACAGAACGGCCGGTTCGCCCAGGAAGGTCAGCGCGTCGGAGCAGCCCGCAAGCTGCGCGCGGGTTTCCTGACCCGTCGCATAGAGGTCGCCCACGAGCGTGCCCAGAAGAACGATGACGATGGAGGGCGGGATGATCTGGCCCAACGTGCCCGAGGCCGCGATGACGCCGGTGGCAAGTTCGGGCGAATAGTTGTTGCGCAGCATCGTCGGCAGAGCCAGCAGGCCCATTGTCACCACGGTGGCGCCGACGATCCCGGTGGAGGCGGCGAGGAAGGCGCCCACAATCACGATGGACACGGCAAGGCCGCCGGGCAGCGGGCCGAAGACGCGGGCCATGGTGGTGAGCAGGTCTTCGGCGATCTTGGAGCGTTCCAGCGTGATGCCCATCATCACGAACATCAGAACCGCCAGCAGGGTTTCGATGCTCTGGCCCGCGATCACCCGCTCGTTCATCCGGTTGACTATGAAGGAAATGTTCCGGTCCATCGCCTGTTCCCAACCGCCGGGGAACAGGGCCTCTTCGATCCGGGGCAATTCGGGGTATCGGAAGACCGATATGGCGTCCCGCGCCACCCCCTCGGCCACCAGCGCAGAGTATTCGGCCGAGCTTGTGTCGATGGCCTGGTGGATCAGAAGCCCCGCACTGTCGAGCGCAGCGATGATCGCGAAGGAGATGACCCCGGCCCCGCCGATGGCGAAGGCCACCGGAAAGCCTGTCATGATCCCTGCGAAGAGTGTCAGGAAGACGATGATCAGTCCGATCTCGACTCCATCCAATCCGAAAAGCATGTGCTTATGTCCCTTTGCTGCGCGCGTCTTTGGCGTCGTCGTTACGGATCAGGTCGAGCCCGAGTGAATCGCGTGTTCGAGGTCTTCGGCCTCGTCACCGGTGGTGTCATAATCGGCGTATTTGCCCGCGCTGTCCTCGCCTTCGATCCATTCGAGGTAGGAGCGCCAGAAAAATGCGATGGCCTGCAGGAACACCATGACGCAAAAGGCCACGATCAGGATCTTGAACAGGAAATACGCATTGAAGCCGTTCGGGCTGAAACCGATCGTCTCGACATTCCAGCGGAAGATGCGGGCCTGCATCAGCATCCGGTCGAGATCGCTGGTGGCCGTCACCGTGGGTGTCATCAGATGGCGCCACATGAAGAACCAGGCGTAGAGATAGGTGATCGTGATCGCCGGGATCATGAAGAACAGGCTGCCGAACATGTCGATCACGCGCCGCGTGCGGTGACTGACGGCGGAATAGACCAGATCGACGCGCACATGGCTGCCCTGCACGAAGGTGTAGGACACGCACAGGCAGACGACGATGGCGTTATAGAGCTTCAGCTCCTCGCCCCACCAGCTGAGATCTTGCGAAAACGCGGTGCCGAGCGGGCCGAGCTGGATTTCCGCGACCCGGAAAATGCGCTGCAGGAACACGATCATGACCTGCTGGAGGACCATCAGCAGACCGGCCCAGGCCGCGAACCGGCCGACGCCGTTCGCAAAGGCCTCCAGCACGCGCACGCAGGTCCAGAGAATTTCGCGCTTCCAGGCCATGCCGAGCGCGCTGATCACGGCGAAGGCGGTCATGACCACGAAGAAGAATTCGACCGAGGCCCCGTAATAGATGAAGCGCATCACCGCTTCGGGATTGGACCAGTTCAGCCAGTCGCCGGGGTTCGTGATCGCAAGGAACAGATGGTACGGGGCCAGCGCGATATTCTGCAGCACCCAGACGATAAAGTCGATCATACGGTTGTCCCCCCGAACGCGGCCGGATTGCGGACGCGACGATCATGGCATGTCTCGAAGCTGGCCCCGCCCGCCTGGATTACGGGTCGGGCGGGGCCATCATGGTTCCACCTGAGGCGGATTAACCTGCGGCGTTGACCCGGTTACGCTGACGCATGTACTCGCCGTCCGCGATCTCGTACCAGCCGGCCGATTCTTCCATCGACGCGAAGTAGCTGTTGGCGATTTCCGCATAGAGCGGATCGCCCATGTTCTCTTCGCGGACCTCGGCGGAGGCACGACCGAACGCATCCCAGACATCGTCGGGGAACTGACGCACCTGCACGCCACCGGCCTGCAGACGGGCAAGGGCTGCACCGTTTTCGGCCAGCGAAAGCGCCGTGTTCTGCGCGTGCGCGGCCTGCGCGGCGACGTTGACGATCGCCTTGTGCTGTTCGCTCAGCTCGTTCCAGACGTCGAGGTTGAAGCCCAGTGCCAGCGCCGAGCCCGGCTCGTGGAAACCGGCGGCATAGTAGGTGTTGGTGACCTCCTGGAAGCCCATCCGCTCGTCCGCATATGGGCCGATCCACTCGGCACCGTCGATCTGGCCGCTTGCCAGCGCCTGATAGATCTCCCCGCCGGGAATGTTCTGCACCGACGCGCCGAGGCGACCGAGAACCTGACCGCCCTGGCCCGGCATCCGGAACCGCAGACCCTGCAGGTCTTCCGCCGAGGTGATCTCGATGTTGTACCAGCCGCCGGGCTGCATCGCGGTCATGCCGCACATGATCGGCTTGAGGTTGAACAGCGACGACAGGTTGTCATGCAGATCCTGACCGCCACGGCGATAATACCAGTTGGCCATTTCCTGCGCCGTCATGCCGAAGGGCACGGAGGTGAAGAAGGCGAAAGCCGGATGCTGGTTCAGGAAGTAGTATTCCGCGGAATGGTAGACATCCGCCTGGCCCGAAGACACGGCGTCGAACACTTCGAACGCGCCGACGAGGCTGCCCGCGGGCATCTTGTTGAAGCTCAGCGCGCCATCGGTCATCGCGGTGATGTAGTCGATGGCCAGCTGTGCCGCATCGTCGAAGATGGCGAAGCCATCCGGCACGGACGTGACCATGGTCAGTGTCCGGTTGCCCTGCGCATATGCCGGTGCGGCCAGCGTTGTCGATGCCGCTGCCGCGCCACCAAGTGCAGACGTTCTCAAGAAAGAACGACGATCCATATGGTATCCTCCCCATTCGGAATTGCCGCTATCCCCCTCGGATAGCGGATTATTGGTTCATGGTGACCACACGTTAGCGAAGCCGTGGGTCGCAGAAAACAGTTTTCAACTCGAAACACGGTTTTTTGTCAAATTTTTTTACCAAAATCGGCTTTTGGGCGGATTTTCTACCTGAGGTTGCATGACGTTATCGCTAACTCCCGCGGATGCCCGAAAAATTAGCTTTGAGTGCAAGGAATTCGCACCGGGATCGATCGTGACTCGGGGTCTGTCGCCGCCCGGACCGACCCGGACGCGACCCATTCGCGGGAAGATCACCAGCCTGTCACCGAGGCCGGGGCGCCGCACATCCGGGCCACCGTCAGGCGGGATTGCTCCGGACCCCTTACCCCGATGGCGCCACCAGCGCCGTGGCCTGCCCCGGATCACGCCCGATATGCCGGCTTCGGGGGCCGCATTGCGGGGACGAGACCGTACACGCAGCATTCTTGCGCAAAAAATCGCGCCTGGGACAGTTTATTATCGGAATTGCCTGTTGACGCCTCTGGCACCCGATCCTAATGTCCCGCGCAGACGATAACTCAGAGGGTCACATGGCCGGCATTCTCGTACTTGTAGGAAACACGCGCATGGGTCGGTGACGACAGCCATATCGGTTTCCCATGCGCCCCCGCCGGATCGGGGGCTTTTTTATGCGAGAGTGTCGGCGGACACGCCACACAGACGGTAAAGGACAAGGGCAAGATGACACGTCAGATGACCGGCGCACAGATGGTGGTCGAGGCTTTGAAGGATCAGGGCGTCGATACGATTTTCGGCTATCCGGGCGGCGCGGTGCTTCCGATCTATGACGAGGTGTTCCAGCAGAACGAGATACGCCACATCCTCGTCCGCCATGAACAGGGCGCGGTGCATGCGGCGGAGGGCTATGCGCGCGCCACCGGGCGGCCGGGCGTAGTTCTGGTGACCTCCGGCCCCGGGGCGACGAATGCGGTGACCGGGCTGACCGACGCCCTGATGGATTCGATCCCGATCGTGGTTCTGACCGGTCAGGTGCCGACCTTCATGATCGGCTCGGACGCGTTTCAGGAGGCCGACACGGTGGGCATCACCCGGCCCTGCACCAAGATGAACTGGCTGGTCAAGGAGACCGAGGCGCTTTCGGGCACGATCCACGAGGCCTTCCATATCGCCACCGCAGGCCGCCCCGGCCCCGTTCTGGTGGATATTCCCAAGGATGTGCAGTTCGCGACCGGAACCTATACCGACAAGCGTCAGGTCAGGCTGCACCACTACCAGCCGCGCGTGAAGGGCGACACGCAGATCATCACCGCGCTGGTCGAGGCGATGGAAACGGCCGAGCGGCCGGTTTTCTACACCGGCGGCGGGGTGATCAACTCGGGCCCGCAGGCCAGCACCCTGCTGCGCGAACTGGTGGAGGCGACCGGGTTTCCCATCACCTCGACCCTGATGGGTCTGGGCAGCTACCCGGCCTCGGGCAAGAACTGGCTGGGGATGCTCGGCATGCACGGGCTCTACGAGGCCAATCTGGCGATGCATGGCTGCGACCTGATGATCAATATCGGAGCGCGGTTCGACGACCGGATCACCGGGCGCATCGCCGATTTCAGCCCCGGATCGCGCAAGGCCCATGTGGACATCGACCCCTCCTCGATCAACAAGGTGATCCATGCCGATTTCCCGATCATCGGCGACGTGGCCCATGTGCTGGAAGACATGCTGCGGATCTGGAAGGCGCGCGGGCGCAAGACCAATTCCGCCGCGCTGGCCAAGTGGTGGGATAAGATCGAGACGTGGCGCAAGACCGATTGCCTGTCCTACAAGCCCGACGCCAAGACGATCAAACCGCAATACGCGCTGGAACGGCTTGAGGCGCTGACCAAGGATCACGACCGGTATATCTGCACCGAGGTGGGCCAGCACCAGATGTGGGCCGCGCAATATCTCGGGTTCGAGGGGCCGAACCGCTGGATGACCTCGGGCGGTCTCGGCACGATGGGTTACGGCTTCCCCGCCTCCATCGGGGTGCAGGTCGCCCATCCCGACGCGCTGGTCATCAATGTTGCCGGAGAGGCGTCGTGGCTGATGAACATGCAGGAGATGGGCACCGCGGTGCAGTATCGCCTGCCGGTGAAACAGTTCATCCTCAACAACGAACGCCTCGGCATGGTGCGCCAGTGGCAGGAGCTGCTGCATGGCGAGCGCTACAGCCACAGCTGGTCGGAGGCGCTGCCCGATTTCGTAAAGCTGGCCGAGGCATTCGGCGCCAAGGGGATCATCTGCAAGGATCCCGCCGATCTGGATGACGCGATCATGGAGATGCTGGCCTATGACGGGCCGGTGATCTTCGATTGCCTGGTCGAGAAGCACGAGAACTGCTTCCCGATGATCCCGTCGGGCAAGGCCCATAACGAAATGCTTCTGGGCGAGGCGGAGACCCAGGGCGTGATCGGCGCCGAGGGGGGCGTTCTGGTGTGACATCCCGAGCGGCCATATGCAGCGCCGCGCTGGTGGCGTCGCTCTTGGGCATGGGCCTTGCCGGAGCCGGCGCGCGGGCCGACACGCCCGGCAGCCTGCATGAGCTTCTCTGCGACCGGACCGTCCATGTCTATTACGGTGTCGGAAACCAGATCGAGTTTCTTGCGGCCAACGGCGACAGCTATTTCTGGCAACCGGGCAGCGCGGCGGTCATCGAGGGCACCTGGCGCATCGGCGAGACGCAGGAGGGCGGAGCGCAAATCTGTTTCCAATATGCGCAAGACGCGCTCCGCCCGGGCTACGACGGGGAGGAGTTCTGCTTTTCGGGCGACTGGTTTCTGGGCACCTTTCTCAGGGACGGCCTGCGCGACGGCGACCCTTACAACCTGCGCAGCGGCACCCCGCCCTATGTTCTTGCCGCGCAGCCGCCGCTCGATATCGCCTCGCTCAGCATGGATTTTCCCGATGACGCGCGCAGCACGAGCTGCAGCGCCAACCTGTCATGAGCGCCGGTGACCCTGCCCGTGCGACGCGGCAGATGCGCCACCGCACCCGCCTTGCCGGGATTTTGGCGGCCACTCTGACCGCCCTTCCCGCCAGCGCGCAGGATGCGGCCTCGATCCTCGCGCTGATCTGCGGACGCACGGTGCATTACTTCAGCCCCGAGCTTGGCAACCAGATCGAATACACCGCGCCCGACGGCTCCGCCTATCTCTGGCATAGCGGCAACGAGGTTCTGGTCCTGGGTATCTGGGAGGTCACGGAGATCACGCCCGATATCGGAGAGGTCTGCTATGTCTATCGACCTGGCTCGTTCGGCGCGGACGATCCGGGCTCGGAATTCTGCTTCGATTGGGAGATGCTGATCTCGGATGTGCCGCAAGACGGCGTGCGCGACGGCGATCCCTACAATCTCGCCTCCGGCCTGCCTCCGTTCGCTCTGCCCTTCAGCCGGCCCGTTTCGGTCGCGGCGCTGCGGACCGAGTTTCCCGACCAACCGCCCGAACGGGCCTGCGGCACCCTGATGATGTGACCGCCCCGCAAGATAGCCGGCCCCTTTGGGCCGCGCGCCCACAAGGACCCCCAAAGATGAAAGCCCGAACATGTCCCCGCTGAAAATCGAACAAGGCGCCAGCAGCCATTCCGCCTATGACCTTCGCAGCCATATGTCCGACGAGATCGAGACCCATACGCTGGCCGTTCTGGTCACCAACGAGGCCGGCGTTCTGGCGCGCGTTATCGGCCTGTTCTCGGGCCGTGGCTACAATATCGACAGCCTGACCGTGGCCGAGGTGGACCATGAAGGCCATCGCAGCCGCATCACCATCGTGACCAGCGGCACGCCGCAGGTGATCCAGCAGATCAAGATGCAGCTGGAACGTATGGTTCCCGTTCACGAGGTCTCGGACCTGTCGGTCGAGGGCGCCTTCGTCAGCCGTGAACTGGCGCTGATCAAGGTGATGGGGAAGGGCGAGGCCCGGGTGGAGGCCTTGCGGATTGCCGAGATCTTCCGGGCCAATGTGGTGGATTCGACGCTGGAAAGCTTCGTTTTCGAGATCACCGGCACGCCGGACAAGATCGACGCCTTCTGCGAACTGATGCGCCCGCTTGGCGATGTGCGCCTGGCCCGGACGGGCGTGGCGGCAATCGCGCGCGGGATCTGAGCGGCACCGGTTCGCCTGCCGAGGCCGAAGTTACATTTTCGGCCCGAGGCACGACCGGCCCGGGCCGTGATCGTGACGGTCCCTTTGGTCGGAACCGCCCTGTGGTCAGAACCGGCGCAGCCGAGGCATAAACAGCCGCGCCGGTTCCCGCATGCACCCTGCCCCGGTGGATCGGGGATTACGGGGCGCAGGTACACACGTCCCCCGCGTTAACCTGCGGGAATGATGCCGGCCTCTTGCGCCGCATTCAGCTCATCCGCGTCCAGCGCGCCGCTTTCATCGGCGTCCAGCGTGGCGAAATCGGTCTCGGTCATGTCGGGCATGGCCATCAACAGCTCGGTATACGAGACCAGCCCGTCGCCATCGGTATCCAGCGACGAGCCTTGGCCCATCGCATAGCTTGCGGCAACGAGACCCATGACAAGCGCCAGAGCGCCGAGCCAGAGAGCAAAAGTACGGCGGCCCGTGGCCTGTTTGATTTGGGGAAAGGTCATCCGTGTCGTCTCCTTTGAGAACAGTTGGGTTTCGAGAACCGGTCCGAACCGGCACCCGTGGTTAACAAGACAAGGTTAGCGAGAGTTTAATCCCCCTATCGCACCGCCCGCCGGATCTCGGCAGGGCACCGCTGAAACCGCGCCACCGGACCCAGCAAGCCGCCGCCGATGCAAATGAGCCCGCGCGGTCCTTTGCCGATCCGCCGCCGCTTTGGGCCAGCCGCCGCCGAGATGGTCG
Organism: Rhodophyticola porphyridii; assembly: GCF_003688285.1. Taxonomy (GTDB): domain Bacteria; phylum Pseudomonadota; class Alphaproteobacteria; order Rhodobacterales; family Rhodobacteraceae; genus Rhodophyticola; species Rhodophyticola porphyridii. The sequence goes on from NZ_RCNT01000005.1 coordinate 134,294, forward strand.
GGCCAATGCGCACCCCCGATTGCACAAGCTCCGCGCGTGCCTAAGGGTGAGGCCCATGCCACATCTCAAACCCGTCCCGAGAGCGTCCATGCCCCAGCCCCGCCCCCCGTCCGACGGTGCACCGCCCGACCCTCAGGCCCGGCCAGGCGGCCCGCCGCGCCCGCGCCATGCACCGCTGGATGTCGCGGCGACCCGCCCTGACGGCGTCGGCGCCCCATCCAACGGCCCCGTCCCATCCAACGGCCCTGTCCCGCGGGTGATGCCCACCGATACCGCCCGCAAGCTGGAGGCGCTCCTTCCCGATCTGCGGCGGGTCGGACGACGCCTGAGCCGGACATGGGAGGATGCCGACGATCTGGTGCAGGACACGCTCCTGCGGGTCTGGACCCGGATGGCCGATCCCGAGGGCGGGGAGATTGAGGATCTGCGCGCCTATGCCTTCACCGCGTTGCGCAACCGGGCGCGCGCGCGAAGCCTGCCCTGGGCCGAACTGACGACCGAGCCCGCCAGCCCGCCGGAGGCGCCCGCCCGTCTTGCCTGCGCCGAAACGCTGGCGGCAATAGACGCGCTGCCCGCCGATCAGGCCCATCTGCTGCGCCTGCGCGCGCTTGAAGGCCAAAGCTATGCGGAGATCGCGGCGGCCACGGGACTGCCCATCGGGACCGTCACCTCGCGGCTGGCACGCGGGCGCGCCGCGCTCTGCGAAAAGATGGGGCTGAGCCCCGACACCCCGGTTTCCGCACTTCTCGATCAGGGCTGAGACGGGTGGGCGTGGCCGGAAGCGCGCCGAAATCCCCGTCCGGACCCTGCCCCGTCATGACACCCATGCCCGCGCGCTCCGCGGTTTGTTCGCGACATCGCCCATGTCGCCGGTGAAGAAGACGGCCCCCGCCCCGCCGCGCCAGCCTGTCGCGGTGAGAATGACACGCCGAGGGGGTCACTGCACATGGCCGACGATATGCGGATCACCGGGCTGGAAGACGTCCAGGCCCCGATCGAACGGGCCCGTGGCCTGCCGAACGCCCATTACACGGACCCCGCAACCATTGCCGAGGAAACCCGCGCCGTGCTGGCGGATACCTGGGCCGGGCTGGCGGTAGGCGCGGATGTGCCCGCGCCGGGCGATGCCGTGCCGATCAGCTTTCTGGGCCAGCCGCTTCTGTTGCTGCGGGACGAGGCAGGGCAGGTTCGCGTGTTCCAGAACATCTGCCGCCATCGCGGCATGATCCTCGTCTCGGCGCCGCGCCGGATCGAGGGCGCGATCCGCTGCCCCTATCATTCCTGGTGCTATGCCAAAGATGGGCGGCTGGTGGCCACGCCCCATGTGGGCGGCCCCGGCCAGAACACCCACGCGGGGATCGACCGCGCCTCGCTTGGGCTGATCGAGGTCCGCAGCCATGTCTGGCGCGATGTGGTTTTCGTGAACCTGTCGGGCGACGCACCCGGCTTCGCCGAGGGTCATGGCGACGTCATCGCCCGGTGGGCGGAGTTCGACAGACCGCTTCACCATGGCGGCGAGGACAGCCGCTTCACGCTGGATGTGGCGACGAACTGGAAGCTGGCGGTGGAGAATTACTGCGAGAGCTATCACCTGCCCTGGGTTCATCCGGGCCTGAACAGCTATTCCCGGCTGGAGGATCACTATCATATCGAGGCGCCGGGCCGGTTTTCCGGTCAGGGCACCCATGTCTACCGGCAACTGACCGATGAGGCGGGGCGGACCTTCCCCGATTTCGAGGGGCTGTCGCCGAAATGGGACACGGGCGCGGAATACATCTCCCTTTTTCCCAATGTGCTGTTCGGGGTTCACCGCGATCATGCCTATTCGATCGTTCTGGAACCGGTCGACCATATGCGGACCCGGGAGCATGTGAATATCTACTATGCGCGCCCCGACACCGACCCGGCCCTGCGCGCGCGGAATGCCGAGCAGTGGCGCGCCGTCTTCGAAGAGGACATCTTCGTGGTCGAGGGCATGCAGGCCGGGCGCGCCGCGCCGGGGTTCGATGGCGGGCGGTTTTCACCGGCGATGGATGGCCCTACGCATCTGTTCCACGCCTGGGTTGCGGGCCGGATCGCCGCCCGGCAGGCATGACGCGCGACGATCTGGACCGCGCCCTTCTGGCAGCCCATGCCAGGGACGACCGGACGGCGCTGATCGCGCTTTATGCCAAGGCGTCGGACATGGCGGCGGAGCGCACGGCCCGCGCCTTCTATCTGACGCAGGCCTATGTCTTTGCGCTTGAGGCGGGCACGCCGGAGGCCGAGAGGCTGCGCGCGGGCCTGCAGGCGCTGAACGCGATCTGACAGGACCCTCCGGTGCGGCGACCGGGGTGCGGGTTTGATGCGGTCATTCGGGGGATTGGGTGACGGCGAGACCGACGGACAGGCGCGGTTTGCGCGGCGGGCTCAGCTACTGCCCAGGATCACCCGCACGTAGTTCCGCGTTTCGCGGAACGGCGGTACGCCATTGTGCCGGGTCACGGCTTCGGGGCCCGCGTTATAGGCCGCCAGCGCAAGCCGCCAGGACCCGAATGTGCGGTATTGCTCCGCCAGGTACCGCGCGCCGCCATCGAGGTTTTGCGACGGATCGCGCGGGTTGACGCCCAGAATGCGCGCCGTGCCGGGCATCAACTGCGCCAGACCTATGGCACCCGCATGGCTGACCGCATTGGGGTTCCAGTTGCTTTCCTGACTGACCAGCCGCAGAAACAGGTCTTCGGGAATTCCGTGCCGCCGCGCGGCGGCCCGGGCCAGATCGAGATAGGGGCCGCGATAGCTGCCGGTCCAGCGGGGCACGACGGTGGAGGCGCTGCTGGCACTTTCGATGTAATTGGGGGTTAGCCGGACCGAGGCCGCATATTGGGTGGCGGCGCGGTTGTCCAGAAGCCGCGTTGCGGCGCTGAACCGGTCGCGTTGGGTATCGGCCAGCGCAGTGCCGGCCACAAGGCACATCGCCCCGCCGATCAGCGCGAGACGCGCGGCAAATCCTCTGTCCCCCATGGCTATCCGATCCCCCGTATCGCCCCGAACCCACGCGCGCATAATACGGAAACCCGCCGCCATTTCCAGTACCGGCGTGCCCGCGCCGGGCAATTCACCTTCCATTCACCAAATTCGGATGGTCTAACTCTGGATCAGATGCAGATTCGTGCGACGATTTTCCAGGAGGTGATATGGCCGGTTCCGTCAACAAAGTGATCCTGATAGGCAACCTTGGCCGCGACCCGGAAGTGCGCAGCTTCCAGAATGGCGGCAAGGTCTGCAACCTTCGCATCGCCACCTCGGAAACCTGGAAGGACCGCACCACCGGCGAACGGCGCGAGCGGACCGAATGGCATTCGGTGGCGATCTTCAACGAAAATCTTGCGCGGCTGGCCGAGCAGTATCTTCGCAAAGGGTCGAAGGTCTATATCGAAGGCAAGCTGGAAACCCGCAAATGGCAGGATCAATCCGGGCAGGACCGGTACTCCACCGAAGTGGTGCTGCGGCCCTATGCCGGCGAGATGACGTTTCTTGACGGGCGCGACGGCGGCTCCGGCGGGGGTGGCGGCGGTGGCGGGTACGGCGACGATCGCGGCGGCCCGCCGGACGATCGCGGCGCGCCCGCGGGCGGATTTGGCGGCGCCAGCGATCTGGATGACGAAATACCGTTCTGAAGCGACCGGGCGGACGGGTTCCATGCGCCACGGCGCGCAACAGCGACAGGCCGCCGGCGTGATTGCAGCCTCGGGCCGGCAGACGCGTGTGATGGCCCCTGAAGGGGGCCGCTGCGCCATCGGAGCCGCCCTGACAGGCAAGGCCATGATCTGGGGATAGGGACGCAATGGTTGGGACACCGATAAACCCGCGATACGCAAGGACAATCGCCCCTCCGGTGATGGAAGCGCGGCGCTGGATCGATGGCGTGAGCTTCCCCGAGGATCGCCCGCTGATCAATCTGAGCCAGGCCGCTCCCGTCTCGCCGCCGCCGGAACCGCTTCGCGAAGCGATGGCCGAGGCGTTGCTGAACCGGCCGGAGAGCCATCTTTACGGCCCGGTTCTGGGCCTGCCCGAGCTGCGCGCCGAACTGGCTGGCCAGTGGAGCACGGCCTATGGCGGGACGATCCGGCCCGATCAGGTCGCGGTGACCGCGGGCTGTAATCAGGCGTTCACCGCGACGCTTTCCACCATCGCGGGCGCGGGCGATGCGGTGATCCTGCCGACGCCCTGGTATTTCAACCACAAGATGTGGCTGGACATGGAAGGGGTCGAGGCCAGGCTGCTGGCCACCGGCGATGACCTGATCCCCGACCCCGAAGCGGCGGCGGCCCTCGTCTGCGCGCGGACCCGCGCGATCATTCTGGTCAGCCCGAACAACCCCGGCGGGGTCGAATACCCCGCCCCCGTCCTGCGTGCATTCCGCGATCTGGCGAAACGGCACGGGCTGGCCCTGATCCTGGATGAGACCTATCGCGACTTTCATTCGCAGACTGGCGCGCCCCATGACCTCTTCGCCGATCCCGACTGGGACGAGACGCTGATCCATCTCTACTCCTTCTCGAAGGCCTACCGGCTGACCGGACACCGTGTGGGCGCGGTGATGGCCTCACCCGCGCGGCTGGTGGAGGTGGAGAAGTTTCTCGACACCGTCGCGATTTGCCCGCCACAGATCGGCCAGATCGGCGCGCTTTGGGGAATGCGCAATCTGGGGGGCTGGCTGGCCGGCGAACGGATGGAGATCCTGCGCCGCCGTGACGCGCTGATCGCGGGCTTCCAGCGGTTGCCGGGCTGGCAGTTGATGGGCTGCGGCGCCTATTTCGCCTATGCGCGCCACCCTTTCGACCTTCCCTCGGACGCGGTAGCGCAGGCGCTGGTCGGCAAGGCGGGCATTCTGGTGCTGCCCGGCACGATGTTCGGGCCGACCCGCGCCGAAGGCGGCGACGGTCAGGCAGAGGCGAGCCTGAGGATCGCCTTTGCCAATGCCGATGCGGAGGGGCTGGCGCAGGTGGTGGACCGTTTGGCCGGCGTTACGCTCTAGCCACCTCTTGCCCCCCTGCCCCGCAGCGCGTAGATCAAGCCAAACAACGCCCATGGGAGGGGATGATCCGCGATGGTCAAAGGTACCGCCAAGAAAGCCTCCAACATCTTCGTCTGGATCATTCTGGGCCTTCTTATGATTGCCCTGACCGGCTTCGGGATCACCAGTTTCAGCGGTTCCGCCAGCCAGGTGGGCAGCGTCGGCTCCGCCCGTATCACCGCCAATGACTACGCGCGCGCGCTCCAGCGGGAGATAAGCGCACAGGTGGCCCAGACCGGGCGGCCGGTGAACCTGAACCAGTTGACGGCGCAGGGGCTGGACCGGGCCGTGCTGGACGGGTTGATCGCGCGTGCGGCGCTGGCCAACGAAACCCGCGAGATGGGCCTTTCGATCGGCGATCTGGAGGTTGCGCGGCAAATCCGGGAAACCAGTGGGTTCGCCACGCCCGAGGGTGGGTTCGACCGGGCAGCCTATGAGTTCGCCCTGCGCGAAACCGGGCTGACCCCGGCGGAGTTCGAGCAAAATGTGCGCGAGGACGTGGCCCGCTCGCTGTTGCAGATCGCGGTCGTGGGCGGAGTTCAGGCGCCAGAGCTCTTCGCCGAGACCCTGACGGCCTACCAGACCGAAACGCGCGACTTTTCGGTGCTGCGCGTGACCGAGGCGCAGCTGCCCACCGGGCTGGCCGCGCCGAGCGAGGACGATCTGCAGGCCGAATACGCCGCCAACGAGGCGCAGTTCATGCGGCCCGAGATGCGCGCGGTCACCTATGCCTGGGTCCGGCCGAGCATGATCATGGATGACATGGAGATCGACGAGCAGGCGCTGCGCGATCTGTATGAGGAACGCGCGGAGCTGTATAATCAGCCCGAGCGGCGGCTGCTGGAGCGGTTGGTCTATCCGTCTCTGGAAGAGGCCGAGGCGGCGCGCGCCTCGCTGGATGCCGGCGAGGCGAGCTATGACGATCTGGTCGCGGCGCGGGGTCTGACGCTGGAAGACGTGGATATGGGCGAAGTGGCCGCCCCGGACCTGAGCGGGGCCGCCGCCGAGGCCGTGTTCGGAACCGAGGAACAGGAGATCATCGGGCCGGTGGAAAGCGCCTTCGGTCCGGCGATTTTCCGGGTGAACGCGGTGCTGGATGCCACGCAGGTGCCCTTCGAGGAGGCCGAGGAGGATCTGAGCGCCGAACTGGCCGCGGAGGCCGCGCGCCGGGCGATCGACGATATCCGGGGCGATGTGGACGACCTGCTGGCCGGCGGCGCAACCCTTGAGGAACTGGCCGGCGATACGCTGATGGAGTTGGGCACGATCGAGTGGTCCCCCGGTTCCGACGAGGGGATCGCGGGCTACGACGCCTTTCGCGAGGCCGCAGCCGCAGCGCGGGAGGGCGATTTTCCGGAATTGCTGGAGCTATCCGATGGCGGGCTTTTCGCGATCCGTCTGGACGAGGTGATCCCCCCGGCCCTGCCGCCGCTGGACGAGATCCGCGATGAGGTGGCCGAAAGCTGGCTGGCCCGGCATCGGCGCGAACAGCTGGCCGCACATGCGCAGGAGCTGGTTGGACGGCTGACGCGCGGCACCGCGCTTGAGGACCTGGGGCCGGCGGTGACCCAGGAGGTGCAGATCCGGCGTCAGGATTTCATACCGGACATGCCGCCCACGCTGGTCTCGCAGATCTTCCAGCTTGACAGCCCGGGCGATACCGCCGTGATCCCGGGCGCGGATTTTGCGGTGATCGCGCGGCTGGACGAGATCAACTCCGGCACCCGTGGCAGCCCCGGAGCCGAGGCGCTGCTGGCGCTGGTTTCAGAGCAGGTCCGCCAATCGATCGCGCAGGATGTGTTCGAGAGCTTCGGTCAGGCGCTGGAGGCGGATGTGGGCATTTCGCTGAGCCCGTCGGTCATCAATGCCGTGCATGCTCAGTTCCCCTGAGGCATGGCGCTGATCCCGACATATGACACGTTCGCCGAAGGCTGGGCGGCGGGGCGCAATCAGCTTGTGCACGCCCGTCTGGCCGCGGATCTGGACACGCCGGTTTCGGTGATGATGAAGCTGGCCGATGCTGGCCGCGACAGCTTCATCCTGGAATCCGTGACCGGAGGAGAGGTGCGCGGGCGCTATTCGATCATCGGGTTGAAACCCGATCTGATCTGGGAGTGCCGGGGTGACTGCGCGCGGATCAACCGCACTGCCCGCTACGACCGCGATGCATTCGCCCCCTGCGACGTGCCGCCGCTCGATGCGCTGCGCGCACTGCTGGCCGAAAGCGCCATCGACATGCCGGGCGATCTGCCCGCCGCCGCCGCGGGCCTGTTCGGATATCTGGGCTATGACATGATCCGGCTGGTGGAGCATCTGCCGGATGTGAACCCCGACCCTCTGGGCCTGCCCGATGCGGTGCTGATGCGCCCGTCGGTCATTGCCGTTCTGGACGGGGTGAAGGGCGAGGTGACGGTGGTGTCGCCGGCCTGGGTTTCGGGCGGCCTGTCGGCGCGCGCGGCCTATGCGCAGGCTGCCGAGCGGGTTTCCGACGCGCTGCGCGATCTGGAGCGCGCGCCCCTGGGCGCAACCCGCGAAATGGGCGCGACGGCGCCGATGGCGGAGCCCGTTTCGAATTTCACGAAGGCCGATTATCTGGCCGCGGTCACAAGGGCCAAGGACTATATCCGTGCGGGTGACATCTTTCAGGTCGTCCCGTCGCAGCGCTGGACCCAGGAGTTTCCGGAACCGCCCTTCGCGCTCTACCGCGCGCTCCGGCGGACCAACCCCTCCCCCTTCATGTTCTTCTTCAATTTCGGGCCGTTTCAGGTGGTGGGCGCCAGCCCCGAGATCCTCGTGCGGGTTTTCGGCGGCGAGGTCACGATCCGGCCGATCGCCGGCACGCGCAAGCGCGGTGCCACGCCCGAGGAGGACAAGGCGCTGGAAGCCGATCTGCTGGCCGACCAGAAGGAACTGGCCGAGCATCTGATGCTGCTGGATCTGGGCCGGAACGACACCGCCCGCGTCTCGAGGATTGGCACGGTGCGCCCGACCGAGGAGTTCATCGTCGAACGCTACAGCCACGTGATGCATATCGTCTCCAACGTGGTGGGCGAGCTGTCGGAGGAGCATGATGCGCTCTCGGCGCTGCTGGCCGGTCTGCCCGCGGGCACGGTGTCCGGCGCGCCCAAGGTACGCGCGATGGAGATCATCGACGAGCTTGAGCCGGAAAAACGCGGCATCTACGGCGGCGGTGTCGGCTATTTCTCCGCCGGCGGCGACATGGATATGTGTATCGCCCTGCGCACCGCCGTGGTGAAGGATGAAAAGCTCTACATTCAGGCCGGCGGCGGCGTGGTCTATGACAGCGATCCAGAGGCCGAGTTCGAAGAGACCGTGAACAAGGCCCGCGCCATCCGCAAGGCGGCGGAGGATGCGGCGATGTTCACATCGCGCGGCAACGGCTGAGATCGGACCCGCGCCCTTCGGGGCCCCCGCGTAGCGCTAGCGCGTCAGCACGGCCGACACGGGCGCCATCGCCACGCTCTCCGACCGGTCGCCAAGAGCCCAGGAAAACAGCGCCGTCACCGTGTCGGAATAGGTATGACCGACGACGATGACGCTCCCCTCCTGTCCGGCGGCGAAGGCAGCGCGGTCCAGATAGCGGGTGATGACCGTGGCACGCTCCCGCTCGCTGTCGATCTCGCGGAAGAGTGTGGCGGCGGGCACCCCTGCCCGGACGGCACTTTGCTCGGCGGCATTCAGACCGCGCGGATAGGCAACGAGCCCATGACCGGTATCGGCCAGCGCGGCAACGACCGCATCGAGCACCGGACGATCGCCCTGCACGCGGTTCTGGTCGGTATCGAGCAGTGCCACGGTTTCGGGCAACACGTCCAGCGCACCGGCCAGCGCCGTCTCCACATCCGAAGGCGACGCGCCATCGGGCAGCATCTCGGCAAGGATCAGCACCTCGAACCCGGCGGCGCGATAGGCCGCAGCGGTCTCGGCGGCGCCAGGGGCGGTCGGGTCGACGGCAAAGCTGACGGGAAAGGGAAAATCGAGCAGCACCGACCTGTCGAGACCGAAGGCCGGGTCATCGATCAGGATCACCGCCATCACGGGGCGGGTTTCCGACGGGTCGAAAGGCGCGGCATAGGCCTCGATCGCGGGGCGCGGATCTTCCCCCTCGGATGGATCGGGCACGGGCACGCCCGCCGCCGTTTCGGTCGCCTGCGGTCCCGGAGCATCGATCGCGTCGCCGACCCGCGGCAGTGCAGGGCGGAACGATGCGGGCGGCGCCGGTGCGACGGTAGGCGCAGGCGCGGCGCGCGCGGTCTCCTCCCCGGCGGCGGGGGTGTCGGTCGCGGGCCCCTCCGGCAGGTCCGGGGCCGGGGCGGGCATGGTCGCGGGCGTACCGGGATCGGTCTCGATCTGCGGCAGGCCCAGAGGGGCGGGCTGTAATTCCGGCGGCGGCGCAAGGGGATCGGCGCTTGTATCGCTCACCTCGGGCGTGGACGTGTCGGGCATCGGGCTCTCCACCTGGGGCAGAGCCAGCGCGGCCGTTCCTGCGGGGCGCGGCGCGGGCGCCGTATCGGGCACCGGTGAAGCCGCCAGCGTATCTGGCGCGGGAGCCGGGCTGCCTTGTGGCGGCGCGGACACCGGCGCGCTGTCGGGCGCGGGCACTGTCGCGGCCTGTTCGGGCGGCGGGCGGTTGAACTCGGACCCTGCGGGCAGGGGCACATTGTCAGCGGGGCCGGTACGGGTTGCGGTATCTACGGACGCGGCCGGTTGATCCGCGGGCGCGTCCTCCACCGGGGCGGGATCGGTGGACGTGGGCACGGGATCGGCGGGCGCAGTGCCGGCGGGCGGTTCGCTCACGGGCTGTCCGGTCCCGGGCGCGACCGGTGCGGGGGCGGTCTGCGTCCCGGCAGTTTCTTCCGGACCCGATGTGCCCGAAGGCGCGGACTGCGCCTCGTTCACACCGCCGGAACGGTTCGGAAGCGGGGCGCTGAGTGACAATATCGCCAGAAACAGCGCCGCGAACAGCACCCCCAGCAGCATCCCGGTCACCACACCTCTGCCCATTCCGCTCCTCATCCGCTATCACGCACCGTCCCTGCCCGGTCCCTTGACCCCGCGGCGCGGCTGTTGAACATGTATAACGCGGGCGCGCGTCGCCTTCGACCCCTTTCGGAAAGGCTTGGGCAACATGCTGCTCTTGATCGATAATTACGACAGTTTCACCTATAATCTGGTGCACTACCTTGGGGAACTGGGTGCCGATGTGCAGGTTGCGCGTAATGACGCGCTGAACGTGCAGGAGGCGATGGCGCTGAAGCCGCGCGCGATCGTGCTGTCTCCGGGTCCGTGCGACCCGGACCGGGCCGGCATCTGTCTGGCGCTGACCGCGGCGGCGGCGGAAACGGGAACCCCGCTTCTGGGCGTGTGTCTGGGCCACCAGACGATCGGGCAGGCCTTTGGCGGCCGCGTCGTCCAGCATGCCGAAATCGTGCATGGCAAGATGGGCCAGATCCTGCATCGCGGTCAGGGTGTCTTTGCCGGGCTCCCCTCCCCGCTTCTGGGGACGCGCTATCACTCGCTGGTGGTGGCACGCGACGATCTGCCGGACTGCCTGACCGTGACGGCCGAACTGGCCGATGGCACGATCATGGGCCTGCGCCACCGGAACCTTCCGATAGAAGGGGTGCAGTTTCACCCCGAAAGCATTCGCTCGGAACACGGGCACAGGATGCTTCGCACCTTCCTCGACAGCGCCCGGATCGGAGAGCCCGCATGACCGACGCGATGAAGCCGCTGATCTATTCGGCCTCCGAAGGGCCGCTCAGCCGGGCGCAGGCGCGCGCCGCGTTCGAGCATCTGTTCGAGGGGGCTGCGACGCCGGCACAGATCGGCGGGCTGCTGATGGCGATGCGGGCGCGCGGCGAGTCCGTGGCCGAATATGCCGCCGCCGCCGCCGTCATGCGGGACAAATGCATCAAGGTGCGCGCGCCGGAAGGAGCGATGGATATCGTCGGCACCGGCGGCGACGGTATGGGCACGCTGAACATTTCGACCGCGACGGCCTTCGTGGTCGCGGGTGCCGGTGTGCCGGTTGCGAAACACGGCAACAAGAACCTCAGTTCGAAATCCGGCGCTGCGGATGCGCTTGGCCAGATGGGCATCAATGTCATGGTCGGCCCGGAGGTTGTGGAACGCGCCATCGCCGAAGCGGGGATCGGCTTCATGATGGCCCCGATGCACCATCCGGCGATCAAACATGTGATGCCGGTGCGCCTTGAGCTTGGCTCGAAGACCATCTTCAACATTCTGGGGCCGCTGACCAACCCCGCGGGCGTGAAGCGGCAACTGACCGGCGCCTTTGCTATCGACCTGATCTTTCCCATGGCCGAAACCCTGCAGGATCTGGGCAGCGAGAAAGCCTGGCTGGTGCATGGCGCCGACGGCACGGACGAGATTTCGATCAGCGGGCCGACATCCGTGGCGGTTCTCGACGGGGACGACATCACCGCCAGGGAGGTCCACCCCGAAGAGGCCGGCTTGCCGGTGCACCCGCTCCGCGACATTCTGGGCGGCACGCCCGAGGAGAACGGCGCGGCGCTGCGCGCGCTTCTGGCGAGCGAAACCGGGGCCTACAGGGACGCGGTCCTGCTAAACGCAGCAGCGGCGCTGATCGTTGCGGACATGGTGGAGACCCTGTCGGAGGGTGTTGAGATCGCACGGGAAAGCATAGATAGCGGCAAGGCGAAGCAGGCCGTCGAGACCCTGGCCCGCATCACATCGGAGAGCACATGACAACGCCGACGATTCTGGAAAAGATCAAAGCCTACAAGCTGGAAGAGATCGCGCGCCGCAAGGCCGAACGCCCGCTTGAGTCGGTCGAGACGGAGGCCCGCAGCGCCCCGCCGGTCCGCCCTTTCGCCGAGGCGCTGAGCGCGGCGGCGCGCGAAGGCTACGGCCTGATCGCGGAGATCAAGAAGGCCAGCCCGTCCAAGGGCCTGATCCGCGCGGATTTCGACCCGCCCGCCCTTGCGCAGGCCTATGCCACGGGCGGCGCGACCTGCCTGAGCGTGTTGACCGACGGGCCGAGCTTTCAGGGCGCCGACGGGTTTCTGGTGGCCGCGCGGGAGGCTTGCGAGCTGCCGGTGCTGCGCAAGGATTTCCTCTATGATCCCTACCAGGTGGCGGAGGCCCGTGCGCTTGGTGCCGATTGCATCCTGATCATCATGGCCAGTGTCGATGACGGGCAGGCCGGCGAACTGGAGGCCGCCGCCGCCGATTGGGGGATGGATGCGCTGATCGAGGTGCATGACGAGGCGGAACTGGATCGCGCAAGCCATCTGAGCTCACGTCTTGTCGGCATAAACAACCGGGATCTCAACACGTTCGAGACCTCTCTGGATGTGACCCGGCGGCTGGTGCGGATGATCCCAGACGACCGGCTGGTGGTCGCCGAAAGCGGGCTTTCCACGCCGGAGGATCTGGCTGATATGGCGCAATACGGGGCGCGCTGCTTCCTGATCGGGGAGAGCCTGATGCGGCAGGAGGATGTGGCCACGGCGACGCGCAACCTGCTGGCCAACCCGCTGACGGCGCGGTTCTGATGCCGAAACTCACGCATTTCGACGGCGACGGGCAGGCCCATATGGTCGATGTGTCCGAAAAGCCGGTGACGGCCCGAGTTGCCAAGGCCGGAGTCTGGGTGAAGATGTTGCCTGAAACACTTGATCTGGTTGAGAAAGGCAATGCCAAAAAGGGTGACGTTCTGGCGGTTGCGCGGCTTGCGGGCATCATGGGTGCCAAACGCACCGCCGATCTGATCCCGCTTTGTCATCCACTGCCGGTGACCAAGGTCGCCATGGAGCTGGTGGCGGACCCCGCCTTGCCCGGGGTCCGGATCGCAGCGACGGTCAAGACCAACGGTCAGACCGGCGTCGAGATGGAGGCGCTGACCGCGGCCTCCACCGCCGCGCTGACGGTCTACGACATGCTGAAAGCCGTCGATCGGGGGATGGAGATCGGCGGGCTGCGCGTACTCCTGAAAGACGGCGGCAAATCCGGGCGTTTCGAGGCCGAACCGTGATTTCCGTCGCCGAGGCGCTGGCCCATTGTCTGGCCCTGACCCGACCGCTGGAGGTGGAGGAGGTGCCGCTGAGCGAGGCCGCGGGCCGCGTGCTGGCCCGCTCGGTGCTGGCCCGGCGGGACCAGCCGCCCTTTGCGGCCTCGGCGATGGACGGCTATGCGGTTCGGGGCGCGGACGTGGCGCCGGGCGCGCGGCTGACCGTAGTGGGCGAGGTCCCGGCGGGCCACATGTGGTCCGGAAGGATCGGCGCGGGCGAGGCGCTGCGGATCTTCACCGGCGCGCCGGTGCCCGAGGGTGCCGACCGGATCGTCATTCAGGAGGATGTGCAGCGCGAGGGCGACCAAATCATGCTTGGCGACAAGCTGGATGCGGGCCTTCATATCCGCGCGGCCGGCGTGGATTTCCGCAAGGGGCATGGGATCGAGGCACCGCGCCGCCTGTCGCCGGCCGATATCGCGCTGGCGGCGTCGATGAACCACCCCCGCATGCCGGTGACCCGCCGCCCCGATGTGGCGCTGATCGCCACCGGCGACGAACTTGTGCAGCCCGGCGAGACCCCGCGGCCCGACCAGATCATCGCATCGAATACCTATGGGCTGAAAGCCGTGATCGAGGCCGAGGGCGGGCAGGCCCGGCTGCTGCCCATCGCGCGGGACACGCATGAAAGCCTGGAACAGGTGCTGGGTCTGGCCGCGGGCGCCGATCTGATCGTGACGATCGGCGGGGCGTCCGTGGGCGATCACGATCTTGTCGGACAGGTGGCGCAGGCGATGGGGCTGGAGCGGTCCTTCTACAAGATCGCCATGCGCCCGGGCAAACCGTTGATGGCCGGGCGACTGGCCGGGTCGGCCTTGGTCGGGCTTCCCGGAAATCCCGTTTCGTCAATGGTTTGCGGGCATCTCTTCATCGTTCCTATGATGCGCGCCTTTCTTGGGCTGCCCGCGGGCGAACGCCGCCGAAGCCGCGCCCGGCTGACCGTGGATGTGCCTGCGAACGGCCCGCGGGAGCACTATATGCGCGCCTGCCTGTCCCATGGGGCGGACCTCCCCGAGGTGACGCCTGTCGACATGCAGGACAGCTCCCTTCTGACACGGCTGTCGGAGGCGGACACGCTTCTGGTCCTGCCGCCGCATCAGCCGCCACTGAAGGCCGGCGCGATGGTGGAGATCCTGCCGCTCTGAACCGATGACCCCGAAAGAGCGGGGTCATTCCCATAAGGTTTTTTCGTTGTCGCGATCTGGCCAAGCCTCTAGCCCGGTCCTGAGGGCCAGAGGCGAAAAGGACGGGCGCGTGATGAAAGCACATGCACAGGCCGTGGTGATCGGCGGCGGGCTGGTCGGCTGTTCGATCCTGTATCATCTGGCCAAACTGGGCTGGCGCGACGTCGTTCTGCTGGAGCGGGACGAGCTGACATCGGGCTCCACCTGGCATGCGGCAGCCGGCATTCACGGACTTCACGACAGCACCAATATCAGCCGGATCCAGCATTACACTATGGGGTTGTACAAGCAGCTGGAGGCGGAAACCGGCCAGGGTTGCGGCGTGTTTCAGCCCGGCTCGCTCTATCTGGCGCAGACCGAGGCGCGGGAACACCAGTTGCGGCTTCAGGAGGCCAAGGCGCGCTATTACGGGATGAATTTCCACGAGGTGAGCCGGGACGAGGCGGAGCGCCTGCACCCGCTGGTGGATTTCGATGGTATCCGCTGCATCATGTACGAGCCCGATGGCGGCAATGTGGATCCGTCCGGGGTGACCATGGCCTATGCGGCGGGCGCCCGCGCGCGGGGCGCGGAGATCCACCGCTTCACGCCCGTCACCGCCACGGTGCCTCAACCCGACGGATCCTGGGTCGTCGAGACGCCGAAAGGGTCTGTCCGCACGGACTGGGTAGTGAATGCCGCCGGGCTCTGGGGCCGGGAAGTGGCGGCGATGGCGGGGCTGGAGTTGCCGCTGATCCCGACCGAGCACCAGTATTTCGTCACCGAAACCATCGCCGAAGTGGCCGCGCAGGGCCGTCGCCTGCCCTCGGTCGCGGACCGGGATGGCGAATACTACATGCGCCAGGAAGGTCAGGGCCTGCTGATCGGCGCCTATGAGCGCGATATGCGGTTCTGGGCCGAGGACGGCACGCCGCAGGGCTTCGGCCATGACCTCTTCGCCGACGATCTGGACCGGATCATGGACAACGTGATGCGCGCCATGGCGCGGGTGCCGGTTGCGGCGACGGCGGGGATCAAGCGGGTGATCAACGGGCCGATGATCTGGTCGCCCGACAGCGCGGCGCTCTTCGGGCCGGTGCCGGAACTGCGGAACTATTTCTGCTGCAACGGGATCATTCCGGGCTTCTCCCAATCCGGCGGGCTGGGGCTTCTGGCGGCGGAATGGATGATCGAGGGGGAGCCGAGGCTGGACATGTTCGGCTGGGATCTGGCGCGGTTCGGCCCATGGGCCGGCAAGGCCTTCACCAAGGCGCGGGTTCAGGACCAGTACGCCAACCGCTTCGCGATACATTTCCCCAACGAGGAACGCGCCGCCGGCCGCCCTGCCCGCCTGCGGCCCGCCTATGAGATGCAGAAATCCATGGGCGCGGTGTTCGGGTTGAATTGCGGGTGGGAACATCCGTTGTGGTTCGCCGATGAACCCGGTGGGACCGAAACGACCGGGTTCGAGCGGCAAAACTGGTTCGAGCCGGTCGGCCGTGAGGTCCGGATGCTACGAACCCATGTCGGCGTGCTCGACATCTCCAACTTCGCCACCTACGAGATCAGGGGGCCCGGCGCGCAGGACTGGCTGGATGCGCTTCTGGCCAATCGCGTGCCGTCCGTTGTGGGGCGCGCCTGCCTTGCGCCGCTGATCGGGGTGCGGGGCGGCGTGGCCGGCGATTTCACCGTCACCAGACTGGCTCCGGACCGCTTCATGATGATCGGCTCGGGCCTGGCGGAACGCTATCACCGGCGATTTTTCGACATGGTGCCATTACCGCAGGGCACAACCTTCGAGAACCGGACCGATGCGCTTTGCGGCATGAATGTCGCCGGACCGAAATCGCGCGAGTTGCTGCAAAGGCTGACGAACGAGGATCTGTCCAACGCGGGTTTCGGGTTCATGCAGGCCCGGCAGATGGTGGTGGCCGGCGTGCCGGTCGTGGCGCTGCGCGTGTCCTTCACCGGCGATCTCGGCTGGGAGCTGCATTGCGCGGAGGAGCAGCAGACCGCCCTTTACCGGGCCCTGATCGAGGCCGCGCGCGACATGGGCGGCGGCCCGGTCGGCAGCCGCGCGCTCGGCGCGTTGCGGATCGAGAAGGGATATGGCTCATGGGGCCGCGAATACAGCCCCGAATACTGGCCGCAGGAGGTCGGGCTGGACCGGCTGATCAAGCTGGACAAGGATTTTCTGCACAAGGACGCCTATCTTGCGCTGGCCGGGACGCCGCCGCGGGAGACGTTGTCGATCTTCGAGATCGATGCGGTGAATGACGCCGATGCCAGCGGCGGAGAACCGATTTTCCTGCCGGACGGCACCGGTGTGGGCCGGGTCACCTCCGGGGCGTATTCGGCCCATACGGGCAAATCCCTCGCACTTGGCTTCGCACGGGCCGGGACGGCGCAGCCGGGTGACATTGTGGAGATCCATGTGCTGGGGCGGCCGCACAAGGCGCGCATGCTGGCCACGCCGCCGTTCGATCCTGAGGGGTTGAGACTGCGCGGATGAAATCAGCCATTGCCGTCGAGCAGCCAGTCTCGGAACCGTCTGGCAGGTGGCTTCAGGGTCCGGGCGGGCCGGCTCAGATAATAGTTCCACGGGCTGTCGACGGCGCAGGCGAAGGGTTCGGTCAACACGCCGCGCGCCAGATAGGGTTCGGCGAGCGACCGCAGAACCGCGACGCAGCCCAAACCGCTCGCCGCCAGTTCCAGCGCGACATTGGAGGAGTTCGACCGCACGCCCCCGTGCAGATCCAGATCGTCGAGATCCAGCCCCGCGGCGACCGCGCCCCAGCAATCCTGCCGGGTCAGGATATGGATCAGCCCGGCTGCCTTGAGTTGCCCGGGCCGGCACAACACCTCTCCGGCGACCATGTAGCCGGGCGCGCACACGACCGTCAGACGCTCGGGCGCCAGCAGCGCGTCGCCGGGCAGAACCTCGTCCCGGTGCTTGATCGCGACGGTCAGATCGGCAACCTCGCTGATCCGGTCGCCCCAGACCGTTCCGTTGAGGGTGATCGTGAAATCGGGATGGTCCGCCAGAAAAGCGGCGACCCGCGACGCCATCCAGTTTTCGGCCAGGCTGATCGGGCAGGAGATCACCACTGTCTGGTCATGGGTCCGGGCGATGATCGCCTCGGTCGCGTCCTCGATCTGAAGCAGCGCGCGGCGGATGCCGGGCAGATAGGCCTGCCCCGGACCGGTCAGTTCGAGGCTGCGGGCGTGGCGGATGAACAGCGGCTTGCCGAGATACTCCTCCAACGAGCGGACGTGATTGGAAATCGCGGCCTGGGTATAGTTCAGCTCCTCCGCGGCGAGCGTGAAGTTCAGGTGCCGCGCCGCCGCCTCGAAGGAGCGGAGGTGGTTCAGATAGGGTCGGTGTTCCACGGGGGTCGGAGCGCCTTCTTGCCATGTGAGGCACATGAAACCCGCAATTCGCCCCATGGGCCAGAATATTTATGCGTGAGACCCCGTTTTCATTGCGAGACTGGCGGAGAGGCGCATGCCGCAATGGGCCATGAGTAGGACGTTCGCGCATATCGCCGCCTTCGTGCTGGACCGGCCCGCCGCCGACATGCCCGCCAGTGCCCTGCGGTGCGCGGCCTGGCTGCTGCTTGATACGGTCGGCGTGGCCGCCGCCGCGGGCCCGATGGAGGCAGGTATCATCGCGCGGGATACGGCCTGCGCCCTTTATGGCAGCGCCGATCCGGCCCTGACCGCGCGGATGATGTTCGACGGGCGACCGGTCAGCCTTGCCGGTGCGGGCTATGCCGCGGCGACGCAGATCGACAATCTGGATGCCCATGACGGCTACAATCCCTGCAAGGGCCATATCGGGGTGGCGGCGGTGGCGGCCTTCTGCGCGCTGATGCAGCGGGCACCGGAGATGACGGGCCCCGAGGCGCTGGCGCATCTTGTGGTGGGCTACGAGATCGCGGGCCGCGCGGGCAAGGCGCTGCACGCGACCGCCTGCGATTATCACACATCGGGGGCGTGGAACGCGCTTGGCGTCGCGGCGATGGCGGCGCGGATCCGCGGCCATGGGCCGGCGATGCTGCGCGAGGGGCTGGGCATTGCCGAATATCACGGCCCCCGCAGTCAGATGATGCGCGAGATCGCCAGCCCCACGATGCTGCATGACGGGTCCGGCTGGGGCACGTTGGCGGGCCTCTCCGCCGCGGTTCTGGCCGAAAGGGGATTTACCGGCGCGCCCGCGGTGACGGTGGAGGACGCGCCCGAATTCTGGACCGATCTGGGGCGCGACTGGCTGGTGGAGGATCAATACATAAAGCCCTACCCGATCTGCCGATGGGCCCACGGCGCGATTGACGCGGCCCGCGATGTGGTGCTGGCCCACAAGCTTGGCCCCGGGGATATCGCCCATGTGCAGGTCAACAGTTTTGCGGAGGCCGTGGCCCTTTTTTCGGGCCTGCCGCGAACCACGTCCGAGGCGCAGTATTCCCTGCCATTCGCCCTCGCCGCCTATCTTGTTCACGGAGAGATAGGACTGGAGCAGATTTCGGGGCGCGGGCTTGTCGATGCCGACGTGATCGCGATGCACCGCCGGATCGACGTGGCCCGCGCGGCCCGTCACGACGCCACGTTTCCGGCCTGCCGGATGGCCGATATCCGCATCACCACAACGGACGGTCGCATTCTGGCCTCGGGCGACACCCATGCCCGCGGCGACAGGCACCGCCCGTTGAGCGAGGCCGAGATCGCCGCGAAGTTCACCGAGCTTGCGGCGCCGGTTCTGGGCCCGGCCCGCGGCGAGGCGCTGTGCCAGGGGCTCGTCGGGCTGACCGCCCCCCGTAGCCGGTTGGGCGATCTGGCGCCGCTGTTGCTCTCGCCTGCTTGAAACCGCGGATTCGTTGACACAGAGGGGGAACAGGGGTAGAACATACCCTGAACGAGGCCATATCGGACAGGCGGAGAGATCTCTTATGCTGACGAAGAAACAGCTCGACCTACTGGAATTTATCCACAAGCGGATGCAGCGCGATGGCGTCCCCCCCTCTTTCGATGAGATGAAGGAGGCGCTGGATCTGCGCTCGAAATCCGGCATTCACCGGTTGATCACAGCGTTGGAGGAACGCGGCTTCATCCGCCGGCTGGCCCACCGGGCCCGCGCGATCGAGATCGTGAAGCTGCCCGACGCGCTTGAGGCGAAGACCGGGTTCACCCCGCGCGTGATCGAAGGGGATCGGCAGAACCTGCCCGCGGGTGCGATGCCGGTTGCCACGGATGGCGCGATGAAACTGCCGGTGATGGGCCGGATCGCCGCCGGCACCCCGATCGAGGCGATCAGCCAGGTCGCGGCCCATGTGGCCGTGCCCCAGCAGATGATCGGCACGGGCAAGCATCACTACGCGCTGGAGGTCAAAGGCGACTCGATGATCGAAGCCGGGATCAATGACGGCGATATCGTCGTGATCGAGGAAGGTCAGACCGCCGATAATGGCGATATCGTCGTGGCCCTTGTGGAAGATCAGGAGGCGACGCTGAAACGGTTCCGGCAGAAGGGCAACATGATCGCGCTGGAAGCCGCGAACCCGGCCTACGAGACGCGGATGCTGCGCGACGATCAGGTCAAGGTGCAGGGCAAGCTGGTGGGGCTGATCCGCACCTATTAACGCAAGCCCGGCGATCCCCCCCGTGAGTCTTCGGGTGGGGCCAAGCCTATTGGCCCGCCCCCGTCCAGAGGCGCGCGCCCTGACGAGCGCGGGCGCTGGTGATCCGCAGGCCCCCGTCGCTTGTCTCCATCGCGATGGCCCCGGTTTCGCGCAATGTTTCGCCTGAAATCAGAAGGCAGGATATCTCCGCCGGGGCGGCGCGCGCCATCGAGACGACAGGTGCGCCCGCGTCCAGGCGCCCGCCCTGCCAGATCAGCCGGTCCGCATCCGTGAGCAGGTCGCCCGAAGCGCGCCCGAGCGGGACGAGATCGGGCCAGAAATCCTCCAAAGGTTCGGATATCAGAACGATGTCGTGGCTGGCGCAGGCCTCCGCAACCTCGCGCGCCGCCCGCCGCCCGCCGCCATGCCAAAGGCTTTGCCCACCGGGCAGCGCAAGGCTGTGTCCCGCCCCCGCGACCTGCCAGCCGCGGCGCGAGGCTGCGGCCTCCTGATCGGCGGGATCGCCGTCGTTTTCCAGCCAGATACCGGCCACGAACCCGTCTCCGCGCGGCTTGGTCAATGCCCGACCCTCGGGCGCGAGCACACCGGCGAGCCGACCGGAGGAGGAGAGGAGGAGATCGGGCCGATCCGCCCCCGACCAGATCGCCAGCGCAACCGCGACAGGCGCAAGGCCCAGCATGCGCGCCCGCCCCCGCCAGAGAATGACCAGCAGCATCCCGAGCGTGATGCCCCCCAGAACCCCAGGGGGCGGCGCCGTGACGGCGCGCGTCGCCCCCGGCAGATCCGCCACGTGATGCGCCACCGCCAGAATCCAGACCAGCCCCTGCTCCATCACCCAGAAGGCCAGCCCCTCCAGCCCGAGAGGCCACAGAAGCGCCGCGAAGACCGCCGCCGGGATCACGATGCTGCCCATCACCGGCACGGTCAGCAGATTGGCGACGAGGCCGTAAACCGCGATCTGGTTGAAATGGGCCGCCGAAAAGGGCGCCGTCGCGGCCCCGGCCACCGCCGAGGAGATGACCAGCGCCACAGCACCCTTGGCCCAGACCGGCAGACCGCTCAGCCATGCCCGGTCCCGGAGCGCGTTGAAGACGGCAACAAGAGCGGCGGTGGCGGCGAAGGACATCTGAAACCCGGGGCCCATCAGAGTTTCGGGCCGATGGGCCAGCACGATCAGCGCCGCGATCGCCACCGATCTGAGCGTGATCGCGCGCCTGTCGAGAAGAACGGCGACGAACATCACCGCCACCTGAATGAAGGCCCGTTCGGTGGCCACGTTACCGCCCGACAGCGCCAGATAGAATGCCCCTGCCGACAAGGCGGCCAGCGCGGCCCATTTGCGGATCGGGTAGACCAGCGCCAGCGCCGGGATCAGGGCCAGCCCGAAGCGCAGGGCGGCGTAGATAAACCCCGTCAGAAGCCCCATATGCAAGCCCGAGATCGCCAGGAGATGGGCAATGTTGGAGCGGCGCATATCCTCCAGCGGCCCGGTGGACAGACCCGAACGGTCCCCTGTCAGCACCGCCGCCGCAAATGCGCCAGCATCGTCCGGGATCCGCGCCTGGATGGCCGCGGACAGATCCAGCCGCAAATGGGTGAGCGGGCGCGCATGCCCCTGCCGCGGTTCCAGCAGCAGGGCGGGATTGCGCGTGTATCCCACCGCGCCGATCTGCAGAAACCAGGCGTGACGCTGGAAGTCGAAGCCGCCGGGTTCCGCCGGGCCCTCGGGCGGGCTCAGATGCCCGGTCATCATCACCCGCGCGCCGGGTTCCGGCACCAGCCACCGCTGATCCCCATGCAGCGACACCCGCACCCGTGTGGGCACGCGCGCCGGGTCGGTCCGGTCCAGCACGACCTGATCCAGTGTCAGGCGCAGCGCGTCCGAGGCGGAGCGGTCGATGGCCACGATCCGCCCCTCGATCGGTCCGTAATACCGGAAGTCCAGAACCGGGCCCGCGACCAGATGCGCGCGCAGCCCCGCAAGGCCCAGCCCGAGCGCGACCAGACAGAGTGCGGCGAAGATCGGCCCCGCCCGATCGCGCCAGAGCCATGCCAGATGGAGCGACACCGCCGCCACGGCCAAGGCGGCGCCGTAGAAAGGCCAGCCCGGTTCCGCCCGGAGACCGAAGTACCAGGCCACGCCCAGACCGGCGAAAACCGGCGACCACGGCATCAGGGCCCCGCGCTGGTCCTGCTGAAGCCGGTTGATCAGATGCCAGAGGCGCACCCTTGTCACCCCGCGCGCGGTTGCCTAAACACTCAGCCAACACCTATCCGCCCCATGGTTTCCAAGACGTTAACGCGCGTGCCGTCCGATGCCCCGCGCCGAAAGGACGAAGATGACCGAGCCCAATGCCGCGCGCCCCGTGGTGACCCGCATCGCCCCCTCGCCGACGGGCTACATGCATATCGGAACCGCGCGGACGGCGCTGTTCAACTGGCTGTTCGCCCGCAGGCATGGCGGGCAGTTCCTGTTGCGGATCGAGGACACGGACCGTGCCCGCTCCACCCCCGAGGCGACCGCGGCGATCCTGCGCGGGTTCGAGTGGCTGGGGCTGGATTATGACGGCGAGGCGGTGAGCCAGTTCGCGCGGCGCGACCGCCATGCAGAGGTGGCCCGCGCGATGCTGGCCGGCGGCACGGCCTACAAGTGTTTCTCGACGCAGGAGGAGATCGCCGCGTTCCGCGAAACCGCCAAGGCCGAAGGCCGCTCGACCCTGTTCCTGTCGCCCTGGCGCGATGCGGCCGAGGCCAGCCATCCCGATGCGCCTTATGCGATCCGCCTGAAAGCGCCACGCGACGGCCAGACGGTGATCGCCGACAGGGTTCAGGGTGACGTGACGATCCGCAACGCCACGCTGGACGACATGATCCTGCTCCGCTCGGATGGGACGCCCACCTATATGCTGGCCGTGGTGGTCGATGACCACGACATGGGCGTGACCCATGTGATCCGCGGCGACGATCATCTAAACAATGCCGCCCGGCAGATCCATGTCTACCAGGCCATGGGCTGGGAGGTGCCGGTCTGGGCGCATATTCCGCTGATCCACGGGCCCGACGGCAAGAAGCTGTCGAAACGCCACGGCGCGACGGGGGTGGAGGAATATGCCGCGATGGGCTACCCGGCCGCGGCGATGCGCAACTATCTTGCCCGCCTCGGATGGTCCCATGGCGATGACGAATTGTTCGACGATGCGCAGGCCCGCGCGTGGTTCGATCTCGACGGTATCGGCAAATCGCCCGCGCGCCTCGATTTCAAGAAACTGGACAGCGTATCGTCCTGGCATATTGCCCGGATGGACGACACCGAGCTGCTGGCGGAGATCGCACGGTTTCGCGCCCTGACCGGTCAGGCGCCGCTTTCGCAGGCGCAGCATGACGGGCTTCTGGCTGCGATGTATTGCCTCAAGGATCGGGCCAGAACCCTGCCCGATCTGCTTGAAAAAGCCCAGTTTATCATGACGGATCGACCGATTGAGCGGGACGAGAGGAGCCAGGCGGCGCTGACCGATGTATCCCGTGGTATACTGTCGGAATTGACTACGCAGTTGCAGAATGGTAGCTGGTCCCGTGACACGCTTGAGGCGACCCTGACAACGGCGGCCGAAGCTCATGGGCTCAAATTCGGTCAGCTTGCGCAACCTCTTCGCGCAGCTCTCGCCGGTCGGACTGCGACGCCCAGTGTCTACGATATGATGCTCGTCATTGGCCGCGATGAAACCATCGCCCGCTTGACGGAGGCCGCCGCCCCCGCCCGCTGACGGTGCTCGGGCCCCGGCTCAGAAATGCGGGCCGGAACAAGGCCCTGAAAACGACCCGTCTGACACCTTGTCAGATGTGGCCAATCGAAGAGGGACTGACATGGCTGATGGCAAATTCGCGACGCTGAGCTTTGACGGCAAGACACTGGAGTTGCCCATACATTCGCCCACTGCGGGGCCGGATGTGATTGACATCACAAAGCTCTACGCGCAAGGCAACGTATTCACGCATGACCCGGGTTTCACATCCACCTCGGCCTGCGAAAGCAAGATCACCTATATCGATGGCGACAAGGGCGAGTTGCTGCATCGGGGATATCCGATCGACCAGCTTGCCGGGAAATCCCATTATCTGGAGGTCTGCTACCTGCTGCTCTACGGCGAACTGCCCACCGCCGCGGAGCTTGAGGATTTCGAAAGCCGTGTGACGAACCACACGATGATCCACGAGCAGATGGCCAATTTCTTCCGCGGTTTCCGGCGCGATGCGCATCCGATGGCGGTCATGACCGGTGTGGTGGGCGCGATGTCGGCCTTCTACCACGACTCGACCGACATTTCCGATCCGTGGCAGCGCGAGGTCGCCTCGATCCGGCTGATCGCGAAGATGCCGACGATTGCGGCCATGGCCTATAAATACACGATCGGGCAGCCCTTCGTGTATCCGCGGAATGATTGCGATTACGCCACCAATTTCCTGCGCATGTGTTTCGCAGTTCCGGCGGAGGAATATCAGCCCGACCCGATCCTGAGCCGGGCGATGGACCGGATCTTCACCCTGCATGCCGATCACGAACAGAACGCCTCCACATCGACGGTTCGCCTTGCGGGCTCTTCGGGTGCCAACCCGTTTGCCTGTATCGCCGCCGGCATCGCCTGTCTCTGGGGCCCGGCCCATGGCGGCGCGAACCAGGCCTGCCTGGAAATGCTGCGCGAGATCGGCACGGTGGACCGCATTCCCGAATACATCGCCCGCGCTAAGGACCGTGACGATCCGTTCCGCCTGATGGGGTTCGGCCACCGGGTCTACAAGAATTTCGATCCGCGCGCCAAGGTGATGAAGCAAAGCGCCGACGAGGTGCTGGACCTGCTTGGCGTGGAGAACAACCCCACGCTGCAAGTCGCCAAGGAGCTTGAGAAAATCGCGATCGAGGATTCCTATTTCCACGACAAGAAGCTCTATCCGAACGTGGATTTCTACTCCGGGATCATTCTGGACGCGATGGGCTTCCCGACCTCGATGTTCACCCCGATCTTCGCGCTCAGCCGCACGGTTGGCTGGATCGCCCAGTGGAAGGAAATGATCGCCGATCCGTCTGGCAAGATCGGCCGTCCGCGCCAATTGTATACCGGTGAGACCTATCGCGATTACGTGGATATCGAAAACCGCTGATCGCCCGCGCGACCGACGCGACCGGCCGCCCTTGCCAAAGGGGCGGCCTTTTCCCTGCGCAGCTGACGAAAGAGGCCCTGTCATCCGGTAGTGAGGAGCGCCACGGAAAGCATTGAATCTTTTCCGGCATCGCGCGAGTTTGGCGCTTGAGCCAGCCGCAGGAGCGCCCCGAAATGACCCGCAAAATCATTATCGACACGGATCCGGGCC
Organism: Rhodophyticola porphyridii; assembly: GCF_003688285.1. Lineage (GTDB taxonomy): Bacteria > Pseudomonadota > Alphaproteobacteria > Rhodobacterales > Rhodobacteraceae > Rhodophyticola > Rhodophyticola porphyridii. Next base: position 159,596 of record NZ_RCNT01000005.1, read on the forward strand.
AGGACGATGCCGTCGCGATCCTGCTGGCGCTGGCCAGTCCGGAGGAGGTGGAGGTGCTGGGCATCACCGCGGTGGCCGGCAACGTGCCCCTGCCGCTGACCCAACGCAATGCCCGGATCGTCTGCGAACTGGCGGGACGCAAGGATATCCCCGTCTTCGCGGGCTGCGACGCCCCGCTTCACCGCAAGCTGGTGACGGCAGAGCATGTGCATGGCAAAACCGGCCTTGACGGCCCGCAACTGCCCGACCCGACGATGCCGCTGCAGGACCGCCATGGCGTCGATTTCATCATCGAGACGCTGCGCAGCCATGCCCCGGGCACGGTCACGCTCTGCCCGCTTGGCCCGCTGACCAATATCGCCACGGCCTTTCGGCGCGCGCCCGATATCGTCGACCGGGTGCAGCAGATCGTGCTGATGGGCGGCGCCTACTTCGAAGTGGGCAACATCACTCCGGCGGCCGAATTCAACATCTATGTCGATCCCCAGGCCGCTGATATCGTGTTCAAATCGGGCGCCGAGATCACAGTGATGCCGCTTGATCTGACCCATAAGGCGCTGACCACCGCCGACCGCGTGGAGGCGTTCCGCGCCATGGGCACCCATGTCGGAAAGATGGTGGCGGAATGGACCGATTTCTTCGAGCGTTTCGACAAGGAGAAATACGGCTCCGAAGGCGCGCCGCTCCATGACCCATGCGTGATCGCCTATCTGATCCGGCCCAATCTGTTTGCGGGGCGCTTTGTCAATGTGGAGATCGAGACCGGCTCGGAACTCACGCTTGGCATGACCGTTGCCGACTGGTGGGGCGTCACCGACAGGGCGCCCAATGCGACCTTCATGGGCAGCGTGGATGCGGCCGGATTTTTCGACCTGCTGACGGACCGGATCGCCCGTCTGTGATCTGGTAATCCCGAGAGCAACCCCTAGTTCTGGGGTAAGGAGCGCGTCATGACCATCCAGATCCCTTTCGATAACTCCTATGCCCGGCTTCCGGACCGGTTCTTCACCTCCCAGGCACCCACACCGGTGGCGCAACCTGCGCTGATTACCGTGAACCGCCTGCTCGCCGCCGAACTGGGCATAACCCTGCCCGAGGCGGATGACGAGATCGCGGCGATCTTCGCCGGCAACGCCCTGCCGGACGGGGCGGCGCCGCTGGCGCAGGTCTATGCCGGGCATCAGTTTGGCGGCTGGTCGCCGCAGCTTGGCGATGGCCGGGCGATTTTGCTGGGCGAAGTGGTCGACACGAGGGGCAACCGCCGGGACATTCAGCTCAAGGGGTCAGGCCCCACGCCCTATTCGCGCATGGGCGACGGCCGGGCGTGGCTGGGCCCGGTCCTGCGGGAATACATCGTGTCCGAGGCGATGCATGCGCTTGGCATCCCCACCACCCGCGCGCTGGCCGCGGTCACCACCGGGGAAACCGTCTTGCGGGAGGCCGCCCTGCCGGGCGCCGTCGTCACCCGTGTGGCCGCCAGTCATATCCGGGTGGGGACGTTTCAGTATTTTGCCGCGCGGCAGGATGTGGACGCGTTGCAGGCACTGGCGACCCACGCCATCGCGCGCCACTATCCCGGTGCGGACGGCCCGCTTGGCCTGCTGAAGGCCGTGATCGCGGCACAGGCCGATCTGATCGCGAAATGGATGGGCGTGGGGTTCATCCACGGGGTGATGAACACCGACAACATGTCGATCGCGGGCGAGACCATCGATTACGGCCCCTGCGCCTTCATGGATGCCTATCATTCGGAAAAGGTGTTCAGTTCAATCGATCAGTTCGGGCGCTATGCCTTTGCCAACCAGCCGAATGTGGCGGTGTGGAACCTCGCGCAACTGGCCACCGCGCTGTTGCCGCTGATGGAGAAAAGGGAGGCCGCGATCGAAGTCTTCACCGAGGAGATCAACCGCTTTCCAGACCTGTTCAACACCGCCTGGCACGAGATCCTGACTGCCAAGCTGGGGCTGGCCGAGACCGAGGCCGACGATGCGGCGCTCGCCTTCGACCTTCTGACCGCGATGGAAGCCGGCAAGGCCGATTTCACCCGGACGTTCCGCGCCCTCTCCGGCGAGGATCCGGGACTTGCCGCGCAGGAATTCGACGATCCGGCCCCTTTCACGGCCTGGCTGGCCCGCTGGCGGGAGCGGTTGACCCGCGAGCGGCGCGACCCGGGCGAAAGGCCCGCGGCGATGCAGGCCGTCAATCCTGCCTATATTCCCCGCAATCATCGCGTGGAGGAAATGATACAGGCCGCCGTTTCAGGGGATTACGCGCTTTTCTTCACCCTGCACGAGATATTGCGGACCCCGTTCGAGGATCAGCCCGAGCACCGGGCCTATCAGGCCGCACCCGGCGCCGGGGAGGAGGTCACACGCACCTTCTGCGGCACCTAGCGGTTGCGGGACCGGCCGAAGAGGCGCCGGTTCAGGCCTATGAACTCGTCAATCAGCGCACCGCTGCCGCCCAGACTGCGGCCCTTGAGATAGAGAAACCCGGCAAAACCACCCAGGGCCGCGCCGATGCAATCCACGATCAGGTCCCCCATCGTGTCCATCAGCCCGGATTTCTGCATGTTCAGCCCGAAGATCTGGTCCATCCCGAACTCGAAGATCTCCCAGACCACGCCGATGGTGACGCCGACGCAGAAGGCGATCGTGCCGAGCGCCCAGGCCGGGGCGGCATAGCGGTCGCCTTCGAAGAGGATGAAAACCAGCAGAAAGCCCAGAAGCCCGAACCCGACCGCCGAAAGCCCGTGCAGCGCGATGTCCCACCACCAGTAACGCTCATAAAAATCGAAGACTTCTCCCAGAAACAGTGTGGAAAACACAAAGACCACGATCAGCGCAATGAACTGGCGCGGCAATTGCAGGCCGAAGCGTGGCGCCAGGATCAGCGGCAGGATGGAGACGGCCCATGTGGCGACCGAAACGAAAGCGACGGCCCAGCGGCCCATGGCAAGGGACGCCAGACAGGCCACGGCCAGAATACCCCATATCAGATAGGTGACCGGTGTTTGCCCGCGCAGGATGCTCATGTCTGATATCTAGGGACCATAACCGCACTTTCCCAGAGCCGGAGACACTGGCACTTTGCCGATCATGACCGCCCTGCCCCGCAAAACCGACCATCATCTGCGCGTCGCCAGCTACAACATCCGCAAATCCGTGGGTCTGGACCAGCGGCGCGACCCGCATCGCGTGGCACGCGTCCTGGCTGCCCTGTCGGCGGATGTGGTGGCCCTGCAGGAGGCCGATCGGCGGCTTCCGCCGCGCCGGGCGGCCCTGCCCGCCGATCTGACCCGCGCGGAGGCGGGATTGCAGCGCGCGCCGGTGGCGCTCAACGCGGTCTCTCTGGGCTGGCACGGCAATGCGCTGTTGCTGGCCGATGGCTGGGACAGCACGCATATCCACCGGCTGAGCCTGCCCGGTCTGGAGCCGCGTGGCGCGGTCATCGCGGATCTGGCAGGACCCTTCGGGCCGCTTCGGGTGGTGGCCACCCATCTGGGTCTGAGGCGGCGCGACCGGCAGCGGCAGATGACGCTGATCATGGCCGAGCTTGCGGGCCTGCCCGCGCGCCCGACGGTGTTGCTTGGCGATCTGAACGAATGGGCGCCCGCCGCGGGGTTTGCCCCGCTCGACCCCTATTTCACCGTGCACCGGCCGGGCCGCAGTTTCCCCGCATTCCGGCCCGTGGCCGCGCTTGACCGGGTCGCCACGGGCCCGGATCTGCGGCTGGAACGGGCCGGGGTCATGCGGGCGGGCGCGGCGGGCCGGGCCTCGGATCATTTGCCGGTATGGGCGGATATCTCACGGGTCGGTTGATCAGCACCAGCCCCGCACAGACCAGTCCGAGCGCCACCAGTATCTCGGGACCCACATGTTCCCCCAGAAGCGCCCAGCCCAGAAGCACGCCGAAAATCGGCGACAGAAAGCTGAACGAGGCGACCGAGGCCGCAGGATAGAGGCTGAGCAGCCAGAGCCAGAACAGGAAGCCCGCGCTGACCACCACCACGATCTGAAACCCCAGTCCCGCCCAGTGGATCAGCGACGGCTCCCGCAGGAGCGGCCCGAAAAACGGCGCGGCCAGCAAGAGGATCGGGGTGGAGATGACCAGTTGCCACAAAAGCTGCATCTCCGGTCGGACCGCCTTCAGCGCGCTGGCCCGGGCGCAAAGCGCAATCGCCGCCCAACAGATCGAGGCCGCCAGCGCGAAAAGATCGCCAAGAAGCGACGCCTCCCCTTCGGGGCCGCCCCGGTTGAGGATCGCCCAGGCCATGCCGGCAACGGCCAGGCCAAGACCCACGGCCTTGGATACGCTCATCCGCTCCCCCGGCAGGAGCAGATGCGCGCCAAGCGTCAGCCAGACGGGCATGGTGTAGAAGATTACCGAACTGCGGGTGACGGTCGTCAGATCGAGCGCCAGAAACAGGAAGACGAACTCGAAGGTGAAAAGCAGCCCGATCAGCAGCCCTGCGCGCGCGGTGCCCGGCGCCACATGCGTGGAAAGCCCCCGGAACCGCATCCAGGCAAGAATGCAGACTGCCCCGCCAAGCGAGCGCAGCCCGGCCAGAAAGATCGGCTGGATCCCCTCGTTGGTCACCTTGATGGTGACCTGATTGATCGCCAGAAGCAGCGCGAAACCGGTCAGCGAGATCACGCCGAACGTATCCATGGTGTCTTTGCGCTGCATGGCGACCCTGCCCTTCCCCTGAAATCCGACCAGAGGCGCGCAATCGCCCGGTGTCAACCGCCCGGGCCCGTGATAGGAGAGGCCAAACACCGCGATAGGACTATCCAGATGTCGCTTTTGCAGATCACCTCTCTCCTCATCGTGCTGGCGGGCGCGTTCGGTGCCGTGAACTATCTGTTTCTGCGCCTGCCATCGGCCATCGGCATTCTGATCGTGGCGTTGGCGGCCTCGCTTGCCGCACTTGCGGTCGATGCAGCCTTCCCCGCGCTTGGCATCGCCGATCAGGCCCGCGGGCTGGTCAACAGCATCGATTTCTCAGAAGCGCTGCTGGACGGGATGTTGGGCCTGCTGCTCTTTGCGGGCGCGCTGCATGTGAAGATCGAGGATCTCCGCGCCGAATGGCGGGTCGTGGCCCTGATGGCGACGATTGGCGTGGGTCTGTCGACTGTGATCATCGGCGTCGGGTTTTCCTGGATAACCGGCATGCCGTTGCTGATCGCGCTGGTCTTCGGCGCCATCGTGACGCCCACGGATCCGGTGGCCGTTCTGGGCGTGCTGCGTGCGGCCAATCTGCGGAAATCTCTGGAAACCAAGATCGCGGGTGAAAGCCTTTTCAATGACGGGGTCGCCTATGTGATGTTCCTGATCCTGATCGGGCTGGCCTTCACCGGCGACCAGTCCCATGGCGAAGGCGGGTTGGGCGACGCCGCGATCCTGTTCGTGCAGGAGGCCGTTGGCGGCGCGGTGCTGGGCGCGGTCCTCGGTTTTCTGACCTTTCGGGTGATGCGGCGGATCGACGATCCGTCGCTTGAGGTGCTGTTGACGCTTGGCCTGGCCTTCGGCGGCTATGAACTGGCCATCGCGCTGCATGTTTCGGCCCCGATCATGGCGGTGGTGGCAGGGCTACTGATCGGCCATACCGGGCCCAAGGGCGGCATGTCCGAGCAGACCCGTTCCTATGTGGATGCGTTCTGGAAGCTGATCGACGAGATCCTGAACGCGGTCCTGTTTCTGCTGATCGGAGTGGAAGTCTTCGCCGTGGCCTTTACCGGCGATGTACTCCTGACCGGAGCGGCGGCGATCGCCCTTGCGCTTCTGGCCCGGCTGGTGGCGGTTTCGGTGCCGATCCTGATGCTGCGGCCGTTCCGTGAGTTTTCCGATGGCGTGATCCCGATCATGACATGGGGCGGCCTGAAGGGCGGCATCTCCGTCGCGCTGGCCCTGTCCCTGCCAGAAGGGGAGTGGAAGCCGGTCATTCTGGGCGCCACCTATCTGGTGGTAATCTTCTCGATCATCGTTCAGGGCCTGACCGTCGGCACCCTCGCCCGGCGGCTGACCGACGCCTCCTGAGCCCCCGCCACGGGGCCGCTCGCCAGCCTGCTGAAAATCATGCGCCGAGGGCCGATGGCGGGGTTTTCCAAACCGCCGCTTTGCCCTAGAAGAATGGCCCAACACGATACGCGGGGGCCGGGCCATGACCGACACGATAGAGGAGCGCTGCGAGGCAAAGGGCCTGCGCATGACCGACCAGCGCCGGGTCATCGCGCAGGTGCTGGAAACCTCCGCCGATCATCCCGATGTGGAAGAGCTTTACGCCCGCGCCTCGGGCCGCGACCCGCGGATTTCCATCGCCACGGTCTACCGTACGGTGAAGCTGTTCGAGGAGTCCGGGATCATCGAGCGGCTGGAGTTCGGCGACGGGCGGGCCCGCTACGAGGATGCCGAGCGCGACCATCACGACCACCTGATCGACATGAATTCCGGTGAGGTGATCGAGTTTGTCGACCCCGAGATCGAGGCGTTGCAGGAAAAGATCGCCGAAAAACTGGGATATCGCCTGAAGGGGCACAAGCTGGAGCTTTACGGCGTCCCGATCAAGAAGCGCTGACCTGGCCGGGCGGGCCGGGTTGCGGCGCTGTCTTCTTGCCATGGCCGTAGCGGTGCGGCGCGACATGCCCGTCCATCTCCGGGGGGCAGCGAAACAGGCCCGCCGGGCTTTCCCTTTCCGGCGCTTGAGCCTATGGGCAAGCGCTGAGACCTCCGGAAAGGCCGATCCATGGACAATATTCGCGGCATAGCGTGGATGACGCTGGCGATGCTCGGCTTCGCGCTGGCAGACATGTTCATAAAATTCGCGTCCGAAACCCTGCCCGTGGGCCAGATCCTTGCGATGTTCGGGCTTGGCGGGGCGCTGGTTTTTGGGGCGGCGGCCAAACGCGAAGGAGCGATTCTGTTGTCGCCGGTCTTGTGGATGCGTCCCGTGATGATCCGCAACATCTCCGAAATGGGCGGCACGATCTGCGTCGTTTCGGCCATAGCACTGGTGCCGTTTTCCACCTTTTCGGCCATTTTGCAGGCCAACCCGCTGCTGGTCACCCTTGGTGCAGCGCTGTTTCTGGCGGAGCCCGTGGGCTGGCGGCGCTGGACCGCGATCATCGTGGGTCTGGCGGGCGTACTGATCATCATCCGCCCGGGCTTTGAGGGTTTTGATGCCAATGTCTGGTTCGCGGTCTTCGGCGTGATCTTCATGTCCGCCCGCGATCTGGCCACCCGGCCCGTGCCGCACTCGATTTCGGCAGCGCAGCTTTCGGCCTACAGCATGGCCGCGATCGTGCCCGGCGGGCTGGCCGTTCTGGCGCTGACCGGCGGCGGAGCGATCTGGCCCGAGCCGCTGATCTGGGGCGCGATGGCAGGGGCGCTGACGATGGGTCTGGTTGCCTATTTCTCGATCACCAAGGCGATGCGCGTCGGGGAAATCAGCGCGGTCACGCCCTTCCGCTATACGCGGCTGGTCTTTGCGTTGATCATCGCCCTGGTGATCTTCGACGAACGCCCGGATCTCTGGACGCTGATCGGCGCCGCGATCGTCATCGCGACCGGCCTTTACACATTCGCCCGCGAGGCGCGGCTGCGGCGGCCATGATCCGGGCGCGCGCGCCGCGACCGCCAACATATGCCTTCGATCCCGGCGCCGGCCCTGTTATAGACCGCCCGACACCTGAACATGAGGGACCCAATGAGCACCATTATCGATATCCACGCCCGCGAAATCCTCGACAGCCGCGGCAACCCGACCGTCGAGGTCGATGTCTTGCTGGAAGATGGCACGATGGGCCGGGCCGCCGTACCCTCGGGGGCGTCGACAGGGGTGCATGAGGCCGTTGAGAAGCGCGACGGCGACCCGGCGCGCTATCTGGGCAAGGGCGTCCGCGAGGCGGTGGCCGCCGTGAACGGCGAACTGGCCGAAGGGCTGGTGGGCTTCGATGCCACGGAACAGGCGGCAATCGACGCCACGATGATCGAGATGGACGGGACCGAGAACAAGGGCCGTCTGGGCGCGAACGCCATTCTGGGCGTGTCTCTGGCCGTGGCCAAGGCGGCGGCGGAGTTCACGACGCAGCCGCTTTATCGCTATGTCGGCGGCACCCGGGCCCATGTGCTGCCGGTGCCGATGATGAACATCATCAATGGCGGCGAGCATGCGGACAACCCGATCGATATCCAGGAATTCATGATCATGCCTGTCGCGGCCCATACGATGCAGGACGCGGTCCGCATGGGCTCGGAGATCTTCCACACGCTGAAAAAGGAGCTGTCGGCCGCGGGCCTGTCCACCGGGATCGGCGACGAGGGCGGCTTTGCACCGGATATCTCCTCCACCCGCGATGCGCTGGATTTCATCCTGAAATCCATCGAGAAAGCCTCCTACACGCCGGGCGAACAGGTAATGCTGGCGCTGGACTGCGCCGCAACGGAATACTTCAAGGACGGCAGATATGTCTTTGCCGGTGAAGGAAAATCCCTGAGCGCCGAAGAGAATGTGGCTTATCTGGAGGCGCTTTGCGCCGATTACCCGATCCTGTCGATCGAAGACGGCTGCGCCGAAGACGACTGGGACGGCTGGAAGATGCTGACCGACGCGCTTGGCGCCAAGGTGCAGCTTGTCGGCGACGATCTCTTTGTGACCAATCCGGCACGTCTCCGGATGGGGATAGATCGCGGTGCCGCGAACTCTCTTCTGGTCAAGGTGAACCAGATCGGCACGTTGACCGAAACGCTGGCCGCCGTGGACATGGCCCATCGCAACCGGATGACCTGCGTTATGTCGCACCGCTCGGGCGAGACCGAGGATGCGACGATCGCCGATCTGGCGGTTGCCACCAATTGCGGACAGATCAAGACTGGCAGCCTTGCACGGTCGGACCGGCTGGCGAAATACAACCAGCTGATCCGGATCGAGGAGCAACTGGCCGATACGGCGGTCTATGCCGGGCGGAGCATTCTGCGCGGCTGACGCCGTTCGGCCGGGGGCGTGTCCGGCCGCGTGCGGCGTTGCGATACATGGTCAACTATCGTTAACCAGTTTTTCGGGTTTCTGGCGCCAACTTCGTCGGTGACGCATGAAGTCTATCGAGTATGATGTTGATGTATGAGAGTTGAGCCTGCCCATGATGGCCGGACCGAAGACGCCCCGCCCCCGCGCCGGGACTTCTGGCCCGAGGCATCGGAACTGATTCAGGCGGACGCGCGCGCCTCGCTGGATATCGTCGTGAGGTGGTCGGTCATCACCGTGGGCGCGCTGGCGCTTTGGTATGCCATGGCCGCGCCCCTGCCGCTGATCTGGGCGATGAGCTATATCGTGATCGACGCCTCCTATGTGTCGATCATGCGCCGCTGGCGCCCGCCGGTTCGCCTGCCTGGCTACGTGATGATCATGGCGATGAACATCGTCACCTCATCGGCCTTTGCAGTGATGCCCTATTATCTGATCACCACCGATCAGCTTGGGCTGGCCTTCGTCGGCCTCTGCGGATTTCTGGGCATGTGCGTGCATAATCTGGTGCGCCACCGCGGGCTGACCCATGTGGCGGTCTGGGATGTCATCCTCATGGGTATCGGGGCGGCGCTGGTTGCCTGGGTTTTTGTCCGCGACGCCGCCAGCACCGGCGAGGCCGTGCTGATCCTGACCGGGGTTGTGGGGCTGTCGGTCTATTTCGGCGTTGCCTATCTGGGCAGCCTGCACATCCGCGGCCGTCTCAACAACGCGGAGATGATCCGGGCCGAGGCCCAGAAGATGGAGGCCGTGGGGCGGCTTACCGGTGGCGTGGCCCATGATTTCAACAACATCCTGACGGTCATTCTGGGCAATCTGGATCTCTACGAGGAACTGGATCAGCCGGGCGAACGCGACAGCGTCGTCCGGGAGGCGCAGGTCGCCGCCAATCGCGCCGCCACGCTGACCGCGCAGTTGCTGAGCTTTTCGGGCCGCGCCACGCTTCGCCCGGAACCCATCGAGATTGCCGAGTTTCTCGACGGTATGGGGACGATGTACCGGCGCATCCTGCCGGCGACGATCACGCTCATCATGGATGCCGGGCCGCCGGGTCTGACCTGCCGGGCCGACCCGAACCAGCTGTCCACGGCACTGCTCAATCTGGTCATCAACGCACGCGACGCGATGCCGGAGGGCGGGCATATCTCGGTCACCGCGCGGCCCCGGAAACTGCCCAACCCGCACGCCCCGCACCGCTCCGACGGCAAGCGCCTGTCGGGGCGGTTCTGTGCCATCGCGGTCCGCGACAACGGCCCCGGCATCCCCGAGGCGCGCCTGGAAGAGGTCAAGGCCCCGTTCTTCACGACCAAACCCCTTGGCAAGGGCTCCGGCCTTGGCCTGTCCATGGTCGTGGGATTTGCCGAACAGACCGAGGGCGCGCTTTCGCTGCGCAACCGGCCCGAGGGCGGGCTGGAAGCGACGCTCGTCCTGCCGCAGGCCGAGCGTGACGCCACGGTGCCTTTGACAGACGCGCCCGACATGGCAGAGTGATCCGCGGAGGAGCAACCGGGAGGAAGGGCCGAGCAGACCATGCCGCTGCCGCTATTGCTTGCACTGGTGATCGGCGGAATTGCCGCCATCGCGATCCTGCTGCATCTGTTAGGCTTTTCGCGCCGTCTGCATTTCGCCGATGACGCCGCGATCCGCCGCGAATGGAGCCGGCATTTTCCCGACGACACCATATCGGCCACCCATGTCAGCGACGACGGCCTGTCGGCTCTTGTGGAAACCGACCATGGCCCCGGCCTCGTCTGGGCGATGGGCGCAGACAGCACCGCCCACCGGCTTGCGAACGCCACTATCACCGAAACCGCAAACGGTCTGAGGTTCCATCTGCATGATTTCGGGGCGCCGGGGCTCACAGTTTCGCTCAGACCCGATACGCGCGCCCTCTGGCGGCAAAAACTGGACAGGATCCGATGACCGACCTTCTCACCTATCCCGACGTGGTCCAATGGGCGGTGCCGCTCTTCATCGCCGCCATCCTGGCCGAACTGCTCTGGATCACGCTCAGACATCGCGGCGGGCGCTATGAAACCCGTGACGCGATCACCTCGCTGATCATGGGGGCCGGCAATATCGGGTCGAGCCTCTTGCTGGGCTTCATCGCCTGGGGCTTTTTCATGCTGCTCTGGGCCATCACGCCCCTTGATCTGGGCACATCGGTCTGGGTCGTGATCCTGTGCTTCGTTCTGGACGATCTACGCTACTACTGGGTGCACCGTTTCGGCCACCGGATAAGGTGGGTCTGGGCCAGCCACGTGAACCACCATTCCAGTCAGCATTACAACCTGACCACCGCACTGCGCCAGACATGGACCGGAACCTTCACTTTCATGATGGTGGTCCGTGCACCGCTGATCCTTTTGGGCTTTCACCCGGCGATGGTGCTGTTCGTGGGCGGGTTGAACCTGATCTATCAGTTCTGGATCCATACGGAGGCGATCGGCAAGATGCCCCGCTGGTTCGAGGCGGTTATGAACACGCCCTCCCACCACCGGGTCCATCATGGCCGCAATGCCCGCTATCTCGATGCCAATTACGCCGGCGTCTTCATCGTCTGGGACAAGATGTTCGGCACGTTCGTGCCCGAACTGAAGGAGGAAAAGCCGGATTACGGGCTGGTCCACAATATCGGCACCTTCAACCCGCTGCGCGTCGCCTTTCATGAATGGGTGGGGATCTTCCGGGACATCACGCAGCCCGGCCTGACGCTCCGCCAGCGGCTGCTTTATGCGCTTGCCCCGCCGGGCTGGAGTCATGACGGCTCGCGCCAGACCTCCGAAGAGATCAAGGACGCCTATCTGGCGCGCCACCCCGATGATCGCGGGACGCCGGGTTTCGGAGCCCGCAGGCCATGACCCGGGTGTCGGGTCTTTCCCCGTTGCGGCACTGCCCGTGACGCGCCAAGGTGATAATCTCGACACGATCATGCGACACGGTCTGCCTTGTAATCTCGTCGCATCACAATCCGAACGCCCACCGCCAGACTTGTAACAAACCCGTGACCTCCTATGTTTTCAGTATACCTTTGCACACAATGAACGGTTTCAACGGATGCTCGACACTCTTCTGTCCGGCGCATACGCGCCTTTCACGCTGTCTCTCGCCCTGCTTTTCGGCCTTTTGGCGCTGGAGCTTGTCTTTGCCGTCATGGGCGCGACACTTTTGGGCGCAGGCGGCGGCGAGCCGGAGGTCGAGATCGATCTGCCCGACCTGGCGGATGTTCCCGAGCTCGATCTCGACATGGATTTCGACGCGCTCGACATCGACCCCACCGAGTTCGAACTTCCGAGTGCCGAGGATTTTGCCCCCGATCTCGATACCGGCGCCGCCGCCGGGCCGGCGACGGGAGTTGCGGCCTGGCTTGGCCTTGGCCGTGTTCCGGCCCTGATCTGGCTGGGCGCGGTCCTGCTGGCCTTCGGCGTGTCGGGGATCGTGATCCAGAATGCCGCCACCGCCCTCTGGGCCCCCTTGCCCGCCGCCCTTGCGAGCCTGCCTGCGATTCTTGCCGCGATCTGGTTCGCCCGCAGCTTCGGCGCCGTCTTTGCCCGCGCCATTCCCAAGACCGAAACCCAGTCCGTCGCCGCTCGCAGCCTCGCGCGGCGCAGGGGCACCGTGACGCAAGGCACCGCCAGGACCGGGACCCCCGCCGAGGTCCGCGTCACCGACCGGTATGGCAACAGCCACTACCTTCGCGCCGAACCGTTCAGGCCCGGCGAGGAGATCCCCCAGGGGGCCGAAGTTCTCGTGCTCCGCCACCGCCCGACCGGCGGATTTCGACTGATCCCGTTCGGCGACTGACGGGCAAATTGCACGCGCAGATCTTGCGCCCAACCGATCCTGAAAGGAGACCCCCATGGATCTCGCCACCCTTGGTATCATCGTCGGGGCCATCCTGGCCTTCATTCTCTTCGTCGGCCTTGTTCTGGGCCGCCTTTACCGCCGGGCCACGCGCGAGGTGAGCCTTGTGAAAACCGGGGCCGGCGGCAAGAAGGTCATCATGGACGGGGGGACGATCGTCGTGCCGCTTCTGCATGAGGTCAGCCCGGTCAACATGAAGACCCTGCGCCTCGAAGTGCGCCGAACCGCCGAAGGCGCGCTGATCACCCAGGACCGGATGCGCGTCGATGTCGGCGTGGAGTTCTATGTCTCCGTCAACCCCACCGATGACGGCATCGCCCGCGCCGCCCAGACCCTTGGCGACCGGACCTTCTATGTCGACCAGCTACGCGAGATGATCGAGGGCAAGCTGATCGACGGCCTGCGTGCCGTGGCCGCCAAGATGACGATGGACGGGCTGCATGAAAACCGCTCGGATTTTGTCCAGCAAGTGCAGAACGCCGTGTCCGAGGACCTGCTGAAAAACGGTCTGTCGCTGGAGTCGGTCTCGCTGACGGCGCTGGACCAGACGCCGTTCGAGGCGCTCGACGAGAATAACGCATTCAACGCGGTGGGTATGCGCAAACTGGCCGAGGTCATCGCGAAGTCGAAAAAAGAGCGGGCCGAGATCGACGCCGAGGCCGAGGTCGCCGTGCGCCGCGCCGCGATGGAGGCCGAACGTCAGAAGCTGGCGATCCAGCAGGACGAGGAACAGGCCGCGATTGCGCAGGTCCAGCAGATCGAAACCATGAAGGCCGCGCAGGAAGCCGAAATCGCCGCCCGGCGCGAGGATTCCATGCGCGAAACGGAACGCTCCCGCATTGCGCGCGAGGAGGCCATTCGTTCCGCCGAGATCGCCCGCGAACGCAAGATCCGCGAGGCCGAGATCACCAAGGAGCGCGAACTTGAGGTGGCCGAGCAGGAACGCCAGATCATCATCAACCAGAAATCCGAAGAAGAAAGCCGCGCCCGTGGCTCCGCCGATCTCGCCCGTGCCGAGGCCACCAAGGCGCTGGAAGCCGTGACCACCGCGCGCGCGGTGGCGGAGGCCGAGCGCGCCAAGCAGATCGCCCTGATCGAAGCCACCCGCGAGGCAGAGCGGGAAGCGACGAAGATCCGCCTTGCCGCAGCGGCCGAAAAAGACGCCGCACAGGACCGCGCCGATGCCCGCCGCGAGGAGGCGCAGGCCGAAGCGGATGCAATTTCGATCCGGGCGGAGGCCAAGAAAAAGGACATGCTGGCCGAGGCCGAAGGCAAACGCGCCATCGTGGAGGCCGACAATGCGCTCAGCCCCGAGATCGTCGCGATGAAGGTCGACATGGCCCGCATCGAGGCCATCCCCGGGATCATGGAGCAGATGGTCAAACCGGTCGAAAAGATCGACTCGATCAAGATCCATCAGGTCGGCGGACTTGGCATGGGCGGCCCAGGCGGCGGCGCCGATACGCCCGGCGGCGACAAGCCGGTCGTCAATCAGGCGCTGGATTCGATCATGGGCATGGCGGTGCAGATGCCCGCCCTGAAACGCCTGGGCGAAGAACTCGGCATGAGCCTCGACAATGGTCTGGCCGGTGTGGCCGAAGGGCTCACCGCGCAGCCCGAGACCCCATCGCGCCCCCTCGCGGCGCCCACCGCATCCGGCGACACCGACACCCCGCCCCGCGCCGCGGAGTGACCACACAAGCCTCCCGGTGATATGCCGGGGGGCATTTTCGGATCGCACCATGCCTGAGCCCCAGACCGACATCTACGATCCCGACTATGTCGCCGATCTGTTCGACCGCTGTTCGGCCAACTATCGCCGGTGGAGCGCGGTCAGTTCCTTTGGCTTCGTCTGGCTTTGGCGGCGCCAATGTGTCGCCCGGCTCGTGCCCCCGGCGCCCGGGGCTCAGGCGGTCGATCTGATGGCGGGCACCGGCGAAGTCTGGCCGCACCTCTTGCGCCGGTTCCCCCGATCTGGCCGCGATCACGGCCATCGACATCTCGCACCGCATGCATCTGGATGCCGTGGCGCGCCTGCACGGGGCCTATGGCGACAGGATCCAGCATCTGCAGGCCAACGCGCTCGAAACGGACCTGCCAGGCGAAAGCGCGGATCTGGTGATCTCGACCTTTGGACTCAAGACCTTCAATTCCGATCAGCTGGCCCGCCTGGCGAAGCAGATCGCCCGCCTGCTGAGACCCGGCGGAAGCTTTTCCCTGATCGAGGCCTCCGATCCCGTCGGCTGGTGGGGCCGCCCGCTCTATCGCCTCTATCTCGATCGCGTCTTGCCGTGGGTCGAACGGCTGTTCCTCACCGGCGCGCAGGATTTTACGATGATCGGCCCCTATTCCAAGCGTGTCGGGACCGCAGCCGGAATGGCGCAGGCATTGCAGGCGCAGGGGCTTGACGTGGTGCTGCGCAATCATGTCTTTGGCTGTGCCACCAGCGTTGCCGGAACCAAACCGATGTCGCGTGAACCAACGGATCTCTCGCCATGCCCGCCCACCCCATGACCGCTGACCAGATCATCGCGCATCTCGATCTGGCCCCCCATCCCGAGGGGGGCCATTACCGCCAGACATGGGTTGCCGACACTCCGGGCCGCCCAAGCGGCACCTGCATCTATTTCCTGCTCAAGGCCGGTGAGACCAGCCATTGGCACAAGGTCGATGCGACCGAGATCTGGCTGTACCATTCCGGCGCACCGCTGATCCTGTCGCTCAGCAAGACGGAAACGGGCCCCGCCACCGATCACCTGCTGACCCCGGATCTGGTGCATGGCAGCCCGCAATGCATCGTGCCCGAAAACCACTGGCAGGCCGCCCGCACCACCGGGGCCTACACACTCGTCTCCTGCACGGTTTCGCCCGGTTTCCGGTTCAGCGGCTTCACCCTCGCGCCGGCCGGCTTCGACATCCCCCGCCGGTAATCCTCCCGGGCGGTACGGCCGCCGCTCAGGGCGCGGTGTCCGGCCGACTGATCCGCCCGCCGCCGACCGCAGCCGCGACGCCGGTGGTCCCCGGCGCGCTTGTGGTCATGCCGCGCATGACCCGGACGGCCAGATAGGCAAAAGCCTGAGCCTCCAGAAAATCACCGTCCAGCCCGACCGCCTCCACCGGCAGGACCGGCATATCGAGGTTTCGTTGCAGCCCCGCCATCAGCGCCGGGTTGTGGCGCCCGCCGCCGGTAACGAGAACCTGTGCCGGGGGTATGGGCAGATGCTCCATTCCACGCGCGACCGCGCCGGTGACACAGGCCGCCAGTGTCGCCATCGCATCGGCGTTCCGCAAGCCCGCGACCCTTTGGATCAGGTGGCCAAAATCGCCACGGTCCAGCGACTTCGGCGGAATTTTCAGGAAATACCCGTCGCTCAGAAACGCCGTCACGGCCTCCTGATCGGGCCGGCCCGACAGCGCCAGTGCGCCATCCAGATCGACCTCACCCAGCCCCCGCGCCCGCATCAGATCATCAAGCGGGGCATTGGCGGGCCCGGTATCGAAGGCCAGAAGCGCCCCCGGCGCATCGGGGGCATCGGCCAGCGGCTGGACCCAGGTCAGGTTGCCGACACCGCCGAGATTGAGGAATGCAACCGGCCTTTCGGCCCCGATCCAGCGGGCGCAGGCCCAGTGGAAGAACGGCGCAAGCGGCGCGCCCTGCCCGCCAAGCTGGATATCGGAACTGCGGAAATCCCAGATCACGGGGCAGCCCAGATCGCGCGCCAGCCGTTCGCCATCTCCCGCCTGATGCGTCCCGCGCCCGTCCGGCTCATGGGCAAGGGTCTGGCCGTGAAAACCCAGGGCCGATATCGGCGCGAGATCCCGGGCCAGCGCCAGATGCGCCGCCTCCACGATAGTGGCAGCACCGGCCACCCCCGCTTCACCCGGCCAGCGGCCGAGCGCCGCGCGCAACGCGGCCCGCTCGGTCTTGTCATAGGGCCGATAGGCGGTTTCGCCGAACCCGAGGATCGAGACGCCATCGGTTTCGATCACTGCCAGATCGACCCCGTCCAGCGAGGTGCCCGACATCGCGCCTGCCACCCGCAATGGCCGCGCTTCGCTCTTTCCCTTCACGACCTGCCCCGCTATAGACCCGTTGCCGAAAGAATGGACGCATCACCCATGACCTACCACCCCAAATCCGATTTCCTGCGGGAACTGAGCACACGCGGATTCATCGCCGATTGCACCGATCTGCAAGAGCTCGACGAGCGTCTGACCAAGGGCGTGGTGACGGGGTATATCGGCTTCGATCTGACTGCGACCAGCCTGCATATCGGCAATCTGGTCCAGATCATGCTGCTGCGCTGGCTGCAGAAGACCGGGCATCGCCCGATCACCCTGATGGGCGGCGGCACAACCAAGGTCGGCGACCCCTCGGGCAAGGACGAGATGCGCAAGATCCTGTCCGTGGAGCAGATCGAGGCGAATGCGAAGGGGATCCGCAAGGTCTTCTCCCGCTACATCTCCTATGGCGACGGGCCCACGGATTCCCCGCTGGTGAACAATGCCGAATGGCTCGACAAGTTGAAATACATCGATTTCCTGCGCGACATCGGCAAGCATTTCACGATCAACCGGCTTCTGGCGTTCGAGAGCGTGAAATCGAGACTGGACCGGGAACAGGCGCTCAGCTTCATCGAGTTCAACTATATGTTGCTGCAATCCTACGATTATCTGGAGCTTTACCGGCGATATGGCTGCATCCTGCAAATGGGCGGATCGGACCAGTGGGGCAATATCGTCTCGGGGGCAGATCTGATCCGCCGGGTCGAGGCGGCGGATGCCTTCGGGCTGACCACGCCGCTTGTGACCCGCGCGGATGGCAAGAAAATGGGCAAGTCCGCCGACGGCGCCGTCTGGCTGAATGAAGACATGATGTCGTCCTACGAGTTCTGGCAATGGTGGCGGAACGTGCCCGATGCGGATGTGGGAAAGTTCCTGAAGATGTTCACCGAACTGCCGGTGGCGGAATGTGACCGTCTTGGCGCTCTGGAAGGCTCCGAGATCAATGATGCCAAGATCATTTTGGCCAATGAAGTCACGGCGCTGTTGCACGGCGTTGATGCGGCCGGAACTGCCGAGGCGACCGCGCGGGAGGTTTTCGAGCATGGCGGCGCTGGCGAGGATCTGCCGAAGCTGAGCCTTGGCGCCGAAGAGGTGGGGGACGGAATCTCCGTCGTACAGCTGATCACCCGCGCGGGGCTTGCCAAATCGGGCAAGGAGGCCAAGCGCCTGATCGCCGAGAAGGGTGCCCGCATCAATGACGAGCTGCTCAGCGATGCAGGACTGATGATTTCCGCGGCCGATCTGGCGGAGCCAATCAAGCTGAGCGCGGGCCGGAAACGCCACGCGCTGGTGGTGATGGAGTAACCTCTCGCGCCGTCATCGGCACTCAGCGCGTGGCCGCACGGCGGGGCGGCCACGCACGCGCTGGCATATCGGGAGGGGCCATCGCCCACCATTCTGCGGACCGGCACGGTCGATCCCGGCGCAGGGTTAACCAGCCATTAGAGAGTTGGCTCTAGCCTGCCTGCATGTTCGATTTCGCCCCAAGCCCGCCCGCCACCGCCCTGCCGCTCCAGCAATCCCCTCTGTTCGCCGATGCGCTGACAGCGGTCGGGGTCAACGCGATCTCCCATGTTCTGCCCGGCGGGCGCGCGCTGGTGATCCGGCGGCGCTGGCCCGGGATCGGCACGGTGGGGCTGATCTCCCGCGGGCCGGTCTGGACGGGGCGGCGCAATCCGCAGGCGCTGGCCGGGCTGAGACGCGCGCTTGGCATCCGCCATCTGATCGTGAACGCGGATGATGCCGCGGACGCCGCGGCGCTGAGACAGGCCGGTTTCCTGCGGATCGCCGCGCCGCGAGAGGTGGCGGAGCTGTCGTTGCTGGGCCCGCGAGAGGCGTGGTGGGCGTCAATGTCCGTCAAATGGCGCAACCGGCTGCGGCACGGGCAGAAATCCGGGCTGGTGGTAACCCAGAACGCCTTTCGCCCCGACCCGGCCCATTGGCTGCTGAGCGAAGACATCGCGCAGCAGAAACGCCTGAATTTCCGCGCCCTGCCCCATGCGGTCACGCTGGCCATGGCCAGCGCCTTGCCGGGGGCTGCCCAGCTCTTCACCGCGCGCGCCGCGGGGCGGCCGGTTGCGGCCATGCTGTTTCTCTGCCACGGGCCCGTGGCCAGCTATCACATCGGCTGGAGCAGTGACATAGGTCGCGCAAACTCCGCCCATAACCTCTTGCTTTGGCAGGCGATGCAGTCTCTCTCCGCCGCAGGGCATCAGCGGATAGATCTTGGCGCGCATAACCCGGATGACGCGCCCGGGCTTGCCCGGTTCAAGCGCGGCAGCGGGGCACGGACAAGACCGCTCGGCGGAACCTGGGCATGCTCGGCCGCGCTCGGTCCGGTGCAATCCATCGCCGAATGGTGGCACAAGACATAGGGCCGTGGACCGACGCGGGCAGGTCCTGCCATTTGTCTCGGACAGAATGAGGTCTACCGTGCTGGCGCCGCTTGCCAGAGGGGCTGACGGCAGAGCGCCGGCGCGCTGGTGGCGCACCCTGCCTCCGCCGGAGGGAAGAGCCCGGCCGTGCGGGATAGAGTCCGCCTCTCGCCCTGGAAGTCCACCGAGGATATTTGCGCTCTTGCGCCTCGCTAACCGACGACGCCGCGCAGAAGACGAGCGCGGGCCGGCGGGATCGCCTTGATCTCCAGCCCGGTGAACACATGCAGTGTGTTCAGATCCCGATCCACCACCGCATGGTCGCTGACCCATCCGCCCATCAGCAGATAGGTCCGCAGAAGCGGCGGCATCTTGGCCTGGGCCAGTTTCAGATCGGGTTTTCGGCGGAGCCGGCTGGCGAATCGGAAGACCGAAGGCGCCTTGACCCGCGGCAGCCATCGTTTCGGCGCGATGTGGCGGTCCCGAAGCAGGGCAAAGGCGTCGTAATACTCCCGCGCCTCGGTTCCATGGAAGGAGGAGCAGCCGAACAGCATCTCCACCCCTTCACGGTCGACATAGGCCGTCATCGCGCCCCAGGCCACGCGCAGAATATCGGGGTCGTGGCACTCGGGGTGAAGGCAGAAGCGTCCCATCTCCACCATCGGGCCCGCGAAATCCTTCAGCGCGGAAAGTTCATAATACTGCGCGGAATATGACCGCGAGATCTCTGCCCCGCCGGCCAGATGCAGCAGCCTGAAGCAACAGACGAGCCGACCGGTCCTGACCTCTTCCACCAGAACATGGGCGCAGGCCGCATCATAGGCATCCGCATCGCGCCCGGTTCCATCGGCGCGAAACGCAAGACAACGCAGCCGCTGTGCCGCGTCGATATCGGCGTCGTTCTCGGCAAACCGGGCGCGATATCGCCCTTTCAGAAGATTCAACATCGGCCCAAGCTCCTGCCTTTGCCGGGCAATTTGCCAGGATGCAGACGAGGCCTACATCTTGTGCACCCCCAATAGCTTGGGACTATGACACCGAAACGACAAGAGGGCGCGCGTGGAAAAACTGGTGAAACCGGATGCGGAGTGGCGCGCCGAGCTGAGCGATCTGGCCTATCGCGTGACCCGCAAACACGCGACCGAGCGCCCCTTCAGCAACGACGATTTTCCTAAGGATCCCGGGCAGTTCCACTGTGTCTGCTGCGATCTGCCCCTATTTGGGCAGACCGCCAAATTCGACAGCGGAACGGGCTGGCCCAGCTTCACGCAGCCGATCGATCCGGCTGCCGTAGGGGAAAGCGTCGATCGGGGCTGGTTCCTGCGCCGCACAGAGGTGCATTGTGCCCGTTGCGACGCCCATCTGGGCCATGTCTTCGGCGACGGGCCGACCCCGACGGGCCTGCGCTACTGTATCAATGGTATATCAATCCGGTTCCGGCCGACCGGGGCCGATGCCGGACCCTAGGTGTCGCCGCCAAGCGCATCGGCCACATTGATCCGTCCGAAGTTCTGCAGGATCTGACGCAGCAGGGTGATTTCCTGAACGCTGCTTTCGGTGACCCGGCGCGACAGGGGCACGATCTGCCCATCTTCGAGACCGAAGCGTTCGATATTCTGCACCACGCCGGCGTCGTCGAAGGAAATCGCCACGATGTTGCGTTCGATGATCTCGGGCGCGCGATACGCGAAATTGCGGACCCGGTAATCGGCGTAGAACCACGCCTCGTCCCGCATCACGCCCGAGGTGGCGGGCCGTCCAACGCTGGATTCCACGCTCTCGCGGGTATCCACGCCGGGCAGAATCGCGGCCAGTTCCTCTTCGGGCGGGATATATCCGTGATTGTTGAAAGTGGCCGAACAAGCCGCTGTCACCGATATCACCAGCAGTGCCAAACCAAGCCGCACCCGCTGCCTAATGGGGAAAGTTTGCCCGATCGCCATTGCCCAACCCTTCTGCCGCGGGCTCTTGCAAGGCCCGACAATCCTTTCTATCGGCTTACCCGACCCGCGCGCACAGGGCAAGCTGCACGCGCGTATCCGTTGACATCAGGAGCCTTTCGCAATGACAGAGCCCGCCAACGACCTGCCCCGCGCCGAGATCCGCCTTGGCGACATCCGCCGCGACAAGGCACAGGAATTCGAGCTGATCCCGACCGCCGGGGAGATGCGCGCGATCGCCCGGTCGCTGCAGATCGAGGGCCTGCGCAAACTGCGCTTCACCGGCGCGCTGGACCGTGTTTCGGATACCGAATTGCGGCTGAACGGCCATCTGGGCGCAACGGTCGTACAACCCTGCATCATCACGCTGGCCCCGGTGACGACCCGGATCGAGGCCGACGTTACCCGCCGCTATCTGGCGGAGATGCCCGAACCGGACCCGGAGCAGGACGAGGTGGAGATGCCCGAGGACGAGACGATGGAGCCGCTGCGCCCCCGCCTCGATCTGGCTGAGGTGATGATCGAGGCGCTGGCGCTGAACCTGCCGCTTTACCCCCGCGCCGAGGGGGCCGATCTGGGCGAGGCGGTGTTCACCGAACCGGGCGTCACCCCCCTGCGCGACGAGGATACGCGCCCGTTTGCGGGCCTGTCCGGGCTGCGCGCAGCCCTGAAGGACGCCGACCCGGACGATGGGGGAGAGGATGGCGGCGGACAGGACTGAGCCCTTTGCGGCGGGTTTGGCGGGGGGGCCGGGATTAGGGCTTGCATGGCGGGGGAATCCGAGTATGTTCCCGGCCTCATTCGCCGCCAAGAAAAGACGCGCCTTACCACAAGGTTGCGCCCGGCCGGACGGGGTGTGCCGGTAGCCGCTTGGCTGAGGCGAGATGACAGGAATAGAGTTAGACGGAACCCAGGGGTAAAACCGGCCAGGCCGACCCCGCCCTAAATTTGAGGTTGAGACATGGCTGTCCCCCAGAACAAGATCACCAAATCGCGCCGCAACATGCGCCGGGCGCATGATGCATTGGTTGCAGACAATCCCAATGAATGCCCCAATTGCGGCGAGTTGAAACGCCCGCATCACATCTGCCCGTCCTGCGGGCATTACGCCGACCGCGAAGTGATCGCCCAGGCCGATGAGATCGACCTCGACGACGACGCGGCCTAAGCGCGGCCCGGGGGCGGCATGACCGATACGGCAGCACTGACCGGGGCTCAGATTCCCGGCACGGTTCTGTCTATTGATGCCATGGGGGGCGATCTGGGCCCCTCCGCGGTTGTCTCCGGTATGGCCAAATCGGCCAGCAAGAACCCCAATATCCGGTTCATCGTCCATGGCGACGAGGCGGAGCTGACCCGCCTGATCGACCGCAAGAAAGTATTGGCGGGTCGCTGCGACATCCGCCATGCGGAGGCGGTCGTGACGATGGACGAAAAGCCCAGCCTGGTGATGCGCCACGGCAAGAACACCTCCATGTGGTCTGCGGTGGAATCGGTGCGGGCGGGTGAGGCCAAGGTCGCGGTGAGCTGCGGAAATACCGGGGCGCTGATGCTGATGTCGATGCTGCGCCTTCGCAAGATCGAGGGGGTGAACCGCCCCGCCATCGCCTGTCTCTGGCCGTCACGCAATCCGCAGGGATTCAACGTGATGCTGGATGCGGGCGCGGACATCCGCGCAGATGCCGAAGACCTGCTGCAATACGCGCTGATGGGCGCCAGCTATGCCCGCAACGGGCTGGACCTGAAGCGCCCGCGGGTGGGTTTGCTGAATGTGGGCACCGAAGAGCACAAGGGCCGGGCCGAGCTGAAAATGGCCCATGACCTGATCGAGCGGGTGGCGCCTGCGGCAAATTTCGAGTTCATCGGCAATGTGGAGGGCGGCGATCTGCCCTCGGACCGGGTCGATGTGGTGGTGACCGACGGCTTCACCGGAAATGTGGCGCTGAAAACAGGCGAAGGCACGGCGCGGATGATCCGCGAATTGCTGGGCGAGGCGTTTCGCTATTCGCCCCTGTCGCGGATCGCGGCGCTTCTGGCGCTGACCTCGATGCGCCGCCTGTCGAAACGGATCGACCCGCGCCGGGTGAATGGCGGCGTGTTTCTGGGCCTGAACGGAACGATCGTGAAATCCCACGGCTCCTCCGACCCGACAGGCATGGCGGCCGCGATCAAGCTTGCGGCGCGGCTTGCGGCCTCCGATTTCACCGAGCGTCTGGCCGCCCGTATCGGCGATGCCGAGGAGGCGGCGGCTGCCGCCATCCACGAGGCGGAAGAAAAACAAGAACAAGAAGAACAACAAGAGAGCAAGTCATGACCCTGCGCGCCGTTCCTGTCGGTATCGGCCATTATCTGCCCGCGCGGATCGTGCCGAATTCCGAGTTCGAGAAGACGATCGACACCACCGACGAGTGGATCAGGTCCCGCTCGGGCATCGAGCGGCGCCATTTCGCGGCGGAGGGCGAAACCACCTCCGACATGGCGATAGCAGCGGCCCGGGCCGCACTGGCGGATGCGGGACTTGAGCCCGGCGATATCGACGCGCTGATCGTCGCCACGTCGACCCCGGATCTGACATTCCCGTCGGCGGCGACGATGGTTCAGGCCGGCCTTGGCCTGAAGAGCGGTTTTGCCTTCGATGTGCAGGCGGTCTGCGCGGGATTTGTCTATGCGCTCTCCACGGCGAATGCGTTCATCACCTCGGGGCAAGTCAAGCGGGTCATGGTGATCGGTGCGGAGACCTTCAGCCGGATCATGGACTGGCAGGATCGCGGCACCTGCGTGCTGTTCGGCGACGGGGCCGGTGCGCTGATCCTTGAGGCGCAGGACGGCAAGGGCACCCCAGAGGATCGGGGCATTCTGGCGGCGGATCTGCATTCGGATGGGGATTTCCGCGATCTGCTCTATGTGGATGGCGGCGTCTCGTCCACGCAATCCACCGGCGTCTTGCGGATGCAGGGGCGGGAGGTGTTCCGCCATGCTGTTGAAAAGCTTGCCGAAACTGCTCATGCCGCGCTCGACAAGGCCGGATTGGGCGCGGAGGATGTTGACTGGATCGTGCCCCATCAGGCCAATCTGCGGATCATCACCCGGACCGCGCAGAAGATGGGTGTGGGCATGGATCGGGTCGTGGTGACCGTGCAGGACCATGGCAATACCTCGGCCGCTTCGATCCCGCTTGCGCTGTCCGTCGGCGTGGCGCGCGGGCAGATCAAGCGGGGCGATCTGCTGGTCACCGAGGCGATCGGCGGCGGGCTGGCATGGGGCGCGGTTATCCTGCGCTGGTAGGCCCGAAGCGGGCGGCAAATCAGCGCCTATCCACAAGCCCTTGATATTGACTTGAGAAATACCATCGCTCATGCTGTTGCGAAATACATGGGGAATGATGGCATGGCTGGCAAAACTCTCACACGGATGGATCTGAGCGAAGCGGTGTTTCGCGAGGTGGGTCTGTCGCGCAACGAAAGCGCCCAACTGGTGGAGCGCGTGCTGGAGTTGATGTCGGACAATCTTGTGGAGGGCGGTCAGGTGAAAATCTCGTCCTTCGGCACATTTTCGGTTCGCAACAAGACCGCGCGTGTCGGCCGGAACCCGAAGACCGGCGAAGAGGTGCCCATTCTGCCCCGCCGGGTGCTGACCTTTCGCCCCAGCCATCTCATGAAAGACCGGGTGGCCGCGGGCAACCGCAGGTAAGGCCGCGCAGATGTCCAAATCTCCGCAAGCTTTTCGCACCATCCGCGAGGTGGCCGAATGGCTTGACGTGGCCGCCCATGTGCTGCGCTTCTGGGAAAGCAAGTTTCCACAGATAAAACCGGTCAAACGGGCCGGCGGACGGCGATATTACCGGCCCGCGGACATGGCCCTGGTCGGGGGGATCAAGGTTCTGCTGCATGAGCAGGGCCTGACCATCCGCGGGGTCAAGAAGATGATCCGCGAAGAGGGCGTGGCCCATATCGCGAGCCTGTCGCCCCCGTTCGAGGCCGCAGGTGTCGAAACGCTGAGCGGAACGCTGGTGACCGAGGAGGATCTGCAGGAGGATGCCGCCGCCGGCCCCGCTGGCGAGACGGAGGCCGAGGATGCCGCGCCAGAGGCGAAGCAGGTGACGGACACAACCCCTGCCCCTGCGGAATTGCCGCTTGAAGAGACCGAGGCTGAACCGGGCCCCGAGCCGGAGCCTGAGCCCGTGGCGGCGCAAAGCCCGGAGACGGCCAGGGCGCCCGAGCCCGCCGCCGAGGCCGATTCGCCCCACGCCGCCCCCGCCGGGCAGGTGGATCATGTCGCCCATCTCCGCGACCTTGTGGCCCGCGGCGCCGATCTGCCCGCGGATCGCCGCCAGGCGCTTGGCCCGGCGCTGGCCCGGTTGCAGGCTCTGCGCGACAGGATGGCCGGCGCTCCGCCGGCTTGAGACCGGTCCCCGCCCCCGCCGATGACCGCTCCTGTTTCAAGCTTGCACGTCCTCGCAAAATCGCTAGAAGGGCGGGACGTCGGGCTATGGCGCAGCCTGGTAGCGCGTCCGTCTGGGGGACGGAAGGTCGCAGGTTCGAGTCCTGCTAGCCCGACCATTTCAAGAACCGCCCGGGCCCGTTTGGGCGGGGCGGTTTTTTTGATGGCTGAAAAGGGGGCCGTTATGATGCAAGGCGTTCTGCCCGACCACGTGATCCGGGCGATGATCGACCGGCGGGAGATTGCCGCCGTCATTCCCCCGACCGCGGACCAGATCCAGCCGGCCAGTCTCGACCTGCGCCTTGGCACCACCGCCTATCGTGTGCGCGCGTCCTTTCTGGCGGGCGACGGGACGACGGTGGCGGCACGGCTGAACGAGTTCGAGATGCACCGGGTCGATCTGACCCCGGGCGCGGTTCTGGAAAAGGGCTGCGTCTATGTGGTGCCCTTGATGGAGGAACTGGCGCTGCCCGATGATATGAGTGCGGTGGCCAATGCCAAGAGCTCCACCGGACGGCTTGACCTGCTGACCCGCACGATCACCGATGGCGGCGTGGAGTTCGACCGGATCGGCCCGGGCTATAACGGCCCGCTCTATGCGGAGATCTGCCCGCGCTCCTTCAGTGTGCTGGTCCGCCCCGGGATGCGGCTCAACCAGATCCGGTTCCGGCAGGGACAGGCCGTGCTGAGCGATGACGACCTGCGCGCGCGCCATGCGGAAAGCCCGCTGGTCTCGGGGGTTGCGGTGATCGACGAGGGGCTCGGTTTTTCCGTCGATCTGAAACCGGATACCGGCGATCTGGTGGGCTACCGGGCCAAACCGCATACCGGCGTGATCGATCTGGACAATATCGGTGGCTATGATCCGGCCGATTTCTGGGAAGAGGTGCGCACGGACGAGGCCCGTATCATTCTGGACCCCGGTGCGTTCTACATTCTCGTGAGCCGGGAGGCGGTGACGATCCCGCCCGATTGCGCCGCCGAGATGTCCCCCTATCTGGCGATGGTCGGCGAGTTCCGCGTGCATTACGCGGGTTTCTTCGATCCCGGTTTCGGCCATGCGGAGGCGGGCGGCGCGGGCGCGCGCGGCGTGCTGGAGGTGCGGTGCCACGAGGCGCCTTTCGTGCTGGAACACGGGCAGGTCGTCGGGCGTCTGGTCTATGAGAAGATGGCGTCCCTGCCGGAGCGGCTATACGGCGCCGATCTGGCCTCCAACTATCAGGGTCAGGGGCTGAAACTCTCCAAGCATTTCAGGATGTAGTGTGCCCTGCGCGCCCTTTCAGCCGGTCAGCAGCGTGGAGTAATACATCAACCCATGCCGCGTCAGTTCATCGGAGGCCGGGGCCCAGACGGCGTTGAAGGCGATGGGATCGAGCCCCGCCGCCGCCCCGATCTGGCTCAGGTTGGCCCGGCCCGTGACATGACGCAGGCAACGGGCGGCCATGGCGGACACCGGCAGTTCCATCTTTTCGCCCGCCAATGTCACCGGCACCACGCCTTTCCGGGTGATCACATCGGCGAGTTTGGACCCGGACACGCCCTTGAGATGGGGCACCGCGCCGGGGCCCGGCCGCGCCACCCGTCCGGCCGCGTTATGGGCGGCATAGACCACATGGGTCTTGATCGTGCCGCGCAGCTTCTCGGCAAGCTCCATCCGCGCCAGATCGTCCATCCCCACAATCAGACGCGGATCGCCGACGATGGGCCCCGGATCGTAGAGATGGGCCTGCGGGCTGCCGACCAGTTCCAGCCCCGCCGCGCCGAGCGTTTCGACGAGCTGGCGGATCGTATAGGGCCTGTCCTGCCCGTGCAAAAGTAAATCGTAGAAGCCCGCATCGCCCTCCAGATGGTCGCCCAGATGCGGATTGCGCTTGAACGGATGGCCCTCGGGCAGGCGGGCGAAGATAGCCCGGGCCTGACGCAGCCTGTCGCGCGGACTGCCCTGCAACAGAGCGCCGAACGCCTCTTGCAGGGGATAGACCCCGGCGCGCCCGTAAGGCGCATAAACCATCATCCCGATCCCGCCGCCATCGGCCAGCGCCGCGCCAAGCGCGTCGAAGCCAAGCTGCGGCTCGGGCAAATGATGCAGCACGCCGCAGCAATCGATATAGTCGAACGGTCCGTATTGCGCCGCATCGAGAAGCGATGCGGTGTGGAAGGCGATGCCGCGCAGGCCCCGCGCCCTGGCCCGCGCCTCGGCCACGCGGCGCGCGGCGGCGGACAGGTCAAGATAGGTTATCTCATAAGGTTTTCCGGCACTTGTGAGCGTTTGTGCAAGTTGGATCAGCGCGTCTCCCGTACCCCCACCGGCCACCAGAACGCGAAAGCTGCGCGACCAGTCGCGCTGTCCGGCGAACAGGAAGTGGTCAATCTCCAGCGGATGGCTGGGCGAGCCGGTGATCAGCCGCTTCTTCTCATCCTCCGGGTCACGATGGGGATAGGGATAGGCGTCGTATTGGGCGGCGATATCATCCATCAGGTTCGCCCTTCATACTCGATCGGATAGGTCTTGAGCGTGGCCAGTTGGGCCGCGGTCAGGGACGCGAAGGGCAACACCCATGTATGGATGGAAAACACCACCGCCCCGGTGTCCCACAGCCGCAATATGCATTGCCGTTCCGAGCGCAGGTAGTCCGGTCGCTCCGCCGGGGCGACGCGCGGCTGCAGCTCGGTTCTGGGGTGATAGAGCGTCGGGTCCGCGTAGAGCAGCGCGTTCTGCCGCCAGAGCGGGCGTTCGGGGTGAACCCTGTCGAACAGGCGCTGCACGCGAGGTGCCATATCCGCGTCATAGACGGAAACCGGGGCGTGGATACGGCTGAGCGGGTGGCCGATCTTCTCGGCCAGTGTCCAGCTTGCCGGAAAGCAGAGCGCCGCGGCGGTCAGCACATGCTCGGGCGCGCCATCCGGTTTTTCCAGAATGCACAGATCCTCCTGCACCAGCCGGGCGGCGGTCAGAAGCGGCGGCCCATCAAGCCGCACGGTCACCCCGTCCGGGCGGGTCACCTGCCCTGCCGCGCGCCCGTAACCGGGGCCCAGATGGGCGAGGATCAGCGCCAGAAGCTCCGCCGCGGGCGCATCGGACGGGCCTGGCGCCAGCACTTCCGCACGGCGTTCGCTCAGCAACCGGTCCCGCGCGGCCATCTGCCCGGCGAAGGCGTCATCCACCACCAGCCAGTCGGTCATCTTCAGCGGCTGCACCCCAGGAAGGCGGCGGCTCGCTTCGGTCATCCAGGGCGCAAAAGGCAGGGTCTTCTGAAAGATGTGTTCCAAATCCGACCTTTCCGGTGCCGCGTTCTGGCGCGATGGGCCCGTCGCGGGCCCGCAGGCTGGCCCCATGGTGGCAAGGACGCCCGAGATGAATGAAGCCTATCGACCGCCCAAGCGCAAGATCGACCCCGGCAAGGGCCCTGCCCTGCCGGACGGCACGCCGAACGACAATGACCGGGTTGAGATCGGCCCGACGATGCTGGCCTATCGCGAATGGGAGGCGGCGGGGCTGACACTGCCGGATCTGGCCGCGATGCGGGCCTACAGACTGCAACGGCTCGTGGAGAAGCTGGCGGAGCGGGCGTATGGCGGGCTGCTGATGTTCGACCCGCTGAACATTCGCTACGCGACCGATTCGACCTCGATGCAGCTCTGGAACACCCATAATCCGTTTCGCGCCTGTCTCGTCACGGCGGATGGGTACATGGTGCTGTGGGACTACAAGAATTCGCCGTTTCTGGCCGATCACAACCCGCTGGTGCGCGAAACCCGCTCCGGCGCGTCGATGTTCTATTTCTCCGCCGGGGATCGGACAAGCGAGGCGGCCGAAGGGTTCGCGGCCCAGGTGGCGGAGGTGATGGCGGCCCATGCCGGGCGCAACAGGCGGCTGGCGGTGGACAAGATCATGCTGAAAGGCGCCCGGGCGCTGGAGCGGGCCGGGTTCGAGATTTTCGAGGGCGAGGAGGTGACCGAGAAGGCCCGTGTGCTCAAGGGCCCCGACGAGATCCTCGCCATGCGCTGCGCCGCCCATGCCTGCGAGGTTGCGATGGCCGAGATGGAGGTCGCCTGTGCCCCGGGGCTGAGCGAGGATGAGATCTGGGCGGTGCTGCATGCCGAGAATATCAGGCGCGGCGGCGAATGGATCGAAACGCGGTTGCTGGCCTCGGGCCCGCGCACCAACCCGTGGTTCCAGGAATGCGGGCCGCGGGTGGTGCAGAACAACGAGATCGTGGCCTTCGACACCGACCTGATCGGCAGCTATGGCATCTGCGTCGATATCAGCCGCACATGGTGGGTGGGCGACGGCACCCCGCGCCCCGACATGATCGCGGCGATGCAGCATGCCCATGAGCATATCATGACCAACAAGGAGATGCTGAAACCGGGCGTGTCGTTCCGGGACCTGACCTTCGGCGGCCATCAGCTGGACCGGAAATACGTGGCGCGGCAGTATTCCTGCCGGTTTCACGGGGTCGGGCTTTGCGATGAATGGCCGCTCATCGCGTATCCGGAGAGCATAGACGAGGGCGCCTTCGACTATCATCTGGAAGCGGGGATGACGCTGTGCGTGGAAGCGTTGGTGGGCGAAGAAGGCGGAGATTTCTGCATCAAGCTGGAGGATCAGGTGCTGGTGACAGAAGACGGGTACGAGGATCTGACCCGGTATCCGTTTGACGAACGCCTGATGGGGCTGAGCGGCGGTTCGGCATAAGCGATGAAAGGCTGAGGCGCGGGCCTTTTCGGGCCGTGGCTGGGCGCGCGATACCGGCGGAGAATCGCCCCCGACTGCAATCGGCCCCGTAGAGCCGGATCCGCCGCCGGATGCGGGAAAACGGGGGTGCATTGCCCGTAGCCGCGCGGCGCGGGCATTCGAAACGCCACGGAATTGTCACGCATTGCCTGCGTTCCATGCACAAGGCCGTGAGATCACCGAGAGCAAGCTTGCGGCAGACCGTCTGTGGACCACATGCTGAATGGTGCACAAAGGAGCCCGTGTCCCCATGCCAACAGAGCGCTTCACCTTCCCCGGCCACGGGGGTCATGACCTGTCTGCGCGGCTGGACCTGCCGGACGGGCCGCATCTGGCGACGGCGCTGATGGCGCATTGCTTCACCTGCGGCAAGGACATTCCGGCCGCGCGGCGCATCTCCGCCCGGTTGGCGGCGATGGGTTTTGCGGTTCTGCGCTTCGATTTCACCGGGCTGGGCCATTCCGGCGGCGAGTTCGAAAACACCTCCTTCACCTCGAATGTGAGCGACCTGCTGGCCGCCGCCGACGCGCTGAAAGCGCGCGGCATGGCGCCTGCGCTTCTGATCGGCCATTCGCTTGGCGGCGCGGCGGTGCTGCGAGGGGCGGGCCGGATCGACAGTGTGAAGGCCGTGGCTACCATCGGCGCGCCGTTCGATCCGGGCCATGTGACACATAACTTCGGCGACGCGCTGGACAGGATCGCGGCCGATGGCGTGGGCGAGGTGAACCTTGGCGGGCGGCCGGTCAGGATCGGACAGCATTTTGTCGAGGATGTGAAGGCGGAGAATATTGCGCCCGCAATTTCAAAGCTCAACAAGGCGTTGTTGATTCTTCATGCGCCGCGTGACGAGATCGTGGGGATCGAAAACGCCACGCAGATCTTCGTTGCCGCGAAACACCCCAAAAGCTTCGTGACACTAGACGGCGCCGATCATCTGGTCAGCCGGGCCGAAGACGCGGAATACGCCGCCGATGTGATCGCTGCATGGGTCGGGCGCTACGTCGACCTGCGCCCGCCCGCGCCACCCCCCGGCGCACCCGAGGGCATCACGCGGGTGAGCGAGGCAGGCCCGGACGGTTTCCTGCAAGACATTCAGGCCGGCCCGTTCCACCACGCCTATGCCGACGAGCCGCTAAGCTATGGCGGGACCAACCGGGGCATGACACCCTACCAGTTCCTTGCCGCGGGTCTGGGCGCCTGCACGTCGATGACCATTCGGATGTATGCACGGCGCAAGAAATGGCCGCTGGACCACGTGGCCGTGGACGTGACCCACAACCGGATGCACGGGCAGGACGCCGCGGGCCCCGCGATGCCGCTGGATCATTTCACACGGGCGATCACGCTCAGCGGCGATCTGGATACCGACCAGCGTCTGCGGCTTCTGGAGATCGCCGATAAATGCCCTGTTCACAAGAGCCTGGAGCAAAGTGCTAAGATTTCGACGGAGCTTGTCCAAGTGGAAGAAGCGGCGTTGACTTGATCTCCTCCATGCTCAGAAGCGCGGTCACGTTGTAGATCCGCACCTCGGAAATCAGCGCCTGATAGAACGCGTCATAGGCCCGGGCGTTGGGGACGCGCACCTTCAGGATATAGTCGATTTCACCGGCGAGGCGGTGCGCCTCCATCACCTCGGGCCGGGCCCGCAGGGCGGCTAGGAATGTCTGCTGCCACTCGGCCTCATGCTCCGACGTGCGGATCAGCACGAAGAAGCAGGCCTCCAGCCCCAGAGCCTCGGCATCGAGGATCACCGTCTGCCGACCGATGATGCCGGCCTCCCGCAATTTGCGAATCCGGGTCCAGACCGGGGTCTTGGAGGAGCCGACCTCCCGCGCGATCTCGTCCAGAGACCGGCTCGCATCCTCCTGCAGCGCGCGTAGGATTTTCCGGTCCATCTCATCGACCTGAACAGTCATTCCAAGGGCCTTTCATCGGACGAACAGGGTATCTGATCTCACTCAGGTCATAGAACATACGTCCCTTTTCGCAAGCTCGATCTGCCATTTATCGGGAAATTATTCTACCTTTGGTATGAAAACAGCGCCTGAGGTTCGCCATGCAGCATTTCCCGATCTTTCTGGCCGTCGCCGGCCGCCTCATCGTCGTCTCGGGCGGCGGCGAGGCGGCACTGGCCAAGCTGCGACTGCTGATGAAGACCGAGGCGCGCCTGTCGGTCTTCGCGTCCGATCCTGCGCCGGAGATCGACGCCTGGGCGGCGGAGGGCCGGCTGACCGTGATCCGGCGCCCGTTTGGCCCGGGCGATGCGCTCTGCGCGGCGCTTTTCTACGCCGCCAATGACGACGAGGTCGAGGATGCGCGCGTGACCGCGCTGGCCCAGGCCGATGGGGCCCTGACGAACTGGGTAGACAATCTGGAGCGAAGCCAGTTCATCACGCCCGCCATCGTCGACCGGGATCCGGTGACCGTGGCGATCGGCACCGAGGGGGCGGCCCCGGTTCTGGCGCGCGCGATCAAATCGGATCTGGAGGCGCGCCTGCCTGTCAAGCTTGGCCTTCTGGCGCGGGTCGGCAAGGGGTTCCGCAAAGCAGCGGAGGCACTGCCCATGGGACGCGCCCGGCGCGACTTCTGGGCGGAGTATTACTTCAAGTCCGGACCGGAAGCCGCTGATAAAAGGGGTGAAGAAGGCGCCCTGGAAAATCTTGAAACCCTGCTTTCCGACCATCTGACGCGCAAGGCCCAGCCGGGCCGCGTGGCGCTGGTGGGCGCAGGCCCCGGCGATCCGGAACTCTTGACGCTGAAGGCCCGCCGCGCCTTGGACGAGGCCGATGTGGTGATCTACGACCGGCTTGTCGCGCCGGAAATTCTGGAACTCGCCAGGCGCGAAGCGGTGCTGATCAATGCCGGCAAAGAGGGGTTCGGCCCATCCATGTCGCAGCAGGACATCTGCGGCTTGATCATCCGGCACGCGGCCGACGGCGCCTATGTGGTCCGCCTGAAATCCGGCGACCCCACGATCTATGGCCGTCTCGATGAAGAGATCGAGGCGCTTGAGGCCGCGGGCGTTCCATGGTCGGTGGTTCCCGGGATCACCGCCGCCTCGGCCGCGGCGGCCGGGATAGGCCAAAGCCTCACCAAGCGGGACCGCAACTCGGCGCTGCGATTTCTGACCGGTCATGACGTGCAGGGCTTTGCCGAGCATGACTGGCGCGGTCTGGCCCGGCGCGGAGAGGTGGCCGCGATCTACATGGCCAAGCGCGGGGCGCGGTTCCTGCAGGGCCGGCTGCTGATGCATGGCGCGGCCCCCGACACGCCGGTGAGCGTGGTCGAAAACGCCTCGCGCATCGGTGCGCGGGTGCTGTCGACCACGCTGGCGCGTCTGGCTGCCGATATCGATACCGCCGCCATGGCGGGGCCCGCGATCCTGCTTTACGGCCTGAGCCCCCGCGCCGCCGAGGCCGCCCTTCCCCATCTGCAAAAGGACCATGCCTGATGCCCCGTGCCTTCACGCCCAAAGTCGTCACCGCCAACGCCCTTCTGGAAGGCGATGTGGTGTATCTGACCGAAGATGACCGCTGGACCCGGCAGCTGACCGAAGCGGAGCTGATCGAGGATGAGGCGCATGCGCAACTGCGCCTCCTGGATGCGGAGATGCGCCCCGGCCAGGTCGTCGGGCCCTATCTGGCCGATGCCGTCGCCGGTCCCGACGGACCTGCCCCGGTCCATTTCCGCGAGACGTTTCGCGCTACGGGGCCGTCCAACTACGCCCATGGCAAGCAGGTGGAGTCCAAAAATGTATAGATACACCGATTTCGACGCCGCTTTTCTGGCCGAGCGCAACGCCCAGTTCCGGGCGCAGGTGGCGCGCCGCATCGACGGATCGCTGACCGAGGAGGAGTTCAAGCCCCTTCGCCTGATGAACGGGCTCTACCTGCAACTGCATGCCTATATGCTGCGTGTGGCGATCCCCTATGGCACGCTCAACAGCGCGCAGATGCGGCAGCTGGCGATGATCGCCGAGCGGTGGGACAAGGGGTATGGCCATTTCACCACGCGCCAGAACATCCAGTTCAACTGGCCGAAACTGGCGGATGTCCCCGACATGCTGGACGCGCTGGCCGAGGTGGGCATGCATGCGATCCAGACCAGCGGCAACACCATCCGCAACGTGACCGCCGACCATTTCGCGGGCGCCGCCGCCGATGAAATCGCCGACCCGCGCCCGGTGGCGGAGCTGATCCGGCAATGGTCCACCGACCATCCGGAGTTTCAGTTCCTGCCGCGCAAATTCAAGGTGGCCGTCACCGGCGCGCCCAATGACCGGGCGGTGACGGCGGCCCATGATATCGGGCTGCGCATCGTCGCGCGGGACGGGCAAATCGGCTATCGGGTGCTGGTCGGCGGCGGCCTGGGCCGGACACCCATGATCGGCAAGGTGCTGGCCGATTTCGTGCCCGGCGAGGACCTGCTGCCCTATCTGGAAAGCGTGGTTGCGGTCTACAATCTGCTTGGCCGGCGCGACAACAAGTACAAGGCCCGCATCAAGATCACCGTGCATGAAACCGGGATCGACGAAATCCGCAACATGGTTGGGGATGAATTTGCCATGCGAAAGGCCGCATTCGCCGGAATTGATCAACGCATGCTTTCAGAAATCGAAAGTCACTTCGCACCTCCTGCCTATGAAACCGGAGGTACAGAGAGTTTTGATATCACATATGCCATAAATCCAGCATTTCGCGCCTTTGTGGATACAAATGTGGATAAGCACCGGCAGGAGGGCTATGCCATCGTCTCCGTCTCGCTCAAGGCGCATGGCGCGACACCGGGTGATGCGACGGCGGAGCAGATGCGGGTAATGGCCGATCTGGCGGAAACCTATGCCCATGATGAGTTGAGGATCAGCCATGAGCAGAACGTCATCCTGCCCCATGTGCCGCGCCGGCATCTGCCCCGGATCTACGCGGCGCTGCGCAGGGCGGGGCTGGCCACGGCGAATATCGGGCTGATCTCGGACATCATCGCCTGCCCGGGCATGGATTACTGCGCGCTGGCCACGGCCCGGTCGATCCCGATCGCGCAGGAAATCGCGACCCGGTTCGAGGCTTTGAAGCTGGAGCAGGATATCGGCCCGCTGAAGATCAAGATCTCGGGCTGCATCAATGCCTGCGGGCACCACCATGTCGGCCATATCGGCATTCTGGGACTCGACCGGGCGGGGGTGGAGAACTACCAGATCACTCTAGGCGGTGA
Organism: Rhodophyticola porphyridii; assembly: GCF_003688285.1. Taxonomy (GTDB): domain Bacteria; phylum Pseudomonadota; class Alphaproteobacteria; order Rhodobacterales; family Rhodobacteraceae; genus Rhodophyticola; species Rhodophyticola porphyridii. The sequence goes on from NZ_RCNT01000005.1 coordinate 195,251, forward strand.
CGGAACCGAGGAGGCCACGATCGGCGAGCGCGCGGGCCCCGGGTTCGGCGCCGAGGATATCGTTCCGGCCATCGAGCGGCTGGTCCATGCCTATCTGGATCTTCGCGACGACCCGGAGGAGACCTTCCTGCAAACCTATCGGCGGCTTGGCATCGCGCCGTTCAAGGCGGCCCTTTACCCGGCGGAGGCCAAGGCCGATGCCGCGTGACGTGAGGCTGCCGCCGGTCGAAACGCGCGTGGCCCGGTTGAACGCCCGCTACCGGCATCATTCGGCGATCTCGGTGCTGGAGCACGGCCTGCGCGACACCGATACGGGCCGGATCGCGCTGGTGAGCGCATTCGGGGCGGAATCGATCGTGCTGCTGCACATGGTTTCGGTGGTCGACCGGGCCACGCCGGTGCTCTTCATCGACACCGAAATGCTGTTTCCCGAGACGCTGGCGTATCAGCGCGAGGTTGCGGGGTTTCTGGGTCTGGAAGAGCTTCGGATCATCCGGGCGAGCCAGACCGCGCTGGCCGCGCATGACCCCGAGGGCGATCTGCATCAGCGCGACGCGGATGCGTGCTGCGGCCTGCGGAAAACGCAGCCGCTGGCCCATGCGCTGGCCCCGTTCGACGCCTGGATCACCGGCCGGAAGCGGTTTCAGGGCGGGCAGCGCGCGGAGCTGGAGTTTTTCGAGGCGGAGGGGGATTTTCGGATCAAGATCAATCCGCTGGCCCATTGGGCGCCGGAGGATGTGCAGGATTACATGATCAACAACCGCCTGCCCCGGCACCCGCTTGTGGCCCGCGGCTATCCCTCGATCGGCTGTGCGCCCTGCACCGCGCCGGTTGCGGCGGGCGAAAACCCGAGGGCGGGCCGCTGGAAGGGCCGGGACAAGGATGAATGCGGCATTCACTTCGTCGATGGCCGGATCGTCCGCGGCCCTCTGAAACAGGCATCGTGAAAGGGGCCGGCAATGGAACTTGCGCAATTGGAACAGACAGAAGGCAACCCCGCGATGGATGATCGGGTGCTGGTGCGCGACACCGGGTTCGCGGCGGAGGACTGGACCGGGGGCTTCGTGGCCCTTGGCGACGGCTGCGCGGCCAATGCGGCAGGGCTGGATCTGGGTCCGGCGGATGACGTGACCGATCTGGCCGCGGATCTTGACCGGCTGGAGATCATCCGCATCGCCTTTCCCAGCTTTGCCGATGGGCGCGGCTTCACGCTTGCCAGACGGTTGCGCGCGATGGGTTATGGCGGGCGGCTGCGGGCCTTCGGCCATGTGCTGGCCGATCAATATGCGATGGCGCGGCGGGCCGGGTTCGACGAGGTGGAGATCGGGCCCGATCTGGCCGCCCGCCAGCCCGAGGACCAATGGCTGGCGCGCGCGAACTGGCGCGCATTCGATTATCAGGCGCGGCTGCGCGGCTAAGCCCCCTTCCCCTGATCCAGATCAATGCCTAAGACAAGGGACGGCTGCTAGAGCCGTTACATGAGCATGACCGAGCAAACCCCCGTGACCCAGACCGCCGCCAAACCGGCACCCACCCTGCCCGACGCCCAGACCGTGACCTTCGTGAAGCACTGGACGGATCGCCTGTTTTCCTTTCGTGTGACGCGGCCCGTTTCCCTGCGGTTCCGCTCGGGCGAGTTCGTGATGATCGGCCTGATGGGCGACCCGGATCCCAAGACGGGCAAGCAGAAACCGCTTCTGCGAGCCTATTCCATCGCCTCCCCCTCCTGGGACGAGGAACTGGAGTTCTATTCAATCAAGGTACCCGATGGCCCGCTGACAAGCCGGTTGCAGCATATCCGGCCCGGTGACGAGATCATCCTGCGGCCCAAGCCCGTGGGAACGCTGGTGCATGACGCGTTGATCCCGGGCAAGCGGATCTGGTTTTTCGCGACCGGTACGGGCTTTGCGCCCTTTGCAAGCCTGTTGCGCGATCCGCAGACCTACGAGGATTACGAAGAGGTTATCATCACCCATACCTGTCGCGAGGCAGGCGAGTTGGCCTATGGTGCCGAGCTGATCGACAGCATACGCAAGGACGAGGTTCTGGCCGAGCTCTTCGGCGAAGGCTTTGCCGACAAGATCAGGTATTATCCGACCACGACCCGCGAAGAGAGCCCGAAAATGGGCCGGATCACCGACCTGATGCGCTCGGGCGAGGTGTATGCGGATCTGGGCGTCGAACCGCTCTGCCCCGAGAATGACCGGGCGATGATCTGCGGCAACCTGGCCTTCAATCTGGAACTGAAGGCGATGCTGGAGGAATACGGGCTTGAGGAAGGCGCCAATTCCAAACCCGCCCAATATGTGGTGGAAAAGGCGTTTCTGGACTGATCCCGGCGCATCAGCGCCGCGCCCAAGCTGAAACGTCTTTCCGGCCGACACATGAAAACCCCGCACCGGTCCGGTGCGGGGTTGCGTCGTCATGGGGCTGGCCCGGCTTCGAGTCAGAGGCCAAGCGCCTCGCGGATCTGCGTCACCACGCCTTCGACCAGCGCCGGGTTGTCGCGGGCCGCTTCGATGGCGGTGCGCAGGCCCAGCTTCGTGCCTTCGCCCAGATCGGAGTTTTCCACGGCCTGGAGCGCGGCATCGGCATCAAACCCGTCAACCGTCAGCGCGGCGTTTGCTTCGGCCGACACTTCCGCATCGGCTGCGGCGCCTTCAACCGCGTCTGCGGCCTCGGTCGCGGCATCCTCGACCGCCTCTGCGGCGGCGTCGGCAGCGGCTTCGACCTCTGCCGCGGCTTCGGCGGCGGCGGCTTCCGCAGCGGCGGCCTCAGCCTCGGCGGCGGCAGCGGCTTCCGCTTCTGCGGCAGCGGCGGCTTCTTCAGCGGCGGCGGCTTCCGCTTCGGCGGCGGCAGCAGCTTCTGCCTCGGCGGCGGCGGCCTCTTCAGCGGCGGCGGCAGCTTCTGCCTCGGCGGCGGCGGCGGCCTCTTCAGCGGCGGCGGCGGCTTCCGCCTCCGCCTCGGCCGCGGCGGCTTCGGCGTCTTCGGTCGTGCTTTCGACCGCGTCGGCCACGGGTGCCTCATCCGCGCCCTGGGTCAGGAAGTACCCGCCCACCGCGACAACGATCAGCACCGCAACAATGATCAGAATCCGATTCATCTTATCCCCCAAGGGTGTTCAACTTCATATGACTCGGCACATAATTGCCCCGCAGCGTCGGCACAATGGGAAAGCGGCGTCTCCGCTCCCCTCGGCAAGGGGCCGCCATCAATTCGCCTTGAAAGCCGACGGTGGTACGGTTAGATTTGCGGCCCGAACCTCAGGCTACAGAAGGAAAAATCCAATAGCCCGCAGACCCCATAATGCGCCGCCCACGCGCGAGACAGGACCCCGCGTCAATGAACGCATCCGGTCACCCGAAATACGCCTTATCGGCGCCGAAGGCGAAAATGTCGGCGTCGTGACACCCGCCCGCGCCATGGAAATGGCTGAGCAGGCCGGCCTTGATCTGGTGGAAATTTCTCCGAATGCGGACCCGCCGGTCTGCAAGATCATGGATTTCGGCAAGTTCAAATACGAACAGCAAAAGCGCGAATCCGAGGCGCGGAAGAAACAGAAGATCATCGAGGTGAAGGAGGTGAAATTCCGCCCCAACACCGACACCCATGATTATGACGTGAAAATGCGCAACGTGACGCGGTTTCTGGAAAATGGCGACAAGGTGAAGGTGACCTTGCGCTTTCGCGGCCGCGAAATGGCTCACCAGAATCTGGGACGCGAGCTTCTGGAACGTGTGGCCACCGATATCGAGGGTCTCGGCAAGGTGGAAAACATGCCCAAGATGGAAGGCCGCCAGATGGTGATGATGATTGGCCCGGCCAAGTAGGCCTTCGGCCCGAAACGAAACATGAGACGCGCGCGGGGCGGACCCGCCGCGCCTTTTTGCTGCGCGCCGGATCGGTGAGGCAGACGGCCCCCATTGTGCAGCAATCTTTCGACGGGACGCGGCGCTGTTCAATCAAGACGGCGTGGTGCCGGTCAAGCCGGAGCATTGCCCGAAGGTGAATGCCGACGGGGCGGCGGCCTTCACCCGGTGGCTGCTGCGGAAGAGGGTCAGGGTGCCATCGCGTCCTTTGTGCTGGACGGGGAGCCGCTGTTTTTCCCAGACCCGGACGGATCCGGCGGATCAGCCGGGCCTTGCCCGCGCGGGCATGCCGGTCACCGTCTGCCCCGGGGCCACGTCCCGGGACACGACCGCGCCCGCCCCCACGATCGCGCCATCGCCGATGCGGACCCCGGGCAACAGGATCGCGCCGCCGCCGATCCAGACATTTGCCCCAAGCGTGACCGGCCGTGCGATCTCCAGCCCTGCCGCGCGGCGGGCGGGATCGTGATCGTGTTCCGCGCAATAGATATGCACGCCCGGGCCCAGCATCGTGTGCGCCCCGATGCGCACCGGCGCGGTATCCAGGATCACGCAGCCCGCGTTCATGTAAACCCGGTCGGCCAGCGAGATATTCACCCCGTAGGCGCAGTGAAACGGCGCCTCCAGCATCACATCGGCCCCGACCGAGGCGAACAGATCGCGCAGCAGCGGGGCCATCCCGCCGCGCGGATCGGGCGCCATTGTCGCATGCTGATGCACGGCCCGCCGGGCGACCATGCGCATCTCCTCAAGCTCCTCGTCGAGGCAGGAATACCACGTGCCGGCCGCCATCTTTTCACGTTCCGACATCATCCCGCCCGCGCCTCCCGCGCCCGCCATTGATGGACCGAGGCCTCCATTTCCGCCTTCAGCCAGCTTGTGAACTGTGCGATGGCGCGTGCCCGCAGGCCTGATTGGCGGGCAATGACCCAGTAATGGACGCCGGTCTGGAACCGCTGCGGAAAGGGGCTGACAAGCTGGCCCATCTCCAGCGCCGGACAGGCCAGCGTTTCCCAAGCCAGAAACACCCCCTGCCCCGCAATCGCCGCGTCGAGGCACAGCGATGCATCGGCATAGGTCGGCCCCTCGCCCAGAATATCGGGGCTCAGACCCTGGGCCCCCAGCCACACATCCCAGCCGAACAGCGCCTCGTTCTCGCGGATCACGGGGACATGGGCAAGATCGGCGGGCGCGGCCAGCCGGCCGGCCATCTCTGCCGCACAGACAGGAAACACGCGCTGATCAAGAAGCTTTTCCGCCACCACACCGGGCCAGCCGCCGCGGCCTACGCGGATGCACACGTCCACATCCGCCTCATCGGGATTGACCAGCGCAATATCGGGCTCGATCCGCACACGAATATCCGGAAAACGCGCATGAAAATCGCTCAGCCGCCAGACAAGCCAGCGGCTTGCAAAAATCGGTGCGACGGAGACGACCAGCCTATCTTCCGCGCCGCGCCCGGCGAGACGCACCGCAGTGGCCAGTTCGGCCATGCCCCGGCCCAGATGAACCAGAACCTCGTCCCCCGCCCTGGTCGGTCGCATCCCCGCCGGGGTGCGGTGGAACAAGGTGCGGCCAAGTGCTGCCTCGGTCTTCTTGACCTGCTGACTGACCGCGCCGATGGAAACGCCCAGCTCGTCAGCGGCGCGCTGCAATCCGTGCAGGCGACCCACGGCCTCCACCGCCCTGAGGCCCGACAAATGCACGCGGTTCAGCTCTCTCATTCAGTTTTCCTAAAGTCTCCTGCCAGAATACTCCATAACATACGGGTAAATCCACCGCTACCTCTATAGCCATGACACAGGTTTTCCGATATCCGCTACATCTGCTGCGTCTCTGGCGATGCCGCCAGGCCGAAGAGGCAAGGCAGCAATGGCGGCGCGATCCACTCTCGCATCCCGACATCGCCCGGATGAATAGACGCGAACTGGCCGACCTGCCTTTCGACCCGGCCCGGATCAAGCCCGAATGACAACAAAAAAAGCCCCGCCGCAATGGCAGGGCTTTTTCAATTCGAGCCTCTCCCGGCTCAGGTGGCGGCGGACACCGCCCGCCGGGTCATGACGCCGACCAGATGCGCCCGGTAAGCACCCGAGCCGTGCAGATCGGAGATCATGTCATCGGCAGGCACCGACAGATCGGCGATCGCATCGGCAGAGAAATCCGCTGACAGGGCCGCCTCCGCCTCGCTCCAGCGGAACACGCCATCCTCCGATGCGCCGGTCACCGCGACCCGCACCCCATCGGCATATTTTGCGACGAAGACACCGACGAGGGCGAAGCGTGAGGCGGGTTGGACGAATTTCTGGTAATTCGCGGCCTCGGGTACAGGAAAACGCACCTCGGTGATGATCTCGCCTTCATGAAGGGCGGTCGTGAACATCCCCTCGAAGAAATCATCGGCCGCGATGTCGCGGGTGTTGGTCTTGATCGTGGCCCCGGTGCCAAGCACCGCGGCAGGGTAGCAGGCGGAGGGGTCGTTATTGGCCAGCGATCCGCCTATGGTCCCGCGATTGCGGACCGCCGGGTCGCCGATACGCCCGGCAAGGGCCGCCAGCGCCGGGAAATGCGCCGCCGCTTCGGCCTCCACCACCGCGTGCGGCGTGGCGCCGCCGATGCAGACCCGGCCGTCATCGTCGAGACAGACACCCTGCATCTCGGGAATGCCGGTCAGGCTGACCAGGGTTGCCGGGGCGGCGAGCCGCTGTTTCATCGTCGGGATCAGGGTCTGCCCACCGCCCAGCGCCTGTGCCTCTTCGCCCTGAAGCGCCGTCGCGGCCTCATCAATGCTACCGGGGCGCGCAAAGTCGAAATTATACATCCGTGTCTCCTCCCGAGAGGGGTAAGCGCCCTCTCCTTGTTCGAAATAGTCAGGCGGGCCCGCCCGTGTGGCGGCCCCCGCCCGCTTCAGCCTTGCATTGCCTGCCACACCCGCGAGGGGCTGAGCGGCATGTCGATATGGGTCACATGGGTGTGCCCCGCCCGTTGCAGCGCATCCACCACCGCATTGACGACCGATGGCGGCGACCCGATCGCGCCCGCCTCCCCGCAGCCTTTCACGCCCAAGGGGTTGTGGGTGCAGGGCGTCACGCAGGAATGATCCACCCGGTAGAACGGGACATCGTCGGCGCGTGGCATCGTGTAATCCATGTAGGAGGCGTTCACCAATTGCCCGTTCTCGTCATAAACGGCCTGTTCCAGCAGTGCCTGGCCGATACCCTGCGCCACGCCGCCATGCACCTGCCCGTCGACGATCATCGGGTTGACGATATTGCCGAAATCATCCGCCGCGGCGAAGGACAGGATCTGCACCTTCCCGGTTTCGGGATCCACCTCCACCTCGCAGGCATAGGCGCCGGACGGGTAAGTGAAGTTGCTTGGGTCGTAGAACGCGGTTTCCTCCAGCCCCGGTTCGATCTCCTCGATCGGGTAGTTATGCGGCACATAGGCGGCGAGGGTCACATCGCCCCAGGCCACGGATTTATCCGTGCCCGCGACGCTGAACTGGCCCTCCTTCAGCTCGATATCCGCTTCGGAGGCTTCCATCAGATGGGCCGCGATCTTCTTGGCCTTGTTGATGATCTTCTCGGTCGCGCGCACCATGGCCGAGCCGCCCACCGCGAGGCTGCGGGACCCGTAGGTGCCCATACCCATCGGCGTGTTGGCGGTATCGCCATGAACGATCTCGACCATGCTTTCGTCGATGCCGATCATGTCGGCCACCACCTGCGCGAAGGAGGTCTCGTGCCCCTGCCCGTGGCTGTGGCTGCCGGTCATCACGACCAGACCGCCGGTGGCATTCACCCGCACCGTGGCGCTTTCATAAAGCCCCGCGCGCGCGCCCAACTGCCCGACAAGGGCCGAGGGCGCGATCCCGCAAGCCTCGATATAGCAGTTCACGCCGAGCCCGCGCAGCTTGCCGTTCCTGGCGCTTTCAGCGCGCCGCGCCTCGAACCCGTCGCGGTCGATCATCTCGAGGAGCTTGTCCATCGTCGCGTTGTAATCGCCGGTGTCGTATTCCACCGCCACCGGGGTGGCGTAGGGGAACTCGGTGATGAAGTTCTGCCGGCGCAGCTCCACCGGGTCCACGCCCAGTTCGCGTGCCGCCTTGTCGATCACCCGCTCAAGCTGGAACGTGGCCTCGGGGCGGCCCGCGCCGCGATAGGCATCGACCGGCACGGTATTGGTGAAGACCGCCTTCACATTTACGTAGATATTGGGCGTCTTGTAATTGCCCGCCATCAGAATACCATGCAGATAGGTGGGTACCGACGGCGCGAAGGTCGACAGGTAGGCCCCCATATTCGCATAGGTTTCGGTGCGGATGGCGGTGAAATTGTTCTCCGCGTCCAGCGCCAGTTCGATCCTGGTTACGTGATCGCGGCCATGGGCGTCGGAGATGAAGGCCTCCGACCGGGTGGAGGTCCATTTCACCGGACGTCTGAGCTGTTTCGCGGCGAAGGTGCAGAAGGCCTCCTCCGCGTAGTGGAAGATCTTGGAGCCGAAACCGCCGCCCACATCCGGGGCCACGACCCTGAGCTTGTGTTCCGGAATGCCCAGCACGAAGGCGCCCATCAGAAGGCGGATCACATGGGGGTTCTGCGAGGTGGTGTAGAGTGTGCTTTCGTCTGAATGCTTGGCGTAATCGCCCACGGCCACCCGCGGCTCCATCGGATTGGCCACCAGCCTCTGGTTGACCAGTTCCAGCGTCGTCACATGGGCCGCCGCCTCGAAGGCCGCATCGGTCGCCGCCTTGTTATCCTCGATCCAGCCCCAATCATAGCACAGGTTGCCGTCCAGTTCGTCATGGACCTTGGGCGCATCGTCGGCGAGCGCGGCTTTCATATCCACGACCGCCGGCAGCTCATCCAGGTCCATCTCGATCGCCTCGGCCGCGTTGCGGGCCTGGGCATAGGTCTCGGCCACAACCGCGGCAATCGGATCGCCCACATGGCGGGCCTTGCCGCGGGCCAGAACCGGGTGGGCCGGTTCCTGCATCGGGTTGCCTTGCCTGTCGGTCACCTGCCAGCCGCAGGGAATGCCGCCCACCGCCTCGAAATCCGCGCCGGTGAAGACGCGCAGCACGCCGGGCATGTTCTCGGCGGTGGATGTGTCGATCCTGTTGATCCTTGCATGCGCCATGTCGGACCGCAGGAAATACACATAGGCCTGCCCCGCCAGGTTGATGTCGTCCGTGTAGCGCCCTTCCCCGGTCAGAAACCGCAGGTCTTCGCGCCGCTTGGAACTTGCGCCTATGCCACTGTCTTTCGGCATGGTTGTCCTCCCTTATCTCTGTGTCCTTCCGGCACCGCCACCATAGGGGGCCTCCGAAGGATCATCCCAAGGGCCACCGGCCCTGTCTTGTCGTCGCGTCCGGTCCTCCGGCCGGGTTGGCGCCGTCCTCGGGCGCCGGGTCCGGCGCTATTCCGCCGCGATCGCCGATACGTCCTGCCCGCTGGCCGCCATGATCGCCTTGACGATGTTGTGGTAGCCCGTGCAGCGGCAGATATTGCCTTCCAGATATTCCCGTATCTCGGCCTCGCTCGGCGACGGATTGTCTTTCAGAAGTGCCGCCGCCGACATCACCATGCCTGGCGTGCAGAAGCCGCATTGCAGGCCGTGGTGGTCCTGAAACGCCTGCTGGATGGTCCCGAGCGATCCGTCCGCATTGGCCATTCCCTCGATGGTCGTCACCTCCGCGCCTTCCAGCTCCAGCGCCAGAACCGCGCAGGCCTTCACCGCCTTGCCATCCACATGCACAACGCAGGCGCCGCACTGGCTGGTGTCGCATCCCACATGGGTGCCGGTCATGCCCTGGCCTTCGCGCAAAAACTCGACCAGCAGCGTCCGCCCTTCCACGTCACCGGAAACAGCCTCGCCATTCACGGTCATGGTTACCTGGGTCATCCAAATCCTCCCTTGGTTGTCCCGCCCATCCAACCATGGATCGGCGGAATCGCAAAAAGGATTTTCTGTGCATTTTCCGACAGCCCGGCCCGGGCCTGCCGGCGCGGCGCCGTCAGCGGCGTTTCGGCCGGTCGCGCGGCTGCGGGCGGGTCGGGATTTCCTTCAGGAGCCCGCCCACGCCCATCGCCGCGATATCCGCGCCGGTCACCTCGAGCCCGCAGGCCACGCGTTCCAGCACCCAATCGGCCCCATTCAGCGCTGGCGACCGGGCGCAGCCCGGCAGCCCCACCACAGGTTTGCCCGCAAGATCGCCCAGAAACAGCAGGTTGCCCGGATCCACCGGCATCCCGAACCGGGTCAGCGCGCCCCCGGCCCGGCCCAGGCCCGCCGGGGCCACATCATGGGCATCCGACGTGGCCGAGGCGGTCAGGATCAGGGCCATCTCCGCCTCCGAGCCGGCAAGCGCCTCGGCGATTGCGGCGGTGTCATGCGCCACGATCCGGATTCGCGCCAGCACGATCCCGAGGGCGTCCAGCCGGCCGGCCACGGCGCGCACGCCCTTGTCCTCGGGGCCGGCCGGGGCGCCGGGCACCTCCGTCACGATCAGATCGGCGCTGCGCCGCCGGACCGGCACCCGCCACAGCGCGCCGCGCGCCGCCGCCAGCGCCCGGTCCAGCGCCGCCCGCGGCACCGCGTAGGAGATGATCTTGACGGTGCCCACCATCATCCCCTCGCTGACGCGCTGATGCTCGGGCAGGCTGGCCAGCGTGATCATCGGATCCACCGCGTTCAGCGCGACAATCGCGGCGGCATCCAGCCCCACGATGCCCGGCCCGGTGGCGCGGATGTTCACCCGGCCCGTGAAGGGCGCCTCGACGGACAGCCCGGCGGCGTCGGGATCTGGCACCAGCGCATCGGCCAGCGCGGCGGCGGCGGCATTCTCATCCACGTCGCCCGGGTCCAACCGCGCGACGATCACCTCCGTCTGGCCGGCCTCGCGGAGCGCCGCGATATCCTCCGCGCCCAGCACCCGGCCCTTGCGCAGCCGCCCGCCGGGCAGCGCCAGCGAATGGGCCAGAACCGCGCCCTGCGCCTCTGTCACTGGAACCGGACCGAATTTCATCCCAATCGCAACCCCTGGGTGATCTCCGCCATGATCGCCACGGCGATCTCCGCGGGGCCCTGCGCGCCGATATTCAGACCCACGGGGGCGTGGATGCGCCCGATCTCCTCCAGCGTGAACCCCGCCTCGCTCAGCCGGCCGACCCGTTTCGCATGGGTCCGGCTGGACCCAAGACAGCCAAGATAGAACACCTCCGAGCGCAGGGCGGCCGTGATCGCGGGGTCGTCCAGTTTCGGGTCATGGGTCAGCGTCACCACCGCGGTGCGCGCATCGAGGCCGATCCCGGCCAGCGCCGCATCGGGCCAGTCCTCCACGATCCGCTCGCCGGGGAACCGGGCCTGCGCGCCGAAGGCCGGGCGCGGGTCGACCAGCACCGGATCATACCCCGCCATCCGCGCCATCGGCACCAGGGCCTGCGCGATATGGACGGCGCCCACGACGATCATCCGAAGCGGCGGGTTGTGGATGCCGATGTAGCGGTTGGCATCCATGCCCGAGCGATCCTCCCGGAACCGCGCGGCAAGCCCGTCATCGCCCGGTCCCGCCAGCCAGCGCTGCCCCTTCTTGATCTCGACCACATAGGCGACGGGCTGGCGCGCGGCGCGCGCATCGACCAGCGCCTCCAGCATTTCCACCGGCAGGACCCGGCCCACGGGTTCGACCAGCACCTTGATCGTGCCGCCGCAGGCCAGCCCCACGGCAAAGGCCTCGTCATCGCTCACGCCGAATTCCAGAAGCTGTGCGTCACCCGCCTCAAGCGCCTCCATCGCCTCGACCACGACCGCGCCCTCGACACAGCCGCCGGAGACCGAGCCCTCCATCTCCCCTTCCGAGGACACCAACAACTGGCTGCCCACCCGGCGCGGCGCGCTGCCCCAGGTTTCGACCACGGTCGCCAGCACCGCGCCCTTGCCCTGGCGATGCCATTCCAGCGCCCGTTCGGGCAGCTTTTCCAGATCGTCCATCCTGGCCCTCCCGGTGAACCCGCGCGTCTTGCCGCGCGCGTCCGCCTTTCCCGCACCAATCAGGCCGGAAGTGCGGTAGCTCTGCAAGGAAAATCGACCCCGCGCACCGGGGCGCATGGGGACTGGCGCGGGAGCGGGCAAGGAAAAACGCGCGCCCCGGATCGGGGCGCGCGCGAGGATGTCCGGGTGTCGTCTTCCGGTCTCCGCGGGCGTGCGTTACTGCGCGGCGGCAACCTGCAGGAGCGGCGTGATCCGGCGCACGACCGCCCGGCGGTTGGCGCGCTCCGGGCCGTCTGTCTGCACCCGCAGATTGGATTCGCCGTAGCCCTGCACCACCAGATTTTCCGGCGGCACGTCGAAGTATTCCGAAAGGGCCAGAGCGACGGATTCCGCCCGCCGGTCGGACAGGGTCAGGTTCATCGCGGCCCCGCCCACGGCATCGGTGTGGCCTTCGATCAGGAAGATCTCGCCCGGGTTCTCGTCGATCATGTCGCTGAGCAGCCGGCCGATCATCGTCAGCTCCTCCGCCTGGGAGGGCGAGATAGCGGCGGAGCCGGTTTCGAAGGTGATGTTGTCCAGATCGATGGCGGGCGCCAGCAGGCGGACCTCGCGGATGTCGCGCACCTGCGCCAGCGAGAAGCGACGGTCGATCAGCGCCTGACGTTCCAGCGCCGCCCGCAGATCTCCGTCATTCGTGGTCTCGATCGGGGTCGGCAAGGTGGCCACATCCACCGGCTCGGCCCGGTTCGTATCGTCGATAAGCACGGTTTCGGTGCCGTCCGGCGCGATCGAGACGCGACGGACCACCCGCAATTCGGCATCGCGCACGGTGATCACCTGAAAGCCGTCGGGCCGGGTGACCGTGGTCAGCGTCGAGCCGTCGGAGAAGGTCTGCGTCTGGACTTCGGAGCCCGGCTGGCGCAGCAGCGCGTTGTCGTCCTTCAGAATCTCGTAGCTGCCGTCGCTTCGCTGCACCACGACGCGGTCATCGGTCTGGCTTACGACTTCGCGGTTGCCGTTGAGGATCGAGCCGACGACGACTGCACCCGCCCCGATCAGCAAGGCGCGTTCGAGGTTCGAGAGCCCGTCATCGTCATTGCCGGCCGCGGGGGCGGCGGTCGTTTCGGCACCGGCCTCCGCCGTGGCCTCGCCCGAGGCGGATTGCTCGAAATCCTCGGAACTGGAGCGGGAGTTCTCCTCGGTCACGGTTTCGGTCGTGACCTCGGCCTCAGACTCGCCCTCGGCGCCCAAGGCCGCGAGGGGGGCTTGCGTCTCCTCCTCGGTGGCGGCGGCGTCGGCCTCAGCGGTCGCGGTTTCGGATGTCGCGGTCTCTGTCGATCCCGCGTCCGTCGTTTCGGTTTCCGTGACCTCGGTGTCCTGTGTCTCGGCGGTGTCCGATATCTCCGCCGGGGGTGTCCCGGCCTCGCCAGTGACGGCAGCCTCGGCTTCGGTCTCGACCGTCGCGTCGGTTTCAGTCTCCGCCGTGCTTTCGGGGGCCGGCGTCTCCGTCTCGGATGTGGCGTCCCCCTCGGCAGCGGCTTCCGCTTCGACAGCGGTTTCGGCGTCCGCGGCGGGCGCCTCGGCGGTGGCGTCTGTCTCTGCCCCGGCCTCGGTCTCGGTCTGTGTTTCGGTCTGCGCCTCCGCTTCGGCAGCGGCGGCTTCTGCTTCTTCCACTGCGGCCTCCAGCTCAGCCTGTGCGGCGGCTTCGGCCTCTGCGGCGGCGGCTTCGGCGTCCGCGGCGGCCTGAGCCTCCGCTTCGGTGGCGGCCTCTGCCTCCACGGCAGCCTCGGCGGCTGCGGCCTCGGCCTCGGCTTCGGCGGCTGCGTCTGCCGCGGCCTGTTCGCCAAGCAGAAGGCAATCCGCCTCTGACGTGCCCTCGGGGCATTCGAATTCCGGTACGGCCTCTCCCAATCCCTGCGCCGGCAACGTTCCCGGCATGGCGAGGGCGAGGCTGGCAATCAGGGCGGTGGACGTTTTCAGCGAAAGTCGCATGGTCTTATTCCCGAAATGTTTCAGTGCGAGAGGTTAACGGCCCCGTCAGCCAAAAGTTCCCGCTCCGGCCCGGGCGCCTCGCGCGCCAGCCACTCGCGCAGACGCGCGGCCTCTCCCGGATCGGCCCCATCCGACAGCGCCGCGGCCAGCCCTTCCAGAGCGGCGATGTTATGGCCCGCGCGGAACGTATCCACATGGGGCAGGATCGCGCGGATGCCCGCCGCTTTCGGCGCGAACCCCTCCCACCGCAGCAGCGGGTTCAGCCAGATCACGCGCCGCGCCGACAGGTGCAGCCGCTCCATCTCGCGGGCCAGGGCCTCCGGGTCGTCCCGGTCGAGCCCGTCGGTGATCAGCAAGACCACCGCGCCCTGCCCCAGCACCCGGCGGGACCAGTCGCGGTTGAACGCATGCAGGCAGGCCCCGATCCGCGTGCCCCCCTCCCAGTCCTGCGCCTCGGCCCCGGCCGCGGCCAGCGCCGCGTCCACATCCCGCTGACCCAGATGCCGGGTGATATTGGTCAGCCGGGTGCCGAAGGTGAAGGCATGCACCCGCGCCCAACCCGCGCCCTTGCGGTTCGCAACCGCATGCAGGAAATGCAGAACCGCCCGGGAATAGGCGGACATCGAGCCCGAGATATCGCAAAGGCACACCAGATTGGGCCAGCGCAGGCGGCGTCGGCGCATCTCGAACCCGGTGATCTCCCCGCCCTGCCGCATCGCCGCCCGCATGGTGCGCCGCCAATCCGGCAGGGCACCGCCGCGCGCGGCCATGGTCCGGCGGCTTTGCAGGGGCCGGACCGGCAGGCTCAGAGCCGCCAGCATCCGTTTCGCCGCCGCGATCTCGGCCGTACTCATCTGTTCGAAATCGAGGCTGCGCAACCTTTCCTCCCCGGACATGGTGAAGGAGGCATCGACCTCGATCTCGGTGCCCTCCTCCTCGCCCATGCCCTCGGGCAGATCCCGCGCCGCCCCGTCGAGCAGCGCCTCGGCGGCCCGTTTCTCCGCCGGTTTGGCAAGACGGTCCTCGGCGACGCCGCGGATCGCCGGCAGCATCATCGCCATCATGTGTTCCAGATAACGCGGATCGCGCCAGAACAGCCGGAACACCTGCGCGAAAACAATGCGCTGTTCGGGGCGCGAAACGAAACAGGCGTGAAGCGTCCAGTAGAAATCGGTCCGGTCAGAGAAGCCCGCGGCCTCCACCGCACGGATCGCCTCGACCACCCGCCCCGGACCGATGGGCAAGCCCGCCTTGCGCAAGGCCCGCGCGAAATGGGTGATGTTGCCCGCAAGGCGCGGAGTTTCAGGAAGCTCCAGCGGCGTATGCTCCATGGTTTGTCCTTCTGCGAAAGCCAAATCCGAAAATCGCGGGGCCGCCACCTTGGCCGCGCAACGGTCTGTTTTTGAACCCGGCATGTCAAGCACGCGACCCACGGGCACAACATCAACACATCATGGACCTCAAGCAATGACAAAGACTGCAGTTGCGGTGGTTTCAGCCCTTTTGATCACCGCCATCGGCATCCCGTTCGCGCCCATGGCCGAGGCATAGTCGCGGGACGTCGGCGGTGGTTTCGCAGAAACACCGAACGACGGCGGATCGCGCCCGGATCGTGGCGGCGATGGATTTTCCCCATCGGGTGGTGACAACGACCATGAAAGAAACGGGTCCGGCGGCAGCTTTAGCTGTCCGCCAACCAGCGACCCGGATGCAACCGGTGTCTGCGGATTGCCGCTTCTGGCCAAAGACGCTGTGTGCAACGGGCGCGGAGGCGGCAGCAGCACAGGGCCTGATGGTGGGTTTGTCTGTACCGTTCCAGACTGACAGCATACACGGTGACCTGAGCCAGCTCAGGTCACTGCGACCGCGGCGCGCGCCTCGTCCAGAATCCGTTTCGCTTCGGAGCCTTCGAGACGCTGGATATCGTCCTGATACTTCAGGATCGCGCCCAGTGTGTCGGCGATCACATCGGGGCTCAGTTCGACCACATCCAGCGCCAGCAGGCATTTCGCCCAATCGATCGTTTCCGCCACGCCCGGTTTCTTGAACAGATCCTCGGTTCTGAGCCGCTGGACGAAAGCCACGACTTCGCGGCTCAAGGCCTCGGACGCGTCGGGAACGCGGGCCCGGATGATCCGCATCTCGCGGTCGAAATCGGGGTAGTCGACCCAGTGATAGAGGCAGCGGCGTTTCAGTGCGTCATGCACCTCGCGCGTGCGGTTCGAGGTCAGGATCACGATGGGCGGCTCGGGCGCCCGGATCGTGCCCAGTTCGGGGATCGTCACCTGAAAGTCCGACAGCGCCTCCAAAAGGAACGCCTCGAACGGCTCGTCGGTCCGGTCCAACTCGTCGATCAGAAGCACCGGCGCGCCCGCCGCATCCGGTCGCATCGCTTGCAACAAGGGCCGTTCGATCAGGTAATCGGCGGAAAACAGCGCCTTGGTCAGCACCTCCTTGTCCGCCCCGCCCTCGGCCTCGGCGGCGCGGATCGCGACCATCTGCGCCGCGAAATTCCATTCATAGACGGCGCTGGCCGCATCCAGCCCCTCGTAACATTGCAGGCGGATCAGGCGGCGTCCGAGGCTTGCCGCAATCGCCTTAGCGATCTCGGTCTTGCCGGTGCCGGCCTCGCCTTCGAGAAACAGGGGACGGCCCAGTTTCAGGGACAGGAACACCACCGTCGCCAACGGTCGGCCACACACGTAATTCTGCGCAGCGAGGGCTTGGGTGACCGCATCGATGCTTTGCATGGCCTCTCCTCCTTGAGCGCCCATCAAGGCGGCGCAGATCATCACCGTCAAGCCCCGCCTTGGGCCGCCACGAAACAATCGCGCCCTTTCGTTGACCCGATTACCCCTTCTGACACCGTTAAGGTTTTGGTAACTATTCCCCCAAGAAAAACCACATCCGATGCGCGGCGCTGCCACAGTTGTCTCCCATGACGGCAGCGGTACGAGTTGATTAGTTTTGAGAGAGTGTCATGAGTAACCCGACCCCGCCGAGCCACGACTCGCGCCAGTCCTGGCTGGCCCACCTGACCGAGATCGGTCGTGCGCATGGTTTTTTCGAACGGATCGGGAAGCGGCATTCGGCGCTGTTCGTCGAAGAGGGCCCCACCCTTCTGGTCACGTTCGACGAGGCCGCCCGCGTCTACGGCCAGACGGAAGACGGCCTGCCCATCGGTTTCGATGCCGTGCAACGCCATGAATGGTCGCTTCTGAACATCATGGCCTCGGGGCAAAGCTGGTTCCGCGACGCAGATCTCTATGCGTTTTTCGACAAGCTGGTGGACGAGGGCTTCTTCGACAGCTTCGACCGGGTGGTGTTTCTGGGGGCGGGGCCGATGTGCGGCTATGCGGCCTGCGCCTATGCGGTGACTTCGCCGGGGGCGCGGGTGCTGGCGCTTGGGCCGGCGGCTACGCAGGATCGCGAAGACGCACCCTTCGACATGAGGTTCCGCGGCGCCCGGCGGCTGAACTTCACCGATCGCTACGGCTATGCACCCTATATGGTAGACGGTACGACCCAGACGACCATCGTCTATGACCCCTACGATCCGCCCTCGGCGGCGCATGCGGCACTGTTCCGCGCGCCCAACACCATGCGCCTTCCCATGCGCTGGTGCGGGGCCAACCTGTTCCCGCTTCTGGCACGCGACGGCGCGCTCGCCCGCCTGCTGCAGGACGCCGCACGGGGTAGAATGACAGTCCACGGTTTTGCGAAGATCACCCGCAACGCCCGGCGCAACGACCCGGCCTATCTGAAACGGCTGATGGCCCGCGCGCTCGACAAGGGGCGCCGCGCCCTGGCCCGCAAGGTCGCTGCCCATGGTGCCGAGGTAACCGGCCACCCGGACTTCGCCGCCGCGCTGCAGACGCTCGGTGCGGCGCCCGGGTCACAGCCCACCCTCCCGGCGTAGGAACGCCACCACCTCGGCCACGCCCCGGCCCTCGCGCAGGGTCGCCATCACGAAGGGCCGCGCGCCCCGCGCCGTCTCCGCATCGCGCCGCAGCATGTCCAGATCGACGCCCACATAGGGCGCCAGATCGGTCTTGTTGATGATCAGCAGATCGGAACGGGTCAGACCCGGCCCCTTCTTTCGCGGAATGTCCTGCCCGGCCGCCGTGTCGATCACATAGAGCGTCAGATCGGCCAGTTCCGGGCTGAAGGTCGCGGCCAGATTGTCGCCGCCGGATTCGATGAAAATCACATCCAGATCGGGCAGCCGTTCGCGGAACTCCGCCACCGCCGCAAGATTGATCGAGGCGTCTTCGCGGATCGCCGTATGCGGGCAGCCCCCGGTTTCCACGCCCTTGATCCGGTCGGCGGGCAAGACCTGCGCGCGCAGCAGGAACTCCGCATCCTCGGCGGTGTAGATATCGTTGGTGATGACAGCCACGGAAAACTCCGCCGCCATCGCCCGGCAAAGCTCCGCCGTCAGCGTGGTCTTGCCCACGCCCACCGGCCCGCCGATCCCGACCCTGAGGGGCCCGTTCGCATGTGCCAATAATCCGATCTCCCTTCCGATCTGCCGCCCGGCCCGATGCGATCGGAGCGGGCGGCGTTTGCTTCGGTATTCCGTGTGCGCCACGCGCGCCCGGGCGATTCAGCTGCGAAACAGCCGCACCTCCAGCCGCTCATGGATCATCGCCGCCAGATCGGACCCGAAGGCCGCGCCGCCGAGATCGTCAAGCGTGGCCCCAACCGCGTCTGCCGCCACCTCCGTCACGACATCGTGCAACCCGGCCAGCACCGCCTGCCCCTGCGACTGCCCCAACGGGATGAACCGCACCCCCGCCGAGACGAGATTGGCGGCGAAGGCATGCAGCATCAGCCGCGCGACCGTTTCCGCCGGCACCGCCAGCTCCGCCGCCGCCACGCCCAGAGCCACCGGATAGGGCAAGGGCGGCACCGGATGGCCCATTGCCGTCAGGGTCCGCGCCAGCGCCGCGCCCTGATCACGGGTTTCTTCCCAACGTTCGGCGGAGCCCGCAAGCGCTTCGGCATGTTCGGCAAGGCCGGCGGGGTCCTCCCCGGCCATGGCGCGGCCCAGCAGGATTGCGTCATTGCGCCCCGCGCCCGCGCGCAACACTCCCTCGATCCAGAGCGACAGGCTTGCCGCGTCGGTCACCTCGCCCGCGTCCATCGCCGCCTCCAGCCCATGGGAATAGGCATAGGCGCTGACCGGAAAACCCGGCGACAGCCATTGGGTCAGGCGCAAGAGCCCATCGCCGGGCGATGCGGCCTCAATGGGCATGGGAATGAGTGCGGCCATGTCCGTAGGCGCCGCCTTCCGGCGTGAAGGGCGCGGTGAGGGCCACCGTCTCAGCGCCGAGGCCCGCAAGCATCCCGGCCAGCACGTGGTCGGCGCGGATCAGCAGGTGGTCGCCCATGATCTGGCAGGGCGTGTGCCGGTTGCCGATATGCCAGGCCAGCCGAGGCAGATCGCCAGTCACTTTCAGCACCGGCTCCGCCGCCGCACGGATCTCGATCATCTCCCCCAGGCCGGTTTCCAGCGCGTCGCCGTCGTCAAGCGATACGGTCTCGGCCAGATCCACCATCAGCTCGGCCCCCGCCTCGGTCACCAGCCGCTTGCGGCGCAGAAAACGCGCCTCGTAATCCAGCACAAGCCGGTCGGCGGCGGGGCCGGACCAATGCCCGGCTTTATGAACGATCTGGGCGGCGGTCATGGGCGGCGGTGTCCTTGATTTCGGCTGGTGCAGGGGCGGGTCGCGAGAGACGATAAAGGGCGTGCCGGCGGGTGCAATCCCCGTACCGGGCCAAGGTCGGGCCGGCAGCAACGACCTGCCCGCCAATTCATCGCATTGCACAAAAAAAAGGCGCCCCTTGACGGACCGCCTTCCTGCAGTGCCAGCGCGCTGGCGGTTCAGCCAACCATGTCGCGAAAGACGTGGCGCACGATGTTCTCGCGCTTCAGCCCCCGGCGCGCAAGCTGCGCATCGCTCAGGGCGTTGAGCTTTTCGACCTCGCGAACCCGGTCGTTGCCATCCATCATCCGCACAAGGAAACCGCCGATTGCCGCGAAAGGTTTCGCGATCAGCGCGGCAAGTCCCGCGAGAGGTCTGATGGGGGCCGTTCTGATACTGGCTGCACTCGATGCCATGTGGAAACTCCTTCAAGGTCGTGTCAGGTGTTTCCTCCCTTGACTCATAGCTAGGCGTGGCGCTCAGCCCGGGCAATTGCCATTCCTGCAACCCCGGTCTGCGCTGGACGGGCAGCCGCAACGCATGGATCGGGCCGGGCGGAGTTGACGACTACTTGGCCGGGGTCGCGTCGCCCGCCGGCGGGAGCAGTGCCGCGCCACCGCCCTGTCCGCCGTCATCTTCCGGCTCCGTCTCCGGCGGCTCGAAGCCAATCGTCAAGGGGATCGCCGGGCGAACCGTCTCCGACGCGCCGCCGCCGGCCAGATAGATCCCGATGCCCAGTTGCGGCAGGTACAGCATCCGTTCCACATAAGGCTCGCCTGCGGTGCCGTCGGTCCGGGTCACCTGCACCGGGAGCGTCTCGTAGCTGCAGGCGCCAAGGCGGAGCTGCGTCGGCTGCGCCACATCGACCGTCATCGTATCGGCCGACACGCTCCCGTCGGAGAAACGGGTCTGTGTCGCAGCGCTCCAGCGCAGACCGGCGCTAAGCTGCGGCAGATCCGCGGACGGGACCGCAAAGGATGTCCGGTGATGCGATCCGGCCAGCAGCCGGCCGTGCTCCATCTTCCAGCTGTCGGTCACGAAGACGCCGCCACGGGTCAGGAACCGAAAGGTGGAACTGCCGTCGAAATGGGTTTCAACCTCCTCCATGCTGCCGTCGCGGCGCAGCTGATACCGCATCGCATACCCGTCGAACCCGACATAGATGCCATCGGTCACGTCCTCCCGGCTGGCGGGACAACTGGCGATGGCGGGGCTCGCCGCGATCAGGGCCAGACAAGCCGCCATCAGATAATCGCGCATGGATAAACCCCTTCCTTCATCCGGGCGGACCAAGCGGGCCGTGCCGGTCACCGGACGGCTCTTCCGCGTCGCCCACATCCCATGGGGGCGGAGCTTGGCCTTTTTTGTCAAGGCTTGCCCGGCCCGAACCGCCCCGACGACTGCCGCCGGAAGGGCGGCCTCAGTACAGGAAATAGCGCTGCGCCATGGGCAACTCGGTCGCGGGCGCACAGCTCAGCAACTCCCCGTCGGCGCGCACCTCGTAGGTTTCGGGATGCACATTCACCTCAGGCGTCGCCGAGTTATGGATCATGTCGGCCTTGCGGATCGCGCGGATGCCCTCGACAGCGACCGTGTCCTTGGCGAGCCCCAGCGCCGCGCCGATGCCCGCCGCCTGCGCCGCCTGGCTGACGAAGCTGACCGACGATTGCCCGACCGCGCCGCCGAAGGCCCCGAACATCGGCCGGCTGTAGACCGGCTGCGGCGTCGGGATGGAGGCATTCGGGTCCCCCATCTGCGCCATCGCGATGCTGCCGCCGATCAGAGACATCTCTGGCTTCACGCCAAAGAAGGCGGGCGACCACAACACCAGATCGGCGCGCTTGCCCGGCTCGACGGAGCCGATATGCCGGCTCATCCCATGCACGATGGCGGGGTTGATCGTATACTTCGCGATATAGCGTTTGACGCGGGCATTGTCGTTGTCGCCTGTCTCCTCGGCCAGACGGCCGCGTTGCTTGCGCATCTTGTCGGCCGTCTGCCATGTGCGGATGATGACCTCCCCCACCCGGCCCATGGCCTGACTGTCGGAGGCCATGACGGAAAACGCGCCCATGTCGTGCAGGATATCCTCGGCGGCGATGGTCTCCTTGCGGATGCGGCTTTCGGCAAAGGCGACGTCCTCGGGGATCGACTTGTCGAGGTGATGGCAGACCATCAGCATGTCCAGATGCTCTTCCAGCGTGTTGACGGTGTAGGGCATCGTCGGATTCGTCGAGGACGGCAGAATGTTCTGGTAGCCCACCACCTTCATGATGTCGGGCGCGTGCCCGCCGCCCGCCCCTTCGGTGTGGAAGGCGTGGATGCAGCGGTCCCCGATGGCCTTGAGCGTATTTTCCACGAACCCGCTTTCGTTCAGCGTATCGGTGTGGATCATCACCTGCACGTCCATATCCTCGGCGACCGACAGGCAGCAATCGATGGCGCCGGGCGTGGTGCCCCAATCCTCATGCAGCTTCATCGCGCAGGCGCCTGCCTCAATCATCTCCACCAAGGCGGCAGGCTGGCTGGCATTGCCCTTGGCCGACAGCCCGAAATTCATCGGGAAAGCGTCGAGCGCCTGCAGCATCCGCCCGATATGCCACGACCCCGGCGTACAGGTGGTCGCCAGCGTGCCATGGGCCGGGCCGGTGCCGCCGCCGAGCATCGTGGTGATGCCGGAATGCAGCGCATCCTCGATCTGCTGCGGACAGATGAAATGGATATGCGCATCGAACCCGCCCGCCGTGAGGATCCGCCCCTCGCCCGCGATCGCCTCGGTTCCCGGTCCGATGATGATGTCGACGCCCGGCTGCGTGTCGGGGTTGCCAGCCTTGCCGATGGCGTGGATCCTCCCGTCCTTCAGGCCCACATCCGCCTTGTAGATACCCGAATGATCCACGATCAGCGCGTTGGTGATGACGGTGTCCACCGCGCCGTTCGCCCGCGTGACCTGGCTCTGGCCCATGCCGTCGCGGATCACCTTGCCGCCGCCGAATTTCACCTCCTCGCCATAGGTGGTGAGGTCGCGCTCCACCTCGATGATCAGATCGGTATCGGCCAGCCGCACCCGGTCGCCGGTGGTGGGGCCATACATGTCGGCATAGGTGCTGCGGGGGATTTGGGTGGGCATGGGTAATCTGTTCCTTATTTGTTTCCGCGATCAATCATGCCGCACAACGGAGGAAAGCGTCTTTAGTGAAGGGAGTGCCCGCATAGCGGGTGATTCGTTTACGCCCGAAATGGAAAGGCACCCGGCATGGAACCCATCGAGCTCTGGCTGAGAATCGCCGAGATCAGCGCCATCATTGCTATACCGATAATCGTGAGCATCGGGGCCAAACGAAATTGGTGGTAGACACGAAAGCGCCATCGACGGGCCGCGGTGCGTCGAGCCGGCCTTTGAGCTCGCGTGCTTTATGGCAGCCCTATCCGAACGACCGAAGAGCGGTGCGCCAAGACCAGCCCAATCGACGTGCCGTCGCGCCAAAGGCGCGCCAGGGAATCTCAGCGCACCTATGGTGCGACGGGCGGCCCGTCCCCTCTCGGCAGATCTTGCAATGCAAGATCGCCTGCCGGGCAGCGGATGGCGCGGCGGCTGCGCCTTTGCTCCGCGCCAGCGGGCTTTCCACAAACCGATCACGCCTTGAACACCTCGTCCACCTCGACCTGCAGAGCGGTCACCAGGCCATTGGTCTGCATGGCCATTCCGATCACGGCCAGCAACTCACCATGCATCTCAGGCGTCATGCCCTTGGCCTTGGCCGCGGCGGTGTGGCTGTGGATGCAGTAGGAACATCCATTGGCCGTGGAGACCGCCACATAGATCATCTCCTTGACCAGCGGATCGAGAGCGCCGGGCGCCATCACCACCTTGATCCGCTCCCAGGTCGCCTTCAGCGTGACTGGATCATGGGCCAGGGCGCGCCAGAAATCGTTCACGAAATCCGAGCCGCGCACCGCCCGGATATCGTCGAAGACGGCCTGCGCCTCAGGCGACAGCGCGTCATCGCTCAAAAGCCGGACTGTACCCATCCCCTACCCCCTCCCGGTCCGGACCGTCGCCGCTGAATCGCCCCATGGCATCTCAACGTCTCCTCTGCGGGCCGCGCCGCGCCAGCCGCCGCCGGTTCGTCGCCGCATGCCGGTTGAGCGGTGCGACGGTGGCGGACACCACACTGGCCGGGGGCTGGCCCCGCAACATCGCCTCCACCCCGCGGCCGGTCGCCTCCACGAATGCGCCCGGTTTTTCCCGCATCATCCGCCAGCTTTCGTCAAACGGCGTATTCCACACCCCCGCCAGCCCCATCATCCGCATCCAGACGACCGAACTGGCCTCCACGCCCAGTTGCGCAAGCTCGAACCCGGTGCGCCAGTAATCAAACGGAGAGGATTTCATAAAGCCCCCATAACTTTCTGGTTGAAGCCCCAGACGATCCGGTTCCCACCATAGGGCACCAGTTGCACATCGCGGGTCTGGCCCGGTTCGAAGCGGACTGCGGTGCCGGCGGGGATGTCCAGCCGATGACCCCGGGCCGCGTCGCGATCGAAGGTCAGCGCCTCGTTGGCCTCGGCGAAATGGTAGTGGCTGCCGACCTGCACCGGCCGGTCGCCCGTATTCGCCACGCGCAGCGTGACCGCCGCGCGCTCCGCATTGAGCGTGATGTCGCCCGGCGCGGTGATGATCTCTCCGGGGATCATGATTTCGGCGTCCGGGATCGCGTCTTGCCCTTGGGCGGGCTGGCCGTCGCGGGTGCGGTCTCTTCCGCAGGCGAGGTATCCTCGACGGGCGCGGTATCCTCGGCGGGCGCGGTATCCTCGGCCGGTATGGTATCCTCGGCGGGCACCGCGTCTTCGGCGGACGTCTCCGCCGCGGGCTCTGTCTGAGGGGCCTCGGCCACGCTCACCGGTTCGGCCGCCACAACCCCTGCATCCGCAGGCGCAGCGGGGGAGGCCGCCGCCGCATAGCGCGCGCCCGTGCCCGGGTTTTCCGCAACGCCCGGATTCACGATCGCCTTGTAGATATGCTTGCCGAAAAGCCCGCCAAGCGCCCCCAGCAACAGCAGGAACGCCGAACTGTCCCCCCCGAAAAGCCAGACCAGGATCGCCGCCGCCATCAGCAGCAACACCAGCGTCAGCATGTCGTATTCGGTCTTGCCGACGGGGATTTCGGCCTGCACCAGCTCTTTGAGCACCCGTTTGACATGCGGTTCGGCCATCGGTGTCAGATAGCCCGCGACCGCCCCCAGGATCAGGTTCCACAACATCCGTCTCTACTCCTTTGCCACAGCAGCTTTGCCAGGGGCCCCGAAGAGGACCCGCCCCCGACGATACCACAGACCGGCGGAGCGTGCGGGCGATTGGGATGTCGCAGGCATGCCGGCCGCTCCGCTCATCGGATCGGGTGATGCACGGTCACCAGCTTGGTGCCGTCGGGAAATGTCGCCTCGACCTGGACGTCATGGATCATCTCGGGCACTCCTTCCATGCATTGATCGGCGCGGATCACACCGGCGCCCGCCGCCATCAGATCGGCCACGCTCCGCCCATCCCGCGCGCCCTCGATCACGAAGTCCGTAATCAACGCGATGGCCTCGGGATGGTTCAGCCGGACACCGCGCAGCAGGCGGTTGCGCGCCACCATCGCGGCAAGGCTGATCAGCAACTTGTCTTTTTCGCGGGGGGTCAGGTTCATCCGGTCTCCTCGAAGCTCAAATCTGCCAGACCCGCGGCAGCGGCTGGCGGGTCAGAAAAGTCACGGCGCGGGCCACGCAGCGGCGCAGGGCGAAGGCATCCGCCGAGACAAGCCGCGCGGTCAGCCGCCCGCCCCAGGCCGACGCCGCGGCCCGCACACCATCGACAGGCAGGATCCGGCGAAGCCCGGCCAGCCGATCCACGGCATCGGGCGCGATCACGCTGAGGCTGGCCAGCGCCCGCGCCCCGTTCAGCCCGGCCGCGCCCGGGCGCATCAGGTCGGCGGCGTCCATCCGGACGGATTCAAGCAGAACCAGCCGTCCGTCCCGACGCACCGCGCGCCGGTCGCGCAGGTGCAGATCGGCCAGCGTCTCGCCCATGGCCATCCGGCCCAGAACCAGCGTTTCCAGCATCACCAGCGTCGCATCCGCCGCCATCTCCACCTGCAGATCCCGCTCCAGCGCGGCGCCGTCGAAGAGGATCAGTTCCTGCGGCAGCCAATGCAGCTCTGCACGCGCGCCCAGTGTCAGACGGGTACGTACCCGCCCCACACCGCCCGCGGCGCGATAGGCGCGTTCGGCGGTCTGTGTGGTGCCCACGGCCCGGCTTCCCGGGGCCAGATCCAGCGCGTAGTCCAGCCTGTCGCCGCCGGTGATCCCGCCGCTTGTGTTCAGAAACACCACCTCGGGCCGGCGGCCGTGCATCCGGGGCAGCATCGCCTTGGCCGCGCCTTCCTGATGCAGATGAGTCAGCCGGCCATCGGCCATCGCCACCCGGGCCCGCCCGCGGGTGCGTTGCAAACCGGTGGCGGTGCTGGTTGCGTCGAACATCGGCCAAGCTTTGGCACGCTTTCGGATGGTGACAAGCGGTCCCCGACCGGACCCGCCCGCGCCTTGCAGGTTCGCCCAAAATTCAGGCAAAGCGCCGCGAAAATCGGCAGGCCGCGCATCACGCTGCGGCGGACTTCCCCCTTGGCAGCGCCGCCGCCCCGGTGTAGCGGAGAGTCCATGACCTCACTTCGTCTCCGCCGCCCCGACGACTGGCACCTGCACCTGCGCGATGGCGCCATGCTGGAGGCCGTTCTGCCCGAAACCGCCCGCCATTTCGCCCGCGCGATCATCATGCCCAATCTGGTGCCGCCCGTGGTCCGCGGGAGCGATGCCGCCGCCTATCGCGACCGGATTCTCGCGGCCCTGCCCGAAGGCGCCGATTTCACCCCGCTGATGACGCTCTATCTGACCGAGGAGACCGATGCCCGCGACGTGGCCGCGGCCCATGCCAGCGGATTGATCACGGCGGTCAAGCTCTACCCCGCGGGGGCCACCACCAACTCGGCCTCCGGCGTGACCGATTTCGACCGGGTGCGCGGCGTTCTGGAGACGATGGCCGAAATCGGCCTGCCACTGTGCATCCACGGCGAAGTGACCGATCCGCAGGTCGATATCTTCGACCGCGAACAGGTGTTTCTGGACACGGTGCTGGACCCGCTCCGCCGCGCCACCCCCGGCCTGACGGTTACGCTGGAACATGTCACCACCAGCCATGGAATTGACTATGTTGCTGATGCGGATGGGAAAATCGCCGGCACCATCACCACACATCACCTGATGATCAACCGCAATCATATTCTCGCAGGCGGGATCCGGCCGCATTACTACTGCCTGCCGGTCGCCAAGCGGAACACCCATCAGCAGGCACTTCGCCGCGCCGCGACCTCGGGCAATCCACGCTTCTTTCTGGGCACCGATTCCGCCCCTCACACGGATCCGAACAAGGAAAGCGCATGCGGCTGCGCCGGTTGCTTCACCGCCACGAACACGCTCTCCTGCCTCGCCCATGTGTTCGAGGAGGAGAACGCGCTCGACCAGCTAGAAGGCTTTGCGTCGCTGCACGGCCCCGCCCATTACGGGCTGCCCCCGAACACGGACATGATCACACTCACCAAACAGGCCACGCCCGTCACCTACCCCGCCAAGCTCGAAACCGGCGACGGGCCGGTCACCCTGTTCGATCCCGGCCACCCGCTGTACTGGGCCGTGACCTGATCGCACCTTCGCTTTCGACACATGGCCGCCGGAGGCATCCCGCGGTCAGCCAAGGAGACCCGCGCCGATGATCCCCGCCACCTATCTTTCCCCCGCTGACATGGCGCAGATGACCGCCCGCATGCTGCTGGACATACGGGCCGTCCACTTCAACGCGACCGAGCC
Organism: Rhodophyticola porphyridii; assembly: GCF_003688285.1. Lineage (GTDB taxonomy): Bacteria > Pseudomonadota > Alphaproteobacteria > Rhodobacterales > Rhodobacteraceae > Rhodophyticola > Rhodophyticola porphyridii. The sequence continues at coordinate 222,719 of NZ_RCNT01000005.1, forward strand.
CTTCACCCATGCCTCGGGCAAGCAGGCTCCGACCTATATCGACTGCCGCAAGCTGATCTCCTACCCGCGCATCCGCTCCACGCTGATGGATTTCCTGACCTGCACGATCCTGCGCAATGCCGGGCTCGAAGCCTTCGACAATATCGCGGGCGGCGAAACCGCGGGCATACCCTTCGCCGCGCTTGTCGCCGAACGCATGGCGCTGCCGATGACCTATGTGCGCAAGAAGCCCAAAGGCTATGGCCGCGACGCCCAGATCGAAGGCCAGATGAACGAAGGCGAGCGGGTCCTCTTGGTGGAGGATCTGACGACCGATGGCGGATCGAAGCTGAAATTCGTCGAGGCGATCCGCAAGACCGGCGCAAGCTGCAACCACACGGCAGTGGTTTTCTTCTACGACATCTTTCCCGACACGGTGCCGACGCTGGCCGCGGAAGGTGTGGCGCTCCATTACCTCTGCACCTGGGCAGATGTGGTTGCCGAGGCGCGCCGCGCCGGTGATTTCGACGAGCATACCCTGACCGAGGTGGAGCGATTCCTTGCCGCGCCGGAGGGCTGGCAAGCCGCAGGTGGCGGCGCCTGATCCCAGAATGCGGGAATAAATCGCGGGCGTGGTCTTTGCGCCACGCCGCCGGCTGGCAGACACCAGATGTTGACGCTGGCGGGGGAAGTAAGGCAATATTCGCCCCTAAATTCAGCCCACAGGCTATCCACAGGGATATCCCGATTGACCCCCGCGCAGCGACTCCTGTAGGCCCGTGACCACTGTCGGGGGGCAGCGATCCAAATCAAAAAAGGGCAGCGTCATGAACGAGGTGAAGGCCATAAACCCGACCGGTGCCGCACTGGAAGCCGCGCCCGAGCTGCCACATAATATCGAGGCCGAACAGCAGCTTCTGGGCGCGATACTGTCCTCCAACGACGTGCTGGACCGGGTCGACGATCTGGTCAAACCCGATCATTTCTACGATCCGGTGCATGGCGAGATCTTCGCCACCGCCGCCAGCCGGATCACCAAGGGCCTGCAGACCGACGCCACCACGCTCAAGAACTTCCTTGCCGATCACCCGGGGCTGAAAGATCTGGGCGGCGCGGAGTATCTGCTGCGCCTGCAGCTTTCCGCCATCGCCACCTCCGCCGCGCGCGATTACGCGCAACTGATTCACGATCTGGCGCTCCGGCGCGAACTGATCGATCTGGGGCGCACCATAGCCGACCGGGCGCAGACCGTGCGCGACGACGCCACCCCCGACGAGCAGATCGTCGAGGCAGAGGCCGATCTGTTCAAACTCGCCTCCTCCGGCACCACCTCGCGCGGCTTTCAGAGCTTCCTGCGCGCGCTGACCGATGCGGTCGATATCGCCAATGCCGCCTATAACCGGGGCGGCGGGCTTGCCGGCATTTCCACCGGCCTTGTCGATATGGATAAGATGTTGGGCGGGCTGCACAATTCCGACCTGTTGATCCTGGCCGGGCGACCGTCGATGGGCAAGACATCGCTGGCCACCAACATCGCCTTCAACGTGGCCAAATCGTGGAAGCGCGGGCAGAAGCCCGATGGCTCCGACGGCACGGTGGACGGGGGCGTGGTGGGGTTCTTCTCGCTGGAGATGTCGGCCGCGCAGCTTGCGCAGCGGGTCCTGTCCGAGGCCGCCGAGGTGCCTTCCGAACTGATCCGCAAGGGCGACCTGAACGAGCAGGAGTTTCAGCGCTACCTGCGTGCGGCGCAGGACCTGGAAAGCTGCCCGCTTTACATCGACGACACGCCCGCCCTGCCGATCAGCCAGCTGGCCGCCCGAGCCCGGCGCCTGAAACGCTCCCCGCAGGGTCTGGATCTTCTGATCGTCGATTATCTCCAGCTTCTCCGCGGCGGCGGAAAATCGGAAAACCGGGTCAACGAGGTCTCGGAGATCACCCAAGGGCTGAAGGCGGTTGCCAAGGAGTTGAACATCCCCGTGATCGCCCTGTCGCAGCTTTCCCGGCAGGTGGAGCAGCGCGAAGACAAGCGCCCGCAACTGAGTGACCTGCGCGAATCCGGTTCGATCGAACAGGATGCCGATGTGGTGATGTTCGTCTATCGCGGCGAATACTACAAAGAGCGCGAGAAGCCCGGCGAGGACAATCTTGAGGCCATGGCCAAATGGCAGCAGGAGATGGAGCAACTGCACGGCAAGGCCGAAGTGATCATCGGCAAGCAGCGTCACGGCCCCGTGGGTTCGGTCGATCTCAGCTTCGAGGGCCGCTTCACGCGGTTCGGCAATCTGGTCAAACCGTGGCAGGCGGCTGTCGAAGGCGACGGGTTCCGCTGAACGCCCGATGGCGGAAGGCGTTCTGGGCAGACCCCTTGGTGGCGGGAGGCCTCCTGCGGCGGCGTCCTGCACCGGAAAAGGCCCGCGCCAGCGCATGGGCCTTGACGCCTCTGCCCGGAACGCGGACAGAAGAACCCATGGCATGCGGGCAGCTTCATATCGATTTGGATGCGGTGATCGCCAACTGGCGGGCTCTGGATGCTCTGTCGGCAGGCGAAACCGGTGCGGTGGTCAAGGCCGATGGCTATGGGCTGGGCGCGGCGCATGTGGCCCGCGCGCTGGCCGGTGCGGGCGCCCGCAGCTTTTTCGTGGCAACCGCACGGGAAGGCGCCGATCTGCGCGACGTTCTTGGCCCGCCGGCGGAGATATACGTCTTTTCCGGCCATATGGCGGGCGATACAGATCCGATCCGCGACGCCGCGCTGATACCGCTGCTCAACAGTGCCGAACAGGCCGCGCGCCACCGCGTGGCGTTGCCCGATGCGCCCTATGGCGTACAGCTTGATACCGGCATGAACCGGCTGGGGCTGGAAGCCGCCGACTGGGCCGGGCTGCGCGATGGGCTGGAAACCGGCCCGATGCGGCTTGTGATGAGCCATCTGGCCTGTGCCGACGAGCCCGCCCATGCGCAGAATGCCGCGCAACTGGCCGCCTTCACCACCATGACCGAGGGCGTCACCGTGCCCCGCTCCCTTGCTGCGACGGGCGGCATCCTGCTTGGGCCCGCGTATCATTTCGACCTGACGCGCCCGGGGGTCGGACTTTATGGCGGGCTGCCCTATGCCTCTGCCCGCCCCGCGATCCGCTTGTCCCTGCCGGTGGTGCAGGTGCGCGATCTCGCGCCCGGCGAAACGGTCGGCTATTCTGCGACCTACACCGCCCCGGCGCCGCGAAAGATAGCCACCGTGTCCGGCGGCTATGCAGACGGGCTGATCCGCGCGCTGAGCGGCCGGGCCACGCTCTACGCGGGGGACACACCCTGCCCGGTCGCGGGCCGCGTGTCGATGGACCTGATCACCGTGGACGTGACCGGCCTCCGTGACATGCCCGATCACCTCGATATCCTCTGCCCCGCGCAGACGGTCGATGACTTGGCCGAGGCCGCGGGCACCATCGGCTATGAAATCCTCACCTCTCTGGGCGCGCGCTATGACCGCCTGTATTCCGGGTGCATCACGGCATGATCCTGCTTTCTCCGCTCGGGGCCATCGGCCGTTCGACCCTGTCGATGCTGGGCCTGATCGGGCGCGTCGCGATCTATGCCGCGCAGGCGATCAGCCATCTGGTCCGGCCCCCCTTCTACCCGCGCGAATTCGCCCAGGCCCTGCTGCAGATCGGCTGGCTCAGTCTGCCGGTGGTGGGGCTGACGGCGCTGTTCACCGGCGGCGCGCTCGCCTTGCAGATCTATGCCGGCGGCGCGCGGTTCAACGCCGAGGCCGTGGTGCCCTCCATCGTGGCCATCGGCATGGTCCGCGAACTGGGGCCGGTTCTGGGCGGCCTGATGGTCGCCGGTCGCGTCGCCTCGGCCATCGCCGCCGAAATCGGAACGATGAAGGTGACCGAGCAGATCGACGCGCTTGTCACGCTCTCGACGCATCCGATGAAGTACCTGACCGCGCCGCGGGTGCTGGCCGCCACGCTCAGCCTGCCGGTTCTGGTGGCCGTGGGCGACGTGATCGGCATCTTCGGCGGCTATCTGGTGGGGACCTCACGGCTGGGGTTCAACCCGGCCACCTATCTCGACAACACGGTCGATTTCCTGGAGCTTTGGGATGTGCTTTCGGGCCTTGTGAAGGGGGCCGTCTTCGGCTTCATCGTGGCGCTGATGGGCTGCTATCACGGGATGAATTCGGGCCGCGGCGCCCGCGGTGTGGGGCGCGCCACCACCAATGCCGTCGTCTCGGCCTCGATCCTGATCCTGGCCTCGAACTATCTGCTGACGGAGCTGTTTTTCACCGCATGATCACACTTGAGGGCGTTCATAAATCCTTCGGGCCCAAACGGGTGCTGCGCGGCGTCGATCTGAACATCGAACGCGGCCAGAGCATGGTGATCATCGGCGGCTCGGGCACGGGCAAATCCGTGTTGCTGAAATGCATCCTTGGTCTGATCCGGCATGACAGCGGCACCATCACGCTGGAGGGCGAGGACGTGCTGACCGCCGAGCGCGATGCGTTCCTTGCGCGCTTCGGGATGCTGTTCCAGGGTGGTGCGCTGTTCGATTCGCTCGCCGTCTGGCAGAATGTCGCCTTCCGGCTTCTGCGCGGCTCTCTCAAACGGCCGATGGCCGAGGCGCGCGAGATCGCCATTGAGAAACTGCGCCGCGTAGGTCTGACCCCGGATGTGGCGGATCTCTTCCCCTCCGAATTATCGGGGGGCATGCAGAAACGCGTGGGGCTGGCCCGCGCCATCGCCGCGGAACCGGATGTGATCTTCTTCGACGAACCGACCACAGGCCTCGACCCGATCATGGCGGGCGTCATCAACGAGCTGATCCGGGAAATCGTGGTCGAGATGGGCGCGACCGCGATGACCATCACCCATGACATGTCGTCGGTGCGCGCCATCGCCGACAGGGTGGCGATGCTGCATGACGGGGTGGTGAAATGGGAAGGCCCGGTGGCGCGGATGGATGACGCGACCGATCCCTATCTGCATCAGTTCATCACCGGATCGGCCGACGGGCCGATCGAGGCCGTGCGCTGATGGAGCCCGAACGCCGCGCCGACAATACGCCGCCCCCCCTCGGCACCGCACTGCCGGAGGCGGCGAGCAGATGACCCCTATCGCCGCCATCGAGGCGATTGCCACGATCCTGTGGGTCTATGCGGGGGCCGGGCTGCTGGAATGGCTGCTGCGCGCCGCGCGCGCCGAGCGGCGGCAGCATATCCCGATGGTCACCGAGCTTCTGGCCAATCTCGTGCCGGTGATGATCGCGCTGGTGGTGGTGGTGATGGCAGGCGCCGTGGTCGGCCTGCCCTCGGTCGTGGTGATCATCGCACTGCTGTTTCCCGCCGGATTGGCCTTCGGCTTGCACCAGTCGCTCAACGACATGCGGGACGCCAACTGGCGGTTCGAAACAGTCAAGCTGCTGGTGGTTCTTGCGGTTGCGGCCGTCACAATCTGGCGGCGGCAGTTCAGTTGACAGCGCGAACCCTATAAAATCTCTCTAAATCAATTCCTTGCGCATGATCGGCCGCGTGTCCGACCGGCGGGCGACCTCGACAAAGCCCGCACGCCGGAAGCTGCCCGCAAATCCTGTCCAGGCATAAACCGGCGGATAGGTCCGTTTCGGCGTATCGACCGGATATCCTTCCAGCATATCCGCGCCGCTGTCCCGCGCGAAGCCGCAAGCCGCGCGCAGCAACTGCACCGACAGGCCCATGCGCCGAAACCGCTTGTCGATCAGAAAGCATGACACGCTCCAGACCGGTCTGTCATCCACCGGTCGCAGCACCCGCGACCGCGCAAGCCGGGTGAATTCCGTGCGTGGGGCGACCTGCATCCAGCCCACGGCCAGACTGTCATGATAGGCGATCAGACCCGGCGCCTGACCATCTGTGAACAGCGCCTTCATCGCAGCCCGGTTGCCCGCGCCCATGCCCGTCTCCATCTCCGCCCTGGATTGCCGCCACAACATGCACCAGCATCCGCCGCAACCGCCCTTTTCACCCATCACGCTGGTAAACCCGGCCCAGTCGGCGGGTCGGATGTCGAAGGTCATCGAAGGTCCACCGGGCGTCCCGTCACGCGTCTGCATCTATCTTCTCCGCCAATAGTCCTGCACCGGTCCGCGGGCCGGCCGCCAAGAAGCTTTTCCCGGGGCAAGGACGATATAAGAACATATAGTGAACATTATACCGATCGGGGCGATATCCCAAACAGGATCTTTCGACGGAGACTTGTCTGGCCGAGCGCATCGGGTCATCTGCGTCAGAGAACCCGTTACAAAAAGGCCCCTCCATGCGTGCGCTTCAAGTCGCCAATCTGGCGCTGCTGATCCTGTTCCCCATCTCCTGGACCGCGCCGCTGATGCGGGCGGGCGTGCTGCCGCTCTTCGGGCTGGAGGAAATCTCTGTCCTGTCGGGCATCGCGGCACTTTGGGAGGATGAGAAGCTGCTGGCCGTTCTGGTCACGATCTTCGCCCTGATCGCGCCCATGGCCAAGACGATTGCCATCGCGCTGATCCATCTGGGCCGGTTGCCCGGTCGTGCACTGCGCGTCACCACGACGCTCGGCAAGCTGGCGATGGCGGATATCTTCCTGATCGCGCTTTACATCGTTCTGGCCAGGGGCGTCAGCGTCGGGCGCATCGAAACCGCATGGGGGCTCTGGCTGTTCACGGCCTGTGTACTCACCTCGCTGGCGATCAGCGTGGTGAGCGACAAGCGTCTTGCTTCAGCCAGGGTAACCTAGATGCGCATCTCGAAGCGCAGATTGCCAGACATCGTGCGAAGATCGGACCCAAGACCGCCCACGGCAACACCGGCGGCCAGACGGCTGCGATCCGACAGATCAAAATCGGCCCCCAGTTCCACACGGCCCGACCAGCCCTCTTCATCGAAACTTCCCGAGGCCAACGCCGTCGTCGCATCGGTCGACAAATGGTCCCCGTAAAGGCCGAGATAGGCCCCACCGAACGCCGTGGGGAAACTGTAGCGCGCGCCGAGCGAGATTTCCGTATAGTCGATATCTTCCGTCCCGGCAGCGGCCAGTGTCCCACCCGTTCCGGTGATCTCTTCCTGACCGGTCAAAACCGTGATCGACGGCGTCAGGGTCCGATCGCCGAATGCGATGTCACGGGCGAGCGCTACACTCACCGCAACGGTGTCGCTTTCGGCGCTGCCCGCACCGCCGGCATCGACCTGGTCGTAATCGCTCTGACCATAGACGAGACTGATATCGGCCGACCACGATCCGTTCCGATAGCTTGCATAGGGCTGAATGAACCGGAACGTGCCGTCCTGCGCAAATCCGTTTGCCGAGGCATTCAGATCGGCTGCGCCCAGGGAAACGCCAACGATCCAGTTCGGCGACAATGCGATATCGGCGCCGAATTGCAGCCCCCGACCGGAATAGTCCCGGCTGTCGGACCGGCCAGAGGCCTCATATCCGGTGAATTCGAACCATGTGTATACATTGCCGACCAGATCGGGAGACCGCGACGAGACCGCAACAACCTGTGGGGTGCCATCTTCGGCAGGGGCGAGTTCATAGCTCAGCGCCCGGCCCCGGGCGACAAAACTGTCCTCGGCGGATGACCGGGCCACGGCGAAAGAAGAGGCGGAGGATCTGCGGCTCAAGGCGCCGGCGGCCCCGACAAGTTGCGCAAACTGTTCGTTGATTGAAGGACCCCAGCCCAGAACGGCACCGGTAAACGTTTTGGTAATCGTGAACACTTCACTAAAAGTGTCCAGATGATCCGGCATGAACAAAATCGTGTATTGACCGTTAGACAGGCCCGAAGGCCCATTGGTCGTGCTGCCTTGGAACAAAGTGGACTGTCCGGCATACCCATCGATCCCGGAAAGAGCCGAGGTGCTGGTCGCATTACCCGGAAAAGGCGCCGATCCGGTATGGAAGTAAACAAGGGTTCCGTAGTGCTCATCTCCGCAGCACCCGTTGACGACGGTCTGAAGGTCGCGGCGTATGGAGAAGACGGATACATCGGTAATGGTTACCTGAACCGTGCTGTAAGGTTGAGAAGGGGAGAGCCTCTGCGTACCCGTTGCATCTATCGTTGACACATGTGTGAAGCTTTCCTGCGCGAACACCGCCGAAGACAGCAGGGTGCTTGCGGCCAGAGCCGTTGAAAACCGAACGAAATTCATACGGGGAGCCTTATGCCTGTATTGCGCAATTCCGCGCTTGTTTTACCATTCCACTATAGGCGGAATACCGCCTGTCGACTCATCAAGTCAATATTTTTCCCCTGAAGAAAACCCGCATCTTGCGCGTGTTGCCGCCTGACAGCAGGCGCAATCAGCGCCATGGTCTTTCTGCATTCCGCAAGGTACCTACCCGCCATGGCAAAACCCGTTACCCAGTTCATCTGCTCCGCTTGCGGCTCGATCCACAAGAAATGGTCGGGCCGGTGCGACAATTGCGGCGAGTGGAATACGATCGCCGAGGAAGCTCCGTTGAGCGCCGGGCCCGGAAAATCGCTCGGCGCGGTCAAGGGCCGCGCCATGGCCCTGACCGATCTGACGAGCGAGGAAACGCCGCCGCCCCGCCAGAGTTCCGGCCTGGCGGAGCTGGACAGGGTGCTTGGCGGCGGGCTTGTCGCGGCGTCGGCCTGTCTGGTTGGCGGCGATCCGGGCATCGGCAAATCCACGCTTTTGCTGCAGGCTGCAGCCAGCTTCGCGCGCATGGGCCTGAAGGTCATCTATGTCTCCGGAGAAGAGGCGACGGCGCAGGTTCGCATGCGGGCACAGCGGTTGGGGCTGGCGGATGCCTCGGTCAAGCTTGCCGCCGAAACCAACCTGCGCGATATCCTGACCACGCTGGATGCCGAACGCCCCGATCTCGCGATCATCGACTCGGTCCAGACCATGTGGCTCGATACGGTCGAAAGCGCGCCCGGCAGCGTGTCGCAGGTGCGCGCTGCGGCCCATGAACTGGTGACATTCGCCAAGAAACGCGGCGTCGCGGTGATGCTGGTGGGCCATGTCACCAAGGACGGCCAGATCGCGGGGCCGCGGGTGGTGGAACACATGGTCGACACGGTCCTCTATTTCGAGGGCGAACGCGGCCATCAGTTCCGCATCCTGCGCAGCGTCAAGAACCGGTTCGGCCCCGCCGACGAGATCGGGGTGTTCGAAATGACCGGTGCGGGGCTGGCCGAAGTGCCGAACCCTTCAGCGCTGTTCCTGTCGGACAGGGACACGCCCGCGCCGGGGTCGGTCGTCTTTGCGGGCATCGAGGGCACGCGCCCCGTGCTTGTGGAAATCCAGGCCCTTGTGGCGCCCTCGTCGCTCAGTCAGCCGCGTCGCGCGGTGGTGGGATGGGACAGCGGGCGGCTGTCGATGATCCTTGCGGTGCTGGAGGCGCGCGTCGGTATCTCCTTCCAGGGGCTGGATGTGTACCTGAATATCGCGGGCGGCATGCGCATCTCGGAACCGGCCGCCGATCTGGCCGTGGCGGCGGCGCTTTTGTCCGCGCGGGAGGATGCCGCGATTCCGCCGAACTGCGTGGTATTCGGGGAATTGAGCCTTTCCGGCGCGCTTCGCCCCGTGTCGCAGGCGGAAAACAGGTTGAAAGAGGCCCGGAAACTTGGTTTTTCACAGGCTATCGCGCCCGAGGGGTGCAAAACCGGCGATGGCGCGGGTATGGAACTGAAAGCCATGGCCGATCTGACCCGGTTCGTGGGGGATATCTTCGGCGCAGCCTAGGCGCGCCGGGGCAAGGACGGCGCCAACAGCAGGGGCGCAGAAAGAAACGAGGGCAGCCATGGACGGCTTCACCATCATCGACGGCGTCGTCGCCGGGGTCATCGTGATTTCCGCGATTCTGGCCTATTCCCGGGGCTTCGTGCGCGAGGTCATGGCCATCGTCGGCTGGATCATCGCGGCGGTCGTGGCCTTCATCTTCGCCCCCACCGCCTTTCCGCTGGTGGACGAGATCCCCTATCTGGGCACTTTCATCGGCGGCAGCAACGAACTTGGGATCATCGTCGCCTTCGCCGGTGTCTTTGCCATCGCGCTGGTCATCGTCTCGATCTTCACGCCGCTCTTTGCCAGCGCCGTGCAACGCTCGGTGTTGGGGGGGCTCGATGCCGGTCTGGGCTTTCTCTTCGGGGTCGCGCGGGGCATTCTGCTGACCGTGGTGGCGCTGATCGTCTATGACCGGGTGTCGGGCGATCAGGCGGTGCCGATGGTCGATGACAGCCGCACCGCCCAGATCTTCGGCCAGCTTCAGGACCGGATCGAGGCGCAGATCCCCAGCAACGCACCGGCCTGGATTCTCGACCGGTATGAAGAGCTGATCAACTCCACCGAGTCCGCAACCGACGAACCGGCGGCCCCCGAAACGACCGGCAACTAGGGCATCGCCGCAACAATTGTGACAGCTTGATGAAGCGGCGCGTGACAGCCCCTGTCCGACGCCCTACATACAACCTGAAATCTGACCCCGGATTCGGCCCTGACCTGCTGCCACAGGAGCGACTGAATGAGCCACCCGACTGGCGCTGACGACCGGTTTCCCGCCCATCCTTTCGACCCGTTCTCCGATGATGACAAACTGCATGAGGAATGCGGCGTCTTCGGTGTGATCGGTGTGACCGATGCGGCCAATTTCGTGGCCCTCGGCCTGCACGCACTTCAGCATCGCGGGCAGGAGGCGGGCGGGATCGTCGCCCACCACCCCGATCACGGGTTCAATTCCGCCCGGCGCTTCGGCTATGTGCGGGACAATTTCACATCCCACAAGGTAATGGAGACCCTGCCCGGCCCACTGGCCATCGGCCATGTGCGCTATTCCACCACCGGCTCCAAGGGCAATACCGCGATCCGTGACGTGCAGCCCTTCTTCGGGGAGTTCGCCATGGGCGGCGCGGCCATCGCCCATAACGGCAATATCGTGAACGCCGAAGAACTCCGGCGGGAGCTGATCGGGCGCGGCTCGATCTTCCAGTCTTCGTCGGACAGCGAATGCATCATTCACCTGATGGCGCGCAGCTATCAGAAGAACATCCCCGAGCGGATGAAGGACGCGCTCAGGCGGGTCGAAGGCGCGTTTTCCATCGTCGCGATGACCCGCACCAAGCTGATCGGCGTACGCGATGCGCTTGGCGTACGGCCGCTGGTTCTGGGCCGGATCGGTGACGGGGCCTGGGTGCTCAGCTCGGAAACCTGCGCGCTGGACATCATCGGCGCAGAGTTCGTGCGCGAGGTCGAGCCCGGCGAGATGGTGGTGATCAATGGCGACGGCATCGAAAGCTACATGCCCTTCGAGCCGCGCAAGCCCCGCAGTTGTATCTTCGAGCATGTGTATTTCTCCCGGCCCGACAGCATTCTGGGCGGCCAGTCGGTCTATGAAACCCGCCGTCAGATCGGGGTGGAACTGGCCCGGGAGGCGCCGGTGGATGCCGATCTGGTCTGCCCCGTCCCCGATAGCGGCACGCCCGCAGCCATCGGCTTCAGCCAGGAAAGCGGCATTCCCTATGCGATGGGCATCATCCGCAACCAGTATATGGGCCGCACCTTCATCGAGCCGACCGAACAGATCCGCAATATGGGCGTGCGCCTGAAGCTGAACGTGAACCGGGCACTGATCCGCGGCAAGCGCGTGATCCTTGTGGATGACAGCGTGGTGCGCGGCACGACCTCCCGCAAGATCAAGGAAATGATCCTGGATGCCGGCGCGGCGGAGGTGCATTTCCGCATCGCCTCCCCGCCGACCGCATGGCCCTGCTTTTACGGCGTCGACACACCCGAACGCGAAAAGCTTCTGGCCTCGACGATGTCGGAGGAGGAGATGCGCGCGCATCTGCAGGTGGACAGCCTGCGCTTCATCTCGCTTGACGGCCTCTACCGCGCCGTGGGCGAGCCCAAGGGTCGTGACGCCAGATCGCCGCAATATTGTGATGCCTGTTTTTCGGGCGACTACCCTGTGCGCCCCACGGATATGGAAGCCAAGGGCTTCGAGTTTCGACAGCAGGAACCGGCCGAGTAGAAACCGCGCTCAACCTGCCGGGATCTCCCGGCGCAACCGGCGAAACACGGACACGAAATCCTGTGCGGACGCGTGGTCCAGCACACCATCGGCCACCGCGTCCCGGTCCCACATCCAGCCCCGCGCCGGGTCGTCCAGCATATCCCATTCCCCGAAAAGCCGCTCGGTCACCGGGCCGTCGCTGCGCAGGGTCACATCCAGATGGCGGTCGTCGCGGATGATGCTTTTATAGATCTCCGCAACCGCCGGTTCGGGCCCTTCGAGAAGCTGGAGATAGAGATCCGCCCGACAGATCAGCGCGCCGGTCACCCCGGCCGCGGAATTGCGCCCGCGAGCGGTGACGAGAATGCCGTTCAGCGTGGCCTGATCATAGCCGAAGGGGCGCGAGGAATAGATCAGCTGAACAAGGTGCATCGGCAAACCGCTTTCGACCCGGGCGGGCGATTGTGCCCGCCACCGCAGGCAGCCTGCGACGCCACGCCACGCAAGTCCAGCTTTCTTCTGCGCCGACGGTCCTGGCCGCGGTTCGGGCGCCCCTGCAACACAAAACACCGCCCCCGCGGACGGAGACGGCGCTTTGAATGTGGCAAGGGGCCAACGGAGGCCCGGAAGGCTCTCAGCCGCGCTTGCGCAGCACCGTCCAGGCGCCGGTGACGATCAGAGCCGCGAGCACCGCCTTGATCGCATCGCCGATCAGGAAGGGCGCTACGAAACCGGCCCAGACCGCCGAGGCGTCCAGACCGACCCAGCCGGCCTCAACGCCGAGCGCACCCGCCACGGCCATCGGCCAGATCGCACCGGGGATATAGAGCAGCGCCGAGATCACCACGCCCGCAAGCGCGGTGCCGAGGAAGCCCTTGGCCAACCCGCGTTCCGCCGCCAGGCCGGCCAGCCAGGCCATCCCGACAAAGCCCACGAGGAAGCCCGCGGTCGGGCCGACGAAGGCCAGCGGCCCGAGTGCGGTGGTGGGCGTGAAGACCGGCAGACCGGCCCAGCCCTGCGCCAGATAGACCAGCAGCGTCACCGCACCCATGCGCGAGCCGAAGGCGAAGCCGACAGTCAGAATGGCCAGGGTCTGCAGGCTGATCGGCGACGGCCAGAGCGGAACGCTGACCTTTGCGGCAAGCGCGATCAACAAGGTGCCGAACACCACCATCAGCGTCTTGCGCAGCAGACCATCGGTTCCGAAGGCGGCTTGGCTCAGGGTCATTTCGCGGCTCATCGGCCTCTCCTTGAATAATGTCCGTGTCGGGGGATGTTGTCTGATGCAGGCGCGGCAAAGTCAAGCAATCCGCCGCAGGCTGCACCCCTTGCCAAGCGGCGCCAGACGCGGCATTTGGCGGCCATGGAAAAGATACTGGACGGACAGATCGCGCTGGTGACCGGCGCTTCCCGCGGGATCGGCGCGGCCAGCGCCGAATGGCTGGCGGCACGGGGTGCGCATGTGGTGGCTGTGGCCCGCACGACGGGCGCGCTGGAGGAACTGGATGACCGCATCCAGGCCGCGGGCGGAAAGGCCACGCTTGCCCCCATGGATGTGACCGATGAGGGGGCGATGGCGCATCTTTGCCGGTCGATACATGACCGGTGGGGGCATGCCGATATCTGGGTCCACAGCGCCTTTCACGCGACGGCGCTGACCCCCACGCCGCATCTGACGGCCAAGGATCTGGACCGGCTGATCGCCACCAATATCCGCGCGCTGGCCCGGCTGATCGCGCTGGTCGATCCGTTGATCGCGCCCAGCCCGGCCCCCAAGGCGGTCTTCTTCGACAGCGACTGGGATCGGAAATTCGCGGGCGGCTATGGCATGTCTAAGGCGGCGCAGCGTGCGCTGGTGGAAAGCTGGCAGGCCGAAACCGCGAAATCCGGCCCGGAGATCCACCTGCTCAGGCCCGAGCCGATGCCCACCGCAATCCGGGCGCGGTTCTATCCCGGTGAGGACAGGGACGCCCTCACTTCCCCCCGCGACGAGGCCGCGCGCCTGCTCCCGGTTCTGCTCGGAGCCTGAGCGTCGGCGTCAGCCCCCCGCGACATGCCGGGCGATAGCGCGAAACGCCGCGACGGTTTCATGATCGCGGGTATCGAACCCCGCGTCGGCGCTTTTCTTCACGATCACGATCTCGCGTGACGGGTCGATATAGATGTATTGCCCCCAAATGCCGATGGCGAGGTAATCGCCCTGCGGATCTTCGGGGATCCACCAGTGATACCCGTAGCCGAAGCGCCAGAACGAGGCCGGGTTGTCACCCGGTTGCAGATGCGGCGCCTCAGGGGTGATGCTGGCCTCGATCCAGTCCTGCGGCACGATCTGCACGTCATCCCGAGCCCCGTTCTGCAGATAGAGATGGCCGAACCGGCCATAGTCCCGCAGCGTGGCGTTGAAGCAGCACATCGCGATCGTTTCGCCGGAGACGCTGTGGCTCCAGGTGGCATCGGCCTCCGCCCCCATGGGGGCCCAGAGCCGGGTTTGCGCATATTCCGCAAGTCCGATACCGGTCGCGCTTTCCAGCACGAGACCGAGCACCAGACTGTCGCTGCTGATATAGTTGTTATAGATGCCGGGCTCCCGCTCCGCCTCGTATCCGGCCAGAACCTCGGCCAGCGGTGTGCCCGTGGAAAAGCTCATGAAGATGCGGTACACATCCGACAACGGGTTGTCATAGTTCTCGTCGAACCCTATGCCCGATGACATGGTCAGCACATGCCGGATCGGAACCGCGCCATATGCCGACCCGTCCAGCGCGCTTACGTAATCCGCGACCGGATCGTCGATGGACGTGATATACCCTTCCTCCAGCGCGATACCGATCAGGGCCGACAGCATTGATTTCGCGACCGACCATGACGTGAAAAGCGAGGTCTCGTCCGCCCCGAGCCGGTAGTCCTCGTGGGCGATCCGCCCCTGATGCAGGACAAGCAGTCCTGTCGTCTCGGTTCTGTCCAGGAATGCGGCCAGGTCCCGGTTTTCGCCCTCGAACCCATAGCCGTCCGGCAGGCTGTGGGGCGCTTCCCCCAACGCCCAGACCGTCGTGCCGCGCCGGACCGGATCGGACGGGAACAAGGCGTCGAGATTGCGGAAATTCTCAACTCGCGTGCCTTCGGAAAACAGCATGAGACCGTCCCAGGCCGGGCTGTTGCGCAGCAAGATGTAGCCCCCGGTCCCGGCCATGATCAGAATCAGCCCCAGCCCAAGGAACACCCGCAGCACGACCCGCTTCATTTTCACCCCTTTGAAACTCGACGGGACACGCCCGGCGGGGCAAAGAATAGGCCAAGCCATCTGTGAGATGAATGCCGCTGCGCAGGGTCAACCCGAAGGGGTCAATCGAATAAACCTATGAGCCATAGGCACAATCCGCGGCAGACCGGCGCGGAGCTATCCGCGCGCCCGGTCGAGCGTATCGGCCATTGCTTCGGCCCGTGCGGCCAGTTCCGCCAGACCATCGGTCACCTGCGCCGGGATCACGGCAATCTCGGCGGGCGGCGCCGCCTCTTCCAGTTCGGCGATCCGGCGCGCCCGGTCGTCCAGACGGTTCTGCGCCGCGGTCAGGGCCGATTGCATCGCCTCAATCTCGCTCTGCATCCGGCCCAGATCCTCCTCCAGACCGGCGGTCTTGTCGGCAAGCATGAGGCCCGCCATCAGCAACATGCGCTCGGGCGGCATCCGGCCGATCTGGCCCAGAACCACCGCCGCCTCGGTATCCAGCATGCGGGCGGCGGATTCCAGAAACGGCTCTTCACCTTCCTGACAGGCAACGGCAAATGTGCGGCCGCCGATTTCGATATCCAGCTCAGGCATTGGCTTTGTCTCCGCTTACCAGGGGGGTCAACTCGTCCACGATATCCTGCATCTCGGCCGCATCCGCCGCGCGCTCCGCCTTGAGCGCGAGCAGTTCGGCGGCCAGCGCCGCATTCAGCAGGTCGGCATCCACCGCGTCGCCGGCTGCCGCGTTCCGGCGCATCTCCTCGCTGGTTGCGACCAGTTCCGCATTGGCCAGCCGCAACTTGCGCAGTTCGGCGCGCAGTGCGGCCTCCGGCATTGCAGCGCCATCCGAATCCGACGCGCGCAACTCGTCCAGCGCATCCTGCGCCTCGTCGCGCGCGGCCATGGCGGCGTGGCTTTCGCTGCGCAACCGCTTGACCCGGCGGCGCAGAATCTCGACCTCGTTTTCCAACTGGGCGATCCGGTCCTTGTCGGCGGGATCGCCCGCGTCAGCCGAAGACGCGGTATCCGCCTCCGCGACCTTGCCACGCAGCTCTTCGATGGTGCCGCGCGCCTGTTCCAGTTCGGCCTTCATCTCGTCGAGATGGCCATCATGGGCGCTGGCGGCGCGGGCCAGTTCATCCCGGCTTGCCTGACGGGAGGCCTCCAGCGCGCGAACCTGCTCGGTCAGCTCGGCATTGGCGGCCTGTTCTGCGGCCAGCGCGGCCTGGGTTTCGGCCAGCGCCTCGCCCCCTGCCCCCTCGGCCTCGGCCAGACGGGCGGCAAGTTCGGTCGCGCGCGCCTCGGCGGCCTCCAGCGCGGCTGCGGCGGCGTCCATATCTTCGGCGGCACCGGTCTGGCTCTGCAAGGCGGTCACGCCCGCGGCAATCCGGTCAAGCGCGGCGGCAAGACGCCCCTCCAATGCGGCAATCTGGTCCATATCTGCGGTCTCGCTCATACTCTGCCGATGCCCCCGGTCTCTGGCGCCCCCTTTGGACGGGGGCCGTTTTTCACCTCGTCCGGCGGGCCTGTCGCCGTATTCCGGACCCTCATACCTAGCGAATCTTATCCGGGCCGGTTTTGCAACCGTTTCCGGGGTTTTCCCGGTCGCGCACGTATTTTTCGCCACCAAATCGGCACCGCCACCGACGCAGGCCCGCTTGCACTTCGCCCGACCTCTGCTATCACCGCCCCGACCTAACGCCACTTGAGACAGGACGCCCGCCTTGGACCTTTCCGCCCTTGACGCACAGAACCCCGATCATTGGCGCCGCGCCGCCTGCATCCGCACCCTGACGCTCGACGCGGTCGGTGCCGCGAATTCCGGCCATTCCGGCATGCCGATGGGCATGGCCGATGTGGCGACCGTTCTGTTCGAGAAACATCTGAGTTTCGATGCAAGCGCCCCGGACTGGCCCAACCGCGACCGGTTCATCCTGAGCGCGGGCCACGGCTCGATGCTGATCTACAGCCTGCTGCACCTTACGGGCTATGCGGACATGACCATCGACCAGATCCGCAACTTCCGCCAACTGGGCGCGATCACCGCGGGCCATCCGGAATACGGCCATGCCAAAGGCGTGGAGACCACGACCGGCCCGCTCGGGCAGGGCATCGCAAATGCCGTGGGCTTTGCCATGGCCGAGGAAAGCCTGCGTGCCCGGTGGGGCCGCAAGCTGATCGACCACTACACCTATTGCATCGCGGGCGACGGCTGCCTGATGGAGGGGATCAGCCAGGAAGCGATCGGCCTTGCCGGCCGCCACGAGCTGAGCCGGCTGATCGTGCTGTGGGACAACAACAACATCACCATCGACGGCGCGGTGTCGCTCTCGGACCGGACCGATCAGAAGGCGCGTTTTGCCGCCTCCGGCTGGGATGTGTTCGACTGCGACGGCCATGACCCCGCCGATATCGACCGCGCCCTTGGCGAGGCGAAGGCGTCCCCGCGCCCGGCGATGATCGCCTGCAAGACGCATATCGCCATCGGCTCCGCCGCGCAGGACACCGCCAAGGGCCATGGCGCGCTGACCGATCCCAAGCTTATCGCCGACACCAAGGCCGCCTACGGCTGGAAATACGGACCGTTCGAGATCCCCGGGGATCTGAAAGCCGAATGGGAAGCGATCGGCTCACGCGGCCGCGCCGCGCGCGAGGCCTGGGAGGCGGAGTTTGCCCTGCAATCGGCCACCAGACAGGCAAGTTTCACGCGGGCCTTCGCGGGCGACATGCCCCCGAAACTGTCGGCCACGATCAAGGCGCTGAAAAAGCAGATATCCGAAACCCGGCCCAAGGTGGCCACCCGCAAGGCCAGCGAGATGGCGCTTGAGGTGATCAACCCGATCGTGCCCGAAACGCTTGGCGGTTCGGCCGATCTGACCGGGTCGAACAACACGAAGACCGCCGATCTCGGCGTGTTCTCGCCCGAGGACCGGAAAGGCCGCCACATCCATTACGGCATCCGCGAGCACGGCATGGCGGCGGCGATGAACGGGATGGCGCTTCACGGCGGTGTGCGCCCCTATGGCGGGACCTTCATGTGCTTTACCGATTATGCGCGGGGCGCCATCCGGCTGAGCGCGCTGATGGGCGTCTCGGTGCAATATGTGATGACCCATGACAGCATCGGTCTGGGCGAGGACGGTCCCACCCACCAGCCGGTGGAACATCTGGCGATGATGCGCGCCACCCCCAACTGCCTTGTTTTCCGCCCTGCCGACGCAGTGGAGACCGCCGAGGCCTGGGAACTGGCGCTGTCACAGAAATCAACGCCATCCGTTCTGGCGCTCAGCCGTCAGGGGCTGCCCACGGTCCGGGTCGACCACAAGACCCGCAACATGGTCGCCCAGGGCGGCTATGTGCTGGCCGATGCCGAGGGCAAGCGGCAGGCGATCCTCATGGCGACCGGATCCGAGGTGGCGATTGCCATGGCCGCCCGAGATCTGCTTCAGGCCGACGGGATCGGAACCCGCGTCGTCTCGATGCCATGCTGGGAGTTGTTCGAGGAGCAGCCCGAAGCCTACCGCAAGCGCGTTCTGCCCGGCGGGCCGGTCCGCGTCGCGGTCGAGGCGGCGGTGCGGTTCGGCTGGGACCGCTGGCTTTTCGGCGAGCGTGGCAAGCGGGAGAAATCCGGCTTCGTGGGCATGCATGGCTTTGGCGGATCGGCCCCAGCGGAAGATCTCTACGCCCACTTCGGCATTACCGCCGAAGCCGTGGCCGAAAAGGCGAAATCCCTGCTGAAATAGGCGCTGCGCCCTGATCGGCGCGCCTTCTGTGTGGCCAGCCCCCGATGTTCATCGCCAGTCCTGGTCTGGCGTACGGTTTCTCGGGTCGGGCCGGACGGGCGGTCCGCAGGCGCGAGGAACGGGCCGCGGCATCACTCGGCGAACAGCTTGCGGATGTCCTTGGCAAAGCTCTTGCGCACATGGGCCATCTCGCCCGGGGATATGCGGCTGTCCAACGTATCGAAGACCGCGCCGATGGCATCTTCGGCGTCTCCCATCGGGTCACCTGAAAACGCCTCCTGCACCCGGGCGACAAACCCGGCGCGACTGCGCTCGATCACAGGGGTTCGGGACGGATCCCACCCCTCGTAGAACAACCCCCGGATCAGCATCGGCATCTGCGCGGCCAGCTGCGCGGCTTCATCCACGCTCAGATGGTCCCGCAGCGCGTGCAGAACCGCGCGCAGCAGGCGATAAGCCCTCTGCTTGTCGCTCCATCCCGTGCGATAATCCACATCGTTGACCCAGATATTGGCCTGTTGCACGGACTCGTCGATGATCTTCAATCCAAGCGCACTCATACCGGATCCTCCTCCTGCGTGCGGCTCCCATGTATGAGATCACAGCAGGAACCGCGCGGTCGGGCATTAACCTGGATCAGTGGCCGCCGGATCCCGCCCCCAGACCCACGGCGCGCAGAACCGGAGCAATCACACCGGTCGCAACCGGGATCAGCAGCAGACCGAGCACGAGGCCCAGAATGCCGTCGATGACGGCCTTGACCATCCATTCGACGAAGCCGGCCAGACCGGCGGGCACCAGATGCGCCACGGCCTCGGCCGCGTGGTGGATCCCGTCTTCGGGCGCGTGCCAGCCCAGCTCCGCCAGCCCGTGCACGATGATCGACCCGCCAACCCACAGCATCGCCGCCGTGCCGACCCAGGTCAGCACCGTCATGAAACCCGGCATACCCCGGACGATTGCCCGGCCCGCGCGGCGGGTCACGCCCAGGCGCCCCTCCGCGGCCATATGCAAGCCGACATCGTCAGCCTTCACGATCAGCGCGACGCTGCCGTAGACCAACACCGTGATGCCCACCGCTACGATGGCCAGCGCGGCCGCCTCGAACCACAGGTTGCTTTCCGGCAAGGCCGCCAGTGCAATGGTCATGATCTCGGCCGACAGGATGAAATCGGTCTTGATCGCGCCCCTGACCTTTTCCTCTTCCAGATGGGCGGCATCCTTCAGCTTTTCGTCGATGGGGATCTCCGGATGCGGCGTGGGGTTCAGCTTGTGCCAGATCTTCTCCGCCCCCTCGAAACAGAGATAGGCGCCCCCCAGCATCAGCAGCGGCGGGATCATCCAGGGTGCGAAAACGGACAGCAGCAGCGCCACCGGCAACAGGATCACCAGCTTGTTGAAGATCGAACCGCGCGCGATCCGCCAGACAATCGGCAACTCACGTTCGGCCGCGAATCCGTGGACATATTTCGGCGTCACCGCGGCATCGTCGATCACCGCGCCCGCGGCCTTGGCACCGGCTTTCGTCGCCTGCCCGATCACGTCATCGACCGACGCCGCCGCAACCTTGGCAATCGCAGCCACATCGTCCAACAGTGCCAGTAGCCCGCTCATCCTGCCCGCCTTGTGTGCAACTTGTGTCCCCACTGGTGGCCCAATCAGCCCCGGAAGGCAACGTTTGCGCTTGCGGGCGGTTCCCCCGGTCCGGGTGCGTGGGTTCGGATTTCGTTAGCGCCACCATGGCCGTTTTGAAAGGGGTTTGCGCTAACATGCGGGAAACATGTCGGTTTTTCCTTTCGATCCCGGGCGCGGTTTTGTATTCGGGCCGGGAAATGCGACGCGCGACGACAAAAGGACACCGGGCATGACTGTCACCATCGGGATCAACGGCTTTGGCCGCATCGGGCGCTGCACGCTGGCGCATATCGCCGAAAGCGGGCGCAACGATGTGCAGGTGGTCAAGATCAACGCCACCGGCCCGATAGAGACCAACGCCCATCTGCTGAAATACGACAGTATCCATGGCCGGTTCGGCGGCGAGGTGCGGGTCAGCGGCGACACGCTGGATCTGGGTCGCGGGCCGATGAAAGTTTTTTCCACCTACGAGCCGCGCGAGCTCGACTGGTCCGGCTGCGACGTGGTTCTGGAATGCACGGGCAAGTTCAACTCCCGCGATCAGGCGGCGGTGCATCTGGAGCACGGGGCGAAACGCGTGCTCGTCTCCGCGCCCGCGAAAGGCGCCGACAAGACCATCGTCTATGGCGTGAACCACCGGGAGCTGCGGCCCGAACACCATGTGGTCTCCAACGGCTCCTGCACGACAAATTGCCTGGCGCCGCTGGCCAAGGTCCTGAATGACGCGATCGGCATCGAACGCGGGATCATGACCACGATCCACAGCTATACCGGCGACCAGCCGACGCTGGACCGGCGCCATGCGGATCTGTACCGCGCGCGGGCCGCGGCGCTGGCGATGATCCCCACCTCAACCGGGGCCGCCAGGGCGCTGAAAGAGGTGCTGCCGGAACTCGACGGCAAGCTCGACGGGACCGCGCTGCGGGTGCCCACTCCGAATGTCTCGGCGGTCGACCTCACATTCGAGGCGGCCCGCGATGTCACCGTGGAGGAGGTGAATGCCGTGGTCGCCGAAGCCGCCGCCGGGCATATGGGCGCGGTTCTGGCCTACGACCCAGAGGCCAAGGTTTCGATCGATTTCAATCACACGCCGCACTCCTCGATCTTCGCGCCGGATCAGACCAAGGTCGTGGGCGGGCGCACGGTGCGGGTTCTGGCCTGGTATGACAATGAATGGGGCTTTTCCGTCAGGATGGCGGATGTGGCGGGCGCAATGGGGCGGCTGCTGCACTGAGGGGTTGCGCCCGGCCCCGGCCCGGACCAGTCTGCCGCGACAGATCAGCCCCGGGATCCTGCCCAGATGACCAATACGCTCGCGCTCTGGCTGGCGGCCATCATCATCGCCGTTTTCGCCGCGGATTTTCTGATCTTCGGCTGGGATCTGCACCTGATTCTCGGGGAGTTGCTTCTGCGCCTTCTCGACTGGATGGCCTTCTGGCGCTAGCCGGTCTTTCCATCCCGACATCATACCGTTACAAGCGGACTGTTACCGCTAACATGTGCCATTCGTCAGCGCGATCTGCATAATGGCACCGAGAGCATCCAGAGTTACATGGCGAGGAGACAGATCATGGCCGTCAAAGTTGCAATCAACGGGTTTGGACGGATCGGGCGCAATGTGCTGCGCGCCATCATCGAGCAGAGCCGCACCGATATCGAGGTGATCGCGATCAACGATCTGGGGCCGGTCGAAACCAACGCTCATCTTCTGCGTTTCGACAGTGTTCACGGCCGGTTTCCCGCCACCGTCACGACCACCGATGACAGCATCGACGTGGGCCGCGGCCCGATCGCCGTCACCGCCATCCGCAACCCCGCCGATCTGCCGTGGTCGGACGTCGATATCGTTCTGGAATGCACCGGCATCTTCAATTCGAAGGAGGCCTGCCAGGCGCATCTGGAGAACGGCGCCAGCCGGGTGCTGATCTCGGCCCCCGGCAAGAACGCGGACGCGACCATTGTCTACGGTGTCAACCACGAGCTGCTGGACGCCGACAAGATCGTCGTCTCGAACGCATCCTGCACCACTAATTGCCTGGCGCCCGTGGCCAAGGTTCTTAACGACACGATCGGCATCAAGCGCGGGTTCATGACGACGATCCATTCCTATACCGGCGACCAGCCGACGCTCGACACGATGCACAAGGATCTCTACCGCGCACGAGCCGCCGCGATGAGCATGATCCCGACCTCGACGGGCGCGGCAAAGGCCGTGGGCCTTGTCCTGCCGGAGCTGTCCGGCAAGCTTGACGGCGTGGCGATCCGCGTGCCCACGCCTAACGTCTCGGTGGTCGACCTGACATTCGAGGCCGGTCGTGACACAAGCCCCGACGAGATCAACGCCGCGATCCATGCCGCCGCCGCCGGTGGCCCGCTGAAAGGCATTCTCGGCGTCACCGACGACAAGCTGGTGTCGATGGATTTCAACCATGACCCACACTCCTCGATCTTCGCCACGGACCAGACCAAGGTGATGGACGGCAACATGTGCCGCGTGCTCAGCTGGTATGACAACGAATGGGGCTTCTCCTGCCGGATGGCGGATACGGCCGTTGAAATGGGCAAATACCTCTGACACTTGCAGGGAGATCGGTTTCTTCGAAACGCCCGGCCCCCGCGCCGGTTTCAAAGATGCGGCCCGCGGCCGCAAGGAGCGTGACATGACCTGGAAAACCCTTGACGAAATGGACCTGTCGGGCAAGCGCGTGCTGACGCGGGTGGACATCAATGTGCCCGTGGAGAACGGAGAGGTCACCGACACCACGCGGATCGACCGGATCCTGCCCACTGTGAAGGACATCCTCGCCAAGGGCGGCCTGCCCGTTCTGGTCGCGCATTTCGGCCGCCCCAAGGGCAAGGTCGTCCCCGAGATGAGCCTGCGCCAGCTTCTGCCGGCCCTGCAAAAGGCCTTCGGGCAGCCGGTCACCTTCGCCGATGGCGATTATAGCGCTGCGGTGCAGGCGATGCAGCCGGGCGAGATCCTGCTTCTGGAGAACATCCGCTTCGCTCCGGGGGAAGAGAAGAACGACCCCGATTTTGCCGCCCGTCTGGCCTCTCTTGCAGATATCTACTGCAACGATGCATTTTCAGCCGCCCATCGGGCCCATGCCTCGACCGAGGCCGTGGCCCGGCTTCTGCCGGCCTGCGCCGGGCGGCTGATGCAGGCCGAACTGAGCGCGCTGGAGGCCGCCCTTGGCACCCCCAAACGCCCGGTTGTGGCCGTCGTGGGCGGGGCCAAGGTCTCCACCAAGCTCGATCTGCTCGGCAACCTCGTGGAAAAGGTCGATCATCTGGTGATCGGCGGCGGCATGGCGAACACCTTCCTGTATGCGCAGGGCCATGAAATCGGTACCTCTCTGGCCGAAAAGGACATGGCCGGAACCGCCCGCGACGTGCTGACGAAGGCCGACGCCGCCGGCTGCACGATCCACCTGCCCAGGGATATCGTCGTCGCCCGCGAGTTTGCCGCCGAGGCCCCGCACGAGACCCTGCCCGCCGATGCCTGCCCGCCGGACGCGATGATCCTGGATGCCGGGCCGCAAACCGTGGCGGCGCTGGAGGCGGTGTTCGCGGCCTGCGAAACGTTGATCTGGAACGGCCCGCTTGGCGCGTTCGAGCTGAAACCGTTCGATGCCGCCACCAATCGCGCCGCCGAGGCCGCGGCACGCCTGACCGCCGCGGGCGATCTGATCACCGTGGCGGGGGGCGGCGACACGGTCGCAGCCCTGAACCAGGCCGGCGCGGCGGATCGTTTCACCTATATCTCCACCGCCGGTGGCGCGTTTCTGGAATGGATGGAGGGCAAGACCCTGCCGGGCGTGGCCGCGCTGGAGGGATGAAGCCGGCCCGACCGCACACGACAGGCCGGGTGCCGGGCGGAGTAAGGGAAACCCCCCTTACCAAATGGCAAATCTGCGGTACTCTCTGCCCCGGACATTTCTGAGGGGAGATTTTTCATGCGCCTTTTCACCATGCTGCCGCGGGCCGCACTTGTCGTCGCCGCGCTGAGCCTGCCCGCCGCGGCCCAGGAGGGCGACCCGCGCCCGGGCTACGGCGAGATTTTCGCGCCCGATCGTCTGGCCGCCGCACTCGCCAATGTCGGCATTGCCGCGATCCGGACCCAGATGGAACTGGAATACGAGTATCTGTCCACCGATGTCCTGCGGGGCACGCTGTCCCTGTCCGGTGTCACCGCCCGCCCCCGCCTGCCCTATGACCGTGCCGGACAGTGCGAGATCACCGTCGAACGGGCTGTGCTCAGCTCCGACCTGTCGGAACCTTTCGCCGTCTCCTCCGAGGTTGCGCTGACGCTGATCGGAGCCGATGCCGCCATCGCCTGCCTGCCACCGGAGGCATCGCTCGGGCTTCGCACGGCCGGTTTCAATGCCATCACCCTCGACCGGCTGACCGTAACCGCGGATTACGTCTACGGCACCGGCGCCACGCTTTTCGATCTGTCCGCGGCGCTGAACGGGGTGGCCATTCTGGATGTCTCCGCCGCCGGGACATTCCTGCCGCGACCGGGCGAATTCGGGCAACCGGGCGATCCTGCCTTTCGCGTCACCCGGGCCGTGGCCAGCCTGCGCGACACCGGCGGATGGGCCGCCTTGTCGCAATTGCTGCCGGAAAACCTGCGCGCGCCCGAAACCATCCGCGCACTTGGGAACGAGCAGTTGACTCAGGCCCTTTCCGAAGGTGGAACCCGCAATCTCAGCGCCATCGAACGCAACTTCATCGATGCGCTGATGACGCAGGTGGAAGCCTATGTCCGCGACCCGGGCGAAATCACGATCGAGGCCGATCTGCCGCCCGGCGGCATCGTGCTGGAACCCGACACCTACGCCAAACCCCACGGTCTGATCTCGGCGCTGGCTCTGGATGCGCGGATGACGCCCCTGTCGCGGTCACGCCTGATCGACACCGACCTTCTGACGCAGATCGACGGCGGCGAGCTGACCATCGCCGAGCGGCTCGATCTGGCCCGGGCACTGATGTCCGGAGAAGGCGTGCCACTGGCCACCTCGCTTGTGCCCGAGCTTCTGGCTCCGGTCCTCGGCAGTGACGATGACCGCGCCGCCGAAGCCGCCGGTCTTGTGGCCAGTGCGCTGGCCCGGACCGATCCGGAAACCGCCTATGGCCACGCGCTGCGCGCCACAGCCGCCGAGGTGCCCGGGGCCATTTCGATGCTTGACGCGCTTGAGGCGCGGCTGACCACGCCGACCGTCGTCGCCGCGCAGAATGTCAATCTGACCGGCAGCCCCGCCGACGCGCTTGGTACCGGCACCGACCCGCGCGATCTCAGGGCGCTGGCGCTGGCCCATTTCACCGGCCTCGGTGCGCCACGGGCCTATGCGCGGGCCTATTACTATGCGCTTCTGGCCGAAGCAGCCGGCGATATCGGCGCCACCGCGCTGCGCGAGGAGATCGAGGCACGCTTTGGCGCCCGCGGGCCCGCGGTTGCGGCCTTCTGGTCCGATCTGAGCGCAGAAACCCAACGCGCGGCACTGGCGGACTGGATCGCGCTCGATCTTGCCAGCCGCTACCGCGCCCCGTGAACGGCCGCGGCGGGCAACCGGGTCGGGCGCGTCGTTAGCGCCACCAATCTTGCCCGCCGCCGCCGCAGCGCATAAGCACAGGGTCATCCGCTTCCTGCAACGAAAGGCCCTGTCCCAATGACCGATGCCCAAGCCGCCCAAATGACCTCGGCCCCCGGTTTCATCGCCGCGCTGGACCAAAGCGGCGGCTCCACGCCCAAGGCGCTGCGTCTCTACGGAATCGAAGAGGATGCCTATGGCTCGGAGGCGGAGATGTTCGACCTGATCCACCAGATGCGCGCGCGCATCGCCCAGGCCCCCGCCTTCACCGGCGACAAGGTGATCGGGGCGATCCTGTTCGAGATGACGATGGACCGGGAGATCGGCGGCAAGCCTTCGGCGCGGTTTCTGTGGGAGGACCGGGGCGTCGTGCCGTTTCTGAAAATCGACAAGGGCCTTGAGGAGGAGGCCGATGGCGTCCAGTTGATGAAACCCATTCCCGAGCTTGACGCCCTGCTTGACCGCGCGGTCGCCGCTGGCATTTTCGGCACCAAGATGCGCTCGGCCATCAACGCGGCCTCGGAAAACGGGATTGCCGCCAACGTGGCGCAGCAGTTCGAGATCGCGGCGCGGATTTCGGCCAAGGGCCTGATGCCGATCATCGAGCCGGAAGTGACGATCTCCATCGCCGACAAGGCCCGCGCCGAGGAGATGCTTCTGGCCGAGCTTGCCCGGCATCTCGACGCCCTGCCCGAAGGCCAGCAGGTGATGCTGAAACTGACCCTGCCGGACCAGCCCAACCTCTACCAACCGCTGGTGGAGCATCCCGCCGTGATGCGGGTCGTTGCGCTGTCCGGCGGCTATTCGCGGGACGAGGCGAACGCGAAACTGGCGCAGAATACCGGCGTCATCGCCAGCTTTTCCCGCGCCCTGACCGAAGGTCTGTCGGCCCGGCAATCGAATGCGGAGTTCAACGCCGCCATCGGCAAATCGATCGATACGATCTACGCGGCCTCCGTCGCCGGCTAGCACCGGGCCGGCGGGTCGGGCGCGTCTCTTTCCGCGCGGCATGACAGGACAGAGCGTGGCAGGCCGCCCCGCTACCGCCCCAGCCGCGCGATCAGCGCGTCCATGTCCAATCCGCCGACGCTTCCGGCCACATGGCCCCGCACCCCGGCCAGCCGGGTCGCGCAAAACCCGTCGGCAACCGCACCCGGCGCATGGCGCAGCAGGACCGACGCCGTCAGCAAAAGCGCCAGACGCTCCGCATACCACCGCGCCTCCGCCTCCTCCGGCAGGCCGGGCCAGCGCGCGCGGTGGTCGGCCAGCGCCGCGTCATAGGCCCGGTCGGCGCCGCGCGCGGCCTCCAGCTCCTCGCCCAATGTCGCCGCGGCCAGCCCGTCCCTCGCCAACGTCCGCAGGATATCAAGGCAGATCACATTGCCCGACCCTTCCCAGATCCCGTTCAGCGGCGCCTCCCGGTAGAGCATCGGCAGGGGTGTGTCCTCCACATAGCCCATGCCACCCAGCCCCTCCATCGCCTCCACCACCACGCGCGGGCAGAGCTTGTTGTTGATGAATTTCGCCAGCGCGACACCGATCCGGGCGAAGGCGCGGTCTTCGGCGCTGTCGCCGTCGAACGCGCGCGCCACGCGCAGACCGAGTGCGGCGGCCCCTTCCCAGTCCAGAACCAGATCGGCCAGAAGGCTCCGCATCAGCGGCTGATCGATCAGGCTGCGCTGGAACACCCGGCGATGGGACACCCAGTGGTGCAGATGGACCAGCGCCGCCCGCATGAGCCCCGCCGGTGCCAATGCGGTGTCCAGGCGGGTGTGATGCACCATTTCGATGATCCGCTGAACTCCCTCCCCCTCCTCGCCGATCAGATGGGCCTGCGCGCCGTGATACTCGATCTCGGCGGAGGCGTTCGCGCGGTTGCCCAGCTTGTCCTTCAGGCGCAGCAGGTGGATGCCGTTGCGGCCTGTCTCCAGCCAGCGGGGCACCAGAAAGCAGCTGAGCCCGCCGGGCGCCTGCGCCAATGTCAGAAACCCGTCGGACATGGGCGCGGAACAGAACCACTTGTGCCCGGTCAAGCGATAGACCGCCCCGTCGCGCTCGGCGCGGGTGGTGTTCGTCCGCACGTCCGACCCGCCCTGTTTTTCCGTCATCGCCATGCCAAGCGTCGCGGCCCGCTTGCTGCCGATCGGGGCAATCGCCGGATCATGCTCCCGTGCCGAGAGCTTCGGCACCCACTCTCCGGCCAGGGGCGTGTTCGCGAGCACCGGGATCGCGGCATAGGTCATCGTCATCGGGCAGCAGGTGCCGGGCTCCACCTGGGAATGGAGATAGACCATCGCCGCATGGGTCAGATGGCTGCCGCCGGTCCACGGCCCGCCGGCGTATCCGGCCTCGAGCCCCGCCTGCAGCAGGCTGTGATATGCCGGGGCGAACCGCACCTCGTCCAGACGCCGCCCGCCCGCATCGAAGAGACGCAGTTCAGGGCCCGGATGCTGCGCCTGCCGGGCGATCTCGGCCCAGTCCGGTCGGCTCAACTGCTCCGCATAGGGGGCTGCATCCGCATCGGCGTAGCTGCGCAACACCGGATCGTCATGCCAGAGATGCCGTTCGGGCGGGCCCGGCGGCTGGTTGGTGACCTCATGGGTCGGCAGATGCGATTGCGGGTCGATCATGATCACCTTTCCCTTGCCATTATAGCGCAACAATATGTTTTCAAGGGATTCCCTTTTCAAAGCAGATATGCGAATCTCCCCCATGCAGCGATCCGACAGAGACCGCGCGGCATTGAGGCGACACGATCAGATGACCAAAAAACGCTCCGCTTCCGGGCTGTTGATCCCGATGGTGCTTCTGCTCGTGGGGGCGTATTTCACCTTTTCCGCGGTGCAGGGAAACTATGGCCTGTTCCACCGGATACAGGTGGAGGCGGAGGTTGCGAGCCTGACCGAAGAGCTTGCCATGCTGCGCGAGGAAACCGCGGAGATGGAGATCCTGACCCGGCGCATGTCGGACGAGTATCTCGACCTGGATCTGCTGGACGAACAGGCCCGCACAGTTCTGGGCTATATGCGCGCCGACGAGATCGTGTTGCCCTAGCGCGGATGCCGGCTGCACAGGGCGCACCCGGACGGCCACCCATCCGTCGCACGACGCTTTGACGCAACGTCGAATTCCACTGGTGCAATTCCTCAAATCCTTTGCTAACGATAGTTCAACGCTAAACTATCTGCCCAAGGCTGGAGGAGCCGTTCGCATGGCCGCACGGAAGACAACGGCAAAAACTGCCGCGAAACCAAATGTTTCCGCCGAAGAGCTGCTGGAATACTACCGCGAGATGCTGCTGATCCGCAGATTCGAGGAAAAAGCCGGTCAGCTTTACGGCATGGGCCTGATCGGCGGCTTCTGCCACCTCTATATCGGTCAGGAAGCGGTCGTCGTGGGCCTTGAGGCCGCCGCCGAGGAGGGCGACAAGCGCGTCACATCCTACCGCGATCATGGCCATATGCTGGCCTGCGGCATGGACCCAAAGGGCGTGATGGCCGAATTGACCGGGCGCGAAGGCGGCTATTCCAAGGGCAAGGGCGGCTCGATGCACATGTTCTCGAAAGAGAAGCATTTCTACGGCGGCCATGGCATCGTCGGCGCGCAGGTGCCGATCGGTGCGGGCCTCGCCTTCGCCGACAAGTACCTTGGCAATGATCGCGTGACCTTCACCTATTTCGGCGATGGCGCGGCCAACCAGGGGCAGGTTTACGAGGCCTACAACATGGCCGAACTCTGGGACCTTCCGGTGGTTTTCGTGATCGAGAACAACCAGTACGCCATGGGTACCTCCACCAAACGCTCCACCAAATCGCCGTCCTACTGGGAACGCGGGGCGGCCTATGGCATCCCCGGCGAGGAAGTGGACGGGATGGATGTGCTGGCCGTGAAGGCCGCGGGCGAAAAAGCCGTGGCGCACTGCCGCGCGGGCAAGGGCCCCTACATCCTCGAAATCAAGACCTACCGCTATCGCGGCCATTCCATGTCGGACCCGGCCAAGTACCGCACCCGCGAAGAAGTGCAGAAAATGCGCGAGGAGCGCGACGCGATCGAACATGTGCGCGAGCTGCTCCTGCAGGGCAAACACGCGACCGAGGACGATCTCAAGGCCATCGACAAGGACATCAAGGCAATCGTGAACGAGGCGGCGGAGTTCGCCAAGGAAAGCCCGGAACCCGCGCTGGACGAGCTTTGGACGGATATCTACGCCGATGAGGTTCCGCAGGAGGCCTCCGCATGAGGCGTGCCGCCCCGATGCTTGGCCTCGCGCTGGCGGTGCCCGTGGTCGCCTTGGCCCAGACCACCGATGCCCGCATGGCGTCCTATCTCAACGGGCAGAGCAATGACGGCTCGATCCTGTTCGGATACGAGAGCGACGGCTGCACGGCCACCGCGACCATGACCCAGGTCTATTCGGACGGGGCCGAGCGCACGACCCGCACCCCGATCGACTATGCCGACATCCGCACCGACATCAACGAGCTTGGCACGGTCGATACGCTGGACATCGCGCAGATCAACCTGTTTCTTCGCGACGACGCGGAGCCGGTGATGGTCGATATCACGCTGACCACGACCGAGCCCGAAACCCGCGCCTCTTGGACACAGCAGGGCGCGACCTGCTCCGACACGGCCTGCACCATCACGCTCGAACATCCCGCCCGGGCCGACGCGCCCTCGGCCTCGCTCGTTGTGGGCGGCCCGATGGCCGGCTCCCGGGCCGAGTTCGTGCTCGACGATATCCGCGCGCTCGCGTCCCGCTGCGCCGCGCCCGACTGAAGGACGACTACCCATGGCAACCGAAATTCTCATGCCGGCACTCTCTCCGACGATGGAGGAAGGCACGCTGGCCAAATGGCTGGTCAAGGAGGGCGATACCGTCTCTTCCGGCGACATTCTGGCCGAAATCGAAACCGACAAGGCGACGATGGAATTCGAAGCCGTGGACGAAGGCGTCATGGGCAAGATCCTTGTCGAGGAAGGCACCGAGGGCGTGAAGGTGAACAGCCCCATCGCCGTACTGCTGGACGAGGGCGAGGACGCCGACAGCGCGACAGTGGAGAGTAGCCAGCCGCAGCAGCCCGCGCCGGCCGAAAAGGCCCGGTCGTCCGAGGATGAGCCGGCCGCAGGCATGGACCACCCTGCCCCGGCCACGCCCGCACAGGCCCGGAAGTTGGAACCGGACTGGCCCGAGGGCACAGAGGTGAAGCAGACGACCGTCCGCGAAGCGCTCCGCGATGCCATGGCCGAGGAAATGCGCCGCGACGACACGGTCTTCCTGATGGGCGAGGAGGTCGCCGAGTATCAGGGCGCCTACAAGATTTCCCAGGGTCTGCTGGACGAGTTCGGCGCCAAGCGCGTCATAGATACGCCGATCACCGAGCATGGCTTTGCCGGGATCGGCGTCGGCGCGGCATTCGGCGGTCTGCGCCCCATCGTCGAATTCATGACCTTCAACTTCGCCATGCAGGCGATGGACCAGATCATCAACTCGGCCGCCAAGACGCTTTACATGTCCGGCGGGCAGATGGGGGCACCGATGGTGTTCCGGGGGCCCAACGGCGCCGCCGCCCGCGTGGGCGCGCAGCACAGCCAGGATTATGCGGCGTGGTATTCCAGCGTTCCGGGCCTGAAAGTGGCGATGCCCTACTCGGCCTCCGACGCCAAGGGGTTGCTGAAAACCGCGATCCGAGACCCGAACCCGGTGATCTTCCTGGAAAACGAGATCCTGTATGGCCGCAGCTTTGACGTGCCGGTGATGGACGATTTCACAGTGCCCTTCGGCAAGGCCCGGATCTGGCGCGAGGGCGGCGATGTCACCATCGTCAGCTTCGGCATCGGCATGACCTATGCTCTGGAAGCGGCCGAGAAGCTGGCTGAGGATGGGATCGAGGCCGAAGTGGTCGATCTGCGCACGCTGCGCCCGCTCGACTATGACACGGTGATCGCGAGCGTGCAGAAAACCAACCGCTGCGTGACCGTGGAGGAAGGTTTCCCCGTGGGCGCCATCGGCAATCACCTGTCGGCCTATATCATGGAAAACGCCTTCGATTACCTTGACGCGCCGGTGATCAACTGCACGGGCAAGGATGTGCCGATGCCCTATGCGGCGAACCTTGAGAAACACGCACTGGTCACCACCGACGAGGTGATCGCGGCAGTGAAGCAAGTGACCTATCGCTGATCGGATGGATGTGCTTGGCAAAACCAAAGACGGAGCGGCCTACCGGGTCGCCATCGGTTTGGACGGCAAGCCGCCGGTCGAACTGTGGGTCAGCGATGCGCTCCTGTCCTCGGAATACGGCCGGGATGCCCGTGTCAGCCACACCGAAGCCTATGAATGGATTGCGGCCAATCAACACGCGCTGGCCGATGCGGCCCGCGTTCTGGCCAATGGAAAGACCCCGCGCGCGCCATATGACGGCCTGGCGCTGGCAGAGGAGAGTTAAGCGATGCCCACGGAAATTCTGATGCCCGCCCTCAGCCCCACGATGGAGGAAGGCACGCTTGCCAAATGGCTGGTCAAGGAAGGCGACGAGGTCAGTTCCGGCGACCTTCTGGCCGAGATCGAGACCGACAAGGCCACGATGGAGTTCGAGGCGGTGGATGACGGCGTGATCGGCAAGATCCTCGTGGCCGAGGGCACCGAGAACGTCAAGGTCAACAGCCCCATCGCCGTGCTTCTGGCAGATGGAGAAAGCGCCGACGATATCGGCAGCACCGACAGTGCGCCCAAACCGGCGGAGACCTCGTCGCAGACCGCGCCCGCGGAGGCATCGGAGCAGACCGCGCCCGCCAAGGGCCATGGCCGTGGCGAGACGGAGGCCACGCCCGCCCCCGCCGCCCCCACATCGGGCGATGGCACGCGCATCTTCGCCAGCCCGCTGGCGCGGCGCATTGCGGCGGACAAGGGCCTTGACCTCGCCGCGATCAAAGGCTCCGGCCCCAGAGGCCGCATCGTGAAATCGGATGTGGAAAACGCCACCGCCGCACCCAGGGCGGACGCGCCCGCCAGCGCGCCCTCGGCGGCCCCCGCTGCTGCCGCGACGGCGGGAGGGGCGATGCCCACCGGTCCGGCCACCGAGACCGTGCTCAAGATGTACGAGGGTCGCGAGTTCGAAGAGGTCAAGCTCGACGGGATGCGCAAGACCGTGGCCGCCCGCCTGACCGAGGCGAAGCAGACGATCCCGCATTTCTACCTGCGCCGGGATATCCGGCTCGATGCGCTTCTGGCCTTCCGCGGCCAGCTCAACAAGCAACTTGAAGCCCGCGGCGTGAAACTCAGCGTCAATGATTTCATCATCAAGGCCTGCGCCAACGCCCTGCAACAGGTTCCGGCGGCCAATGCGGTCTGGGCCAACGATCGCATGCTGCGACTGAAACCCTCCGATGTGGCGGTGGCCGTCGCCATCGAAGGCGGCCTGTTCACCCCGGTTCTGAAAGACGCGGAGATGAAATCCCTGTCCGCCCTCTCGACGGAGATGAAGGATCTCGCCGCGCGGGCGCGGGAACGCAAACTGGCACCCCATGAGTATCAGGGCGGCACCTTCGCGATCTCCAATCTCGGCATGTTCGGCATCGACAATTTCGACGCGGTGATCAATCCGCCCCATGGCGCGATCCTTGCGGTCGGCGCGGGCGTCAAGAAACCGGTCGTCGGCAAGGATGGCGAACTGGCCGTGGCCACCGTGATGTCGGTCACGCTCAGCGTCGATCACCGGGTCATCGACGGGGCACTTGGCGCGGAACTGCTGCAAGCCATCGTCGACAACCTGGAAAATCCGATGGTGATGCTGGCCTGATCGCGGTCTTCGGTCGCAAGCAAGAGCCTGTCGCAAAACGGGCGGTGCCGGAACCGGTGCCGCCCGTTTCGATTTCGGCTAGCGGTAGTCCGGCTTGCGCTTCTGCATCTGCGCCATCACCGTCTCGATCTGGTTCGGCGCCCCAAGCAAGCCGGCCTGAAGGCGCGCCTCCAGCGCCAGATCGGCCTCCGTCTCCCCGGCCCAGAGCGCATCGGCCAGCACCTTGGCCGCGCGCACGGCGTCGGGCGATTTCGCCGCAAGCTCACCGGCAAGGACCCGCGCGGCGGCCAGCGGGTCCGGGGCCACCCGCGTCACGAGCCCCTCGGCCAGCGCCGCCTCGCCCGACAAGACCTGCCCCGTCATGATCAGCGCCTTGGCCCGGTCCACCGGCATCAGGCGCGGCAGGGACAGGCTTATGCCCATATCCGGGATCAGGCCCCATTTCGCCTCCATGATCGACAGCCGGGCCTCCGGGGCGGCAATGCGGAAATCCGCCGCCAGCGCGATCTGTAATCCGGCACCGAAACACACACCCTCGATGGCTGCGATCACCGGGACGGGGAGATCCATCCAGACCTGCGCCGGGCGCTGAAACCGGTTGGCGGTGCGGCCGTCGGGCGGGGCCAGCATCTCGGCCTTCACCTGGTCCAGCTTGCCCGCCATCTGCATCAGAACGCCGGTGTCCATCCCGGCGCTGAAATCGCCGCCCTCCCCCGTCAGGATGACCGCGCGCAGGTCGTCCCGGTCTGCCAGCGCCTCGCCAAGCTCCACCAGCTCGTCCAGAAGCTCCAGCGTGACCGCATTCTTCTTCCGCGGGCGGTTCAGCCGCACCTCCACCACCGGGCCCTGTTCATCGATGACGGAAACCAGCGTGCCCATGGATGCTCTCCCCTTGCTACCCGCGACCGAACAGACCGGTCGAAGGGCGCGGGGTCAAGCCTGACCGGGCGTCGCGCTATCGCCGGAACGGGCTGGGCCGCAGTCCCGCGCGGGCGCTTTCCACCACCTCATCGACACGCCTGATGCGGGTCGGCGCGGTTTTGGCGGTCTTGATCCATTCCAGCGTGCCGCGTTTCACGCTGCGCGGCCAGCCGTTCCAGACGGGCATCAGCGGCCCCAGAGCCTCGGCAAGATCGTCCGGCACCTCCAGACGCTCCACATCGTCCAGAAACTGCCACATGCCATTGGCCTCCGCGGCGGCGATCTTCGCCTCGCCGGCCGGCGTCATCCGGCCTTCGGCCCGCATCCGCGCCACGATCTCCTTGTTGACCGCCGACCAGGCCGAGCTTTCGTTGCGCGGGGCCACGCGGTGCTTCATCCGGTCCGCGTCCAGCGCGGCCACCTGCGCATCGACCCAGCCCCAGCAAAGCAGTTCCTCCACCGCCTGCCCCCATGGCAGGTAATCGGGGTGATGTTTCTTGTAGGTGGCAAGCCAGGCGGTCCTGGCGGTGGCATGGTTTTCGGCCAGCCAGTCGCGCAACTCCGCGCGCGACCTGACGATCACAAGAGGTGTATCCTCCGGCCCCGTCATGCGGACGACAGGCGCAGGGCCCGCATCACCTCTACGCGCCCGGGTCTCAATGCGCCTGGGCCCAGTTCGCCCCCTGCCCCGCATCCACGGTCAGCGGCACCGAAAGCTGCACCGCCGGGTCGGCGGCGGCCTCCATCACCTCGCGGGCGCGGGCGATCAGATCGTCCACCGCGTCCTCCTCCACCTCAAACAGCAACTCGTCATGCACCTGCAACAGCATCCGGGCCGGGCACCCTTCGATGGCGTTTTCCATGCGGATCATCGCACGCCGGATCACATCGGCCGCCGTGCCCTGAATCGGGGCATTGATCGCCGCGCGATAGGCAAAGCTGGCCTTCGGCCCCTTGGCATTGATCTCGGGCGTATGGATCTTGCGCCCGAACAACGTCTGGACATAGCCGTTCGATTTCGCGAAATCCCTGGTCGCGTCCATGTAGTCGCGGATACCGGGGAACCGCTCGAAATAGCGGTCGATGAAACCCTGCGCCTCGGCCCGGGGAATGCGCAGATTGCGCGCCAGACCGAAGCCGGAAATGCCGTAGATCACGCCGAAATTGATCGCCTTGGCCTGCCGGCGCACATCCGGCGTCATCTCGTCCAGCGGCACGTTGAACATCTCGGACGCGGTGATCGCATGAATGTCCTGGCCCTCCCTGAACGCCTGTTTCAGCGCGTCGATCCCCGCGATATGAGCAAGAATCCTCAATTCGATCTGTGAATAATCAAGCGAAACCAGAACCTTGCCCGGCTCGGCGATGAACGCCTCCCGGATCCGCCGGCCTTCTTCGGTGCGCACCGGAATGTTCTGCAAGTTCGGATCGGTCGAGGCCAGCCGCCCGGTATTGGCGCCCGCGATGGAATAGGACGTGTGGACCCGGCCGGTCTCCGCGTTGATATGGTCCTGCAAGGCATCGGTATAGGTCGATTTCAGCTTGGAAAGCTGCCGCCAGTCCAGCACCCGCGCGGGCAGATCATGGCCCTGCGCGGCCAGATCCTCCAGCACGTCTGCGCCCGTGGCATAGGCCCCGGTCTTGCCCTTCTTGCCCCCCTCCAGACCCATCTGATCGAACAGGATCTCGCCCAGTTGCTTGGGCGAGCCCACGTTGAACGGCGTCCCCGCCAGGGCGTGGATCTCATGCTCCAGCCCGGCCATTTTCTGCGCGAATGCGTTGGACATGCGGCTGAGCGTATCGCGGTCAACCTTGATCCCGGCCATCTCCATGCGCGCCAGCACCGGCACCAGCGGGCGCTCCAGCGTTTCATAGACCGTGGTCACCTGCGCGCGGTGCAAGGCGGGCTTGAACTGCTGCCAGAGGCGCAGGGTGATATCCGCATCCTCCGCCGCATAGGGCGCCGCATCGGCGATGCCGACCTCGGCAAAGGTGATCTGCGATTTGCCGCTTCCCAGGAGGGATTTGATCGGGATCGGCTGATGCCCAAGATAGCGGTCCGAGAGCGTGTCCATGCCGTGCCCGTGAAGCCCCGCATGCATCGCGTAGGACATCAGCATCGTATCGTCGATGGGCGCCACATCCACCCCGTAGCGGGCAAGGATCTTGGCGTCGTACTTCATGTTCTGCCCGATTTTCAGGATCGACGGTTCCTCCAGCATCGG
Organism: Rhodophyticola porphyridii; assembly: GCF_003688285.1. GTDB lineage: Bacteria > Pseudomonadota > Alphaproteobacteria > Rhodobacterales > Rhodobacteraceae > Rhodophyticola > Rhodophyticola porphyridii. The sequence continues at coordinate 259,831 of NZ_RCNT01000005.1, forward strand.
CTTCAGCGCATTCAGCACATCGGTCAGCGGCAGTTGACCATCGACCCGTTTCTCTCCGCCGAAAAGATCGTCCCCGCCCTCCCGGTGGCCCACGGGAATGTAGCAGGCCAGGCCCGCCTCCGTCGATAGGCACACGCCCACCAGATCGGCGGTCATCTCGTTCAGGCTGGTGGTTTCGGTATCGACCGCCACGTATCCCACGGCATGGGCCCTGGCGATCCACGCCTCCAGCGCGGCCATGTCGCGCACGATCTCATAGGCGGAATGGTTGAAAGGCACGGCTTCCGGCGCGCCCTCGGCCACGGGGGCGGGCGTATCGGCGATCTCGGGCGCCTCCACACCCATCTGCTCGGCGATCCGGCGGGTGAGCGTGCGAAACTCCATTTCCGCCAGAAACGCCATCAGCGGGCCTGGCTCGGGGTCCTTCACCTCCAGCTCTTCCAGAGTCACCTCGATCGGTGTTTCCGTATCCAGCGTCACCAGCCGTTTCGACAATCTGATCTGCTCGGCAAACTCGATCAGCGTCTCGCGCCGCTTGGGCTGCTTGATTTCGTCCGCCCGCGACAGAAGCGTCTCCAGATCCCCGTATTCGTTGATCAGCAGCGCGGCGGTCTTGACGCCGATGCCGGGCGCGCCCGGAATGTTGTCGACGCTGTCGCCCGCCAGCGCCTGCACGTCCACCACCCGATCCGGGCCGACGCCGAACTTGGCCTCGACCCCCTCGCTGTCGATGCGCAGGTTCTTCATCGCGTCCAGCATTTCGACGCCGCCACCGACAAGCTGCATCAGGTCCTTGTCCGACGAAATGATCGTGCAACGCCCGCCCGCCTCGCGCGCCTGCCGTGCCAGTGTCGCGATGATGTCATCGGCCTCGTAGCCCTCCAGTTCCAGACAGGCGAGGTTGAACGCGCGCGTGGCTTCCCGCGTCAGCGGGATCTGCGGGCGCAAATCCTCTGGCATTTCATCGCGGTTGGCCTTGTACTGGTCGTACATGTCATTGCGGAACGTGTGCGATCCCTTGTCGAAGACAACCGCCGCATGGGTCGGCGCATCGGGTCCGGTGTTCCCCTCGATCATCTTGTGGATCATGTTGCAAAAGCCGCTCACCGCACCGACGGGCAGACCGTCGGATTTGCGCGTCAGCGGCGGCAGCGCATGGTAGGCGCGAAAGATGAAGGCCGACCCGTCCACGAGGTGCAGATGATGTCCCTTGCCGAATTTGTCGCCCGCCATTGCCGTCTCCCACACTGATGCTCTTGGTTCTACCCAAGTGCCGCGCTCTGCGCGACTGCCTTTTTCGGGGCACCGGCGTCGGGGGCATGTGGGACCCGCCGACGCTTCGGCTCAGCCGTGATGCCACCAGAGCGACAGGCGCACCGCATAGGGTGTGGGCGTCCAGATCCCGGCCTCCACACCTGCAGCGCGCAACATCGTGCTGATCCAGGTATTGCAGGTGCGAAAGATGTGAAACCGCCCCCGCGCCTCCAGAAATCCGTCCGCTTCGGTGAAGCTCGCCTCGGGAACGGGCACACCGGTGGAGGTTGCGGCGATGGCCGCCAGCAGCGCGTCGTATTGCGCCCGCGTCAGGGATACCCGGGCGTAGTCGAACCCCGGCGGCAACATGCCCAACGCCTCCACCCGCAGAACCGAGCCATCGCCAGCGACCGCGCGGGCCAGCGCGTTGCCGGTGATGTCTGCGTAGCTGCCCGCCGTGGTGTAGAACGCGCGGGCGCCCCAACCGACCAGGAAATGCGCCACCAGCGGGTGCCGGACGGGAACGCCCGCGGCCTCCGCATCAGACAGGGCGGCGCGGCTTTCCGCCGTGGCCGGCAGGAGGAAATCGTAATGGATCGGGCCGGCGATCAGGCCGATCTCCACCGTCTCCGTCCCGTCGCGGGACATCTCCGCCACGGGACCCGGGATGAGGGCGCCGATGATCGCTGCGGCCAGATACATACAGATGATCAGCACCGGCGCCAGCGCGACGCGGCGCAGCGCCCGGCGCATCAGCCCTTGCCGATCTGATCCGCGAAATCCTCATGGATGTATCGCTTGTCGCAATAGCCGCATTCGACCCAGCCCCGGTCGGGCGGGATCTGCAACCAGACCCGCGGATGTCCCAATGCACCCTCCCCGCCGTCACAGGACACGCGCCATTGAGTGACAATCTCGGTTTCAGGGGCATCCTGGGTCATTCTGGTCGTCCTCGTTCTTGCCCGTCGGGGGCTTACGGCCTAAGTGCGGGGTCCATATTGCAGGTTGCCCCCTTTCGGGCAAGCCCGGGAAGGAGGGGCCACATGTCAGGCAACGCGATCGAATTGACGGGGCTGCGCAAGACCTATGCGGCGGCCGGCAGCAGCCCGGCGAAAGAGGCGCTGAAAGGGATCGATCTGACGATCCCCCAAGGGTCGATCTTCGGGCTGCTCGGTCCGAATGGCGCAGGCAAATCGACGATGATCAATATTCTGGCCGGACTGGTCAACAAGACCTCGGGCAAGGTCAGGATCTGGGGCTTCGATCAGGACGTGAACCCGCGCCAGTCCCGCGCCGCGATCGGGGTGATGCCGCAGGAGCTGAACCTCGATCCGTTCTTTACCCCGCGCGGCGCGCTGGAGGTGCAGGCCGGGCTTTACGGCGTGCCCAAGGCACAACGCCGGACGGACGATATCCTGCGCCTGATCGGACTGGAGGACAAGGCCGAGGCCTATGCCAGATCGCTTTCGGGCGGGATGCGGCGGCGGCTGCTTCTGGGCAAGGCGCTCGTCCATCATCCGCAGATCCTGGTTCTGGACGAACCGACCGCGGGCGTGGATATCGAGTTGCGGCAGATGCTCTGGGCCAATGTCCGCCGCCTGAACGAAGAGGGGATGACGATCATCCTGACGACCCATTATCTGGAAGAAGCCCAGGAAATGTGCGACGAAATCGCGATCATCAATCATGGCGAGGTGATCGTCCGCGACCGCACGGACAACCTGTTGGCCCGGATGGACGCGAAGACCCTTGTCATCACGCCCGAGGCGCCTTCGGGCCCGATCGACGTGCCGGGCGGGGTGGAATGCCTGACCCGAGACGATGGCGCGCTGGTGTTCCACTATCACCGGTCGGAAGTCTCGGCCAATGCGATCCTGGAAGCCGTCCGCAAGGCCAAGATCACCATTCGCGACGTGGCGACGGAAGAGCCCGATCTGGAAGACGTGTTCGTGGCGCTGACCTCAAGCAACGCCTGATCAGACCCGTTTCGCCCGGGTCAGGAAGCAGTTGTTGCGCGCGGATCGCACATCGACGAAGGCGACCTCGGGATCCCGCAGCAGGGTCTCGCAGCGGCTGGCCACCTCCTCAGCCGGGGTGATCGCGCCCGTGCCGTAGATGATCCGCTCCTCTGCATTATAGGCTTTGACAAGAAAATCCGGAGAATAGGTCAGGAGCTCGGGCGCCGGCCCGTCACCGGGCGCGCAGGCGTCGGCGCAGAGGAAAATCGGGCCACTTTCCGCGTAGGGATGCAGAGCGGCGAACGGCCGGTGGTTCAGAACCAGCGCCTCCCGACCGGCAGGTACATTTCGCAGGCAGTGACGGCAGGGCATTCCCTGCCCGTCGGAGACCATCCGCTCGGCCACCATGCCGTTGGCATCCGGCGCTCCGGATCTGAGCGCCTCGACAAGATCGGTGGGCAGGGCTTCGAAAGTGACGGACATGGCTGTTTCTCCCCGATAAGTCGTCATCGGAGCCATCATGCGGTGCCGGCCCCCTCGCCGCGACCCGGATGTTGCGCATGCGGTCAGTCGTCGAACAGATTTGGGGTTTCCGCAAGGGCCACGGCCACCTCCCGCGAGCCGCCGAAAAAGCTGTGCAGCACATCGGCGTTCTCCTCGGCCAGGCGATCCTGGCGCAGGCGCAGGTGATTGGGGAAGTCCGCCTCGCGGATCCGGACCGATTCGTAATCGAACTCATAGCGCAGCGTCGGCAGCAGCCGGTCGACGATCTTTGCCGGGGTTTCCGGCGCCGCCAGCCCCACCCGCTCGGCATGCCCGATCAGATACGCATCGTCGAAGATGCACTGGATCTCCAGCAGTTTGACATTGGCCCGGTCGGACATGAAATCCTGCATCAGGTCGATATTGTTGGGATCGAGGCAGATAATCATCTGATCGGTGTCATAATAGTCGAACAGCATCCGCATCACCGCGCGGCGGTGGCGGTTGCGCTTTTCCAATGTGCGCTCCAGCCCGCCGAGATGCGGGATGGCGCAGGATGCCTCATCGAACAGATACTCGATCCCCCTGATCCCGGTCGCGGCTTCGGCGGCATGCAGCAGCCGCTTGGCCACATGCCATTTCTTGCAGACGATCATCATCAGGTCCCGGTCCTGACCAAGGGTCGATTCCCGCTCCCAGAAGCGCGGCGCGAACCGCCGCCCGATCCGCCCCCGACCGGTGAGGAACGTGTAAAGCTTCTCCCCATCGCCAGAGAGCGAGAAATTGGTTTCGCTGGAGGCCCAGAGTGCGCCAAGCCGGTCTTTCAGAAACATCGCTTCGGGGCTTATCTTGCGGGCAAAAAGGTAGTCCTGACTGATCAGCAGATCATAGTGATCGTTGTAGAACGTCACCGGCATCCCGTAATCGGAAAACATCTTGAAGGTCAGCGAGCGCGTCTCGATCTCCACATCGGCCACCAGATGGCGCACCAGCGTCTGAAAAAACGTCTCGTCGGGGATCCAGGTCGTGCGGAAGAACCGGATCACATCGGGGCGCTGCCGGCAGAACCCCAGCACCGCCTCCACCGTGCGGCGGCGCAGGCACCACCACTGGCTGCCGATCATGATTTGCAGATCCTCGGGGATACTGCGTTCCAGTCCAAGGCGCCGTTGCGTGTTGAACAACAGGTAGAACAGCCACTTGTTCTTCCGCTCGTTGACCAGATGCCGGTAGACCAGACGCTCGCGCTTGAACCCGGTCTTGATCCAGTCGGAGGTGAAGAAATCGAAGCTTTCGATGTAGTCCTTGTCGGCCGCGTCCAGAAAGCGCCGCGCATAGGCACCGGATTTGATCGACATGCAATCGCCCGACAGCATGTAGAAATGCGTGGCCTTGGGAAAGGCGGCCTCCGCCGCCTCCAGCGCGTTCAGACTGGCCTGCACCAGCGACCATTCCCCCCAACCGCATTTGATGCGCTTTCTGGCGAAGACGACGCCCGGATTATCCGCCAGAGCCGTGGTGATGGCCGCATAGTCCGCCTGGCTGGCGCGCCCGTCGAAATGGATCGACACATAGTCGCCTGTCGCCGTCAGACGCTCCGCCTGCCGTATGATGGCGGGCGCATCCTTGTGGCATAGGAGGATGAAGGCGATCTTTGCCATTTCCGAAACAGAAGCCTCAATCTTTCCTTATAGTTGTGCCACTAATACCTGATATCGGTTGAAGAAACCCTAGTTGTTTGCTTTTTCGGTATCAATCAGCGCGCTATAAGGCGTCGACTATCGAGTAGGAGGTGCTCCGCCCATGGGTTTTCCCGGAACCTGGATGACCGAAAGCGAAAGCGTGGTCTATCGCGTGGTGCCCAAATGCGCCTGCTCCACAATCGGCCAGATCATGTATTACTCCGATCAGGGCGCGTATTTCGATGGCGACATCCATGACGCCAAGGCGGGCATCCACAAATGGGCGCTTGACGCCAGCCAGCCCAAGATCGAGGCGAATGTGAAAGCGCATAAATCCTATGCCTTCACCTGCGTGCGCAACCCTTATACGCGCATCCTGTCCAGCTTTTTCGACAAGATTTGCGGCGTTCAGCGCAACGGCAAGCGGTACCGCGGCAACATGGTGCCGCTGCTGATCCAGAAATACGGGATCGAGGTCGGCGGCGATGACGGCAAGGAGGAGTTCGACCAGATCAGGAGCTTCCGGCGCTTCCTGCTGTTCGCGCGCGACACCATTCGCTGGCGGCGCCCGATGGACCCGGATATCCACTGGTCGGCGATGTCGGGCCATATCTCGACCTTCATCGTGAATGGCGGGCGCTACGACCACATTTTCTGGACCGAAAAGTTCAATGAGGGGATGCAGACCGTTCTGGACGCGATCCCGATGGCCCATGAGGTCGCGCTGGACGCCGTGCCGCGGTTCAACGAATCCGAAGGCCATGGCCCCAGGCGCGCCCACCCGGTCGAAGACTATTTCGACGATCTGTCGATGCATCTGGTCTATGAGATCTACAAACGCGATTTCCAGTTGTTCCGGTATGATTTCGAAGATCCGTCCAACAAGATGCCCATCGGAGAGATCGATCTTGACGAGGTTCATGCGAAACTGGGCGACTAGGCTCTTCGCCGCGGCCCTGATCTCCGCGGGGCCCGTCTGGGCAACACCGCCGCAGGTCGTGACCGTGGAGGATGCACTGTTCGCGCGCAACGCCGATACTCTGTTTCTGCTGCGCACGATCACGGACAATCACGGGCTGCACATGGTCCGGCAGACCGATACACTCCTGATCCATCGCTCTCTGGCCGGGGGCGACGACCGCGGATTTCGCGGTGTGGCGCGGGTGATCGACTTCGGCCCCGATGGCGCGCCGCGTGTCGAGACACTTCCCCTGCAAGACCCGGCCAACCCCTATGATCTTTTTGCGGGTGCCGACGCCTGGCCGCTCGGCGCGGGGCGCATCGCCCTGCCCGGCGAGGTTCCGGTAACGCTCGACCGGACCGGCCTTGAGTACCGCCCGAACCCCGCTATCCCGTCCGGGCCCGCCTATCGCCTGTCGGCCGAGGATCTGGCCGCGCGGATCGAGGATACGTTGCGCGCCGGTCGGCAGATCCTGCCGCCGCATGCGCTTGGTGGCGGCAGCACCGGCGCGGATGCGTTCGATCCGGCGGCCTTCGATCCGGTGGCGGACTGCCGGCCCGATGCCGCGATGCGGCTCTTTCATGCCGACACGGACCCCGCGCTTGTCCGGCTGACATGCGAGGATGAGGAGAGCGGCCAGCGCGCGACGCTCTGGCTGGTCCTACCGCAACTCTGACCCGCAAAGCGCCTCCCTACGCGCGTTCAGAACCCGGTCAAAGCCCGGCCGCCAGCGCCTCCGCCACCACAGCTTTCAGGGTCATGCCCTCGGTCTCGGCAAACTCCAGATCGCTCGTCCCGAGATAGCTGTCCTGGTTCCGGGCGGTCCAGCCATTGGTGGCCAGCCGGTAGATGCGCGCGGGATCGATCTCGATTTCGGCGGCGTGAATGAAATCGCCGGTCCGCTGGTCCAGACTGCCGGCCTGATGCTGGTTGGCGCGGGTCATGATCTGCGCCAGCACATCGCCCGGCACCTCCGCCACCGCGATCGCCCCGTCGAACCGGATAAACGCGTCGAAATCATAGCGGGTCAGCGGACCCGCGGCCAGAGGCGCGCCGAAGGTCGTGTGACCCAGAACCGCCAGATCCGCCTCGCTTGCCGCGCGCACCGCCTCGGCGGCCAGCAGGATCGAGGCGGGCAGGTCCAGCGCCTCGGCCCGTTCGGTGATGACGGCTGTATCCCCCGTGGTCAGGTGCTCGGCCTTCACCGCCGCGATCGTCTCGGCCAGGGCCGCGTCGCCGCCCATGGGGGCGATCGCGCGCATCTCATGGCTCACGGTCACGCCCTCGCCGGTCCTGCTCAACCCGATCACCGCAAGGTTGCGCGCCCAGGCCCCACCGTGAAGATAGTTCAGCCCGTCGGCCTCATGGACAAAATCCAGATGGTCATGAGCCCCGAGGATCAGCGTGCCCGCCGCCAGATCCGGCAGGATCGCCCGATCCGCCATAACGCCCGCGTGGCTGACCAGCACCGGCAGGTCGGCGCCGCCGGTCGCGTCGGCGAACGCATCCGAGACGAAGCCCACAGGATCCAGAAGGCTGAGCGTATCCCGGGCGGGCGGGCGGTAGACGAAGGGGTTGTCGGTTCCCACACCCATCAGAGCGATGTCGATGCCGCCCAGCCCCATACGGGTGGATACGGGCGCAAAGAACCGCCCCGTCCGGCGGTCCACCAGATTGCCGATCACCTGCGCGCCCGCCGCCGTGGCGCGGGCCACGAACACCGTCATATCGTCAAGGATCGCGGTTTCGTGATTGCCCAGATTGACGACCAGCGGCAGTTCCGCCGCCAGAGCCTCAAGAAACGCCCAGTCCGCACTGGCGCCGGACCGCGTGGCCGCCACGTTCCCGCGCTCGAACAGATCGCCGTTGATTACCATGCCCACGGGCACGCCGGCCCCGCGCACGATGCCGCGCACCTCCTCCAGCAGCGCGGGAAGCCGCGCATAGGGCGAATGCAGATCCGAGATGCTGAGCAGAATCGCATCCGAGCTGTCCTGCGCGCGCGCCCGAGCGGGCAGACCCGCGGCAATCGGGGTGGCGGCGATGGCCTTCAGAACCCAGCGACGGTCCAGGGCCGCAGTAAAACTCTTCATGGGATCGTCTCCGTCACAAAAGGGTATCAAAGATCCTGTCTAGTGAAGGCAGGTGACATCAGTCTGACGTGATTCCTCAGGTTTGTGAAACTTTCATGAAATCTTGCCCCGGTTCGATCCAGATCAACATCCCGTCTCTGTCCGCGTGAGACCTTCGAGATCAAGGATCAGGACCAAAATCAGGAGCGCCAAGATGTTCGACACTGCTGACACGGACACCACCACGACCACCACCGTCATCCATCCCTCGGGCCGCAATACGCCGCCATTCATGGAGATCCGCGACCTCAACCTCTGGTATGGCGAGAAACAGGCGCTGATCGACGTGAATTTCGATCTCCATCCCGGCGAGGCGCTGGCCTTTATCGGTCCCTCCGGCTGCGGCAAATCCACCGCGCTGAAATGCCTGAACCGGATGCATGACGACACGCGGGACGTGCGGATCACCGGCCAATTGGTGCTGGATGGCGAAGACATTCACCACCCCGACGTGGACCCGCCGCTTCTGCGCCGGCGTTTCGGATGGGTCGCGCAGAAGCCCAACCCGTTCCCCTCCTCAATCTGGAACAATGTCGCCTACGGAGCCCGGCTTCACGGGCTGATGCGCGACAAGGCGGAGCTGGAGGGCCATGTGGAAACCTGCCTGCGCCGCGCCCATCTGTGGGAGGAGGTGCGGGACGATCTGCACCGCAAGGCGGGCACCGATCTGTCGGGCGGGCAGCAACAGCGGCTGTGCATCGCCCGCGCGCTGTCCACCCAGCCCGATGTGCTGCTCATGGACGAGCCCACCGGCTCCATCGACCCGATCGCGACCGCCAAGGTCGAGGAACTGGTGCTGGAGCTGAAGGAAAGCAAGGCCATCGTCATCATCACCCATTCGATGATGCAGGCCCGCAGGGTCGCGGACCGCGTGGCATATTTCCATCTGGGCCGGCTTCTGGAGATCGGTCCCACGGAAACCATGTTCACCAATGCCAAGACCCGCGAGGCGCGCGCCTTCATCGACGGCCAGTTCGGCTAGGCCCGCGGGCCCGCAACGCGGCTCATGAGGCCAGATCGCGCTGCCCCTCGGGGTCGGTTACATCGGCGATTGCGGGGCGAGCGGTGCCGTCCATCACCAGCCGCGCGGCCTGGGTGGCGGCGTCCTGGAACGGGCGCAGCACCAGATCGGCGCCGGCCAGCCGCATCGCCTCCCCCGTCCTGTCATTGTGGACGGCCACCGCGACCTTTCCCGCAAAGCCCAACTGACGCAGCGCCAGCACAAGGGCGCGGCGCGGATCGTCATGGGTGATGCCCGTGTCATGCTCCGGCACCGCCGAAACCGCCCATTGCACGTTCGACAGCGGCAAATGGGCCAGAAACTCCGGGTCGGTCGCGTCGCCATAGACCACATCCATGCCCTGATCGCGGGCGAAGCGGACCGCGACCGGATTGAAGTCGACCCCCAGAACACGCTGCCCCTGCTCCGCCAGTTCGCGGGAGATCGCCATGCCATAGCGGCCAAGGCCGAACACGATGACGTCATGAGCGCGCGTGGGCGCCTCGCTTCGATCCTCCATCGCGCCTGCCGAGGCGCGTTCGAACACGCCCAGAACCGGCTCCACCCGGTCATAGAGCTGGTGAGAATAGGTGATCATGTAGGTCGAGGCCGCGATGGTGATCAGCCCGACCAGCGTGACGAGTCCGAGCGCCTCGTCGCTGACATGGCCGATGGAGACACCCATCGCCATGAATATCAGGGAAAACTCGCTGATCTGCGCCACGGTTAGACCCGCCAGAAACCCGGTTCGCTTGCGGTACCCCATGGCCCCCATGATCGCCAGTACGATCAATGGGTTTCCGATCAGAACGAAGGCGGAGAAGATCAGCGCGGCGAAGACGCTGGCGCCCAGAACCGACAGATCCAGCGATGCGCCAAGGGCGATGAAGAAAAACAGAAGCAGAAAGTCGCGCAGGCTTGCCAGACGCGCGGCAATCGCCTCCCGGAACGGGGTGGAGGCGAGCGAAACGCCCGCCAGCAGACCGCCCAGTTCCTTGCCGAAGCCCAGATAATGGCCCAGCGCCGCCAGCATCGCCGCCCATCCGATGGCGAAAGAGACCAGCAGTTCGGGTGACCGGGACAGCCGCTCCACCAGCGGGTCGGCGAGATAGCGGATGAACAGCCCGACCGCCACCAGCATCAGCGCGCCATAGCCGAAGACGGCCAGCACATCGGTCCAGGCGCCATCCTGGCCTGCCCCCACACCGATGGCCGACAGCACGATCATCGCCATCACCACCACCAGATCCTGCACGATCAGGAACCCCAGCGCGATGCGCCCGTGCAGCGAGCCGAGTTCGCGCTTGTCGGTCAGCAGTTTCACGATGATGATGGTGGAGGAGAAGGTCAGCGCCACCGCGATGTAAAGGCTCGTGACCCAGCCGAAGCCAAGCGCCAGCCCGATCAGGAAACCGAAGATCGTGGTGAAGGCCACCTGCCCCAACCCGGTCAGCAGCGCTACCGGCCCAAGGGTTCTGACCATGTTCAGATCCAGCTTCAGCCCGACAAGAAACAGCAGCACCGCAATGCCAAGCTCGGCCAGCAAATCGATCTGGATATCCGAGCGCGCGATGTCCAGAACCGACGGCCCGGCCAGGATACCCACGGCGATGAAGCTCACGATCAGCGGCTGGCGCAGCATCAGCCCGACGAAGCCGACCGACGCCGCCAACACCAGAAGGGCGGCGATTTCGTAGAAGATATAGCTGTTGAGCGCGTCTGTCATACGTAGCGGCCTCCGGCAATGTTGTTGCGACGATGGCCTGGCTGGATTGGATGCCCGGGCCTGCCAAAGCACCGCTACCCTGTTACAGAGATTCCAGTCAGCAAGTCACTGCAACAATTGATAGGAAAAGCCTTCCTGTCGCTTAGGCAAGCGCCGCGGAGGGTGTCTGCACCAGACCCTGCCCGCGATCAGCGATATCGGTGCCCTCGACGAACCCGTCCCGCGAGGCGCTGGTCAACATCCGCGCCTCCACCGCCCGGCTGGTCAGCGGCACGCCCGCGCCCGCCAGTGCCTGCCACCAGAGCGCGGCAGCGCCGGCCACGTGCGGGCAGGCCATGGAGGTGCCGTTCAGCGCCACCAGCCCGCCCCCGGTCGCGGCGGAGAGGACATTGACCCCCGGCGCGCTCAGCACCGGGTTGGTGTTGGAAAAGGGCGCAACCGAAAGCACGCCGCCCGCCTCCGAAACCGCGCCGACGGAAATGACCCCCTCGGCCGCCGCCGGGACGGAGGCCGAAACCTCGAAATCCGGGTTCGTCTCGCGCGCGCTTTCGTTGCCGCTCGCCGCCACCACGATCACCCCGCCATCGAAGGCGGCCTGTGCGCGAAACAGGTCCATGATCCGGTCGAACATGCGCAGGTTCATCCGGTAGGCCTCCAGCGCGATGGAGGTGGCCAGGATCACCGGCATGCCCTCCTCCGCGACCAGTCGCTCCGCAAATCCGGGAAAATCGAAGCCGAGCGACATCGAGACCACCCGCACCCGGTTGCTGGAGGCCCATTTCAGCGCATCGAACAGCATCTCCGAACTGCCCGAGCCGTCATCGCCCAGAACCTTGCCGATCAGGGCCGTCTCGACCCCGGGGGCAACGCCGATCCGCGTGCCCTCCACATCCCGTCCGAAAATCGTGCCCGCGCAATGGGTGCCGTGACCGTTCGGATCGCCGTCACCATCGCCGGAAAAATCCCGCTGCTCCAGTTGCACGCCCCGGAATGCCGGATGGGTGGCATCGATGCCGGTATCCAGCACGGCCACTTTCACGCCCGCCCCATCAAACGGGCTGTCGGCGGCGCCGATCCGCGCCACGCCCCATGTAGGCCCATCCCCCGCGCCCGGCCCCGGCGTGGCGGAGGCAACCGGCATCACCAGCCGGGTCGGCATGGCACGGGCGACGTGAAGCACGCCCGGGTCATGCTCAAGGCTGCGAGCCTCGGCGCTGTGCATCTCGGCGGTTTCGAAGACGGGGTCGGGCGGAATGGTCGATGCCATGCCGCGGCTGAAAGGCTCGCCCGCCGCCCCGGGTACGCCGAAGGGCTGCCCGCGCCGCAACGCGGTGTTTTCATCGCGCAGGATGATGTAGCGATCCATGATCGGCACCCCGAAAAATCTGTTTCAAGAACAACGGACTGCGGCGGTTATGCGCGTGACGGCCCCGGCTCTTGCTAGCAAATCGCGGGGTGCGGACCTAGCCTTCGATCTGGATCAGCCCCTCTTCGGCGAAGAGCTGCCTGAGCGGGCGATGCGGGCGCGGCCCGATATGGCGGATCACCTCGGCCGCGGCCAGAACACCCATGCGCCCCGCCATTTCAAGGCTCTGCTCCGTGGCCAGCCCGTAAAGGAACCCGGCGGCGAACTGATCGCCCGCGCCGGTCGCATCCACCGGGGTGATCTTCTCCACCGGCACCTCCACCTGCTCGTCATCGCGGCGCAGGATCACCGCCTCGCCCGAGCGGGTGCACACCAGCGTCGGGCAAACCATCGCCGCCTCACGCAGGGCCACATCCAGATCGTGCGTTTCGTAAAGCGACAGCCATTCGGCCTCGTTGCCGATGACGAAATCCATCTCATCCTCGATCAGCGCCCGAAAGCCATCACGGTGGCGGTCCACGCAAAACGGATCGGACAGGGTTATACCCGCCTGTCCGCCTGCCGCCCGGCATGCGGCTGCTGCGGCAAGAAAGGCGGATTTGCCCTTGTCCTTGTCGAAAAGATACCCCTCCAGAAACAGGAGTTTCGCGGCGCCCATCACACTTGGGTCCACGTCCTCCTCGCTCAATTCGGAGGACACGCCCAGATAGGTATTCATGGAGCGTTCTCCATCGGGCGAGACGAAAATCATCGAGCGCGACGTCGGCAGATGCTCGCCGTTCACCGGCGGGTTCGGAAAATCTGTGCCTTCGGCCACCATGCTGTCGGCATAGAACCGGCCAAGCGCGTCATCCTTGACCCGGCCGACAAAGGCCGTGCTCAAACCCAGCGTACCAAGGCCCGCCAGCGTGTTGGCCACTGACCCGCCCGGCGTCTGGACCCGGTCCGACATGGCGGCGTAAAGCACCTCCGCGCGTTCGCGCTCGATCAACTGCATGATGCCCTTGGTGATGCCCATATTGTCCAGGAAACTGTCATCGCCATGGGAGATCACGTCGACGACCGCATTGCCGATGCCCACCACGTCATAGGTTTTGCTCATAAGGTCTTGTCCTCGAATTGGCACAGATCGCGGATGATGCAGGCCGCGCATTTAGGTTTGCGCGCCACACAGATGTAGCGCCCGTGCAGGATCATCCAGTGATGGGCATGCTGCTGGAATTCCACCGGAATATTGTCTTCTATGGCGCGCTCCACCGCATCGACATCCTTGCCCGGCGCAATGCCCGAACGGTTGCCGAGGCGGAAGATATGCGTATCGACCGCCTGCGCGGGATAGCCCCACCACATGTTCAGGACCACATTCGCGGTCTTGCGCCCCACCCCGGGCAGCGATTGCAGCGCCGCGCGAGAGGACGGCACCTGCCCGTCATACTGCTCCACCAGAATGCGGCTGAGCTTGATGACGTTCTTCGCCTTGTTGCGATAGAGCCCGATGGTCCTGATATGACCGATCAACGCCTCTTCGCCGAGGTCCAGCATCTTCTGCGGTGTGTCCGCGATCTGGAAAAGCGCGCGCGTGGCCTTGTTCACGCCTGCATCCGTCGCCTGCGCGGACAGGGCCACAGCCACGACCAGCGTGTAGGCGTTCACATGCTCCAGCTCGCCTTTCGGCTCCGGTTCGGAGGCGCGAAAACGCGTGAAAATCTCGTGGAGCGTATGATAGTCGAGCTGTTTGGCCATTTCGGGCAACCGTATGGCGCGGCAGAACCGGCACGGCAAGCCCCCGGTTGATTACCGCCAATTCTTTGCGAAATGTTCGCGCTTTGCCCCGGCGCGGTTAACGAGGTGTTAATCATCGGCCTGTAAAGATCGGAGACCGAAAGTCGACCTTGAAAGGCACTGCCTTGCCCCGCATTCGTCTTACCGCCTACGATCCTCTGGCCCTCGTCTATGACCAGCGGGAGGCGACATTCGCCCTTGGGGCCGGGTTCGATCCCCGGCGGGACGAGATCGAGATGATCGTCACCCCCGGCGCGACCGGCGGGCCGTCGCCTGCGCCCGTGGCCAGTATCGTCACCCCCGCCGACAGGCCCCGGATCAGCGGCGCGGTCGATGCCGTCCCCTATGCACGGCTGCGCGCGCCCGACGGCCCGGCAATCTGTCTCGACCGGATCGAAATCGACGGGCGGGCGGTGGGCTATGCAAGTTCCCGACCGCTTGTGCCGGGCCTCGGCTATGCCGACCTGACCGGCGACGATGTACCGGGCGCACCTGCCCATGCCGACAGGGCAGGCTCATGCACCGCGCATGATCTGCCCGGTTTCGCCTCCGACGCGCTGGTGGCGACCGGGGCCGGGTTGCGCCGGGCGGACAGCCTGCGCGAAGGGGACATGGTGCTGACCCATGACAACGGATTGCAACCCGTTCGCTGGATCCTGCACCACCGCATGCCCGCAGGCACACCCGCGACGGGCCCCGGCCCTGCTCCGCTGCAGCTTGCCGCAAGCGCGGTGTCGGCCGGGCGGCCCGAACAGCCGCTGATCGTTTCGGGCTCTCTACGGATCCAGATCCGCGAACCGATGGCCGAGCTTCTGTTCGGCGAGCCGCAGGTTTTCGCACAGGCGAGCCGGCTGGCCGATGGCGGCGGCATTGCCGCGCTGCCGGCCGGTACCTCCGGCACCGTTGTCCAGCTTCTCTTCGACGCCCATGAACTGGTGCAGGCCAACGGGCTCTGGGTCGAAAGCCTCTGGCTGGGTGAGCCGACCCTGAATGCCCTGCCGCCGATGGCGCGGGTCATCGCCCAGCAAATCGCCCGCGGGCTATCCGACCGGCCCTGCCTTGCCCATCTCGATCTGGCACCCGAGGAAATCCTCTGCCTCTATCCGCAGCGCCAGAGACAGCGGGAAACGCGCGCCAGCGTCACCTGACACTGGCCGTCCGTTAGGCGCAAGAACCGGGTCGCATCCGCCATCGACGCCCCCCTATCCTTGACCAAAGGATGGAGCGTAAGATGAATGAGATGACCCAACCGGAAGCCGACACCGCCTATCACTTCAACGTGGTACGCCGCGCGATCGACATCATCGATGCAGCACCCGCGCCCGGCCCCTCGCTGGAGGATCTGGCGCGCGCGCTCAAGATGAGCCCCGCCCATCTGCAACGCGTGTTTTCCAGATGGGTCGGCGTATCCCCCAAACGCTATCAGCAATACCTGATGCTGGATCATGCCAAGCGCCTGCTGGCCGACCGGTTCACGGTGCTGGATACCGTGGCCGAAACCGGCCTTTCCGGCGGCGGCCGCCTGCATGATCTTTTCCTGCGTTGGGAAGCGATGAGCCCCGGCGACTACGCCCGTGGCGGCGCGGGCCTGACAATCCGCTACGGCTGGTTCGACAGCCCGTTCGGCGACGCTCTCGCCATGGGGACCGAGCGGGGCCTCTGCGGAATGGCCTTTGCCTCCGAAGTCGGGCGCGAGGCCGCCTTTGCCGACATGTCGGGGCGCTGGCCCAATGCGGACTACGTTGAAGACATGGTCGCGCTGGCCCCCTGGGTCACCGCCGCCTTTGGTCGGACCGGTGAGACACGCCTGCACCTGATCGGCGCGCCCTTCCAGATCAAGGTGTGGGAGGCGCTCCTGTCGATCCCCTCCGGGCAGGTCACCACCTATTCCGAGATCGCCGGGGCGGTCGGAAACCCCCGCGCGGTGCGCGCCGTCGGCACCGCCGCGGGGCGCAATCCGATCAGCTGGCTGATCCCCTGCCACCGCGCGATCAGGAAATCGGGTGCGCTGGCGGGCTATCACTGGGGGCTGCCGGTCAAACGCGCCATGCTCGCCTGGGAAACCGCCGCAGAGGACGCCCGCAACTCCGCCTGACCGGGCGGCCCCTCCGAACCGGCGGCTTTCCGCCGTCGCTTTTTCCGGTGTTATTGAATAACAAGGCCCTGCTATTGCAGATAGCCAGGGAGGCCCGTGACAGATACCGGGCCAGAAGACATGGGAAAAGGGCAGCTACATGACCATTCGTAAAACCGGCATCGCCGTAACCGCCATCGCCGCATTGGGCCTCACCGCCTGCGTGCCGACCAACACCGATCCGAACGCGAACCGCACCCGGGACGGTGCGATCATCGGCGGTATCCTGGGGGCTGCGATCGGGGCGCAGGCCAATGACAGCGACCGGGGCATGGGCGCCGCAGCAGGGGCGGCCGTCGGCGCGCTTGCCGGCGCGGGCATCGGCCAGATGCTGGACCGTCAGGCGCGCGACCTGCGATCGTCGATGGCCAATGACCAGATTTCGATCAACAACACCGGCGAAGAGCTGGTGGTGACTATGCCCGAGGGCATCCTGTTCGCCGTGGACAGCGCCGCCATCCGCCCCGGCCTGCAAAACGATATCCGCGCCCTTGCGCGCAACCTGCAGCAGTACCCCAACACCACGGTGGATGTGATCGGCCATACGGACGACACCGGGTCGGCCGCCTACAATCAGGATCTGTCCACGCGCCGCGCCAATGCGGTCGCCGGCGTGATTCTGGAGGAAGGCGTCAGCCCCGCGCGCGTCCGCAGCTATGGCCGGGGCGAAACCGCACCGATCGCCACCAACGCCACTGCGGCGGGCCGCCAGCAAAACCGCCGGGTGGAAATCGTCATCCGCCCGATGAACTGACGCTTCCGCCGGTTCAAAAATCCGAACCCGGCCCCCGAACGGGCCGGGTTCGCGCCCCGCGATGTTTCGGCCAGATGGCCCGGAGCCGCCCGGCCGCGCAGCATTCCCCATCACAAGCCTAGACAACCCGCCCGTGCTGGTCATATGTTTTGACCAATTGGGAGGGAGGGCCCGGTCGTGCCGTTTCAGCGCATAGAGGCGGAAAAACTGTCCCACTCCGTTGTGCGACAGATCGAAGAGTTGATCCTGCGCGGCATTCTTCGGCCGGGCGAGCGGCTCCCGTCCGAGCGGGAGTTGAGCGAACGCCTGGGCGTGTCGCGGCCGTCACTCCGCGAAGCCATCGCCGAATTGCAGACCCGCGGCCTGCTCGCCACACGGGCGGGCGCCGGCATCTATGTTGCCGATGTGCTGGGCAGCGCCTTTTCCGAGGCCCTGATCCGGCTGTTCGCCGCCCATGACGAGGCGGTGTTCGACTATGTGTCCTTCCGCCGGGATCTCGAAGGGCTGGCCGCCGCCCGCGCGGCCGTGCATGGATCGGACACCGATCTGAAGGTCATCGACACGCTTTACCATAAGATGGAGGCCGCTCATTCCAAGCGGAACCCCTCGGACGAGGCGGAACTGGACGCGGAGTTTCACCTGGCCATCATCGAGGCCAGCCACAATGTGATCATGCTGCACATGATGCGGTCGATGTTCGACCTGCTGCGCGAAGGTGTCTTCTACAACCGCCAGATCATGTTCAAGCAGCGCACAACCCGCGACCTGCTTCTGGAACACCACCGCATCATCAACGACGCGATTCAGGCCCGCGATCCCGAGGCCGCCCGCGCGGCGATCATCACCCATATGAACTATGTGGAAGAAGACCTGAAGAATCAGCAGCGGGCCGAGAAGAACGAAGAGGTGGCGAGGCTGCGCTACCAGCACGAAAAGACGCGCTAATCCTCCGCCCCGCCCGCGAAGGCATTGCCGCCCTGCCAGTCGCAGGGCGCGTCGCGCATCTCCAGATGAAGACGGTCGCCGGTATAGGCATGCGCCGCCGCCACGGCGTCCTCCAGCGCGATGCCCAGACCGGGCGCGGCAGGCGCCTCGACAAAGCCGTCCGTGACCCGTGGCCGCCCCGATACCAGAGCGTCATGAAAGGGCGTCTCGATCGCCTCGACCATCAGCAGGTTGGGCGTGCTGATGCCGAAATGCACATTCGCGGCCCATTCCACGGGCCCGGCGTAAAGATGCGGCGCCATCTGCGCATTGTGGCTTTCGGCCATCGCGGCGATCTTCTTGACCTCCCAGATGCCGCCAGCCCGGCCAAGGGCCGGCTGCAGGATGCGCACCCCTGCGCGCAGAACCGGGGCAAACTCCGCCTTGGTGCAAAGCCGTTCGCCGGTCGCGACCGGGATCGCGCTGGCCGCCACGACCTCTGCCATGGCTGCCATGTTGTCGGGGGGAACCGGCTCTTCGTACCAGAGCGGGTCATAGGGCGCCAACGCGCGCGCCAGCCGGATCGCGCCTGCGGTCGAAAACTGCCCGTGGGTGCCGAAAAGCAGATCGGCCCGCCCCCCAACCGCCTCCCGGATCGCCGCGCAATGGGCGACGGATCGGGCGATATCGGACAGCGCGGGCATATGTCCGCCGCGCATCGTGTAGGGGCCGGCGGGGTCGAATTTCACCGCAGTCCAGCCGTCATCGGCCAGGGCCGCGGCAGCCTCGGCCGCCATATCGGGGCTGGTCCAGAAAGCGCGAGGATCGTGGTGGTCCATCGGGTACAGATAGGAATAGGCGCGCAGACGATCGTTCATCCGCCCTCCGATCAGTGCCCAGACCGGCCGATCCCGCGCCTTGCCCAGAATGTCCCAGCAGGCCATTTCCAGTCCGGAAAATGCGCCGATCACGGTCGGATCGGGCCTCTGCGTGAACCCGCTCGAATAGACCCGGCGGAACATCTTCTCGATACTCTCGGGGCTTTCGCCCTCCATATGCCGCGCAAACACGTCGCCGATGACCGCGCGCATCGCCTCCGGCCCGACAGCCGCGGCATAGACCTCCCCCAATCCGGTGATCCCGCAGCTGGTGGTGACCCGGACGATCAGCCAGTAACGCCCGCCCCAGCCCGGCGGCGGCGGCGCGATGACAAACACCTCAAGATCGGCGAGTTTCATGGCGGGCTCTCCTTTTTCCGGGGGCCGGAGAACCGACCAGATCACGTTTCGCCGAACGGGTCCAGATGACCCGATGCAGCTATCGGCGGACCCCGGGGCGCAGCCTTGCTATCCGGAGCGGGCGCGCGTCCGTCACCCCGGCAACGCCTGATCTCCCGCAATCCCCGCGGGACCGGTACCGCCCGGGGAGACGCCCCGAAACACGATGACATTGCGCCGCGCCTTACCACTTCTGGTATCGGCGATCGCCTCGTTGATCTGGTCCAGCGTCCACCGCCCGGTCACCAGTTCATCAAGCTTCAGACGGCCCTGCCCGTAAAGCTCGACCATCCAGGGAATATCGCGTTGCGGGACAATCTCGCCCATCAGCGAGCCGCGCATACCCTGCCCAGTCGCGGCAATGATCACCGGCTCATAGCTGGCCGTGTCGCCCGAATGCGGCATACCGACCGCATAGACCGTGCCTTTCGGCGCCAGAAGCCGCATCGCCAGATCATAGGCCGGGATCGCACCGACGGAGACCAGCACATGATCGGCGCCGCGACCGCCGGTCAACGCCCGGATCGCTTTCAACGGCTTCGGCTCGCTTGCCAGCATTCCGTCGGTGGCTCCGAATGCCCTGGCATCCTCCAGTTTCGACGGCTCCAGATCCATCGCGATGATCCGTGCCGCGCCTGCGATCCGGGCCCCCTGGATCGCGTTCAGGCCTACACCTCCCGCGCCGATCACCACCACGTTCTGCCCCGGCCGGATACCGGCGGTGTTGACCGCCGCACCGACGCCCGTCGGCACTCCGCAGGCCAGAAGGCACGCCGCCTCCGGCGCCAGGTCGCCCACGCCAACGACCTGGCTCTGGTCGACCACCACCTTTTCCGCGAAGGCCGCGCATTTCAGGCCCTTGACCAGCGCGCGCCCGTCCGCGCCCGTCAGGCTTGGCGCCACCGGCGCGGCGGAACTGCAATAGACCGGCGCGCCCGAGGCACAATCGACGCAAGTGCCGCAGGCGCGGATCAGCGTCACGATCACCCGCGCGCCAGCCTCCAGACCGGTCACGCCGGGCCCGAGACCGGTGACGATCCCGGCCGCTTCATGGCCGTAGACCGCCGGCAGGCCGCCGCCCCATCCGCCGTCGATATAGGAGATGTCGGAATGGCAGATGGCCACCGCCTCCAGCGTCACCTCCACCTCGCCCGCGGCAGGCGCGCGCAGGGTGACCTCCTCGATTTTCAAAGGTTCGCCAAAGGCATGGCAGACGGCCGCGCGGATGAGTGTCACCGATAAATCCTTCTCGCTTTAAGGCAGAGTGCGAAGGGTTTTACCCGCCCGCAAGCCCATTCGCGGCGTGCAAGGTCCGTTTGCGCCACCACGCCCGGCTTGCGGCACGGGCCGATCTGTCAGACAAAGCCCCTGAGGGAGGATCACATGAACAGCATCCAGCTTGGCGATATCCATCTGCATGTGCGGCAGGATGGCGACCCGAACGGCCCACCGGTGGTCTTCGCCAACTCGCTCGGCACCGATCTGCGGCTTTGGGACGATGTAGTGGCGCGGCTTCCGCAAAGCCTGCGGATCATCCGCTATGACAAACGCGGCCACGGGCTGTCGGCCTGCCCTCCCGCGCCCTATTCGATGGGTGCATTGGTGCGCGATGCGGAGCGGCTTCTCGACGCGCTGGAAGTGCGTGATTGCGTGTTCGTGGGCCTCTCCATCGGCGGCATGATCGCGCAGGGGCTGGCCGCCAAACGGCTCGATCAGATCCGCGCCGTGGTCCTGTCGAACACCGCCCCCAAAATCGGAACGCGCGAGATGTGGCATGAGCGGATCGCAATGGTGGAAACCCAAGGTCTCACGGCGATGTCGGATACGATCCTCCAACGCTGGTTTTCCGTGACCTTCCGGGAGAGCGCGGCGGTTCTGCCCTGGAAACGCATGGTCGAAACCACACCGGCGGCGGGCTATGCCGGGTGTTCCGCCGCGATTGCGGGGACCGATTTCTACACCACCACGGCGGCGCTGCGCCTGCCCGCGCTGGTGATCGCGGGGTCCGAAGACGGCTCCACCCCGCCAGATCTGGTGCGCGAAATGGCCGGGCTCATCCCCGGCGCGCGGTACGAGCTGATCCGCGAGGCGGGCCATCTGCCTTGCGTTGAAAAGCCCGACATCTACGCCGGCCATCTGGTTGATTTCCTGACCGGTCTGGGCGTGATTGAGGGCGCATCATGAGCATCTCGCCCTTCGACAGTGCTCTCTACCACGATCTGTTTACGGATCGCGAAACCGCGAAACTGTTCACCGACAGCGCCGAGATCCGCGCCCTGCTTCTGGTCGAGGGGGCGCTTGCCAAGGCCCAGGGCGCGCTTGGCATCATCCCGGCTGAGGCGGGCGACGCCATCCACCGCGCCAGTCTGGAGGTCCAGATAGACCCCTCCGCCCTGTCTGCCGCCACGGGCCAGAACGCCGTTCCGGTCCCTGCATTGGTGGCCGCCTTTCGGGCCGAGATAGGTGACCGGGAAGCGGCTCAATACGTCCATTGGGGGGCCACGTCGCAGGATATCATCGACACCGGCCTGATCCTCCGGCTGCGTCAGGTTCTGGCGCGGATGGAGGGCGAAATATCCCGCCTTTGCAAAGCGTTGGCCGGCCATGCCGGGAGGCATGCGGAAACGCCCATGGCCGGCCGCACCTATGGCCAGCGGGCGACGCCCACCAGCTTCGGAATGGTGGCGGCGGGCTGGGGCCATCCGTTTCTGGCGCATCTGGATCGCCTCGATCAGCTGCGCCCGCGCCTTCTGACGATCTCGCTGTCCGGGGCGGCTGGCACGGGCGCGGCCCTCGGCACCGACCTGCCCGCCCTTCGCGACGCGCTGGCAAAGGCGCTTGGCCTGGCCGCGCCGCACGCGTCCTGGCACAGCCAGCGCGACCGGATCGCAGAGCTTGCGGGCTGGCTGGCGCTGGTCGCGGGCTCGGCCGGAAAGCTGGGCGAGGATCTGGTCCTGCTGACCCAGACCGAGATTGCGGAAATCTCTCTGGGCTCCGCCGGAGCCTCCTCGACCATGCCGCAGAAACAGAACCCGGTCGGCCCCTCGGTTCTGGTGGCGCTGGCCCGGCATGTGGCGGCGCTCAACACCGCGATGCAGGGCGCAATGCTGCACCGGCAGGAACGGGACGGCGCGGCATGGCTTGGCGAATGGCTGAGCCTGCCGCCAATGGTGGCGGGGGCCGCAAAGGCCTTGGCACTCGCCGCCGATCTGGCCGAAACGCTGACGCCGGATACCGCGCGCATGGCCTCCAACATCGCCGATCCGCTGGATCTGATCCATGCGGAAGCCTACAGTTTCCTGCTTGCGGAGCGCATTTCCAGACCGGAGGCACAAAACAGGATCAAAGGGTTATGTGCCGAAGCTCAGACATCCGGCACGCCACTTGGCAATCTGTTGGCCCGCGATTTTCCCGATCTGGACCTTGCCGCCGCGCGCGATCCGCGACGCGCGCTTGGCCACGCCCCCGCCGAGGCGCGCGCCTATGTGGAGGCCGCGAAGCAGCGGTTTTCCTGAGCAAATCCCCTTGGGGATGGACAGCCCACGGCTGGCCCGATAGGTAAACGCGCTGTCCGACGCGGCGGCAGAACCGGATTTTCCCATGCGCAGCCGCCTGCCTGTCATCTTCATTCTGATCACCGTCGCCCTCGACGCCATCGGCATCGGGCTGATCCTGCCCGTGATGCCGGATCTTATCCGCGAGGTCCGTGGTGCCGATCTGGCCAATGCGGCTTTGTGGGGCGGGATCCTGTCGGCCGCCTATGCGGTAATGCAATTCGGCTTTTCGCCCACCCTCGGCAATCTCAGCGACCGGTTCGGACGCCGCCCGATCCTGCTGGTCTCGATGGCGGTCATGGCGCTGGATTATGCGGTGATGGCGGTGGCAGGCACGATCTGGCTGCTGCTGGCGGGCCGCATCGTCGCGGGCATCGCCGCGGCCACCCATGCTACCGCCCTGGCCTATATGGCCGACATCACGGAACCGGATAAACGGGCGCAGAATTTCGGCCTGATCTCGGCAGGCTTCGGCGTCGGCTTCATTCTTGGCCCGATCCTCGGCGGACTGCTTGGCGGGCTGGACCCGCGCGCACCCTTCATCGCCGCGGCCTGTCTCGCGGCGCTCAGCTTCGTCTTCGGCTATATCGTTCTGCCGGAGTCCCTGCCGCGGGAAAAGCGTCGCCCGCTCCGGTGGCGCCGGGCCAATCCGCTTGGCGCGTTGCAGCATGTGGGCGCCCTGCCGGGTGTGAGGCTGCTGCTGATCGTGATGCTGGTCTACCAGATCTCCAACTTCGTCTATCCCGCGGTCTGGGCCTATTACACGCAAGCCGCGTTTGGCTGGGGCACCGGCAAGGTGGGCCTGTCGCTTGCGCTGTACGGTCTGGCGATAGCCGTGGTGCAGGCGGGACTGATCCGTCTCATCCTGCCCCGCCTGGGCGAGGTCCGCGCGGTCTACTGGGGTCTGATCCTGAACATGGTCTGTCTGGTCGCCTACGGTCTGGCAAGCCAGGGCTGGATGATCTGGGCGCTGATCCCGATCTCGGCCATCGGCGCGATCGTGGCCCCGGCCATGCAGGCGGTGATGTCGCGGGCGGCGGGCGCGGACCAGCAGGGCGAATTGCAGGGCGTCCTGTCCTCCATCGCAGCCCTGTCGATGATCCTGTCGCCACTGATGATGACGCAGGCGTTTTTCTGGTTCACCCGCGACGGCGCGGATCCGGTGCTGCCCGGCGCGCCCTTCCTTCTGTCGGCGGTCCTGATGTCGATGTCCTTTGCGATCTTCGCCATCGGCCTTGGCCGCAGGCGATCTCAGGCTGCCTCCGACAACACCTCGCTGTAAAGCGCCAGATCCACATTCCCGCCCGAGGCCGTGGCGATCACGGCATCGCCCTCCAGCGCATCGCCATGGAACAACGCGGCCGCAAGGGCCACCGCGCCGCCCGGCTCGATCACCAGCTTCAGCCGGGCGGCCGCAAGCCGCATCGCCGCGCGCACCTCGACATTGCTCACCACCAGCCCGGGGCCGCAACGCGCGGCCATGATCGGAAAGGTGATCTCCCCCGGCGAGGGTGTGAGGATCGCATCGCAAAACCCTGTTTCCGGGCCGCTATTCCGGACAATGGCGCCCGAGACGAGCGAGCGCGCGGTATCGTCGAACCCCTCTGGCTCGACCGGTCTTACCCGCATCCGCGGCGCGCGCGCTTCCAGCGCCAGCGCGATGCCCGACGTCAGGCCGCCGCCGCCGCAACAGCTCAGCACCTCCGCCTCGGTCACGCCCTGTTCCGCCGCCTGTTCGGCAATCTCCAGCCCGCAGGTGCCCTGTCCGGCGATGACCAGCGGTTCGTCATAGGGCCGGATCAGGGTCAGCCCCCGGTCGGCCTGCAGCCGCGCGCCGATCTCCTCGCGCTTTTCACGCCCGGCGCGGTCGTAGAGCACGACCTCGGCGCCGAAGGCGCGAGTGTTGTCGATCTTCAGCGCCGGCGCATCCTGCGGCATGATGATGGTGGCCGGCACACCATGAAGCTTTGCCGCCAGCGCGACGCCTTGGGCGTGATTACCCGAGGAGAACGCCAGAACCCCCGCCGCGCGCCGCTCGGGCGTCAGACCGGACAGGGCTGACCACGCACCGCGGAATTTGAAGCTGCCCGTATGTTGCAGGCATTCCGCCTTCACCAGAACGCGCCGGCCGGCGATCTCGTCCAGAAACGGGGAGGACAGCAAGGGCGTACGCCGGACATGGCCCCTCGCCCTGTGAGCCGCGGCCTCTATCATTTTGATATCACTCATGAGACACGGTCCAGAAATTCGGAGATCAGGGCAACCGCGCCGGGCTCGTCCAGAAACGGCACATGTCCACGGTCCGGGATCTCGGCCACCAGCATGTCAGGCCGCCTACGGCGCATCTCGGCGGTGGTCTGCCTTGACAGCAGGTTGGAGTTCGCGCCGCGGATCAGGGCAAGCGGCAACCCGTCCAGCGCATCGAAGAGCGGCCAGAGGTCCGGCGCCGGCTGCGTCGTGTCAAAGGCGGGGGCCACGGCCTCCCGCAGGCGCGGATCATAGCGCAGATGCAGTCCGTCCTCCTCCTCCCGCCAGATCCGCCGCGCCATGTCCGCCCATGTGGCGGGCGGGACATTCTGAAAATCCGGCGCATAGCTTGCAGGCAGGGCCGCGGCACCTTCGGACAGCGTGGCAAATCCGGGACGCCGGCCGATGTAATCCATGATCGCGTCCAGCCCGCCGGGGTCGATCACCGGGCCCACATCGTTCAGCACAACGCCGGAAAGCCGCTCCCTGGCGGTCGCCGCCAGCATCATCGCCACCAGCCCGCCGCGCGATGTGCCCAGGATGGCCACCTTGTGCAGCCCCAGATGGTCCAGCAGGGTCAGCACGTCGCGCGCCTCCTGCGGAACATTGTAGCTCATCGGGTCGGGGGCGTGATCCGATGCCCCGCGACCACGGAAATCCATCCGTATGATGCGCGCGCGCTCCGAAAAGGCCGCCACCACAGGCTCGAAATCCTCCATGTTCCGGGTCAGCCCGGGCAGGCACACTAGCGGCGCACCCGCCCCCTGGTCCTCATAGGCGAGACGCAGACCATCGTCAGAAACCGCATATCGGATCATGCGGGATCGGCCCGGGCCACGTCGGGCACGCAGCGCAGATCCCGGGCGGTTTGTCCGGGCTTGCCAGATAACCTGTCCACCGGCTCCCCGGCGCGGTTCACCCAGAGCACCCGGAACCCATAGGAGGCCGCCGCGGCGGCATCCCACCCGTTCGACGACACGAACAAAACCTCGTCCTTGGAGACATCCAGATGGCGGCCCACCAGCGCATAGACCCGCGCATCGGGCTTGAAAACCCGCTCTTCCTCGACGCTCAGCACTGCATCGAGCAAATCACCGATCCCTGCGCTGTCCACCGCGCCTTCCAGCATCTTGGGCGATCCGTTCGACAAAATCGCCGTCTTCATCCCGTTGGCTTTCAGCGTGGCCAGGGTTTCCGGCACTTCAGGATAAGCTGGTAAGGTCCAGTAAAGGCCCAATAATCGCTCCCTGAGTTCCGGATCGGCCTGATCGGTCACATCCAGCGCCCAATCCAGCCCGTCCTGCGTGATCTGCCAGAAATCCACATGGTCGCGCGTGATTGTGCGGATCCATGAATATTGCAACTGCTTGGCACGCCAATGACTGGAAACCTGTTGCCAGACCGCGGCGAACCCTTCCAGCCCGTCTTCCTCCGCCAGATTTCTCGCGGCGGCGTTTACGTCAAATAATGTCCCATACGCATCGAATACACAGGTTGTAACCGGCATGGCATCGCCTTCCTGTTTTGGTGGCGCCATGGTGACACAGGCCGCCTCTTCCGACAATTCTCAACAGCAATATTTACTTAGGTCGGAATTCGGCTAGGTTCGGGGGATCATCGCGCTGCGGATCGCGGCGCAAAAATCCCCCCCAACAAGGATGTCATATGACAAAGGTCACCCAAGGCACTTCGGTATCGTTCCACTACACCGGAACCCTCGACGACGGGTCCGTGTTCGACAGTTCGGACGGCCGCGACCCCCTGCAGTTCACCATGGGCGAAGGTGAGATCATACCGGGGTTGGAAGCCGCATTCGAGGGCATGAACCTCGGCGACAGGAAAACCGTCACCGTCCCCGCCGATCAGGCCTATGGTCAGCATATCGCCGATGGCGTCCAGCAGGTCCCGCGGGAGGCCATTCCCGACGATATCCCCTTGGAACCGGGCACAAAACTGCAATTACAGACGCCCGAGGGGCAAACCATGGTCGCCGCCATCACCGAGGTGTCGGATACCCAGGTGACGCTCGATGCGAACCACCCGCTGGCCGGTCAGGATCTGACTTTCGCGGTGCATATCGTGGCGCTTGGCTAGAGCGTTAAAGGTTCTCGGGCTGCATCATCCCAAGTACATGATAGCCGCCGTCCACGACAATGATCTCGCCCGTGGTACAGGCTCCGTAGTCCGAGGCGAGATAAACCGCCGTGCCGCCGATCGCCTCCAGCGTTGCGTTGGCGCGCAGGGGGGCGTTCGCCTCGGTCGTCTTGAAGGTCTTTCGCGCCCCACCAATCGCGGCCCCGGCCAGCGTCTTCATCGGGCCCGGGCTGATCGCGTTCACGCGAATGCCCTCGGGGCCCAGATCGTTGGCAAGATAACGCACCGCTGATTCCAGCGCCGCCTTGGCCACACCCATCACATTGTAGAACGGCGTGACCCGGTTGGATCCCTGATAGGTCAGCGTCAGGATCGTTCCGCCATCGGGCATCAGCGCCGAGGCCCGCCTGGCCACGTCTATCAGCGAATAGCAGGAGATCGTCAGCGAGGTTTTGAAGTTCTCGCGCGTGGTGTTGATGAAACGCCCCGTAAGTTCGGATTTATCTGAAAACGCAATGGCATGGACCACGAAGTCGATACTGCCCCAGACCTTTTTCAGCCGTTCGAAACAGGCATCCATCGAGGCGTCATCGGTCACATCCACGTCGATCAGAAGATCCGAGCCAAGCGATGCGGCAAGCGGTTCCACGCGTTTGCCGAATGCCTCCCCCTGATAGGAGAAGGCCAGTTCCGCCCCCTCCGCATGCATCGCCCGCGCAATGCCCCAGGCGATGGAGCGCTCATTGGCGACCCCCATGATCAGCCCGCGCTTGCCCCTCATCAATTCCGACATTTTTTTATCCGTTGTATTTCGACAGCAACATCGAGCCGTTGGTCCCGCCAAACCCGAAGGAATTGGTCATGACCGTGTCGATCCCCGCATTTTCGACCAGCGCCGTAGCGATCTCGGCAGGGTCAAGCCCCGGGTCGAGGGTTTCGACATTGATCGACGGGGCGATGAAATCATGCTCCAGCATCAGCAGACAGAAAGTCGCCTCCAAAGCACCCGCCGCACCCTGCGCATGGCCCGTCATGGACTTGGTGGAGGAAATTGGCGGCGTCTTCCCCTGGCCGAACACCCGGCGCACCGCCTCGACCTCGCCGACATCGCCCACCGGCGTGGAGGTGCCATGCGCGTTGATGTAATCGATCTTGCGCCCCTCCGGCAGGGTCTGCAGCGCCAGCCGCATCGCCCGTTCGCCGCCTTCGCCCGAGGGCGCGACCATGTCATGCCCGTCGGATGTGGCTGCAAATCCGGTGACCTCTGCATAGATCCTGGCGCCGCGCGCCAGCGCATGTTCCAGTTCTTCCAGCACAAGGATCGCGCCGCCGCCGCCAATCACAAACCCGTCGCGATCAGCGTCGAATGCCCGGCTGGCGCGTTCGGGCGTCCCGTTGAATTTGGAACTCATCGCGCCCATCGCGTCGAACAGGCAGGAAAGCGTCCAGTCCAGTTCCTCCGCACCGCCTGCGAACATGACATCCTGCTTGCCCATCATGATCTGTTCGGCGGCCGCCCCGATGCAATGCAGCGATGTGGAGCAGGCGGAGGTGATCGAATAGTTGATCCCCTTGATCTTGAAGGCCGTGGACAGATTGGCGCTGATCGTCGACGACATGCATTTGGGCACGGCGAACGGCCCGATCCGCTTGGTCGCCTCGGTCTTCAGGACGGTCTGATGGGCCGCGAACATGGCGCTGGTCGACGGCCCGCCGGAGCCCGCGATCAACCCGGTTCGCGGCGTGCTGATCGTGCTTTCCTCAAGCCCCGCATCGGCGATGGCCTGCGTCATTGCGATATGGGCATAGGCCGCGCCCGGCCCCATGAACCTGAGCGCGCGCTTGTCCACATGCTCGGTCACGTCGATTTTCAATGTGCCGGCGATCTGGCTGCGGAACCCGTGCTCGGCCATTTCGGGCGAAGCTTCGATGCCGGATTTACCCGCTTTCAGCGCGGCGGTGACCTCGTCGGCCCCGTTTCCGATCGGCGAGACGATTCCCAGACCTGTAACAACCACACGGCGCATGAACGCACCCTCCCTCGCAAACTCAGCTTTCCGACAACGCGACCTTCATGTCCTTGACCTGATAGATCACTTCTCCGTCAGCCTCCACCCGTCCGTCGGCCACTCCCATGGTCAGGCGCCGGGTCTGGATTGCCTTGGTGAAATCCACGAAATACGTCAGCATCTTGCGATCGGGCCGGACCATGCCGGTCAGCTTCACTTCGCCCACACCAAGCGCGTAGCCGCGCCCCTGCCACCCCCGCCAGCCGAGATTGAACCCGGTCAGCTGCCACAACCCGTCCAGCCCCAGACAACCGGGCATGATCGGATTACCGGGGAAATGGCACTCGAAAAACCACAGATCGGGGGTGATATCGAACTCGGCCCTGACATGGCCCTTGCCGTGCTCGCCGCCATCGCCGGAAATGTCGGTGATCCGGTCCATCATCAGCATGGGCGGTTCCGGCAACTGGGCATTGCCCGGCCCGAACAACTCGCCCCGCGCGCATTGCAGCAACGCATCTTTGTCAAAGCTCGTTGGAAAATCCGCCATATGTCCCTGCCTGCCGCTACACGTAGCATTCTCAGATGCGTTTGCTTCCTTGTCCCTATCACTGGGGCGGCAAAGCTGGCAAGTGCGGGCCGTTTGGTCACAGATCGCGGAACTGTTGGCAAAACCGTTTGAAAAACGGGGGCCAAACGCCATATAAAAGGGCTGAAACGCCAGGAAAGACCCCGCTTATGACCCCTGAAGCCCTTGAACGCGGCACCAAATGGCTCGCTCAGGCCGATCTGCGGCCCACGCGGCAGCGTCTGTCTCTCGCCACGCTTCTTGTGGGGGACGGTCAGGACCGGCATGTGACGGCTGAGGGGCTGCATGCCGCGGTGTTGGGCACCGGCGACAAGGTTTCGCTGGCCACGGTCTACAACACGCTCAAGGCGTTCTGCGACGCGGGCCTGATGCAGGAGGTCACGGTCGACGGATCGCGGTCCTATTTCGACACACGGATGGACGATCACCCGCATTACTACTGGGAAGATGACGGAAGGCTGACCGACGCGCCCGCCTCCCAGTTGAAAATCACCTCCCTGCCGACCCCGCCCGAGGGGCACGAGATCGCCAAGGTCGATGTGGTCATCCGGCTCCGCCGCAAGAACTGATCATATCCGGACAGAATCTGCCGCTTCGGTGTATCCCGCAAGGGTCTACGCCTGAGCGTTTTCCACTGGCCTTTGCGCTCGCAGCATTGTAACGCCCTGCCAACTCCACTTTTATCCAAGGCCGTTCCCTCATGGACCTCCGCAATATCGCGATCATCGCGCATGTCGATCATGGCAAAACCACACTTGTGGACGAACTGCTGAAGCAGTCCGGCGCATTCCGCGACAATCAGGCCGTGGCAGAGCGGGCGATGGACAGCAATGACCTGGAACGCGAACGCGGCATCACCATTCTTGCCAAGGCTACCAGCCTGGAATGGAAGGGCATGCGCATCAATATCGTCGACACGCCCGGCCATGCCGATTTCGGCGGCGAGGTGGAGCGGATCCTGTCTATGGTGGATGGGGTAGTGTTGCTCGTCGATGCGGCCGAAGGGCCGATGCCACAGACCAAGTTCGTGACGTCCAAGGCGTTGGCGCTCGGCCTGCGCCCCATCGTGGTGCTGAACAAGGTCGACAAGCCCGATGCTGAACCGGACCGGGCCCTGGACGAATGTTTCGATCTCTTCGCCAATCTTGGCGCCGATGACGATCAGCTCGACTTCCCGCATCTCTACGCCTCCGGTCGCGCCGGGTGGGCCGATGACACGCTCGACGGTCCGCGGAAAGATCTGACCGCGCTCTTCGACCTCGTTGTGTCCCATGTGCCCGCCCCGAAACAGATCGCCCATGACAAGGAACCGTTTCGCATGCTGGCGACCACGCTCGGCTCCGATCCGTTTATCGGCCGCATCCTGACCGGACGGGTCGAAAGCGGTACGCTCAAAGCCGGCGAAACCGTCAAGGCACTGTCCCGCGACGGCGAGAAGATCGAACAGTTCCGCGCGACCAAGATTCTGGCGTTCCGAGGTCTCGGCCAGCAACCGATCGACATCGCCGAAGCAGGTGACATCGTCAGCATTGCGGGCATGTCCAAGGCCACCGTGGCCGACACGGTCTGTGACCTCTCGGTGACCGAGGCGATCCCGGCACAGCCCATCGACCCGCCCACGATCACGGTCACTTTCGGCATCAATGACAGTCCGCTGGCCGGCAAGGACGGCAAGAAGGTTCAGTCCCGCGTGATCCGCGAGCGCCTGATGAAAGAGGCGGAATCGAATGTCGCGATCCGCGTCACCGACACCCCCGGCGGCGAGGCCTTCGAAGTCGCGGGCCGTGGCGAACTGCAGATGGGCGTTCTGATAGAAAACATGCGCCGCGAGGGGTTCGAGCTGTCGATATCCCGCCCGCAGGTTCTTTTCGTTGAAGAAAATGGTGAGAAACTGGAGCCTGTCGAAGAGGTGACCATCGATGTCGATGACGAATACACCGGCGCCGTGATCGAAAAACTGACAGGTCCGCGCAAGGGTGAGTTGTCGGAGATGAAGCCTGCGGGTGCGGGCAAGACGCGGATCGTGGCGCTTGTGCCGTCCCGCGGCCTGATCGGCTATCATGGGGAGTTTCTGACGGATACCCGTGGAACCGGCGTTCTGAACCGCGTCTTCCACGCGTGGGAGCCCTACAAGGGGCCGATCCCGGGCCGGCGCGCCGGTGTCCTTATCTCGATGGAAAACGGCACATCGGTCGCCTATGCGCTCTGGAACCTCGAAGAGCGGGGCAAGATGTTCATCGGCGCGCAGGAAGCCATCTATACCGGCATGATCATCGGCGAACACAGCCGCGACAACGATCTGGAAGTAAACCCGCTGAAAGGCAAGAAGCTGACCAATGTCCGCGCCTCCGGCACCGACGATGCGGTCCGTCTTACGACGCCAATCACGATGTCTCTGGAACAGGCCATCGCCTATATCGACGACGACGAGCTGGTCGAGGTCACGCCCAACGCGATCCGCCTCCGCAAACGCTTCCTTGATCCCCATGAGCGCAAACGCCAGGCCCGAGCGGCCAGCTGAACGCAAAGAAACGGCGCCCCACGCGGCGCCGTTTTCCGTTATCTCTCAATTGACTGGAAACCGTCCTTCAGGTGGATGAGCCCCCGCAAGGGAGCAGATGATCCATCTTCATCGACGGTTGGTCGCAACCGGCCTCTCCCACGATCTTTGCAGGCACGCCCGCCACCGTCTTGCAGGCTGGGACATCTTCAAGAACTACCGACCCTGCGGCCACGCGGGAGCAATCCCCGACCCGGATATTACCCAGAACCTTCGCACCCGCCCCGATCAGAACACCGTTCCCGATCTTCGGATGCCGGTCCTCTTCTTCCTTGCCGGTGCCGCCAAGGGTCACGGAATGCAGCATCGAAACGTTGTCGCCCACCACCGCCGTCTCCCCGATGACGATGGAATGAGCATGGTCGATCATGATCCCCTGCCCGATCCGCGCCGCGGGATGGATATCCACACCGAACACCTCGCTCACCCGCATCTGGATGAAATAGGCAAAGTCCTTGCGCCCCTGCCGCCACAGGAAATGGCCGACCCGATAGGCCTGGATCGCCTGGAAACCCTTGAAATACAGAAGCGGCTGCAAGAAGCGATGGCAGGCGGGATCGCGCTCGTAAACCGCGACGATATCGGCGCGGGCCGCGGCGCCAATCCCCGGATCGGCGGCAACGGCCTCATCGGCAATCTCGCGCAGGATCTGCTCCGACATGTCGCCAGATGTCAGCTTCTGCGCCACGCGATAGGCCAGCGCCCTCTCCAACGTGGCATGGTGCAGGACCGATCCATGCACCAGCCCGCCGAGCAAAGGCTCGGCCTGAACCGCCTGTTGCGCCTCGGCGGTGATCCGCGACCAGACCGGGTCGATCTCTGCGATATGGGTGCGGCGTTCAGCCATGGCGGCCTCCTTCGGGGCAGTCTGCCGACCCTTTATACCAGATCGGCAGGCCATCCCAAGACAGAAACCGTGATCGACGCCATCAAACGGCGTTGGGCAGGGCGAGGCTCGCGTAATGGACTGCAAGCCGGATGGTCCCGCCCGTGAAATCCGCGCCTTCCGCAGAAATCAGCAATTCCGTGGGGGCCCAGTACACGGTCGGCGTGGTCGGCCCCGAAACCCAGGAGTTCTGGCTGACGCCCAAACCGGAACCATAACGCAGATCGTCGCCCGCAACGCCCAGCCGCCAGGTCGTGGCACCGCCAATCGCGGCGGTGACCAGTCCTGTCACACCGAAGACAATCGAGCGGTCGGGAATGACCACGGGCGTGGTGACCGTCGGGCCCGCGGTCAGGGCCACGTCGATCTCATCCGAGCGCAGCGCCATCCCGGCTCCGTTCTGGGTCAGCGTTACCGCCCCGGCGCGCCAGTCCTCACCGTCATGCATGGCCAAAACGCCGTCATCGAGGATCACGGCGCGGAAACCTTTCCGCGGAGCGACGAAATCCCACCCGCCATTGAGGTAAATAGCGATTTGGCCGCCTTGCCCGGCCCATGCGTTGACCCCGTTGGAGGGCACGCCATAGCAATCGCCTTCTTCGGCCACAGCGGGCGGGTCGTTCACGCTCAGCGACTTCAGGCGCAGCTGCACCATCCCGTCAAGCCGGCTGAGGGCCTCGTTCACGGTCACATGTTTCTGCGCCTGCGACGGGCTGAGAAGAGGCAGGTTCAATTGCGGCGTATCAGTCATCAATCATGATCCTTGTGAAGGGGCCCGGGCCGAACCGCCCGGATATTTGAGCAACATCAATGCTGTAGGGCGCGACAGTACCATCGCTACCGCGCGCTGAATCGTCATAGATCCAGCCCGGCTGGCTGACCGTCACCTCGCGTTTCAGCCCGCCCGAATCGCGCACCTGCACCAGATAGGTCTCGGCATCCTCGCCAAGCGGAACCTCGGTTCCCTGCCAGGTATCGCCATCGATACGGGTCCGCCGTATCCATGTCACCTCCAGCCCGCCGGTTCCGGCCCGCGCCCGCACATGCGCCGGAGCATAGGGTCTCAAGCCCACACCGTCGAAGGCCAGGACACGCTCCTGATAGCTTGCATCGTCCAGCGCGCGGCGCGCCGGACCGACACGGTAGTACCGCGCCAGACCACGTGCCGAGATGGCCAGATCAATCTGCTGCGGGCGTCCATCCAACAGCACGAACAGGCTGCCCGGTGGCCAGACATCGGGCATCACCCCGTCACTGCCCGCCTGCCCCCGCAGCCGCATGGAAATCTCCCACAATCCGGCGCCGACCAGTTCGGCATCTGCAAACTGGACCACTTCCCACGGGCCTTCGTCACCCGCGCCGATCGCGGCGACATTGGCCCCGTTCAAAACGGCCTCCCGATCAGCCGACGACAGGCCGCCGCCGGATGCGATCCGCACCCTGAACGGCGCGCCACGGTCCCAAAGACCTGCGCTCGCCGCGAAGAGCGGTGTTTCCAGCGTGCCAATGATGGCGCCCGCCTCGATCAGGCGGTTCAGCGCATACCCGTTCGCACTGCTTGAGGAATAGAGCGCAACCGAGCCCGGCCAGGGTTTGGCCGCGACGGCAAGATGGGGCGCATGCTCCACTTCCTCGCCGCTCAGAAGCGGCAGATCCATGAACACGGGGCTGACCGGCAATGGCGGGACAAAGGCTTGCTGTGGCACCGCCTCGTCGGTCGCATCGGACGGCTCGGCAAGGCTGCGCTCCACCCGCACCGCCTCGATCCGCCGTGCGCCGATATCCTCTACCCGGTCGATCCGCCAGGTGGAGCCATCTTCCAGCGCGATCATCGCACCGGCACCCAGATCCCGGCGCGACGGCGGCAGATCGAAGCTCACCGTATCGCGCGCCACGCGCGCCTCCGCCAGCCAGCGCTCGGCGATGCCCCGCCCCTCGGCCAGCGTCAGCGCCAGAGGCAACTCGCTCTGGCTCACGCCGATATCGTCATCATCTGGGAATATCGCTTCGGCCACGCGGGTTTCGAACGCGCCATCCGCCTCCGTATAGCCGAGCCGCACCCTGCCGACGGTCTCCGCCTCCGGCGCCCGTGTCAGGCGCAGGCCCGCCGCGCCATCCTCATCGACGGCCGTTGTCTCGGCCAGAATCCCGCCATCCGGCAGCAAGGGCAGATGCAGGAAAACCAGCTTTCCATCCCTCTCCACCGCGCCGAACCCATAGGCCAGCATCAGGGGCTGCAACCGCGCCCGCGCCGTTTCGATATCGGAAGAGACATGCCCCCGCACGAATCCGAACAGACCCGAGACATCGTAGTCGGTCACCCCCGCCTTTTCGCAGATCTCCGCCACCACCATGGCAAGCGGCTGGCCGGAAACTCGGCCGGTGATCCAATGGCCCCGCCCGTAATTCTCCCCGTCGCTCCAGATATCACGCTTGTTCGGAAATGCGGGCCAAGGCCGCGCATCCCATGCCCAGACATGCGCCTTTGAGAGATCCACCATCGGCGCCCCATAGATCGGCGAGAGCGGATTATTGCTCGGGTCGCTCCAATAGGCGATCGTTGCGCGCAGATACTGCGCCTGGATCAGATCATCCCGCCGCCCGTCGGAGAAGTAGGGCAACGCCGTTTCCGAACTTTTGGGGTCGAGAAACTTGTTGGGCTGGTTGCTTCCCTTGTCGACCGCCCCGCAGCCGAACTCGGTGAACCAGATCGGCTTGGATTTCGGAACCCACGGGCTTGGCGTCGCCAACTGATACCCGCCCCTGCGATCGGCATGAGGCGAGGCCCACCACTCGCGGATCGCCTTGTAGCGATAGACCCATGGCGCATTGGTCAGGCCATCGGAAACCGCTTCGTAGATGCTTAGCTCGCCGGCATCGGTTTCCGGCCACGGCGCGACGGGTTCGCCTTTGGTCACATTGGCCGGGTCGATCGGCCCGGTCCAGCGTGTGTCGGCCGCGCCCGCCCAATAGCCTCCCAGCATGCCGGAGCCGTCCGAAATGCTGCTCATCCCGACAAGCCGCCCGTCGATCCACAGCTTCACATGTCCCGGCGCGACCGGGCGAAGTTCCCAGACCAGTTCATGGATCTGTCCGTCAAACGGCAGCAGATCTGTCGACAGATCCAGAACCACGGTTCCGGTGTCAGACGCGGTCTTCGCGCTGGAGCCATCCCCCGCCCGCAACCGGAAGGTCGCGCCTGCGTCACGCACACCCATCCACGCGCCGAACCCCGCAGCGCCGGCTTCCCAGAGGGTCGCCTCAACGGCCGTGTCCGGAAACCTTACCTGCCCGGAAAACACGACCGTCTCCTGACGGTAAGCCACGGCAAAGCTGCCCGAAACGCCCGGCGCCATGGTTTCCAGAAACTGCGTCGACCAGATGACCTGCCCGCCCAGCCGCATCCGCCCGAACAGCTGCGCAATCGGGCTGCCCTCGTTGGCGCCCGTCAGGCGAAACCGCTCGACCCGGCCCACCTCGACCGGGTCCGATCCGGAGCCCAGAAGCCGTTGGTCGATGACCCGGCCAAGGGTCACCCCCACGGCCCGCCCGACCACGGCACCGGTCAGGCCCAGAAACGTGCCCGTGCCCGCTGCTCCTCCGATGGCCGCACCCACCGCTGACAGAACTATCGTTGCCATGTCTTTATGTCCTTTCGGGGAAGGCAAATCGCGCGACGATGCGCCGTGCCCAGGGCGCGCTCAGCGCGCTTTCCACCACGCCATGCCCGGAATAGGCGTGGATGAATGTTGCCGCAGGGCCGATATTCCCCTGAAGCCCCAGATGCTTGGTGACAGATCCGTGACGCATGCGAAACAAAAGCACATCGCCCGTTGCGATCTCGGTGAGGGGTTTGGGGCAGAGATGCCGAAGCGCCGCCGCCCAAAGCCGCTCAACCCCTTCGGGCTCCGACCAGTCCTGCGAATAGGGCCGTACCGCTTCGGGTTCCGCGCCATAGATCTCGCGCCAGACGCCGCGCAGCAATCCAAGGCAATCGCATCCCGCGCCCTTGCAGCTTGCCTGATGCAGATAAGGCGTTCCCAGCCAGCCACGGGCCACAATCACGACCCTGCTCATCGGCGTGACCCACCGTCGCGCGCATTGGTTCTGGCGGGATAACTCATCAGCCAGTCGTCTCCTGGAATATCCGGAAAACCTCTGAAATTCAGCAGGTTGTTGAACTTCAGCCGGCAGGTCTCCATGCGCTTGTCACACCCTGCCTCCAGCCGGATCATGTCGCCGGGCGCAACCGGCGCGCGAAACGGCTCCCATAACTCGACACTGCGTACATGCGACACGCCCGGCCCCGCCCCAGGCCATCACCCGGCCCGCCGCCGAGGCCTTGGCCTCCGGCACTTCGACCGTGCCGCGTTTCAAGAAATCAAACACCATCCGCATCTCTCCTCAGTCCATGAAAAAGGGCGCCGCCGCATCATGCGAGGCACCCCGACAAGGGCGGATGAGCGCCCCTTCGACCAAATCCACCTTCGTTACAGCGTCCGCACCGCGGGGTTCCGATAGGCCCGCGCCGGCCCCAGCATCCCGTCGGTCAGCGCCCATACCAGCGCATCCACCCGGTCCGGGCTCCCGCGACCCTCGAACCCGGTCAGCGCCATCTTGCACATCTCGTCTTCCAGTTCCGGCAAGGCGCCCAGATGCCGGACCCTGCCCTGCTCATACAACGCCGCCACAGGCTCCGCGCGGGCCACCTTCCCGCGAGAGGCCCGCACCGCCCGGTAATTCACCAACGGATCGGTCTGCCGCATGATCGTTTCGACTAGATCGCCGCCCTGATTGACCTCCGCCACCATCCGTCCGGCCCCGTGCCGGTGATAGGCCGCACTCGCGACTTCCGCCCAGCCCTGCGGCGTTGCCGCCCGGACCGAGCAATCCTCGATCACGACCGCGTGCCATTTTTCGGGCGGCCCGTCGCGGACAACGCCCACAACCACGATCCCGCACGCATCGGAGCCGTCATGTCCCGTCACCGGCGGGTCCACCGCCACGATCACGCGCGCGCCGTCGGGCACCGCCTCGACCCGTGCGGCATCCAGATCCGCCCGCCGCCACAGCGCGCCATCCACATCCTCCAGCAGTTCCCCGTCCAGCTCCTGCCGGCCCAGTCGCGTATTCCCGTAGCGCTCCCTCACATCGTCCAGAAAGGACGGCGCCAGATAGGCCCGGTTCGCCTCCGTCGGCGCGCTTGTCATCACCGTGTTCTCCCGGGTCAGCAGATCCTTCAGGACCGCCACATTGCGCGGTGTAGTAGTGACGACCTGTTGCGGATGGCGGCCTAGCCGCAGCCCGAACTGCAACATGTCCCAGGTGTCCTGCGCCCGTTTCCACTTGGCCAACTCATCGACCCATGCCGCATCGAATTGCGGCCCCCGCAGCGCCTCCGGGTCATGAGCGGAGTAGAGCCGCGCCTCGGCGCCGTTCGGCCAGACCAGCATCCGCTCCCCGGCCACCCAGTGCGGACGCCGGTCGGGCGGAGAGCAGGCCAATATCCCGCTCTCGCCCTTCACCATGACGGCCAGCGCCTGGTCGTAGGTCTCCCCCACCAGCGCCAGCCGCCGCGCCCGTCCCGGCGCCTCGGCCGTGCCGCCTTCGACCATCATCCGCACCCATTCGGCCCCGGCGCGGGTTTTCCCCGCGCCGCGACCGCCCAGGATCACCCAGGTCCGCCAGTCCCCCTCCGGCGGCAATTGATGCGGCAAGGCCCAGACATCGAAGATGTAGGGCAGCGCCGCCAGCGCCTGATCACTCAGGCTTTCCAGAAACGCGTCCACCTCCGCTTGCGGCCTCAAGGCAAGCCAGGCGGAGGCCGATCTCCTCGCGCGCTGCGTCAAGGTCAAGTCCTCCCCCCCCGGCAGCGGCCCCGTGTCTGTCTCCTGCGTCACGCGCTTTCTCCCGCATCTGCAAGGCGAACATATAGGCGTTGTTCATCGCCCTGAGGTCCTTGGTGACCTCCTGTTCGCCCACCGTCTTTTCTGCCCGCAGCGCGTCAATCGCATCGGACAGCACCTCCAGCGCCACATCGAACGCCTTCATTGCCTCGGCCACGATCCCTTCGGCCCGTGCCAGGTCGTTGCGGTCCGTTTCCGGACCGGGTGTTTCGTGAGTAATGGCTGTCAAGTTCAATAGTCCCCGTGCTTAAAACCCGCACGAGCGAGAAATGAAAAAACGACCGCGGGATATCAAATCCCGGGCCGCTTACCCACTTCTTCCAGCATGTCACAAGTGATGCCACAGACCGCGCGCACAGTCAATAAGTTTTTCATTTACAAAGGGTTAACAGGGCTCGCACGGCGTTACACTCTGTTAACGTCCCGTGCCTCCTTCTCCCCAAGGTGCCAGGGCCACGGAGAGGCTGGGATCCCACGCCGCGATCCGCATCGCGCGGGGCCTCACTCGGTCGCGGATGCCTCGCGTTCCGCTTCGATCTGGCGCCAGCGGGCCACGTTCCGGTTATGCTCCTCAAGGGTTTCGGCGAAGGCATGGCCCCCCGTCCCATCGGCAACGAAGAACACGTAATCCGTTTCGTCCGGGTTCAGCGCCGCCTCGATTGCGGCCCGTCCAGGGTTTGCGATCGGGGTAATCGGCAGGCCGTCGATCACATAGGTGTTCCACGGATTGTCATCGCGCAACTCGCTCTGCCGGATGCCGCGGCCCAATACACCACGCCCGTTGGTGACCCCGTAAATCACCGTCGGGTCGGTCTGCAACCGCATCCCCCGGTTCAGGCGATTCTCGAAAACGCTCGCCACCCGGCCGCGCTCTTCCGGCACCGAGGTTTCCTTCTCGATGATCGACGCCAGAATCAGCGCCTCCTCGATCGTGTCCAGCGGCACGTCATCGGCACGGGCCTCCCAGGCCGCTGTCAGGACCTCCTCCTGTGCCGCCTGCATCCGCGCCAGCAACTCCTGCCTGTCCGCGCCGCGCTCTACCTCATAGGTGTCCGGCGCCAGCATGCCCTCCTGCGGCAGTTCCGGCACCTCCCCGCTCAGAAACTCCGCCTGGTTGAGCCCCTCGACGATCTGCCAGCTGGTCAGCCCCTCGGGCACCGAAACCCTGTACACCACCTGTGCATCGCTGCCCGTCAGCTCCCGGTAAATCTCCGGCACTTCCTCTTCATAGGCAAAGGTCGCCAGTTCGATGATCTCGCCCGTGCCCGGCACACGCTCCCGCAGACGCATCTCGCCCGTGCCCTGGTTGCGCAACACGAATGTCGCCGTATAGCGAAAGGTCGAGGCCGCCCCGGATGTCACGATATCCAGAATCTCCGCCATGGAGGCACCCGCCGGGATCTCGTAATTCCCGAAGCGCAGTTCCCCGGCCTGTCCGGTGTAATCCGCACCAAGCCGGAAGACCATCGGACTGGAAATGGCCCCGTCCTCGGCAAGCCCCTCCGACACGCTGCGCAGGCTCGCGCCCCGCTCCACTTCGAAAAAGATCGCCTGCTGCAAGGGCCCCGACGTGGTGAATTCCCGCTGCCCCCAGCCGATCGCCGCCGCAAAGGCAATGAACGCCACGATCAGAAAACTCAGCCCGTTGGCGGCAACGTGTTTCCACATAAGGTCAGACTTTCCCCATGATCAGGCAGGCATTCGTTCCGCCAAACCCGAAAGAATTCGATTGAACCACGTTGATCTCGCCCTCGACCTTGGTGTTGGCACAAAGGTTGATCCGGGTTTCGGCCGCCGGAGTGTCCAGGTTGATCGTCGGCGGTGCCACCTGATCGCGCAACGCCAGGATCGCGAAGATCGCCTCGATCGCACCGGCCGCGCCCAACAGATGCCCGGTCGCCGATTTGGTGGACGACATCAGCAGGTTTTCCGCATGGTCCCCCATCAGCCGCTCCACGGCCCCCAGTTCGATCGTGTCGGCCATAGTGGATGTTCCATGGGCGTTCACGTAATCCACCGCCGAAGGCTCCAGCCCCGCGCGTTTCAGGGCCGCCCGCATAGCACGCTCCGCGCCTTCGTGATCCGGCGGCGGCGCAGTGATGTGATGGGCATCGCCCGACAGGCCGTAGCCCAGTATCTCCGCGTAAATCCGTGCGCCGCGGGCCTTCGCATGCTCGTACTCCTCCAGCACGACTATACCCGCGCCCTCTCCCATGACGAACCCGTCGCTATCCGCGTCCCAGGGCCGGCTGGCCTTCTCCGGCTCATGGCCGCGCTTGGTGCTAAGCGCCTTGCACGCGTTGAACCCGGCCACGCCGATTGCGCCGATCGGGCTTTCGGCCCCGCCGGCGATCATCACATCCGCATCGTCAAGCATGATAAGACGCGCCGCGTCGCCAATCGCATGCGCGCCGGTCGAACAGGCGGTCACGACCGCATGGTTCGGTCCCTTGAAACCGTAGCGGATGCTCACCTGACCGCTGACAAGATTGATCAGGGCACCGGGCACGAAGAAGGGCGACACCCGCCGCGGCCCGCGTTCGTTCAGCGTGATCGAGGTCTCGGCGATGGAGTTCAACCCGCCGATCCCGGATCCGATCATGACCCCGGTCCGGATCCGGTCTTCATGGGCCTCCGGCATCCAGCCCGCGTCTTCCACGGCCTGCTGCGCGGCGGCCATTCCGTAAAGGATGAATTCGTCGACCTTGCGCTGCTCTTTCGGCTCCATCCAGTCATCCGGATTGAACGTGCCATCAGTGCCGTCGCCCCGCGGCACTTCACAGGCATAGGTGGTGGCAAAGCCCGTCGTATCGAACTTGGTAATCGTGCCCGCGCCCGATTTTCCGGCCAGCAAACGCGACCAGCTTTCTTCGACTCCACAGGCCAAAGGCGTAACCAGCCCCAGCCCGGTAACAACCACTCGCCTCATATCCCGCCCCTTATCTTCTCAGCGCAATTCGACACCTGATACCGCCATTGGGTGATCCGGGGCAATCCCCAGCCCGGCGATCACGTGGTGGGCGTCCGGTTCTCTATATCCCGCCCGGCAAGATGCTGCATGCAATTCCAACTGGGGATACCGCCCGGCCGTGGCCTGCAAACCAAAGGGCGACAACCCGTGTTTCCGGTGGAAAACAGCCCGCAAAAAGCAAAACGGCACCCGCAAAAGGATGCCGCCTGCAAATTCCAAAACTGGCAATCGATCGCTTACGATGCTTCCTTGATGAATTTCACCGCATCGCCGAAAGTCTGAATGGTTTCGGCCGCATCGTCGGGAATCTCGATGCCGAATTCCTCTTCGAATGCCATGACCAGTTCAACGGTATCGAGCGAATCTGCGCCCAGATCATCGATGAACGAGGCGTTTTCCGTTACTTTGTCCTCTTCCACGCTCAGGTGCTCGACGACGATTTTCTTCACGCGATCTGCGATGTCGCTCATGGTCTTTCCTCATCCGTTGCGGGCAGACATAGTCCGTGCCACCCTTCGTTTCGCCCATCTGGCGGTTTCCAAACCGGACAAGCCGGTTCATTTCCGTCTGGCGTTCCCGCCCCCCGGCAAATCTGCGCCGCCTATAGCATACTCCGAAGCGAAGGCAACTATGCTGGTTGCGGTTTTTCCGGTCCCTCCCGTTCTCTCGAATCGCCCGTTTCCCTTGCAATATGGCGGCTCAGAAATCCGCCCAGCTCGGCAATGGCCCGGTCCGCCTCGGGCACACGTCCGGCCATCAGATGCCACACATGGGGCACCCTGGGCCAGATATCCAGAACCACCTCACGCCCGGCCCGCCGCAGCAAATCGGCCATGCGAACCCCGTCGTCGCGTAAAACCTCGGTTTCGCAAGCCTGTATCATCACCGGTGGCGCGCTCGAAAAATCTCCGAATAGCGGCGAAACCCGCGGATCATCCGGATCGTGCCCGTTCAGATACTCCATGACCCCGCGATATCCCCATTTCACCGGGATCAGCGGGTCGCGTTTCAGGTTCCCGGTTATCGAAGCGCCGGAAAAGGTCATATCCGTGATCGGCGACATCACGCCGGCCACCGCCGGCATCGGCAGGCCGTCCCGCCCCAGAACATGCAGCAGCGACAGAACCAGCCCTCCGCCCGCGCTGTCTCCGGCAAGGGCGATGCGGTCCGGCGCGTGCCCCGCCGCCAAAAGCCCCCGGTAAGCCGCCAGCGCATCGTCCAGCGCCGCGGGAAACGGATGCTCCGGGGCCAGCCGGTAGTCCGCCAGAAACCCCTCCAGCCCCGCCTCGGCCGCAAGGGCCGCCACCAGATGGCGATAGGACCTGACCGATCCCAGAACAAAGGCGCCGCCATGCAGAAACAGCAGCACGCCGTTTTT
Source organism: Rhodophyticola porphyridii (assembly GCF_003688285.1). Lineage (GTDB taxonomy): Bacteria > Pseudomonadota > Alphaproteobacteria > Rhodobacterales > Rhodobacteraceae > Rhodophyticola > Rhodophyticola porphyridii. Next base: position 303,458 of record NZ_RCNT01000005.1, read on the forward strand.
CGCCTGCCCCCGCCGTCCCGCCCAAACGCCCGGCACGCCGCCGATCCTGTCCGCCCGCAGCGTCAGATCGCGCGGCGTTTTGTAGACGATCCGCGCGTTCAGATTGAACAGCGCCCGCGCCACCGGCTGCGGAAAAGGCAGCGCCAACACGGGTTTCTGCCCATATCGGGCCAGTATCAGGCTCACCCGCTGCTGCCAGGAGATGCCGCTCAAAGCATCGCCATCCCGCCATTCACATGCAGCGTGGTCCCGGTCACATAGCCCGCTTCCGGGCTTGCAAGATACACCACCGCCGCGGCGATCTCGCCCGGTGTGCCCATCCGGCCCGCCGGGATCTGTGCAAGGATCTTGGTCTTCTGCTCGTCGGTCAGCTTGTCGGTCATGGCCGTTTCGATGAAGCCCGGCGCCACCGCGTTGACCGTGATCCCCCGCGACGCCACTTCATAGGCCAGCGATTTCGACATCCCCACCATCCCCGCCTTGGAGGCCGCGTAGTTCCCCTGCCCCGGGTTGCCCGTGGCGCCCACGACCGAGCTGATATTCACGATCCGGCCCCAGCGCGCCTTCATCATGCCGCGCAAAACACCCCGGCACAGCCGCATGGTGGAGGTCAGGTTCACCTCCAGAACGCTGGCCCATTCCTCGTCGGACATCCGCATGAACAGATTATCCCGCGTAATCCCCGCGTTGTTCACAAGGATATCCACAGACCCCATCGCCGCGATCGCCTGTTTCGGCAATGCCTCGACCGCCTCTGCATCGCTCAGGTTGCAGGGCAGGACATGGGCCCGCCCGCCCAGTTCCGCGGCCAGCGCCTCAAGCGGCTCCACCCGCGTTCCGCTCAGACCCACAGTCGCGCCCGCGGCGTGCAGCTGTCGGGCGATATCCGCGCCGATCCCGCCTGACGCCCCGGTCACCAAAGCGCATTTGCCCGTCAAGTCCGTCATCACAGTCTCCTTTTGAAATCAACCGCCGGTCACCAGCCCGAACCCGGAGAAATCCTCCCCGGTCAGGATGCGGCCCTCTGCGCCCGCATCCAGCGTGGCCTGGTAAAACGCGTCATCGCCCAGCATATCGGCCACATAGCGGCGGCGTTCCTCATGGGCCACGTCATCCTCGGCAAGGTCCGCGCCGCCCCAGTCGCTGATCACGATCTCGGCCGCCGCGCCGATCTGCCGCCCGGCTCCCGCCAGCACCAGCCAGACCGCATCTCCTTCGATCCGGGCACCCGGCGCCACCTCGGTCGTCAGCCCCAGCCTCCGGATGCGATAACCGTTCTGAAGCAACGCCGTGATATCCGCGGCCCCCGGCATGTCGCCCAGAACCACGGTTCTCAGGCCCGGGTTCTGCTCCACCAGCATCTCGAACCGCTCCGGGCTGGCCCCCGTCATCGGGCCCGACATGTACATCCGGTCTCCCTCCACCCGGAAAACCGTCGCGCCCGCGGTTGCGAAATACAGCAAACCGGCGGTGGCGGCCCCCAGAATGACAAGGCCGAGACCCCAGAACAGAACGCGCCTAGCCATTGCTCAGCGCCTCGGCCGCAGCCGCCTTGACCTCATCGGCGGTTCCCACAGTGCGGGTGGCAATCTCCCGGTCGATCCGGCGCACCATGCCCGACAGCGCCTTGCCCGCACCAATCTCCCAGGTTTCGGTCACGCCATGGGCCGCCATCCAAACTACGCTCTCGCGCCAGCGGACGGACCCGGTGACCTGATCCACCAGATTGTTCCGGATCAGCATCTTGGAGGTTTCGGCATGGGCCGTGACATTCCCGACAAGGGGCACCACCGGCTCCTCGATATCCACATGGCTCAGCGCCTCGGCCATCGCGCTGGCGGCGGGCTCCATCAGGGCGCAGTGAAACGGGGCGCTGACCGGCAGCAGCACCGCCCGTTTCGCGCCCTTGACCTTGGCAATCTCCACCGCGCGCATCACCGCGCCCCGGTGGCCCGACACCACCACCTGCCCCGGATCGTTGTCGTTCGCGGCCTGACAGACCTGTCCGTCCGCCGCCTCCTTGGCCACCGCCATGGCCGCCTCGAAATCCAGCCCCAGAAGCGCGGCCATGGCGCCCTCGCCCGCCGGAACGGCCGCCTGCATCGCCTCGCCCCGGTGCCGCAGAAGCCGCGCCGCATCGGCCAGCGTGATCGACCGCGCCGCGCAAAGCGCCGAATACTCGCCCAGCGAATGCCCCGCCACATAGGAGGCTGCCGTCACCTCGACGCCTTCGGCGCGCAAGGCCGCCATCGCCGCCATCGACGTGGCCATCAGGGCCGGCTGCGCATTGCGCGTCAGGGTCAACTCGTCGATATCCCCCTCCCATATCAGTCTGCTCAACCCATCGCCAAGCGCCTCGTCGACCTCCTCGAAGACGGCTTTGGCCTCTGGGTAGGCATCGGCCAGATCACGGCCCATGCCGATTGTCTGCGCCCCCTGTCCGGGAAAGATAAAGGCTCGGATCATGGGATGCTCCTCCACATCGCTGGCTTCGAGGATCGGGGCTATCGCATGAAACAGCTCTTCGCAATTGCGAACAGGCCTTGTGCGTTGCGCCGGGCGCGCCAGCCGCTAACTCTGAACCATCAATTGCAACCCAGCACGGCAGAGGATCGAAGGATCATGACGGCAACCGACGCCCGGCCCGACCACCCCGGCCCCCGCAACAGTTCGCGGCGTTATGGCTCAGTGGCAAAAACCCTCCATTGGCTGACTGCGCTGCTGCTTCTGACCGCCATTCCGCTCGGGCTCGTCGCCAATGCCTGGCCCTATGACAGCTCCGCGCAACTGGCCGTCAAGGCACTGCTGTTCTCGCTGCACAAGACCATCGGGCTTCTCGCCTTCTTCGTGGCGCTTGCGCGGATCTTCTGGGCGGCGATCCAGCCGCGGCCGCAAACGCTGATCTCCGGGCGGCCCATTCAAGTTCTCTTGGCCGACGCAACACATCTCGTGCTCTATGCAAGCCTCGTGATCGTGCCGCTTTCAGGCTGGCTGCACCATGCTGCGACCACCGGCTTCGCGCCGATCTGGTGGCCGTTCGGTCAGACCCTGCCCTTTGTTCCCCAGTCGGAGGCAGTGGCCGGATTCTTCGCCGCCTGGCACTGGCTTTTCACCAAGCTTCTGGCAGCCGCGATCCTGCTCCATATCATTGGCGCGCTGAAACACCATTACATTGACCGGGATGCAACGCTTGCGCGGATGCTGCCGGGCCAGCCGGCGCTGCCGGACCGGATAGCGGACGGTGGCGCCGGCGGACATCATCGCGCCATTATCCTTGCGATCGCGATCTGGGTGCTGGCGCTTGCGGGCGGCACGCTCCTCGGCCTGCAAACCGACGATCGGGCCACTATCCCGCGTTTGGCGGAGGTGCAGTCGGAGTGGGCGGTGCGGGACGGAACGCTGGAAATCACCGTCCAGCAACTGGGCAGCGCCGTCACCGGCAGTTTCGCCGACTGGACGGCCGAGATCGACTTTGCCGAAGCGCCGTCTGATGGGCTCCATGGCCGCGTGGACGTGGTCATCGCCATCGGGTCGCTTTCTCTCGGCGGCGTTACCACACAGGCGCTCGATGCGGAATTCTTCAACGCCGCCGTCTTCCCGACGGCCCGTTTCTCCGGTCCCATCCGCGCGGCGGATCAGGGCTACGTCGTCGATGGCGTGCTGTCGCTTGCCGGTCGGGATGTGCCTGCCGTTCTGCCCTTCACGCTGGCCATCGCCGACGATACCGCGACAGTGTCCGGGCAGGTGACGCTTGATCGCCGCGATTTCGGGATGGGCCCCAGCTATCCCGATGAAAGCAGCATGGGTTTCGGTGTGGATGTGCGGGTCGCCCTGACGGCGGTTCGTGCCGAGGCGGAGTAACCTCCGCCCGTCCCCGGCCCCCGCACAACGCCCCCATGTCGGCCAAAAAGAAAGCCGCCCCTTTCGCAAGGGGCGACCCGGCACGCGACCGTGCCCGCGGTGCTGCCGCGCTCAGCTTTCCATGTCTGCGGCGCGGATCGCTTCCACCGAAATCACCACGCTGACCTCGTCGCCCACGAAGGGGGTGAAGGCACTCAAGCCGAACGCCGTCCGGCTCAAGGTGGCGGTCGCGTCGAAGCCGGCCACCAGCGCGCCGTTCATCTGCGGCAACGGGCTGGACCCGGCGGAGTTCAGGGTCGCGTCCAGCACCACTTCCTGCGTCGTATCGCCGATGGTCAGATCGCCTGTGATCAGGGCCGTGTCGTCGCCGGTCACCTCGATCCCGGTGGAGACGAAGGTGATCATGTCGTCTTCGGAGGCGGCAAAGAAATCATCGCCCAGCATATGGGCGGTCCGTGCCTCCCAACCGGTGAACATCGAGGTCGTGGGCATCGACACGCTGACAGACGAGTTTGCGGGATCATCGGCGTCGAACATGATCTCGCCCTCGAAACCGGAAAACATGCCATAGGTCGTGGACAAGCCCAGATGGTTCCAGCTGAACACAATCTGGCTGTGCGATGCGTCAAGCCGGTAAAGCTCCGCATCGGCAAGGGCTGGGGTGGTTGTGACTGCGGCAAGCAGCGCGGCAGAGGACAGAAGACGTTTCATGGTCATGGGAACTCCCTGAAAGAACAAACTCATAGCAGAGTAAATCTCGGATCTTCCCAGCATATGGCAACCCGATCTGCCTCAACAGATCCTGTGCATCAACGCACGAGTGCAATCCGAGTTGGCCATACTTGGCCGCCGACCGACTTCGACCGGCCGATCCTCGCCAACCGCGCCCGCCCTGGTCGGCGAAATTCCTCCGCCGTCCAGCGCGAGGCGGCGGGTTTCCCCTTGCGCCATGGGCGAACCCTTCCTATAAGGCGCCCTTCCTCCGTCGTTGCTTTTACACCGGCGTGGTCTCTCGTGACCGGGGGGCGGAGGATCATCGCCCCGGTCTTTGAAACACGCTTTGATATGAACTGGAGATGACATGCCGCTCTATGAGCATGTGATGATTGCGCGTCAGGACCTGTCCAACACGCAAGCCGAAGGCCTTATCGAACATTTTGGCTCCGTGCTGTCCGACAATGGCGGCACCCTCGTGGATCACGAGTACTGGGGTGTCAAAACCATGGCCTACAAGATCAACAAGAACCGCAAGGGCCATTACGCCTACATGCGTTCGGACGCGCCTGCGACCGCGGTGCAGGAGATGGAACGCCTGATGCGTCTGCATGACGACGTGATGCGGGTTCTGACCATCAAGGTCGATGAACACCCCGAGTTGCCCTCGGTTCAGATGCAGAAACGTGACGAACGCGGCGACCGCCGCGAGCGCCGTTAAGGGAAGGATCAAGACCAATGGCTGCAAAACCGTTTTTCCGCCGTCGCAAATCCGACCCGTTCGAAGGCGACAACGCACCGAAGATCGACTACAAGGACACGCGCCTGCTGCAACGCTATATCTCTGAGCGTGGCAAGATCGTGCCCAGCCGCATCACCGCCGTCGGTGCCAAGAACCAGCGCCGTCTGGCTCAGGCCATCAAGCGTGCGCGGTTTCTCGCCCTTCTGCCCTACGCCGTGAAATAAGGAGAACGACCCATGGATGTTATCCTTCTTGAACGTGTGGCCAAGCTGGGCCAGATGGGCGAAGTGGTTTCGGTCAAGGAAGGCTATGCGCGCAACTATCTCTTGCCGCAGAAAAAGGCCCTCCGCGCGAATGAAAGCAATCTGAAGGCCTTCGAAACCCAGAAGGCCCAGCTTGAGGCGCAAAACCTCGAAACCAAGGCCGAGGCAGACAAGATGGGCGAAAAGCTCGCCGGTCAGCAGTTTGTCGTGATCCGCTCCGCCTCCGATTCCGGGGCGCTCTACGGCTCGGTCACCACCCGCGATGCAGCCGATGCCGCCACCGCCGATGGCTTCACGATCGACCGCAAGCAGGTTGCGCTCAGCCGTCCGATCAAGGAACTGGGCCTGCACACCGTGCATGTCGTCCTGCACCCCGAGGTGGAGGTGGACATCACGCTAAACGTGGCCCGCTCCGTCGAGGAAGCCGAGCTTCAGGCCTCCGGCAAATCGATCCAGGAACTGGCCGCTGAAGAAGAGGCCGCCGCGGAGTTCGAGATCGCCGAGCTCTTCGACGATATCGGCGCCGCGCAACTGGACGATCTGGAGGAGGCGCCCGCCGAAACCGGCGGCGACGCGCCGGTCGAAGACGCAGGCGACAGCGAAGACGGCGACAAGACCGCCTGATCTTCCACATCACCGGAAAAAATCGAAACCGCGCCCTTACCCGGCGCGGTTTTTTTCATGCCCTGACGAAGCGTCAAGGCCCGTCCGCCACCTGGGGCCGCTGTCCCGCCTCCCAAGGGGGGATGCAACGAGACCGGGCGAAATCCAGAACAGCAAGACCCGCCTCAGTTGGCGGGTCTTGCGATGTCGTCAGGCTGGAAACCGGTCAGTTGTTCCACGTCTCCATGTTCAGCGTGGCGGGGCAGCTGTTCCCGCCGAAGCTGCCGACCCAGATATCGACCCGCCCGTTGAGTAGGTGCGCGCCCCGCAGATCCAGCCGCGGATCCAGATTGCCGTTGCTGTCGTCATCATAGAACCACTGCCCATTGGCCGCGTTCACGATCAGCGTACTGTCGCATTGGCTGTCCACGTCGATGGCAAGCCGATACTGGTCCATCCCGCTCAGGAAGAACGTGTAATCCGGCGTCGCGTTGGCATAGCCCCCCGCGCCGATGCCGCAATCGCCGACGGGCGTGCCGCCACCAGCCTGAACGCCATAGGCCTGCGGGCTGTAAAGTTGCTGACCGGTGATGTTCACCTGCTGACCCGACAGCGCGAAATTCGGGCAGCCACCGGCCTGTTGCGGCTGAGGAGCAGGCGCTGTGACATAGAAGGTCTCCATGTTCAGCGTCGCGTTGCAGGGCGCGCCGGAATAGCTGCCGACCCAGACATCGACCCGCCCGTTCAACGCCTGGGCACCGACCAGATCGAGGCGGGGGTTCGGATACCCCGCGCCGTCATCGTCGAAATGCCACATGGTATCGGCGCTGTTGACCAGCAAGGTCGTATCGCATTCCGCCACTACGTCTATCGCAAGACGGTAGGGATCCATCCCGCTCAGATAGAAGGAGTATTGCGGCGCGGCGCTGAAATAGCCGGTGCCCTGGAACTCGCCGCAACTCGATGCCGGCGTGGTGCCCTGCGCCTGAACCCCATAGCGCTGCGGTGCGTAAAGCTGGTCACCGGTAAGCTGGATCTGCGCACCCTGCATGTTCCATGTCGGGCAGCTTGCCGGTGCCGGGGTGGGAACGGGCGCGGGCGCTTGTGTGAGGAAGGTCTCTAGTGTCACGGTCGCGCTGCACCCGCCGCCTGCGAATGTGCCGACCCAGACATCGACCCGCCCATTGGTCTGCGCCGCGGTCGCAAGCTCGATCCGCGGATCGAGGTTGCCGTTGCTGTCATCGTCGAAAAGCCACTGACCGTTGGCCGTGTTGACGAGCAGTGCCGCATCGCACGGGCTGTCCACATCGATGACCAAGCTATAGCTGTCCATTCCCGACAGATCGAAGGAGTAATCGGGCGCCGACCGGAAATTGCCCGATCCCAGAGTGCCAAGACCGCAATTGGCCAGGCTGTTATCGCCGCCGGCCTGCACACCGAAGGTGGTCGGGGAGTAAAGCTGGTCGCCGGTATAGGTGAAGGACCCTCCGGCCAGTTGGTAGGCCGGGCAGGCCAATGCCGCCATGCCCATGGACAAGAACAGAAAAATGCTGGCTAGGAATAATTTCATCGGAATTCCCTCCCGTAAACGTATCAGTGTCAAACATGTGGGCGCAGGCAGGACCCTCCGACCACGATCCGGATCAACTGCCCTGCGCCGGCCATGGATGCGGCAACGTATCTTCCACGTACCGGGCATGGACGGGTCGGGCCGCCCCATGACCGGGGCACACCGACAACGATAGGCGGATTGCCGCCAAACGCATAGGGAAAACCTTTCTCGGGGCATGCCTTTTTTATGCGTTTTGCATGTAAAAAGGGCCGCCCTAAGGACGGCCCAAATCACACTGTCTGATGGTCTGCGATATCGGCTGCGCGGGTCGCGCCGACGTCTCAGTCCTCGTCTTCGAGCGCCTCGACGGCCTTTTGCAGATCGTCCTTGGAGACGTCCTTGTCTTCCACCGCCGCCATTTCGAAGATGAAATCAATCACCTTGTCCTCGAAAAGCGGGGCCCGAAGCTGCTGCTGCGCGGCCTGATTTTTCTGAATGAACTCAAAGAACTGGCGCTCCTGCCCCGGATACTGCCGGGCCTGATTCATGATCGCCTGAGTCATCTCGGCATCCGAAACCTGAACATCGTTCTTCTGCCCAAGCTCTGCCAGAAGCAGGCCCAGACGGACGCGCCGTTCGGCCAGCGTCTTGTGCTCCTCGGTGGGCTCGATCTCCGGGTGGTCATGGCCCTGCACGTCGGGGTTTTCCTCATGCCAGAGCTGATGGGCGATCTGGCCGGCTTCCGCATCGACCAGCGACGGCGGCAGATCGAACTTCACCAGATCGTCCAGCTGGTCCAGCAGTTGCCGCTTCAGCACCTGCCGGGCGGCGCCGGAATACTGCGCCTTCAACTGCTCCTCGATCTGGCCCTTCAACGCGGCCAGATCCTCGGCCCCGTACTGCTTGGCCAGCTCGTCATTCATCTCGGCCGGTACGGGTTTCTTGACCTCTTTGATCTTGCACTCGAACACGGCCGCCTTGCCGGCAAGATGCTCGGCCTGATACTCCTCGGGGAAGGAGACCTCGACATCCTTTTCCTCGCCCGCCTTGGTGCCGACAAGCTGCTCTTCGAAGCCCGGAATGAAACTGTCGGACCCAAGGACCAGCGGGTAATCCTCCGCAGCGCCACCATCGAACGGCTCGCCATCGACCTTGCCAAGGAAGTCGATCACCACCTGATCGCCCTTGGCCGCCTTGCCTTTCTTGGTCGCGAAGTTCTGCGCGCTTTCGGCGATCTTGCCCAAAGCCTCGTCGACCTCCGCCTCCGCGGGGGACACGACCAGCCGCTCCAGCTTCAGCTTCTTGTAGTCCACATCCGGAATATCCGGCAGCTTTTCGTAGGACATGGAGACAACGATATCGTCGCCTTCCTTCCAGTCCTCGTTGACCATCTTGATCTCGGGCTGCATCGCGGGACGGTCGCCGCTCTCCTCCAGATGGCCCTGCATCGCGCCGTCGACGGTTTCCTGCATTGCCTCGCCCATCAGGCGCGGGCCGAACTGCTTCTTCAGAAGCGGCAACGGCACCTTGCCCTTGCGAAAGCCCTTCATTTCAACCTCGGGCTGCGCCTCGGCCAGTTTTTCGTCCACCTTCGCGTCCAGCTCGGCGCCCGTGATGGTGATTTCATAGGCGCGCTTCAGTCCGTCGTTCAGCGTCTCGGTGACGTTCATCATTGTCCTCGCATAGGTGAAAAGGGCACCCGGCGGGTCCCTTGGCAGAATTTGCGCCTTACTAGTGGGGGGCCGGGGGGCGTTCAACCCCGAAATGAAAGGGGTTTGGTGCGGGTGTCCTGACCGCGCCGCTCCGCCGCCGCAAGCCGACGATGTATTTCGTGAACTCCATAGGCGACTTGTTCCATGAGGACGCGCCCAACGACTGGATCGACCGCGTCTTCGCCGTGATGGCGATGGCCTCGCACCACACGTTCCAGGTGCTGACGAAGCGCTCCGCGAGGATGCGAGACTACCTTGGCGGCGACCGGTTTTCCGACAGTCACGCCAGCGAGCGGATCGCCTATGCGGCCATGACCTTGGTGGACGAGTCCACCCGCGGCATCTGTTTCGCGTGATGTTCGGTGGTGGCCGGGCTCATGATGAGGGTTGTGGAGGTGCCCGGCGCCGCCGCTGCATTGTCGGCAAAGGCCGATTGGGCGCCCGCCTTCAGCAGGCCGTATTTCGGCACTACGAACCGCGTGCCATCGTAGAACACCGGGATGATGTCGCCCACCGCCCAGTCTCCATCCGCGATGTCGCTTAGCGAGTTGGAGGCGTCGATCTTCTTGATGTCCTTCGCGCCCAGCGCGTCCACATTCAGGGTCGCAGCCCCGGTCGGCGCACGATCCGCGCGCAGCAGCCATGCCTGTTGGTCTGCATATGCCGTCACCGGATCGCTGGAAACGATGGTGAAAGCGTTGCCCGTGCCGCCGGTCGTCACAGGCCGGATCGCGTTGGTCAGACGTTGCGCCTCGGCAACGATCTGCGCGGTAGTTGCGAAGGACGTCGAGGCAAAGGTCGACGCAGAGCCAAGACCCAAAAGGCCGCGAAGCGCGGCCTGGTCCTCTGCCGTCACAAGCCCCTTGAAATAGGACGATGCCGCCGCGAACTGCTCGGCCAGCGTCCACGCGGTCCCGGTCCAGACATAGGCGTCGTATTCCGGGCTCTTGATGTAGAGGTTGCCCTGGGCCAGCGCACCGCCGGTGTTGTTGGTCGTGGGCGGAGACGATGCCACACCAAGGTAAAGCTCGCTCGACGCCGCATCCGCAATCTCGGTGATCAGGTAGGTGATGGCATCGTTCACGCCGGTCTTGATATCATCAAGCGCGACATCGAGATCGGCGCGATCAACCGTTTCCGTCGCCGTGAACTGGTCGACAAACTGCCAGACGCGCGTGATCGTCTTGCTTCCAAGGTTCCATGGCATCGGGCGCGCTCCGCTATCGTGCTTTGCGGGCAGGATAGGGAGAGGGTCAGGCGTTGTGCGGCGGAATCAGGGGGCGGCGACGTCTTCTGACGGCACGCACCGGGGGTCGTCGGGGAGAATGTCCACCCTGCCCCACGCGAAAACCAGAACGCCAAGCGCAACCGACAGAGCCAGATAGGCGCCGACCCATTTCACATAGGCCAGAAGCCAGCTATCGCGCCAATCCATCGAAGATACTTTCCGAGCTGTAGGGCGTGTTGCGCATCATCGCGCGAACATAGGCCCGGTTCAAGAGAAGGTATGCGGAGGCCTGGTCCTGCCTGCGGCCTACCGTGCCGCGGCGCAGACGTTCGGCCTCGAGGCGCACATCGGAGTTGCGCCAGAGGTCGGCCCGCCAGCGGATCTCATGGGGAACTGGATCGCCCGCTTCCTCATACCGGCGTGCCTGGTTGTGGGCGGCCTCCAGTTCGCGTCGCCGGTCCCAGTAGAGTGAGGATGTCCACCAGCCCTGCGGCGGCACATACATATCACGGAGAAGAGGCACATCCTGCGGGTCAACCTCGCCCTCGCCAAGCGTCAGCGCAATAAGGTTGGCCGACTGTCCGATGAAGCGACCCGCACCGCCGGTCAGGAATCCCGCCACATGGTCGATGCTGTTGGGGCTGACATCGACCAGCCCGCTTTCCGCATAGCTTCCGCCGGTCCACATATTCACCCGCTGCGCGATCAGACGGGACGCCTGCGTCGCTCCACTGGTGTGATAGTAGGCGTCGGGTAGTCCAGGCTGACGATACCGTGGATAGATCGGAGCCCCGGTGAACCGCTTGTTGGTCGCCATTTCCACGATCGGAGATGCGATCGTCGGCGTGATCGTGTGGATCAGGTCTTGCCCCGAGATCGGTGAGAAGGAGTTGAAGGCCAGCACCGCGACGTCGCCCAACGCGGTCCGCTCATTGCTCACTCCGCGCTCAAGCCGCGACAACCGGTTTCCGATGTAAGGGAAGACGTTGTAGCCGTAAGGCAGGAACAGGCGCACCGAAGTGTCGGCGCTGTTGGCCAGTCCTGCACCGTCCGCGCGCTCCCGATCCGAGCTGCCAGGCAACATCAGAACCGCGTTCATGCCATGCGTCCAGTCGGGGATCTTGTCGTAGAATAACTGGCCATCCTCGTCCTCGTCGGACAAGTATGCATTGGCCTGATCCAGCAGGAAGCCGATAGCGACCAAACCCAGTGTGGCGCGGCGCGCATAAGCGCTGTCCTTGAGCGACTTCAGGATCATGTGCGTTCCCTGGAAGCCCGCGTTGGAGAAGGTATAGGCGGCGTTGATGATCGACCCCATTCGCCGCGGCGGTTGAAGTTCACGGTCAGGTTTTTCCCGAGGCTTGCCGCCTCCTGGATCGTGTATCCCTCTTCGCGCGCCGCAACGAACGCGGCGAGGCGCACGGCATTGTCGGCGGCGAGGTTGATCCTCTCGATCGCTGCAAGAAAGGGGTTCTCGCTGATCCGTGGCGTCAGCATGCCCGCAGCCATGCCGATCGGCCCCGACCGGCGCCGCGCCATGCGTTCCAGTCGCGCCTGGCTGGCCTCCGGGTTCTCGATGATCCAGAACGATACCTTGCCCCCGGCCTCGTCGAACTCGCGGAAATACTTGGCCCATTTGGTATCGGCCTTACCACCCAAGCCCCGATATGCCCCGGCCAATGCTTTCGGCCAGTCGCGCAGCATGCGCCGCTGGATACGGGCGCTGTTGGGGAATCTGCGCACGTTGATGGTCGCAGTCAGCATGTCGCGCATGACGTTCTTGGGAAGGAACGGTGGGTTGAGCATTGTGTTGATGGTCGAGAAATACGGGCTGAACAAAGATAGCGCGCGCACCGGCCCTATCATCTCGTTGGTGCCCACCAGCCCCATGGCCCGCGCCAATCGCGGATCATGCAGCATGACACGATGCTCCTCGCCGCCCACCTTCACTGCGAACTCATTTGCTGCTTGGATCAGAGTGATCGGCGAAAAGGCGCGCTCCTCGACCAGCCCGGTGGTCTCATTGAATACCCGGCGGGTCTCGGCTCTTTTCACGGTCCAGAGGTTTTTCGACGGCAGATCTTTCGCCAGTCGATAGAGGTGCTGACCCACCGGGTTCTTCTCCGACCGCACCACGGCCTCCTGCGCCTGCGTCAGTGCCGCGATCAGCGGGTTGAACGCTTCAGAGCGGCGGCCCATCGCCATGCGGCTTTCCTGCCCGCGCATGTTGTAGCCGCGGCCCAGCCCGGTCATGTCCATTTCGGCATCGGCGTTGTCGGTCTCCGCCCAGCCTTTCAGCGGAACATAGTTCGCATATGCTTTTCGCCATGCCTCGGATTGGAACTCGCTCATCAGTCCTGCGTCCACACGCAGCTGGATCGACCACTCGCGCAGCGCGTCGACCTTCTTGCCGATCTCGCGGTAGACTTCGGCGGTGTCGCTGCCCTCTATCTCGGACAGGATCAGTGCGGCTTCCTCCGACGACATGCCCGAGCCGCCGTCCGGCATGTCGGGGTTGATCTCCGCGATCCGCTCGTTCCGCTCGACCGCGTGGCGGGCGTAGAGGTAGCGGCCCACCGTTTCCGCGGTCACGCCCTTGGTCTTGGCGATCAGGTCCATGATCGGCTCGAAGTAGTCATGTTCGATCTGGTCCAGCTTGTAGCCCGCGCGGCCCGAGTACATCTCCTCGCCGAGGTAGACGTTGAGGTCGTCTGGAACCGGGGCACCCATGACGGCCTCGATGCGTTCGAGCGAACGGAGGAAGGGCAGCATCCGGTCTTGAATACGGACGCGGACCTGGTCGGTGGTGTCGTTCACGCCGCCGCGGGCTTCGCGCAACCGCTCGCGGATGCTCATCTCGTTGGCGCCGAAGAGGGCATCCCAGACGCGCCGGTCGAGCAGATGGAGAGCGCCGCGGGTTTCCTCGATCAGGCCGGGGCTGCGCTGGTGCTTCATCAGGCGGTCGGTCTGAGACTGCCAGCCGCGCGGGCGGGCGTTGATTTCGGCCTTGCGGGCATAGGTGCCGCGGGCCATCGCGTGGATTATGTCGCCGGAGGTCTGCATACCCAGACCGCGCGCCCAATTGCGGACAGCTTTGAGGAAGTTGGCGATCTTGCGCAGCGCCTGAACTACCAGCGGCTCACGAATGAAGGCACGGCTCTTGGTTTCGTAGACCTCGCCGAAGGCTTCGGCCACGGCCTCCTCGATCTGTTCCTCTCGGGTCAGGTCGGGATACCGCGCCGAGATGGCATAGCGATCCATCCAGTCGGCTTCCGCCGTTTCAGACAGTAACGACCACTCTTCCCGAGTGAAAAGTCCCATGTGCCAGTAGATGTGAAGCGCCTCGTGGCCCAGGGTCCAGCGCGGGTTGAGCGTGTTGCCGATCGTGACAACCATCCGCCCGAAGTGATCTGCGTACGCGCGGCCTTGATGAACAAGAGACGGGTCGAATTGCAGGTCCACGTCCTTGAACCCCAGCCGATCAAGCTCCGCGCGCAACGACTTGTAGACACGGCTTTCCGCCATTGCCTCGCTGTATGGTACATAGGGGCCATGGTCGACACGCTGACGGCCTTGCTGATCGCGCGCCATCGTCACGTTGATGGTGTTCTTGCCCTGCATGAAGCCTTGCAGCGACATCGCCCCGGCCTCGCTGTTGGGGATGAAGCTGCGGCGCTTGTAGTTCATCATTTCGATCTGGAACCCAGCGCGCTGGAACGTACCGCCAGAACGCATGTCTTCGTGGGCTGTGTTCGGCCCAGGGATGATCTCGACGCGCTGTTCGCCTCCGACGCGCCGTCGCACGATGCGATGGACCGAGGAAAGATGCACGGTGCACCCGGTCATGACCGATTGCATCACCTCGCCTGCGCTCATGTCGATCTCGGGCGTGCCTACGCCCAGGTTTTCGAGCGTGCGCGTCAACTCCTGGGGCGGAATCTGCCGGCCCAGGAGGGTGCGACATCATCCAGCTTGATCCGCACGATCTTCGGACTGCTGGCCGGAAGCCGGTCCCAGATCGGCAGGAGCGCGCCCGTCACCATGTGGATGGTGTCCTCGCGGAATGCCGGCGCATCCGCGATTTGCTGATCCCAGTCGATCCGCGCGTCTGTTTCCTCTATCATCTCATAATTGAAACGATAATCCGGGCTGTCGATGACATCGCGGTGCGTAGCCGAGTAGCGGTGATAGGTCGGGATGACCTCGCCGCGGTCATCGGTGCGCGTCGAGGCAGGCCGAAAGCCATAGACCTTGCCGGCCTCCTTGCTCCGCTTCCACTGCACCCCGGAATACTTGGTGATGTCGTCGAAGCGCGTATCCACCATGACGACGCAACTCTTGATGCGGCGGCAGCAGTCTTGGCCAAGTCGAACCGCGCCGAAGATGTTCGGCTCGCCACGATGTGGCGCGACATGCGCGCCCGTGAGGTGGCGAAATGAACGGCCTTCTTGATCACCCCATCCGCGTTTGCGCCCCCATGCGCCCGGATCAACCCTACCTCGCCCAGATCAAGGGCTTGGGCTTCTCATTCTACGCCCCGACCGCGATGGCGGCGAAGCGAAAGGCCGAGGAGTGGCGGCAGGCCGAGTATCTCAAGATCACCAGTAAGGCGCAGCGTGTCGGGC
This sequence comes from Rhodophyticola porphyridii, assembly GCF_003688285.1. GTDB lineage: Bacteria > Pseudomonadota > Alphaproteobacteria > Rhodobacterales > Rhodobacteraceae > Rhodophyticola > Rhodophyticola porphyridii. The sequence goes on from NZ_RCNT01000005.1 coordinate 318,758, forward strand.
GCGAGGAGGCCGCAGAGTGATCCGACAGCCCTCCACCTACGCTCAGCTCTACGACTGGCATATCCGGGCGATGCGTGGCGAGGATGTCCCGCGTCACGACGGAGACGCCTACGCTGGATGGTTCAAACGCCGCCTCGTGGAAGGTGGGCCATGGGTGCCGGTGCGGATCTTCGTTGAGCGCGAGATCGACGCCGACACAGGCGAGCTTGCTGGTCCTGAACGGCTGGTCATGGAGGTCGAGGGCATCCGTTCCGACCGCGACCCGGCCGATACCTTTTCTTGGCTCACCCCGATCAGCCGCGCCGAACACGACCGCCTCACCGACATGCGGCTTCGTGATCCGCGCTTCTTCACAAGCACCGACCGCATCGACCTTTCCGAAGCGCCAACATTGCCCCCAGGAGTATTCTGATGGAACCCGACGACCTGATCGCCGAAGCCAACCCCCGAGCAGTCATGGGCGCGAACAAACCGCCCCGTATGACCCCGACCTGCATCAGCAGTTCGAGGATCGCACCGCCGAGTTCATCGCAGCCAGCCAGAAGTGGCTTGACCTGCCCGAGATCACCGAGGAAGCGCACGCCCAGGCCCTGACCGACCAGATCGACGGGCTGCGCAAGCTGTTCAAGAAGGTCGATGAAGCGCGCACCGAGGCCAAGGCTCCGCACCTCGCGGCGGGCAAGGCCGTGGATGACGCTTTCGGCCCGATCAAGAAGCGCCTTGAGGTCTGCGCCAACGAGTTGAAGAAGAAGTTCGAACCGTGGATGGTTGCGCAGCGCCAGAAGGCGGAAGCAGAGGAGCGCGCCCGCCGCAAGGAAGCCGACCGGCAGCGCCGCGAGGCTGAAGAAGCCGTACGCAAGGCGCAGGCCGAAAACAATCTGGCCGCAAAGTTCGAGGCGGAGGAAAAGGCCAAGGCTGCGGCCGAGGCCGAAAAGCTGGCGAAGCAGAGGATCGACACAAACGCGAAGTCGGCCACCGGCTCAGGCCGCACCATCGCCCTGCGCACCGTCCACGAGGTCGAGATCGTTAACATCAACCTGCTGTTCATGCACTACCGCGACCGGCCCGAGGTAGCGGAGTTGCTCCATCGCCTCGCGTTGGCCGACGTGCGCGCGAAGGACGTAGATCACCGCAAGATCCCCGGCATCGTCATCAATAAAAAAAGCAGGTCGCAGCTTGATGGCAAAGCCTCTGAAATACCTGCCCGGCAAACGGATTAAGACCATTGGCGAGTTTGCCGATGAGATCGGCACAGGCCGATACCTGATCGATTGGCATGGTGGTGTGCCGCCCGAGGGCAGGCAGGGGCGCCGCATTAATCCAGGATGGGCCGCATCCTGGCAGTTCAACATGATCTGTTCGTTGATCGAGCGCGGATGCCTCTTCTGCACCATCCCGAACCCCAAACACCCCCACAACAAGGAACCAATCGTATGAACACTCAAGCGCCCGTTGCTGTCGCCGCTCCCACGAAAACCACAACGTCCGGCATGGGGTTGCTGATGAACCCCGACACCTTCGCCCATGTCCAGCGCGTCGCTGGCATGATGGCCAACAGTGCATTGTTCCCCGAGCACCTGCGCAAGGGCGGCGAGAAACAGGCGATCGCCAACGCTGTATTGGTCTTCGACATGGCGTTCCGCATGAACGAGAACCCGCTGACCGTGGCCCAGAACATCTACTTTGTCGGCGGCAAGCCGGCCTGGATGACGACCTACATAATCGCGCGAGCGAACCAGTCAGGTGTTTTTTCTGACCAGATCGAGTGGGAGGTGGAAGGAAAAGGCGAAGCGCTGACTGTCACTGCCTTTGCAACGCTGGCCAAGAGCGGGCGGAAGGCAGAGGCAAGTGTCGAAATGGCCATGGCCAAGGCCGAAGGCTGGACCAGCAACAAGAAGTATTCGAGCATGCCGGAGCGGATGCTTCGCTGGCGCGCCGCCACCGCCTTGATACGCCTCTATGCGCCGGAAGTGGTGATCGGAATGCCGGTTCAGATTGAATTGGAAACTGGCGAGATGCGCGACAACACCCCGCGCGAGACCGTGCGCCACGCATCAAGCGAGGCACCGATCGAAGCCGAGGACGTGCTAGATGCTGCGGAAACCGTGAGCGATGACGCTCCCCGGAACACGGAGAATGACGACCTCGCCAAAGACGCCGCGGGCCTCAACGGCAAGGCAGATGCGGAGCCCGAACAGGCCGAGGCCAACCAGGAATCCGACAGCGATCCAGACATGGAACGGTTCCAGCACCTCACCGACAGCATCCTGCGGGACATCGGCGACGTGGAGCCCGCGGGTGTCGATGACGTACTCGAACTCTACGATGGCCAGATCAAGCAACTGGAGTCTGTCGCGCCCGACCTGCACGCCATGGTGATGAAGGCGGCCAACGAGAAGCGGAGGGGGGGTGGCCAGTGAGCCGCGCCGAGGTAATGCAGGTGGGCCGCCTGGCCATGCGCGTCGAAGGCGATTTCTGGGTCGCATACTACGCTCTGCCAGACACCATGGAAGGCGCGCTTTTCCTCGGGTCTATCCGCATGGCGTTTGTGCAAGACATCGCCGCAAAGGAAACTTTCATGGCGCTGATGCGCGACGCGGTGTCGGACATCGTCAAGGGGCACACTGGAATTGCCCCGGAATGGCCCGACCCGCACGGCACGCCGGCGCCTGAGCATGAGCGCGCGGGGCGGACATGACCCCCATCTTCGCCACTGAGCGTAATGCTGCGAGGCTACTGGATATGAAGCCTCCTCAGTTTTGTGCATTGGTCGAGGCGGGTAGCCTGCCACCAGGCAAAGAAATCGCGCCAGGTGTCGTTCGTTGGTACGTTCCTGATCTCGTCGCCATACTCAATGGCGATGCGACATCGGAGGAGTTCCAATGGTGAGGGAAGCGGACAGGAAATACCTGTCGAAGGTCACACCTAACTGGAGAGTGTATTATTACTTCCGTCGGGGAAGTACCTATGTTCGCTTGCCCGACAACCCTGATAGCCCCGAGTTCGATCAGGAATACTGGGCAATTCGATCAGGCAGGAAGCGCAAGCCAGTCAAGACAAGCTTCAATGCGCTCATTGAAAGCTACTATCAATCGCCTCGTTTCACACGGCTGCGCGAAAGCACACAGGCTGAATATCGCAGGGCCCTGGAGGCTATCCGCGAAAAGAACGGGACCAAGGATTTTGCGCGTCTCCGCCGCAGAGACGTCATTGCAGCGCGCGATGCTCATGCAGGGACATGGCGCAAGGCCAACGCGATGGTGGAGACGATTTCGATCTTAGCGCGCCATGCCATCGACCTGGAATGGATCACAGACAATCCAGCGCGCGGAGTGGAGAAACTGACGGGTGGAGAGTATGAGCCGTGGCCCGAATGGGCGCAGCGCGCTTATGAGCGGTACTGTGAGGAGCATGGCCTGACGATTGAGCTGACCGCCTATCACCTTGGAGTCGGGACAGGGCAGCGCATCGGCGATGTGTGTAAGATGGAATGGGATCACTTTGACGGTGATTACATGAGCGTTGTGCAGGAGAAAACCGACACAAGGATTTGGATATATTGCCCTCGAAAACTCAAAGATTACTTGGGTTTATTGCCGAAGTCTGGAAAGTTCATACTGTCAAAAAACCTGACTGCGCCCATGGCCAAGCGCAGAATACAGGCCCGAGTTATGAAGGTCCGCGAGGCAATCGGCGCAGAAAAGTATGTTATTCACGGGTGGCGCTACACCGCTGCGATGGAGCTGGCCGAGGCAGGGTGTTCAGATAGCGAGAGTCGGGCCGTCACCGGGCATAAATCGCTGGACATGGTACGCAAGTATCGGTCACGCGCCCGACAGAAGCGGCTGAGCAAGAAGGCGCAGGAGCGGCGGGGATAGAACATGAAAAGAACAGGAATCTGCGAAACAAAGTGTGAAACACTCAAATCCCTGACGGACCGCGAGTATAACGACCGCCCAAATATGCGTTACAAATCAATATGGTGCGGGTGGAGGGACTTGAACCCCCACGCCTTGCGGCGCCAGAACCTAAATCTGGTGCGTCTACCAATTTCGCCACACCCGCATGCGCCGCGGTCTTTAGCAGAGGGCTTGGTCACAGTGTAGAGGCAAAACGCATCGGCCGAGCCAGGTGTCGCACACTCCCACTCCCCGTTCCGCGCGACAGGAACAAGGCCAAACCGGCAGGTATAGGCCAGCGCAACCCTCGCGCCCGCCGCCCCGCGCGCCCACCGAAAGCGTCTACGGGAGATTGCCGGACGATGCCCCTTTGTCACGGCGCAAAACCGCCCAATCAAAAGGCTTTGAGAATTCCGCCTGTATCGGTTAACCTTTTTTTAATCACAATGAGGCAGAGTTGCCCGCAGATCCATGAGCAGGATTTCATATGACACCGCCCGCAGATCATCGGCGCCATGACAGCGCATTGGACAAGGCCCCCTGGCTGGATGACGCCTCGCTTCCGGTCGGCACCACCCTGCTTACGCTGGATGGTGCGCTTCCGGTCGAGCATCTCGTGCCCGGCGACCGGGTGATCACCCGCGACGGTGCGTATCGGCTACGCGCCGCGCTGCGCCACACTGTACCTCAAGGGCTGCGCATGGTCCGCGTCAGCCGCAATGCCCTTGGCGGAAAGCCCGATACAGATATCACGCTTCCGGCCCGGCAGCGCGTTCTGATCCGCGACTGGCGCGCCAGGGCGATTTACAACACGCCGCAGGCCTGCGTCCCGGTCGAGCGTCTGATCGACGGGGAATACGTGCGCTGGACGGTGGACACGCCGGCGTATGTGATCTCTCTCCATTTCGACCGGCCGGTCATTCTTTATGCCGCAGGTCTGGAACTGCAAAGCACGGCCCGGCTGGCCCCGCCCGTCTCTGGCGCGCCCTAGCGCGCCGCAAACCGGGCGCACATGGCGACGCTCCCGCACCCCGGCCATGACTCTCCTCAGCGCGCCCGACGCGGCGCGGCATGCTCAAGATCACGCAACACCTCGGGAATCCTCTCGGGCAGATCCTCGGCGATGAGCCCCGGCCCGAAGGCGCGGGCGCATTCCACATGCAGCCATGCGCCGGTCTCCGCCGCCTCCATCGGGCTCATGCCCCGGGCCAGCAGGCCGGTGATGAACCCGGCCAGCACATCGCCCGACCCTGCGGTGGCAAGCCAGGGCGCTGCGCGGTCATACCGGGCGGCGTTGATCGACGCCTGCCCCGACGGCTCGGCGATCACCGTGTCGGGTCCCTTGAAAAGGATCGTGCAGCCCGCGCGCGCGGCAGCCTCCCGCGTGGCGTCGACCTTGGAATAGGCGGGGCCCTTGGTGGGCGTGGCATCAAGCCTTTCGGCGAGATCCGGGAAAAGGCGTCCGAACTCGCCCGCATGGGGCGTCAGGACGCAACGCTCATGCAGCATCGCGAACAGATCCGCGGGGGCCTCCGCAAAAGCGGTGAGCGCATCGGCGTCCAGAACGACGGATCGGCGCGGCGGAGACGCACTCCGCGCGCGGCCCCGTGACGGAGGATCCCCGGCCCCGAGCGCCACCGGCACAAGATCCCTCGCGCGGTCCACACCCAGTCCCGGACCGAGGCAGAGCGCATTCAGCCGCTCATCTTCCAGAAGGGCGGCGAGTGCCGCCGCCCCGTTGGCTCGCTTGATCATGATGGCGGTCAGTTGAGCAGCGTGTTCCGCCACCTCCGCATCCTCGCAGACAACGGAGACGAGGCCCGCGCCGATCCTGAGCGCAGCACGCGCGGCAAGGCGCGCGGCGCCGCCCGTGCCCGGCACACCGGAGAGGATGAGCGCGTGGCCATGGGAATACTTGTGATGATCCGCGCGTTTTGCCAGCGCCGCATGCGCCGGTCGCTCCACCAGGCGCACGATCTCGTCTGGCGGCACGGCCGGGCGGCTTTCGGACCCCGGCTTCAGGCCAATGTCACAAAGAACGATTTTCCCGCATTCGGAGGGGCCGCGATCCAGATAATGGCCAAGCTTCGCCGCATGAAAGGTTACGCTCATATCCGCCCTGATTGCCGTGTCCAGAATGCGCCCGCTATCGGCGCAAAGACCACTTGGCGTATCGATCGCCACCACGCGAACGTCCTTTTTGTCAGACAGGTCCCGTGCCTGCGCAAAAGCCGTGAAAGGCCCCCGAAAGGGGCGTGTGAGACCGGTCCCGAACAGTCCATCAACGATCAGACTGCACCCCGGCACCGCCAGATCATCGTCTTGCAGGGAGGCCGGGTCGATGTCGCGAACGGTGACCTCGCCCAGTTCTCTCCAGCGCTTGTAATTCGCTCTCGCATCCGGCGGCAGACTGTCAGGATCGCCGTAGAGGAACACTCTTACCTCCCATCCCCACTCTTTCAGCAGACGCGCTACGACGAACCCGTCGCCACCGTTGTTGCCCGGGCCGCACAGCACGACCGCGATGTGAGAGGCCTGCAGCAGATCCGGCCATTCGGCGAACACGGCCTCCACCACACCCCGGCCCGCACGCTCCATCAGTTCCAGCCCCGTGACCGAGCCGCTTTCAATCGCGGCGGTTTCGATCCCGCGCATCTGCTCCGCAGTCAGCAATTTCGTCACGCCACGTCCCTCTCGCGATTCATTTTCGCACAAAAAATATGCGTGCCGCCCAATTCGCCATCGCTCTGCCGGGTTTCCATTAACAGCGCAACGCATGCGTCATGCTACCCGATTGCCCCCCATGGGCGAAAGTGATGTCACGGGCGGGCATGCATGACGAGGAGGCCCGGGGGACATGAAAAAGATCGAGGCGATCATCAAACCGTTCAAACTGGATGAGGTCAAAGAGGCCCTTCAGGAGATCGGCATACAGGGCCTGAGCGTCACCGAGGTCAAGGGGTTCGGCCGCCAGAAAGGCCATACCGAACTTTACCGCGGCGCCGAATATGTTGTGGATTTCCTGCCCAAGGTGAAGATCGAGGTCGTGCTGGCCGATGATCAGGTGGATGCCGCGATCGAAGCGATTATCACCGCGGCCAAGACCGACAAGATCGGCGACGGCAAGATCTTCGTCTCCTCCATCGAACAGGCGATCCGCATCCGCACCGGCGAGGCCGGCGAAGACGCGCTTTGAACCGCGATCAGTTGTACGAGAGGGGCATGACCATGCCCCGGAAACAGACCCAAAACGTCAAGGAAGGTCACGATGAGCAAAGATAAGGTTTTGTCCATGATCAAGGACGAGGATGTCGAATATGTCGATATCCGCTTCACCGATCCGCGAGGCAAGCTTCAGCATGTCACGGTGTTGTCCGACCAGGTTGATGAAGACTTCCTGGACGAAGGGTTCATGTTCGACGGATCCTCGATTGCCGGCTGGAAAGGCATCGAAGCTTCCGACATGAAACTGATGCCCGACACCGAAAGTGTCTATGTCGACCCGTTCTACGCGGAAAAGACGATCTGCCTGCACTGCTCGATCGTGGAGCCGGACACCGGCGAATCCTACGAACGCGACCCGCGCGGCACGGCGGAAAAGGCCGAGGCGTATCTGAAATCCTCCGGTATCGGCGATGTGGCCTATTTCGGGCCCGAGGCGGAGTTCTTCCTCTTCGACGACGTGCGCTTTTCGGTCGGCATGAACAAGGTCTCCTACGAGGTCGACGCCCAGGACGCCGCCTGGAACACCGACAGCGAATATGAAATGGGCAACATGGGCCATCGCCCCGGCGTCAAGGGCGGCTATTTCCCTGTGAACCCCACCGATGCGTCCCATGATCTGCGCTCTGAAATGCTCTCCACGATGAAGCGGATCGGCATGAAGGTCGACAAGCACCACCACGAGGTGGCGTCGTGCCAGCACGAGCTTGGCCTGATCTTCGACAGCCTGACCAAACAGGCCGACGAGCTGCAGAAATACAAATACGTCATCCACAACGTGGCCCATGCCTATGGCAAGTCGGCTACCTTCATGCCCAAGCCCATCGCGGGCGACAACGGCACCGGCATGCATGTGAACATGTCGATCTGGAAAGACGGCAAGCCGCTTTTCGCGGGCGACAAATATGCCGACCTGTCTGACGAGGCGCTGTATTTCATCGGCGGCATCCTCAAGCACGCCAAGACGCTGAACGCCTTCACCAACCCGTCGACCAACAGCTACAAACGCCTGATCCCAGGCTTTGAAGCGCCGGTTCTGCGCGCCTATTCCGCCCGCAACCGCTCGGGCTGCGTGCGGATCCCGTGGACGGAATCGCCCAAGGCGAAACGGGTCGAGGCGCGGTTCCCCGATCCGTCGGCAAACCCCTATCTGTGCTTCGCGGCCCTTCTGATGGCCGGTCTTGACGGGATCCAGAACAAGATCCATCCGGGCGACCCCTCGGACAAGGACCTCTACGATCTGCCGCCCGAAGAGCTGGCGGGCATCCCCACGGTCTGCGCAAGCCTGCGCGAGGCGCTGGACGCGCTGGAGGCCGATCACGCCTTCCTGCTGGCCGGCGACGTGTTCACCAAGGACCAGATCGAGGGCTACATGGAGCTGAAATGGGAAGAGGTCTATGCCTTCGAGCATACGCCTCACCCGGTGGAGTATCTCAACTATTACAGCTGCTGAGCCGAAGCCGCTCGGGTTTTCGGAAAGGGCGCCATGTTGGCGCCCTTTTCTTTTGCGATATCAAGCGAAAGGCTTGACCCGACACGCCGCACCGATTGAGGATCAGCCGAACCTTTGAAACAGACCCGAACCGGAAGACCCATGACCCGCCTGGCCCTATTTGCGCTGCCCTTCGCCCTTCTGACCACCGCGACCCTCGCCCAGGACGCCGCGCCGCCTGCGCAACTGGGCACCGATCCCGGCGCGATCCTTGAGGTTGCAAGGGGCTTCGGCGCGGCCCAGATGGAAGCCGCCGACAGGGCCGGCCGCCCACTTGTGACCGGTATGTTGAATGGCACCCGCTATGGTGTGCTGATGTATGGCTGCGACGAGGGCGACGGCTGCGACAGCGTGCAGTTCTTCGCCACGTTTTCCGAATCCGGCTCCACGCTGGAGTTTCTGAACCAGTGGAACGCGGACAAACGGTTCGGCTCGGCCTATCTTCAGGAGGACGGCGATGTCATCCTGCACTACAGCACCAGCATCCGCTACGGCGTCAACCAGCGCAATTTCGAAGACACGTTCGATGTCTGGCAGGTCACGCTCAACCAGTTCGTGAACCGGCTTTCCGGCCTTCCCGACGACGCGGCCCGCTAGAACCGGGTGAACCGCGAGGCCTTGCGCATCGTGCGCACCATCTGGCGGGTGTTTTTCTGGCTGCGCCGGGCGCTTTCGCGCTGTTCGGGCGTCATCGCCTCTTCGCGGGCGTCGCCCCTGCCACGGGTGGCGCGGTTGATCCCGGCATTGACGCCGCGGTTCACAAGCTGACGGATCAGCGTATTCATTACCATGCGAATGATGCGGTCCATCATAGGCCTCCTGTTCGTTACTCCCCGGCAATATAGGGCAAAACGCGGCAGAATTCAGGCGTCTCGCCCGTCATTCCCCGAAAAGCTCGTCCTGGCCATCGTCATCGGGACCATCGTCCAGCTCCGACAGGTCGTCTTCGCCGCCCGGTCCCGGCATCAGCCCCGGCGGAGGACGGCTGTCGAGCAGACCGGCAGAGCGCAACTCTTTCAGGCCCGGCAGGTCGCGGGCGCTTTCCAGACCGAAATGATCCAGAAAGCCTTGCGTCACCACATAGGTCACCGGCCGGCCCGGCGTCATCTTGCGGCGGCCAAACCGCACCCATTCCATCTCGATCAGCTGATCCACCGTCCCGCGGCTGACCGAAACGCCGCGGATCTCCTCGATCTCGGCGCGGGTGACGGGCTGATGATAAGCGATGATCGCCAGCGTCTCGACCGCGGCGCGGCTCAGCTTGCGGGTCTCGACCGTCTCACGGCTCATCAGAAAACCCAGATCGGCGGCGGTGCGGATCGCCCAGGCATCGCCGACACGGGTCACGGTCACCCCCCTACCCTCGTAGCGGCGGCGCAGCAACACAAGCGCCTCCGCCGCATCGCAGCCATGGGGCATCCGCGCCTCCATCTCGCGGGTGGTCATCGGCTCTGACGACGCGAACAACAACGCCTCGACCATGCGTTCCTGCTCGGCCAGGGGCGGCGCCTGAAACAGGCTTTCCTCGGTGTCGGTCTCTGGGTCGCTCATTGCGGGTCGTCTTTGCGTTTCAGCTGGATCGGCGCGAAGGTTTCGGTCTGTCGCAACGTCACCTTGCCCGCCTTGGCCAGTTCGAGCGCCGCCGCAAAGGTGGAGGCCGTCGCGGAGCGGCGCCGCTTGGGGTCCATCTCCCACCCCTCGGGGATGTAGGAGGAGATATCGGTCCAGTCGCCCGCAAACCCGATCAGCCCGCGCATGCGCTCCAGCGCCTCCTCCATGGTGAAGACGCTTTCGCGATCCATCACGTAGGGGCGGAACTCGTCGCGGGTACGGATCCGGGCGTATCCCTGCATCAGGTCGATCAGGCTGGCGGTATAGGTGATCTTGCGCGCGGTCGTCACATCCTCGGGCAGACCGCGCACGAACCGATCCCGCCCCAGCCGGTCCCGGGCCATCAGCTTCGCCGCGCAGTCCCGCATCGCGGCAAGGCGCTCCAGCTGGAACGCCAGATGGGCGGCCATCTCCTCCCCCGACGGGCCCTCTTCGCTCGGATCGGGCGGCAGAAGCAGGCGCGATTTCAGAAAGGCGAGCCATGCCGCCATCACCAGATAATCCGCAGCAAGCTCGATCCGCAGCGCGCGCGCCTGTTCGACGAACACCAGATATTGCTCGGCCAGTTGCAGGACGGAGACCTTGCGCAGATCGACCTTCTGTGTGCGACCCAGCATCAGCAGCAGATCGAGCGGCCCTTCGAACCCGTCCACATCGACGATCAGCGCTTCGGCGGCGCGCCGCTCGCTGACCGCGTCCCACTCCGCGTCATTGTCATTTGCCGGTACCGGGATCTCAGCCATAAACCTGTCCGTCCAGAAGCGCCGCAAGGTCGGCTTCGGCGGCGTCAATGTCAAGCGGCTCGGGGCGGCGGCGCGCCGCAAGCGCGGCGTCGGCGCGGGATTTCGCGCGTCCCGTCAATCCGCCGCTGGCGCCCACCACCTCTTCCATCTCGGCGCGGTCGCCATTGCAGTGCAGAACGATATCGCACCCCGCCTGCCGCGACAGCGCGGCCCGCTCCGCCAGCGGGCCCGGCAAGGCCCCCATGGAAAGATCGTCGGTCATCAGCAACCCGTCAAAGCCGATCTCCTGCCGGATCAGGTCGATCAGACGTGGCGACATGGTGGCGGGCAAACCGTCCTCCACGGCCTCGTAGACAATGTGGGCGCTCATCCCCATGGGCAGATCGGCCAGCGGCCTGAACGCCGCGAAATCCACCGCGCGCAGCTCCTTCAGCGGGGCGGCCACCCTCGGCAGGGTCTGGTGGCTGTCCACCTCGCCCAGGCCGTAGCCCGGCAGATGTTTCAGAACCGGCAGAACGCCGCCGGCCATCAGCCCCTCGGCTACGGCCCGGGCCGCGCCGATGACGCCGGGCGCATCATGGCCGTAAAGGCGATTGCGCAGCATCGGATGCGTGCTGTCGCGCGCCACATCGGCAAGCGGCGCGCAATTCGCGTCGATGCCGACATCATGGAGTTCATGGGCGATCAGCCGCGCACGCAGAAACATGGACCGCGCGGCGCGGTCCCGGCCCGCGGCCATCACCTGATCGAGCGCCGGGCGCCATTGCCGCCAGTTAGGCGGCCCCATGCGCTGAACACGCCCCCCCTCCTGGTCGATCAGCACCGGGGCCTCGCGACCCACGGAGGTGCGCAAATCGTCGGTCAGACGGCGGAGCTGCCCCGGGTTTTCGACATTACGGGCGAACAGGATAAAGCCCCAGGGCTGCGCTTCGGCGAAAAAGGCGGCTTCGTCAGCGGACAGGACAGGACCGAGACATCCAAGAATCGTGGCAGAACCCGCCGCCATTCCGCTCAGCGTACCGTGACAGGGATACAGGCCGCGCCTTGTGCCAGAAGCGTCGTGCAGAAACGCCGCGCATCGCTGAGATCGGTGAACCCATGGGCGCGCAGCCGGTAGAACTGCCGCCCGCCCGAGACGGCCGGTTGCACGATCCGAGAGCGCCCGTCGAAGAAATCGGGGAAGCTGCGGGTCAGCCTCTCCCATTCCGTGCGCGCGGTCTCGGCATCGTCAAAGGCGCCAAGCTGGACCAGCCGGGTCCCCGCCGGCAGGCTGTCCGGGTCGATCTCGGCGGCCGGCGTCGCGCCGGCCGTGGCAGTGGCCGCATCGGCCGCGGCGCTCAGCGCAGCCATCTGAACCGCCGCCGGGCGGGTGGTCGGCCGCGGAGAGCTGCGCACGCCGGGCACCGAAACCGGGATCACGGCAATCGCATCGCGGGTCTGCGGCGCGGGGTCGGGTGATATGGCCTCAGGCGTCGCGGCCGTCTCGGCCCCTGCCTCGGGCGCGGGGGTCGCCTGCGTTTCGTCCTGCATCAGCCGGTCGATCAGGGCCAGCGTCGCTTCGCTGGCGGCCTGCGGCGTGGGCGTTTCCGGCGCGGCCTCGCGTGTCGCCTCCGGCAGGCTGGCCGAACTGAGATCGATCTCGACCAGTTCCACCGGCGGCGGAGCCAGCACGATCCGGTCGGCGGCGGGCTCGGCCTCCCGCCCTTCGGCGATACGGTTCACCGCCAGCCCCTGATGGTCCGCCTGGCTGCCGCCGGGGTTTTCCGGGGCGACCCGCATGGCCCCTTCCAGCGCGCGGACGACCGGCACCCCGGTCACGTCGCGCATCGTCAGCTGCCACGCCCAGATCGCCATGCCCGCGATCAAGCCGAGCGAGATCAGCGCCCCGGCCCAATTGATCAATGTTCCAATTGGCGACGGCCCCGCCGGCGGCGGATGACCATGCGCCTCATCCTCGAAATAATCGATATCAGCCATGCCTGCCCTCTTGTGCCCGGCAATGGCGATGCCGGGGTTTGCCTGCTCGTCCCCGCCTCGGCGCCTTGTTATCGAGGTCTCGCCTCAGCGCATTTCGTTCAGCGGGGTCACACCTAAAATACCAAGACCGCCCGAAATAACAACGGCTACGGCGCGAATCAGCGCAGATTTCGCCAAAGTTGCGGTTTCGTCATCCTCCTGCAGGAAGCGCAGCGACGGATCGGCATTGCCCTTGTTCCACAATGCGTGGAATTCCGAGGCCAGATCATAGAGATAGAACGCCACCCGATGCGGCTCGTGGGTCTGGGCCGCGATCTCGACCAGCCGCGGCCATTCCGCCAGCTTCGCGGCCAGAGCAAGCTCCGCCGGATCGGAGATCGCGCACAGATCCGCCTCCGCCAGCACGGCGTCATCGGCGGAGATCCCCGCCTCGGCCGCCTTGCGCAGCACCGAGGCGATCCGCGCATGGGCATATTGCACGTACCAGACCGGGTTTTCCTTCGATTGCTCGGTCACCTTCTCCACATCGAAATCAAGCGGCGCATCGTTCTTGCGGGTCAGCATCACGAACCTGGTCACGTCCGGCCCGACCAGATCCACCACATCGCGAAGCGTGACGAACGTGCCCGCGCGTTTGGACATTTTCAGCTCTTCCTCGCCCCGCCGCAGCTTGACAAGCTGCATCAGCTTGATGTCGAGCGGCACCTTGCTGTCCGAGAGCGCGGCCACCGCCGCCTTCATCCGTTTGACATACCCGCCATGATCGGCGCCAAAGACGTCGATCAACTCGTCGAACCCGCGCGATACCTTGTCGTAATGATAGGCGATATCGGGCGCGAAATAGGTCCATGACCCATCCGACTTCATGACCGGCCGGTCCACGTCGTCGCCGAATTCGGTGGATTTGAACAAGGTCTGGACCCGTGGCTCCCAATCCTCGGGCGTCTTGCCCTTGGGTGGCTCCAGTGTGCCTTCATAGATCAGGCCCTTGCTCCGCAGTTCGGCGATGGCCTCTTCGATGCGGCCGCTGCCATAGAGCGATTTCTCGGAATAGAAGACATCCATCTCGACGCCGAGCTGCGCCAGATCGGCGCGGATCATCTCCAACATGGCGTCAGTCGCGAAGTCGCGCACCTCGGCCAGCCAGAACTGCTCCCCCTTGTCCAGGAACGCATCACCGACCTTGTCCTTCAGCGCCTGCCCGACTTCGATGAGGTAATCGCCCGGATAGGTGCCCTCCTCGAAGGCGACCTTCTGCCCATGGGCCTCCAGGTAGCGCAGATAGACAGAGCGGGCGAGCACATCGACCTGCCCGCCGCCATCGTTGATATAGTATTCCCGCGTCACCGCATGGCCGGTGAAATCCAGAAGACTGGCCAGCGCGTCGCCGAACACCGCGCCCCGCGTGTGGCCCACATGCAGCGGCCCGGTCGGGTTCGCGGAAACATATTCGACATTCACCTTCCGCCCCGCGCCCACGTCGGAGCGACCATATCCAGCCCCGGCGGCAACGATGCCCCGGATCACGCCGCGCCAGGTCTCCGCCGACAGCCGCAGGTTGATGAAGCCGGGCCCGGCTACATCGGCGCTGTCGATCCGGTCATCGGCGGCCAGCTTGCCCGCCAGCGCCTCCGCGATATCGCGCGGTTTCATCCCGGCGGGCTTGGCCAGCACCATTGCTGCATTGGTCGCCATATCCCCATGGGCGGCGTCGCGCGGCGGCTCCACCGTGACGTTTCGCATCTCCAGCCCGCCCGGAAGAACCCGCTCGGCGACAAGCGTGTCGAGGCTTTGCAGAACAAGGGTACGGATATCGGTGAACAGATGCATATGGCTTTCCCCTAACTGCCCGGCGGTTTAGCATCTGGGAAAGGAAGGTCAACGCCGGCTTGGAGCATCGGCCGGACGCAGGTCCACGCGATATCTGACATTATCACGACGATCAGTATCCTGCTGGTCGTGTTCTCCGGTCGCTGGATCTCAGACACGCCTGCAGTTGCTGTCGTATTGCTAGTCTTCGCATTGTTGTATGTGGCGTTTCTAGCCACACATTCGCCTACTCGGCCTATTCAGGCAAAGGCAATATCAGCAACTTCCTGCTTCATATCGCCATTTCGTCGGTTCAGACCGTCACAAGCTGCGCCGCCTTCTATATAAGCTACGGATTGAACGGTACTGGGTGCGTTACGGATGCCGCCGAAGCGTTCTATTTCTCTACGGTGTCTTTCTCGACCCTGGGCTTCGGCGATCTGACGCCACAGGAAGGCCTGAGCCGTGCCGTTGCCGCAGGAGAGGCCGTCGTCGGTAATCTGCATCTGGCGCTTTTCGCCGCGTCCGCATTTTTCTTGCTCAGCGGCACCGGTCAAAACGGCGATGACGCCGCCCCCGAAGCTGACCCGGTGGAAAAGGAGAATATCGAAACCCTGCTGCTTTCCTGTCAACAGCGAGTTTCAAGTCTGCAAGCCGAATTGGATCGGCTTCGACAGCGTTCGGGAGAGTGGCAAAAAGAGATTGACGACGAACTCAGCCGAGACGAGCGGCCAGCACCAGAACAGCCAGAAAAGCCGCCAGAATGAACCAGGCGCGGTTCTCGACGAACCTGATCACGCGCAGAGCATGCAAAGCGATGATCTTGTCGTTCATGTCAACTCCCGTTTCGTCTGGTCAAACATGGGTCGAAAACACCAAAAGATAAATAATGCTGCCTTCAAGCGCCGCCGATCAGTCGTGCGTGTTCCTGAAGCGCGAAGCGGTCCGTCATGCCCGCGATGTAGTCCGACACGATCCGCGCCAGCGCCACCTCGCCATCGGCCTCCTCCACATCCTTGCGCCACTGTTTCGGCAGGCTCTCGGCATGCGCCATGAAATAGGGGAACAGGTCGTTGACCACGCCGGTTACCTCCGCGCGCATTTCGACCACCCCGGGGGCGCGATACATGCGTTTGAAGAGGAACCGCCGGATCACGTTCAGATCCGCCCAGACCGCATCGGAAAACCGGATCATGCCCCGGCCAGCCGCCCGGACATCTTCCGCGCTTTCCGGTGCGATCCCGGTCAGGTTGCGCCGGGCAACCGCGATCACATCCTCCACCAGAACGCCGAAAAAACGCCTCAGCGCCTCGTGCCGCCGCCGATAGTAATTGAGGTTCGGGTAAAGCCGGTCTACCTCGGCGAAACAGTCCGACAGGATCGGCAGTTCCGCCAACTCGTCGGTCGAAAACAGCTCGGCCCTCAACCCGTCATGCAGATCGTGATGATTGTAGGCCACATCGTCGGCGATGGCCGCCACCTGCGCCTCGGCGCTTGCATGGCTGTGCAGTTCCAGATCGTGGCGCGCGTTGTAACCGGCCAGGGCCCAGGGCAGATCGCCGGTCACCGGGCCGTTATGCTTGGCCAGACCCTCCAGCGTTTCCCATGTCAGGTTCAGCCCGTCGAACTCCGCGTAATGCCGCTCAAGCGAGGTCACGATGCGGATCGCCTGCGCGTTGTGGTCGAACCCGCCATAAGGTGCCATCAGCACCGACAGCGCGTCTTCGCCGGTATGGCCGAAGGGCGTGTGCCCCAGATCATGGGCCAGCGCCAACGCCTCGGTCAGCTCCGCGTTGAGGCCGAGCACACCGGCGATGGTGCGTGCCACCTGCGCCACTTCGATCGAATGGGTCAGGCGGGTGCGGTAGTAATCTCCCTCATGCTCCACGAAGACCTGCGTCTTGTGTTTCAGCCGCCGGAAAGCGGAGGCATGGATGATCCGGTCGCGGTCCCGCTGAAAACAGGAGCGAAAGGTGCTTTCCTCCTCGGCTATCAGCCGTCCCCGGCTGTTGCCCGGATCGCAGGCATAGACCGCCAGCATCGCCGCCTCCTTGTGGCATCCCCTCGCGCCCCATATATTCAGTTTCGTAGCGAAGCGACACCGCCCGGAGCCCAAAAGATGACCCTGACCCTGACCGTTCCGCCCAAAGTCACCCCGCGCGCCTTTGAACGTCTTGCCGAAATCAACGAAGACACGGACACGCCCAAAGCCCTTAGGGTGGCCGTGGAAGGCGGCGGATGTTCCGGATTTCAGTATGAGATCAAGCTGGACGACCCGGCCGAGGATGATCTGGTGCTGGAGGGCGGCGGCCAGAAAGTCGTGGTCGACAGCGTATCGCTGCCATTTCTGGCTGATGCGGTGATCGACTTTTCCGAAGAGTTGATCGGGGCGCGCTTCACCATCGAAAACCCCAACGCCTCGTCATCCTGCGGCTGCGGCACGTCCTTTTCCATGTAACGCGCCTGCAGGCACGGGATGCGCCCGGCAGGCACACCTTGTCTGCCTGCAGGATCGTCGCGGGTTCCCCACCGGCCCGATCACCAACCCGGGGCGGGCCGGCCTCCGCTTCATGGATATCCCCGGGCGTTCGCGAGCATCGCGTATCCTTGACGGGACGGGGCGGATTGCATGATCCCTATAGTGGGGTGGCGCCACACGGTATCGGCTCAAGGACCAGGTGTTTCTGGACCAAACCAGAGCTTCATCTCCATCTATACGAAGGTCGGCAATGCGGGACGAAGCGGACATTTGGTGCTGATAGTTGAATGTCGGCTTCCGTCGCAGCCGCCGAATTTGTAGATCACTGTCTATGGATGCCCTTTATCAAAACCAAAAACTCGTTGAATTATATGATGCGGTAAATCGGTCTCGCGAGGACTTTGATTTTTACATCGCGGGACTGCCAGAACCACCTGCAACTCTCTTGGATATTGGATGCGGTACTGGAACCTTCGCGCTCGAGCTCGCACATCGCGGCTATGATGTCACGGCAGTCGATCCGGCGGCGCAGATGGTTGCGCTGGCAGTGCGAAAAGATACCGGCCGATCCGTAAAGTGGTTCACTGGTTCTGTTACCGACTTAGACATTGATCTAAGGGTCAGCGCCGCAGTCATGACCGGCCACGCGTTTCAGTGTCTCCTAGAAGACACCCAGATTTCAGCGTTGTTCGAAGCAGTAGGCCAGCGGCTGTCTCAAGACGGATCATTTTGGTTCGAGACCCGCAATCGCGCAGCCAAACCTTGGCTCCGGTGGACGCCTGACCATGCCGCGCCGCCCGTCGACCTTGGTGCGGGTCGAACTGTTGAAGTCATCCACAGAGTCTTAAGCGTGAACGACGACTGCGTGACGTTCGAAGAGCATTACAATTTCAACGACGACAGCGGAACTTTGACATCACAAAGCACGCTGCGATTTCTTGACCTAGACGGTATAGAAAAACTCGCAGCCAAAAATGGCCTAGTGCTGTCGGAGACCTTCGGAAACTGGAAGCGGGAACCTTTGATGCGTGACAGCCCCGAGATAATCGTTCGTCTGAAGAAAGCTGTGTAGCGGACATTCGGCCCCCCTGCAGCATCGGTCAACATGGGCGTATTTCGTTGAAAAACTCTTCCTTGATCGAGGCGTAAGCCGCTGATTCAATTCTCTCAACGAGCGGGAGGATTGGCCATGATGGGACCGAAGCAGGAAGCGCAGGCGGCACTGTTCTATGAGT
>NZ_RCNT01000006.1 GCF_003688285.1 Rhodophyticola porphyridii
CGGAGCGGGCGCGCGCGACCGGGGCTTCTCCCTCCCCGGGCCGCCGCGACCCGACCGCAGAGAAACGGCCCCCGCGGGTTTCCGCCCCGGGGGCCGTTTGCTCATGACGAAGCCGCAAAACCCACGCTGATAGAGAGAGCGTGGGCACACTGCCCCGGCGCGCGACTGCGGCGGCGCGCCCGCCAGTTTTCGCTCCGAATTGCGCGCGGACAGGGCTCTGCACCGGTCGATCCCGTCTTTGCGGTGGCAGATAGGGCCCGGGCTGAGGTATCATGGGTCGACCGCGCACAAGGAGAGATACGGATGCCGCTCAGCGAGGAAGAGAAAGTCAACGGTCGCCTGAACGGCGAGCAGAACGAGCCCAGCGGTCGCGAAGGGCTGGTCATGCGCTTTGTCTATATGGTGCTGATCTCCGTCATGCTGAGTTTTGCGCATACGGTTCTGGGCGCACTGACCATAATCCAGTTCGTCGTCATGGTGATCAATGGCGGCGAGCCGAATGCCCGGCTGGCCGAGTTCGGCACCGATCTGGGCATCTGGATCGCCAAGGCCGCCCGGTTCCAGACCGCCGCCAGCGAGGTCAAGCCCTGGCCATGGACCGAGCTGGACTAGATCCCGCGGCCCCGGTTCAGCGCATGGCGGACGGCGCGGCTGACCGGCCTTACAGGACGCCCCGGAGAGCGTGCCCACGCAGGTGTCGCCCGGCCGAGCGGCCTGACTACCGTCGCCGTCCGCCGCGGAGTCGGCGCCAGATCGGTCCGATGTCAAGCGCGGCCACGGCCACGCCAAGCGGGATCATCCAGAAGCCCAGAACCGGCAGAAACCCGAAAATCCCGCCCAGGATCAGAAGCAGTCCGAGGATGAGGCGCAAGCCCGGCGGGACATGCGACCGCACCCAGACCAGCGCGCGGGCAAGCCGCCCCCTGACGGTGCGCTTGACGGGGGGCGTGCGGGGCGGCGTATCAGGCATCGGGACAGCCCGGTCCGTGCAGCCCGGAAAGGCGCCGGTCACGCCGTTCCGGGACGCGGCTCACCCCTCCATCGCCTCCAGTTCGTCGATGAAGCCTTCGATCATGCTCAACCCCTTGTCCCAGAAGGCCGGGTCGCTCGCATCGAGGCCGAAGGGTGCCAGAAGCTCCTTGTGGTGCTTCGATCCGCCGGCCTTCAGCATTTCGAAATACTTCTCCTGAAAGCCCGGCTCGCCCTCCGCATAGACCGCATAAAGCGCGTTCACCAACCCGTCGCCAAACGCATAGGCATAGACGTAGAAGGGCGAATGCACGAAATGCGGGATATAGGCCCAGAAGGTCTCGTACCCTTCCATGAAGTTGAACACCGGGCCCAGCGATTCCGCCTGCACCGACATCCAGAGCGCGTTGATATCGTCGGGCGTCAACTCGCCCTCGCGCCGCGCGTCATGCAGCTTGCACTCGAAATCGTAAAACGCGATCTGGCGCACGACGGTGTTGATCATGTCTTCCACCTTGCCCGCCAGCAGCACCTTCTTCTGTTCCGGCGTTTCGGCGGCATCGAGCAGTTTGCGGAAGGTCAGCATCTCGCCGAAAACGCTTGCGGTCTCGGCCAGCGTCAGCGGGGTGGAGGACAGCAACTCGCCTTGCCCGGCCGCCAGCCGCTGATGCACGCCATGGCCCAGCTCATGGGCAAGGGTCATGACATCGCGGGGTTTCCCGAGATAGTTCAGCATCACATAGGGATGCACGTCGACAACGGTGGGATGGGCGAAGGCCCCGGGCGCCTTGCCGTCCTTCACCGCCGCATCGATCCAGCCATCGGTGAAAAACGGCTCGGCCAGATCGGCCAGGCGCGGGTCGAACGCCGCATAGGCGTCGGTCACGGTCGCGCGGGCCTCGTCCCAGGTGACCAGCCGGGTATCCTCCATCGGCAGGGGCGCGTTGCGGTCCCAGACCTCCAGCGTCTCCAGCCCCAGCCATTTGGCTTTCAGGGCGTAATAGCGATGCGACAGGCGCGGATAGGCGGCGACCACCGCATTTCTCAGCGCCTCGACCACTTCGGGTTCCACATGGTTCGCCAGATGGCGGCCCGCCTGCGGGCTGGGCAGCTTGCGCCAGCGATCCTCGATCTCCTTTTCCTTCGCAAGCGTGTTGTGTACCCGCGCGAACAGGCCCAGCCGGGTCTGGAAGGTCGCGACAAGCGCCCGCGCGCCGGCCTCGCGCCGGGCACGGTCCTGGTCGGTCAGCAGGTTCAGCGTCGCCTCGATGCCAAGGCGTTCGCCCTGCACATCGAAACTCAGCCCCGCGATGGTTTCGTCGAACAGTTTGTTCCAGGCCGCTGCGCCAACGGTGGACTGGTCGTGCAGAAACCGCTCCAGCTCATCGGAAAGCTGATAGGGTTTCATCGCCCGCATCCGGTCGAAAACCGGGCGGTAGCGCGCCAGATCAGCATTGCCGGCCATCAGCGTCTCGTAAGTGTCATCGCTGATCCGGTTGAATTCCAGAGAGAAAAAGACCAGCGGCGTGGTAAAGGCGGTGATCCTGTCCTGACAGTCGGACATGAATTTCGCCCGCGCCGGATCGGTGGTGTGCTGGTAGTAGCGCAGGCCCGCGAAGGACATGATCCGCCCGCTCACCAGATCGATCTTTTCGTAACGCTGCACGCAATCGAGCATCTCGTCTGAGTTCAGCCCGGCAAGCTTGCCCTCATAGGTCGCGGCGAAATCGGCGCACTCGCCCTCCAGCCAGGCCATGTCGCGGGTCAGTTCGGGCGCATCCTGCGCGGTGTAAAGATCGCTGAGATCCCATTCCGGCAGCTCACCCAGGGGCGCACCCCCGGTATCGGCGGCGGCATCGCGGGCAGGGGCGGGCAGGGGCAGGCGCATCGGAAAACCTCGGGGCTGGATCGCGTTCCCCCTTGATATGAGCCAGCGGGCGTTGAGCCTCAACCCCTCCGGGCGCAATTCCTCTCCGCGCGCGGCCTGGCACCCGGTCTGTCCGGAGGTGCGGAGGCGTGGCCTAAAGCTCCACCTCGCCCCCTTCGCCGGGTTCGGGCAGAACAGGCATGTCGTCGCGGCGGCGGATGATGATATCCCCGTTGGGCAGACGTTCGGGCGGATGATAGGCGGTCATGTCGTCCATCGCATCGGCCAGACCCTGCATGAAGGGCAGCATCTCCTGTTCCAGAAAGGGCTGGATCTCCTCCAGCATCGGCTCCATTTCCTCGCGCAGCCCTTCAAGGATCAGCTCCGCGCCCCGCGCGAACAGATCAAGACCTTCGCGAAAGTCGCTCTCGGGCTCCGCGCCGTCCTGCGCCAGGGCAGGGGCGGGCACGGCAAGCAGGCTCAGGGCGACGAGGGCTGCGGGGGCAAGCTGTTTCATGGCCCCAATATAGGGCACTTCACGGCGTGGTTTAAGGGGAAAGACCACCCGGTCCTTCAAGCTCCAGGACGACCGGGAAATGGTCCGACGCGGTCAGAAGCGCGCGCCCCAGCGTCTCGTCGCGCCAGCAATCGGGGTCGTCGAACGGGTGCCAGATGC
The DNA here is from genome assembly GCF_003688285.1 of Rhodophyticola porphyridii. Taxonomy (GTDB): domain Bacteria; phylum Pseudomonadota; class Alphaproteobacteria; order Rhodobacterales; family Rhodobacteraceae; genus Rhodophyticola; species Rhodophyticola porphyridii. The sequence goes on from NZ_RCNT01000006.1 coordinate 3,513, forward strand.
GCCAGCCGCACGCCCGCGGGCGCAGATCGTGGCTGATCATCACGTAATCCAGCAGGGCCGACAGAAACCGGTTTTCATCGCGCAGATAGAACCGTGCGGTGGTGGGCTGGGCCGCGATCCGGCTTTGCAGCGCGCGGCGCGCATGGGGGTCGAACAGCTGCCTGTCGGGGGGCAGATCCTTGCCCAGAACGATCTCCACACCCGACCGGCCGAAGAGCTTCTCATATTCGTCGAGCCCCGGCCCGTCGTTGAAATCGCCCAGCAGGATCAGGGGCTCGCCCGCATCCAGATGATGATCGACGCGCGCGCGCAGCCAGATACACTGAGCGAGTTGCTTGCGGCGGTTGGCGATGGCGATCCGCATCAGCTCGTCATCGCCGCGCGCGCCATGCGGCGCCTTCGACTTCACATGGACCCCGATCAGGCGCAGCGCGCCCGCCGCCGTGTCCAGAGCCACTTCGAGCGGCGGTTTGGAAAACCGCACCAGATCCTCGGTCGCGTCGATATCGAGGTCGATCCGGAACGTCCCGTCGAAGCGCGGCGCGCCGTCCCGGCCCTTCTTGCCGGTGGCCGCACCGATCGGGGCGTGGCGCGCGGACATCACATCGGGGTCGTAGAGCAGGATCAGTTCCTGCTGGGTGTCATTGGTAAAGCCCGCCTGCGCGCTGCGGGCCCGCAGCCCGAAGCGCATGGCGAACCGTTCAAGTGCGGTGGCGCCGTTGCGGTGGCGGGAACTGTCGGGCGCCTCCACCACCAGCACCGCATCGACATCGAGCGCCTGAAACACATAGCCGAGTGCGGCGATCTGCGCCGAACGGGTCACGTCCTGCCGCCCGGACCAGCCGTCATCGTCCAGAAGCGCGCCGTCATCGTCGAACAGGTTGGCGAACCATTCCACGTTATAGGTGGCGATGCGCATCGCGGTCTCAGTCCCGGCGATGGGCGGAGATCTCCTCCCACGCCCGGTTGATGCTTCGCAGCCGCATCTCGGCGAGACGGATGGCTTCCTCCGGCACGCCCCGGCCCATCATCCTGTCGGGATGGGTCTCGCGCACCTGACTGCGCCAGACCGCGCGGATCTCCTCCAGCGACATGGTGCTGTCGACGCCCAGAACAGCATAGGGGTCGGGTGCTGCATCGGGCACGTGGCGCGCGCGCAGGGACGTGAAATCGCGCGGGCTCATCCCGAAGATCTCCGCCACCCGTTCCAGAAACATGTCCTCCTTGGGGTGATAGGCCCCGTCGGCGCAGGCGATGTGGAAAAGCCCCTCCATCAGGTCGGAAAGGACGGCAGGATTGTCGGCGAACATCCGCGCGATGCGCGCGGCATATTCCTCGAACCCCGCCACATCCTCCCGCGCCAGATTGAACACGCGCGACGCCGCCGCCTCTTCCTCGGTCGGCACCTGGAACACCTCGCGAAAGGCGGTCACCTCGTCGCGGGTCACCCGTCCGTCCGCCTTGGCCATCTTGGCGCTGAGCGCGATAACCGCGATGGTAAAGGCAACCGACCGTTCCGGCGGGCTGCGCAGCCTGTCGAAGACCGCGCCAAGCCCTTCGCCCTTGGCGAGTGCCGAAAGCGCATCCGTTATGCGGGTCCAAAGCGACATGGGAGCGCTTTTAGCGGGAAACCGCCGGGGATGTCAGAGGAATTTCTGCATCAGCACAAGATCGTGCCAGCGCCCGAATTTCCAGCCGGCCTGCGGGATATGGGCGACCTCCCGATACCCGAGCGCCGCGTGGAACCCGCGCGCGGCTGCGTTCTCCGCCGACAGGCCCGCGATCATCGAATGGATGCTCCGGCCCCGCGCATGCGCCTCAAGCGCGGCCATCAGCGCGCGGCCCTCGCCCCGGCCCCGCGCCGCCGGCGCGATATGGATCGAATGTTCCGCCGTCCGCGCATAGCCGGGCCCCGCCCGGAATGCACCATAGGTGGCGAACCCCGATACCGTGCCCGCGGTTTCCGACACGAAGAACGGCTGCGCGGCCAGAACATCGGTCACCGCGTCGGCGGTTTTCGGCACAGTCGTGAAGGTGGCCGTGCTGCCGGTGATGACATCGGTCCAGATCGCCGCGATCGCCGCGGCATCACCGGCGCGGGCCCCGCGGATCACAGGTCGAGCGGCCCGCGGGCGGTGTCGAACCGCAGGCCCAGATAGGGGCTGTCCTCGGCCACGATCTCCAGCCTTGGATCGCTAAATACCGGGGCAAGCGCCGCGCGCAGCGCCTCCGCCTGCGGATGGGCAAGGGTCAGCCCGGTCAGCCGCACGCCCCGATCGGGCAGGCGCGGGGCAGGGTGGGCCGCCCCCTCCCATTCGATCAGCGCCGGAAACAGCCCATCGAAGGGCAGCCTGCCATCCGCGGGTATCGCCATCCGCCAGCGCAGATCGGCCCGGCTCAGCGACCAGGCCACCCCGATCCCGTCGGGCGCGGCGGCGATGGCCGCATCCAGATCGGGCACCCGCGCAATCCACGCGCCCGGCCCGGTCGGGCCGCGGAACCGGTCCAGATCGAACCAGCGTGGCTGCCCGGGGGCGGCCCCATCGGGGTCTATCGCGATGACCTCCAGATATTCCTCGGGCCCCAGTGACAGCAGCCGGTTGTGGGTACCCATCTCCGCGTGGGTCCCGCCGGGCTCAAGCGGTACGCCGAAGGCCATCTCCGCCCAGGCCGTGCCGGTCGCCAGATCGGGCGTGGCGATGGCGATGTGATCTAGGCTCAGCATGGCGTGTCTCCCGGAATGATGCCCTCCTGCCTACCGCGCGCCGGGCGGTTTCGCAAAGCCTCGTGGCCGGGGCCGGGCCGTCCTTTCGCTGCGTCAGTCTCCCTGGTCATCCCGTCATCCGGCCCGGCCCGGTCCCGGCATGCGGCGTTTTTTTGTTGCGTTGCCGGGCATTCGGCGCGAACGCTCCTGCCCATGATCCGATGCCGTCCAGCCCCGGGATATCCGTGCCGATGACCCTGTCCGAGCAGAAAGCGGCGCTTCGCCGCGACGCCTATGCCGCGCGCCAGACCGCATTTGCCGAAGGTCACGGGCTGGCGGCCACCGCCGCGCTCCTGGCCGAGATCGGGCCAGTCTCCGGCCATGTCATCTCGGGCTACATGCCGATCCGGACGGAGCTTGACCCGATCCCGGCGATGACGGCGCTTGCCGCGCGGAACCTTGTCTGCGTTCCGGTGATCGCGGCGAAGGGCAAACCGCTGCGCTTCCGGGAATGGACGCCGGCCACGGAGATGGTCCCGGGCCCCTTCGGCGCCCGGATCCCGGCAGATGGCGACTGGCTGGAGCCCGATATCCTGATCGTGCCGCTTGTGGGGTTCGATCGCGCGGCCAACCGGCTTGGCTATGGCGGAGGGTTCTATGACCGGACACTGGCGCGTCTGCGGGCAAATGGCCCCGTCCGCGCCCTTGGCTTTGCCTTCGCCGCACAGCAATTGCCGCCGCTGCCGGTGGAGCCCACGGACCAGCCCCTTGACGCCGTCGTCACCGAAACGGGAACGATCCGCCCGCCAGAACCGCCCTTGCCGTGACGCGGCACAGGCCCTAAGCCGATGATCATGAGATGTTTGTTTCTGGGCGATGTGATGGGCCGGGCGGGCCGGGCGGCGGTGGTGGCCCATGTGCCCCGGCTGCGCGAAGACTGGCGGCTGGATTTCGTCGTGGTCAATGGCGAAAACGCAACCTCGGGCGCGGGGCTGTCGGCGGCGCATGCGAAAACCCTGCTGGAGGCCGGGATCGATTGTCTGACGCTTGGCGATCATGCGTTTGACCAGCGCGACATGCTGCAATTCATCGAGAGCGAGCCGCGCATCCTGCGGCCGCTGAATTTCTCCAAATCCGCGCCGGGCAAGGGTGCGCGGCTGTTCGATGCGGCGGGCGGGCGCAAGGTGCTGGTGGCCCAGGCGCTGGGCCAGGTCTTCATGAAACGCCCCTTTGACGACCCGTTTTCGGCGTTGCAAGGCACGCTGGCGACCTATCCTCTGGGCGGTCAGGCGCAGGCGGTGATCGTCGATATCCATGCCGAGGCGACATCCGAGAAGATGGCCGTGGGCCATTTCTGCGACGGCCGCGCCAGCCTCGTGGTGGGGACCCATACCCATGTGCCCACCGGCGACGCGCAGATCCTGCCGGGCGGCACCGGCTACATGACCGATGCGGGGATGTGCGGCGATTATCATTCCGTTATCGGGATGGAGAAGACCGAGCCGCTGCGCCGCTTCATCACCGGTATGCCGAAAGAGCGCTTCACTCCCGCCGCCGGGGAGGCGACCCTGTCGGGCGTCTATGTGGAAACCGATGACCGGACGGGCAGGGCCGGCCGCATCCAGCCGGTGCGCATCGGCGGCCGCCTGCAGGAGACGGTTCCGTGAAACGGCGCGATGCCGCGGCGCTTCTGGGCCTTCTGCTCTGCATCGGCGCGGCCTGGGGCATCACCCACCCGCTGACCAAGATCGCCGTGTCCGAGGGCTACCGCCATTTCGGCCTCATCTTCTGGCAGGTCGTCATCGGCGCCTTGCTTCTGGGAACGATCAACCTTCTGCGGGGCCGGGGCCTGCCGCGGGGCCCGCGCCATATCGCGCTCTATGTCATCATCGCGCTGATCGGCACGTTGTTGCCGAATTCGGCCAGCTATACCGCCGCCATCCATCTGCCCTCGGGCATCCTGTCCATCGTCATCTCGCTGGTGCCGATGCTGGCCTTCCCGATCGCGCTGGCATGGGGTCTGGACCGGTTTTCGGGCCTGCGGTTTCTGGGTCTGGTGCTTGGCCTCATCGCCATCGTGATGATCGCGGCCCCCGAGACGAGCCTGCCCGACCGGGCCATGGTCTGGTGGTTGCCCGTGGCGCTGATCGCGCCCACCTTCTACGCGATCGAGGGCAATTTCGTGTCCCGCTACGGCACCGAGGGGCTCGACCCGGTGCAGGTTTTGCTGGGCGCCTCACTGGTCGGCATCGTTCTGGCCGCACCGCTGGCGCTGATGACCGGGCAATGGATTTCGCCCCTGCCGCCCTATGGGCTGCCCGACCTTGCGATCCTCGCCCTGGGCACGTTCCATGCCATCGCCTATGCCGGATATGTGTGGCTGGTCGGGCGCGCGGGCGCGGTTTTCGCCGCGCAGGTCAGCTATCTGGTCACCGGCAGCGGCATCCTCTGGGCCAAGCTGATCCTGGGCGAAACCTACTCTCCCTGGGTCTGGGCGGCCATGGCGGTCATGTTCGCGGGGCTCTTTCTGGTGCAGCCGCGCCCGAAAGAGATGCTGGACGGCGGTGCCGGCATCGGGAATGATGCGCGCTGAGGCAGCCGCGCAGGGGCATCCATGATCGACCTGACCCTATCGGCCCAGACCCAGGCCATCGCGACGCTTGCGGTGGTGGGCCTGATGTTCGTGATGTTCATTCGCGAACGCTACCCGACAGAGGTGGTGGCCCTGGCGGGCGTGTCGCTTCTGCTGGTCACCGGGCTTCTGCCCTATGCCGATGCGCTTGCGGTTTTGTCCAATCCCGCGCCATGGACCATCGCGGCGATGTTCATCACCATGGGCGCGCTGGTGCGCACCGGATCGCTCGAACGGTTCACCGCCCTGGCGGAGTCGAAGGCCCAGACCCGGCCCTTCGTGGCGCTGGGCGCGCTGATGGCCTTTGTCGTCGTCGGATCTGCTTTCGTGTCGAACACGCCGGTCGTCGTGGTGATGATCCCGGTCTTCGTCCAGATCGCGCGCTCGCTCGGCCGCCCGGCCTCGAAACTGCTGATCCCGCTCAGCTATGGCGCGATCATGGGCGGCACGCTGACGCTCATCGGTACCTCGACCAATCTGCTGGTCGATGGCGTTGCACGGGCACAGGGCCTTGAGCCCTTCACGATTTTCGAGATCACGCCGATCGGCCTCGTCGTGGTGGCCTGGGGCATGCTCTATCTGGGCGTGATCGCGCCGCGCCTGCTGCCCGATCGAGGGTCGATGGCCGATATGCTGTCGAACCGGGGCAAGATGAAATTCTTCACCGAGGTGGCCCTGCCCGAGGACAGCGCGCTCATTGGCCAGAATGTCAATGAGGTCGACATCTTCAGCCGTGACGGCGTGCGCCTGATCGACGTTTTGCGCGGCGATGCCTCCTTGCGCCGGAACATGGCCGATGTGGAGCTTCGCGCCGGCGACCGGGTGGTTCTGCGCACGGAAATGTCCGAGGTTCTGGGCCTGCAGGCCAACAAGCAACTCCGTACGGTCGACAAGCTCAGCTCGGTCGCGACCCAGACGGTGGAGGTGCTGATCACGCCGGGCTGCGGCATGGTCGGCCGCTCGCTGGGCTCGCTGCGCCTGCGCCGGCGCTACGGCGTCTACCCGCTTGCGGTGCACCGGCGGAACCAGAATATCGGCCGGCAACTGGACGATCTGGTGGTCCGCGTGGGCGACACCCTGCTCCTGGAGGGCGACCCGGCGGATATCCAGCGGCTGGCCACGGATATGGACCTCGTCGATGTCTCCAAGCCGTCGGCCCGCGCCTATCGCCGCAGCCACGCGCCGATCGCGCTGGCCGCGATGGCGGGCATCGTGATCCTCGCGGCGCTCAACATCGCGCCGATCTTTCTTCTGGCGATCGTCGCGGTCGCGGTGGTGCTGCTGACCCGCTGCATCGACGCGGACGAAGCCTTCGCCTCCGTCGATGGTCGCCTGCTGGCGCTGATCTTCTCGATGCTCGCCATCGGCGCTGCGCTTCAGGCCACGGGCGCGGTGGCGCTGGTTGTGGGCGGGCTGGCGCCCTGGCTGGCCGATCTGCCGCCCTTCCTGCTTGTCTGGGCGATCTACCTGATCACCTCGATCCTGACCGAGCTTGTGTCCAACAACGCCGTGGCCGTGGTGGTCACGCCCGTCGCCATCGGCTTGGCGCAGGCCATCGGCGTCGATCCCCGCCCGCTGGTCATCGCCGTGATGATTGCTGCCTCGGCCAGTTTCGCCACCCCAATCGGCTACCAGACCAATATGCTGGTCTATGGTCCGGGCGGGTACAAATTCACCGATTTCATGAAGGTGGGCATCCCGCTGACACTGAGCCTCGGGCTTGTGGTCAGCGCCATCATTCCGCTCATCTGGCCCCTCTGACCCACAAGGACATTCCCCCATGCCCCGCGCCCTGATCCTCCCGACCGCCGCCGCCCTCGCGCTGGCCGCCTGCACCATCGGGCCGCCGCGCCCGCTCTCGGTATCGCTGACCGACACGACCATCACCGTGCCCATGTCGAACGGGACGACCTGCACCGACACCGCGCCGCCGGGCGCTGCGACCGGCTGGACCGGCCGGCTGCAAGGCTGCCCCACCGCCTATGCCTACACGGTGGAAATCGACGATCGCACCAACCCGGTCCGCTATGTGCTGGAGGAGATCTTCACCGCCCTCGGCGGCCCGGATGTCATCGCGCCGCTCGCCACGGTCACCATCACCGACAGCACCGGCCGGACACGCACCTTCGCCTCGCCCCCGCCGCCGGAAAACTGAAAGCAGGAAAACTGAAACCCGAAAGCGAAACAGGTCGGGCACCCGGTCAAACCGGATCGGGTTTTCCCGGGCGCCTTCTCCTGGTGCGGTCATCGGCTCCGCAGCCTGTACCGCCCGAAGAGTCTCGGTGATTCCGGTTAGCAAAGCGTGAAGGGCTCTTCTTCTGGTCAAAAATACCGCCGCCGGAGGCATCTTGTCTTTTCTGGCGCTACAGAGATTTCAATGCCTCCGGCGGCGGTATTTCGAACCAGAAGAAGCGGGAAACGTGCGACCTAGAGCGGCCAGAACACCAGAATAGCGGGGATCGAGACCGCCACGATGATGATCTCCAGCGGCAGGCCCATGCGCCAGTAATCGCCGAAACCGTAGCCTCCGGGCCCCAGGATCAGCGTGTTGTTCTTGTGCCCGATGGGCGTCAGGAAGGCCGAGGATGCGGCGATCGCCACCGCCATCAGGAACGGGTCGGGGGAAACGTCCAGCGTCTGGGCCATCTGGATGCCTACGGGCGCCGCGACGATCGTGGTGGCGGTGTTGTTCAGGATATCGCTGAGCGTCATCGTGACGACCATCAGCACGGTCAGGATCATCCAGGCCGGCAGCCCGTCGGTCAGCGCCACCAGGGCGCCCGCGATCAGCTCCGTGCCGCCGGAGGTTTCCAGCGCTGCGCCAAGCGGGATCATCGAGCCGAGCAGCACCACGACCGGCCATTCGATGTGATCGTAGATTTCCGACAGCGGCAGGATCCGGGTCAGCACATAGCCCACCACTACGACCCCCAGCGCGACCGGCAGGTAGACCAGCCCCAGCGACGCCGCCAGAACCGCGGCCCCGAAAAGCCCGATGGCGAGCCAGGTCTTGCTGTCCCGGGTCACGTTCAGCCCGCGATCGGCCAGCGCCAGCCCGCCCAGCCAGTCCACCACGTCATCGGTGGTGTCGGACGGGGCCAGCAGCAGCAGGATATCGCCGGGTTCCACCACGGTCTTGCGCAGATGGCTGGTGATCCGCTTGCCCTGCCGCGCGATGCCCATCAGGACCGTGCGCTTGCGCCAGGAGAGGCCCACCGATTCAGCGGTGCGCCCGACGATCCTGGAGCTTTCGGGCACGACCATCTCAATCAGGCTGACACCCTCGCCGATGGCATCCGCCGCCGGGTTGTCCGCGGGCACGATGGCCAGCGAAAAGGCGGTCCGGAATTCGTCCAGCGCCTCGGGCGTGGCCTCCAGCACCAGCACGTCATCGGGCTTGATCTCAAGGTTGCGCCCGGTTCCGAACCGCCGCTTGCCGTCCCGCATCAGGCCCAGAATGGCCACATCGGCCTTTTCCGCCGGGTCCAGCAACTCGCGCAGCCGGGTGCCGACCAGCTTGTTCTCGGCGGGAATGATCAGCTCGGCGAGATAGGGCGCCAGTTCACCAATGCGGTCACCGCCGACGCCGCTGTCGCGGGACGGGATCAGCCGCCAGCCGATCAGCGCGATGAAGAGCAGCCCGGCGATGGCCGCGATCCCGCCCACGGGCGCGAAATCGAACATCCTGAACGGCTCGCCCAGCGAATCCTGCCGGATCGTGGCGATGATGATGTTGGGCGGCGTGCCGATCAGCGTGACCATCCCGCCCAGGATCGTGGCGAAGCTGAGCGGCATCAGCGACACGCCGGGGCTGCGCCCGGCCTTGCGCGCGGTGGCGATATCCACCGGCATCAGCAGCGCCAGCGCCGCGACATTGTTCATGAAGGCCGAGAGCACGCCGCCGATCCCGCCCATGATCACGATATGGGTCTTGAGCGAGCGCGTGGCATCGACAAGCGTGCGGGTGATCAGGAACACCGCGCCCGACCGCACGAGTCCGGCCGAAACCACAAGAACCAGTGCAACGACAAGCGTCGCGGGATGGCCAAACCCGGCAAATGCCGCATCCACGGGCACGACCCCCAGCAGGACCCCGGCCATCAGCGCGGAAAACGCCACCAGATCGTACCGGAACCGCCCCCAGAGAAGCAATGCGAAGACCGCGCCGAAAAGGGTGAATAGGATGATCTGGTCCGTGGTCATAGGACAAGTCTTATGGCGAAGCTCCGGGCGTGCAAACCGCCAAACGTGCCCGATGCCGGATAAAATCTCCGTCCGAGAGATTTGCCCGTCAGATGAACTCGGGCATCGGGCCGCGGACGGCGCGCGCCACCGCCAGTGCCTCGGCAAGATCGACCGAGCGGTCGAAAAGCGCCCGCCCGACAAGCGCGCCCGAGACATGGGGCACGAATTTCAGCCGCGCGATATCGTCAAGGCTGCGCGACAGGCCCCGCGCGATCACCGGCGCGCGCGCGATGTCGGCCAGCCGCGTGACCAGCGCCAGCGAGCCGTCGCTGTCCTCCACATCGGCGTCGATATCGGTGACGATGATCGCGGCCAGCGGATCGGTCTCATAGGCCGACAGAAACGCCTCCGGCGTGATCGCGCTTGTCCGGCGCCAGCCTTCGGTCATCACCTTGCCCTGAAAGACATCCAGCGCGATCACGATCTGGTCGGGGTAGCGCCGCGCGGCCTGTTTCACGATATCGGGGCTGGTGACGGCCAGCGTGCCCACCACCACCCGGCCCGCGCCCATGTCGATCCAGCCCGCGATCGCGTCGAGCGAGCGCAAACCGCCGCCGAACTGCACCGGAATGCCGACGCTGCGGATGATCTCCAACACCAGATCGTGGTTCCCGGTGTCCCCGGCGACCCGGTCGAAATCGGTCAGATGCAGCCATTCCGCCCCGGCCCGCGCAAAGCTCTTGGCCTTGGTCACCGGGTCCACGTGCCAGATCTGCGGCTCTTCCAGCCGGCCCCGGTAGAGGCTCACGCAGCGGCCGTTCTGCAACTCGATCATCGGATAGATCATCATGGCGGACGCCTCCCCCTTGTGCCTCTGCCGCCCAGAATAGCAGATGTCGCCGCCCGTGCGGGATTTGAAAACGGCATTTCCAGACCATCCGCCGGCGTGAACGAGCGCGCCTGTTATCGGGGGATTGCCCCCCCGCCATGGCCTGCCGTATAGACGGGGCTGCCGAGATTTTTGCACGAGGGATACCGATGGCGGGCCATTCAAAATGGGCGAATATTCAGCACCGCAAGGGGCGTCAGGATGCGGTCCGCTCCAAACTGTTCTCCAAACTCGCCAAGGAAATCACCGTGGCCGCCAAGATGGGCGACCCGGACCCGGACAAGAACCCGCGCCTGCGGCTGGCGGTGAAGGAGGCGAAATCCCAGTCCGTGCCGAAAGATGTGATCGACCGCGCGATCAAGAAATCGCTGGGCGGGGATGCGGAGAATTACGACGAGATCCGCTATGAGGGCTATGGGCCGAACGGAGTGGCGGTGATTGTCGAGGCGATGACCGACAACCGCAACCGCACCGCCTCCACGGTGCGGTCGACCTTCGGAAAACATGGCGGAAATCTGGGGGAAACCGGATCGGTCGCGTTCATGTTCGACCGCAAGGGGCAGGTCAGCTACCCCGCCGATGCGGGCGATGCGGATACGGTGATGATGGCCGCGATCGAGGCGGGCGCCGAGGATGTGGAAAGCTCCGAGGACGGGCATGTGATCTGGTGCGCCGATACCGATCTGAACGAGGTCTCGACGGCGCTGGAGGCGGAACTGGGCGAAAGCGAGTCGACCAAGCTGGTCTGGCGGCCCACCACCACGACCGAGCTGGATCTGGACGGCGCGCAGAAGCTGATGAAGCTGATCGAGGCGCTGGAGGATGATGACGACATCCAGAGCGTCACCGCGAATTTCGAGATCTCCGACGAGATCATGGAGCAGCTTTAGCCGGCGCGCCCGCCCCCCGGCGGAGCGTACAGGGCGGGCCTCGTCAGTCGGCGGTGACCGGATGCAGCCGGTCCGCCGCGGCCTTCCGAATGGCCCGGGTCAGCGGCCTCAGCGCGTTGGCCATCTGCCGCGGCACCTGCCAGCTCAGCGCCACGTCGAACACCTGATCGGGCCCAAGCGGCACCAGCGATCCATCGGCCAGCGCCTCCTCCACAAGGCTTTCGGGGTTAAGGCCCCAGCCGATACCCAGCTTTGCCGCCTCGACGAAGCCGTGGCTCGACGCGAAGAAATGGGTGGGCAGCGCCACTTTCTCCCCCGTCACCTGCTCGGCCCAGCGCTGTTGCAGCCGGTCCTTGGGGTTGAAGGTCAGCGCCGGGGCCTCGGCCAGCGCCTTGGCGGTCACGCCGTCGGCGAACCAGGTTTCGGCGAAGCCCGGCGCGCAGGTCGCGATGTAGCGCAGCGCCCCCAGCGGGAACACGTCGCAGCCTGGCACCGGCACGTTGCCCGCGGTCACCGCCGCCGAGACCGCCCCGCGTTTCAGCCAGTCCGCCGAATGGTCCTGATCGTCGATCTCCAGATGATAGAGATACCCCGGCACCGCAGCCAGCGCGGGCAGGGCCCATGTCGCAAGGCTGTCGGCATTCACCGCCAGACGCAGGGGCGTCGCCGGGTCGGGCAGCAAGCCCCCCAGATCCGCGGCAAGGGTCTTTTCCAGCAACCCCACCTCCTCGGCATGGCGCAGCAGCCGCGCGCCCGCGGGGGTGGCGCTGGCGGGCCGGGTCCGGCGCACCAGAACCGTGCCCAGCTTCTCCTCCAGCGCCTTCACCCGCTGGGACACGGCCGACTGGGTGATGTTCAGCTGCGCCGCCGCCCCGTCGAAGGAGCCGCTGCGCAGCACGGCGGAAAGCGCCATCAGGGCGTGAGTGTCTATCATTCGCAACTCTAATGTGGGTGCAGAAAACGTAACTGGCCTTATGGAACCCTATGGCCTAACCGGGGCGGGTTGCCAAGAGAAAGCGCCTTTGCATGACCGCCGCCTTTTTTCCCGGATTTGCCCTTGGCTTCAGCCTGATCCTCGCCATCGGGGCACAGAACGCCTTCGTGCTCCGGCAGGGGCTGCGGCGGGCCCATGTCTTCGCCGTCTGCCTGACCTGTGCGGTATCCGATGCGGTGCTGATCACGCTCGGCGTCACCTCCTTCGCGGTGGTGGCCGAGGCCTTGCCGTGGCTGGCGCCGGCCTTTCGCTATGGCGGCGCGGCTTTTCTGATCGTCTATGGCGCCCGCGCCTTTCTGGCCGCGTGGCGAGGGGCGGACGCGTTGCAGGCAGGGCGCAGCGGCGCCGGCAGTCTGCGCGCGACGGTGCTGACCTGTCTGGCGCTGACATGGCTGAACCCGCATGTCTATCTCGACACGGTGATGCTTCTGGGCTCGGTCTCCACCCAGTATGGCGACGCGGCCGCGTGGTTCGGGGCGGGGGCCGTCGCCTCCAGCTTCGTGTTCTTCTTCGGGCTTGGTTATGGCGCAAGGCTTCTGGCGCCGTTCTTCGCCCGGCCCCGCGCCTGGCAGATCCTCGATCTTCTGGTCGGGATGGTGATGTGGGCGATCGCGGCGAAACTGATCTTTCTGCTCTGAGTCCGCTTGCGGCCCGCGTGCCGATGGGGTTCTTTGGGGCCCATGGCCGATGCCGTCCAAATCCCTGAAAAACCTGCCGCCCGCCCCGTGATGGGCGTGTTCTGGATGTTGGTCACCGGGGCCTGTTTCGTTGCGGTCACCGCCATTGTGAAGGTCGTGGGCAACGAGGTGCCGCCGGCGCAATCGGCCTTTCTGCGCTATGTTCTGGGGCTGGTGTTCCTGATCCCGATGATCCGCCCGATCCTGCGCGCGCGGCTCAGCACCCGTGCGCTGAGGCTCTTCGGCATCCGCGGCGTGGCCCATACGGCCGGCGTGATCTGCTGGTTCTACGCGATGACCCAGATCCCCATCGCCGAGGTGACGGCGATGAACTATCTCAGCCCGGTTTACGTGACGCTGCTGGCGGTCGTCTTTCTGGGCGAGCGTCTGGCGGTCCGGCGCATTCTTGCGGTGGCTGTCGCCCTTCTGGGCGCGCTGATCATCCTGCGCCCCGGCTTTCGCGAACTGGGGCCGGGGCATTTCGCGATGCTGTTCACGGCTGCCAGCTTCGCCATCGGATATCTGATCGCCAAGATCATGGCCGATGAGGTGGAGGCCACGGTCGTGGTGGGCATGCTGTCGATCACGGTCACGATCTGTCTGGCGCCTTTCGCATGGGCGGTCTGGGTGCCGGTGACATGGGACCAACTGGGCTGGCTGTTTCTGGTCGCCGTCTTTGCCACGGGCGGGCATTACACGATGACGCTGGCATTCGCCGCGGCGCCGCTCACCGTGACCCAGCCGGTCACCTTTCTGCAACTGGTCTGGGCGACCGCGCTCGGCGCGCTGGTCTTCTCCGAGCCTGTGGATATCTGGGTGATCATGGGCGGCGGGCTGATCATCGCCGCGATCAGCTTCATGACCTGGAGAGAGGCCGTCCTGCGCCGTCGGGCGGTCACCCCGTCGGTTCCCCAGACAAAGATCTGAGCCAGGTTAACACTTTGTTAACACTTGACTGTTTCGGGGTGGCAGCGGCGACTTGCGAGTGGCCGCCCCCGCCGCCGGCAGGTTTCCAGCCTGCCCGGAAATTGGGCAGCCTCCGTCGCCGTCGCCCATTGCGGAACCAATGGCGCATGCCGCGGCGCGGCAAATGCGGCGGGGATGTTGCGCGCCGCCTGCCCCGGGGGTGCCATGATCCCGGCAGGAGACGTTTCATGACACCAAAAGCAGTCATTTTCGGAGGGATCGGCAGCCTCGCGGAATGCGCCGAACTCGACCGCGCGGCGTGGAACGCCGCCTTCCGCATTCACGGGGTGCCCTGGGAATGGTCCTGGGACACCTATGCGGAGCTGATGCGCCCCGGTGGCGACAGGCAACTGGCCGCGCGCTTCGCCGATCACCTGCGCGTGACCGTCGATGCCGCCCGGCTCGACGCAACCCATCAACGGGTGTTCGCCGCGCGCCTCTCGGGGGGCATTCCGCTCCGGCCGGGGGTGGATGGCGTGCTGCGGTGGGCCGCCCGGGCCGGGCTGACGCTCGCCCTTGTCAGCCGGTCCGAGGCGGCGCCGGTCCAGGCCCTGCTGAAGGCCACAGCCCGGGCGCGGGGCGGCATTCCCTTCGACATGACGGTATTGCGCAGCGACGTGGAGCGCATGGCCCCCGATCCGCAGGCGATGGAGCTTGCGCTGGACGAATTGTCGCTCGCGCCCGAACAGGCGGTGGCCATCGTCGATACGCCCGTCGCGGCGGAGGCGGCGGAAACGCTCGGCATCCCCTGTCTGGGCTTTCCGGGGCTGCTCGCCGCCGAGGGCGGCTTTGCCGAGACCCTTGCCCGGGCCTCGATCCTGAGCGTCGCCACGGTGCTGGAGGCCTGGCGCGGCCTGCCCATGGCGGCGGCCGAATAGCGCCGAAACCCGCCTCCAGATTAACACTTCGTTAAGATTTCGCTTGAAGCCGCGCGCGGCTTGGGCAACCTCTCGGACATGGGATTGTGTTCACGATTTGTTTGCGCCGCCGCACTCTTCCTCTGGGCGGTGTCCGGCGCCGCCGCGCGGGAGGTGAGCGGACCTGCCCGGGTCATCGACGGCGACACGCTGGAGGTGGCGGGCGTGACCGTTCGGCTGTTCGGAATCGACGCGCCGGAACGCGACCAGCCCTGCGCGCGCGGCGATGGCGGCCTCTGGCCCTGCGGCGATTGGGTCGCCGCCCGGCTGGATGCGCAGATCTCGGGCATGCGGATCACCTGCACCGGCGCGCGGACCGACCGCTACGATCGCCTGATCGCGCGCTGCGACGCGCCTGCGTCCGGCGATCTGGGCGCATGGTTGGTCGGCACCGGCATGGCCCGGGCCTATCGCCGCTATTCGCTCGACTACGTGCCGCAGGAAGAGATGGCGGAACGGGCGCGGCGCGGGCTCTGGGCCGGCCTCTGGGCCGATCCGGCGACCCATCGGGCGGCGCAGGCTCAGGAGCAGCCACCTGCCGACACCGGCGGCTGCCTGATCAAGGGCAATATTTCGGACAGCGGGCGGATCTACCATCTGCCGGGCAGCCGCTCCTATGCCGCCACGCGAATCGATGCGGCCACGGGCGAACGCTGGTTCTGCTCCGTGGCCGAGGCGGAAGCCGCCGGCTGGCGCGCGCCGCATGGCTGATTTGATTTCCCTCAATTGCACCTGCCGATGAGGGTGCTACCACGTGACTCGGACCGCAACAGGACGCAGAAGGAAACACCGATGAGCCACACACCCCACGAACTGGCCGAAGAATTCCCCGACCAAGTGGACAAAATTCACGAACTGAAAACCTCGGATGCGCATTTCGCAAAGCTGATGGATGCCTATCACGAGATCAACCGCGCGGTGCACCGGGCCGAAACCGGCGTGGAACCCTGCGAGGAACTGGCCGAGGTCCAGATGCGCAAGGAACGTCTGGCGCTGAAAGACCAGATCGCGGCCATGCTGTCGAAAGCCTGAGCACGGGTCTGAGCTTCGGGCCGGGGGGGCGTCTTCTCCCGGCCCGCCAAGACCGTCACCGGAAAAAAAGCAAGCGCCGTTCCGGAGAGGTTCCGGTGCGTTATGTCCGGCGGGGTCGGGCGCGGCCGCTTTGCCGTCGCCAAACCCGCATGGGCGCAAGGGGCGGGTGGCCCGGCCCGCACGGGCCTTTTTCAGTCCGCGGCCGCGGACTTTGCCCCGTCGCCTTCCACATGGTCCTGAAACCGTTCAAAAAACTGATCCGCCATGCGCCGCGCGAAACTGTCGATCAGGCGCGAGCCGAGCTGTGCGATCTTGCCGCCGACCTTGGCATCCACATCATAATGCAGATCCGTCCCGCCATCGGCCGCATCGCTCAGCACCACCTTTGCGGCGCCCTTGGCAAATCCCGCGACACCGCCCTTGCCCTCGCCTGAAATCGTGTAGCTGGTGCCGGGCACCACATCGCTCAGCACCACATCGCCCTTGAAGGTGGCCTTCACCGGGCCGACCTTCTGCTTGACCACGGCGGAAAACCCCTCCTCGGGCGTCCCGGTCAGCTCTTCACAGCCGGGGATGCACTCTTTCAGCGTCTGCGCGTCGTTCAGCGCGGCCCAGACGGTGGCCCGGTCTGCGGCGATGGTGCGGGTGGCATGCAGTTCCAACGGACCTCTCCTTGTGTTGGTGAGACCTGTTCAGAAGTACGGTGCGTGCCGGGCTCCGGTCAACGTTCGATCTCGTAGGGCAGGATATCTCGGTGGTTCGGGTCGATCCGCAGTTTGCGTTCCAGCGGCGGCACAGAGCGCTGGTGGCAGCCCGTTCGCTCGCAGATCCGGCAGGAGATGCCGATCGGCTGGAAGCTTTCCGCGCTTTCCAGATCCAGCCCGTCCGCATAGACCAGCGCGCCTGCATGTTTCACCTCGCAGCCGAGCGAGATCGCGTAGCGGCGCATCGGCGCGTTCCATCCGCCCCCGGATTTGGAGACGTCCCGGGCCAGAATCACATAGCGTGCCCCATCGGGCGTTTCGGCCAGTTGCCGAAGGAACTGCCCCGGCGTTTCGAAAGCGCGATGCACGTTCCACAGCGGGCAGGCGCCGCCGAAGCGCGCGAATTGCAGCCGGGTGGCCGAATGCCGCTTGGTGATCGTGCCGGCCTGATCGACGCGGGTGAAGAAGAACGGCACCCCCTTGGCGCCCGGGCGTTGCAGGGTCGAGAGCCGATGCGCCACCTGTTCGATCGACGCGCCGAACTGGATCGAAAGGCGTTCCAGATCGTGGCGGGTTTCGGCCGCCGCCTCGGCAAAGCGGGTATAGGGCATCAGCACCGCGCCCGCGAAGTAGTTGGCCATGCCGATCTGCGCGATGGACCGCGCGGTGTCGGACTGGAACCGGGCCAGATCCAGCGTCGCGCCCAGCAATTGCGCCTGATCCAGCAGCGCGAATTGGTGCAGCAGCTGAAACCGCTGCGTCTCGGGCGCGGCGCGGGGCGACAGGGTCAGCGTCCGGCTGCCCGGATCGTAATGGCGCAGGCCCGTGCCGGCCTCGTGGCGGATCGTGATGCCGCGCGCGCGCAGCCTGTCCTCGGTGTGATGGGCCAGATCGGCCCCGGCCTGCGCGGCGAACCGTTCGGCGGCACGATCCACCGCGTCGATGTAATTGTCGCAGTAATGGAAGAAATCCCGCACCTCCTCCCAGGGGGAGGGGGCGGTATCGGCCCCGTCGCGGCCCAGCGCCTCGTCCAGCGAGGCCAGCCGCTCATGGGTCTGGCGATAGCTGCGATGCAGGTCCAGGAAGGCGCGCGCGAGCGCCGGCGCGTTCGACGCTGCCAGCCGCAGATCGGCGAGCGGCGGGGCGGTGTCGGTGAAGACCGGATCGGCCAGCGCCTCCCGCATGTCCGAGACCAGACGCTCCGCATCGCCCGTGCTCAGTTCGGTGACGTCGAAGCCGAATTCCTGCGCAAGCCCCAGAACCACGGTGGTGGAGACCGGGCGGTTGTTGTTTTCCATCTGGTTCAGATAGGGCAGGGAGACACCCAGCTTGGCGGCGAAGTCCTTCTGGGTCAGTCCAAGCCGGGTGCGCAACTCGCGCAGCTTTGCACCGGCGTAAAGCTTTCGAACCGCCATCGGAGCCCCCCGCTTTGCAGAATCTGGAGATCGGTTTGCAAACTCTGGGGGAGACCAGACCTCGCAGACCCGGCCTTGGCAAGGGGATTCTGGGCGCGTGCGGGCGTCAGATGCCGCTGATCTGCCGCTCCCGCCGGATCGTATAGGCGATCGAGGCGACGGCGAGAATCGCGGTGACCAGCATGATCCAGATCAGCGGAAATGCTCCGTTGCCCATGGTCAGAAGCGTGCCGGCCAGCGCCGACAGCGCTGCGCCGCCGCCGATCATGAAGGCCCCGCCAAGGCCCGAGGCGGTGCCTGCCAGATGCGGCCGCACCGACAGCATGCCGGAGGTGGCATTGGGGATGACCATGCCGTTGCCCAGACCGACGAAGGTCATGAACCCGAAGAAGATGACGGCGGTCTTGAGCCCGGCCAGAAACAGCAGCAGCAGCACCGTTATCCCCACGGCGGAAATCAGGCAGCCCCAGAGGATCATCGTGTTGATGCCCACGCGCACCGAATACCGGCCCGAGACGAAATTGCCGAAGAAATACCCGACCGCTGGCGCGCCGAAGAAGAAGCCGACCATCGCCGGGCTCAGCCCGAACACCTCGGAGCCCACATAGGGCGCTCCGCCCACATAGGCGAAAAACGCGCCCGACGCGAAGGCGGCCGCCAGGCAATAGCCCCAGAAGCGGCGCGCCGTCAGCAATTCGGGATATTCGGCGAACTGGGCACGGATACTGCCCGCCCCGGCGCCTGCCGTTTCCCCCAGATCGCGCCAGATCAGCGCCCAGACCAGCGCGCCGAGGCCCGCGAGAACCCAGAAATTCGACTGCCAGCCGAAGGATTCCTCCAGCCTGCCGCCAAAGACCGGGCCCACCATCGGCACCACCGCCATGCCCATGGTCACATAGCCGATCATCGAGGCCGCCTGATCCTGCGGAACCATGTCGCGCACCACCGCGCGGCCCAGAACCATGCCGACCACCACGGTGGCCTGGATCATACGGAAGAACAGGAAGATCTCGATCGTGGTCGCGAAGATGCAGCCGATCGTGGCCAGCACGAAAATGCCGATCCCCCATAGCAGCACCGGCCTGCGCCCGTACCGGTCCGAGATCGGGCCGATGAAAAGCTGCAGCACCGCGTTCATGCCCAGATAGCCCGACACCGACAACTGGATCAGCCGGTAATCCGTGTCGAAATAGGTCGTCATGTTGGGAAGCGACGGCAGAAACAGATTCATCGACAGCGCGCCGAGGCCGGTCAGCACGATAAGGGTAAAGATATGCGGGGGGGTCGAACGGTCGAGAAACCGGACCACGGGGCGGGATGTCATTGCCCCCGTCTACGCCCGCGGGCCGGGGTTGTCCATGAGCGCCGGTGCACAAGCGCCTGTGCGCCACCTGCCATGCACCGGGAAAGGCGGCGAATTTGCTGATTTGCAATATTACAGATCGCGTAGCGCAGTAATTTGCAAATATTCCAATTCGCCCTGTATTTGCGCGTTCTCCCTCTGTAGTCTCCGCCGAAACGCGCCATGCGGATACCGGAGGGACCCACGTGAAAGACATCCTGCAAGAGCTTGAACACCGTCGGGAGGAAGCCCGCCTTGGCGGCGGCCAGACCCGCATCGACAGCCAGCACGCCAAGGGCAAGCTGACCGCGCGCGAACGGGTCGAACTTTTGCTCGATGAAGACAGCTTCGAGGAATACGACATGTTCGTCACCCATCGCTGCACGGATTTCGGGATGGAGAAATCCAAACCCCGCGGGGATGGCGTGGTTACCGGCTGGGGCACGGTGAACGGCCGCATGGTCTATGTCTTCTCTCAGGATTTCACGGTTCTGGGCGGCTCCGTGTCGGAAACCCATGCCGCGAAGATCTGCAAGATCATGGATATGGCGATGCAGAACGGCGCCCCGGTGATCGGCATCAACGACTCGGGCGGTGCCCGTATCCAGGAGGGCGTCAGCTCGCTGGCGGCCTATGGCGAGGTGTTCCAGCGCAATATCCGCGCCTCAGGTGTCGTGCCGCAGATCTCCATGATCATGGGGCCCTGCGCCGGCGGGGCCGTCTATTCGCCCGCGATGACCGATTTCATCTTCATGGTGAAGGACAGCTCCTACATGTTCGTCACCGGCCCCGATGTGGTGAAGACCGTCACCAATGAACATGTGACCGCCGAGGAACTGGGCGGGGCTACCACCCATACGCGCAAATCCTCCGTCGCCGATGGCGCGTTCGAGGATGATGTGGAGGCGATGGCCGAACTGCGCCGTCTGATCGACTTCCTGCCGCTCTCCAACCGCGAAAAACCCCCGGTACGCGCCTTCCACGACGATCCGGACCGGATCGAGGAAAGTCTAGACACGTTGATCCCTGACAATCCGAACATGCCCTATGACATGAAGGAACTGATCCTCAAGGTGGCCGATGAGGGAGATTTCTTCGAGATCCAGGAGGAGTTCGCGAAAAACATCATCACCGGGTTCATCCGGCTGGAGGGACAGACCGTGGGTGTGGTCGCCAACCAGCCGCTGAACCTTGCCGGGGTTCTGGATATCGACAGTGCGCGCAAGGCCGCCCGCTTCGTCCGCTTCTGCGACGCGTTCAGCATTCCGCTGCTCACCTTCGTCGATGTCCCGGGCTTCCTGCCGGGAACCGGGCAGGAGTATAACGGCGTCATCAAGCATGGCGCCAAACTGCTCTTCGCCTATGGCGAGGCGACTGTGCCGAAGGTCACGGTGATCACCCGCAAGGCCTATGGCGGGGCCTATGTGGTGATGGCGTCGAAGCATCTTCAGGGCGACATAAACTATGCCTGGCCCACCTCGGAAATCGCGGTGATGGGGGCCAAGGGCGCGGTGGAGATCCTGCACCGGACCGATCTGGGCGACCCGGAAAAGATCGCCGCCCATACCGCCGAATACGAAGACCGGTTCGCCAACCCCTTCGTGGCCGCCGAACGCGGCTTCATCGACGAGGTGATCCAGCCCCGCAGCACCCGCAAGCGGGTCTGCCGCGCCTTCGCCGCGCTGCGCACCAAGCAGGTGGAGATGCCGTGGAAGAAGCACGATAATATTCCGTTGTGAGGCCATGATGCGCCGTCCCGCCCTGTCAAAGCCCCCGGAAAAACCACGATCGGCGCAGCTGGGCCGTCTCCGCGCCTGTGCGGCGCGCTCTGCTGTGATTGCGCGGTTCGCGGGGCGCGGAGCCGCGCGGGTCGGGTTCGGGGGCGCACCTGACCGTTGCGCAGGAACCAGGCCCCGGATGCCGGTGTTGTCTCCGAAAGGAGAGTTTCATGAGCAAGGATCACGGCAAGTCCATCAAGGACGACGACACATACGAAGCCCTGCGCGACAAGGGCATGTCCAAGGAGAAGGCCGCGCGGATCGCCAATGCGCAGGCCAACGACGACATGGCCCCCTCGAAAAAGGGCGGCAAGGCTCCGCCCTACGAAGAGTGGACCAAGGAGGAGCTTTACGACCGTGCGCAGGAGATCGGCATCGACGGGCGCTCGGACATGAGCAAGGACGGGTTGATCGAGGCGCTGCGCAACCACTGACCCAGCCGCCGCACCGGGCAAGCGGGGCGGCGCGATGAATGCGGCGTTCACCACTTCGCACGCCGATACATCCCCCTTTGCAGGCGAGGGCCTCCGCGCTTTCTTCGACTATGGCGGGCTTGGCATCGCGGAGGCGACGGATGGCAGATGCGGCGCGCAGGTGGTCCGCGCCGTCCCCGGACGGAAAAGTCCCGGCGACTGGCCCTCCCACAGGCTCGAATTCCGGATGGTCTACGTGACCGGCGGCCGGATCCTGTTCGAGTATGAGGGGGAGGGTGAGCATCTGTCGCGCGCGGACTCCTGCGTTCTCGGGCCGCCCGGTATCCGCAACCGGGAACTCCCTCATTCGGGTGACATGGAGCTGATCCAGATCACCGCCCCCGCCGCGTTCGAAGCCGATCCCGAGGAGGTGCCGGAAGGGTCATGACCGGGCGAATTGATATACCATTGTTATACCTCTCAGCGCCGATCCTGGCCGTTACGGCGGCCTCTGCGGCGGCGCAGGAGGCGGTCGCGCCCTCCGGTATGGCCATGGAACTGCACGAGACGCTTTACGAGGAACAGCCCTTTTCCGGGGAGCTCTGGGCGGTGCTCCGCGTCCTCGCCCCCGGCATCGCCGACAGCTCCGCCGACCCTCAGGAAGACCTTGACTGGCTGTGCGCCGAATGGGGCGTGGCCGCCGCCCGGAACGCGCCAGAGCCGCCTGCGCAGGTTGTGGTGCAGGTCATGGACCGCATCGTGCCGCGCGGAGAGCCCGCGCCCGATGCCACGCAGTTTTTCGCCGGGTACGTGATCGAGAACGACACCTGCATATGGGAGGGTTTCTGATGACTCTACAACATGTTGCGGGTCAGCGTTCATGTGGACAAGTTTATGATGCATGTCCGCCACAGACCCGCGGGGCGCACCGAAACCGGTATGGTGCGGCAGCTATTCAGGGTATTGTCGGAGATGGTCGCCTTCGCGTGACCGAACCAATGGGTGTGCCCGGGGCCAACCCGGATACGCCCGCACATAACAGGAGAGCGAGATGTCCAAGAGCATCAAGGCCCTTCTTGCCCTGGGTCTTCTGGCAAGCGTCGCCGCTTGTGCGCAGGCCCCGCAGGAAGAAATCATCATTGTCGAGCCGGCACCGATTGTCGAGGAACCGGTGTACAGCAAGTACAACTGACCGTGTCCCGCCCGGACGGGCCAACCCGCCCGTCCGGCACATTACGGTAACGAAAACCTCCGCGTTTATTGAACCTATTCCCCGATTCGGTCGAACAGAGTATTGTGTGACCATTCATTTTAAGGGGAGAACCTCATGGTTAATGTGCGATTTATGGCTTTGGCCGGCACGGCGGCTATCGTTTTGGCGGCCTGTGCGCAACCGCCTCAGCCGCAGGCGGCGCGGGCCGTTCCGCTTTACGCAAAATCCGGCGCAGCGCTTTGTGTCCCGAGTGAGCCTTTGCCCGGCACGAACTATCCGCCCGATCTCGTTCTTTGCGAAGAGATCTGTGCCGAAGATCCCGTCGCGGGGGCCAATGTGGCAATCTGCCCGCCGCTTGTGGATCGCGGCCGTCAGCGCGGCGTCGACGATGAAGATGACGACAGCAGCACCCAGACGGGCACAAGACCTACGGGCCAAGGGACGCCTACGGCCGGTATCCCCTAGGGCTGCCGCACATCTGACAGGGGGGAGGGCGCGATGATCAAGCATCGCGGCTTCCCCGGTCGCCTTCCGGGCACGGATTACCAGTTCACCATTCGGCGGCAAAACAAGGCCGGCGCGACGCCGCTGGTGCGGCGGGAGCGCTATGCTGACCGACGGCCTGCGGATCGGCGGGCGGATGCGGCCTTCGTCGAGGCTCTCTGGCTGTATTTCGGGTCGGAGCCTTTCGAACGCGGCAATCTGGATGCGGGCCGGCTCAGCTGGCTTTTCGGTCGCGAGGTGCTTGCCGCAGAAGACCCGTTCGATCCCGAAAGCTATGACGCGCTGCTGAGGCTGGACGAGGGCCGCGCGCGCGCCGCTTTTCCCGAAGCCTTCGACGGTACGGGGATCTGGGAGGGCGGATCGGCATGAAGCTGCCTATACCCGTTCTGGCTGCGCGAAATCCGGCTCAAAGCAAAACCGCCCCGAACTTGTCCTTTTGGACAGGTGGAGCCTGTGCCACGGTTGAATTGTCGGCCCCTGTCCCCAGCTGTTTCCGGGCCGATCGTGACAAGACGTGTTACCCTTCCCCTTCAAAGCGGTCGGCCAGTTATTTGTGCCGACCGCCTTTTTTTAGGTCGCGTAATGGGATAGGGTCCGGTTACAGAGGCATCATATCGACAGGAGAAGACGCAAAATGCGCGGAATCCATAAACTCACTCTCGCACTCGTTGCCACATTGGGCCTGTCGGCCTGTGTGTCATCGGATCTGGAACGTGCCGCCGTCGGCGCGGCTGTCGGCGGTGTCGGCGCCGCAGCGCTTGGCGGCAGTGTCGCGACCGGCATCGTGGTCGGCGGCGCGGTCGGCGCGATCTGTGACGAGGTTACAAACATCTGCCGATAGGGCGCGGCACACAGGCACCGAGTTCAACGATCTGACAGAAGGCCGCCGGGGCAGGACCCCGGGCGGCCTTTTCTGTGCTGCAAACGGGCGAAACAGCCTGAAAAGAAGGGACAACACCTGATGTTCAAGAAACTGCTGATCGCAAACCGCGGCGAGATCGCCTGCCGCGTGATCAAAACGGCCAGAAAGATGGGGATCACCACGGTCGCGGTCTATTCCGACGCGGACCGGAACGCGCTGCATGTGAAGATGGCCGACGAAGCCGTGCATATCGGCCCCGCGCCCGCCGCCGAAAGCTACATCGTCATCGACAAGGTGATGCAGGCGATCCGCGACACCGGCGCCGAGGCCGTCCATCCCGGCTACGGGTTTCTGAGCGAGAACAGGAAGTTCGCCGAGGCGCTGGAGGCCGAGGGTGTGGCCTTCGTCGGCCCGCCTGCCACCGCGATCGAACAGATGGGTGACAAGATCACCTCCAAGAAGATCGCGGCGGATGCGGGTGTTTCGACCGTACCCGGCCATATGGGGCTGATCGCCGATGCCGAGGAGGCGGTGAAAATCTCTGGCGAGATCGGCTATCCGGTGATGCTGAAAGCCAGTGCGGGCGGTGGCGGCAAGGGCATGCGCATCGCATGGGACGAAAGCGAGGTGCGCGAGGGCTTTCAGGCGTCGAAGAACGAGGCGGCGTCGAGTTTCGGTGACGACCGGATGTTCATCGAGAAATTCGTGACCCAACCCCGGCATATCGAGATCCAGGTTTTGGCCGATGCCCATGGAAATGCCGTCTATCTGGGCGAGCGGGAATGTTCGATCCAGCGGCGGAACCAGAAGGTGATCGAGGAGGCGCCAAGCCCGTTTCTGGACGAGGCGACCCGCAAGGCGATGGGGGAGCAGGCCGTAGCACTGGCGCAGGCCGTGGGATACACCAGCGCGGGCACGGTGGAATTCATCGTCGATGGCGAGCGAAACTTCTATTTTCTGGAGATGAACACCCGGCTTCAGGTGGAGCATCCGGTGACCGAGCTGATCACCGGGGTCGATCTGGTGGAACAGATGATCCGGGTGGCCGCCGGAGAGCCGCTGCCTTTCGGCCAGAAAGACGTGACCCTGACCGGCTGGGCGATGGAAAGCCGCCTCTATGCCGAAGACCCCTATCGCGGGTTCCTGCCGTCGATCGGGCGGCTGGTCCGTTATCGTCCGCCGGAAGAGATCGCCGCCGGGCCGCTTCTGGCCAATGACAGATGGCAGGGAGAGGCGCCCGAGGGCGAAACGGCGGTGCGCAATGACACCGGCGTTTTCGAGGGGGGCGAGATCTCCATGTATTATGACCCGATGATTGCCAAGCTGTGCACCTGGGCGCCGGACCGGGCGGGCGCGATCGAGGGGATGCGCAACGCGCTGGACGGGTTCGAACTTGAAGGGATCGGCCACAACCTGCCGTTTCTGGCCGCCGTGATGGACCATCCGCGCTTCACCTCGGGCGATATCACCACGGCCTTCATCGAGGAGGAGTATCCCGACGGGTTCGAGGGCGTGACGCCCGAAGGCAACGACCTGCAGCATCTGGCCGCCGTGGCCGCCCATATGAAGATGCTGAAAGAGGACCGCGCCGCCCGGATAAGCGGCACCATGCCCAACCATTCCCGCCGTGTGGCGAGCGACTGGGTGGTCTTCGTCGGCAGCCAGTCCTTTCCGGTTCACATCGACGAGACCGATTTCGGCACCGAGGTCACGTTTGAGGACGGGAGCCATCTCAAGGTCAATTCCGACTGGCATCTTGGCGACAGGCTGTTCAAGGGCACTGTCGGTGACCGCCCGATGATCGTGAAGACGGAGTTCATCCGCGGGGGTGCGCGGCTGCGATATCGCGGCGCCGATCTGAAAGTGGTGGTCCGCACGCCGCGTCAGGCCGAACTTGCGGCGCTGATGCCGGAGAAACTGCCGCCCGATACCTCGCGGCTTCTGCTCTGTCCGATGCCGGGCCTGATCGTGAAGGTCGATGTGTCCGAGGGCGATGAGATCCAGGAGGGGCAGGCGCTGTGCACCGTCGAGGCGATGAAGATGGAGAACATTCTGCGCGCCGAGAAGAAAGGTGTCGTAGCCAAGATCAACGCCGGTCCGGGCGACAGCCTGTCGGTGGACGATGTGATCATGGAGTTTGAATGACGGCCTTGGGGCCGAATAGCCGCGTGCCTGGGGCAGACGCCGGGGCACGCAGCTTTCGATTGCAAATGTTCCCGTTATGTTCTAATTCTGACGACCCGGAAACTGCGCCCGAGTCACCACATGCCTCAGCGTGTATCGACCCTGTTCTTCGACATGGACTCCTATTTCGCCGCGGTCTGCCAGGCGGAGGAGCCTGCGCTGATAGGCCGGCCCGTGGGCGTGGTGACGACCGATGCGCCGGGGGCGGCGATGATCGCGGCCAGCCGCGAGGCGAAAGCCTGCGGCGTGAAGTTCGGCACAAAGGTGGCCGAGGCGCGGCGCCTTTGCCCGGGGATCGTGTTTCGCCCGGCGCAGCACGATGTCTGCGTGGAGTATCATCACCGGATCCGCGACGCGGTGGAGACGGTGCTGCCGATCCATACCGCCCATTCGGTGGACGAGTTTTCCTGTTTGCTGGATCGCTCGCAGCAGGATCTCGCGGAGGCGCTGAAGACCGGCGCGGCGGTGAAACGGGCCGTTGCCGAACAGGTGCATCCGTCGCTGACGGTCTCGGTCGGGGTCGCCCCGAACAAGCTTCTGGCGAAGGTCGCGGCCGAGATGGCCAAGCCGGACGGGCTGGACTGGATCACGGCGGAGACCCTGCCGGAGAAGATCCTGCGCCTGCCCTTACGCGAATTTCCCGGCATTTCCCGGGGCATTCTGGCGCGGCTGGAGCGGGCGGGCATTCGCGATACGCAAAGCCTCTATGCGCTGACACCGAAAGCGGCCCGGCATCTTTGGGGAAATGTGGAAGGCGCGCGGTTTCTCACCCAGTTGCAGGGCGGCACGGTGGTCTACCCGCCGACGCGACGCAGTTCGCTCGGCCATGGCCAGCGTCTGGTGATGCAGAACCGGACGCCGCAGGCGGCCCGGCTGGTGGCGCGGCGGCTGCTGATCAAGACCGCCTCGCGGCTCAGGCGGGAGGGGTTGCTGGCCCGGTCGCTTCACGTCAGTGCCAGCTGCGACCGCCACGGGCGGCAATCGGTCGGCGATACGATCATGGCGACACAGGACACGTTCACGCTACTCAAGACGTTCGAGCGATACTGGCGAGGGTTGACGCTTGCGGACCCGCGCAGCGTATCGGTGATGGTCGGCGGGCTGATCCCGATGGCGTCGCATATCGCCGATCTGTTCGAAACGCGGGAGGCGGGCCAGCAAAGCACGCGCGAAAGGCTGTGTTCGATGATCGACGGGCTGAATGCGCGCTTCGGTCAGGATACCGTGCGTTTCGGCGAGCTTCCCCCGCACAAGGTGCCCTTCACCGGCGCGAAAATCGCCTTCCAGAGGGTGCCGGAAAGGTCGGAATTTCACGAATAGATCACTGCGTCTCTTCAATGCGGATCGGCATGTTGTCGATGGCGCGGATGATCTCGCGCACGTCGCGGGGCGACGGGCGGCGAAGATTGACGGCGCCGTCCTTGTCCATCAGCACCAGCGCAAAGCCACGCGGGCGCAATTGGCGGCGGATTTCGGACTGCGCGTCGGGATCGGTATCGAAGATGATCACCACATCGCGTTCCAGCAATGGCCCCGGACGTTCGGCCAGAAGCGCCAGCTGTTCGCGGAACCGGGGATCGGCCTCGGTATCGGCAAACACGACGATCGGCCGGGAGATCCAGAGAAAATCGTTCAAATCCAAGTCAATGGCGGACCGCGGTTCAAGCGGGTCGACGGCTTCGGGGGTTTCCCCGGTTACGTCGCTCTGGGCCATGGCCACATCCTGCGAAAGGGCTGGAAACCCGGGAAACACTGCGAAACCAAGGGCTAAGGTAAGGGCTAGAGTACTGCGCATCGATCCTCCGTCACTGGCAGATATAGGGGGTCGGCGGGTGAAAGCGAAGGCTTTCGTAACGTATTCTGCATCGGATCGTGGCAAACCTGCGATTTACCGTGTCTTTAGCTCTTCGACGGCATGGTGGCCGCTCCAACGCATTGATTTGCAAAGGGGCAAACATATGGACGTCGTCCTTCACATCGGTGTGCACCGCACCGGCACCACCACTGTCCAGCGGGTCATGGGCGCAAGCCGGGAGACGCTGGTCGCCGGGCGCATCGCCTATTGGGGGCCGAAGCGTCTTCGGGGGGGCCTGTTTCAGGGTCTGTCCGATGATCCGTCGCAGATGTTGCCTTGGCAGGCGCGGCGCCGGAAGCGGATGGCCGGGCGGATCAATCTGGCGATGGAAACGCACCGGCAGGAGGGGATGCGCACACTTCTGGTGAGCGAGGAAAACATCGCCGGCATGCTTCGGCCCAATCTGACCCGGCGAAGCCTTTACCCCGATGCGGATACCCGCCTCGCCCGCCTTGCGGAGGCGTTCGGCAAGAGATGCATCCGGGTGGCGATCGGCATTCGCTGCTACGACCGGTACTGGTCCTCGGCACTGGCTTTCGCGCTCGCCCGTGGCGGCCCGCCGCCTACATCTCAGATGTGCAGCGCGCTTGTCGCGCAGCCGCGCCGGTGGCGCGACCTTGTTCATGCCGCCGCACAGGCGTTTCCGCAGGCCGAAATCGTCGTCTGGACGCATGAGGCCCTCGCCGCGCGGCCGGAGCAGCAGGTCGCGGCCTTGCTGGGCGGGCCGGCGCCGCGTCTGAAAGCGATCCGCGACTGGCACAATGCATCGCCCACCCCAGCTGCGCTGCGCGAGGTCATGATGGATCGCGGCGAAGACCCGGGCGTGATTTCGGAAATGTCGGGAAAGTTCATGCCGTTCACGGCGCTTCAAAGGTCCGCGCTGCGCGCTCACTACGCCGAAGATCTGGGCTGGCTGCGCGGCGGCGCGGACGGGCTCGCCCGCTATATCGACGACCCCGCGACAGATTGGGGCGCGACAGGACAAGGAAGAGGACATCTGAATGACGGAGAATATCGACGCCTGGCGTGACCTGGCCGCCAAGGAGCTGCGCGGCCGCGACGTGGAGGACCTGACCTGGGAGACGCTGGAAGGCATCCGGGTCAAGCCGCTTTACACCTCGGCCGACGCCAGGGATCTGCCCCATATGGGCAGCGTTCCGGGCGAGGCGCCGTTCACCCGCGGGGTGAAGGCCACGATGTATGCGGGCCGGCCCTGGACGATCCGGCAATATGCGGGATTTTCCACGGCGGAAGAATCCAACGCGTTCTATCGCAAGGCCCTCGCGGCGGGGCAGCAGGGCGTTTCCGTCGCCTTCGATCTGGCCACCCATCGCGGATATGACAGCGATCACCCGCGCGTCGTGGGCGATGTGGGCAAGGCCGGGGTCGCGATCGACAGCGTCGAGGACATGAAGATCCTCTTCGACGGCATCCCGCTCGACAAGGTGTCCGTCTCGATGACGATGAATGGCGCGGTGATCCCGGTTCTGGCGAATTTCATCGTGGCCGGCGAAGAACAGGGCCATGACCGCGCGGTTCTGTCGGGCACCATTCAGAATGACATTCTGAAAGAGTTCATGGTGCGCAACACCTATATCTACCCGCCCGAACCAAGCATGCGGATCATCGCCGATATCATCGAATACACCTCGAACGAGATGCCGAAATTCAACTCGATCTCGATCTCGGGCTATCACATGCAGGAGGCGGGCGCGAACCTCGTGCAGGAGCTTGCCTATACGCTGGCCGACGGGCGCGAATATGTGCGCGCGGCGATTGCGCGCGGCATGGATGTGGACAGGTTCGCCGGGCGGCTCAGCTTCTTCTTCGCCATCGGCATGAATTTCTTCATGGAGGCCGCCAAGCTGCGCGCCGCGCGGTTCCTTTGGCACCGCATCATGACCGAGTTCGGCGCGAAATCCGACCGCTCCAAGATGCTGCGGACCCATTGCCAGACTTCCGGGGTCTCCCTGCAGGAACAGGATCCGTACAACAATGTGGTGCGCACCGCCTACGAGGCGATGAGCGCCGTTCTGGGCGGAACGCAAAGCCTGCACACCAATGCGCTGGACGAGGCCATCGCCCTGCCGACCGAGTTCGCGGCCCGTATCGCACGGAACACCCAGTTGATCCTGCAGGAGGAAACCGGCGTCACGAATGTTGTCGATCCGCTTGCGGGCTCCTACTATGTGGAAGCGCTGACCGCCGAACTGATCGATCAGGCCTGGGTGCTCATCGAAGAGGTCGAGGAGATGGGGGGCATGACCAAGGCCGTGGCCTCCGGCATGCCGAAACTGAGGATCGAGGAAAGCGCGGCCCGGCGTCAGGCGCTGATCGACCGGGGCGACGAGGTGATTGTCGGTGTCAATAAGTACCGGTTGGACAAGGAAGACCCGATCGACATTCTCGATATCGACAACGACGCGGTGCGCGCGGGACAGATCGCGCGGCTTGAGCGTATCCGCGAGACGCGCGATGCAGGCGCCTGCGAGGGCGCGCTTCTGGCACTTGAGCAGGGGGCGGCCTCCGGGCAGGGCAATCTTCTGGAACTGGCGGTGGAGGCCGCGCGCGCGCGCGCCACAGTGGGAGAAATCAGCATGGCGATGGAAAAACCCTTTGGCCGCCATCGCGCCGAGGTCAGAACGCTGGCGGGCGTCTACGGTGCTGCCTATGAGGGTGACGAGGGCTTCGCGGCTATTCAGGCCGATGTGGAGAGCTTCGCCGAGCAGGAAGGTCGCCGCCCGCGCATGCTGGTGGTCAAGATGGGCCAGGACGGCCATGACCGGGGCGCCAAGGTGATCGCAACCGCCTTCGCCGATATCGGCTTCGATGTGGATGTCGGCCCGCTGTTCCAGACCCCGGAAGAGGCCGCGCAGGACGCCATCGACAATGATGTGCATGTTGTCGGCATCTCGTCGCAGGCCGCGGGCCACAAGACGCTGGCCCCGAAACTGATCGAGGCGCTGAGGGCTAATGATGCGGGCGATATCATCGTGATCTGCGGCGGCGTCATCCCCCATCAGGATTACGAGTTCCTGCAAGATGCCGGTGTGAAGGCGATTTTCGGGCCCGGCACGAACATCCCCGAGGCGGCCCGGGATATTCTGAAACTGATCGGGCAGGCGCGGGGCTGACACGCAATCCTGAAAGCGCGGGTGGGCCTTTGCCCTTGCCCTGACCCGGTGCCTGTCGCATCTAGGTAGGACAAGGGAAAGGTGCGTGCCATGGCATTGCCGGTGAAACAGCAGATGATCTATTGGGGCATCGCGTTGGCGATGTTCTTCGTCATCCTGTGGGCGCTTGGAGATGTTATCCTGCCATTTCTGGTCGGAGGTGCTATTGCCTATTTCCTCGATCCCGTGGCCGACTGGCTGGAGCGGAAGGGGTTCACGCGGATCTGGGCGACGGTTCTGATTTCGCTGGTCGCGATCCTCGTGGTCGTGGTGGCCGCCCTCATCGTGATCCCGCTTCTGGTCAGCCAGTTGACCGGGCTGATCGCGGCGGCGCCGGAACTGTTCGAACGGCTGCGCGACTTCCTGACCACGCGGTTTCCGCAGTTGATGGATGAAAACTCACCGCTCCGCGACTCTCTGGCGGCGATCAGCGAGACGCTTCAGTCCCGCGGCGGGGAACTGGTGAACGGATTGCTCAGTTCAGCCATGTCGGTGCTGAACTTCATCGTCTTCATCGTCGTCGTACCCGTGGTCTCGTTCTATCTGCTGTGGGATTGGGACCGGATGGTGGCGCGCGTCGACGACCTGTTGCCCCGCGATCACCGCCCGGTAATCCGTCGTCTGGCCAAGGAGATCGACCGGACATTGGCCAGCTTCGTGCGGGGGCAGGGGACCGTATGCCTTATCCTCGGCACATTCTACGCGGTGTCGCTCATGCTCGTCGGACTGCAATTCGGCGTTGTGGTGGGATTCGTCGCCGGGCTGATCTCCTTCATCCCGTATGTGGGGGCGCTCTTCGGCGGGGCCCTGGCGCTCGGTCTGGCGCTGTTCCAGTTCTGGGGCGAATGGTGGTGGATTCTGGCTGTCGCCGCGATCTTTCAGGTCGGTCAGCTTGTCGAAGGCAACATCCTGACACCGAACCTTGTCGGCGGCTCGGTCGGGCTGCATCCGGTCTGGCTTATCTTCGCGCTGTCCGCCTTTGGCTCCGTATTCGGCTTTGTGGGGCTTCTGGTGGCGGTTCCGGTGGCCGCAGCGATCGGGGTGTTGATCCGTTTCGGGGTGGAACAGTACAAGCAGAGCCTGCTCTACCGTGGTCTGGATAATCCCGGAGACGAGTGACCCATGGCCGAGCAGCTGGTTTTCGACCTCCCGCCTCGCGCGGCGATGGGTCGGGAGGATTTCTTTGTTTCCCCGGGCAATGCCGCGGCGGTGGCGGGCATCGATGGCTGGCAGGGCTGGCCCTTCGGCAAGATGTTGCTGGTCGGGCCGGAGGGTGCGGGCAAGACCCATCTTGTCCATGTCTGGGCCGATATCGTCGGCGCGCGGGTGATCAAGGCCCGCGATCTGACCGATGCCGCCGGGGAGACGCTGGCCCGGGCCCCAGGGGTCGCGGTGGAGGATGTGGACGAGATTGCCGGACGAGGCGATGTGGAAACCGCGCTTTTCCACCTCCACAATGCCCTGGCGCAGCGCGGTGCGCCGCTTTTGCTGACCGCACGCGCCGCGCCCGAGAGATGGGGGCTGGACCTGCCCGATCTGGACAGCCGGATGCGTCAGGCCGGGGTTCTGCGCCTTGCCCCGCCCGATGACGCGCTGCTCGCGGCGGTGATGATGAAGCTGGCGCTGGACCGGGAGATGCCGCTGAAACCGCGTATTCTGAGCTATGCCCTGACGCGGATCGAACGCTCTTTCGCGGCGGCGCAGGCCTTCATCACGGCGCTGGATGCCATGGCTTTGGCGGCAAAACGCCCGCCCACGCGAAAGATGGCCAAGGCTATCCTTGCGGAAGACAAGGATTAAATGTCACGCTCATGTCACATACCGGACCTAACGCCGAGCCCATGACAAACGCAGATTTTCTGACCGCTCCTATCCCTGCCCCCGTTTCGCTTCCCGAGGCGCAAACCAAGGGGCCGCAACGTTTTTTCAATCGTGAGCTGAGCTGGCTGGCGTTCAACTGGCGGGTGCTGGAAGAGGCCGGCAATACGCGCGTCCCGCTGTTGGAGCGTGTGCGGTTCGTGTCGATTTCGGCCGGCAACCTGGATGAATTCTACACGGTGCGCGTGGCTGGCCTGAGGGAACTGGCGCTGGAAGGCAACGCGATGCCATCCGATGACGGCCGCAGCCCGACCGAGCAACTGGCGCTGATCAACGAGGATGCCCGCGCGCTGATGCAGAGCCAGCAGAAAGCCTGGGTCGCTCTGCGCAAGGAGCTCGAAGGGGAGGGGATCAGGGTCATCACCCGCTCCGCGCTGTCCGCGGCGGACCGGAAACATCTCGAAACGGTGTTCCTGACCCAGGTCTTTCCGGTGTTGTCGCCGTTGGCCATCGACCCGGCCCACCCGTTTCCGTTCATCCCGAACGAGGGCTTCTCGCTAGCCTTGCAGATGAAACGCGAACGCGACGGGCGCTCCTTGCAGGCGCTGCTGCCGATCCCCGGTCAGATCGACCGTTTTGTCCGGCTGCCCGCGCCCCCGGGCGAGGCCCGGTTCCTTCCGATGGAGGAGTTGCTGCTGCTGCATGTGGGCGCGCTTTTCCCCGGCTACAAACTGACGGGCTCGTGTAACTTCCGGGTCCTGCGGGACAGCGATCTGGAGGTGGAGGAAGAAGCCGAAGACCTTGTGCGCGAGTTCGAAACCGCGCTGAAACGGCGCCGCCGGGGAGAGGTCGTTCGCCTGCAGATCTCTCACGGGGCGCCCGCCGATCTGCATGACGAGATCACCGAAAACCTGCATGTGCGCGGGGACGAGGTGGTGGAGGTGAAGGGCATGATCGGCCTGATCGGTCTGAAAGAGCTGGTCATCGACGACCGGCCCGATCTTCTGTGGCCCAGCTTCATGCCCCGGGTGCCCGAACGGGTGCAGGATCACGAGGGCGACATGTTCGCAGCGATCCGGCAGAAGGACATGCTGCTGCACCATCCCTACGAGACGTTCGACATGGTGATCCGGTTTCTGGCGCAGGCCGCGCGGGATCCCAATGTGGTCGCGATCAAGCAGACGCTCTATCGAACGTCGAACGAAAGCCCGATCGTGGATGCGCTCTGCGAGGCAGCGGAAAACGGCAAATCGGTCACCGCACTGGTGGAATTGAAGGCGCGGTTCGACGAGGCGGCGAATATCCGCCAATCCCGCAAGCTGGAGCGGGCGGGTGCGCATGTGGTCTATGGCTTCATCAACTACAAGACCCATGCCAAGATCTCGACCGTGGTCCGGCGCGAAGGCGACAGGCTGGTCACCTACACCCATTACGGGACCGGCAACTATCACCCGATCACGGCGCGGATCTACACCGATCTCAGCCTTTTCACCTGCGACGATGCCCTTGGCCGCGACGCCACGAAGGTCTTCAACTATATCGGTGGATATGCAGAGCCCGAGGGTCTGGAGAACCTTGCCATCTCGCCGATCAGCCTGAAATCCACCATCCTGGAAAACCTCCGCGCCGAGGCGGAGCATGCGAAGGCGGGCCGATCCGCGATGGTCTGGGCCAAGATGAACAGCCTGATCGATGCCGATGTGATCGACGCGCTCTACGACGCGAGCCAGGCCGGCGTGAAGATCGATCTGGTGATCCGCGGGATCTGCGGATTACGCCCCGGGGTGAAGGGCTTGAGCGAGAATATCCGCGTGAAATCGATTGTCGGGCGGTTTCTGGAGCATTCGCGTATCGTATGTTTCGGCAACGGTTTTGGCCTGCCCTCGAAAAAGGCGAAAGTCTATATCAGTTCGGCGGACTGGATGGGCCGCAATCTCAATCGGCGGGTCGAAACGCTGGTGGAATGCAAGAACGCCACCGTGAAGGCGCAGATCGTCAGCCAGATCATGGCGGCGAACCTTGCCGACGTGGCGCAAAGCTGGGTGCTGTGTGCCGATGGCAGCTTCCAGCGGCCCGATCTCTCGTCGATCGAGAATCCGTTTTCCTGCCACCGGTTTTTCATGGAAAACCCCTCGCTGTCCGGTCGGGGCTCCGCCGGAGCCAAGGATGTGCCTGAACTGACGCATTCCAACGATTGACGCATGGCGCACGGCCATGCCATGCCTGTGGATATGACGGGGGATGCAACGCCAGTGCTGGATCGCGACACAGCCGAGCCACATCCTGATTGGGGGCCGTTCGGCGCGCCATTGTTCGATGGCCCACAAGCACGTGCACTCAGCCGGGTCGGAGTAATCGATATCGGGTCGAACTCGGTTCGTCTGGTGGTGTTCGACGGGGCCGCGCGCTCCCCTGCCTATTTCTTCAACGAAAAGATCCTCTGCGGGCTTGGCGCCGGATTTGCCGAGACCGGCCGGCTTAACCCCGATGGCCGTGCCCGCGCGCTGATCGCGTTGAAGCGATTTGCGGCATTGGCCTTGGGAATGGATGTCTCGCCCCTTTTGACAGTTGCGACCGCAGCGGTGCGCGATGCCGAGGATGGCGGCGAGTTCCGCGCCCAGGTAGAGGCAGAAACCGGGCTGCACATGATCGTCGTCGATGGCGAGGAGGAAGCGCGGCTTTCGGCGCAGGGTGTGCTGCTCGGCTGGCCGGGGGCGCAGGGGCTGATCTGCGATATCGGTGGCTCGTCGATGGAACTGGCCAAGCTTGAAGGCGAAGGCAGGGTCGGGCGGTGCGAAACCTCCGATCTGGGCCCGCTGAAACTGATGGGCATCAAGGGCGGCAAGAAGGCCGTACGCGCCCATATCAAGGACCGAATCGGGCAGTTGGCCTCCGATTTCGGAGACCGGCCCGAGCGGTTGTTTCTGGTCGGCGGATCGTGGCGGGCAATTGCGCGGATCGACATGGAACGGCGCGGCTATCCGCTGAAGGTGCTGCATGAATACCGGATGACGCCGCGCGCGATCATGGAAACGATCAAGTATATCGAGCAGACCGATACCGACACCCTGCGCGCCCAGACCGGAACCAGTGAGGCGCGAATGCGGCTTGTGCCGCTGGCCTCCGAGGTGTTGCGCGTTCTGGTGCGCAGCTTCAAGCCGCGCGAGG
Source organism: Rhodophyticola porphyridii (assembly GCF_003688285.1). Classification (GTDB taxonomy): domain Bacteria; phylum Pseudomonadota; class Alphaproteobacteria; order Rhodobacterales; family Rhodobacteraceae; genus Rhodophyticola; species Rhodophyticola porphyridii. The sequence continues at coordinate 39,828 of NZ_RCNT01000006.1, forward strand.
TGGCGATCTCCAGCTACGGGATCCGTGAAGGACTGCTATACGAACAGATGAATGACGAGCTTCGCCGGCGCGACCCGCTGATCGAGGCCGCGCGTCACGCCGAGGCGCAGAACGCGCGCCTGCCGGGCTTCGGACGCGCGCTCTACAAGTTCGTCGAACCGCTTTTCGCCAGCGCCCGACCCGAGCGCAAGCGGCTGGTCCGGGCGGCCTGCCTGCTGCATGACGTCAGTTGGAGAGCACATCCCGACTATCGCGCCGAGGTTTGCTTCGACAACGCGACGCGGGCCAATCTGGGCGGGATGACCCATGCGGAACGGGTGTTTCTTGGTCTGGCGCTGCTGCACCGGTACAAATCCAGCCGTTCGGGGACGAATTTCAACACCGAGCTTTTGAACCTGCTACCCGAGACGGATGTGATCCAGGCGGAAATCCTTGGCCGGGCGATGCGGTTCGGGGCCATGTTCGCGCTGGACAGGCCCACCGATCACGGGCGTCTGAAGCTGTTTCCGAAGAAGAAGCTTCTGAGGCTTCATCTGCTGACCGCTTCGGGCTGCGACCTGTTCGGAGAAGTGGCCGAGGCGCGGTTTCAGGCGCTGGCGGGCGCGATCGGGGTCGAGGGCGTCGTCATCCGGGATGTCTGAGCTTCGCAGCATTGTGCCGCCGTCGTCTCTTGCCCGCCGAAAGCCAATCGCGTAGGCCGTGTTGGACGTGATCTGATGTGAGAGAGCCAATGCGCCTGAGCCGTTATTTCCTGCCCGTACTGAAGGAAACCCCCGCCGAGGCGCAGATCGTCAGCCATCGGCTGATGTTGCGCGCGGGCATGATCAAGCAGGCCAGCGCGGGCATCTATTCCTGGCTGCCGCTCGGCTTTCGCGTGCTGCGCAATATCGAGCGGATCGTGCATGAGGAACAGCAGCGCGCGGGCCATATTCCGATGCTGATGCCGACGCTGCAACCGGCGGATCTGTGGCGCGAGAGCGGGCGCTACGAGGCTTATGGCGAAGAGTTGCTCCGCGTGCGGGACCGCCATGACCGGGACATGCTTTACGGCCCCACGAACGAGGAGATGATCACCGACATCTTCCGCTCCCATGTGAGCAGCTACAAGGATCTGCCGCTGACGCTGTACCACATCCAGTGGAAGTTCCGCGACGAGATCCGCCCGCGTTTCGGCGTCATGCGCGGACGCGAATTCCTGATGAAGGACGGCTATAATTTCGATGTCTCCAAGGAGGCCGCGCTGCACGCCTATAACCGGCATCTGGTCAGTTATCTCAGGACCTATGAGCGGATGGGCTTGCAGGCGATCCCGATGCGGGCCGATGGCGGCCCGATCGGCGGCGATTATACGCATGAATTCCTCGTGCTGGCCGAAACGGGCGAGTCGGAAGTGTTCTACGATGCCGAGATCACCGATCTGCGCTTCGGGGAGCGGGAGGTCGATTACGACGATGTGGCAGAATGCCAGGCTGTGCTGGAGGAGTTCACCAGCCGATACGCGCGTACCGACGAGACCCATGACGCGGCGCTGTTCAACCAGATCCCCGAAGCCCGCCGACGGGTGGCGCGCGGGATCGAGGTGGGGCAGATCTTCTATTTCGGCACCAAGTATTCCGACGCGATGGGCGCGACCGTGCAGACCGCCGATGGCGGAAAGGTTCCCGTTCACATGGGCAGTCACGGGATCGGTGTCAGCCGCCTGATGGGTGCGATCATTGAGGCGAGCCATGATGACAAGGGCATCATCTGGCCCGAAGCCGTGACGCCGTTCCACTGCGGGATCGTCAACCTGCGGCAGGGCGATGCGGGCACGGATGCCGCCTGTGCGGAGCTTTACACGGCGCTGAAGGCCAAGGGTCTGGATCCGCTTTATGATGACCGTGAAGAACGCGCGGGCGCGAAATTCGCGACGATGGACCTGATCGGACTGCCCTGGCGGATCACCGTAGGGCCGCGGGGGCTGGACAAGGGTGTCGTCGAACTGACCTGCCGCAAAACCGGCGAGAGCGAAGAGATGACCGCCGAGACGGCGGTGTCAAGGGTGGCCAGGATCTACGCGCCGCATCACGCCCATGTGGCCCATCACGTGGAGCCGATGGCGCAGCGGAGTTTTCACACCTGGTTGTGACCCGGTAGTGGCCCTTGCCGGGTTTTCCGCGCGGGGCCATCTGCCGGGATGCCGGGCCTGCTGGCAAAAAACGGGCGGCGCAGATCTTTGCGCCGCCCGCCGATTGAGAAGCTGCGATGTCTCAGGCCGCAAGGCCCAGATAATGCAGATGTATCTCGTAGATCGGGTGGGTGTCGCCGCCCACCACCTCCTCGCGGTGGTGGCGATAGACCGAGCGCCAGTAAGGCTGGATGATCACGCCTTCATCGCGCAGGATCTGCTGGATACGGGCCATCACCTGGCTGCGGGCATCCGCATCGGCAATGGCCGAGGCTTCGGCCAGAAGCTGGTCGAACTCTGCGTTGTCGAACCCGGTTTCGTTCCATGGCTCGCCTGACTTGTAGGCCAGCGTCAGGTTCTGGACACCCAGGGGCCGGTGGCCCCAGTCGGTGGAACTGAACGGATACTCGGCCCAATCGTTCCAGAACGTGTTGCCGGGATAGATCGTCCGGTTGACGGTAAAGCCCGCATCCCGAAGCTGAGCGGCCAGCGCGTCGGTGGTGGGCCGCCGCCAGCTGTCGTCAATGGAGATCAGCTCATGCTCGAAATCCAGTTGCCCGGCTTCCTCCATCAGACGGCGGGCTTCCTCGGGGTTGTATTCCGGCGGGCCGATATCGGCATATTCCGGATGGATCGGGCAGACATGGTGATTTTCGGCGACCGTGCCGCGGCCGTCATACCCAAGCGCCAGCAGCACGTTGTTGTCGCAAGCCAGCGCCAGGGCACGCCGCACGCGCACATCGTCATAGGGCGCGTTGGTCTGGTTTGTCCGCAAAACCAGCGAGTTGGCCGAGAGCGCCTCGGATCTGGTCCAGCCGATGGTATCGAACACATCGACGAAATTGCCCACGGTCTCGTAGAGCATGTCGATCTCGCCGGCCTCGGCGGCGGCCAGATGGGCGGATTGGTCGGTGCCAAGGTCGATGAACTCGATCCTGTCAAGCGCGGCGCCGTTTTCCGCGTCCCACCATGTGTGATCAGGGTTCTTTTCCAGAACGGCCCCGACGCCGACCTCGTAGGAGACCGGCAGATAGGGGCCGGTGCCGACCGGGTTGTCGAGCGGATTGCCGGAAAACCCGTTCTGCACGATGGCCGACGGGTAGTCGGACATGGTCGGGATGATCGTGATGTCGGGGAAGGCGAGGTTCAGGATCACGGTATGTTCATCTGCGATCTCGATCACGCCATCGGCGATCCGGCCGGTGTCCTCGTTTATCAAGGCGCCCATGCGCGACGACATCGAGTTGCCTTCCATATCCCGGTTACACCAGCGGCTGATGTTGTAGGCCACGTCTTCGGCGGTGAACGGCGTGCCGTCATTCCAGGTGACGCCCCGGCGCAGGTTCAGCGTGTAGCGGGTTGCGTCTTCGTTCACGTCCCAGCTTTCCAGAAGTCGCCCCGAGAAGACGCCGTCACGGCTGTATTCCACGAGATATTCAAGCCAGCCGCGGCCGATATTCGCGATCTGCGGCCAGTCGAAGGTGGGTGGATCCTTCATGGCGCGCACGTCCTGCTGGATGCGGATCGTGCCGCCTTGGCGGACATGCGCGTCGGCGCGGGCCGGTCGCGCCGATCCGATCAGAGCATAGGCGGCGGGGATGGCGACCCCGAGCGCGGTGGCACGGGTCAGGAACTCGCGCCGGTCCATCGTTCCCTCGGCGACTTCCCGGGCGTAGGCCACGGCGGCAGGATGCACGGTCTGTGCGGTTTTTATCATGTCTCTGGATCTCCCGTTGAACTTCTTCGAGCGCGCCCTTGCCCGGATGTAACCCGAGCAGGTCTGGGATTGCGGGCGCAGGCATTGGATGGCCCGGCGGACCGGCACCGTTTCATGTCGAAAAACGACACAACCGATTAAAAGCGACGCGGCTCTCACGTGCAAGTTGTATTGCAGGCGGCATGAACTCCGCTTGACCCCTGTCCCCAAAGCACCCAGTTTGCGCCAAAGAATAATGAGCAGGGGGAGCCAGTATGTCTGGCCGCACCAAACCGTTTTCGGGCTTCGAGTTCATGATCGCCTGGCGCTATCTGCGCGCGCGCCGCGCCGAGGGCGGGGTCAGCGTAATGACATGGATCAGCTTCATCGGCATCGCTCTGGCGGTGATGGCGCTGATTGCCACGCTCGCGGTCCGCTCCGGGTTCCGATATGAATTCGTCGGCACGATCCTTGGCGCAAATCCGCATATCTCGGTACTGAGCGCCGCCCGCCTTACCGAAAGCGGGCAGACCGTGCGCAGCCTGCCCGATTATGCCGAACTGGCCGAGCGCCTCTCGACGGTGGAGGGCGTGGTGCATGCCGCCCCGGTGGTGACGGGCCAGGTGATGGCCTCGGCGCAGGGACGCAATGCTGGTGTCGTGGTCAACGGCATCCATGCCCGCGATCTGGCGCAGGTGCCCCTGATTGCGGAGCCGGAGCGGTCCTGGGGCGATCTGGCCCGCTTCGATGACGGGATCGCGATCGGCTCGGGCGTGGCGCGCGAACTGGGCGTTACGGTCGGCGACCGCATCCGTCTGATCTCTCCGGACGGCGCTCGCACTGCGTTCGGCACCAGCCCCCGCGTATCCGCCTATGAGGTGACCTACATCTTTCAGGTGGGGCGCTACGATATCGACGCCACCCGCGTCTACATGCCCTTCGCTGAGGCGCAGATCTATTTCAACCGGGACGGGGTCGCCGACGAGATCGAGGTGATCGTGGAGGATCCCGATAACGTGAATCGTTATACCCTGCCGATCCTGCAGGCGGCGGGACGCGATGTCGTGCTGTGGACGTGGCAGGACAGTTCGGGCGCCTATCTGCAGGCGCTCCAGATGGAAGATAACATCATGTTCGTGATCCTTTCGATCCTCGTCCTGATCGCGACGATGAACATCGTTTCGGGCCTGATCATGCTGGTGAAGAACAAGAGCCACGATATCGGCATCCTGCGGACCGTGGGCTTGAGCGAGGGCTCGATCCTGCGGGTGTTTTTCATCTGCGGCTCCTCCGTCGGGCTGGCGGGCACGGTTGTGGGCGTGGCGCTCGGCTGCGCCTTCGCCATCTGGATCGATCCGATCTTCTCTTTCGTGAACTGGGTGGCGGGGGGCGGCGTCTGGGATCCGTCCGTGCGGCTTCTGTCGCAGTTGCCCGCCCGGCTGGAATGGGGCGACGTGGCGTCGGCGGTGACGCTGTCGCTGGGCCTGTCCTTCGTCGTCACCATCTTTCCGGCGCGTCGGGCGGCCCGGATGAACCCGGTAGAGGCGCTGAGATATGAGTGAGGCGGTGCTGCGGCTCGACGGGATAGAGAAGGGCTACAATCACGGAAAGCCGAATGAGATCCGCGTGTTGCGGGGCGCCTCCGTTCTGGTGCACCCGGGCGAGGTGGTGGCGCTGGTGGCGCCTTCGGGGGCCGGAAAATCGACCCTTCTGCATATTGCGGGGCTTCTCGACACGCCTGATGCGGGCGTGGTGGAGATCGGAGGGGTGGATCTGGGCCGGGCACCGGACCGGGCCCGAACCACGGCGCGGCGCGCCCAGATCGGGTTCATCTATCAGTTTCATCATCTGCTGCCCGAATTTACTGCGGCGGAGAACATCATCCTGCCGCAACTGGCCCATGGAATATCGCGCGGCGCGGCGGAGGCTCATGCGCAGGAGTTGCTGGAGAGCGTCGGCGTGGGGCCGCGCTCCGGGCACCGGCCCGCCGCAATGTCCGGAGGAGAGCAACAGCGGGTGGCGTTTTGCAGGGCGCTGGCGAACCGGCCCGCGCTGCTTCTAGCGGACGAGCCGACCGGCAATCTGGACCCGGAAACCTCCGAACGGGTGTTCGGCGCCTTGATGGGGCTTGTGCGGGGCAGGGGGCTTGCCGCGCTTATCGCCACCCACAACATGGAGCTTGCCGCCCGGATGGACCGGGTGTTGCGGCTCGACAATGGCGTTCTGGTGGATGCGGGCGTGACGACCTGAGCGTCGGAAAAGGCCAGTGCCGGCCCCGAGGCGTTACGACTTGCCCTCGAACCAGTCCGCGATCGAGGCAAGAATGCCGTCGCGCATGCTTGGTGCTTCCATCAGCACCTCATGCTCGGCGCCATCGATCACGTCCAGACGGCCGCCGGGCCAGCGCGCCATCCGCTCCTTGATCGCGGAGGGTTCCACGATCCGCTCCAGCGCGCCCAGGATGGTCAGGGCATCGACAGGCGGGGCGGGCATCGCCATCAGCGCATCGGTTTCGCGAAGGGCCGCGTTGACCCAACGGATCGACGGCCCGCCAAGGGCCAGATCCGGATGTTCTGCAACCTGCCGGGACATATAGTCGAAATTATTCCGGTCCGAGGTCAGTGGATTGCCGTCGAACACCATCGCCTCCGCCGGGCCGGTGGTGGGGGCGAAGCGCGTATCGAGGCCAAGCGGGCCGCTCAGTCCCATCACGATACCCGAGATCGAGCGCAGGAAGGGCGACATCTGGATGCCCCACATGGGAGCCGTGAAAACCGCCCTGTCCACCGGTATTCCATCATGGAGCGCCCTGAGCCCGATCGCTCCGCCCATGGAATGGCCGATCAGATACCAGGGCTTCGGCGGCGCGATCTGGTCAAGCACCTGACGCACGGCGGCCACGTCCTGACGATACTCGTCAAAGCTGACGACATGGCCCATGTCGCGCCGGTGCGCGGGCCGGTCCGCCAGACCCTGACCGCGCCAGTCGATGGCGACCATCCCGAAACCGCGGACGGCCATGTCACGGGCGAGACGTCCGTACTTCTCGATATATTCGGTGCGACCGGGGAACATCAGGATCGTGCCCTTGCTGCCCCCCGGCCAGTATCCCACCCTGATCCGGGTCCCGTCCTCCGCTGTGACCCACCAGGCCGAGGCTTCCTCCGGGCCGTCTGCCACATCGGCAAGATAGGGCGCGGGGTCGATCGATGGCGGGGTCGGGTCGGGTCGCATCATGTCAGCTGAGCGCACTGCCCAGGCGCATCGCGGTGCCCATGTCGCCATCGACCTTCAGCCGTCCGCCCATGAAGGCTGCGGTGGGGTTCAGATCACCCGACAGGATATCCTGAAATGTGCCGGTATCCGCGGTCATCGTCACATCGGCTTCGGCGCCGTCGTCGGTAGCGCGTACCCCGGCGCCGTCGACCATCACCGCACCTTCGCCTTCGATCACGAATTTGGCGCTGCCGTCGAAACCGTCGCCGATTTTCGCGCTCAGGGCCGCCACCGCTCCATCGATTACACTGCTCATCCGAATTCTCCTTCCAGTCGATCACGCGGCTTTGTTCTGGAACCCGCGCGTCATAGTGCTAATGTTGGATGCAGAATGAGAGTATTTCGCATCATACACAACACTCTCCTTGCGGCAGTTTTGGCCATGTCGGCGGGAACCGGCGCGGCCCTTGCCCAGTCCGAGCGTCTGGACGAGTTGTTCGACCGTCTGCAGATGCCCGATCTGAGCAACTGGGAGATTGTCGAAGACGAGATCTATCAGCGCTGGTCGATCTCCGGCTCGGCTTCTGCGGATTATCTGCTGATGCGGGGACGCGAGGCGCTGGAAGCCGGAGATCTGGATGCGGCGCTCGACCATCTGACTGCCCTGACCGATCATGCGCCGGATTTCGCCGAAGGATGGAATGCGCGGGCCACCGCCTATTACCGCCTCAACCTTTACGGCCCTTCCATCGCGGATGTGCAGCGGGTTCTGGCGCTGAACCCGCGCCATTTCGGGGCGCTGACCGGTCTTGGCATGATGCTGGAGGAGATGGGCGAGCTAGAGGCAGCGCTGGTCGCATTCGAAACCGCGCAATCTATACATCCGCATCGTCCGGACATATCTCAGGCCGTGGATCGGTTGAACCGGATGCTGGGGGGCGAGACCCTCTGAACTTCAGATAAAAGGCCGAAAGGGGCCGCCCCGTTCCGGGCGGTCAGGCAGGATGGCAAGCAGTATCTCGGGCCAGGGGCGCATCGCCGCCGTTCTGGGCCCCACAAATACCGGCAAGACCCATTACGCGATCGAGCGGATGCTTGCGCACCGGACAGGGGTGATCGGCCTGCCGCTGAGGCTGCTTGCGCGGGAGGTCTACGACAAGATCGTCGCGCTGCGCGGGCCATCGGTGGTGGCGCTGGTTACGGGCGAGGAGCGGATCGTGCCGCCACGGACGCAATACTGGGTCTGTACGGTGGAGGCGATGCCGCAAGGCAACGGCACCGACTTTCTGGCAATCGACGAGATCCAGCTTTGCGCCGATCCCGAGCGCGGGCATGTTTTCACAGACCGGCTGTTGCATGCGCGCGGGATGCACGAGACGCTGTTTCTGGGCGCGGACACGATGCGGGCGGCGATCGCGGCCCTCGTGCCCGGCGTCCAGTTCATGCGGCGGGAACGGTTTTCCGAGCTGACCTATACCGGGTCGAAGAAGATCAGCCGGACGGCGCCGCGATCCGCCATCGTCGGATTCTCGGTTGAAAACGTCTATGCCATCGCCGAGCTTCTGCGGCGGACCAAGGGAGGCGCTGCCGTTGTCATGGGGGCGCTCAGCCCGCGTACCCGGAATGCGCAGGTCGAGCTGTACCAGAACGGCGACGTCGATGTGCTCGTGGCGACGGACGCCATCGGCATGGGGCTCAATCTCGATATCCGGCACGTGGCCTTTTCGGGCCTGCGCAAGTTCGACGGCCGCAGGATGCGGGAGTTGATGCCGAACGAACTGGCGCAGATCGCGGGGCGCGCCGGGCGTTATACCGAACCGGGCACCTTCGGCGTGACGGGCGAGGCGGGGGCGATCAGCGAGCCGGTCGTCGAGGCGATCAGCAACCACCGTTTCGCCCCGGTGCGCAAACTCCAATGGCGCAACTCCCGGCTGGAGTTTGGCACCGTCCAGCGGCTGATCGGCTCGCTGGAGGAACGGACCGAGGATGAATGGCTCGCGCGCGCGCGCCCGGCAAATGACCTGATGGCGCTGAAGGCGATTTCCGGCCAACCCGACGTGGCCGCGCGGATCGACGGCGCGCGGGACGTGAAGCTTCTTTGGGATGTCTGCCGCATCCCCGATTTCCGGGGGATCAGTCATGCCGAGCATGCCAGCCTTCTGGCCGGTATCTTCGACCATCTTCATGACCTTGGGCGGGTGCCGGATGACTGGCTGGCGCGTCAGGTCAAAAGAATTGATCGAACCGAAGGCGACATTGACGCGTTATCGAAACGGTTGGCGTATATCCGCACATGGACCTATGTGGCGCAGCGGAAGGGCTGGGTTGACGATGAATCCCATTGGCGAGACGCCACCCGTGCCGTAGAAGACCGCCTGTCGGATGCTCTGCACGAGCGGCTGACGCAAAGATTTGTCGACCGGCGCACCTCTGTGCTGATGCGCCGGTTGAAACAGAAGGAGAGCCTTGTGGCCGAGGTGAATGACAAGGGTGAGGTGACCGTGGAGGGCCAGTTTGTGGGCCGTCTGGAAGGGTTCCGGTTCCGTCAGGATGCATCCGCAACCGCCGATGAGGCGAAGACCCTGCAGCAGGCGGCGGTGGCCGCATTGCGCCCGGAATTCCACTTGCGTGCAGACCGCTTCTACAACGCGCCCGAGACCGAGTTCGACTATACCGAACAAGGCGGGCTGATGTGGGGCGATCAGGCCGTGGGCAAGCTGGTGGCCGGCCCCGATGCACTGAAACCCGTGGCCGAGGCCTTCGTGGATGACGAGGCCGGGCCGGAGGTGATGCAGAAGGTGCAAAGGCGCCTGCAGCATTTCGTCGACCGCAAGGTGGCCGCTCTGTTCGAGCCGCTTCTCGCGATGTCGAAGGACGAGGCGCTGACCGGTCTGTCCCGCGGTTTCGCTTTCCGCATGGTCGAGGCGCTTGGGGTGCTGCCCCGGGCCGATGTGGCCGACGACGTGAAGGCGCTTGATCAGGATGCGCGCGCGCTCTTGCGCAAGCACGGCATCCGGTTCGGGCAGTTCACGATCTTCCAGCAGATGCTGCTGAAGCCCGCGCCCACGCGGCTGCGACTTGTACTATGGGGGTTGGCGAAAGGGCTGCCGGAGTTTCCCGAGAGCCCGCCGCCCGGGCTGGTGACGATCCCCGCAAACGCCGATATGCCCGATGGCTATTATACGATGTCGGGTTACCGGCCCGCGGGGGCACGCGCGATCAGGATCGACATGCTGGAGCGGCTGGCCGACATGCTGCGCCAGCAGGATACGCGCGGCGGGTTCGAGGCGACACCGGACATGCTGTCGATCACCGGCATGACGCTGGAGCAGTTCGCCGATCTGATGGGCGGCCTCGGCTACAAGGCCGAACGTGGCGAGCGCGCGAAAGTCAAACCCGCGCCAGTGCCCGCGCCCCAGCCGGAACCGGCAGCGACCGACGCGGCGGAGACGATGGACGAAGAGTTGACCGGTGTGGCCCCGCCGACCGGTTTGGAAGGCGCGGATACGCCCGACCCTGCACCGGTGGAGGTACCGGGCGACACACCCGGCGAAGGAACCCCGGACACGCCGCAGGAAACGCCTGTGGAACAGCCGCCAGAAACGCCGCCCATGCCGCCGCAGGAAGTGCCCGCCGAGACCCCGCCGCCCGAAACCGAAGCCAGCCGCGATGCGCCTGCGACCGACGCCGCGACCGCCGATGCCGCTCCCGAGATGGAGGTATTCTATACCTTTGCCTGGGCTCCGCGCCGCCGCGCCAACCCGCAGGGGCAACGCCGTGGCGAGGGCGGTGCCGGCAAGCCGCCGCGCGGCAAGAAGGGCAAGCCGCCGGGCAAGCCCGGTGGAAAGCCGCGGGGCAGCACCAAACCGCAGAGCTTTTCCGCAAGGCCCGAGCGCAAGAAAGACCGGATCGACCCGGACAATCCCTTTGCCCAGGCTCTGGCGGGCCTCAAGGACAAGTCCTGACCGAGCCGGTCAAAGGCAGGCTGGACAAGTGGCTCTGGCAGGCGCGGTTCTTCAAGACCCGTGGCCTGTCGACCAAGGCGGTGTCCGCCGGGCAGGTGCGGGTCAACGGCGAAAAGGTGCAGAAAAAGGCCATGTCCGTGGGCCCCGGCGATGTGCTCACCTTTCCGCAGGGGCGCATGATCCGCGTGGTGCGGATCAGGGCGCTTGCCACACGGCGCGGCCCGGCCAGCGAGGCGCAGGCGCTCTATGACGATCTGACGCCGCCGGCCGAACCCGTTGCCGCCCGGGTCGGGGCGCGGCCCACGAAAAAGGCGCGCCGGGACATGGATGCGTTGCGCGGCGACGGGTCTGATAGTCTGTAATGCAGGTGTCAGGTAGGATTGACACATAACGCCACGACTAGGCCAGAGCCGTCTTGCAACTTCGCTCCGGCTTGCGTAGCTAATATCTGATCGAGACAGTCGAGTTTGCCCATGACCTATGTCGTCACCGACAATTGCATCGCCTGCAAATACACCGATTGCGTGGAGGTTTGCCCCGTGGATTGCTTCTACGAGGGCGAGAATATGCTGGTGATTCACCCTGACGAGTGCATCGATTGCGGCGTCTGCGAACCGGAATGTCCCGCCGATGCGATCCGCCCGGATACCGAACCCGATATGGAGACATGGGTGGAGTTCAACCGCAAATGGTCCGAGGCCTGGCCGGTGATCATCACAAAGAAGGATCAGCTTCCTACAGCCGAAGAAATGGACGGCAAGCCCAACAAGATGGAGCTGTTTTCGGAAGCCCCCGGCGAGGGTGGTTGACTGATTCGCTGCGGCGGCGCAGGGTGAGACCTGTCCGAACCGTGTTGCAGCGCAGCAAAACCCCGTGAAAACAGGGTATTTCGCGTCTGTGATCGTCACGGATTTTGAACCGGCCGTATTTTGTGCTATATATCTGTTACAAATATGGTGATGACACGTTCAGCAGGTGTGCCAGCCTGCCATGACAAATCAGGACATAAGAGCTCCGGCTGTGGGAAGGCAGACTTTCCGCGGTTGTTTTTGTCGCCTGATCGCAAGGGTCCGAAAGGAAGAATTATATGAGTAAAGCACGCAAGTCGCAGGATTTCAGCCCGAACGAATACGTGGTCTATCCGGCCCACGGGGTTGGGCAGATCGTGTCGATCGAAGAACAGGAAATCGCAGGGCTTGTACTTGAGCTGTTCGTGATCTCCTTCGAGAAGGACAAGATGACCCTGCGCGTCCCGACCGCAAAGGCGACCGAGGTCGGTATGCGGTCGCTTTCCAGCCCCGACGTGGTCACCAAGGCGCTGGACACGCTGAAGGGCAAGGCCAGGGTCAAGCGCGCCATGTGGTCCCGCCGCGCGCAGGAATATGAGCAGAAGATCAATTCCGGCGATCTGATTGCGATCGCGGAGGTGGTGCGCGACCTGCACCGCGCCGATGACCAGCGCGAACAGAGCTATTCCGAGCGTCAGCTTTACGAAGCGGCCCTTGAGCGGCTGACCCGTGAACTGGCGGCGGTGAACGGTATGGATGAGACAGGCGCTCAGAAGCGCGTGGACGATGTTCTGGCTGCCCGCGCCGCGGCCTGATAAATATTGAAAATCAAATGTTTGGCCTGCCGCATGACGTTGCGGCGGGCTTCTTTTCGCTTGCCGCGTGGCAGGAAAACGCCGATCATCGCGCAGGTGCAATATGCCACTCGCCTCGCTTTCGCAGGTGGGAGATGATTGAACCTGCTTGAGGGGTGGTTCGACCCATTGGTGTACCGGGGCTCGAACCCTCGAAATTGGAGAGGACATGTCATGTCGAAACTGTTTATAAGCGCCATTCTGGCCAGCACCTTCGCGCTTGCGGGCTGCCAGCTGAGCAATCAGGACCGCGCCAATCTGGGCCTTCTGGGCGGCGCTGCTGGCGGGGTTCTGCTGGCCGATGCGCTGGATGCCAACCCCGAAATGACCATCGTGGCCGGTGTGGCCGGTGCCGCCGCGGGCACGATGATCGCGCGCAGCACGCAGCAGAACCGCTGCGCCTATGCCACCGGTGACGGCCGGAGCGTCTACTACGCTGCCTGCCCGTAAAACGCCGGCCTAGATCAGGGCGGTCACGATGACCGTCAGGGCGGCGATCTCGGCCAGTTGCTGGCTGGCCCCCAGGACGTCGCCCGTCTGACCGCCGATCCTGGCCCGTGCCAAGAGGCCCAGCCCTGCGGTCACCGCATAAGCCATAATCAAGGCCATCGCCCCGGCCCAACCGGCAAGGGCGATGGCGATCACCCCGGCAATGGCTGCGGCCAGAGCGGCGGTCCGTGCCGCCGGGCGCCCGACGCTTTGCGACAGGCCGTCTTTGCGCGCCGGGCGCAGCATGGCCATCAACGCCACCATCGGGGCCCGGCTGATCACCGCCGCCGTGATGAGCGCGACCGGCCCCGCCACCGCCGCCACGCCAATCAGCGACCAGCGCGCCAGAAGGCCAAGGCCCAGGGCCAGCACACCATATGTGCCGATCCGGCTGTCGCGCATGATCTCCAGCCGGCGCTCCACGGTCCAGCCCCCCCAGAACCCGTCAGCCGTATCGGCCAGACCGTCTTCGTGAAGCGCGCCGCTGGCGAGGATCATGATCGCCAGCGCAAGGGCAGCGGAAATGCCGGGCGGCAGACCCAGCCATCCGCCGACCCAGAGAACGAGCGCGCCGAACCCGCCGAGAACGAGCCCCGCCAGCGGCCAGGCCCATGCCGCCTGCGCACCGCGGGCCGGATCGTCCCCGCGCGCCGGCAATGGCAGCCGCGTCAGCAGGACCATGGCGATCCGGAGATCGGCAGGGTGAACAAGACGTTGATCGGTCATATCACCATCGGGCATCCGGTGGGCCTTTCTGTCGCGTGGCGCTTGGGCAAGGCTGCGATAAACACGAAACACAGGCCCTCCGCAATGAAAGACGCACCAGATGACCGATACCCCCGAGACTCAGGCCGCCCTGCGCGAGATGCTGGACCGCGCCCCCGAGCCCGATGCGGATGCGATCGCCGCCGCCCGGGCGCGCAATGGCCAGTTGACCAAACCCCCCGGCGCTCTTGGCCGGCTGGAGGAGCTGGCAATCTGGTACGCGGGCTGGCGCGCCGACCCGCGCCCGCGGATCGCAAAGCCGCAGGCGCTGGTCTTTGCGGGCAATCACGGAGTGGTGGCGCGCGGTGTCAGCGCCTTTCCCGCCGAGGTGACCGTCCAGATGGTGGCCAATTTCGAGGCCGGTGGCGCCGCGATCAACCAGCTTTGCAAGGCCGCGGGCGCCGATCTCAGCGTGCATGCCATCGATCTTGACCGGCCCACCGCCGATTTCACCCAAGGCCCCGCCATGAGTGAAGCCGACCTGATGGAGGCCATCGCGATCGGCTGGGAGGCGGTCGATCCCGGCGCGGATCTGCTGATCACAGGCGAAATGGGGATCGGCAACACCACATCGGCCGCGGCCATCGCACATGCGCTTTTCGGCGGCACGGCAGGGGACTGGACGGGGCGGGGCACCGGCGTTGACGATGCGGGGCTGGCCCTGAAAACCACGGTCGTGGCGGAGGCTCTTGTGGCAAATCCGACAGCTGCGAGCGACCCGCTGGAGGCGCTTCGCTGTCTGGGCGGGCGTGAACTGGCGGCGATGGCGGGGGCCATCGCGCACGCGCGGGTATTGCGCATTCCCGTCGTTCTGGACGGGTTCATCTGCACGGCCGCCGCCGCCACCCTGGACCGGGCGGTGCCGGGAGCGCTGGATCATGCGGTGGCGGGCCATTTATCGGCCGAGCATGCCCATGCCCCGATGCTGGCCGCGCTTGGCAAGACGCCGATCCTGTCGCTTGACATGCGCCTGGGCGAGGGGACCGGGGCCGCGCTGGCGATCCAGATCCTGAAAGGTGCGCTTGTCTGCCATTCGGGCATGGCCAGCTTTGCCGAGGCGGGTGTGGCCGCCGGCCAACCCTAGCTCTCGCCGGTGGCCGGGGTCGATCCGGTGCTGCGCGCCATGACGCCCTTCAGCGCTCCGGCATCGCTGCGGGTGTGGCGCGCGCCGGTCTGGGGCGGCTCGCCCGGTCCGCCCTCGTCCAACTGGCTGACCAGGGCAGCTTCCAGATTGTTGTTCAACTCGCGCGCACGCTCCATATAGGCGGCGTTCTGCGCCACCGGCACGCCGGGGCGCCAGACATCGGCCAGCGCGCGCAGGTTCTGCCGGTCGTGGCGGTAAAAGGCGGTTTCAAGCTCGTGGGCTTCGTAATCGGTCAGCCCCATATCCTCCAGCACGTAACGCCCGGCGCGCAGCGAACTGTCGAACATCTCGCGCACGATATGGTCGGCGCCCGCGTTGTAAAGCTCGTAGACATGGAGCCGGTCATGGGCCCTCGCGGTGATCGCGATATCGGGCCGCAGGCGGCGCGCATAGGCAACCAGACGGACGGCAGCCTGTTTGTCATCCACCGCCACGACCAGCACCTTGGCCTCGTCCAGACCCGCTGCATGGAGCAGTTCCGGACGCGTCGGATCGCCGAAAAAGCCGCGAAACCCGAACTGCCGCATCAGCCGGATCATCGCCAGATCATTGTCCAGCACCACGGTCTTGAACCCCGAGGCTTGCACCATCCGGTTCACGACCTGCCCGAATCGGCCGATGCCCGCGATGATGATTGGGGCCTGCGCGTCGATCTTGTCCGGCTCGGGGGCGTCGTCGCCGCCATCGCCCATACGGTGGCTCAGAACCTCGTAGAGGATGAAGAAAAGCGGCGTCAGCAGCATCGAAAGCGCGACGACCAACAGCAGCATCTCGCCAATCTGGACTGGCAGAACCGATTGCTGAAGCGAGAAGGAGATCAGCACGAAGCCGAACTCGCCCGCCTGCGCAAGGCCAAGGGTGAAAAGCCAGAGGTTGCGCCCCCTGAGCCTGAAGGCCAGCCCGATGCCGTAGAGAAGCAGGCCCTTGATCACCATGATCGCCAGCGTCAGGCCGACCACCGCGAAGAGATTGGCCCAAAGCACGCTGAAATTGATGCCTGCACCGACGGTGATGAAGAAAAGCCCCAGAAGCAGGCCCTTGAAGGGCTCGATATCGGCCTCAAGCTCGTGCCGGAATTCCGAGTTGGCCAGAACGACGCCGGCAACGAAGGCGCCAAGCGCGGGTGACAGGCCGACGAGTATCATCAGGAAGGCGATGCCCACCACGATGACGAGGGCCACTGCCGTATACATTTCCCGCAGGCGGGCCATGTGGATGAAGCGGAACAGCGGCTGTGACAGGTAGTACCCGGCCAGGATGACGGCGGCGACCGCGCCAAGCGTGACGAGCGTCACCCCCCAGGCCGGCAGACCTTCGACCAGCGACATGGTGTGAAGAGCCTCGTCCTCCCCCCCGCGCTGGATTGAGCCATCCTCGTCGAAGCTGACCAGGCCCTGAACAGCAAGAAGTGGTAAAAGCGCCAGCATCGGGATCACCGCGATATCCTGCGTCAGCAGGACCGAGAATGCCGAGCGCCCGCCGCCCGTTTGCATCAGCCCCTTTTCGTTGAGCGTTTGCAGCACGATCGCGGTCGAGGACAGGGCCAGGATCATGCCGATCGCCAGCGATGTCTGCCAGCCGAAGCCAAGAAGCGACGCCCCGGCCGCAAGGGCCGTGGTGCTCAGCACGACCTGTGCGCCGCCAAGGCCGATCAGCTTCTTGCGCATCTCCCACAGCCCGCGGGGGTCCAGCTCCAGCCCGATCAGAAACAGCATCAGAACCACGCCGAACTCCGCGAAATGCTGCAGGTCTTCCGTTTCGGCGCCGACGAGCCCCAGAACCGGACCGATGATGATACCGGCCAGAAGATATCCCAGCACCGACCCCATTCCGAACCGCACAGAAAGCGGAACCGCGACGACCATCGCGCCGAGATAGATAGTGGCCTGTAGCAGGAAATCGTCCATGAGAGGGCGTCCTTTGGATGGCGGCCTCTACAGAGGCAGCGGGGCATCGGGTTTCATCTGGTCCATGACGATCTGGGATTGCACGCGAGCGACAGAGGGGTGCGGCAAGAGTATCCCGTGAATGATCTGGTGCAAGGCTTGCAGATCCGCACACCAGATCCGGAGCAGGTAATCGGCCTCTCCGGTCAGGGTGAAGGCGGCGGTGATCGCATCCTGTGCGCGGACGAGCCGGGCGAAGCTGTCGTCATTGTCCCGGCTGTGGGCCGCCATCTGGACCTGAACGAAGGCCTGCACGCCCAGACCCACGCGGTCTGCATCGATGATGGCGCGGGCCCCGGTGATGAACCCGGCCGCCTCCAGCCGCTGACGTCGCCGCCCGGCCTGGCTTGCAGACAGGTTCAGAACCTCGCCCAGTTCCTGCGCGGTGAGGGTGGCGTTTTGCTGAAGCGCCTTCAGCAGCCGCCGGTCTGTCTGGTCCAGCATGCGTTGTTTCCGCACTTTTACGCTATTACTTGCGAGAATCTCGCAAATATATATGTCTATGTCTAGAAAAACGCGCAGATTTTGCAGATTCTCCGGTCTATTATCGGTGCAGCGAACAGAGTCTCACCAACCGAGGAGGAAACCAGATGGGTCCGTTCCCCCATGACGCCCCCCGTGCAACCATCACCGCGGAGAACCCAGCCGGCACCGACGGGTTCGAGTTCGTCGAGTTTGCCCATCCCGATCCGGACGTGTTGCGCACCCTCTTCGCCAAGATGGGCTATATCCACACCGCGACGCACAAGACCAAGGCTGTCGAGCTTTGGCAGCAGGGCGATATCACTTATGTGCTGAATGCCGAGCCTGACAGTTTCGCCAGCCGCTTCGTCGACACGCATGGGCCCTGCGCCCCCTCCATGGCGTGGCGGGTGGTGGATGCGGATCACGCGCTGAAACACGCGCTGTCCAAGGGTGCCGAGGAGTATACCGGGCCCGACAAGACCATGGATGTACCCGCGATCATCGGGATCGGCGGCAGCCTGATCTATCTGGTGGACCAGTATTACGACACCAGCCCCTACAACACGGAGTTCAACTGGGTCCATGATGCGCATCCCGAGGGCGTGGGCTTCTACTATCTCGATCACCTCACCCATAACGTCCACAAGGGCAACATGGATGTCTGGTTCGATTTCTATGGCCGCATCTTCAATTTCAGGGAGATCCGCTTCTTCGATATCGAAGGCAAGTTTACCGGGCTGCTCAGCCGGGCGCTGACCTCGCCCTGCGGCCGCATCCGCATTCCGATCAACGAGGATCGGGGGGAAAAGGGTCAGATCGTCGAGTATCTCAAGCGATATAATGGCGAAGGCATCCAGCACATCGCCGTCGGCGCGCGCGATATCTACAGCGCAACCGACCGGATCGCCGAAAACGGGATCAAGTTCATGCCCGCGCCGCCGCCGGCGTATTACGAGTTGAGCAAGGAGCGGGTCGTCGGCCATGAGGAGCCGCTGGACCGGATGAAGAAACACGGCATCCTGATCGATGGCGAAGGCGTGGTCGACGGCGGCGAGACGCGGATCTTGTTGCAGATATTCTCGAAAACCGTGATTGGGCCGATCTTCTTCGAGTTCATCGAGCGCAAGGGAGATGACGGTTTCGGCGAGGGCAACTTCAAGGCCCTGTTCGAGAGCATCGAGGCCGATCAGATCGCTCGCGGCGTCCTCGACAACGCCTCCTGAGCGAAACCGAGCCGTGCCTCGCGGCGCGTCAAGAGACGGCGGGCCGCCGATCGGATTGCCCGCGCCGTCTTGCGGCATCGGCCACGCGCCAGCCATGGACATGCCGTCCTTGCCAACCGGGTCTGGCTGGGCGATCTAGGCGTTCTGACATTCAGGAGACGCCCGATGGACGACCTCACCGCCCGCCACAACGAAAAGATGCGCAAGATCAAGGCTGCCCGCGACAAGCTGATGGCGACCAAGACGGAGCAGAAGGGTCTGATCATCGTTCATACGGGCGCGGGCAAGGGCAAGTCCTCCTCCGGCTTCGGCATGATCATGCGCTGTATTGGGCATGGTATACCCTGCGCGGTGGTTCAGTTCATCAAGGGAACCTGGATCACCGGCGAAAAGGAGCTGTTGCGGACGCGCTTTGCCGAGGAATGCACCTTTGTCGTGTCGGGCGAAGGATTTACCTGGGAGACCCAGGACCGGGATCGCGACGTGGCCGCGGCGCAGGCAGGATGGGCGCGGGCAAAGGAACTGATCCTCGATCCCGAAATCCGGTTCGTCCTGCTCGACGAGATCAACATCGCGCTGCGCTATGACTACCTGGACATTGACGAGGTGGTCGACTTTTTGCTGACCCGGAAACCGCAGATGACCCATGTGGTCCTGACCGGTCGCAACGCCAAGCCCGAACTGATCGAGGCCGCCGATCTTGTGACGGAGATGACGCTTGTCAAACACCCGTTCAAGGACGGTGTGGTGGCGCAAAAAGGCGTCGAATTTTGAAACCGCCACTGGCATCGGAGGAAAAAGGCAAGATGAAGCGTTCCGAGATCAACGAGATCATGGCGGAGGCGGATGCGTTCATCCGGTCGTTTGGATTCGTCCTGCCGCCCTTCGCCTTTTGGACGCCCGAGGAGATGCAGGCCAACCGCACACGCATCGGCGGTATTATATCGGGGCGCATGGGCTGGGATATCACCGATTATGGGCAAGGCCGGTTTGACGAGCTGGGACTGTTTCTCTTCACGCTGCGCAATGGCCGGCTTGCCGATCTGCAGGCGGGCGGCGGCATGTGCTACGCGGAAAAGCTCCTGATTTCGAGGAAAGACCAGATCAGCCCGATGCACCGCCACTATCTGAAGGCCGAAGACATCATCAACCGCGGCGGCGCGCCCTTGGCAATCGAGCTTTACGGCTCCGCCGCGGACGGCTCCTTCGATGAAAGTGCGGGCGGCACCGTGCTCTGTGACGGTATCGAAAGACCGTTCAGGCCCGGGGAGATCCTGCTGTTCGAGCCCGGCCAGAGCGTGACGCTGATGCCCGGCGACTGGCACGCGTTCTGGGGCGAGGGGGGCGATGTGCTGATCGGCGAGGTCTCCACCGTGAACAACGACGACGCCGACAACTGGTTCCGGGAGCCGGTCGGACGTTTCGCCGAGATCGAAGAGGATACCGCCCCGACCCACCTGCTGGTGTCGGACTACAAGGCCTGGCTATCCTAGCGCGCGCCAGCCGATATCGGAGCGCGCGAACCCTTCCGGCCAGTCGATCCGGTCAATCATCCCATAGGCCTTGTCGCGCGCCTCTTGCAGCGTGGCGCCCCGGGCGGTCACGTTCAGCACACGGCCCCCCGCCGCCTGAAAGCAGCCTTCCGCCCGGGTCGTGCCGGCGTGAAAGACCATCTGGAAACTGTCTTCGGGGAGGTCGTCCAGCCCCTTGATCACGCTTCCCTTTTTGTAAGGTCCGGGATAGCCCCTGGCCGCCATGACAACCGTCATCGCATGGTCGTCGGCCCAGTTCACCCGCATCTCGGCCAGCCGATCCTCGGCGCAGGCCAGCATCAGGTCCAGCGCCTGCGCGCCAAGGCGCATCATCAGCACCTGACATTCCGGATCCCCGAAGCGCACGTTGTACTCCACCAGCCGGGATACGCCATCCTTGATCATCAGCCCGGCATAGAGCACCCCGCGATAGGGCGTTCCCCGTCTGGCCATCTCGTCGATGGTGGGCTGGATAATCTGGGCCATTGCCCGTGACGCCACCTCCTCGCTCAGCACCGGCGCGGGCGAATAGGCCCCCATCCCGCCGGTGTTCGGGCCCGCGTCTCCGTCGAAGGCGCGCTTGTGGTCCTGCGCCGTGCCGATGGGCAGGGCGGTCTTCCCGTCGGAGAGCACGAAGAACGAGGCTTCCTCCCCGTCCATGAACTCTTCGATCACCACCTCCGCGCCGGCGCCGCCGAAGGCCCCGCCGAACATGTCGTCGACCGCAGTCAGCGCGGTCGCCTCGTCCATTGCGACGATCACGCCCTTGCCCGCGGCCAGGCCGTCGGCTTTGATGACGATCGGGGCTCCCTGCGCCTCGATATGCGCCTTGGCGGCAGCCGCGGTGTCGAAGCGCGCCCAGGAGGCGGTGGGGGCGCCGGCGACATCGCAGATCTCCTTGGTGAAGGTCTTGGAGGCCTCCAGCCGGGCTGCCGCCTGCGAAGGTCCGAAGGTCAGAATGCCGGCATCGGCCAGTGCATCCGCTACGCCGGCCGCCAGCGGCCCCTCGGGCCCGACGATGACGAAATCAATTGCCTCGTCACAGGCGAAATCGGTCACGGCGGCCGGGTTTTCTATATCCAGATCGGCGCATTGCGCGATCAGGGCGATCCCTGCATTGCCCGGGGCCACGATCAGCTTGTCACATTTCGGGTTCTGCAGAACCGCCCAGGCCAGGGCGTGTTCGCGCCCGCCGCCGCCGAGGATCAGAATGTTCATGGGCCTGCCTCCTTGGCCTTGGATCACAGGCGTTCTAAGCTTGCGCAACCCCAAGGGCAAGGCGGGCAGATGAACGACCTGATCGATGATGACGACACCACGGGCAATGCGCCGGAATTCACCGTTTCGGAGATTTCGGGTGCGGTCAAACGCACCGTCGAGGGCGCGTTTTCCCATGTTCGCGTGCGCGGCGAGGTGGGGCGGCTGTCACGCCCCCGGTCGGGGCATATCTATCTGGATCTGAAGGATGATCGCAGCGTTCTGGCCGGTGTGATCTGGAAAGGCGTGTCGGCCCGGTTGGCGCATCAGCCCGAAGAGGGGATGGAGGTCATCGCGACCGGGCGGATCACCACCTTTCCCGGACAGTCGAAGTACCAGCTTGTGATCGAGGATATCCGGCCGGCCGGCGTCGGTGCGCTGATGGCGATGCTGGAGAAACGCCGCGCGGCGCTGGCCGCGGAGGGGCTGTTCGACGCTGCGCGGAAACAGCCGCTGCCCTATCTGCCGGATGTGATCGGCGTCGTCACCTCGCCCTCGGGGGCGGTGATCCGAGATATTCTGCACCGGCTGCGGGATCGGTTCCCCCGCAAGGTCCTGATCTGGCCCGTCGCCGTGCAGGGCGAGAAATGCGCCCCCGAAGTTTCCAATGCGATCGAAGGGTTCAATCGGCTGACACCCGAAGGTGCGGTGCCGCGCCCGGACCTGATCATTGTCGCCCGTGGCGGAGGCAGCCTTGAAGATCTGTGGGGGTTCAACGAGGAATCGGTCGTGCGCGCGGCCGCCGAAAGCATGATACCCCTGATTTCGGCCGTCGGGCACGAGACCGACACCACGCTGATCGATTTTGCCGCCGACAAGCGCGCGCCCACACCTACCGCGGCGGCGGAGATGGCGGTTCCGGTCCGGCTGGAACTGCTGAGCTGGGTGGAGGGGCAGGGGGGCCGCTTATCGCGGGGCGTGACGCAGGCGATTGCCACGCGAAAGCAACGGCTCGGCGATCTGGGACGCGGTTTGCCACGAGTCGAGGCCCTGTTGGAGACGCCGCGGCAACGGCTGGACCGGGCGGTGGTGCGACTGGGCCCGGCGCTGCGAAACGCAACGCAGACACGGCGGCTTGCGGCGGATCGACTGGGCGGGCGATTGGCCCCAGCACTGGAAAAGGCGCTCAATGTCAAGCGGATGGAGGCCGGTCGCGTGGGCGCGGGGCTGGCTCCCGGCCGGCTGGCGGCGGGGCTGCGAACCCGGCGCTCGGAGTTTTCCGGACTTCTGCGCCGCTTGCAGCCTGCGCGTCTGGCTGAGCGGGTGCAGTTGGCCACAGATCGATTCAGCGAGATGGCGCAACGATTTGCGCGTGTCTCGGAAAGTTCGGTCCGGTCCCGGCGTGAGCGGTTGGAGGCGCTGGAACGGTTGCACCAGACCCTTGGCTATACTGAAACGCTGCGCCGGGGATACGCGGTTGTGCGAGACGGCAAAAACCTCGTGACCAGCCGATCCGCCGCGGCGAGGGCCGCGCATCTGGAAATCGAGTTTGCCGATGGGCGGCTCGATGTGCGGCCTGGTGGCGGCGGGGCCCGGAAACCGGCCTCGAAACGAAGCGCCGGAACCGCGCCGAAAGCCGGGCAGGGCAGCCTGTTCGACGAGGAGTAGGGTACAGAAAATCCGGAAGGCGGCCTTTTGGGAACCTGTTGGCGGGTATCTCAGCCCTCGCGCAGGCCGAGCGCGCGACGCAGATGCAGCATCCGCCAATGTCCGGAAAACCCCGGGACGATCAGCAATGTGAGGCCCAGAAAGATATAGCCGAGCAGCATCGCGGGCAGCCAAATGGCGCCGCAGACCAGCCCGATTGCGCCTGCGATCCTATCCGCCGCGATCTGTGGCATCACGCGGCTCAGCGCCAGATGTATCAGCGCGCCGCCGGGAAGCGGACGCATCGGAACGAGGCTGAGAATGGCGAGGCAGAGATTGAGCGTCGCAAACACCTCCACCGTCCAGATCAGAGCCTCCCCCCGCAGCAGCGGAAGCGCGAGTGACGCCAGCGCCCAGAAGGTCAGGTTGGTCAACGGCCCCATCGCCAGAATTGTCATCCGGTGACCGGGGTCGGCGGCGTCCGTATCGCAAAGGCTGAGGCCCGCCGAAAGTGCGACCTGGCGCACCTGAATGCGGTGCAGCCGCGCCACTACGGCCTGCCCCAGCCCGTGCAGGTACAGGGCCAGCATCAGCAGTGTGAAGGCGATCAGTTCGGCCACCACATCCCACGCGGTGCTGTTGTAATGGATCAGGATGGCGGCCAGAAACAGCGTGCTGAGGTGAACCTGAACCGGAATGCCGAAAAGGCCGCGAAAGCGAAACAGGGCTGGATCATTCGGGATCATCTTGTGCGCCTTCGGCTTGGTCGGACGTGTTTTCCAGGCAAGCTGACGGCGGTTTGTGGCAAATTTCGAGCGGTGATGCGGTGCATTTGAGACAGCACCGCCCGCCATGGCACGCCGCGAGAATGCGCCGCGAAAGTCATGCGTCTTCAGCGCGATAGTCGCTGCGTGGCGGGCGGCGCGGCCCAGGGGTCAGAGGATGAAATCGAACCGCCGGTTGAGCGGCAGGTCGCGGATCCGTTCGCCCGTCAGATCATAGATGGCATTGGCCAGAGCGGCCATGGAAGGCGGGGTGGAGGGCTCCCCAACACCACCCAGATGGGGTTGGGTTTCTAGGATGCGGACCTCTGTCTGGGGCACCTGATGTATCCGCAGCGCGTCGTAATCGGGGAAGTTGAACTGCTCGACCTCCCCGCCGGCAAAGCTGATCTCGCCCATTACCGCCGCCGACAGGCCGTAGATGAGGCCCGAGATCATCTGCTGTTCGATAATGCCCGGGTCCAGTGCCGTGCCCACATCGCAGGCGATCCAGGCGCGATCCATGGAAATGGCGCCGTCCCGGTCGCTGACCTCCATCGCGATGGCGACGGGTGTGTGGAAGGAATAGGTCATCGCCACGCCGCGCCCGATCCCTGCCGGGGTCTCGCCAGACCAGTTGGCCATATCGGCCACCGCTTCCAGCACGCCCGCTGTCGGGGCGTGTTCGCCGCGGGCAAGGTCGAGACGAAAGGCCAGCGGGTCGCGGCCTGCGGCATGGGCCATCTCGTCGATGAAGCTTTCCATGAAGAAGCCGTTGAACGAATTGCCGACGGATCGCCAGAAGCCGATGGGTACGGCCAGATCGGCCAGATGACCCTGCACGCGGTAATTCGGGATGCCGTAAGGCTGGTTGAACATGCCCTCCACATGGCCCTTGTCGGGTCCGGGGGGCGTGAAACCCGCGACGCGGTTCAGCGACTGCCGGGTCACCGACGGGGCCGCGACGCGCCCGTCCAGCGTGTGAGCGAACCCCTGCCGGATCACCCCGTGCATGCGGGCCGCGGCGGCGGGCCGGTAGAAATCATGGCGCATGTCCTCGTCACGCGACCAGATGGTTTTCACCGGCGTGCCGGGCATCTCGGCGGCGATGCGGGCGGCGAGAACGGCGAAATCGGTCTCTCCCCGCCGTCCGAACCCGCCACCCAGGAATGTGACGTGGCAGGTGGCCTGCGCGGCGTCGAGCCCCACGGCCTCGGCGGCTTTCTGTTCCGCCAGAACCGGCGCCTGCGTCCCGCACCAAAGCTCCAGCGCGTCGCCGGTATAAAGGGCGACCGCATTCATCGGCTCCATCGTGGAATGGGCAAGCCATGGCACGGTGTATTCCGCTTCCAGCACGATATCGGCGGCGTCCGGGGCCTCATCCGCGTCGCCATCGTTGCGGAGGGTCGAGTTGGGGTTGTTGTCCAGCGCGGCGCGGATGATCTCCATCATCTCGGCGCTGCTTTCCGGGTATGGCGCGGGGCCCCATTCTATCTCCACGGCCTCGGCGGCCTGCATCGCAAGCCATGTGTTGCTGGCCACGACCGCGATCCCGGTGCCCAGATCGATGATGCGTTCGACACCGGGCATCGCTTCGGCGGCGCTGGCATCGAAGTGCCGCATCTCCCCGCCAAGCCGGGGAGACATCCGCAACGTGGCGTGTTTCATGCCCGGTAGCCGGATATCGGCGCCGAAGGTCGCGGTGCCGGTGGATTTGGCCACCACATCGGTGCGCGGCATGCTCTGCCCGAGATATCGCCAACTGTCTTGCGAACGAAGCTCGATGCCGCGGGTGACCGGGTCGATCCGGGCGGCGGCCTCGGCCAGATCGGCATAGGGGATCGGGGTGCCGTCGGGCGGGATCACGGCACCGGCCTCGGTGCGCAGATCGGCGCGGCTGAGACCAAGGCGATCTGCGGCGGCCTGTTTCAGCGTTTCCCGGGCGGAGGCCCCGGCAAGGCGCATTTTCTCATAGGCATCCAGCATCGAGGTGGAGCCGCCGGTGACCTGAAGCGCGGCCATTTTTGGCACGACTGTCATCGCCTCGATCATCATCTCCTGAAAGCCGGAGCGCTCGTAATCGTTGATCGGCAGGCCATGGGACATCAAACCGCCATTGTAATAGGCCTGATCGGGCGGGCCGTGCGCCACGCGAATATCCTCCCAGGTCACATCCAGCTCTTCGGCAACCAGAGCGGCGAGGGTTGTATAGACGCCCTGACCCATCTCGGCGCGCGGCGTGATGATGGTCACCCCGTCCTGATCGATCAGCACATAAGGCGTGATCGGGTTCTGGCCTTCGCCGTGGGGAAGCGGGTTGGGCAATGCCCGGGCATATTGGTAATAGCCGAAGGCGACCCCGCCCGCGATCGCGGCGGTGCCCAGCAGAAAGGTGCGGCGGGCGATTGTTCCGAAACGGCTCATCTGTTCAGGCCCCCTGAAGATTGGCGGCGGCGGTCCTGATCGCCGCGCGGATCCGGTCATAGGTGCCGCAGCGGCAGAGATTGCCGGCCATGGCGTCGTCGATCTCCTGATCCGTGGGGTCGGGCGTGCGGGAGAGCAGATCGGCGGCCTGCATGATCTGGCCGGACTGGCAATAGCCGCATTGGGCGACCTGATGTTCGACCCAGGCCGCCTGCACGGCATGGAGGTTGCCGGGCTGGCCCAGCCCTTCGATCGTGGTGACCGGCCCCCAGACATCGGCCAGCGCGATCTGGCAGGAGCGGACGGCCTCCCCCTCGATATGGACGGTGCAGGCGCCGCAGGCCGCGACACCGCAGCCGAATTTGGTTCCGGTCAGGCCGATCTCGTCGCGCAGCGCCCAGAGAAGCGGGACGTCGTCGGGCAGATCCACGGTATGCGTGTCGCCGTTGATGGTCAGCGTGGTCGCCATGCAAGTACCTCCTGTCCGGTGCCTTACGGTTAGGATAGCGCGGGTTCGGCCGGGTTTCCATGACAAAATGCGCAAAGAATGTCATTTTGCCAGAATTGGCGTGTCCGGGCGCACCGGGCCGGGCTGCATTTGGAGGCGGGGCCGCATATGTTTCAGCTCGCTCGCGCAGGTTAACGTCCTGGTGAGCGGCGTAGACAGGCGGTGTGTTTTGGCCGCTATGATCATGGCGAAGCGAACAGAAAGCCCAGCCCCGATGAGCGATCAGGTGACAAGAACGAAAGACAGCCTGCTGGATCGGCTTGGCCGGCGTCTGGCACGCAAGCTGCGCACTCAAAGCTCGGGCTATCGGCCCTACACGCCGTCCGATTTCCCCACACTCTGCCGCACACTGGAGCCGGGCGATGTTGTGCTGGTCGAAGGCAGCGAGCGGATTTCGAACGCCATCAAGTATCTGACCCAATCGACCTGGTCCCATGCCGCGCTTTATGTGGGAGATGCGCTGCCGATGCCCGAGGACGGGAGCGAGCGGCCGCGCCTGGTGGAGGTCAACCTGGGGGAAGGCTGCGTTGCGGCGCCGCTGAGTAAATACGAAAGCTACAACACCCGCATCTGTCGCGCGGTAGGGCTGACCGGGGCGGAGCGGGATCAGGTCGTGCAGTTCATGATCGGCAATCTGGGCCTGCGATACGACATGCGGAACATCTTCGACCTGGCGCGGTACTTCTTTCCGACACCGCCGGTGCCGGTCAGATGGCGTCGGCGCATGCTGGCCCTTGGTGCGGGCGATCCGACGCGGGCGATCTGTTCGTCGCTGATCGCACAGGCCTACCAGCAGCTGCGCTATCCGATCCTGCCCGAACGGCGCCCGGGCGGGTCCGACTATGCGCAGAAGGAGATCCTGCATATCCGGCATCATTCGCTTTTCGCGCCCCGGGATTTCGACCTGTCGCCCTATTTTCGCATCGTCAAACCGACGGTTGAGGCCGATTTCGACCACCGCAGGTTGATTTGGGGAGAATCGCACTGACGCCCTAGGTGTGGCCGATACGCCCCGATTCCGCCGCCCAACCGACGACTCTGGCCTTTGGCCTGTCGCAAACGGGCTGCGGCGGGGTGCCGGGCGCCTGTTATCTTCCTCCGATAACGGGCATGGCCGTGCCGGCCAAAGCCCACCCCGAAAGGGAGGAGGCAGGAAACGTCCCCCCTTTCAAGAAAGGACAGGGATGTCATGGCACCAAAACCTCCATTCACGGAGCTTGAAATCCGTACCGCGGATAACGGCTTCTACCAAGGCCACTCGCTACCCATCGCGCTGATCTCCAAGATCGTGATGGTCGGGCTGGTCTTGTGGGCACTGATCTTTCCGCTGACGGCAAACGGCAGTCTGGATGCCTGGAACTGGGCGCTTCTTCAGGGCTGGAACAGCTTCTACATCATCTCGGTCGGCGTGTTCGCGTTCTTCCTGTTCGCGCTGGCGCTGCTGCCGGTGGGCAAACGCAAACTGGGCGGGCCGGATACCGTGCCCGAGTTTTCCAACTTCTCCTGGTTCTCGATGATGTTCGGGGCCGGTCTGGGTGTGGGGCTGATGGTGTTCGCCACGGCCGAACCGTTGGGCCTCTGGGGGTCGAACCCGGAAATCCTGGCCGGCAATGTCGAGGCCAACAGTGAAGAGGCGCTGACCTCCGCCTTTCGCTACACCTTCCTGCATTACGGGTTTCATGCATGGGCGATCTATGTCGTCACCGGGCTGAGCCTGGCCTATTACGCCTATACCCGTGACATGCCTCTGACGATCCGCACCGCGCTGACCCCGCTTCTGGGCCGGGCGGCCAACGGTCTGATCGGCCATCTGGTTGATATCCTTGGCGTCGTGGCCACCATCCTTGGCGTGTCCGTGACAATCGGCTTCGGCGTCAGCCAGTTCGTCGATGGCGTCTATGCTGTGACCGGCATGGACTGGCTGATGGGCCCCGCGGGCGAAGATGCGGCCCCCAAACCGTCCACAGTGGGGCTCTTGAGCGCGCTTGGCATCATCATGCTTCTGTCGATCCTGTCGGCGGTTTCGGGCGTGGGGCGCGGTATCAAATATCTGTCGAACCTGAACCTCGTCCTGTCGATCATCCTGCTGATGACCTTCGTGATCTTCGGATCGTTCCTGTTCGCGATGACGACCTATGCGACGGCGTTGGCGGACTACGTCCTGAGCTTCTTCGCGTTGAGCTTCGAGGCGTATTCGCCGCTGACGGAGGCCGCGTTTGCCGGGGATCTGGACGCCGCCGCGGCGCCCGTGGCGGGGGAGCTGTTCGGCGGTGCCACCAATCCCTGGGGCTCGCTTGACGGATTTCAGGGTGGGCTCGGCAGTGCGGTGACAGATGCCCAGGCCGCAATCGCGGCGCTGGAGGCGGAAGCCGCCCCGACACCGGAACAGACCGCCGAGCTTGCGGCGCTGACCGCCTCCCTGCCGGGCCTTGAGGCGGCGGCGGCGGTTCCCGCGGCGGCACAGATGGGGGCCTATGAAGCGGGCACCCAGGGCCGTCTCTTCGGGTGGCAATCCAGCTGGACCACGTTCTACTGGGCGTGGTGGATCGCCTTCTCGCCCTTCGTGGGGCTGTTTCTGGCGCGTATCTCCCGCGGGCGGACCGTGCGCGGCTTCATCCTCGGCTGCGTGATTGCGCCGGCGATGGTCTGTTTCGCGTGGATGACCATTCTGGGCGGTACGGCGATCGATCTGGAACTGTCCGGCGTGGCCGAGGGCTCGATCATCGCGGCCAGCAACACCAACAAGCTGTTCGTGACCCTTGGGCACATGAT
This sequence comes from Rhodophyticola porphyridii, assembly GCF_003688285.1. GTDB lineage: Bacteria > Pseudomonadota > Alphaproteobacteria > Rhodobacterales > Rhodobacteraceae > Rhodophyticola > Rhodophyticola porphyridii. The sequence goes on from NZ_RCNT01000006.1 coordinate 69,387, forward strand.
CAGCGGCGGGTTCCTGACCGGTATCACCATCATGTGCGTGGTGCTGATCATGACCTTTCTGGTGACCTCGGCGGACTCGGGCATTCTGGTGATGAACACGATCATGTCCGGCGGCGAGCAGGAGACCGGCATCAAGCATCGGATCATCTGGGGTCTGATCATGACCGGCGTGATCGGCGCGCTGATTATCGCGGGCAATTCCGGCGGCGCGAACCCGCTGGACAGCCTTCAGGATGCGATGATCATCGGGGCGCTGCCCTTCACCATCGTGATGGTGCTGATGGTGATCTCGCTGATCAAGGCGATGTTCAACGATGGCCGCCGCGAAAAGGCGGGCGTTCTGGTGCAGCCTTCTGGCCAACCGGCGGAATAAAGCCCCGGCCGGTCAGGGCCGGCGATCACACCAAATGGAAACGGCGGAGCACATGGCTCCGCCGTTTTTTTTGCACGGCTGCGCTCGGATGCCGTGCGATCCGGAAGCAGGGCCGGGGTTCAGGGCCTCTCAGCGGCCGCGGATGCGCGGATCGAGCGCATCGCGCAGGCCGTCGCCGATATAGTTCACGCTGAGTACCGTGAGCGAGATCGCAAGGCCGGGCCACATCACCCGCTCGGGGTTTTGCTGAAGCCAGTCTGTGGCGTCGAACAGGAGCCGGCCCCAGGTGGGGAAGTCCGACGGGAAGCCGAGGCCCAGAAAGCTGAGCGCGCTTTCGGTGATGATCGCGTTTGCGATGCCAAGCGTGGCGGAGACCATGATCGGCGACATCACGTTGGGCAGGACATGGCGCAGGATCATCCGGTGGGACGGTGTGCCGATGGATTTTGCGGCCAGGACGAACTCCCGCTCCTTGAGTGCCAGCACGTCGCCGCGCACCACGCGGGCTGTCTGCATCCACGAGGTGATGCCGATCACGAAGACGATCAGGATGAAGATCCCGCCTTCGGGGCCAAAGGCCGCCCGAAGCTGGTCGCGGAACAGCATGATGATGACCAGCAGGAGCGGCAGAAGCGGCATGGCGAGGAAAAGGTCGGTCAGGCGCATCAGCGGCCCGTCGAGACGGCGGAAATAGCCCGCCACCACGCCAATCAGCGTGCCGAGGACAAGGCTCAGCAGCATCGCGGTCAGGCCCACGGCGATGGAGGTCTGCCCGCCCGCCATCATCCGGGCGAGCGTATCGCGGCCCAACTGATCGGTGCCCATCGGATGGGCGAGGCTGGGCCCGGAATTGCGCGCGCGGATGTCGATGAAGGTGGGATCTATCGTCCAGATCAGCGGGCCGACATAGACGAAGAGCAGCGCGAAGATGAAAAAGCCGAGGCCAAGCAGGGCGCCCTTATGCGTCTTGAACTGATCCCAGACATCCCACCACTGGTTGCGCGGCGGACGATAGGCCTCCATCTCCATGACCGGTGCGGCGCCCGCAGGCGTGGCGCCGGATGTGGCGAGCGGCTGGTTCGGTCCGTCAGTCATAGCGGATCCTCGGGTCAAGAACGCCGTAAAGGACATCGGCGATCAGGTTGAAGAGCACGATCAACACGGCGAAGATGAAGGACACGGTCTGAACCGTGGGCACGTCTCCCGACTGGATCGCGATGATCAGAAGCTGGCCGATCCCGTTCACCTTGAACACCTGCTCGGTAATGATCGCGCCACCAAAGACTGCGGGCACGTTGAGCGCGATGACGGTGACCACCGGGATCAAGGAGTTGCGCAGCACGTGAACGAGCACAACGACCTTTTCGGTCAGGCCCTTCGCGCGCGCCGTGCGCACGTAATCCTGGTTGAGGTTATCGAGCATCGAGGCCCGCATGAAGCGGCTGATCTGGCTCGCGTTGAACAGGCCCAGAACCATGACCGGCATGATGATCTGTTTGAGCTGGACGATGAAACTGTCCCAATCCGTGACCACATGGGTGGTGTCATAGACGCTTGGGAACCAGCCCAGATTGACCGCGAAGATCACGATGAACAGAACGCCGGTAAAGAAGGTCGGAACCGAGAAGCCGAGCATCGAGATGAAGGTGCCGAGTTGATCGAACCAGGAATACTGCCGATAGGCCGAGATGATGCCGATCGGCAGGGCGATGATGATGCCGACGATATAGGAGATGCCCACAACCCACAGCGTCTGCGGCATGCGCTGCATGATCAGGTCCATCACCGGCGAGCGGGTCTGATAGCTGATGATGCGGGTGGTGCTTTCGGGGGCCACATTCCAGCCGGTCCAGCCTTCGATCAGGTGGAGCGGCTCGTTCCAGACCATGAGTTGCAGCCATCGGAAATACTGCACGAAGACCGGTTGGTTCACGCCGAGGCTTTCGCGGATCTGTTCCCGCACCTCTGGCGGGATCGTCAGCGGCAGGCCCGCGGTGGGGTCCGAGGGCGACAGCTTCACGATCAGGAAGATGATGAAACTGATGAACAGAAGCGTCGGGATGGCCAGAAGCAATCGGCGGATTGTGTAGGTCAGCATGGGCGGCGCCTCGGCTCAGCAGTTTTTCTTGGTATTGGGTGATGCTGGAAAAGGGAGCCGCGCCCCCGGATGACCGGGAACGCGGCAAGGACACATGGATTATTCGGCGCGGCGCCAATCCATGATGTTCCAGAGTTCGCTGTCCCAGTCGGACATGCGGATGCCTTCCAGGCTGTTGGCATGGGCCGAAACACCACCACGGTGAATGAGCGGAATGATCGAGTAGGACTGGATGATCATGTCGTTCATTTCACGGGCAAGGCGGCCACGTTCCTGAAGATCGGCCGTGGTGGCCATCTCGTCGACGAGGGCGTCGTACTCTTCCATGCAGAAGCGCTGGATGTTGGAGCCCTGCCACTGGGTGTCGGGGCCCGGGATTTCCGAGCAGCGCCAGTTGGCCATATAGGCCTCCGGGTCCACGCCGGCGAAGTTGTTGGTGTACATCTCCACGTCGGCATAGAACTTCTGGAAGGTGTCCGGGCTCGCCGGGTCACCGCCGAAGAAGACCGAGGCGTCGATGTTGCGGAGTTCCGCGTCGATGCCGATCTCGCTCCACCACTGTTTCACCAGCGCCTGCGTGTCCTGACGGACGGCGTTGGTGGAGGTCTGGTAGAGAACGCTCAGCGGCATGCCGTTGGCTTCGCGGATGCCGTCACCGTCGGTGTCCACATAGCCGGCCTCGTCCAGAAGCGCGTTGGCCCCGGCAATGTCCTGCACGAGGCAGTCATCATTGGCGGTCGAGGCGTAAAGCTCCGGCGCGGGCAGGACGTTGCAGGTCGGCTGACCACCGGCACCGTAGCCGACTTCGACCAGCAGGGCGCGGTCGATGGCCATGGACATTGCCTGGCCGATGATCGGATCCGTCAGGAACGGGTGCGGGCCACCCTCGACCGTGGAGCGCAGATCACCAAGCGCCGGGTCGGGGTTGGTCTGGTTCAGGTGCAGACGCTCGACCGATGTCCCGAAGGCGGTCACGACCGTGCCGTTCCCCTGCGCTTCCATCTGCGCGAGGATCGTCGGGTCGATCTGCAGGTTCCAGGCGTAGTCGAACTCGCCGGTTTCCAGAACCGAGCGCGCCGCCGCCGCCGCGTCGCCGCCGCCCTTGAAGGTCACGGTGGCGAAATAGGGGCGATCGGGGTAGCGGAAGTTCTGGTTCGCTTCGAATTCGATCACGTCATTCGGCCGGAAATCGGTGACGACGAAGGGGCCGGTGCCGATCGGACCGAAATTGGCGTCGGTGCATTCGGGAGCGCGGGCACCGAGGCATTCGGCGAATTGCGCGGCCTGAATGATCGGCGATTCCGAACCCACGAAGGCGGTGTAGGGGAAAGGCTTGGGTGCGTTGAAGTTGATCTGAACCGTCATGTCGTCAACGGCCACAACGCTGTCCACACCGTCGAAATAGGAGGCCTGCGCGCATCCGCCTTCCGGATGGGTGCAGTATTCCCAGGTGAACACGGCGTCCGCTGCGGTGAGCGGCGTGCCATCTGACCAGGTGATGCCATCCGCGATGGTCCAGGTGATCTGCGTCAGATCTTCGCTGACGCCGCCGTTCTCGACGGTCGGAATATCCGCCGCCAGCCACGGTACCATGGTGCCGGTGTCGTCAAAACGGGCGAAGGATTCCAACACCAGAGACGCGCTTTCCACTTCCTTGGTGCCGCCCGACAGATACGGGTTCAGCGTGGAGGGCGCTTGCCAATAGATGATGTTCAGATGGCCGGACGAGCCGCGCTCGGCCATCGCGGCCACAGGGCTTAGCATAAACGCAGCAGCGGCCCCCAGTAAAAGTGTCTTCGAGTTCATGTCTCTCTCCTTGTTGGATTGCTCATGTCACGCCTCAACCGCCGCTGTTGGGTCAGCGGGCATCTTGGTGTCGTTCAGAAGGTGGCAGGCGACGAAACGGCCGGGGCGCACCTCCCGGAATTCGGGGTCGATCTTTCGGCAGATATCCATGACCGATGGGCATCTGGTGCAGAAATTGCAGCCCTCGGGCGGGTTCGACGGGCTGGGCACGTCGCCTTGCAGAATGGTGCGGTTGGCATTGTCATGGGCGACCGGATCGGGCTCCGGCACGGCAGAGAGCAATGCCTTCGTATACGGGTGAAGCGGGTCGGCATAGAGATCCTCCCGCGGGGCCAGTTCGACGACCTTGCCCAGATACATCACCGCGACCCGGTCGGCGATGTGGCGCACCATCGACAGATCGTGGGAGATGAACAGGTATGTCAGGCCAAACTGCTTCTGAAGATCTTCCAGAAGATTGACCACCTGCGCCTGAATGGACACGTCCAGCGCGGCGATCGGTTCGTCGCAGACGATGAATTTCGGGTTCAGCGCAAGGGCGCGGGCGATGCCGATGCGCTGGCGCTGCCCGCCGGAAAACTCATGTGGATACCGGTTGGCGAAATCCCGGTTCAGGCCGACCGCGTCCATCAGCTCGTAGATCCGGTCAAGCTGGTCGGATCTGGATTTGCCGGAATGCTCGCTCAGCGGCTCGCCGATGATCGCGGCTACTGTCATGCGCGGGTTCAGGCTGGCCTGCGGGTCCTGAAACACCATCTGCATGGTGGGCCGCATCTTGCGCAGCTTGTCGAACCCCACATTGGCGATTTCCTCGCCATCGATCTTGATCGACCCGGCAGTCGGTTCGTAAAGCCGCAGGATCGCGCGACCGCATGTGGATTTTCCACAGCCGCTTTCGCCGACGAGGCCCAGGGTTTCGCCTTCGAGAATGTCGAAGCTGACCCCATCCACTGCTTTCACATTGCCGGTATGGCGCCGCAGCAGGCCCGTATAGATCGGGAAATACATCTTCAGCCCGTCGACCTCGACAAGCTTCTTGTTGGCGCTGGTATCAAACATCGCGCGGAGCCCCCGCATCTACATCCCAAAAACAGGCGGCGTCATGGCCGGGTCCGACCGGCACCCGCTTGGGGTTTTCCTGTTCGCAACGCTCGAACGCCAGCGGACAACGCGCCCGGAACGGGCAACTGTCCGGCGATTGTGCGAGCATCGGCGGCTGGCCGTCGATGACCTGCAGCCGCTCGGCCCGTTCGCCGGTTACCGAGGGCACGGTTTCCAGAAGCATTCTTGTATAAGGATGTTTGGGATTGGCGAACAATTCGCGCACCGGCCCCTGTTCGACCACCTGGCCGCCATACATGACCATCACGCGGTCGGCGATACCGGCGATCACGCCCAGATCATGGGTGATCCAGACGATGGCCATCCCCAGCTTCTGGCGCAGTTCCTTGACCAGTTCCAGGATCTGCGCCTGGATCGTCACGTCGAGCGCCGTCGTCGGCTCGTCGGCGATCAACACCTTGGGGTCGCAGGCGAGCGCAATGGCGATCATCACCCGCTGGCGCATGCCGCCGGAAAACTGGTGCGGATAATCGCCAAGCCGGCGCGCGGCATCGGGGATGCCCACAAGTTCCAGCAACTCCACGGCGCGCGCACGTGCCCTGGATTTGCTCAGTCCCATATGCTTGCGTAGCGGTTCGATGATCTGAAAGCCGACATTGAAGACCGGGTTCAGCGAAGTCATCGGATCCTGAAAGACAAAGCCGATTCGCGCGCCACGGACAGCGCGAAGCTGATCCTCGTTGCAGGCAAGCAGATCCTGCCCCTCGAACATCACGCGGCCGTTCCTGACTTCCGCGGGCGGCATCGGCAGCAGGCCGATGAGCGACATCATGGTCACCGATTTGCCGGAGCCGCTTTCGCCCACCACGCCCAGAAGCTCACCGGCCTCCAGATGGAAGCTGACGTTGTTCACGGCATGGATTTCGCCGCGCCGGGTGCGGAATACAGTTTTGAGGTCCTTGACATCAAGGACAGAGGGCAGACCCCCATCGGGCATCGTGTGACGCTCCTCACCAGTTGGTTAAGCCCCGCCTCTGATGGGCAGGTGCAGGTAGTGAGTGCGACGGTAACATGAAAATCGCGGCCCGCAAGCGGCAATCCGGGCTCCGTTGCGTGACGACTGTGCAGATGCCCAAGTGTTGGGCACTCTCCGGTGCGCAGGCTTGACGAAGGGGCGGGGAAGGAACAGGGTCGGGCATGTCCCACCGCAAGGAGCGCCTGATGCCAACAGCCCTTTCCGCTCGGGAGCTGCTTGAAAAACTTGTATCTTTCCCCACGGTCAGCCGTGTTTCCAACCTCGATCTGGTCGATTGGGTGGAGGATTATCTGGACGGTCTGGGCGTCTCATGCCACCGGGATTACAACGCCGATGGCACGAAAGCCTCCCTTTATTGCCATCTGGGCCCCGAGGCGGAGGGCGGTGTCATCCTGTCGGGCCACACCGATGTGGTGCCGGTGGATGGCCAGAGCTGGGACACGGACCCGTTCCAGGTGGTGGAGAAGGACCGCCGGCTTTACGGGCGCGGAACCTGCGACATGAAGGGGTTCGACGCGCTGGCGCTGAGCCTTGTCGCGCCCGCCCTTGAGCGGGGTCTGAGCCGACCCTTGCAGATATGCCTGACACGGGACGAGGAGATCGGCTGTATCGGGGCGCCGCCGATGATCGCCGCGATGCAGCCGCATATGCCCAGAGCGGCACTGGCGATTATCGGCGAGCCGACCAGCATGCGCCCGGTCACCGGGCATAAGGGCGGTATCGGGTTCGACATGCATGTGCGCGGCTTCGAGGTGCATTCCTCGCTGCCCGATCAGGGGGTGTCGGCGATCATGGAAGGCATCAAGCTGATCGACTGGGCAAACCGGATCAATGCGGAGAACAAGGCCAATGCCGATCCCGGGAGCCCGTTCGATCCGCCCTATACGTCCGTGCATGTGGGCAAGATCGAAGGCGGGACGGCGCATAACATAACGGCAAAGGATTGTCGTTTCGTGCTGTCGTTCCGCTGTGTCCCGACCGAAACGCCGGGGGACTGGGCCGACAGGTATCTGGCCGAGGTTCGCGCGCTGGAAGCGGAGATCCGCAAGGTTCGGCCCGAATGTTTCATCACCGCCGTGCCGTTATGGGATGTGCCCGGGCTGAAACCTGAAACCGACGGTGCCGCCGAGGCGCTGGTGCGTCGCCTGACCGGTGACAACGCTACCCATGTGGTCAGTTTCGGCACCGAGGCCGGGCAGTTCCAGTCGAGCGGCTATTCGGCGGTCGTCTGCGGGCCGGGTAACATCGAACAGGCCCATCAGCCGAATGAGTTCATAACCTTGGAGCAGTTTCGCAAGGGGCAGGATTTCATGGACATGCTGCTCGATGTGCTGACCGAATAACGCAGCCTAGAAGATCCAGACCGCCAGCAGAACCAGAGCCCAGAAGGTCAGCCCCCAGATCGCGGCGAGCACGAAACCGCTGCCGGGCGGGCGCCTATCCATCGCAGAGCCGCCACGCGCCGGGATCCAGAGCCAGCAGATCCGCGGTGCCAAGCGTGGTGATCGCGGCGCGGCTTGACGGCCCGGACAGATACCAGGCGCGCAGGTTCGGCGGCATGATACGCGCCATGTAGCCCGTGCCGATGGCGTTGCTGCCGGCGTGAAAGCCGAAGCGCGCGTCGCGATGCAGGCAGGCATTGTCGGCAACCGCATAGATCAGGCAGGCGCTGGCGCAATACCCCTCGACCTCGACGGCCAGCCCGGCGAAAAGGTAGCGCCCGGCCTGATCGTGATGACTGCTGAGCAGCCCGCCGGGGTCATAGGTGATCCGCACGCGCTCGGCCTCCCGGATATGCTGCGCGCAGCCGGTCAGCAGCGTTGCGGCCAGCAGCAGAACGCGGACGATCACCGGCAGATCCGGGCGTGGCGGGCCTCGATGGCGCGGGCCTCCCCCAAGGCGGTCGCAATCTCGTCATCGACGCGCATGCTGCCGCTGATCGGGATCGGGGCGACCAGCGCCATGAAGGCGATATCCGCCGCTCGGGCCTGTCGCTGGCGTTCCACCAGGGGCTCAAGTTCGGCGGCGATCCGGGCGTGCCGAGCTTCCATTTGGGCGCAGCTCGATGTGGGGGCCGCGACCTCTGCCGGAGCGATGTTCTGGGGTGCAGTTGCACAGCCCGCGAGGAGGACCAGCGAAAGACCGGCAGCGAGACAGGCGCCGATCCGCGCCACAAGGCCGCGGTGCCTTCGGAGGGACCGCCGGCTGCGCGCGACGCGCGAGGATGCCAGATGCATGGATCAGCACGCGGGTCTGCGGGCGGCGTCGCTTTGCCAGGCAACCGGCAAAAATGGCCTGACCGGTGATGCAAGGCCGCGATCCGCGACCGAATGGTCTGGTGTGTTCCGAAACATGGTGTCCCCCTTAATCCACTGTGACGGCCCCGGATCTGACATCCTTTTCGGGCCGGTTTCGTGCCCCGCATCCGACATTGATTTGTCTGTGACGCAGGCCCGTCCGAAATCGTTAACAGCACGATCCGATATGTTAATGAATTGTTAACAGTTATTAATGGAAGCCCGAAGAAACCGGCGGATATTAGGATTTGTCTATCAACCGGTTGAGCAGAGCTTGTCGTTAACCATGATTCGATAGGAGAAATCTCTCAGATCCGCTTCCGTGATCGGTGTTGGTCGGGAGACGGATCGTGCCGGCTTGATTCGCCGGATGGCTTGAACCCGCCCCTTGGATGCGCCAAGGTCGCCCGGTCCACCAGTGTAGAAGATGCTGCCGCGCGGATCCGTCCGACCCCGCGCGCAGCCACCAAGATGCCCGCAACCCGTGGGCGCCATAAAAGGGAGAAGACATCCATGCCCGTGAAAAACCGCCTGGCCGAGCTCCATCAGGAAATCACCGCCTGGCGCCGCCAGATCCATGCCAACCCGGAGCTGCAATACGATCTGCCGAAGACCACCGCGCTGGTGGAGGCGCAGTTGAAGGCGTTCGGGTGTGATGAGGTTGTCACCGGCATCGGGCGGTCGGGTATCGTGGGGGTGATCCGCGGCAAGACGGACACGGTCGGGGCCTGTGTCGGCCTGCGCGCGGATATGGATGCCCTGCCGATGACCGAGGAAACGGGGCTGGATTATGCCTCCGCCACGGAGGGGAAAATGCATGCCTGCGGCCATGACGGGCATACCGCGATGTTGCTGGGGGCGGCCAAGTACCTGGCCGAAACGCGGAATTTCGACGGCACGGTTTGCGTGATCTTCCAGCCGGCGGAGGAAGGCGGCGCGGGCGGCAAGGCGATGGTCGATGACGGAATGATGGACCGGTTCGGGATCAGGGAAGTCTACGGCATGCATAATGAGCCGGGTCTGCCGGTCGGGGAATTCGGCGTCTCTCCGGGCCCGATCATGGCGGCCGCCGACGAGTTCGAAGTGCGGATCGTTGGCCGGGGCGGCCATGCGGCGCAGCCCCATAACACGATCGACCCGTCGCCCGCGGCCTGTGCCTCGGTCATGGCGCTGCAAACCGTGGCTAGCCGCAATGTCGACCCGCTGAAACAGATCGTCGTTTCGGTCTGCACGATCAAGACAAGTTCCGAGGCGCATAATGTCATTCCGAATTCCGTCCTGTTGCGTGGCACGGTCCGCACGCTGGACGAGGATATCCGCGACATGGCCGAGGTGCGGGTGATCGAGATCCTGCAATCGACGGCGGCGGCGTATGGATGCAAGGCCGAAATCACCTATCACCGGGGCTATCCGGTGACCGTCAATCACGAGGAAAACGCAATCATCGCCGCCGAGATCGCCGAGGCCGTCGCCGGGAAGGGCCGCGTGCATTACGGGCGGCCGCCGCGCATGGGGGCCGAGGATTTCAGCTATATGCTGCGGGCGCGGCCGGGGGCGTTCATCAATGTCGGCAATGGGGAGACCGCACGGGTCCACCATCCGGAATACAACTTCAACGATGACGCGATCCCTTACGGGTGCAGTTTTTTCGCGGAGCTGGTGGAGCGTCGGATGCCCGCCGCCTGACAAGGAGCCTGTCACGATGCCGATCAAGAACCGTTTCGCCGAATTGCTGCCCGAAATCACCGCGTGGCGGCACGACATGCATGAACACCCCGAGATCATGTACGATCTTCCCCGCACCGCCGGGATGGTTGCCGAGAAACTGCGCGCTTTTGGTTGTGACGAGGTGATCGAGGGCATCGGGCGGACCGGCGTTGTCGGCGTGATCCGCGGCAAGGCTCAGGGGTCGGGGCGCGCCATCGCGCTGAGGGCGGACATGGACGCGCTGCCGATCCATGAGCAGACCGGGCTCGACTATGCGTCGAAAACGCCCGGCGCGATGCATGCCTGCGGCCATGACGGGCATACCGCGATGTTGCTGGGGGCCGCGAAGTATCTGGCCGAGACGCGCAATTTCGATGGGACGCTGGTCCTGATCTTCCAGCCCGCCGAGGAAGGCGGGGCCGGAGCCAAGGCGATGATCGACGACGGGTTGATGGACCGCTGGCAAATCGATGAGATCTACGGCGTTCACAACGCGCCCGGCATTCCGGTGGGTGAGATCGCCACCTGCGCGGGCCCGCTGCAGGCCTCGTCGGACGAGTTCGAGATCGTCGTGACGGGCAAGGGCGGACATGCCGCCGAGCCGCATAATGCGGTCGACACCACGCTCGTCGCGGCGCAGATCGTCGTCACGCTCCATACGATCGTGTCCCGCAATATCGACCCGCTGGCGCGCGTGGTACTGACCGTTGGCACGTTCAGCACCGATTCGAGCGCGTCCAACGTGATCCCTGATACCGCGCGGATGGAGGGCACCGTGCGCTGTCTCGATCCCGGGATGCGGGGGCTTGCCGAGGCGCGCGTGCGTCAGGTCGCCGAAGATACCGCCCGCGCATTCGGCGCGCAGGCGGAAGTCATATGGACGCCCGGATATCCCGTGACCGTGAACGACGCGACATCGGTGGCCCGCGCCGCCGAGGCCGCCCGGGCGGTCGGCATGAAGGTGGACGACACCGCCCGTCCGATCATGCCGTCGGAAGATTTCTCCTATTTTCTGGAGAAACGGCCCGGCGCCTATCTGTTTCTCGGCAACGGCGACACCGCCCATTGCCATCACCCCGCCTATAATTTCAATGATGAAGCGATCCCCTATGGGTGCAGCTTCTTTGCCGAACTGGTCGAGCGCCGGATGCCCGCCGCCTGACCCCAACAGGAGACCACAAGATGCCCGTCAAGAACCGCTTCGCCGAATTGCTGCCCGAGATCACGGAATGGCGGCGCGACCTGCATGAAAACCCCGAGATCCTGTTCGAGACGCACCGGACCTCTGCGCTGGTGGCCGACAAGCTGAAGGAATTCGGCTGCGACGAGGTGGTCACGGGGCTTGGCCGTACCGGTGTCGTCGGGATCATCAAGGGCAAGACGGACACAAACGGCCGGACGATCGGATTGCGCGCCGATATGGACGCGTTGCCGATCCACGAAGAAACGGGCGTGCCCTATGCCTCGAAAACGCCGGGCGCGATGCATGCCTGCGGCCATGACGGCCACACGGCGATGCTTCTGGGAGCTGCGAAGTATCTTGCGGAAACCCGGAACTTCGACGGGACCGTCGCGGTGATCTTCCAGCCCGCCGAAGAGGGCGGCGGCGGCGGCAAGGAAATGGTCGATGACGGGATCATGGACAGGTTCAAGATCGACGAGGTCTACGGGATGCACAACTGGCCCGGCCGGCCCGTAGGCTCGTTCTCGATCCGGCCGGGCGCGTTCTTCGCGGCCGCGGATCAGTTCGATATCTATCTGACCGGCAGGGGCGGGCATGCGGCCAAGCCGCAGGATACGGTGGACACCACCGTCATGGGGGCCCATGTGGTTCTGGCACTGCAGTCGATCGCCAGCCGCAATGCGGACCCTGTGAAGCAGGTCGTGGTCAGCGTCACCTCCTTCACAACCGGTTCCAACGCCCACAACGTCATTCCAGAAACCGTGCATCTGAAGGGTACGGTGCGCACGATGGACCCGGATATTCAGGACATGGCCGAGAAACGCCTGACGGAGATCGCCGAAGGCACTGCGGCGATGATGGGCGGTGTCGCCAAGGTGGACTACCGGCGCGGCTACCCGGTGATGGTGAATTCCGAGGAACAGACGGACTTCGCCGCCGAAGTCGCCAGATCGGTCTCCGGCGGATGCGATGACGCCCCTCTGGTGATGGGCGGCGAGGATTTCGCCTTCATGCTCAACGCCCGTCCCGGCGCCTATATCCTTGTCGGCAACGGCGACACCGCAAATGTGCACCACCCGAAATACAACTTCAATGATGAGGCGATCCCGGCGGGCTGTTCATGGTGGGCGGAGATCGTCGAACGGCGGTTGCCCGCGGCGTGAGGGCAGCTGGCGAAAGTTCACTCCGAGCCCATACTTGACGCGTGTGCGACGATGTTTGGGTTACGCTCCGAGCAAGGCCATGATGGTAACTACTAACAAGATGACCCATCCGGGATGTCGCCCGCGTGTCGCCCAGAAATTACCGATTGCGCCGGTCGCGTAAAGGAAAACGACACCGCAAACAAAGACACGTCTCAGGGCGTCATCGAGGAAATAGGGCGTTGCAATCAGGACCAGCCCTCCTGCCAGCCAGTAGAGCGTGCTTAGCTGAAAGACAGCCTCATTCACACGTCGAATCTGCGCTGTTCCCCCAGCAAGTTGGGGAAGAACGATCTTGTGCCCAAGATAACCGTGAATGATTGCTACCAATACTCCTCCAACGCCGGCTCCTACGAGTAGAAGGTCGTTCATGTCATTCTCCATACACATCTGTATGGTGTCTAATAGGGGATCTGGCGGCTGTCAATACAGTAGTGTATGTTAAAGATATGAAATCCCAGCTTAAGAAAACCGACTGGCTTGATCTTGGTCTCAAGACTCTGGCCACTTCAGGCGCAGTCGCCTTAAAGGCAGCACCACTTGCCGAAAGGCTTAGTGTGACCCGGGGCAGCTTTTATTGGCACTTCGAAGACATCGACCAATACCATTCCGAACTGCTTGAATACTGGCGCGAGCGAATGACCACGGATGTCATAGCGGCAAACGACTCCGACGACCCGGTGGACAAGCTATCGGCACTTTTGAACAGAGCGTTCTCCGATACGTCAGGTATCGAGCGCGCGATACGCGCGTGGGCAATTCAAGACGAAAAGGTCGCGCAAGTTGTCGGAATTGTGGATCAGGAGCGCATAGAACACATCAGGAAACTCTTGCTCTTGAACGGCGTCGTTGGTTCAGAGGCGCATTCGCGTGCAATTCTGCTTTATTGGACCTATGTCGGCAGACAGGTTACTTTCACGAACCGCGGCGAGAAAGTGAACCGGACAGTACCAGCCCTGATCGAACGAATGATCGTCGGCCCTTGAAGCGGCGTTTGTGACTAACGGCAGCTTCGTCCGCCAACCGGACCTGCGCGGAAAGACTTCGGCGCCCGCGCGCCCGCGCCGTCTATCCCCCGGTATGACTCATATGGCGGCTGACCTGGCCGTCGACTTTCTGACGGGAATAGTCGAAATCATGGCCCTTCGGTTTTCGGGCAATGGCGGCGCGAATGGCGTCTTCAAGCGCGGCGTCATCCGCTGAGGCCCGGAGCGGGGCGCGCAGATCGGCCATGTCTTCCTGACCCAGACACATGTAAAGCTCACCGGTGCAGGTCAGCCGCACCCGGTTGCAGCTTTCGCAGAAATTATGGGTGAGCGGCGTGATAAAGCCGATTTTCTGGCCTGTTTCCTGCAACTGCACATAGCGGGCCGGTCCGCCGGTGCGTTCGGCCAGGTCGATCAGCGTGAAGCGCTCCGCCAGACGCGCGCGCAGATCCTTGAGCGACCAGTATTGATCCAGCCGGTCTTCGTTGCCGAGATCGCCCATCGGCATCACCTCGATGAAGGTGAGATCCATGTCGCGGCCGGCGCACCACTCCTGCAAGCGGAACAACTCGTCTTCGTTGAAGCCCTTGAGTGCAACGGCATTGATCTTGACGCGCAGTCCGGCCTTTTGCGCCGCGTCGATGCCGTTCAGCACCTGCGGCAGGCGGCCCCAACGGGTGATCTGGGCGAACTTCGCCTCGTCCAGCGTGTCGAGGGAGACGTTGATACGCCGCATCCCGGCGGCATGAAGATCGCTTGCGAAGCGGCCAAGCTGGCTGCCATTGGTGGTGAGCGTCAGCTCGCTCAACGCGCCACTATCCAGGTGACGTGTCATGGCGCGGAAGAATGTCATTATATCGCGGCGGACAAGCGGTTCGCCACCGGTGATCCGAAGCTTCCTGACGCCGAGCCGGATGAAGGTGGAGCACATCCTGTCCAGCTCCTCCAGGGTCAGGAGTTCCTTCTTCGGAAGAAACGTCATGTTTTCCGACATGCAGTAGACGCAGCGAAAATCGCAACGGTCGGTGACCGAGACGCGAAGGTAGTCGATGGCGCGGGCGAACGGGTCGATCAGGGGGGCGTGTGTGTTCATGGCGCAAAGCGTAATCCCGGCAACAGACCGCCGCAAGCCATGATCGAACCGTTGATGCCGGGGGCCATCGGGCCTAGGCTCGGGCGCATGACAAAATGGATTGCACCGGTTCTCGTGATGTTTGCCCTGACGGGATGCACCCAGGGCCTCGACCTCTTCCGGGGCGGGGATGCAGGCCCCTCGGCGGCGCGGTCGCCGGATGGCGAGACACTCCGGCCGATGGTACGGCCGTCCGCGGAGGAGGATCTGCCCCCCGATGACGGCCCGCAGCCCGTCCGGGATGCCGGCGGCGAGACCATCGCCAGTCTTGGCGACCCGAGCGAGCCGGGTCTCTGGCTCCGCACGCCGCTGGTCAGTACCGAAAGGCAGGGCCGTATCACCACCGAAAGCGGCGCGTCCGTCGCGGTGAGGCTGATCCCGATCGCGGGGGCAACCGGGGCGGGCAGCCGCATTTCACTCGAAGCGATGCAGGCGCTTGGCGTGTCGCTGACGGATCTGGTGCCGCTGACGGTTTCGCTCGGCTGACCGGTCAGTCCATCGAGCGTCTGATCGCGCGGACCACCAGCCAGACAGCGATGACCACGGGCAGGGCCACCAGCGCCGTCAGCAGGGTCTGCGAAAGCCCGGCGTTTTCGGCGATCGGCTGGGTGAGGTAGACCATGAGGTTCACCGCGTAATAGCTGATCGCGACAACCGAGAGCCCCTCGACTGTCTTCTGCAATCGCAGTTGCAGATCGGCGCGTTTGTCCATGCTTTCCAGAAGTGCCTGGTTCTGGGCCGAGCGGTCCACATCGACCCGGGTGCGCAGCAGATCCCCCGCCCGGAGCGCCCGGTCGGTCATCGATTGCAGACGGCGTTCCGTTGCCTTGATCGTGCGCATGGCCGGGTCGAACCGGCGCATCATGAACTCTCCGAAGGTCTGGCGGCCCCGGAACCGTTCCTCCCGCAACACCTCGATCCGCTGGTTGACCAGAGCTTCATAGGCCCCGGTTGCGCCGAAACGGAAGGTTGACTGCGCCATCTCGTTTTCCAGTTCGGCTGCGATGGTCAGTAGCCTGCTCAGCGTTTCGTCCGGCCGGCTGAGATCGCCGGTCATGTCGCTGACCAGCGAGGTCAGATCCTGGTCCAGTTCGGACATGCGGCGGCTGATCTGGCGCGCACGCGGCAGGCCCAGCATCGACATGGTCTTGTAGGTCTCGATCTCGCAGACCCGTTGAAGGATCCGGCCCACCCGGCGGTCGCCGATATCGGGCCGGCAGAAAATGACGAAATGCATGTGCCCGGAACTGGCGATACGGAAATCCCCCGCAATGATCGCGGCGTCATCCAGAACATGGCTGACGGCAAGGCTTTCGGGGACGAACCATTCGTGAAGCTGCGCCACGATTTGCTCGTCATCCTCCGGCGCATCGGCAATGCGGATCTGGGCCGAGGTGATGCGCGCGCCGGGCGCGGTTTCCAGCCAGTCATCGGGAAAGATTTCCCAGATCGCGGGATCGAAGGCACGCCCGCCATTCCCGTCCAGAAAGGCGGTATAGGTCACGAATTCGGTGTGCTGCTCCCATTTCAGATGAAACTTGCCCAACGCGCCGAAAAAATGCGTGGCGTTTTCGGGCGGGTGCTGTGCGCCGAACCGGTCCAGCAGTTCGATCAGATGGGCGCGGTCCAGCGCGCGATCCCGCTTGGCCGCGTCCTTGGGTTGCTTGATCGCCAGAAACGCGGCCTGCCCGGGGCAGTTCAGCGCCGGAAAGGGGCGGGCGTGAAGCTCGTTGGCAAGCGTGTAGCGCAGGGGGTGGTCTTCGATGGGCGGCATGGGACGGGGTCGCTTTCGCTGCGGGGTTCACATTCGACGTAGCAGAAACTGTCACCAAGTAAACAAAAAATACCAATGAAATTAGTGGGTTGGTGGCGCACAATGGTATACCGAAACGCACCCTCGGGCCGCAAGGGCCGGTCTCCTGCTGGAAAATCCGCCGAAACTGCGACGGGGATGCATCCGCGTCCGGGGGGAATGAGACAGCGGGGACGGTGGCCGCAAAGCCGCACAGCGTCACGTCCCGGGGCACGAAACGTGGGGTCAGGAGACCTGGCCACCCGCGATCTGGATCATCTGGCCGTTGACGCTGCGCGCGCTGTCGGAACACAGCCACATCGCGGCGCCGGTGATCTCAGCGACATCCAGAAGCGTCTTGTGGCGGTTGCCGCCGGCCAGGTAGGCGCGCGCCTCGTCGACGGATATGCCCCGGCGCGCGGCGATGTATTCGGCATTGCGGGCGACGATGGGCGTATCGACATAGCCGGGGCAGAGCGCGTTGAAGGTGATATTGGCGCGCATGTATTCCTCGCTCAGCCCACGCATCAGCCCGATGACGCCGTGTTTCGAGGCGGTGTAGGCCAGCGCGCCTTTCAGCCCGCGCACCCCGGCGATGGAACTGATCGCGATCATCCGGCCCCAGTCTCCGGGCCCGAGCGTGGCCATGGCGGCCTGCACGGTCACGAACACCCCGTCGAGATTGGTCGCCATGATCCTGCGCCAGTGGCTCATGTCGATATCGGCGAAGGCCAAGGGTTCGGCGATGCCGGCATTGGCCACGCAGATGGCGACGGGCCCGCGCGCTCGGGCGGCGGCTGCGATACCATCCCTGACCGACGCCTCGTCGCTCACATCCATCTGCAGGGGGTGGAGGCGCGGATGGGCCGTGGCGGCATCTTCCAGCCGGTTCAGGTTGCGGCCGGTGATCGTGACGTTGGCGCCCGCCTCCGCAAGCGCCTGCGCGATGTCGAGGCCGATGCCGGTGCCGCCGCCGGTGACAAGGGCGTGGCGTCCTTCATGTTCCATAGACAAGACCTTTCGCCGAGTTTCCGCGATGCTAGCGGTCCCGACGCCACGCACAAGAGATAGGCTATCTTACGCAGCGGCATGAGGTGGCGCTGGACATTCCAAAAGGCTGACGCATTTATGCGTTGGATCGGCGGGCAGGGCGGCGGATCACATGCCGAGGGCAATTTTCTGTCGTGCGTGCAGCCCGTTGTGAAAGATTTGGCAAGTTGCTAAACGGGTGTTCGGCAACCTGCAGCGATATGAGGGATGACAGTGAAAATAGGCGCTCCGAAAGAGGTTGGTCAGGGGGAATCGCGGGTCGCGATGACGCCGGACTCGGCATTGCAGCTGCAGAAACTTGGCTATGACTGCGCGATTGAAACAGGCGCGGGGCTGGCGGCCGGGTTTTCCGACGCGCTTTACGAGGAAGCGGGCGTCGAGATCATCAAGACACCCGCGGGTCTCTGGAAAGCGGTCGATATCATCGCCAAGGTGCGCCCGCCGACCGAGACGGAAGCCAAGCGTCTGAAACACGGCCAGTTGCTGATTTCCTTCTTCTATCCGGGACAGAACGAGGCGCTGATGGAACTGGCCAGATCCAAGGGCGCGAGCGTGATCGCGATGGATATGGTGCCGCGTATCAGCCGGGCGCAGAAGATGGATGCGCTGAGCTCCATGGCCAATATCGCGGGCTACCGCGCGGTGATTGAGGCGGGCAACAATTTCGGCCGTTTCTTCACCGGGCAGGTGACGGCGGCGGGCAAGGTGCCGCCGGCCAAGGTGCTGGTGGTGGGCGCAGGCGTGGCCGGGCTGGCCGCGATCGGCACCGCGACCTCGCTTGGCGCGATCACCTACGCCTTCGACGTGCGCCCAGAGGTGGCCGAACAGATCGAGAGCATGGGCGCGGAATTCGTGTTTCTGGAGTTCGAGGAGAGCGGCCAGGACAGTTCGTCCACCGGCGGCTATGCGGCCCCGTCCTCTCCTGAGTTCCGCGAAAAGCAGCTGGAGAAGTTCCGCGAACTGGCGCCCGAGATGGACATCGTCATCACCACGGCACTGATCCCGGGGCGCGATGCGCCGGTGCTCTGGACCAAGGATATGGTCGAGATGATGAAACCCGGCTCCGTGATCGTGGATCTTGCCGCCGAACGGGGCGGAAACTGCGAGTTGACGGAGAAAGACGAGAAGATCGTGAGCGATAATGGCGTGACCATCATCGGCTACACGGATTTCCCGAGCCGGATGGCGGCACAGAGCTCGACGCTCTATTCCACCAATATCCGCCATATGATGACCGACCTGACACCGGAGAAAGACGGGCAGGTCAAGCACGACATGGAAGATGACGTGATCCGGGGCGCGACCGCCGTCCATGACGGCGAGATCACCTTCCCGCCGCCGCCGCCCAAGGTCGCGGCGATCGCGGCCGCGCCCAGGAAGCAGGCCGCCAAGGACCTCACGCCGGAAGAGAAGCGCGCGCAGGAACTGGCCGCCTTCAAGAGCCAGACCAAAAGCCAGGTGACCCTGCTCGCCGTGGGTGCCGCGCTGGTGCTCGGGGTCGGCCTGATCCCAGGCATGCCGGCCAGCTTCATGCAGCATTTCATCGTGTTCGTGCTCAGCGTGTTTATCGGCTTCCAGGTGATCTGGAACGTCGCGCATTCGCTGCACACGCCGCTGATGGCGGTGACCAACGCGATCTCCTCGATCATCATTCTGGGCGCGCTGATCCAGATCGGATCATCCTCGGTGCTGATCACGATCCTGGGCGCGCTCGGGATTTTCATGGCCTCCGTCAATATCTTCGGTGGTTTCCTCGTGACACGGCGCATGCTCGCCATGTTCCAGAAATCCTAAGGGGCAGGGCAATGGAAAACGCATTCACGATCGCGGCCTATGTCGTCGCGGGTATCCTCTTCATCCTGTCGCTTGGCGGTCTGTCGGGCCAGGAAAGCGCCAAGCGCGCCGTCTGGTACGGCATCGCGGGCATGGCCATCGCGGTCTTCGCCACGCTTGTCGGCCCGGGTTCCGGCCTTTGGGTGATTTCTCTGGTCCTGATCGCGCTTGGCGCGGCGGTAGGCTACCAACTGGCCACGCGGGTCGAGATGACCCAGATGCCGGAACTGGTCGCGATCATGCACAGCCTTGTCGGGCTGGCGGCGGTCTTTGTCGGCTTCAACGCCGACATCATGATCAACTATATCGGCAATATCTACGAAGCCGAGGGCCTTGTGATGGGCGCCGTGGGCGAGGATGGCGTCACCGCCATCGGCCTGCCGCGCGAGATCTACGAGGGGCTGTCCTCCTTCGCGCAGCTGATCGCCAAGAAATCCACTGTCGAGATCGGCATCCTGCGGGTCGAACTGGTGCTTGGCATCTGGATCGGCGCGGTGACCTTCACCGGCTCCGTCATTGCCTATGCCAAGCTGGCGGGCGGCTCCAGCCTGCTGCCGTTCCAGGTCGATACCGGGGCCAAGCAACTGCCCGGCGGTCACCTGCTGAACGCGGCGGCGGCGGGTTTGTCGGTACTGTTGCTGGTCGTCTATCTGTCCACGGGCGGGTCCTGGGCGCTGTTGTTGCTGGCGCTGGCGGGGCTGTTCATCGGCTATCACCTGATCATGGGGATCGGCGGCGCAGACATGCCCGTCGTGGTGTCGATGCTCAACAGCTATTCCGGCTGGGCGGCGGCGGCCATCGGCTTCAGCCTCGGCAACGATCTGCTGATCGTGGTCGGCGCACTGGTCGGGTCCTCCGGTGCGATCCTGTCCTACATCATGTGCAAGGCGATGAACCGCAGCTTCGTTAGCGTCATCCTCGGCGGTTTCGGCGGGACTAGTGGCCCGGCGCAGGAGATCGAGGGGGAACAGATCGCTATCGATGCGGACGGCGTGGCCAGCGCCCTGAACGAGGCCGACAGCATCGTCATCATCCCCGGATACGGCATGGCCGTGGCGCAGGCCCAACAGGCGGTCAGTGAATTGACCCGCAAGCTGCGCGCGCAGGGCAAGACCGTGCGCTTTGCGATTCACCCGGTCGCGGGCCGTCTGCCGGGGCATATGAACGTGCTACTGGCCGAGGCCAAGGTGCCCTATGACATTGTGCTGGAGATGGACGAGATCAACGATGATTTCCCCAATACCGATGTGGCCATCGTGATCGGCTCCAACGACATCGTGAACCCGGCGGCGCAGGACGACCCGAACAGCCCCATCGCGGGCATGCCGGTGCTGGAATGCTGGAAGGCCAAACAGGTCTTCGTTTCCAAACGGGGGCAGGGGACCGGCTATTCCGGTATCGAAAATCCTCTGTTCTTCAAGGAAAACACCCGGATGTTCTATGGCGATGCCAAGGCGTCGCTAGATAGTCTGCTGCCGAAGATCGGCTGAGACCGGAAGAACAGCGCACATGCAAAAGCCCCGTTTGCCGCCGGGGCTTTTTGCGTGCCCGGCGCGCGCCCGCCACGCATGCGCGCGCGCTTTGAGCCCCCTGCGACCGGCTTGCATATTGCATGGCTCCGATTATCTGATAATAATAGTCGGAATTGGAAAGTTCTGCCCATGCTTGCCCGTTTGACACCGCTCTCCACCCCTGAAACCGGCCTTCCGCGCCGCGCCCTTGCTCTGCCGCTGGAGCCGGATACGAAACGCGAACTGGCCTGGCTTCGTGTCGCCGGGGCGCGATGCCGGGTGATGCGGCGCAGCGATCTGTTCCATGCATGTGCGGTGCTGAGCCTGTCGGGCGAACAGGCGGCCCTGGCCTATGCGCAGGCGCTGTTTCGTGCACTGCCCGGTCTTTTGCCGGGCGGTCTTCGGCTTTATGCGCCGGGCGATGCGCAGGTGTCATTCGATGAGGCATGGCTGCTGCAATTGCTGAATCGCGCGCGCGCCGGCGATCTCGACAGCCTGACCTTCCTGATCGGACGACGCATAGCGCCACATGCGCGGCGGCAGGTCGCCTTCCTGATCCAGCGGCTGGCGGCAACAAAGGAAATACGGGGGCAGTCGGTCGAAAAAAACTGTGCATGAGCTCGGTTTTTTCGATCTTCGCTCTCGACAGTTTTTAGAATGGCTCTAAAATGGTCTGCATCGCCAGCCAGCCATAGAGCCAGCCCGCCCTGACCTGAAGAAGAGGATGTAAGACATGACGCAACCAGCAGCCCAGATGAGCCCGAGCGCGCAAGAGGCCATTGTCGAGGCGCTGACCCAGGGCCTGTCCGAGACGGCGGTGACCACGATGCTGGCGCAAAATTTCCACTGGAACGTGACCGGCATGGCGTTCGGCCCGCTGCACGCCCTGTTTCAGGAGATCTATGAGGACCATTTTGTCGCCCAGGACGATCTGGCGGAAAGGATCAAGGCATTGGACGGGCATGCCCTGGGCCAGCTTTCCGCGATGCTGGATCGCTCGAAGGTGGATGAACATGATGGCCACGCGGATGCCACGACCATGGTGTCCGCATTGCAAAAGGCCCAGGAAACACTCGCCGCGACCCTTGCGGAAGCAGGTGCGCTGGCCGCTGAGCATGGCGACACGCTGACCGAGGATCTGTGCATCTCCCGCGGGCAGGCCCACGAGAAGTTCGCCTGGATGCTGCGCGCCCATCTGCGCTGAGCAAGGCGCCCCTTCGGACAAGCAAAAGCCCCGGCCGGATGGTCCGGGGCTCTTGTGTCAGGCCGCGCCCTTGATCTGTTTGCCAAGACCAAGCGGCGCCTTCGCCTTCTTTTTCTTGCATTTGCGGAGATAGGCCGGTTCCCAAGCGGAGAACTTGCCCATCACATCCTGTTGCGCAATCAGCATCTTGATGAAGGCCTCCTGATGGCTGGCCTTGCTCAGGGTCTTGTACATCGATTTCTGGGCTTCCGTCATGGAACACCCGATGCAATGCCCGCCACGGCGGAACTTGCAGACATCGATACAGGGGCTGGGATATTTCGACATGCCTGGCCTCGTTCGCGCGAAACTATTTGGTCAGAATCAACTTGCCCGCCCGCGTGATGCGCAGCGTGTAAGTCTTGTCGTCCAGCACGATCAGCGCGGTGGAGTTCTCGGCCCCGGTCAGCACGCGCGCATCATGCACGGGCATGTCAGGCGCGGGGAGGCGCGGCGTCGCCGGGTCGGGCGCGACGGAGGAATGATAGGTCATGGGGGTCTCCCGGTTGCTCATGATTCAATCCTGAGCAAAAGACTAAGACATGTCAATCCTGAGTTTTTCCCTCGGAATAAACCCGCGCGCTGCAGGGCGGGTGCGCAGATGCGCGACACGGTCGCGGAGAGGCGCGCGGACCGGCCCGGGTCTGGGCGTGTCGCGGAGGGTGGTGAACCAGTGTTCCGGCGGGGATTTCCCGGCGCGGGCATTTTCCCAACGAAGCGCGCGCAGGACTTCCTCGGCCTCCAGTGTCACCCGCTCGGGGATGTCGTGGCCGTTGAGCAGAGCCCAGATGCCGGTCCAAAGCCGCCCGACGGACCAGGGGTTGTAACCTCCGCCGCCAAGTACCAGCAACCGGTGCACATTCAGGGCTATCAGCCCGCGTAGCACGTCCCAATGGGCGTTGTTTGACAGCGCCAGGCGGGAAAGCGGGTCTTCGGCAACCGCATCGGCCCCGCATTGAAAAACCAGCGCGTCGGCCCCGAAAGCGGCGACTGCGGGCAGGATCAGCGCTTCGCGGATATGGGCCATTTCGCTGTCATTGAGATCGCGCGGAACCGGCAGGTTCAGGCAATTGCCGCCGCCATCCTCCTCCAGCGCGCCGGTGAAGGGCCAGCGCTTCTCTTCGTGGACCGAGATCAGCAGCGTGTCGGGGTCGCCCGCAAACCCGGCCTCCACCCCGTCGGCATGATGGGCGTCGATATCCACATAGGCGATCCGGCGCGCGCCCGCGCGGCGCAGCGACAGCATGGCCAGAACCGGATCGTTCAGGTAGCAGAACCCGCCCGCGCGGTCGGGCATTCCGTGATGGGTGCCGCCGCCCGGATGATAGATCACGCCGCCGCCGGCCAGCAATTCTCCGGCCAGCAGAGAGGCGCCCGCCGCGGTGCAGGGGCGGCGAAACATCTCCGGATAGACCGGGTTTGACACCGTGCCCAGCCCATGGCGTTCGCGCACCGCCTCGCTGACCGCCTGATCGCGTTCCGCCTGCTCCAGGGCGGAGATATAGGCGGGCGTGTGCCAGATCCGAAGCGCTTTCGGTTTGGCGCGTGGCGAGGTGCGGTATTGCACCTCCGGCAGCCAATCCATCGCCCGGGCCAGATCCATCACCGTGGAGACGCGCGGCACCCGCAACGGATGCCACCGTCCATAGCTCGACCCGCGGTAGATTTCGGAGCCGAGAAAAAGGGGCAGGGTGCGGGGCGGGGTCACCGGGCCAGCAGGGCCTCGACATCGGCGCGGATCCGCGGGCCCATGGGGTTGGCGAGGCTGCCGTAGCTGGCCACCAGCGCGCCGTCGGCATCCAGCAGCACCTTGTTGAAATTCCAGCGCGGCACCACATTGTGATCGTCCCGCAGCCAGGCATAGAAAGGGTGCGCCGAGGCGCCGGTGACCGGTGTGATCACGGTCATCGGCAGATCGAGATTGAAATTGATGGCGCAGAAGTCGCGAACCTCGTCATCGCTGCTCAACTCCTGCGCGAAATCGTCGGACGGGACCGCGAGAACGACCAGCCCCTCGTCGCGGTACTCGTCATAGAGAGCTTGCAACGCGTCATATTGCGGGGTGAAGGCGCAAAGCGACGCGGTGTTTGCCACCAGAACCGGCTGCCCGCGCCATTCATCGGTGCTGTAGCTGCCGCCGTCGATCGAGTCGAAGCGGAAGGTTTCCGCGGCCAGCGCAGGCAGGGCGGTCACACAGGCCAGACAGGTCAGGATAACGGCACGGCGCATCGGAGGGGTCCTTTCGTCGTGCAAGACCTAAGCCGGGAGGATCATGGGTCAAGCACGCCACACATAGCGGCGCAAGAATCATTTTACCCGCCCCGGTTATGGTGGATTCTTCCATAAATTAGCATATGTTGTGGTCAGCATAGGATGAAAAAACGCCATATGGGTAGTCCCAGAACATATCAGGCGCCACTGCGGATTGCGGGAGTGCCCAAGCGCGAGACCCGGACCCAGTTCGCGGCCCTGTGCTATCGGCAACGCAAATCCGGGGTCGAGGTGCTGCTTCTGACCTCGCGGGACACCAAGCGCTGGATCATTCCCAAGGGCTGGCCGATGGACGGTCTGACACCGGCGGATGCAGCGGCGCAGGAAGCCTGGGAAGAGGGCGGTGTGAAGGGCAATGTCCATGATCACTGCATCGGCATCTATTCTTACACCAAGCGCATGGAGGATCAGCCCGATCTGCCCTGTATCGTGGCGGTGTTTCCGGTCGAGGTGAAGAAACTCGATACCGATTATCCCGAAGCGGATCTGCGGCGGCGCAAGTGGTTCACGCCCAAGAAGGCCGCCAGCCGCGTCAAGGAACTTGAGCTGAAACAGATCCTGCGCGAGTTCGATCCGTCGCGCCTTCGCTGAGATGCGACATGCTTGATTGTCCGCCCAATATGCTTAGGTTGACCCGGTCATGATCCGCTATTCATTGAAATGTGCTGACGGGCACGCGTTCGAGAGCTGGTTCCAGTCCGCTGAGGCGTTCGACACGCTTGCAGGCCGGGGGCTGGTGTCTTGCGCGGTCTGCGGCGGCGAGGATGTGGTGAAGGCGGTTATGGCGCCGCGGGTGACGAAAAAGGGCGGCGTCGAGGCCCCGCAGCCCGGCCCCGCCGATCCCTCCGAAGCGCCTGCGCCCGCAATCGCGCCCCCGGCGTCGATGGAGATTGCGGCCAAGATGATCCGGACCCATCTGGAAAAGCATTCCACCTATGTGGGCGGGCAGTTCGCCAAGGAGGCCCGGGCGATCTATCTGGGCGACGCGCCGGAGCGGATGATCCATGGCGAGGCAACGGCCCAGGAAGCCCGCGAACTGATCGACGACGGTGTGCCCATCGCCCCGTTGCCCGGATTGCCCAAGGCGAAAACCAACTGACATGCGGATATTGGTGACAGGGGCCAATCGCGGCGTGGGCCTCGCACTTGCCCGCCAGATGGCCCTGCGCGGCGATCAGGTGATCGCGACGACGCGCGGCGCGAAACCGCTCGACGATCTCCGGTGGGAGCAGGCCGATATGGCCGATCCGGCCTCGATCACCCAACTGGCCGGACGTGTCGGGGGCGCGCTGGATCTGCTGGTCTGCAACGCAGGTGTGTTGCTGGACCGGGGCGAAGACCTCGACACCGGCTATGCGCCCGAGATTTGGGACGAGACGCTGGCGGTCAACGTGACCGGGGTGTTTCTCACGATACAGGCCTTTCTGCCCCATCTGCGGCGCGCCGAGGCGGGCAGGATCGCCATCATCTCATCGCAGATGGGCAGCTCCACAAGAAACACCGGCGGCACCTACGCCTATCGGGCCTCCAAGGCGGCGGCGCTGAATATCGGGCGAAATCTGGCCCATGACCTTGCGCCCGAAGGGATCGCCGTCGGCATCTATCATCCGGGCTGGGTCCGGACGGATATGGGCGGGACCGGTGCCGATATCTCGCCCGAGGACGCCGCGCGCGGCCTGATCGGGCGTTTCGATGCGCTTGGGCCGGACAGCACGGGCGTCTTCGAAACCTGGGACGGGCGGGCGCACCCGTTCTGAGGACGCCTGCGCTCCGCCGGATGGCCTAGAGAAGCCCGTCCGGCATCTTTTGCTCCGCAGCTGTGTTTGCCCTGCGGAAGATGAATGTCACCAGCGTCGAGACGATCACGATGAACAGGGAATAGAGCGCCGGCACGGCCATGATGCTCTGCGCCTCGGTCCCCGAAAAGGTGAACGCGATGATCGCGATGGCGAGCGGGCCGTTCTGGATGCCGGTTTCCAGCGCCACGGTGCGGGCATTGCGCGGATGCAGCCTGAGGATGCGTGCGAACACATAGCCGATGGTGATCCCGATGACCCCCAGACCGATGGCCGCGACATAGGTGCCGGGCGTGGTGTCGAGCAGAAACTGCCAGTTGCGCGGCACCCAGCTCACCAGCAGGAACAGGATGAAGATCACCGCCAGCAGCGAGCCCATGAACTCCGTCACTGCGCCGATATTCGCATTGATCTTTCGCAGGACCATTCCGATCGCAACGGGCACCAACAGCAGTATCAGCGTTACGATGATGTTTTCCCGCGGGATCTGCAGATCCAGCGCAGTGGCGTAGAGGATCAGGATGATCGGGATCAGGATTACCCCGAACACGGTCGATGTCACGGTCATAAGAACCGACAGCGCCAGATTGCCCTTGGAAAAGTAGGTGAAGATATTGGATGTCGTGCCGCCCGGCATGCAGGCCATGATCAGGACGCCGACCGCGATGGCCTCGGGCAGGGTCAGCGTCACTGCCAGCATGAAGCCGATGAAGGGCATGAAGCCGTATTGGGAGATCACACCGATGGCCAGCCCGTATGGCCGTTTCAGTGCCAGAATGAAATCGCGCGGTGTCAGAGACGAGCCCATGCCAAGCATGATGACGAAGATCATCAGCGCGAGGATCGCCTGTTCGAGAGGTCCAACCATCTTTTCCTGCCCTTATTCCGCTGCCACCTGCGCCGCATCCTCGCTGCGCAGATCCTTCCGCAGGATCTTGCCCACATTCGATTTCGGCAGATCGTCCCGGAACTCCACCTGCTTGGGCACCTTGTAGGGGGTCAGGTGTTCCTTGCAGTAGGCGCGGACGGCCTCCGGTGTCAGGCTCTGGTCGCGCTTGACGATGAAAGCCTTGACCGCCTCGCCGGAGGCGTCGTCGGGCACACCGATCACGGCGGCCTCCAGAATGCCCGGATGGCCTGCTAGGCAATCCTCGATCTCGTTGGGATAGACATTGAAGCCAGAGACGACGACCATGTCTTTCTTGCGGTCGACGATCCGGAAAAAACCATCCTCATCCATGACCGCGATATCGCCGGTCAGAAACCAGCCGTCGCGCATGGATTTCGCGGTTTCCTCGGGCTTGTTCCAATAGCCCCGCATCACTTGCGGGCCCTTTGCGGCAAGCTCTCCGGCCTCGCCGTGCGGCACCGGGTTTCCCTCCTCGTCCAGACAGATGACCTCGGTCGAGGGGACCGGTACGCCGATGGAATTGGGCCGCGCCTTTCCAAGCGGGTTGAAGGTGAGAACGGGCGAGGTTTCGGTCAGCCCGTAGCCCTGTATCACGGGTTTTCCGGTGATCTCCTCCCACCGCTCGGCCACGGCGGTCTGCAAGGCCATACCCCCGGCGGAGGCGAATTTCAGATGCCTGGGCGGGCTGTCGGTGAACCAGATCTCGTTGGTCAGACCGTTGAACAGCGTGTTCACCCCGCTGATCCAGGTCACCTTGTAATTCTCGAAGGCGCGTTTCAGGTTCGACAGGGGCCGCGGGTTCGGGATCAGGATGTTGCGGCCGCCCAGCCAGTAGAACCCCAGGAGGTTCACCGTAAACGCAAAGATATGATACATCGGCAACGCGGTCAGAGCGACTTCCTTGCCTTTCTCAACATGCCCGTGAAGCAGCTCGAAGGTCTGCTCCATATTCATGATCAGGTTACGGTGAGACAGCATCGCGCCCTTCGACACGCCGGTCGTCCCGCCGGTGTATTGCAGGACGGCCGTGTCGTCGGGCGACATTTCGGAATGGTAGGGTTCCACCTCGATATTGTCGGTATGCTGTTTGTGCCGCCCCGCCGCGATGGCATCGGGCAGGCGGATATGGGCAAGCTCGATCGGTTTGATCGTCCGGTCCCAGTATTTCTGCACGAGCCCGACAATCCCGCGCGGCATCGCGGGAAGAAACTCCGCCACGCGGGTCACGATGATGTTCGGGATCGGATGGCCGCGGGTCGCCCGGGGCAGCTTGTCGGCGAACATGTCGACGATGATCAGCGCGTGCGGCTCGGCATCCTCGAACTGCTTGGCCATCTCTTCGGCGGTGTAAAGCGGGTTGACGTTGACCAACACGCAGCCCGCCTTCAGCACCGCGAATGCGGCAATCGGAAAGGACAGCCCGTTTGGCAGTTGCACTGCCACCCGGTCGCCCTGTTCAAGCCCCGCGATCTCGCGCAGATACACGGCAAGCGCGTCCGACATCTCGTCGACCTGCGCATAGCTGAGCGTGCCATTCATCCCGTTCGGCAGACATGCGGTGAAGGCCGGGGCCTTGCCATAGACCGAGGCGACCGAACTGACCATGTCGCCGATGCTGCGATAGGACAGGTTGTCGATTTCCCGTCTGGCGGACGGGCCGTAAAAGGCCGTCCATGGATGATCGTCGCGCGACATGGTTCCTCCCAATTCTCCCGCAGGCAGGTTAGCGTCTTCCACGTGTGTGGGAAGCGGCAATGCAGATGTGACGCAAGGTCAGTTTCTATACATACAATAGGTTTTTGCTATGGATGGAAGCGACGCGCGCCGGCAGCGGCAGTCATGTGGACAGCCGAACTCAGGTTGCACCCCGGTCGCCGAGATTGACCTGCACCACGGACTATGCGACGTGATCGCAGGCAACGGGGCCGTCGATCCGGCGTCTTTTCGCCGCAAACCGGTCGGCCGCCCGAGAGCCGACCCAAGGGCACCGGGGCCGATGAGCATCAGCGCGTGAAACATCTCAAACCGCACAGCACACACGGCACGGTCATGGCCGTCTCGATGATGAAGGACGAAGCGCCGTTCCTGCTGGAATGGGTCGCCCATCATCTCGCGGTCGGGTTCACCGATATCCTCGTCTACACCAATGATTGCAGCGACGGCACAGTGGAGATGCTGGAGCGGCTGGAAGAGTTGGGCCTGGGATATCACCGGCCGAACACGATCCCCGAGGGCGTCAAGCCGCAGCCCAGTGCGTTGAAGCATGCGCAGAACGAACCGCTGGTGCGCCGGTCGGACTGGCTGATGGTTTTCGATGCCGACGAGTTTCTTTGCATCAACCACCCGTCGGGCACGCTTGAGGGGCTGCTGGACGACACGGTCGCACGCGATGCCAACGGCGTCGTGGTGACATGGCGCATTTTCGGCTCGGCGGGCATTATCGACTGGTCCCGCGCGCCGGTGACCGAGCAATACACCCGCGCCGCGCCGCCGCTCTGGAACAAGGGCTGGGGCGTCAAGACTTTGTTCAAGTTCGACCCGCAATACTGGAAGCTCGGCATTCACCGCCCGTCGATCAAGAACAAACATCTGGAAACCGGCTTTCCTGACACCGTGCGGTGGCTGAACGGCTCGGGCCAGCCGATGGAGGATTACTTCCGGTTTCGCGGCTGGCGCTCGATCCGGCGCACGCTCGGCTACGACTGGGCGCAGATGAACCACTATGCGGTGAAATCCGTGGACAGCTACGCGGTGCGCAAGTTCCGCGGCAATGTGAACAACAAGAAGGATAAGTACAACGCCGATTACTGGGCGCTTCAGGATCGCAACGAGGTCGAGGATCGGGCGATCCTGCGCCACGCTGAAAAGCGTGCCGCGATCATGGCCGAACTTCTGACCGATCCCATCCTGAACGATCTGCACGAGACCGCGCTGGCGCGGATCGAGGCCCGGCTGGACGACTACCGGCAGACCGATGCCTATGCAGAGCTAAAATCTAGCCTGATCGAGGCGGGAAAACTGCCGATCACAAGGGTCGAGGCGAAACCGCCCCAGGCGCGCGACCCGGCCAAGATCGCCGCGCTGATGTCGCGGGTGGAACAGACCGCCGCCAACAGACCGGTGGCCGAGCGGCGGACCGATACCGTCGCGGGCTGGGCCGCCGAAGACGGTGATCCCTATGTGCGGGGCGATATCGACCTGTCGGGGGAGGTGCGCGTGGACTGGGTGGCCAACCACGACATCGCCCTGCCGGCGGATCCGCGCGTCTTCGCGCCCGAGACGTTGAACGCGGTGCTGAGCGGCCGGTTCGAGCGGCGCCACGCGCGCAATATCCTGCGCTATCTGGAAGGCTGCGCCCGGGTGCTGGACATCGGCACCGGTGTCGCCTTCATGCCTGTGCGCGCCTGTCTGGAAAGGCCCGATCTGACCGTGATGGCGCAGGACAGCCGCGCGCCGCTGATCCACATCGCCCGAGAGATCGCGGCGAAAAACGGCTTGGCGGATACATCCCGCCTGAAACTCACCGATGGTCCGTTGCGCTTTGCCTCTGACGGGGCGGGGCAGGCCAGCGGTCTGGTGGCCTATCTTCGCGATTTCCGGCCCGATTGCCTGCGCCTGTCCCCGCCGCTTCAGATCACACCCGACATGCTGGCGACGGTGGAGATGGGCACGGTGAACCGCGTGCTTCTGCCATTCGTGGGGGAGGAGGACGCCCGCGCGCTTCGGGAGCGGTTCACCCCGGCCCTCGCGGCCCATGGCCTTTCGGAAACGCCGGATCGGGAGACCAGCGGCTCGCTGCAATTCGACCGGCGCTGAGCCGCGGCGCCGACATCCATGTCGGAGGACCGCTTGCACCTAGTCTGCGCAATCCGGATGTCATAACGTGTTTCAGGGGCACACGCGGGACGTGCGCTTCGGATCGGGCTGGATGAACGGCGCCCGGTCTGTCCGACGGTAGACAAGGGGGGGCGCTGGTGGCGCGCAAGACGACGAAGAATGATCCGGCAGAAGGCGCCGCCGCCGGGCACGGTGTGCTGGTCCGCGCCGCCAATGGCGATGTCATCCGTTACGACCCGAGCGGGCTTGTCATGCGACTGTCGGACAAGGTGATCGACGATATCGCCCTGCGTCTGGGCACATCCCCCGCGGGGCAGGCACAGGCGCCGGCGGGCCAGGCCCCCGCCGTGACGCGGGCCGATCCGCATGAGCTTCTGGAAGGGATCGACGCATGGGACGCGCGCATTGACGGCGATTGGCTGATCTTCGCGGCGCGGCTTGCCGGGCGTCAGGGGATCCGCACCTTTCGGCGGCCGCTCTCCGGCGGGGATATCATCGCCGATGCGCCGGGGCCGCTTTACGGCGTGCTGGCCATTGGCGGGCCGCGCGCGGCGCTGGCGACGCCCGGTGGCAGCGAGTTTCCGCAGCATGTCCTCGCGCCCGCCGACGATATCGGCGCGGTCGGGCATGCCGGGGTGGAGCGCGCGGGCACCCATGACCGCCTGGAGCATCTGCGCGAGATGACCCATGAGGCGCTTGTGGCCGAAACGCTGCTGGGCTGGCAACTGGAGAAGTTCGAGGCGCTGCCGCTGTTTCTGACCCGCGCGGAGACCGACAGCTCCGCCACCAGTGCCGATCTGGCCACTGGGCGAGCCTACAAGAACCTGATCACGGCGGCGGCGAACCTGTCGCGGGCGGCGGCGGCTCTTGGCAAACGGGCGAAGATTCTCGCCATTCACCTGGATTTCGCGCTTGAGGATATGTCGGGCTCGGCGGCGGCCTATCGGGACGGCATTCTGGCCCTGATGGCGCAGACCGAAAGGGACCTGGGACAACTCGGGTTCGACAAGCCGCTTTTCGTGGCCCGGTTCGAAAGCGGCGGGCCCGAGGTGGCGACCGAGGCTGCGATCGAAGGGCAGTGGGAGCTGATCTGGAACCACGCGGATCATCGTCTGATCTTCTCCGCCCCGGGCTACATGTTCGCCCAGGACGACCACGACCGCCCGACCGAAGCGGCGCGGCGCGAGATGGCGGAGATGACCGCCGCCGCCATCTCCGCGGCCGATGACTGGCGATGCCCCACCTTCCATCTGGCCGAGCGGTTGAGCCAGGAGGGCGGCAGCATCATCCGTGTCGTGGCCCAGGCGGCCGGTGATCTGGTGATCGACAAGGACGACCCGTTTCGTGTGGGCAAGACCGCGGGCTTCACGCTCATGGGCGCGGATAACGGGGCCAGGGTGACGACGGTGAAGATCGATCCGGGCGATCCCAAATCCCTTCTTCTGGAGTGTTCCAAAGCGCCGGAGGGTGCCGAGTTGCGGGTGGCTTATGCGTTCGGTGCCGGTGATCGCGGCTGCGGCTCGGTGCGCGATGACTGGCAGATGCAGGGTGCCACGGGCCGCGGCCTGCACCGCTGGGCCCTGCCGTGTCTGTTGCCGGTACGCGACGGAGATGGCGATGCTTGAACTGGACATGGATCTGCCCCCCGGCGTGCGGGCCGACGCCGCCCGGCCCCTTCTGCGCGAGCAGATGGCCGATGCGGGCGCGCTCTGGCTGGAAGGTCTGCGCGAGGCGTTCGCAACCGACGCTGAGACCGGGGCGGTCACGGAATGGCGCGACAGTATCTGCGGCTGTGTCGCCCACCCGACCGAGCCCAGTATCGGGCATACCCTTCTTTCGGAGGCCGACGGCTTGTCCGGCCTTGCTTTGCGGGCGGGCACCCATTGCGGGCTGGTGGTCGACAAGGTGGATCCGGACCCTGCGGGCTGGAGCATGGCGGTGATCTACCTGCCGCCCGAGACGGGCGGGGCGCGCACGCTTCTGACCCTGAACGCCGGCAGCGGGGACGGCCGGTCGGCCACATATCTTTTCCTGTCCGATGACGGCGACAGGTTTACCGTGAAGGGGACCGGCGGCGCGCTTGAACTCACCGCCCCTGTCGAGGGTCCGCGAAGTCGGCCACGGCTCGCAACGGTCACCCAGCGCGGATCGGAACTGGCGTTTCAGGAAAACGGCGGCGCGATCCACAGTGTCGTCGGAAGCGATGCGGCCATGTCGGGCAACGCCGATCTGTTCATCGGCTGTCGCAGTCACCGGCCCGGACTGCTGAAGACGCTTGGCGCATCAGTGATCCTTGAGGTGCTGTTCTGGCGCGATCACACGCTCCTGCTGCCGCGCAAAGAGGCCGACCGCGCCCAGCACATGGCGCTTCGGCGCTACATGCTCTGGGGGCACTGAGCCATGGCGGGGTTCACGCCTGAGACGGTGGAAGGCGGCAATATCTGCGTCATCTGGGTCGATGACATGATCGACATGTTCACCTGGCGCGATACCTTCGGCATCCGCATCGAGACCCCTAATCTGGACCGGTTCATGCGCCGCGGCGCGCGCTTCACCAATGCCTATGCGACGGTGCCGCTCTGCGCGCCCTGCCGGGCGGAACTGGCCACGGGGCTGGCCCCGTTCCGCACCGGGCTGGTCGATCTCAACCGGTTCTGGCGTGATGTCTTTCCGCCCGAAAAGGCCTGGGCCTATGACCTGCGGAGGGCGGGCTTCTTCACCTTCACCACGGGCAAGGTGGATGCAAATTACCGGCCCATGCCCGAAGAGTATCGGCGGATGCTGTTCCACCGGGATATGGAGGCATCCGATCGGGGCCGCAGGCGCGGCGTCAAGACCTATTCTGAACGCGGGCCGGGCATCAAGGGCGTGAACCACCCCGATGATGACGGCAGCCAGGATGACCGGTTCTACGACCA
Organism: Rhodophyticola porphyridii; assembly: GCF_003688285.1. Lineage (GTDB taxonomy): Bacteria > Pseudomonadota > Alphaproteobacteria > Rhodobacterales > Rhodobacteraceae > Rhodophyticola > Rhodophyticola porphyridii. Next base: position 103,430 of record NZ_RCNT01000006.1, read on the forward strand.
CAGCGTGGCGCAGAACGCGATCGATTTCCTGGCCGAGGCGGACCCCTCGCGGCGCCACCTGTTGCAGCTTGGTTTCAAGCATCCGCACTACAACCTGATCTGTCCGGACCGGTTCTATCAGATGTATGACCCGGCCCGGATCCGCTGGCCGAGCATCGCCGCCGAAGAGGATTATCACGGGCCGCAGCCTGGTTTCGCGGTGTATGAGGCGGCCTATATCGCCAATGGCCAGTGGACCCCGGAAAAGGCGGGGGACGAGGCCTGGCGGCAGGTCGTTCGCGCCTATTTCGCCGCGATCAGCCATGTGGATCACGAGATCGGCCGTTTCCTCGACGCGTTGGAGGCTTCGCCGCTGGGGCAGAACACGACCGTGGTTTTTCTGTCCGACAACGGCTTCAATCTGGGCAATCACGACAGTTTCCACAAGATGAGCCAATGGGACAGCGCGGCCCATATTCCGCTGGCCGTCTGGCACGCGGGGATGGAGACGGGGCGCGAGATCGACCTGCCGGTCTCGCTTCACAATATCCCGAAAACCATCATGCAGCTTGCGGGCCTGCCGCCGCGGCCGGACTGGATCTCGGGCCAGAGCCTGCTGCCGCTTCTGGATGACGGGTTTGGCGTGTTCGACGAGAGCAAATCGCCCGTCACCTGTGTCTTCGGCACCCTGTCGGTACGCCCCTCGGTGGAAGGGTACCGGCACCTGCGGTATTTCCGCTACCCCAACGGGGAAGAGCATGTCTACGACATCGAGACCGATCCGGGCGAGACCACCAATCTGATCGACAGCGCCCCGGTCGACTTCCTGCGCGAGGCGCTGGTGACCGGCGCACTGGAGTTGGGGCTCGACATGCGTGGCTATGAAAACCCCGCAAGCGGGGTGAACGCGATGATGGCGGTGGATGGCAGCGTCATCCTGGCCGGTGGGCGGGCGAACAACGATTACTGGGCCTATGGCGCGGATGCCGAGAAGATCCGGGAGGAGAAGGATGGCGGCACCGACACGCTATGGTACATGGCCGGCCCCGACGATTACGTGCTGCATTGCCCCCCGCATGTCGAAAAGATCCGCATCGCCACCGTGGTCGCCCGGCAGGAGGGCGATGGCAAGACCGGCAAGACCCTGAAGATCGTGGCCCATCCCGAAAGCCCGATCGAGTTCGAAACCTCCGAACGGGTGGAGGTGAATGTGCGCGGGTCCGATGGCGACGACATTATGCTTGGCCCCAAGCACGGGCAGGCCGAGTTCTACGGCGGGGCAGGAAACGACCTGCTGATCGCGCAGGCCAAGCAATCCAACCGCCGGCATGCGTTCTATGGCGAGGCCGGCAATGACACCCTGCGCGGCGGGCCGGGCAATGATACGCTGGATGGCGGCACCGGAGACGATGAAATCCACGGGTTCACCGGTCGCAACCGAATTTTCGGCGGGCACGGGAATGACCGGATCTACGATGGTGACGGCGCGTCGCGGATCGATACGGGGCCGGGGCGCAATCTGGTGGTTCTGGGCGCCGGGGATGACGAGGTGCTGGTCGGAACCGGGGTCAATCATATCGACCCGGGCGAGGGGGCCGTAACCTTCAGGATCGCCTATGGCGGCGTGACCGTCATCGAGAAATGGCAGGCCGAGCAGACCTATGACCTGAGCCGCTGGCCCGGACCGCCCCGGATCACCGCGCGTGGCGACGCGATCCGCCTGCGGCTGGGTCTGAGCATCGTCGATCTTCATGGCGCCCCCGATCCTGCCGCGGTCGAGACGCAGTTGCGGCTGCCATCCACCTAGCCGGGGCTTTGCGAAACCGCCACACTGGCCCCGGCTTTCCCCGGTTAACCGCAAAAGCCTTTGCCACTGGCCGTGAAATCCCGGAAAACAGTAAAAAGAGCAGATCGAACCATATCATAACGCAAAGAAGGTTCTTCCCGTGGCTGAAACCCGCCGTCCCGTTGCGTCTCTCTGGATCGGAGAGCGTCTCCAGTATCTTAACCAGTTGTGTCTGGCGTCTCATATCCGGCACGGCCACCCCGTCACGCTTTACTGTACCGATGACGTGAAGAACGCCCCCGAGGGGGTGGTGATCAGACCCGCAACCGAGATCATGGATATCGACATGGATGTGGTGGAGCAGACCTCGGCGTCGTTCCTGTCCAATGTGTTCCGGTACAAGATGATCCGGGCCACCGGGGCGATCTGGATCGATTGCGACGCGTTCTGCCACAAGCCCTTTCCCGAGGACTGGGAATACATCTTTGCGGGGCACGGCATGCGCGGAGCACTGAATTGCGGCGTGGTGGGGCTGCCGCAGGAATGCGAGCTGATGGATCAGTTGCTCGACTATTACGAAAACCTGCCGGATTATCCCGCCTGGTGGAACCCGCGCCAGCGGCGGCGCATGGACAAGCAGGATCGCTCCGCGCCGCATCCGGTACGGATCTACAAGACCGAACGGACCGCCTTCGGCCCGCAGGCGTTTACACATTTCGCCAGGGTCACGGGCGACATAAAGAAGGCGATGACACCGGATGTTCTCTATCCGGTGCCGTTCCAGCTGAACGACATCTTCTATGACCCCCATGGCCTGGTGGAAGGGCATTTCAGCGATCAAACCGTGTCGGTTCATCTCTATACCAACGGGACAAAACCGTGGTGGCGCAAGAACCCTCCCCTGGAAAACTCCTATGCCTGGCGGATGTGCCGGGAGGTGGGCATCCGTCCAGAGGATGCGCTGGAGTAATGCAGGACGCCGCCCCGCCAAAGCTCAACTTCGACCCCGACGAACCGATCGACTGGACGCCCGAATGGTACTGTGATGTGACAATGGTGCCCTGGGCGGAGAACGAGCCCGGCGGCTACAAGCGCGCGGCGGGTGTGTTTGACAGCTCGGGCGCCCATATCGCGGCCAGCCATGCCTGGCGCTATGCCAGCGAACCGATGACGATCGTGCCCGATTATGACGGGGCCGGATCCGAACAACGGCTGGCCGGGCGGTGGCTTTTCGGCGGTGTCTTCTATCCGCATTTCGGGCATTTTCTGGCTGAAACCACCAGCCGGCTTTGGGCCATCGACCGGATTGGGGCGATTGACGGCATCGTGTTTTACCCGAAAAAGCGGCTGACTCATGAGTTCAGGCTGATGCGCCAGCATGTGCCGTTCTTTGCAAGGCTGGGTCTTGGCGATCTGTCGCTGCGGGCGGTGCAGGTTCCGGTCCGGATCGACGAGATCGTATTCCCCGAGCCCGCTTTCGGCATCGGCGAGATGATCGCCGGGCGGCCTGAATACCGCCGCTTCATGCGCGACCGTCTTGGGCAGGATATCGCGCCCGACGGGGCGGAGGATATCTATATCTCCCGCTCGGGCCTGTTCTCGCGCCGGGGCCGGGTGCTGATGGAGACCCGGATCGAGCATCTCATGGCGGCCGCGGGGTATCGCGTCTACCATCCGCAGGATCACGGGATCGACGCACAGATCGCGCAATACAAGGCCGCGCGGCGGATCGTGGCGCCCGATGGCTCCGCCCTTCATCTGGCCGCGATGGTGGTGGATCGGGCGACGCGCGTCGGCATCATCAATCGCGGCCCGTCGATGAATATCGAGGATTACCTGCTGCAATTCCGCCGTTTCGCCGGGATCGAACCTGTCCGTGTGGAAGCCATTAAAGGGTGCTGGGTTCCCTCGGGCGGGCGCTTCGTGAAACGCGAGGCGCAGGCCCATGTCGATTTCCCGACGGTCGGCGCGGCATTGGCCAATGCGGATTTCATTCCTGACGACAGTGCCTGGACGGATCCGCCGCAGGAGGAGCTTGACGCACATGTCGACGCCCTGGCGCAGGCCCTTGGCGCGCCACTTTCATATCTGGACCTGACAAAATGAGACCTGTTTCAGCCCGCGTGGGACGGCGTGTTTCATGCTGAACAATGAACCCGCGCTTATCGTGGCCGCGATGAAGAACGAGGGCCCCTACATCCTGGAATGGGTCCCCCATCACATTGCCGTCGGCTTCGGCAGCTTCATCGTCATCACCAATGACTGCGACGACCTGACCGACCGGATCCTTGACCGGATGGAGCGGCTGATCCCGCTGAAACACGTGCCGAACCCGAAAGCGCTGTTCAGTGACCGGTCGAACTGGCATGTGATGGCCCACCGCTATGCCTCGCTGTTCAACCTCTACAAGGATGCGGGCTGGATCTACTTCAAGGATCCGGACGAGTTTCTGATGATCTGGGCGGGCGGCGGCCATCTGGATGATTTCTATGAGGAAACCGTCGGGTTTGATGTGGTCTCCTTTACCTCGATGCCGTTCGGTTCGGGCGGCGTGGTTGATATCGTCGATGAACCCGTGGTCTCGCAGTTCACCACGCAATCGAAGGATTACGATGCCCTGCGCGCGGCCGGGCGCCAGCCGACGAATGCCGTCAAGACGATGTTTCACAACAAGGTAAAATTCAGCGTGCGGCGCAATCATCGCCCCCGGCGTTCAGATTTCTCCACCACCGGATATCGCTGGATCGACGGCAGCGGCAACGAGTTCCCGCCGGAATGGACGGACGGGAGCAGCAAAGGTGCGCTGTCGTTGACCACGGTCGATCTGGCGCAGTTCAACCATTATGCGATCCGCTCCGCCGAGGCGTATCTGGTGAAGATCGACCGGGGCGACGCTGTCGGCGCGACGCGTCTCGATCCGGAGCGCCGCTATGCCTATTGGCGCGATTACGATGCCAGGGGCACCGTAGACACCCGCGCCGCGACGCCATCGCCCGAGGCCACGCGCCTGCGCGAGGAGTTCCTGAGCGATCCGGTGCTGGGCGCGCTGCATAGCGAGTCTGTTGCGCACCATCGGAAAAAGGCCAAGCATTTGCGCAGCCTGCCGGAATTCGCCCCCCTGCTCGAAGGGCTGGGGCTGGGCAGGGCGGGGTAGGGGATGCCGGTGCGCACCCATTTCCCTTGTGCTCCGGCGCCATGACCGGGGCGTTCACTGTCGCCGCGATCATGCGGGAGCCCCTGCCGGTTCTGACCCGGTTCCTGAACTGGTATCTGGCGCAGGGGGCAGGGCGGATGATCCTGTTTCTGGATGATCCGGACGACCCGGCGCTGCCTTATCTGCGGGCCATCCCCGGGGTCGATGCGCGCCCCTGCGACGCGGCGTTCTGGGCCCGGCTGGGGCTGACCCCTGAGGTGCGGTTCACCCGTCGCCAGAACGCGGCCCTGACCTCGGCCTATCACGAGACCCGGGAGGGCTGGTTTCTGAACGTGGATGCCGATGAGTTGATGCGGTTCGAGGGGCGGACCATCGCGGAGGCGTTGGCGAGCTGGCCCGACGACATGCAGACCGCGCGTATTCTGTCCGCCGAGCAGGTTTTTCTTGCCGACGGGACGGAGGCGTTCCGGCTGCCGCTGCCACGGCCCGTGATCAACGAGATTTACGGTGCGCATGCGGATCTGTTCCGCAGCCACTTCGGGCTGATCGGACATTCCGAGGGCAAATCCTTCTACCGGGCGGGACTGCCGGGGATCCGTCTGCGCCAGCACTGGGCCCATGACAGCGATGGGACGCGGATCCATGGTGAGATGCTGCGCCATGAGGACGGCGCGCATCTGCTGCATTTCGCGGCGCCGGATTACGATACGTGGCGCAGGAAGCTGGATTGGCGGCGGGGGTCGCACGGGTTTACCGACCCGATGAAGAACGCGCTGGAGCGCATCTCCGACAGCCAGACGGAGCGGGAGGAGGGATATCGCGCACTTTACCGGGCCATTCATACGCTGACCCCCGAGCAGGAGGCGCAGCTTGACGCGAAGGGCGGCCTGCTCCGGCTTGGCGATGAAATCCCCCCGCTCAAGTGAGACAGGGCTGTCCAGGTCGGCGCATCTGCGAAGCCGATGGCGGGCGGCCGCATCCGGGCCTTGGCCGGTTGAGGCGGCACCATGCCGAGCGGCCCCGCACCGGCCCGGATGAGGGAACCCGGCGGCGCGATCCGCAAATGCACCGCAGAGGACTGGACGTATTCAGCATCGCGCCCGCCGCGCCCGCGCGTTAGGCTCGGCACGGATCGGATACCGCCCGCCGGGGCGCACACGCAGGAACAAGGACGACATGACCGGGCACCGCCGCACCATTCTGACGATGATGAAGGACGAGGCCGCCGATCTCCTTGAATGGGTCGCTTATCACCGCCTGATCGGCTTCGAAGGCATCTGCGTCTACACCAATGACTGCACCGATGGCACCGATCAGATGCTGGACCGGATGCAACAGATGGGCCTTGTGCGGCATTTCAGGAATGTCGTGCCCGACGGCAAGAAGCCCCAGCCCCACGCCCTGACCCTTGGCCAGAAAAACCCCGAGATCCGCGACAGCGACTGGCTTTTGGTGATGGATGCCGACGAGTTTCTGGTGATCAAGACCGGCGCGGGCCATCTGGACGACCTGATCGCGGCCTGTCCGCCCGACACGCAGGCGATTGCGGCCACCTGGCGGATCATGGGCTCGAACGGACTTGTCGACTGGAACCCGGGGTTGGTAACCGCCAGCTATACCCGGTCCGCTCCCGACGGGTTTCGCAAGGGCTGGGGCGTGAAGACCCTGTTTCGGCCGTTTCCGCATCTGAAGCTGGGCATTCATCGCCCCACGGTTCAGCAGGCCCGGAAAGACCCCGCGCGGATGCAGGCGCTTCTGGATCAGGTCTGGATCAACGGCTCCGGTCGCCCGCTTCCGCCAAGCTTCAAACGCGCGGCCTGGCGGTCTTCGGCGGCTTCGGTCGGGCGCGAGCTTGTCGAAATACATCACTACGCGGTCAAAAGTGCCGAATCCTTTCTGCTCCGCGGAATGCGGGGAAATGTGAACAACAAGGTCGGCAAGTATGACGCGACCTATTTTGCGATCTTCGACCGTAACGAGGAACCTTGCGATAGGCTTTTGCAGCATCGCTCGGCGATAGAGGGTGAGATTTCGGCCTGGCTGGAGGATGAAACCTTGCGAACCCTCTACCGGACAGGGCTTGCCATACATGCCGAGCGCATTGCCCGGCTGCGCGGTACGCCCGATTTTCAGGCGCGCATCGCGGTGCTGAAACGCGCAGGCGCGGTCCCATACGACCAGTTGGACGACATTCTCTATGTCCAGCCGCTACCGCCGCAATCCAAGGCGCTGGTTCGCAAGATGCAGGCCAGCGGTCAGGACGACCGCACCATCGCGCGCCAGATCGCCAACTCCCTGCGGGCCCTGAACGAAAGGCGCGATGCAGAAGAGGCCGCGGAAATGGCCCAGATGGCGCGCGACGGGTCCGGGTGATCTTCGGTGCCTTCGGTGCAAGGTCCGCACCAGTCCGCCCTGCTGGAGGCGCGTTCAGGCGCGGTGTTGGGTCAGAGGTTCCATAAGGTGTGTGCGGCTGCAAACAGAATACCGGATCGACTTGCCCCACAGGTTCCCTTTGCTCGAAACGATAGCTGCTGCGAAGGCGCGGATCTGCAACGCCGCCTTCCGAGTAATCTTTTCGTGGCAAGGGCAGCCGGAGCGGGACCGTATCGAGGATGACGTTGGCGGGCGGCTCTCGGCACCTGTCGAGAACCGCCCGCCTGTTACACGCACCGTCTCAATGCGCCCATGATACCGGCCCAAGGGTAAGCCGTTGCCATGTTTCCCACCGCAAGAAACAAGCGCAGCACCTGCACCCGTAGGACAAGAGCCGATTCCGGTTAATGTCCGGTTAAGGCGGTCTGGAATACCTCCCAGGGGCCCCGAAAATCGCCGAAGCGGGCGGCGGTTATGCCGCCAGAAGCCTCAAGCCTTGCGTGACATCGGCGCGGACCGCGATGCGGAGCCCGGGCTCGTCACCGGCCTGCAGGGCGGCAAGGATCAGCTTGTGATGGCCCGGTGCCTCGGTCTTTCCCAGACGCCCGTAGAGCGCCCGCATGGTGGGGCCCAGTTGCAGCCAGACCGTTTCCGCCAGCGCAAGCATCGCGGGGGCCTGCGCGCGCAGATAAAGGGTGCGGTGAAATTCGAGATTGCTGCGGATATAGCCGACGCCGTCGCGCCGGGCGATGGCGGTGGCGATGCCCGCATTGATCACCTCCATACGATCGATCAGCGCCATATGGGCCCGGGGCAGCGCCCGGGCGGAAAGCTCGGGTTCCAGAAGCGCGCGGATGGCCGCCAGCTCCTCGATCCGCTCATTCGACAGCTCCGGCGTGGAGACCCGCCCCGAGGCCGACAGGAACAGGGCGCCTTCGCTGACCAGCCGACGGACCGCCTCGCGCGCAGGCGTCATCGACACACCGAACTGCCGGCCCAGCCCGCGCAGGGTCAGCGCCTGGCCCGGCATCACCTCGCCATGCATGATCTGCGTGCGAAGCGCGCGGTAAACCCGGTCGTGGGCCACGGCGGCGCCGGTTTCGGTCGGTCGGGGATTGGTCAACATGACATCGATGTGATCACAAGACCGGGCCATCGGGCAAGGGGTCGAACTGCCACGCCAAAAGCCGCGCCCCTTCGGCTTTCAGCCAGGCCCGGGGCGCGCGATAGTCGGGGCAAAGCCGCTCGCAGACATCCCAGAAGCGCCGGGAATGGTTCATTTCCGCAAGATGGGCGACCTCATGGGCCGCGACATAGTCAAGCACATCGGGCGGCGCCATGATCAGCCGCCATGAAAACATCAGATCGCCTTTCGAGGAGCAGCTGCCCCACCGGCTGCGCGGGTCACGCAGGGTCAGACGACCGTAGGAGCGGCCCAGTGCCGCCGCGTGAAGATCGCAGGCCGCAGCCAGACGATCCCGCGCCATGGCCTGCAACAGCGCGCGGATACGCGGGCCCACGCGCGGCCCCTGCGGAACCTGCACCCCGCCGTCAAGCAATCGCGCGGCTCGGCCACCGCCGCAGCTTATGGGCCGGTCCTCCCCGCAGATCGGGATCTTGCCGCCGATTTCCGGGCGCCGTATCGCCGGCGCGCTTGCCAGCTGCCGCCGGAGCCAGCCTTCGCGGTCCCGCAGAAAGGCCAGCGCCTCGGCCTCGGGGGCCCAGTGCGGCAGGCTGAGACTGACCCGCCCGTCGGCCCGCGATACCCTGAGCGAAAACCGTTTGGCCCGGGCGGAGCGGCGCAGCGCGACGGTGACCGGAGGATCGCCGGGCAGAACGTGGATATCGGTGGACAGTCCGGACATTTTCCTCAACATGGCTGCGCGTCTCCGCGACGGGGTTGAAAGGCTTTGACACCCCTCCGACATTGTGGCAGGTGACCGCAATTCTCTCGATACCGATGATTGAAGGGGGTGTCATGCCGAAAGAGGAATGGGGCGTCAAACGCGTTTGCCCGACCACGGGAAAACGCTTTTACGACCTGAACAAGGATCCGATCGTCAGCCCCTATACCGGGGAGACTGTCACGCTGGACACCGGCAAGGGCTCTCGTACGCTGGTGGCCGACAAGGCCGATAAATCCGCGACCAAGAAAGACGTGGCCGATGACGCCGACGAGGTGGTTCTCGACGACGATGCCGACCTGGTTCTGGATGACGACGCGGATGTCGATCTGGACGATGATGATGATGTTCTGGAGGATGACGACGATACGGAAACCGTCGCTCTGGACGATCTGGCCGACGTGGCGGCCACAAATGACGACGACGACTGATCGCCGTTGAAGAGACCAGCGCGGGACGGGGATTTTTCGCTTGATCTGCCCCGCGCGACACCATAAACCGCTCGTCGTTGACGCGACAGGCGGCAACGGTTCGGGGCCTTAGCTCAGCTGGGAGAGCGCCTGCATGGCATGCAGGAGGTCAGCGGTTCGATCCCGCTAGGCTCCACCACGCACCTTTCGCTGGAAAGGTGACAACCCTCCGGACAGCAGCGTGGAGCGGCAGTCGTTTCGAAGAAACGATGAGAGCTGTCCCGGTTCGACTCCTCTGGGGTCAGGTCCACCAACCGCCCTTGGCGGCGGAAAACCTCCTGACATGCTGAAAGCCAAGGCCGTCTCCACGGTTCGAATCTGCTTTTTTGTGGCGGGCGGCAGGCGCTGCATGGACCGTTCTGCGCAGTTTTCCGCGCTCGGGACATGGCCGGTTGTCCGGATCTGCCGGGCTTGGGAGGAGCCCGTTGCGATCTTGAACGTATACGCCAGAGAACTGGCGGGGAGTTTTCCAAAACGTTTGCAAGGGTGCAGGCAGTCAGGCGGCCGTTACGTGGCAGGGACGACACTGCCGGTCGCGGCCCCAACAGGATGCCGCTCCCGACTTGCGGGTAGCTTCCGGCAATATGTGCGGACTCCAGGCGTCACAGGGCGGCATGCCTGTCGGACAGACGACCGGTCTCTTCCGCAGGGAGCGGCTTCAGGTTGCCCGCGACGGGCGCCTTGATACTCGCGGCGCGGATGCCCCCTGCGCCTGAAGCGGCAACCAAACCGGCAGTCAGGAGCGATGGTCCTTGCCCCTCCCGTGGCCTCACAGACCGCTTATGGGTCAATCGGCCACCCATCCCTGTCCAGCGGAAAGACCGGGCGTGTGACATGGACATAAGGCAGGCGGTCGTACTGCGTCGTGCAGAGCGCGCCGGTGTCGCACACGATGATCCGGCCGGCGATCGGGGTGAAGGCGGCGCGGAAATGCTGCATGGATTTCAGCGCCACAACCGCCTTTTCCGCGGGGTCGATCCCGAAGGTACGGAATTGCTGAAGGTCGAGCATCTGGTGCGGTATCGACACGATCAGCACGTCGATGCCCGCCACCCGCAGGACCGCGGTCTTGCCGAAGCTGCGCGCCTGCCCGCCCAGGATCGGGCCGTCGCCCACCACGCGCCCCTCGCCACGCCAGAGCACGGTGCCGGTCACTTCAAGCGGGCCGCCCCCGAACTCGGGCGCGGTCTTGCCGCCGATGGGCAGCTCCACCTTGGCGCCGACGGGCACGTCCTGAAGCGCGGTTGCCGCCTCGGCGTCGAGCAGCGGGCCGAAACAGGCCCCCTCCACACCGGCGTCCAGCAGCGCCTTCAGCAGTGCGGTGGCATCGCCATAGGCGCCCGAACCGGGATTGTCGGCATAGTCGGCGATGATCAGGCAACCGCCGCCCGGATGCCATCCGCGGGCGGCCTCGGCGGCCTCTTCCGGCGTAAGATAGTGGTTCAGCGTCTCATGACGGTGGTGCCAGATATCGTCTGCCAGTTCCTCGGCAATCGGCCTCAGATGGGCGCACTCCCCTTCGCCGGTGACCAGCACGGTCGGGCCGACCTCGGCGATATCGGCACATGGGAAGGCGCCGTTGATCGAGATTGCATAGACGCCCTTGCGCGCCTCGTAAGCGCGGGCCATGGCTTGGCGGTCGATCATCGGGCCGATATCCGTGCGTCCGCCATTGGCTTCCTCCAGCATCGGACAGTGGGCGCGGTAGGTGCGGGGATGGATGTCGCCGGCCATGGTGCGGTGCAGCAATTCGGCAGCGCGCCGGCCTGTCGCGCGGATATCCACATGCGGGTAGGTGGTGAACGAGACGAGGATTTGCGCCAGATCGCACATTGCCCCGGAGACATTGCCATGGGGGTCGAGCGTCACCGCAATGGGAAGCTCACCGCCGATGACAGACCGCAGGCGGCGCAGGATTTCGCCCTCGCCATCCTGATGGTCGGTGGTCACCATCGCGCCGTGCAGCATGAGGAAAATGCCGTCCCATCCGCCTTGAGCAGCGGCGTCAAGCAGCGGCTTGAGAAGCGTCTCGAACGCCTCGCGCGTCACCCGGCCTCCGGGACCCGCCGCAGCGCTGATCACATGGGTCAAGTCCCAACCCTGGTCACGGCTTACATCAAGCAGGCCTGCCAGTTCGGTATTCCTGTCATCCTTCGCGGCAATCGCCGCAGGTCCATCGAGCAGGTACCGATCGCGAAAGGCCTGAAGGTCGGTGGGCCTCACGCTGAACGTATTGGTCTCATGCGAGATTTCGGCAGACAGCACTTTGTAACCCATGATCGACGTCCCTTGCGTTCAGATCGGGTGGTGACAGGCGACCGCATGGCCGCTGTCCGTGGACAAGACCGGCGTGTCCGTGCGGCAGAGCGCGCTCGCCCGCGGGCAGCGGTCGGCGAAGGCGCAGCCGGGCGGCAGGTCGAAGGGGCTGGGCACCTCACCCTCCAGCGGCGCGATCAGCCGACGTTTTTTCGGGTCCGGCTCGAAGGTGCTTTCCATGAGCGTCTTCGTATAGGGATGCCGCGCGGGGGCGTTCGTGTCGGGCAATGCCTCCACGACACGACCAAGATACATCACCAGGATCTCGTCGCAGAAGTATTTCACCAGGCTGAGGTCATGGGAGATGAACAGGTAGGTCAGGCCCAGTTCGGAGCGAAGGTCTTCCAGGAGCCCGATGATCTGCGCCTGCACCGACACGTCGAGCGACGCCGTCGGCTCGTCCAGCACCAGCAGGGAGGGTCTGAGCGCCAGCGCCCGCGCGATGCCCACCCGCTGTTTCTGCCCGCCCGAGATCTGATGCGGATAGCTGCTGGCGAGACCGGGGTTGAGGCCCACCATCTCCAGAAGCTCGGCCACTTCCTCGGCCATCGGTCTGGCAGGTTTGACGCCCTGCACCTCGAAGGGTTCGGCCACGGCGCGGGTCAGGGTATAGCGCGGGTCGATGGCGGAATAGGGATCCTGAAACACCATCTGCATCCGGGCGCGCAGCTTGCGCATCTGCGACGGCGATTTCGCCAGCAAATCGTCGCCGTCGAAGGCGACCGTGCCGCTGGTCGGTTCGATCAGCCGCAGGATCAGCCGGGCGAGCGTGGATTTTCCGCAGCCGCTTTCCCCGACGACGCCGATCACCCGGCCCTCGGGCAGATCGAAGGACACGCCGTTGACCGCATGCATGGAACGCGCCTTGCGGAACGGCCCGCCGGCGGAGGTGAAGCGTTTCGTCAGGTCACGGATCTCAAGCAGGTTGGGCATGGGCCACCTCCGCGAAATGGCAGGCGGCGGCGCTGTCGCCCTCCACCGAGAAATCCGGCGGATCGGTCGCGCAGATCGCCTCGGCGCGGGCGCAGCGCGGATGGAAAGGGCAGCCCTTTGGATAGTTGATGACGGTCGGAACCGTGCCCTCGATCCCCGTCAGCCGGGCGGTCTCCTCCAGCCCCCGCGGAATGCAGGCGATCAGGGCCTGGGTGTATGGGTGGCGCGGACGGTCGAATATGGTCTCCACCGGCCCGTATTCCACCGCGCGGCCGGCATACATGACAACGACATTGTCGCAGGTCTGGGCCACGACGCTCATGTCATGGGTGATCAGCACCAGCGCCAGGTTGCGTTGCTTCACCAGATCGTCGAGCAGTCGGATGATCTGCGCCTGAACGGTCACATCCAATGCCGTTGTCGGCTCGTCGGCGATCAGAACGTCCGGGTCGGCGGCCAGCGCCATGGCGATGACGATCCGCTGTTTCATCCCGCCCGACATCTGATGCGGGTAGCGTTCGCAGATCAGGGCCGGTTCCGGGATCCGGAGTGTGCCGAGGATCTCCACGGTCCGGGCGCGCGCCTGCGTGGCATCCATGCCCAGATGCAGCCTCGCGACATCGTCGACTTGTGGCCCTATCTTTTTCAGCGGATCGAGCGAGGTCATCGGGTTCTGTGTGATCAGCCCGATCCGCCCGCCGCGCAGTTTGCGATAGGCCCGCTCGGGCAGGTCGGTCAGATCCTGCCCGTCGAACACGATCTTGCCGCCGGTGATGCGCCCGCCGATCAGCGGCAACAGGCCCATCACGCTCATCGCGGTCAGCGACTTGCCCGATCCGCTTTCGCCGACGATGCCGATCGTCTCGCCCTTTTCGACGGAAAAGCTGACGCCCGAGAGCGGCTCCACCGCGCCGAAGGCGACACCCAGATCGCGGACGCTGAGCATGCTCACGCCCCCCTCAGCCGGTCACGGATATCAAGCGCTCGGATCAATTCGTCGCCGAACAGGTTCACCGCGATGACGGTGACCGCGACAGCCACGCCGGGGAAGATGATCACCCACGGGCTGAGGAACAGCTGTGCCGTCCCCGAGGACATCATCGCGCCCCAGCTTGGCGTCGGGGGCTGCGCGCCAAGCCCGAAGAAACCGAGCGTCGCCTCCAGCACGATGCCATCGCCGATGGCCAGCATGCCGACCACGATCACCGGCGCGATGGCGTTGGGCATGAGGTGCCTGAGCAGGATGTGGGAGGGATTGGCGCCGAGGTTGACGGTGGCCTCGATGAAGGTTTCCCGTTTCAGTCGCACGATCTGTGCCCGGGTAAGGCGCGTGAACTGCGCCAGATAGGCGATGGCGATGGCGAAGGTGGTGGAAGTCAGGCCGGGGCCGATGATCGCCACGAAGATCAGCGCGATCAGGATGTCGGGGAAGGACCAGGTGAGGTCCACGACCGTCATCACCGCGCGTTCGAAGAATCCGCCGAAATAGCCGGCTGCGGCGCCAAGCGTCATGCCCGCCGCCATCGAAATGGCAATCGCCGTGGCACTTACCGAGAGCGAGGTGCGGGCCCCGAAGATCACCCGGCTGAGCACGTCGCGGCCGAACTCGTCCGTGCCAAGCAGATGCGGCCATCCCGGCGGCGCGTTGGCGTTCATCAGGTTCTGCGCGGCGTAGTCGAACGGCGCGATCCACGGCGCGAAGATCGCGACCAGCACCAGCAGGATCAAGAACCCGCCGGCCACCATCCCTATGCCCGAGGCGAAGGCACGCCCGATGCTCATTCGCGCGAACGTGTCTAGTGTGCGCGCGGTCATGGAGGAAGCTTTCATGATTTTTTCTCGCGAATACGGGGGTCCATGGAGGCCTGCGCGACATCGCCGATCAGCGTGCCGAGCATCACGGCCAGTGCCAGCATCAGCAGGCAGGCCTGCACCACCGGGTAATCGCGCTGGCCCAAGGCGCGGATAAGAAGGGAGCCGAGGCCGGGACGGCCGAAGACGAATTCCACCGTGACCGCACCGCCAAGGATCCAGCCGATGCGCAGGGCGAGGATCGTGACGACCGGCAGCAGGGCATGCGGCATCAGATGGCGGAACAGGATCGTGCCCGAGGACAGCCCCTTGGCATGGAGCAAGGTCACGAAATCCTCCCGCTGCGCATCCAGCAGGGCAACCCGCGTGACCCGTGCGACAAGCGCCACCCCGCCGAAGCCGATGGTCAAAACCGGCAGGACCAGCGATGTCCATCCGCCCGCGCCCGAGACCGGGAACCAGCCCAGATTGACCGAGAAGAACAGGATCAGCAGAAGCGCCAGCCAGAAGCCCGGCACGGTGGAGCCCAGAAGGATGAAGCCGCGCATGAACCGGTCCAGCACCGGGTGACGCACCACCGCCGAGATCGTGCCCAGTGTCATGCCGACGGTGGAGGAAAACAGAAAGGCCAGCCCGCCCAGTGTCAGGCTGTAGGGCAGGTTCTGCGCGACCAGATCGGCAACCGGGCGGCGCAGCACGATGGCCTGGCCGAACTCGCCCTGGAACATGTTGCCGATCCAGACGAAGTACTGGATCACCAGGTTACGGTCGAGCCCGTATTGCGCGACCAGCTCGGCCCGGTCCTCGGGGGAGGAACCGACACGCAGCAGATTGTCGATAGGGTCTCCGGGCAGCAGGTAGACGATCATGAAGATCACGACCGAGATAGAGAAAGACACCGGGATCAGCATCAGCAACCGCAGGAACGTGTATCTGAGGATCATCCCGGTGCCTCCGTTTTTCTCAAGGTTTCAGAGGCTTATTCGACGATCTGGATATCCATGAACGACTGGCCACGGAACCGTGAGCCGCGCACCGGATCGGGCACGGTGATCGCATCGCTGTTGAAGGCGATGTTCTGGGTCGGCTGATAGATCGGCACGAAGAGATGCTGCGACAGGACATATTCGTGATAGGCGGTGAAATTCGCAATCCGCTCGGCGGAGGTGCTGCTTTCCGTCATCGCAATGTCGTTCAGGCGCTGGCCTTCCTCATCCTGCCACATCGACACGTTCGGATAGCCCAGACGATTGCCGCTGAAGAACCAGTCCAGGATGTCCGAGTTGTTCCAGTCATAGCTCCGCACCGCAAGTTGGTGGGTGTTGTTGCGGTATTCGTCGCGGATGGTGGAACTGTCGAATACCGTGATGATCGCCTCCATCCCGATCTCGCCCAGTTGCGCCTGCACAACCTGCGTCAGGCGGGTGAGTTCCGTCGTGTTGGCGGTGTAAAGCCTGACCGTCAGGCGCTCGTCGCCCATCACGCGCACCCCGTCATTGCCCATGACCCATCCGGCCTCTTCCAGCAGTTCGCGCGCGCGGGCGGGGTTGTAGGTGACGTTGAGCGCCGGGTCGACATTCGCCTCTGGCAGGGACGAGATCAGGAAGTTATGCGCCGGCGCGCCGACGCCGTTATAGATCGCCGCGACGATCCCCTCCTGATCGATGGCCATGCCCGTCGCCTGACGCACCAGGATGTTGTCGAAGGGCGGCGCGGTCACATTGATCGGCATATAGCTGATGCCGACGCCGGGCATCTGGATGATCTGGATATTGGCCTCGGCTTCCAGGATCTGGAGGAAGTCCGTGGGCACACCCAACAGCAGGTCGATCCCGCCGGTTCGCAATTCCAGAAACGCGGTGGACTGGTCGGGGATCTCGCGGAAGGTAAAGGTCTCGATATGGCCCGGTCCGGTGTTCTCCGACAGATCCGAACCCCAGGTGTAATCCTCGTTGCGGACCAGAACGGTCTCAAGACCGATTTCGAAACTCTGAAGCTCGTAGGGCCCGGTACCTACCGCCGCCGTCACGCCGAAATTGTCGCCCAGTTCCGCAAAGGCCGTGGGACTCGGAATGCCCATGAAGGCGCTGGCGAGGTTGTACAGAAGGTTCGGTTCCGGCCGATCCATGTTGAAACGCACGGTCAGATCGTCGATCACGTCGACCGACCCGATGGCTTCCACCAGATATTCGTTCTCTGTGCCCGCGTAGCTTGCGATCCAGGATTGGACGGCGGCGGCGTTGAACGGCGTGTCGTCATGAAAAGTCACCCCCTCCAGCAACGAGAAGGTCCAGGCCATGCCGTCCGCGGTTTCCTCCCAGGAGGTCGCCAGATGCGGGTGATAGGATTGGTCGGCGTCCTGCTCCACCAGCCGGTCGTAGATCAGCGATGTGGCGGTGTTGAGTGTGCTGGCCGCGACGGGATTGTAGGCCGTGGCCCCCAACTCGCTTGCGGAAAAGGCGATGGAGACGTTCTGCGCCATCGCGGCGCCAGAAAACAGCAAACCGGCAGCTACGATAGCCGATCCTGATAGAATTTGGGTCTTGGTCGAATATCGCATGGCAGATTTTCCCTGTTATATAATTATGTGCAGACTTACGTTGTGCGGTGGCCCTCCGCGCGCGGGTTGGCCGGGTCGCCGACATGGCCCGTGAAACGCCCATAGAGCCGGGCGATCCTGTTCATCCGTTCCTCGACTTCGGGGCCGAGTTCGAGGAACACACCATTGACCAGCAGATTGGCGAGGCTGGCCATCTGGGCGGTGGATTCCCAGAACAGATTGACCGCCGTGGGCACCACGAACATCTCGGTGGAAACCTCATGACCCCAGTCGCAATAGGGATCGGTGATCAGCGTGACCGGAATGCCGGCGGCCTTGGCCTCCCTGGCCAGCAACTGCGCGTGGCGCGAGTATCGCCGCGCCTCGAAAATCACCAGTGCCGCGTCGCCGTCCGACATCGCCAGAACCTCGGCGAAATTGCCGGCGGCAAGATCCAGCAGATGCACGTCTTCTCGCAGGTATTGCAGTTGATTGACGAAGATCTGGGCCATGCCGCGCTCGGTCTGGAAACCTGCGGCAAAAACCCGGCGCGCGCCAGCCAGTCGCTTGACCGCGCGGTGCCAGTCCGGGCTGTGGGCGGCCTCGTAAACAGCGACCAGAGCCGCCATTTCAAGCTCCAGCCCTCGGGCCAGCTGGTCCTCGCCGGCCTGGGTGCGGGCCTGCAGGTCACGCAGACGGTCGCCGATTAGCCAGGGCTGATCGCCCATATCGTTCTTGAGGTTCTTCTTGAGATCCTTGAATCCGTCATAGCCGATGGAGCGGCAGAAACGGCCCACGGTCGGCTCGCTCACCCCCACCTTCGCGGCAAGGCTCGCGGCCGTCTCGAACGGAAGGGTGCTCATATCGGACAGCATGTAGCCGGCCAGCGCGCGATCCGCCTTGGAGGCGGTTGCCAGCGCCTCGTTCAGGCGGTCGCGCAAAGGTCTGGACATGAAGTCTCCCTGTCAGTTCCCTCAAATAAGAAATAAAACTTTCATAAAGTCAACGCTTTTAGTTTTTCTTGCAAATCCGACGCAATAGGCGTCTTGTGGCCCGGTCGGCCACTTCTGGGCACCGGCGTGCCACAAAGGCTCAATCAGCATGATCCACGATTACCTTGTGATCGGCGGCGGGATCTCCGGCGCCTCCGTCGCCTATGAACTGGCCGATGCCGGCACCGTTCTGGTGCTGGAGTCCGAAACCGCGCTCGGCTATCACAGCACGGGCCGGTCGGCCGCACTCTTCACCCGGAATTACGGCGGCCCGGTGGTGCGCCGGATCAACGCGGCCAGCGCCCCGTTCTTCGTGGCCCCGCCCGCGGCATTCTGCGACAGCCCGCTTTTGACCCCGCGCGGCGCCCTGACCGTGGCCAGCGCCGATGCGCTGGACCGCCTGCCGGCGCTTCTGGCCCTCTCCGAGCCCGGAGAGGAAGTGGTCGAGATCACGCCGGAGGAGGCGCTGGCGCGGGTACCCTATCTGCGCCCGGAACGGCTTGCGGGCGCGATTTACGAGGCGAATGTCGCCGATATCGACGTGGCGGGCCTGCATCAGGCGTATCTCAAGGGGGCCCGCCGGCGCGGCTGCCTGATCGAAACCGGCGCCGGGGTGACGGGGCTGGAGCATGCCGCGGGTGTCTGGCAGGTCCGGACCGCGGGCCAGACCCATCGCGCGCGCATCGTCGTGAACGCCGCCGGGGCCTGGGCCGATCAGATCGGCGCAATGGCCGGGGCGGCATCGGTCGGGCTGGTGCCCATGCGCCGCACGGCGATCATCGTCGATGCGCCGGACGGGCTCGATCTGGCCTCAAGCCCCGCCGTCGATTTCGTGGCCACTGGCGCCTACATCAAGCCGGAGGCGGGCAAGCTGATGGCATCGCCCGGCGATGCGACGCCCACCACGCCGCAGGATGTGCGGCCCGAAGAGCTTGACATCGCCCATCTGGCCCATTGGATCGAGACCGAGACCCTGATCCCCGTGCGCCGCATTTCCCATTCCTGGGCCGGCCTGCGATCCTTCACCGCCGACGGGGCGCCGGTCGTGGGGTTCGATCCGTGCATTCCCGGCTTCCTCTGGCTGGCGGGGCAGGGCGGCTACGGGATCATGATGGCGCCCGCCCTTGCGCGCTTCGCCGCGGGCCTTGCGCTGAACGGGGCGGCCACGCCGGACCCGTCTGAATTCGGTTTCGACGCAGAGAGCATTTCGCCGGCACGGATCGGCGCTGCGACGGACGGCTAAGCCGGGGCGAAGCTCGCCGTGCCCCTATCGCGCGTCGTATTGCGTCAGGCGCAGGTGGCCATAGGTGAAGGGTCCGTCCTCCAGATGCCAGATCGCGTCACCCTCGCTGGCAAGGCGCCATCCGTTGAAGTCCCGGTACGTGCCAAGCGGTGTGCTCCAGCGCAGAGGCCTCAGCGTGCCGTCCTTTTCCAGCCTACCCCGATCGTCGGACACGAAATCCACCAGTTCCCCGGCGGCGTTGAAGACCAGCTCCGCCGTCACCGTGTTCACCCCAAGCGCGAACCGCACCCGCGCGCGCCTGTCGTCGATGTCGCTCCATGACAGGCGCGGATCGACAAGCCGCGAGGGCGCGAAGAAGCACAGATCGTTCAGGATCGTGACCGTTTCGGTCCGGGTCAGGTCGGTGCCGCCGGTATCGACCACGTTGACCAGCCCCGCAAGGCGCACGCGCATCGTGGCACGGTCGCGGTCGAAATCATGCAGCACGGTCACGGGCAGGCCCTTCATCCGCGTGGTCATCAGGAACAGGCGCTCGGGCGTGTCGAAGCGCTCGTATTGCCGGACCTGGCCGGTCATGCCCGGCGCGCCCGGGGCATCGTACATCACGGCGTCGAAATGCATCATGATCTCGGTGACAACGGGCCGCCCCACCGATCCCGTCAGCGCGATATAGCGCCGGACCGGTGGCGGCAGATGGGCGATATCGGCCTCGCTGAGGGTTCTTTCGCTGCCACGGGGGACGGTCATCGCTTCGGCCCGTCGCGCCTCGAACACCCTCGTCAGGCTGGTCTTCCACATCGCGGCGGCCAGCAGCAGCGCCAGACCGGCAAGTATCGAAAGCGCCCAGATCATTGCCGTCATCCTCGTCTTTTCAGGCCGTGCCGCAGGGGTGGCGCGAACCCGGGGCCGCCGGCCACCGTCCCGGCGGCCTGGCCCGCACCCGCTGTTCCGGCTCCGCTACAACTCGGTCCGGTCGATCACCGGACTGCCATCGGCGATGTCGTCATTGGGGTGGGTAACCACCATCATGCCGGGCTCCAGACCGCCGGTCACTACGGCGAACCGGTCGCTGCGCCGGCCCAGCTCCACGATGATTTCGCGGGCGGTGCTGCCATCGGCCACGAAAACGGCCCAGTCTTCCCCGCGCCTGAACAGTGCGCTCAGCGGCACCTGCAATACATCCTCCGCCTGCCATTCGATGATCCGAAGGAAGGTCGAAAACCCGTCGCCCAGCCCCGCGCGTTCCTCGGGCGGGGAGGTCAGGCGGAAAATCGCATCCACTCGCTGTTCCTCGATCCCAAGCGCGGAGATATGGGTGCGCGCCGACGGCTCCACCCGGTCCAGTTCCGCCATCAGCGGGTCCGGCCCGCCCCAGCGTTCCACGATCGCCACCGCACCGGGCGAGAGCCTCACCGCGTCCGACGACAGCAGATCGGCCACGATCTCCAGTTCGCCCGGGTTGCCGATCGACATCAGCGGCGCGCCTGCGGCCACCGGGCGTTCGCTGATATTCGCGACTGACAGAACCACCCCGTCCGCGGGCGCGACGATCTCGACACAGCAATCGCCATTGCCGGCATTTGCCGTCTCGGGCCCCATCAGCGCGGCGCGGGACCGCTCCAGCGTGCTCCGCGCGATGTCGATCCGCGCGGCGGCGGCCTCCACCGCGGCATCGGCGATCGCCAGCCGCTGGGTGACGTCCTCCATCGCCGTGATCGACGACACGCCCCGCTCCACCAGCACCTGCATCCGCTCGAACTGCATCTGCGCATAGGTCTGTTCTTCCTGCGCGCGGCGGTGATCGGTCTCTGCCACGTTCAGCGCGGCCTGCGCCTCCGCGATCGTGGCTTCGGCCTGCATGCGCGTCCGGCTGTCCAGCAGGCTGGGCGCCACCGGTTCCACCTCGGCGACAACGGTCTGCCCCGCAACCACAGTATCGCCCACCTGAACCGGCGATCTCAGCGCGGTTCCCGTGATCGGCGCGGCCACCTCGTAGATATCGCGGATCCGCGTCCGCCCGTCGGCATCCACGCTCACCTGCAACGGCCCGCTCGCGATCTCGTGCAGATCGACCGGGATCGGCTCGGTCCGGAACGTGACATAGAGCAGCGCGGCCAGAATGGCGCCGCCGACGACCAGGATGCCCAAGGTTCTGGGTTTCAGCGACATAGCCGTTACTCCCTTGTTTTCATGACGGAAACGAGATTGAGATTATCCAGCCTGCGGCGCACGATCAACGCCGAGGCAAGGGCCGCGGCCAGAACCACAAGGCTGGCGCGCGAGAAGATATCCGGGTTCAGGATCAGTGGCATCGAATAGATATCCGATGAAAACGCCCCCACCATGGCCTGCGCGATACCCGCGCCAATCAACCAGCCGATGGGCTGGGCCACCAGCGCCAGCAGCATCGTCTCGCCCACAAGCACGTAAGACACCTCGCCCCGCGAAAAGCCCAGAATACGCAGGCTGGCCAGTTCGCGGGCGCGCTCGCTCAACTGGATGCGCGCACCGTTATAGGCCACGCCCACGGTGATCAGCACCGCGATGACGATATAAACCGTGTTCATCACCACCACGTTTTCCCGGATCGTGTCCTGAAAGCTCCGGCGCGTGTCGTTCATCATGATCAGGCCGGACAGGCGCGGAATGTCCTTCAGGCGCGCATGCAGCGCGTCCAGTTCGTTGTCATCCAGCGTGACATTGACCACCGACATCTGCGGGCTTTGCCGGAAGACCTGGTTGAGATAATCCAGATCCGCATAGGCGCCCAGCCCGAAATACTGCTCAACCAGCCCGGTCACCACCATCTCATGGGTTTCGCGCCGGCCCGAGAGAAACTCGACTTCGACCGTATCGCCGATGCCAAGGTGAAGCTGACTGGCCAGCCGCTCCGACAGAAGCATGCCGCCGGGCTCTGCGGTGCTGACCTCGCCATCGGCGCCGATCACCCGGCTCAGATCCGTACCGGGGCGCCGGGCCTCCACGGCGAGGCTTTTTTCCAGCGGGCCGTTTCGCAGGATCGCGGGCAGATATTGCTGCGGCTCGGCCTGCAGGACACCGGGCAGGCGGCGCACCTCGGCAATCGTGGTTTCCGGCACGTTCTCGGTGAACAGCAACATCGCGTCCTGCCGGTTCGACTGGTAGAACGCCACATCGACGATGTTTTCCAGCGCGTCGTTCACGAAGGAGGCGGCCACGACTGAGGCCACCGCGAAGCCCAGCCCCAGACAGGTCATCGCGCTGCGCCCGGGCCAGCGGAAAAAGCTGCGCAGGATCATCACAGTCGGCTGCGACAGGCGCAGTCTGGCCATGGCCACATCGATCACGCTGCGCTTGAAACGCGGCGGGGCGGGGGGCTGCATCGCGATGGCGGGGGCCAGCCGCGCCGCCGCCAGCGCCGCGCGTGCGGCGCCCAGCATCGTCGTCACAAGCGCCGCAAGACCCGAGATCGCATAGACCCAGCCCGGCACCCGGAACAGAAGATAGGGAAAGTCGAAGAACTCGGCGTATTGCACAGCCATTCCGCGCGCAAGCCATGTGCCCGCGCCCCAGCCGATGGCGATGCCGACAACGGCGATGAAGCCCGCCAGAAGCAGGTAATGCAGACAGATTTCCAGATCAGAATACCCGATCGCCTTCAGCAGACCTATCTCGGAGCGCTCCAGCGCCACGATCCGGCCCATCACCATGCTGACCAGAAACGCCGCGATGGCGAAGAAGATCGGCGGCACCACCATCGCCATGCCCCGCAACTGCGCGATCTCGGAGGTGACGAAACTGTCGCTGATCTGCTGCGCCCGGCCGTAGGCGCCCAGCCCGCCATAGGGCTCGGCAAGCCGGTCCAGCTCGTCGATCACCTCCTCCTCGCTTGCATCCTGGGTGATCCGGACCGACAGGTTGTTGAACGCCCCCTCCATATCGAAGGCGGCGGCCACGGCGCGTTCCGGCATCCAGATGATGCCGAACCCCTCGTTGTCGGGCATCATGCCGCCGGGGCTGATCGTGTAGATGTATTCGGGGCTGAGCGCGGTTCCCACGATGCGCAACTCGCGCCGCTGCCCGTTCAGGTTGGCATGAAAGACCGAGCCGATCTCGAACCCGTTGGCTTCGGCGAAAGGTTCGTTGACCATCACGTCACGGGTGGAGGTGGGCGCCGGGTATGCGCCCGAGCGCAGGAGCGGCACATTCAGCAGCGGGTCGTCATCCTCGGGCCAGGACAGGATCTGCCCCACCGCGCTTTCGCTGCGCCCCTCGATATCCAGGATCGCCGCGCCGACGACCCGCGGCTCGATCGCATAAACGCCTTCGATCGCGCGCAGTTCCGGCAGCAGCGTCTCAGGCGCGCGCCGGGTGTCGAGCCAGACATCCCCGAACCGGTTGCGCTCGTAATAGGCGGCGCGGGTGTCGTCCAGCGCCTGATACATCCCGAAGGAAGTCAGCAGCAATGCCACCCCGCAGGACAGGACCAGCGCAATCGCCACCGCCTGAACCCAAAGGCGCCTGAAGTCGCGGAACAGCTTCTTGTCGAGTGCCTGCATCCCGCTCACCACACGATCTCGTGGGGGGCGATCCGGGTCTCGTTCACATGGACCTCGTTGATCTTGCCGTCCTGGAACTGGATCACCCGATGCGCCATCTGCTGGATCGCCGCGTTATGGGTGATCACCGCCGTGGTGGTGCCGAACTGATCGTTGATCGTCTTCAGCACCTCCAGAACCTGCACCCCGGTCTTGCTGTCCAGCGCGCCGGTGGGCTCGTCGCAAAGCAACACCTCGGGCCGCTTCGCGATGGCCCGCGCAATGGCCACGCGCTGCTGCTCGCCGCCCGACATCTCCGACGGGAAATGATCCAGCCGGTGGCCCAGCCCGACCAGATCCAGAGCCTCGGCCGCGGGCATCGGGTCGGGGGCCACATCGGTGACAAGCTGCACATTCTCCTGTGCGGTCAGGGATGGCACCAGATTGTAGAACTGGAAGACGAACCCCACATGGTCGCGCCGGAACCGGGTCAGCCCGCGGTCGTTCAGATCCGTCAGCTCCAGATCGCGAAACCAGACCCGCCCGTCCGTGACATGGTCCAGCCCGCCCAGAATGTTCAGCAGGGTCGATTTGCCCGAACCCGACGGGCCCAGAAGCACGGCCAGTTCACCGGCATAGAGCTCAAGGCTGACGCCGGCCAGCGCATAGACCTTCACCTCGCCGGTGTCGTAAACCTTGGTAATGTCTTCGGTTCTGAAGATGACCTCGGCCATTGCCGGCTCCCGTTTCCACCCTGTCGCGCCTGCGTTGTAACAGATAGGTGCCCGGACGAATTGACTTGGCTCAATCCCGAAGACGGGAACGTAGCGTCATGCGCAGGATCACGCCGCTGGTTTCGTGGCCGTCCGGGGCGGGGGCTCAGCTCCGGTTGGCAACCGCCTGCACGATCGCCGCGGCCTGATCCGACGGCAGATTGCCCTTGCCGAACTCCACCTTGTCGGCGGCCAGGGCGTCAGCATATTTCAGCAGTGTTTCCGCGTTCAGCCCGCCTTTCTGATCCATCGCCATCACAAGCGTGTCGGCACGCGAATAGTGAAATCCGGCCAAACGCAGATTGTAGCGGTATAGCCCGCTGAGTGTCGCCAGAAGGAACAGAAGCAGGATGCCCGGGGGCAATTGCGCCGCCACCAGAGACCATGGCGAGGGCTGATCCGCACGGACTTGAGCTTCCCAGCCTTGCAGGCAGGCCAGCGTGATCGCGTCCGCATCCGCCTCTGCAATTCCGCGCGGCTCGGGTGGCGTTGCCCAGTTCGTCGCCCCGCGGCAGGTTGCCATGAACCCCGCGAAACTCTCCCGCTGGCGCTCCAGAAGCAGCAGACTGTGCGGGAAGTCGTTCAGGCGTTGCAACTCGGCGTCAGTACTGATCTGAAGGTCGGTCAGCACGTCGCGCTGCGCGGTGATCACACCCACGGCCTGCCGCAACTCCGAGATGTCTGCCGAGCCACGCACCTGGTTCGGCAGACGGTCGATGAAGCCCGCCAGTGCAATGTCGCCCGCGGCGCCGGGCGGCAGGTCCAGCGCCGCGAAGGCGTCGCGCCATCGCCAGTCGATGCGGATGAACCCGTCCTCGCCATAGATCAGAAAGTCCCCGTCGCCCAGGGAGAGGCCGCCGCCATAGGTGAACTGGGTCGTGCGCTCGGCATCAGCGACGAGGGGCAGGGCAATGGCCTGCACGGGCGCGCGCGGCGTGGACGCATAGGCCGCGCTGCCATTGCCCCCGAACAGAACGAAGGCGGTGCCATCCGTGGCGTTGCCGTAAAGGTAATCATCCAGGATGTCGTCGATCGTCTCGAAGGTCCGGCCACCGTCTGCCGATCGTGCGATGCTGCCCGCCGCGCCGTGCAGGATCACCGTGTCCTCAAATGCCAGATGCCCGTAGTAGATGCTTGGCGCACCGGGGGCGGGCCCGAAACCGCGAAGGGCATCGACCGACCGATAGGCAGGGTTGACCTGCCCCGAATAGACCACCACGGCCTGGGGCGTAGCCAGGATCGTGTTGGGCAGATTGCCGATCTCGGCGCTGGCCTCGAAGCTTGCGCCGCCGTCCCGCGAGGTAACGACCGCGTTGTTGACCAGAGCATAGACGCGCTCGCCCATTACCACGGCATCGGCCCCGCAGCATTCGCCCGCGGTCTCGGGCGGCAGGGAGCCGCTTTCGATAGTGCCGCCGCGGGCCGACAGAAGCACGTAGCCCTGACCTTGCCCCGATAGCAGAAGCCAGCCCGCCGGCGCATCGACCGCGACCGTGACCGGCCCGTCCAGGTCGATTTCGAGCGCGTCGATCCGTGGCCCTCCCGCCGCGTCCTCGTCGATGCGGAAAAGTCGTCCGGCCGGCCCCGCGAACACGGGCACGCCGGCGTCGAGATAGCCGCCGACGATGGTGTCCGTGGTCCCCGTCTCGAACCGTTCGAACCAGTCGCGGGGGGCCCGCGTCCACAGGATCGTGCCGTCGTTGCCGAACAGGTAGAGCGTACTCTCGGAAACAAGGCTTCCGGTCAGGTGAAGCGGGCTGTCTTCGTTCTGCGGGGGGCCGGGAAAAAAGACCGGCTCGGCCTGGGCCGGATCGTTACGAAAGACCAGCGCACCCCGCGCATTTCCGAACAGCACCGTCTGGCCCGCGAACTCAACATGGTTGCTGAACCCCTGAAGCGGGCCGCCGAACCGTTCCCCCACGCGGATTTCCCGCAAGCTGTCCGCGCCGTCCGGCAGAAAGGCCAGCCGGTCGCTGCGGCCGTAGAAGACAGTCCCCCCGCTTGTCCTGACATGCCCGGCGGGCGACATCAGTGGGCCGCGCAGGAGCGTCGCGACCGGTCGCGCGGCCAAGGCGTCG
Organism: Rhodophyticola porphyridii; assembly: GCF_003688285.1. Taxonomy (GTDB): domain Bacteria; phylum Pseudomonadota; class Alphaproteobacteria; order Rhodobacterales; family Rhodobacteraceae; genus Rhodophyticola; species Rhodophyticola porphyridii. Next base: position 130,299 of record NZ_RCNT01000006.1, read on the forward strand.
GCCAGTTGCCGGCTTTGCACGGCGCGCTCGGTGTCCAGCGCGGCATTGCCCGCATCGATCGACTGCTGGGTGTCCAGGAACGTCTCCCGCCGACCGTCCACGAATTGCGACCAGAAGGGCAGGCCGAGGTAATAGACCAATCCCACCAGAATGGTCAGAACCAGCGCCCGGAAGATCAGGTTGGCGCGCCGCTCATAGGATGCGCCGCGGTCTTTCAGGCGTTCGACGATCCGCAGAACAGGCGACGCGTCCACCGGCTGGGCGAGATTGTCCAGATCGGCCTCTGTCCCGGACATGCCGTTTCCTCTTGAAAGCAATCAACTCAATGGGCGAAACTATGCCGATCGGCCGGAAATCAGGTCAAGGGTAATCTGTTTCGCCGCATTCCAAGGCACGCGCCGGGCGCGTAGGTCCCGAACCGCGTCTTCGAGATCACACTGTTGTTCTTGCGGCCCGCCGGGTATGTAGGTCCAGAGGTCTCACAATGCGGCCCGTGGTTTCATTATTCGGAACAAGCTCATGTCTGATACCCGTGCACATCGTCGCTATCGCAGCCAGGAATGGTTCGACAATCCCAACAACCCGGGCATGACCGCGCTCTATCTCGAACGCTACCAGAACCAGACCTTCACGCGGGGCGAACTGCAATCGGGCCGGCCCATCATCGGCATCGCGAATACCGGCTCCGATCTGGCGCCCTGCAACAAGATCCACGTCTTCCTGATGGACCGGATCAAGGCCGGCATCCGCGATGCGGGCGGCATCCCGATGGAATTTCCCGTCCACCCGATCCAGGAAACCGGCAAGCGGCCCACCGCCGCGCTCGACCGGAACCTGGCCTATCTGAGCCTTGTCGAGGTGCTGCACGGCTATCCGATCGACGGGGTTGTGCTGACCACAGGCTGCGACAAGACCACACCGGCGATGCTGATGGGGGCGGCCACAGTGGACATCCCCGCCATCGCGCTCAACGGCGGCCCGATGCTCGACGGCTGGTGGCAGGGCCGGCGCGCAGGCTCTGGCACAATCATCTGGGAAAGCCGCCGGCTCCTTGCCGAAGGCAAGATCGACTACGAGGAGTTCATGGACCGCGCCTGCGCCTCGGCACCGTCGCTCGGCCATTGCAACACGATGGGCACCGCCTCCACGATGAACGCACTGGCCGAGGCGCTTGGCATGACGCTGCCGGGATCTTCGGCCATTCCCGCCCCATTCCGCGAACGCATGGAAATGGCCTTCGCCACCGGCGCCCGTGCGGTCGGGATGGTCAACGAGGATCTGAAGCCGTCCCGGATCCTGACCCGCGCCGCCTTCGAAAACGCCATTCGCGTCAACACCGCCATCGGCGGTTCCACCAATGCGCCGCCGCATCTGCAGGCCATCGCGCGCCATGCGGGCGTGTCGCTCGACGTGACGGATTGGGAAGTGATCGGCCATGCGCTGCCGCTGCTGGTGAACATGCAACCCGCGGGCAGCTATCTGGGCGAAAGCTTCTATCGCGCGGGCGGCGTTCCGGCGGTGATGGGGGAGCTTCTGGCCGCCGGACATCTCGACGGGCAGGCGATGACCGCAAGCGGCAAACCCGTGTCCGAGGCGCTGGGCAGCGCGCGCAGCCTCGATCGCGACGTGATCCGCCCGGTCGATGACCCGCTGCGGGACAATGCGGGCTTTCTGGTGCTGTCGGGCAATCTTTTCGACAGCGCGCTGATGAAAACCTCCGTCATTTCCGACGATTTCCGCGCCCGGTTCCTGAAAGACGGCGTGTTCGAGGCCCGCGCGGTGGTGTTCGAGGGTCCCGAGGATTATCACAACCGCATCAACGACGCCTCTCTCGGCATCGATGAGACCAGCATTCTGTTCATCCGCAACGTGGGCTGCGTGGGCTATCCGGGCTCCGCCGAAGTGGTGAACATGCAGCCCCCCGATGCGCTGATCCAGGCGGGCATCCGGCATCTGCCCACGGTGGGCGACGGCCGCCAGTCGGGCACGTCGGAAAGCCCCTCGATCCTCAACGCCTCGCCCGAGGCTGTGGTAGGCGGCGGGCTGGCGCTTCTGCAAACCGGGGATCCGGTACGGCTCGATCTGAATGCAGGCACGCTCGATTGCACCATCGCGGCGGATGAATGGCGCGCCCGGCGTGCCGCCTGGACACCACCGGACCTGGAGCATCAGACCCCGTGGCAGGAAATCTATCGCACCCATGTGGGCCAGTTGGCGCAAGGCGGCTGTCTGGAACTGGCCACCGCGTATCAGCGCATCGCCCGGGTGCTGCCGCGCGACAACCACTGAGCGGGGCGGTGTCGGCGCATCCGGCCCGGTTCGCCTTCCGGGCCCGGGTCCGACGCCCCCGCGATATGTCGGCCGCCGGGAGGCTTGCGGCGGCAGGCCCGCCGCGCCCGGGCACAAAAAAACTGACTTGCGTCAAGGCAGTGTCGCAATTTTCCGGTAGGATACCCAGATAACAGGCGAGCAGAGACCGGAGGCAGAATGCCCAAATTCACGACCACTCCCTATGATGCGATCGAACCCGGGATGCAGGCCAGCCTGGAGCGGCTCTGCCTGGCCGACGATCTCTATGTCTTTGCCAATTCCAGCGGCAATCTCAACCCGATGCATCTGCCGAAGGAAGACGGCGACGGCGATGGCCGGCCCGAGGCCGTCGCCCCCTCGGCCTGGCTGGCGGCGCTGATCTCGGGCGTTCTGGGCAACCAGTTGCCCGGGCCGGGTACGCTTTACCTGGATCAGTCCCTGCGCTTTCTGGGCCGGGCCCATGCGGGCGATACGCTGACCGCCGCCGTGCGCGTGATCGAAAAGCTGCCCGAGAATGTGGTGCGTTTCGAGATCTGGGTCGATGGCCCCGAGGGCCGGATCGCCGAGGGAGAGGCCCGTGTCATCGCTCCCGCGGTGGTGCAGCATTTCGATGTGCACGACCTGCCCGGCCTGACCGTGCAGCGCCATGTGCATTTCGACCGGTTGCTGGAAATGGCGGCACCGCTGCCCGCGATCCCCACCAGCGTCGTGGCGCCCGAAACACCTGATGCGCTGATGGGTGCGCTTCTGGCGCGCGATCATACGCTGATCGACCCGATCCTCGTTGGCTCCGCCCGCAAGATCGCCGCCGCCGCCGAAGAGGCCGGCGGCGACCTGAGCGGGCTCGACATCATCGACATTCCCGATCACCGGGCCGCCGCGCTCCGGGCCGTGGCGCTGGTGCATGAAGGCCGGGCGCGCGCGGTGATGAAAGGCCATCTGCACACCGACCAGATCCTGCATGCGGTGCTGAAGAAAGAGGGTGGGCTGCGCACCAATCGCCGCCTGTCCCATGTCTTCGTGATGGACGTGCCGGGGCTGAACCATCTGCTCTTTGTGACCGACGCGGCGATCAACATCACGCCCGATCTGAGTTGCAAGATGTCCATCGTCCAGAACGCCATCGATCTTGCGCTGGCCCTTGGGGTGGAGCAGCCGAAGGTCGGGATCCTGTCGGCGGTGGAGACCGTGACCGCGTCGATCCCGTCGACGCTGGACGCGGCGATCCTGTCGAAAATGGCCGACCGGGGCCAGATCACCGGCGGTCTGGTGGATGGGCCGCTGGCGATGGATAACGCCGTCGATCTGGATGCCGCGCGGACCAAGGGCCTCAAGGGTCTGGTGGCGGGGCGGGCGGATATCCTTGTGGCTCCCAATATGGAATCCGGCAATATGCTGGCCAAGCAGCTCACCTTCCTTGCCCATGCGGAGGCGGGCGGCATCGTCATGGGCGCGCAGGTGCCGATCATCCTGACCAGCCGGGCCGACGACGACAAGGCGCGGCTGGCCTCCTGCGCCATCGCGGCGCTTTACGCGGCGGGCAAATCGCCATGAGCCGGCTGATCCTCACCCTGAACGCAGGCTCCTCCTCGATCAAGTTCGGGCTCTATGCCGCCGCCGCCGAACCGGTAGAGGAGGCGCGCGGCCAGATCGACGCGCTCGGCCCCGCGGCACGGCTGATCCTTGAGCCGCGCGGCGCCCCGCGGCAGGACACCGATCTCGGCCCGACCGATCACGCGGGCGGTGTGCAGGCGATCCTCGCTGCGCTGGCGCCGCTCACCGCCGGGCGACCCATCGCCGGCGTCGGCCACCGCGTGGTGCATGGCGGCCCCGATCTCGACGGGCCGCGGCAGATTGATATACCATTGTTATACCTTCTGCGCGGCTATGAACCGCTCGCGCCCCTGCATCAACCCCATAATCTGGCGGCGGTGGAGGCGGCACAGGCGGCCTTTCCCGAGGCGGTGCAGATCGCCTGTTTCGACACGGCGTTTCACCGTGGTCACCCATGGGTGAACGACACGTTCGCGCTGCCGCGCCGATACTACGACAATGGTGTGCGGCGCTACGGGTTCCACGGGCTCAGCTATGACTACGTGATGGGCGCGATGCGCCGGGACTGGCCGCGTCTGGCCGATGGTCGGGTGATCGTGGCGCATCTGGGCAACGGCGCCTCGATATGCGCGATCCGGCAGGGCCGCTCCGTGGGCTCGTCCATGGGATTTTCGGCGCTGGACGGGTTGCCGATGGGCACCCGCTCGGGTCAGCTCGATCCGGGCGTGTTGCTCTATATGATGCAGCGCGAAGGCCTGACCGCGGATCAGATCAGCGATCTTCTGTACCGCGAAAGCGGACTGAAAGGGCTGTCGGGCATCAGTCACGACATGCGGACCCTGCTGGAGAGCGACCGCAAGGAAGCGGCGGAAGCTATTGATTACTATGTCTTTCGTCTCCGGCGGGAGATCGGGGCGATGGCGGCGGTTCTGGGCGGGGTCGATGCGGTGGTCTTTACCGGCGGTATCGGTGAAAACGCGGCCCCGATCCGGTCGCGGGCCATTGCGGGGCTGGGTTTTCTGGGCCTCAGCATCGCGCCCGCCGCCAATGAGGTCAGCGCCCCGCGCATCGATGCGGGCCCGGTTCCGGTGCTGGTGGTGCCCACGGATGAGGAGCGCGTGATCGCGCGGGCGGTGGCGGGCTCCCTCGATGGTGCGGCCCGGGCTGCGGGATGACCCCGCCCCGGCAATAGCTTTTACGGTGCCCCCCTTGACGTTACGCGGCACGGCCGCAGGATGGCGGGCAGAGGTTCGGAGGGTTTGAATGCGTTTCATCGTCATTGCCGCGGGCATCGTTGCGGTTCTTTTCGCCGGCACCGCGATTGTCATGCGGCTGGTTCCGATGCCGGCCGAGATCTGGCATCTCGACCCCGCCGACGTCGCGCCGCCCGACACCCCGAATTTCGTTCTTCTGAGGGGCGATGAGGCCGTGACCCGGCCCGGCACCGTGGCCGACATATCCGCCCGCATCGATGAGATCGCCCGTGGTGACGGGGCGCGGCTGATCGGCGGGACCGTGGCGGAGGGGCACATGACCTATGTGCATCGCACGGCGCTCATGGGGTTTCCCGATGCGATCTCGATCCGCGTCCGCCCGGCGGAGGAGACGGGGCAGACCGCGATCGAGGTCTTCTCCCGCTCCCGCTTCGGCCACTCGGACATGGGCGTGAATGACAGGCGCGTGACCCGGTGGCTGGAACAGCTGGCCCCTTGACCTTTCCCGACGCTCAAGCGACACCGCGCAGATGCTGCCCACCGACCGCCTGCACCAGATCACGGACCGGTTCGAGTTTCTCGAAGCGCGCCTGAATGCCGGGCCGCAGGCCTCCGAGATCGCCGTGATCAGCCGCGAATATGCCGAGCTGAAGCCGATCGTGGAGCAGATTTCCGCTTATCATCAACTGCTTGCGGATGTCTCCGAAGCCGAGGCAATGCTGGCCGATCCCGAGATGAAGGCGCTGGCGGAGGAGGAATTGCCGGTTCTTCGCGCCGCGCTGCCCAAGGCGGAACAGGCGTTGCGTATCGCGCTATTGCCGCGTGACGCGGCGGATGCTCGACCCGCGATGATCGAGATCCGTCCCGGAACCGGCGGTGACGAGGCCGCACTTTTCGCCGCCGATCTGCTGCGCATGTATGAACGTTATGCCGAGGCCCATGGCTGGAAGCTGGAGATCATCGAGCAGAGCCTGACCGAGCTTGGCGGTATCAAGGAGGTGATCGGCCATGTCTCGGGGGAGGGGGTCTTTGCCCGGCTGAAATACGAAAGCGGCGTTCACCGGGTCCAGCGGGTGCCAAGCACTGAATCCGGTGGGCGCATCCACACATCGGCCGCGACGGTCGCGGTCCTGCCCGAGGCAGAGGAGGTCGATATCGACATTCCCGCCGCCGACATCCGGATCGACACGATGCGTGCGTCCGGCGCGGGCGGACAGCATGTGAACACCACCGACAGCGCTGTGCGGATCACCCATATCCCGTCGGGTATCGTCGTCACCAGTTCGGAGAAATCGCAGCACCGCAACCGGGAAATCGCCATGTCGGTTCTGCGGGCGCGGCTCTACGATCTGGAACGGCAGAGGATGGACGACGCCCGCGCCGCGGACCGGAAATCGCAGGTCGGCTCGGGCGACCGTTCCGAGCGGATCCGCACCTATAACTTCCCCCAGGGCCGGATGACGGACCATCGGATCAACCTGACGCTCTACAAGCTCGATCAGGTGATGCAGGGCGATCTGGACGAGGTGATCGACGCGCTGATCGCCGATGATCAGGCCCGCATGCTGGCGGAGATGGAGGGGTGACACCCCGGACGATCCAGACGGCCCTGACCGCAGGCCGCGACCGGCTGCGCGCGGCGGGGCTGGATGGGGCCGACCGGGACGCGCGCTGGCTCATGGCCGGTGCCCTGGGTGTCCCGCCCGATCGGGTGATCCTTCGGTTGCAGGATCCGTTGAGCGACCCGGCGGCGTGTTCCTTCGAAACCGCCATCGCCCGTCGGCTGGACCGCGAGCCGGTCAGCCATATCCTTGGCGGGCGCTGGTTTTACGGGCGCTGGTTCCGGGTGACGCGGGATGTTCTGGACCCGCGCCCGGAAACCGAAACGTTGGTCGATCTGGCCCTGAATGCGCCGTTTTCGACGGTGCTTGATCTGGGCACCGGCACGGGCTGCATCCTGCTCAGCCTTCTGGCGGAGCGGCCGGGGGCCACCGGGCTGGGTACGGATATCTCGCCAGAGGCCCTGGCGGTCGCGGAGCGGAACGCGACCGGACTGGGCCTGTCCGACAGGCTCGACCTGCGCCTGTCGGACTGGACTGCGGACGTCACTGGCAGGTTTGATCTGATCGTGTCGAACCCGCCCTATATCTCTGCCGCGGAAATGGCCGATCTGGCGCCCGATGTCCGCGACCACGAACCCCATCTTGCCCTGACCGATGGCGGTGACGGCCTTGCGGCCTATCGCGCGATCACGGCCGGGGCGCCGCATCATCTGGCGCGGGGCGGCCGGCTGCTTGTCGAGATCGGATGGACGCAAGGGCCTGCGGTTTCCGCCCTCTTCCGCGCGGCGGGGCTTGAAGAGATTGCCGTGCATTCCGATATGGATGGAAGGCCCCGGGTCGTCAGCGGACAGGCTCGCGCATGAGGTAAAGTGCGAAAACCGGCCAATTTGGGTAAAAAACAGCGTGCTGCCGTCACTTTGGCCTTGTTTTGGCCCGCATTGCGTGGTTACTCCCTACCCAACGGACGCAGATTGGCTTGGCTAATCGCCCGTGGTTTTGCCACAGAAACGGGTCACTCGATACTCGACCCAAGGCGCATGTATACGGGATCGGCACGGGGCTGATCCGATGCGGCCCTACCAGAACACTGGAACAGAAAAACCAATGAGATCATCGAAGAACCGCTCGCGGTCCAAGGGGAACCGGAACCGTTCCGTCGGCAATATCGTCAACCGTGTGTTTGACAGCTCGGGGCCCGAGGGCAAGGTGCGCGGCACCCCGCAGCAGATTATCGACAAATACAACCAGCTTGCCCGCGATGCACAGCTTTCCAACGACCGTGTCGCGACCGAGAATTTCCAGCAGCATGCGGAGCATTACACCCGTATGCTGAGTGAAGCGCAGCGCGAGATGGATGCGCGGCGCGAGGCGCAGGAAGCGCAGCAGAGTCAACAGAACCAGCAGCGCGATCAACGCCCGCCGCGGAATGACGACGGCCAGCAGGGCGATCAGCGACAGCAGTGGAACGACGATGGCGATCAGGGGAACACCCGCAACGCGCCGCAGTCGGACTCCGGCCTGGGCGACGTGATCGACACCGCATCCGCCGCCGATAGCGGTCTTGTGGAAACGCCCGAAAGCACCGGCAAGCCGAAACGCACCCGCGCCCGGCGCCCGCGCAAGGCCGATGCGGACAACGCAGCCGACGCCCCGGTGCAGGAGGCATCCGAGCCGAAGTCGGACAATCCTCAGGAAGCGGCCGAGTAAAGCCGGCTCAGTCCGCCGCGATCTGGCGGGCCAGCGCGCAGAAGCCTTCGATCGGAACCTGTTCGGCCCGATCCGTGGGCCGCAGCCCGGCGGCCAAGATCCGCGCCTCGATATCCGGGACAAGCCCCCTGAGCGCGGCGCGCAGCATCTTGCGCCGCTGGTTGAAGGCCTTGGCCACGACCCGTTGCAGCACATCCGGATCCGCGGGATAGCGCGGCTGCGGCAACGCGGTCAGATGCACCACGGCGGAACTGACCTTGGGCGGGGGAGTGAAGGCTTCGGGCGGCAATCCCATCACAACCCGCGCGTCGCAGCGCCATTGCGCCAGCACGGCCAGCCGCCCATAGGCCTTGCCGCCGGGCCGGGCCACGATCCGGTCTGCAACCTCGCGCTGGAACATCAGGGTCAGGCTGCCCCACAGCGGGGGCCAGACCGGCGGCGTCAGCCAGCGCACCAGCAATTCGGTCCCCACATTATAGGGCAGGTTCGCGACGATCTTGACGGGGGTCCGCAGATGCGCCGCCCAGTCCAGATCCAGCGCATCGGCATTCAGCACCTCAAGCCGGCCGGGATAGGCCGCCGCGATCTCGGCCAGGGCCGGCAGGCAGCGGGCGTCCTTTTCGACTGCGACCACGCGGCGCGCACCTTCGGCCAGCAATCCCCGCGTCAGCCCGCCGGGTCCGGGGCCGATCTCAAGAATGTCGCAGCCGGTCAGGTCGCCCGCGGACCGGGCGATTTTCGCGGTCAGATTCAGATCCAGAAGAAAATTCTGCCCAAGCGATTTTCGTGCGCTCAACCCATGTGCGGCGATAACCTCGCGCAGCGGGGGCAGGGTGTCGATACCGCTCATTTCGCGAAAATCCGATCATTTCGGCTCATCCCCTCTCATCGCAGGGCAGAGCGGGCCTTGTCGAGCGGCACCGGCATGTTTTTTGTAGGCCGATTGTGGTATAATTACGCCATAATATACGGCAAGTCTTTGATTTTAAGTGTGATTTATTGAGGTATGTGGTTCGTTGACCCGAAGTGATTTCGTAAACGCGTGGCCCGCAAGCACCCCCGATCAGCGCTTTTCCGCCTTCGTCGCTTGGATTGGCGATGCGTTGGCCAGCTACGACAGTCTGATCGGCCCGATCGACCTGCAACGCGATCCGGCGGCCAACCCAGTCCTTCAAACCGGCAGGATGAGCTATCGCCTGTCACCTGATCTGTTCACCCAAGGCGCGCCCGACGCAGCCGCGGATCTGGGTGATCTCATCATCGACCGGTCTGTCTATCTGGCGATGCGCGCCTGGGAGGAGAGGCAGAAGGAGAAACAGGAATGGGAGAAGGAGGCCCGCAAGCAGCGCGACAAGGAATACGAGAAGATGCTGAAAGACGCCAAGCCCAAGGGCAGCAAGGCGGGTTACGGGGATTATCTGCTTTATCTGCGGATGAAGGAGCTTGAGGGCGGATCGGGCTAGGCGGCGAACAGGGAGTTTTCCAGATGGCATTTGCAGAACTGAACGATCACCAGATGGAGGCCCTGACCACCCATGCGGCCGCGCGCAAGGCCCATACCCGCGCCGAGCTGATGCGGATGCTGGCCGAACTCAGGCTGGAATTCATCGAAGGCGCCGAAGAGGCCCTGCGATGCAGTCAGTGGTTGAGCGCGCAGTCCGACCTGGTACAGGCCGCCTATCGTCTGGAAGTCGCCAGCGCCCGCGCAGAGGAGGAGGCGCGGCGCGCCGACGCGCTTGTCTGGTTGGCCGAAACGCCCGATCTCATTGCATCGACGCGGGCCCGCGCGCTGCCGCAGGAGGGTGCATCGGATGGCTGATCCGGTGTTCGGCGTCACCGATGCCGGGGCCGCTCTGGTGCCCGACGAGACATATGGCGATGTTGCGCGCGGCATGATCGGGCGGGCCCGGGGATGCTGTCTTGCCACCTTGTTCATCGTCGATCTGGACCCGGCGGGCGACACCGATCTGCGGGTGGACGGCCTGGTGCAGGAGATGGCGGCGGCGGCATGGCGCGGGGTGGACGCACGGTTGATCGTCGGCGGCTCCCGCGTGAATGGCGATATTCTGGATATGGCGCGTCTGGCGCGGGCGCGGGCCCGGTCTTTGGGCCTGCCGTGCCGGATGGTGGCGACGACCGAGCAGATCTCGAACCATTCCAAGGTGTTGGTGGCCGACGGGGTCACGCTTCTGGGATCCCATAACTGGTCCCACGGCGCATTGACGGGCCAGCGGCAGGACAGTGTCGCGATCACTTCGGCGGCGTTCGCGGCCTATCAGCTGTCTCGCTTTGCCGCGCAATGGGCCACAGCGGGCGCGGAGGGGTTCGATGTTCCGGATTGATTGGCACGACGTAACGACGGGGGATGTGCTGGACGGGCTGCGTCAGATCGCCGGGGCGCCTGACAACGGGGCGGCGCGGGACGAACTGCTGCGGCCGCTTGTGGCGAGCATTCTGGCGCATGCGGGCGGCCTGCCGGTCACCGGGCAGCCATGGTCCGGGGCAGACTGCACCGCTGCCGGGCGTCTGCTTCTGACCGAGGCCGTGGCCGGGTTTCTTCGCCGCGCTCATGGCTATGGACCGGATCTGCCCGGCTGCGATCTAGGACCCGCGGCGGGGGTGCTGGAACGCACGCTGACCGCGGGCGCCCGCGTGGAGGCCAATCACGCCGATGCCGAGACGCTTGCCGCGCTGCCGGTGATCGGCCCGGCAACCGCCGCCCGCATTCTGAACGAACGCCGCGCGCGCGGGCCCTTTTCTTCCGCCAGCGAGCTTGCCGAGCGGGTCAGCGGGATCGGGCCGGCCGGCGCGGAGCGGCTGAACCTCATGCTGTCCTTCGATGGCCCGCAAATGCCGGGTGGTCGGGTGTCGGGCGATCTGGACGCGGATCTTCCCCGTCTGCTGGCCCTCTCTCCCGAACCGGATCCCGCCCGCCGTCTGGTCCGCATGCTGGAGGCGGTGGCCGGGTTCGTGGCGGCGGGTCCGCATCCGGCGACCGTGGCGGGGCGTCCGCGCGGCGATCTTCCGGTGGGCGATACCACGGCGCTTCCACAGATGCAGGCCTGCGAGCAGATCGAGGTACTGGAGGACGGCGCCTATTATCTGCGGCTGCAAACCCTGCTTGAAAAGGCCCGAACCCGGATCGATGTGGCCATGTTCTTCATGGCTTTCCCCGGTCCGACCCACCCGACCCGCGCGCTTCTGGAGCGGCTGGCGTCGGCACATGATACCGGCGTTGCCGTCCGGGTGCTGCTGGATCGGGACCGGGAGGATGATCCCTACCGGTCCCGCGTGATCAATGCGGAGGCGGCGGGGTTCCTGAAGTCGCGCGGCGTGCCCGTACGGATCGACCCGGAGGAGGTTCTGATGCATTCCAAGACGGTCGCGATTGATGGCAGGCTGGCGATTGTCGGCTCCCATAACTGGACCGCCGGGTCCTACTTTCGCTATCGCGACATGTCGGTGGCGATCACTTCTCAGGGGGTGGCGAATGATCTGCATGATCGGTTCGACGGCCTGTGGGCCCTCGGGGCGGACGCCTGAACCCGACGCCCGCAGCCTGCGAAGCACCCTGAATGGCAGGCTCAGACGGCGCGGGCCCTTGCCATCTGTTCGGCCATCCGCAAGGCTGCGATCAGGCTGGTGGCGTCGGCCTGGCCCGTGCCCGCGATGTCGAATGCCGTGCCGTGATCGGGCGAGGTGCGGATGAAGGGCAGGCCGAGGGTGACGTTCACGCCGCCCGAGAAATCCAGCGTCTTGATCGGGATCAGGGCCTGATCGTGATACATCGCGATGGCCGCATCATAGCCCGCGCGGGCCGCTTCATGAAACATCGTGTCGGCGGAATGCGGGCCGGTGATGGCCATACCCTCGGCCTTCAGCGCGTCGATCACGGGCGCGATCAGGTCTGTCTCCTCCGCGCCGATCGTTCCGCCTTCGCCCGCATGGGGGTTCAGCCCGGCCACGGCGATGCGCGGAGCCTCCACACCGAAATCCCGACGCAGCGCCGCCTCGGTGATACGGATCGTGTCCATCAGGAGCGCGCGGTCCAATGCGTCCGGCACCCTGGACAGCGGGATATGGATGGTGGTCGGCACCACGCGCAGCGCGTCGCAGGCCAGCATCATCACCACACGGGGCACGCCCGCCAGATGCGCCAGATACTCCGTGTGGCCGGGATGGGAAAAGCCGGCCCCATCCTTCAGCGCCTTCTTGTTGATCGGCGCGGTGCAGAGCGCGGAGGCTTCCCCCCGCATCACCAGATCGACACCGCGGGCAATCACGTCAATCACAGACTGGGCATTGGCCGGGTCGGGTTTGCCGGGCAAGGCGGCGGCGGGGAAATCATGGGCCAGAACCGGCAGCGCATGGCCCGAGATATGGGTGGCATCGCCGGGAGCGTGGATCACCTCCACCGGTGCGCCATGGCCTGTCAGATGCTGCGGATCGCCAATCGCGAAAAACGGCAACCGGGCCCCGAGCCGGGCCCAGGCCTTGGCGGCGATTTCGGGTCCGACGCCCGCGGGCTCCCCACAGCTCAACGCGATGGGGGCAGTGCTCATTCGTCTTCCGTGATGATCGCGTCAGCCCGCAATTCGGCCAGGAACCCGTTGGCATAGCTTTCCAGGCGTTGCTGGAACAGGGCCTGGCGTACCTCCTCGCGGCCGCCTTCGGGCAGCTCGGTCGAACGCCCGCAGAGCATCAGCACCTGCAGGATCTGGCCGTTGTTGCGGGTGATGCCAAAGGACATCTCGTTATCGTCGAGCTTCGCCAGTTCCAGTGATACATCCGCCGGCACGTCCTCGATCGGCAGGGACTGCCGGGTAAACCCGCCGGGGCGCACGCCATAGAGGTCGTCGCATACGTCCACTTCGTTGCGCAGACGCTGCGCCTCGGCGAGAGCGTCCTCGGAGCGTCCGCCCTCGATCGGGATCGTTGCGTATTCGACGGCGGTGATCACCGGGGTCACGAAGTCGGTCTCTTCGAAATCGCGCAGCTGAAAGATCGCGATGGCCGGACCAAGGGGAACCGGCTCGGTCACATCACCCGGCCCAAGCGTCAGCACCAGAGACCGCAACCCGGGCGGCAGGCTGGACAGGGGCCGCCAGCCAAGCGACCCGCCAGCCCGTGCGGTGCCGGCGGCCGAAAAACGGCGCGCGGCGGCCGAAAATCCGCCGACATCGCCATCCAGCCTCTCCGAAAGCCGCTGGATCTGCGCGCGTGCTTCTTCCTGGTTTTGCGGGGTCAGCGGTATGACCAGTTCGGCCAGCAGAATGCGCGCGCCCTGAGAGGATCCGCTCAACGTCAGTGCGCGGTCGATCTCTTCCTCCGTGACCTGCGCGCGCGGGCCGAAACGGGTGCGCAGCACGTTGCGCCAGGTAACGCCGGCTGCCACGAAATCCCGGAATGTCTCGGCGGAAACACCTTCGGCCGCGATCGCCTGAATGAACTGTTCGGGTTCCAGATTGGCGCGGGCGGCGAACTCGGCCATCCCCTCCTCGACCTCCTCGGCGGAGGCGGTCAGGCCGAGCCTTTCGCCGGCCTGGGTTTGCAGACGTTCATTGACGAGATCCTCGCGGGCTGTCTCACCCAGATCGCCTGGAGCGTTCAGAAGTTCCAGAAACCGGCGGCGTTGTTCGATCTCGTAATAGGTCACCGCACGGTCGTTGACGGTGATCGCGGCCGTGAAGGGGCTTTGCTGCGCGTTTGTGGCGACAGGCGCCAGCGCAGCGGTCAGAGACAGGGCGCCGGCGACGGCCATGGCGATCCAATCGGGCCGGGAAAACTGTTTTGCTCGCATGCTCATCGTTTCTTGTCCGTTATCCTGTTGCGCAGTTCCGATCAGTGGCAGCTGCGATCGTAGCGGCGGCCATCCCGCGTTGCGCCAAAGCCATTCAGCGCGACAGTCAGGCCCAATTCGGTTGACGGCTCCAACGTAGCCGAGGAGGTGAAGCGGCGCGAGAGGGAAAACTCCACATCGACGCATTCCGTTGCATAGCTCAACGCCAGCCCGGCCCGCGTCGGTTCGTCGGAGACGAAATCATAGCGCCAATCAACCGCCGCGGCCCAAGCATTGTCGAAATCATAGCGGGCATCGAAAGACCATTCGGCCATATCCAGCGGGCGGCCCTCGGCCGGGTCTGCCCGCAGCCATGTGAAGCGGGAGGTGAGCCCGTGGGCCTCCCCGGTCCAGGAGACTGCAAGCTCGTTGGAGGTGAAATCGAACGCATCGTCGAACAGCATCCGGTTCATCACGCTCAGATCCTGCCCGAGGCCCAGATTGGCAGAAAGCAGCCAATCGGATTGGCGCCCGTCCAGACCCGAGCCCGGCGTGAAAGGCCCGAACCCCCCTTCGCGGAAGACCCGGCCGACAGTAACGCCAAGCGACCAGCCAAGCGGGTCGGTGCGCGTATAGGTCACGCCGATATTCAGCCGCCGCCCGGTTTCGCGGGCGTCGTTGCCCGGAAACCGGTTGAGCGAAAAAAGATTGGCCTCGTCGAATTCCACCACCGCACTGTCCTCATTGGGGATCAGCGCCGTGTCGTCGTCGCTCCAGGCCAGTTGCACGGTCGGCTCGACCAGATGGGTCACGCCGCGCTCGCTGGTCATGGCCCATGGCCAGCGCAGTTCGACGGCGGCAAAGGGTGCGATCCGCGTTTCCTGATCCGGAAAGCTGCTGTCTTCCCGGATGTTGTAATAGTCGGCGTAGACCTCGGTTTCGATGGCCAGAAGCAACCCGGCGGGCAGCACCCAGTCCCGGCGCCAGTCTGCGCTTGCCGTCACGCGCCCGACATCGCGGCCAATCGCATCGGTGTCATCGACGCGGTAATGCGCATGGGTGCTGAAGCTGAGGGAGGCGATGCCGCCAAGCACCGCGGGTGTGTAGCGTCGGGTATACTCCGCATTCAGCGCCCGGTTCGGCAGGATGCGGTTGTCGTCGCCGTCGCGCAGCGACGTGAAATAGGTCAGGCCGCCTTCTATATACTCGTCCCGGCGGGCCCGGCTGAAGGTGAGATGGCTTCGCAGCCGGTCTTCGTCGGAATAGCCATAGGCCAGAAGATAACTCCGGTCGGTGACGCCTTGCAGCCCGAAATCAA
Organism: Rhodophyticola porphyridii; assembly: GCF_003688285.1. Taxonomy (GTDB): domain Bacteria; phylum Pseudomonadota; class Alphaproteobacteria; order Rhodobacterales; family Rhodobacteraceae; genus Rhodophyticola; species Rhodophyticola porphyridii. Next base: position 145,743 of record NZ_RCNT01000006.1, read on the forward strand.
GCTGGAAATCGCGGGGCAGGTCGAATGTGCCTTCGGCAAAGACATACCCGCGCTGGTCGTCATTTGTCAGATCATCCCAGGTCAGGGCCCCGTCGACCTCGACAAACCCGTTGCGAAACGCCTGACGATAACGCGCCTCGATGCTCTGGCTTTGGCCAAGCGTCAGAAACGGGGTCAGCGTCAGGTCGGCATGGTCACCCAGTTCGATGAAATAGGGCAGGCGGATGCCAGTGCCGATCAGATCATTGCCGCGGATCGAGGGAACGAGAAAGCCGGTGGCGCGCTCCAGCGTCGGGTCGGGCAGGCGCAGGCGGGGGATATAGGCAAGCGGGATGCCAAGAGCCCGGAACTGCGCACCCTCGAAATATAATTGCCGTTCCAGTTGATCATGCACGATCCGCCGGGCGCGGATTTCCCAAAGTGGGACCGGGTTGCTCGCGCAGATCTCGCAGGAGGAGGCGACGGTCTGGTAAAGCTGCGTGTAGCGCCCCTCCGTCCGGTTGATCTCGGTTGCCGCGATCTGCAGTTGCCGGTCCAGCACCAGCCGCGCGGATTGCAGAATGCCGCTTTGCATGTCGGCGGACAACTCGGCGAACTCGGCGAAGAAAACGGTGCGCCCGTTGGCCTCGATCACGCTGAGCGGGCCTTGCACGACCATTGTGTCGTTGACGCCGTCGTAGCGCACCGACTGGGCCCGCATCCGGCTGCCCTGATAAAACACCTCGACATTGCCGGTGGCCTCGATGACCTGGCTCGCGCCGTCGAACTCGATGCCGTCCGCGATCAGGGTGGCGGGCATCTGCTCCGCGGTCTGGGCGTCGGCCCCGGTCGCGCCAAGTGTGGCTGCGAACAGGGAGAGGGCCAGAAGAAGGGCGCGCAGCGGGCTCATCCATCCTCCGTATGAAGCAAAAGGCCGAGGGCCAGAAGGATAGCAGCCAAAGGCGGCGTCCAGGCGACGACCGAAATCGGAAGCTGGCCGGTCTCGCCCAGAACCTGTGCGAAGCTGCGAATGAAAAACACCCCAAACCCAAGCAGGATCGCCGACAGGACCATGACGCCGGTCTTTCCGAACCGCGTATGCCGCATCGTGAACCCTGCGGCGATCAGCACCATCGCGGCCAGCATCAGCGGATTGCTCAACTCCATCTGAAGCCAGACCCGATGCTGAAGTGCGGCAAAACCCGCGCGGTTCAGTTGCCGGATGAAACCGGGCAACTCATAGATCGGAACGGTGGTGGGGCTGCCGAAACTGTCGCGGATCTGTTCGCGGGTCAGAGTGGAGGGCAGGGTATGCGCGGCCAGCGTTTCGGCCTCGGCCTCGGGATTGGCACTGCCTGCCAGCGGCCAGATCTTCACATTCTCAAGCGACCACGCCCCCAGTTCCAATTGTGCCGACCCGGCATCGATCCGGCGCTGCATGGTTCCCTGGTCGTCGAACACGAAGAAGCTGGCATTGCTGAGCACCGTGCCATCGGCATTGGACCTGTCCGCACGGATGACGGTCTGCCTTGCCTCGCTGCCCTGACGCAGCCACAAGCCCTCGGCGCTGACCGAAAGCGTACGCTCCTCGCCGGTCTGAAAGCGCGCGATGCTTTGCGAGTATTGCCGTTCCGTCGCCGCGACGATGGGGTTGAGCACGGTGACCCCCAGGACCCCGAGCAAGACCGCCACCACCACGGGCGACATCGTGCTGCGCAGGGCGGAACGTCCCGCCGCCCGCACGACCACCAGTTCCGAAGTGCGTGCTAACCCCAGGAACAGGAACAGGGTCGCGATCATGATGAACAGCGGCAACATCTCGTAAAGCGTGCCGGGCAGATTAAGCAGCGCCAGCTGAAATGCCGCGTTCAGGCCGGCTTCGGGGTTGCCGATCCGGCGCAACTGTTCGGCCAGGTCGATGGGCAGCAGGATCGAGATGAAGACCCCAAGCACGATCGCAAAGGATCTCAGGAAGCGCCGTGCGATATACAGATGCAGGATCATGCCGCCGCCCGCCGTCGCGCCCGGGGCCCGCGCATTCCCCGGAGGGTCAGCCCGGCGACAATCAGAAGCGCCAGAAGCGGTTGCAGATAGATCAGCAGGATCTGTCCGCCCTCCCTGAGGGCCAGCGCTTCGGCCGCATTCCACGTCATCTGAAGCGGGATGATCAGAACCACCGCCAGCAGGATTTGCGGCCAGACCCCGAAACGGGAAAAGGAGCCAAGCATCAGCGTGGCCGCCCCGATCACCGGCACCAGCAGAACGAAAAGCGCGCGCGCGATCCGGCTGTGCCCCTCGAACTGCATGGCGGCGCGGTCAAATCCCTGTTCGGTGGCGAAATCCGGATCGGCGCGCAGCAGAACCGGCGTGGGCAACTCGCCGAGATCGTAGCGCCGCGCGTCCGGTGCCTCGATCAGACCAGCGATATCATAGGTGAAATCGTCGAACTCCACGATCGAAAGCCGCTGATCGGCGGCCGTTCGGGTCTGCGCCATCCCGTCGAACATCACCAGCCGCGGCCCGGCCTCGCCGCGAACCAGCAGCGCCCTGCGCGCGTTGTAGGTGGTTTCGGCGCCGAGGCTGGAGCGATCCTGCAGAAAAACATCCCGGAATTCGCCCAGTTCTGTGATCTCCCGGATATAGACGGTCAGCCCGGCGGTGGGGTGGATGAACTCCCCTTCGCGCAAAAGCCGCCCGGTCATGTCCTGGGTGACCTCGGCGCTGCGCTCGTTGAACTGGCCGCGGGCGGCGGGCGCCAGCACGTTGGCTAGAATGCCGACCAGAACCGCCAGCAGCAGTCCGAACAGGGCCACGGGCCGCAACAGCCGGATCACACCCATGCCGGCGGTCTGCAGGACCACGAGTTCGGATTCGGCGATCATCCGGTTGAAGATGTAAAGCGTGGCCACGAACGCCGAAACCGGCAGCACTGTCAGCATGATCTGCGGCAGGCTGAGCGCGGTGAACTCAAGAAAGACGGCGAGGTTCTGACCATCGGCGATCAGCGAGTCGAACAGGTCGACCGCTCGGTTGATCCAGTATACGGATATCAGGACAAGGCTGAAAAAGCCGAACAACACCAGCAGTTGTGACAGGATATACCGGTCGTACCGCCCCACAGGTCATGCCCCTCATCTTGTGTCGTTCGTTGGTCTTTTACCCGGTTTTACTGCAATCCCGTCTCCGTTAACAGGCCCATCTGGTCATCCTCCGCGGCCCCGCCTAAGCTGCGGCAAATCTCGAACACCATGAGGCCCCGTATGACCACCCCCATCGACATCTCCTTCGCCGAAACCGACCTGAACGCCTTGCGCGAATTTGAGGGAAAGATTGCGGTTTTCGCAACTGAAGACGGTAAAATGGATGCCGGCGCCCGGCGCGCCAACCGGTTGACCAAGGGCGCGGTCGCGCGGATGCTGGATGCAAAGGGCTGGGGCAAGGTCAAGGAGGGCGAAGGCTTCGTGATGGGCTTCCCCGCCGGGGTTCTCGCCAGCGCGGTCATGGTTCTGAAACTGCCGCGCCGTCCGTCGACGGACCTGGCACGCAAGGCCGGCGCGAGCCTTGCCAAGTTCAAGGGCGATGATCCGCTTCTGGTGGTGGCGGGCAATCTGAACCGGATCGAGGAGGTGTCGCTCGGGCTGGCGCTTCGCGCCTACAGCTTTACCGATCACAAGACCGAAGAAGTCGCCAAACCCGGCCCCGCCACGATCTTCTGCAGCAAACCCGAGGCGGTGGCTGCCGCGGCCAAACCGGCCATGGCACTGGCGGAAGGCGTGTTTTTCACCCGCGATCTGGTCAGCGAGCCGGCCAATGTGTTGACCACCGATGATTTCGCCGCCCGGCTGGCCGCAATGCAGGAAATCGGCCTTGAGGTCGAAATCCTGGAAGAGGCGGACATGAAAAAGCTCGGCATGGGCGCGCTGCTGGGAGTGGGGCAGGGCAGCGATGCGCCTTCCAAGATCGTTGTGATGCAGTGGAAAGGTGGCGCCAAGGAAACGCCACTGGCGCTGGTCGGCAAGGGGGTGGTGTTCGACACCGGCGGCATCAGTCTCAAACCCGCGGCGGGCATGGAAGACATGACGATGGACATGGGCGGCGCGGGCGTTGTCGCGGGCGTGATGCGCGCACTGGCTTTGCGCAAGGCGAAGGCAAATGTGGTCGGGCTGGTGGGCCTTGTCGAAAACATGCCCGGACCGAATGCGCAACGCCCCGGCGATGTGGTCAGATCCATGAAGGGCGACACGATCGAAGTGATCAACACCGATGCCGAGGGTCGGTTGGTTCTGGCCGATGTCATGTGGTATGCACAGGATCGGTTTGCGCCTTCCGCGATAGTCGATCTGGCGACGTTGACAGGTGCGATCATCATCGGCCTGGGTCATGAAAACGCCGGCGTTTTTTCCAATGACGACGGGTTCTGCAGCGCCTTTCTGAAAGCGGCAGAGGCCGAGGGCGAGGGCGCGTGGCGCATGCCATTGGGCGCGGCCTATGACGAAATGCTGAAATCCGAGGTGGCGGACATGAAAAATGTCGGGGGCCGACCTGCCGGCTCGATCACGGCGGCGCAGTTTCTGAAGCGGTTCGTGAAGGACGAGACCCCTTGGATCCATCTGGATATCGCGGGCGTGGCCAGCGTGAAATCGGACACGACACTTGCGCCCAAAGGGGCGACAGGCTGGGGCGTTCTGGCGCTCGACCGGCTGATCCGCGACCGGTACGAGGGCTGACGTTTGGGCGCTGCCTATTTCTACCATCTGACCCGGCGCCCGCTTGAAGAAACGCTGGCCAGTCTTGCGGGCAAGGCGCGCGGGGCCGGCTGGCGGGTGGCGGTGCGCGCCCGGACCGATGCGATGGTGGAGCGGCTGGACGATCTGCTTTGGCTGCGCCCGGAGGACGGGTTTCTGCCCCATGGCCGCGTCGGGGGCGATCATGACGCGGAGCAACCGATCCTGTTGACGACCCTGACCGAGATGCCCAACGGCGCCACCTGCCTGATGAGCGTCGAGGGCGCCCCGGTCGGGGCCGAGGAGGTCACGGCGCTGGACCGGGTTTGCATTCTGTTCGATGGGCACGATCCGGGCGCGGTGCAGCAGGCGCGGGAGCAATGGAAGATGCTCACAAATGCGGGCTGCGCCGCCCGATACTGGTCCGAAGAAGACGGCGCCTGGGAGATGAAAGCCGAAAGCGGTACCTGATCGCCCGGGCCCGGCGTTGCGAGGCTATCCGTTCGGCGATGTCAGCGGGTCAGAACCAGTTCGCCGCCGGTGATCTCGATCCGGTCGAAGCGGTTCAGATAACTCATCCCAAGCAGGCTTTCGGCCATGGGCCCCGCATTCACCACCGCAGGCACATCCGTTTCCACCACCCCGCCAAGGGCCACCTGATCCAGACGCACGGGGGCGGTTTCCACCAGGCCGTTCGCCGTCATCGCGCGGCCCGAGAAGACGAGACGGTCCATATCCACCCCGACGCGCATCGCGTCCTGCCGGGTCAGCACCATATCCGACGCGCCCGTGTCGACGACGAAGCGCACCGGCGTTTCGTTGATGTCCAGCATCAGGTAATAATGCCCGTCAGGCGCGCGCGGAACCTCGATCACGGCACCATCCAGTGCGGTCGATTGCCGGGGCAGCACCGTGCCGCGGATATCGCCCCAGACGCCGACCGCCACGATCGCGCCCAGAAAAATGAACACCCACATCGCGGCCTGCTGTGCCATCTTGCCCATCTGGTGCCGGTTCGCGACCAGAAGGTATCCGGCGATAACCGTACCGAAGAGCCCCAGATAGATAAAAGAGGCGATTTGATCTCCGCTCATGCGCGACCCTCCATTCGCCTCTGATATAGGCGCTTCGGCGCTCAAATCACCTGCAGGTCGCGGAAACCGTCGATCACGAACTGCACTGAAAGCGCGGCCAGCAACATGCCAAGAATACGGGTCACCACATTGATGCCGACCGGCCCCAGCAGGCGTTCCAGCGGGCTGGCCAGCAGAAACAGCACGAAGACGCAAAGCAGCACCAGCACCATGACCCCGTGGATCATCGCGATATGAAGCGTATCGGTGCCGGGCTCACCCGCCAGCAGGATCATCGTGGTGATCGACCCGGGCCCCGCGATCAGCGGTATGGCCAGCGGAAACACCGACGGATCTTCGGGATGAGCAGCATCCGCCTGCCCCTGACGGCGCGGGGCGCGACGTTCGAACAGCATGTCGAGCGCCGTCAGAAACAGCAAGATGCCGCCCGCCATCCGAAAGGCGGGCATCGAGATGCCGAGGAAATTCAGCACGGCCTCCCCGGCCAGTCCGAAAAGCGTCAGCAAGGCCACCGCAACGAGACAGGCCCGGATCGCGATACCGCGGCGCGCCCGGGCGGTCATGCCCTGGGTCAGCGCCACGAAAAGAGGGGCCATGCCGATCGGATCGATGATGACGAAAAGCGCCACGAAAGCGGGGATGGCGGTGGAAAAATCCATCGTCCTAGCCCTGCAGCCTTTTTGCGGGTGCCGCTGTCATTCGGCGGCCTCCTGGGCTTTTTCAATCCGTTCCTGCGCAGCCATCCACAAGGCTTCCGCCCGGTCGAGCCCGTCCATCACCTCGGCATATTTCTTCTGCCATGTGTCCAGCTCTCCCTTGCGGCCATCTTCGTAGAGCGCAGGGTCGGCCAGTTTGGTGGCCAGCTTGTCGCGCATCTGGTTGAGCTTCTCCACCCGCGCCTCGGCCTTTCTAAGTTCGGCCCGAAGATCCTGCATCTGCGCATGGCTGGGGCGTTTTGGTCTCGGTTTGTCGGGCTTCGGCGGTTTCTCGTCGCCTTGCAGGAGCATCCTGCGATATGCCTCGAGATCCTCGGCATAGGGCGTGACGCTGCCATCTTTCACAAGCCACAACCGGTCGGCGACCATGCTCAGCAGGTGCATGTCGTGCGAAACGAGGATGACGGCACCGGAATAGGCGGTCAGCGCCTCGACCAGCGCCTCGCGACTTTCGATATCAAGGTGGTTCGTGGGCTCGTCCAGGATCAGCATGTGCGGCGCATCGATGGTTGCCAGCAGCAGCGACAGCCGCGCCTTCTGCCCGCCGGACAGGCGGGCCACCTCGGTATCGGCCTGATCGGGGCCAAGCCCGAACCCGGCTAGCCGAGCCCGAAGCTTCGACTGCATTTCCGTGGGCCGCTCCCGCTGGATATGCTGAAGCGGCGTTTCATCGACATGCAACTCGTCCACCTGATGCTGTGCGAAATAGCCCACGCGCAGTTTGGAGGACTGGGTTTTCCGGCCTTCGGAGGCCTGAAGCTTCCCTGCGAGCAACTTGGAGAGCGTGGATTTTCCTTCGCCGTTCCGGCCCAGAAGCGCGATGCGGTCGTCCTGATCGATGCGCAGGTTCAGCCGCTTCAGGACAGGGGAACCGTCATAGCCGACGGCGACACCGTCCAGTTGCACGATGGGCGGCGACAGATCCTCGGGCCTGGGAAAGGTGAACACGGTGCGCGCGGCGTCTTCAGGCATCCGGATGGTATCCATCCGCTCCAGCATCTTCACGCGGGACTGGGCCTGTTTCGCTTTGCTGGCCTTGGCCTTGAACCGGTCCACGAAGCTTTGCAGATGGGCGCGCCGGGCCTCCTGTTTCTTGGCTTCGGCCGCCTGCACCGCGCGTTTTTCGGCCCGCGTGCGCGCAAAAACATCGTAGCCGCCGGTGTAAAGGGTTAGCTTCCGGTCGGCGAGGTGCAGGATGTGGCCCACGGCGCGGTTCAGAAGCTCCCGGTCGTGAGAGATGATCAGGACGGTATGCGGGTACTTCGCCAGATAGCTTTCCAGCCAGAGCGCGCCTTCAAGGTCCAGATAGTTTGTCGGTTCATCCAGCAGCAGCAGATCGGGGGCCGAGAACAGAACTCCCGCCAGCGCCACGCGCATCCGCCACCCGCCCGAAAAGGCGGAGCAGGGCATATGCTGTTCGGCATCGGTGAAACCCAGACCCTTCAGGATCGTGGCCGCCCGCGCTTCCGCCGACCATGCGTCGATATCGGCAAGCCGGGTCTGTATCTCGGCAATCCGGCCCGCATCCTGCGCGGTGTCCGCCTCTGCCATCAGTTGCGCGCGTTCGGTGTCGGCTTCCAGCACGGTGTCCAGAAGCGAGGTTTCGGAGGACGGGACTTCCTGCGCGACGCCGCCGATGCGGGCGCGTTCGGGCAGGGTGATCGCTCCGCCGTCCAGCACCAGTTCCCCTCGGATCAGACGGAAAAGCGTGGTCTTGCCGGTCCCGTTCCGGCCCACAATACCCACCTTGTGACCCGCCGGTATCGAGGCCGAGGCCCCCTCAAGAAGGGGCCGGCCAGCGATGGAATAGGATATCTCGGCAATTCGTAGCATGGGCGCGGTGTGGCGGAGCGTTGCGCCGGTGTCAATCGGCGGCTTTCCAAGCCCGGGTCCCCATGCTAGAGGCGCGCCAAACCTTAACGTTGGAGCGAGACCCATGGCCCTGGAACGGACCTTTTCGATCATCAAACCCGATGCCACCAAGCGCAATCTGACCGGCGCGATCACCGCCAAGTTCGAGGAGGCGGGTCTGCGCGTCGTCGCTTCCAAGCGTATCCACCTGACCAAGGCGCAGGCGGGTGTTTTCTATGCGGTGCACAAGGAACGCCCGTTCTACGATGAGCTGTGCGAGTTCATGTCGTCCGAGCCGATCGTGGTGCAGGTTCTGGAAGGCGAGAATGCGATTGCGAAGAATCGCGAAGTGATGGGCGCCACCAACCCCGCAGAGGCGGCAGATGGCACGATCCGAAAGGAATTCGCGCTGTCAATCGGAGAAAATTCGGTTCACGGCTCGGACGCCCCTGAAACGGCGAAAGAAGAGATCGCCTATTTCTTTTCGGGGCTTGAGCTGGTCGGCTAAGCTTCCATCCGGTGCGGCTTGTGAGCGGCGGTCTGAACGGACCGCCGTTTTTCTTTTTCCAGATGCTCTTTCAGCAGCGCCACGTTGCGCTTGTTGGCCTTGAAGCCGACATCGAAGATGTCACCTACAAGCGGAATCGCCCCAATGAGGAGGTCGATGCCGGTATTCGTGGCCATGCGACCGATCAGATACCACGGCGCGCCCATGTTGCGGGCCTGGGTGATGATGTAGATGGCAGGGGCTACTGCCAGCCCGTCGCCGATCCCGGGGATCAGCCCGATCAGACTATCCAGACCGATGTGGATGCCGGTGCCTGGAATGCGGAAGGCCGCGTCCATCTGCGCGGCCAACCGGTCGAGTTTATCAATATCTGCGGGCATCCGCGTTTACACTGTCCGCGGATTGTCGCGGGCGATGATGTAGACGGCATGCACGATGCCGGGGATGTAGCCCAGAAGCGTCAGGATGATGTTGAACCAGAAATGCTTGCCCAGACCTTCCTGAAGGAAAACGCCGAGCGGCGGCAGGATGATGGCGAAGAGAATTCGAATGAGGTCCATTGGTATCTCCTTTGATTGTCGGAATACCAACGGGCGGCGCGGCGTTTTGTTCCCCGGGCTGGGGCGAAAAATAACAGCCGCACCCGAAAGCGCGGCTGTTCTTCATGTATGAACCGCAGGGTGCGGTCTCATCCCGCCGATATCAGAAATCCGTTTCCGGCAGGGGTGTGGCGTCGGTCCTCACCGGCAGGATCGGGTGAACGACCTCCGGTTGCTCGCCGGTGAGCGTGCGCAGGAAGGCGACGATATCCGAGACGTCCCTTTCGTCCAGATCGGCCCCCAGTTGCGCCGTGCCCATGACGGCGACCGCTTCCTCCAGTGACCAGACCGTGCCGGAATGGAAATACGGCGCGGTCAGCTCGATGTTCCGCAAGGGCGAGGCGCGGAACACGTAGTCATCGGTGACCGTCTGGGTGATCGCAAACCGTCCCCGGTCCCCAACGGGGAGGATATCCGCGCCCGGCCGCTCCACCAGACCGAAGGGATAATACTCCTGCCCGCCCAGATTGACGCCCGCATGGCAGGCGACGCAGCCTTCGTCCATGAACGCGGCGAGGCCACGCAGCTCTTCCTCGGTCAGGCTGTCGGCACCTTGAAGGAACTGGTCGAACCGGGCATTCGGCGTGATCAGCGTCGCCTCGAAACTTTCGATCGCAAGCGCGAAATTGTCGAAGGTGATCGGCATGTCCTCCCCCGGGAAGGCCGCCGCAAAGGCGTCCACATATCCGGGCATGGATTCGAGCGTCGCAATCACGCGGTCCGGCGTGTTGTTCATCTCGACCCCGGCCTGCACCGGTCCCTGCGCTTGTTCGGCAAGGTCTGCCGCGCGGCCGTCCCAGAACTGCGCGATGTTGAACACCGCGTTGAACACGGTGGGCGCATTGCGCGGGCCCCGCTGCCAGCCATGGCCGACCGAGGTTTCCAGGCCGTCATCCCCGCCCAGCCCGACATTGTGGCAGGACTGACAGGAAAACAGCCCCGACCGGGACATGCGCGGGTCAAAGAACAGCATCGCTCCCAGATCGACCCGGGTACGGCTCACGATGTTGCCATCGAGGCTTGGCGGGCTCAGGGGGATGGGTTCGAAAAAGTCCTGCGCAGCTGCACGCAGGTCCGTATCGGCAAATGCCGGCATGACACCTGCGGCCAGTATGGCGCAGGCGGTAGAGAACAGACGTCTCATAGACTCGAGTCCTTATAAGTTTAGAGTAAGAATGATTCTAAACTACGCAGGCCCCGCGCATTTGATCTGGATCAACAAGAGACAGTTTGACCCAGTGCTAAGCCTCGGATTTCCGGGTATTTTTGTCGGCTATTCGCATCGGAGCGGGCCGCGTCGGATCCCGGTCGGTATCTGTCAGATACGGCCTTGATCACAACCGGCATTAGGGCCCGAGACCCGCATCCGCGATGCGGTCATCGCCATTTTCGGGGGTTTTGGGGCCCGGCTCGTCTCAGATACTGGCCCAGTCAGAAAATCGGACCGGTGTCGGGCGCTCTTTCTGGGGCTGCGCGTCGCGCGGGCTCGGTTTGCGTGTCTGCATGATACTGCTCCAATGGATATAGGTCTTGATGCCTATGATCTTTCAGGATCCGCTGCGATTCGGGCCTGATATGGACGGAAATGAGGCATGAATGTGGCAAGGCCGTTTGTGCGGCGGAAAAGGTCTGGCGACCCGACAGGGTGGAAGAGAGACAATTGAGCCGGGCCGCCAGCCAGTATTCGCGTCAGGTCACCGAAGCGCCGGAGGAAGGGAGGAGAGGCACGTAAGCGATCCTGACAAGTCGAGTGTGCCCGCAGGGGCAGGGTGGCCCAAGCGGAAGCCGCCGATTCATCCGGAGATTCGTTGTCTGACGTTTTTTTGGGCGCGATCTCACGGGGGGAGGGTGGATTTCTGGGCGGTTCCGATGCGCTTCGATGCGCTGACATACTATCGCGATGCCATGGCAAATTTCGGTTCGGAAGGGCGGAGCTAAGGAAATTACCTCCAGAAGCTCAACCAGTTGTCATTCAGGCTTTACACTTTTCGGAAGTGGCCTAGAATAACATCTTCTCCATCAGAATAGGGGCCTTCACAGCCCTGTTTTGCCTGCCTCATCTGAATGTAACCAAAAACTTACACTTGATACTGTCTACTTTACATGACACTATCGAGGCTGATGGGGCCGTCTGTTCCTAGACCGGAGGCGCCGACACTTCCATCGTTCAAGGCCGGAGGCGTGGGTGACCGCGCTTCGCGGGCTAGACCTGAACTGTAGAGGAGTGGGAGGCAAACTATGTCTGATCCCGATAAAATATGGCCCACCGGCCTGACTGAGAGAGAAGCCGAAGAGGTGCATAGCTACCTCATCGACGGAACGCGCGTCTTCGGGGTGATCGCCCTGATCGCCCATCTTCTGGTGGCGGTCTCGACGCCGTGGCTCGGATAAGGAGGCCCGGTCATGAATAACGCAAAAATGTGGCTTGTCGTTAAGCCAACCGTGGGGGTTCCGCTGTTTCTCAGCGCGGTCGCCATCGGATCCTTTGCCGTGCATGTCGCGGTGTTGAGCAACACGACCTGGGTTGCGGATTTCCTGTCCGGCCAGGAGTTGGGCAGCGGCATGGCCGCGATGGACACGAACAACACCGCTGTTCTGCCGGCCAGCGTCGATGCGACAACCGCTGCACCAGTCTATATCGACGCGGCGGCGACGACCGAAGATGGCATGCTGGTGATTCTCCCAGACGGGAGAACGGCCAGACTTGTGATCGATCAGGGCGTCGCGCTTGCATCGTCGCAATAGCGCGCAGGCGCCACGTAAGTAAGGGAGTGGGCCGGGGGTATGTTTCCCTCTCCGGCCCGTCCTCCCGCTCCTTCGGTTTGCCCGGCCGGCCTGTGCCGGTCGGGTGACCGAACCGGGTGGCAAGGACCAAGATGATCCAGTTCCGCAAATTCGCCCTGAGCAAGATAAGCCGGATCGCACCACGCTATCTGCCCTTCGCTGATGTCGCGACCGAGGATCTGCCCCTGTCGCGCCTGCTCAGGCTGGCGCTGTTTCAGGTCACCGTGGGAATGGCGCTGGTCCTGCTGGTCGGCACACTGAACCGGGTTATGATCGTAGAACTGAACGTGCCCGCCTCGCTGGTGGGCATCATGATCTCCCTGCCATTGGTTTTCGCGCCGTTCCGGGCGCTGATCGGGTTCAGATCCGATATTCACAAATCTGCCCTCGGCTGGCGGCGCGTGCCCTACATCTGGAAGGGGACGATGCTGCAATTCGGCGGCTTCGCGATCATGCCTTTCGCGCTGCTGGTGCTTTCAGGATATGGCGAGGCGGTGGACGCCCCTGCATGGATCGGGCTGTCAAGCGCGGCATTGGCGTTTCTGCTGGTCGGCGCGGGGGTCCACATGGTGCAGACCGTGGGCCTTGCGTTGGCGACCGATCTGGTTCCGGTGGAGGATCAGCCGAAAGTGGTGGGCCTGATGTATGTCATGCTGCTTCTCGGCATGATCGTCAGTGCGATCGTCTTCGGCGCGCTGTTGACGGATTACACGCCGGGGCGGTTGATACAGGTGGTTCAGGCTGCCGCCGTCATCACCGTTGCATTGAACATCCTCGCCCTGTGGAAACAGGAGCCGCGCGACCGGACGCGCGCCAATTCCATCGCCCCCGTCCCCGAATTCCGGGAGGCTTGGGGCGTATTCGTCACCGGGCGGAATGCAATCCGCCTGCTTATTGTGATCGGCCTTGGCACGATGGGGTTCGGCATGGCCGATGTGCTGTTGGAGCCCTATGGCGGCCATGTGCTCGACATGTCGGTGGCACAGACCACACGGCTTACGGCGGTTCTGGCCGTGGGCGGGCTGGCGGGGTTCGCGCTCGCCTCCCGTGTGTTGCTGCGTGGCGCGGACCCGATCCATGTGGCGTTCTGGGGCGCCGTCGTCGGGGTGCCGGCCTTTGGGGCGATCGTGCTGGCCGCACCGTTCCATTCCGTGGCCGGCTTCGTTCTGGGCACGCTGTTCGCGGGCTTCGGCGCGGGGCTTTTCGGCCATGGCACGCTGACCGCGACCATGCGCAACGCGCCGCGCGAGCAGATCGGGCTTGCGCTCGGGGCCTGGGGCGCGGTTCAGGCCACGGCGGCCGGGATCGCCGTCGCGCTTGGCGGCGTAATCCGCGACCTGATCGTCGCGATGCCCGGAAGCGAAGCTTTCGCGGCGGAGGCCCCCTATGTCCCGGTCTTCGCACTGGAAATCGTGTTTCTGGCGCTTGCACTTCTGGTTGCCTACCCTCTGCTGAGGCGGATGGCTGGACCAGAGCAGAGGGCGCATTACGTTTCGACCAAGACAACAGACCTAGCGGCGAAATCGGTGCCCTGAGAACAGGCGCCATAATGCTGACCGGGCCGGCGGTGAGCGGAAATGGAGGAAAGATGACTACCGTAATCAGCAGGCTCTATGCCGATGCGTCTACCGCGGATGCTGTCGTGGCGGCGCTTCACGCAGCCGGGCATCCGGCCGCGAATATCAGTGTGATCGCGCCAGGTCCCGGGGCGGAGGCCGAGATCAGGGAGGCCCGCGTCCCCACCCGCGCGGCGACGAAATACGCCGGCTCCATGTCGGGCGACAACCGGCTGGTGGTCAACCGCGCGCCCTTCACGCCCTTTGGCGCGGCGCGGAATGCGATGGAGATCATGAACTCCCGCGACAGCATGGATGCAGGCGTGCAAGACGAAAACGTTTATGTCGAAGAGCCGCGCAATGTGCGTCTGTCCAACAGCATACTCAGCGACCACCCCAGATTCCTGTCCAGCGACATGGATCCGGGTCGGGGCCGCAAGCGCGGTCTGGTCTCGAATGCCTTCCGGATGCCGCTTCTGATCAAGAACCGGAACGCCAACTCGGCCATTTCGGGCGGCAGGCAGATCTTCCCCGGCAAGCCGCTGCTGAGCAAGAAGCGCAAACTGTCGGTCATTTCCGGCGGGCGCCTGTTCACGGCCGCCCTCGGGATGCCGATGTTGAGCCATCGCGGTCCGCGCTAGGCTTTCATGGGAGCGACGGACACCCTGCCTGATCTTCGGGATCGGGCAGGGTTTCATTTGTCTGGCTGCCGGCGCCCGCATCGGGCACAACATGGCCGACATGGCCCCGCGGGCCCGGCGAAAGGCGCGATCCGATGACTGATGCGAACCAGCCCCTTGCCGGGCTTCGGGTGCTGGATTTCGGCCATACGGTCATGGGGCCCACCGCCGGTCTCGTGCTGGCCGATCTGGGCGCGGATGTGATCCGGGTGGAGCCCGCCACGGGAGACCCGACACGGGATCTCAAAGGGTTCGGCACCGGGTATTTCCCCTTCTACAATCGCAACAAACGCTCCATCGCGCTTGATCTGAAGGATCCGCGCGGGCTGGAGATTGCCCGCAAGCTGATCGAAACCGCCGACGTGCTGATCGAGAATTTCGGCCCGGGCACGATGGTGCGGCTGGGTCTGGGATATGAACAGATCGCGGATACATTCCCGCGTCTTGTCTATCTGTCGCTGAAGGGGTTCCTGCCCGGCCCCTACGAGGATCGGGTGGCATTGGATGAGGTGGTACAGATGATGTCCGGGCTGGCCTATATGACCGGCCCGCCGGGCCACCCCCTGCGCGCAGGCGCCAGCGTGATCGACGTGATGGGCGGCGTGATGGGGGTGGTTGCCGTGCAGGCCGCGCTGGCGGAACGGGCGCGGACCGGCAAGGGTCAGTTCGTAACCTCGGCCCTGTTCGAAACCGCCGTGTTCCTGATGGGGCAGCATCTGGCCTATGCGGCCCTTTCGGATGGGCCGGTGCCACCGATGCCCGCCCGGGTTTCGGCATGGGCCGTCTATGATCAGTTCGACAGTGCAGAGGGCGAGCGCGTGTTTCTGGGCATTACCTCCGACCGGCACTGGCTGAGATTCTGCGAAGTTTTCGAGCAGCCCGCGCTGGCCGCCGATCCGGATCTGACAACGAACAATCAGAGGATCGAGGCCCGGGCCCGGCTGTTGCCTGAGATTGCTGATGTCATTGCGCGCCTTTCCCTGCCCGAGTTGTCCGAAAAGGCGCGTGTCGCGAAGCTTCCCTTCGCACATATCGCGCGGCCCGAGCACCTCTTCGATGATCCTCATCTGGCGGCGGGCGGGCGGCTCTTGCCGACCAGATTGCCGGGCGGTGTCGATACGCGGCTGCCTGCCCTGCCGATCGAGATGGCGGGGCGCAAGACCGCATTGGCCGCCGACCCGCCCCTTGCGGGGGCGGATACGCGCGCGCTGCTTGACGAACTGGGCTATGAGGAAAACGAGATAGACGGGCTGGCCCGCGCGAAGGTGATCGCGATGCCGGTGGAGGAGCAGGAATGAGCGATGTCGCCGATTGGTGGTCGACCGCGATTATCGACATGGAACCGGGCCGGATCGCGATGCGCGGCCATGCGATACAGGATCTGATCGGCCGGGTCAGCTTTCCGCAGATGATCTGGCTGATGACGCGCGGGACCCTGCCCACCGAGGCGGAGGCCCGGCTGCTCGAAGCCGCCCTTGTGGCGGCGGTGGATCATGGGCCGCAGGCGCCCTCCATCGCGGCGGCGCGGATGGCGGTGACCTGCGGGCTGCCACTGAACAATGCGATGGCGAGCGCGGTGAACATGCTGGGAGATGTCCATGGGGGCGCGGGCGAGCAGGCGGTGGAGCTTTACGGCTGGATCGACCGCGCGGGCGGCGATCTGGCGGTCGCAACCGCAGCCGCGATCGACCGGTGGCAAAGGGAGCGCGATCGCTTCGTTCCGGGGTTCGGCCACAGGTTTCACAAACCCGTCGACCCACGCGCGCCGCGTCTTCTGGCGCTGGTTGACGAGGCCGCCGCCGCCGGCACAGTTTCGGGCCGGTTCGCCACCATCGGCCGGGCAGTCCAGGCAGAGCTGAATGCCCGCAAGGGAACCGCGCTGCCGATGAATATCGATGGGGCCACCGCCGTGATCTATGCCGAACTCGGCTTTGCGGGGCCTTTGGCGCGGGGTCTTTTCTGCCTTTCGCGATCTGTCGGCATTCTTGCGCACGCGTGGGAGCAGATGGAGCAGGGCGGGCGCAACAAGGGTCCGACGCCGCCCGCCTATCGCTGGCGATACACCGGACCCGAGGGGGGACGGGAAGACGGCTGACCCATTCCGCCCGTCGCGGAGGGTTTTTTAGAGGTCTGGAGACCGATTCGCGCCGCCGGTCACCCGCGCGCCCGCGCGTCATACGGAGACACCGGGCCCTATTCCGCCGGCGTGAGACCGGGCGCGAGACGGCGCCGCGGGAACGGGACCAGTCGCCCGGTGTCTTCATCCCACAGCTTCAGGGTGAAGCTGCGCAACGCCTCGGGCCAGCGGATCGTCTGCACATCGTATTTCTGACGGAGCGCGCGGTGGCACTGCCGGAGCCGGTAGCTGGGGATATTGGCGTTGAAATGGTGGATGTCATGATAGGTGATATTGGCGACGGCCAGATCCCACCACCAGCCCAGATCAAGCGCGGATGACCCCTGAAGCGCTGCGCGGGCGGGGTTCAGATCCGGCTTGCGGTCCCAGTATGTGTCTTCGAAATTGTGCTGAAGATAGACCAGAAACACCCCGATGCAGCCCGCCACGAAGACCGTACCGGCATAGATGATCAGACCGGGAAGACCGGCGAAGAGCCAGATCATCCCGACCCAGACGGCAAGGCCCAGATTATGGGCCAGAACCAGCGCCGCGCCGGTTCTGGTGGAGTTTTTCGGCCAGCGATAGGCCAGAACATAGGTGAACAGACCGCCGATCGGGATCATGATGAACGGGTTGCGGTAAAGCCGGTAATACAGCCGTTTCCAGAAACCCGACTGCTGCCATTCCGACAGGGTCATGGTGAAGATCTCGGTCGTGTCTCGCTCGTCGAGATTGCCCAGATGGGAATGATGTTCGTTGTGATTGAACTGCATCACCCGGTAGGGCGTGAGCGTGAAGACCGAAAGCCCGTGACCCGCAAGGTCGTTATGCTGCTTCTTCGAGAAGAGAGAGGCATGCCCGCAATCATGTTGCAGCACATAAAGGCGAACCCCCGAAAAGGCGTTCAGCACGATCAGCGGAACCACCAGAAACGGGTTCGGCCAGGCCAGAACCGCAAGTGCCAGAGTTGCGAAATAGGCGACAAATGTGCCGAAATAGCTGATCAGCGCGATACGGTCGTCACGGGCGGTCCAATCGCGGGTAAAGGCCCGGATTTCGCGCTCCGCCTCGCGCCTATAGGCCGGGGTGATATGGGGCGTCGTCACACTCATGATCGCGTCTTTCATCCGTCAATGCCAAACGGGGGGCATGTGCCCAGTCGCCCCTTAAATTGCCATTGGCGCGGCATGCGGGCAACCCCGGGAAGTCATAGGAAAAACATACGCTTGCACTGCCTCGGCGAGGCTTCGCCGAGGGTAATCAACCAAAAGATGTGCGCCGCTTAAAGCTCCGGGTAAATCGGGAAGCGTCCGCACATCTCCAGAACCTCGTCGCGGACGCGCGCTTCGGTTCCGGCATTGCCGTCTTCGCCGTTGGCGGCCAATCCGTCAACCACCTGAACGATCCAGTCGGCGATCTGCCGGAACTCGGGTTCCCCGAAGCCGCGGGTGGTTCCGGCCGGAGAGCCAAGGCGAATGCCCGACGTGATCGTGGGTTTTTCGGTGTCGAAGGGAATGCCGTTCTTGTTGGTGGTGATATGGGCGCGGCCAAGGGCCTTTTCCGTCGCGTTGCCCTTCACGCCCTTGGGGCGCAGATCGACCAGCAGCACATGGGTGTCCGTGCCGCCCGTGACGATATCGAGACCGCCCTTCATGAGCTGGTCGCCCATCGCCTGGGCATTCTTGATCACCTGGGCCTGATAGTCCTTGAACTCAGGGCGCAGCGCCTCGCCGAAGGCCACGGCCTTGCCCGCGATCACATGCATCAGCGGGCCGCCCTGGATGCCGGGGAAGATGGCGGAGTTGAACTTCTTGGCCAGCGCCTCGTCATTGGTGAGGATCATGCCGCCGCGCGGCCCGCGCAGGGTTTTATGCGTCGTGGTCGTGGCCACGTGGGCATGGGGAAAGGGTGAGGGATAGTGACCCGCCGCCACCAGACCGGCGAAATGCGCCATGTCGACCAACAGCCATGCGCCAACGCTGTCCGCGATCTCGCGTATGCGGGCGAAATCGATGATCCGTGGAATGGCCGAACCGCCGGCAATGATCATCTTGGGCTGATGCTCGGCGGTCAGTTCCGCGATCTGGTCGTAATCGATCTGAAGATCCTGCTGGCGGACGCCGTATTGCACGGCGTTGAACCATTTGCCCGACTGGTTGGGTTTTGCCCCGTGGGTCAGATGCCCGCCCGCATCGAGGCTCATGCCAAGGATCGTGTCGCCGGGCTGCAGAAGTGCCTGAAACACGCCCTGATTGGCCTGGCTGCCGGAGTTCGGCTGCACATTCGCGAAATCGCATGCAAAAAGCTGCTTGGCGCGCTCGATCGCCAGATTTTCGGCGATATCCACATATTGGCAACCGCCATAGTAGCGCCGGCCCGGATACCCTTCGGCATATTTGTTGGTCATGACGGAGCCTTGCGCTTCCATCACGGCGGCCGAGACGATGTTTTCGGACGCGATCAGTTCGATCTCGTCCCGCTGGCGGCCAAGCTCGGAGCGGATGGCGCCGAAAAGCTCCGCATCGCGGGTTTCCAATGGTTCGGTGAAAAATCCGTCATCGCGGTGGGGGGCATTCATGGCAGCGGCTCCTGGACACGGTGCAATTTCGCGTCTGTTTATGGCAACGGGCGGGGTCGGGGAAGGGGAGATTCCGCCGCAATGGGCGCCTTCGGCGGCATTTCGGTGGATTGGTCCACCGGCGATGGGCAAATGACGCGATCGAAAGGCCGCGACCAGGAAGGCCGATGGAAAGGCCCGATCAGGCGTCGCTAGCAAAAGGATTGTGTTTCGCGATGGGGCGCGCAAAGACTTGGGTCCGGTTCCGAGGACAGGGAGGGGTCATGCCCGCCGCCCGCAATATAGCCTTTCTGGCCAGTGAGATGCCCATCGCGGAGGAGGCACGGGATCGGCTGGCCGCGAGATACGGTCAGCACAAGCCGTCGGAGGCGGATGTGATCGTGGCCCTTGGCGGGGATGGCTTCATGCTGAGCACGCTGCATGCAACCCAGGCGCTGGAGGCGCCAGTCTACGGGATGAACCGGGGCACCGTTGGCTTCCTGATGAACGAATATGCCGAAGACGGCCTGATCGACCGGCTGGAGCGCGCCGAGGAGGCGGTGATCAACCCGCTGCACATGCGCGCCCTGTCCGAAGGCGGGCGGGTGACCGAGGCGCTGGCCATCAACGAAGTCAGCCTGCTGCGCGCGGGTCCGCAAGCGGCCAAGCTGCGGATCTGGGTGGATGGCAAGTTGCGGATGGAGGAACTGGTCTGCGACGGGGCGCTGGTCAGCACGCCCGCGGGGTCGACGGCCTACAACTATTCGGCCCACGGGCCGATCCTGCCCATAGACGCGGACGTTCTGGCCCTGACGGCGATGGCGGCCTTTCGCCCGCGGCGCTGGCGGGGGGCCTTGCTGCCGAAGGGCGCGGTGGTGAGGTTCGAGGTGATGGATCACCTGAAACGCCCGGTCATGGCCGATGCCGACAGCCGCTCGGTCGCCAATGTGATCTCGGTCGAGATCCGCTCGGAACCGTCTGTGGCGCACCGGATCCTGTTCGATCCCGGCCACGGGTTGGAGGAACGGCTGATCAAGGAGCAATTCAGCTGACAGGATGGTCGGGGACGGCGTGGGCCCCCTGTATTGCACTGGCAGCGGGCGGCAAGGTAGTTTAACGCTAAACTATCACTCAAGGGAGGGTGCCATGAACGAAGACAAGCCTGACAGTTTGCGCGCCGCGGCGCTGTTTTATCATGAGCATCCGAAGCCCGGAAAGCTGGAGATCCGGGCCACCAAGCCGCTTGCAAACGGTCGCGATCTGAGCCGCGCCTATTCCCCCGGCGTGGCGGAGGCCTGCCTTGAGATCAAGGAAACCCCGGCGGATGCCGCGCGGTACACCGCCCGCGGCAATCTGGTTGCGGTCGTCACCAATGGCTCGGCGGTACTGGGTCTGGGCAATATCGGCGCGCTGGCATCGAAACCGGTGATGGAAGGCAAGGCGGTCCTGTTCAAGAAGTTCGCCAATATCGACTGTTTCGATATCGAGCTGGATGAAAGCGACCCCGAAAAGCTGGCCGATATCGTCTGCGCGCTGGAGCCAACCTTCGGCGCGATCAATCTGGAAGACATCAAGGCGCCGGATTGCTTTATCGTTGAACGATTGTGCCGAGAGCGGATGAACATCCCCGTGTTCCATGACGACCAGCATGGCACGGCGATCGTCGTGGGCGCCGCCGCGACCAATGCGTTGAAGGTGGTGGGCAAGGCATTCGGCGACATCAAGGTCGTTTCCACCGGTGGCGGGGCTGCGGGCATCGCCTGCCTGAACATGTTGCTGAAGCTGGGCGTGAAACGCGAGAATGTCTATCTTTGCGATCTCGAAGGCCTGGTTTATGAGGGCCGTGAGGCGCAGATGACGCCACAGAAGGCGGAGTTCGCCCAAGGCAGCGCCCCGGCGGCTCTGGGCGACGTGATCGACGGCGCGGATCTGTTTCTGGGGCTCAGCGGCCCCGGCGTTCTGACCCAGGCGATGGTCAGGAAAATGGCCGCCAAGCCGATCATTTTCGCGCTGGCCAACCCGACGCCCGAAATCCTGCCCGATCTGGTGCGCGAGGTTGCGCCCGACGCGGTGATCGCTACGGGGCGCAGCGATTTTCCCAATCAGGTCAACAATGTATTGTGCTTTCCTTTCATTTTTCGGGGCGCGCTGGATGTTGGCGCGACGGAGATCAATGACGAGATGCAACTGGCCTGTATTGACGGGATCGCCGCAATGGCGCGGGCCACGACCAGTGCCGAGGCGGCGGCGATCTACCGGGGCGAGCAGTTGACCTTCGGGCGCGACTACCTGATCCCGAAGCCCTTCGATCCACGGCTGATGGGGGTGGTCGCCAGCGCCGTGGCGAAGGCGGCGATGGACAGTGGCGTGGCGACCCGGCCGATGCGCGATCTTACGGCCTACAAGGCGAAGCTCAACCAGTCGGTCTTCCGCTCCGCGCTGATCATGCGACCGGTTTTCGAAGCGGCGGCCACCACCAGCCGCAGGATCGTCTTTGCCGAGGGCGAGGATGAGCGGGTGTTGCGCGCCGCGCAGGCGATGCTGGAGGAGACCACCGACAAGCCGATCCTGATCGGCCGCCCCGAGGTGATCGAGGCGCGGGTGGAGCGCGCCGGCCTCGATATTCGCCCGACCCGCGATTTCGAGCTGGTGAACCCGGAAAACGACCCGCGCTATCGCGATTACTGGGGCACCTACCACGAGGTGATGCAGCGCCGGGGGGTCACGCCGGATCTGGCCCGCGCGATCATGCGCACGAATACGACCGCAATCGGGGCCGTGATGGTGCACCGCTCCGAGGCCGACAGCCTGATCTGCGGCACCTTTGGCCAATATCTGTGGCACCTGAACTATGTGCAGCAATTGCTGGGGACAGGCACATTGCACCCGGTCGGCGCGCTGAGCCTTATGATTCTGGAGGATGGGCCGCTTTTCATCGCCGATACCCATGTGCACGCCCATCCGACCCCGTTGCAGATCGCCGAGACCGTGATCGCCACCGCGCGCCATGTGCGCCGGTTCGGGGTGGAGCCGAAAATCGCGCTCTGTTCCGGGTCTCAGTTCGGCAATCTGGACAGTGACAGCGGCCAGCGGATGCGCGATGCGCTGATCCTGCTGGACGACCGGGGCTTGGATTTCGAATATGAGGGCGAAATGCATATCGACAGCGCTCTCGACCCGGATCTCCGCGACCGGATTTTCCCGAACTCCCGGCTGGAGGGCGCCGCAAACGCGCTGGTTTTCTCCAACACCGATGCGGCGGGTGCGGCGCGGAACATTCTGAAGATGAAGGCCGGAGGGCTGGAGGTGGGCCCGGTTCTGATGGGCATGGGCAACCGCGCCCATATCGTGACGCCCGCGATCACGGCGCGGGGATTGCTGAACATGTCCGCGCTGGCGGGCACACCGGTCGGGCTTTATGGTTGAACGGCCTGCAGGGGCGGGAGCGGGCCGATAGCCGGATGCGTGCATGTGGCGCAAGCCCGTCCGGCTGCGGGCCGGGCGCGCCCCCCCTGTTACCGCTGCCAGTGACGCCCTGTCGCTTTGCGGGAAAGGCGCCTTCGGCTATGTCTGCGCAACGTTGAAAGGGAGAAAACGCCATGGGCTATCGCGAAATCTATGCGCAGGCTGCGACCGATCCGGACGCATTCTGGATGGCCGCCGCGGATGCGATCGACTGGGACCGGGCACCGACCAAGGCGCTTTTCGACCAGAACGCGCCGCTCTACCAGTGGTTCTCCGACGGGATGGTCAACACTTGCTGGAACGCGGTCGATCGCCATGTGGAGGCCGGTCATGGTGACCGGATCGCGATCATCCATGACAGCCCTGTCACCCATACCAAGCACGAAATCACCTATGCCGAGTTGCAGACCCGTGTCGCCAGCCTTGCCGGTGCGCTGGCTGCCAAGGGCGTAACCAAGGGCGACCGGGTCATTATCTACATGCCGATGGTGCCCGAAGCGCTGGAGGCGATGCTGGCCTGTGCGCGTCTTGGCGCGATCCATTCGGTGGTTTTCGGCGGATTTGCGGCGAATGAACTCGCCGTGCGGATCGACGATTGCACGCCGAAATGCATCATCGCGGCCTCCTGCGGGATCGAGCCGGGGCGGGTGGTGCATTACAAGCCGCTTCTGGACGGGGCGCTTGAGCTGGCCCGCCATCAGCCGGAATTCTGCGTGATTTTTCAGCGCGAACAGGAGGTCGCCCATCTGGAAGAGGGCCGCGACGTGGAGTGGCACGGGTTTCAGTACGGTGTCGATCCGGCCCCGTGCGTGCCGGTCGAAGGCAATCACCCGGCCTATATCCTGTACACCAGCGGCACGACCGGCCAGCCCAAGGGCGTCATTCGCCACACGGGCGGGCATCTGGTCGCGCTGAACTGGTCGATGCGCAACCTTTATGACATGAACCCGGGCGAGGTGTTCTGGGCCGCGTCCGATGTGGGCTGGGTCGTGGGGCATTCGTATATCTGTTACGCGCCGCTCGTTTTCGGATGCACGACGATCGTCTTCGAGGGCAAGCCTGTGGGCACCCCCGACGCGGGCACTTTCTGGCGCGTCATTCAGGATCACAAGGTCAAATGCCTGTTCACCGCACCAACCGCGTTCCGCGCCATCAAGCGGGACGATCCACAGGGCGCGCTGGTTTCGGATTACGATCTGAGCAGCCTGGAGACGCTGTTTCTGGCCGGTGAACGGGCCGACCCGGACACGATCGAATGGGCGCAGGACAAACTGGGCGTGCCGGTGATCGACCATTGGTGGCAGACCGAAACCGGATGGGCGATTGCGGGCAATCCACTGGGGATCGAGAAGCTGCCGGTCAAGATCGGCTCGCCCGCCGTGCCGATGCCGGGATATGACGTGCATATTCTCGACGAGGGCGGGCACCCGGTGAGGGACGGGGAGTTGGGGGCGATTGCGGTGAAATTGCCGCTGCCGCCGGGCACCTTGCCGACGCTCTGGAACGCGGAGGCACGCTATCGCAAAAGCTATCTGGAACATTTTCCCGGCTATTACGAGACGGGGGATGCCGGTTACAAGGATGCCGACGGCTACCTTTACATCATGGCGCGCACCGACGACGTGATCAATGTTGCCGGTCATCGCCTCTCCACCGGCGCGATGGAGGAGGTTCTGGCCGCGCATCCCGAGGTTGCGGAATGCGCGGTGATCGGGGTCAGCGATGGACTGAAAGGGCAGCTTCCCATGGGGTTCCTGTGCCTGAATTCCGGCTCGGCGATGGGTGCCGAGGAGGTCATCGCCGATTGCGTGAAGCTTGTGCGCCAGAAGATCGGGCCGGTTGCCGCGTTCAAGCTGGCGCTTGTGGTCGACCGATTGCCGAAAACCCGCTCCGGCAAGATCCTGCGCGGTACGATGGTCAAGATCGCCGATGGCGAGGATTTCAAGATGCCCGCCACAATCGACGATCCGGCGATTCTCGACGAGATCGCGGTGGCATTGAAAGGAATTGGATATCCAAAAAAAACCAGCCGATAGGAAGAATCTATTGCTCTTGGGTGTCTTGGACTTGTCACCTATCTTAATGTAAAGTTAACGGGTGACGTAACGCAGTAGACCGGCGAGGACGGCTCGCCCTGGAGTTCCCGCCACGATGGACGATATGTCTGGCACCAACCGGCCCGCAAGCGGCGCCGGGAGGCCCGATCCGGTCTCGGAGACATTACGTCTTTTCAATCATGACATTCGCGCCGCTATGTCCGATGTGATCGGCGGGCTGCGGCTTGTGGATATCGACAAGCTGCACCCGGATACCAGAGCGCAGCTGGAGCGGGTTCAGGCCGCCGGAGAGACGCTGGCGGAGCTTGTCGATGCGGCATTGATGGAGGCGGCGGGCGAAACCCTGCTGCGCCTCGACGACAGGGGTATCGACCTGCGCGGGTATCTTACCGGGGTCGAAATGCGGTGGGCGGGCCGCGCTGCGGAGGCCGGGTGCCGTTTCCTTCTGCAAAGTGCGCCGCATTTGCCGGACCGGATAGGCATTCCGCGGATGACTCTGGACCGGATCCTGTCAAATCTGATCGGCAATGCGTTGAAACATGGCCGGGGGGGCGATGTGGATCTGCGGGTAGAGGTGACCGGCGACGGCGCGCTCCGGTTCACGATTGCCGATCAGGGACCCGGGTTTTCCCGCGCGGCGATGATCGGGCTTTTCACGCCGCATTGCGCTGTCAACCATGACAGGCCCCCCGTGTCGGGGCTGGGGCTGCGCATCGCAAAGGACATGGCCATTGGTCTTGGCGGCGATCTGGAACTGTCCGATGCGCCAACCGGGGGCGCGGTGGTCACGCTGGATCTGCCGCCTGCGGCGTGGCAACGATCGCTGACGGCGGGGCAAACCCCCTGCGCACCGCCAGACCTGTCGGATTTGCGCATTCTGGTGGCCGAGGACAATGAGACCAATCAGTGCATCGTCCGGCAGTTGCTGAATACCATGGGTGCGGACCCGGTGATCGCCAATGACGGTATCGAAGCGCTTGAACTGATGGATCGCCAGGAGTTTGACATCGCGTTGGTTGATATCGAGATGCCGCGCATGTCCGGCCTGGAATTCATGCGCTCGATCCGCAATCTGGACGACGGGCGCGCGGCGATGCCGCTGGTGGCGCTGACCGCCTATGTGCTGCGCGACAATCGCGAGGCGATCTATGCCGCTGGCGCGGGAGGCATCATCGCCAAGCCGATCCGGTCGGGTGCGGCCTTTGGCCGGGCAATCCTTCGGCACACGGGCCAGGAGATGTCCGTGACCGATGTGGAGACGGTTATGTCGGCGGCAGCGGGGGGCGCCTCGGGCGAACGGGTGCCGCCGATGGATCAAGCCCAGTTCGATGCGCTGCTGACCACCGCAGGCCCGAACGGCGCGCGCGAATTGCTGTACCATCTGCGAGAGGATCTTCACGATGTGGCCAAGGCGCTCCAGATCGCGTTTCAGGCGGGTGCGTTGCGGGATATCCGGGCGCAGACCCATATTCTGGTCTCTCTCGCGGGAGCTGTCGGGGCAGAGCGTTTACGCCATCTGGCCGAAGCATTGAACATCGCCGCCCAACACGACCGGCGGGACGATCTGCCCGGTCTGGCGGCGGCCTGCCGGGACGATCTGCGCGATCTGATCGCCATTGTCGAAACCCGGCTTGAGGACCTGATGGGTCAGGGGGCGATCGCCTAGGCTTGCGCTTGGTCCCGGCGCGGCACAGACTGGGTTCGGAAACAACACTCTGGAGTCCGCTCGCATGTCCCTTCTGGATGCCGCCGCCGCCGTGCGTCTGAACGCTTACGCGCCTTATTCCGGTTTCAAGGTGGGCGCAGCCCTGCGCAGTGTCGAAGGCCGCGAGCATAGCGGCTGCAACGTGGAGAACATCGCCTATCCCGAGGGCACCTGCGCGGAGGCCGGCGCAATCGCCGCGATGGTCGCCGCCGGGGACAGCCGGATCGCCGAGGTCGCGGTAATCGCGGATAGCCCCGCGCCTGTGCCGCCCTGTGGCGGTTGCCGGCAGAAGCTGGCGGAGTTCGCCGATGGCGACGTGGTGGTGACCCTTGCCACGACCGATGGCGCGACGCTGCGCATGACGGTGGCCGAGCTGTTGCCGGGCGCGTTCAACGCCGACCATATGGACCGGGTCTAAAGCGATGGATGCACGGTCCATCCTGATCAAGGCCCGCGACGGGCTGCCTCTGACGGAAGCCGAGATCTACTGGTTTGCCGAGGGCATCGCCCAGGGGCAGGTCAGCGATATGCAGGCCGGGGCCTTTGCCATGGCGGTTTGCACCAGGGGTCTCAGCCGCGACAACCGTGTGCATCTGACCCATGGCATGCTGCAGACCGGAGAAGTGCTGAAATGGGACCTGGACGGCCCGGTTCTGGACAAGCATTCGACCGGCGGTGTGGGGGATGCAGTGTCCTTGTTGCTGGCACCCGCGCTGGCGGTTTGCGGCGCCTATGTGCCGATGATTTCGGGCCGCGGCCTTGGCCACACGGGCGGGACGCTGGACAAGCTCGAGGCGATCCCGGGCTATCGCACGCAGGTCGGCGTGGAGGAGTTGCAGGAACTGGTGGCCGATATCGGCTGCGCGATCGTGGGGGCGTCGGGCGATATCGCCCCGGCCGACAAACGGCTTTACGGGGTTCGCGATGTCACCGGCACGGTGGAAAGCATCGACCTGATCACCGCGTCGATCCTGTCGAAGAAATTGGCCGCGGGGCTTGAGGCGCTGGTGCTGGACGTGAAGGTCGGATCGGGCGCCTTCATGGCCGATCCGGATGACGCGCTGGCGCTGGCGCAATCGCTGGTGGAAACGGCGCAAGGGGCAGGCTGCATGTGTTCGGCGCTGATCACGGATATGAGCCAGCCCGCGGCCAAGGCCGCCGGTAACGCGCTGGAGGTGATCGAGGTGATGGAGGCGCTGACCGGATCGTCGGTCGGCACGTCGCTCCACCGCTTGACGGTGGCGCTTGGCGGCGAGGTTCTGGCCCTTGGCGGGCTGGCCGCCGATGCCGCCGATGGCGAAGGGCGGATCGCTGCGGCGCTCAGTTCGGGCCAGGCGGCGGAGCGCTTTGGCGAGATGGTCGCGGCCCTTGGTGGGCCCGCGGATTTCGTGGAACGCTGGCGCGACCGGTTGCCCGCGGCGCGGGTGATGATGGATGTGCATCCCGGCGAGCCCGGCCATGTGGCTGCGATCGACACACGCGCGCTGGGCGAAGCGGTGGTGCGTCTGGGCGGTGGGCGGCTGGTGGCGACCGATCAGCTGGATCCGGGCGTTGGCCTGTCGGATATTGCGCCCATTGGTGCGCGTGTCGATGGCGCGCGCCCGCTGGCCCGCATCCATGCCGCAACCGAAGAGGCCGCGCGCGCGCAGGCGGGCCGCATTCGCGATGCATATGTGCTGGCGGAGCGGGCGCCGGACCCGCCGCCGCTGATCCATGAAAGGATCGGCTGATGGCGCGGGCCTTCCTGGTGGTGATGGATTCGGTCGGGATCGGCGGCGCGCCGGACGCGGACCGGTTCTTCAATGGCGACGTGGCCGATACGGGCGCCAACACTCTGGGACATATCGCAGATGCCTGCGCCGCGGGCAGGGCGGAGGAGGGGCGCAGCGGGCCGCTGAAGATGCCGGTTCTGGACGGGCTCGGCCTCGGCGCGGCGGCGCGACTGGCCAGCGATGCCGAGATGCCGGGGTTCACGGCGGAGCCTGTCGGCCTCTGGGGTGCTGCCACGGAGGTCTCTCCCGGCAAGGACACACCATCGGGCCATTGGGAACTGGCCGGGCTGCCGGTGCCCTGGGACTGGACGTACTTCCCCGACAGGTCGCCCTGTTTCCCGGATCATCTGGTGGAGGAGGTCAAGCGGATCGCGGGCGTCGAAGGCATCCTCGGTAACCGCCATGCCTCGGGCACCGTCATCATCGCGGAGGAGGGGGAACGGCACCAGAAAACCGGTTGGCCGATCTGCTACACCTCCGCCGACAGCGTTTTCCAGATCGCGGCCCATGAGGAGAGCTTCGGCCTCGATCGGCTTCTGGATCTGTGCGAACGGCTGGCGCCGCGCCTGCACGAGATGAAGGTTGGCCGTGTCATCGCGCGGCCCTTCATCGGTGATCCGGGGACCTACACGCGCACGGCCAACAGGCGTGATTACGCGATCACCCCGCCCGGGCCTACGCTTTGCGATTGGGTGCAGCAGGCGGGCGGCAAGGTCCATGCCATCGGCAAGATCAAGGATATTTTCGCCACGCGGGGCATTAACGACGTGGTCAAGGGTGAGGATCGCACGCTGATGGAACATCTGGCGCGCGCCGTTTCCGGTGCCGAAGACGGCAGCCTGACATTCGCCAATTTCGTGGAGTTCGACAGCCTTTACGGCCACCGGCGCGACGTGTCTGGCTATGCGCGGCATCTGGAGTGGTTCGATGGCTGCCTGCCGCCGGTCCTTGCCGCTCTGCGCCCCGATGATCTGATGCTGTTCACCGCCGATCACGGAAACGACCCGAGCTGGCCCGGGACCGATCATACCCGCGAACGCGTTCCGGTGGTTGCGGCCGGCCCCTATTCGGGGCAGATCGGGCAGGTGGCATTCGTGGATGTGGCGGCTTCGGTCGCGGCTCATCTGGGGGTGCCGGCGCAAGGACCGGGAAAACGTTTCATATGAGTCTGGCCACGCTGCCCAAGATCGAACTGCACCTGCATCTGGAGGGCGCGGCTCCACCTGCCTTCATTCGCGGTCTGGCCGCTGAAAAAGGCATAGATCTGCGCGATATCTTCACCGAAGACGGCGGGTATGCCTATCGGGATTTCACCCATTTTCTGAGCGTCTACGAGGCTGCGACCAGTGTGCTGACCGGCCCTGACGACTTCGCCCGGCTGACCACGGCGGTGCTGGCGGAAAGCGCGGCGCATGGCGTGATCTATACCGAGGCATTCCTGTCGCCCGATTTCTGCGGCGGTGGCGATCTGGGGGCGTGGCGCGAATATCTTGCCGCGATCCGCGAGGCGGCGGACCGGGCCGAGGCGTCCGACGGGATCGTCATGCGTGGCATCGTCACCCCGATCCGTCATTTCGGGCCTGAACGTGCCAAGCCGATTGCCCTTTGCGCCGCGGAGACCGCGGGCGAGTTTATCACCGGGTTCGGTATCGGCGGCGATGAAATGGCCGGCAAGCTGAAGGATTTCGCCTGGAGCTTCGACATGGCGCGGGAGGCGGGCCTGCGCATCACCGCCCATGCGGGCGAGTGGGGCGGCGCCGGCTCCGTCTGGGACGCGATCAACGATCTGGGTGTGGAACGGGTCGGGCATGGCGTGCAGGCGATCGAGGATCCTGCGCTGGTGGACCATCTGGCCGAAACCGGCGTGGTTCTGGAATGCTGTCCCGGGTCCAACGTGGTTCTCGGCGTGTTTCCTTCATGGGAAAGCCATCCGATCGAAAAGCTGCGCACCCGGGGTGTGCGGGTCACCGTCTCCACCGATGATCCGCCGTTTTTCCGCACCACCATGTCCTATGAATATGGGCGTCTGGCCGATACGTTCGGTTGGGACGAGGAGATATTTGCACAGCTCACCCGAACCGCGCTGGAGGCGGCCTTCTGCGACGAGGCCACCCGCGAAACCCTGGCCAAGAAACTGGAGCCGAGCATATGAGCGACCATCTGAACATCGTCGAGCACCCGCTGGTGCAGCACAAGCTGACATTGATGCGGGAAACCGGTACCTCCACGGCTGTTTTTCGGCAATTGTTGCGCGAGATCAGCTTGTTGCTGGCCTATGAGGTCACCCGCGGCCTGCCGATGATGACCCGGTCCATCGAGACGCCGCTGGAGCGGATGGATGCGCCGGTTCTGGCGGGCAAGAAACTGGCGCTGGTGTCCATTTTGCGCGCGGGCAACGGACTTCTGGACGGGATACTGGAGTTGATCCCGTCGGCGAGGGTGGGCTTTGTCGGGCTCTACCGGGATGAAGAAACGCTGCAACCGGTTCAATACTATTTCAAGGTGCCCACGGAGCTTGAGGACCGGCTGGTGATCGCGGTCGATCCGATGCTGGCCACGGGCAATTCCTCGGCCGCGGCGATCGATCTGCTGAAGGAGGCGGGCGCCACCAATATCCGGTTCCTCTGCCTTCTGGCCGCGCCCGAAGGGGTGGCCCGGATGAAGGAGGCACATCCCGACGTGCCGATTGTGACCGCCGCGCTGGACAGCCATCTGAATGAAAAGGGTTACATCGTTCCGGGTCTAGGGGATGCGGGTGACCGGATGTTCGGCACAAAATAAGCGATTTCAGTTCTTTACTTGAAAACAATCCTCCGTCACAGTTTCAGCCAAGATTCTGGGGGAATCCGATGCGTGTGTTGCCAATTGCCGTTCCGGTTTGCTTTGCGTTGACCCTTGCCCTGGGGTTTGGCCTTGCCATGCCGGGGGCCGCTCAATCCGTCTCTGACGTGGGCGGGCCGGCAGAGGTGCCGCCGACCAGCTATACCGCCAATCAATATGTGGATAGCCGAGGCTGCGTCTTCATCCGCGCGGGCTTTGGCGGGAACACCACCTGGGTGCCCCGGGTCAGCCGGTCGCGGCAGGTGCTTTGCGGCTATACCCCCTCGCTTGACACCCGCGCGGCAGCCGCGCCCGCCGCCGCGCCACGGGCTGCGCCTGCGCCCGAGGTCGTGCGCACGGCGCCCGCGGCCACGACCGCATCGGCCGCGCCCCGGCCCGGTACAGGCGCGACGGGGCAGGTGTTCCGGCCCGCCGGTGCGGCGAACACCGCGGGTGCATCCACCCCCAGAGCCGCACGCACCACGACGACGATCCTGCAGGAGCCCGTGGCAACGGCAGCAGCGGCAGGCCGACCGGCGCCCGCCAGCCAGACGGTGGCGACAGGATGCCCGAATTTCCCTGCCACCGATCAGCGCTACCTGCGCGGCGAGGGGGTGCGCTGCGGCCCGCAGCCCAACCATCCCGGCGGCGGCCCGGCCATCGGACAGGTGGCAGGCACCACCGCCGCGGCGGTGGTGCGGCCCGTCCAACCGGTCATTCCGCCAGGCTATCGCGCGGCCTGGGAGGATGGTCGGCTGAATCCCAATCGCGGGCCGCAAACGGCCCTTGGTGACGCCCAGATGAGTATGATCTGGACCGATGAATTGCCCCGCCGGGCGGTCGAGTGGTCCCCGAGCCAGGATGGCACCGTCTATTCCACGCCGATCCTGCGCGGGCAGAACACGCCCCGTTCCCATGCGGCCGATGATGTGATGCTGGTGCCGCGTGTGGCCCCGACCGCCTCCAGCCGCACACCGATGACGCAGACCCGTGCGGTAAGGGCGCCCCGTGCCCCGACCGCCGCCGCGCCTGGCGCTGTCGACAGGGCGCCCGGCCACCGCTTCGTGCTGGTCGGGCGGTATGGCAGCCAGGCGGATGCGAGACTTGCCCGCGACCATCTGGCGGCGCGTGGATTGGGTGCCAGTATCGGCCTCTCCCAACGTGGCGGAGGCGCGACCTATGTGGTGTTGGCCGGCCCCTATGGCGACAGCGCCGCGCTGGACCGTGCGTTGCAGACCGCGCGTGGCGCCGGGTTCGGCGGCGCGGTCACGCGTCGCTGAGGGGCCGCGGGTTCCGGCCCGGATCAGCCGCCGCAGATCTGCTGCAGTGCGACCCAGCTTTCGTCTGGCAACAGCGGTGCGCGCAGGCGGGCGCGCATCGGATCCCCCTCGATCAGCGGAAGCGTCGTTTCGCCGGACAGATCAAGCGCGAAGGCATAAGGTTCCGATGACAGCTCCGCCGCGGCGAAACGGGCCAGAAGTGCGTCGTCGGTGACGGGCTGCGGGGTGCGTGTCAGAAGCGTGGCGGCATGGGCATGGAGGTGGCGCGGGTCGATCTCGCCCGTGGTCAGCATGCGGAATGTGGCGACCAGCCCGGCCTCCTCCAGAAGTCGGACTGCGGGGTCCTGCATCGCCCGGCGCTCATCCTCGGCCAGAAGATAGCCGGCCAGCACCTCCGGCGTTTCGTAATCCTCCACAAGGGACCGGTTGAGAACGATGATGTCCCCCGGTAAATGGGCGCTCCCCGGCACCGACGACGGGAGCACCACCAGCCTTGGCGCGTCAGGACCAAGGGTTTCGCGCGCAAGGCCCGCCAGAGCCCGCACCCCGGCCGTGTCGCCGCAGGGGCGTCCGGCAAGCGTTGCCATTTCGGCCAGGATCTGACGTCCGAGCTCCGCCCGTTTCGCATCGGGCAGCACGGCGGCGGTCTGCCGCAGAAGCGCGCCCGGCAGCCAGAAGATCACGGCCATGACGATCACGAAGCTGATCAGGGCGCCCAGAACCAGCCGCAGCCGGCCAGGATGGGGCCGAGACCGTTCGATCACGCCGCGCACCTTTTCAATCGCGGCGATCATCTCGGGTTCGCTCAGTTCGAGGATCTCGTCGGCCTGGGTGTCCGGGGCGTAAAGAGCGGGCGTCTTTCCGGGGTTCAGCCGTTCGATGGCGGGCAGCGACCAATGGGAGAGGGCGGTTTCGCTGAGCGTGGAGATCATCAGCGTCGCGTCGCCGAGAGACACCAGTACCTCACGGCGCTGGCTGTCCTCGGTTTCGCGCCAGAGGCCGGTCGCCTCCAGCCGCTGATATTCGGTAAGCACCGTCATGCCAGATCTACTGCCCGTTGTTTTGCAGGAAGGATAGCCGATGGCGAAAACCCGCTCAACTTAAAGCTCGATCCGGCGCGTGACGCCGATGTTCCGCAAAAAGGCCTCCTCATGGCTGACGACAAGAAGCGCGCCGTCATAGGCCGCCAGCCCGGCCTCGATCGCGGTGATCGCGTCAAGGTCCAGATGATTGGTGGGTTCATCCAGGATCAGAAGTCGCGGCAGCCGGGTGCGGCCAAGGATGCAGGCAAGCCCGGCGCGCAGCATCTGGCCGCCGCTGAGCCTGCCCACAGGTTGCAAGGCCGCATCTCCGCGAAACAGGAACCGGGCAAGCGCCGCGCGACAGGCGTTTTCGTCGGCCTGCGGGTTCAGGGCCCGAAAGTTCTCACGCAGGGAGAGCGCGGGATCCAGCAGCGCGACATTCTGGTCCAGAAAGGCGTGATCCGGGACAATGGCGACCGTTCCCGAATGCGGGGCCAGCGCGCCGGTCACCAGATGCAGGAGCGTTGATTTTCCCGCCCCGTTCGCACCGATCAGGGCAAGTCGTTCGGGGCCTGTGATCTGGAACGACAGATTGCGGATGACCGGTGCCGCGGGATCGAACCCGCCGGTGAGATCCTCGACGCGCAGCACCGTTTGCCCTTTCGCCAGCCCTGTCGGCGGTAGATGGACTGCCAGCGGGGTCAGGCGCTCCACGCGGGCGGTGGCCTCCGCCACGGCGGCCTCTGCGGCATCGGCCTGCTTTTCTGCCAGGCGGGCAAGCGCGCCTGCTGTCGCCTCGGCGCGGGCCTTCGCCTTGTCGGCGGCGATCTTGGGAATGCTTCCGTTGCGCCTTTTGGCCCGCCCGTAGCGGTCCTTGCGGGCTTTGCGCTCAAGGGTGGTCTGCCGCCTGCGCCCGGTCTGGGCCAGATGCCGTTGGGCGATATCCAGATCACGGGTTGCCGCGGCCAGTTCGATGTCCTTTTGCGCCCGATAGGCGCTGTAATTCCCGCCATAGGTCGCAGCGCCAAGGGGGGTCAACTCCACGATTGCGTCCATGATTTCAAGGAGATCACGGTCATGGCTGACGATGATGGCGCCTCCGGACCAGCCCTCCAGCAGGTCCATCAGCGCCATGCGACCACCCGCATCGAGATTGTTGGTGGGTTCATCCAGAAGCAGCATGTCGGGTGCGCCAAAGGTCAGCGCGGCCAGCGCCGCACGGGTCTGCTGCCCGCCCGATAGCTGCGCCAGCGGGGTGCCGACGGGGGTCGACAGATCGAACCGGGACAGCGCCGCCGCGATCCGCGCCTCAAGCGTCCAGTCGGCATGGGCCAGTTCCGCCGTGGCCGCCATCCCGGCCTCCGCCCGGGTCAAGAGGTCAAGGGCGGCGCGTGCATCGAACAGATCGGCGATGGTCTCGCCCGGGCGCGGCTCCGTCTGCTGGGCCAGCATGGCGATGGTGCCGTCGCAGGTGATCTGGCCGGAGCGGGGCTGCAAGGCACCCTGCATCAGACGCAGAAGCGTGGTCTTGCCCACGCCGTTGCGGCCGACAAGGCCGGTGCGAACGGGCCCGAACAGCAGGTTGAGATCGGTGAAAAGAGGCTGGCCGTCAGGTGTGGACCAGGACAGGTTCGAAAGCTGGATCGTCGCAGGCATGAGAGGTCATTTCCACAAGGACAGAAAAACGCGTCGCGGGTGTCTTGTGGAAAGTCGTCATCGAACCGGGGCTCCTCATCTGCTTGTCCAGAGGTAGTGTGCGGCGGGCTCCGGATCAAGCGGGAGATTTCAGAGCGTTTTGGCCTGCTGCCTGAGGTCGAACTTCTGGATCTTGCCCGTCGAGGTCTTGGGCAGGTCGGCAAACACCACATGTTTGGGTGTCTTGAACCCTGCCAGACGCTGACGAACAAAGGCGATCAGTTCCGCCTCGGTGGCGCGGGCGCCGTCTTTCAGCTCCACGAAGGCGCATGGCACCTCGCCCCATTTCTCGTCCGGCTTGGCGACCACGGCGCAAAGCGACACGGCCGGATGATGCATCAACGCGCCCTCCACTTCGACGGAACTGACATTTTCGCCGCCCGAAATGATGATGTCCTTTGCCCGGTCGGCGATCTGCACATAGCTGTCGGGGTGTTGCACGGCGATGTCGCCGGTGTGGAAATAGCCGCCCGCAAAGGCCTCTGCGGTGGCGCGCGGGTTCTTGTAATATCCTTTCATCACCGAGTTGCCGCGCATTACAATCTCCCCCAATGCGGCGCCGTCCATCGGGATCTGCGTCATCGTCTCGGGGTCCACCACGGTCACGTGGTCCATGTTCGGAAAGGCCACGCCCTGGCGTGCCTTGATTGCCGCGCGGGTATCTGGCGGCAGATCATCCCAGAGGCCATCCTGCCAGGTGCATTCGGTGGCCGGGCCATACACCTCGGTCAGGCCATAGACCTGGGTGACGTTGAAGCCCATCGTCTCGATCGCGGCCAGCGTGGCCGCCGCCGGCGGTGCGCCCGCGGTGAAGACCTCCACCACGTGACCGAAATCGCGCCGCTCGTCGTCGCGCGCGTTGACGATCATGTTCAGCACGATCGGAGCGCCGCCGAAATGGGTCACGCCGTCATCGGCGATAGCGTTGTAGATGTTCGCGGCGGTGATCTCGCGGCAGCAGACGGTCGTTCCGCCAAGCGCCGGCATCGCCCAGACATGGCACCAGTTGTTGCAGTGGAACAGGGGCACGATGGTGAGATAGCGGGGATAAAGCGTCATCCGCCAGGAGATCGGCGTGCCAAGCGTGATCAGGTAGGCGCCCCGGTGGTGATAGACCACGCCCTTGGGACGCCCGGTGGTGCCGGATGTATAGTTGAGCGCGATGCTTTCCCATTCGTCTTCGGGCATGATCCAGGGTGCCTCTGCATCCCCCTCGGCCAGAAGCGCGTCATAGGTGAGATGCCGGCCGGAGGCATGATATCCGGCCTGTTCGTCCGGCACCTCTACAATCAGCGGCTGCTCGCCCTCTATCGCACCGATGGCGGCCTCCAGCACCGTCAGGAACTGGGTATCGGCCAGAACGACCTTCGCCTCACCATGATCGAGGATGTAGCTGATCGTGCCGGGATCCAGGCGGATATTGATGCTGTTCAATACCGCCCCCGCAGCCGGAACGCCGAAATGGGCCTCCACATGGGCAGGGATGTTCGGAAGCATGGCGGCCACAACATCGCCCGGCGCCACGCCGCGTTTTGCAAGGGCCGATGCAAGGCGGGAGACCCGCGCGTGATACTCCGCATAGCTGATGCGAAAATCGCCATAGACCAGCGCCTCGCGCGTCGGAAACACCGAGGCTGCCCGTGCAAGATGAGACAGCGGGGTGAGCGGCACATGGTTTGCCGGGCGCTTCTCCAGCCCGGTTTCGTCCTTCATCCAGCCCATAGAGTCCCCCTCTCCGCTAAACCCCGCGATCTATTGGCAGTATTAGATGGCAGAGGGCAGGTGGAAAGGGAAGAAGGGCCGCTTTCGGGGGCTCCTGTCGTTCGATCCATCTCGCCACTGCCCCGCGGCCACGGCAACCGGGGAGCGATCCGGCTGCGCATGGCATGAGATGAAGGAGGGACGCGAGAGGGGATGCCCCGGGATCAGACGGAGGTGGTTTCGCCGCGATTCCGGGGCACAGCCGAGACGGCGCCCCCGGTCGTGCCGGGAGCGCATTTTTCCGTACCGGTGCGGGTCAGGCGGCGGCTTTGGCCTCGGGCCCGAAGCGGCCATAAAAGCTCTGGCCCTTGTCGGCCATCTCGCGCAGGAGATCCGGGGTCGTGAAGCGCGCGCCATAGGCCTTGGTGAGCTGGTCGCAGCGGTCCGCGGCATAGGGCGCACCCAGGATGTCCAGCCAGCTGAACGGACCGCCCGACCAGGGGGCGAAGCCCCAGCCCAAGATCGCGCCCACATCGCCCTCGCGGATGTCCATGAGCACCTCGTCTTCCAGCGCGCGGACGGCCTCCAGCACCTGGGCGAAGAGCAGCCGGTGCTGAACCTCGATCAGGTCTGGCTGGTCCTCCGCAAGCGGATACTTGTCGGCCAGCCCGTCCCAGAGCCCAAGACGTTTGCCCTTCTCGTCATAGGTATAGAAACCTGCATTCGCCTTACGGCCGAGACGGCCTTCCGCCTCCATCCAGAATAGCAGTTCGTCGACGCTGTCATCATAGGCATCGCCCATCGCGGCCTTGGTGGCCTTGGCGATCTTCACGCCCAGATCGATGGAGGTCTCGTCGGTCAGTTGCAGGGGGCCAAGCGGCATCCCCACCAGCTTGGCGGCGTTTTCGATCAGGGCCGGAGCCACGCCCTCCTTCACCATCCGGATGCCCTCGTTGATATAGGGAATGATGCAGCGATTGGCGTAGAAGAAGCGCGCATCGTTCACCACGATCGGGGTCTTGCGGATCTGGCGCACGAAATCGAGCGCCTTGGCCACCGCCACATCGCCGGTTTTCTCGCCCCTGATGATCTCCACCAGCATCATCTTGTCGACGGGGGAGAAGAAGTGAATGCCGATGAACTGTTCGGGCCGGGCGCTGGCCTTGGCCAGTTCGGTGATCGGCAGGGTGGAGGTGTTGGTGGCGAAAATCGCGTCTTCGGGGATAACGGCTTCGGTTTTCTTGGTGACCTCGGCCTTGACGCTGACATCCTCGAACACCGCCTCCACGATCAGATCGCAGCCGTCAAGTGCCGCATAATCCGTGGTGGCCGTGATCCGGCCCAGAACCTGATCTTTCTTCTCCTGCGTGACCTTCTTGCGGGCCATTCCCTTGTCGAGAAGATCGGCGGAGTAGGATTTGCCCCGGTCCGCGGCCTCCTGCGCGTTGTCGATCAGCACCACCTCGATGCCCGCATTGGCCGAGACATAGGCGATACCCGCGCCCATCATGCCCGCGCCGAGGATGCCGACCTTGCGCACTTTCTGGTCGTCCACCGACGGACGGTTCGCCCCTTTTTCCAAGGCTTCCTTGTTTATGAAGAGCGAGCGGATCATGGCCGAGGAGGAGGGGTTCATCAGCACCGAGGTGAACCAGCGCGCCTCGATCGTCAGCGCGGTGTCGAAGGGCACCAGCGCGCCCTCGTAAACGGCTGACAGCAGCGCCTTGGCCGCGGGGTAGACGCCCTTTGTCTTGCCGTTGATCATGGCGCTGGCGCCCACAAAGGTCATGAAGCCAGCCGGGTGATAGGGCGCGCCGCCGGGCATTTTCCAGCCCTTCTGGTCCCAGGGTTTGACGATATCGGCATCGGTAGCAGAGAGAACCCATTCCTTTGCCTTTTCAAGCAGTTCGCCGGCGGGCACCACCTCGTCGACCAGTTGCGCCGATCTCGCCTTGGCGGGGTCGAGCGTCCGGCCTTCCAGCAGCACCGGCGCGGCGGCCATGGCGCCCACCATGCGGGAATAGCGCGTGGTGCCGCCGCCGCCCGGGAAGATCCCGACGAGAATCTCGGGCAGGCCGATCTTCGCCTTGGGATTGTCGGCCATGAAGCGGCGATGACAGGCAAGCGCGATTTCGGTGCCGATGCCCATGCAGGTGCCGGTGATGGCGCAGGCGACGGGCTTGCCGCCCTTGTTGGTTTTCGGGTCCATCCCGGCGCGTTCCAGTTTGCGCAGGATCCGATGGCCGTTCATGGTGAAATCGAACAGGCCCTTGGCCGGGTCATCGCCGCTTTCCTGACGGATCGAGGCGAGCACGTTCAGATCCATTCCACCGGCAAAGGTTTCCTTGCCTGAGGTGATGACGACGCCTTTCACCGCGTCGTCCGCAAGGGCCTGATCGATCAGTGTTTCCACCATTTCGAAGGCGTCCCGGCTCAGCACATTCATCGATTTCCCGGCCACGTCCCAGGTAATCACGGCCACGCCGTCGGCGTCGGTTTTCATCGTAAAGTCAGTCATTTCTCAATCCCTTTCGGTTCGGGTTTCGGGGATGCACGGGCCCTGCAAAGAGATGCGGGCCGATGCATAAGTCGGTTTGAAACGGGTCATGACGGCTCCTTCGTAGTCGCGGCCGTCCTTATGGGTGAAGCGGGCCTTCCCGTCGGCCATCTCCACGGCCAGATCGACATCGGAATAGGTCGCGCGTTCGGGGTTCATCTTGCTGCCGACGACCAGAAATCTTGCCACGCTCTCCGATCGGTTGACGAGATGATGGCCATTGGCCTCGGCCGCGGGGAAGGCGGCGCAATCGCCGGGCCCCATGACATGTTCGCCGTCATCGTCGATCAGAAGGCAGATGCCTTCGGTCACCATCACGAATTCATCCTCCCGTTCGTGCCAGTGACGCAGGGAGGATCTGGCGCCCGGCTCAAGCGTCACCAGATTGACGCCGAACTGTGTCAAACCGCCCGCCTCGCCAAGCCGGAGAGACGACCGGCCGGCCATCTGGGCCGCATAGGGCGCGGGATAGATCGAGCCGGTCTTCACCGGTACGCTTGCGAGGTCAAGTTTGGGCATTGTCGGCTCCACAGACCCGCGGCAGAAGATCCGGCCAGGTCACGTAGTCCGCATGCTGGATCACGCGGCGCACTTTCCAGATCCCCTCGATGTTTTCCAGCTCCAGAGAGCTGGGAAAGGACGGCATCGCCTCCTCGGCGCCCCTCATCAGGCGGCTCCCGTGCAGACCGATGATCCGGTCGGGCCCTTCGAACCGCGCTTCCTCGCAGGTCCGCAGGTAATCGGTGATCCCGCCGCTGCGCAGGGTGAGGGACCAGATATGAAACTTGTCCCGCGCATCGTCCAAGGTCGAGATCACGATCTTCTCGGACGCGGTTTCGACGTAATGCGGTGCGGCGATGTTCTCCAGAAAAAGCGCATCGTCCCCCGACATGATCGCGCGGGAAAGCTTGTCCAGCACGGCCTGATATATCTGACGTGGGTCAGTCATTTGGTCTCCAAGAAGCGCTCGCCGGAGGTTCTCCGACGTTTGAGGCCGCGCGGCTTCGGACGGTGCGCGCCGCGATGGCCCCCGATGTGATGTCATGGGTCTTCATCGCCGATTGTGTCTTTCTGCTCGGGCAGTTTCGGATTCGTCGGGACCTTCGGCAACAGGACCGGCCAGGTGGTGTTGCCGATCGCATTCAGGGCATTGCCGACCTTCCAGACGCCATCGACACGGTCCAGGACCAGCCGGTTGGGATAGGCCGGGGCCAGGTAGATGGCGTTGCGCAGGATGTGACTTGTATGCTCGCCCACGATCCGATCCGGTGTTTCAAACTCCGCCTGATCGGTCAGGCGGATGTAATGGGTTGCACGATGGGCTTTCAGCGAGGCCGAAAACCCTTCGAAACTGCGTCGTAGCTCGTCTTCATCTTCCATTCGCAACGTGCCCGACAGCGTCTGCATGACGTGGGGCAGGGTAAAGTAGGGCCCGAATTTGCTGAAATCCCCTTCCAGCAGGGCGTCCGAAAGCACGTCGATCACGCGCTGGTATATCTCTCTCGCTTCCTCGCTCATGATCGGTCCGTAGAGGTCATCCGGATTTCGCTGAGCTGGCTCAGGCTGATGACCGTGCAGGTCACGTTGTCGACATGGGCGCGCAGCTTGGTGCTGGGCCAGATACCCTGCTGAAGCTCCAGAACCATCTCATTGCTGTAGGGGTCGATCACGTACTTGCCGCCGCGCAGGACACAGGCGGCATGGCGACCGTGGCGGCGCAGGTCGTCGCGGGAGTGTGCGGCGGCCTCGGCCATGCGGCCGGGACCGTGGAGCCCGGGCTGCCGATCGGCGCTCCGCATGGTTTGCGGATCGTGCATCGCCGCGGCGACGGCGGCGACGGGGCCCTGCCGGAGCAAACCCGTCACTTCGCCGGGATCGGCCCGGCTGACATCTGCGGCGCGCTCGGTCATGTGTTCACCCGCGGCAAGAGATCGGGCCACGCGATGTAGCGGGCATGGTGTCGCGAAACGGTGCAGCCCCAGACGTCTCCCCGCCATTCCAGGGACGCCGTATTGGAGAATCGCGGCACGACCAGAGAACTCCCCGACATGAGGAAGGTCTCGTGTTCGCCTTCGATGCGGTCCGGCCCGTCGAACCGCGCCCGGCGCGCGATCCGGATATAGGCATCGACGCCATGACCGCGGAGCGCTCCGCAGAAGCCGTGAAACTGCCTCACAACATTTTCCCGGCTTTCCAGCAGCACCCGGAAGGTTTCCGTTTCGATGACATGGGGCAGGAAGATCCGCGCCGCGAAGGCATCCGAATCGGCGGCGAGCACGGCGGCGCCCATCTCGTCGAGGAAGGTCTGATAGATATCCAGCGCCTGAACGGTCATGAAAACGCTCCGAGCGACCCTGCGGGCTTACACGCGTTCGATGATCGTGGCCGCGCCCATGCCGGAGGCGACACAGAGCGTGGCAAGCCCGGTTCCCTTGCCGCTACGCTCAAGCTCATCAAGCAGCGTACCGATGATCATCGCGCCTGTCGCGCCAAGCGGGTGGCCCATCGCAATGGCGCCGCCATTCACGTTGACCTTACCATGATCCACGTCAAAGGCCTGCATAAAGCGCAGCACGAC
The DNA here is from genome assembly GCF_003688285.1 of Rhodophyticola porphyridii. GTDB lineage: Bacteria > Pseudomonadota > Alphaproteobacteria > Rhodobacterales > Rhodobacteraceae > Rhodophyticola > Rhodophyticola porphyridii. Next base: position 187,562 of record NZ_RCNT01000006.1, read on the forward strand.
CGACGAGAATGCCTCGTTGACCTCGAAGAGGTCGATATCCCCGATGCTCATGCCGCTGTCGGCGAGAATCTTTTCGGTCGCGGGCACCGGGCCGGTCAGCATGATCGTGGGGTCGGTACCGATCTTGCATGTGGCGCGGATCCGGGCGCGGGGTTTCAGCCCGCGGGCTTCGCCAAACGCCTTGTTGCCGATCAGAAGCGCAGCGGAGCCATCGACGATGCCGGAGCTGTTGCCCGCGTGGTGGATATGGTTGATCGCCTCCAGATGAGGGTATTTCATCAATGCGATCTGGTCGAAGCCGGGCATCACCTCGCCCATCTCCTTGAACGCCGGTTTCAGGCTGCCGAGGGTCTGCATATCGGTGCCGGGGCGCATGTATTCATCGGTATCGAGGATGGTCAGCCCGTTGCGGTCCTTGACGGTGATGATCGAGCCGGCGAACCGGTTGTCGTCCCATGCAGCCTTGGCGCGCGCCTGGCTTTCCATGGCCAGCGCGTCGGCGTCGTCGCGGGAAAATCCGTACTCGGTGGCGATGATGTCGGCCGAGATCCCCTGCGGGACGAAATAGGTCTCCATCGCGATGGACGGATCGACCGCGATCGCCGCTCCGTCGCTGCCCATGGCGACGCGTCCCATCATCTCGACGCCCCCTGCGATATAGGCGTCGCCACCCCCGCCGCGGACCTGATTGGCCGCAAGGTTGACCGCCTCCAGCCCGCTCGCGCAGAACCGGTTGATGGCGAGGCCGGGGATGCTTTCATCCAGATCGGAGGCCAGAACGGCGGTTCGTGCCAGACATCCGCCCTGTTCGCCGACCTGGGTGACATTGCCCCAGATCACGTCTTCGACGGCATGACCGTCAAGGTTGTTGCGGTCCTTCAGGGCGTTGAGCGTAACGGCGGAGAGGCGCGCTGCGGTCACCTCGTGCAGGGCGCCATCCTTGCGGCCTTTGCCGCGCGGGGTGCGGATCGCGTCGTAGATATAGGCATCGGTCATGAGTATCAGCTCCGAAGGTCTTGGCCCACCGTGGGGGCGGGCATCAGGTCATAGGGATGTTGCCAGCCGGGTGTGGCGGCGATGGAGATCAGCCAGCGGTCGATATTCGGGTAATCGGCCCGCTCGAAGGTGAAGGGCTCAGAGTAGAAGAGGTATCCGGCGCAGGAGATATCGGCTATGGTAAGGCCGTTGCCCACCAGCCATTCGCGATCGGCCAGCGCGGTATTCATGACCTTCAGCGCCGATGCAAGGCGCGCGGCCATATACCCGTTCACATCCGCATTTCTCTTGGCTTCGGGAAGGAAGTTCATGTTGAAGCGCAAGGGGCCGGCGACCCCCGATACCTTGTGATTGTCGAAAAAGATCCAGCGCAGGACCTCGCGCCGTTCGTCGGCGCTGGTTCCGCCCAGTTTACCGGTCTTCGAACTGATGTAATCAAGGATCACACCGGATTGGGACAGGGTGATATCGCCGTCGACCAGCACGGGCACCTCGCCCATCGGGTTAAGCGCGCGGAATTCCGGTGTGCGGGTTTCGCCCGCGAAGAAATCGACGAAGACCGGCTCCCACTCAAGCTCTGCGAGTTCCAGCGCCAAAGCGGCCTTGTAGGCGTTGCCGCTTTCGGCAAAGCAATGAAGTTTCATGGTCATGTTTCGCGCCTCCCCCGCGCGGGGTCTTTATGATGCCAGATGGCGCGGGAGCAAACCCCCGCGCCATGCCTGCGCTTCTGAAACATGAGGTCGGCCCGTGAGGCGGCCCCTGTGTCTGTCTTGCCCGCGTCTGTTTTCATCAGCGTTTGCGGTCTTCCAGTTCCGAATTGAACAATCTCAGCCGGGCGGTCAGGTTTTCCTCGTCGATCACACTGGCCCAGTTTTCGAACAGGAAAGACAGAAACTCGCCCGCGTCCAGACCCGCCTCCGCCGAAAGCGTCCGCAAGCGGCGGAACCCATCTTCGCTCATCGCGATGTTGGGGCGACGGGTCAGGCGGAGGCGTTTGGGCATATCTGCATCTTTCCTGCGTTCAGGCCATCAGAAATTGGCCGCCTCCAGTGCCATCACCGTGTCCCCGCCCGACTGGATGCGTACCAGATGTGTGGCGGTCATCGGCAATTGACGGGCCATGTAGAACCGGCCCGTGGCCAGTTTTGTCTCATAGAAATCAGGGTCGGAGGTGCCGGTTTCAAGGGCCGTCAGTGCCGCCTTGGCCATCTGCGCCCACATCAGGCCCAGGCAGACATGCCCGAACAGATGCATGAAATCATAGGAGCCCGACAAGGCGTTGTTGGGGTTCTTCATGCCTTCCTGCATGAAGTACATCCCCGCCGCCTGCAGATCCTTCGAGGCCGCCTTCAGCGGATCGAGGAAATCGGCCTTCAGCGCGGCATTGTGCTCGTTCTTCTTGAGGAAGTCCTTCACCAGATCGAAGAAGGCCATCACATGCTTGCCGCCGTCCTGAGACAGTTTGCGGCCGACAAGATCAAGCGCCTGCACGCCGTTGGCGCCTTCGTAGATCATGGCGATCCGCGCATCCCGGGTGAACTGGGACATGCCCCATTCCTCGATATAGCCGTGGCCGCCATAGACCTGCTGGGCCAGCACGGTCATGTCATAGCCCTGATCTGTCAGGAACCCCTTGATCACAGGTGTCAGCAGCGAAACCAGGCCGTCGGCGGACGCATCTTCACCCCGATGGGCCCGGTCGATCAGCGTGGCCCCCCAAAGCAGAAACGCCCGGCCACCCTCGGTGAAGCTTTTCTGGGCCATCAGCGAACGGCGGATATCGGGATGGACGATCAGCGGGTCGGCGGGGCCGTCCGGGTTCTTCGGTCCGGTCACGTCCCGGCCCTGCAAGCGGTCCTTGGCGTATTCCAGTGCGTTTTGGAACGCCGCCTCGGCTTGCGCCAGGCCCTGCATGCCGACACCGATGCGCGCTTCGTTCATCATCGTGAACATGGCGCGCATGCCCTTGTGCTCCTCGCCAAGCAGATAGCCGGTCGCTTCGTCATAATTCATGACGCAGGTGGAGTTGCCGTGGATGCCCATCTTCTCTTCGATCTTGCCACAGCTCACGCCGTTGCGGGCGCCAAGCGAGCCGTCTTCGTTCACGAGGAATTTCGGCACGATGAACAATGACACACCCTTGATGCCTTCGGGGCCGCCGACAATCTTGCCCAGCACCAGATGGATGATGTTGTCGGCCATGTCGTGTTCGCCGGCGGAGATGAAGATCTTCTGCCCGGTGATCTTGTAGCTGCCATCGGCCTGCGGTTCGGCCTTGGTGCGCATCAGACCCAGATCGGTGCCGCAATGGGGCTCCGTCAGGTTCATGGTGCCGGTCCAGTCGCAGGAGACCATCTTGGGCAGATAGGTGTTTTTCTGTTCTTCGGTTCCATGGACCAGAATGGCCGAGGCCGCGCCATGGGTCAGACCCTGATACATGGTGAAGGCCTGATTGGCGGCAGAGAACATTTCCCCCACGGCGGTGCCGAGCACATAGGGCATGTTCTGGCCACCATATTCCTCGGGCATGTCCAGGCCCGGCCAGCCGCCTTCCTTCATCTGCGCGAACGCGTCCTTGAAGCCTGTGGGCGTGTAGACGACACCGTTTTCCATCCGGCAGCCTTCGGTGTCGCCAACCGTGTTGAGCGGGGTCAGCACCTCGCTCGCGATCTTGCCGGCCTCGTCCAGAACCGCGCCGGTGAAGTCGCGCTCCATTTCGTCATAGCCCGGAATGTCCTGTGCCGAGATATCGAGAACCTCGTGCAGGATGAACTGCATGTCTTTGGTGGGGGCGGTGTAGCTTGGCATCTTCTGTAAATCCTCCCGGACGGTCGTGTTTCGGCGTTTACTCGGCTGCGTCTTTGGCAGTGGTCACATTCGTCAGCATGTCCTCGACAAGGCTCATCTGCGATTTGAGATCTGCGATTGCGAGGTCAAGCTCGGCGCGCTGACGCTCCATGTCGGCCAGCCGGTCGCCCGCGACATCAAGCGTCCGCGAAAGCTGCGTGGCCTGCTGGTCGCCGGCATAGTAAAGATCGAGAAGCTGGCGGATCTCCTCCAGGCTGAAGCCGAAGCGCTTGCCGCGCAGGATCAGTTTCAGCCGTGCCCGGTCGCGGCGGGTAAAAAGGCGTTTCTGGCCTTCCCGGATCGGAAACAGCAGTTCCTTGGACTCGTAAAAACGGAGCGTCCGGGGCGTTACCTCGAACGTATCGCACATCTGGCGGATGGTCATGGTCTCTTCGGTCATGAGATCCCTCATTGCATAAAACATCGATTCTGGCTCCTGATGTGCGCGGACCGGATCTTTTCTACAAGCAAAGCTTACGTTGACGTAAACGGAACGTTGCGTCACTTCATGATTGACGAAAGGTCAGGAAAGATGACGCAGGGTCAGGCGCAATATCTGCAAAAGCCGGATTTGGCGCCAAACCCCTTGCAGGTAAGGAAAACCCTACCTTCCGATGTCATTCGCGGATCAGCCTGAGCGGGTTCGGGGACAGATGCCAGAACTGCCCGTCAGGGGTCAGAAAGCGCCATCCGGTCCCGGTCCACTGATATCCTGCGATCCAGCGATGGTGCGATGCGGTGGGTTCCAGATCGGCCGGATCCATCAGCGTCCCCAGGGGAACGGTGCCCAGCAACTCGCCAGGTGCGGCCCAGATCTCCATGACAGTGCGCTCCGGCGTGGGCACCCCTTCGAGCAGGTTCAGACCGGGGTTTCCGACCAGCACATATTGTCCGTCCGCTGACGGGTGGACATTGCGCCGCCAGCCGGGAATTTCCCAGGTATCCTCGATCCCGCTGACAGGCTCGATCCGGACCAGGTCGCGCGCCAAAACGCCGGTTACATGCACCCGGGTTTCGGTGATGAAGAAATACTGCGCAGGAGGGGGCAGCGGCTCATCCGCCAGCGCCGGGACCGCAGACGCAAGAAAGGCCACCGCCCAATGCAGGGAGCGCGGGCTCATGACCCGCCGGCCGCCGTCGCATCGCGAAGCGCCTGCAATTCGGCGATGATCTCGTCCAGCTCGTTCCGGCGCTGGTCAAGCTCCGCCAGCTGCCTGTCGGCCATGGCAAGCCACGCGTCCCTTTGCAGCTTGCCTTCGGGGTCCGCGTCATAGAGCTCAAGCCACTGTCGGATTTCCTCAAGGCTGAACCCAAAACGCCGCCCGCGCAGAATCAGCGTCATCCGGGCGACCTCGCGGGGGCCGTAGAAACGGGCGCGGCCATCGCGCTCAGGTGCCAGAAGCTCGATATACTCGTAATGGCGCAGGGTGCGCGGCGTCACCTCGAAGCGGGTGCACATCTGCTTGAAATCCAGCCGGTCGTCTGACATCGCTTGATCTAAGTGGTTGTTGCCGTCACGTCATTTCTGCACCAGCCGCCACGCGAATGCAAAGCGATGTTATGGCTTGCACCCGGGCCCGGGCTTCTGAAAACCTGTCGGCCCGTGCTCAGGGTCCGCGCAGCCGGCCCCGGAATAAGGACAGAAGAGATGGCGACGACGTCAGAGGACAAGGCCCGGATCGCCCGGCAATTCATCGAGGCGATTCCGTTTTCCAAGGCGCTGAGGATGCATCTGGACGAGATCGGGGAGGGGCTTGCCGCCATTTCGATGCCCTATGACGCGGCTTTGGTGGGCGATCCCAGAACCGGCGTGATCCATGGCGGTGCGGTATCGGCCCTGATGGATACCTGCGGCGGCGCGGCGGTGATGAGCCATGCGGATGCGCCGGCCGGCACGGCCACGATCGATCTGAGGATCGACTACATGCGTCCGGCCACCCCCGGTCAGCGGATCGTGGCTCGGGCGGAATGCTATCACGTCACCCGCAGCGTGGCCTTCGTGCGCGCCCAGGCCTTCGACGAGGACGAGACCCGGCCGGTGGCCGCGGCCACCGGCGCGTTCACCATCGAACAGGCCCGGACGCCGGAGCGCGCGCCATGAGCCGCCCCCGCCCCGAGCCCGTGCATCTGATCAAGCAGCGGCGCGACGCGGCGCTGTCGGCGCTTGTCGACGGGGTGCCGTATATCCGCACGATGGGGATCACCTTCGACCGGCGCGGCGACGAGTTGACCGGGGTGCTCAACTATGACGACAAGCTGATCGGCAATCCGTTTCTGCCGGCCCTGCATGGCGGGGCCACGGCGGCGTTTCTGGAGACGACGGCGATCATCGAACTGAGTTTCCAGATTCTGTGGGACGAGATCGAAAGCGGCCGTCTGGAGGGCGGGGCGCTGACGCCGGAGACCCTGCCGCGCCTGCCAAAGACAATTGATTTCACCGTCGACTACCTGCGCTCGGGCCTACCGCGGGACGCCTATGCACGCGCTCGGGTCAACCGCAGCGGGCGGCGTTACGCTTCGGTCCATGTGGAGGCGTGGCAGGACAACCGTTCGCGACTTTTCGCCCAGGCCACGGGGCATTTCCTGATGCCGGGCCGGTCAAACTAGGGTGCTGGCGTCGCAGGTCCCGGCCCAGCCCCTCAGCCATCGCCGGGTTCTGAAAATCGCGCTGCCCGTGGTGTTGTCCAATGCGACCGTGCCGATCCTCGGTGCCGTGGACACCGGTGTGGTCGGGCAACTGGGGGAGGCCGCGCCGATCGGCGCGGTGGGCATCGGCGCGATCATCCTGTCCACGATCTACTGGATTTTCGGGTTCCTGCGGATGGGCACGGTGGGATTGACCGGGCAGGCCATCGGCGCGCGTAACGCTGCCGAGGTCTCGGCGCTGCTCAGCCGGGTTCTGATGATCGCCGGGGCGGCGGGGCTGATGCTGATCGCGCTGCAGGGCCCGATTTTCCGGGCTGCGTTTCTGATCGCTCCGGCCAGCGCCGAGGTCGAGGCGCTGGCCCGGGACTACATGGCGATCCGAATCTTTTCCGCCCCCGCCGCTATTGCGATCTATGGGCTGACCGGCTGGATGATTGCCCATGAACGCACCACCGGCATGCTGGTTCTGCAATTGGGGATGAACCTGCTGAACATCCTGCTGAGCATCTTTTTCGTGCTTGGCCTCGGCTGGGGCGTGCAGGGCGTCGCGCTAGGGACATTCGTCTCGGAATGGGCGGGGTTCGCGCTGGGCCTGTGGCTTTGCCGGGGGGCGTTCCGGCGGCCCGCATGGCGCGACTGGCCAAGGGTTTTCGACCGGGCGCGGCTGATCCACATGGCCATGGTGAACACCGATATTCTGATTCGCTCGGTCATCTTGATGGCGGGGTTCACATCGTTTCTGTTCATCGGCGCCGATTTCGGTGACGTGCCTTTGGCGGCCAATCAGATCCTGATGCAGTTCATGTATATCACCGCCTATGCGATGGACGGGTTTGCCTTTGCCGCCGAGGCTCTGGTGGGGCAGGCGATGGGTGCGCGGGCGATGGGCCGGCTGAGACGCAGCGCGCTGCTGACCGGGGTCTGGGGGCTGATGATCTGCATCGCGATGGCCGTTGGCTTCGCGCTGCTTGGCGGCTGGATGATCGATGTGATGACCACCGCGCCCGAGGTCCGGGCGGAGGCGCGGACCTACCTGCCATGGATGGTGGCCGCGCCGCTGGTGGGCTGTGCGGCCTGGATGCTGGACGGGATCTTCATCGGCGCGACCCGTAGCCGAGACATGCGCAACATGATGATCCTGTCGGGGCTGGTCTATCTGGTCGCGCTCTGGGCACTGGTGCCGGCCTTCGGCAATCACGGGCTCTGGGCGGCGCTGCTGGTGTTTTTCACCGCTCGCGGGGTGAGCCTCGCCGCGCGCTATCCGGCACTGGAACGGGCGGCGGGGTAGGGGTGCCCCGGGGGTGGGGTGAGCTGTGCCGACCCTATTGCAGCCAGGGTTTGCGGTCCGTGCCCACGGCGGCGGCGACAGTCTCGTGGCCGTCGCGGGCCAAGAGCCGATCCAGATCCCTGGCGATTCTGGCGGCGAGGCTGAGCCCGCCATAGACGAGACCGGTATAGAGCTGAACGGCCGACGCGCCCGCCTTGATCTTGGCATAGGCCTGCTCGGCGGAGGCCACGCCGCCGACACCGATCAGCGGCACCGCGCCAGCCGTCAGTTGCGACAATCGGGCTAGAACACGGGTGGAGCGCGCGAAAAGCGGCTGTCCGGAAAGACCGCCTTTCTCTCTGGCACGGGGGCTTTTCAATCCATCGCGGTCAAGCGTGGTATTGGTCGCGATGATCCCGCTCAGCCCGGCGTCGATGGCGGCCTCGGCGATATCCTGCAGCTCGGCGGGTGAGAGGTCCGGGGCAATCTTCAGGAAGATCGGGATCGGGTGGGCCAGACCGGCATTGGCGGCCATCACGCCGGACAGAAGAGCCCTCAGCGCCGATTTGCCTTGCAGATCGCGCAGCCGCTCGGTGTTGGGGGAGGAGACGTTGACGGTGGCGAAGGCCACATGCGGGCCGCAATGCCCGAGTACCGTCGCGAAGTCTTCGGCGCGGTCGGCGCTGTCCTTGTTCGCACCGAGGTTCAAACCCACCGGGATCTCATGGGCGATGGCTGCAAGACGCGCCGCGATCGCCGCCATCCCGTCATTGTTGAAGCCGAACCGGTTGATCGCGGCCAGATCCTCGGAGAGCCGGAAAAGGCGCGGTCTGGGGTTGCCGGGCTGGGGCCGGGGCGTGGCTGCACCCACCTCCAGAAAGCCGAAGCCCGCGCGCATCAAGGGTCCGACCGCGGTAGCGTTCTTGTCGAACCCGGCGGCCAGACCGATCGGGTTGGGCAGAGCCATCCCCGCCAGATCCGTGCGAAGCCGCGGGGACGTCACAGGTCCCGGACCACGCGCAAGCCCCGCCTTGAGCGCCCAGAGCGCCAGACCGTGCGCGCGCTCGGGCTCCATCCGGTGCATCAGGGCCAGACCAGCGCGTTCCAGCATCAGATCACGCCTTCGGGAAAGACATGGCGCCCGTTTTCAAGGGGCAGCGGGCTGTGCCAGAGCATATCCGACAGGCGGAGCGGTCCGTAGAGATGCGGGAACAGCGCGCCGTCGCGCGACGGTTCCCATTTCAGTGCCGGGCCGAGCGTTTCGCTGTCATAGGCTAGAAGCTCCAGATCGCGCGCGCCCGCGAAATGCCGAGCCGCCGTTTCGGCCACCTGCGCCGCCGTGGAAAAATGGATGAACCCGTCGGCGATATCTACCGGCGCTCCCCGGGTTTCGCCGTCCGTGCGGAGCGCGGCCCATTCCCCGGCGCGCAATATCTTGTAAATCTGCATGGCGCCGGGATGGCCGCAACGCGCCGTGGCGTCAAGTGTCACCTCCATGTCACTCAAATCCCTTTACTTGCTTCCGTCTGCCCGTCACTCTCGACGGGTCCATCAAGACCTGGGAGTTATAGACATGCTTGCGAACATCATGCGCTCGACCGCGATGCTTGCCGCGCTTGGCATCGCCGCGCCAGCGGCAGCGGAAACGACGCTGCACATTCTGCATATCAACGATCTGCACAGCCGCATCCAGCCGATCAACCGTTTCGACAGCACCTGCAATGCCGAGGATGACGCCGCGGGCGAGTGTTTCGGCGGCGTGGCCCGGGTGGCTACCGCGATCAACACGCTGCGCGACGAACTGACGGCGGCGGGCGAAAACGTGATCGTTCTGGATGCGGGCGATCAGTTTCAGGGCAGCCTGATGTACACGACCTACAAGGGCGAGGTGGAGTCCGAGATGATGATGGCCATCGGCTTCGACGCCATGGCCGTCGGCAACCACGAGTTCGACGACGGGCCGCAGGGTCTGTCTGATTTCCTCGATCGCGTGGACTTCCCGGTGATCTCCGGCAATCTGGATCTGAGCCAGTCGAACCTGCTGAACGACCGGGTTGGCGATTACGTGGTGCTGGATGTGAACGGAATGCAGGTGGGCGTGGTCTCCGCGCTGGCCACTGACACGGTGGAAACCTCCAGCCCCGGGCCCAACATCATCTTTCAGGACGAGGTTGACGCGCTGCAGGCGGATGTGGATGCGCTGACCGAGCAGGGCGTGACGATGATCGTCGCGCTGACCCATGTGGGCCTGCCAGTGGATATCGCCATCGCCGAGGCGGTCACCGGTATCGACGTGATCGTCGGTGGTCATTCGCACACCTATCTGTCGGCCACGGACGAGGATCGCGCGGGGCCTTACCCGACCTTCGCCACCAACCCCGAGGGGACGCTGGTGCCGATCGTGCAGGCCTATGCCTATTCGAAGTATCTTGGCCATCTTGAAGTCACCTTCGATGACGCGGGCAATGTGGTCTATGCCGGCGGCGACACCATGGTCCTGGATGCCAGCGTGGAACCCGACGCGACGATTGCCGCGCGCGTCGCCGAACTGGCCGGACCGATCGAAGAGGCGATGAGCGACGTCGTGTCCGAGGCGTCCGAGCCGATCGAAGGATCGCGCGAGGTTTGCCGGGCCGGGGAATGCCCGATGGGCAACCTCGTCGCCGATGCGATGCTGGAACGGGTGCGCGATCAGGGCATCCAGATCGCCATTCAGAACGGTGGCGGCCTGCGCGCCTCCATCGACGGCGGGCCGATCACCATGGGCGAGGTCTTCACGGTTCTGCCGTTCCAGAACACGCTGGCAACCTTCCAGCTGAGCGGCGCCGATGTGGTGGCGGCCCTCGAAAACGGGGTCAGCCGGGTCGAGGATGGCGCGGGCCGTTTCCCTCAGGTCGCCGGCATGCGCTATGTCTGGGACGCGGCGGCGGAACCGGGCAGCCGGATCGTTTCGGCCGAACTGGAGACCGAGGCCGGATGGGAGCCGATCGATCCCGAGGCGATCTACGGCGTCGTGTCTAACAACTACATGCGCGGCGGCGGCGACGGTTATTCGATGTTCGCCACCAACGGCATGAACGCCTATGATTTCGGCCCCGGGCTGGAGCAGGTCGTGGCCGACTATCTGGCCGAGAATACGCCCTATACGCCCTATACCGACGGGCGCGTGAGCCAGGCCGAGTAAACGGCTGATCCGAAATCGCAAAGGGCCGGTGGGGGCGTTCCTTCACCGGCCTTTTCCTTTGTCACATTCTGCTATGCAGAAAACTCATGGCGGACATCGAAAACCGTCAATTGTAGATCAGGTTAGCGCTATCATATGGAGGTCATCGAAGACGAACACACCAGCATTGAAAGGAGCTGCACAATGACCTCGATAATTGCACGCCTGCGCACTGCCGCCGCAAAACGTGCGGCCTACAACCGGACCGTAGCCGAGATTTCCCGGATGCCTCTGGATGTTGCGCTGGATCTGAATATCTACCGCGGCGATGCCGAAAAAATCGCCTATCGGGCCGTCTACGGCGCCTGATCCAACTTTTATCCGCGTCACGCCCGCACTAGGCTCAGCCTCATGTGCGGGCGTTTTGTTTTAACCCATCCGACAGGCGAGATGGCGGAGCTGTTCGAGGCGACGCCGGCGAATGATCTGCCTCACGGTCCGCGCTACAATATCTGTCCGACGCAACAGGTCGGTGTCGTCACGTCCGAAACTGGCATGCGGCGCTATCGCCCGATGCGTTGGGGATTCGTGCCCCATTGGTACAAATCACCCACAGATGGCCCGCTGCTGATCAATGCGCGGGCAGAAACCATCGCCCGGAAACCCGCATTCCGGATGGCATGCCGGGAACGGCGGTGCCTGATCCCGGCAACCGGCTTTTATGAATGGACCAAGGACGCGGATGGCGCCCGTCTGCCGTGGTATATCCGGCCCGACACGGTGCAACCGCTTGCCTTCGCGGGGATCTGGCAAAGCTGGACCGGCGGGCAGGACAGTTTTGAAACCTGTGCCATCGTGACCTGCGCCGCAGGCGGTGCGATGTCGCGCATCCACCACCGCGAACCCGTGAGCCTTGCGCCCGAGGAATGGGCGCTGTGGCTGGGGGAGGCGGGACATGGGGCCGCACGGCTGATGAAGGCCGCGCCCGAGGGGAGGTTGCTGGCCCATCGGGTGGACAGGAAGGTGAACTCGAACACCGCAGAGGGCGCGGAGCTGATCCGGCCCCTCGCGGCCTGAGATCGACCCTGCGTAAGGTCAAAAAAAGGGGCCGCGCAAGAGACGCGGCCCGGTCCAGTCCAGGGAGAATTCGTTTTTGATGCAGCCTGCTCGTTGTTGATCTTATTGTTGCTGCTTGGGAAACAGATATGCTTCAAAAGAGGCGGAAATAAGGCGCTGGAAACAATCGGCCCGTTATCATGCCCGACCCGGGGTGCTGTTGCACGACATGGCCGCGCTCCCGCCAGTCATGGGGCTGGAGCCCAGGAGGCCATTTCGTCCGCTTGCGACAAAGTCCTGCCGCCGGGAGGGCTTGCGCCACATCCGGCTTGACGCCTTGGCCCCCATGAATTACCCCAATCCCGGTCTGCGGGCGTTGTGTAATGGTAAGACCTCAGCCTTCCAAGCTGATGATACGGGTTCGATTCCCGTCGCCCGCTCCATTCCCTTCAAATTGACTTATGTCTGATAGCGGGCAACATTCCTCCCTGCGACCTGACGGCAAATTGGGGGGCGTATGACGGATTTCCTGCTGCTGGCGTTCATTTTTCTGATCGCGGGCGTGATCGCGGTGCCGATTGCCTCGCGTCTCGGACTCGGCTCGGTGCTGGGCTATCTGATCGCCGGTATCGTGATCAGCCCGATCCTCGTGGTGCTGGGGGTCGATGTCATCTCGATCCAGCATTTTGCGGAATTCGGCGTTGTCATGATGCTGTTTCTGGTCGGTCTTGAACTGGAACCAAGACTGTTGTGGGAGATGCGCGCGCGGCTTCTGGGGCTGGGTGGCGGGCAGGTCGTGCTGACCGCCGCGCTGGTCATGGCGGCTGCGATGGCCTTCGGTCAGCCCTGGACCATCGCCCTGGCGATCGGTCTGGTCCTTGCGCTGTCTTCCACCGCGATCGTTTTGCAGACCCTGAACGAAAAAGGACTGATGAAGTCCGATGGCGGGCAATCGAGTTTTTCGGTCCTGTTGTTCCAGGACATCGCCGTGATCCCGATGCTGGCCTTCATTCCGCTACTGGCGATGCCGGAACTGATGGATATGGGCGGGGCGGTGGTCCATGGCGCGGAGGTTGCCCATGGCGCCGCCGACGATCATTCCGGCGGTGATCACGCCGCGCCGATGAGCCTTGTGTCGGGCCTGAACGGGTGGCAGACGGCGCTGGTGACCATCGGCGCGATTGCGGCCGTGGGTCTGGGCGGCACCTATCTGACCCGGCCGATTTTCCGGTTCATCGCGGTTGCGCAATTGCGCGAGTTGTTCACGGCGACCGCGTTGATGATGGTCATAGGGATCGCGCTTTTGATGTCGCTGGTCGGCCTCTCGCCCGCATTGGGCACTTTTCTGGCCGGTGTAGTGCTGGCCAACAGCGAGTATCGCCACGAACTGGAATCGGATATCGACCCGTTCCGGGGGCTGCTTCTGGGCCTTTTCTTCATGACGGTCGGCGCGGGGATAAACTTCGCGCTTCTGTTCGATAATCTGGTGCTGATCCTGGCCATGACGCTTGGGTTGATCGCGATCAAATGCGCGGTCTTGCTGGCCCTTGCCCCATTTTTCGGCATCAGGGGCGGTGACAAATGGCTGTTCGCCCTTGGACTGGCGCAGGCCGGCGAGTTCGGCTTCGTGCTCTTGTCCTTCACCGTGGCCAGTTCCGTTCTGCCGACGGCGATTGCCGATCAGCTCCTGCTGGTCGTGGCATTGTCGATGTTGCTGACCCCGGCGCTCTTCATCCTCTATGATCGCGTCATCGCGCCGAAATTCTCGCATGATCAAGAGCGTGAGGCCGACGAGATCGACGAAACCGGCCAGGTTATCATTGCGGGCCGGGGGCGGGTCGGCGGCCTGATCGGGCGGATGCTGACGGCGGCGGGGTTCTCCTCCACCGTGATTGATTTCAGCTCGAAACAGATCGACAATCTGCGCGCCTTCGGGATCAAGACCTATTTTGGTGACGCCACCCGGCCTGACATGCTGCACGCAGCCGGGATCGCCGAGGCGAAACTGCTGATCGTGGCCATTGACGACAAGGAGCAGATTACCGAACTGGTTCGGTATGCTCTCGACAACTATCCCAATCTGCATGTGATGGCGCGCGCGGTCGACCGGGACCATGTCTATCAGCTCTGGTCCGTGGGGTGCCGCGATATCATCCGCGAGACCTATGACAGTTCGATCCGCATGGGCCGGTCCGCATTCGAGGCATTGGGTATTCCGCGCGCGCATGCGGAAAGGATGGCGGCGGCCTTCGATGAGATGGATCGCCGCGCGATGGTGGAAGTGGCGGATGTCTATGACATCAACATACCGCCGCCGGAGAACCCCGCCTATATCGCGCGCATCAAGGAGGTTCTGGGCCCCCAGCAGGAGGAGCTTTCCGCCGAGATGGCCGCGATCCGGCGCGGCGAACGGGACGCCGGGGACAAGGATCTGTCCGCCGGCTGATCCGTTACGCGCCGGTTAGCGGCCAAGAGTGGCGACGACCATTTCGGCCGCGGCCGCACCCGAAAACTGCTGCTGTCCGGTGATGAGATTGCCGTCGCGGATCGCGAAGGGCTTGAACATGGAATTGACCACGAAATTGGTATCTTCCATCTTGCGCGCTTCCTCCTCGATCCAGAAGGGCTGGATCTTCTGCCCGACAAAGGCATCGGCAAATGCTTCCTCGGCATCGGCGAAGCCGGTCCACGTCTTGCCCTTGACCAGCAGATCGCCGTTCGACAATCGGGTTTTCAGCAAGATGCAGGTGCCGTGGCATACGATGCTGACAATCTTTCCGGCCTCATAGGCGCGCGCCACGAATCCGTGCAGGTCGGTGTCGTCGATCATGGTGACCATCGGGGATTGGCCGCCGGCAATGAAAATCGCGTCATAGTCGTCAATCGATACATCCGCGATGGATCTGGTGGCCTGCAATCTGGCGCTATGGGCGGGCGAGGTCTTGAACCCGAGCGACAGGATATCGTGGGCCGAATATTGGCTTTCGTCTTCCGGGTCGGAAAACCCGTCGGCCATCAGGTCGCCCCCCTTGGGGGACACGATTTCCACCTCGTAGCCGGCTTCGGTAAAGGTCCAGAACGGGTGTGTGACCTCGGCCCACCAGAAGCCGACAGGCCAGCCGGTTGTGGGTGAGGTGCCCGGATTGGCGACGATCATCAGGATGCGTTTGGTGCCGAATGTGTCGATGGATGCAGACATTGTATCTTTCCTTTTCAGTGGTTTATCAGTCTGAATAGATCCAGGCGCCAAGGGCTTTGGTCACCCTGGGCATGATCACGTAGGTCATCAGGAAGACCTGCAGGATCACCGTCAGAAGCAGCCGCGGTGCCAGCGGCCAGCCGCCGATCAGGGGCGCAAGCGCGAGGTTCAGCGCAAGCACCAGCAGGAACACGACCGCAACCAGAACCAGCGCCATGCGAAAGGCGTTTGGCTGCGGAAGGGGCGCGCCCTTCGGGGCCTCGAACCAGATCTCCAGACCGGTCAGCCGGTCCCAGACCGCGTCGCCCCGGACATGGGGCGCGATCTCGGCCAGAAAGCGGGCGCGGAGTCCGGATGCTTCGAACGCCGCGAGATTGTCGGGCGTGTCGAAGCGGAAGACACTGGTGTAAGGCGCGTCCGGTTTTTCGGGACGGTGAAATTCGGCACCCAGATAGCCGGGCAGGGCGGCCGCCGCATCGGTCAGGCGGGATAGCCAGTTCTCGTAGATCTCCTCGGATCCGGGCTTCACATGGCGACGGGCCACGACGGTGACGGGATCGCTCATTGACCTGCCCGCGGCATAGCACCGAAGGCCCAGTTCCGGCCCTTGCCGCGCATCAGCGCCTGATTAATCCAGACAAGGGCAAAGGGTTCCAGCAGGCGCGCCTTGACCAGATCGCCCGCATCCAACGGCTCGAACCCGAGATCGTCGAGCAACCCGGCGATGACGGATTTCGCGCCATCGTCATTGCCGGCCATCAATTGCAGGGGCCGCAGGGCGAAGCCGGAGGTGTCGGCCATGACCTCGGCGCCCACCTGGTTCAGGGTCTTGATAACATGGGCCTCCGGCAGCCAGGCCTGCACCTGTTCCGCGCCCGAGCTTGTGTGCCCGAGGGCGAGCCCCATCCCGTCGGGCCCCCGCGCGATCGGGTTCATGCAGTCGATAACCGGCTTGCCTGCGAGAGTGCCCAGGTCGGCTGATACATCCTTGGCCGCCGCCCAGGGCAGGGCGAGAACGACGACCGCGCCCCAATCGGCGGCCTCGCGTGGCGTCATCTCGTCCGACGCTTCCTGGGTGCGGGTGCCATAGCGGATCTCGTGGCCCGCCTTGGCCCAGTTTGTGCCAAGTGCGCGCCCGACATCACCGGCGCCGATGATCGCGATCTTCATATCCGTCTCCCTTGGCATGTGCCGTCGAGCCGTGCTAGCAAGCGACTTACTTAAATGAAAATGCATATGCTTCATGTATGATATTGATGAAATTGCACTCAGGCGTCTGGATCTCACCGTGCTGCTGGTGTTTCTGGGACTGATGCAGCACCGCAAAGCCGTGGAAGTGGCGGGCCGGATGGGGCTGACCCAATCGGCGATAAGCCATTCGATCAAACGCCTGCGGGATATCTTCGACGACCCGTTGTTTCTGCGCCGGCCCGCGGGGATGGAGCCCACCGCCGTGGCCATCGCGCTTGAGCCGAAGATCCGCCGCGCGGTGGAAATCCTGTCCGAGGCCTTGACCACGGAAACCGATTTCGATCCGGCCGCGGAAACGCGCGTGATCCGGATCGGGGCCTATGACAACGAGATGGCCACGCTGGTTCCGGGCCTTCTGCACCGTGCCCGGGCGCAGGCACCGGGCCTGCGGTTTGTGATCCGGTCCCTGGGGCGGGAGGCGGCGCTGAGCGCGCTGGACGCCGGCGAGCTGGATCTGGCCCTGGGCTTCATCTGGGATCTGCCGCAACGGTTTCAGGCCGAGCCGATCCACGAAGAAGGCTATGCGGTGGTGTTTCGCGCCGATCATCCACTGGCCACCCGCGACTGGACCCTTGAGGCGTTCCTGCAGGCCGATCATCTGGTCGTCTCGCCCGCGGGCGATCTGACCGGCGTCGTCGACCGGGAACTTGAAAATCTCGGCCTTACGCGCCGGGTGGTGGCCGCTGTTCCGCTGTTTTTTCCGGCGCTGGCCGCGGTCGCGGCCAGCGACATGGTGGCAACCTTGCCCGGCCGTCTGGTTGCGGCGCACGCGGCCCGGTTCGGCCTGACCACGCGGCAACCCCCATTGGCGATCCGGCCCTTCGAGGTCGCCGCCATCCGACATCAGCGCAACGCCAAAAGCGCCATGCACGACTGGCTGACGGCGATGTTGCGCCCGGTTTGACCGGCGGCCCGGGGTCGCAGGCGGCAACCAAGCCTTGTGCGCAGGCGTTGGTCCATTTATCTCGGATTGCAACACGTTAAGAAAACCGGGACCGTCATGGCAGGGCCACAAACCAGCCCAACCCAATCAGTGGAAGAACGCGAGAAATCCAAACGCATCGGCAGCCTGCGGGCACTGGTGCCGTTTCTCGCGCCCTATCGCCTCATGCTGGGGGCGGCCGTCGGTGCGCTGGTTCTGACGGCGATCGTGTCGCTGACGCTGCCGCTGGCGGTGCGCCGCGTCGTCGACGGGTTCGAGACGGAAAGCGCGGAACTGCTGGACAAGTATTTTCTGGCAGCACTCGGCATAGCGGCGCTTTTGGCGATTGGCACGGGGCTGCGCTACTACCTGGTCACCCGGCTTGGCGAACGGGTGGTGGCCGATATCCGCAAGGCGGTGTTCGACCGGATGATCGGCATGAGCCCCGCGTTTTACGAACGCATCATGACCGGCGAGGTGCTGAGCCGGATCACGACGGACACGACCCTTTTGCTCAGCGTGATTTCCTCTTCGGTTTCCGTCGCCCTGCGCAATCTGCTGATCCTGATCGGCGGGCTGATCCTGATGACCGTAACCTCCCCGAAGCTGGCCGGAATGGTTTTGCTGATCGTGCCGGCCATTATCATTCCGATCGTGGTTCTGGGCCGTCGCCTGCGGGTGCTGAGCAAGGAAAATCAGGATTGGATCGCCGAAAGCTCCGGCAATGCGTCCGAGGCGCTGTTGTCGGTACAGACCGTGCAGGCCTTCACCCATGAGCGCCCCTCCGCCGCGACCTTTGACAAGGTGACGGAGCGCAGTTTCGACAGTGCCAAGAAACGCATCGCCACGCGGGCGGTGATGACGGTTATCGTGATCGCGCTGGTCTTCGCGGGGATCGTGGGCGTGCTCTGGATCGGTGCACGGGATGTGCGCGCGGATGCGATGACCGTGGGAGAGCTTATCCAGTTTCTGATCTATGCGATCATGGTGGCCGGATCTGTCGGCGCGCTTTCCGAAATCTGGGGGGAGCTGCAGCGTGCCTCGGGCGCGACGGAGCGGCTTGTGGAACTGCTGCAAACCGCTGACAGCGTGGGCGACCCTGCGTCAGGCGCGCCGCTGCCGCTTGGCGGGCGTGGGGCCATCGCGTTCGAGAATGTGCGCTTCCATTACCCGACACGCCCCGAAACCGCCGCGCTCGACGGTGTGAACCTGACCGTGCAACCCGGCGAAACCGTCGCCCTTGTCGGGCCTTCGGGCGCCGGGAAATCCACAATATTCCAACTGCTCTTGCGGTTCTACGATCCCGAATCGGGCCGCATCACCCTTGACGGTCAGGATCTGCGCGACATGACGCGCGCGACCTTCCGCGACGCGATGGCGCTGGTGCCGCAAGACCCGGTGATCTTCGCCACTTCGGCGCGGGAGAACATTCGGTTCGGGCGACCCGATGCCAGTGACGCCGAGGTGGAAGAAGCTGCCAGAGCCGCCGCAGCCCACGGATTTCTGAGCGATCTGCCTGAAGGTTATGACACATATGTGGGCGAACGCGGCATCATGCTGTCGGGTGGTCAGAAACAGCGCATCGCCATCGCCCGCGCGATTTTGCGCGATGCGCCGATCCTGCTGCTCGACGAGGCAACATCGGCGCTGGACGCGGAAAGTGAACGCGCCGTACAGGATGCTGTTGCCGCCATGAGTGCGGGCCGGACCACACTGATCGTGGCGCACAGGCTGGCCACGGTAAAACAGGCCGACCGTATCCTTGTTTTCGAGGATGGGCAGATTGTCGCCGAAGGTACCCATGATACGCTTGTGACCCAAGGCGGGCTTTATGCCCGCCTGGCGCGGCTGCAATTCACCGAAGGCATGGCTGCGGAATAACGCGGGTCCGGCTGATTTGCGCAGCGTTACGCTTGCGTCACGGGCCGGTTGTGCCCAATCTACCCCATGGAGGAGAGGCCAGGCTCAAAATGGCCTCCAACGCGACTTAAGGGAGGGTGGCACATGGTGCGTTTTGCCAACGCCGAGGATATCAAAGCCGTCGAGCAGTCCAACCCCTGGCCCGCCAGCCAGCCGGCGACCACATTGTACGAGTTGCTGAGCAAGACCAGGGACAAGTTCGGCGGAATGAACGCGATCTCGTTCCAGCTGTTTTCCGGGCCGCGGGACAAGGCCGAAACCCTCACCTGGAACGAGTTGCATGGTCGCGCGACGCAGGCCGCCAATCTGTTCCGCAGCCTGGGCGTAGGTGAAAGCGATACAGTGGCCTTCATCCTGCCCAATTGCAACGAAACGGCCGTCACGCTGATTGGCGGTGCCATCGCCGGTATCGTCAATCCGATCAATCCGCTTCTGGACGCCGAACAGATCGGCTCCATCCTGCGGGAGACGAATGCCAAGGTTGTCGTCACGCTGAAGGCCTTTCCCAAGACCGACGTCGCCCAGAAAGTGGCCGAGGCGGTGGAACTGGCGCCGAATGTCAAAACCGTGCTGGAGGTCGATCTGCTGCGGTACATGACCGGGCTGAAAAAGCTGATCGTGCCGCTGATCCGTCCCAAATACGAGATCCAGCACAAGGCCCGCATACTCGATTTCAATGGGGAGTTGAGCCGCCAGCGCAGCGAACATCTGGATTTCGCCGACAGTACCGCGGACCGGGTTGCCGCCTATTTCCATACCGGTGGAACCACCGGCATGCCGAAGGTCGCGCAGCACAAGTATTCCGGCATGATCTACAATGGCTGGATCGGGCACACATTGCTGTTCACCGAGAAAGACAACATCATCTGCCCCCTGCCACTTTTTCACGTCTTTGCCTGCCACGTGATCCTGATGGCGGCGATTGCATCCGGAGCGCATGTTGTGTTTCCAACACCACAAGGGTACCGCGGCGAGGGTGTTTTCGACAATTTCTGGAAGCTGGTCGAACGCTGGCAGATCAGTTTCATCATCACCGTGCCCACGGCGATTGCGGCCATGATGCAGCGCCCCGTGAATGCCGATATCTCGTCGGTCAAGACGGCGTTTTCGGGCTCTTCTCCGCTTCCGGTAGAGCTGTTCAAGCGGTTCGAAAAGGCAACCGGTGTCACGCTGATCGAAGGCTATGGGTTGACCGAAGCCACCTGTCTGGTCAGTTGCAACCCGGTGGATGGCGACAAGAAGATCGGCTCGGTCGGGTTTCCGTTTCCGCATACGGAAGTCCGGATCATGAAGCATACATCCGAAGGCGTGACCTTGTGCGATACCGACGAAGTCGGCGAGATCTGCATTGACAACCCCGGCGTGTTCGAAGGCTCGACTTACACCGAGGATGACAAGAACATCGATCTTTTCAACGACGATATCTACCTGCGCACCGGCGATCTGGGCCGGATCGACGAGGACGGCTATCTCTGGATCACCGGGCGCGCGAAGGATCTGATCATCCGTGGCGGTCACAATATCGACCCTGCCGAGATCGAAGAGGCGCTGGCGGGTCATCCGGCCGTGGCCTTCGCCGGGGCCATCGGCCAGCCCGATGCCTTCGCGGGTGAACTGCCTTGCGTCTATGTCGAACTGGTCGAAGGTGCCGATATCACGGTCGCATCTCTGATGGATCACTGCAAGGAGCACGTGCATGAGCGCGCGGCCATCCCGAAGTATCTGGAAATCCTGCCGGAACTGCCGAAAACCGCAGTCGGCAAGATCTTCAAACCTGATCTTCGCAAGCGGGCGATCAGCCGTGTCTATAATGCAGCGCTAGAAGAGGCGGGGCTTGAGGCGCTCGTAGTCGAGGTGAGCGAAGACAAGAAGCGCGGTCTGGTCGCGCATCTGGAACGCACGGGCGAGGTGGACGAGGCGAAGCTGGCCCAGGTTCTGGGCGAGTTCACCCGGCCCTGGGACTGGGCGGACGGGAGCGCCAAAAGCGCCGCCTGAGCGGTGTGTAAACCCCCGACTATAGGCGGGTTCCGGAGCGCCCGGGCGGAGATGAAGCTGGCGATCGCCCGGCCGCAGGCCTGCCCGAAGCCGTAGCCGGGATCGCCAAGCCGGCGGAGATGTCCGCTTGGCCCGCTCTCTATGCAAATGATCCCGTTGTATCGGGGTCATCTGACGATCACCGATTGAGATTGCATCCGACGCGATCCGCACCCCATGATACTGCCATGGCCCGGCCTCTGATAGACAATGCCACCGCGCGACGGTTGTTTCTGAGTCGCCACGGGCTGGCGACGGCGCCAAACGGGGCGGCGCGGGGCGATGCACTGGCCGGGGTGATCCAGGATCTCGGGTTCGTGCAGGTCGACAGCGTCAATACCGTGGCGCGCGCCCATGACATGATCCTGTGGTCCCGCAGGCAAGCTTACAAACCTGCGAGCCTGCGCTGGCTGAACGATCGCAAGAGGGCGGTTTTCGAGCACTGGACCCACGACGCCTCGGTCCTTCCGGTGGCGTTCTTTCCCCATTGGCGCCTCAAATTCGCCCGTGACGCCGCCCGGCTGCGCGAGCGCTGGAAGAACTGGCATGGCTCAGCGTTTCATGCCGAGATCGACCGGGTCCTGGCCCATATCAGCGATCATGGGCCCGTGGGCAGCGGCGACCTGGCCGACAAGCGGCCCGAAAAATCCACCGGCTGGTGGGATTGGCATCCATCCAAGACCGCGCTGGAGTATCTCTGGCGTTCGGGGGAGTTGTCTGTCTCAAGGCGGGAGGGCTTTCGCAAGATCTACGACCTCAGCGAGCGGGTGATCCCGCCGGAGGCCCTGAATGCGGGGCATCCGGCGGAGGAGACGATAGACTGGGCCTGCGCCGGGGCGCTGGATCGCCTGGGCTTTGCCACCTCGGGGGAACTGGCGGCGTTCTGGGATCTGGTGCAGCCGGACGAGGCGAAGAAATGGGTGGCGGAGGCGCTGGAAAGCGGCCGCGTGATCCAGGCCGATATCGCGCTGGCCAGCGGCGGTCTGCGCTGCGTCATTCTGCGGCCGGAGGTGATGGACGGCCTGACCGATCTGCCGGCCGTCGCGCCGCGTCTGCGGATTCTCAGCCCTTTCGACCCCGTGCTGCGCGACCGCAACCGCGCCGAGCGGTTGTTCGGGTTTCATTACCGGATCGAGATTTTCGTGCCCGAGGCGAAGCGGCGCTATGGCTATTATGTTTTCCCGGTGATGGAGGGGGACCGGATGATCGGTCGCATCGACATGAAATGCGACCGGAACGCCGGCGGGCTCGATGTGAGCGCGTTCTGGCCCGAGCGCGGAGTGAAGACGGGCAGGGGCCGCATCCGCCGGCTGGAGGCCGAGCTGGAGCGCGTGGCCAGGTTCACGGGCTGCGCGGATATCCGGTTTGCGCCCGGCTGGTTGCGGGTGTCTTAGGGGTTGCATGCGTCGGGCGCACATATGACCTATGGGGGCGATGAACCGCCGACCGGAGATGCGCATGCGTGACGTTCTGACCCTGACGCTGAACCCGGCGCTGGATGTTTCGGCCGAGACGCCGCAGGTCGTGCCGGGGCCGAAACTGCGTTGCGCGGAGGCGCGGCTGGATCCCGGCGGGGGCGGGGTGAATGTGTCCCGGGCGATTGCGCGGCTCGGCGGGACATCCCGCGCGGTTGTGGCCTCGGGGGGCGTGACCGGCGCGCTTCTGTGCGATCTGCTGGAGGCCGAAGGGGTGCAGGTTGCGCGATTGCCGATTTCCGGACTGACGCGACAATCCTTCGCGATTACCGATATGAGCGCAGGCGGGCAGTACCGGTTCGTCATGCCGGGCCCGGTCTGGGCGGCGGCGGATGTGGATGGGCTCTGGACCCTGCTTGACGCGGTTCTGACGCGCGACACGCTGATGGTGGTGTCGGGCAGCCTGCCGCCCGGATTGTCGCCAGATCTGCCTGTCCGGATGAATGCGTATGCGCGCGCAGCCGGGGCGGCGATGGTTCTGGATACATCGGGCGCGGCCCTGGTACAGGCGGTGGAGCAGGCGACCACCCCTTATCATCTGCTGCGTGTCGACGGTGCGGAAGCCGATGAACTGGCGGGGCGGCCCCTGACCACGCCTGAGGATACCGCCGCTTTCGGCCGAAGCCTGATCGCAAGCGGCCGCGCGGAGCACGCGGTGATGGCGCTCGGCGCGACGGGTACGCTTGGGATTTCGGCCAGCGAGTGTTTTTTCTGTCGTCCGCCGCTGATCGAAACCGTCAGTGCCGTGGGCGCCGGCGACAGCCTTGTGGGCGCGATGGTGATGGCGCTTGCCCGTGGCGACGGGTTTCGCGCGGCTGTGGCCTTTGGAACCGCGGCAGCGGCGGCGGCGGTGATGACCCCCGCCACGGAACTGTGCAATCGCCGCGATGCGGAAGCGCTGCTGGACAGGATCGAAATCGAGCCGTTCTAGGTCCCTGCGCCCCGCACGCCGCGGGGGATGCCGCGGTCGACCCGGGCCGGCGCAGGGTCAGACGCCCAGATAGCGGTTGGTGATATCTTCGGTCAGGTTGGCCATCGCGTCGGACCAGACGGTCTTGCCGCGCTGCACGATCACCGCCCTGTCGGCGATGGCCGATAACTCGCGCAGGGATTTGTCCACCAGCAGGATGGCGAGGCCTGCATCCCGTTTCAGCGTGGCGATGGCCGCCCAGATTTCCTGCCGGACGACGGGGGCCAGCCCCTCGGTCGCTTCATCAAGGATCAACAGGCGCGGGTTGGTCATCAGCGCGCGGCCAATGGCCAGCATCTGCTGTTCGCCCCCAGAAAGAGATGCCGCCGACTGGTCGTGCCGATCCGCCAATTGAGGGAAAAGTGCGGCAATCCGGTCCATGTCCCAATGGCCGGGGCGGGCCGCCGCGATCAGGTTCTCCGCAACCGTCAGATTGGTGAAGCAGCGCCGCCCCTCGGGAACCAGGCCCAGCCCCATCCGCGCGGCCTTGTAGGCCGGCAGACGCGCCAGATCCTGACCGTCGAACAGGACCGTGCCCGCACTGACCGGCAGAAGCCTGCAGATGGTCTTGACGGTGGTGGTCTTGCCCATCCCGTTCCGGCCCATCAGCGCAAGGACCTCGCCCTCCGCGATCTCCAGCGAGACATCGAAGAGCGCCTGAGACGCACCGTAGAAAGCGCCGATATGCCGAACCGACAGGAGCGTCATGCATCCTCCCCCAGATAGGCGACGCGCACATCGGGGTCGTTCCGGATTTCCTCGACCGTGCCGGTGGCGATGATCCTGCCATAGACCAGCACACTGACCCGGTCCGCCAACGCAAAGACGGCGTCCATATCATGTTCCACCAGAAGGATCGGAGCGGTGTGGCGCAAGCCGTCAAGGAAACCGGTCAGGTTCTTCGAGCCTTCGAAACCAAGGCCGGCCATCGGCTCGTCCATGACGAAGGCTTTGGGGGCAAGTGTCAGCGCGACGGCCACCTCCAACTGACGACGCTGACCATGGGAAAGCTCGAATGTCGGCGTCGCGGCATGCGCGCTCAATCCGACGAGTTCCAGCGCGTTTTCGGCCACCGCGCGCAGGTCCCGCTGCGCGAGGGCGGGACGGAGAAAGCGGAAGGCCGTGCCGCCTGCGCCCATGGCGCCAAGCAGGGCGTTTTGCAGCACCGTGTCTTCCATGGCCAGGGCGGAGATCTGGAACGTGCGGGCGAGCCCGCGTCTGGCACGTTCGGCGGTGCCAAGCGGTGTGACGTCTTCGCCGCGGAACAGAACCTTCCCCGCATCGGGCCGCAGGCCTCCGGCGATCTGCTTGATCAGGGTCGATTTGCCCGCGCCGTTCGGGCCGATCAGCGCGTGTATTTCGCCTGGGCGCAGGTCGATGGAGATATCCTGGCTGGCTTGCAGCGCGCCGAAGGACTTGGTGATGCCGATGGTTTGCAGGATGGGCTCAGTCATGGGCCTTGCCCCGGCCCGCGAGCGACCCAATCACCCCGCCACGGGCGAACAGCACGATCAGAAGCAGGAGCACCCCCAGATAGACATGCCAGTAGTCCGACAACCCGCCAAGCAGATGTTCCAGCAAGATGAACAGCATTGCGCCCACCACCGGCCCGAACAGACGCGCGACCCCGCCGATAATGACGAAAACCATGATCTCGCCGCTTGTCTGCCAGCTCAGCATGGTGGGACTGACAAACCGGTTCAGATCGGCAAACAGCGCCCCCGCCAGCCCGGTGATCATGCCCGAAATCGTGAAGGCGATCAGCCGCAGGCGGTAGGGCGAGATGCCGACGGTCTCGACCCGCATGGGCGATTGCCGCGCGGCATTCAGCGCAAGGCCGAAGCTGGATTTCGCCAGCCGCGATGTCAGGAACAGCACAGCTGCAAGAAGGGCAAGGACGATGACGTAGAACTGGATCGGATCGAGGGTGTTCAGGCCCGGAAAGTCGTTGCGTACATAGATGGACAGCCCGTCTTCGCCGCCATAGGCGGGCCAGCTGATTGCGAAGAAATAAAGCATCTGCCCGAAGGCCAGCGTGATCATGATGAAGTAGACGCCCGAGGTTCGCAGGCTCAGCGCGCCGATCGCCAGCGCCGCGAGCCCCGAGGCCGTGATGGCGACCAGCCAGATGATCGGCATGGATTTCGTGCCCTCGATCAGAAACGGGGTTTCGAGGATCGGATCGTACAGCTGTGCGTGGCTGGCCAGAACGCCCATGGCGTAGCCGCCGATCCCGAAAAACGCCGCATGGCCGAGGCTGACCAGCCCGCCAAGACCGAGCGCGATGTTCAGCCCGACGCCCGCCAGGGCCAGAATGGCCGCCTTGGTCGTCAGCGTGATCAGGAAGGGTTCATCCGTTGCCCAGGCCCATAGCGGGAAGGCGACGAGCGCCAGCATCACGGCGGCGTTGAGGATCTGCTCGCGGCTCATGCCTTCGCCCCGAAAAGACCGGTGGGGCGCACGATGAGAACGGCCGCCATGAGGATGTAGATCAGCATTGAGGCCAGCGCCGAACCGGCGGAGGAGGCGGCCGAGCTGTCCATGAATTGCCGGAAAAGCTCGGGAAGCAGGAGCCCGCCCAACGTGTCCGTCAGCCCCACAAGGATGGACCCGACGAGCGCCCCCTTTATCGAGCCGATGCCGCCGATCACGATAACCACGAAGGCCAGGATCAGGACCGGCTCCCCCATGCCGACCTGCACGGACTGGATCGCGCCCACCAGCGCGCCGGCCAGCCCGGCCAGTGCGGCGCCAAGCGCGAACACGATGGTGTAGAGCCCCGAAATGTTGATGCCGAGCGCGGCGATCATCTCCCGGTCGTTTTCACCGGCCCGGATCTGAATGCCCAGACGGGTACGGCTGATCAGCAGGAAGAGACCGAGCGCCACCGCCAGCCCGATCAGGATCAGCGTCAAGCGGTAGAACGGATACTGGATGCCGCCGGGCAACGTCACAGGCCCGGCCAGATAATCCGGGATGTTTAGAAAAAGCGGAAATGAGCCGAAGACCCACCGGGTTCCTTCGGAAAAGATCAGGATCAGCGCGAAGGTGGCCAGAACCTGATCGAGGTGGTCGCGGTTGTATAATCGCCGGATCACCACAAGCTCCACCAGCGCGCCGGCGGCGGCGGCGGCGGCAAGCGCGGCCATCAGCGCAAGCAGGAACGACCCCGTGGCGCCCGCAACGGCGGCGGCCGCAAAGGCGCCGATCATGAACAGCGATCCATGGGCCAGATTGATCAGGCCCATCACCCCGAAGACGAGGGTCAGCCCGGCTGCCATCAGGAACAGCATCACGCCCAGTTGCAAGCCGTTCAGAACCTGCTCGGCAAAAAGGATGAGAGACATGTCCGGTCTTTCTGCGAAGCGGCGCCTGACGCGGCCTCAGGGCTGCGTCAGGCCTTGGGGCGGATCAGAACGAACACTCGGCTGCGTAGAAGTCGCCATGATCCTCAAGCGCCACACCGATGATCCGGTTGGTGAACACATCGCCATCCTGGATCACTTCGCGGACATAGATGTCCTGGATCGGGTGCTGGTTCGGGCCAAAGGCGAAATCGCCCCGCGTACTGTCGAAATCGGCGGCGGCAAGGGCCGCACGGAACGCATCCCCATCGCTCGGATCGGCAACCGCAAGGGCCGAGATCAGCAGGTTCGCCGTGTCAAAGCCCTGGCTTGCGTAAAGCGATGGCAGCCGGCCGTATTCGGCCTGAAAGCTTTCGACGAAGGCCGCGTTGGTCGGGTTGTCGATGTCGCGGTTCCACTGAGAAGTGTTCACGATGCCAAGTGCATCCGCGCCCACGGCCTGGAGGATCCCCTGATCGAAGCTGAAGGCAGGACCGATCAGCGGGATATCGACGCCGCTATCGGCAAACTGCTTCACGAAGGCGATGCCCATGCCACCCGGCAGGAAGAAGAACACGCTATCGGCACCCGATGCGCGGATCTGTGCAATCTCGGAGGCGTAATCGGTCTGTCCAAGCTCGGTGAAAAGCTCACCTGCAAGCCCGCCTTCATACATCCGCTTGTAACCGGTCAGCGCATCCTGACCCGCGGGGTAGTTCGGCGCGAGAATGAATGAGTTGGTGTAGCCTTGCGAGTTTGCATAGGCCCCGGCGGCCTCGTGCAGGGCGTCGTTCTGCCAGGCGACATTGAAGTAGTTCGGATGACAGCCCCTGCCGGCCAGTTGCGACGGCCCGGCATTCGGCGACAGGTAGATCACATCCTGCGCCACCGCGCTGGGGATTACCGCCATGGCCAGATTGGACCAGATGATCCCGGTCATGACATCTACATCATGGGACTGGATCATTTCGTCCGAAAGCCTGACAGCCACATCGGGCCGGCGCTGATCGTCCTCGATGATCACCTCGATATTGTCGAGCCCGGATTGGGCAATGGCGAGCATGAAGCCGTCGCGCACATCAATACCCAGCCCCGCGCCGCCGCCGGAGAGAGTGGTGATCATGCCGACGCGGACCGCATCGTCATGGGTGTCGCCCAGAGCAACCGTTCCCAGCGCCATCATGGAGGCCGCCATGGCAAGTGATTTCAGTGTCATCAGTGTCTCCTTGTTGGGTGGGGCTCTTTCTCGGCCCCTAACTTTGTTTCAAAAAAGCTAGCATGCGCGAATTTTAACTTCAAGCTCAAATAATTCATGCTTAAAATAGTATCCGCACCCCCGCTGCTGATCTTAGCTGAACGCCAAACCGGTACTCTGGCAAGCCCGAGTTGCGGGAAAGAGCCGAAGAGACCTCGGGCAGCCGCAGATGACAGCCGGCCGGGCCTGCCATACGCGCCGGGCGAAGACGGCGAAGAGCAGATTGGGGTATACGATGAGATATGGGGGGGCGGGCCGCTACGACGTCCAGCAATCGTCATGGGCACAGCTTAGATGGAAATGGTGCAGCTGGAGAGAGAAAGTTTGAACTCTCTCTTCGATGAATTGGAAGCCTGGGAACGCCATCTCGCACGTTTAGACTCGAAGAGTCTGAGGTGCGAAAATGACGACTTCGCGCCATAATTTCAATAAGATAGCTGCGCCCGAGGCGGATACGCCGAAGAAGTATCCACCGCCCTTCTCGCTGCGCCTGACCTACGAGGAAAGAGCGCGGCTGGAGGCAGAAGCGGATGGAAAGCCGCTCGGGGCCTATATCCGCGAGCGGCTGCTAGGCGACGATGTTGCCCCGCGCACAAGGCGCGGCAATAGCCCTGTGAAGGATAAAGAAGCGCTCGGACGCGTCATGGGCGCGCTCGGCGCTTCGCGGCTGTCTTCGAACCTGAACCAGCTCGCAAAGGCCGTGAACACGGGCTCTCTGCCCGTCACGCCCGAGACGGAAGAAGAGCTGCGAGAGGCCTGCCGCGAGATCGCCGAACTCCGCGCCGATCTACTGAAAGCGCTCGGCGGACCGGAGCTTGAGCCGTGATCCTGAAAGCCAAAGAGCGCGGGGATGCCCCGCAGCTCGCCCGCTACCTTCTGGATCAGCGGGACAATGAGCACGTCGAGCTGCACGAAGTGCGCGGATTCATCAGCGATGATCTGATCGATGCCTTCGGCGAAGCTCATGCCATCGCGCAAGGGACGCGCTGTCAGAACTATATGTTCTCGATGAGCTTCAATCCGCCCGAAGGCGAGAATGTCAGCATCGAAGCCTTCGAGAAGGCCATCGATCAGGTCGAAGAGAAGCTGGGGCTGCAAGGCCAGCCGCGCGCGGTCGTCTTTCACGAGAAGGACGGTCGCCGCCATGCTCATGCGGTCTGGTCGCGGATCGATCACGAGCGGATGCGCTCCATCAATATCAGCCATTACAAGGTGAAGCTGCGCGACGTGTCGCGTCAGCTGTTCCTTGAGTATGGCTGGAATATGCCGCGCGGGCTTGAAGATCAGCGCTTGCGCGATCCTTTGAGCATTACTCGCGCAGAATGGCAGCAGGCAAAGCGGATCGGCCTCGATCCGAAGGAGCTGAAGGCCGTCTTCCGAAATGCCTGGGAAACGTCCGACAACCGCGCGGCTTTCGAGCAAGCGCTCGCAGAGCGCGGCTTCGTTCTGGCGCAAGGTGATCGTCGGGCGTTTGTCGCCGTCGATTATCGCGGCGAGGTCTATGGCATCGCCCGCAAGGCGGGCATTAAGGTCAAGGAGGTTGTCGCCAAGCTCGGCGATCCGACAGAGCTGCCGTCCGTCGATAGGGTGAAAGCCGAGATCGCCGCCCGCATGACGGGCAAGATCAGGAAATTCATCGAACAGGCCGAGAAAGACGCTCAACGGCGGTCGGCCTTTATCGAATTCCGCAAGGCAGAAGTCGTGGGGCGGCACGTCGAAGAGCGACGCACTTTGGGCGAAGCCCATGAAAAGCGCTGGCAGGCCGAGACGCTGGCGCGCGCCGCGCGTCTGCCGAAAGGGTTTTCAGGTATCTGGCATCGCCTGACAGGGCGCTATGCCAAGGTGAAGGCGCAGAACGAGCGTGAAACGCTCGAATCCCTGCGCCGTGATCGGGACGAGAAAGACGCACTCATCATGCGCCAGCTCGAAGAGCGGCAGGCGTTTGAGCACGAGATCAGGGCGCAGCGCGAGGCCGCACAGGAAGAGCTGCTTCAACTCCGCGAGGACGTGGCCGCTTACATGGAGCTGGATCGCATCGATCATACGCAAAGCCGCAAGGTCGAGCGCGATGGCGACGGCGATGACGGCCCGCGTCCGAGGCCGCCGCGCTCGCGGCGGCGGCGCTTTGATCCTTAGGGGAACCCTATAAGACTGCGCTTATTGACACGCTGGGCCTAGCTGGCGACTTCGTGCGAAGAAAAGAATCTACGGCGCAAGCGTGGTGGTATAGAACGCAATCAAATAGCAAGTCAGTTCGAGGGTGAATAAATGACAAACCTTGTCTCAAAGTCCCGGCTTTCAAGTCTACCAATGCTCGCCGTTGCTTCAACGCTACTTTCAGCAGAGCCGGTTTGGCCACAAGTCGCTGACACGACTATATCTTCCCCAAAAGAGAGTGAGGTCCTTGGCATTGGGAACGCACGTGACGTGGTTCAAGATATCGAACAATTGATCGATGACAGAATAGACGAGCGGCTGGGATTGTGGTTCGGGGTCAACGCGAACTTACTTGCCTTCTTCGTCGCGATTATCGCTTTTCTTTCTGCCATCAGCGGCTTGATTTTTTGGTTCATCAAAGACAGGGCGACAACAGCAGCTGTTGCAAAAGCGGAACAGGCGTCAATATCTATCACTAAGGCCACAGTTTCTGCCTTCGCAAAGTTTAGTCGTGCACGGCTTCTCGGGCGAATTGCATATACCTACTGGGACTTTTATAAAGAAGAGTTCAGGAAAGTTGCACGCGGCGACGAGTTAGAAGAAGCCAAGGATCTAATTCCACTTACGCAGGCAGCAGGCATATCGTGGCATTTAGCCCACGATGCTCTCCGCGAGATTGAAATTCTTCGAACTGATGTAGATGCGATTAGATCGATAGGAGAAGAGTATAAGGTAGTGTTTTTACGCAATCAAATTATGTGTAGCGTTGTCTATTTTGGTTGCGTCGAATTGCTTTGTCTGAGACTGTTGAATGGAACATTTGATGAAGAGAGAAGAGAGCGACTTCTGGATCAAGCCTTACGCTGCCTTGAGTA
Source organism: Rhodophyticola porphyridii (assembly GCF_003688285.1). GTDB lineage: Bacteria > Pseudomonadota > Alphaproteobacteria > Rhodobacterales > Rhodobacteraceae > Rhodophyticola > Rhodophyticola porphyridii. The sequence continues at coordinate 218,939 of NZ_RCNT01000006.1, forward strand.
TGCCAAAAAGGATCAGAAACATTGGGTCGAATTGCACGACTCCGCAGCGCGAACATTAGTGATGCTTGGGGGAGAGGACTTTCGAGCCAGAGGAATGAAGGTGGCTCGTGACATATGCGACGGCAAGAAACCCACACCACAACATGTCGAAGTATCGTCCGAGAGAATAGAGCGCTTTAGGAGCGATTTCAGGATCGAGTAGTCAGTTTTCCTTCTCGATCCTTACAGAGGGTCAGGCCACTCATCATACGGTTCGATAAATGCAGACTCCATCACGATGAGCGGGTCAGGCCACTCATCATACGGTTCATGGGCAGCAAAAAAAATTTGTCGAAGCATCTGGTTTTCCTTCTGTGTTTGGTGTGGATAAGTACGTAGTACTACTAACGCTATCACTTTAGGTTAAAGAAAAAGTGACTTTGCCGCAAGCTAACGTACAATTTATGTCAGAACTACTGACCAAAATCAAGGTGGCGCGTGCATTTGTGCCCACAGATGCGCCTTGCTGTTCAAATGTCAACAGTGCGGCGACTAGCAACCGTATGGCGCCATGATTTGAAGGGCGCTATCAGCGCCCCTCTTCTTTTTGTGGCGGCGTATCATCGAGCGGTAGGCGCAAGACGATCCGTCCGTTGATCGGGCAAGTCTCCAGCTGGAGCGTGTAGCCTTGCCCGTCCTTGTGCGTCCAGGCCGCGCCGACTTTGTTCCAGAAAGACTTCTCGCCCTTCTGGGTAACGTGCCAGGCCAGGAAGTCGGGTGCGTTCGGGCTTTGGGTCGTGGTTTTGGTTTCGCGTGCCATGATTTCATCTTCTTTGTTTTTGGGTTGGCTTGCTAACGCCCTCCCGCATCGGGCGAAGGCATGAGGCGGGGTCCTCATGGGCAACACGGCTGGCGCAGCCAGGTGGTGCGGGCAGTCCCATTGAAGAGCGCGCCGCCTTCGGCCAAGGGATTCACGGGTGTGTCATTGCAAGCCGATCCGACAACAAAGGGGCATGAGCGGCACGGAGCGGAAAAATCCGCGTCTGTCCCAAAGGCCAGCCTCTTCTTCGAGGGCCGATAGCACGGCTGCTCATCTTCTTGGGCGAGATATCCCGCATCTGGAGCAAGGTGGCGCTGCGCCCTGCCATCGCACGGGACGGGCAAGATCAGGCTCTTGGTCGCCTCTTTCCACAATGACCGATCAGACCTGCGGCGCATCGCATTTGCCGCCGCTAATCGAGAAAAGGCGCTTCAGCGCACCTCCTGAATTTTCGCGTTCAAGTACCCCGCCGAACCATCAGGGCCTTCTATGGCCGATGATGATGGTGAGCGAGGGCCGAAAGGCCCTGAGCGGTCCGGGGCCTCCTTGAAGCAAAAGGAGGATTACATGAAACTCGTTACTCGATTTGAAGCGGCAAAGCTCAGCACCGTGCAGCTCTACGGTCTGCGCAAGGAGGCATTCTTCGCCTTCACTGCTGCGCCCCGCGATAGCGAGGCACAGCGTACTGCGCTCGCCTCGATGCGCCATATCGAAGATGAGCTGGCAGAACGTGCGCCAGCTCTCCGCTAAGAAGCTGCGGCTGGCCGTGAGGCCAGCCGCGAATTTTCCTGCCCTAGAAAAGGGAAAGCTGCGATCCGTGCCACTTCACGCGCTCGGCCTCGTGGTCGAGCCAAGCGGTAACAAGAGGGACAACGCCGCCATATTCCTTGGCCGTGCCAAGCGCGAAATACTCGGAGCGGTAGCCTGTCTCGGTGACGGGCAGCGGCGCTTTGCCTTCGGTGCGCAGCTCGACATGATCGATGACTCCGAATTTCTTCTCGGCATAGACAATCTCGATGTCTACGCCGCGCCAAGTGATGTTGTGGACTTCCAATGTCATTGTTTTTGTTCCTTTCTTTGAAAAATGCGGTGCGAGAGCCGCCGCTTACGCGGCGACTCCCTGTTCTTCTTGGTTGGTGGATTCCGCCTCGGGCTGAAGGCTTTGCAGATAGTCTGCGGCCTTCTGGGCGTAGGCGGCGGCGCTGAAGATTGCGCGCTTGTCGTCCTTCAAGACCTTCAGCCAGCTCTGGATGTAGGCGGCATGATCGGTGCCAGGCTCGGGCGTGAGGCCTAGATCGGCGCACAAGAAAGCCGCGCCGAGCTCTGCGACCAGTTCCTCACGGGCATAGCCTTCATCACCAAAGCGCTTGCGGCCAAAGTCCCGATCAAGACGGCTCTTGTGCTTCGTCCAGTGGGTCAACTCATGCGCCAAGGTCGCGTAGTAGGCCTCGGGGCTGCGGAAGCATTCGAAAACGGGCATCTGCACGTGATCGCTGCCGCCGCTGTAATACGCCCGATTACCACCATGCCGAACGTCTGCGCCTGTGGCAGCAAAGAACCTGTCGGCGTTCTCGTCCCGCAAGGCAGGATCGATGACGGGCTCGGGCTTCACGTAGTAGTGCTCGGGCAAGCCCTCGACCTGATCGACATTGAAGACGGTATAGGCCTTCATGAATCGGAAGCTGCGTTCCTCTTCGCTGCCGTCGTCCTGTTCTTCGGTCTTGGAAAGCGTTCCCGCATAGACGACCTGCTGGCCGCGCTCACCCTTGCGGACGTGCGCCCCTAGCTCTTTGGCTTGGCGGTAGGTCATCCAGAACGGGGAGTTATAGCCCTGCTCCATCGCTGCCGCCCAAAGCATCAGGACATTGATTCCGCTATAGGCCACGCCGTTATGGCGCAGGGGCTTCAGCACCCGCCCGTCCATGTTGCCAGCGCTCCACGGCTTCAGCCATGTGAGTTCGCCCTTCTCAAGGTCGGCCACGATCTTGTCGGTGACTTTCTGGTAAACGTCTTGTTTCATTTGTTTTTTCTCCTTTCTTCGGTTGCGCATGCAACCGAACTGCCCCTCTGGCGAAGAGAGGGGGGAGACCGTCACAGACCGCAGACAGCGGAGGGGGATCGCCCGTCCTGCACGGAGCGCAGCAAAGGAAGGACGGGGAGACCGCTGGCTGCGCCCGCAGCTCATGCGAAGGGCTTGGTCTTGACGGCGAACGGGGTCGCAGACCCCAACAAGAAGAAGGGAAAGTCAGCCCGAACGGGCTGGCATCAGATCAGCGCAAGGGATGGAAGCCGAATGGCCGAGACCGCCACAGGCGGGCTCGGTTCACGAGAGCCTGTCCGCGAAGCGGTGCCGGGCGCATTACGCTTCCGTATGATGAAAAGATGGATAATACCTACGCAACATTTTATAGCTTTCGATCGCCGCGATGCTTTTATTTTCAGTCTCGGACAATGGAAAACCAAGAGATTGGTTAATGTCCGCTGACGATTTGGAAATCTCATGATCTATCCGATACTTCTCCCGAAGGGATAGATCTGGGGCCGAAATTTCAAGTACGTCCATCCAATCCTTCGGCATAAATCGCCAAGTTTTGCTGTCAGCCCGAAATGGATGATCTTCACTATCGACAATTACCGTTGCCGTAGTCATCCTTTGGCCATCCTTATAGGATGTCAACAAAACAGGTTGGAAATTCAATCCAGCCCCACTCTCCCGTGAGGCTTTTGAAAGGGTAACTGAAATTGAACCCAACATCGCAGATGGAAAACCTGTCTCAGCTATGGCTCTCAAATCAGTTGGCAAGTACTCTCCAATTTGAGCTCTCAATCTCTCACAACGGTATGCACCAGGGCTTTCAGCTCCCGCCGCTTTCCATGCGCCGCTATCCCCATTCTCGTCGAGCGTCGGTATATGGGTGTTTACGGTAACGCGAAGAATGTCACCAGGCTGCAGGCGCATGGCTACAGCGGCCGTCTCTTGAAGTTGCTCAAGCCTCTGGTTCGGATCAGTATAATCGAGCCAGACGACCACATTCGCAGCATTGTCAAAGTTTGACACTATCTGATCCAACTTGCTCGCGAGCTGGTCACTCCCGAGCTGCTCGCAGAAAACAGTTTCCAACGGTCTGTTGAAATTTTGACGTCTAACAGTCTTCTCTTCATGATCGAATGAATAGAGGTTGGGGATGCCAGTCCTACGATAGACAATCGAGTGATCGACCAAATGCATGCCACCCATTGAGATGTAGACATATTCAGAAGCACCCCTCTGCGGTACCAGGTGATTTATCAAGTCCACAAATATCTCGCGATCAATGAACTTGTTTGGCCGCAAGCGATACGGAATAGTAGAAGCCGACATTACTTCCTGGCCTCCTTCAGAAAGCGATCAAAACACTCAGCACCGACAATTGAGGGCTGTTGTCCCGAATCCTGGAAGAGATACTCCGAAACTGCCCTGACTTCGTCGTCTGGCCGAATGAACGATATTCTTTTTCGGGACTCTTTGTTGGTCGGCTCAGGCAGAACAGGAACATACTTCTTAGCATTCGCACCTCGAACTTGTGTGCCATGCTCCTGAGCCAAACGGATTGTTGTCTTAACATCGGATCGCGCAGATTTGGCAAAAAACTCATTAGCTTCCGATTCAATTCCTTTGAAGCGATTTGTAAATGATGTAAATGTCTTCAATCCCTCAGTAACAGCTTTTCGCGCAGCAAAATAAACATCTGACCCCGCATCAAGTCCGCGTTTAGTAGTTGAGATTGGGAGTTTTTCAGCATCATTACTTCTAAACTCAATAAGCCCTGCAATTGATCGAAACTGTGGGTGGTAACGAGGAACTCCAGCATCTCCCCAACCAGTCTTTATGGTCCGATCCCCCAAGAGTATGACCCGATCATTACAGACAACGGAGATACCTGCTGCCTCTGCGTCGACCGGAGCTTCTGTCTCCTTATCGATCTCCGCCTCTCTAACAAGCGCTCGGAAAAACCCAACCGTTACCCTAATTTCCACACTATCGAAAAGCCCAGAATAATCGAAGGGCCGAATCTCACTCTCTCCGGAATGTGCCGAAGTATAGAGTCCAAGAGTCTTTGGCACAAGGTCAACACCGTTAACACTGACTTCAAAACCCTTCTGCATGAGGTAACCGAAATGATCCTGGATTCCAGCCATGAGTCTATTTAAAAAAGACTTATTGGAAAACGCTTTTGATATCTCATCCTTGAGGTCAGACACTAAAATCCTCACGCCATTATCCCCATTCTTTCGACCTTGGCGTGAAATTGGCAGCGTCCACTCCGTATTCTCTGGATTCAGCCACTGAGCGGAGTAATCAACGTGGAACGCCCCATCATCAGCATTCGAGAATACTGTCGCAGTCTTTCCCATCTTAAATATTGCGCGCTTCATTCCGATTCCATACATACCAACGGTTGGCAAATCGCCATCCTTCTTAATATTTGGTCGCCCCAGCTGAAAGGCTTCCTCGATATAATCTGACGGGATTCCACCGCAATTATCAGATATCTCAAATTTTTCAGGCGTCACTGTAAGATCAGCTCGAAATCCCGCATAGGGTTTATCTGAATCTAGCGCGGCGCTAGTAGTTCGCATTGCGCCATCGATGCAGTTATCGACCAAGTCTAAGATGGCATCATCTAGCTCAATGTCTCGCGTAAGCATGGAAACAAAAAAACGTTTGGTAGGCCCGCCGAATAATTCTGCTGGTGTTTCTTCCGTCATTTTCCCCTGCCTTTCCTAGGTGCGCGTTCTCAACGACCAAAATCCTCTGACGATATTCCTTTTGGAATTTGAAATCAAGCGGCTCGCCCTTATTGAGCGCCTGCTATCCATTTCTAAATGATGCCCATCTAAGCCAAATAGTTTCTGCGTTTATCAATCTCGATAGTCGCGAATTGCTTTCTGATCGAGGTTCTTGGCAGGAACCAGACGGTAGTGCTTTTCATCGACCACTTTGATCTCACCGTCTTGAAGAGTCAGCTCGAAGAGCGCGACGATCTCATCGTCCATGAACTGTGCGGCAATAGCGCGGCAACGCATATCGGGGAACTTTTCTTCAACAAACCGAATATCTTGCGAAGTCTGCACGATCCCGATCTGGTCCTTGCCGCCTTTGGCCTGGACGGGGATGACGTAGTGGCAACCGCGCCTGTCGATGCCGACGTAAAGCTCGTCAATCTCGATCTGGCCGATACCCTTCACGGTTGTCCGAAGATGGTTCTGGAGGCTGTAGGTCGTCAGGCTTAGGAACGTGTCGATCAATCGGTTGTAGCGAACGATGGCAAGAAGGGCCTGTTCGTCGTCCAGTGCATACGCCCGTATGATCTCAGGCGTGGCATCAGGAATGCTGATCTTCACGAGGTCGTCGCGCGGAACGATGCGATTGATCTTCACGAGCGAGAAGCGATACTGCGAGCGCCCCGCCAGTTCGATCACCCATTCCATCCCTTTCGGCTGCGTCGCGAGTACGCGGGGCGGCAAGTCCGTCCTGAAACGGAAGGAATAGATCACATCGCCAAGGTTGTCGGGTAGGACAATCCCAAGGGTTGTTGCCGCGTCTTTGATTTCTTGCCGCGTAAAGTCGAGGGAAGTCGCACCCACGCTGTAATGATCGAAGAATATCTTCTCGATCAGTGCTTGGTACCGATTGCGCGCCTTCTTAGCCATGAGCCACCTGTTCGGCGAGGCGTTCGCGCTCGATTTCAATCTGCTTGCGCTTCTTCGCGCCGCTCTTCTTGTCGCGGCGGCTAGGCGGCGGCTTCACACCGAAGTGCTCTGCCGCACCCGAAAGATCGAGCGCCAGAAGGGCTTCGTCCCCAAGTTCCAATGTCACTTCCGGTCGTGTCGGCTCCGCGCCGAGCGCATTCATGACTTGGGCGGCGATGGCGCGAGCAAGCGGCGGCGGAACAGCGTTCCCGATCTGCCGCGCGCCATGCCACTTGGTAACGTTGAAGCGAAACCAATCGGGAAAACCATGCAGCCGCGCCATCTCGCGCACCGTGATGCAGCGGTCGTACTTGTAGTGAATTGGCCTCGGGCTCGTGAACGCGCCTCGCGCACCATCGGTACCCGCTCGCAAGGTGTTCGATACGCCTTGCATCGGCAACTTGAAGAAGCGGCTGATCGGCTCAACCATTCCAGGTTCAGTTTCCGAGAACCTTCGGCGTGAGATGTCCGTGTGCTCGGTACGGGCGCTCGATGTAAGCCGCGCAGGATTCCAGTCGCGAACATAACCATAGTGCCAAGCATCATTGGTCATGCATCGCAGCTCGGCAGCGTAGTCCGATGGCTCACCATAGTTCGAAGTCTTGACTGAATCGGAGCCGAGCAACGTCCCGAACCGATCGGCGTCAGGAAGATCGCCGAGCGCATCAGTACAAGTCGGGCCATCGGAAAGCCCGTCAATCCTTTTCGCCTTTCCCGCAAGATTCGTGCGCTCAATTGGATATTTCGGGAGCTCTTCCCCTTTGCGGCAGCCAAGCAAAATAAGACGCTCGCGGAATTGGGGTGTGCCAAAATTTCCTGCATTTAGGACTTTCCACGGCACACGCACATCGTATCCCGCAGCATCGAACGCACCGACAAGTTCCTTAAGAAAGGCTTTGTGCTTTCCGACTGTCAGGCCTTTGACGTTCTCGAATACAAATGTCCGCGCTTTGAGTTCTGTAACAATGCGAACGAAATCGAGAACGAGCTTATTGCGGGGATCGTCTAGCACTCGATGCCCGATCAACGAAAAGCCCTGACACGGCGCACCGCCAAACACGCAATCGACTGTCGCATTGCCGATGCCCGCGACCTTGCGGATGAAGTCACCCGTCAGCCCTTCGACCGAATGCGGAATGATTGCAGTTTTGGGGAAGTTGTACTTGTGAACGGCGCAATGCACGGGATCGATTTCCACGGCTGCCGCAACATCGAACCCGGCCTGTTCAAAGCCAAGACTCAAGCCACCTGCTCCGGCGAAAAGATCGATTCCGATGGGTCTCATCCGTGTCCTGCCCCTGCTACTCGACTCAACGAGTCATGTTAGCTTGGCTAGCACAGGATGTCGATCGCTTTCTACGATTCATCCACAAAGGCTTGTAGCCTGCGGGCGAGACTGTCGGTGTCTTTTGTCTCGCACTGCCAGATCACGAGCACGTCCCAGCCACGACGCTCCAGCTCGGCGATTTTCGCACGATCTCGGTTAACGTTCGCTTCGAGCTTCGGCAGCCAGTAGTCCTGCCGCGACTTGGGCGGTCGCCCCTTCGGGCAGCCGTGTCCGTGCCAGAAGCAGCCATGAACGAAGATAACCTTGCGATGCTTCGGGAGCACGATGTCAGGTCGGCCAGGCAAGTCCTTTCGATGCAGCCTGAAGCGGTAGCCGAGCCTGTGCAGCAAACGGCGCACGATCATCTCCGGTGTCGTGTTCTTACTGCGCACAGCCTGCATGATGCGACGGCGTTGTTCAGGGCTGCGCGTGTCCAAGCAGTGCCTTCCTCGTGCGGTCGAAAAACAGTCGTTGCAAGTCTCGCAGGCATCGTCGGCAGGCACAACATCGCGGCTGCCGTGCGCCGATCCAAGGCGGCGTGAGCTCTGGCTCTTGATCCACCTGAAGTCAGGTGGCGCGCATCCAATCCGCGCAGGGTCGGTCAGGTGGGTTCGCTGAGATTCTATGCTTCGAGGCACCGAACTATGAAGTCAGAGAGACTGTCCCACATAGCAGTCAAGTGGTGGTCGGATGGTGCGAAGTCTGATGAGTGTACATATCTGTTTAGCGTATCAGCGGAAACCAGCTGTCCCATCTGTGAGAACTTTTTCGTTGCGTCGAACTGCTTCTTATCGATCTTGCCTTGATCAAAAAGATGCTTCCCAACCTTCTGAACTTTCAATGCAAGTTTGTCGTCCTTATGTGCCGCTGTCGACTGGCGAGCTATGTAGTTTTCAACAGAAAGCTCAAGAAGAACGCGAAAAAGAACGGAGATTGCGTTTCGGTGTTTGCCTAGATCAAGGTGAAACTGCAACTCTTCCCATATTTCATGATGACGCTGAAGTCTCCCAGGCCAAGTGATTCCATAGTCCTTGTGAGGGATAAGGGTCGTCCTCGATGATGGCTTAGGTGGTGGCGTCGGCTTCGGCTTGGGGCCGGGCGGCTTCGGGGGAGTTGGCGTCGGAGTTCTTGGGCCAGTTGGCTGTAGGGCATCAGCCGCCGTAGGAAGGACACCCTCGTGTTCAAGTCTATCGAGGTAGCGCCTTTTGCCATCGACATCCCAAAGGTCGCCAAGAACGACCTTCTTTGTGGCCAGGTCTTCGGCGACGCGAGCTAACGCTGCCAGCACTTTGTTCTCGGTGTGTGTGAATTCGAACTTCTTTTTTCTAACGCTGAAACCAAATCGATTACGAAAGGTCTCTGCTGACAGCAAACGGTTCATGGTTGACCGGGGAATTTTCCTTCGACCGGGCAATAACTTTGCTTCAGCAAGCCTTGCTTCTACTTCATCTGCCACATTGAAGCCGCTGGCTTGGCCCGTCCGAAGAATGAAGTTGTTCTTCATTCGGTCGTCCCAGGTCGATTGACCTACGCCGTTTTGCGATCCGGTATGCCGCCTAAACAGAATACTATCCAGGCGATCACGGTCCGTCTCAACATGGCAGGTGATCTTGGTTGGGAAAGTGCCAGACCACTGTTTTCGCAACGCGGCAAAGTACTCCTGCAGTTGTGTGGATGGAGCGCGAGATGGCTTCTCAAGAAGCTTCAGGCAAGTGACGCGGCGGTTTCCATCGAAGACCGTAAAGACGCCGTTGTCCGGCGATACCAGTGGAGGCTCATAAATTGTGCCCTGCTCGACGATATCCTTCGCCAAGTTGCGCATATGGGTCTCACGCGCGTTGAACAGCCAAGCGATAGCAGCGGTCTCGTTCTCCAACTCGCCATGCCTGTCGTTTGCGCGGTTCACTCGCAAATCGCTTAATGATATGCTTTTTAACTGCATGATCTAAATGATAAATCAGACGAGACGACGTGGCAACGACTAAGCAGCAGAGTGCTGCTGGCGCGGATCAGAACGAGAAAGAAGCAGTGGCATGCATAGGCAGTCGAGCAAAAAGAGAGAGCAGATCCGGTTCCTGAAGCGGGTGATAATGTCCTCGGATGATCACGAGCTGATCGGGCGCATTTTTGACCTTGGTATCGTTGAGCTGAACTTTGAGACGTACGAGGAACTCAGTCAATTTGTAGACTGCCGTTATGTGTTCCACTGTGGGATGAGTATGCGAAGTCTCGTACGCCGAGTGGAGTCGCTGAACCTTGCCGGTGATTTGATCTGGGTCGATCCGTCTGATTGGGATACTGGCCGACAGGCGGTCGACCGATACGCTTGGCTAAATGTAGCATGTGACGTGTTTCTGATGAGGCTCATTTCCGTCTTTGATTGTGTTCTTTTGTTTGCCAACGATGTCTTTGAGAGTGGCCTCGAAGCCCGTCAGTGCACTGTTCGCGGCCTTAAGAAACGAGGCGTTCGCACTGAATTGATCGAACTCCTTGAGGCGCTGCAGGACGATCATGAAGCACTGCGCTACGAGCGCAACTCCCGCATACATCAGGGCTGGGAGCGCACTCATAGCTCCTGCGATGAAACGTTCCGAATGGCTGCGAGCTTCGAACGCAACGGCCAGGACTTGAGGGGAGCGGATAGCCTGGGAAAGAGGATAAACTCCAAACGATACATGAAGGAAGGATTGGTCGAGCTACAACGGGACCACAACATATCCCTACGCAAACTCGGGAAGCGCCTTAACGAGATTTACGACCTCTTGTCGCCTGAGTTTGAAGATCGCTTCCGGGCAAAGTTCCGCGACCCAGATGCAGGGTTTGGATATCGGACTGGTCTCGTCACGAGCGAATGAATGGGCGCGTATCCAATCCGCGCAGGGTTGGTCAGGGTTCCAAGGGGCGCGAAGGCTCCTTGGTCGATGGGAAGGTTCCAAGGAAGGGCAGCGCGAAAGCTCCCTTCCCTTGGTCTCGATGAAATCGTCTCCATGAAATGGTCATGGGGGTATCGGGGGAGCAGGAACGCGCCACTGATTGGTGATGCAACGGCCAGACGGTGCGAGAGGGTTTCAAGGGGCGCGATAGCCCTTTGATCGATGGGTGCAGGGAGAGCGAAGTCTCCCGCGAGTGATGGAACGGCGATACGTTCTACTGGCTCTGGATGGGCTCAATGCCCGACAGAGCCACGGCCTGGGGGATGCAACGGGGGCGCGCAGCGGCCCCCTTGCCAAGATGGTTTTGTACTACAAAACACATCTTGCTGCCCACGAAACGGGGAAAAACGGCGTGTAGTACAAAAAAGCCGTTGTAGTACAAACGGTTGCCGCTCTTTGTAGTACAAAGACATCGGTAGCTTACGGAGGCTGAGACCGCAAGGCGCTTGCTGCGATCTCAGTCCGTGCCGCAGAGGTCGTGAAGGCGGGGTTCAGCCCGTGCCTTCAGTAGCTCGATCAGCTCGGGATCACCCCGCTCATATTCGTCAGGGATGTGCAGCGTAATGATGCGGTTGTCTGTTGGGCGCTGCTTGTACTTCTTACTGATCCGCTCGCGATGGTGGGTCTCCATCGCGAAGATCAGATCGGCACTGGCGACAAGCTCTTTGGTCAGGGGGCGCGGTGCCTGCGCATCCGTGCCAGCGGACAGCACGTCAAGCCCGCCGAAGTCCTTGAAGAGGTCCTCGGCAGTCGGGCTTCGCAGCTTGTTGGCGGTACAGACAAACAGAACACGCATGGCCGTCCCTATAGCCCATGCGCGGGGGAAACGGAATCCTGCCTGGATGCGTCAAGCCGCAGGCTTGCCATCGTTTCATCATCGAAGCGTGGATCGCTCGCCGAGACGATTTCGGTGGTGATGTCACCAAAGGCTTTGGGTGAGCGGACGGCGACGAATGGATAGCCCTTTTGATCGCGCCGTCCCGAAACGCCCATCATCGAGCCACTCAGTCGCGTGACGGGCAACTCGCCACTCAATGAGCTGAACCAGCTACTCGCGGCATAGAGCTTCACGCGCTCTTCATTCATCCCAAAACCCATGAGGATGATATTGGCTGCGGTGAAGAATACTGCCCCCTCGTCAGTTTCACGGACGCGGGCATTTTGAAATTCGGGGTCGATATAGTCCTGCTCTTCCCGAAACCGTGTGAAACCGTTTTCGGTGGCGAAGAGCAACTTTGAAACCAGAACGCGGTCGCGCCGATGCGGCGTCGTCCAGGCGGGACGGTAAAGCTCGAACGCGCCGTCGAGCTTGCTCAGGTCTTTGTCGAAGGGCTTCGCAAGTCGGCTTGCGTCGGCAACAAGGTAGTCCGAGAGCCCTTTCGGGAACGCCGATACGGGCTTGAAAAGTGACGTCCTGACTTCAGCAGATTGAGTCAGGAAGTCATATACGAGCTGTTTTCTTCCATACTTCGCATCCAGCTTGAACCAAGTAAGGTACTCGTCCGAGATGGGCGCGGCTGGGTTGGAGTCGAGATTCTTGATCCAACGGAATAGCGTCGTGCGATGCACGGGCCTGTCCTTGTGAAGTTGTAGCGCATGTGCTCGATCTCTCGTTCGCGGATCGCGGCCTAGAGATGTTTCGAGATGGCCAAGTCCGTTCTTGCTTCTGACCTCGCGCAATGCGGTCAGAAGCGCTCGGTGCTGGTCATCTGTGCCTTCCCAACTCATCGCTGCCAATCCTGTGCATGAGCGTGCATGGAAGCACTATCAGGATTCAGGATGCACGGCCAAGGGCTATGCCCCTGATCGTGAACTATTTTCGCGGCGAACCTACGTTTTTCACAGGCGAAGCGATGAGCGTTTCAGCCTGAAAAACGAAGGAAGACGAAGATGAGCAATCAAAAACCCATGAGCACCGAGCATGCGCGCCAGATCGGTGCGACCGGCGGGTCGGTGAACACCAACGGCATGCCTTGGCAGGAGAAGGAGCGGATCAACGCCGCCGTCAACCAGGGCAAGCAGAACGGCTGAACTTCGGCGCGGGCGGCACCCAGCCGCCCCGCCACGCCCAAACACTCAAAGAAAGCCAATCCGATGAATAACCCCCAAAAAGGATCGCCCACGGGTATCTTGCTGGTCGGCGCGTCGTTCTTCGCGATGGCCGCAGCCTATCCCGAGATATTCGGCACACCGCTCGACGCGGGCGACCGCTTCCGCATCGGCACGATGCAGGCGATGGGCGGGCTCAGCATGATGACGGGCGTGATGGGCTATGTGAAGCGCATCTTGCAGCGGGAAAAGCGCAAGGACGCGGAAGTCGTCTCGGGCATCTACGGAACGGCGGCATTTGCCGATCTGGATGACTGCGAGGATGCAGGGCTCCTAGAGCCGCACGGCCTTTATATCGGCCTGAAGGACGGCGAGCCGCTGTTCTTCGGCGGCAAAGCGCACCTCTACACAGAAGCCCCTGCGCGTCAGGGCAAGGGCATCGGCTTCGTGATCCCGAACCTCCTGCACTATCAGGGTTCGGTCATCGTGACCGATCCGAAGGGTGAGCTTGCCGCGATCACGGCGGAGCATCGGCGCGAGCGGCTGGGTCAGGATGTGGCGGTCTTCAATCCCTGGGGGCTGCACGGCATGCCGCGTCATCGGATCAATCCGCTTCAGAGCCTGATCGAGATGGCTTCCGATCCGTCGCGTATTCGCGGCGCGCCCGAAGAGATGCGCGCCAAGGCGCTGCAAATCTATCCCGAGACGGAAGACACGAAGAACAAGTTCTTCCCTGACGGATCGCGGACAATGATTTACGGGGGCGGACTGTTTCTGGCGGTGCATCACCCCGAGCGCTGCACGCTGCCTGAACTCTATCGCATCATCGCAAACCCGACCCGTTTCAGGCGGGTGATTGCGGCAATGCAAAGGTCGGATGCCCTGGGCGGCCTGCTCGCCGATCTGGGCGACGATCTGGCCGCGCGGATGAGGGATGCGCCGGAACAGTTCGAGGATTTCCGTGCGGGCGCGGTGCAGCAACTCGCGATCTTCGAGCCTGGCGGCTACCTCGCCGAAGCGGTGTCAGGGAACGATGTTTCGCTCGCCGATCTCAAGAGCGGGAATGTCACCGTGTATCTGGCCTTCCCGCCCGAGCGGATTGCCTCGCACGGCAGGGCGCTCGGCTTGATCGTGAATGAAGCGATCACGGCGGTCTCGACCTCGCCCGAGAAGGGACAGGTTCTGTTCCTGCTCGATGAGTTTGCCAACTTGGGCAAGCTCTCGGGGCTGGCCGAAAGCCTTACGGCGCTGCCTGGCCTGGGCGTCCGCGTCTGGATGGTCGTGCAGGAGCATGCCGAACTGGTTCGGCTCTATGGCCCGAACACGGCCAAGACGATCCTTTCGCAGGCGGAGGTGAAGCAATTCTTCGCCGTGAACAGCGACGAGCGGGCGCTGAGCCTTTCAAGGGCGCTCGGTCAGAAGACGGTCAAGACACTGAACCACAACCTTGGCCGCTTTGATGACGACGAGATCGGCCAGAGCCTTTCCGAGACGGGTCAGCCGCTCATGCGGGCGGAAGACGTCACGGCGATGGGCACGGGTCAGCAGCTCCTGCTGGTGCGCGGCGTGAAGCCGATCCTCGGCGAGCGCATGCCCTTCTGGCTCGTCAGTCCGTGGGCCGAATGGGCGGCGCAAAACCCGCTCGAAGGAACGGACTATCCCAAAGAAGAGCCGCTCCTGGTGCTGAGCTACACGAAGAAAGAGTGAGGAAGAGACATGGCGATGTATGAGGTGAAGACCGAAGGCCGGAAGCGCAGGAAGTCCCGCAAGGGAGGGAAGCTGCGCACGGCAGGACGCATCCTCGGGAAGGTTGCGCTCGCGCCTTTCCGCCTCGGCAAGGCGGTCATCCTGCGCCCGCGCATGGTGATGGCGGCAGGTCTGGTCGGCGGCGTTCTTTATGTCGGAACGCCGCATGTCGGCTGGGACTACCAGTGCAACCATCCCACGCGCGGCGGTCAGCCCTGCCTGTCGGTCAGCTACTGCGCCTATTACGGCTTCCAGGGCCGCAGGGTGACATTTCCCGACTATGGCGAGCCGTGCAGGCTGATCGGCTTCGTGCCCGTGGATTGGGAGAAGCTGGGCGCGGACGTGCGCGAACTGGTCATGAGCTATGTGAGGGAACTCTAATGGACAGGAACATCCCTGAATTTTTCTACACGGTCGATCTCGGCCCGCATTTTGGGCCGAAGCTGGAGCGGCTCGCCGAATGGCGCTGCTGCGATGACCGCGAAGAGCTTGCGGCCATCCTGCTCCAGCATGCCATCGAACAGGCCGAAATGAGGATGAAGGCCGATCTGTTCGATACGCTGGAGCCGGAGCTTCATGTGCAGCTTTTCGGCGGAGACATCGGCGGCGATATCGATGACGAGATTCCCTTCTAACCCGCAGAAATTTGCGGGTTTCAGCGGAAATTTGGTAAAATAAAAGTAACAGATATGGAGGCCTCCTTCGGGAGGGTGACGCCATGAATGAAATGAAAACCACGACAGGTCTGGAGGGCCTGAGCGTACAGTTCGATACGGCCTCGAAGCCAATGATCTTGGTCGATGTCGAGAAGTATCAGGCCTTCCTTGACGGCTGGGACGCGACGCAAGCCGAGAAGGAAGAGTTCCTCCAGAGGCATTGGAACATGATCGTAGGCTTCGTTGAAATGGGCTTCGGTGTCCATCCGCTGCAAGAAGTCTGTGGAAAAGAGGCCGAAAGTGGCGGCAAGACTGCCAGCCAAGCCTTCGATGCGGTATGCTCGGACGAACCCGAACAAGAAGAAAAACCCAACGGATTCAGTCCGCAAGGGGGTCTGGAGGTAAGATGAAGGACGAGTACAAGAAGAGTGCAACGATGGCACGCGCGCTGATCTATTGCCGCGTGTCATCAACCAAGCAAAGGATCGCTGGCGGCGGACTGGAAAGCCAGGAGCAGCGCTGCCGCGCCTATGCCGATGATAAGGGTTATGAGGTCGAAGCCGTCTTCCCCGATGACGTGAGCGGCGGCGGCGACTTCATGAAGCGGCCAGGGATGGTTGCCCTTTTGAGCTATCTCGACGCTCAGAAGGGCAAGCCGTATGTCGTCATCTTCGATGATCTTAAGCGCTTTGCGCGTGATACTGAGTTTCATTTGAAGCTACGCCGCGAATTCACAAAGCGCGGCGCAACGATTGAATGCCTGAATTTCCGTTTTGAAGATACGCCTGAAGGCAAGTTCATCGAAACCGTGATTGCGGCGCAGGGCGAGCTTGAGCGCGAACAAAACCGCCGCCAGGTCGTTCAGAAGATGAAAGCGCGCGTAGAAAGCGGATTTTGGGTTTTCCGCGCACCTGTCGGCTATCGCTATGTGAGCTCGGCCACGAGTGGCGGCAAGGTTCTCGTCCCTGACGAGGTTCTTGCGCCCGTGGTGCGTGAAGCGCTTGAAGGCTTTGCTTCTGGTCACTTCGCGTCACAGGCGGAAGTGCAGCGCTTCCTGGAACGCAACCCGCACTTTCCGAAGGACTTCAAGGACGGCTCACTGCGTGCGATGACGGTGACGCGCCTTCTGAAGAAGGTCGTGTACGCGGGCTATGTCGAAGCGCCGAAGTGGGGTGTCAGTCTTAGGAAAGGCCAGCATGAAGGCCTTATCAGTTTCGAGACGTATCAGCGTATTCAGGACAATCTCGAAGGCCGCAAGCGGGCTCCTGCCGCGCGAAAAGACTACAACGAGGATTTTCCGCTGCGTGGCTTTGTGCTCTGTGACTGCTGCGGAAAGCCAATGACGGCGGCTTGGTCAAAGGGATGCCGCCGTCACTACCCCTATTATTTCTGCATCACGCGAGGATGTGAGGCGAAGAGCAAGTCTGTGCCGCGCGCGAAGATCGAAGACGGCTTCGCGGAGATTTTGAAGAGCATGCAGCCTGCGAAGGGGCTGTTTGCTCTAACGAAGGCGATGATGCGGGATGCTTGGGATATGCGCCTCGCAGCAGCCAAGAGCGACAAGGACGCTTTCAAGAAGCAGCTTGGCGACGTTGAGCGCCAGATCGACAGCCTTCTGGATCGGATTGTCGAAACCGACAAGGCGTCGCTCGTCAGCGCATATGAGGCAAAGATCGAGAAGCTGGAACGCGACAAGATCGTACTTGCTGAAAGGCTGGAGAAAACAATCCCTCCGAAGGGACGGCTGGAGGAATGTATCGAACTCGCCCTGAAATTCCTGTCAAGTCCTTGGAATATTTATAAAAATGGTGATCACGCCATGCGTCAGCTAGTGCTCAGATTGGCGTTTTCGAAGCCGCTTCGGTACTGCAAAAATGGGGTGTATCGAACTCCCGATTTTTCCTTCCCTTTCAGCTCCTTAGGGGGATTTTCGGGGTCAAAAAGCGAGATGGTGCCGCAGGGGAGGATTGAACTCCCGACCTCGTCATTACCAATGACGCGCTCTACCACTGAGCTACTGCGGCCCGCGTTCTCGCGTGGGCGGTGGATTAGACGCTATTGCCCAATGACGCAAGCGCAATCTGGACCCTATCGCGCGCCTGCGGTAGAGAGGCAGGCATGGAGCGGAAGACCTCGAAAAACAACCGGTCAGAGAAGGGTAAAACCCGCGAAGACAGGTTGAAATCGGCACTGAAAGCGAACCTTCAGCGCCGCAAGGCACAGGCCCGCGCGCGCGATGCCGCCGTGGATAAAGAGACCAAAGAATAGAGGCAGGTGGCAATGGATTCGATTATTGTGGAGGGGAACGGACCGCTTTCGGGCCAGATCCCCATTTCGGGGGCGAAAAACACCTGTCTGAAACTGATGACGGCGGCGTTGCTGAGCGAGGAGCCGCTGACGCTGACCAATGTGCCGCGCCTGTCCGATATCCGGACGCTCAGCACGCTGCTCGAATCCCACGGCTGCGAAGTTGCGCTGCTGCAGGGCGGCCGTGTGATGGTGCTTTCGGCGCGCGAGATTACCAATCGCCGAGCGGATTACGAGATCGTGCGCAAGCTGCGCGCCTCATTCAATGTCCTCGGCCCGCTTCTGGCGCGCGAGGGCGAGGCGATCGTATCGCTCCCCGGCGGCTGTGCGATCGGTGCGCGCAAGGTCGATCTGCATATCATGGCGCTGGAAAAGCTGGGCGCCACGATCACGCTGGAGGAGGGGTATGTGCATGCCACCGCACCGGACGGGCTGACCGGCGCGGTCATCGAGTTTCCCTTCGTCTCGGTGGGGGCCACAGAAAACGCGCTGACGGCGGCGACCCTGGCCAAAGGCACGACCGTGATCAGGAATGCCGCGCGGGAGCCCGACACCGTCGATCTGGCGAAATGTCTGGTGGAGATGGGCGCGAAGATCAGCGGGGCGGGCACATCGGAGATCACCGTCGAAGGGGTGGACCGGCTGCATGCGGCCACCCATCAGGTGATCCCCGACCGGATCGAGATGGGCACCTTCATGATCGCGCCCGCAATCTGCGGCGGCGAGGTGGAGCTTCTGGGGGGCAGGCGGGATCTGCTTGAGGCCTTCTGCGAGAAGCTGGAGGCCGCCGGGATCGACATCACCGAAACCGAGGCGGGGCTGAAAGTTGCGCGCCGGAACGGGGCCGTGAGGGCGGTGGATGTCACCACGGCACCTTTCCCCGGCTTTCCCACGGATCTTCAGGCGCAGTTCATGGCGCTGATGTGCACCGCCGAGGGCACCAGCACGCTGGAAGAAACGATTTTCGAGAACCGCTTCATGCATGCGCCCGAACTGATCCGCATGGGCGCCCGGATTGATGTTCATGGCGGCACGGCGACCGTCACCGGGGTGAAAGGTCTGACCGGCGCGCCGGTGATGGCGACCGATCTGCGCGCAAGTGTCAGCCTGATCCTTGCAGGTCTTGCCGCAGAGGGTGAAACCACGGTGGCGCGGGTGTATCATCTGGATCGCGGGTATGAGCGGATCGAGGAAAAGCTTTCCGCCGTTGGCGCGAAGATTTCACGGGTGAAAGCGGATGGTTGAAGATGCCCGGTTTGAAGATGGCGGCGAGGGGCCGATTGCACTGAAGGCGCTGGACGCGGAAGATCTGAAGGTAATCTCGGCGCTGGTTCAGGATGCTGTTTTCCCTGTCACCGAAATGACCTGGGACCGCAGAAAGCGCCGGTTTGCCGTGTTGCTCAACCGTTTTCGATGGGAAGACCGCGGAGGCAAGACTCCGCCCGAACGGGTGCAGGCGGTGCTGGTGTTCGAAGATGCGATGGCGGTGGCCAGCCAGGGCGTGGATCAGGCGGACCGGGATCTGATCCTGTCGCTTTTGTCGCTCGATTGGACACCGGGCGAGGACGGCACCGGCCGTGTCACGCTGGTTCTGGCCGGCGACGGGGCCGTGGCCATTGAGGTCGAAGCGCTGGAGGTGACTTTGAAAGACGTGACCCGGCCCTATATCGCCCCGTCGGGCAAAGTGCCCGATCACCCGGAATGACCGGGCGCGGCCTTCTGGTGCGGAGGGCCCGGGCAGAGGATGCACCGGCAGCGTCTGAGGTCTTATGCGCGTCGATCACGCGGCTCTGCCGTGCCGATCATGGCGACGATCCGAAGGTGATCGCGGGATGGGTGGCCAACAAGACGCCCGACTGGGTGCGTCGGATGATCGGTGACGAGACCGGTATGGTGTTCGTCGCGGAGCGGGGCGGACGGATCGTGGGGGTCGGTATGATCGGGGAGTTGGATCCGGCGGCAGGCAAGGGGGCCGTGCTGCTGAATTACGTCGACCCCACGGACCGCGGAACCGGTGTCAGCACGGCGGTCCTGGCCCATATGGAGCTCCAGATGCAAGGGCAGGGCGTCAGACGCGCGCACCTGGTCAGCACCCGGACGGCGCGCCGTTTCTACGAAAAGGCGGGCTGGCAGGCGGTGATCACCGATCGGCAGGGCGGCCCGGTCGAGGGCGTTCCGATGGAAAAATGGTTGACGCCTGCAGGGTTGGCGCGATGACGGTTCGGCGGTTGACGCCCGCGGATGCGGATGCTTTCCGCCGGATACGCTTGCAGATGCTTCGGACCGACCCCACCGCCTTCGGCTCGAGCCACGCGGATTGGGCGCGGAAATCGCTTGCGGAGATCGGGGACTGGATCGCGAAGATGCACCTGTTCGCCGAGATGCGGGACGGCAAATGCCGGGCCACGGGCGCGTGGTATCTGCGCCCGGAAGGCTCAGCGGACGGTCGCGGCCATGTGATTGCGGTCTACACGATGCCCGAGTTGCGCCGGCAGGGGCTTTTTCGCCAGATCATGCAGATGCTGGAGCAGGACGCGCGCAGGAATGGTGTGGTGCAGCTTGAGCTGGACGTATCTGCCAGCCAGCCCGCGGCCCAGGCAGGCTATCTGGCGCTTGGCTATGGCGAGATCGGGCGGCGCCCGGGCGCAAAATGTCATGATGGGGTTTGCTCCGACACGATCACGATGCGGAAGCGTCTGCCTGCCTAGGCAGCGCTTGAGACCCGGAGCCGCGCGCGCTATGGCTCGGCCCGACGGTCTGGAGGCAAGGATATGCCGATTTTTCTCAACAGGGACGAACCCGGGTTCGAAACCCGCTTCGCCGCGCTTCTGGAGATGAAGCGCGAGGATGCGCCCGAGGTGGATGATGTGGTCGCCCGGATTATCTCGGATGTCCGCGCGCGCGGCGATGCGGCGGTGATCGAGTTGACGGAACGGTTCGACCGTCTGTCTCTGACGCCCGAAACTATGGCCTTCACCAGCGATGAGATCGCCGAGGCGGTCGCCCGGGTTCCCGCCGTTGAACGCGCGGCGCTGGAACTGGCCGCCGACCGTATCCGCGCCTATCACGTGCGTCAGATGCCGGAAGATCAAAGCTGGACCGATCCCGACGGCGCCACGCTTGGCTGGCGCTGGACCCCGGTGGAGGCGGCCGGGCTCTACGTACCGGGCGGGCTTGCCAGCTATCCGTCATCGGTTCTGATGAACGCGATCCCGGCGCAGGTCGCGGGGGTGAACCGGCTGGTGGTTTGCGCGCCGACGCCCGATGGCGTGGCGAACCCGCTGGTTCTTCTGGCGGCGCAGCTTTCGGGCGTGGACGTCGTTTATCGCGTGGGCGGTGCACAGGCCGTGGCCGCCATGGCCTATGGTACCGACACGATCCTCCCCGTGGACAAGATCACCGGGCCCGGCAACGCCTATGTGGCGGCGGCAAAGCGCCGGGTCTTCGGCAAGGTCGGCATCGACATGATCGCCGGGCCGTCCGAGATTCTGGTGATTGCGGACCGGCATAACGATCCGGACTGGATTGCCGTCGACCTGCTGAGCCAGGCTGAACATGACGCCTCCGCGCAGTCGATCCTGATCACCGATGATGCGGCCTTCGGCCGGGCCGTGGCCGATGCTGTCGACAAGAGGCTTGAAACGCTGGAACGCCGCGCCATCGCAGGCCCAAGCTGGCGCGATTATGGCGCGGTCATCACTGTCGATACTCTCGATCAGGCAGCGATGCTGTCCAACCGCATTGCGCCCGAGCATCTGGAGCTTTGCGTTGCCGACCCGCACGCGCTTCTGACCAAGATCCGGCATGCGGGCGCAATTTTCATCGGCCAATGGACGCCCGAGGCAATCGGCGATTACATCGGGGGTCCGAACCACGTGCTGCCGACGGCGCGATCGGCGCGGTTTTCCTCGGGGTTGAGCGTGATGGATTTTCTCAAACGCACCACTTTGGCCGAAATGTCGCCTGCGGCCTTGCGCGCCATAGGCCCGGCTGCGGAAACTCTGGCAAGGTCCGAAAGCCTCGAAGCACACGGATTGTCTATCCGGGCCAGGCTTGACCGATTGAATGACGGCCCATTGGAAGAAGGCCATTGAGTGATGACCATGCATTTGACCCATATTGAAATCGACACGACGGGACTGCCCGCGCCCACGCCCGAGATCGAGCAGGAGCGCAAGGTCGCGATTTTCGATCTGCTGGAGGACAATTCCTTCGTTCTTCCCGCCCGCGACGAGCGCGCGGTGCCGCCAGGTCCCTACCGGCTGTCGCTGGCGATCCGCGAGAAACGTCTGGTCTTCGACGTGACCACCGATGACGGCGCACCCGCGGCGGAGTTCCACCTGTCGCTCAGCCCGTTCCGGCAGGTGGTCAAGGATTACTGGCAGATCTGCGAAAGCTATTTCGACGCGGTGAAAAAACTTCCCCCCAGCCAGATCGAGGCGATCGACATGGCGCGTCGCGGCATCCACAACGAGGGTGCGCGCGTGTTGCAGGAACGGCTGGACGGCAAGGCGGAGGTCGATATCGACACCGCCCGGCGGCTCTTTACCCTGATCTGTGTCCTGCATTTCGGGGCCTAGGACGACGTGGGTCAGGCGTTTCCCAGTTCGGTCCTGTTCTGTTGCGATCACAATGCCACCCGGTCGCCCATGGCCGAAGGGCTGATGAAGAAGTTCTACGGCCACCGGGCGTATGTCCAGTCCGCCGGGGTGAAGCATGAACTGGAGATCGACGGCTTCGCCGTAGCGGTCTGCGCGGAACTGGGTGTGGAACTGGCCCGCCATCGGGTGCGCAGCTTCGACGAGATGCAGGAATGGGGAGACGATCTTTCGGGGTTCGATCTTGTGGTGGCCCTGTCGCCCGCCAGCCAGCGCATGGCGCTGGAATTCACCCGCCACTACCATCTGGATGTCGAATACTGGCCGATCCTGGACCCGACCGGTCTGGGCGAGACGCGCGAGGCCAAGCTTGCCGCCTATCGTCAGGCCCGCGACCAGATCATCGACCGGATGCAGGACCGGTTTGGCCCGCCCCTGGAACCTGCGGACGGGTCGGCGGGCGAGGCAGACTGAGCCGCGAAGGACATCCGCAGCGGGCCATCACCTCGGGCCGGGACGGGCGTGACGCGCCGCAAGCACACAGCTTTGCCGCTAAATCCGGGCTGGAACAGTTTTGCCTTGAAAAACGGGCGCTCAGGGCGCATTTACCCGCTACCCGCAGATTGGGCGGGTCGTTAAGCAAGGAGAGACCATGGCCAAGGAAGAAATGCTCGAATTTCCCGGCGTCGTGAAGGAACTCCTGCCGAATGCGACATTCCGGGTCGAGCTTGAAAACGGCCATGAGATCATCGCACATACGGCGGGCAAAATGCGCAAGAACCGGATCCGGGTCCTTGCGGGCGACAAGGTTCAGGTGGAAATGACCCCCTATGACCTGACCAAGGGACGCATAAATTATCGCTTCAAGTAAGCGGGCATGATCGGAGTCCGTGCTTTGGGAGCCGATGTCCGGATATGGTGCGGGGCCTTTACATGAAACTGATCCTCGGATCGGGCAGCCCCCGCCGGAAAGAGATGCTGGCGGTGTTGGGCGTTGTGCCCGATATGATCGAGGCTCCCGATATCGACGAAGATCCGCAGGCGGGCGAGTTGCCGCGCCCCTATTGCCGGCGCGTGGCGCGCGAGAAGGCGCTCGCGGTGAAGGCGGGCCCGGACGATCTGGTGCTTTGTGCCGATACCACCGTGGCGATGGGCCGCCGGATCATGGGCAAACCCACAGATGCGGCACAGGCGGCGGCATTTCTGACCGCACTGTCGGGCCGCAGGCACCGGGTGATCACCGCGGTCGTCCTGCGCCGGGGAGAGCGGTTGTGGGAACGCGATGTCGAAAGCCGGGTGCAGATGAAGCGGCTCAGCGATGCGGAACTGAACGGCTATCTTGCAACCGGTGACTGGCGTGGGAAGGCCGGTGGATACTCGATCCAGGGCCCGGCGGGCGCGTTCATTCCATGGATCAACGGCAGCCACTCGGCGATTGTCGGCCTGCCGCTTGCCGAAACGGCGTCGCTTTTGCAGGCCGCCGGCTGGCCGGTCTGGAGGCCGGAATGAAAGGTCGGGTGGTCCTGCTGGATCAGATCGCGGGCCGCAAGGCCGCGGCGCTCATGGTCGATGGCCGTCTGGAAGAGCTGGCCATCGATCCGCCCGAGGGCGCGGCGCCGGCTCCCGGCGCCATCCTGCGCGCAGTGTGCGACCGGCCGCTGAAAGGGCAGGGCGGGATGATCCTGAAACTGCCCGATGGCGCGGGTTTCCTGCGCCAGGGCAAAGGGTTGAGCCCAGGTCAGCCGCTTCTCGTTCAGGTCACGGGGCTGGGCGAGGGCGGCAAGGCCACCCCGGTCAATACCCGGCTGCTGTTCAAGAGCCGTTACGCTATCGTCACGCCCGATGCACCGGGTCTGAACATCGCGCGCTCGATCCGCGACGAGGCGGAGCGGGACCGGCTTCTGGAACTGGCCCATGAGGCGATGGCAGGCGCGCCCGAAAACCATGGCCTGATCCTTCGCAGCGCCTCCGATGGCGTGACCGCAGAGGCGCTTGCCGATGATATCGCCGAGATGCGCGCCCTGGCGGATGCGGTTCTGGGCGATGCCGGGGGTGGCCCGGAACTGTTGCTGGATGCCCCCGACGCGCATCTTCTGGCCTGGCGTGACTGGTCGGTGCCCGACCCGGACGAGGTGCTGGATCATCCGGGCTGTTTTGCAGAGCTGGGCGCCCTGGAGGCGGTCGATTCGCTCTTGTCCCCGGGCCTGCGCCTGCCCGGCGGGGCGACCGCCATGATCGAGCCGACATCGGCACTGGTTGCGGTCGATGTGAATACCGGGCCCGATACGTCGCTTGCGGCGGGGCTCAAGGCCAATCTGGCTCTCGCCCGCGACTTGCCGAGACAGCTTCGCCTGCGCGGGCTGGCCGGCCAGATCACGCTGGATGTGGCGCCCATGCCCAAGAAAGACCGCCGCGGTTTCGAAGACGCGCTCAGACGGGCCTTTCGCGGCGATGCCACCGACACGGTCCTTGCAGGTTGGACGCCGCTTGGCCATTTTGAACTGCAACGGAAACGTGACCGTTGGCCACTGACGGAGCTTTGGCCCAAATGACCTGCCCGATCTGTTCGAAGAAGACCGCCCCGGAGTATCGCCCGTTCTGTTCGCGCCGCTGCGCGGATGTGGATCTGGGCCGCTGGCTGAACGGCAGCTACGCAATCCCGTCGAGCGACCCGGAGGACGCCGACGAACTGCCGGAGGCCCTGGAAAACGCCCGAAATCCCGGCCCGGGCCGGCCCCACTGACGGATGTCCGGGTGTCGCGAAAAAAACGCCCACAGAGCTATGGACAGCCCCCGCCCAAACCCCTAGAACGCGTGCACCCAACGGAGGCGTCCGCCCCGTTCCCGTGCCCGGGTAGCTCAGGGGTAGAGCAGTGGATTGAAAATCCTCGTGTCGGTGGTTCGATTCCGCCCCCGGGCACCATTTAAAACAAATAAAAACAATGCCTTGTCGCGTCGCCAATGTCGCTAGACAGGCAGGTATTTTGCCGTGGGTATCATCTGGGTAGCATGTCGGACTCGTTGCCGATCCGCGCGGCAGGGTCAGCGTTGTTGTGTCGTGGAAATAGTTAGCTTCCGTCCAATCCGACCCAGCGCGAAACGGCAAGGTCTGCGAACCGTTCGCCACGCTCGCGGATTTCATTTTCGGTCCAGCGCGTTTTCCCGGTGAACCACTTGTTCAGGAACAAGCCCGTGTGCTCGGCGAACTTTACCTTCTTCTCATCGAAGCCCTTGTTCCCCGATGAGATGTTCAGACCGCCTGTGAGCAGCGTAAGGTTGCCCAAGGTGTGCAGGATGGCGTTTCGTGCGATGGCCTTGCCGTCGTCATCCGAGGGGCGACCAGTCGATCCGTCCTCATAGGGCCAGTCATCGCCCCATGACTGCGGCATGACATGCTCGACCCACAGATTAAGGGGCTGGTCGGACTGCTCGGCGAGTTTGGACCTGCTTGCGAGTTCCAGTTACCACAGGATGTCCGTCAGTCGTGGGCGCGGCGAAATCGCATAAGCGTTCTCGTTCAAGATGCCGCGTCATTCTTTGGCATGGGCCGATACTGCTGCACCGAGCGCGCAAGACCGACGATCCGGCACGCGCGCCGCTCGCTGAACCCACGCTCGGTCATCAGAAAGCCCACAGCTCGTCGCTTCGCCATGGGCTTACCAATGTTTTTGCAGCAGATCCTTCATCGCGGACATGTCCAGCATTTGATCCGCGACGATCCGCTTCAGCTTGGCGTTCTCGGCTTCCAGAGCTCTCAGGCGCTTTGCATCGCCAGCTTCCATGCCCCCGTACTTCTTCCGCCAGCTGTAGAATGTAGCTGAGCTGATGCTGTGACGTCGACAGATATCGTCCGTCTTCGCACCTGCCTCGCTCTCCTTCAGCACGCCGATGATCTGTTCTTCTGTGAAACGCTTCCGCTTCATGGGTCTTCCTCCTTCGTCCATTCAAAGGTGGAAAATTCCAGTTCGCAATGGACCGGAAATCAGGGGCAAGGTCAAAACCACGATATCACAGCACGCACCGCTTCCTTCAGGTCTGACCTGTCCTTGACCAGCATTTCGGGCCGCGCCATGGCAGTTCGTCTCCGCCTCTTGTCATCGGGAGGCGATGTCCACAATGTGCGAAGGCGGCGATATGCAGGGGCAGATGCGCGGCTGAACGTGAAGGGGAGACGCCAGATGTTTGGAAATGAGCGATTTTCGCACGCTGTGCCCTGGAAACCGGAAGGCGGCTCGTGGTGAGCGCGAAGCAACCCTTTTTGGAGATCTCCCCCAGGGTTTCGGACGAGGTTCGCAAGACCACATGCTACATGTGCGCCTGCCGCTGCGGTATTGATGTGCATCTGCGCGCGGATGCCGAAGGGGTGCCCCGGATCCGCTATATCGAAGGTAACCGCGATCATCCGGTGAACCGGGGCGTGCTTTGTGCGAAAGGCTCCGCCGGAATCATGCAGCATTATGCTCCCGCAAGGCTGAAAGCACCGCTCAAGCGCGTGGGCCCGCGCGGCTCGGGCCGGTTCGAGGAGATCGGGTGGGAGGAGGCGATGGAGATCGCCGTTTCATGGCTGAAACCGATCCGCGAGAAGGATCCGAAGAAACTTGCCTTCTTCACCGGCCGCGACCAGAGCCAGAGCTTCACCGGTTGGTGGGCGCAGCAATACGGAACGCCGAATTATGCCGCCCATGGCGGGTTTTGCTCGGTCAACATGGCTGCGGCGGGTATCTACACGATGGGCGGCGCGTTCTGGGAGTTCGGCTCGCCGGATTGGGACCGCACGAGGATGTTTATGATCTTCGGTGTTGCCGAGGACCACGACAGCAACCCGATCAAGATGGGTCTGGGAAAGCTGAAGGCACGCGGGGCCAAGGTGGTTGCCGTCAACCCGGTGCGCTCGGGATACAATGCGATTGCCGATGAATGGGTGGGGATCACGCCGGGCACGGACGGGTTGTTCATTCTCGCGCTGATCCACGAGCTGCTCCGGTCAGGTCAGATCGACCTCGACTATTTGCTGCGCTACACGAACGCGCCGCATCTGGTGGTGAAGAATGATGGCGGGCCCGATCACGGGCTGATTGCGCGAAACGAGGCCGGGGAACCGCTTGTCTGGGACCGGGACGAGCATCGCGCGCGTGGCTGGAGGGAGATCTCGACCAAAGCCGCGTTGCACGGTGAGGTGACGCTGCCCGACGGGCGCAGGGCTGTCCCGTCCTTCGACCTGCTGGCCCGGCGGTATCTGGGCGCGGAATATGCTCCCGAGGCGGTGGCAGAGCAGACGGGTGTGCCCGCCGAAACCATCCGCCGGCTGGCCGCGGAACTGGCGCGCACCGCCTTCGAAGAGGCGATCACCCTCGATCAGCCCTGGACCGATATGCGTGGCGAGCGTCATGATACCATGATCGGCCGGCCGGTCAGCTTTCATGCGATGCGCGGCATCTCGGCCCATTCCAACGGGTTTCAGACGGCACGCGCGTTGCACCTGCTGCAAATTCTGCTGGGTGCGGTCGAATGCCCGGGCGGTTTCCGTTTCAAGCCGCCTTACCCCAAGCCTGTCCTGGCCCACCCAACGCCGCATAGCGAAGCCCATCCGAACGCGCCGCTGGCGGGCCCGCATCTGGGCTATCCAAGGGGGCCGGAGGACTTGCGCCTGGACAAGGACGGTCATCCCGAACGGATCGACAAGGCCTTCACATGGGAGGCACCGCTTTCGGTCCACGGGCTGATGCATATGGTCATCTCGAACGCGGTCGCGGGCGACCCCTACGAGATCGACACGCTCTTTCTCTACATGGCGAACATGGCGTGGAACTCGTCGATGAATACCCGCGGTGTGATGGATATGCTGGAGGCGACGAACGCCGATGGCAGCTACAGGATTCCGCATATCATCTATTCCGACGCCTATTCGTCGGAAATGGTGGCCTATGCCGATCTGATCCTGCCGGACACGACCTATCTGGAGCGGCATGACTGCATCTCCCTGCTGGATCGTCCGATTTGCGAACCCGACGCGGTGGCCGATGCCATCCGCTGGCCGGTGGTGGAGCCGGACCGGGATGTGCGGGGCTTTCAATCGGTGCTGATCGATCTGGGCGCGCGGCTTGGCCTGCCGGGCTTCGTCACCGGGGCGGGCGATGCGGTTTACAAGGATTACGCGGATTACATCGTCAACCACCAGCGCAAGCCAGGTGTCGGGCCGCTGGCGGGCTGGCGGGGGGAGGGGGAGGATATCGGGCGCGGTCGGCCGAACCCTGATCAGCTGCACCGCTACATCGAGAATGGCGGCTTCTGGAAAAGCCATATTCCGGCCGCCGCGCAGTTCTACAAGATGGCCAATCAGGCCTATCAGGATTGGGCCGTCGGGATGGGGTTTTACGATGCACCGCAGCCCTATACCTTCGATATCTATGTCGAAACCCTGCGCAAGTTCCAGCTGGCCGCCGAGGGCCACGGCGAGCGGCAGCCCCCTGAGCACCTGCGCGCGCAGGTGGCTCTGGCCTTCGATCCGCTTCCCGTCTGGTACCCGCCATTCGAAGGCGAGGCCGTGACCGGGGATTTCCCGCTTCACGCGATCACGCAGCGCCCGGCGGCGATGTATCATTCCTGGGGATCCCAGAATGCCTGGCTGCGGCAGATCCACGGCCAAAACCCGCTTTACGTCCCCGGGGAGGTGATGGAGAGCGCGGGCCTCACCGATGGCGGATGGGCCTGGGTGATCTCACATCATGGCAGGATCAGGGTGCCGGTGCGCCGGACCGATGCGGCCAATGGCAAGACACTCTGGACATGGAATGCCATCGGCAAGCGCAAGGGCGCCTGGGCGCTGTCGCCGGGCGCGCCCGAGGCGACCAAGGGGTTCTTGCTGAACCACCTCATCTCAGAACTTCTGCCGCCCAAGGGCGACGGGCTGCGATGGGCCAATTCCGACCCGGTAACGGGGCAGGCGGCGTGGTACGATTTGCGGGTGCGGATCGAACCGGCCAGCGATGATGGCCCGCTCGACCCGCTGATGGACGCCCAGGACAGCCCCGTGGGGCGCGGCACCGGCGATGTGACCTACGGGGAGGAGTGGACATGACCTCTCTGCCCGCCTCGACCGCAGTGAAACTCGGCCTCGTGATCGATCTGGATACCTGTGTCGGTTGCCATGCCTGCGTGATTTCCTGCAAGGAATGGAATACCGGCGGCTATGGTTCGGCCCTGGCCGATGCCGATGCCTATGGCGATGCGCCGCTTGGTGCGTTCCTGAACCGGGTCCACACATTCGAAGTCAAGCCGGAGGAGGGGCCCGCCACGGTCGTGCATTTCCCGAAATCCTGCCTGCATTGCGACGATGCGCCCTGCGTGACCGTCTGCCCGACGGGGGCCAGCTACAAACGCGCCGAAGACGGGATCGTGCTGGTCAATGAGGATGCATGCATCGGCTGCGGGCTGTGTGCCTGGGCCTGTCCCTATGGCGCCCGCGAGATGGATCCGGTCGAGAAGGTCATGAAGAAATGCACCCTCTGCGTCGACCGGATCTATAATGAGAACATCGTCGAGGAAGACCGGATCCCGTCCTGTGTGCGGACCTGCCCGGCCGGTGCGCGGCATTTCGGCGATCTGAACGATCCGGCCTCGGCCGTGTCCGAACTGGTGGCCGCGCGCGGTGGGTTCGACCTCATGCCCGAGCAGGGCACCGGACCGGTGAACAAATACTTGCCGCCCCGTCCCAGAACGCCCGAGCCGGTTCCTGATCTGCCCGATCTTGCCGATCTGGCGGCGGATGCGCGCGAGACACGGGCGGAGGGTTTCTTCGGCTGGCTGGACCGCGCGCTGGAGCGGCTCTGATGCATCCTGCCTATTCGATCATCTTCTTCACGGTCAGTTCCGGGGCCGGTTTTGGCGTTCTTGCGGCGCTTGGTCTGGCCGCATTTCTGGGCCTGACGCCGCAAGGTGGCCTCTATTGGGCCGGGTTCGTGATCGGCTTTGGCCTGTCCATGGCCGGGCTGGTGTCCTCGACCTTCCATCTGGGTCACCCGGAGCGGGCATGGCGCGCGCTCAGCCAGTGGCGCAGCTCCTGGCTCTCGCGGGAGGGGGTGCTGGCCATCGTCGCGCTGGCCCTTGCCGGGGCCTTCGCGCTGAGCCTGCTGATGGGCGGGCAGGGGCGGCTGCTGGGACTGCTGACGGCGGCCTTTTCGCTGATCACGGTCTACTCCACCTCGATGATCTATGCGCAGCTGAAAACCGTGCAGCGCTGGTGCCAGCCGCTGACACCGGTGGTGTTTCTGTGCTTTTCGCTTGCCGGCGGCGCGCTGATCTACGCGTTTCTGGCGCAGGTCTTTGCCGGTGGCGCAGGTGTGTTGCCGACCGTAGCGGCGCTGCTGGTGTTTCTGGCATGGGGCGCAAAGCTTGGCTGGTGGCGCCGGGGGGATACGGCCCCGGTCCTGTCCACCCCGGAAAGCGCCACCGGTCTCGGCGCCATGGGCAAGGTGCGCATGCTGGAAGCCCCGCATACGGGCGGAAACTACCTGCTGAAGGAGATGGGCTACAAGATCGGCCGCAAGCATCAGGCCAGGCTGCGCCAGATCGCGCTGATGCTGGGCGGGATCGTTCCGGTCTTCGCGACCCTGTTTGCCTCCTGGGGCCTGTGGCCCGGACTTTTTCTGCTTATGGCCGTTCTTGCGTTTCTGGGCGGGCTTCTGGCCGAGCGCTGGCTGTTCTTCGCCGAAGCGGAGCACAGCGTGATGACCTATTACACCCGCACCTAGAGGTCGATTTCGACAATGCCTCCGGGCTCCGCCGCACGGGATTGGCACAAGATGATGCTGTGTTGCCGCTGCGCTTTCGACAGTACGAAATCCCTGTGCTCCACGGCGCCGGAAATCAGCCCGCATTTGCAGACGCCGCAGATCCCGTCGGAGCATTTCACATCCACATGAATGCCGTTTTCGGCCAGAACATCCGTGGCGGATCTCTCGGCCGGCACAAGCAGATCACGTCCATCCCTGAGGCGCAGGATGAAATCGTGGTTCACATAGTCCGGCACCTCGGGGACCGAGAAGTATTCCAGATGCCGTGCCTCGTCGGGGATGCCATGCGCCGTGGCGCTGTCGATCACCGCGCCCATGAAAGTTTCGGGGCCGCAGGTATAGACATGGGTGCCTTCGGCGGCGGCGGCCATGATCGCGTCCAGATCGGCCCGCGTGCCTTCGTCGGAGATATGAAGATGCAGGTTTCCGGTCCATTCCATTGCGGCCAGATCGTTCAGGAAACCCGCGCTGGCCCGTGATTTCGCGCAATAATGCAAGGCAAAGGGCTTGCCCAATGCATGCAGGCGATGGGCCATGGCGATCATCGGCGTGATCCCGATGCCGCCGCCCATCAACAGGCTGAAGGGGGCCTGCTCCTCCAGCGGAAAGTGATTGATCGGCCGGGAGATGAAGATCTGCCGCCCCTCGCTGAAAATGCGGTGCATCAGTCGGGAACCACCCCGGCCCAGATCCTCCCGCAGGACCCCGATCTGGTACTTCGTGCGATCCGCGGGATCGCCGGACATGGAGTATTGGCGCAGAAATTCGGGTGCCACGACGATGTCCAGATGCGCGCCCGCGGTCCATTCCGGCAATGCGCCGCCATCGGTGGCCCGGAACTCGTACTTGATGACCTCCGGCGTCATCGCCTCGGCCTTGGCCACCACGACCTGCAGGACCGGGCTGTTGCCATCATTGGTGTAGCGATGCACCACGCTGTCATCCCCGCGGGCCAGACGGTCGCGATACTCCTCCGCGGTGATCATCGCCTGATAGGCCTCGATCCCCGCCTCGCGATCCATCGGGAACGGGTAGGGATAGGGATGCGGTGCCAGCGGGGCGGGGTAGACCGCCAGCGTCTGATCCTCGTATTTCAGATCAAGATCGCGTTGCAGATCGCGGGCATTGACCGGATGCGACGCGGGGCCGTAGCTGTCATCCTCGCGAAGCTCCAGATCCCACCACCATTTCTTGACTGGGTTCAGCCCCCCGTTTCCAAGCGCGTCATCGAGCCTGGCCAATGCGGGAGCCGCCGCCGGGATATTCATCGCCGCCCAACGAAATGGCTTTTCGGCAAACAGCCCCTCCAGGTTCCACGGACAGGTTTTCATGCATCGGCCGCACATCGCCCCGCCAAGTGTGGTGATCCGGTAACTGGCGCAGCGTTCGCTGTCGGATTTCCAGATTTCGTAGCCGTTGAACATCAGCTTCGGCCCGGCAGTGATGGCCCCCGAAGGGCATTCGCGCGCGCATTTGTTGCAGCTTTCGCAGAACCGTTGCAGGCCGAAATCAATCGGCTTGTCATGGGCCATGGGCATATCGGTCGTCACCACGCCCGACTTCAGGCGGGGGCCAAGGAACGGGTTCAGGATGACCTCCCCGATGCGGGACACCTCGCCCAGACCGCTCAGCAGCAAAAGGGGCGGCTGCAACACTTCCCCGTCGAGCACCGTATGGGCCTTGGCACTGTAGCCGAGATTTCTGATCTGCTTGGCGATGACGCCGCCCAGAAGCGAAAACCGAAGGTAGGCGCGCATGGATTGCGCAACGCTGATCCAATCGTCGCCGGAGGCGCCTTCCATTGTCTCATAGCCCTGATCGATGATCATGCTGATCGCCTGATCGTGGGGCGGCTTGATCGGGTCGCCGCGCGCGTCGTGGGAGTACCATGTCCAGTCGGGGCAGCGGCTGATCCCGACGGCGTCGACGCCCAGAAAGTAACTGGCCGCCTTGATCGCATCGGCATTGGCCTGGGGCTCATCGGGGCGTGGTCCGTCTGCGGCTGACCCGTCCTGCAACAGTACGAATGCCCCCAGCATCCGCCGCTGCGCCATGGAGGGTGCGGCCTTGCGCACGTAATAGCCGCCTTTCGCGGCATTCTGATTGGCTTTGCCCATATCGCCGAACTGGGCACGGGCAAACATATCCGAGCGTTTGGGCACGCGGGCGACATTCGGTTCGTCGATATAGGTCGTTGGCGTGTCCACCCGCGTCAGCGTCTCGAACGGGTGCGGGCCGTCGGCGAAGTCGCGTCGCGCGAACGGGTCACGGTTCAGCGCCGATTTGGCGAACCCTTTGCCCAGCCACCAGGCGGGCCCCTTGGCTCTGAACCGGGGTTGCCGGGCCATGGGAACAAGCGGCGCGTCAACGGTCAGGTCGAATTCGGTGGTGATCGCGGCGATGCCGAAACGGCTGCCCAGATAGGGGTTTGCCAGCGTGCCATCCTCAACACTCGCAAGGCCCGCGGCCACGGCCAGAACGTTCAGGTCCACATCCGCGCTGGTGCCCGTATGCGCCTTGGCATCCCAGCCCAGAATGCGGATGTAATTGGCCAGCACCACGGCGGTTTCGGTTGCGCGCAAACAGGCGCGATGGGCCTGCGCATCGTCCAGCCAGCCAACCCCTTTCTCGTCCGAACGCGGGTCGCGCGGCATCTCGTAAAGAAAGACGATCGCGCGGGTATGGCCATCGATCGTGCTGGGCGGGGCCTCCACCGCGTCTTTCAGATCGGCCATGATCATGTCGATGCCGGAAGCCAGCGTCTTGGTCTGCTTGGTGCGCAGTTCATCGGCCAGCGCGTCGATGCCGGGGTTGCGATAGGGTTCCGCCAGGCGCGCCGCAGCGGGCAGAGGCCCGATCCCCACCATCGAGGCATCGGAGAAGTATCCGAAGGCCTTCAGGTGATTGGCGCGTTCGGTCGGGTCATCCGGGCATACGGACCGGGACGCGGTCATCAGCCCGTCGCGGATGGCGTCCATCATCGCCTGATACTCCGTCATCGCGTTGACGATGGAGGCGGGCGTGTCGGGGCGTGTGAAATTCAAGGGCGCGAAGGGCGGCACCTGAGACAAATCCGGCATCGGGCCGCGGGCCAGCCGCTCCATCGGGTAGGGGCCCATGTGAACCGGACGGTTTGCATCGGAAAAGAAACGGATTGTCATGAACGATAGTGCCTCCCCTCGGCGCGGACTATTGCGCGAACCGGGGCCGGGTTCCAGTGGCTGAGCCAAGAAAGCGGTTGACGGGTCAGCCAA
This sequence comes from Rhodophyticola porphyridii, assembly GCF_003688285.1. GTDB lineage: Bacteria > Pseudomonadota > Alphaproteobacteria > Rhodobacterales > Rhodobacteraceae > Rhodophyticola > Rhodophyticola porphyridii. The sequence goes on from NZ_RCNT01000006.1 coordinate 253,133, forward strand.
ATCGGATCAACTTAATGGAACGTTCCAAAAAATCCAGCCGAACTGGCCACGCGGAACGATAGGGGAGGATGATGCCGATGAAATGGGGTCTGATCGGGGCCAGTACGATTGCGGCCGAGCGCATGATCGAGGCATTCCGCGCCGTGTCCGGCGGCGGTGCGGTGACCCATGTCCTGTCCTCCAGCCCCGAGCGGGCGGAAAGTTATGCCGCCGAACATGGCATCGCCCATGGGGTCAGCGATCTGGAGGCGCTGCTGGTCGGGGATATCGATGCCGTCTACATCTCCACCACCAATGAAAAGCATTTCAGCCAGGCCATGGCCGCCATCGCGGCGGGCAAGCATGTGCTTTGCGAAAAGCCGCTGGCGATGACGGTCGCGGATGCCGTGACCATGGTCCGCGCCGCCGAGAAGGCGGGCCTTGTCTTTGCTACCAATCACCATCTGCGCAACGCCGGCAGCCATCTGGCCATTCGGGAGGCCGTGCGGGATGGCCGCGTCGGCGATGTGTTGAGCGTGCGCGTTTTCCACGCCGTCTATCTGCCCCCGCATCTGCAGGGCTGGCGGCTGGACAAGCCCGAGGCCGGCGGCGGCGTGATCGCCGATATCGTGGTTCATGACGCCGATACCGTGCGGTTCCATCTGGGGGAGGATCCCGTGGATGTGGTCGCGATGGCAAGCAGCGCGGGCATGGGCAAGGGCGTCGAGGACAGCGCGATGTCGGTCTGGTCCATGCCGTCGGGCGCGATGGTGCAGACCCATGAAAGCTTCACCCATCGCTTTGCCAGAAGCGGGTTTCAGATCCACGGCACCAGGGGCTCCATCGTCGCCACCGATGTGATGACGCAAGGCGCCGTCGGCGAGATTGTTCTGACCACCGAAACCGGGGCCGAAGTGTTGCCCTATGACACGCATGATCTCTATTGGCGTTCGGTGGGCTTGTTCTGCGACGCGGTGGCGGGGCAGGGCCGCCCTGCGGCTGACGGGGTGGACGGCGTGAAATCCCTCGCCGTGGCCGCCGCGGTCGCGAAGGCGGCAGAAACCGGGCGGCGCGTTGCCGTCGACTACGGAGGCATTTGAGCCATGGGCAAGATCGTTTCCGGGGCCGAGGCCGTGGCGCATATCGCGGATGGCGCGGTGGTGACCGTCTCGTCCTCCTCCGCGCTCGGATGCCCGGATGCGGTGCTGGAGGCGCTTGGCGCGCGGTTCAGGGACGAGGGGCATCCGCGCGGCCTGACCACCATCCACCCGATCGCGGCGGGTGACATGTACGGGGTCAAGGGGGTCGATCATATCGCGCAGGACGGTCTGCTGGCGACGATTATCGGCGGATCCTATCCTTCGGGCCCCTCAAACCTGCCGATGCCCGCGATCTGGCAGATGATCGTGGACAACCGTGTTGCGGCCTACAATGTCCCCTCGGGCATTCTCTTCGACATGCATCGTGACGTGGCCGCGCGCAAACCGGGCGTGCTGACCAAGGTAGGGTTGGAGACGTTTGTCGACCCGGTGCGCGAGGGGTGTGCGATGAACGATGTTGCGGCGGGACGGAGCATCGTGGAACGGGCGCAGTTCGGCGGGGAGACATGGTTGCATTTCCCGAACATCGTGCCCGATGTGGCGATCATTCGGGCAACGACGGCGGATGAACACGGCAACCTGACCTACGAACACGAAGGCGCCACCCTTGGCGCGCTGGATCAGGCGATTGCAGTGCGAAACCATGGCGGCCTCGTGATCGCGCAGGTCAAGCGGGTCACTGCGGCGGGCTCGCTTCGGCCCCATGATGTGCATGTGCCGGGGCATCTGGTCGATATGATCGTGGTGGCGCCCGATCAGAAACAGACCACGGAAACACTCTACGACCCCGCGATCTCGGGGGAGATCATGCGGCCATGGGACAGCTTTGCGCGGGCGGAGCACAATGTGGAGAAGGTCATCGCACGCCGCGCCGCGATGGAGTTGCGCGCCGGACAGACCGCCAATCTGGGCTTCGGCATTTCGGCGATCGTACCCCGGATCCTGCTGGAGGAGGGTCAGGCGCAGGCCGTGACCTGGGCCATCGAACAGGGGGCGGTCGGGGGCATGCCGTTGACCGGGTTCGCCTTTGGCTGCGCCTCGAACGCCCATGCCTTCGTGCCGTCACCAAACCAGTTCACCTATTTTCAGGGAGGCGGGTTCGACATGTCTTTCCTCTCCTTTCTGGAGGTGGATGTGCAGGGCAATGTCAATGTCTCGAAGCTCGGGAAAAAACCTTATCTCACGGCGGGCTGCGGGGGGTTTGTTGATATCACGGCCCATGCGCGGAAGATCGTCTTCTCCGGGTATTTCGAGGCCGGTGCGGAGCTGTCGCTGACACCGGAGGCCATAAGCGTCACCCGACCGGGCAAGTTCACCAAAATGGTCGATGCTGTAGAACATGTCACCTTTGCCGGTCAGCGCGCCCTGCGGCAGGGGCAGGATGTGCTCTATGTGACCGAGCGCTGCGTGATGCGGCTGACCGAAACCGGGCTCGTGGCGACCGAGATCATGCCCGGCATCGATCCGGAGCGCGATATCGTGACGGCCTCTGCGGGGCGTGTCGCGGTCGCGGGCAATGCCAACCGGATGCCCGTGAGCCTGCTGTCGGAAACACCCATGGGGCTTGTCCTGTGAACGCCGTCCATCTTCATCGGGGCGCGATTGCGCGGCTCGAGCTGGACAATCCGGCCAAGCTCAACGCCTTCACTCCCGACATGCTGTCGCAGTTGGAGACCCATTGCGCGGCGTTGGACGCGGATCCCGCCGTGCTTGGGGTGCTGGTCACGGCGGCGCCGGCCAGAGCCTTTTGCGCGGGCGCGGATATCTCGGCCTGGGCGGGCCTTGCCCCCGCGGAGTTCGCCCGTCACTGGGTGCGTGACGGCCACCGGGTGTTCGACCGGCTTGCGCGACTGTCGAAGCCCACGATTGCCGTGATCGGCGGCCATGCCTTCGGCGGCGGGCTGGAACTGACGGCGGCGTGCGATATTCGGGTGATGGCACCGGAGGCCAGACTCGGCCTGCCTGAAAGCTCGGTCGGCATCGTTCCCGGATGGTCCGGCACGCAGCGCCTGCTGCGTCTGGTGCCGGAACCGGTGGTCAAGGAGATGGCGCTGTTCGGGCGGCATCTGACGGCGGAGCGGGCGAGGGAGATTGGCTTCGTGGCGGAGGTTGCGGCGGATCCGCTGGCCGCCGCAGAGGACATCGCCGCACGCCTGGCGCACACCAGCCCGCGGGCGACCGAGATTGCCAAATACCTGATTCACGCGGCCGCGGGCGAGGACCGGGCCGCGATGATCGAGGCTCTGGGTGGCGGCATGATCGCGGCCAGCGCCGACAAGGCCGAGGGCGTGGCCGCCTTTGCCGAAAAACGCAAACCTGAGTTCCCCGGGAGATGAGATGACGCAGTTTACCCTGATCCCCGCATGTAGCGCCGCCATTCCGACCGACCCGTTCATCGGCCAGCATCTGATCGATGGCGCATGGGTGGGGAGCGCCGACGGCGCCGTTTTCGAGCGTCATTCCCCGGCGCATGGCGATCTTGTCAGCCGATCCGCAAGGGGCGGAAAAGATGACACCGCGCGGGCGATTGCGGCAGCCAGACACGCCTTCGATGCGGGCGACTGGGCCTCCTCCCAGGGCGCGGCGCGGGCAAGGATTCTGCTGAAGACCGCAGATCTGATAGACGAAAACCGCGAACGGATCGCGGTTCTGGAAACCCTGGAAAGTGGCAAGCCGATCGCTCAGGCGCGGGCCGAAATCGAGGGCGCCGCCGATCTCTGGAGATATGCCGCCGCCCTTGCACGCACGCTGCATGGCGACAGCCATAACAGCCTGGGCCCCGATATGCTGGGCATGGTGCTGAAGGAGCCGGTTGGCGTGGTGTCGCTGATCACGCCATGGAATTTCCCGTTTCTGATCATCAGTCAGAAACTCCCCTTCGCGTTGGCTGCAGGCTGCACCGCGGTGGTGAAACCCTCGGAAATGACGCCCTCCACCACGGTAATCCTCGGCCAGTTGCTGCAACAGGCGGGCTTGCCCGACGGTGTGGTCAATATCGTGCTGGGATATGGCGATCCCGTCGGGGCGCTGATGACCGGCGATGAAAGGGTCGACATGGTGTCCTTCACCGGCTCCACCGCCGTCGGCAAGCAGATCGTGAGGACCGCGGCCGGGACGCTGAAAAAGGTCTCGCTGGAGCTTGGAGGGAAGAACCCGCAGGTGATTTTCCCCGACGCCGACCTTGAGGCGACCGCCGATGCCATCGTGTTCGGCGTCTATTTCAACGCGGGCGAATGCTGCAACTCCGGCAGCCGGATCATCGTGCATGAAGACGTGGCTACGGCGCTGACCGAAATGGTCGTGGAAATGTCGCGCAAGGTGCCGTTCGGCGACCCGCTCGATCCCCGGACCAAGGTCGGCGCAATCATCTCGCCCGAACATCAGGCCAAGATCGCGGCGTATGTCGGAGATGCCGAAACTGCCGGAGCGCAGGTGGTGCTGGGCGGTGAACCGCTTGCGATCGACGGGTTGGCAGGCCAGTTCTACGCTCCGACGATTTTGACCGGTGTCACTCCGGATATGGCAATTGCTACTGAAGAAGTGTTCGGGCCGGTCCTGTCCGTTCTGACCTTCAGGACAATGGATGAGGCGATTTCACTAGCCAATTCAGCGTCTTACGGACTGTCGGCGGGCATATGGAGCCGTGATGTCCACACCTGTCTGGAGTTCTCCCGCAAGGTTCGGGCCGGCACGGTCTGGACCAATACCTGGATGGATGGCTTTGCCGAGATGCCTTTTGGCGGGGTCAAGCAAAGCGGGCAGGGCCGGGAACTGGGCCGATACGGGATCGAGGAGTTCCTTGAGGTCAAATCCGTTCAGATGCGCATCGGCGACACCCGGCCGCGATGGGTGGCCTAATGGTCGCTGTCGCCGCAAAATCCGGTGTCGGGGCGGAACAGCACATTGAGCGCCTCCGGCGGCTCGCCTGCCATCCGGCGCAACAACATCTCCGCCATCGCGCGGCCCGTGGCGCGCAGGTCTTCGAACACGGTCTCGATCCGCGGGCGGATATTGTCGAAGATGGGAGAGGCGCGTTTGGCCAGAACATCGGCCTCCACCCCCGGTGTCACGCCCACATCGCCAAGGGCCGTCAGCGTCACCAGCGCGGTCACCTCGCCCACGCAGATGTACCCGTCGGGCGGGTTTGGCCTATACCTTCGCCGCTTGGTGGCCTCGGCGATATCGGCGGTTGCGGAATCGAGCGTCACATCGGTGACGATCTCGTACTCGACGCCGGTTTCCCGCACCGCGCTCATGAAGCCGTAGCGCAGATGCTGGGTGAAGGTGAACCGGTCCTCCGGCAGGATCAGGCTCAACCGTTTGCGGCCCTTCTCGACCAACCGGTGCACCGCCTTGCGCGCGAAGGTCTCGTTGTCGAAATCGACCCACGGGTGGGGCGTGGTAAATTCGGTACGGCCATGGCTGACAAAGGGAAATCCGTTCTCCATCATCAGCCGGACCCGGGGGTCGAAGCATTCGGTCCGGGTGAAGAGAATGCCGTCGGCCAGATTGTTGCGCAAAATGGTGCGGACCGGGTCCAGCCGGTCCTCGCCCACCGTATCGGGAACGACGGTGACGGAATAGCCCGTGCCGCGCAGAACATCGGTGATGCCGGTCAGAAACTCATGGGTGAAGCCCAGGAACTCATGCTCGGTATTGAGCAGAAGGCTCACGACCTGCGTGCGCCCGGTGCGCAGCCGCCGCGCCGCGCGGTCGGGCACATAGCCCAGATTCTTCGCCGCAAGGGATACTTTTTCGCGGGTCGTCTTGGCGATTCGCGGATCATTGGCCAGCGCTCGCGACACGGTCGCGACGGAATATCCGGTCTGTTCCGCGATCGTTCGCAATGTTGGGCGTTCGCCGGGCGCAAGCGGCGTGATCTCGTCGGTGTCCTTGGTCATCAAGCCGGTATGCTCCGCTACGGAAGGCCTGGGTCACTATGGCGATTATTTGAAACGTTTCAACTGAAAAGCGTTTCGCGATCTCGCAGCCATATGATCTATCTTGCGCCTTTATCACTGCATTTATGGCGATCACGCCGCAACCCAGACGCGAAATTTTCCGTTGACTCAGGGCTGTGTTATAACGTTTTAATTCCAGCAGTCCAAAAGGGACTCACAATGAAAAGGGAGGACGATCATGACCATTCTCAGAAAGCTTCAGCTGTCTGCCGCAGCTGTCGCGCTGTCGACCACGGGGGTCGTGGCGCAGGAGGTAGAAGTTCTTCACTGGTGGACATCCGGTGGCGAGGCCGCGGCGCTGAACGTGCTGCGCGAGGATCTGGCCGGTAACGGCATCGGCTGGACCGACATGCCCGTGGCCGGCGGCGGCGGTTCCGATGCGATGACCGTCCTGCGCGCCCGCGTGACCGCAGGTGACCCGCCGACCGCCGTGCAGATGCTCGGCTTCTCAATTCAGGACTGGGCCGCCGAAGGCGCGCTGGCCAATCTCAACGATCTGGCGGCCGAACAGAACTGGAACGATGTCGTGCCCGAGGCGTTGCAGCGCTTCTCCACCTATGATGGCGACTGGGTGGCGGCGCCGGTCAATGTCCATTCGACCAACTGGGTCTGGGCCAATACCGCGCTGATGGAAGAGCTTGGCATCGAACAGCCCGGAACATGGGATGAGTTCGTGGCCGCGATGCAGGCCGCGCAGGATGCGGGCTACACGGCACTCGCCCATGGCGGTCAGGCCTGGCAGGACGCCACGATCTTCGATTCGATGGTGATGGGCGTCGGCGGCCCCGAATTCTATCAGGCGGCGATGGTCGATCTCGACCCCGAGGCGCTCGGCTCCGCCCAGATGGTCGAGGCGTTCGAGCGTATGGCTGTATTGCGTGGCTTCGTGGACGACAACTTCTCGGGCCGCGACTGGAACCTCGCCTCGGCGATGGTCGCCAATGGCGACGCACTGTTCCAGATCATGGGGGACTGGGCCAAGGGCGAGTTCATCAACGCAGGTCAGACCGCCGGAGAAGAGTTCCAGTGCTTCCGCGTGCCGGGCACAGAGGGAACGGTCACCTTCAACTCCGACCAGTTCGCGATGTTCAACGTGACCGACGCCACCGCGATGGAGGCGCAGACCGCCATGGCCTCGGCCGTGATGAGCCCCGAGTTCCAGGTGGCCTTCAACACCGTGAAAGGCTCCGTACCCGCCCGGACCGATATCTCGCCGGAAGCGTTCGATGCCTGCGGACAGATGGGTATGGCTCAGCTTGCCGAAGCCGCGGCCGGTGGCGGGCTTTTCGGGTCCATGGCTCATGGTCATGCCAACAACCCGTCGGTGCAAAATGCGATGTATGATGTGATCACCGCGCATTTCAACGGCGAATACGACGCCGAAACCGCCGCCCAGGAAATGGTGACAGCCGTCGAACTGGCGATGTAACGCCTGTCGGGGACCGGCCCTTTTGTCGGGGCCGGTCCACCACATACCGGGCATGGGCCCGGTCGTCACCACATCGACAAAGGGGAGGGGGCCAATGGCTGTTACCGACGCCGGTCAGGATACGGGCGTGGATTTCCGCACGCGTCTTCAGAACTGGCTGCCCAAGATCGTTCTGGCGCCGTCCTTTGCGGTGATGGTGATTTTCGTTTACGGCTTCATCGCCTTCACGGTCTATCTGAGCTTCACCGACAGCCGCATGCTGCCGTCATACGAATGGGTCGGCTGGCAGAATTACGACCGGCTGTTCCGCGTCCGTGAATGGGATATCGCGGTCAAGAACCTCGCCATATTCGCCTCGCTCTACATCGTGATCTGTACGCTGATCGGCCTGATGCTGGCGATTTTTCTGGATCAGAAGATCAGGGGCGAGGGCATTCTGAGGCCCATTTTCCTTTATCCCATGGCGCTCAGCTTCATCGTGACGGGCACCGCATGGAAATGGTTTCTGGACCCGGCGATCGGGCTGGAAAACACGATGCATCTCTGGGGCTGGGAAAGCTTCACCTTCAACTGGATCAAGGATCGCGAAATGGCGATCTACACGATCGTCATCGCCGCAGTCTGGCAAAGTTCGGGCTTCGTCATGGCGATGTTTCTGGCCGGCCTCCGCGGGATCGACAACGAGATCCTGAAAGCGGCCCAGATGGATGGGGCCTCGAACTGGAACCTGTATCGCCGGATCATCCTGCCGCAGCTTCGGCCGGCGTTCCTCTCGGCCTTCGTCATTCTCAGCCACCTTGCGATCAAATCCTATGACCTTGTGATCGCCCTGACCGGAGGGGGGCCGGGCAATGCAACGGCGCTGCCTGCGACTTTCATGTATTCCTACACCTTCACGCGCAACCAGATGGGCATCGGCGCCTCGTCTGCGGTGATCATGCTGATGACCATCGCGGCGATCATGGTGCCCTATCTCTATGCCGAATTGCGGGAGAAGAAGTGATGGCCATCGCATCCGCCGATACCGCAATCCGGTCATCCAGCTTCAGCCGGGTGCTGATCTATCTGGTGCTTCTGCTCTTCGCGCTGTTCTACCTGCTGCCTTTCGGCATCATGCTGGTGAACTCGCTCAAGCCGCTGGAGGAGATCACCGGCGGAAACATGGTGTCGCTCCCACGGGAATGGACCATCGCGCCCTGGCTGAGCGCCTGGTCGACCGCACAGATCGGGGTGGAGCCCACCGGCCTGCGCCCGTATTTCATCAACTCGATCGTGATGGCGGTGCCCGCCGTGGCGCTGTCGACCATCGTGGGTGCGCTCAACGGCTATGTTCTCACCAAATGGCAGTTCCGGGGCGCGACGCTGATCTTCGGGCTGTTGCTCTTCTCCTGCTTCATCCCGTTTCAGATCGTCCTTATCCCGATGGCGCGAATCCTCGGCATTCTTGACATCGCAGGCACCACGACGGGGCTGATCCTTGTGCATTTCGTCTACGGGATCGGGTTCACCACGCTTTACTTCCGGAACTACTATGCCGCGTTCCCCACGGAACTGGTGCGCGCCGCACAGATCGACGGGGCGGGCTTTTTCCAGATCTTCTGGCGGATCATGCTGCCCAGTTCGGGGCCGATCATCGCCGTGTCGTGTATCTGGCAGTTCACCAATATCTGGAACGATTTCCTGTTCGGCGCCTCCTTCGCATCGGGCGGGTCCGCTCCGATGACTGTGGCGCTCAACAATCTCGTCAACTCCTCCACGGGTGTGCGCGAATACAATGTGCATTTTGCCGGCGCCATCATGGCGGCCGCACCCACTCTTCTCGTTTACATCGTCGCTGGCCGCTACTTCGTGCGCGGTCTGATGGCGGGCTCAGTCAAGGGATAAGTCCGATGGGTTTTCTCGACATCAACAACGTCACCAAATCCTACGGCGCGGTGGAGGTGCTGCATAAGGTCGATATCGAGGTGCAGGAGGGCGAGTTCCTTGTCCTTGTCGGCCCCTCGGGCTGTGGCAAGTCCACGCTTCTCAACATGATCGCGGGGCTGGAGGGGATCACCTCCGGCGAAATCGCCATCAGGGACCGGGTGGTCAACGGCGTGCACCCGTCCAAGCGCAACATCGCGATGGTGTTCCAGTCCTACGCGCTCTACCCCAACATGACCGTCGGCCAGAACATCACGTTCGGGCTGGAGATGCATGGCGTTCCGAAGGCCGACCGCGACCGCGCAATGGCGGATGTGGCCAAACTGCTGCAGATCGAAAACCTGCTTGACCGGAAACCCGGCCAATTGTCCGGCGGTCAGCGGCAACGGGTGGCGATGGGCCGCGCGCTTGTCCGCAACCCGGATGTGTTCCTGTTCGACGAACCACTGTCCAATCTTGACGCCAAGCTGCGCGTGGACATGCGCACCGAGATCAAGAAACTGCACCAGAAGCTGGGCACGACGATCGTTTACGTGACCCATGATCAGATCGAGGCAATGACGCTCTCTACCCGTATCGCGGTGATGTATGATGGCTATGTGCAGCAGCTCGGCACGCCCAAGGAGATCTACGACAACCCCGCCAACCTGTTCGTGGCCAGCTTCATGGGGTCGCCCTCGATGAATGTGCTGCCGGCAAGGTTGCGGGACCTGAATGGCGAGATCCATGCGGAGATCACCGGCGCGGAGGATCAGTCGCTGCATCTGCGGATCGAGAACGCGCCGGAGAGCTACCGGGCCTATCTGGATGCCGAGGTGATGCTGGGTATCCGCCCCGAGGCGATCACCGATCCCGAAGGCGCCGATCGCAACGCCCGCAATATCCAGTCGCTGCACAACACGGTCAGCGTGACGGAACCGGCCGGCGCGGATACCTTTGTCAGCACGACCCTTTCGGGCAAGGACTGCATCGCGCGGATGCGGGCCGATGCCGATGTCCACCCGGGGCAGGCCTTCGATTTCGCGGTGAACATGGACAAGGCCGTGCTGTTCGACCCGAAGACCGAAGAGCGGATAGGCTGAGACGGAAGGGGTGGCCCAGGGCCGCCCTTTCTTTTAGGTATAAATTGGAATCTTCCAAATGCAGATCGCGGCATGACAACCGACATCCTGATCATCGGCTCCGGGATGGGAGGGGCCACATTGGCCGCCGCTCTGGCGCCGAGCGGAGCGCGGATCGTGGTTCTGGAGCGGGGAGATCATCTGGTCGACAGCCCCGCCGCGCGCGATCCGCAGGCCATTTTCCGCGACGGCGTTTTCCGGCCCGACGAGACATGGCTGGACGGGCAGGGCGATCCGTTCAACCCGGGCAATTACTATTGCGTCGGCGGCAACAGCAAATTCTACGGTGCCGCACTGATCCGATTTCGCGAAACGGATTTCGTGCCGGTCCGGCATATGGGCGGCATGACACTGGGCTGGCCCTTCGACTATGCCGAACTGGAGCCGTGGTATCAGGCCGCCGAAGAGATGTATGAGGTGCGCGGGTGTCTGGGAGAAGACCCGACCGAGCCGCCCCATTCGGGCAGATATCCGCACCCGCCTGTGCCCGATGAGCCCGAGATTGCGGCGCTTCGGGCGCGGCTTGTCCGCATCGGCCTGCATCCGTCCTCCCTGCCGCTTGCGGTCGATCTGCCCCGCTGGCTGGCGCGGGGACAAACGCCATGGGATGCGTTCCCCGATACGGATGGCTCCAAGATGGATGCCGAAAGCGTGGGGATGCGCCGGGCCTTATCCTTTGAAAACGTAACCTTGCGCACCGGTATGCATGTGGATCGTCTGTTGGCCGATGACGCGGGGTGCGTTACGGCGGTACAGGTCACCGGCCCCGATGGCCGGTCGGAGATCGGGGCCCGGAACGTCGTGCTGGCCGCCGGCGCGGTGAACACTGCGGCGATCCTGCTGCGCTCTGCCACTGACGCTTATCCCAAGGGTCTCGCCAATCGCTCCGATCAGGTTGGGCGGAATTTCATGAATCACAACTGTTCCGCCGCGCTGGCAGTCCATCCGTGGCGGAAAAACCGCTCCGTCTATCAAAAGACAATGCAAATCAACGACTTCTATGGAAAGTCTGATGCAGGCGACATGCCGCTTGGAAACATCCAACTGCTTGGGCGCGTTTCCGGCCCGATCCTCGCCTCCCAGACCGGGCTGCCGGGGCCCGTTGCCCGATGGGTCGCGGATCATGCAATTGATTTCTATGTGATGTCCGAGGATCTTCCCGATCCTGAAAGCCGCGTCACACTGCGGGGGGATCGGATCGTGCTGGACTGGAAACGCTCCAACTGGGCGGCGCATGACGCTCTGGTGGCGCGGCTGAAACGGGTTCTGCGCAAGGCCGGGTTTCCGGTAATCCTGTCGCGGCCGTTTGACCGGCGCACACCGTCGCATCAATGCGGCACCGCGCGTATGGGGACCGATCCGACGCGCAGTGTGGTCACTCCCACAGGCCGCGCCCATGACCATCCGAACCTGTTCGTTGCCGATGCCAGCATCCTGCCCACATCGGCGGCGGTGAACCCGGCGCTGACCATCGCCGCCAATGCGTTGCGGATCGCCCATCATTTCCGGCAGAGGGAGCTTGCCAGATGACCCGAACAGCCCTGATCACCGGCGGCCAGCAAGGCATAGGTCTCGGCATTGCGCGGGCTCTTCGCGGAGCCGGCTATCGTGTCGCGGTCTGCTCGGAGCAAGGGGCGGACAGTTCCGCCGCGCGCCGTGCCGTGAAAGAGTTGGAGGTTGAGTATTTTGTTCATGATCTCAATTCTCTGGGGAACGAAGCTGATCTTGTAGGCGAGATCGAGGCCCGTCTCGGCCCGCTGACATGTTTCATCTCGAATGCGGGCGTTCCGGCGCATGTGCGGGGCGATATGCTCGGGCTGACGCCGGACAGCTTCGATCATGTCATGTCGGTGAACCTGCGCGGCGCTTTCTTTCTGGCGCAGGAGGTCGCAAGGCGGATGCTGGCCATGCCGTCGGCGCATTACAGGTCGCTGCAATTCGTCACCTCCGTCAGTGCGTCCATGGCTTCGGTCGAGCGGGCGGAGTACTGCATGTCCAAGGCAGCGGCCTCGATGATGGCGCAGCTTTTCGCGGCCCGGCTTGCCGAGGCAGGGATCGGCGTGTTCGAACTTCGCCCGGGCATCATCGAGACGGCGATGACCGCTGGCGCGAAGGATACCTATGATGCGCGTATCGCCGCGGGTCTGGTGCCTGCCAAACGGTGGGGGCAGCCCGCCGATCTGGGCCAGGTGGTCGCGGCCCTGGCAGAAGGGCAGTTTGCGTTTTCCACGGGTGCGATCATCCCGGTGGATGGCGGTCTGTCCATAGAAAGGCTGTGAGGGAACGGATGGCCGAGAGTTACGACATCATCATCGTGGGCGGGGGCAGCGCGGGATGCGTGCTGGCCGCGCGGTTGTCCGAAGCGCGGGATTTGCGGGTCTGTCTGCTGGAAGCCGGCGGCAGTGACCGGCATCCGTTCTACAAGATGCCCGCCGGGTTCGCCAAGATGACCAGGGGCATCGGGTCCTGGGGCTGGCGAACCGTTCCCCAGAAACACATGAAAAACATGGTGATCAACTACACCCAGGCCCGCGTGATCGGCGGCGGGTCTACAGTGAACGCGCAGATCTACACGCGCGGCAATGCGCTGGACTATGACGAATGGCGGCAGATGGGGTGCGACGGCTGGAGCTATGCCGATGTGCTGCCGTATTTTCGCAAGGCGGAAGACAACGATACTTATGATGACGCGTTTCACGGGCGCGGCGGTCCCTTGGGCGTGTCTCAACCGCGCGCCCCGCTCCCGATCTGCGAGGCCTATTTTTCGGCAGCGGGCGAGTTGGGCATCCCGCGGGCCGGGGACATGGCCGGAGAGAACCCGGAAGGCGTTGGATTTTACCAGCTGACACAAAGAGGTGCGCGCCGATCTTCAACCTCAGTAGCGTATCTGGGGCCGGCGCGGAGGCGGCCCAACCTGACCGTCAGAACCGGGGCGCAGGTCCGTCGCCTGATCATAGAGACGCATCGCGCCGTCGGTGTCGAATTGATGGATGGGACCCGCCTGATGGCCGGGGCCGAAGTGATCCTTTCTTCCGGCGCAATCGGGTCGCCGCGCCTGTTGATGCTGTCGGGGGTCGGCCCGGCGGATCACCTTTCCGAGGTCGGGGTTCCCGCGATACTGGATCAACCGGAAGTCGGCGCGAACCTGCAGGATCACCTCGATCTCTTCACCATTTCCGAATGCACCGGCGATCATACCTACGACAAATACGCCCGCCTGCACTGGTCCGCGCTGGCAGGGTTGCAATACCTGCTGACGAAACGCGGGCCGGTCGCCTCCAGCCTGTTTGAGACCGGCGGGTTCTGGTATGCCGAGGAGGGCGCGCGAAGCCCCGATCTCCAGTTCCATCTGGGCCTTGGATCGGGGATCGAGGCGGGCGTTGCCAAGATGCAGAACCCCGGCGTCACGCTCAACTCCGCCTATCTGCGCCCCCGGTCGCGCGGTACCGTCCGACTTCAAAGTGCCGATCCCTCCGCCGCGCCGCTCATCGACCCGAATTACTGGGCCGACCCGCATGATCGGGCGATGTCGATACGCGGCCTGAAGCTGGCGCAGGAGATCTTGCGGCAACCCGCGCTGGCGCCCTTCGTCAAGCGGGAGGTTCTGCCGGGTCCGGATGTCCGAACCGACACGGAGTTCTTCGATTTCGCCTGCGCCAACGCGAAAACCGATCACCACCCGGCGGGCACCTGCCGCATGGGCGGGGATGCGCGCGCCGTGGTGACGCCGCGTCTGCGGTTCAACGGTATCGACGGGCTTCGCGTCGTCGATGCGTCTATCATGCCGCGCCTGATTTCCTCCAACACCAATGCGCCGGTGATCATGATCGCGGAGAAAGCCGCCGATCTGATCCGCGCCGATCACGGGGTCTGAACCGATGCTCCTGCCAAGCCGTGACGGCCGCCTGAAACCCTATCGCCTGACCGGGTCCCCCTTGACCCCGCGCGCCCCGCGCCGGCCGTTCACCCGGACGGCATTCGCCGCGGCCCATGTGGTCAGCGACCCGCTGGCTGAGCGCGACCCGTGGCAGGGCCGCCCCGCGGTTGATTGGGATGCAACGCTGAAATTCCGTCATTATCTGTGGGATCAGGGTCTGGGTCTGGCCGAGGCCATGGACACGGCCCAACGCGGCATGGGCGTGGATTGGCCAACGGCGCGGGAGCTGATCGAGCGGACGATGCGCGAGGCGAAGGCGCATCCGCTGGCCCCGCGCGTCGCCTGTGGCGCCGGGACCGACCACAAGGCGCCAGACGATTTGCGCGACGAAGACGCCATCATCGCGGCCTATGAAGGTCAAATGGAGGTGATTGAGGCCGCGGGCGGGCAGGTCATCCTGATGGCGACCCGGGCCTTGCCCGCAATCGGCGCGGGTCCCGAGACCTATGCCCGTGTCTATGGCCGCCTTCTCGATCAGGCCCGGGACAAGGTGATCCTGCATTGGCTGGGCGATATGTTCGACCCGGCGCTTGCGGGCTACTGGGGCGGGGCGGATGTAAACGCGGCCTCCGATGCGGTGCTCGCGATCATCGCGGCCCAGGCGCACAAGGTCGACGGTATCAAAATTTCCCTTCTGGATCAGGCGCATGAAGAGGCTTTTCGCAAGAGACTGCCCGCCGGTGTCCGCCTTTATACGGGTGATGACTTCAATTATGCGTCGCTGATCGAAGGGGACGGCCAGTATCATTCCCACGCGCTTCTGGGCATTTTCGCGGCCATCGCCCCGGCGGCGTCGCAGGCATTGGAGGCGCTGGCAATGGGCAACAGCGCAGAATATCACGCGCTTCTCGCCCCTACGGTTCCGCTGTCGCGGGAGATTTTCAAGGCGCCCACACAGTTTTACAAGGCTGGCATCGCCTTTGTGGCCTGGCTGAACGGGGCACAGGATCACTTCATCATGCCCGGCGGTTTCCAATCCTCCCGCGAGATCACGCATTATGCGGAGGCTTTCCGCCTCGCCGATCAGGCCCGGCTTTTGATCCGCCCGGATCTGGCAGAGACGCGGATGCGTATGCTACTGGGTCTGCACGGGATCGACGGGGGCTAGGCCAGGCTTGGGTAAAAGACCAACTATTCTGGATGTGGCGCATCATGCTGGTGTGTCCAAATCCACGGTGTCACTGGTGTTGCAGCGCAGCCCGCTGGTGAAGGCGCAAACCGCCGAACTGGTGCGCAAATCCATGGCCGATCTGGGCTATGTCTACAACCGCGCGGCGGCGCAGCTCCGCTCGGGCGGGGTCGGGCTGATCGGGATGGTGATCAACGATCTGAGAAACCCGTTTTTCACGGAGTTCGCCATATCGGTGCAGATGGCCCTGTCGGCGCGGGGCTACGCCACGATCGTCTCGAACTCGGATGAGGACGCGGACCTGCAGGCGCA
Organism: Rhodophyticola porphyridii; assembly: GCF_003688285.1. Classification (GTDB taxonomy): domain Bacteria; phylum Pseudomonadota; class Alphaproteobacteria; order Rhodobacterales; family Rhodobacteraceae; genus Rhodophyticola; species Rhodophyticola porphyridii. The sequence goes on from NZ_RCNT01000006.1 coordinate 269,024, forward strand.
GGTCACAGGCTCGATGATCGAACACGGGGTGTCGGGCCTGATCATGTCGCCCGCCTACGGGGACGCCACGGGCGCGCTTTTCGACCGGATCGCCCGGGGCGGGCTGCCCTGTTTGCAGATGCTGCGACAGGTCGATCAGCGGACCGATCTCTTCCCCTTCGCATCCTTCGACTACAGCGCGGGCGGGCGCGCGGCGACCCGGGCGCTTCTGGCATCCGGGGCGCGAAACATCGCCTTTGTGGGTGGGGTCGAGGGACGCGAGATCACGCAGGAGCGCCTGTCGGGTTATCTGTCCGAGATGCGCAGCGCGGGACGGGCTCCATTCGTGCTCTATGGCCGCGCGTCCCGCGCCTTCGGGCGCGACGCGGCGAAGGTTCTGGCCCGCGAGCACCCCGAGATAGATGCGGCGATCTGTTTCAACGATCTTGTCGCCCTTGGTGTGCATTCCGGCTGCGCCGAGATCGGACGGCGGGTGGGTGCGGACTTTCAGCTGATCGGGTTCGACGATATCGAGGAATCCGCACAGGTTTATCCGCAGCTTTCATCAGTAAGTTGCGATATTGAAAGCTTCGGCTCCTACACTGCTTATCTGATGGCAGAATGGTTGGAGAAAGGAAACAAGCCCGCGCCGGAGTATCGGGCGCCGGTGCGTCTGGTGACCCGATCTTCAAGCGGCGGCCCCGACAGATGACCGCCCGCGCCCTGCTTCGCAGCCTTTTCGACCGCGCGGTGGCAGTGGCCGACCCGATGCGCAGCCTGTCTGCGTATCTGCCGCCGAAACCCTCCGGGCGGGTGGTCGTCGTAGGGGCAGGCAAGGCGTCTGCCCGGATGGCCGAGGCGGTCGAACGGGCCTGGGGCCCCTGCGAAGGGCTGGTCATCACCCGCTACGGCTATGCACGGGCCTGCCAGGGGATCGAGATCGTCGAGGCCGCACATCCGGTGCCCGACGAGGCAGGCGAGGCCGCCACCACGCGCATGCTGGCGCTCCTCCGAACTCTGGGGGAGGAGGATTTCGTTCTGGCGCTGATCTCGGGCGGCGGGTCGGCCCTGCTGACCGCTCCGGCTGTGGGCATCACGCTCGCCCAGAAGCGGGCGCTGACCCAGGCGCTGCTGGCATCGGGTGCATCGATCGGTGATATCAACGGCGTGCGCAAGGAGTTGTCCTCGGTCAAGGGCGGGCGGCTTGCAGTTGCGGCCTATCCGGCGCGGATGCTGGCGCTGATGATCTCGGACGTGCCGGGCGACAATCCGGGCGATATCGCGTCGGGCCCGACGGTGGGCTATCGGGGCGATGCGGTACGGGCCTTGGCGACCCTGGATCGGTGGGGCGTGACGCCGCCCGATGCCATCCGGGATTTTCTGGCCGCAGGCGGAGATCCGGTCCGGCCGGACGATCCGCGCCTGTCCCGCGTGGAAAACGTGGTCTATGCCGCCCCGTCGCAGTCCCTGGCTGCAGCGGCGGAAATGGCGCGGGCCCGTGGGCTGACCGTGGAGATTTTGGGCGATGCGCTGGAAGGAGAGGCAAGACGCATTGCGGCGGACCATGCGGCGCTTGCCCGCGCGCGGCAGCAAAGCATGACGCCCGGCGCGGCCGGTCACCTGATCCTGTCCGGCGGGGAGTTGACCGTTACCCGCCGTGGTGCCGGCACCGGTGGGCCCAATGCAGAATACGCGCTGGCGCTGGCCATCGCGCTGAAGGGCGCGGCGGGCATTCATGCGCTGGCCTGCGACACCGATGGTGTCGATGGCGCAGCCGAGGTGGCCGGGGCGCTGATCGGCCCCGGAACGCTGCGCAAGGCCGCCGCCGCCGGGATCGACCCCGAAGCGGCACTGGCCGACAATGACAGCCACGGGTTTTTCGCCGCGACCGGAGAGCAGGTCGTGACCGGCCCGACCCTAACCAATGTCAACGATTTCCGGGCCATCCTTGTAGAAAGACCGACCTGATATGCTGAAGCACTGCGTTTTTGTTGCCGCGAACACACCTGATGCCTTGGTGCAAACCGTCGAAGCCATGACATTGATCGAGGGGCTTTTGCCCAAGATCCCTGGCATGCTTGATCTGGCCCATGGCCCCAACCGGGATTTCGAGGAGAAAACCGGGGCCTATCCCTACGGCTTCATCATAAGTTTTGCGGATCGCGCGGCCCATCTGGCCTATGAGAACCACCCGGATCATCAAAGGGCGGGCGCATTGCTGGTGGCCGCCGCGACCGGAGGCGCCGACGGAATACTGGTCGCCGATCTGGAGGTGTGAGCGCGCGGGCGCTGTGTTTGCCTGATCGCCCGAAATGCGATAGACGGCGGTAATATAGCAAGACGCATTCAATCCGGCTCACACAGTCTCTTTGCATCCATGTCCGTGACTCCATGACCGAAGATCAGACCCAGGCCGCATTGCTGGCCCGCATGGCCGATGGCGACCGGCAGGCGCTGGCGGCGCTATACCGGGCACTGGAAAAGCCGGTTTTCAGATTTATCCGTTCCAGATTGAACGATCCGTTCGAGGCCAGCGACATACTCCATGACGTATTCATGGAGGTGTGGCGTTCCGCCGGCCGTTTCGAAGGGAGATCGAAAGTGCAGACATGGATATTCGGCATCGCCTATCGAAAGGTGATCGATGCCCATCGCAAACGCGGGCGCACCGATCTCGTGGGAGACGTTCCCGACAGCGCGGATGAAGGCCCCGATGCGGAGACTTGCCTGGCCGCGGGGCAGGAGGCCGAACATGTGCGCCACTGTCTTGGCACGTTGAAGGATGACCACAGGGCCGCCATCTCGATGGCGTTCTACGACGACATGACCTATGGCGAGATCGCCGAGATCGCAGGCGTGCCGGAAGGCACGATCAAGACCCGGATCTTCCACGCCAAGAAGCTGCTGATGCGCTGCCTGTCCGGCCGTGTCGCACGGAGGGCACCCGCATGACCAGGTCTGCCGAAGAGCTTCTGCCGTTTTATGTCAACGGCACTCTCGACGCAGCGGAGCGCGCCGAGGTCGATGCGGCACTTGCCGATAGTGCCGATCTGCGCGCCGAACTGGAGGTTCTGACGGCCCTGCGCAAGCAGATGCAGGCCGAAGAGGTCGAAAGCCCCGGTGAGTTCGGACTGGCCCGGCTGATGCGCGATGTCGACCGGGACGGGCCTGCGTCTTCCGCCCCGGGGGAGGAGCCCGGCAATGTCGTCCCGATCCGGCGGTTGCGGATCTGGCAGATCGCCGCGGCGCTGGTTCTGGCGATTGGTTTGGCGCAATCCGTCATCTTGCTGAACGCGCCCGGCGATCCCGGGTTCGAACTGGCCAGCGGTGGCGCGGCCGGAGCCGATTTCGTGGTAGGCTTCGCCCCGGACGCGACAGAAGCCCAGATCCGCGCGCTGTTGCTGAATGCGGGGGTTGAGATTTCCGCCGGGCCCTCTGCTTTGGGCCTCTATGAACTGGCCGTGCTGGACGAGACTGGAATTCAGGCGGCTGAAGAGATGCTCCTCGCGGCGGAAGGGCGTCTGATCGATACGCTGGAAGTCATAGCCCCTTGAGACGAGGTGGATGAAATGCGGGTTATCGCGCTGCTTCTGATCGTTCTGCTGGGCGTCGCGCTGCCCGCTGCGGTCGGAGCACAGACAACCGGCCAGCAGGGCCCCCGCGGGCAAGGCGAGCCGACACCAAGGGATGACGGGGCGTGGGAGGAAACCCGCAACGCCCCATCCACCGACGCGCACAGGATCGCCGGAAACCGCCTCGAATACATCGTGATCGGCCCGCCGGGCCAGTCCAACGCCGTCATCCAGGCCTTGACCGCGGCGGGCGCGGAGTTGCGCCGGACCCGCGATTACCCGACGCTCAACCGGCGCGGGCTGTTCTTCGATTTCCGCAACCGTCTGCAACTGGCCGAGGCGGAACGGATCCTGGCCCAGGCCGCGCCGCAAAGCTTCGTCGACATTCATGCCTTTTACCGGTTCGCCCAGGGCAGCCCGCGGATATATGCCCCCGAGATGGTGGGCGTGACGCAGCCGGGCCGTTGCCGCATCCCCGGCTCGGTCACGCTTGGCCTGATCGACGGGCCTGTCGATACCTCGCACCCCGCGCTGCAAGCCGTCCAGATCACGAACGAAAGCGTTCTGAACCGGGGGGAGCGCCCGCCCGCTACGGACCATGGCACGGCCATTGCGATCCTGATGGCCGGGCAGGACGGGGGCGGGCCGTTGACAGGTCTGGCCGGCGGCGCCCGGCTACATGCCATTTCCGCCTTTTCCCGGAACGCCGGGCGGGAGGCGGGCGATATCGAGCGGATTGCCGCGGCCATCGACCGGCTGCTGAGCCGGAATGTGCGCCTGATCAACATGTCCTTCGCCGGGCCGCAGAACCGGGCCATGGCGGCCGTGCTGGAAGCCGCAGCCGGGCGTGGCGCGGTGATGATCGCTGCGGCAGGCAATAGCGGCCGTGATCTGGCGAGCTATCCGGCGGGCTACCCCGATGTCATCGCCGTGACTGCCATTGATGCAGGTTATCGACGATACCGGCGTGCCAATTTCGGCACTCACATCGAGTTTGCGGCCCCGGGTGTGGATCTTTTCGTCGCCACGCGACGCGGTGGCAGTTACGCCTCCGGCACATCCTACGCGGCGCCGATCGTCACGGCACTGGCCGCGCGTCTGGCCCCCTCCGCGTCGGTCCAGACGGTGCGCAACCGGCTGCGCGCCGCTTCCGTCGATCTGGGCAGTCCAGGACGGGATGCGGAGTTTGGCTGGGGTCTTGTCCGCGCGCCGGGCTGCTAGGCTCAAGCGCCTTTCCCGCGTCTCCCCACCTTTTCACAATTGCTCTTGTCTGGGCCTGATCCCTTGGCCACAGGCGGGAGGTAGGCTTTTTTGCCCTCGTCACCAGGACCTATGGGCAGGGCGGCGCCAACTGCCAAGGCGCCGCCCTGCACGGAGAGACGTCATGAGCCATCCGGCCATCCTATCCAAGGCCGGTACCGCGGCAGGCCGGTCTTTTCAGGCGACCGCCAGTCCCTCGTTCGACAGCCCGTCAAGCTTGGGCATCAGTGACAGCAGATCGCGGGTATAGGGATGCTGCGGTCTGGCGAACAGATCCTCGGTATCGGCCACCTCGACCAGTTTGCCGCCCTTGAGAACGCCCACCCGGTCGCACATTTGCCGGACCACGGGCAGATCGTGGGAGATGAACAACATCGTCAGATTCAGATGCTCCTGCAAGTCCTTGAGAATATTGAGAATCTGGGCCTGGATGGAGACATCCAGCGCCGAGGTCGGTTCATCACAGATCAGGAAGCGCGGTTGCGTTGCCAGCGCGCGCGCGATTGAGATCCGTTGCCGTTGCCCGCCCGAAAACTCGTGCGGATACTTCAGACCCGCATCCGCCCCCAGACCGACGCGGTCAAGCAATTCGCTGACCCGCGCCTGCAACGGCTCTCCCGACAGCAGCCCGTGATGGCGGGCTGGCTCGGCCACGATCTGATCGACCCGCATCCGCGGGTTCAGGCTGGAATAGGGATCCTGAAAAATCATCTGGATCTGCTTGCGGTAGAAATCGGGCACGCCGCGCCGCCCCGCCGTCACCTCCTGGCCTTCGAAGCGGACCGATCCCTCATCGACCGGATAAAGCCCCGCGATCATCCGCGCGATGGTGGACTTCCCCGACCCGCTTTCGCCCACCAGCCCGAACACCTCGCCCTGACGGATCTCGAAATTGGCATCGTCGACCGCAGTGAAGAATTCCCGGCGCGACGGCAGCAGGGCGGCTTTTTGCAGGAACCGCTTGGTCAGCCCCGCAACCTCCAGCAGCGCGCTTCCCCGCTCGGCTTCGGTGGAGGGCCAGTTGCGTGCCAGATCCTCGATATGGAACTCCGTCACCCGTCCGCCATAGCTGATCAGCGGGAACCGGTTCAGCTTGACCGTAGGGCGGGGAACGGCGGCGATCAGCGATTTCGTATAGGGATGATCTGGCTGGCCCAGAACCTGTGCCGTCGCCCCGCTTTCGACGACTTCACCCTGATACATCACGGTGACCTTGTCGGTCGTGTCGGCGATCACGCCCATGTCATGGGTGATCAGGATCACACCCACCTGGCGTTCGCGCGCCAGTTCCTTGATCAGGTCGAGGATCTGCGCCTGAATCGACACGTCGAGCGCGGTCGTGGGCTCATCCGCGATGATCACGTCAGGCTCGGAACACAGCGCAAGCGCGATCACCACACGCTGGCGCATCCCGCCCGAAAACTGGTGCGGATACTGGTTCACACGGATTTCCGGGTCGGGAATGCCGACGCGGTTGATCAGTTCGATTGCGCGGGCTGCGGCCGCCGCGTCGTCAAAGCCCAGATGCTCCTGAATGGTCTCCACAAGTTGCTGTTTCACGGTGAAAAGCGGGTTCAGCGAGGTCAGCGGATCCTGAAAGATCATGCTGATCTTCCTGCCCCGAAGCGCCTGCATTGCGGCGGCATCCAGCCCCGAGATCTCCTCGCCCCGGAAGCGGATCGTGCCGCTGGTGATATGCCCCGGCGGATCCAGAAGACCCATGACGGCGGCGCCGATGGTGGATTTGCCGGCCCCGCTTTCGCCCACCAGACCGTGGATCTGGCCTGGTTCGACAGTCAGATCGGCCTTGTTGACGGCGACGAAGGTCTTGCGTCGGGTGGGGAACTCCACCGTCAGGTTGCTGATCTCAAGCAATGCCATCGGAGCGCCCTCCCATCATGGCCAGACCAGCCCGAAGACAAACAGCAGCACGAAGACGATGCCGCCGAACACCGCGAATTGCTTGCCGCGTGACAGGCGCGGCAGCGGCGAGAACATCACCAGCGCGTAATAAACGCCCACCACCAGAAGAACCTGCGCGATGTAGCGCCCCCAATCGACCTCCATCACGGGCCCCCTTCATCAGCGCAACCTCGGGTTCAGCGCGTCGCGCAGCCAGTCCCCGAGCAGGTTGACCGCGAGTGCCAGCGCCAGCAGCGTGCAGGCCGGGAAGAACAGGATCCACCACTCGCCGGAGAACAGGAAGCCCTGACCGATCCGGATCAGCGTGCCGAGCGAGGGTTGGGTCGGCGGCGCGCCGACGCCCAGGAAGCTGAGCGTCGCCTCGGCGATGATCGCCAGCGCCAGCGAGATCGTGGCGATCACCAGAACGGGCGAAAGCACGTTGGGCAGGATATGACGCACCATGATCGCCAGCGGGGTGCGCCCGATCAGCCGCGCGGCCTGCACGTATTCCTTTGATTTCTCCACAAGCGTCGCGCCGCGAACCACCCGCGCGAACTGCACCCAGTCACTCAGTCCGATGGCGATGATCAGCACCCAGATCGCGACCTGATCGCGGTATTCGATGGGCGTGATCCCCTTGGCGACCCCGAAGATCAGCATCGCGACAAGGATTGCGGGGAAGGTCAGCTGCACATCGGCCACGCGCATGATGATCGTTTCGGTCCAGCCGCCCACATAGCCCGCCAGAAGACCGAGGGAGATCCCCAGCACCATGGCGAACAGCACCGCGGCGAAGCCCACGAAGAGCGAAATCCGCAGCCCGTAGAGGATGGTCGAAAACACGTCGCGCCCCTGATCGTCGGTGCCTAGCAGAAAGCTTTCGCCGGTGAACGCATTGGCCTCGCCCGGCGGGGTGAACCCGTTCATCAGGTTCAGCGTTGCCGGGTTGAACGGGTCATGGGGGGCTATCAGCGGGGAGAAAACGGCCGCCAGAACAAGCAGAAGCGTAACGAAGAGCGAGACCATTGCCACCGGCGAGTGGCGAAAGGAATAGCCCACGTCGCTGTCCCACGCCATATAGAGGCGCGACCGCGCGCGGGCTTTCTCCGGCGGGGTGATCGGCGTGTCGGTCATCAGCTTTTCCCTTCGGTCCGCAGCCGCGGATCAATCGCCACGTAGAGCAGATCAACCGCCAGATTGATGCCCACGAACATGACCGAGATCAGCATCAGATAGGCGGCCATCACCGGGATATCGACGAATTGGATCGCGTTGATGAACAAGAGCCCGACACCGGGCCACTGGAACACGGTTTCGGTGATGATGGCGAACGCGATGATCGAGCCAAGCTGCAACCCGGTCACGGTGATCACGGGCACAAGCGTGTTTTTCAAGGCATGGCGGAAGTTTATCGCGCGTTGTTTAAGTCCGCGCGCGCGGGCGAAGCGGATGTAATCCTGCCGCAGCACCTCCAGCATTTCCGAGCGGACCAGCCGCATGATCAATGTCATCTGGTAGAGGCCGAGCGTGATCGAAGGCAGGATCAGCGCCATGAGGCCCGATTGGGTCAGAAAGCCGGTGGACCAGCCGCCGATCTGCACAACCTCGCCGCGTCCGAAACTCGGCAGCCAGCCCAACTCCACCGAAAAGAGGTATATCAATAGTATACCAATCAGGAAGGTGGGCAGCGACACGCCGATCAGCGACAGGGTCATGATCGCGTTCGAGGCGAAACCATCTCGTCGGATCGCTGTGAAGACGCCAAGCCCGATGCCAAGGACCAGCGCAAAGACCCCGGAGACCGCCGCCAGTTCAAGCGTTGCCGGAATGCGCTCGGCGATGATCTCGGAAACCTGCCGGCCCTGACGGTAGGAAATCCCGAATTCGCCCTGCACAGCGCCCTCAAGGAAGCGATAATACTGCACCACGAAAGACTGGTCGAGGCCAAGCTGTTCGCGCAGGCGTTCCACATCCTCCATGGTGCGTTCCTGACCGAGCATGTTGTCGACCGGATCGCCCACAAACCGGAACATGGCGAAGGCCACGAGCCCCACGACCAGAAGCACAAGAACGGATTGCAGCACGCGGCGTATGATATAGTTGAGCATCCCGTTGTTCTGCGTTGCGGGCGGGCGCGGGTCAAGGGTTCTGCGCGGGGGAGGAGAGCGTTGTGATCCAAGTTTTCCCCGATCGGGCCGCTCGGGGCGCGCCTGCGGCCCGGCGATGCCGTCCGGAAGACGGCATGCGCGGCCGCCTCTCTGCGCATTCCGGCCTACCGCCGCCGGACAAGGCCCGGCGGCGGCGTGAAACCGGTATTCAGTTCACAGCCACCCAACGCAGGATGAAGAAGTTGTCGGGGCGTTGCGTGAGGTCGATATTGTCGCGGGTGCCCCAGATCAGCGGCTGCACATACATCGGCAGATAGACCATATCCTCCTGAATGATGCCGGCGGCCTCGTCCAGCATGGCCTGCCGCGCGGCATCGTCGATCTCGGACTGGATCAGGGGAAGCATCTCGTCGATACGCGGGTTGGAATAGCCGCCGAAATTCCACGTGCCGAGCCGCTCGCCCGATGTATGGACCAGAAAGCGGATCGGGTGTTCGGCGTCGAAGGTGCCGGGCGACCAGCCCAGAAGATACATGTCGAAGTTATCGGCCCGCAGTTCGGGCCAGTAATTCGAAACCGGCATCGCATCAAGCTGCGCCTCCAGCCCGATTTGCGCCAGCATGCCGACCACGGCCTGACAGACGGATTCGTCGTTCAGATAGCGGTCGTTCGGGCAGGACAGACCGAAGGAGAATCCGTCGGGATACCCCGCCTCGGCCAGAAGCGCGCGCGCGGCGTCCGGATCGACGGCGGGTCGGGCCGCATGGATCTCGGAATAGCCGCGCATGGCTGGGCTGACCAGCTGGCTGGCGGGTTCGGCATTGCCGCGCATGATGGTTTGCAGGATCGCGTCGACATTCACCGCATGGGCCACGGCGCGCCGGACGCGGACATCGGCAAACGGGTTCGGCGCGCCTGCATCGGCGCCCCCGTAGAGCACCTCGTGGTCATGGGCGAAGCCCAGCATGATCACGCGCGCCTCGATCCCCTGGACAACCTTGACGCCATCCGTTTCCGACAACCGCGCGGCATCCTGGATCGGCACCGGGTCGATCATGTCCACATCGCCCGACAGGAGCGCGGCGACAGCGGTGGCCGAATTCTGGATCGGCGTCAGTTCGGCGCGGGTGATGTTATGCTCCACATCGCCCCACCAGCCGTCGAAGGGCACCAGAACGGTGCTGAGGCCCGGCTGCCGTTCGGCCAGCATGAAGGCAGCGGTGCCGTTGGCGTTCAGCGTGGCGTGGTTTTCCGCGTCGCGGGCGGGCAGTTCCGCACCATTGGCCGCCGCCCATCCACTGTCCATCATCATCCAGTTGGCGATGCTGTCGGGAAAGATCGGCTGCGGCGAGGTGGTCATGATGTCCACAGTGAATTCGTCGACCACGATGACCTCGGATACAGGGGAGAACCAGCTTGCCACATCCGACTGTTCCGAGGATGCGCGTTGATAGGAGAACAGCACATCCTCGGCGGTGAAGTCGCTGCCGTCATGGAAGGTCACGCCCTGGCGCAGGGTGAAACGCCAGCCATCGCCGGCCCCGATCGGCTCCCAGTCCGTGGCGAGCGCCGGTTCGATCGACATGTCGCGGCCGCGCCGGACAAGCCCCTCGTAGACATTGTTCAGAAAGCCAAGCACCGGTGCCGAGCTGACCGCGTGGGGGTCCATGGTTTGCGGATCGGTGGTGGTGGCCCACCGGAAGGTTTCCGCGGTCGCCGCGGTGCCAAGGCACAGCGCCATGGCGGTGAGTGTCAATGCGCGTTTCATCGAAAGCAGTCCCTTGCAGATATGCGCCCTGCCGTCAGGGCCTGCGGCAGCCTGACCGAGAAGCCGCGCCGGCGCAAAGAGACCCCGATCACAACCCCGTGAGGCGCAACCGGCCATCGGCGGATGGTATATGGGCCATCACGCGCTGCGCACGGCCCAGTCGAGCGGCGATCCCTGATCTATCTCGGAGATCAGAACATCGGGGCCTTGTGTGCTTGCACGGTGCAGCGCATGCTTGAGCCGGTCCCAGACCGTGTCGATCTTTTCGCTGATGCCGGGACGGACCAGCCCGATGCTGACGGTGGAACAGCCCACATCGCCGGGCGCCAGGTCGACGACCATATCGCCGATCTTTTCCCGGAGCATATCCATCACCCATTCCGCGTTTTCCGTATCCGTATCGTGCATCGCAACCCCGAACACGGACTTGCTGAGCCGAGCGACGCGGGCGCCTGACTGGATGTGGGAGGTGACGTGATCCATGATCGCGGAGATCAGCCTGTCGGCCATCCGGGATCCGTAAAGATCCGAGATCTCGTCGAAATCATCGACTCTGATCGCGGCCAGCGCCGGCAAGGGCCGGTCGCTCAGGATATCTTCCTGCAACATCGCCTGCCACCGGGCCCGGTCGACCATCTGGCTGATCGGCCGGAGTTCCTCAAGCCGGCGCCGTTTTTCGAGTATGTCGATGATCACCGTGGACAGGTGCGACAGGATGGTCCGGTCGGTCTCGGTGAAATCCCTGGGTTGCAGCCCGATGGCGCAGATCGTTCCAAGCTGGTAGCCCTCGGGCGTGCGGAGCGGACAGCCGATATAGCTGCGCACGAAGGGCGCCCCCGCCACGAGCGCGTTGGCATTGAACCGGGTATCCTGGAGCATGTCCGGCACGGCCAGTATCTCGGGCTTGCGGATCGTGTAGTCGCAGAAGGCGAGGCCGCGTTCGGTGCCGCGGATATCCACGCCAGTGGCGGATTTGAACCACTGGTGATGTTCGTCGATCAGCGCGATGGTCGACACTTCGGTGCCGACCGTGGCCTGCACCAACTGCGTTATCGCGTCAAAGGCGGCCTCCCGCTCGGTATAGAGGACGTTGTAGTTTTCCAGCGCGCGCATGCGGCCGCGTTCGTCGGATCGGAACGGTGTCAAGACGGCTCTCCGGCAGGGGGCATCAGTCCGCCGACGCTAGACCGGATAGGTAAACCAATACCTAAGCGGAGCGGGGTGCCGGGCGCGAAAAATCACGCAATTGAACCGATTTCCCGTACCCCATCGGACCGGCCGGGGATCTTCGACACGCCAAGGGGCGCCGCCGGTCATCCGGCGACGCCCCCTGACTGCGCTTGCATCGGGACATGGCCCCGCTGCCTGTCGCGTTCAGTTTCTGGTGAAATACTTGAATTTCACCTGGTCATCCGCATCCACCACGGTGCTCCAGCTGTCGCTGATGCCCCAGTTCAGGATCTGGTTGTGGATCGGCAGATAGATCAGCTCTTCCTCGGCCATCTGCCAGAGGCTTGCGATCATGCCGTCCCGCTCGGCCAGATCCACCTCGGAGGACAGACCGACGATCATCTCGTCCATCACCGCGTTGGAGAACCCGGTGCCGTTCCAGCTTCCGCGGCCTTCGTCGCGGGTGTGGTAGAGGAAGTTGAAGATGTACTCGCTGTCATAGGTCGGAACGCCCCATCCCAGCAGGTAGAAATCCGTCTCGCCATTGGCGATCAGCGGGAAATGCTGGGCGCGGGGCAGGGCGGAGAGGTTCACGGTGATCCCGATCTGGGCGAACATGCCCACCGCCGCCTGGCAGATCGCCTCGTCATTGACGTAGCGGTCGTTCGGGCAGTCGAGCTGGATCGTGAACCCCTCGCCATAGCCGGCCTCTTCCATCAGGGCCCGCGCGGCCTCGACGTCATAGGCGGGGTAGGCGTCAAGCTCTTCGGTCCAGCCATGGACGGGCGGGGGCATGATGACACCGGCGGGTGCGGATTGCCCGCGCATCACGACCTGCTGGATCGCCTCGCGGTTGATGGCGATATCCATCGCCTCGCGCACCCGGCGGTCGGCCAGCGGGTTCGCCCCATCGACGCTGTCCCGCTCGAGATCGTCTGCCCCCACATTCAACCCGAAGAAGATCACCCGGTTTTGCGGCGCGGTGGCAAGGCCGAGACCATCGGCCCCCGCCACACGCTCCAGATCCTGCACCGGAACGTCCTGAATGAAATCAACCTCGCCCGACAAGAGCGCCGCGACGCGGGTCGCGGGGTTCTGGATCGGCGTGAAGACGATCTCGGAGGCGGACAGCGGGAACTCCCCGATGCCCCAGTAATCCTCGAAGGCGGTCAGCACAGTCTGCGCATCGGCTTGACGGCTGGACATCACGTAAGGACCGGTGCCGTTGGAGTTGCGCGCGCTGAACGTGTCTTCGCCACCGGCGTAATCCTGCACCTCGACCGCGTCGTTCTCGGTGGACCAGCCTTCATCCATCATGAAGATATTGGTCAGGTTGTTCGGCAGAAGCGGGTTCGGCCCGTCCGTTTCGATCTCCACCGTGTAGGGCCCGGTGGCGCGGACATCCACAACGCCGCTCAGCAATTCGCGGAAGTTGGAGTTGGCCGACATCGCGCGGTTCAGCGAGAAGACGGCATCGGCGCTGTCGAAGGTCTGGCCCTCGTGGAAGGTCACGCCTTCGCGCAGGGTGAAGACCCACACATTCGGGTCGTCGCCCGAGGGCTGCCAGTCGGTTGCCAGGGCGGCCTCCATGGCGCCCTCCATGTTCCGCAGGATCAGCGGCTCATAGACCTGATGGTTGAGCGTGGTCGTCGGCCCCTCGTTCTGGGCATGGGGATCCTGGGTGAGGGCTTCGGCGGCGCGGGCCCATCGCAGGGTTTCCGCATCGAGCGGCGCGGCGGTCATGGCAGTGGTGGCCAGCAGCGCGGTGGCCATCGCGGTAAAGCGAAGTGTCATTGTTATGTGCTCCCTGAAGTTGATGAGCGGAGTATGGCCGCTAAATCCGTCTTGGCAAGGGACCGCCGACAAGACGGCATGGGAAGTTTTGCGATTCGGGTCAGCATTGACCTATTGCGGCGCACAAACGGGCTTTCGGGCAAAACCCGGGCCCGCGCGCAGGCCAAACCTGTTGCCGCGGCGGGCTGGCCCGTGGTTCTGTACGGGGATGACCCCAGCCAATGGAGACCCCCATGCGCCCGGTAGAGACCGATGCCCTGACCATCACTTTCGATGCCCGAACCTGCATTCATGCGCGCCGCTGCGTGCTGGGCCTGCCCGGTGTGTTCAGACCCGGGGCCAAGGGCGGCTGGATCCAGCCCGGCGATACCGACCCCGAGGCGCTGGTGCGTGTGATCGAGGCCTGCCCGTCCGGGGCACTCAGCTATACCCGCAAGCAGGGCGGGGAGGAGCCGACGCCGGAGGTGAACACCGCCCGCCTGTGGGAAAACGGACCGGTGGAGTTGCGGGGCGAGATCGTCATCGGAGAGGAGAGCTATACACGCGTCACGCTTTGCCGCTGCGGGAAATCGGCAAACAAGCCCTTTTGCGACAACTCCCATATCGAGGCGGGGTTCACCGCCACCTCCGAGCCCGCCGCGAATGAGGAGGCCGCACCGCTTGAAGCCCGGACCGGGCCGCTGAACCTGCGCGTCGCCCCGAATGGCCCGGTTATCATCTCGGGCAATCTGGAACTGATCGCCGGATCGGGGCGCGCGCTCGACACGACCGAGAAGCTCTATCTGTGCCGTTGCGGCGCGTCGGGCAACAAGCCCTATTGCGATGGCAGCCACAAGGACGCCGGGTTCACGACAGAGTAAGCCCGTCGAGCCGCAGGCCCGGTTTCGTCATGCCGCATGCCGTGAGGGGTTGAAGTTGTGATATATTGTCAAATATTGATACTGTAAATCAATTTGGCTTTGTCTGATCTATGTCCCGAACCGACTTTACCCGTTACCTGCCGATCCTGGACTGGGGGCGGCGCTATGATCGTACGGCGCTGACCGGAGATCTGATTGCGGCGGTGATCGTCACGATCATGCTGATCCCGCAATCGCTGGCCTATGCTTTGCTGGCCGGGTTGCCACCGGAGGCGGGGCTTTATGCCTCGATCGCGCCGATCCTGCTTTATGCGGTCTTCGGCACCTCACGGGCGCTGGCGGTGGGCCCTGTGGCGGTTGTGTCGCTGATGACGGCTGCGGCGGTGGGGCAGGTGGCCGAGCAGGGAACCGCCGGCTACGCGGTCGCGGCGCTGACGCTGGCGGTCCTGTCGGGCGGTATCCTCTTGCTGCTGGGCGTGTTGCGGATGGGGTTCATCGCCAATTTCCTGTCCCATCCGGTCATTTCGGGGTTCATCACCGCCTCCGGCATCCTGATCGCCATCAGCCAGGTGAAACACATTCTCGGCGTGGAGGCGTCGGGCCATACGCTGGTGGAGATCGGCACGTCGCTTCTGGCCGGTCTGCCGCAGACAGATATGACGACGCTGGCGATCGGGGTCGCGGCGACGGGCTTTCTGTTCTGGGTGCGCAAGGGCATGAAACCGGCCCTGATCCGGCTTGGGCTGGGGGCGCGCCCGGCCGATATCGCCACCAAGGCGGGCCCGGTTCTGGCGGTGATCGTGACGACGCTGCTGGTCTGGGGGTTGGACCTGTCCGAACAGGGGGTGGCCATCGTGGGCGCGGTGCCGCAATCCCTGCCGCCGTTGACCATGCCCGCCTTTTCCCCCGATCTGGTGAGCGCGTTGCTAGTGCCGGCGCTGCTGATCTCGGTCATCGGATTTGTCGAGTCGATCTCGGTGGCGCAGACCCTGGCCGCCAAGAAACGTCAGCGGATCGACCCAAATCAGGAGCTGATCGGACTGGGTGCTGCCAATATCGGCGCGGGCTTCACCGGTGGCTATCCGGTGACCGGCGGCTTTGCGCGGTCGGTGGTGAATTTCGACGCGGGCGCCGAAACGCCCGCCGCCGGCGCCTTTACCGCTCTTGGGCTGGCGATCGCGGCGCTGGCGCTGACCCCGCTGATTTTCTTCCTGCCGAAAGCGACCCTCGCGGCCACGATCATCGTCGCGGTGCTGAGCCTTGTCGATTTCGGCGTTCTGAAACGCGCATGGGGTTATTCGAAGGCCGATTTCGGCGCGGTCGCGGCCACCATCGTGCTGACCCTTGGCTTTGGTGTTGAAATCGGGGTGTCGGCCGGGGTGATCCTGTCGGTGCTGCTGCATCTGTGGAAAACCTCGCGCCCGCATGTGGCCGAGGTGGGGCTTGTTCCGGGCACCCAGCATTTCCGGAACATCCTGCGCCACCGGGTGGAGACCGACCCGGCGGTCCTGACGATCCGGATCGACGAAAGCCTCTATTTCGCGAATGCCCGTTTTCTTGAGGACTACATCCTGAACCGGGTGGCCGAGGACCGCGCGCTGCGCCATGTCGTGCTGATGTGTTCCGCGGTGAACGCGATCGACCTGAGCGCGCTGGAAAGCCTTGAGGCGCTGAACGAGCGGCTTGGCGATCTGGATATCCGGCTGCATCTGAGCGAGGTGAAGGGACCGGTGACCGACCGGCTGACGCGCACCCATTTTCTGGATGCGCTGACGGGCGAGGTGTTCCTGTCGCAATACGATGCCTGGGCCTCCCTGACCGGCGGATCGCAAGGGCCCGGGCCGGTGCCGGTGGCGGGCCGCTGACCGGGCGGATGGGCCGGGCGCGCGCGCCTAGTCCACCATGCTCAGGCTTGGGGCCGCTACCGGCGCCATCGCCCGCTCCTCCCCGTCGAAGAAGGTGATCGCCTCGGCAGGTGCGGAAAGCTGCACGGTCTGACCCTGCTGCATGGCCGCCTCCAGCGGCGCGCGCAGGATCAGGCGATCCTCTCCCAGCTTCACATGGACGAGCATTTCCGCGCCAAGGGCCTCCACCAGCAGAACCTGCGCCTCGGGGCCGCTGCCGCCGGCATGGAGCGCTTCGGGGCGGATGCCCGCAAGGGCCGCGCCCGGCGGCTGCGCGCCCGCCATGGTGCACAGCGCCTGCCCGGCGGGCGAGGCGAGCGGGTAGATGTTCATCGGCGGGGCGCCGATGAACTCCGCCACGAAGCGGCTGGCGGGGCTGGAATAGAGCTCCATCGGTGTGCCGATCTGTTCGATCCGGCCCGCCGACATGATCACGATCCGGTCGGCGAGGCTCATCGCCTCCACCTGATCATGAGTCACGAAGACGAAGGTCGCGCCAAGCCGGGCATGCAGGTCCTTCAGTTCGGCGCGCAACTGGGTGCGGAGCTTGGCATCGAGGTTCGACAGCGGTTCGTCGAACAGGAACACCGCGGGTTCGCGCACGATGGCGCGGCCCATGGCCACGCGCTGACGCTGACCGCCGGACAACTGGCGCGGCTTGCGATCGAGATAGTCGGTCAGTTGCAGGGTCCGCGCCGCCTCGGCGATGCGGCGCGCGATCTCGTCTTTCGGCATCCGGCCGTTCTTGAGCCCGTATTCCATGTTCTTGCGCACGGACATATGCGGGTAGAGTGCGTAATTCTGGAACACCATCGCGATGTCCCGCTCCCCCGGTTCGAGCTTGTTGACCACGCGGCCCCCGATGCTGATCTCGCCTTCGGTGATCTGCTCCAGCCCGGCGATCATCCGCAGGATGGTGGATTTGCCGCAACCCGAGGGGCCGACCAGCACAATGAACTCCCCGTCCGCGATCTGGAAATCGGCACCCGCCACGGCGGTCACCCCGCCGGGATAGGTCTTGCCCACATTTTTCAGCGTCAACTCTGCCATGTCTTATTTCTCACTTTCCACCAGCCCTTTGACAAAGAGCCGTTGCATCGCCAGCACCACCACGACCGGCGGTATCAGCGCCAGAATTGCAGTGCCCATTGTCAGGTGCCAGATCGGCAGACCCTCGCCAATATTCACCATCCGCTGAATGCCCATCACGACCGTGTAGAGATCCACATCCGTGGTGATGATGAAGGGCCAGAGATACTGGTTCCAGCCGAAGATGAAGAGGATGATGAAGAGCGCCGCGATATTGGTGCGGCTCAGCGGCAGGAGGATATCGAAGAAGAAGCGGATCGGGCCGGCGCGGTCGATTCGCGCGGCCTCCACCAGTTCGTCCGGGATGGTCAGAAAGAACTGCCGGAACAGAAACGTCGCCGTGGCCGATGCGATCAGTGGCACCGTCAGGCCCCAGTAGCTGTTGAGCATGCCCAGATTGGTCACGATGTCATAGGTGGGCAGGATGCGCACCTCGATCGGCAGCATCAGCGTGATGAAGATCAGCCAGAAGAACCCCATGCGGAAGGGGAAGCGGAAATACACGATGGCATAGGCCGCCAGCAGGCTGACCGCGATCTTGCCGAAGGTGATGCCGAGCGCCATGAGAAGACTGTTCCACATCATCCTGAGCACCGGCACGCCGCCGGCCTCGGCCACGCCACCGGACAGAAGCGTGGTGTAATTCTCCACCGCCTGATCCCCGAACCACATCGGGATGGGAGAGCGAACGAGCGCGTCGCCCGGATGGGTCGAGGCGACCAGTGCCATCCAGACCGGGAAACACAGGAACAGTACGCCGAGGATCAGCACCGCATGGGTGAGGATTTTCAGAAAGGGGCGATTTTCAACCATCAGTAGTTCACCCTGCGTTCGACGTAGCGGAACTGGATCACCGTCATCACGATCACGATCCCCATCAGGATGACCGATTGAGCCGCCGAAGACCCGTAATCCTGCCCGACGAAGCCTGTGGAATAGACCCGGTAAACGAGGATCGAGGTGGCATCCGCCGGTCCGCCCGAGGTTGTGGCGTGGATGATCGCGAAGGTGTCGAAGAAGGCGTAGACGAGGTTCACGACCAGAAGAAAGAAAGTGGTGGGCGACAGCAGCGGGAAGACGATCGTCCAGAACCGGCGTGTCGGGCTGGCCCCGTCGATGGCCGCGGCCTCGATCATGGATTTCGGGATCGACTGCATCCCGGCCAGAAAGAACAGGAAGTTGTAGCTGATCTGTTTCCACGCCGCCGCGATGATCACCATGATCAGGGCCTCGCGCCCGTTGACATAGTGGTTCCAGTCATAGCCGAAGAGGCTTTCCAGCCAGTAGGCGATGATGCCGAGCGACGGGTTCATCATGAAGAACCAGATCACGCCGGCCAGCGCCGGGGCCACCGCATAGGGCCAGATCAGAAAGGTCCGGTAGGTGGTGGCGCTGCGGATCACCCGGTTGGCGCAGACCGCCAGCGCCAGCGCGATGGACATGGACAGGAAGGTGACCGAGACCCCGAAAACCAGCGTGGTCCAGAAACTGCGCAGGTAGCCCGGGTCGTTGAACAGGGCGCGAAAGTTCTCCAGCCCGACGAAGTTGCGCGAAAAGCCGAAGGCGTCCTCGATATAGAATGAGGTTTCAAGCGCCTGATAGGCGGGCCAGATGAAGAACACCAGAGTGACGGCGATCTGCGGCAGAACCAGCAGATAGGGCAGCCACCAGGATCGGAAAACAACACGTTTTTGCATGAGGAGCGGCGGGTATCCGGAAAGGGTGAACCGGCCGGGTATCAGGCCCGGCCGGTTCTGGAAAGGTGGAGCTTAGCTGTTCGCGGCTTCGAAGCGGCGCAGCAGATCGTTGCCCCGCTCTACGGCGGCGTCCATCGCCTCGCGGGCGGTCTTGTCACCGGACCAGACAGCCTCCAGCTCCTCGTTGATCACGTCGCGGATCTGCACGAAGTTGCCGAAGCGCAGCCCGCGGCTGGCGGGGGTCGGTTCATTCAGGCTGAGCTGTTCAATGGCCGTGTCGGTGCCGGGGTTCTCCTCGAAGAAGCCCTGCTCGGTCATCAGATCTGCCGCGGCAGTGGTGATCGGCACATAGCCGGTGGAGCCGGCCCAGTCGGCCTGCTGCTCGGCGGTGGACAGGAAGGCGAGGAATTCGGCCGCACCCTGATACTCGTCCGCTTCGTGGCCCTGCAGCACCCAGAGCGTGGCGCCGCCGATGATGGAGTTCTGCGGCGCATCGGCCACGTCCGTGTCGAGCGGCAACATCGCCTGACCGAATTCGAAATCGGTGATGTCGTTCACGAAGCCACCATAATAGGCGGAGGAGTTGATCCACATCGCCACCTCGCCATTGACGAACATGCCCCGGCTGTCGCCGCGACGCCCGCCATAGGTGAAGAGGCCCTCTTCGCCCATATCCGCAATGCGCTGGATGTGGTTGACCACAGCGTCATTGTTGAAGGTGAACTCGGTACCGACGCCGGCGAAGCCGTTTTCCATCGTGCCGAGCGGGATGTTGTGCCAGGCCGAATAGTTCTCGATCATCGTCCAGGACTGCCAGCCGAAGCCGAACGGGCTTTCGACGCCGTTCGCCTTGAGCGCGCGGGACGCTTCGACAACCTCGTCCCAGGTCGTGGGAACCTCGACACCCGCGGCCTCGAACATGTCGGCGTTGTACCACATCACGGGCGTGGAGGAGTTGAAGGGCAGGGACAGGAGGTTGCCCTCGGTGTCGCTGTAATAGGAGATCACACCCGAGATGTAGGACGCTTCGTCGAATTCGATGCCTGCATCTTCCATCAGCTGGTGGACCGGATAGATCGCGCCGTTATCCGCGGCTGACATCATTGTTGCGGTGCCGACCTCGAAGACTTGCACGATATGGGGCTGCTCGCCCGCACGGAAGGCCGCAACCGCCGTGGTCATCGTTTCGGTATAGTTGCCCTGATAGATGCTGTTGACTTGATAAGTGTCCTGCATCGCATTGAAATCGGACGCGAACTGGTCGACGCGCTCGCCCAGCTGGCCGCCCATAGCGTGCCAGAAATTGATCTCGACCCGATCCTGGGCCTGCGCCGCCGTGACGGCGATGACGCTTACCGCGGTCGCGGCGAAAAACAGCTTGGTTTTCATGTTGGAATTCCTCCTCCCGGTACAAACACATGGTCTCGGCCGGGGCTGGTTGTTGGTAGTTACGTGAGCGTTAACGCTCTGCCCGGCGGCGATAGACTTCTCATGTATCGGCGACGTTACGGATTTGAAACAGTTTTGTGAAGCGCGCGATCCAGCTACGATTGCCCGGTCACGGTATCGTTAAATGCGCAAAAATCGCGTCGTGGGCAGTAAGAATTGGCAATTGCAAGCGGTTGCAATGAATGTCTTGAACCGTCCGATGAAATGTCGCTAGGGTTGAAGCCGAGCAGGTGTCGAGACCTGCCAAGGGAGGAATACAGATGATGAAAATGACAAAGGCGGCCTTCGTGGCCGCCGCGATTGCCGCGTCCGGCGCGACCATGGTGCAGGCCGATGGCCATCAGGTGGTGGACAGCATCCACTTTCTGGTCCCCGGCGGGGCAGGCGGCGGATGGGACGGCACCGCGCGCGGCACCGGCGAGGCGCTGACCGAAAGCGGCCTCGTGGGCAGCGCGACGTATGAGAACATGTCCGGCGGCGGGGGCGGTCTTGCGATTGCCCATCTGATCGAAACCAACGATCCGGGCGTGATGATGGTCAACTCCACGCCGATCGTGATCCGCTCGCTTCAGGGCGTGTTTCCGCAATCCTTCCGCGATCTGACGCCGGTGGCGGGCACGATCGGGGACTATGCGGCGATGGTGGTGCATTCCGACAGCGAGATTACGGATTTTGCCCAGCTTCTGGAGATGTTCGAGGCTGATCCGACCGCACTCAACATCGGCGGCGGCTCCGTCGAGGGTGGGATGGATCATCTGGTGGCCGCGATGGTGTTCCAGGCCGCAGGTGGTAACCCCACGGATGTGAAGTACATCCCCTATGACGCGGGCGGGGAGGCGATGGCGGGCCTTCTGACCGGCGAGATACAGGCGCTCTCTACCGGCTTTTCCGAAGCCATCGCGCTGGCCAATCAGGGTGAGGTCCGCATTCTCTGCGTGACGGCGGCCGAGCGTGTCGATGCCGCCGCCGATGTGCCGACCTGCGCCGAGGCCGGTGCCGAAGGCATGGAGTTCGTGAACTGGCGCGGGTTCTTTGCCGCCCCCGGCATTTCCGACGAGCAGGTGAATGCCTATCGCGATGCACTGGAAGCGATGTATGAGACCGAAGCCTGGACCGCCGTGCGCGACCGCAACGGCTGGGTCGAGATCTGGAACCGTGGCGAGGATTTCAACGCCTTCCTGGAAAATCAGGAACAGGTGATCGGGGATCTGATGCGCGATCTGGGCTTCCTCTGAGGGGCTGAGACAATTCGGGCCGTCCCTGACCGGGGGCGGCCCGTCACCAAAGGGCAGGAGGGGGCGGCGTGCCATGATGCTTTCCAAAGACCGGATTGGCGGGGTTCTGCTGCTGCTGTTCTGCCTGATCTATGCCTGGCTTAGCCAGGATATCCGGCTGCTGCCGTTTCAGGAGCGTGCGGCCTTTCACGCCCGCACGATGCCGGAAATCCTTTCGATCCTGGGGATCGGGCTGGCCCTGTGGACGATCATCCTGCCCGGCAAGTCGGAAAGACCGGAGCTTGGCGGCGCGGACTGGCTCAAGGCGGGGCTGTTTCTGGTGCTGATGTCGGCCTATGGGTTCACGGTGCGCCCGCTGGGCTTCATCCTGTCCACGTCGCTGTTCCTGATGATCGGATATGCTCTGTTGGGCGAACGCAAGCTGGTGCCGCTGGTGCTGGCCTCGGTTCCGCTTGTGGTGGCATTCTGGGT
This sequence comes from Rhodophyticola porphyridii, assembly GCF_003688285.1. Taxonomy (GTDB): domain Bacteria; phylum Pseudomonadota; class Alphaproteobacteria; order Rhodobacterales; family Rhodobacteraceae; genus Rhodophyticola; species Rhodophyticola porphyridii. The sequence goes on from NZ_RCNT01000006.1 coordinate 291,285, forward strand.
GCTGATGACCCAGGGGCTGGACGTGTTCATCGAACCCTGGCCCGGGTTCCTGAGGGAATGAGATGCGCCGACGCCATTCCGCCCCGAACCCGCATCTTGGGGCCCTCGCCCATATGCGCTCTGCGGGCGCAGGCCGGTCATGACGTGACCGGGGCCGCGGGCGCAGCCGGCCCTCTCCACGCTCTGCCGGCCTTTCGCGCCCGTCCCGGTGCCATCCCCCGGCCGGCTCTCGCCCGACCCGTCGCGGGACCGGTTCGGCACGCGCGACACATCTCATCCACGGAGGCCCTCTCATGATCGAAGGCATTATGATCGGCCTCGGTACGGCCCTGACGCTGCAAAACCTGCTCTTCGTGATGATGGGCTGCCTTGTGGGCACCTTTATCGGCATGCTGCCGGGGCTGGGGCCGATGTCAGCCATTGCGCTGATGATCCCCATCGCCGCGTCGCTCGACCCGTCGGCGGGCATCATCCTGATGGCGGCGGTCTATTACGGCGCGATCTTCGGGGGGTCCACCTCGTCGATCCTGATCAACGCACCCGGTGTGGCCTCCACCGTCGCCACCTCCTTCGACGGCTATCCGATGGCGAAACAGGGCAAGGCCGGCAAGGCGCTGGCCATCGCGGCCTATTCGTCCTTTTCGGGCGGTGTCATCGCAGCGCTGTTTCTTCTGGTCGCGGCGCCGTTTCTGGCCTCGGTCTCGCTCAGCTTTCAGTCGACCGACTATTTCGCGCTCATGGTGCTGGGTCTGGTCGCGGTTTCCGCCTTCGCGGGCAAGGGCGACATGATCAAGGCGCTGCTGATGACGGTGATCGGGCTGATGCTGTCCACGGTCGGCACCGACCAGACGCAGGGCGTACCGCGCTTCACCCTCGGGATCATCGACCTCATCGACGGGATCTCCTTCCTGCTTCTCGTCATGGCGACTTTCGCTCTCAGCGAGGCGTTGATGGCGATCCTTCGGCCCAAGGGCGATGCGGACCGTCAGAAGGAAAAGGAGGCATCGGAAAATCTCGGCTCGATGAAGGTGAGCCGCGCGGAGGTCAGGGAGATGGCCCCGGTCATCGGGCGTTCCTCCGTGCTGGGGTTCCTGATCGGCGTTCTGCCGGGGGCCGGGGCCACCATCGCCTCTTTTCTGGCCTATGGCACGGAACAGCGCATCGCGGGCCCGAAGAAGGGGGCCGAGTTCGGCAAGGGCTCGATCCGCGGCCTGTCGGCCCCGGAAACCGCAAACAACGCCGCCGCCACCGGTTCCTTCGTGCCGCTTCTGACGCTTGGCATTCCGGGATCGGGCACCACGGCGATCATGCTTGGCGCCTTGATCGGCTATGGTATCCAGCCGGGGCCGCGTCTCTATGTGGACCAGCCCGAGATCTTCTGGTCGGTCATCGTGTCGATGTGGATCGGCAACATCATCCTTCTGGTGCTGAACCTGCCGCTGATCCCCTATATCGCCAAGGTTCTTGCCATCCCGTCGCGGTTCCTTCTGCCGCTCATCCTCTTCTTCAGCCTGATCGGCGTCTATTTCGTCAGCTTCAACACATTCGACATCCAGCTGATGGTGATCTTTGCAGTGGCGGCGGTGATCCTGCGGGTGCTGGACTTTCCCATGGCCCCGATGATCCTCGGCTTCATTCTGGGCGGGATGATGGAGGAGAACCTGCGCCGCGCCCTGCTGATCAACAACGGCAGCTGGTCCTTCCTGTGGGAGCGTCCGCTGACGGTGACGATCCTGGCCATCGCGGCGGCCTGCCTGCTGCTGCCCTTCTTGACCGGTTGGCTGCGCCGGGTCAAAGACAGGGCATATGAGAAGACCTCCTCCAGCGGGGACTGATGCAGACCACAATTCTTACCCTTGCCATCGGGGCGACAGGTGCGGTGATCGCCTGGGCGCTAGGTGTGCCCGCGCCGTTTCTCACCGGGCCGGCGGCGCTGGTTTCCGCGGCATCGCTGATGGGGGTCAGAACGGCGGTTCCGATGCCGCTACGGGATGTCTGCTTCGTGCTGATCGGGGTTGGCATGGGCACCGGTGTGACGCCGGAAGTGCTGGCCGCCGCGCGGCAATGGCCGATCCCGCTGGCGATGCTGAGCCTGCTGCTGCTGGTGATCTTCTTCGGCGGCTCATGGGCGGTCGGGCGGCTGTTCCGGTATGACCGCAACACCGCGCGGCTGGCGGCCACGCCCGGGCATCTGAGCTTCATCCTGTCGCTCTCGACCGAGGTCAAGGCGGATATCCCCATCGTCGCGGTCATCCAGTCGCTGCGGGTTCTGATCCTGACGCTTCTGGTGCCCGCCGTGGTCGCCCTGATCACCGAGGCGGACCTGTCGATGAGCCTCGCGCCCGCCACAACCATGGCGCTGCCGGCGCTGGCGGTGATCGTCGCGATGGCGGCCGGTCTGGGCCTGCTTCTGAAGCGGAAGAATGTGCCCGCGGCCCTGTTGCTGGCCGGGATGGCCGTGTCGACCGTGGCCCATGGCTCGGGCCTTGTGCCGGGGGGCATGCCGCTCTGGGTGGTGATCCCGACCTTCGCGATCATGGGCACCCTGATCGGCACACGGTTTTCCGGTGTCACGCTGAATCTGGTGATGCGCGCGGCGGCGGCGTCGGGCTTTCTGACCGCGCTGGCGCTGGCCGCGACGCTCGCCGCGGCGCTGGTGGTGAACCGCATGACCGGGCTGCCGCTCACCGATCTGATGATCGCCTTCGCGCCGGGGGGGCTGGAAACCATGGCCGCACTGTCGATCATGCTGGAGGCGGATCCCGCCTTCACCGCGCTGCACCATATCTATCGGCTGGTCTTCCTGACGTTTCTGGTCCCGATCTTCATCGAGCCCGACAGGGATCGCGCGGAGCGGGCGGAGCGCTGAGCCGGGGCAGGGCGCGGGCCGGACCGTCACGCCGCCAGATCGACCCACACCGGCACATGATCCGACGGTTTTTCCCGGCCGCGGATCTCTTGATCTATCCGCACATCGGTCAGCAGGTCGGCCGCCTGCGGACTGAGCAGCAGGTGATCGATCCGGATCCCGTCATTCCTGTTCCAGGCGCCGGCCTGATAATCCCAGAAGGAGTAATGCCCGCCACCGAAGACACGCGCGCGATACGCGTCGGTAAAGCCGAGGTTCAGGATACGCCGGAACGCCGCCCGGCTTTCGGGGCGCGCCAGCGCATCATCTTGCCAGACCTCCGGGCGCGCGGCGTCTTCGTCCTGGGGAATGACATTGTAATCGCCCGCCAGAACCACGGCCATCTCGGTCGCCAGCAGGGCGCGGGCATGGGCCTCCATCCGCGCCATCCAGGCAAGTTTGTAATCGTATTTAGGCCCCGGCGCGGGATTGCCATTGGGCAGATACAGCCCACAGACCCGAACCGCCGCGGTCTCGCCGATCACGGTTGCCTCGATCCACCGGGCCTGTGTGTCATCGTCATCGCCGGGCAGGCCGCGGGAGACATCCTCCAGAGGCAGTTTCGACAGGATCGCAACCCCGTTGAAGCCCTTCTGCCCGTGGGTTTCCACATTGTAGCCGCGCTCCTCGAACATCTCGCGGGGGAAGCCTTCGTCGACTGTCTTGATCTCCTGCAACAGCGCCACATCGGGTCTGGCCTCGTCCAGCCAGTCGGGCAGGGCGGCCGCGCGGGCCTTGATGCCGTTGATGTTGAATGTCGCGATCTTCATCTCGGGGAGTCCTTTTCCGTCGGGCCCCCCAGATGTGCCCGGTTTCACGGCATAATCCAAGCCTGTCCCCGCCGATCGTCGCAGAAGCGCGAATTTGGCTTTGGGATCATCGCACGGCCCGCTAGTCTGGGAACCGGTGACGCGCTGCAATTCAGGGGGAGAGATGCTGAAATTTCTTTTTGGAGGCCGTAAGAAGCCTGAAGTGAAGATCGAGACACAGCGGGAGAGCTTCGTTCGTCTCGTGACCGAACTGAACGAGGCGATCGACGCGCTGCCCGACAAGCCCCGGGTCACCATCGACCCGGCAAGCGGCCACATTCTGCCCGAACCGCCCGAGCACTTCCCGGATGAGGCTCTGGCCCTGCCCGCACCCGGAGAGAAGGCGACGGCGGATGCCGCCCCGACCCCTGAGGAGACCACATCCGCCGACATGCCTCCCGAAGGCGAGGAGGGCAGAACCGCCGGCACCGACGCCGCCGCCAGGGACGCGTCCGGGCAGTCCCCTGACGACAAGAGCGTGCAGGCGGCGCTGGAGGCCGATGGCGGGGTGCGGACGGGGCGGGTGGCCCCGGTTTTGCCGGGCACGCCGGTTCCGAACCCGCCCAAGACGGCCAATTCGGCGCAGGAGACGCCAAAACCCTCCCACTAGCACGGGTGCGCACCCTGTTCGGGGTGAGGCAGCGGTTGGCTCGTTCTGCGATCAGCTTGCGGTCGCATCCACGCTCAGCGGGGCCGCCAGCCAGTCGCGGGCCTCCGCCTCAGCATCCGGCGGGAAGCTTTTGATCACCAGATTGGGGATCAGAGCACTTTCGATGCCCGCAAGGGTCTTGACCCATGACCGGTCGGTCAGAAGGGCGACCTTGTCGACCTTCTCCACCATGGCCATGAGTTGCACCCAATGGCGCAGCTCGACGCCGATCGCGCCCAGGCTGGGCCATTCCACCCCTTCGGCGCGGATCAGAACGCCGCCATGGTGCATCCCCTCCATTTCCGCGACCAGCATGCTGAGCGCCACCTCCATACCGACGGCATCGAGCGCGCCATGGGTTTCGATCACCAGAAGGTTCGGGGTTTCGAGCCTGCTGCTGAAGTTCGGTGTGGTCATCGCGGGATCTCCTTTTCCTGGACTGGAGCGTGACAAGATCGCGGAGGTCGGACCTTGATGCGTGTCAAGCGCGTGCCCGTCGACTGTCAGATAACTCTGACCTTGGGGGCAAAACTGACCCGGACTTGAGAAAACCGGCAAGGCTGCCCTTCATGCAAATCGCGGTGAGGGTCGGTTTTGAGCCCAAAGTGGCGGATGCTGCAAGGCGCACCAATGTCAGCTTCGCCGTAAGCCCAGCATCTGAAGCGTTCGCCTCGATTGATTGCAGAGCACTTCATGGGACCGGCCGCGGAAAAAGCTCAAAGCAATGGTTGCGCAATAAAGAGCCCAGCCTTGCGCTCTTTTCCAAGAGGCGTCGTCTGCACCGGAAGCGGATTGAAACACGGCGCGCGCTTCGGGCGAAACCCAGGTCCACGCGGCTGCGATGTCGACCGCGGGATCGCCAACTGCTGAGAGGCCCCAGTCTATAACTGCGGCCAACTGGCCATCCTGCGCAAGCATGTTGTCCGCTTTCAAATCTCCATGGGTCCAGACAGGCCGACCTCGGAAGGGCATTGAGCAGGCATGCTGCCAAAGATCGCGCGCTTCATCTGCATGAATCTCATCCGCAAGCACTTCGATGCTCGACAGGGTTTTTTCTGTCAGCTCAGCTAAATCAATGCCGCGATTGTTGTTTCCCGGCCCAGCGTGGGGCGCATTTTTGATAGGTTTTTGATGCAACTTGCACAGGAAACTCCCCAAGGCTCCTGCTGCCGCAATTGGGTCATCAATCCTATCTTCTGATGCGACGGAGCCTTCGAGCCAAGTGAGTATTCCAAAGTCGAAACCGAGTTGGGATTTCGTTTGGCTGTGAAAAAGAACCTTCGGAACTTCGAGCGGCAGCCCTGCAAAACTTGGGAGCCACACGAGCTCCTTCGTCAAGAGTTCCACTGCCGACGGCCTTATGGGAATCCTTAGGACACAATCGTCATCAAGCAGGAAAAGTGCGTTGTCAGTTCCTGAAGACTTTATGGCTTGAACTGTCTTGTGTGCCCAGCCTGACGCGTAGGTGGAAAGAAGCGCTTCTGCGTATCCGATATCACAATTGGCAGGTCTCACATCAACCTCAAGAACCAGAGTATCCTCGCCGTATAGCACTCTCAAGATGGCAGAAAAATGGATCTCCAGGCGAAGGGAAGCGGACTTTGCTAGTCAAGGCGGGAAAGTGCGCTTCGTCCGCCAACCGGACCTTCACCCGCGCTCCGTACCGCCGAGGTGCGCTCGCGACCGCAGTGAAGGTCTGCTTGGAGCCGATTCTGTGGAAAAACAAGGGGTTGAGAGCAAACTAATTGGGCGATTTGAAGGAGCGCAAG
>NZ_RCNT01000007.1 GCF_003688285.1 Rhodophyticola porphyridii
AGAAGGGCTCAAGACGCGCCATCTGCGCGTCTGTTAGCCAGAAAAGATCAGACATGTTCACCGCTCGTTTTTTGAACCGTGAATCATGCCGCCACCCAAAAATCAATGGGTCCTGACCCTAGTCTCTGAAGCGACTTCAGATGATATGGCACTGGATCTATTTTTGGAGCTAGTAGAACGGTTTCATGAGCGTAAATTTGGTCAAAAACCAGATAGAGTGGTTTAGAATTCGACCCCTATTGATTTCTCTACGCCACCAATCCGCACAACCAGCTCCTCTCCGACGACACCTACACCTACGCCTATGACGCGCGCGGCAACCGGATCAGCCGGACGGATCGGGTGACGGGCGCGGTCGAGACCTGTACCTACGATTCGCAGAACCGCCTGATCGGCTGGACCGACGGGGTCTCGGTGATCTCCTACGCCTATGACGCGCTCGACCGCCGGATCGGGGTGACCGTTGACGGCGTGACGGAGAGCTTCGTTTACGACCCCTGGAGCCCGTATTCCTCCATCGCCAACGACGTGCTGCTCGATTTCGAGGACGGCGCGCTGGTGCGGCGCTGGCTGCACGGGCCGGAGGTGGACGAGCCACTGGCCTACGAGCGCTATGCCGGGACCACGGCGGGCGGGAGCGGCACGGCGCTGGAGCTGTTCCGCAACCGCCTGGGCTCGGTGATCCTTGCGGTCTCGGTCGCGACCGGGGCCGTGGCCGCCGAGTACGACTACGACAGCTTCGGCCAGCGGCTGCTTGTGCAGGGCACGGAGGAGGTCTGCTACGGCTTCACCTCCCGCGAGCACGATGCGCTGACGGGACTGATCCACTACCGCGCGCGGGCTTACGATCCGCTGACCGGGCAATTCCTGCAGCGCGACGCAGTGGGTTTTGCCAGCGGAACACTGAATCTTTACGGATACGTCGAGGGCAACCCGTACAATTATCTCGATCCGAGCGGCCTCACCCCATCCTCCAGCTATGCTGCCCATGCCGGTCGGACGCCTGCGATGGCGCAAGGGCCCGTCGGAATCATCAGCCGGGGCCTGTTTTCGCGACTGAATTCGATGTTCGCGACACAGCGGTCGACCACCGCCCCGCGTGCGCTGATGTCGCAAGCCACGCAACAGACCGCGGTATCTGCAACATGGCAGCAGGCTTTGCGAAACTTCGGTGCCTCTGTCGACGATTTGATGCGCGCCGCGAACCAGCCATTGCGCGGAGGATTGACACAAGCAGGACGTGCGTTGACAAAACACGCAGGTGGGCAACGTGGTAGTGGGACGTTTCCGCCGCTGCGTGGGAATAACACACAGATCAGTCGTGATGCTGCAGATTTCGTGGAGAGTATCTTGAACAACCCTCTGTCTAGGTTTTCCATCCAGCCGAATGGAAGCGTTGTTGTGAGAGGGCCTACCGGTCAAGGCGCACGATTCATGCGGAATGGCCGACTCAGCGGTTTCTTGGATTGAGCTCTCCAATGGCGCGCAATGCAAAATGGGTGAGGGGCGAGCTCGAGGTTGTGCGGGTCAGCGCACACGACCTTGAGGAATTGGCCGTTGAGATATGGCAAAGCAACAACCCATTACTTCGAGTGGATCAGGAGTTGGGTAGCGATAACCTACGTGTGCTTCTGCTAAAGGATGCTCAACTCGTGGACCATGACATATATCTTGGTCTTGATGACCTGGAATGGTGCCTCGCTGCGGCCCGAGAGCGTCTTTCAGACACGTGACAGTGCTTGTCGAGGCAAGCTGCTTTCGGAATCCAAGGCCATCAGAGTGATCCTCGCAGGCTGATATCACGACAGCTTCGGGCAGCGGACGCTCGTGCAGGGCACGGAGGAGGTCCGCTACGGCTTCACCGCCCGCGAACACGACGCGCTGACCGGGCTGATCCACTACCGCGCGCGGGCCTATGACCCGCTGACCGGCCAGTTCCTGCAGCGCGATCCCATCGGCTTCGCGTCGGGCGACCTGAACCTCTACGCCTATGTGGAGAATGATCCGTACAATTGGACGGATCCGAGTGGTGAGGCTTCGGGCCAATATGGCAACCTCGCCCGTCAATCGGCGCAAATGGCGCGCAGTGCTGTTGGCAACATAAGTCGGGGCGTACTCGGGCTCGCAAATGGCATTCGGAACGCGCTTATCTCCGCTGGACCGACGATTGCTGCGGCGGATCGGGTTGCCCCTTGTGCGTCCGCAGTTGCCAATGCGGCGACGGGCAATGCCGGAGCCGCCGCTGCAGATGCCGCTGGATGCGTGGCGGGAAGCGCTGGAGGCCGCGCGGCTGGTGAAGCACTGCAGGAGGCGCGTGCAGCCCACAACGCGTTCCGAGACTCAATTGCAGATCGACTGATGCGTCGCGGATTCCAAGTTGCAACTGAGGTGACATTCCGTGGGGCTGGCGGTCGGGCGACCCGTCTTGACTTGGTGTATAGAACCCCGTCTGGTGTTGTCCGGGCCATTGAGATCAAAACAGGTGCGGGGCGGTTGACACGCAATCAACGGGACATCTTCCCTGAGATCCGGGCTGGAACGGCCAGACCTGTCGGCCAGAATGCTGGCGAGTTCCCAGGTTTGGATGTGGGTATTCCATCGGGCCCCATTCAGGTCGGGACCATCCGCTTTGGAGGGCGTTAAGCCGATGAACACCGCCGAGGTTGCCAAAAAGTTCAAGGATTTGGGTTGGAAAAACGGTTTGGACTATGATCGTTTCTCATTGCGGGAGCTAGAAGACCGGACTGTAATAACGCTTTGGAAGTTGCGGAACTATGGACCGACGATTCCTCAAGTTCTTGAGACCCAGAACAATCTTCAGGTCTCGTGGTTTAGCGATGCGGTTAAAAAAATTTCAACTCGGAAATCGCCGTATGAGACCATGCTTCGGCACAACAAGTATAATCGTACGAAAGGGCAGCCGGTGACGCCCGATATGGTGGAGGCGGCCGCAGAGCAGGCGATCGCCTGGGCCAAGGTGCAGGACCTGGACGCGCAATTACAAGCCTATCGGGTGCGCCCTCTGCATCTCACATTTGATGAATACGGTCCCGCTCACCTTGCGGCCCGAGCACTGTGTGGGGATATCGACCAGCTGCGACACTATCAGGATCGCTATGCCGCCGGACATCTCGAGGAATTCGGCCATGGTGGGCACATTCACCCAAACCGACTGCATATAAACACCGACACCATTGCTCGGGCGATCGAATACGCCGAAGGTATGATCGCGCGTGGGGAAGCTCGGTCACCGACGGTGGCGCCCTCGTCGTAAACACGTTGCTTGGGCGGGCGTGTCACGGCGCCACGAAGCAGCTGAGCAGGCCGTCCCCGCCGACCCCTATTCCTCCATCGCCAACGACGTGCTTCTCGACTTCGAGGACGGCGCGTTGGTGCGGCGCTGGCTGCACGGGCCCGAGGTGGACGAACCTCTGGCCTATGAGCGCTATGCCGGGACGACGGCGGGCGGGACCGGCACGCCGCTGGAACTGTTCCGCAACCGCCTGGGCTCGGTGATCCTCGCGGTGTCGGTCTCGACCGGCGCTGTGGCCGCGGAGTACGACTACGACAGCTTCGGCCAGCGTATGCATTGCAGGTTTTGCAGCGGACGTAGAGGCAGTTTGACAGGCAGAACTTGGGGGGTGACACAGTTGCACAATGCGGTCAGACAGGCGATCAGAAACGGGGCGTTCAGTCGAATACCATGAATGAGAAAACCGACTATTTTCTAGTTTATCTCAGCGGGACGCACGGCTCGACCGGTGTGAACCGCAATGACTATCATCCGTGGATGTGCAGAACGTGCCGGTTGCCCAGACCGGACGTGACATCGATTGATTTTCAGATCGACTCACGTTCTCCGGAACTTCCCTACATGGATGCCGATATCTATATGGAGGTTGCCTTCGCACGCAGGGACTTTCTCGAGCGCATGGGGCAGGACGTGATACGCGAATACCTCTACCTCGGAGAGCTGCGCAATTGTGATGGGGATCTATTGGAGGACTGGGTGACCTTCAGAGGGAAGAACCGCATCTTGCTTCGGGGAAGAAAGCGCGTTCACAAAGGGAAAACCGTTACCGGCTATCGGTGTTGTGACACATGCGGAGCCATCATGTATCATGGAGAAGCTCCCCACTACCTATGTCCGGCCCCGCCAGCAGGTGTAAGGATTCTCGAAGGCGGCGCCGGAACACTTGTTGTGACCAGAGACCTCTTTGAAAAGCTCTCACCGAAGAAGTCTCGCGACCTTGATTTTTATCAGCTTCCAGTCTTGGAAGAACCGCTTGATGATTTGCCTGTTGAACTCAAATGTCCGAAGCCGGACTAACTTTGATTTAGAGTGGCGAACCTTCGACGTCTTCGCCTTTCGAGCATTTACGAGTACACAGCCAATGACCCGAGACTAGTCGATTAGCGTTATCGGTCGCTCCTCTCGGACGACAGCTACACCTACGCCTATGACGATCGCGGCAACCGGATCAGCCGGACGGACCGGGCGACGGGTGCGGTCGAGACCTATACCTACGATTCGCAGAACCGCCTGATCGGCTGGACCGACGGGGTCTCGGTCATCTCCTACGCCTATGACGCGCTCGACCGCCGGATCGCGGTGACCGTGGACGGCGTGACGGAAAGCTTCGTTTACGACCCGTGGAGTCCCTATTCCTCCATCGCCAACGACGTCCTGCTCGATTTCCAGGACGACACGCTGGTGCGGCGCTGGCTGCATGGGCCGGAGGTGGATGAGCCGCTGGCCTACGAGCGCTACGCAGGCACCACTACGGGCGGGACCGGCACGGCGCTGGAGCTGTTCCGCAACCGCCTGGGCTCGATGATCCTCGCGGTGTCGGTCTCGACCGGGGCGGTGGCGGCGGAGTATGACTACGACAGCACCGGCCAGCGTATGCATTGCAGGTTCTGCAGAGGACGTAGAGGCAGTTTGACAGGCAGAACTTGGGGGTGACACAGTTGCACAATGCGGTCAGGCAGGCGATCAGAAACGGGGCGTTCAGTCGAATACCATGAATGAGAAAACCGACTATTTTCTGATCTACATGAGTGGGACACACTTCTCGACTGGTTTGAACCGCAATGACTATCATCCGTGGATGTGCAGAACGTGCCGGTTGCCCAGGCCGGACGTGACATCGATTGATTTTCAGATCGACTCACGTTCTCCGGAACTTCCCTATATGGATTCTGACCTTTTTTTGGAGGTTGCCTTCGCACGCAGGGACTTTCTCGAGCGCATGGGGCAGGACGTGATACGCGAATACCTCTACCTCGGAGAGCTGCGCAATTGTGATGGGGATCTATTGAAGGACTGGGTGACCTTCAGAGGGAAGAACCGGATCATACTTCGGGGAAGAAAGCGCGTTCACAAAGGGAAAACCGTTACCGGCTATCGGTGTTGTGACACATGCGGAGCCATCATGTATCATGGAGAAGCTCCCCACTACCTATGTCCGGCCCCGCCAGCAGGTGTAAGGATTCTCGAAGGCGGCGCCGGAACACTTGTTGTAACCAGAGACCTCTTTGAAAAGCTCTCACCGAAGAAGTCTCGCGACCTTGATTTTTATCAGCTTCCAGTCTTGGAAGAACCGCTTGATGATTTACCCGTTGAACTCAAATGTCCGAAGCCGGCCTAACTTTGATTTAGAGTGGCGAACCTTCGACGTCTTCGCCTTTCGAGCATTTACGAGTACACAGCCAATGACCCGAGACTAGTCGATTAGCGTTATCGGTCGCTCCTCTCCGACGACACCTACACCTGCGCCTATGACGCGCGCGGCAACCGGATCAGCCGGACGGATCGGGCGTCGGGCGCGGTGGAGAAGGTGCCAGGGAACCAACCGAAGAAAGCAAGGCTCTGGTTGAGCGACGGATCATGCAGTCGAGCACGCCCGGCACCTTCCGAGCCGCGTGTCGCCGGTGCCGTTGCCCGCGATGCGCTGGACAGCGGAGACCAGTTCGTGGTCGTAGATGCGGCCATAGTCGGGGCCGGTCACGGCGCGCAATTCCGTGCGGCCATTCGCGACTTCCATGGTATTGATCTGCTCGGCCCGGTGGTTCGTCAGCCCGTATTGCAGGTTAATGCCCGCCAGAGGGGCGGGCAGCTGCCGCAGATAGGCGGCAGGTGCGCCGACCAGGCTGGAGAGCTGGCCGAAGGACCAATGGGTCGGTGCGATGGGTTCATCCGCGCCGGGCAGGACCAGCCCCAGCTTCTCCGGGTTGTCGCGATGCGCCTCGACCCGGATCGCTACCGTTGCTTAGAACAGCTTGCCGCCTCGACCCGCTGCAAAAGACGCAAGGAGATCGACATCCGCGCGACTAGAGCCTCCTCCACCCGCAAACGAATAATCTTGCTTCGCAAGTTCAGTGATTTCGGTCAGCAACTCATCCGTCGGTGTCACAACATGGCCCGCGCCAATCCCAATGAGGCGAATATTCTCAAGGAGATCGTCAGATGCCATGCCTACGGCGAATTCCGCGATTTCCATTGGAATGCTGCTCACATCAGCAAGGAAGCCTGGCGACGGCAAGCTGATCCGAACGCTCGATTTCCCCATGATCGGTCCTTTTGTCGAGTTTATTGCGACAAACGCACGCAAATCGTCGTCGGGAGAACGAACCGATAACCGGTCTATGCTCAGGTGCGGAAGTTCGTCGTCGGCAAGACTGTGCTTCTGGAGCGCGCGGGTCAGCTTCCCGTTCGCGTTCGCAATGAAATCGAATTCGCTGTCGAAGATGTGCTTTGCGTCGTCCTTGATGAATGCGCTGAGCATGAACGGTTCGGTCGGATCCATCTGACCGTCTTCTTTCCACTGCTGGAAAACGCGAGCGTGAAAAACCAGTTCGACGAGATAGCGCGTCAGGGTCATGGCGTTGATCTCGCGCACCTCTTGAAAACCGTAGATACGGAACAGCGGCAGGTTGGCCTGTTGGCAGATCGAATTCTTCTTCGCGTCGTTTGACGGGTCGTGCCCCGGCCCGTCGAATTCGATTGCGACGACCGCGTGCTGATCCTCGTCCGTTATCGGAAAGTCGAAATGCGCCTGCAACGCATAGGTGCCCAATTCGCGCCGGTCGAGTTTGTCGATGTCCACGATATCGGCGACACGCACCTTCTCGTGCAGTTCAGCGCCGTGCCCCTCGATCACCGCACGGATCTGCTGTTGGATTTGGTCTTCGCTGCTATTTCTAAATCTCTTCAGCATCTCATAGATGTAACGAAATCAATGACGTCTCCCAAGCCGTTTCAGCACGACACGCGCCAGGTCGACAGGCTCGGTCTATATGTCGAGACCATGGACCCCGGCCGCGTGGGTGATGATCATCTTGATCACGCCGATGTCGATCCCGAGACTGACCGGGCCCGCACTTTACTCCGCACGCATCTTGCCATAGTCGATCAGCTTCTGCCGGTCGAGGTGCCCGATCTTCTCCTTGACCAGATCGCGCTTGAGCGTCGTGAGCGTGGCGGCCTTGGCTCGCGACGCGGCGGTTTCCCTACCTCGCACATATCGGCTATATGAAGATCGATGAGGTCGCCAAAGGTCTGGAGGCGGGAAACGGACGACTTGTTTGGCGCCAGCCCCTGATCGACGCAGGGCTCGCCGCTCGGGCAGGGCCCAACGATGGGCGTCGTCGCGGCGGAGGAACGTCTCGCTCGCGTAGCGGCCCTTTCGTCTGATCTGGACCCGGTATGCACCGGAGGGGAGCTTGGTGATGGAGGCCATTTTCGTCTTGCGGCTCATGTGTGCAATGAGTCGCCCAAAGAGGGGTAAATTCGGGGATATCGGGGCGTATTCCAGCGTGAGACACATCCGCCGCCAACAGTTTGAAGATGCTTGGAAAAATGCAAATAAATCTACACGCTAGATTATCCTGTGCCCCCATGATGGACTGGACCGACCGGCATTGCCGTTATCTGCATCGGCTCATGTCGCGGCATGTGTTGCTCTATACCGAGATGGTGACGGCGCCTGCCGTGATCCATGGCGATCGTGACCGCCTGCTCGGGTTCGACCCGGCGGAGCATCCCGTGGCGCTGCAACTGGGCGGGTCGGACCCGCGCGAACTGGCGGAGGCGGCGCGGATCGCGGCCGGTTACGGATATGACGAGATCAACCTCAATATCGGCTGCCCGTCGGACCGGGTGCAATCGGGGTGCTTCGGTGCGGTGTTGATGGAGCGCCCGGGCCTCGTGGCCGATTGCGTGGCGGCGATGATCGCGGCCAGCCCGGTGGAGGTGACAGTCAAATGCCGCATCGGGGTGGATGAGCAGCGGCCGGAGGAGGTCTTGCCCGCCTTTCTGGAGACCGTGCGGGAAGCCGGCGTGACCCGGTTTGCGATCCATGCCCGGAAAGCATGGTTGCAGGGTCTGAGCCCCAAGCAGAACCGGGACGTTCCGCCGCTGGACTATCCGCTCGTGCATCGCATGAAACGCGACTTCCCGGCTTTACACCTGTCGGTCAATGGCGGCATCACCTCGCTGGAACAGGCGCAGACGCATCTGGCCGCGGGAATGGATGGCGTTATGGTCGGCCGGGCAGCCTATCACGACCCGTCCAGCCTGCTTCTGCCCGCAGATCAGGTCATCTTCGGCGAGACACGCGCGCCGCGAAGCGCCGAGGAGATCGTGCATCTGATGCTGCCTTATATCGAGCGGCATCTGAGCGCGGGTGGCAAGCTGGCGCAGGTCACGCGCCACATGCTTGGCCTCTTTCAGGGGCGCCCGGGGGCCCGGGGGTGGAAGCGCGCGATCTCCGAAAACGCACATAAACCCGGCGCCGGGCCCGAGGTCGTTCAGGCGGCGCTGGACGAGGTCCGTCTGCGCGCGGCCTGAAAACCTCACGGACTGCGCGGGCCCGCCATCGCCATGCTCAGGTGCCGGGATTTCCGCACGCCTGAAGACCGGCGGCGCCCGAAGACGCGGGTGTCTTGGCAATACCCGGTGAGGGGGATAAGTCCCCATGCGACGCGGAGCAGGGGGAACGGACATGCCGGATATCGGCGATCTGATGACGATGGGCGCTTTGGTTCTGGTGATCGGCGCATTTGCCGGTGTCGTGGCAGGGCTTCTGGGCGTGGGTGGCGGCATCATTCTTGTGCCCGCCTTCTTCTTCGCCTTTTCCTATCTGGGCTATGACACGGCAGATCTGATGCAGATCTGTCTGGCGACATCGCTGGCGACGATCGTCGTCACCTCGGCCCGCTCGCTGTCATCGCATCACAAGAAGGGCGCGGTGGACTGGGACATCCTGCGGTCCTGGGCTCCGGGCATTGCCATCGGGGCGGGTTTGGGGGTGGTCGCCGCAAGCGGGCTGCGCAGCGAGGTGCTGATGGCCATCTTCGGCGGGCTTGGGGTGATCGTAGGGCTTTACTTCGGGTTCGGTCGCCCGGACTGGCGGCTTGGCGACGCAATGCCGACAGGGGTCGGGCGGGCCGCACTATCGCCGGTGCTCGGGTTTCTGTCCGTGCTGATGGGGATCGGAGGGGGCAGCTTCGGCGTCCCGCTGATGAGCCTTTACAACACGCCGATCCATCGCGCCGTCGCAACGGCGGCGGGCTTCGGCATGGTCATAGCTGTGCCCTCCGTTCTGGGCTTTCTGTTCGTGCAGGGCGATCCGGCGGGCAGGCCGCCCCTTACCCTTGGCTCGGTCAATCTGGTGGCCTTTCTGATCGTCGTCGCGATGACCCTGATCACGGCGCCCTGGGGCGTGAGGATGGCCCATGCGCTTGACCCCAAACCGCTCAGGCGCATCTTTGCCGTCTTCATCATGGTCATGGCGCTGAACATGCTGCGGAAGGCGTTCGGCTGGTGAGCTGGCTGCGGCGGGGATGGCAGGTTTTCGCGCCTGAACCCGCGCTTGACCGTTGGCTGGCGGCGGTGGCGCCCCACGCGCTTGCCTGCGCCGAGGATCCGTCTCTCACATCCAGATGGCTGCGTCATGGCGGAACATGGTTCGCAGGTGTCGATGTGCTGGGCAACAATGCCGATGGCGGGCTTGCGGGTTCGGGTCCGCTCCGCTGCGCCGCCCGTGCGGAGGCGGAGCGTATCGCGGGGCCGCTGCCGCTCCATCGGGGCCAGGTCTCGGTCACCTATCCTGGCTATCCGGGCCGGGACCCTGGCGAGAGCGAGGCCCGGCATCACTATCGCAGGCGGCGCGATGCGGCCCATCTGGACGGGCTCCTGCCGGTCGGGGAGAGCCGCCGTCGGATGATCCGCGAGCCCCATGGATACATTCTGGGCCTGCCACTCACCGCCTGCCCGGCGGAGAAGGCGCCGCTAGTGGTGTGGGAGGGCAGTCATGAGCTGATGCGCACCGCGATGACAAAGGCGCTGGCCGGGCGTCCCCCTGCAAGCTGGGCGAATGTCGATGTGACCGAGGCCTATCATGCCGCGCGCAAAGCCTGTTTCGAGCGTTGCGCCCGGGTGGAGGTTTCCGTGAGTCCTGGACAGGCGATCCTGTTGCACCGTCTGACGCTCCATGGCGTGGCACCCTGGCGCGCCCAAAGCCCGCCCGACGATCGGCGGGCGATCCTCTACTTCCGCCCGGAATTGCGCGGTGGGGTCCGGGACTGGCTGATGCAGCCCTAGGATCGACCGGGAAGCGCGCCCGCAGGACAGGCCGCGGTAACGCCCCACGCGATCCGGGCCGACCCTATTTTGCCAGACGCGCCGCGCGCCCGCCCCGGCGTTTCTTCAGCAACGGCGCGCGCGTGGGAAGTTCAGCCATGATCCGGGCGCGCGCATCCGGGGCCATCCTGGACCAGTTGGTGATTTCCTCGATCGACCGGTTGCAGCCGGTACAGAGCCGCGTCTCGGGATGCACCACGCAAATCTTGATGCAGGGGCTCTCGATCTCGTCGCGCTTCCAGACCTCCGGCCCGGAGGCGCGTGCATTCTGATCGTCGTCGGTCATGAAATGCCTCTGATATGGCGCAGCCGGTCCAGCGCCCCTTGCAAGATATAGCCTGCGGCCACATGATCAATGACCTCCGCGCGACGTTTTCGGGTCGTATCCGCCTCCAGCAGGGCGCGTTCGGCGGCAACGGTGCTCAGCCGCTCGTCCCAGAAGCTGATCGGAAGATCTTCGAGGCCTTGCATGCGGGACAGGTTGCGCGCGAAGGCCCGGGTCGATTGGGCGCGCGGCCCCTCCGATCCATCCATGTTGCGCGGCAGGCCAAGTACCAACCCGCAGATCTCCCGCGCGGCGATCAACTCGACCAGACGGCCGGCATCCACCGTGAATTTCGACCGCTTGACCGTCTCCAGTGGTGTCGCAACGCTCAGCGAGCGGTCGCTTACCGCCACGCCGATGGTCTTGGTCCCGAAATCAAGCCCCATCAGGGCGCGGTTCCGCGGCAGCGTTTCGGCGAAAGCCCCGATGTCGTCAAAGATCACTCCAGCGCACTTTCAAGGGTCGCGCCCGCAGGCCTGAGCACGGCCAGCGCCTCGGGCTGGCCCGCGAAGAGTTCAAGGGCCTCGTCATAGATTGCCTGCGCATCCTCCACCCGGCCCAGGACCACGAAGGCCCCGATCAGCCGGGCCCAATCCTCCGGCGGGCCGCCTTCGGTCGACAGGCGTTCGGCCAGACCGCTCACCATCCCTTCGATCATGGCCATGCGATCCTCCGGCGCCATATCTCCCGCCGCCTCGATCTGTTCTGCGGTGGGGCCGGGCCGGGGGCTGGTACTGGGCTGAGGCAGTTCGGCCAGCGTGATCGGATCGCCCGCCAGAAACGCCACCTCCTCAATCTGAAGGCGGATAGGTTCGAGCCATGGCGCATCCGGCGTGCTTTCGGCCAGCAGGTTGCGCCAGATCGGATAGGCCAGATCGGGCCGGCCCTGCTGCGCATACATCAGCCCCGCGTAATAGCGCGCGGTGCCGTTTCCGGGCTCGATCTCCAGCGCGGCGATGAGCGCTGCCTCCGCTTCGGGCGAGACATAGCCGCCCGCGGCCAGAACCATCATCTCGGCCAGATCCACGTAATGGGCGGCCGTCGCTTCGGCCCCCAGAAGGTCGATCAACCGTCCCTGGGCCAGACGTGCGGCACGGAAATTGCCCAACGCGGCCTCGTTCTGCGCCAGAAGCGCCAGACCTTGCGTGTCATCGGGCCGGCGTTCCATCACCGTGCGCAACTGCACCACCAGAGCCTCGCGCTCCGGATCGGGCTCGATCCGCGGGCGAACGGTCACGTCGGTTTCGGCCTCGGTCTGATCGGGGCGGCTCGCGCGGGCCTCTTCCACCAGTTCGACCCGTGTCTGAAGCGGCAGGTCCGGATAGCCCGGCGCGCCGATCTGCCAGTAGACGGCGAATGCGCCGGCAATCGTCGCCACAAGCCCAAGACCCAGAACAAGCGGGCCGCCGCGTGTGGCCGCGGTTCCTCCTGAACTGGCCTGCAGAGCGCGGTCGGCCTCCAGCACCCGGCGGGCGACCTCCGCCTTGACGCGGGTGGCATCCGCCTCGGACAACACCCCGCGCGCCACATCGCGCTCCAGTTCCTTCAACTGATCGCGATAGACCTGCAGATCATATGCCGCCGCCGGCATGTCGCTGCCGCGTGGCCGGAGAAATCCGGCCCAGATCGCCAGCGCCACAAATATCGAAGCCGCGCCTGCGACAATCCAAAAGCCCATTATGCGTCTCGCCCTCTCAAACGCCGTCCCGTATCATCTATGCCCTGACGCGCCGACACAAAAGATACAATCCGCCGCAGGCTGCGACAGGACCAATCTGCCGACCTGTCGCAATCCGGCCTTGAAATGCCGCGCGGGGTATCCTCTGATCCCGTCGGTTCCCGCACACCAATGCCAGTTCCAAGGGATGATCCGACCATGCGCCGCTATTCCGCCTTTGCCATCGTCCGAGAGGCTGCGCGCCACCATCTGGGGTGGGAACGGGCCTGGGCGTCGCCGTCGCCGAAAGCCCGCTATGACGCCGTGATCGTCGGGGCAGGGGGGCACGGTCTGGCCACGGCTTATTACCTGGGCAAGAACCACGGCATTACAAATCTCGCGGTGATCGAAAAGGGCTGGCTCGGCGGCGGCAATACGGGGCGGAACACGACCATCATCCGCTCCAATTATCTTCAGGACCCGTCGGCGGCGATCTATGAAAAATCCCGCAGCCTTTACGAAACCATGTCGCAGGATCTGAACTACAACGTGATGTTCAGCCCCCGCGGCGTCATGATGCTGGCCCAGACCGAGCACGAAGTGCGCGGATACCGGCGGACGGCCCATGCCAACGCGCTGCAGGGCGTGGCAACCGAGTTCATCGCTCCCGAGCGGGTGAGGGAGCTGTGTCCGATCATCAATATCGACGGTCCCCGCTATCCGGTGCTGGGCGCGCTCTGGCAACCCCGCGGCGGCACCGCCCGCCACGATGCGGTTGCCTGGGGGTATGCGCGGGCCTGCTCCGCCATGGGCATGGACATCATCCAGCAATGCGAAGTCACGGGCGTGCAATCGACAAACGGCAAGGTCACCGGCGTGCGGACCACCAAGGGCGATATCGCGACCGGCAAGCTGGGCATTGTCGTGGCCGGCCATTCGGGCGTGCTGGCCGAGATGGCGGGTTTCCGTCTGCCGGTGGAAAGCGTCGCCCTTCAGGCCCTTGTAAGCGAGCCGATCAAGCCTTGCATGGACGTGGTCGTGATGGCCAACACCGTCCATGGTTACATGAGCCAGTCCGACAAGGGCGAAATGGTGATCGGCGGCGGCGCGGACGGCTACAACAACTACACGCAGCGCGGCAGTTTCCACCATATCGAGGAAACGGTGCGCGCGCTGATCGAAACCTTCCCGATGATCTCGCGCCTCAAGATGCTGCGCCAATGGGGCGGGATCGTGGACATGACCGGCGACCGCAGCCCGATCCTGTCGAAAACGCCGCTTGAGGGGTGCTTCATCAATTGCGGATGGGGCACCGGCGGGTTCAAGGCGATCCCCGGTTCCGGCTGGGGGTTCGCCGAACTGATGGCCAAAGGTCACTCGCCCCTGACGGCGGCCTTCGGTCTGGAACGGTTCCGCGAGGGCCGGTTCGTCGATGAAAGCGTGGCGGCGGGGGTGGCGCATTGACCCGCAAGGCCACCGATCACGCATGCGCCGCGATCTTCCCCGATCCCACGCGGAATTGCGCGCCCCCGGCACCTTCCGGCCCATGGAATAGGTTCGAAGCGGCCCTTTTTGGCCGAGATCCCGCCTGTTCCCCGTCGTGGATTGAGCCTGCCCCCGCAATTGCGACGCTGATCCCCACAGAAACGGAGGATCTGTCATGTCTGACTACGATCAGAGAAACACCAACTACGATTACACCATACCGGACAGCGCGGGCAGCGCCTTCGGAACGCTTCTGGTGGTGCTGGGCATCATCGGCCTTGTTTTGCTGGCCACGATCTTCTTCGACGTCGAGGCGGGCGGCGAACGGCCATCCGATCCCGCGGCAGTCGCGACAGAAGGCGACCAGCAATAACCACACACTGAAGGCCGGGTATCTGAAGCGCGCGAACCAGTCGGCCACCGCCCGGGTGCTGGCCGGGGCGAACGGACACGACCCCGCGCCGATCCGCGATCCGGGTGCACTCAAAATGGTGCCCGAGAAGTTTTCCGGGAACCGGGACCGCATCTTCCACGTTTCTCCGCTGAACCACTTCACAGAGGAGAGACAGACATGTCCGACCAGTCGAACAGCAATTCCAACTCCGGCAACGGCGCCTTGGCGTTCATTCTTGGCGGCGTGGTTGTGGCGCTTGGTGTTATCGCCTGGGTTGTCTTCGGTGGCGGCATCGGGGACGACACGCCGGATGTCAGAATCGAAGTGCCCGGTGTCGGTGCGGTCGAAGGCACCGTCGAAGAAGGCTGACACCCCCCGCCCGAGGGCGGATCTCCATCTTTGCGCAGGCGGCTCCATCCGGGGCCGCCTTTTGCGTGACCTGTCCCGCGGGCTCTCCGGCCGGGTGACGCCGCGTTGCAAATTGCCCTGTCCCGAGGTGTCGCCATGCTGATCCTGACATGTCCCAACTGCGGCCTCACCGCCGATGAAACCGAACTCAGCCCCGGCGGGGAGGCGCATCTGAAGCGCTTCGGCCCCGGCTCGGAAGATATTGATTTCGAAGGATATCTTTTCCACCGCGCCAATCCCAAAGGGGTGCATTTCGAGCGCTGGCGCCACGCCTATGGCTGCGGAAAATGGTTTCTCGCCGCGCGGGATACCGCCACATTGGAGGTGTATGGCACCTATCCGGCGCAGACCACGGAACCGCCCGCTGAAATCATCGCCCGGATCACGGCCAGACATCCGGACTGGAGCCCGACATGAGCACCCGTCTCGCCACCGGAGGCCGTCTCGTCAATCGCGGCGCCCAGATCGAATTTTCCTTCAACGGCAAACGGTTGCAGGGCTTTCTTGGTGATACTCTGGCCTCTGCGCTGCTGGCCAACGGGCAAGTGCTCGTCGGGCGCAGTTTCAAGTACCACCGTCCGCGCGGCATCGTCGCATCCGGCCCGGAAGAGCCCAATGCGTTGGTCAATCTGGGTGAGGCGGGGCGCTTCGAGCCAAATCAGCGCGCCACCACGACCGAGCTGTTCGCGGGGCTGTCCGCCCGCAGCCAGAACCACTGGCCCAGTCTCGAATTCGATATCGGTGCGCTGAACAGCTATGCGGCGCGGGTCCTGCCCGCCGGCTTCTACTACAAGACATTCATCCATCCCCGTCCGTTCTGGAAACACGTGTTCGAGCCGATCATCCGTCACTCCGCCGGTTTGGGGGCGGCCCCGAAGGATCGCGACGCGGATCGCTATGAGCATTTCTATGTCCATGTGGATGTTCTGATTGTCGGTGGCGGCGTCGCGGGATTGCAGGCGGCGCTGAAAGCCGGAGCGGAGGGCAAACGCGTTCTCCTCATCGAGCAGACGGCGGCCTGGGGCGGCCGCGCGCCTGTGGATGGCGGCGACATAGACGGAACCATGGCGGAGGACTGGGTCAACGCCACACTGCAAACTCTTGGAAACATGTCTAATGTCACCTTGCGTCCGCGCTGCATGGGGGCGGGCGTCTATGACCACGGCTATGTGCTGGCCTATGAACATGTGTCCGATCACACGCCCGGAACGGACGCGCCGCGCCACCGGCTCTGGCGCATCCGCGCCGGTCATGTCGTCACCGCGACCGGGGCGATCGAACGCCCGCTCAGTTTTGCGGGCAACGATGTGCCGGGCGTGATGCTGGCCGCCGCGGTGCGGGACTATGTGGTCAATTTCGGCGTTTCGCCCGGCGACCGCACGGTCGTGGTGACCAATAACGACGATGCCTACCGGACGGCCATTATCCTGCATCAGGCGGGCCTGTCGGTGCCCTGCATCGTCGATGCGCGGCCACAGGCGGATGGGGAGCTGGCGATGCAGGCGAAGGCCCTCGGGATCCGGGTCGCGACCGGCACCGGTATTGCCGCCGTGAGGGGTGGCAAGCGGGTCACGGGGGTCGCGCTCTGCCGGCAGGCGGGTGAAGGTGCGACGACAGAGGAGATCGCCTGCGACGTGGTTGCCATGTCGGGCGGGTGGTCGCCGGTGGTGCATCTATGGTCTCATTGCGGCGGCAAACTTGTCTGGGACGAGGCGCGCGCCTGTTTCCGGCCCGATCCCGACCGCCCGCCGCGCGGCGCCGATGGCGAGGCTTTCGTCTCGGTGACCGGTGCCGCGAATGGCGATTTCGCCCTCGGGGAAATCCTGCCCGACGCAAGGGTGGAAGAACCGTCGGAGATGCCGCTTCTGCCTGTCTGGATGATGCCGCAGGGCGCGGGCATCGCGAAACGGGCCAAGATGTGGCTGGATTTCCAGAATGACGTGAAGGTCAGCGATGTTCAGCTGGCCGCGCGGGAGGGGTATGAAAGCGTCGAGCACACCAAGCGCTACACCACGCTCGGCATGGCCACTGATCAGGGCAAGCTCAGCAATATCAACGGTCTGGCGGTTCTTTCTCATGCTCTGAATGCGCCGATTCCGCAGGTCGGGACAACCACATTCCGCCCGCCCTATACGCCGATTTCGATGGGGGCCATCGCGGGCGAGGCGCGCGGCGACATCTTTCAGCCGGTCCGGCGCACGCCGATCCATGACTGGCATGAAGACAACGGCGCCGCCTTCGAACCGGTCGGCCAGTGGCGGCGGCCCTATTGCTTTCCGCGCGGGCAGGAGAGTCAGGCCGAGGCCGTGGCCCGCGAGATCACCGCGACGCGCAACAGCCTCGGGCTGCTCGATGCCTCGACCCTGGGCAAGATCCTCGTCAAGGGCCCCGATGCGGGCCGCTTCATGGATATGCTCTACACCAACATGATGAGCAGCCTGAAACCCGGGCGCTGCCGCTACGGGCTGATGTGCAACGAAAACGGGTTCCTAATGGATGACGGGGTCGTGGCGCGGCTGGACGAGGACATGTTCCTTGTTCACACGACGACCGGCGGGGCCGATCATATCCACGCCCATATGGAGGATTGGCTGCAATGCGAATGGTGGGACTGGCAGGTCTTCACCGCCAATGTCACCGAACAATGGGCGCAGGTGGCCGTGGTCGGGCCCAATGCGCGCAAGGTGCTGCAGAAGCTCGGAGGCGATCTTGACCTGAGCGCCGAGGCGCTGCCGTTCATGGGCTGGGCCGAGGGCCGGATCGGCGATTTCGATGCACGGGTGTTCCGCATCTCCTTCTCCGGCGAGCTGTCCTTCGAGGTGGCGGTCCCCGCAAGCCGTGGGCGCGCCTTCTGGGAAGCGCTGCACGAGGCCGGCGCGGAGTTCGGCGCCACCGCCTACGGCACGGAGGCCTTGCACGTGATGCGGGCCGAAAAGGGCTTCATCATGATCGGCGACGAAACCGATGGCACCGTGATCCCGCAGGATCTGGGGCTCGATTGGGCGATCTCCAGGAAGAAGGAGGATTATTTGGGCAAGCGGGCTCAGGCGCGCGCACACATGACCGATCCCGCCCGCTGGAAACTCGTCGGGCTGCAAACGCTGGACGGGTCGGTTCTGCCGGATGGCTCCTACGCGCTGGCGCCCGGACACAACGCCAACGGCCAACGCAACACCCAGGGCCGTGTCACGTCAACCTATCACTCACCGACCCTCGGGTACGGGATCGCCATGGGGCTGGTGCTGAACGGGCCCGAGCGAATGGGCGAGGTGCTGAGCTTTAACACGGTCGGGGACGCCACCGTCGAGGCACGGATCGTCAGCCCCGTTTTCTATGATCCCGAGGGGGAGAAACAGAATGTCTGAGATGAGCGCCTTGCCCGGGGCGGTGGCCGGAGGATTGGTCGATATCCGCGAACTGGGTCTGCAGGGCATGGTCACGCTGAAGGCCGACCTGTCGGCGCCGGAAACGGCTGCGGCGGTTCGCGCCGCGACCGGCACCGCCGTGCCGGACCAGCGCCGGATCATCGAGACGCAGACGGGGGCGGTCGCCTGGATGGCACCTGACGAATTGCTGATCCTCTGTGCCCATGGCGGGGCGGATTCAATGGTAAAATTGCTATGCAATGCACTGAAAGATATTCACTATTTAGCCGTCAACGTCTCGGATGCCCGCGCGTTTTTCGCGATTGAGGGTTCAGGCGCACGGGAGGTCGTCGCCAAGCTCGCCCCGGTCGATCTTCATCCCGATAGCTTCGGGCCCGGAGAGATGCGCCGCACAAGGCTGGCGCAGGTGCCTGCGGCGTTCTGGATGACGGGCGAAGACAGCATCCGGCTGATCTGTTTCCGGTCGGTCGCGCGCTATGTGTTCGACTGCCTTGCGGTATCCGCCAGAGACGGCGGCGAGGTCGGGTATTTCTGAACCGCCTGCCAGTTTCGGCGCGCGGGGGCGGAGACGGCCCTGCCGGCGCTGCGGAAAAATCGCGTTTTGCGGAACCTCTTGACCGCGCCGGGGTTGACCTTTCGACCCTGTGACCTCCATCTGTCACTCAATCGCTTGCACCAACAAAGAGGGGCCTGACCAATGGCATTCGAACTTCCCGATCTTCCTTACGCCCACGACGCGCTGGCCGATGACGGCATGTCGAAGGAGACGCTGGAATATCACCATGACATCCACCACAAGGCCTATGTCGACAATGGCAACAAGCTGATCGACGGGACCGAATGGGCCGACAAGTCGATGGAAGAGATCATCACCGGAACCTATGATGCTAACGCGGTGGCCCAAAGTGGCATCTTCAACAATATCAGTCAGTTGTGGAACCACAACCAGTTCTGGGAAATGATGGGTCCGGGCAAGTCCTCGATGCCGGGTGAGTTGGAAAGCCGCATCACCGATGCCTTCGGATCTGTCGACAAGTTCAAGGAAGAATTCAGCGCCGCTGGTGCAGGGCAGTTCGGCTCCGGCTGGTGCTGGCTGGTGGTCGACACCGATGGTACGCTGAAGGTCACCAAGACCGAGAACGGCGTGAACCCGCTTTGCTTCGGGCAGACGGCGCTTCTGGGCTGCGACGTGTGGGAACATTCCTATTACATCGACTTCCGCAACAAGCGCCCGGCCTATCTGACCAACTTCCTCGACAATCTGGTCGATTGGGAAAACGTGGCCAGCCGTCTCGCCAGCGCCTGACCCCCGACCTCCGCGAACATCCCCGAACCCGCCGGCGCCCCCGGCGGGTTTTTCTTTGGAACGCCCCTGCGCGATCCGGCGTTGCCTCCTATATGACTTGCAGGGACGGAGCATATCATGGCCGCGCGCGCACGATCCCGATACGGGCGGAAGGAAGCCGAGAAGAGTCCGAGCGACGACACGCAGGTCGCGCAACAGGGCCGCTCCGGTGGAACGCTGGCCCGCAAGATCGCTACCCGTGACAAGGAAAAGCGCGCCCATGAACGCCCTGCGGGTGCGACGCGCATCCGCAAATCCGACAAAACCGACAGCGAGCCGAAGGAGACCCCATGACCGATCCATCCATGACCCCGACACATGTCGATCAGATACGCCGCAACCACTCGCCGCTGACCAACGGCACCTGGGTTCTGGTGGCCGACGGAGAGAAGGCGCTCCTGTGCGAGAACATCGGCGATGCGGATCATCCCCTGCTTGAGGTGCGCCGGGAAGATCATCAGGAAAATCCCCCAAACCGCGATCAGGGCGCCCATAAACCCGGCCGCTTCAATGACGGGCCGTCGGTGCACCGGTCAGCGGTGGAAGACACGGACTGGCATCGACTGGCGCAGGACCGGTTCGCCCAGGATCTGTCGGAGATGCTCTACAAACGCGCCCACCGGCACCGGTTCGAACGTCTGATCATCGTCGCGGCGCCGCGCATTCTCGGCGAATTGCGCGGGCAGATCCACAAGGAGGTGGCCAGTCGTGTCATCGCCGAACTGCCGATGACACTGACCAATCATCCCCTCGACGAAGTTGCGACCCGCATCAGCGCCCGCCTGACCGAAGACACCAGCCCGCCGGACGGCTGAACCTGCCGCAGCGCCGCCTTGACCCGCCTGATCGTGCATGAAATGCCTGACCGAAGGCAGGTGTCGGGGCAGGTGGCATGAGCGAGGCGGGCAAGGGCGTTCTGGCGATGATCGGGGCCTGCATCATCTGGGGCCTTTCACCGATCTTCTACAAGCTTCTGTCGGATGTGCCGCCGCTGGAGGTTCTGGCTCACAGGACCCTCTGGTCCTTTGCGGTTTTCGGCCTCGTGCTGGCGCTCCAGCGCCGCATACGGGCACTGCCGCAGGCCTTGGCGGGCAGGCGGGCGCTGCTTCTGGCCTTTGCCGCGGCAATCATGATCTCGGGCAACTGGTTTCTCTTCATCTTCTCGGTGCAGGTAGGGCGCACGGTGGAGTCCGCCCTCGGCTATTACATCTTTCCCCTGGTCGCGGTGCTGATCGGCCGGGTCGTGCTCAAGGAACGCCTTGGCCGCGCACAGATACTCGCGGTCGGGCTGGCGGCTGTGGCCGTTGCGATCCTGACCCTGGGATTGGGCGTGGCCCCATGGATCTCACTCTCTCTCGCGACGACCTTCGGGATTTACGGCCTGATGAAACGTTGGACCAAGGCGGGCCCGGTCGTGTCGGTCACCGCCGAGGTGGCGCTGCTTGCACCGGTCGCGCTCGGCTATCTGATCTGGCTCGGGGCGGAGCAGGGCGCGTTCGGCCATGATGCGGTCCAAAGCACGCTCCTGATCATGGCCGGGCCGCTGACGGCCCTGCCGCTCATCCTGTTTTCCTATGCGGCCAGACGCACGGCGATGTCGACGATCGGCCTCGTGCAATACCTGAACCCGACCCTTCAGTTCGGCGTCGCGGTTCTGATTCTGGCGGAGGTCATCACCCTCTGGCACGGCATTGCCTTCCCGATCATCTGGGTGGCGCTTGGCATTTATTCCTGGGCGTCGCTCAGGCGCGCGCCGTCTCCAGCGCCGACATGATCGCGGGCACGGTGTCGATCACCCGGTAATACTCCTTCAGCGAGGCCTCGGCGAAGCCCTGCGTCACCACATGGTCCACCAGAGCGGCCAGCGGGGCCCAATAGGCGGCCGTATTCATCAGCAGGATGGGTTTTTCGTGCAGCCCAAGCTGCCGCCAGGTCAGCACCTCGAAGAATTCGTCCAGCGATCCGGCGCCGCCCGGCAGGACCACGATCGCATCGGAGTTCATGAACATCACCTTCTTGCGCTCATGCATGTTCTCGGTGACGATGAACCGCCCCAGATCGCGCTTGCCCATCTCGCGCGCCAGAAGATGGGTGGGGATCACGCCGAACGTATCCCCGCCGGCATTCTGGGCCGCCCGAGCGACCGCCCCCATCAGACCCACATCGCCCGCGCCATAGACCAGCCGCATGCCGGACTGCGCCAGCCCTTCGCCGAGGGCCGTCGCATCGGCCATGTATTCCGGGTCGGCTCCGGGGCGAGAGCCGCAATAGACACAGACGGAGAATGACAAATCTGGCGACCCTTGCACAAAGAGGTGTTTTGCCCCCTGATAGACCTGTTGATAACGTCACTCAACCCGGCGCACACGCGATCGGAACGCGACACGCTGCACCGGTGAGTAAGGTTGGATGGGGAAATGGCCTTAGGCACAGGCTCGATAAACAGCGGCTCGGCGCTGGCCATCGGTGTGGGCGCAGCAGCGCTTGCAGGGGTGATCGGCATTGTCATCTTCTCCGGATTGCTCGGCCCGGATCAGCCGGAGGGGGATGGCGTCCCCGCGCCGCTGGCCAGCCTGCCTGCGGCGGATGCGCCTCAGGCGGAAGACCCCGCTTCCCCGGTTGTGGTGTCGACGACGGTCCTGCCCGAACCGCAGGGGGAGACCCGCGCCGCCGCAGCCACAGCCGATGAGGCGGAGGCCGCGGCTGCCGCGGCCGGGGCACCCCAGGTCCAGATACGGCCCCTGATCGACCTGCTGCGGGTCGACCCGACCGGCTCGACCATCGTCGCGGGCCGCGCCGCGCCCGGGGCGGAGGTCACCCTGATGCTGGACGGTGTCGCGCTTGACACGGTAACGGCCGATGAATGGGGCGCCTTCGTTGCGATGGTGTCCGTGCCGCCGGCCGAGATGCCCCGCGCGCTGAGCCTGTCCATGGTGGAGGACACGGATGGCCCGCCGGTCGCTTCCGAGGAAAGCATCATCATCACCCCCACCGCAGCCTGGGTGGCGGCTGCAGGGCCCACACCTGCCGGCGCGGAAAGCGCCCCTGAGCCCCTTTCCGATAGCGGAGCGGAGGATGTTCAGCAGGCGGGCGCCGCCCCGGAGCCCCCGGCCGCGCCCCGGTCGCCGACCTTGCTGATCGCCGATGACAGGGGTGTGCGGGTTCTGCAACCGGCCGATCAGGCGCCCGCGGTCCTGGATCAGATCGTTCTGGATACCATCACCTACGACCCGGCGGGGGAGGTCGTGTTGTCCGGCCGGGGCCAGGCTGACAGCGGCTTGCAGGTCTATCTGGACAACCAGCCCGTGCGATTGGCCGAGGTCGACGCGGTTGGCCAATGGCGCGCCGCATTGCCCGAGGTCGATCCGGGCACCTATACCCTGCGGGTCGATCAGGTGGATGCCGCCGGACAGGTGGTCAGCCGGGTGGAAACCCCCTTCCTGCGGGAGGAGCCGGCCGTACTTGCGGCCTTGCCGGGTCCCGATGACGGGGTTTCGGTGGTGACGGTGCAGCCGGGCTTCACGCTTTGGGGCATCGCGCGGGAGACGCTTGGCGCAGGCATTCTCTATGTGCAGGTCTATCAGGCCAATCAGGATCTGATCCGCGATCCGGATCTGATCTATCCCGGTCAGGTTTTCGCGATCCCGGAAATGGCGTCGGAATAGTCCCGGCCCGTCTGGCCTTCTGCGGCGGCAGGACCTAGGTTCACAGCCTGGAGCCGCCAGCAGGACACCCGCCAGCCCATGCCAACCGATCTTTCGATCCCCGACACCTCGGAAGAGGCCCGCGAACGCCGCAGCGGGGTGCGCACGATCCGCAAGGTCGCCCCCTATCTGTGGCCCCGCGGGCAGGCATGGGTGAAGTACCGGGTCGTGATCGCGCTCAGCATGCTGGTGGTGGCCAAGCTGGTCGCCGTCTTCACGCCTTTCCTCTACAAGGCGGCGGTCGACGCGCTGGCCGGCGAGAGCGAAGGGTCCGCCGCGTGGCTGCTGGTGTTCGGCGCGGTCGGTGTGACCATCGCCTATGGCGTGGCGCGGGCCGCCAATGTCGGGTTTCAGCAGTTGCGCGACGCGATTTTCGCGCGGGTGGGTCAGCGGGCGTTGCGGCAACTCGCGCTGGAGACGTTCCGCCACATCCATGCGCTTTCACTTCGCTACCACATCACACGGAAGACGGGCGGTCTCTCGCGGATCATCGAGCGCGGGGTCAAGGGCGTCGACTTCCTGCTGCGCTTCCTGCTCTTTTCCGTGGGTCCGCTGGTTCTGGAGCTGCTTCTGACCGGGATCATTCTGGCGGTCGTCTTCGACATCAACTACCTGATCGTGCTCACCGTCACCATCGCGATCTACATCTGGTTCACTTTCAAGGTCACCGAATGGCGCGTGAAAATCCGCAAGCAGATGAACGATCAGGACACCGATGCCAACCAGAAGGCGATCGACAGTCTGCTGAATTTCGAAACCGTGAAGTATTTCGGGGCCGAGAACCGCGAGGCGATGCGCTATGACGGCGCGATGGAGGGGTATGAGGCGGCCGCACTCAAGACCTCCTATTCCCTCGCGGCGCTGAATTTCGGTCAATCGCTGATCATCACCACCGGGCTTGTGGTGGTGATGGTGATGGCGGCTCTGGGTGTGCAGGATGGCAGCCTGACCGTGGGCGATTTCGTGATGGTCAACGCCTATATGATCCAGATCACCATGCCGCTGAACTTTCTCGGCACGGTCTATCGTGAAATCCGGCAGAGCCTTGTGGATATGGGCGAGATGTTCGACCTGCTCGAACAGCCCGCCGAGGTCACGGACCGGCCGGATGCGCCGGCGCTGGATTGCCCACGGGGCGAGGTGGTGTTCGACAATGTGCTGTTCGGCTACGACACCGCCCGGCCGATCCTGAAGGGCGTGTCCTTCCGGGTCGGGCCCGGCGAGACCGTGGCGCTTGTCGGGCCTTCGGGGTCGGGCAAATCTACCATCGGGCGGCTTCTATTCCGCTTCTACGATGTGGATGGCGGGGCAATCACCATCGACGGTCAGGATCTGCGCATGGTGACGCAGGAAAGCCTGCATGCGCAGATCGGCGTTGTGCCGCAGGACACGGTCCTCTTCAACGACACGATCCGCTACAACATCGCCTATGGCCGTCCCGAGGCCAGCTTCGCCGAGATCGAGGCGGCGGCCCGCGCGGCGAAGATCCACGACTTCATTCAGGCCTTGCCGGAGGGGTACGAGACCGCCGTGGGCGAACGCGGGCTGAAGCTGTCGGGCGGGGAGAAACAGCGCGTCGGGATTGCCCGTACCTTGCTGAAAGACCCGCCCATCCTGCTTCTGGACGAGGCCACCAGCGCGCTGGACACCGAGACCGAGCGCGACATTCAGGAAGAGCTGAAGATGATGGGGCAGGGACGGTCGGTGATCACCATCGCCCATCGTCTGTCCACCGTGGTCGAGGCCGACCAGATCATCGTGCTTGAGCAGGGTGAAATCGTGGAGCGCGGCACCCATGAGAACTTGCTGGCGCAGTCCGGGCGCTATGCCGCGATGTGGCAGCGCCAGATGTCCGAGGAAGAAAGCGCGGCCTGATCGCGCCGGCGGCGCGGCGCGCATTCAACCTGCGTTCACCGGCCTGCCTTACCCCTCGCTGAGGCCTCATGCGGCCCGCCCTGGCGAACCGACTGGTGGAGACCCGCAGCGCACCCATGCCCCGCCCGGCGGACGTTCGGCCATATGCGCTGCCCCGCTTGCGGGCCGCGCCAGTCTGCTCAAGGCGCAATACCGGGCCTCGTGGCCTGCATCATCCCCCGCGCGACCGCGCGCCCCGGGCAAGTAAGGGAGCCGCGCCTATTCCGCCGCGCGTAAGGGCGGCCTCGGCTTGCCCTGATCGTCCTCGTCCTGCGCCACCCCCGGCAGGTCCGTGTCGTCGGGCCGGGGGCTTTCTGCGGGGGCAGGGGGCACCACGACCGCCTCGGTGTCGACCATCGGGGCGGGCGGAGGCAGGTCCTGCTCCCACAGGATGATCGGATTGCGGGTGTTCCGCGCCGCGCGCGCCAGGGCCCAGTCATGCGCCCGGCTGCTCATGCGGCCGGCTCCCAGCATGCCGAGCCCGCGGGCCAGCCACGACAGGATCGTGCCGGCCCAGATCCGGAGCGCAAGAAGCGACGGCGTCATCACCAGCGTCAGAACCGTGGCGAGGCCAAGCCCGAAGACCACGGCGGTCGCCAGCTGTTTCCACCATAAGGCGGTCGGGCTGTTCACCGTGTAGCCGCCGCCGCCGAAATCGAGGCTGATGCCGTACATCATCGGGGTGAGCCCCGCCATCGTCGTGATCGTGGTCAGCAGCACGGGGCGGATGCGCGCCTCCGCCGTGCGGGTGATCGCTTCCAGCCGCGGCATGTAGCGGCTGTATTCCTGATAGGTGTCGATTAGCACGATATTGTTGTTCACCACGATCCCGGCCAGCGCCACGATCCCCGTCCCCGTCATGATGATGGAGAAGGTCTGATCCATCACCAGCATCCCGATCAGAACGCCCGTGGTGGACAGAACCACCGCCAGCAGCACCAGAACCGCGTTGTAGACGGAGTTGAACTGCGCCAGCAGGATGATGAACATCAATCCAAGCGCGCCGAGGAAGGCCTGGCCGAGGAACGCCTGGCTTTCCGCCTGCTCCTCCTGATCGCCGCTCCATTCCCAACCGACGGAGCTGGGGAAGGGGGTCTCGGTCTCGATCCATTCGGTGATCCGCGCGATCCGCTCGTTCGCGTTCACGGCAACCAGGGTCAGCCCGCCGTCTTCCACACCGTCGATCAGCGTTGCCGGATCGACGCCTTCGGCCATGTGGAAGATGAGATATCCGGTGCCGTCCGGGCCGCGCATTTCGGGCGCGGCGCCTTCGGGCAGTTGTTCGATGATGCCAAGGGTCTCGCCTTCTTCGGTATCGGCGCGGAGCAGATCCGCCTCCACATCGGCCCTGACGTTGAAGACGCGGGACTGATCGACGCGGTCGATCACCGCCAGTTGCGGTGTGGGCTCGTAGGTCACGAAATTCGACAGCGGCACCAGCCCGTCGGGCGTGCGCACCCTGAGCGTATCGAGGGTGGACAGCACCCGTGCCTCGTCCGGGAAGCGCACGCGGATGTCGATTTCCTCGTCCGAGGACGGCACCCGCATCGTATCGAGCAGAATGCCGCGCGTGACGAGCTGCACCATCGCGCCCACGGTGGCCACATCGGCCCCGAAACGGCCCGCGGCCTCAACATCCACGTTGATCTGCCAGTCGATGCCCGGCAGCGGCAGCGTATCTTCGACAAGGGTCAGGGCGGGCATGCCCTCGAAATGCGCCCGCGCGATCCGGGTCGCCTCCTGAAGATCCTCCCAATTGTCGCCCGACAATTGCAGATTGACCGGTTTGCCATCGGCGGGCCCCTGGGCCTGCTCGAAAATCTCCGTCTCGATGCCCGGGATCCGGTCCAGTTCGGCTTGCAGGCGGTCGATGATGGCATTGCCGTCCCATTGAGGATCCACGATCGTGACCGGCATGGAGAACAGGCCCCAGAGCACCGGGCGCCAGACCACCGCAGTCGGGCGGTCTTCCCATGCGACCAGATCCATCTGCACCTGTCCGATGGTGTCTTCGGGCGCCGCCGCGCCGCCGGTGTTGTTGTTCAGCCCGCCATCGCCGGCGAATGCAAAGACATCGCGCACGCCCTCGGTGGCCAGAACCACCTCCTCGACCTGGGCAACCAGAGCGTCCATTTCGGGCACGGAAAGATTGCCGCGCGCGCGCACATAGACCACTGCGTTTTCCGGCTCGGTTTCGACAAAGAACTCGACGCCGTTGTTGTTATTCACGAACTGGTAGAAGACCACGCCGACAAACATCGCGATGAGCAGGAGCACGGCGACCGGGGCGACCGGATTTCCGACGATCGTGTGAATGAACGAGCCGAACCAGGTACGGCGGTATCCGGCTTGAATGGGCTTGGGCTTGCGCGCGATCTGGACCGACCCCAGCAGAACCGACATCAGGGCGGAGCTGAGAATGAACAGTGCGGCGCCCGGCAGCATGGCGACAAAGGCGGAACCCGAGCCCGGCGTGATCCCGATAATGCCGGGATTGATCGTGATCATCGCGGCCATGAACATCGCATAGCCCGCGGCCAGCGTCAGGATCAGGCGCATCCAGTAGGCCGGCACAAGCGCCTTGACGATCTCGGTGCCCTGTTCGGTGATCCGTGTGAACCGGGCCGCGACCCCGCCCAGAACAGGCAGGTAGATCAGCGCCACGATCAGCGAGGCGGACAGGACGAAAATCAGCGTGACAGGCAGCATGCCCATGAATTCGCCGGGCACACCGGGCCAGAACAGCATGGGCAGAAACGCGCAAAGCGTCGTCGCGGTGGAGGAGACCACGGGCCAGAACATGCGCTTGGCCGCATCGGTATAGGCCTGCATCGGCCTTGCCCCGGCCTGCAGGCGCTTGTCGGCGTATTCCACCACCACGATCGCCCCATCCACCAGCATCCCCACCGCCAGAATCAGACCGAACATAACGATGTTCGAGATCGAGATGCCCATCACGCCGAGCAGGATGAAGCAGAGCAGGAACGAGGTCGGGATCGCAAAGCCGACCAGCAGCGCCGAGCGTGTTCCGAGGGCCGCGAGAACCACGATCATCACCAGCGCGATGGCGGTCAGAACCGAGCCTTCAAGCTGCCGCACCATGCCGTCCACCGTGACCGACTGGTCAAGCGTGGTGTCCACCCGCACCGAGTCCTGCAACTCGATCGGCCAGGAGGCGCGCACGGCATCGACCTCGGCGCGGACCAGTTCCGCAGTGTCGATCACGTTGAAACCCTGCCGCTTGACCACCTGCAGCGCCACGGTGTTTTCGCCGTTGAACCGCGCGGTGCCGGTGCGGTCCTCGAAAGTCAGGCGGATCTCGGCCAGATCGCCCAGTGTGACGACCCGGTCGCCATTGACCGAAATGGCAAGGTTGTAGACATCCTCGGCACTGTCGAAGCTGGACGGGATCTTGACCGAGATGGCGCCGCTTTCGGTCTCCACCTCGCCGGCCGCGATCAGCTGGTTGTTGTTCACCACTGCATCGATCAGCTCCCGGGCGGTGACGTTATAGGCTTCCAGCGCAAGCGGGTCGATGACGACCTCCAGCATCTCGGCGCGGTCACCCGCCAGCCCCGCCTCCAGAATGGGCGAGAGCGCCTCCAGCCGGTCCTGCATCTCGTTGGCAAGCCGCAACAGCGTGCGTTCCGGGGCATCGCCCGACAGGGCAACGATGATGATCGGGAATTCCGAGAAGTTGATTTCCGCGATCTGGAAGCTTTCGGCGCCGGCGGGAAAATCCGCCTCGGCGGCATTCATCGCGTCGCGGACATCGGCGATGCTGGCGGATTTGTCCCAGCCGAACTCAAATTCGAGAAAGATACCGGCAAAGCCCTCGGCGGCGGTGGAGTTGATAGAGACAAGCCCGTCAAGGTCCTGAAACTCCGATTCCATGGGGCGGATCAGCAGCCGTTCGCTGTCTTCCGCCGAGATGCCGGGGAAGGGGACCGAGATGAACAGTCCCGGGATATCGATATCCGGCTCGCCCTCCTTCGGCAGACCCACATAGGCCGCCGTGCCGACGGTCAGCGACAGGATCACGAAGGCGATCACCATCCGGGCGCGGGATGCGGCCCAGTCGACAAGACCTGTCATTGGGTCAGCTCCTCATAGGTCACGTCGACGGGCACCCCGTCGGTAACGAACTCCTGCCCCACGGTGATCACCGTCGCCTGATCGGGCAGCCCGGTCAGCAGGACGCCGCGCGCGGTGTCGCGCAACATGGTCACCGGCACAAACTGGGCCCGGTTATCCTCAGTCACGATCCGCACCCCGAGTGTGCCCGCGTCGTTCAGCGTCAGCGACGATGTGGGCAAAAGATGCGCGGGCAGTCCCGCAGTCGAAATCATGATATCCGCGGTCTGTCCGTCGCGAATGGCCAGATCGGCATTCGCCACCTCGATTTCGACCCGGAAGGTACGGGTCTGCGGATCGGCAGAGCGGGACAGGAAGATCACCTCGCCCTGAACCTCCTCGCCGGTGGCCAGACGCGCGCCCGCCGCCGCCCCGACCTCAACCCGGTTGACCTGCGCCTCAGGGACGAACCCGACCAGCTTGATCGGATCGAGCTGGATCACGGTGGCGCACAAGGTGCCCGGCTGCATCAGGGAGCCAAGCTCGGCGGTGTCGCTTTCCAGCAGCCCTTCGAACGGCGCGCGGATCTCCAGACGGGTGAGTTCCTGCCGGGCCCGCTCGACCCCGGCCTCGGCGGAGCGGATGCCGCTCAGCGCCGTCTCAACCCCGGCCTCCGCCGACTGGATGGCGGCCTCGGCCGCGGAACGGGCCGCGGCGGTGCTGGCGGCGCGCGTTTCGGAGCCGAAGCCGCTTTCGCTCAGCCGCGAAGCCGCGTTGTCGTCAATCTCGGCCGCAGTCAGGCCCGCGCGCGCCTCCGCCACTCGCGCCCGCGCCTCCGGCAGACGGGACCGGGCCTCCGCCAGCCGCGCTTCCGCTTCCTCCAGCGCCGCGCCGCGCGTGCCGCGATCGATCTCGCAAAGCAACTGACCCTCTTCCACGAAGGCGCCCGCGCGGATCGGCGGCGAGATGATCAGACCGGATGTTTCCGATTGCACGTTGACCTGGCGCAGGGCCTCGGTCCGGCCGCGCAGCAAAACGGCGTTTTCCGCAATCGTCGCCTCGCTCCGCCGGGCAACCACATGAACCACATGCATGCCGTCGGCGGTCAGCTCCTGTTCGGGCGGGGCGTCGGTCTCGGCAACCTCCTGCATCTCGGCGGTGGCGCCGTCATCCCCGGTGAAGGCGCCGGCAAACCCGATCAGCCGATCCCGCTCCAATATCACCAGATAGAGCACCGCACACACAATGACGGCGGTCACAATCGGAAAAATTCGCATCAATAGCCTCACTCGCCCGCTGCCGTCGGGCCATAATCATTTGCGGTACATTTCATGACATACGCTGAACCGCTTCGTTCAGATTAGTATTTTGCTGCGCGACGCGCAAGACTGAACCGATCAGTTCAGAAATATCCGGCCATCCTGCTGACATTGGTGCCCTTTGAGGCGGGTCGGTGATGGCGGGCACCCCTGCGGGCGATCTCCGGCCTTGGCATTTCCCGGCGCTTCGCGCTAAGAGAACGGCGGGTAAGATACTTCGCCGCATCAGGGCAAGAAACGGGGCACGCGTCATGGCCAATTCCGACAGTTTCCTCAATGAGGTAAGCGAAGAAGTGCGGCGGGACCGTCTTTTCGCCCTGCTTCGCCGGTGGGGCTGGGTCGCCGCACTTGCGGTGCTGGTGCTGGTGGGCGGCGCCGCCTGGAATGAATACCGCCGCGCGCAGGCCAACAATCAGGCGCAGGCCTTCGGAGATGCGCTTTTGCAGGCGCTCGACAACAATGATGCCGATGCGCGGATGGCCGCCCTTTCCGCCGTCCCGGCCGAAACGCCCGAGGCCGAAATCATTCTGGCCCTTCTGCAGGCCGGGGAAGAGGCCGAAAGCGGGGCCGCCGCCGCCCGGCTCCGCGCGCTGGCCGGCAACCCCGATCTGCCGCGCCGCTACAGCGATCTGGCCCTTCTCAAGGCGCAGATGCTCGCCCCCGCCGAGCCGGGCGAGGCAATGGCGACCATGGACCGCTTGGCGCAGCCCGGCGCCCCCTACCGGGCGCTCGCCA
This sequence comes from Rhodophyticola porphyridii, assembly GCF_003688285.1. GTDB lineage: Bacteria > Pseudomonadota > Alphaproteobacteria > Rhodobacterales > Rhodobacteraceae > Rhodophyticola > Rhodophyticola porphyridii. The sequence goes on from NZ_RCNT01000007.1 coordinate 31,392, forward strand.
TGGAGCAGCAGGCCTATATCCGTCTCGGCGAGGGCGATTTCGAGGCCGGGTTGCAGATTTTGCGACAGCTTCAGTCCGAGCCGCAGACCACGCCGGGCTTGCAACAACGCACGATGCAGTTGATTGTAGCGCTGGAAGCGGGAGCCACGCTGACCGACGCCGCCGAGGCACCCGCCGCGACGGCAGAAGATAGCGTGACGGAGGGGGCGGACACGGTCCCGGACGACACTCCGGCAACGGAAGAGAGGACAAACCCGCCCGAAGAACAGACCGATGCCGACGGCACGGCGGGGACACCCGCAAGCGAATGAGCGGTATCGGGCACGGGCAGGAAGGGCAGAGGCAAATATGAGCATGTTCCGCATCGGATTTCTGGGGCTCGGCTTCGTGCTGGCCCTTGCAGGCTGTGACCGGGAGGTCATCTTGGAGGGTGAGCGGTTCGGCACCCGCGTGCCACTGGCAGAAACGCTGCCGGGCGAGGACGGCACCGTGCCGGCGGCGGACATCGCAGTCGAAGGGCCGCGCGCGATCTCCCTTCCGTCCGCCACGACCAATGCCGAATGGCCGCAACGCGCCGCGAACATCCGCAACCTGCCGCCTCATGTGACCCTGGCCGCCGCGCCGGCGGAGCTCTGGGCCACGGGCATCGGCAACGGCAACAGCCGCCGGACCCGGATCACCGCCGATCCGGTGGTGGCCGATGGGCGGATCTTCACGATGGATGCCGTGGCCGGGGTGCAGGCGACCTCCACCTCCGGGGCGGCGCTCTGGTCGGTCGATCTGACGCCGGGCTTCGAACGGGGCGGCGGCATCTCGGGCGGGGCGCTGGCGGTCGATGGCGCCACGCTTTTCGCCACGACCGGATATGGCGAACTGGTGGCCCTCGATGTCGCCACCGGCGCGGTCCGCTGGCGGCAACGGCTGGATGCGGGCATCACCGCGCCCACGATCGCGAACAACACTGCCTATATCGTCAGCCGCGACAGCCAGGCCTGGGCGATCGACACGTCGAACGGGCGCATCCGCTGGCAATTGCCGGCAGCACCCGCCGCCGCCGTGCTGACCGGCGGCGCGGCTCCGGCCATCACCGACCGTCTGGTGATTTTTCCCTTCGGCTCGGGCGAGCTTGTGGCCTCGCTCCGGCTGTCGGGCGTCCGGGTCTGGGGCACCACCGTCGCCGGGTCCAGGCGCGGGGTCGCCTATAACGATCTCAACGACATCACAGGCGATCCGGTCGTGCAGGGCGGTGTGGTCTACGCCGGAAACCAGGCGGGCAGGGTGGTCGCGCTGGAGGCTGCGTCGGGCGAACGGCTCTGGACCGCGACGGATGGGGCCTATTCCCCCGTGGTTCCGGCAGGCGACAGCATTTTCTTCGTCTCCGACCGCAACGAGCTGGTCCGCGTCGATGCCGCGACCGGGGAGCGTATCTGGGGCATCGAACTGCCGCTTTACGTCCGCGAGCGGGAGCGGCGCCGCAAGGCCGTCTTCACCCATTTCGGCCCGGTGCTTGCCGGCGGGCGTTTGGTGGTCGCGTCGGGCGACGGGGTGATCCGCATGTTCTCCCCCGAAAGCGGCGCGCTTCTTTCCACCCTGCCGATCCGCGGCGGCGCGGCGGCGAACCCGGTTGTGGCCGGTGGCGTGCTTTACGTGGTCAGCCAGGACGGACGCCTGCACGCCTATCGCTGAAATGTGGCGTCCTGCCGATGCGGCAGGGCTGCCCACCGGTCGAACCGCCGTCATGCGGCGGGCAGGAGGAGCACGAGGCATCGGCCCGGGTCGGGTCTTTCCCTGTCGAGTTATTGGGCAGCACCCCGGGCGCTGATCGGGTCGGGAGCGGTTTTTTCCCGAAAGCTGGGGGTTGGTTAACCTTTTGGTAACGAATTGCGCGTCAGGCTTGTTCAGGCGGGCACGCTCCGGCCCGCGCCACGTGTCGACGCCCTTTGCCCAACCTCGTCCCTCAGTATCCCCTGGCGAAGGGCGTCAGCGCGATGTCCGGCCACGGCACCGCGGGGTCATTCCCACTCGATCGTTCCGGGCGGCTTCGACGTGATGTCGTAGGTCACCCGGTTGATACCCTGAACCTCGTTGATGATCCGCGTGGCGGTTTCGCCTAGGAATTCATGGCTGAACGGATAATAATCCGCCGTCATGCCGTCGACCGAGGTCACCGCCCTCAGCGCACAGGCATAATCGTAGGTCCGCCCGTCGCCCATCACGCCGACGGTCCGCACCGGCAGGATCGCGACGAAGGCCTGCCAGATCTCGTCATAGAGCCCGTGGCGGCGGATCTGGTCGATATAGACCGCATCGGCCTTGCGCAGGATCTCCAGCTTCTCCCGCGTGATCTCGCCGGGGCAGCGGATGGCAAGGCCCGGACCGGGGAAGGGGTGGCGCCCGATGAAGCTGGCGGGCAGGCCCAACTCGTGGCCAAGCGCGCGCACCTCGTCCTTGAACAGCTCGCGCAGCGGCTCCACCAGTTTCAAGCCCATCTTCTCGGGCAACCCGCCCACATTGTGATGCGACTTGATTGTGACGGACGGCCCGCCGCTGAATGACACGGATTCGATCACATCGGGGTAGAGCGTGCCCTGCGCCAGATACTCCGCGCCGTCGATCCCGTCGGCATATCTCTGGAACACGTCGATGAACAGCCCGCCGATGATCTTGCGCTTTGTCTCGGGGTCGCTCACGCCGTCCAAGCGGCTCAGGAAAAGCTCGCTTTCATCGGCATGGATCAGGGGCAGATTGTAATGATCGCGGAACATCGTCACGACCTCGGTCGCCTCGTTCTGCCGCAAGAGTCCATGATCGACGAAGACGCAGGTCAGCTGCGCGCCGATTGCCTCGTGGATCAGCACCGCGGCGACGGACGAATCGACCCCGCCCGAGAGCGCGCAGATGACCTTCTTGTCGCCAACCTGATCGCGGATCTTGCGAATCGCCTCTTCGCGATAGGCGCCCATGGTCCAGTCGCCGGAAAACTCGGCCAGTTTCACGAAATTCTCGTACAGCGTCCTGCCGTTGGGCGTGTGATGCACTTCGGGGTGAAACTGCACCGCATAGAAATTCCGCTCCAGATCGGCGGTGATCGCAAAGGGGGCGTTGGGCGATGTGCCGTAAACCTCAAATCCCGGCGCAATGGCTGAAACATGATCGCCATGGCTCATCCAGACCTGCTCGCGCGCGTCGAGAAACCAGCCATTCAGAAGGTCGATGCGATCCTTCTCGGGCGTTACATAGGCGCGGCCGAACTCTGCGGTACCATGCCCCCGCTCGACCTTGCCGCCCAACATCTGCATCATGACCTGCTGGCCATAACATATCCCCAGTATCGGCACGCCCAGATCGAAGATGGCGTGGGGCGGTCGCGGCGACCCTTCATCGATTACCGAAGCCGGCCCTCCGGACAGGATCACGGCCTTGGGGGCGAAATCCTCCAGAAACGCAGGCGTGACGTTCTGATAGGGGTGGATTTCGCAATAGACATTCAGCTCCCGCAGGCGGCGGGCGATGAGTTGCGTGACCTGGCTGCCGAAATCGACGATCAGCAGGCGTTCGTGATGGCGGGGGATCGGTAAGCTGCTCATGGAACGGCAATAGGCAAGGCGGCCCGGTTCTGCAAGACCGCCGCGCTGGCTCCAACGGGCCCGTTGGCAAAAGGATCCCGGCACCAATCCGGAATTCTAAGGGTGGCAGCCGGCCGGCCCGACAGCGATGCGTGTTATCTGCAATATGCACCGACACCGCGCCCCGGACCCCGGAAACCAGGTCCGCCGCCGCCGATCAGGCGAATCGCTTCGGTATCGACCCGCTTTTCGTCGCTGAACTTCCGGATTGAGGCCCCCTTGGCGGTCCCGCACATCCCGATCCCGCCAACACCCCGTCTGCCGCACGACCAGGCGGGCGGTCATCCCGCCGGACAAGCCCGAAAGCCTTGCACACAAGCGGGTCCCGGGCGTGCGGCAAGCGGGGCAGCGCGGTCATCCTTCCGTCTGTGGGCATCTTCCATCGGGCGGCGGGGCCGTGGATGTCGCTTTCCCCCCGCAATCGCCGCAATCTGTCTGCGCACCCGACACCGGCTGAGCTAAGAACGATCCACAGGATACCCTTGGGGAGCGATCAGCCATGGCCGAACTACGGCGCAGAGCACGGGGCGGGGGCGGCGCCGCCCGGCGCGCGGAGCGGACTGCGGTGCGGATCGAAACCGCGCGCTTCATCGAACGCAACATCCCCGATCTGGAGATCCTGACCCCCGAGGCGCTGGAGATCATCGAGGCGAATGCCGAGACGATCCTGGAGGAGATCGGTGTCGCCTTCGTGGAAAACCCCGCCGCGCTGGAGCGCTGGCGGGAGGCCGGGGCGGATGTCAGCGGCGAACGGGTGCGCCTGCCCAGGGGCCTGGCGCGCACGCTTTGCGCAACCGCGCCGGCCCGGTTCACCCAGGCCGCGCGCAACCCCGAGCGTAACGTGGAGATCGGCGGGCGGAGCCTTGTCCTCGCCCCTGTCTACGGTCCGCCCTTCGTGCGTGATATCGACGGCGGGCGCCGCTATGCCACCATGGCGGATTTCGAGAAATTCGTGAAGCTCGGCTACATGTCGAAATGGCTCCACCATTCCGGTGGGACCGTGTGCGAGCCCACGGACGTACCGGTAAACAAGCGCCATCTGGACATGCTCTACGCCCATATGTCGCTGTCGGACAAACCCTTCATGGGCTCGGTGACCGACCCAGACCGCGCCAGTGACAGCATCGAGATGTGCGAGATCCTCTTCGGCAAGGAATTCGTCGCCGAAAACGCGGTCATGACCTCTCTGATCAACATCAATTCGCCGCTGACCTTCGACAATGTGATGATGGGTGCGCTTGAGAGATACGCCGCCGCCGGGCAGGCCTGCATCATCTCGCCCTTCATCGTCGGCGGGGCGATGGCCCCGGTCAGCGTCATGGGCACCCTGACGCAGGTCCTGGCCGAGGTCATGGCGGGCGTGGCCTACAGCCAGTTGATCCGCCCCGGCGCGCCGGCCATCTTCGGCGCGTTCGTCACCTCGATCGACATGAACTCCGGCGCGCCCACCTTCGGCACGCCCGAGGCGGCGCAGATCACCTATGGCGCGGGGCAGCTGGCCCGCCGCCTTGGACTGCCATACCGCTCCGCGGGCTCGTTCAACGGATCGAAACTCCCCGATGCGCAGGCCGCCTACGAGACGGCGAACTCGCTGAACGCGGGCTTGGTGTCGGGGGTGAATTTCATGCTGCACGCCTGTGGCTGGCTCGAAGGCGGGCTGGTGGCCAGCCCCGAGAAGTTCGTCATGGATGCCGACCAGTTGGGCGTCCTGCACAAGCTCGCCGCGGGCGTCGATATCTCGGCCGAAGCACAGGCGATGGATGCGATCCGCGAGGTTGGCCCGGGCGGCCATTATCTTGGCTGCGCCCATACCCAGGCCAATTTCAAGGCCGCCTTCTGGCGGTCGGACCTGCTGGATTACAAACCGTTCGAAACCTGGGCCGATGACGGCGCGCGTGACACCACGCAACTGGCCGCGGCCCGGGTCGAGAAACTGCTGGCCGATTACCAGCAACCGATGCTCGACCCGGCAACGGACGAGGCGCTGAAAGCCTATATCGCCAAACGCAAGGAACAGATGCCGGACGCGTTTGTCTAAAGCGTCGCGGCCAGCCGCGAGGCGGAATCGGCCGCGTTCAGCAGAACGGTCAACACCTCCACATGGCGGGTGGGCGAATAGCCGGCCTGCCCGGTGACACGCGCCTGATTGAGCGCGTCCTCTTCCTCCAGCAGCCAGTTCAGCCCCCGGGCGGCCACCGCATCCGGTTTTGTCGGTCTCCGGGCCAACGCGGCGGCCCCGAAACGCGCCGCCCGGACCAGCAGCTTCGGGCGGCGCAGAGTGGCAAGCGTGGCGGTGATATCGGACATCGAAAACCCCTTCCAATAGCAGATCAGACGCGATCAGCTTGGCCGCGGTCACGGGCCTGTTGCGCATTTTTCAAACCTGCGCACGGAGCTCTCCGTTTGTTTACAATTTGAAAACAATTCACAGCTTTTCCACAGATTTTAATCGTTCGGTAATCAATAAGGCCAAGATATGGCGAGGTCTTATCCACAGCATGTAACCGGAGGCGCACCAAGTGCCCCCTCAGAAAGATCAACGCGACCTGTCAGGCCTGCCCTCATGGCTGCCGCAGGGGCCGGAGCACTACTTGCTTCACGTTGCGCTCGGACAGTCGGTGCGGGGGATCGCAAGGGCGGTAAATGCGCATCCTTCGACCATTCTGCGACGCATCCGCCAGGTCGAGGCGGCCCGTGACGACCCGTTGATCGACGAAGCTCTGAACGCGCTCTCCTCGCCTTGTGTATCCGCAACGACCAAGACCGATTTTTCCAAGGAGCCCTCTGACATGACAGCCCCGTACCGGTCCCCGGTGATATCCGATGAACCGACCATCAACCGCGAGGCACGGCGGATCCTGCGCCGTCTCTGCGAAAAGGGCGCCGTGCTGGTCGTGGCGCAAGACATGGACAAGGCCGTGGTGCTGCGCCCCGATCCGGACGGCGCGCAGACCCGCACCGCAGTTGTCGACCGACCTATTGCCCAGGCTTTTGCTCTCAAAGAGTGGATCTCCACGGCGCGTCGTGGCCGGATCAGCACCTATCAGATCACGGGCACGGGCAAATCCGCCCTGAAGCGTCTGATCGACGAGGATCGCCGCCGCCGCCATGCGGGGATGGAGCTTGCAGAGGCCGCGACGCCGTTTCAGGCCCAGCATCAGGTCTGGGGGGAGCGCACGGTCCGCGACGGGGACGGCACCCGCCGGATGCGTGTCAACCTGTCGGAATCGCCTTTGGCCGGACTGGCGCGACGCAAGGGCGCGGATGGCAAACCCTTTCTGACCCTCGATCTGGTGCAGGCCGGAGAGAAGCTGCGCGAGGATTTCGAGCGGGCCCAGATGGGGCCGCGGGTCGCGCAGAACTGGCACCGGTTCCTGACCGGCGGGGATCGGGGCGGATTTCTGTCCGACAGCGGTCTGGCGGAAGGTCCGCGCGCAGCCCGGAAGCGGGTCAGCGATGCGCTGGACGACCTCGGTCCGGGGCTTGCCGATGTGGTGATGCGGGTCTGCTGTTTTCTGGAGGGGATGGAATCCGCGGAAAAGCGTCTTGGCTGGTCCGCGCGATCGGGCAAGATCGTTCTGAGGATCGGGCTGCAACGCCTGCTGCGGCATTACGAGCGCGCGCACGGCTTCGTCCCGGCCAGTTGCGATTGACCGGGCGGGCGCTGCGGTTTCCCTCGCAGGCTGAGCGCGCCCTGGCCGAGCGCGGCGCCGCCTGAAGTCGGCCAGACCGGGCCCATTTTTTTTCCGAGGCGCGCGGAGTTTCGCACAACCGCGGCGGAACCTTGCCAAGACCGATAAAACTGTCGGAGTTCCGTAAACCGGAAGTTAACGGAATCGGATTAGCCTCTCTGTACGTTTGGTGAGTGATACCGGTGTCAGCGTAACGGTAACAGAGTGAGAGAGGCGCCCCGAATGACCCAGTTTGCACCAAGCCGTGTCTGTAGATCTCTCTCCTCCGGACGTCATTCGGGGCCTCTTACCGGGCTGCTCGCCAGCACGATCCTTGAAACCGAAACCGGCTGGCGCGCGGCGGAGACGATCTGCGCGGGCGACAGGGTTCATACATTGGATGACGGTTTGCGCCCGGTCCGGCGCGTCGACCGCAACTTCTATGGCGGGGTTTTCGGCAAACCGGCAGTGGAGGTCATCCGCGTGGCCGGCGGTGTGCTGAACGCCTGTTCCGATCTTTACGTCATGCCCGATCAGCCCCTGCTGATCGACCACCCGGCGGTGGACGAGGTGCTGGCGTTGCCCTCGGCACTCGTGCCGGCCTCCGTCCTGTCCGGCTTCAATGGCTGCGGCCCGATGCGAAGCCAGACGCGGTTCGAAACCGTCTCCATCGCATTTGACGAAGACGAGATCATTTTCGCCCAAAGCGGCGTGAAGGTGCACTGTCCCGCCGCCAGGGCCGCCGAGATGGCGGAGGATCATTACATGTCGCTCAGCCCCGATCAGGCGCAGGCCCTGCTGGAACTGATCGAGGATGACGGCCTGTGGTCAAGCTGGTCCTACACCTCGGCCAGTCTCGCGCTCGACTAGGGTTCCCGCGGGCGGGCGGTGCGGATCGCCCGCAGAGCCGGCCCGGGCCTCTCCGCCATGGATGCAAGGCGCCCCCCCCGCTGATGCCCGCGACAAAACGGGGCTTGGCGATAAACCGGGGTTTGGCGAAAGAGTACATGGGCCGCCGGGCCGTTCCGCGCGCCTTTGTCATCCCCCGGCACATGATAGGGCTATTGGGTTCCCGCATCGTGATCCGACAGGGCGACCGGCACTCCGAGTACTTGGCCAAACCCGCGCCACGGGCGCAAGCCTTGCACGGGCTGCAGCCCACCTGTGCCAGATTGACAGGTTACATTGCCGGATTTCGGGGTTATTTAACGTTAAACAATCCAGCCGCCGCAGGACCGGAGACCCCCGATGCGCGATCTGAAACTGCCCGAACAGCGCCACCCGGAAAAGGCGCATCGTCCGGATAACGCTCAGCCAAAGAAGCCAAGCTGGATCCGCGTCAAGGCGCCCGTGGGCGAAGGCTACAAGCAGACCCACCGGATCATGCGGGAGCATAAGCTGACCACGGTCTGCGAAGAGGCGGGCTGCCCCAATGTGGGCGAATGCTGGTCTCAGGGCCATGCCACGATGATGATCATGGGCGAGGTCTGCACGCGGGCCTGCACCTTCTGCAACATCGCAACCGGCAAACCGCCCGAAGATCTCGACGTGTTCGAACCGGGCCGGGTGGCGGATGCGGTCAAGAAGCTGGGCCTGAACCATGTGGTCGTGACCTCGGTCGACCGGGACGATATCGAGGATGGAGGCGCCGAGCATTTCGCGCAGACGATCCGTGCCATCCGCCGCCAGTCGCCCGGCACCACGATCGAGATCCTGACACCCGACTTCATCCGCTGCGATCCCAGGGTGCTGGAGGTCGTCGTTGCGGCGAAGCCGGATGTCTTCAACCACAACCTCGAAACCGTGCCCGGTCTCTACCCCGAGGTGCGCCCGGGCGCACGCTATTTCCACTCTCTCCGCCTGCTCCAGCGCGTCAAGGAGCTGGACCCGAGCATGTTCACCAAATCGGGGATCATGGTCGGCCTGGGCGAGGATCGGCAGGCGGTGCATGCGGTGATGGATGACATGCGCGCGGCGGATATCGATTTTCTGACCATCGGTCAGTACCTTCAGCCGACCCCCAAGCATCATGCGGTGGACCGGTTCGTCACCCCCGACGAGTTCAAGGCCTATGAAAAGGCGGCCTATGGCAAGGGCTTCCTGATGGTCTCCGCCACGCCGCTGACCAGGTCGAGCTACCATGCGGGCGATGATTTCGCGCGGCTTCGCGACGCACGGCTCAAAAAACTCGGTCAGGGCTGATGGCGGAGGCGGCCCGGTTCGCGCTGGCCGCTCTGGGTGCGCTGGCCGGCTTTCTGGGGTTTCTCCTTCTTGACGGGATCGGCGCGGTGCTTGTGCTCGTCGGGGGGACCTTGCTTGGCGGCGTGATCGGGCATCTGGTCTTCAAGCGGCTCGCCACGCCGGAGCAGATCAAGCAGGATCTCCGCGCCCGGACCGACAGCGTCGACTGACGCCTATTCGCTTTCCGGCAGCGCCTTCAGATAGGCCGCGATCGCCGCGCGGTCCGCGTCCTCAAGCATCGCGAGATTGCGGATCACATCGGCCATATGTCCGCCCGCGCTGTCGAAATCCGGCGTGAACCCGTCCCGCAGATAGGCGGCGATATCGGCCTCCGACCATGACAGCCTGTCCGGGGTGATGCCGGGAATGCGCCCCTCGCCATTGGGATTGGGGGCGCCCGCCATCCACAGGTCGCGGTCGAGCCCGCCAAGCCTGTTGCGCGGGGTGTGGCATTCGGCGCAATGGGCCAACGCCTCGGAGAGGTAGCGCCCGCGTTCCGCCACCGGGTCGAGCGGCCCTGAAACCGCATAGCCGTCGGGCATGTGCAGGCGTTTCCAGACACCCACCAACCGGCGGATCGAAAACGGAAAGCCGACTTCGTGGGGCAGGGAGGGCTGGGCGGAAGGCGGCAGCGTGTCGATGAACGCGCGCAGATCCAGCATATCCTGCACCGTGGCCAGCCGGTAGGCGGTATAGGGGAAGGCGGGGTAATAATGCCGCCCGTCGGGCGAGACGCCGTTGCGCATCGCGTCCACGAAGGCCAGATCGCTCCAGCCACCGATCCCGGCCTCCGGATGGGGGGAGATATTGGGTGCGATGAAGGTGCCGAAATCCGAGGCGAAGGCCCGCCCTCCGGACAGGACCAGCCTGTCGTCGCCTGTCGCCTCCTGGGCCGCGTGGCAGGAGGCGCAGCCCCCCGCCCAAAACACCGCCTCGCCGCGACGCGCATCGCCCTCCAGCCCGCTCAGAAGCGCGGCATCGCTGCGCTCGGGGGCCGTCAGCAGCCAGAACATACCTATGGCGAGACAGCCCGCAAGCGCACATGACAGGATCAGCCGGCCCATCAGGTGTCGCCGGATCGCGGGCGCGGCCGGTTCAAGATGCGGCACCCGCCCCGGCGCAAGGACTCAGTCGGACGGCTGGCGGAAATCGTCATGGCAGGCACCACAGGCATTCCCAAGCGGCCCCATCGCACCGCGAAGCGCGTCCAGCCCGTTGCCCGCCGCGGCCTGCAGGCCGGTCACGGCCTCGCCATAGGCCTGCCAATCCGCGCCGAACCCGGCCATATCCTCCCAGATCGCGGGCAGGGCGCGCGTGTTCTCCACCGCACCATTGTCAGAGCCCGGCACCCAGTAACCACGCCCGTCGACCATGGCGAGCGCAGCCAGATTGCTGGCCGCCGTGGTCGCGGCCTCGGCATCGTATTCGGTGTTTCCGCGGGCCATGTTGCCCAGGATGCCGACATTGAAGGCCATGATCTGCATATGTCCCTGACGGGCGTTTATCGCCCCGCTGAACTCCTGCTGCGCATAGGCGGCGGCGCCGATGGCGAGCGACAGGATTGCGGCTGGCAGCGTGACGCGGCGGGCAAGTGACATGGACGTACTCCTTTGCAATGAAACGGAAGCATCTGCGACTTCATAGCACATCACGCCCCCTCTGGGCGAGTTTTGCCTGTGCGCAGGCGCAAGGTGGCGTGCCGCCCCGCGCACAGGCCGCGATCGCGCCGGGCACGGTTCTCAGAACCGCCAGCCGAAGGCCAGCTCACCGATCTGCCTGCCCAAAAGCTCCCCCGCCCCCAGTGACAGATAGGCGCCGCGGCCAAGCTCGTATTCCGCCTCGACCATGTAATAAGGCTCGTCGATTTCGGATATATCCCGCAGGGTCAGGCTGAGCGTCAGCGGTTCGATGGGCCGGAAAAACCCGCTTGCGGTGACCATGCTGACACGCATGCCGTCAACCTCGCCGATCTCTGAATAGATCAACTGCCCGCCATATCGGCCGTAATCCACATCGACCGACGCGAACATCGCCCGCATGTCACGGGTGGGCTCGGAGCTTTCCTCGTAGCCCGCGGCCAGGCTCAGCGTTTCGTCAAACCGATAGCGCGCCGCCAGCCCGACCGCGGTCATATCGGCATCATCGAACCGGTGCACGGACGCACCGAAGCTGAGATTGCCGATCTGCCCGTCATAGCGCAGGCCCCATGGCATTTCGTCGCCCTGCAGATTGGTGCGCCAGGCATTCGAACTGGTCAGGGACTGGGCCTGCGCGCCCACAAGCGAAAGGTCGTTGAACGGTGTGCGCGGGCGATAATCGTCGAATGCGGGGCGCGGAGCCCCGACAGCGAACTGTCCGATATCGGTCTCCATGAACAGGCTGAACCATGTGGCGGTGAGCGGATCGCCCGAATCCGCGCGAAAGGTCTGGATGTCCATATCGACACCCCAGGTCAGCGGGCCGCCCAAGGCTACATACCCCGCACTCAGATCCGCCCCGAAAAGGCGATCAATCGCAGTCATGTCGATATCCACGTAGGTAAGTTGCGCATGCCCGTCGATGTAGAAGCCATTGGCGTCCACCTCGGTCCAGGGCAGCGGTTGGGCACTGGCCATACCCGCGAGGGACAGGATGACGGCGGGAAGAAAGTATAGCAGTTTCATGTGAAAGCTCCGTTGCTGGTTCTGTCATTCGTCGCGACAGAACCGGCGCCGGTTCACTGAGATCGGCCGGGCTTCAGGAGTGTTGCAGAATTGTCATGCCGCGTCGCAAACGGCCACCCGGGCGCGGGCGCGCGCCATATGGCAGGTAAGACGGGGCCGGGCCGAGATGTGCGGGGGATCGACCCACCGGTTGTCAGGTAAACCGGACCGCGCCGATATAGGGCAGGTTGCGGTTGCGCTGCGCATAGTCGATCCCGTAGCCCACCACGAACTCATCGGGGATCTCGAAGCCGATCCAGTCGGCGCGCACATCCACCTCCCGGCGGGTCGGTTTGTCCAGCAAGGCGATGGTTTTCAGCTTCGCGGGTTCCCGCGTGTTCAGAAGCCGGGTCACATGGTCAAGTGTATGGCCGGTATCGACAATATCCTCCACCAGCAGCACGTCGCGCCCCCCGATCTCGCCGCGCAGATCCTTCAGGATGCGCACCTCGCGGGAACTTTCGGTGGCATTGCCGTAAGAGGAGGCTTCCAGAAAGTCGATCTCGACAGGCAGATCCAGCTCGCGCACCAGATCGGCGATGAACACGAACGATCCCCGCAACAGCCCGACCAGAACCAGCTTGTCCGTCCCCGCGAATTCGGCTTCGATCTCCCGGGCGAGGTCTTCGATCCGCGCGGCAATGGCCTTGGCAGAGATCATCATGTCGATTTCATATGGCTGCTGCGCCATTCCGCCCCCGTCGAACAGCTTGATTTTTCTGCCGAACTCTACGACATGACCCCGACACAGGAAAGATCAAAACCCAAAGCCCATGCCCAGCCATTCCGAAACCCGGCATCTGCCCTATACCGCCGATCAAATGTATGCGCTGGTCGCAGATGTGGAGCGCTATCCCGAATTCATCCCCTGGACCAACGCCGCGCGGATCAGGTCCGTCAGTCCGCTGACCGACGGCTCGGGCGAGGTGATGCTGGCCGATCTGGTGGTCGGCTTCAAAATGTTCCGTGAACGGTTCGGATCCCGGGTGACGCTGCGCCCCGAAATCCGGCGCATCGATACCGAGTATATCGATGGCCCGTTCAAGCACATGGTTTCGGCTTGGAAGTTCGCGCCTGCGAACGGTGGCTGCGAAGTCGGTTTCGAAGTGGATTTCGAATTCAAGAACCGCCTGCTGCAAGGCGCGGCGGGCATGTTCTTTCACGAGGCGATGCAAAGGATCGTGCGCGCCTTCGAAAGCCGGGCGGAGGCGCTTTATGGCCGCGCCTGATCGCCTGCCGCCGCGTGCAACAGCATGGCAAGCGCGTGGGCCACGCTGGCCGCGCGCACCTCGGCCCGTCCGGGCGCCCCGAAATCCACCGTTTCCGCAACAAGCGCGCCGCGCGTGGCCAGCCCGAAGCAGACCCGGCCTTCGGGCTTCTGCCCCGATCCGCCGGGGCCTGCGATGCCGGTGACCGAAATCGCGATATCGGCGGCCGAACGGGTCAGCGCGCCTTGCGCCATTTGCCGGGCAACCTCCTCCGACACCGCGCCGAAGCGTTCCAATGCCGGCGGCTCCACGCCCAGCATTTCGATCTTCGCCGCGTTGGAATAGGTGACAAATCCGCGGTCGAACACATCCGACGATCCGGCGATCTCGGTGATCGCGCCCGCGATCAGCCCGCCGGTGCAGCTTTCGGCGGTGGCCAGCATCCAGGCGCGTGCCCGCAAGGCGTCGATCACCGCGCGCGCCGTCATATCAGCGCCAGATGCGCGACCGCGGCCAGAACCGCCACCACAAGTGCGGCCATCCAGCCGGCCACAAGATCGTCCAGCATCACGCCCGTCGGCCCCTCCATCCGGTCGGCCCAGCCCACGGGGCCTGGTTTCAGAATGTCGAACAGGCGGAAGACGACGAAGGCCGCGATCAGTCCGGGCCACAGGCGCAGCATGTCGACCTCGGCGAACATCGCCCCGAAGGACACCGGCCAGAGCGCCACCCATTGGCCCGCCACCTCGTCGATGACGATCTCCGAGGGGTCATGATCCTCCGCGCCCCGCGTTTCCACCCCCGTCGCCCACCAGCCAAGCGCGGTGACTACCAGAGTGGCGGCAAGGAGCAGCCAGAACCCGCCCAGAAGATGCAGGCCATAGGCCAGCGGTATCGCCGCCAGACTGGCCCATGTTCCGGGGGCCGGACGCAGATGGCCGATGCCGAAAAGCGTGGTGATCGCGCCGGTCATGGCGCCACCAGCGTCACGGTGGCCAGCGCGGCGATCCCTTCTTCGCGGCCGGTAAAGCCAAGCCGCTCCGAGGTCGTGGCCTTGACCGAGACCCGGTCGGCCCCGATCCGCAGGATCCGCGCAAGCTCCGCGCGCATCGCCCCGGCATGTGGCCCGATCCTGGGCTGCTCGCAGATCAGCGTCAGATCCGCATGGGTGATCGCAAAACCCCGCTCCCCCGCCATCTCCACCGCATGGGTCAGGAAGACATGGCTCGCCACCCCCTTCCACTGCGGGTCGGAGGGGGGGAAATGGGTGCCGATATCGCCCGCCGCCAGCGCCCCGTAAATCGCGTCGGTCACCGTATGCAGGCCCACATCCGCATCGGAATGGCCCTGCAATCCGCGCGTATGCGGGATCGCCAAGCCGCAGAGCATCACATGATCGCCAGGCCCGAACCGGTGCACGTCGAACCCGTTGCCGGTGCGAATATCCATCTGCTGCCCCTTCACAAGACGTGCGGCGCGGGCGAAATCGTCCGGCGCGGTGATCTTCAGGTTATCCTCGCTGCCCGGCGTGATCGCAACCTCCAGTCCGAAGGCGCGCGCCACCTCCACATCGTCGGCAGCGCCGCCCTGATGGGCTGCATGGGCCGCGCGGATCGGGCCCAGCCGAAACCCCTGCGGCGTCTGCGCGCGCCAGAGTCCGGTCCGGTCCTGCGTGCCCGACACCATGCTCGCGCCGCGCCAAAGCGCATCGGTGACGGGCAGGGCAGGGGCCGCGCCATTATGGCAGGCCAGCGCGTCCAACACCCCGTCGATCACGTCGGGCGAGACCAGAGGCCGCGCGGCGTCATGGATCAGCACATAGTCCATCGCGTCATCGACCGCCGCCAGCCCCGCCCTGACGGACGCATCGCGGCTGTCCCCGCCGATCACATCGACCAGTGGTTGCCGCGTATCCGGCCGGGCGGCGGCAAAAAGATCGGCATCCTCGGCATGGCGGACCACGACGATCTGCCCGATTGCTGGATGGCCGGCAAAGGCGCGGAGCGTGCGGGTCAGCACAGCGTCGCCCTCCAGCATCCTGTATTGCTTGGGAATTTCTCCACCGGCCCGGATACCGCGACCGGCGGCAACGATAAGCGCGGCGGCGGTTGGAACCGGCGGATCTGCGGCGGGAACTGTCATGATGCCGTGATAGGGCTTCGGCGAGGCCGGCACAATCCGGGAGAGTCAGCCGGTCAAAATGACGGCGCTTTGCCTATTTCTTAGGCATTTGCGCATGGTCATCTTGATTTCTCTGGGGTTTTCTTTGCTCTCACGGCCCGCAGGCATTACCTCGAACCTTAATTGCACAAGGATTGAGCATTTGACAGTTTCACTGGCAGGCCGGACCCTTGCCCCCCCGGTGCTTCTGGCTCCGCTGGCCGGGATCACCGATCTCCCGTTCCGGCAATTGGTATCGCGTTTCGGAGCGGGGCTCGTGGTCTCCGAAATGGTGGCAAGCCAGGAAATGGTGGAGGCCAAGCCAAGCGTCCGGGCGCGGGCGGAACTGGGCTTCGGCCAGGCAAACACGGCGGTGCAGATTGCTGGGCGGGACGCCTACTGGATGGCCGAGGCCGCGAAGCTGGCCGAAGGGCGGGGCGCGCGGATCATCGACATCAACATGGGCTGCCCCGCCAAGAAGGTCGTCAACGGCTATTCCGGCTCCGCCCTGATGCGCGATCTCGATCACGCGCTCGGCCTGATCGAGGCGGTCGTCGCCGCCGTTTCGGTGCCGGTCACGCTCAAGACACGCCTTGGCTGGGATGACGCCTGCCTGAACGCCGCCGATCTGGCCCGCCGGGCCGAAGCGGCAGGGATCGGCATGATCACCATCCACGGCCGCACCCGGTGCCAGTTCTACAAGGGCCGTGCCGATTGGGCCGCCATCGCGCCGGTCAAGGCGGCGGTGGGTATCCCGGTCATCGCCAATGGCGACATAACCGATACCGCCACGGCGCGCCGGGCGCTGGCCGCCTCGCGGGCCGATGGCGTGATGGTGGGGCGCGGCGCCCAGGGCCGGCCCTGGGCGCTGGCGCAGATCGCCCATGATCTCTACGGCGCGCCCGCCCCCGATATCCCGCGCGGGGCTGCGCTGGCCCGGATGGTGACAGGCCATTACCGGGACATGCTGGCCTTCTACGGCAGGGATCTGGGCCTGCGCGTCGCGCGCAAGCACCTGGGCTGGTACATGGACGATGCGGGCACCGCCGCGCCGCTGCGCCGCGCCATTCTGACCGCGTCCGACCCCGCAGATGTGCTCGCGCGGCTGCCCGGGGCGCTGGCCCCGCGGCAGGACCGGGAAGCCGCATGACCGCCTGGACCACATCTCTCTGGGCCTCGCTTCCGGTGCCCGCCATCATCCTCGACCCCGAGGACCGGATCGGCGACGTGAACCCGGCTGCCGAAAGCTTCCTCAACGCCTCGCGCAAAAGCCTTGAGGGTCACCCGGTCTGGGACAAGGTGTTCGTCGACGCGCCGCTGGAAGAGGCCTTCGCCCGGGTCCGCAGCGGGCAGGCGCCACTATTCGTGAACACCGTCGATGTGGGCACGGGCAGCAAGAAACCGGTCGTCTGCGACGTGCAGATCGCGCCCCTTGCCGACCGGCCCGACCACGTGCTGGTGCTTCTGGAAAGCCGGGAGCTTGCGGGACGGCTGGACCGGGCCATGTCTTCGAAAACCGCGGCGAAATCCGCCATCGGCATGGCCGAGATGCTGGCCCATGAAATCAAGAACCCGCTGGCCGGCATCACCGGCGCGGCGCAACTGATCTCCATGCATGCCAGTGGCGAGGATCGGGAACTGACCGATCTGATCGTGGAGGAGACGCGGCGGATCCTGAAACTGGTCGATCAGGTGGAGGAGTTCGGAAACCTGCGCCCGCCCGACCGGCGCGCGGTCAATATCCACGATGTTCTCGACCGGGCGCGGAAATCGGCCATGGTCGGGTTCGCGGCTCATATGACCATCGAGGATGACTACGACCCGTCGCTGCCGCTGACATGGGCGGACCCAGATCAGTTGCTGCAGGTCTTTCTCAACCTTCTGAAAAACGCCGCCGAGGCCTGCAAATCCGGCGGCACGCTGCGCCTGCGCAGCTTTTACGAGTTGAGCCTGAAGGTGCGCCGCCGTGACGGGACGGGCGGGGCCGTTCCGCTCCAGATCGAAATCATCGATGACGGGCCGGGCCTGCCCGATGCGATTGCCGCCGACATCTTCGACCCGTTCGTGTCGGGCCGCGAAAACGGCACCGGCCTGGGGCTGGCGCTGGTTTCGAAAATCATCGCCGATCACGACGGATGGATCGCGGTCGACAGCGTTCCGGGCCGCACCGTGTTCCGCATTTCCCTTCCCGTCGCGCCCAAGGATGGCGCGCCATGACCCCGCGAGGAGACTGATCCAATGGACGGCACCGTTCTTGTCGCAGATGACGACCGCACCATACGTACCGTGCTGACCCAGGCGCTGACACGGGCCGGATGCAAGGTGCATGCGACCTCCAGCCTGATGACGCTGATGCGTTGGGTGGAGGAGGGCAAAGGCGATCTGGTGATCTCCGATGTGATGATGCCCGACGGCAACGGGCTGGAGACGCTGCCCCA
The DNA here is from genome assembly GCF_003688285.1 of Rhodophyticola porphyridii. Taxonomy (GTDB): domain Bacteria; phylum Pseudomonadota; class Alphaproteobacteria; order Rhodobacterales; family Rhodobacteraceae; genus Rhodophyticola; species Rhodophyticola porphyridii. The sequence continues at coordinate 49,438 of NZ_RCNT01000007.1, forward strand.
TATCACCGAAAAGCGGCCGGGCCTTCCGGTGATCATCATCTCGGCGCAGAATACGATCATGACCGCGATCCAGGCGACCGAGGCGGACGCCTATGACTACCTTCCGAAACCCTTTGATCTGCCCGATCTGATGAAACGTGCGGCGCGCGCGCTGGACCAGAAACGCCGCGCCCCGGCCTCCAAACCGGCCGACGCGCCCACCGGCGCGCAGGACGACCTGCCGCTGGTCGGGCGCACCGCGCAGATGCAGGCCCTCTACCGGCTGGTGGCGCGGGTCATGAACACCGATCTGCCGGTCCTTATCACCGGCGAAAGCGGGACCGGCAAAAGCCTGATCGCCAGGGCGATCCACGATTTCTCCGACCGGCGCACGCTGCCCTTCGTGGTGGCCTCCTCGGTGGATCTGGAAGGCATGGACAGCACCTCCACGATCCTGTCGCGGGCCCGCGGCGGGTCGATCCTGTTCGACGAGGTGGGCGATCTGGGCGACGAATCTCAGGGCAAGATCGTGCGCATGCTGGATGCCATGGGCGACGGCGCGCCGCGGGTGATGGCCACCAGCCAGAAGGATCTCATGGAAAAGATGGAGGCGGGCCAGTTCCGACAGGATCTGTTCTATCGCCTCGGGGGGGTCGCGATCAATGTACCGTCCTTGCGCGAACGGGTCGACGACATCCCGCTTCTGGCGACCCATTTTCTGACGCGCGCGGAATGGGATGGTGGCCCGCTCCGCCGGTTTGCGCCCGAGGCGATGGATCTGATCCGCGCCTATTCATGGCCCGGAAACGTGCGCCAGCTTGAAAACTGCATCCGCCGGCTGACCGTCACCAGCATGGTGGAGGAAATCAGCAAATCCGAGGTGGAGACGGTTCTGGGCAACCAGCCCGCGATCGAGCCGCTGATGGGCGGGGGCGAGGGCGACAAGCTCAGCGCCTCGGTCGCCAAGCATCTGCGGCGCTACTTCGACCTGCATGGCGGGCTTCTGCCGCCGCCGGGTCTCTACACCCGCATCCTCAGGGAAGTGGAAATGCCGCTGATCGAGATCGCGCTGGATGCCACCGGCGGAAATCAGGCGAAATGCGCCGATCTTCTGGGCATCAACCGCAATACGCTCAGAAAGAAGATCACCGATCTGGATATTCGCGTGACACGCCGCCGCAAATTGATGTAAAACCGCAACAGTGCCGTGGCCAATGGGGAACAACCGCGTCAGGGCATTACAAGGTTTTGCGGCGGGGCGATGAAATGCCCCTATATCAGGGGGGAACAGGTCCGGTGCGATTACCCGCTGGTGATGCGGCAAAAACCCCTTTCAACAGGCTCTTAGAGCTTCGCCAACAACGCCGCGTGCGCAATGCCGGCACGCTTGGGCTGGTGCTGCTCGGCCCCGCGCTGGCGCTGGCGACCTTCCTGGTTCTGGGCCCCTTGGGGGAAACGGCTGATTCCCCCGCGCTGCGCCTCGTGCTGCTCGCCAACATGATCTACATCCTGGTGGTGGCCGCGCTGGTTCTGCGCCAGGTCGCGCGCATCGTGGCCGCCCGGCGCGCCCGCTCGGCGGGTTCTCGGCTCCATATGCGGCTGACCGGGGTGTTTGCGATCGTCGCCCTGATCCCGGCGGTTCTGGTCGCGGTCTTCGCCACGATCACCGTGAATATGGGGTTGGAGGGCTGGTTTTCCGACCGCGTCTCGTCGGCGCTCGGCAACTCGGTGGATGCCGCGGAGGCCTATCAGCAGGAACATCGCGACGATCTGGCCGCCGATGCGGTCGCGCTGGCGGCCTATCTCAACCTCAACCGGCAGGCAGTGCCGTTCATGTCCGACGGAACGCTTGGCCAGCTTCTCCGGCAGGGCCAGTCCCGTATCCAGCGGGGCCTGCGCGAGGCGTTCGTCATCGACGGCGGCGGCGAATTGCACGTGCGCGGCGAGCGGAGCTATCTCTTCGATTATGAACGCCCCGACCCCGCCGATCTGGCCCGCGCGGAGGCCGGCGAACTGGTGATTATCGAAGACCGGGAGGTCAACGAGTTCCGGGCGCTCCTGCGGCTGCAATCTTTCGTCGACCGCTATCTCTATGTCAGCCGGGAGGTGGACGGCCAGATCATCGCGCTTCTCGATGATACTCAGCAGACGGTGCAGCTCTATCGCCAGCTCGAAAGCGAGCGGGGCCGGGTGCTGTTCAATTTCGGGGTGCTGTATCTTGGGTTCGCGCTGATCATGATCCTTGCGGCGATCTGGCTGGGCCTGTGGTTCGCCGAACGGCTCAGCCGCCCCGTGGGGCGTCTGGCCAGCGCCGCGCAGCGGGTCGGGCAGGGCGATCTGGATGTCCGCGTGGTCGAGGAACGCGGCGATGACGAAATCGCCATGCTGGGCCGCCTGTTCAACCAGATGACGCGGCAGCTCAAGGGCCAGCGCGATACGCTGGTCGAACAGAACGCCGCCACCGAAGAAAGCCGGCGTCTGTTCGACAGCGTGCTGTCCTCGGTCACGGCGGGGGTCATCGGGCTCGATGCGGAAGGCCGGGTCGATTTCATGAACCGGGCCGCGATGGGCCTGCTCGACATGGTCGAACAGCGCGATCACGGGCTGACGCTGGTCAATGCGGTGCCGGAATTCGCAAGCCTCTTCGAGCGGTTGCGCGAACGCGGCGGCGAAGCGGTGCAGGACGAGATCAAGCTGGCCCGGCGGGGCAAGCTGGAAAGCCTGCTGGTGCGCATGGCCACCCGCAGCAATACCGAGGGCGCGCTGGAAGGGTACGTGGTGGCCTTCGACGACGTGACAGATCTGGTCAGCGCGCAGCGGATGGCGGCCTGGGGCGATGTGGCCCGCCGGATCGCCCATGAGATCAAGAACCCGCTTACGCCGATCCAGCTTTCCGCCGAACGGCTGCGCCGGAAATTCGGCCCGAAACTGGGCGACGAGGCCGCCGACCTGGAACAATACACCGAGGTTATCATACGCCAGACCAATGACTTGCGGCGCATTGTTGACGAGTTTTCCAAATTCGCCCGTATGCCCGAACCCGAACGCCGCAACGAAGATGTGGCCAAGCTGCTGCGGGATTCCGTTACGCTGCAGAAGGCCGGTCAGCCGGGCGTTCGCTTCACCTGCGCCATCCCCGACGGTCCGGTCATGGCCGACCTCGATGCCACGATGATCGGTCAGGCCTTCACGAACTTGATGAAGAATGGCGGCGAAGCTACGGAAACGTTTATGGAAAAAGGCGCGCCTGAAGGCTATCGGCCGGAGCTTCGGGTGACCCTGGAGGCCGATGAGGGCGCCGTCACGATCCAGATCAGCGACAATGGCATCGGCCTGCCGCAGGACCGCGCGAAGCTGTTCGAGCCCTATGTGACCACGCGCGACAAGGGCACCGGGCTGGGCCTGCCGATCGTGAAGAAAATCGTCGAGGAACATGGCGGCACCCTCGATCTCTTGGATGCCGAACCATTTGCCGACGGCACGCATCGCGGAGCCGCCGCGCGGATCCGTCTGCCGCGAAAATCCGAATAGGAAAGGGAGGATCAATGTCTGATATTCTGGTCGTCGATGACGAGCGCGATATCCGCGAACTGATTTGCGATATCCTGCAGGATGAGGGGTTTTCGACCCGAATGGCCGGAAACTCCGACGATTGCATGGCCGAGCTGAACGCCGCGCCGCCGGGGCTGATGATCCTGGATATCTGGCTGAAAGACAGCAACATGGACGGGATCGATATCCTGAAACATGTCAAGCGTGACAATCCGGACGTGCCGGTGGTGATCATTTCGGGCCACGGCAACATCGAGATCGCCGTCGCCGCGATAAAGCAGGGTGCCTATGACTTCATCGAAAAACCCTTCAATATCGACCAGTTGATGGTGGTGATCCGCCGCGCCATGGAAACCTCTCGGCTCAGACGGGAAAACTCCGCACTCAGGCGTCAGGACGGCAAGACCGCCGAGATGATCGGGCAGGGCGCGGCCTTCAAGACGCTCAGGAGCCAGTTGGACAAGGTCACCAAATCCAATGGCCGGGTGATGCTGACCGGCCCGGCCGGCGCGGGCAAGGAGGTGGCCGCGCGCTATATCCACGGCGAATCCAACCGCGCCGATGCCCCGTTCGTCACCGTCAGTTCCGCCTCGATCCAGCCCGATCACATGGAGGAGGTTCTGTTCGGCCGGGAAAGCAGCGAACGCGGTGTGGAACAGGGGCTTCTGGAGCAGGCCCATGGCGGCGTGATCTATTTCGACGAGGTGGCCGACATGCCGCTCGGGACGCAGTCGAAGATCCTGCGGGTGCTGGTGGACCAGAGTTTCACCCGCGTCGGCGGCACCGCCAAGGTGCGCGTCGATCTGCGCGTGATCTCCTCCACGACCCGCGATCTTCAGGCCGAAATCGCCGCGGGGAATTTCCGCGAGGAGTTGTATCACCGCCTGAATGTCGTGCCGATCCAGGTGCCGAGCCTTGAGGACCGGCGCGAGGATATTCCCCATCTGGCGCGCCATTTCATCGCCCAGTTCAATTCCGATCAGGGCCTGCCGCTCCGCGATCTGGGCGAGGACGCGGAGGCGATGCTGCAAACCATGCGCTGGCCCGGAAATGTCCGGCAGCTCAAAAACGTGATCGAGCGGGTGCTGATCCTGGGCGAGGATACCGGCCCGATCGAGGCGCGCGATCTGCCGGGCCATGGCGAAGGCGCCTCGGAAGAGGAGGATATCGCCCTCTCCGCCGGTCTCACCACGCTGCCGCTCCGCGAGGCGCGGGAGCTGTTCGAACGCCATTACCTGATGGCGCAGATCAACCGGTTCGGCGGCAATATCTCCCGAACCGCCAGTTTCGTCGGCATGGAGCGGAGCGCGCTGCACCGCAAGCTGAAATCGCTCGGCGTGGTCACGACCAACAAATCCGGCGCCCGCGTCGCGCAGGTTGAAGAGAGTTAGGACGGGTTGACGATATAGGGCGTGGCCCCGCGGCGGCTGATCGCGCAGGTTTCCTCCGTCAGCCGGGGCATCACCGTGGAGGCGGCCACGGGCCCGTCCAGATTGCACGACGGCAGCGAAATCAGCGTGTAACCCCGCCCGCCCATGCATCCGACCACCGCCCGCGCCCGGGCATCGCGATTGAGATCGACCGTATAGATCTCCCCGCCCGTCCAATGGCCGGGCTCCAGCACGCACCGCCCCTCCGCGTCGCAGATCTGCCGGCCCGGGTGAAAGACACGCGGCCGGGTGCGGATCGCCCGCTCCACCGGAAAATCCTGCACTGCCGCCCGTTCGCACAGGGCAATGTCGCGGTCGCGCGTGGCAAGGCTGACGCCTTCGGCGTAATAGGTCTGCACGCCCGCGCAGCCCGACAGACCCAAGACCACAGCGCCCACCATCCCGATCCGCATCTCAAATCCTCACCATTCCGGTCGCAGGCGCAGTCTAGGCCATTTTGCGGGGTTCAGAAACGTCTCCGCCGCCTCCACGTGCAAAATACCGCCCGTCTCCGCGCCCGCCCAGGCCTTGCCGGCGCTCCGACTGCGATTGACGCCGCCTGCGCAACCTGCCAGACAAAACCTCTCGATTGGACCACATTGGGCAAAGGCACATGAAGGTCATCATTTGCGGCGCGGGTCAGGTCGGCTGGCAGATCGCGCGTCATCTTTCCGGCGAAAACAATGACGTGACGGTGGTCGACAACAACCCCGATCTCGTCCGCCGCGCCACCGACACGCTGGATGTGCAGGGTCTGGCCGGGTTCGCCTCCTATCCCGACGTGCTGGATCGCGCCGGGGCGCGCGACGCGGACATGATCATCGCCGCGACGCATTCGGACGAGGTGAACATGGTCACCTGTCAGGTCGCGCATTCTGTGTTTTCGGTCCCGCGCAAGATCGCCCGGCTGCGCGCGCAAAGCTATCTGAACGCGATCTATTCCGATCTCTACCGCCGCGATCATCTGCCGATCGACGTGGTGATCAGTCCGGAAAAGGAGGTCGCCGAGGCCGCGCTGCGCCGGCTGTCCTCGCCTTCCACCTTCGACACCGAAAGCTTTCTGGGCGGCGATGCAAAGATGCTCGGCATCCAGCTGGACGAGGATTGCCCGGTCCTGAACACGCCGCTCCGGCAATTGTCCGAGCTGTTCTCCACCTTGCGGGCCATCGTCGTCGGCATCCGGCGCGACGGCACGCTGTTCGCCCCCGAGCCGGGGGATCAGCTTTATGCCGGCGATCAGATCTACGTCTTCACTCATACGTTGGACAGCTCCCGGACCCTTGAGATTTTCGGCAAGGAGACGAAGCGTCAGGATCGGGTGGTGATCATTGGCGGGGGCAATGTGGGGCTTGCCGTGGCCAAGGAACTGGAGCAATCGGCCAACCGCATCCGCACCAAGGTCATCGAGCTCAGCCGCGAGAATGCCGAACGTGCGGCCGATGCGCTTGAACGCACCATCGTCCTGCATGGTGACGGGCTGGACATAGAGATCCTGCGCGAGGCGGGCGTCAGCCGCGCCGATACCGTTCTCTGCGTCACCGATGACGACAAGACCAATCTTCTGGCCTCTGTCCGGGCCAAGACCGCCGGCGCGCGTGTGGCCGTGGCGCTCGTGAACGACCCCACGCTTGTGCCGCTGATGAAACCCCTTGGCATCGACGCCTATATCAACCCGCGCACCACCACGGTCAGCTCGATCCTGCGCCATATCCGGCACGGGCGGGTGCGGGGCGTTTATTCCATCGGCGATGCGGAGGCCGAGGTGATCGAGGCGCAGGTTCTGTCAACCTCTCCCATCGCGGGGCAGGCGGTGCGCGATATCGACTTCCCCGAAGGCGTTCTGATCGGCGCGGTGCAGAAGGCCGGCAAGGTCATGCGCCCCTCGGGCTCCACCAAGATCGAGGAGGGCGATGCGATCGCCATTTTCGCCATGGCGGCGGATGTCCCGGCGGTGGAATCCCTGCTGCAAGTCTCGATCGACTTTTTCTGACTCGATGCGCGCCTATTTGTCCCGCCTGCCGCTGATTGTCGTGCTGATGGGGATCAGCGCGGCGGCGATGATGCTGCCCGCGCTTCTGGCCACCGGCATGGACGATCACTTCACCGGCCGGGTGTTTTTCTATTCCTCGCTTCTGTTTCTGACCCTGACCGGGCTCGTCGGCCTCGCCACCCAGACGATCCGGCCGGTCACGTCGCCGCGGGCGCATCTGATCGCGCTCCTGCTCGCCTATGTCGCCCTGCCGTTCATGCTCGCCTTCCCGCTGGCCGAGGCGGTGGGCAACACCCGCTATATCAACGCCTATCTGGAAATGGTGTCCAGCCTGACCACCACGGGGGCCAGTTTCTTCGACCCCGACCGGCTGGCGCCCGCGGTGCATTTCTGGCGTGGGCTCGTCGGCTGGATGGGCGGCTTTCTCATCTGGGTGACGGCGGTAGCGGTGCTGGCGCCGCTCAATCTGGGCGGCTACGAAGTCACGTCGGAGGCGCAGATCACCGGCCGGGTGCAGCCCGGATCCGGCCAGATGACCGCCGCAAGCCCCGCCGAACGCCTGCGGCGTCACGCGGCCCGCCTGGCCCCGGTCTATCTTACCCTGACAATGATCCTCTGGGTCGCACTGCTCCTGGCGGGGGAGTTGCCGCTGACCGCGCTGATCCACGCGATGTCGACCATGGCGACTTCGGGCATCAGCCCGGTCGGCGGGCTCGAAGGCCGCCCCTCCGGCGTCGCGGGGGAGGCGCTGATCTTCCTCTTCTTCATCTTCGCGGTGTCGCGCCGGTCCTTCGCCTCGGGGTTTTCGACCGATACCGCCCGCCGGATGGCCCGCGACCGGGAATTGCGGCTGGCGATCTTCGCGGTGGTGGTTCTGCCCACGCTCCTCTTCGTCCGCCACTGGATCGGCGCGCTGGAAGTGGATGAACTGGCCAATTCCGAAGGTGCGCTGACCGCCCTCTGGGGCAGCGTGTTCACCATCCTGTCCTTCCTGACCACGACCGGTTTCGTTTCCGAAAGCTGGGTGGAGGCGCGCACATGGTCTGGCCTGCCCACGCCGGGGCTGATCCTGATCGGGCTGGTGCTGATGGGCGGTGGGGTTGCGACCACGGCGGGCGGGGTCAAGCTGCTCCGGGTCTACGCGCTTTACAAGCATGGCACCCGTGAGATGGGCAAGCTGCTGCATCCGCATTCGGTCGCCGGGGCCGGGCGTCTGGGCCGCCGCATCCGCCGCGAAGGCGCCTATATCGCCTGGATCTTCTTCATGCTGTTCATTCTGACCATGGCGGTGGTGATGGCGGCGCTCGCGTTGACCGGGCTGACCTTCGAGGCCTCTCTGGTGCTGGCGGTCTCCGCGCTGACGACCACCGGGCCGCTTGCCGGGGTCGCCGCGGAAGCCCCGATTTCCTATATCGGGCTGAGCGATGCGGCAAAGTCGATCCTGGCCGCGGCGATGATCGTCGGGCGGCTTGAAACCCTCGTTCTGCTGGCGCTGATCAACCCCGGATATTGGCGCGCGTGATGCATTTGCAGCATAGCCGCGCTAATGCGCTGGAATCGGGGTGGAAATCTCCCGAACTTGCCCCCATACTCCATTCTGTCTGCTCACAGACTGTCAACGAACAAAGACAGCACCAACGACAAGGCAAGTTTCGAAATGGCCGAAAATAAGCAAAATCTGCAGGACGCATTCCTTAATCATGTCCGCAAAACAAAGGTTCCGGTCACGATTTTCCTGATCAACGGCGTCAAGTTGCAGGGTGTGATTACCTGGTTCGATAATTTTTGTGTTCTTCTGCGCCGCGACGGACAATCGCAACTCGTGTACAAGCACGCGATTTCCACCGTGATGCCTGCACAGCCGATAAACCTTTACGACGGGGAAGAGTGAGCGATAACTCGCTGAGCACCGACACCCAAGGCCCGATCATGCGGGCCCTTGTGCTTCACCCCGACATCCAGACCGACCGCAGCCGCCGCAGCCCCGGCCCGGCGCTGGAAGAAGCTGTGGCGCTGGCCGCGGCGCTGCCCGATCTGGTGGTCGCGGGCGCCGAGGTCGTGCGATTGCCCAAGGCGCAGCCGGGGCTTCTCTTCGGAAAGGGCAAGATCGCCGAGCTGAAAACCCGAATCGAGGAGCTTGAAGCCGGGCTGGTTCTGATCGACGGGCCGGTCACGCCCGTGCAGCAGCGCAATCTCGAAAAGGAATGGGGCGTCAAGCTGCTGGACCGGACCGGTCTGATTCTGGAGATTTTCGCGGATCGGGCCCGCACCCGCGAAGGCGTGTTGCAGGTGGAGCTGGCCGCGCTCAGCTATCAGCGCACGCGCCTTGTCAGGGCCTGGACCCACCTGGAGCGCCAGCGCGGCGGGCTCGGCTTTGTGGGCGGCCCCGGCGAGACCCAGATCGAGGCGGACAGGCGCGCGATCGACGACGCGGTCACCCGCATCCGCCGGCAATTGGGCAAGGTCGTCAAGACGCGCGCGCTTCACCGCGCGGCGCGGGCCAAGGTGCCGTATCCCATCGTGGCGCTGGTGGGCTACACCAATGCCGGCAAATCCACATTGTTCAACCGGCTGACCGGCGCCGAGGTGATGGCCAAGGATATGCTGTTTGCCACGCTCGACCCGACCATGCGCGCCGTGGTCCTGCCCGACGGGTCCGAGATAATCCTGTCGGACACGGTGGGTTTCATCAGCGATCTGCCGCCGCAACTGGTCGCCGCCTTCCGCGCCACGCTGGAAGAGGTGCTGGATGCCGATCTGATCGTTCATGTGCGCGACATCTCCCACCCCGAGACCGAAGCCCAGGCCGGGGATGTGGCCGCGATCCTGACAGAACTTGGGGTCAGGGACACCGCGCCCGCGATCGAGGTCTGGAACAAGATCGACCGTCTGCCGGCGGAGCGAGCCGAGGAACTGGACAGGATCGCCGCGCGGCGCGATGGCGTGCATGCGATCTCGGCGGTCACCGGGCAGGGGCTGGCCGACCTTCTGGCCGATATCTCGCACAGCCTCTCTCCGCCCCGCCACCGGACCGATCTGGACCTGCCACATGCGGAGGGCCGGAAACGGGCCTGGCTTTTCGAACAAGGCGTGGTGGAGACCGAGGAGCAAGGCGAAGGCGGCACCCATCTCGTCGTCAACTGGACGGACCGTCAGGAACGCGCCTTCCGGCGGCTCTGAGCGGCGTGGCCCGGGCGCTCGGTGTGGGGGCGCCGTCTGTCCGCGGCGGCTGTCGCCGCACACGCCCCGTCCGCCAGCGGCCAGCGCCGAATTGATCTACAATTGATATACCTTCACGGGCGGGGCGTCAGCATGGTCACCCCGATATTGCCGGCCCGCGCAAGCTCCGGATCCAGCGACATGGGGATGTATTCGCCCCGCCGCCACAGCTCTCCCAGATCGTCGTAATAGGGGCTGAGCGGGTGGCCGGATTGCCCGGTGGCGATGATGAAGACGGAACTGTCGGGATCGGCGAAATCATAGACGCCGCGATATCCCGCCGAATGGGTGTTCAGGAACGGATCGGGCAGGGTGCCCGGTGTCGCCGCCCGCTGCAACGTGAAGTCCCCACCCGATGTGGGTTGGCGGATGTTCACGACCCATGAAAACAAGGCTGTATCGCCCAGGACCTGGTGATCGTGCCGGGCCTCGTGGGCGGCCCCCCATCGCCAGCTTTCGACGCCGAGCCCGTATCGCTCCTCCAGCCACTGCAAGGCATCGTCAAGCGCCAGTCTGGCGATGTCGGTGCAGGTTTCACGGGCGGTTGAGGGGCGTATGTCGCACCAGATCGCCGCGCCGTCCACATCCCGGAAGACGCGCTCCAGAAACAAAGGCTCGATCTTCAGGAACTCATTGGCAAGCGGCCCGATATCGTCGCGGATCAGGCGCTGCTGCAACTCCCGCATCCAGGCCGCATAAATCAACGGTTCGGGCAGATGTTCGTTCATCTCTCCGTTCCATTCCGCCAGCAATTGCAGGGCTCGCTGGCGGCGGCGTTCGGGTGTTCCGTCGGCGGCGGCCTCGCCGCTCAGCCACAGATCGCGGGCCACCAGCGGCAGGATATTGCGCGCGGCGGCAGACACGGTGTCGAGCTGAGCCTCGATGAAGCTGTCGCGGGTATGAACCTGACGGGCCTGCATCAGGCGCTGCCAGCGGGTCACGCGCTGCGTATCGCCCCAGCTATAGGAGACGTGGAGCGGAAAATCCCGGTCCACCAGCTTGTTGTTGGTGTTGCCGAGGATACCGCCTTCTGGGTTTTCGAAGCTGGGGTTGGCGAAGTATTGTGTCACGCCCTGCCATCGGTTTTCCGCGATCCAGCCCGGCGCGGGGATGCGCCCGAGGCTTTGATGCCCGGGCAGGCGCCACGGCATATGGCCGATCGTCTGCAAGGCGATGTTCCCGTCCGCGTCCGCCAGCGTCAGGTTCTGGGACGGCGCAACGAAGGCTTCGCCCGCGGCGATCCCTTCGGCTACAGAGCCCGCGCGCATCAGCTCCAGCCCGGTTTGGATCGAGGTGTTCCGGTCGCTGAGCGCAGTCCAGGCCATGCTCATCACATGGCCGGGCGGCGTTACAGTTCCCACATTCCAGGCGTCCTCCGGCAGTACGGGGCCGTTTTCCGTCCAGCGAAGCGTGATGGTGACGGGCTGTGCATCGGCGATTTCGATGATCGTGCGGCGGGTTTCGAAATCGGCCCAGCCGTCAGACGTGCGGTATTGCCCAGGATTGTCCGGGTTCAGCTCTTCGACGAAGAGATCGATATCGTCCATGTAGGAGGACGTGATCCCCCAGCCGAGACGGTCGGAGCGCCCGGCGAGGATCACCGGCATGCCGGGTATGCTGGCCCCGATCACCCCGCCGGTCGACAGCTCCAGCCGGGCGAGATACCAGAGTGTCGGCGCGCTGAGACCGAGATGCGGGTCATTGGCAAGCAACGCCCCGCCCGCCGCCGAGCGGGCCGGCGCTGCGGCCCACGCGTTCGACGCGCCGCCCAGACCGCGCGGCGCGGTGGGATAAAGCGGATCGCGCGGCCGGCTTGCACCGCTTGCGAATTGCGGCATCGGGACATCGAAGAAGCTGGCATAATCGGGCAGGGCAGCGATGCCTTCGCCGGGAACATCGGGCATCAGATCCGCCAGCCTTGCGGCATCGCCGAGCGCAAGCGACGCCCGGGCGCGCAACACTTCCTCTTCCTGGTGGCTGGCCAGTTGCAACGCCATCATCATGGTGATCGCGATACTGTCCGCCGGTCGCCAGGGCGAAATTTCGGGCGCGAAAAGAAACAGCTCAGGCGCGCCCCGGCCAAGCGCCTCGGCCCCGACAAGCTCCAGCCACGCATTCACACCGGCGGCATAAGCCTCCAGCGCGGCGATGGTCTCCGGGGTCTGCGCCGCGACCGAGCGGGTGGCGTGACCATAGATATCGAGCCGTCGCAGCAGGATGTCGATCTCCAGCGTCCGCGCGCCGAACAGTTCCGACAGTCGCCCCTGCGCGGTGCGCCGGATCATCAGCATCTGCCAGAGGCGATCCTGCGCGTGGGAAAAGCCAAGGCCGTAATAGACATCCAGGTCCGTCGATCCGAAGATATGCGGGACATTCGCGTTCGAGCGGACGATCTCCACCGGGGCAGTGATGCCGGGCACCTGCCAGTCGGCATTGTAATCGGGCAGGCTGCGACCCGCCATCCACCAGGCGACCGCGAGGGTAAGAACCGCTATCGCAACGACCAGGGTGACAAGACGGACCAGCCAGCGAAGAAAGACGCCCATCAGGCAGTTACCCCAAGATCGGAATGCGGAATCAGCCCCGGTCCTAGCGGCAATATCGGGCAAATGCAAAGCCGGACCGGCACGGCCCGGCGTCACGCTTTCTCAAGCCGGAGGCGGCTCAGGGGATGATGCGCGAATACCGTGTGCCTTCAAGGGTCGCGCCCGCGATCAGACCGGCCTGACCATAGATCACGGCGATAACCGGATCGAGCAGCGTGGTCGTATCCACGCCCAGATTGGCGCCCTGGTCGGTCACCGCGTATTGCACATCGGCACCCACCGCCCAACCGGCACTGCGCCGGAACTCGCTCAACGCCGCATCGGTCATGAAGAAGAGCGTATGGGCGTATTGCTGCGCGCCGATCTGAAAGCCGAAGCTGCCGGAGATCGCCGAGTAGTAATCGACGGAGGCGCCGTTGATGCGCAGCGCGCCTCGACCGTAGGAGCCGCCGAACCCGAAGCCCGCCTGCGTCACCAGTGGCATGACCAGCATGCCGGCGGCGTTCAGGCTCAACTCCTGTGTGCCGGGCACTTCGTTATACATGAACTGGATTGCGCTATCGACGCGGGCATCGAGCCGCGATGCCCCGTCGGATCCCACGCCATTTCCGCAGGCTGCCAAGGGAACGGCTGCCGCGGTTACCACAAAATGTCGCCGGGTGAGTTTGCTCATCGGAAAATCCGCCTGTCTGTTATGCCTCGTTGCCCGGGTCTTTCAGCCCGGATTGCGCATATTATTACGCGCAAAGACACAAGATGTCATCCGCGAATGACACCAGACCTGCGGGTTCTTGCTTATCTGACCACTATCCGTTGAGAATTTGCGCGACCCGGGGGGCGAAATAGGTCAACACGCCGTCGCACCCTGCCCGGCGGAAGGACATCAGGCTTTCCAGCATGACCTTTTCTCCGTCGATCCAGCCGTTGGCCGCCGCCGCCTCGATCATCGCGTATTCACCGGAGACCTGATAGGCATAGGTCGGCGCGCCGAACCTGTCTTTCACCTCGCGGCAGAGATCAAGGTAGGGCATCCCCGGTTTCACCATCACCATATCGGCCCCTTCGGACAGGTCTCGCTCGACGCAGCGCAGGGCCTCCTGCCGGTTCATCGGGTCGATCTGGTAGGTCTTCTTGTCTCCTTTCAGCGCGCCGGACGCGCCCACCGCATCCCGGAACGGGCCGTAATAGGAGCTGGCGAATTTCGCCGCGTAGGACATGATCGTCACATTCACGTGCCCCTCCGCCTCCAGCGCGTCGCGCATCGCACCGATCCGGCTGTCCATCATATCCGAGGGGCCAAGGATATCGGCGCCAGCCTCGGCCTGGGCCAGGGCCATCTTCACCAGCGCCTCGACCGTCTCGTCATTCACGATGATGCCGTCGCGCACGATCCCGTCATGGCCATTGGCGTTATAGGGGTCGAGCGCGATATCGGTCATGATCGCGATGTCGGGTACAGCATCCCTGATCTCGCGGATCGCCTGATTGGAGAGGTTGTCCGGGTTCCAGGCCTCCTCGCAAAGCTCGGTTTTCAGCGACGGATCGGTATAGGGAAAGATACAGATAGCCGGAATGCCCAGCCCGTGCGCCCTCCGCGCCGCCTCCACCAGAAGATCGACACTCAGGCGCTCCACACCGGGCATCGAGGCGACGGGCTGCCGCTCGCCCCTGCCGGCGCAGACGAAGACCGGCCAGATCAGATCATTCACCGAAAGCTCCGCCTCACGGGTCAGATTGCGCAGCGCAGCCGAGGCGCGGGTCCGGCGGAACCGGGTGCGGGGAAAAGGGCCCTGATTGGCTGGCATCGGCATGCTCCTTCGTGGTTTTGTTGCCACAAATCCGTGCCATGAACCATGTCTCATCTCAAGGCTGGAAACCATGGACCCCCGCAACTATGGTGCGCCAAAACAGCTATAACAGGCAGCGCGTCCTTGGACCTTCCCTTCCTCGATCTTGCACGCGAAGTGATCGATCTCAGATCGTTCTCGAACCTTTGGTACTGGATTGTGCTGGCGGTGATGTGGTCCACGGTCAGCCACTGGGTACTGGGTGTGCCCTATGACATGGTGCAGCGGGCGAACCGCGGGCATGAGCGCAGCACTCAGGACATGGCGGTGCTGGCGCGGGTGAATGTGAACCGGATCCTCACCATCGTGGAGGTCTCGGGTGTCTGGGCCACGGCCTTTGCCGCCTTCATCCTGACGGGGCTCGCGGTTCTGGGCTGGATCTACAATGTGGAGTTCTGCCAGGCCGTGTTTCTGCTGATGTTTCCGATGACGCTGGTCGGGGCCTGGTCGGTGCGGACCGCGCGCAAGCTGCGGGCAACCGGGTTTCAGGATGTGCCCCGCCTGCTCAGATATCACCGGATCGGCGTGCAGATGCTGGGCGTGGTCTTCATCTTCATCACCGCCTTCTGGGGCATGTGGGTGAATGTCCGGGTCAATCCCCTGGGCATGTAGGGCAGGACCGCGCTTGACACCCGCGCGGGGCACGGTAGGTGACGCGGACCCATGACCCCCAACCCGGACCATATCCTGACAGGTGGCGCGCCCGAGGGCTTTGACGCCACGCTTGTCCTGCGCGAACTTGCGGCAGGCACCGGCCCCGTCTGCCATGTGGCGCGGGACGACAAGCGCCTTGCGGCCATGGCCAGGGCGCTTGCGTTCTTCGACCCGAGCGTGCCGGTCCTGCGCTTTCCGGGTTGGGATTGCCTGCCCTATGACCGGGTCTCGCCGAATGCCGAGATCGCGGCCAGCCGCATGGCAACGCTTGCCGCGCTTTCCGCAGGGCTGTCGGGGCCGTTCATCGTGCTCACGACCCTCAGCGCGGCGACCCAGTTCGTTCCGCCCCGCGCGCTGTTGCAGGACGCGGCCTTCGTCGCCACCGTCGGCGGGCGGATCGACGAAGACGCGCTCAAGACCTTCCTGGTCCGGATGGGCTTCGTGCAAAGCCCGACGGTGACCGAGCCCGGCGATTATGCGGTCCGCGGCGGCATCATCGATGTCTGGCCGCCCGGAGAAAGCACCCCGGTGCGTCTGGATCTCTTCGGCGACGTGCTGGACGGGGCGCGGCGGTTCGACCCGGCAACGCAACGCACCACCGAGAAGATGGAGCGGGTGGAACTGGCGCCCGTTTCCGAGGTGATCCTCGACGAAGCTGCCATCACCCGGTTCCGGCAGAACTACCGGATCGAGTTCGGCGCTGCGGGCACCGACGATCCGCTTTACGAAGCGGTCAGCGCGGGCCGGAAACATGCCGGCGTGGAACATTGGCTGCCGTTTTTCCACGAGCGGCTAGAAACGCTTTTCGACTACCTGCCAAAGGCCACGATCACCCTGGACGAGCAAAGCGATGCGCAGCGTCTAGCGCGATGGGAAAACATTGAAGATCAATACGATACCCGAAAGACGGCATTGACCCAGAAGGGCCGGCTCGACTCGGTCTACAAGCCCTGTCCGCCCGGGCAACTCTATCTCAATGACGCGGCATGGGACCGGGCGATCTCCGGGCACCGGGTTGTGCAGTTTTCTCCGCTGCCACAGGCAAGCGGGCCCGGCACAACAGATGCGGGCGGCCGGATCGGGCGCAGTTTCGCGCCCGAGCGTCAGCAGGAAAATATAAGCCTTTTCGGTGCTTTGGCGGACCATATTCAGGCTCAACGTGAAAAGGTGGCGGTTGTCATTGCCTCCTGGTCGGAAGGTGCGCGCGAGCGGCTGGCCGGTCTTCTGGAGGATCAGGGTGTCGTCGGCGCGGTCGAGATCACCGATGCGCGCGACATCGCCGGGCCGGGCAGTCTCAACCTCGCGGTCTGGCCGCTGGAGGAGGGGTTTACCGGCGGCGGGCTCTGCGTGATCTCGGAGCAGGATGTGCTGGGCGACCGGCTGATCCGGCCCAAGCGTAAGACGAAGCGCGCCGAGAATTACCTGACCGAAGCGCAGTCGCTGAGCCCCGGCGATCTGATCGTTCATGTCGATCACGGGGTCGGCCGTTACACGGGGCTTGAAACGGTAACCGCCATGGGCGCGCCCCATGAGTGCATCGCGCTGGAATATGCCGGGGGCGACCGGTTGTTCCTGCCCGTCGAGAACATCGAACTGCTGAGCCGCTACGGCCATGACGAGGGCCTGCTCGACAAGCTCGGAGGCGGCGCATGGCAGGCCAAGAAAGCGAAGCTGAAGGAACGTATCCGCCAGATCGCCGACAAGCTGATCCGCATCGCGGCGGAACGGGAGCTGCGCTCGGCCCCGGTTCTGGAGCCGCCGGGCGATATGTGGGACGCGTTCGCCGCCCGCTTCCCTTATGAGGAGACCGACGACCAGCTGACCGCCATCGCCGATGTGATGGAGGATTTCGCCCAAGGGCGCCCGATGGACCGGCTCATCGTAGGCGATGTGGGGTTCGGCAAGACCGAGGTCGCGATGCGGGCGGCCTTCGTCGCCGCGGCTTCGGGCCTGCAGGTGGCGGTGATTGCGCCGACCACACTTCTGGCCCGGCAGCACGCCAAGACGTTTTCGGACAGGTTTCGGGGTTTCCCGATAAATGTCAGGCAGTTGTCACGCTTTGTTCCAGCGCGTGAAGCAGGAGAGACCCGCAAGGGGCTGGCCGATGGCAGCGTGGATATCTGCATTGGCACCCATGCGCTTCTGGCCAAGGGTATCCGGTTTCGGAACCTGGGCCTGTTGGTGATTGACGAGGAACAGCGCTTTGGCGTGACCCACAAAGAGCGCTTGAAGGAAATGCGCTCGGACGTTCATGTGCTGACCCTTTCGGCAACACCGATCCCGCGGACGCTTCAGATGTCGCTCTCGGGCGTCCGCGACCTGTCGCTGATCGGCACCCCGCCGATCGACCGGCTGGCGATCCGGACCTATGTCAGCGAGTTCGACAGCGTGACCCTGCGCGAGGCGCTGCTTCGCGAGCATTACCGCGGAGGGCAGAGTTTCTACGTGGTCCCGCGCATCCAGGATCTGCCCGAGATCGAGGCGTTTCTGACCGATCAGGTGCCAGAGGTGTCCTATGTCGTGGCCCATGGCCAGATGGCGGCGGGTGAGCTCGACGACCGGATGAATGCCTTTTACGATGGCAAATACGATGTGCTGCTGGCCACGACCATCGTCGAAAGCGGCATCGACATTCCGACGGCCAATACCATGATCATCCACCGGGCCGACCGGTTCGGGCTGGCGCAGCTTTACCAGATACGGGGCCGGGTGGGCCGCGCGAAGACCCGTGCCTATGCCTATCTGACGACGAAACCGCGCCAGAAGCTGAGCCAGACCGCGGAAAAGCGGCTGCGGGTTCTGGGCAGCCTCGACAGCCTTGGGGCGGGCTTCACGATTGCCAGTCAGGATCTCGACATTCGCGGGGCGGGCAATATCGTGGGCGAGGAGCAATCGGGCCATGTCCGCGAAGTCGGGTTCGAGCTTTACCAGTCCATGCTGGAAGAGGCGATCGCCAATATCCGCTCGGGCGCGGGCGAGGCGCGCCTCGACGAGGACGGGCAGTGGGCGCCGCAAATCAATCTGGGTGTGCCGGTTCTGATCCCCGAGGCTTATGTGCCCGATCTGGATGTCCGGCTGGGGCTTTACCGGCGTCTGAGCCAGTTGACCACAAAGGTGGAACTGGAAGGCTTCGCCGCCGAACTGATCGACCGGTTCGGCAAGCTGCCGCGCGAGGTGAACACCCTGCTTCTGGTCATCCGGATCAAGGCCAAGTGCAAACAGGCCGGGATCGCCCGGCTGGACGCGGGGCCCAAGGGGGCCACGATCCAGTTTCACAACGACAAATTCGCCAATCCGGCCGGTCTGGTGGAGTTCGTGCAGGATCAGCGCGGCCTGGCCAGGATCCGTGACAACAAGATCGTGGTCCGGCGCGACTGGACAAGCGAAGCCGACAAGATCAAGGGGGCCTTCGCGATTGCCCGCGATCTGGCCCAAAAGGTGCAGGTGGCGACGCCTCCCGCCAAGGCCAAGGTCTGACCGGGCAGACGGCGACGCCCGCTCAGACCGTCTCGCGCGGCATTGCGCGCATCACGATCGTTCCGATCAGGCATAACACGCCCATGGCGATGGCCAGCGGCACCGCCGTTCCGTCATAAAGCTGCCCGATCGCCGCACCCAGTATCGCGCCCCCCACCGTCGCCAATGCTCCCATCAAAGAGGCCGCCATCCCCGCGATATGGCCCAGGGGTTCCATCGCCAGCGCGTTGAGATTACCGATGGTGAAACCGGCGGTTGCGAAGATCGTGGCGCTCCAAAGGAAGTAGAGCCAGAACTCCTGCGCGCCCAGAAACCCAAGCGCAAGGGACATCGCGACGACCGCCGACAGCACCGTCTGCAGGCCAAGTGCGCCGCGGATCAGCGGACGCATGCCCAGACGGATCACCAGCCGCCCGTTGATCGGAGCCGCCGGTGCCGACAAAAGCGCCATGACCGCGAACCAGTAGGGGAAACTGTCGCGAAGCCCGTAGGTGATGTCGAACACCTGCTGGATGGAGGAGATGGTGCCGAACAGCGCTCCGTAAACCAGTGTTTGCACAAGGATCGACAATTGCATCTGCCGCAGGCTGAGTGCCTCCCGGATCCCGGCCCACAAGGTCTTCAGCCGCAGCGGGCGCCGTATGGCGCGGGGCAGCGTTTCGGGTTGCCGGATCAGGAGCCAGCCCACCGAGATGGCCGAGAACAGCAGGAAGACCAGAAAGATCGAGCGCCAGCCGAAGCCCGCGATGATTGCCGCGCCGATCATCGGCGCGACCGCCGGAAACAGCGTGAAGACCAGCATCGCGAAGCTGACGACCTGGGCCATTTGCCGGCCGGAATAGAGATCCCGCATGATTGCCATGGCGACCACGCGCGGGCCGGCCGCGCCAAGGCCCTGCAACACCCTGGCCGCCAGAACCATCTCAAGCGTCGGGGCGACATAAGCCAGAATCGATCCTCCGATGTAAAGCGCGGCACCAGCGATGATCACAGGTTTGCGTCCGAACGCATCGGATAAGGGCCCCGCGAAAAACGTGCCCACCCCCATGCCCAGCACGAAGGAGGTCAGGATCAACTGCGCCAGCGTGGGCCTGTCCGGGGTCAGTTCCTCGGCGATGTCGGGCAGCGCGGGCAGCATCGCATCGATGGAAAAGGCGATGGTCGCGAACATCATCCCCATCAGGGCAATGAACTCCGGCATCGACAGGCGGCGCACCGACGGAGGGGCCGTGACATCACTCATGCGGACACCCGGCAGGCCCTGCGGCCGGTCCCGGACGCGCCACCACGCGGCGGCATGACCCCAAGCGAAGAAACGCGGCCGCCATGAGCGTGTGTCGCGGTCATTCCTTGGCTTTCAGCTGGTCTGAGATTTCGTCAATGACATTGGACCACAGATCGGGCGATTGCGCGCCGGTCAGGACATGCTGGTTTGCGATGATGAATGTAGGCACACCGGTGACGCCTCTGGCGCGCGCATTCGCGTCGCGGGCGCGAATGTCCTCGCTATCGGCGTCGCTGGCCAGAAGCCGCGTCACCATTGCGGCCTCCAGCCCCGCGCTTTCGGCGATCTGCACCAGGCTTTCGGCATCGCCGATGTCCTTGCCCTCGACGAAATAGGCGCGAAACAATGCCGCGACCATGGGCGTCTGCCGTCCCTCAAGCCCGGCCCAATGGATCAGGCGATGCGCGTTCAGCGTGTTGGGCGTGCGTGAGATGCGGTCGAAATTGATCTCCAGACCTGCGGCCTCCGCGTGTGTCGCGATGCGGGAGTAAACCTCGATGGCACCGTCCCTGCCGCCGAACTTCGCTTCGAGATAGTCGCGGCGATCCATGCCGCCTGCGGGCATCTCCGGGTTCAGCTGAAACGGATGCCATTCGACGGTGAAGGGATGCGCGGGCGCAGCTTCCAGCGCGCGGTCAAGCTGCGCCTTGCCGATGTAGCACCAGGGGCAGATCGGGTCTGACAGGATGTCGAGCTTGATCATGTTACCTCCTTCAGGCAGGCGCGCAGGGCTGCGCGGTCAAGCTTTCCATTTGCGGTGCGGGGCAGGGCGGCAAGCCGGGCATAGAGACGGGGTTGCTTGTAGCGCGCCAACCCGGCCTCTGCCGCGACGCGCAGGCTACCCTCTTCAATCGGGCCCGTATAGCCCATGGCGACGATAAAAACGCCCTCGCTCACCTCGATCGCCACTGCGGCGCAATCGGTCACTCCGGGTAGGTCCGCGAAGGCCGCTTCGATCTCGTGAGGCGAGACGCGGAAGCCGCCCGTGTTGAGCATATCGTCGCGGCGGCCGTGATAGGTCAACGCGCCATCCACCGCTTCGGAAACCTGGTCGCCGGTCAGAAACCAGTCGCCGGTCAGTGGCAAATGGGGTTTGCCGTCGTCCAGATATCCCAGCATTAGGCCCGGGTCTTTGCAGTGGATCGCCAGGGTACCCGTGCGGCCCTTCGACACCGGCTGCCCATCCTGGTCCAGCACCGCAATCCTGCGGCCCGTCTGCGGATAGCCAAGCGTGCCCTCCGGCGCGGGTCTGGCCGGACTGCCGGAAATGAAGGTGGAGCATTCGGACATGCCAAGCGCCTCATGAACCGGCGTGCCGGTGGCGCGCTGCCACGCCTTGCGCAATGCCTCGGGCAGTTTCTCTCC
Source organism: Rhodophyticola porphyridii (assembly GCF_003688285.1). GTDB lineage: Bacteria > Pseudomonadota > Alphaproteobacteria > Rhodobacterales > Rhodobacteraceae > Rhodophyticola > Rhodophyticola porphyridii. The sequence continues at coordinate 70,782 of NZ_RCNT01000007.1, forward strand.
CGCGCTCAGCCCGTGGCGCAGACGGGGCAGCGCGAGATTCTCACTTTGCATGAGCATCTTTCGGTAAACACCTGGTGCTGCGGCAAAAATTGTTGCGCCATGCCGCTTGAGCAAGAGCGGCAGCGCTGACAGTTCCAGCCCTTCGGCGGGGATCAGCGCGGTGGCCCCGGCGGCCCATGGATCAAGCAGCCCGGTGCCAAGGGTGAAGGTCCAGTTGAACGCACCTGCATGAAGCAGCCGGTCTTGTGCGGTGAGCCCGTACCATCCCTCCCACATCATCCGCCGCGCCCAGACGGCACGGTGGGCATGGGCCACGGCGCGTGGCCTGCCGGAGGTGCCGGAGGTGAAAACGAGATACGCCAACCGGTCCGGATCACCCATCAGATACCCGGACGCCGGGTGGGCCGCCAGCGCCCCCAGATCCCGTGCGACCGGACAGGGCACAGGCTCAGGCAGGGCGATACCCGGTGCGGCGAGGATCAGCGCGGGCCGGATGACAGCGGCCAGACGCGTGATTTCAGGCGTCGTCAATTGCGCCGAGGTTGGGACCGGCACCAAACCGACGGCGATACAGGCAAGAAATGCGATGGGAAAATCGGGGGTGTTTCCCAGGCGCAGCAATACCCTATCGCCCGGCGTCAGGCCCATGCCCCGAAGGCCGGTGGCCATGCCCCGCACGGCGGTTTCAAGCCGTGCATAGCTCCACCTGTCCGACCCGGTTGGCGACAGAACCGCAAGCGCGATCTTGTCCGGTGTTTGCGCGGCCCGTGACAGGACATAGGCGGCCAGATTGAACGGGGCGGGGCAGGGCTCTTGCATGGCATTTGGGTATGCCGCTGCGGCACAAGGTGCAAGGCCGCCCCGCCCCGGAGCCGGAAAGGGCCGTTGGGGTTACCCGGGCGCGGGCGCGAAGAGGCGGCGGGCCAGAAGCACCGCAGCCACGGCCCCGATGACCTGCATAGCAATGAAGACCGGCATGTTTCCGGGGAGGATTCCGGCAAATGTGTCGCTGAGCGCGCGCGCGATGGTCACGGCCGGATTGGCGAAGCTGGTGGAGGAGGTGAACCAATAGGCGCCCGTAATGTAAAGCGCGACAAGCGTGGGGATTGCCGATGCCGCATGGCGGAGACCGCCGAGGATCACGAAAAGCAGGCCGAATGTGGCGACCACTTCGGAAAACCATTGCGACGGGCCGCTGCGGATCGTGCCGGACAGTTGCAGGACCGGCAATTCGAACATCAGATGCGCGATCCAAACCCCCAGGATACCCGCGCCGATCTGAACGAGGATGTAGGCCAGCGCGTGAGCTGCCGGGATCTCTCCCCTCAGAAGGAAGGCGAGGGTAACCGCCGGGTTGAAATGCGCGCCTGAAATCGGTCCCAGCAAGGTGATGATCACATAAAGAATGCAGCCAGTGGCAATGGCGTTGGCCATCAATGCCACGCCGGTGTTATCGGGCGAAAGGCTGGCCGCCATGATCCCCGAGCCGACGACGCCGATCAGCAGAAAAGCGGTGCCGATCCCCTCGGCCAGGAGTTTATTCAGCATTGTATTCTGTCCCGATCCTGGAGAGGGTCATTTGCAGCGTGTCCCGGTCATAGGTTTCAAAAGGAAACCGAAACAATGCATTGGCATGCGTTGTTAATGAGATGTATGCGGTCTGGAAGGCCTCGCTCACGTCACGTTCGGGTGCCTGCGCCGGATCGTCCACGCCCCAATGCGCCCGAACCGGCGCGCCGGGCCAGACCGGGCAGATCTCCCCCGCAGCCGAGCCGCAGACCGTGATGACCGCGTCCATTTTCGGGGCATCGGGCGCCGCGAATTCATCCCAGCTTTTGGATCGCGCGGTCGAAGTGTCGTAGCCCAGCTTTTGCAGCAGGACGATCGATTGCGGATGCACGCGGCCGGTCGGGTGCGAGCCCGCCGAATAGGCGCGGATGCGGCGCGCGCTGCGGTGGGTCAGAATGTGTTCGAGCAGGATCGACCGGGCGGAATTACCGGTACAAAGAACAAGAAAATTAAGCATTGGGTCCTGTTTGGATCTAGGTGAGTTTGCCGATCCTGTCCGCTTCGGTCTGAAGCGACATGCGATCCAGCGTTTCGAACGGGAGGGCTGCAAAGGCCCGGATACGGGTGTCGAGCGTGCGATAGGCGTCGGCAAAGGCCAGCGCGATTTCGGCATCGGTGCCCGTGGCCTTGGCCGGATCCGGCAGGCCCCAATGGGCGCTGATCGGCTGACCGGGCCAGGCCGGGCACTCTTCGTTGGCGGCATGGTCGCAGACAGTAAAGACGAAATCGAATTGCGGGGCGTCGGGCCCCTGCATCTCGCCAAGGTCCTTGGACCGAAGCGCCGCGGTGTCATGGCCGTTCCGCCGCAGCATGCCGAGGACCTGCGGATTGATCTGCCCGCTTGGTCTGGTGCCTGCCGAACAGGCCACGAACCGGTCCCCGCCCGCCTCGCGCAGCAGGGCCTCGGCCAGAATGGAGCGGGCGGAATTGCCGGTGCAGATGAAAAGCACGGTTTTCGGGTGATGCGGTTGGACGGCACCTGTCTGTGGCGCGCAGAGGTCCGGGCGGCCACGGCAGCAGTCATCCAGCAGGTAAGCGGTGAAGTCGCGGGTGCGGGCGCCATCGAGACTGTAGAAGAGCGATGTTCCGCTGCGGCGGGAGCAGACGATCCCGGCTTCGGCCAGGCTGGACAGATGGGCCGAGAGCGTGCTGGGTTTCAGGCCGCAGATTTCGGCGATTTCACCGGGTTGCAATGCATCGGGCGCACGCCGGGCCAGCAGACGAAACACCGACAGGCGGCCCTCATGACCCAGTGTGGAGAGTATCTTCGTGGCTGTTCGGGAGTCCATAATTCACGTATTCATGAAATATGGAATTAAGGCAACCCCTATCCGAACATCTCTACCAGATCGACGGTACTTTCCTGCCCGATCCTGTCAAAATGCGTCTCCAGAAAGCTCTCGCAGGCGGCCCGGCCCGCGGCCCGCAGCTGATGCAGAACCTGCGGCGTGGCCACCAGCTTGGTGGCGACCGAGAGCTGGGCCATCAGCGCGTCGTCGGCCACCATATGGACCAGGACATGTTTCATGGCGCCGGGGCTCAGATGGCCGTTGGAGAGCAGCCGCTGGACGAAGTGAATGGCCCTCAGTTCACGCAGAAGCGACGTGTTGAAGCTGATCTCATTGATCCGGTTCTGGATCGCGCGGGCGGAGGTCGGCACGTCTTCCCGATAGAGCGGGTTGATGTTCACCACAAGAATGTCGCTTGGCAATCCATTGTGAAACAACGGAAAAAGGGCCGGATTGCCAGTGTATCCGCCGTCCCAGTATGCCTCAAGCTTGCGGGTTGCAGGATCGATGATTTCGACCGCCTGAAACATTGTCGGCAGGCAGGCGGAGGCCATGATCGCTTCGGGCGTGATGTCGTCTCCGTCGAAGATGCGGATCTTGCCGCTGCGCACATTGGTGGCGCAGATATGAAACTCCGGTCCGGCGGCGCAACAGATGTCCTCGTAATGAAGCTGCTCCACGATCCGCCGCAACGGGTTCTGGTAGAACGGCCCATAGCTGTAGGGGCTGACCATGCGTGAAACGCCGTCCGAGATCGCGAAGGGCAATGAGGTTTCGATCAGCGCCGAAATGGCGGAGGGCGACGTGGCATTGAGCCAGGGCGCGAAGCGCTGATCAGTGATGGCGCCCACCTGTTCCCAGAGCCATTCCAGATTGTCGCGGGCGAGATCGCGGCTGTCCTGTGACAGGCCCGCCTTGATCGCCGCGCCGTTCAGCGCGCCCGCCGACGTGCCCGAGATGGCGGCAATCTCGATCTCAGGCGTGTCCAGAAGCGCGTCCAGAACGCCCCAAGTGAAGGCACCATGCGCGCCGCCGCCCTGCAGGGCCAGGTTGATCGGTTTTGCCCTAGCTGCCATGGGCTTCGCTCCAAAGCGCCAGCAGGTCGTCGACCAGAATGCCGTTGATCGTCATGCCGCTCAAGCTGGCGTCGTCGATCGACAGCCCGGTCAGGTTCGCATCGGCGATGACAGCGCCGCTCAGCGTAATGTCGGACAGGCGGGCGCCGGCCATGTTGGTATCGCGCACGGAGATCTTGGCCATGTTGGCGTTGCTGATCTGCGCGCCCGACAGGTTCACATCATAGTAGCGCGCACCGCTGAGGTTGACGTTTTCATGGATCAGCCCGGTGGCATTCACGTCGTCCAGGGTCGCCCCCATCAGATGGCAGTCGGAGAACCGGGCCTCATTGAGATTGACGCGGGTGAAGGTGGAGCCGCAGAGATACATGTTGTCGATCTCCAGCTTGTCGCGGCCGGCTTCCGAGGGTTCGTCGGTCATCTGTGGGCTCCTTTGTAGCGCCAACTTCTGCGTCAAGCATGGCGAGCAGGGCCATGTGTCGGGCTTTACCTGCGCCAAAATTTGCGACCGGGCCGTGCCACATGTTTCTCCGAAACACGTCTTCTCCGGCTCGTTGTGCCCGCTGTGCGGTCACAGCGCCGTCCATCCTCCATCGACGCTGATCGTGGTTCCGGTGATCTGGGCCGCGGCCTCCGAACACAGGAAGACGGCTGTGCCACCCATCTGTTCGACGGTCGCGAACTCCTTGGAGGGCTGGCGCTTCAGCATCACGTTCTTGATCACCTCTTCGCGGCCCATGTCGTATTCCTTCATCGTGTCGGGGATCTGCGCCTCCACCAGCGGGGTCAGGACGTAGCCGGGGCAGATCGCGTTGGCGGTGATCGGCTCTTCGGCGGTTTCCAGCGCCACGGTCTTGGTCAGGCCGACGATCCCGTGCTTGGCCGCGATATAGGCGGATTTGTATGGCGACGCCGTCAGGCCATGGGCCGAGGCGATGTTGATCACGCGGCCCCATCCCGCCTCCCGCATCATCGGCAGAGCGGCGGCGGTCGTGTGAAAGGCCGAACTGAGATTGATGGCGAGGATCGCGTCCCATTTCTCCGCCGGAAACTTGTCGATCGCGGCCACATACTGGATACCCGCATTGTTGATCAGGATATCGCAGGCGCCGGCCTCTTCGATCAGCTTGCGACACTGCTCGCCCTTAGACATATCGGCCTTGAGATACCGTGCCTCAACCCCGGTCACATCCGCGATTTCCTGTGCAAGCGCATGATCATCCTTGGTGTCGGTGAAGGAGTTCAGCACCACATTGGCCCCGGCCTTGGCCAGTTCGCGCGCGATGCCAAGCCCGATGCCTGAGTTCGAACCGGTGATGACCGCGGTTTTCCCGGAAAGATCGGTGGTGATGGCCATGGGCGAAAGCTCCGTCTGATTTGCGCTTTACCTACCATAATGCTGCATCTGCAAAATGAACAGGACCGCTCACGCAGACTTGCGGGGTGCGGGGCCCGCCACCGGTGCGCCACCCTCCGCGACAGGGTTAACGGAGTTTCCCGCCCGGGCACAAAAAAACGCCGGCACGAAGCCGGCGTTAAGTTATTGAGGCAGGTTTCATACAGGCAAGAAACCTATCGAGCAGTGACATCTTTATAAGCAATGGCTTGCTCAGAGTCCAACCGAAAAGTTTGTAATGGTCCCATGGCGGGGATAGCGTTGCCCCACAGGCAAACAAAGCAATCAGAGGATTGTCCACAGATGCGCGCAGATTGTTTCACCAGATTTTTCGCCACTTTAGGAGCCATCGCGATTCTCGGCACTACAGCTTGGGCCGAGCCGCAGCATGGCATCGCTATGTATGGTGACCCCGCTTTGCCACCAGATTTTGCGCATCTGCCTTATGCCAACCCCGATGCCCCGACCGGCGGGCGCGTGGTGACCGGCGAGGTCGGAAGCTTCGACAGTCTGAACCCGCATAGCCGGCTTGGCAGCGTCCCGTGGCAGTTGCGGTTTCTGGCCTACGAATCGCTGATGGGAAGATCCTATGGCGAACCCTTCTCCCTTTACGGTCTCCTGGCCGAATCGGTCGAGGCCGATCCGGAGGGGCAGTGGGTCGAGTTCCATCTGCGGCCCGAGGCGCGGTTTTCCGATGACAGCCCGGTCACAGTGGAGGATGTGATCTGGTCTTACGAGACGCTCGGCACCGAAGGTCATCCCCGCTATCGCAGTGCGTGGGAAAATGTCGCGGGGATCGAGCCGGTGGGCGAGCGCGGCATCCGGATAACCTTTGTCGAGGCCAATCGCGAAATGGCCCTGCTCATGGGAATGCGTCCGATCCTGAAGGCCGCGCAATGGGATGGGGTGGATTTCGCCACCAGCGGACTCGACATCGTTCCGATCACAACTGCGCCATACGTGATCACCGATTACGAAGCGGGCCGCTACGTCTCCCTCACGCGCGACCCGGATTACTGGGGCGCGGATCTGCCGTTCCGGCGCGGCACGAACGTGATCGACGAGGTGCGGCTGGAGTTCTTCGGCGACGCCACGGCGATGTTCGAGGCGTTCACCTCGGGCATCATCAACACGATCCGGGAGACCAATGCGGCGAACTGGGAACAGAATTACGATTTCCCGCGCATCCAGTCTGGCGAGGTCGTGAAATCGCTCATCCCGCATCAGCGTCCGACCGGCATGACCGGCTTTGTGATGAACGGCCGAACCCCGGCCTTCGAGGACTGGCGGGTGCGCGAGGCGATGATCCAGGCATTCAATTTCGAGTTCATCAACCAGACGATCAACGGCGGCTCCGAACCGCGCATCACCTCCTATTTCGCGAACTCCGTCCTCGCCATGGAGCCCGGACCGGCGCAAGGCCGCGTGGCCGAATTTCTGGAGCCCTTCGCGGATGCGTTGCTGCCCGGTGCGCTGGAAGGTTATGAAATGCCCGTCTCGGACGGCTCGGAGGCCAATCGCGCCGGAACCCGCGCCGCGCTTTCCCTGATGGAGGAGGCCGGGTATTCCATCGAAAACGGCGTCATGGTGGGCCCGGACGGGGAGCCCTTCAGCTTCGAGATCCTGCTGCAACAGGGGTCTTCCGAAAACCAGTCGATCATCAATATCTACGTGGAGGCGCTCTCCCGGCTCGGGATCAGCCCGCGCATTTCCACCGTCGACAGCGCGCAGTACCGCGAACGCACGGACGCGTTCGATTTCGACATGACCTATTATCGACGGGGCCTGTCATTGAGCCCCGGCAACGAACAGCGGCTCTATTGGGGCTGCGAGATGGCCGAAACCCAAGGCTCCCGCAATCTGATGGGCGTGTGCAACCCGGCGATCGAGGCGATGATCGACCGTATGCTGACATCGGATAGCCTGGAGGATTATCAGGCGGCCGTCCGCGCTTTGGACCGGATTCTGACCGCCGGGCGCCATGTGATCCCGATCTGGCATTCCCCGGTCTCGCGGATCGCCCATGTGCGGGAGTTGCGCTATCCCGAAACGCTGCCGATCTACGGCGATTTTCTGAACTTCCATCCGGATGTCTGGTGGTACGAGGAGGCGGAGTAGGGGGGCCGCACCCGTCGTCGTCCGGGGCGGAAACTACTCCGCAGCGTCGGGTGTTTTTTCCGCGCCGGCCGTTTTGGCGGGACCGATTTCCGGCGGGGCCGATGGATCCTGCCCGTTGTTAGGGTAGACCAGACCGGCGGAGATCACCAGTTTTGCCGCATCCTCGACGCTCATACTCAGAATCTGCACATCCGCGCGCGGCACGAACAACAGAAAACCCGAGGTGGGGTTCGGCGTGGTCGGCAGGAAGACCGATACCATGTCATTGTCATTGGTTGCCGCGATCTCGCCCTTGGCATTGGTCGAGATGAAGGCAATCGCCCAGATGCCCTTGCGCGGGTATTCCACGAGGCAGGCCTTGTCGAAATTGGCCTCTCCCTGCGCCAGAACCGTTTCGACGATCTGTTTCAGACCGGAGTAGATGCTGCGCACACCCGGGATGCTGAGCACGACGGACTCGGCCCATTTGATCATCGAGCGTCCGATCAGCCCTTTCGCGATCCAGCCCACGATGACGGTGAAGACCAGAAAGGTTGCCACGCCCAGACCGCGCACATCGACCTCAAGTCCGGTATACTCGCGGATCAGCAGGACCGGGTTGTAGGCGGTGGGGATGAACGGCAGAACCCACCCGTCAACCCACCCGACGATGGACCAGATCAGCCAAGCCGTCAGGCCGATAGGTGCGATCACCACCAGACCGGTCAGGAAGTTCCCGCGCAGCGAAGCAAAAAAACCGCGCCGGGGCGGTGGAGAGGATTCGGGCAATTGCATCCGTCAGCCGTAATAAGGGTGCATAGACCTAACATTTAAGCGGCTTGTCGCAGCCACACAAGCGGCGGATGATCTACCGGGCCGCCAATTCCGTCGCGATTCCGGCCGCAAGCCGCGCATTGTTCATCACAAGCGCAATATTGGCACGTAGCGACCGGCCATCGGTCAGTTCGAACAGGCGTTGCAGCAGGAACGGCGTCACCGCCTTGCCTGTCACACCCTGAGCTGCGGCCTCGGCCTGGGTTTGGGCGATAAGCGGCGCCAACATCTCGCGCGGTAGTTCGTCGACTTCGGGGATCGGGTTCGCCACCAGCTGGCCGCCGGGCAGGCCAAGGGCAGCTCGCATGCGATGGGCCGCCGCGATTTCTGCGGCGCTATCCATCCTGAGCGGCGCGCTCAGCCCGCTGTCGCGCGACCAGAACGCAGGAAAGGCCTCCTGCCCAAAGGCGATCACGGGTACACCCAGTGTTTCCAATACCTCCAGCGTCTTGGGCAAGTCCAGAATGGCCTTGGCTCCGGCGGCCACCACGGTCACCGGCGTTTCGGACAGTTCCCGCAAATCGGCGGAAATGTCGAAACTCTGCTCGGCTCCCTGATGCACACCGCCAATGCCACCTGTTGCGAAGACGTCGATGCCTGCGCGCGCAGCGCAGATCATCGTCGCCGCGACCGTGGTCGCCCCGACGGCGCCGGAGGCAAGCGCCACCGCCAGATCGGCGCGGCTTAGCTTCATCGCGTCGGGGGTTTGCGCCAGGGCGTCAAGCTCCGCAGGGTCCAGACCGATCCGTATCTTGCCGTTCATCACCGCGATGGTCGCCGGTATGGCGCCCGCTTCCCTGACCTGCGCCTCCACCGCCCTCGCGGTCTGCAGGTTCTGCGGATAGGGCATACCGTGGGTGATGATTGTGCTTTCCAGTGCCACAATCGGCGCGCCGCCATCAAAAGCGACCTGAACGTCGCGCGACAAGGCAATGATATCGTTCATGATGTTCTATCCAGACACATAATCCGCAGCAGCCTTGACCGCCTGTTTCAGGGCATCTTCCGGAGTGACGCCGCGGGCCTCGGCGGCAATATGGGCGGCCATGAAGGTATCGCCCGCACCGGTGACCCGCCTTGCATCGACGCGCGGCGGATCGCAGACCAGCACCTCCTTATCGATGCCGAAGGCCGCGCTGCCCGCACCATTCGTCACCAGAACCCGCCGCGCGCCTGCGGCGAGCATCGCGTTGACGGCCTCCCGGGCGGTGTCCGGCGCTGTACCGGTCAGCAATCCGGCCTCTTCGCAATTCACGTAAAGCGTGGCGCGCGGATGACCCATCAGGGGTTTCAGGCGTTCGGCCTTTCCGGGCGAGGCGGGCGCGATGCGCAAATCGCCCGCTGCAAAGGCAGGGCTTTCCGCGATCTCCGACAAAAGCGCCTCCGTCAGGTTGCCGTCGATCGCGATCAGCCCGGACCATGGCGCGCGATGATCACCAAGCCGCCCGTCGCCGAGCGGGGCCAGTATCCGGGCGCCCGCCGCCTCCAGCGAATGGGCATCCGCAATCGCCGCGATCAGATCGCCCCGCGCCTCGATGGCCATATACTGATCGGTGGGCAGATCCGGGTCGATCAGCACATGTTCGGTCACAAGGCCCATCTGGCCGCATTCTGCCAGCAGCGCATGGCCTTCAGCATCGCGGCCGACAACCGAGATCAGGGCGGGCGTCAGGTCGAACCGTCGCAGCGTCATCGCGATATTCAGCGCCACGCCGCCTGGGATCCGGCTGATCCGGCCCGGTTTGTCATTACCCGCGACCATCGCCAGATCCGACCGGCCGATCACGTCCCACAGAACCGAACCAATGCACAGGATATCAGGCCGAACACTCATCCGGCTTTCCTATCCGCCCGCGTTCTGCGCGTCCATGCCCCGATGCATCCTTGCGTGTCGAATTCGTCTGCGCGCTGCACCCTTCCGCCCGCCGTGCACTGCCTGGCCAAGCATGGGGCTTGCGCCCGGCCCCGAAACGGCCTATCTGGCGCGCACTTCACAGGCGAAGGCGGGCCTTCGGGGGAGACATCCCCGTTCGGTCCACCGGTTGGACATCCGTCCTATTCCTTCGCCGAGGCGCAAACCGGAAAAGGAACATTGGACATGGCGCTCCCTGATTTCTCCATGCGTCAGCTCTTGGAAGCTGGCGTTCACTTCGGCCACCAGACGCAACGCTGGAACCCCCGCATGGGCGAGTTCATCTATGGCGAGCGCAATGGCATCCACATTCTCGACCTGACCCAGACCGTGCCGATGCTGGACGCGGCTCTGAACGCCGTGCGGGACACCGTCGCAAAAGGCGGCCGCGTCCTTTTCGTCGGCACCAAGCGTCAGGCGCAGAAACCCATTGCGGATGCCGCAGAACGGTGCGCGCAGTTCTACATGAACCACCGCTGGCTGGGCGGAACCCTCACCAACTGGAAAACCGTCTCCAACTCGATCAACCGGCTGAAGCAGATCGACGAGGCCATGGAGCAGGGCACCGAGGGCCTGACCAAGAAGGAACGTCTTGGCATGGAACGCGACCAGACCAAGCTGCAGGCCTCCCTTGGCGGCATCCGCGAAATGGGCGGTCTGCCCGACCTGATTTTCGTGATCGACGTGAACAAGGAAGATCTTGCCATCCTCGAAGCCAAGAAACTGGGCATCCCGGTCGTGGCAGTGGTCGATACCAACTGTTCCCCCGACGGTGTCGATTACATCATCCCCGGCAATGACGACGCGGCGCGCGCCATCGCGCTCTACTGCGATCTGATCAGCCGTGCCGCACTTGACGGGATGACCGCACAGATGGAAGGCGCGGGCGTGGATCTGGGCGCGCTTGAAGAGGGCAGCGTCGAAGACGCGCTGACCGAAACGCCGGCCGAAGCGGCGCCCGCCGTCGAAGAGGCACCTGCCGAGGAGGCCCCGGCTGCCGCAGCCGAGCCCGCCGCCGAGGAAGAGGCAAAGGCCTGAGGGCCGTCACGCCACTGACATCTGGGCCGGGTACGCCCGGCCCATCCGCCGCATACGACAAGATCAGGAGATCACTCCCATGGCGATTACCGCTGCAATGGTGAAAGAGCTGCGCGACAGCACGGGCGCAGGCATGATGGACGCCAAAAAGGCGTTGACCGAAACCGATGGCGACATGGAGGCAGCCGTCGACTGGCTGCGCACCAAGGGTCTGGCCAAGGCGGCCAAGAAATCCGGCCGTACCGCTGCCGAGGGCCTTGTGGCCGTCGCAGTTGACGGTGGCACCGGCGTCGCCGTCGAAGTCAACTCCGAGACCGATTTCGTGGCCAAAAACGCCGAGTTTCAGGACATGGTTGCACGCATCGCGGCAGCGGCCACCGGCGCCGACGACCTGGAGGCGCTGAAAGGCAGTGATCTTGGTGGCAAGACCGTCGAGGAGACCGTCACCGCGAAGATCGCCACCATCGGCGAAAACATGGCGCTGCGGCGGATGGAAAAACTGTCCGGCGACAAGGTCGTGTCCTATGTGCATAACGCCGCCGCCGAGGGTATGGGCAAGATCGGCGTTCTGGTCGCCATGACCGGCAGTGACGAGGGCTTTGCCCGTCAGGTTGCCATGCATGTGGCCGCCGTGAACCCCGCCTCCCTCTCCGAAGCCGATCTGGACCCTGCGTTCGTCGAGAAAGAGAAGCAGGTCCAGATGGATATCGCCCGGGAAAGCGGCAAGCCCGAAGCCGTGATCGAAAAGATGATCGTGGGCCGGATGAAGAAATTCCTGTCCGAGGTCACGCTCCTCAATCAGGCATTCGTGGTGAACCCGGACCTGACGGTCGGCGCCGCCGCCAAGGAGGCGGGCGTCGAGATCACCGGCTTCGTCCGGCTTGAGGTCGGCGAAGGTATCGAGAAGGTCGAGGAAGATTTCGCCGCCGAGGTCGCCAAAACCGCAGCCGGGGGCTGAAATCCGTAGCAGACAGCGGGTAACAAAAGAAACGGCGCTGCCAGGGACAAGGCAGCGCCGTTCTTATCTCCCGGCACCGCACCATTGGGGATGACACGCGGCCGCCGACGGAGAGCCCGTGCCATCGAGCGAGAATACGCCCGACGGCACGTTCTTGCCGGTCTCCCGGCTGGTCGTAGGGTTTGAAAGAACCCCCGTTTCCAGTGTTCCTGGCCAAAAAAACCATCACTCACGGAACATGTTTACCTTGCGTCATTCTGGCGGTGGCTGAAAGTAAGGGATTCCTTACTTTTTGGTAAAAAATGTCCGGCTTGAGCCTGCACGTCATACCCTGTATCGCCGGAAGCACAGCTAAAGGACCGTTTCGATGAAGTTTCTCGATCTTGCGAAGGTCTACATCCGCTCCGGCGGCGGCGGCGGCGGCGCGGTGTCGTTCCGTCGCGAGAAATACATCGAATATGGCGGCCCCGATGGCGGCGACGGCGGGCGCGGCGGCGATGTCTGGGCCGAGGCGGTGGACGGTCTGAACACTCTCATCGACTTTCGCTATCAACAGCATTTCTTTGCCAAATCCGGCCAGCCCGGCATGGGCAAGCAACGCACCGGCAAGGACGGGGCGGATATCGTGCTGCGCGTGCCGGTTGGTACGGAAATCCTTGAAGAGGATGAAGAAACGGTCATCGCGGACATGACCGAAGTGGGCCAGCGGGTGCTGCTGGCCCGCGGCGGCAATGGCGGTTTCGGCAACCTGCATTTCAAATCCTCCACCAATCAGGCGCCCCGGCGCGCCAATCCGGGGCAGGAGGGGGTTGAGCGGACGATCTGGCTGCGGCTGAAACTGATCGCCGATGTGGGCCTTCTGGGCCTACCAAATGCGGGCAAATCCACCTTTCTGGCGGCGACGTCGAATGCCCGGCCCAAGATCGCCGATTATCCCTTCACCACGCTGCATCCCAATCTGGGGGTCGTCGGCGTGGACAATGCCGAATTCGTCGTAGCCGATATCCCAGGCCTGATCGAGGGTGCGCATGAGGGCAGGGGCCTCGGTGACCAGTTTCTGGGCCATGTGGAACGCTGTTCGGTGCTGCTGCATCTGGTTGACGGCACCGCCGAAGACGTGGTCGCCGACTGGCGGACGATCATCACCGAGTTGACCGAATATGGCGGCGCGTTGAACGAGAAACCGCGCGTCACCGTCCTGAACAAGATCGATGCGCTCAGCGATGAGGAACGGGCCGAGAAACGCGCCGCGCTGGACGCGGTGACCGGTGACCCGGTGCTGGAGATGTCGGGGGTGGCGCGCACCGGGCTCGTTGAGGTGTTGCGCGCCCTGCGGGCCCGGATCGACGCGGACCGGCTGCGTCTGCGGGCCGATACCGAGGAGCCGGGACCGTGGCGTCCCTGACCCCCAGCCTGAAAGAGGCCCGCCGGCTGGTCGTGAAGATCGGCTCCGCGCTGCTGGTGGATCGGGCGAGCGGTATGCTTCGCGCCGACTGGCTGCAGGGGCTGGCCGAAGACGTGGCCGAGTTGCGCGGGCGAGGGATCGATCTGATCCTCGTCTCCTCGGGTTCCATCGCGCTCGGGCGCAACGTGCTGAACCTCGGGCAGGGGGATCTGTCGCTGGAACAGGCGCAGGCCGCCGCGGCGGTCGGGCAGATCCGGCTGGCGCGCGCTTATGAAGAAATGCTGGCGCCGCACGGGATCACCACCGCGCAGATCCTGCTGACGCTCGATGACAGCGCCGACCGCCGGCGCTATCTGAACATGCGCTCGACCGTCGCCACGCTGCTTGGCCTCGGGGTGGTTCCGATCGTGAACGAGAACGACACGATCGCGACCGATGAAATCCGCTATGGCGACAATGACCGGCTGGCGGCGAATGTGGCCGTGATGGCGGGCGCCGATCAGCTTGTGCTGCTGAGCGATGTGGACGGATTCTACACCGCCAACCCGGCCCAGGACCCTTCGGCCCGCCGGTACCCCGTGATCGCGTCCATCACGCCGGAAATCGAGGCGATGGCGGGAGACGCGGGGTCGGGACTGTCGAAGGGCGGCATGAAGACGAAGCTCATGGCAGCCAAAACCGCCACAGCGGCGGGCTGCGCGATGGCGATCACCGAAGGCTCGTCGCGGCGGCCGCTGCGCGCGCTGCATGAGGGCGCGAATGCGACGTGGTTCACTGCCACACTCGATCCGCAGGCGGCGCGCAAACGCTGGATTTCCGCGATGAAACCCAAGGGGGTGGTTGTGCTCGACGCAGGCGCGGTAGCGGCTCTGGGGCGGGGCAAGTCGCTGCTGCCGGCGGGCGTGGTCCGGGTGACCGGCGGCTTCAATCGGGGCGATCCCGTCGAACTTCACGCGCCCGACGGGGTGCGCCTGGGTCTTGGCCTTGCGCGCTACACCGCCGCCGAGGCGCGGGCGATCGCAGGCCATCACAGCCGCGAGATCGAGGAAATTCTGGGCTATCCGGGCCGCGCCGCGCTGATCCATCGCGATGATATGGTCCTGTGAGCCATCCGGCTTTCCTCCCGGCTCAAATCCGCATATCCTGTGACCTCCGCGCCCTCGCGACAAGGTTTCCCGCATGAAAGACCTGACCGACAACATTCCCGCCCTGATGGCCGATATCGGCCAGCGCGCCAAGGCCGCCGCCCAGGAGCTGGCCTTTGCCTCCCCAGACGCAAAGCGGGCGGCGCTGGAGGCCGCGGCCGATGCGATCCGGGCGCGTCGCGACGAGATCGTCGCCGCCAATGCGCGGGATATGGAGCATGCGCGGGACAAAGGGCTGAGTGCGGCACTTCTCGACCGGCTGATGCTGGATGCGGCCCGTGTGCAAGGCATCGTGGACGGGGTGCGCGCGGTCGCCGCGCAGACCGACCCCGTGGGTCAGATCATCACCGAATGGGACATGGAGAGCGGGCTGCATATCAGCCGCGTGCGCACGCCCATTGGCGTGATCGGCGTGATCTACGAGTCCCGCCCGAATGTCACTGCGGATGCAGGTGCGCTTTGCCTGAAATCGGGCAATGCTGTGATCCTGCGGGGCGGCTCGGAGAGCTTTCATTCCTCGGCGGTGCTGGTGGAATGCCTGAAGGACGGGCTGCGCGCGGCGGGGCTGCCGGACGACGCAGTGCAGCGTGTGCCCACCCGCGACCGGGCAGCCGTCCAGGAGCTGCTGACGATGACCGATACGGTCGATGTGATCGTGCCGCGTGGCGGCAGGACACTGGTGGACCTCGTCCAGCGGGAAGCGCGCGTACCGGTTTTCGCCCATCTCGAAGGTATATGCCATATCTATATCGATGCGGCGGCAGACCCCGAAAAGGCGCTGAAGATCACTCTGAATGCGAAAACCCGGCGCACCGGTATCTGCGGCGCAGCGGAATGCCTGCTGATCCATCGCGACGTGGTCGACACGATCGGGCAGGGCGTGATCAAGGCGTTGCTGAACGCCAAGGTGGAGGTGCGCGTGGATGAGACCCTGGCCGGGATCGAGGGTACCGTGCCCGCCGGCCCCGACGATTGGGGGCGTGAATTTCTGGACATGATCATCGCCGCGCGGGTGGTCGACGATATCGACGGGGCCATTGCCCATATCCGCACCTTCGGCTCGAACCATACCGACGCGATCGTCACCGAAGACAATGCTGCCGCGCTGCGGTTTTTCACCCGGCTGGACAGCGCGATCCTGATGCATAATGCCTCAACCCAGTTTGCCGATGGCGGTGAATTCGGCATGGGCGCCGAAATCGGGATTGCCACGGGCAAGCTGCACGCCCGCGGGCCGGTCGGGGCGGAACAACTGACCTCCTTCAAGTATCTGGTAAGGGGCGATGGCACTGTGCGGCCCTGATCGCGCAGGGCCCGCCGCCTGAAAAACACTGGCCCGGGCGCAACCGCCTCGCTAGTCGCCCCCATGGGCCGGTGACAACCGACATCTCTTTGCCTTGTTCAGGATGACCGATATGGAAGATCGCCCCAATTCCACGCCCAGCACCCTTGTGCGCCGAACGGCCTTTCCCGACAGCGTAAGCCGCGCCGTCGTCACGCCGCTGCAACCCTCCGTCGTCTATGCCTCGCCATCGCCCGACGCGCTGGACGCGCAATACGAAGGCACCGCGAAGGGCTACACCTATGCGCGGGAAGGTCACCCGAATGCCGAGGTGCTGGCCAGCAAGATCGACATGCTGGAAGGGGCCGAGGGCGGCTTGATCGTCGGGTCCGGCATGGCGGCGGTTGCCGCAGTTCTGATGGGCCTGCTGAAAGCCGGGGATCATGTTGTGGGAGGTGACCAGCTTTACGGCCGGTCCCTGCGGATGCTGACGCAGGATCTGCCGCGCTTCGGGATCAATGCGACGTTTGCCGACCCGACCGATGCCGAAGCGATGGCCGCCGCGATCAGGCCGGAAACGCGGCTGATCCTTGTAGAGGTCGTCTCCAACCCGACGCTGCGCGTGGCCGATATGGAGGGGATTGCCGCCCTTGCCCGGGATCGCGGCGTACTCTTGATGGTGGACAACACCTTCACCACGCCGATCGGCTACAAGCCCTTCGATCACGGTGCCGATCTGGTGATCCATTCGGTGACAAAACTGCTGGCCGGGCATTCCGATGTGACGCTTGGTTATGCGGCTGCAAGAAACCCTGAACATCGCAGGGCGATCTATGATTTCGCCACGACCGCGGGCATGACGCCCAGCCCCTATGATTGCTGGATGGCCGAGCGGGGGCTTTATACCTTTCCGCTCCGCTTTGGCCGGGCGGAGGCCAATGCGCGCGCCCTTGCCGACCATCTGGCGCAGCTTCCGGGCGTGGAGACGGTGATCTATCCGGGCCGGCGCGACCACCCTGACCATGCGCGCGCCCGGAGCCTGTTGGGCGGGCGCGATGGCAACATGCTCAGCTTCGTCATCGGCGGCGGCCGCGCCGAGGCCAACCGCATGATCGAGGCTGTGCCGCAACTGGCCTTTGCGCCGACGCTCGGCGATGTGGGCACAACGGTGTCCCACCCGGCCAGTTCCTCCCATCGGGCGCTGACGCCGGGCGCGCGGGAGGCGCTTGGCATGACCGAGGGGTTTTTCCGCGTCTCGGTCGGGATCGAGGAGATCGATCTGCTCAAGGCCGATTTCTCGCAGGCGCTTGGCGCGCTCTGAGGCATTGCCCCGCCGCTAAAGCGCGTGCAGCGGGGATGAGCCGTCCAGCACCACGACGTCGAAACTGAGATCCGGGGCCAGCGCCGCCACCTCGCGCCGGATCAGATTTGCGCTTGGCAGCGTGTCCACCAATGCAAGGTAGCGACCGCGAAAACCCGCCTCGCTCAGATATCGGGCCATATCGATCGCATCGAAGACCTCCGTCACCAGAGGCGACAGGACAAGCGCGGGCGCATCGGGCCCGGACAGGACCGCGTCCCGCAGATGATCGTAGGAAATGGCGATCATGTCGCAGTCCGGATCGCGCAGATGGCGCGGCAGGCGGTCAATGACTTCGGGCGTCAGCGCCACGGCATAAATCCGGCGCAACCGCTGGTCGGTTGCACCGCTGGCGGCGGCGCGGTCGCTGCGCCGTCTGATCGGGCCGTCCATCATGTGTCTGTTCATGCCTTTCGGCATGTCCTCCGGTCGATCTGCCAGGGACGGGCAGCGGGGGTTTGCGGACCCGGTCTGAAGGACCCCTCCCGCCGCTCGGTTGCAGATGAAGGGGAACTAGCGCCTGACCCGCGCGGGGAAAGAGCTGCGGACTCACTTTTTCGCGAAATGCTCCTCTGCATCGGGCCCGACGGGGCAGGGGTCTGGGCAGACATTGTGAAGCGCACAGAAAATCGCTATCGCGGCCGGTGACGCCGCCTGCCTGCATTTCGCTCCGAGAGGCCCCACCATGCCCTATGTCATTGCCGGCAATCTGCTGGAGACCGTGCCCGAGCCCATGGTGCTGCTTGATACCGAGGGCACCATCGCAGGCGCAAACACGCCCGCCCGCGCCCTTCTGGGGGACTGGATACGGGGGCGCAACTATGTCACCGCCCTGCGCCAGCCCGCGCTTCTGAGCCGGATCGAAGCCGCGTTCGAAAATGGCACCGGCAGCGAGGCGCGCTTCGTTCAGAGCGATCAGGCCGGGGAGACCGTGTTCCGGGTCACGATCCGGCCGGTCACCAAGTCCACCGTGCGCTATGACGGCGTGTTGCTGCATTTTCAGGATATCACCCATCTGCGCGAGGCCGAGGAGATGCGTCGGGATTTCGTCGCCAATGTCAGTCATGAGTTGCGCACACCGCTGACTGCGATTCTGGGGTTCATAGAAACGCTGAGGGGTCCGGCCCGCAACGACGCGGTCGCGCAGGAGCGGTTTCTGGGCATCATGGAGGACGAAGCCAGGCGGATGAACCGCATGATCCAGGATCTGCTCTCGCTCAGCCGGGTGGAGGGGCAGGAGCGCATGCGCCCGCAGGAAACCGTCGATCTGGCAGATGTGCTGAGCGGCGTCGTGGCTTCGCTGAAACCCGGAGCCGAGGAGACGGGCAATCAGTTGCAGATAGACGGGGAAGGGGGGCCGCTTCCGGTGACCGGCGATGCCGATCAGCTGACGCAGGTGTTCCTGAACCTGACGGAAAATGCGCTCAAATATGGCGGCGGCGGGCGGCCCGTCATTCTGCGGGCCAGCCGGACCATGGGGACCGGGACGATGAAGGGGCCCGTGATCCGGGTGGATGTGATCGACCGCGGCGACGGGATCGACCCGCTTCACCTGCCGCGCCTGACCGAACGATTCTACCGCGTCGATACCCACCGCAGCCGGGACATGGGCGGCACCGGACTGGGCCTTGCGATCGTGAAACATATCGTCAACCGGCACCGCGGGCGGCTGCGAATTTCGAGCGAACCGGGGCAGGGCAGCGTCTTTTCGGTCATCTTGCCAACGAGTTGAATCGTCCTGTGCGGCGGACGACCGGGAATGTCGGCGATGGGCCCGAGGGACGCCGGCGGCAGTGTCATAAAACCGTTACGAAGCTGTCACAAAAGCATTGCGTGGCCCCGATACCTGCCGGGGGGAGAGCGTGTGATACCTGCACGTTCGCGACGATCTGAAACCCTAGGGGAGTCTCCTTACATGTCACTTGCTAAACTGACCGTATCCGCGCTGGCTATTGCCGCCGTTTCGGCCACTGCCGCTGTCGCTCAAAGCCGCGACAACGTGCAGATCGCAGGCTCGTCCACCGTGCTGCCTTATGCGGCCATCGTGGCGGAAGCTTTCGGTGAAAACTTCGAATTCCCGACCCCGGTTGTCGAATCCGGCGGCTCCTCCACCGGTCTGCGCCGCTTCTGCGAAGGTGTTGGCGAAAACACCATCGACATCGCCAACGCCTCCCGCTCGATCCGTGAAAACGAAATCGCGACCTGCGCCGAGAACGGCGTGACCGACATCATCGAAGTCCGCATCGGCTATGACGGGATCGTGTTCGCCAGCGACATCGACGGCAACTCCTTCGAGTTCACGCCCGAGCACTGGTATCTGGCGCTGGCCGCCGAACTGCCGGTTGACGGTGCGCTGGTTGCCAACCCGAACACCAACTGGTCCGAAGTGGGCGACCTTCCGGATCAGGCCATCGCGGCCTACATCCCGGGCACCCGTCACGGCACCCGCGAGGTGTTCGAGGAAAACGTGATCCTGCAGGGCTGTGAAGACAGCGGCGCGATGGAAGCGATCATGGAGATCAATGGCGGCGACGAAGACGCGGCCGAAGAAACCTGCATGGCGATCCGCACCGATGGCGTCTCCACCGATATCGATGGCGACTATACCGAAACGCTGGCCCGCATCTCCGCCAACCCCGAAGGCATCGGCGTGTTCGGTCTGGCCTTCTACGAGAACAACACGGACCGTCTGCAGGTTGCCACCATGTCCGGTGTCGAGCCGACCGTGGAAACCATCTCCACCGGCGAATATCCGGTTTCGCGCCCGCTGTTTTTCTACATCAAGGCAGCGCATATCGGCGTGATCCCCGGCCTGAAGGAATTCGCCTCCTTCTTCGTGTCCGACGATATCGCAGGCCCGTTCGGCCCGCTGGCCGCCTATGGCCTCGTCTCCGACCCCGAACTGGCCGAGACCCAGGCCAAGATCGAAAACGAAGAGACAATGTAAGCTAGGCTTGCAACCGGCGGGGCGGCGCGTTTCCGCGGCCCCGCCAATCCTGTTTCCCGATCCCGAAAGTCAACTATATGCCACTGCTTTGGATCCTTGTGATCGTCCTGTGCCTTGGGGTTGCGGGCTATGTTCTCGGCCGGCAGCGCGCCATGGCCAGTGCAGGGGGCGACCGTCGCATTCTGCATTCGCTCCCCAGCTATTACGGGGCCAATGTCTCGATCTTCACGATTGTGCCCGCGCTTCTGGTACTGACCATCTGGCTTTTCGTGCAGCCGGTGGTGATCGAGCGGCAGGTGACGTCCATGATCACCGATACGGCGATCGAGGATGCCGGATCGCGCGGTCTGGTGATGACCGATGTGCGCCGCGTGGCCGAAGGGCTGGAAGTGGCGATCGAGCAGGGCGCGCTGACCAGCGAGGAAGCGCAGAACATCCGCACCGAGTTCACCAATGTCCGGTCGCGTCTGGGCGAGGTCGGTGTGGCGCTTGGCGGCGAGGTGACGCCGGAAGTGCTGGATGCCGCGCAGCGCTACCGCGAGCTGAACCGGATCGGCAACCAGATGATGACCATCGTCGTGCTGATCCTGGCCGCACTCGGTCTGGGCTATGCCTATGCCCGCACCCATCAGGAATTTCGTGCCCGCAACACGGTTGAATACGCGATACTCACGATCCTCGTCCTTGCGTCCACCATCGCCATTCTGACCACCGTCGGCATTGTGCTGTCGATGCTGTTCGAGACATTCAACTTCTTCCAGCTCTACCCCGCGCAGGATTTCTTCTTCGGAACCGAATGGGCGCCGACCTTCGAAAGCGATGCGTCCGAACTGGGCCTGCTTCCGCTGTTATGGGGCACGATGTATGTATCGGTCATCGCGCTTCTCGTGGCGGTGCCGATCGGGCTTTTTGCCGCGATCTACATGGCGGAGTATGCCAGCGCCCGGGTCCGTTCCTTCGCCAAGCCGCTGATCGAGATCCTGGCCGGCATCCCGACCATCGTGTACGGCCTTTTCGCCCTGATCACCGTCGGCCCGCTTCTGCGCGACTACTTCGCCGAACCGCTTGGGCTTGGCACCTCCTCCTCCTCGGTGATGACCGCGGGGATCGTGATGGGCATCATGCTGATCCCGTTCGTCTCCTCGCTGTCCGACGATATCATCAACGCCGTGCCGCAATCGCTCAGGGATGGCAGCTTCGGCCTTGGCGCGACCCATTCGGAAACCGTAAAGCAGGTGATCCTGCCGGCTGCGCTGCCGGGCATCGTGGGGGCGATCCTGCTCGCCGCGAGCCGCGCCATCGGAGAGACGATGATCGTGGTCCTCGGGGCAGGGGCGGCCGCCCGGCTGGACCTGAACCCGTTCGAGGCCATGACCACCGTCACTGTCAAGATCGTGGGTCAGCTGACCGGCGACACCGATTTCTCCAGTCCCGAGGCGCTGGTCGCCTTTGCTCTGGGTCTCACCCTTTTCGTCATCACGCTCGGGCTGAACGTGATGGCACTCTATATCGTGCGCAGATACCGGGAGCAGTACGAATGAGCGATGCAACCGCACCCTCGCCGACGGCGCCGACATCCTCGCTTCTGAAGCAGGATGACCGGACCCGCCGCCGCAACCGCGCCGAAACACGCTTCCGCGCTTATGGCATGGCGGCCGTGATCGTCGGTATCCTCGCACTGGTCCTGCTGCTGACCTCGATCCTGTCGAATGGTCTCAGCTCTTTCCGGCAGACCTTCATCACCTTCCCGGTGACGCTGGCCGAGGAAAGGCTTGATCCGCAGGGCAACCGCAACCCCGAGGAGATGGCGCGGGTCACAACCTTCGGTTACGCTCCGCTTCTGGGACAGAGCTTCGTTGAGCATGTTCAGTCGATGGGGATCGAGACCGACCTGGGGCCCCGCGAAATGGCGGCTATGATCTCGGATGAGGCCCCCGGGCAATTGCGCGCCATGGTGCTGGCCAATCCGGACATCGTGGGCGAAACGATCACGCTGGAATTGCTTGCCGGCGGCCGGATAGACGGGTTTTTCAAGGGCCGCGTCACCATGGCCAGCGCCGAGCGCGACAACAACGTTTCGCCCGAGCAATTGCTGTTGGCCGAGGCGCTGCGCGAGCAGGGCGTGATGGATACCCGCTTCAACTGGGACTTCATCACTGCGCCCGACGCCTCCGGCCAGCGCCCTGAGGCGGCCGGTCTGGGCGTAGCGATCCTGGGGTCGTTCTACATGATGATCGTGGTTCTGGTCCTGGCGCTGCCGATCGGAGTGGCGGCGTCGATCTATCTTGAGGAGTTCGCACCGAAAAACCGGTTCACCGACCTGATCGAGGTGAATATTTCCAATCTTGCGGCCGTGCCGTCCATCGTCTTCGGTATCCTCGGCTTGGCGATCTTCATCAACTTCGCGGGACTTCCGCAATCAGCGCCCATCGTCG
The DNA here is from genome assembly GCF_003688285.1 of Rhodophyticola porphyridii. GTDB lineage: Bacteria > Pseudomonadota > Alphaproteobacteria > Rhodobacterales > Rhodobacteraceae > Rhodophyticola > Rhodophyticola porphyridii. The sequence continues at coordinate 93,525 of NZ_RCNT01000007.1, forward strand.
GCGGGCTCGTACTGACCCTGATGACGCTTCCCACGATCATCATTGCCACCCGCGCATCGCTGCGCGCGGTGCCGCCTTCGATCCGCTCCGCTGCACTTGGCCTTGGCGCCTCCAAAATGCAATCGGTGTTCCACCACGTCCTGCCGCTGGCCGCACCCGGTATCCTGACCGGTACCATTATCGGCCTTGCCCAGGCCCTTGGCGAAACCGCGCCGCTTCTGCTGATCGGCATGGTGGCATTCGTTCGCGAATACCCATCTGCCCCGCCGGACGGCTTTTTCGACCCGGCCTCGGCATTGCCAGTGCAGGTCTATAACTGGACACAACGCTCCGACCCTGCCTTTGTGGAACGAGCATCGGGCGCGATCATCGTGCTGCTTGTGTTTTTGATTTTCATGAATGCGGTCGCAATTCTGCTGCGCCGCCGGTTCGAGCGCCGCTGGTAAGCCCGATGGAGGACGCACATATGAACGACATGCGAGCAGTGGAGCGCGACGTGGACACCAATGACCTGAAAATCACCGCCCGCGGGGTGGACGTGTTTTATGGCGACACGCATGCGATCAAGGATGTCGATGTGGATATCGTCGACAACACCGTGACCGCTTTCATCGGCCCGTCGGGATGCGGAAAATCCACCTTCCTGCGATGCCTCAACCGGATGAACGACACAATCGACGTGGCCCGGGTTGAAGGCTCGATCATGCTTGACGGCGAAGACATCTACGATCCAAAGGTCGATCCGGTGCAGTTGCGCGCCAAGGTGGGGATGGTGTTTCAGAAGCCGAACCCGTTCCCGAAATCGATCTACGACAACGTGGCCTATGGCCCACGGATTCACGGGTTGGCCAAGGACAAGGCCGCGCTTGACGAAATCGTCGAGAAATCGCTGCGTCGCGCCGCGCTCTGGGACGAGGCGAAGGACCGTCTGGACCAGCCGGGCACGGGCCTGTCCGGGGGCCAGCAGCAGCGGCTCTGCATCGCGCGTGCGGTGGCGACCAACCCCGAGGTTTTGCTGATGGACGAGCCATGCTCGGCGCTTGACCCTATCGCCACGGCGCAGATCGAGGAACTGATCGACGAGTTGCGCTCCCGCTATTCCGTGGTCATCGTGACCCACTCGATGCAGCAGGCGGCCCGAGTCAGCCAGAAGACCGCGTTCTTCCACCTGGGCGAACTGGTCGAGTTTGGCGAGACGGGGCACATTTTCACCAACCCGAGCGATCCCCGGACCGAAAGCTACATCACCGGCCGTATCGGGTAAGAGGCAGGCAAAAGACATGGCAAATCAAGAGCATATCGTCGCATCCTTCGACCGTGATCTCGAAGGAATCCAGGCGATGATCATGAAGATGGGCGGGCTTGTCGAAGACAGTATCGTCAAATCCGCCGAAGCGCTGGAGACCCGCGACGAGGATCTTGCCCTGACGGTCAAGAACGGAGACAAGGCGATCGACGCGCTGGAGGAGCGGGTGAACGAGGAGGCCGCGCGCATCCTGGCCCTGCGCCAACCGACCGCCTCGGACCTGCGCACGGTGTTGAGCGTGTTCCGCGTCTCGGCCAATCTGGAGCGGATCGGCGATTACTCCAAGAACATCGCCAAGCGCTCTTCGGTCGTGATCCAGATGCAACCGATCAACGGGACCGCGGCAGCGCTCAAGCGCATGGCCCGCGTCGTCGAGTTGATGCTCAAGGACGCGCTCGACGCCTATATCCAGCGCGACGCGGATCTGGCCGCCGATGTGCGCGAGCGCGATCTGGAAGTCGATCAGATGTATTCCGCGTTGTTTCGGGAATACCTGACTTTCATGATGGAGGATCCGCGCAACATCACCGCCTGCATGCATCTGCATTTCATGGCCAAGAACATCGAGCGCATGGGCGACCATGTCACCTCGATCTGTGAACAGGTCATTTATCTGGTAACGGGCGAGATGCCCGATGAGGACCGCCCGAAACAGGATCGGACACCTTATGAAGAAGGGGCAGGGGGCTGACAGATGGCAGGCGAACCTCTGGTACTCGTGGTGGAGGACGAACCGGCGCAGCGCGAGGTGCTGGCTTACAATATTCGAGCCGAAGGCTTCCAGGTCGTCACCGCCGAGGCCGGAGACGAGGCGTTGGTTCTGGTCCGTGAAACGCCTCCCGATGTTATCATTCTGGACTGGATGTTGCCCCATGTCTCGGGCATCGAGGTGTGCCGGCAGCTGAAAAACGGCACCGATACAAGCCGGATCCCCGTCATCATGCTGTCGGCCCGCTCCGAAGAGGTCGACAAGGTGCGCGGGCTGGAAACCGGTGCCGATGATTATGTGGTCAAACCCTATTCAGTGGCCGAGCTTCTGGCGCGGCTGCGCACGCAGCTTCGCCGCATCCGCCCCGCCGCGGTGGGTGAGCGGCTGGAATATGACGACATCCTTCTGGATATGACCGAACACCGGGTCTACAGGGCCGGCGCCTCCCTTACCCTGGGCCCGACCGAGTTCCGCCTGCTGACGGCGTTCATGGAGCGTCCGGGTCGCGTCTGGAGCCGGGAGCAACTGCTCGATCGGGTCTGGGGGCGCGACATCTATGTCGACAGCCGGACGGTCGATGTGCATGTTGGCCGCCTGCGCAAGGTGCTGCGAAGCTCCGGCAGCGATGACCCGATCCGCACGGTCCGTGGCGCGGGCTATGCCTTGGGTTAGGTTCAACCAGTAAGTATCTGCCTGAATTCATTAAAACAGATCTTCTCGGGCCATCCAACCCACATTACGAACGCGGGGTTGGTAGTTTTCTCATCAAGCGACACGGGCTGACTGGCCGTGGGCTCGGTTCCGAAAGTCCGGAGATTGGAAGCCGATGCATTGTTACCCGGGGCCCGTGTCACAATTATGTTTGCGCGCTGTCGCTTCACTGCCGATTTCAGCGGTTGTTTGAACACTCAGACACTCAGCTGTCGCGCCCGGGACCAGGTTTCAACTCGGAGGGGGAGCTACCAGAGCGCAGCCATTATCGCTCACATAGTATTCGCATAATCAGGATTATGTAAATAAAACTGGCAGAATCGATCCCTGATACGACATAGCACAACTCTGGGCTGAATCGCCTTGAATACCCTGCGCCCCGCAGATCGGTGTTTCAAAACTGGTCGTGCATCCTGATGTAAGACGGCAAGGACGATTTCAACGTCTCCCCATAACCCGTTGAAAAAATATGGATCTGTTCTTGAGTAACTCCGCCAGTATTCTGCCGGCATCTGAAATTTACGAAACCGGATCAGCGCCCGGCTCGACATCTTTTATCTATCCAATCTATAGTCTTAACAACATTGGGGAATGTGATGAAAATCTTGGTCTTGAACGGGCCCAATCTAAACCTTCTCGGTCAGAGAGAACCGGAGATTTACGGAGCGGCAACGCTGGCCGATATCGAGGCGGAATGCGTCAAGACCGGCCGCGAGATCTCTGTCGAGGTGCAGTTCCTTCAATCGAACCATGAAGGCGCCCTGGTCGATGCGATCCAGGACGCTGTCGGCCGCTTCGACGGCATCGTGCTCAACGCCGGCGCCTATACCCACAGCTCGATCGCCCTGCGCGATGCGATCAGCGCAACCGCCCTGCCCGTGCTTGAGCTGCATCTCAGCAACACCCACGCCCGCGAGACATTCCGGCATCGCTCAATGATCGCGGGCGTCTGTATCGGTGTGATCGCGGGGTTTGGCGCGGCGGGCTATCCGCTTGCGCTGAGGGCGCTGGCCGGACATTTGAGGCCCGGTACATGAAGCGCCTGCAGCCCTATCTCGCGATGCGCTCGGTCGAGGAATTGTGGGCACACCACACGCGTGTCATGGCAAAGTTCGGCTTCGACCGTCTGTTTTATGCCTATAGCGCGTTCCGAAATCTCAAGACACTCGGCAATCCCGAAGATGCGCTCCTGTTGACCAATCATCCGACCGATTACGTCGAGGAATATGTCAACAAAGGGCTGTTCCGGGATGGTCCGATGATGAAATGGGCGGCGCGTAATGTTGGCGCGGTGAGCTGGCGGCAGGTGCGCGAGGAAGTTGCCCGCCGGGAGATGAGCCCGGGCGAGCGTCATGTGTTTGAACTGAATCAGCGTTTCGGGCTCATTGCCGGCTATACGATCAGCTTTCCCATGGCGATCAAGCACGCCAGCGCCGGCATCGGCCTGACTGCGCGCGAGGGCCTTGATCAGGACGATGTGGATGCGATCTGGCAACGCGACGGCGAGATCATCGAGATCATCAATCACGTGGCCCATCTGTGCATTTCACAACTGCCAGCGACCGGGCAAAGCCGGATGCTGACCCGCCGGCAGACAGAGGTTCTGGAACTCGTGGCCGATGGCAAGACCATTCAGGATATTGCCCTGCTTCTGGAACGCAATGCGGCCACAGTGGAGAAGCACCTGCGCGGTGCGCGCGACACGTTGGGGGTCGAGACAACGGCACAGGCCGTGCGCAAAGCCTCGATCCTGAACCAGATTTTCCTGCTGGAGCCGCCGCACCCTGCCCCGCAATCGCAGATGTCGCTTCAGTAGCGGCCTGCCCGGAGCATCGCGCCCGCTGCTTACAGACGTTTGAGATAGGTCCATGTTGCGACCTTGGCGTTTCGGGCGACGGAAAACGCCTCCGCATCGCCGAGATAGTCGAAACCCGCATTCGTCAACACCCGGGCACTTGCCGGATTGTCCTGAAACACGCTGCCGAAGATGGTGGAGTTTTCGAGTGGATTGCCCTCCACGAGAGCCTTCACAGCCTCCGAGGCAAGGCCCGTGTTCCACATACCCGGTGCAATCCAGTATCCGATCTCCGACTGCCCCCTGTCCATCTGCCGAAGGGAGATCACGCCCAGAAGCTCGGATCCGCCTGCGTTCGAGGCGTCCATGACCCAGACATGCTCGCTGCGGTCGCCGGCCTGCGCGCCGGCAATGAACATCTCCGTCGCACCCGGGGGCAGCGGATGCGGGATGGTCGTCGTCATCTCGGCCACGCGCTTGTCCGATGTGTACATCTTCATCAGACCTGCATCGGAGCCGCGTACCGGGCGCAGCACAAAGCGCGGCGTGTCGATCACGGCCTGGGCGATGATGGCTTCCTGTTTCATCCTGTCCCCTCCTCGAACCAGATGTCCTTGGCCCCCTGCCTCCCTCCTCAGGTGGCGATCGGCCTGCGGGCACACAAGGGGGTGTAACGCCTTGTTATGTCCGAAATGAAAAAGGGCCGGCGTTTCCGCCGACCCTCTCTGAATTATGTTCAGGCTCGGCTTACTCAGCTGCGTCTGCGCGCGGCATCACGGAAATGAAGGTGCGGCCCTTGAAGCCCTTGGAAAAGGACACGTGGCCTTCGTCGATTGCGAAGATCGTGTGATCCTTGCCCATTCCGACGCCTTGGCCCGGCCACCATTTGGTGCCGCGCTGACGCACGATGATGTTGCCCGGTATAACGGCTTCGCCGCCGAATTTCTTCACACCCAGACGGCGCCCGGCTGAATCGCGCCCGTTGCGCGAAGAGCCACCTGCTTTTTTATGTGCCATGTGTCTCTCTCCTTACTCGGCCAGTTTCTTGGCCTGGTCTACCCAGCCTTCACGCTCGATCCGGCCTTTGAACGACAGCTTTTCGTCCATCTCGGCGATATCGCTCTCGCTCCAGCCCGCGATCTGGGCGAAGGTCGTGACACCCGCGGCGTGCAGCTTCTTCTCCAGCGCCGGACCAACGCCGGAAAGCTGTTTCAGATCGTCACCACCGGCCGTTTCGGCTTTGGGCGCGGCCTTCTTCGCAGCCGGTTTTTTCGGGGCCGCCTCGGCCGCCGGTTCAGCTTTCGCCTTAGGCGCGGCCTTTGCCTTTTTCGGCGCAGGCTCGGCAACCGCCGGCGCGGAACCCGCCCCGATCGCCGCCATCACGCCGGATTTCTCGGCACCCTTCTCAAGGATCTCGGTGATCCGCAAAAGGGTCAGTTGCTGGCGGTGTCCCTTCGTGCGCTTCGACGAATGCTTACGCCGGCGCTTCACGAAGTGGATCAGCTTCTCGCCCTTGATCTGGTCGATCACTGTGGCCTGCACCGCGGCACCCGCCACATTGGGGGAGCCCACGACCGGCGCATTGCCGCCAAGCATCAGAATCTCGTTGAACTGAACGGTGTCACCCGCCGCAGCGGCCAGCTTTTCAACGCGCAGAACATCGCCTGACTGCACCTTGTACTGCTTGCCACCGGTCTTCAGGACCGCAAACATATCGTCTTCCTTCTACCCCGCGCCCTGTGGCCCCCGTCATCCGGGTGTTTTCGCGGCTCTGGCCGCGCCTCGGGCTGCGTGCCCCGATCGGGACATCTTCGACAAATCAAAACCGCCGCAAGGTTCCCCCCACGGCGACAGAGGCCTGCATATGCCTCAGGCACGCCCCCCTGTCAAGCGGTCGGGCCCGTTGTTTCGGCGGCGAACCGCGGCGCGGCCCCTGCCCTCTTCCCTCATGTTTCCTCCCCCGCGACGAAAAGCGCGGCGGCGGCGCCCAGATCGTAGCTGACGGCTTCGAACATCGCATCGAAGGCGGCGAAAAGGGCGCGGTTCAGGGCCTGCCCCGCGGAGCTGTTCGACAGATCGATATAGGCCTGCAGATCCGCGTCGCTCAGCTCGTCATAGGCCATCAGCTGATAGGAGTAGAGCCAGAGCACCGTCTCCTCCCGGATCTCGGGCTCCTGCCCCCAGATTTCCGCCAGCATGATGTCTTCGGGCAGGTCGATCTCGAACGCGTCGCCGTCAGCCAGCCCGCGATAGAAGGCGAAATTCGAGTTGAGCGCGCCCGCAACGTTCAGATCAACAAGGCTGTTGGCGTCGTTGAAGGTTTCCAGCAGCTCCAACCGGGGGCTCATCGCGGCCAGCTCCTCGCGATAGATGATGTTGGCCGCCTCTTCCACCACCGGATCCATGATCTCGCGCCGCGCGACAACCTCGCCCTCGACAATCCGCTGCCCGATATCGGAGGCGAAAAACGCGGCAAGATCCGCGAACTCTTCCTCGCTGAACGCATCGGCGGGCAGCGCGGTCTCGAAGGCGGATGTCAGACGATCCAGATTGTAGATCCGTGAGACGATTGCCCGCCACGCGGCACCGCCCTGACCGGGGAACATCTCGGCTTCTAGATCCTGACCGTATTCGATCCCCTCGATCGACATGATCTCCAGAACGTCATAAAGCCCCATCGCCTGAAAAAGCGCGTGAAGATCCGGATTTTCGCGCGCCAGGGCGCTGTTCGGCACCACCTGCGCCTGCAGCGGCGCGTCCGGGGTGGTCTGGGCCACGCCGGGCGCGGTGAATGCCGGCAACATAAGCGCGGCGCAGGTGATCAGGGCACGCAGCATGGGTTCTCCTGTGATGACCGAAAGACCAGATTGACCATAAACATGGGTAACGGTCGGGGGGAAATCCACCGCCAAAACGCAAATGTCTCGAAGAGTTGAGCGACGCGCCGCATGGAGGCCTGCCGGGGACGGCGGCCAAAGATGTTCACGCCCCCTTGCGCGGGCCCGCGCCTGCCGCTATTCCACCGCTTCACGACCCCCATGAAGCGCGGAGAGGTGCCGGAGTGGTCGAACGGGGCGGTCTCGAAAACCGTTGTGGGTGCAAGCCTACCCAGGGTTCGAATCCCTGTCTCTCCGCCACAAAATCCTGACTTTATTATGATTTTATGATTTTTTTGGGTCGCCCCCCGCGCTAATCGGATTGTCCGAAGTCGGTCGCGCAAGCCTACGCCTTGTCCGTTGTGAAACTGGTCGGGGAAGCGCCGACCGGTGCAAGCCTTCAACCTTCTTGCCAATCTGGGCCCGCCGCACCGTTGGGAAAATGCGGTTTGAAACTTGCCAGCCGATCATCAAGCTGACGCTTCAGGTAAGACATCGTCGCCGTGTCTTTCCGCGTCAATCGGCTTTGTGCAAGCTGACATGTGCCCCATCTCTGTTCTTCGTTTCACGGAACAGAGCAGAGGACCGCTCAACTGGCGGAGGATCAAGTGGTGGGGGAGGAATGTCCGATTATGAAAGCTCGGTAACGAAATCCCACCGATCGCCTCGGAAGGTCGACCGCGTGAACTCCACGGCGCGCTCTCTGCAATAGCCGATGCGAGTGATGAGCAGGCCCGGCGCGCCCGGCGTCACCTCGAGCAGCTTGGCCATGGCGGGGTCGATGGCAACGGCGGTCAGGCGTTGGACAGCGCGGACAGGGCGCATGCCCCGTCTGTCCATCGTCTCATAGAGCGAATCCGACACAAGTTCGGGGGTTGCGAGAGCATCGGCGACAACTGTCGTCGCCTCCACGGCAAGCGGCTGCCCGTCAGCAGACCTGAGCCGTTTGATCCGCGTCACCGGCGAACTCGGTCCGAGGCCGAGGGCGATAACCTCTTCCGGGCTCGCTCGGCCGACGCTGCTGGAAATCACGCGCGAGTTGCCGGTCATACCCCGGGCAGCGAGGTCCTCGGAAAAGCTCGTCAGCACCGACAGCGGCTGCGAGAAGCGTCGCGCAACGAAAGTCCCGGCGCCGCGCCGCTGTTCGACGAGACCGCGCTGCCGCAGTTCCTCGATCGCTCGACGCGCCGTGACGCGGCTGACGCCATGCATCTCGGCCAGCGCACGTTCAGCAGGAAGCGCCGTGCCCGGAGCGAGTTCGTCGCTCTCGATCTGGCGAACGAGCATTTCGGCCAGGCGGCGGTAGCGCGCCTGCTTGGGTATAACGGCCTCGGTCACATTACGGCCTCCAATGGCAGGTGGTCCTCACTGCGCCAGCCGTGCGCCGCCATGATCTGTAGCCCGTCGAGAGCATTGCCCTTTGCCGGTATGACGCGTGCCTTCAGATCGGGCGGCAGCCGGGACGCAACGACACGTGCCAGACCACCCAGAAGCGCGATAGGCTGGCCCGTGTCGACGGCCCTTACCGCAATGGCCAGTTCCTCTACCGCCTGGGCGAGCAGCTCGCGGGCAACCCTATCGCCAGCTTCCGCCTCGGTCACGATCAGCGGCACCAGCGAGGCGAACCGGGTGGCGTCTGCATCGGCGAGCCAGAGTTGTATGGCATTGAAATCACGCCCGACCTCAAGCCGGAGTTGATTGAAGAGCGAACTGGGCTCCGGATGTCGTCCGTCGAGATGCCGGGCCAGGAGGGCCACGGCACGGTTGCCGAGCCAGCCTCCACTGCCTTCGTCGCCGATCTTGTAGCCCCAGGCGCTGGACGAGACGACCGTACCATCGGCCCGGAGCGCGAAGGCGGCGACACCTGTGCCGACCGCAAGAACGATCCCGGGCAACCCGGCATGGGCACCCACGAGCGAGGCAACTCCGTCCGTGACGATCACGATCTCCGCCATGCCGAAAGGGTCGGAATCCCGGAACGCGGCCTGCTTCTGTGGCGAGCGGCCACCTGCGAACCCGCACCAAAGCCGTGCGCCGGCGACCGGGCGCGCTGTCATCTCCGAGAGCGTTTCAAGGCCTGAGCTTACACTCCGCCAAGCCTTGTCTACGCCGTAGGTCAGGTTCGAGGGACCTGAGGTCGCTTCGGCCAACACCCCCCCATCGGCATCCACGGCGCGCAGCCGCGAGCCGGAGCCCCCGCCGTCGATCACGACCAGTGGTATGGGGTTTTTCATGCGGAACCGATCCTCTCGGGTAGCGGCAAAGCCTCGCTCCAAACCTAGTCAGGCAGAGGTACCAAGACAATACCAGACATCATATTGGTATCATAAAATCATAAATTGGTCTTGCTATTGGTATTAATTATGGCAACCTGAATTCCGATGCGAGTCGCTATGCTTCCCGATCTCAATGACACGGGGCGCGGAGGTCCGCAGACAATATCCCTGCGGGCATCTGGCACGCGCCGTCTCCGGCCGTGTATCTTGCAGGCCATGCCGGGCGAAAACAACAGTGGAGAGCGAAATGAAGCACATGATGAAGATGACTACGGCCACAGTGGCCCTTTGCTTCGCCAGTGGCGGCGTGCTGGCACAGGACGCAACGTTGACGATCGAGAGCTGGCGCGCCGAGGATCAGGCGATCTGGGACGATGTCCTGATTCCCGCATTCGAGGCCAGCCACCCTGGCATCCAGGTCGACTTCGCGCCAACCGCCCCGACAGAATACAATGCGGCGCTCAACGCCCGGCTCGACGGCGGCACCGCGGGTGATCTCATCGTCTGCCGGCCCTTTGACGGCTCTCTCGCGCTTTATCAGCGCGGTCATCTCGCTGACATCTCCGACCTTGACGGTCTCGACAACTTCCCCGACTTCGCCAAGGCGGCCTGGCAGACTGATGATGCCAGCGCCAGCTTCTGCGTGCCGATGGCCTCCGTGATCCACGGCTTCATCTACAACGCCGACGCTTTCGCTGAGCTTGGCATCGAAGAGCCCGGCACGGTGGAAGAGTTCTTCGCCGTTCTCGACACGATTCAGCAGGACGGCACGTATACGCCGCTTGCCATCGGCTCGGCTGACCAGTGGGAAGCCGCAACCATGGCCTACACCAACATCGGTCCGACCTACTGGAACGGCGAGGAAGGCCGCCAGGCGCTGATTGACGGCAGCGCAAAGTTCACCGACCCCCAGTATGTCCGTCCCTTCGAGGTGATGGAGCGGTGGGCCGACTACATGGGCCGCGCTTTCCAGGCTCAGGGTTACACCGACAGCCAGAACCTCTTCACTCTCGGTCGCGCCGCGATCTATCCAACCGGCTCGTGGGAGATCGGCGGCTTCAACGACCAGGCGTTTTTCGAGATGGGAGCCTTCCCGCCGCCGGTCGAGGCCGAGGGCGACACCTGCTACATCTCCGATCACACCGACATCGGCATCGGCATGAACACCGCAACCGACAATCCCGAGGCCGCGCGTGCCTTCCTCGAATGGATCGCAAGTGCCGAGTTCGCGCAGCTCTATACCAACGCGCTTCCGGGCTTCTTCTCTCTTTCGAACGCCCAGTTTGAGGTGGAGGATCCGCTGGCCCAGGAAATGATCTCCTGGCGGGAGGAATGTGAGAGCACGATCCGCGTTGCCCACCAGATCCTGTCCCGGGGAGAGCCCAACACCTGGAACAACATGTGGACTGTCAGCGCCAACGTCTTCAACGACGCTGCAACACCCGCAGAGGCTGCAGCAGCGCTGCAGCAGGGTCTCGAAGCCTGGTACGAGCCACAGCAGAACTGATCCCTGTTCCCCGCGCCTTCGCATCCGTGCGAAGGCGCGGCCGGGACGGTGCGCGGCAAGGGAGGGTGGACCGTGTCCGAGGCTACGACAGAACAGGAGAAAACCGCGCGCGAGGCCAAACCGCCCAAGCGCAGGAAGCGCCGCGTCGGTGGTGGATGGCACATCTTCGTATTCATAGCCCCAGCGGTGCTGATCTACACGATCTTCTCGATCTATCCGCTGGTTGAAAGCCTCAGGCTCAGCCTCTTCGACGGGCTCGATGATGGCAGCGCGGTCTGGAACGGCCTAGGCAACTACGTCACTCTCCTCTTCAATCCGACCTGGGCCACGCAGTTCTGGAACGCACTTTGGAACAACCTGATCCTGTTCTTTATCCACATGGTCGTGCAGAATCCGATCGGCCTCCTGCTCGCCGCGCTGCTCAGCCTTGCGCCCCGTTTCGGTTCCACCTACCGGACGCTGATCTTCATCCCCACGCTGCTCTCGGTCGTCGTCGTCGGCTTCATCTGGGAGCTTATCCTGTCGCCTCTCTGGGGAGTGTCCGAGACGCTTCTCGGTGCCGTTGGTCTCGCCTGGCTATACCAGCCCTGGCTGGGGCTTGAGTCCACCGCGCTCACAACCGTCTCACTCATCTCGGTCTGGCAATATGTCGGCATTCCGATGATGCTGATCTACGCGGCGCTTCTGTCCATCCCGGACGAACTGATCGACGCCGCCCGTGTGGATGGTCTGAACGGCTGGTGGATTTTCTGGAAGGTGAAGCTGCCGCTTATCCTTCCAACACTCGGCATTGTCGCGATCCTCACCTATATCGGCAACTTCACGGCCAGCTTCGACCTGATCTATTCGATACAGGGTGCGCTTGGTGCGCCGAACTACTCCACCGACGTCATGGGTACGCTTCTGTTCCGGACCTTCTTCGGCCAGCAGCTTCAGATCGGCGACATCCACATGGGTGCCACGATCGCCAGCATGATGTTCTTCATTATCCTCATCGGCGTAACGATCTACCTCGTCCTCGTTCAGCGCCGACTGCAACGCTACGAGATGTGAGGGGGTCCGAATGACCAACATCGCAAGCACCGGGCGCGCACGCGCCGGCCGCGCACGGGGCCTCTCCACCAAGGCCGCCGTCCACACGGTCCTGCTGGGCTACACGATCATCGCGATCTTCCCCGTGATCCTTGTGATCCTGAACTCCTTCAAGAATCGCCGCGGGATCTTCTCCGACCCGCTCGGCCTGCCGCGGGGCGAAACCTTCAGCATGGAGGGATACGCCACGGTCCTGACGCAGGGCGACTTCGCGACCTATTTTGCGAACTCCATCATCGTCACGGTTTCGGCCCTGTTCCTGATCCTGCTATTGGGCGCTATGGCCGCACACGCGCTGGCCGAATACCGGTTCAGGCTTAACACGCTTCTGGGCATCTACCTGATCCTCGGGATCATGGTGCCGATCCGGCTCGGGACGGTCGCGATTCTCGAACTGATGGTCGATCTCAACCTCGTCAACACATTGCTCGCACTCATCCTCGTCTACACAGCGCAGGGTCTGCCGGTGGCGGTTTTCATCCTGACCGAGTTCATGCGAACCCTGTCACGCGACATCAAGGACTGCGCGCGGGTCGACGGGCTCAGCGAGTACCGGATCTTCTTCGAGGTCGTGGTGCCGCTTATCCGGCCGGTTCTCGCAACAGTTGCCGTCTTCTCGATGATCCCGATCTGGAACGACCTTTGGTTTCCGCTCATCCTCGCCTCGGGGGACGCGACCAAGACGGTCACGCTCGGGGTGCAACAGTTCATCGGACAGTACACGGTCAACTGGAGCGCGGTGCTGGCCTCCCTCTCGATCGCCATCCTTCCCGTTCTGGGGCTGTATGCTCTGTTCTCCCGCCAGCTCATCGCTGGCATCACCTCCGGCGCCGTAAAGGGCTGAACCAAGTTTCGAAGTGGTTACAGGCATGTCCGATCTTGTTCTCAAAGACGTCCGCAAGGCTTATGGCGAGGCCCGGGTGATCCATGGCATCGACCTTGACATCCGTGACGGAGAGTTCGTCGTCTTCGTTGGTCCCTCAGGTTGTGGTAAATCTACGCTCCTGCGCATGATTGCGGGGCTGGAGACCGTCACCGGAGGCGATGTCATCATCGGCGGCGAGAAGGTAAACGACATCGTGCCTGCCGACCGCGGTATCGCAATGGTCTTCCAGTCCTATGCGCTCTATCCACACAAGGACGTCTACGGCAACATGGCCTTCGCCCTTCGCCACGCCGGCGAAGACAAGGCCGTGATCGACGAGCGTGTGAAGAAAGCCGCCGAGATCCTCGGGCTAGAGGCGCTACTCAAACGCAAGCCGAAGGAACTGTCGGGCGGTCAGCGCCAGCGCGTTGCCATCGGTCGCGCCATTGTCCGCGATCCGGAGATCTTCCTTTTCGACGAGCCGCTATCGAACCTCGACGCCGCCCTTCGGGTGCAGATGCGCGTCGAAATCCTGCGTCTGCACCAGCGTCTCAAGACGACGATGATCTACGTCACCCATGACCAGGTCGAAGCCATGACGCTCGCCGACCGGATCGTGGTACTTCGGGACGGACGGGTGGAACAGGTGGGGACGCCGCTGGAACTATACCATCACCCCTGCAACCGGTTCGTGGCAGGCTTCATCGGTTCGCCAAAGATGAACTTCCTTGCGATCGATCCCATCGACGATGGCAGACGCGTGAGATACCGCCAGAGCGCCCCGATCGACCTGCACGTCAAGACGCGTAGCGGTGCCGTCCCGACCGAGATCGGCATTCGTCCCGAACATGTCAGACTGGTCGAACCGGGAAAGGGTGCCTTTGACGGAACCGTGTTCGTGGTCGAGCGCCTCGGGGGCGAGACCTTCCTTCATGTAGACTTCGGGCACGAGGAGCCTTTCGTGGTGAAGGCCGACGGTGGTGTTCAGCTTCGAAGCGGCGATGTCGTCGGTCTCGTTTTCCCGGCCGAAACCTTGCACCTGTTCGATGCAGAAGGGGTTGCTTTCGAGCAAACAGAACGCCACGCCCTGCTCGGCTGATGCCTCCAGAAACGGCAGCGACCCGCCCCTCTGAGACTGTATGAAAGAGTTCTTCGAGGTCGATCTTGAGCAACCAGGAGCATCTGCCATGCTCCGCCGCCGCTTCACGGGGCCGACACTCCGAACGCAACGCGCAACTGGCGGCATGCGGGCGGATGAATTACGGGATGTTGTCGACGATCCATCTCCGGAGGCTCATCAACGTCCCATTCGGTACAATGTGCTGCCCCGATGGATGCAGCGGCATCACCCACCCATCCGGCAAAGGGGCGTTGCCAAGGGCCATACAAGACCCCGGGATCGCCTCACATGCCCCCCGATTTCGCCTGATCGATCATCTCGACGACACGCATCCGCACACCTGCCGGGATTGCGCCGTGATCGAGCCTCAGGAATCCCGTTACAATCAGATTGCGCGCGGTGTCCTCATCAAGGCCCGTGGCCATCAAGTAATCGAGCTTATCGCTGTCGATCATGCCGACGCTGGCCTCATGGCTCAACATCGCGCCCTCGGCCCGTGCCCGCAGGGACGGCACGGCCATGATCTCGCCGGTATCCGACAGTTTCAGCCCGTCGCAGCCCAGAAACCCGTTCGTGCCCGCCGCATCGCCAACCAGCATCGCGCTGTTCACGATCCGCCCCCCGACCGAGACCATGCGCGCCACATCCTCGGACCGCGCCCCCTCCCCCGCCAGATGGGTTTCCGTCTCGATGACCCGCTCCGTGCCTTCGGGGGCGAAGACGATGGCCTGGCTGACGGCGTTGGTGTCGGCAGCCAGGATCGTGTGCGACCGGCTCAGGTGATGCGCGAGCGGGGCCATCATGATCGCCGTGGACCGTCTGCGCGCACCCTCCTCCAGATGGGCATAGCCGTAGGAATAGACATCCATGGCCGCGCCCCAATGCTCGATCGTCACCGAACTGCAGGACGCGCCCTTGCGCATGTAGCTTTCGCTGATCGAGATATGCCGCCCCTTGTGGACCGACCCCGGCACCGCCGCGCCCGAGATCATCTCGACCTCCGCACCCTCGTCGATCAGCGTGACGTCGTGGGTGAACTGGCGGCCCTGCGGCGTTTCCAACAGGGTGAAGCACTGGACCGGCAAGCGGACCTTGGCTCCGGGTTTCACCCAGACGAAATGGCCAAGCGGGTCGTGCATGTGCTCGGCCACCATGGCGATATGCTCGTTTTCGTCCGGGGAGACGAGGCCGAACATCAGGTCCTGCACAAAATCGTAGGTCCTCAGCGCCTCGGACAAGGGCAGGATTTCGACACCGAGATCGTTCGACAACGCCATCCGCATCTCGCGGTCGGCCAGAACGCTCGTTGCCGCGCGTGCCGAGGGGTCGTCGAAACCGACATCGTGCAGGATGTCGCGTTCCTCGTTGCTCAATTGTGCCTTGTCTTGCGTCCTGATCGTCATCGTTGCCTCCATGTGTCCGGGTTCCCTGGCATCAGGCGGGAACGCTGTAACCATCGGTCTGGATATGAGCGAAAAGCGCTTGCGGATCGCCCGAATGCAGGATGCGCCCGTCTTTCATGATATGGGCCCGGTCAGCCTTCACGTGGTTCAGGATCAGGCCGGTGTGGGTGATGACCAGCCCGGAACAGGTCCGCCCCTCCCTGTCGGGGCTGCGCACGGCGTGCGCGATGGCCTCACCCACCGCGATGACATGTTCCAGATCCACCCCGCTTTCAGGCTCGTCGAAGAGCAGAAGCCTCGGATCCTGAAGCACCAGCTTCAGGACTTCCCAACGTTTGATCTCGCCGCCCGAAAATCCGACATTCATGTCGCGGCCCAGAAACGCGGTGAGATCCAGCGCGGCGGCCTCCGTCTCCAACCGGTCCTCCGCGCCGATGGCGGCAGCGAAGCTCCTGAGGGTGACACCTTCCAGGCTGGGCGGGCGCTGATAGGCAAGCCCGATGCCAAGCCGCGCGCGCGCCTCCAGCGGGAGCGACTGGATGGGCGCGCCGTCAAAAAGGATCTCTCCCGCAACGATCCGATAGGGCGGCAGACCGAGGATCGTCGCAAGCAGGCTGGATTTCCCCGATCCATTCGGGCCGAGAAGGACGTGCAATTCTCCCTCCGGCAGGGTCAGGTCGATATCCGCGAGAACCTCCACATCGTCGATCGCCACGGTCAGGTTTCTGATTTCGAGCATGACACACCTCCTTTCTTTGCATATGTCGCCATGGTCTGGTGCGGGACACGAGGGGCCGGGGCGACACGGTGCAGGATGCAAGCGCACCTCACGGCGTTCCGGCCGTCTCTGCCACGGGGGCGACGCCGACGATCCGGGCGGCGCATTCATCTTGCGGCGAGAAGCCCGGCCCGAACCGGCAAGCCCCGACGATGAAGACATATTCCGTGGCCTCGTCGCACGGCGCATGGGGCGCCTCGAACAGGGCGCTGCCGCTTTCGCGCGGGGCGAGGTTCAGAAAGGACATGCCACGGCTGCGCCCCACCTGCTCGCCGTCCTTCATGGAGGCCACGAAACCGTTTATTTCGGTCAGGGTCTCGTCGCTTTCGTTGGTCATCCTCAGGGTCACGCCGCAATAATACTCGCGGAAACTGGTGCCCTCGAACTCAAGCCGGTAGGACGGCTGCGGCGGGATGGCGTCGGTCGCTACGGTAAACCCCGGGGCGTCCAGAGGCTGGACGATGTCGGGCTCGCGCGTACCCCATTGAAGGACAAGGTCGGGGTCAACCGTCAAAAGCGCCTCGGCATTCGGCATGAACCCCTCGCCAACGATATCGGAAGGGATGTCCCGCAGGCCCGGAAACCTCTCCCCGTGGATCCCCTCCACGATGGCGGTCTGCGAAAGCCTGTGCATGGACACCATGGGCTCCGGCGTGCCGGTCACGGCCACGGCCATCGAAGCGGCGGAGATCGGGATCGTCGCCAGCCGCTCGGACAGCCCCGGCAACGAGACGTCGTGCCCGAGCTGGCCGGTGAAGGTGATCTCGTCGGCAAGTGCTGGCCATGCAGTCGCAAGGCCAAGGAAAAATGGCAGGAGAAGTCGGCTATGTCGGCGTGGCATCTGAAGCCTCCTTGTCACGAAAATGGGGGCGAGTCAGCTGCCGGGCCGGTTGCTGCACCAATCCTGATAAAAATAATCTTCTATTGCAATCCCAAGACTCGCACAGCAGGGGCCTGCGCCCGTAGGCACCTGAGACGGCGGGCATGCAAACCAGTGCGCACTGCAAATCCGGAAGCATTCCGATGGCCACACTGCCCGGGCGCATCGGCGCAGCATACGCGGATGTATGAGGATCTAGTCCAGACGATCCCTTTCACTGAATTTGCGATGGCCGCTTAGGTGGCGCCCTACCACTCTCTTCGGATTGGGGCTGCCCTGATTGCGGCGGTCAAATCAGGGTGTCCTGAACCGATCTGCCCCCTGCCCCCCCCGCTATCCCGTAGCGACCCAACCGGGCATGGCGAAGACGACTTTCGTAATCAGCCGGTTGAACTCCGCCGCTTCTTGCGGGTCGAGCGGGGCCAGCATCTCGGCCTGTCTCTCGTGGAAAAGCGGCAGCACCTCGGCCAGCAGCGCGCGTCCCTTGACGGTCAGCGTCAGTGGCTTGGCGCGTTTGTCGGCGGTATCAGTGTCGCGCCCGATGAGACCCTTTTCCTCAAGCTCGGTCACAGCCCGACTGATCGAGTTCTTGGGCAGCCCCGTCACAAGACAGATGTCGCGCGCCACCAGCCCGTCTTGATGGCAGAGACTGAACAGGATCACGAAGCCCGGGCGCGACAGCCCGAACCGGTCCTGAAGCTCGGCATAGATCGGGCCGGTAAAGAAGTTCGCCAGAAAGCTCACCCGCCAGATGGGCGACAGATCGGTGTCCATAAGCATCGTCAGCGACAGCCGGCCGAACCGGTCAGCCATCGCCCGCGCCGCATCGAAGCCTGAGTCGTTGCCCTTGGTCATGCCGCACCCTAGCCCAACCCGGTCCCATTTGGAACTTTACAAAAGGTTCCATACGGAACTATAAAATCATTTACAAGCGTTTGAGTCGTATTGTCTCCAACGCCGAGGGGAGGAAAGAGATGACCAAGATGACCGCACTGGCCAGCGCGATTGCGCTTGGCCTTTCCGCAACAGCATCGTTGGCGCAGGAGTTGCGCGCCGTGGGTGCATTTCCGGAGAATTTCGTGTTCACCCGCGAAGTGGCGCAACCCTTCGCCGATCTGGTCGCCGAGGAATCGGGCGGCAGCGTGACGATCTCCTTCACCGGGCCCGATGCGGTGCCACCGCTGGAACAGTTCGAACCGACACAGGCCGGCGTGTTCGACCTGCTCTTCACGCATCCGGCCTATCACGCCGGCACTACCTCGGTCGGGCTGGCGGTCGACGCGATCGGCGCCGATCCGGCCGCGCGGCGCGCGGCGGGGATCATCGATTTCATCGATGCGCACTATCAGGCATTGCATGGGATGAAACTGCTCTCGGCCCCTCCCACCGGGTCGGTTGGCTTCCGCTATTACCTCCGCGAACCGATTTTCGGAACACCGCCATTCGACGGCCGCAACATCCGTGGGACGGTCTCCTATCATCCGATGATCGAAGCCCTTGGCGGGGCGGGCGTGGTTATGGGCGGTGGCGAGGTCTACTCGGCCCTTCAGACCGGCACCATCGACGGCGCAGCCTGGGGCCTGACCGGCGCGTTGGATTTCAACTGGCACGAGGTCGCGGGCTACATGACCGAACCCGGTTTCGGACAGGTGGGACTGATGATGTTCATGAACCTGGACGCCTGGAACGGACTCGATGCCGAGGCGCAGGCCGCCATCGAACGTGCCGCGATCCGGTTGGAGACCGACAGCGTTGCACGCTTCGACCTGCTGGCGGCCGACGAACGCGCGGCCCTTCTGGAACTTGGCATGCAGGTAACCGACTTCGCACCCGAGGACGCCGCTCAATTGGATGCGCTCTGGGCTTCGGGTGTGTGGGCCGTTGCCGAAGGCGCCTCGCCCGAGGCTATTGCGGAGTTGAGATCGCTGGCCCAAGCCGCCAATCTGTCCGACTGACATGCGCCGCCTCGGCGACCTGCATGACGCGACTTCTCGCTGGTTGTTCGCTCTGGCGGGGGGCGCTCTGGTGGCGGCGGTCTCTCTCTATGTCTTCGAGGTCATCATGCGCTACGGGCTGGGCGCGCCGACGACGTGGTCGGGCGAGGCGGTGCAGTATGCGCTGGCCGCCATGATATTCTGCGCCCTGCCCGACATCACGCGCCGCAATGCCCATGTGGCCATCGACATCATCCCCGATGCGCTGCCCGTCGGCCCGGCAATCTGGCTTGGCCGTTTCAATGCAATGCTCGGCGCGGTGGCCTGCGGAGTGACCGGCTGGATCGTTGCGGGCGAAGCAATCAGGCAGTTCGAGCGCGGCCTGATGACAAATGCTGCCAACCCGATCCCGCGCTGGTGGATCACCACCGTGATCGCCGTGGGCTTCGCCTCGGCTGCGGCGCATTTCCTGCGCCAGATCGCCGGGCGCCGGCAATGAGCTGGGCCGCCCTCCTGATCCTCGCCATCGGGCTTTTGCTGGTGATTCTCTTTTCCGGCGCGCGGATCTTCGTGGGCTTTCTTCTGCTCAACATCCTGGGCGTTCTCGTGCTGATCGGGCCGAGGGGCTTCGGCATGTTCTCCAACTCGATCTTCGAAACCGCCACCTCCTCAACGCTGGTGACCGTGGCGCTTTTCGTGCTGATGGGAGAGATCCTGTTCCGCTCCGGTACAGTGGATGTGCTGTTTTCAAGCATAGACAGGCTGATCGGGCGGCTTCGCGGCCGGCTTTATGTCGTTACCATCGCGCTATCGACCGTCTTTGGTGCGCTTTCGGGATCGGCGGTAGCCGTGGCGGCGATGCTTGGCCGGTCGGTCCTGCCGCTGATGGCCGCGCGCGGCTATGCGTCCCGTACCTCCGCGACGACGATCCTGGCAGGCGCAAGCCTTGCGCCGATCATTCCGCCAAGCCTTCTGGCCATCATTGTCGGCTCGCTTGCGGATGCGTCAATCGCCGGGCTTCTGGTCGCCGGCATCATCCCCGGGCTGCTCTTTGCCACGCTGACCCTTGCCTGGGTCTATCTCCGCGGCGGCCCGATGCCGGAGGCGGACATCACGCAGGCGGAAACGCCGGTCTGGCGCGCGGTTCTCGCCATGGCGCCGTTCCTCATCGTCGTCTTCTCGGTGATGGGGCTGATCCTGCTCGGGGTCGCCTCGCCATCGGAATCCGCGGCAACCGGTGTGGTGGGTGCCATGGTGGTGGCCGCGATCTTCGGACGGCTCGACTGGATCATGCTGCGCGAGGCTGTGGCAAGTGCCGTCACGATCTCGGTCGTCATCCTGATCATTGTCGCCTCGGCCAAGCTGTTCAGTCAATTGCTGTCTTTCACAGGCGCAACCAGAGGCCTTGTCACGCTCATCGCCGAGCTGGGATGGAGCCCTGCGATGACGTTCCTTCTGATGATGGCGATCCCGTTCCTGCTGTGCATGTTCATCGACCAGATCGCCTTCATGCTGCTGGCGATCCCGATCTACCAGCCGATCGTCGCGGCAATGGGGTTCGATCCGATCTGGTTCTGGACGATCTTCCTGATCAACCTGACAGTCGGCAGCCTGACGCCCCCTTTCGGCTACACGCTATTTGCCCTGAAAGGTGCGGCCGACGGGATGAGTACGGCACAGGTCTTCCGCGCAGCCTGGCCCGTGGTCGGCATCTTCCTGACCGGGTTGGCGATACTCTGGGCCGTCCCCGACCTCGTCACCGCGATCCCGAGGGCCCTGCAGTGACCTGGCGCGACCACGACACCGCGGCGTCCCACTTTATCGCCTCGTCGGATGAGCCCGGTCTCAGACTGCACATCCGCGCCCATGGGGACGATCCGGCCCGTGCGCCCGTGCTGTTCGTTCATGGCGCGACCTATGCCAGCCGCCTTTACGACATCCCGCACCCGGGGGCGAGCTGGCTAAAGGCGACGGCGGAGGCGGGCTTTGCGGCCTACGCGCTCGATATCCGCGGCTATGGACTGTCGCATTCACCGGTGTTCGAGACGGCGGGGAAACCTTATGCGCGTGCATCCAAGGCGATCCGCGACATCGACGATGCCGTCGCCTGGATCTGCGCGCGCCATGCGGTCGAGAGCACTCGCCTGATCGGCGGGTCCTGGGGCTCGATCACCACGGCCCTCTACACTTCGACAATCGGCGCCGCGCGGGTCGAACGTCTCGTCCTCTATGCGCCGATCTTTGCCGAGGTCAATGCGGGCTGGCTGACGATCCTTGCCGACCCGAACGACCCGGCCAGGGTGGACCCGCGCCACGGCGCCGCGCGGCTGGTGACCGAGGCCGCCACGCGCGAACGTTGGGATGCGGAGATGCCGGATGGGGCAAATTGGCGGGATGAAGCCGTCTTTCAGGCGCTGGTACAGGCGTCACTTGCCGATGATCCTCACTCCGCTCACCATAATCCGCCCGCCTTCCGTGCGCCCAATGGTACCTTTCTCGACCTGTGGGAGGCTTTCAACGGACGCCGGCTTTATGATCCGAAAGATGTGAACTGCCCCACCCTCCTGATCCGTGGCGGCGCCGATCCGACATCGACCCGGACCGATGCCCTCAGGCTCTTCGACGGGCTCGGAAGCGCGGATAGGCAATATGTCGAAATCGCAAACGGCGCTCATTTCGCCAGCGCCGAAAAGCGCGCGCATCGTGTGTTCCGGGCAGTCAACGCGTTCCTCACATGAGCACCAGCCGCCTTGTCTGCTATAGCGCCGCAATGCTCACTTTGAGCCGCAGTGAACGATACTGCGGGCCGCATGAATGTCTGGAAATGCGAACCCAAATCTATTGCCGCGCTATGCCCGATGCAGACCTCAGACAGGAATGTTCGATACAGCGACTAGATTTCTTCTCGCACCGCCGACCCGCGACCATTCGAGGCGATCAATAGGTCTTCGATAAACAGCGACGTCAGTTGCCCGCGACCCGATACTTTAGCCTTCGCGTAGACCTTAGTCATTTGCGCCCGCACCGTCCCTTGAGCAGCCCCCCGCACCTGCGCGATGTCAGCGATATCAAGGCCTTTCAGTGTGAACATTGCAACCTCAGCCTCCGAAGGTGTCAAACGCCAATCCTGAAAGCGCGCCTGGATCAGTTCGAACAGCGCCCCCGAGGCAATCGACATGGCTGTCTCTGCCTGCCGGATACGAATGAGTATCTGCCGCATCTGCAATGCGCCGAAGGCCGTCCCGATGACAAGCGCCGCCGCCACAATGGCCTCAAGCAAGGAATGCGGAGTCACGCCGCCCAACAGAAGGTCCTGACCAACATCCGCGATAAAGAAAACCGCTGCCAGTGCCTGGACAGCCAGAACCACGGCAAGCGCACTCGCCCTGCGCTTGTCTGCTCTGATCCGTCGCGTCGTGGCTGTTTCATCCAAGGGCATGCCTCTCAGGATTTATCTCCGAATATCATCGGGCGAACCAGATTGCGACGGGAAAAGCGGGACTCGAGCACGACCCCACCGACATGCAGTACGGCCAGCAGGAGAAGGAGGTTGGCGGATACCTCGTGCATGTTTTCGATGACCTCCGTGCCCTCGTGATCCTCCTCCTCTTCATTGTCGTTGTGCTGGCTGTATGCGCTCTCATGCTCAGGAAAGGGCTCGCCGTCCAGCATCACGCCGGTGACCGAGACAAGCAGCAACATAGCCCAGAGTGCGTAGACCATGAGCGCCCCGAGTGGATTATGGGACGGGTATTCCCTGTGTTCGCCGCGTGTCAGGCCGGCGACATGGCGCGCCGCACCCGACAGGCTGATCGGGAAGGATGCGAAGCGGGCGTTGTCGGGGCCGATCAGACCCCAAAGAAGTCTGAGCGCCAGCAAGCCAAGTGCCGTGTAGCCGATCCAGACATGGGCCAGGGCATCCCCGTCGATCAGGAACCCATTGACGACGACGGCCAGTGCGATCGTCCAGTGTGTCAGGCGCACGAGCGGGTCCCAGACCCGCCCATCATCCCCTTGCGTCGGCTCGCCCATGATCAGTCCTCGGCCTCGATACGCAGGATGTCGCCCGTCCGTGGATCGATGTTTAGTTCCCAGCGGCGCCCGTCCTTCATTGCATAGACCTCGATCTCGCCGTTTTCGCGTTCGAAGCCGACCACCTCATAGCCCAGGCCTTGCAGTGCGGCACGGATCTGGTCGTCGCTGATCCCGGGCAGGGAGGATGGCCCGCGCCGGGCCGTCGTTTCGAGGCGGGTCACTTCGCCCGAGGTCGCATCTACGTAAAGCTCGTAGCGGGTGTCATCCCTGACGGCATAGAGCTCGATCCGGTTGCCCTCTCGCTCGTATCTCGTGAGCACATATCCATCTTCGGACAGCGCCGCCGAGATGTCTTCGATGCTGGTGCCCAGATTGGCGCCAAGCGAGGGTTCGACCGCGAAAGCCGCTCCAGTCAACAGGACCGAAAGTGTTGCGGGCAAAAGGACATGACGTTTCATGGGTATCTCCTTGGGTTGTGGTTCGGCACCGGAATGGTCGCCTTCCACAGGAACTTGGCCCTGCACCGACGTCGCCCCTATTGGAGGGCTGCTTATGAGCCATGAAACAAGCGCAGGCTTACGGGGACCGTTGGGCATGGAAAGCCGAGTTTGGTGCAGCCACAGTGAAAGCTCACTTCGTCCCGCACACCCGTCATCTGAGTCCGGTTCAGCCTTGCTGCGGCGCATTCGAGGTCGGCTTGGAGCCCAGAGTGCTGTTTTTCTGTGCTGCGGCGAATGTCAGCTTGTGCCTTATCGCAAATGCGTAGGATCATGTGAGGAGAGATTATGTTTTATGACGACGTAGAGCCCGATTGGACAGACGGGAAAATTAGTTGCCGAACAATAGACAACAATAAGGTCGTTACGACCAATGCTGGATCACTATTTGCAGCTGAGCTCGAAGTTCGGTGGGGCGAGCATAATGGAACTCGTTGGCTCTATGCCTGTGATGATATGTTTGCCACAGGCACCGCATACACGCGCCTCGACATTCCTGAACCTGATTATCGCCATCGCTTCAGGCTACGTAGCCTGCGCCTGACAGCCGCCGATAGCGCGATCACGCTTGTCGGAACCTTCAGCTTGCTCCGTGCTGCTGGAGCTGACCGTATCGCTGATGCCTTGGGTTTGTTCAACCTCCTCACAACGCAGTTCGAATACAGCCCGCGAGCTGTTGAATTTGGACTGTCGCGGCTAGATGGCTTTGCGGGCTGCAAATATCGAATACTTCAATGACTTGACTAGATAGTTTTCGCCGTAGCCGACATCCGCACAACCGCAGCGAAATGATGCTTTGTCCCGCGGACTGTGAGTTCGATCTCGCCCAGAGTTTGCGCTTGCAGCGAATGACCGCAAAGCGGGCTGCTACCGCAGGATCTCAAAGCTAGGTCGAAGGTCCTCAAAGGGCCAGGAACCCTCGGGGCGCCTGTGTTGGCGGTCTCTCGCAGATGCCGAACCGGTCGGGCTCGTGCGCTTGACATATCGGCGGTCTGATCGATACTTGTTGTAACGCTTTATGAGAAGCGTCTGATCAGGAGGGCGAGCATGATAATCGACTTTTACGCTGCCCCCTTCGGTCGACCACGTTTTTGGTTCGGCATTAGTTGACGCACTGGGCGATCACCACCCCTCACCGTCACCTCTTCATCGCATAGCCGCTCCCAAGCCCGGCTTCGTCTCATCCCACTAGCAGGGCGCAGACACCCGTCTGCGATTGCGTTCATGTCACAGCTTCCTACCCGCGGCACCTTTGCCCGCGTTCTCGCCTTCGCCACGTCCCGTTGGGCCCGGCGCCCTGGCCTGCTTTCCATCATCGTCGGGCTTCAGATCGTTTCGACAGGCGCCGACGTCTCGATACCCATCCTGACAGGACGCCTCGTGGCGGCTGTCGCCGACGGTGCCACGCCCTGGGTGGCATTCTGGGGCCTGATGGCATTGGGGGTTCTGTCCATAGCGGCCAAGATCGTCAGCTATTTCGCCATTATCGACCTCACGATCCCGACGATGCGCGAGGTCGAGGCCGAGGCCTTTGCCCATGTCCAGCGTTTGCCTGCGTCCTGGCACGCAAACGCCTTTGCAGGCAGCACTGTCCGGAAGATAACGCGGGGTGCGTGGGCGCTCGACGATATGGGAGACCTTCTGCTGCTCGCCCTTGGGCCAGCCGTCCTGGTCCTGGTCGGCACGACCGCAACGCTCACCGCCTTCCGTATCGAAGTCGGCCTAATGGCGCTTGCGGGCGCGACGATCTTCCTGGCGATCTCTCTGGCGCTCACGCTCAAATGGGTCGCCCCTGCGGCGCGCCTCGCCAATGCGCAGGACAGCCGTGTCTCGGGCGCACTGGCCGATGCGATCACGTCCAACGCCGTCGTCAAAGCCCATGCCGCGGAGGCGCGAGAGGATGCGCGGATCGATCGCGTTCTCAGAAAGTGGGCGCATCGCAGCCGCCGCACCTGGCGGCGAGGCACCTGGTCCGGCCTTGCGCAGGACTTGAGCCTCTGGCTGCTGCGGGCCTTGGTTCTGGGTGGCGCACTGCTGGCGTTCATGCGCGGCGCGGCGGGGGCAGGCGAGATCGCCTTTACCGTCTCGGCACTCGGTATGCTCGACGGCTACTTGCGCCAGATCGGCAACCACGTCCGCAACCTGCAAAAAGCCGTGAACGACGCTGAAGAGATGGTCGATCTCATGCAGGACAACCCGGAGAAAAACGTGGTTCGGCCACCGGCCCGTGCGCTTCCGCCGCGCGCGGCCGCGTTGTCGTTCAACCATGTCGACTACGCGTATGAGGGCGCCCCGACACCGCTCTTTACCGATCTGAACGTCGATATCCCGATGGGCCAGAAGGTGGGCCTCGTCGGCCGCTCAGGGTCTGGAAAGACGACGTTCGTCAAGCTGGTCCAACGTCTTCACGAGGTTACGGGCGGTACGATTACGCTGGACGGCGTGGACATCGCCTCGGTTTCCCTAGCCGAGCTTCGCAGTCATGTCGCGCTGGTCCCGCAGGAGCCAATTCTGTTCCATCGCTCCCTGGCGGACAACATCGGCTATGCACGGCCCGGTGCTACTATGGACGAAGTCTACGCAGCCGCCTCGAAGGCGGGCGCTGCTGAGTTCATCGAACGCCTTGAGAAGGGGTATGGTACCGAGGTCGGCGAGCGGGGCGTCAAGCTTTCAGGCGGTGAGAGACAGAGGGTCGCTATTGCCCGCGCATTCCTTTCGGATGCGCCCGTTCTGATAATGGACGAGGCGACGTCCTCTCTCGACAGCGAGGCCGAAGCGCGTGTGGCCGAGGCGGCAGAACGCCTGATGGAGGGACGCACGACACTCGTCATCGCGCACCGACTGGCCACCGTCGAGCGGATGGACCGGATCCTGGTCTTCGACCGTGGCCAGCTTGTCGAAGACGGCACGCCGTCCGAGTTGATGGCACGCCGAGATGGCCTCTACCGGGCACTACGGGAGAAGCAAACACTGGCGGCGTGATGCGCTACAGAGCATAGCGAGAGAATTGCCCCGGCAGGACCGCCTGTCGATTTGGGGTCGTGACTTCCCGGTAGCGCACTGTGTGGTTCGGCATCTCTCGCAGACCGGACTTTGCACTTGGCTTGGACAGTGCATACGCGGCCAATGGCGGCTTTGACGTGCTGGGATGCTGCATCGGGACTAAGTGGCTAAGGTCGGTTTTGGGCCGTCCTTGACGGAAGCCATGCGACGTGACGGTCAAAATGCTGCGATCGATCTAATGGCCGCGAAGAGCCCGGAGTGCTTGATGCTGCATCGTGCGCCAATGTCCACTTGTCCGGCCTCGGCCAAAAACGTGACAAAATCAAAATCGGTTTTGCCAAGGGTTTGTGTCACAAGATTTTTCAACCATTATGGCGACTGCTTCGCCCGTGCCAAAAACGGTCGATTTAGGTGAAAAACTCGACCTACTACATCTTGTGTTTTACCGACGCGCGGTCTTTCAACCCGCTGTTATCGCGGTCAAAGGCAGTGTTTTTGGCAGTTGCCGATAGCTGGTCTAGCGAACCTTAACACGGGACCATTTTGGCAAGGCGTTTTAGGTTCTGGGCGGTGGCGGCGAGGAGGAATTCTTCTTTGGCTCCCTTGAGGCCACGGAGCCGGAGGCGCTTGAAGCCGAGATGTCGTTTCAAATGGGCGAACAACATCTCGACTTTCTTTCGTCGTCGTCGGCTCTCGTCATAGGCTGCCGTATCGCGCAGATCGCGGACGGCCTGGCGCGCTTCCTCGTCCATGTGGCGGGTGACGGTTCGGAATGGCGCGTCGGTGCAGGCCTTCTTGATCGGGCATGCGCCGCAGGTGTCTTTCCCGGCAAAGTAGCTTTTGATCCGGTCGGCCTGCTTGATCCGCCGCAGCGGCATTTCATGGCCTTCGAGGCAGGTGTAGCTGTCGCGCTCGGGGTCATACTGGAAATAGCTGAGATCGTACTTGCCCTTGGTCTGATGCTGGCGGTCCAGGACAGGCACGTGCGGCGTGACCTTGCGCTTGAGAAGCCATGCCAGGAACGGTCCGGTGCCATATGATCCATCCGCTGCGACCCGATCCGGGTGGAAATCGTGGCGGGTCCGGCTGCGATCCAACATGGTCTTGGCCGCGACGATTTCCTGGCTGAGCCGGGCGGGTGTGGCCTCAACATCCACGATGATACCATGATCGGTATCAACCAGATAGTTGGTCTCGTAGCTAAACCGGCCAGGGCCATCCTTGAGCGACCATGCCGCTTCCGGATCGGTTTCCGAGATATACTTGGGCGGCTTCCTCTTGGGGCCGGATTGTGCTGTCCCATCGGCGTCAGTCAGCTGCGCCAGATAGTCAGCGACCGGGCGCTGCACCTGATCCTTGCGCGACCAGACTTTTTGAACCGCATCCGGCGCATCCTTGCGATCCCGGTTGGCATCCGCCTCGATGGTACTGCCGTCGATGGCCGCGTCCGTGCCACCTACAACTCCAAAGCCGATGCACTTTTCCACGACGCTTTCGAACAGTCGCCGCAGCACCTCGCCATCTGCAAAGCGGCCATGCCGGTTCTTGGAGAAAGTCGAGCGATCCGGCACCCGGCCTTCCAGCCCGAGCTTGCAAAACCAACGGTATGCCAGGTTGAGATGCACTTCCTCGACTAGACGTCGCTCGGATCGGATGCCGTAGAGATAACCAATCAGCAGCATCCTGAGCATCAGCTCAGGATCGACGGACGGGCGGCCTGTGTGGCTGTAGAGCGCGGCCAACTCCGCGCGGCTCGCGTCGAAATCGAGCAGCCAGTCGATCCGGCGCAAGAGGTGATCCTGCGGGACGTGATCCTCGATCCGAAACCGGTAAAATAGGTTCTCCTGCGCCTCCAACCGTCCCATCATCGCTTGATCCTCCCCGCCAATGTGGCAAGTGAATCAGGGGCATAGGCTTTGTGCAACTGTCGAGCGCCGGATCACCGGCGCTCTCTGAAAGTAATAATCCCGACGGCTACCGTCGAACTTGCCGCTCTTTAGACAACAACGCTTGTAGCGCTTGCCCGAACCGCAGGGGCAAGGATCGTTCCGTCCGAGCTTCTCTTGAAGTTCCACATCGCCCACGCACCGTTTGAACGCCGGTCTTGACGCGTGTCTCTGACGGGAACGATTTGCGACGCTTAGAAATGACCTCGAAAGGAGGCGCGGTCTTCGGGTTTGATACGCTTGGCCATGATACCCTCCATCATCTGAAATTGCCGAGGTGCGACGCATACCGCTTCAGGCGTGGTTCACCAAGAGTTTTTCACCAGTATCGGTCGTTTTCGCCTGTGACAGAAACGTGTGAGTTTTGGCGCTACATGCGCAATTTCCTGTGACCCCCGTGAGGCGTTCTCAACTGCCTGGGAGCGCTTTGGGATTGATGGCGAAACTCCGTGAAGCCGAATTGGGAATGCTCGTCCTACGGCATGAACTCTTCGGCAGCTTCCATGGCGTCCAATGTCTCATCTGCAAGTTCGTGATCACCGCGCCGTCGATGGAGTTCCGCTGCATAGCGCATTGAATCCCGCATGCGCCGCATACCTAGCGGATGCGTAGACCTCCTTTCGTCTTCGAGCGTCTCACCTCCGAGAAGAACAAGAAACCGCATCATCGGCAATGCCGCTGCCGGTGCAGCTAGATCAGACTCCACCATTATCCTGATGGCCCATCTATCCGCTGCTGCCTCCTGTTCGCGCGAGATGCTGAGCGTACGGTTGCCGCTCTCAAGGTGACCAAGAGTATGATGGGCAAGTTCATGCAAATAGAGAAAGGTCAGACTGGCATTCATCTGGGCGGCGTAGGCATTCATTATGTCAGGATGGAAGACTGTTCGGTCGTCAAAGCCCCTACAGGCACCACCATATCTTCGCCCGAAACCTCCGGGAGAGAGAACTGGGTTGACGGAGCGTCCCTCTGCAGCGCGATCCGAGTTTTCGATAACGTTGATGGCAAAATATTCGAGGTATTCCGGCGAACACCCGCGAAATCCGAGAAACTGTTCAGCGATCTGAGCGGCGGCAAGTTGCTGGAATATCCATCCTATTCCAGCGGACATCGTAATCCGTCCTTGTGTCGCCTGGGCGGTGAAAGATGAATCAAGCGGAACGCGGACGCGGAGGCTACGTTGGATCGCTCGCTCTTCGGGCGTGAGGGCCGATGCAATGCGATCAGCCACAAATGAGGTTACCTCGATCACATTACGCTGATAGCTACGAAGTTCCTGCTGTGTCTGTGCAGAGACCTGTGCTGTGCCTATTAACAAAAGCCCAAGGAGAAGTATAAACAGAAGTCTCACAGTCTATTCTCCGTCGGTAAGCTGGGCACCTGAAAACAACTGATCAATATCGAGGTAGAGGTCTTCCTCCTCGGCCGTGATATCGAGATCGGCAAGTGTCGTTCCTTCGCTGAGTAGCTGCCCCCGAATTCTTGAGTAGGTCGAGAATGCGCCGTCACCATAAACCGCATCCATAAGATCACCGAGATGGACTTCAAGGATACGAGCAGCAGAACTCACCCGCCGCCGGGTTTCGATATCGTCTGAGCTATCATCTGCGAGGTGGTCCTGGATGATTCCGAGAGAGGCAATCACCTGATGGGGGCTAAGTGCGCTTCCTGCCGGCAGAACGAGCATGCCTTCGATCTCACGTGTCATTGTTGTCGGCGCACTCGACGGCCTTGCATCACCATCATTGGCGTCATTCTCTTGCTCCTCTCCGTTGGCTTTATCCGGTTCGTTGAGCTCAATGCCTGATAGGGACCGCACGGTAACAGGTTGGGAGAAGACAATGTAACTGAACCCTACCATGACCAGCAGGAGGAATACCGGCATTGCCAGAACCACAACGCCACCAGCTCCAACCTTGTCTGCTGAGATGTTGAAGTCGATCCGTTGGACAGCCTTACGATAGGCCCAGACGAGGATTCCGCACAGAATTATGACAAAAAGAAAAATAAACGCCCGTTCTGCAACCCTCTGCATGGCAGCAAAGGCAAGCACATCCTCAAGTCCCGGCATTAAGAGCCCTCCCCCTTGGTAATCTGTTTGGTCAAATCTCAATGCTACTCATAAGAGAATAGCAGATAGGCTTATTTCGGGGAAGTCGTGCGCCACTTGGTTGACGCTTGTGACGTAGTGCCCAAGAGACCCAGCAGGTGTGCTGTTCCAGAGCACTATCAACCCGACCAGCGAGTCCCGGGTCTTACCAGGCGTCTGACAATAAACCCAGGCCAAAACATATGTGCCAAAAACGGTTGATACTGGTGAAAAACTCTTGGTGAACCACGCCTGAAGCGGTATGCGTCGCACCTCGGCAATTTCAGATTCCAGTATGACCCCGAGCGCGACAGCTACACCTGCCTCGAAGGCCATGAAATGCCGCTGCGGCGGATCAAGCAGGCCGACCGGATCAAAAGCTACTTTGCCGGGAAAGACACCTGCGGCGCATGCCCGATCAAGAAGGCCTGCACCGACGCGCAATTCCGAACCGTCACCCGCCACATGGACGAGGAAGCGCGCCAGGCCGTCCGCGATCTGCGCGATACGGCAGCCTATGACGAGAGCCGACGACGACGAAAGAAAGTCGAGATGTTGTTCGCCCATTTGAAACGACATCTCGGCTTCAAGCGCCTCCGGCTCCGTGGCCTCAAGGGAGCCAAAGAAGAATTCCTCCTCGCCGCCACCGCCCAGAACCTAAAACGCCTTGCCAAAATGGTCCCGTGTTAAGGTTCGCTAGACCAGCTATCGGCAACTGCCAAAAACACTGCCTTTGACCGCGATAACAGCGGGTTGAAAGACCGCGCGTCGGTAAAACACAAGATGTAGTAGGTCGAGTTTTTCACCTAAATCGACCGTTTCTGACCGGCTTGTTTCTCGAGAGCGGACCTTTGCGCAATTGCAGCGAACGGCAGAAATGTCCCGCACACCGGACCTTCACCCGCGCTCCGTACCGCCGAGGTGCGCTCGCGACCGCAGTGAAGATCTGCTTCGAGCCCAAACTTCTGCGCTTCTGCAACGCGGCGAATGTCTGCTAGATCGCGTTGTAGCCAAGTTTGTGACAAACCAAATGTGGCCTTGCCCACCAATGAAGCCAAAGATTCCTATGGGCTCTGGTTTGCCACCCGCTTGCCCCATGGTCGAGTGATCACAAACGCCACCGTTCCGCCTAACGTGAAAACAAGCAGGAAGAACAAGACTGAGTAGGGAACGTAGAATAGAGGAAAAACTGCGAGGAATGCCATTCCCAGAAAAGCAGAAACACTCAAGAAAACTTTAAGAATTCCAGAGAACCGCACTGGCTTGATTTTCCAATCATTGCCCCGCCAACGCCAAAACAGACGCGCCATCGGTGCCAACGCCAAACACCACCAAAAAATAGCAAAAAGAGTTGAGCCAGGAGCGCGCGTCATACCCGCAACCTCAAATGATATCTTCTCTGCGAATGTGGCGGATCGCTCAATAAAACCATAGGATATGTTGATGTGTTCGGGATATGCGTCGACTGACGGCCTGCCATCTTCCACAATAGTTCGGCCACGCCCCCACAGATCAAGATCGGGCTGATAGACCAACCCTCGCACTGCGTCATAGGCGCTGCACGATTGCCCGTCATTTGAACGGCGACATCGAATGATAAGCCCATCAGATAGGGGAGTGGCTGCCAGTAAGTGCCCCTCGCTATCAAAGACGATGACTTGCGAAGGATCAGCAAAGAATATGCCATCACCGAACAAAATGGCAAATTCGACTTCTCCGAATTCCGGCAGCTCGACCTTTTCGCGTTGGCCAAAGTAAGGAGAGTGAGCAAAGGCGGTAGTGGCCGAAACCAATACGGCAAAAATCAAAAACGATATGAGTTTCATAGCACGTGACTGCTCCACAGAACCTTTGCGTCCTATGTGGTCATTTTCGATGATCGCTGCAAGCAAAGCGGCCATTGGCGCAACCGCAGCGAAAGCCCTGTGTGGATGGCGCCCGCATAGCAAGGCTTAAATGGGATTGCGTGTACCTTTTCAGAAGCGGTCTTGTGTCCGGCCTGTTTGCGCGGTCATGACCGCTGGCCCTGATGGGATCCGCAGATCAGGTTCCTATCTGCTTTGCGGGCATTGGCACCCGGGTCATTCGTCGGAGTGTCCTGATCGTTGCGGCTGAAGGGTACACCATCACATCGTCGGTCTTGCTATCTCGTTTTCCTTTCCGGCTCAGACTGCATGCGGCCTATAGGGCTCGTTCCTGGTCAGCACCGCCCACATGATCCGAGCCGTCTTGTTCGCCATGGCGACGGTCGCAAGGCGCGTAGGTTTTCGTTGCAGCAAGTCCGCGAGCCAGGGATCGGCGCGGTCTGGATGATTGGCGACCTGTCGGACGCGGGATGTCATGCCGACCACGATGAGCTGGCGCAGGTACCTGTCGCCCATCTTTGTGATCTTGCCCAACCGTTCTTTGCCACCACTGGAATGGTTGCGTGGCGTGAGCCCCAACCAGGCGGCGAACTCGCGCCCACTTCGGAACTGGCGGCCCGAACCGATTGTCGCAGCCACGGCTGAGGCGGTGACCGGCCCGACACCGGGAATGGTCTGCAAGAGTTGCGCCTGCCTGCTGAGGCGAGCCTGAATGCGCATCGTGATCTCGTACCACCCAAGCCGATTGTGCAGATCGATCAGCTGTCGACTGAGAACGCGCAGAACGTCCTGGGCAAGCTCGGGGAGTTCTGCATGGCCTCCTTCAATAACAGATTTTGCAAAGTCGACGGCCCGCGCAACGCCGCGAGCGATGGCGATGCCAAACTCCGCCGCCAGGCTGCGAAGCATGTTGATCAGCTGAGTGCGCTGGCGGACCACGAAGTCCCGCGCCCGGTGCAGGGACAGAAGCGCCTGCTGCTCTTCGGACTTGATCTCGACAAACCGCATCGTCGGACGTGTCACTGCCTCGCAGATGGCCTCTGCATCGACAGCATCCGACTTGCCGCGCTTCACGTAGGGTTTGACATACATCGGCGGCATCAACCGGACGGTGTGACCAAGCTTCGACAACTCACGCGCCCAGTAGTGGCTCGATGCGCAGGCTTCCACGCCGATGAGGCAGGGCGCGAGACGGTCGAAGAACGCCAGAACCTGCGAGCGGCGCAAAGGCCGATTGAACGCAACCTCGCCTTCCTCAGTGACGCCGTGCACGTGAAAGATGGTCTTGGCCAAATCGAGGCCGACGGTGGTAGCTTGCATGGGGTGGCTCCTCGCTATCGCAGATCATGACACCTGCAGTATGGCGCATTGCGACGCCGGGGAGCGGGAGCCATCCACCCCATCTGCTTTGTCCGCAAAGCGGCCGTTAGGGGCGCACCGGCCTCGGGCATTGGCCGTTGTCATGAAAGCAGGCCAAGTTATCCGGGACCGTTTGGAGGTCGGAAAAGAGGCTCCCGCCGGGATCCGCCATGGAGGGCTATCGCCACCCGCCGCAAGGACGCCTTACCGGACCTCTTCGACCGAGTCTTGCAGTCAGGCTTTCGCGAGCCAGCCATTGTCGACCACAACTGCCTCTCCGTTCACGAAACGCGCGTCGTCGCTGGCCAGGAAAAGCGCTACATCGGCCACCTCCTCGGGCTCGCAGATACGCAACTGCGTCGCCGCCAGATCATCGTCGCTCCAATCGAAGCCAAGTGCCTGGAAGTCTTTGATTTCATTCAGACCATGAGGTGTGCGGACAAAGGCGGGACACACCGCGTTGCAGCGGATGTTATCTTCCCTGTACTCCACGGCGATGTTCATCATCATCGCCTGAACGGCGGCCTTTGAGACCCCGTAGAGCGCCTCCAGCGCGAAGCCGCGCATGGACGACACCGAGGACATCAGGACAATCGCGCCGCCACCCTCCGCGATCATTTGCGGGATCACCCGGCGGGTGACCATGAATGTGGATTTGACATTCACCGCCATAAGTCGGTCGAAATCGTCCTCGGTACATTCCACATAGGGTTTGACCAGAACGATACCGGCGTTGTTGAACAGCAATTGCGCGGGTCCCAGACTGGCTTTCGCCGTGTCGAGGGCGCTTTCGACCGCATCGACGTCGGAGAGGTCGACCGGGACAGGGCAGGCGGTGGCGCCGAGGGCCGCGATTTCATGGGCGACCTCCTCTGCCCCGCTCTTGTTTCGGTCGAGTATCGCCACCCTTGCGCCTTCGGCGGCGAGCCGCAGCGCCTGTGCCCGGCCCATGCCGCTTGCCCCGCCCGTCACGAGGGCGGTCTTTCCCTCGAACCGCTCCTGAAAAACACGCTGTGTGCTGACGGGTTGGTGGCTCCGGGCATCCATGATGGCTGACTCCCTCACATCAAAAAAGGCATGTCTACCGTACCATTAGGGAGCAACCTGCTGTCAACCGAGGAACGTGCCTCAACCTGGAAACCCGTATCGTCACCCTGACTGTGACTGAAAAATTAGCACCGATGGGAGGCTCGCGCGCTTCCGGCGGCGTCTTTGACCCTCCCGTAACAACAGATTTGGAGCGGTTTTGACCTTGCAAGGCATTTGGAAGAGGATTTCGGGACCACGCCCGGCGAGCGAACAGGATAACATGCTCAGGGGAGGACGAGGCCATAGGCCCGGCGACCTGTACCAGACCGGGTTGACACGAATCTCAAACTAAAATGGTATGTTGTGTATACCTTATTTGGTTGATCCGGTCTTAAGGCCAGATCGCCTGCACAACACAGTTGAGTTCTTGCCCGCGGTCGGCGCGCCGCCACGACAAAGCGCCGCACAGTCTTCACCGTCTCGCAAGGGAGCCACCGATATGGCCAAGACCACGCCTCTCAAAACGATCCTGACGACAATCTTCGTAGCCGCATTTGGCATGCCGGCCTCGGCCGAGGGCGAGCTGAGCCTGCTGACCTGGGAAGGCTATGCCGATGACAGCTTCATTGCCGCATTTGAGGCCGAGACCGGCTGTCGCGTCTCGGCGACCTATGTGGGGTCCGGCGAAGAAATCATCGCCAAGATGGCCGCGGGCGGTGGGGTCTACGACCTGATCACCCCCGCCTCCGACATCACCAGGCTGATCATCGAAGCCGGTTTCGTAGAACCCGTCGATATCAGCAGGATTGAACAGTGGGAGAATATCTATCCCCAGTTCCGGGAGCTCGACAACATCCAGATGGACGGCGAATACTACGCGATGCCCTACACCTGGGGCGCCATCGCGTTCATGTATCGCAACGATGCCTTCGAGACCCCACCGACCTCCCTTGCAGCGCTTTTCGACCCAAGGAACGAAGGCCGCATCGCGCTCTGGGACGACAAATCGGCGATCTATGTTGCTGCCCGCTATAACGGCGACACCAATATCTACACGCTCTCGGACGAGCAGATAGCGGCGGCGGTCGAGACGCTGATCGAGCAGAGGCCGCTGGTGCGCAGATACTGGTCCACCGCGGGCGAACTGGTCGATCTCTATGTGGGCGGCGAGGTCGATATCTCGAACACCTGGGCGGGCTACCAGTCGGCGCTGATCGCCGCGGAAGGCATCGAGGTCACAGAGTTCATCCCGGAGGAAAACGCCGAAGGATGGATGGATTCCTGGATGATCGTCGACGGCTCCGCGGACAATGCATGCACCTACCCTTTCCTGAACATGCAACTCAGCGAACAGGGCCAGTGTGGCGTGGCCAATGTGAACGGCTACTCGGTCGCCAACCCGGTGGCCGCGCGCAACTGCATGACCGAAGAGCAGTTCGTCGCCCTCCATCAGGACGACCCCGCCTATCTGGATGCCCTGCTGATGTGGCAGCCCCTGGGCGACCGGATGGGCGCCTATGTGAACGCATGGAACTCGGTCAAGTCACAATAACGACCTCTAGGCGGAGGGGCGTATCGTCCCCCTGCCCTTTCACGCAACTGGCAAGAGGCTCCGGCCCATGGCGGCGATCATCGAGCTCGACAGCATCAGCAAGCATTACGGCCCGGTGGTCGGTGTGAACCATGTGGATCTTGCCGTCGAAGACGGGGAGTTCCTGACGCTACTGGGCCCGTCGGGATGCGGCAAGTCCACCCTGCTGCGGATGGTCGGCGGCTTCGAAGTGCCCTCGGCGGGCACAATTCGCATTGCCGGGGTCGATGTCACCGCCGCGCCGCCGCAGCAGAGGGACGTGAACATGATGTTTCAGGACTACGCGCTTTTTCCCCATATGACCGTGGGCAAGAACATCACCTACGGATTGGAGCGCAAGGGCATCAAGGGCACCGCCGCACGGGACAAGGCCGAGGCTGCGCTGGAGCTTGTGGGCCTGTCTGGCATGTTCGAGCGTCACACCCACCAGCTCTCGGGCGGCCAGCGCCAGCGGGTCGCCCTGGCCCGGGCCGTGGTGCGCGAGCCCAAGGTGATCCTCCTAGACGAGCCGTTATCGGCCTTGGATGCGAAGCTGCGCGAGCAGATGCAGGTCGAACTGAAGCACATGCATGAAAAACTGGGCATCACCTTTCTGATGGTGACCCACGATCAGACCGAGGCGCTGGTGATGTCGGACCGGGTGGTGGTGATGGAGGCCGGCGAGATTGCGCAGGACGGCACGCCGGAAGACCTCTACGAGCGGCCTGCCACGCCTTATGTGGCCAATTTCATCGGAACCACCAACTTTCTGAGCGCCAGGGTCGTGGCGCGCGGGGCCGGGCTGGTGACGCTGGAGGCGGGAAATCAGGAGCTGAAAGCCACGGATGTCGCGACCTCGGACGGGCAAGCCATCGGGCAGATCGGGATCCGGCCCGAAAAGATGCAGATCCTGAAGGACACCGAGTGCCGGCCCGTCAACGTGCTGCCCGGAACCGTGGTCGAGACCATCTATCAGGGTCTGGCCCTGCGGACGGTGGTGCGCCTTTCCTCTGGCGAGGAGATGCTGGTGGACGAGATACTGCGGCAGGGCATGCTGCATTCCGACCATCCGCGGGCGGGGGACCCTGTCGTATTGGGCGTCGAGCCGCACAACATCCTCCTTTTTGGCGCGGAGCGATAGGCGATGACCCTGCGCGCGCTCGACCGGATCGGCATGGGGTTCTTTCTCGGACTTCCGATCCTCTGGATCGTGCTCTTCATGCTTGTGCCCTACGGGGTGCTCCTGACCTACAGCTTCTGGATCAAGAGCTACCCGCTTTTCGAGCCCGCCTTTCAGTTCGGCAATTACCTGACGCTGCTGAACGAACCGCAGTATCTGAGCGTCATCGGCCGGACCCTGAAGATCGCCGTGATCGTGTCGGTCACGGCGCTTGTTCTGGCCTATCCTTTTGCCTATTTCCTGGTCTTCCGGTTGAAGAACGTGACGATCCGCAAAGTGCTGTTTTTCGGCGTGATCGCGCCCCTCTGGGTGTCGTATCTGCTGCGCGCCTACCTGTGGAAGACGATACTTGGCACGCAAGGGGTTCTGAACAGCACGCTGATGGGCCTGGGGATCATCAGCGAGCCGCTCGATATATTTCTCTACAGCCAGGCCGCCATGGTGATAACGCTCACCTATATCTTCATTCCGTTCATGGTGATGCCGATCTATGCCGCGCTGGAGAAGATCCCACGCAACCTCGATGAGGCCTCCGCCGATCTGGGCCAAAGCTCCTGGACAACCTTCTGGCGGGTCACCGTGCCGCTCTCCCTGCCGGGTGTCGTCGCGGGCTTCACCCTGACATTCTGCTTGTGCTTCGGCGATTTCGTGGCGGCCTTTCTGGTCGGCGGGCCCGACGGCCTGATGGTGGCCAATGTCATCACCTCGCAATTCGGCGCGGCGCTCAACTGGCCGCTCGGCTCGGCTTTGGCGGTGGTGATGCTGGTGGTGGTTCTCGCGATCATCTCGCTGTCGGACCGCTTCGAACAGCGTACGAAGGTGCAATTCTGACATGGCCGATATCGCTTTGATCCGATCCAAGCCGCGCAAGCCCCCGTTGTCGATCCCGAAAGGCGCGGCGGACGGGGCGTTCATCACCTATGCCACTCTTCTGCTGGCCTTTCTCTATATGCCGGTGGCGATTCTGATCATCTTCAGTTTCAACGACTCGCGGGTTCTGGCCTGGCCGCTCTCGGGCTTCACGCTCGACTGGTACAGGACGCTCTTTGCCAATGCGGACCTGCTGGAGGCGGTGGGCAACAGCTTTTACGTGGCCACCCTGTCGACGGCCCTGGCACTCTGCATCGGGATCCCCGCGGCCATGGCGTTGCACCGGTTCGTCTTTCCGGGAAAGGCCCTCTTTCGGCGCCTGCTGCTTCTGCCGATCGCCCTGCCGGGAATCGTCACCGGCATCTCGATGCTCAACTTCTTCAACCTCATGGGCTTCAACCTGAGCCTGCACACGGTCGTTCTGGGCCATGCCACGGCCCTTTTGGCGGTGGTGGTCATCCAGGTCCTTGCCCGGCTGCAGCGGCTTCCGCCATCCCTTGAAGAGGCCTCCTCCGACCTCGGGGCAAGCGCGCTGGTCACCTTCTGGTATGTCACGTTGCCCAATATCAAGACAGCAATCGTCGGCAGCGGGCTTCTGGTGTTCGTCCTGTCCTTCGATGAAATCCCAGTGACCTTCTTTCTCACCGGACGCGATAACACCCTGCCGATGTATATCTACTCCACCATGCGGCGCGGCGTGACGCCGGAAATCAACGCAGTCGGGACTTTGCTTATTCTGTTCTCGGTTGTCCTGATCCTGCTGGCGGCGTTCCTGACCCGGCCGCCGGGGCGGAAACGCTGAGACAGCCGCAGAAGGCATGAACGAAACCCACCACAGGAAGGATCAGATATGTCCCTAGCGATCATAGGCTTAGGCAATATGGGCAGCGCCATCGCCGAGGCCGCGATAACCGGCGGCCACCAAGTCGCCGTATGGAACCGCACCCCTGAAAAGGCGGAGGCATTCGCAGACCGGGCCACGGTGGCCGAGAGCTTGGCAGAGGCCATTGCCGCCACCGACATGCAAGTCTGGGTGCTGTCCGACTACGAGACGACCGAGGCCGTGCTCGCAGAGACAGGCGTGTCCGCAGCCCTGGCAGGCAAGACCTTCGTGCAGCTTTGCAGCGGCACCCCGGCAGAAGCGCGCGCGCTCAGCGCGAAGGTGACGGATCTGGGCGCACGATATCTGGACGGCAAGATTTTCACCTACCCGGCCAGGGTCGGCGCTGAAATGACCCGCTTCGCATACTCCGGTGACGAAGTTGTCTACAAGGCCTGCGCGCCGACGCTGAAGACCTTCGGGGCCAGATCCGGCTGGCTCGGGCCCGATCCGGGCTTTGCGGCGGCGGCAGACCTCGCCTGGCTGTCCTATCTCTACGGATCCATGGTGGGTCTTTTCCAGGGCCTTGCCTTCACCCGGGCCGAGGGGATGCCGGACGAAGCGGTGTTCGGCTCCGTCCCGTCCTGGCTGGTGGAGATCGACGCGGAGGCCAGATACAGCAAGGAGCTGATCGAACGGGGCGATTTCCACGGAGGCCAGGCGGAACTGGATGTGCATTTCGCGGCGATGCAACACCTGCTGGACACCGCACAGGCGACGAGCATCTCCAACGCCTTTCCCAGGATGATCGTCGATGTCTTCGGCGAGGCCCTTGAGCGGGGGTACGGCGGCATGGAGATCACGGGCGGTCTCGAAGTGTTCTGCAAACCCTAGCCGAGTATTTACTGCCCCTGCCCGATTGCGATAAGCTGGCCCGACTGAAAGGGCCGTTATGGCGGTGAGCCGTCGATGCCGGCCCTTTCCAAATCTCAAACGGAGGCAGGACCGCTTGCAGCGCAGGAAGCTCGAGAACCTCGTCGCCGTGATCACCGGCGCGTCCAACGGCTGCGGCCGGGCCGCGGTGCGGGAGTTCATCAAGGAAGGTGCTGCGGTGGTGGGCGCCGACCGGGATGAGGAAAACGGGCAAGCCCTGTCGGAGGAGTTGCAGAGCGACCGGTTTCTCTTCGTACCCGCCGATGTGTCCCGGTCGGGGCATGTGAAGGCGGTGGTGGAGGCGGCGCAGGCCACCTTCGGCGGCATCGACATCCTGTTCAATCAGGCTGGCGAGATCCAGGTGCAGCCGCTCCTGCAGGTGACCGAGACTGATTTCGATTTTCTGATCAACAACAACGTGCGCAGCGTGGTGCTGATGACCCAGGCCTGCCTGCCTTCGATGCTGCAAAAAGGCCGCGGGGCGATCATCACGACCTCCTCGGTCTCCGCCTCGACGGCCACGCCGATGGAGGCGATCTATTGCACCACCAAAGCCGCGGTCACGCAGTTCACCCGCTCCGTCGCGGTGGAGTTCCGGGACCGTGGCATCCGCTCCAACGTGATCAGCCCCGGCTTTGTGCGCACCAAACACGGCGAGTACGAGATGGAGCAGTTGCGGCAACTGAATGTGCCCGCCAGCGAAGAGGACATCCGCACGCTGCAAGGGCGGATGTGTGAGCCCGAGGAGGTCGCCCGCGTCGCCGTTTTTCTGGCGTCCGACGACGCCAGTTTCATCAACGGGGCGGACATTACCGTCGACAAC
The DNA here is from genome assembly GCF_003688285.1 of Rhodophyticola porphyridii. Taxonomy (GTDB): domain Bacteria; phylum Pseudomonadota; class Alphaproteobacteria; order Rhodobacterales; family Rhodobacteraceae; genus Rhodophyticola; species Rhodophyticola porphyridii. The sequence goes on from NZ_RCNT01000007.1 coordinate 134,796, forward strand.
ACATTTACAGTGATCTGAGATGTTCTGGACCGGAATCCGCATCGAAGGCGCACCCTTTCACGGCATCGCCTACGACTTGATCAAACGCCAGGTCGAGATCGGCGCGATGCGCCCGGGCGAGCAGTTTCCAGCGGAGCGCAAATTGTCGGAATCCCTGGGTATCTCGCGCGCGACCCTGCGCGAGGCGCTGAAACGACTGGAGGCCGAGGGGTATCTGGTCTCCAGCCGCGGGGCCAAGGGGGGGAACTTTGTCGCCGATGAGGATCAGATCAATCATCTGGCCCACACCTCGCTGCTCACCCGGCCCGATATGGCGTGGCGCAGTCTGGAGTATCTCAAGGCAATCCTCGAGGAGGCCGCGGTGCTGAGCTGCGAACGGCGCACACCGGCCGATCTGGCCGCGCTCGAAGCCGCGCATGGCATGCTGGACCCGGCCCGGCAGGCGGGGGATCTCCGCGAAGCGCAATACCTGTTCTTCTCGACCCTCGGGCACAGTTCGCGGAACCCCTTCTTCGTGGAGGGGATCGAGCGGTCCCTCGCGGGTCTGAACACGCCCGTGCGCCCGGACAGCGTGGCGGATCGTGTGGCCGAATGGCGCCCGATCTGGCGCGCCCTCGCCGATGCGGTGGGCAACCGGCAGCCGGATGCGGCGGCGAAATCGGCGCGGCGTCTCTTTGACGTCAAGTCGCGCGAGGTCATCGCAGCCATGACCGCGACCGCACTGAACGACCCACCCGATGCAGATGGAAGCGCCGAGGCGACCGAGGGTGCCCTGAGTTGAGCAAGCCGGTCTACGCGCGCCGCAACATCCCTGAGCACGCGCATATCGGCCCCCGGTTCGGGCGCGCGACGTCTGACCGCCCATGGGCGCACAGGATCTCAGGCGGTCAGTTCGACCGGCGGAGTTTCGTTACCCAGAACGCTGGTCCGTGACAGCGGCTCCCCCGTCGGCACCGGGACATCGGCCGGAGCCAGCAGCTGTTTGCCCAGGATCAGATCGGCGGCGCGCTCGGCAATCATGATCGTCGTGGCATTGGTATTGGCGCTGACGATCGACGGCATCACGGACGCGTCGACCACGCGCAGCCCCTCCGTCCCGTGAACCCGGAGTTCCGGGTCGACCACGGCCATCCGGTCCGTCCCCATCTTGCAGGTGCCGCAAAGGTGGAAATCGCCCGCGGTATTGTCGCGGATATAGTGGTCGAGCGCTTCGCGGGAAGCCACGCCGGGCCCCGGGTCGACCTCTCTGACGCCAAACCGGGCATTGGCCCTCTGTGAGGCGATCAGCCGTCCGACCTCGATGGCGTTGCGCATTTGCTGCATGTCGTGGTCCGTCGAAAGAAAGTTCGACATAAGGCGCGGTTGATCCATCGGGTTGGAGGAGCGCAATCTGAGCCAGCCCGACCGTTCGATCCGGGTGGGTCCGATGCAATAGGTAAAGCCGTGCAAATCGGGGCTGAGCCCGTCATCATGGTCCATGACAACCGGCAGGTACTGGATATACATATCCGGGTGCGGCACGGCGGGGTCGGAGCGCACGAGCGCCGCGGCCTCCACATTGTTGGTGGCCCCGGCGCCGGACTGGGTGGTGACCCAACGCGCGCCGGTGAACAGCATCAGATCCTTGCGCATGTAGCGCGACATCGAAATGGGCTTGTCCACATGGAACTTCATGTAGACGAGCGGATGGTCCTGCATGTTTTGGCCCACGCCGGGCAGGTCCGTGCGGCAGTCGATCCCCATCTCGCGCAGGTGATCCGCCGGGCCGATACCCGACAGCATCAGCATCTGCGGGCTGCCCGCCGCACCCGTGGTCAGGATCACCTCCCGTTCGGCGCGGGCGGAATATCCGTGGTCCCCGAAGCGGGAGAAGTTGACCCCCACGACCCGGTTGCCTTCGTGGATCAGACCGCTGGCCTGGGCCTGGTCGATCACTGTAAGGTTCCTGCGATGCCGGTTCGGGCGGATATAGGCCTGCGCGGTGGAGGCGCGCACGCCGTTGTGGACGTTCATCTGGAGATGACCCATCCCCTCTGGCTGGGCACCGTTCAGATCGTCGGAAACCGGGAAACCGGCCTGGGAGCCGGCCTCGATGAAGGCATCATAGAGCGGAGTGGGAAAGCTGCCTTTCCTGACCGAGATCGGACCCGAGCCGCCGCGATAGGTGCATTCGCCGCCTTCCCACCGCTCCAGACGCTTGTAATAGGGCAGAACATTCCGCCAGGACCAACCTGCCGCGCCTTCGTCGACCCAACGCTGGAAATCCAGGGGATGCCCGCGCAGGAAGACCATGCCGTTGATGCTGGATGAGCCGCCAAGCACCTTGCCTCGCGGCTGGAAGATGCGGCGGCCGTGCATCGTGGGCTCTGGCTCGCCTTCCATCATCCAGTTGTATTTCTCGTTTCGCCAAACCCAGTCAAAGGCGGCGGGCATTTCGATCTTCCAGTAATCCATGAGCCCGCCACGGCTCTTGCCCGCCTCGATCAGCACGACCCTGATCGCGGGATCCTCGGATAATCGGGCGGCCAGGGCACAGCCGGCGGAGCCACCCCCGATCACCACGTAGTCGGCAATTGCGGTCTTGTCCTTGTCCATCGCGATACCCTTTCGGCCGTGGGTTCTGAGTCTGCGGCGCGCTGTCTTCGCCCGTCCGGGGTTCAGCCCGGGAAAGCAGCCAGCATGGCCTGTGCGATCAGCACGTCATGCTCCACCGGCCCACCGGAGACGCCGACGGCACCGATGCACTTGCCCGCCCTCTCCACCGGGAGGCCACCTGCGATGGCGGTGAAACTGCGCCCGCGCCCGGCCGTTTCCAGGTTGAAGATCTCTCCGCCCGGCTGGACATCCGCCGACAGATCGCCATTGGGCATCTTGAAAGCGGCGGCAGTGTAGGCCTTGGTCACGGCGATCTCGGCGGTGCCGAACATCGCCTCGTCGCTGCGGGCAAAGCCAGCGATATTGCCGCCCTGATCGACAATCGAAACGCAGGAGGGCTCTTCCAACTCGGCGGCCTTGGTCAGCCCGGCGGCCAGCATCGCCATGATCTCTTCGCTGGTGATGTCAGTCATATCTGTGATCTCCCCAAATGGTTCTTAATATAGACCATTGGGGGAGTGGCGCAGTCTGTCAAGCCGAAATCCCTCGGCGTTTCCCGCCGGTGAAAAGCGTAAGCCGGCGCGGTGCCGGGCGCGCGCCACCTTACGCCATGGGCGTCTCCAGCCAGGCGATGAGCTTTTCCAGCGCCGCACTTGGTTGCGAATTCGCCTGCCAAACAAGGTAGTAGGCACCGCCCGCGGGGACAGGCCTGTCATCCAAAGGCGCCAGACGTCCGGCGGCGATCTCTGCCTCGGCCAGATACTCCGGCATCAAGGCGACCCCGAGCCCCGCCGCCGTGGCCGCCGCAAGGCTGGAGAATTGATCAAAAACCATACCTCTGAGCCGGGTCGCAGGCACGCCCTTGGCCGCGAACCATTCCTCCCAACCGCCCGGCCGGCTGTCGAGATGCAAAAGCCGGGCGTTGAGCAGAGACGCCGGCTCGGGCAGCGCGGCGGGTGCCGCAGAGGCAGCGCAGACCGGGATCATCCGCTCTCGCGCCAGCTCCAGATACCTGACCCCGGGCCAGTCCCGCGCGCCGTAATGCAGGGCCGCATCGAAGCTTTCGAGGTCGAAATCGAAGGGCGAGAGGCGCGCGCGCTGGTTGATGTAGATATCCGGGTTCTGATCACAGAATCCCTTGAGCCGGGGGGTCAGCCAGACCGCGCCAAAACTAGGCAGGACGGCAAGATTGATGATATCGCGGTTCCCGCCCGCCTTGATCTCCAGCGAGGCTTTGGCGAGGCCATGCAGGACCTGACGCACCGAGGCCGCGTAGCGGGACCCCGCCTTGGTCAGCGCAAGCCCCTTGCCATCCCGGACAAACATCGACACGCCCAACTGCTCTTCGAGCACCTTCAGTTGACGGCTGATCGCAGAATGGGTGAGCGACAGTTCCTCCGCGGCGGCAACGGCGGTGCCGAGCCGGTCGAACGCCTCAAGCGCGAGCAGAGAACTGATCGAGGGTAGAAATCGCCGGGGCGCAATCATGTGACAAATCCTCCAACCATTGTTCGGAACCTTCAATATTCCATGGTGAATGGTTTTGATAGGTTGACGGTACAGGTCACTTTCAAGGCACGTCAGGGAGGCAGGGATCATAGCGTTTCACCGGGCAAAGCGCATCGCTGCGATCGAGGTATCCGAAATCGCCCGCCTGACCGAGGCGGCGGCTGAAATGCGGGCCAAGGGCATCGATGTTGTGGCGCTGTCGACCGGAGAGCCCGACTTTGTGACGCCGGCCCATGTGATCGAGGCCGCCCATGCCGCCGCCCTGCAAGGCCAGACCCGCTATCCCGCGACCCGCGGCACCGCGCCCCTGCGCGCGGCCATCGCGGAGGGCGCCCGGGCAAACCCGGCGGAGGTGATCGTCTCAACCGGGGCCAAGCAGGTGCTGGCCAACGCCATGCTCGCCAGTCTCGATCCCGGGGACGAGGTGATCATCCCCGCACCCTACTGGACCAGCTATCCCGATATTGTGGCCCTGGCCGGAGGGCGGCCGGTGGCGGTGGCCTGCCCGATGGCGCAGGGCTTCAAACTGACGCCTGAGGCTCTGGCCGCCGCCATCACGCCCCGCACCCGCTGGCTGTTCCTGAACACCCCCTCCAACCCCTGCGGCGCGCTTTACACAGAGGCCGAGCTCAGCGCCCTGGCGGAGGTGCTGGACCAGCACCCAGATATCATGGTGCTGGCCGATGAAATCTACGCCCATCTCGCCTATACCGCCTTCCGGTCGTTCCGGGACGTGGCCCCCGCCCTGCGGGACCGCGTTCTGATCGTCAATGGCGTGTCGAAAGCCTATGCCATGACCGGTTGGCGGATCGGCTGGGGGATCGGGCCGCGCCCGCTGATCGACGCGATGACCGCGGTGCAGGGGCAGATCACCTCGGGTGCCTCGTCGATATCGCAGGCGGCGGCGCTGGCCGCGCTTACCGGTCCCCAGGACCTGCTGGCCGAGCGGCTGGCCGTGCTGCGCGACCGGCGCGACGGTGTGGTGGCACGACTGTCCGCCATGCCGGGGGTCAGATGCCCGGTGCCCGATGGCGCATTCTACGTCTTTCCCAATGTGGAGGGCGCAATGGCCCGGCTCGGCTTCGAGACCGACGGGGCCTTTTGCGCGGCCCTGCTGGAGCACCGGCAACTGGCCGTGGTCCCGGGCAGTGCCTTCGGGCTGCCGGGGCATCTGCGGCTCTCCTTCGCCTATTCCACCGAAGATCTCGATCGCGGCCTGAGCCGCATCGCCAAGTTTCTGGGAGCCGGGCATGCCTGATGCGTCCATCCCCACCTTCGATCCCAAGGATCCGTTCCTGCTAATCCGGCAACTTGAGGAAGAGGAACGGCTGATCGCCGAAAGCGCCCGCGCCTTTTGCCTGAAGCATTTGGCCCCGCGGGTAAAAAAGGCCTACGAGACCGAGGAGGCGGACCGCACCATCCTCCAGGAGATGGGCGCCCATGGACTGCTCGGCGTGACTCTGCCCGAAAGCGCCGGAGGTCTGAATGCGGGCTATGTCGCCTATGGGCTGATCGCCCGCGAGGTGGAGCGGATCGACAGCGGCTATCGCTCCATGATGTCCGTGCAGTCGAGCCTCGTGATCCACCCGATCCACGCCTATGGCAGCCAGGCTCAGCGTGACAGATACCTGCCGAAGCTGATCAGCGGGGAATGGGTCGGCTGCTTTGGCCTGACGGAGCCCGACGCCGGATCGGACCCGGGCGGGATGACCACGCGCGCCGAAAAGATCGACGGCGGCTACCGTCTGACCGGCAGCAAGACGTGGATCTCGAACGCCCCCATCGCCGATGTCTTCGTGGTCTGGGCCAAATCCGATGCCCATGACGGCAAGATCCGCGGCTTTGTGCTGGAACGCGGAACGGCGAACCTCTCGGCGCCCAGGATCGACCATAAGCTGTCGCTGAGGGCTTCGGTCACCGGCGAGATCGTGATGGACGGGGTGGAGGTCGGCGACGATGCGCTCCTGCCGGGGGCGGAAGGGCTCAAGGGGCCATTCGGCTGCCTGAACCGCGCGCGCTACGGCATTGCATGGGGCGTCATGGGGGCCGCGGAGGCCTGTTGGCATGCGGCCCTGCAATACGGCCTCGACCGTGTGCAGTTCGGCAGGCCGCTCGCCGCCACGCAGCTTTACCAGAAGAAGCTCGCCGACATGCAGACGGAGATCGCACTTGGCCTGCAGGCCAATCTGCGGGTGGGGCGGCTCTTTGATGAAAACCGTGCGGCGCCGGAAGTGGTCTCCCTGATCAAGCGAAACAACTGCGGCAAGGCTCTGGACATTGCCCGCGCTGCGCGGGACATGCACGGAGGCAATGGGATTTCCGGCGAATTCCCGGTGATGCGGCACATGATCAACCTTGAAACGGTGAATACCTATGAGGGCACGCATGACATTCACGCCCTGATCCTCGGGCGCGCGCAGACCGGGTTTCAGGCGTTCATGTGAGGTTGGCCATGGATCGCGCAACCATCGTTCACGAGGCCTTTCTGGGCCGGGTGGCCGCGGGCGATCTGCCCCCGGGCGCTCCGGCGGGCGGGCCGTTGCCGCCGAAACTGGCGGTATCGATCTATCGATCGGGATGTCTGTCGCGGGCACTCGACCGGGTCAGTCGGGAAATGCAGGCGCAAAAGCAGGGGTTTTATACCATCGGGTCGTCGGGGCACGAAGGCATGGCGGCCGTGGCGGCGGCGCTGCGGCCCACCGATCCGGCCTTTCTGCACTACCGCGATGCGGCGTTTCAGATCCAGCGGGCCGGGCAGGTCCCCGGCCAATCCGTGACCTGGGACATGCTTTTGTCTTTCGCATGTTCGTCTGAGGATCCGATTTCGGGCGGGCGGCACAAGGTGCTGGGCTCGAAGCCGCTGAACATTCCGCCGCAGACCTCGACCATCGCCAGCCACCTGCCGAAGGCGGTCGGCGCGGCCTACGGCATCGCCGCGGCCAGGCGCAATCCACCCGAACACGCCGCCTTTGCCGAAGACGCCATTGCCTTTTGCAGCTTTGGCGACGCCTCGGCCAACCACTCCACTGCGCAGGGCGCGTTCAACACGGCGGCCTGGACCGCCTATCAGGGGGTTCCGCTCCCCCTGCTCTTCTGCTGCGAGGACAACGGGATCGGGATTTCGGTCAAGACGCCCAAGGGCTGGATCAAGGCGACATTCTCGCACCGCCGGGATCTTGCCTATTTCGCCTGCGACGGGTTGGATATCTACGACACCTACGCCACGGCCCGGGCCGCGGCGGAATATGTACGCAAGCGGCGAAAGCCCGCGTTTCTGCACGTCCGAACAGTCCGGCTTTACGGCCATGCGGGCGCGGACGTGGCCAGCACTTACCTGTCCAAGGCCGAGATCGAGGCCGATGAGGCCAACGATCCGCTGCTGCATTCGGTGCGCCTGCTGAACGAGGCCGGCGCGCTGGACCGCGGCTCGGCCCTCCGGATCTATGAAGAAACCGATGCGCGGGTCCGGCGGGTTGCCGCCAGGGTGGTGACCCGCCCCCGGCTGCAAACCGCAGAGCAGGTCATGGCAAGCCTGATTCCGCCACCGCGCGCCTGTGCGCCGCTGATCGGCCCCGAACCAGAGACGCGGGCGCAGGTCTTTGGCGGCGATCTCAATGCGATGGCCCAGCCCCAGCCGATGTCCCGACTGATCAACTGGGCCCTCACCGATCTCATGCTGGAGCACCCGGAAACCGTGCTGATGGGCGAAGATGTGGGCCGCAAAGGGGGCGTATACGGCGTCACGCAGAAGCTTCACGGCCGGTTCGGGGCACATCGGGTGATCGACACCCTTCTGGACGAGCAGTCGATCCTCGGGCTTGCGATCGGCATGGCCCATAACGGCTTTGTCCCGATCCCCGAGATCCAGTTTCTGGCCTATCTGCACAATGCGGAGGACCAGATCCGCGGCGAGGCGGCCACCCTGCCCTTCTTCTCCAACGGCCAGTTCACAAACCCGATGGTGATCCGCATCGCGGGCCTGGGCTACCAGAAGGGCTTTGGCGGACATTTCCATAACGACAACTCGCTGGCGGTGCTGCGCGATATCCCCGGGGTCATCCTCGCCGTGCCGTCCGACGGGGCCGTTGCCGCACGGATGCTGCGCGAATGCGTCCATCTGGCCCGCGAAGAGCAGCGTGTCGTGGTCTTTGTAGAACCGATCGCGCTCTACGCCACACGGGATCTGCACCGGCCCGGCGATGACGGCTGGATGCGGCTCTATCCGGACCGGGACGCGCGGATCTGTCTTGGCGAGGTCGGGGTTCATGGCACCGGGACGGATATGGCGATCGTGACCTTCGGCAACGGCACCTATATGGCCCACCAGGCGCTGCCTCGGATCGGTGCGGCGGGGATTTCCGCCCGGGTGATCGACCTGCGCTGGCTGGCGCCGCTCCCCCTTGCCGCGCTGGATGCCGCCGTCGCGGGCTGCGACAAGGTGCTGATCGTCGATGAAACCCGCGCCTCCGGCGGAGTGGCCGAGGCGCTGATGACGCATTTTGCAGAAAAAGAACTCCACGCGACATGGCGGCTGACGTCTCTGGACAGTTTCATCGCCACCGGCCCCGCCTATGCCGCCACCATGCCCTCGGCGGAGGGGATCGTGGACACCGCCCGCGCCTGGGCCGGCACGAAGGTCCGCGCCTGATGCGAACTGCGGTGGTCATCTGCCCGGGCCGGGGAACCTACAATGCCCCCGAACTGGGATATCTGGCCGCGCATTTTCCCGATGCGGGCATGATGGCCGATTTCGAATTCCAGAGGCTGGCAGGCGATCAGCCGTCGCTGGCGTCGCTGGACGGGGCCAGCCGCTACAGCGTCCGCACCCATGGTCGGGGCGACAATGCCGCGGCGCTGATCTATGCCGCGTCCCTCGGCGATTTCCTGGCGCTGGACCGCTCCGGGATCGAGGTGGTCGCGGTCACTGGCAATTCCATGGGCTGGTATACCGCGCTTGCCTGTGCCGGCGCGTTCAGCGCCGCAGACGGCTTCCGGGTGGCCAACACCATGGGCGGGCTGATGCAGGCCGCGATGATCGGCGGCCAAATGGTCTACCCCTGGGTCGGCGAGGACTGGGTTCCGGAGCCGGGCGTCAGGGCCGCTCTCCTGAACCTGATCGCCGAGATCGACAGCCGCCCGAACCACAGCCTCGCTTTGTCGATCGACCTGGGCGGCATGATGGTGGTCGCGGGCGATAGGGCGGGGCTTGCCGCCTTCGAGACCGCGGTGCCCCCGCGCAAGGACCGGTTTCCCATGCGGCTGGCCAACCACGCGGCCTTTCATACCGCACTCCAGGCTCCGGTTGCGGGCCGGGCGCGCGCCGCGCTGCCCTCTGCCTTGTTCGGTCAGCCCGCGCTGCCCGTGATCGACGGGCGCGGCACGATCTGGTGGCCGGGAGCCAGCGCGCGGGACGCTCTCCGGGACTACACATTGGGGGCGCAGGTGACCGAAACCTATGATTTCACCAGAGCCGTGGCGGTCGCCGCACGGGAGTTCGCGCCAGACCTTTTCGTAGTTCCGGGTCCGGGCACGACCCTTGGCGGTGCCGTCGCGCAGGCGTTGATCCTCGCAGGCGTGCAGGGGCTGGCCAACCGGACCGATTTCAAAGACCTTCAATCCAGAGAGCCGCTTGTGCTGTCCATGGGACGGCCCGATCAACGCGCGCTTGTTACCTAAGGAGAGTGCCATGCAGCATCTAGCAATTCTGAAGTCCTTCGATCTGGCAACCCCGGTGCCTACCGAAGGCGGGTTCCCGTCCCGATCCCCCATCGACGGCATCGAGCTGGCGCGGGTTCCGGGCACCCCGCTGAGTGAGATGCCCAAGATGATCGCCCGATCCCGGAAAGCGTTTCAGGCCTGGCGCAGGGTTCCGGCCCCGCGACGCGGAGAACTCGTGCGCCTTCTGGGGGAAGAGTTGCGCCGGGCCAAGGCCGATCTCGGCGGCTTGGTCACCCTTGAGGTGGGCAAGATCGTTTCGGAAGGTCTGGGCGAAGTGCAGGAGATGATCGACATCTGCGATTTCGCCGTCGGCCTGTCGCGCCAGCTTTACGGGCTCACCATCGCCTCGGAGCGCCCTGGCCACGCCATGCGCGAGACCTGGCATCCCATCGGGCCCTGCGGGGTGATCACGGCCTTCAACTTCCCGGTAGCTGTCTGGTCCTGGAACGCCGCGCTGGCGCTGGTATGCGGCAATCCGGTGATCTGGAAGCCGTCGGAAAAGACGCCTCTGACCGCCCTGGCCTGCCAGGAGATCTTCAACCGCGCCCTTGCCCGGTTCGGGGATGACGCGCCCGCCGACCTCGTGCAGGTGGTCATCGGCGGGGCCGAACTGGGCGAAAGCCTTGTCGACAGCAAGGACGTCCCCGTCCTGTCGGCTACGGGCTCCACCCGGATGGGCGCCATCGTCGGGCCACGGGTCATGGCGCGATGGGGCCGCCCGATCCTGGAACTGGGGGGCAACAACGCGATGATCGTCGCCCCTTCGGCGGATCTCGATATGGCGGTGCGTGCCATCGTTTTCTCTGCGGTCGGCACCGCGGGGCAGCGGTGCACCAGCCTGCGCCGCCTGATCGTGCACCGCGACATCAAAGAGGCGCTTCTGGCCAAGCTGAAATCGGCCTATGCGAGCCTGCCCGTCGGCGACCCGCGCGAGGCGAGCACGCTGGTGGGCCCCCTGATAGACGCAGACGCCCTGGCCGCGATGCAGGCCGCGCTCGATGCGGCCCGGTCCGAAGGCGGCACGGTCTATGGCGGCGAGGTTCTGGAGGCCGTATCCGGCGGGACCTATGCGGCCCCGGCACTGGTGGACATGCCCGCCCAGACCCGAACGGTGGAGGCGGAGACCTTTGCTCCGATCCTCTACGTCATGACCTATTCCGACTTCGCCGAGGCCATCGATATGCAGAATGCCGTGCCACAGGGCCTCAGCTCTTGCGTGTTCACCCTCAACCTGCGCGAGGCCGAACTCTTCATCTCCGCCGAAGGCTCCGACTGCGGCCTGGCAAATGTCAATATCGGCCCGTCGGGCGCGGAAATCGGCGGCGCGTTCGGTGGCGAGAAGGAAACCGGCGGCGGCCGCGAGAGCGGCTCGGACGCCTGGAAAGGCTATATGCGGCGCCAGACCAGCACGGTGAACTATTCCGACGCATTGCCCCTGGCCCAAGGCGTCCGTTTCGATGTCTGACCCGGGCCGCAACCTCTGGACCCATAGTGCAGAGGAGGCCGTTTCCGCCCCGCCCCTTAACGCGGATGCACGGGCCGATCTGGTGGTGATCGGCGGCGGCTACACCGGTTGTGCCGCGGCGCTGGAGGCCGCGCGGCAGGGAGCAAAGGTCGTTCTGCTTGAGGCCGAGACCATCGGCCATGGCGGATCTGGGCGCAATGTGGGGCTGGTCAATGCCGGCCTGTGGTTGCCGCCTGACGAGATCGTCAAGGCGCTGGGGGCCGATGCGGGGGGGCGGCTGATCGATGCGCTGGGGCGCGGCCCGCAGATGGTCTTTGAGCTGATCGCCCGGCACGGGATCGATTGCGAAGGCATACGCAACGGCACCCTGCACCTGGCCCACGGGCTCTCGGGTCTGGACGATCTGCGCAACCGCTTTCGTCAGGGCAACCGCCACGGCGCGCCGCTTCAACTTCTCGACAAGGCCGAGACGGCACGGCGCACGGGAACGGCGGCATTTCACGGCGCCCTCTTCGATCCGCGGGCCGGCACGATCCAGCCCCTGGCCTATTGCCGGGGCCTCGCCCGCGCGGCGCAAGACGCAGGCGCCGCCCTGCACGGCCAGAGCCCGGTGGAGCGGATTACAAGGGAGGCCGAGGCATGGTGCGTCACCGCGGGTAGCCACAGCGTGCGTGCGGGTGCGTTGCTTCTGGCGACCAATGCCTACCACCGGACACTGAAAGGCATCGCCGCGCCGCAGTTCATCCGCGTCAACTACTGTCAGTTCGCCACCGCACCCCTGCCGCCCTCGACCCGCGCGCGCATTCTGCCCGGCGGCGAGGGGGGCTGGGACACCGCGCTGGTGATGAGTTCCGTACGCACCGACCGGGCGGGACGGCTGATCGTCGGCGGTATGGGCGACAGCGACGGATTTGGCGCGCGCGCACACAAAAGCTGGGCGCGGCGCAAACTGGCCAGCCTTTTCCCGGAGATCGTTGACGCAAAGATCGAACACGAGTGGTCCGGACAGATCGCCATGACATCCGACCATATTCCAAAGATACTCGACATCGGACCGAATGCGCTGGCCGTGTTCGGCTATTCCGGGCGCGGCATAAGCCCCGGCACGGTGTTCGGGACAGCCGCCGCAAGGAACCTGCTCCGGCCGGGAACCGTCGACAAGCTTCCCGTTCAGGTTCAGGACAGGCATATCGAGCGGTTTTCGCTTGCGAGAAGCTATTATTATGAGATCGGGGCAACACTCGCCCACGGGATCTCGGCCGCGACGGGGCGCTAGGGGCGCCTTCTGCACAAACGTGACACCTGCGTGACCAAACCTCTCGTACGCAGTTCAGCTCAAAACAACCTTGAGATCTTATCCACGCCGATCTTTTGGACGCGAATCTCGCAGACCTGTCCTAGGGCCGGGAGCCCTTCAGATGACGTTGCGCGCCTTCAACCGTGTAATATCGGCATCGGAATAACCTGCCTCGCGCAGCACCGCATCATTGTCGCCGCCCAGATCGGGTGCCGGGTGTCGGACCCTGAGCGGTGTGGCGGAGAATTTCATGGGAAACCCGGTCATCCGTACCGTCCCGTGGCCGGGATGCGGCACGTCCAGCACCATCTCCTGCGCGGCCACCTGCGGATCATCCAGCACGTCCAGCATGGTCTGCACCCGTCCGCAGGGCACACCGGCATCGTTCAGCCGGGTGATCCAGTTGGCTTGCGTATCCGTCGACAACGCCGCGTTGATCATCGCATTCAGCTCCGCGCGATGCTCCAGGCGCTTGCCGTTTGTGTCAAACCGCGGGTCGGAAAGCACATGGCCCAGATCCAGTTCGGTCATGAACTTGGCGCAGATCGCCTCGGTCGACGGGGCTACGGCGATGTCCCCGTCTGCGGTATGAAACAAGCCATAGGGCGATGCGATCGGGTGATCATTGCCCGTACGCGCGGGGTCCTTGCCGCTCGCCAGTGCGCCTGCGGACAGATAGGCCATCATCGACAGCATGGACATCATCATCGACGCCTCGACCTTTTGCGCCGGGCCGCCGGCCTCCCGCCCGCGAAGCGCCGCGACCGCGCCGAGGGCGGCATAGAGCCCGCAGATCAGATCCGTGATCGGGTTCGCGGCCCGCAGCGGCCCGGTCTCCTCGGTTCCGTTGGACGACATGAACCCGGACATGGCCTGCGCGATGAAATCGAAGGCCGGACGGTCCGCATAGGGCCCCGTGGAGCCATAGCCGTTGATGCTGGTCACAATGAGCCCGGGGTTGATCTCGGCCAGACGCTCGGCGGTCAGGCCCATCTTGTCCAGAACGCCGGGGCGGAAGTTTTCGGTCAGGATATCGGCGTCTTTCAGCAGGCGCTCGAGCACCGCCTTGCCCTCCTCCGTGCGAAGATCGAGCGTGAGCGAGCGCTTGTTGCGATTGAACCCCGCGAAATACCAGGACATCCCGTCGACGATATCGCCCTGCCGCCGGACTGCATCGCCATCGCGGCCCTCGATCTTGATGACCTCCGCGCCAAGATCGCCCAGGATCATCGAACAGAACGGCCCCGAAAGGATCCGGGTCAAATCGATAACGCGCACACCCTCAAGCGGAAGCATGTCGTCGGTCATCCTGCGGCCGTCGCGGTCAGCTCCGGGTCGAACCGGCGCAGGCGCGGGCCCGCCTTGAGCACCTGCCCCGGCAGATCTCGACCCACGGTGTCCTGCGTCATCCGCGCGACCTCGATAAGCGCGCCGAGGTCGAGCCCGGTCCGATAGCCGCTCTCCTCAAGCAGATAGGCCAGATCTTCGGTGCAGATATTGCCTGTCGCCCCCGCCGCGAACGGGCAGCCCCCCAGACCACCGACCGAGGCATCGAAATAGCTCACGCCCTCCGCCAGCCCGGTCATCACACAGGCAAGGCCAACGCCGCGCGTGTTGTGGAAATGCAGGCAGATCTCCACCTCCGGGGCTTCGGAGCGGATCGCCTGAATGGCCGCTTTCACGGTTTTCGGCGTCGCCATGCCGGTCGTATCTCCGAGGCTCACGCGTTTCGCGCCAAGTTCCCGGTATCGCCTTGCGATGCGCCCGACCTGCTCCGGCGGGACGACGCCTTCGAACGGGCAGCCGAATGCCGTGGCCATGCCCCCCTCCAGCGTAATGCCATTGCGATGCATCAGATCGGCAACCGCCTCGAAATCCTTCAGCGACTGTTCGATTGAGCGGTTCACGTTCTTGCGGTTGTGCGTCTCCGACGCGGAGACCACGGTGTGAACCGCATCCACCCCGGCCTCCGCCGCATGTTCGGCGCCCTTGAGGTTCGGGATCAGCACAGACAATGTCGCATCGTCCGGCCGATCGATCCCGGCGATCACCTCCGCCGCATCCGACAGTTGGGGCACCGCGCGCGGGCTTACGAAGGAGGTCACCTGGATATGGCGTAAACCGGCGGCGAACATCGCATTGACGATCTCGATCTTGCGGCGGGTCGGGATGAATGTCTTCTCGTTCTGAAATCCGTCCCGCGGCCCCACTTCGCAGACCGTGACGTCGCTGCCTTCGGGCAGTGGTTTTGCAGTGTTCGTCATTTCTGATTTCCTCCCGTCCGGCGGCGTTGCGGTCCGTTTCGCGGCATGTGGCGCCATACGCGCGCCGAGCAAGATGCCAGCAAGACCCGCGGCGCAGCAAGAGCGGCGCGGTTGCAAAAAGGCGATCTCTCCATAAGGACATGCAGGCAGGCTTGCCGATGATCAGCGCGCGCCTGAGATCCCGCCGATATGTATCAGGTCCCGGCAACCACATGAAATTTTATACTTAAATCCCGCTGCGATCAGACCCGCCGGCCCCGATGCCCACCCTGCCCCAGCCTCCGGCCACGGCCCAGCCATCGGATTTTTCGACGCCTGCAATCGCCATACGGCAAGACAGGCTTGAAATCCGTGAAAAGGTCACCTCTTCTGCACCGGGGTTTCTTTACGGGAGGAGTTCAGACCCATGGGAGTAAAAACCATCCTATCGGCCAAACTGGCCATTGCCACCGCCGCAACGGTGTTTTCGTTGTCGGCCGCGCCGCAGATGGCGCAGGCAAATGAGTGCATCGCGCCATCCAATCCGGGTGGCGGATGGGATTTCACCTGCCGGACCATCGGCCGCATCCTGTCGGAGCTGGATCTGGTGGACGGCAATGTGCAGATTACCAACATGCCCGGTGGAGTCGGCGCGGTGACATATGCGATGGTCGCGTCCGAACGCTCGGACGACCCGGGTCTGATCGTCGCCACGTCGACCGTCGGCGTGACCCAGATCGCACAGGGCCGATACCCCTCGGGCATCGACACGATGCGATATCTCGGCATGCTCGGGGCGGATGTCGGCGTTATCGCCGTCGCCGCGGACAGCGAATACGAAACCCTGGCAGATTTGAACGCGGCGATGGTTGCCGATCCGTCAAGCGTGGTGACGGCAGGCTCTTCCGGCGCGGGGGGCTGGGATCATATCCGCCTGCTGATGGTCGCCCGCGAGGCCGGTCTGGAGGATCTCACGGCGCTGCGTTGGGTCCAGTTCGACGGAGGCACCGATGCGGTGACGCAGATGATGGGTGGGCAGCTCGACGTTGTCTCGACCGATCTGGGCGAGATCGCGGGCTTCGTGGAATCGGGCGACATCCGCGTTCTGGCCGCGCTTTCCACCGAGCCGGTCCCGGCGTTTCCGGACATACCCACCGCCATCAGTCAGGGCATCGACGTGACAGGCTATAACTGGCGCGGGCTCTATACCGGCGGCGACGTTTCCGACGAGGCCTACAACGCCTGGGTGGCGCGGCTCGAAACGCTCTACAACTCCGACGAGTGGCAAACGGCCGCGGTCGAGTTCGGTCTGGTTCCGATCTGGATCGGCGGCGCCGATTTCGAGGCCTATGTGCGGGAGCAGGAACAGATCATGGCCGACATCTCCCGCGATATCGGCGTGATTGAATGAGCATCAGGCTTGCGGGCGTCGCGATCTTTCTGGTCGCGGCGCTCTATGCCTGGACCGCGCAGGACTACACGGCCTCGTTCGGCGACGTTCTGGGGCCGTCGGTTTTTCCGGTTATGGTGGGTATCCCGGCGATGGCGCTTGCGCTGTCGCTGGTGGTGTTTCCGGGGGGCACAGTCAGCTGGCCGTCGGGTGACAGGCTGTTGCGGCAGGCCATGGCGCTGGCAGCGCTCGTCGTCTATGCGCTGCTCCTGGAACGTCTCGGGTTTCCGATTGCGACGGCGGCGCTCATAGCGGTGGTGGCGATCATTCTGGATGGCCCGCCCGGCAAATCGCTCCTGATCGGCGTGGCCGGATCCTTGTCCTTGTGGGTGCTGTTCGATCAGCTTCTCGGCCTGCCCATAGATTTTCTCGGCAGTTTCTTCACCGGTTGAGCATATATGGAAATTCTCTCGTCTCTCGCGCTTGGGTTCTCCGTGGCGCTGCAACCGCTGCACCTCGCGCTGCTGCTTTTCGGATGCTTCGCGGGCACCCTGATCGGCGCGATGCCGGGCCTTGGGCCGGTGAACGGCGTGGCGATCCTGATCCCGCTCACCTTCGCGTTCGGCTTTGACGCGACGGCCTCGCTCATCCTGCTCAGCGCCGTCTATTTCGGCTGCATGTATGGCGGGCGGATCAGTTCCATCCTGCTCAACATCCCCGGCGATGAACCCGCCGTGATGACCACGCTTGATGGCTATCCGATGGCGCAGCAGGGTCAGGCTGCGAATGCGCTGGCGATCTCGGGCGTGGCATCCTTTGTCGGGGCCACCGTTGCGATTGTGGGGCTGACCCTCTTCGCGCCGCTCCTTGCGCGGGCGGCGATCTATTTCGGACCTGCGGACTATTTCGCGCTTTATGTCATGGCCTTTGCCACCATCGGCGGGCTGGCGGGCGTCGATCCACGCAAGACGCTGCTCTCTGCCCTGATCGGCCTGATGATCGCAACGATCGGGCTGGATCCCGCCACCGGCATCCCGCGTTACACGGGCGGCTCCTTCAACCTCTATGACGGCATCGACCCCATCGTGGCGCTTGTGGGTCTTTTCGCCATTTCCGAACTGATGTTCCTTCTGGAGCGCGCGATCAAGGATCGCGATGCCGCGATCCGCCTGACCACCTGGATCCCGGAGGCGAAGGTCATCCTGGGCACGGCCTGGGCGACCGTGCGCGGCGCGGTGGTCGGTTTTGTCGCCGGCGTTCTGCCGGGCGCGGGCGCATCGCTTGGGGCGGTGATGAGCTATTCGATCGAAAAGCAGGTCAGCAACAAGAACGGCACGTTCGGCAAGGGCGATCCCAGAGGTGTCGCGGCACCCGAGGCGGGAAACAACTCCGCCTCCGCCGGTGCACTGATCCCGATGCTGTCGCTCGGCGTGCCGGGCTCCGGCACGACGGCCGTGATGCTGGCGATGCTGATCTCGCTCAATGTCCAGCCCGGGCCGCTCCTGTTCGAGCGCCAGCCAGACCTTGTCTGGGGCCTCGTGGCGTCGCTCTACATGGCCAACGTCATGCTGCTGATCCTGAACCTGCCCCTGATCGGGCTGTTCACCCGATTGATGGCGATCCCGACCTGGTCGCTGATGCCGCTGGTGGTCGCGATCAGCTTCATCGGCGTCTACTCGATCAGCAACTCCACCTTCGACCTTTACGTCATGATTGCATTCGGCGTGCTGGGTTACATTCTGCGCAAGCTCGACATCACCCTTGTGCCTTTGGTGCTGGGTCTGCTGCTCGGTGCGGATATGGAAAACAACCTGCGCCGCGCCCTGTCGATCTCGGGCGGCGATTACGGCGTGCTTGTCGCAAGCTGGATTTCGGTGGCTCTCTATCTGGCGACGGTCGCCTTTCTGGCGCTGTCGATCTGGCTGGGCCTGCGGGACCGCAAGCGCGGCCCTGCGGCGGAGTAAAACTGTCCGGAACGCGGGAGCCGTCATGCGCCACGACTTCACCAGTCTGATCCTGTTCAGGGCCGTCGCCCGCGCCGGCTCCATCGCCGGGGCGGCGGCGAAGCACAACATGGCCGCCTCCGCCGTTTCCAAACGGATATCGGACCTCGAGGCCCGGCTGGGCGCGCCCCTTCTCTACCGCGAGCGGCGCGGTGTCGACGTCACCGCGGCAGGGCGCGAGTTGCTGACCCATATCGACAGCCTGGTTGGCGTTATCGAGCACATGGATGCCGAGATGAGCCGCTACGCCGATGGCAAGCTTGGCACCATCCGGATCGCGGCCAATACCTCCTCCATCACCCAGTTTCTGCCTGAAGACCTTGCCGAGTTTGTCAAGCATCACCCGGAATTGCGGATCGAGCTTGCAGAACGGACCAGCCGGGAAATCCTCAAGGCGGTGCACGAAGGCCAGTGCGACATCGGCATCTTTTCCGGCCTGACCAGCACCAAGAGGCTGAAGACCCTGCCCTACAGGCGCGACACGCTGGTCGTGGCAATGCCCCCGGAGCACCGGCTTGCGCGGCAGGCGGCGGTCCCGTTCGAGGCGCTTCTGGATGAGGATTTTGTCGGTCTGCAGGGGGGTAGTTCCATCCAGTCCCACGTGCGCAAAGTCGCGGCCGCCGCGGGTCGGGAGTTGAGAATTCGGGTCGAGGTTCAAAGCTTCGACGGGGTGCGCCGAATGGTGCAGGCCCGGCTCGGGATCGCGATCCTGCCCTATGGCGCGGTCGAGCCCTATGTCCACGATGCGGAGCTGACCATGGTTGCGCTGGATGAGCCCTGGGCGAAACGCGACCTTTTCATAGCGGTGCGCAGGCTGGGCACCCTGCCCCGCCACGCAAGACTCCTGCTCGACAGCCTGACCGGCTCCTAGGCCGGGCTGGTCAGTCCGCCGGGGGCGCGACCGGCTTGCCGCCAGAGGGGCGGGCCGGTTCGGGATCGGGTTGCCCTTTGGGATCTTTCGATTGCGACGCCTTTTTCTTGGCCGCCTCAATCCTCGCCAAGTCGTTGAACGACATTTTGGCTTTCCTTTTCGGGCCGCCGGGGTATCCGGCAGCCTGCCACCAGTACTGACCGGCTTGTGGAATAGCAAAGGAAACCTTGGCTAATGGATGCCACCCCCTTGCAAACCCGGCCGTCAATCGCCAAGTAGAGGATGCTACTGACCTCATTTTCGACCCTCTGTTTTCCTTCACCGGCTCACAGCGCTAGACACAGTCGTGAGAAGCCGGGCCGCCGCATTCTGCGGGCGGCGATCATAAAGGAAACTTCACATGGCCAATGGCACAGTGAAATGGTTCAATTCTTCCAAAGGCTTCGGCTTCATCGCCCCCGAAACAGGCGGCAAGGACGTGTTCTTGCATATCTCCGCACTGGAGCGGGCGGGCATGACCAGCCTCGATGACGATCAGAAGGTAACCTATGATGTCGAATCCGGCCGTGACGGGCGGGAAAGCGCGATCAATCTTGCGCTTGCCTGAATTGACTGCGCGGGCGCTCCAACGGAGCGCCCTTTCGCAATCACCGAAACCGATGGAATGACCCATCCGGCACCCAGCCCTTCGGACTGGACCCGTGTTCTTGCCCGGTATCGCACACCCGACACGGCGCGCAGCCTCTTCGAGCTGATCGTAACACTCACACCGTTCCTGGCCCTTTGGGCCTGCGCCTGGTGGATGCTGTCGGTCAGCACCACGCTCGCCGTCTTTCTGGCGCTTGGAAACGCGGCCTTCCTGATCCGCTTGTTCATGATCCAGCACGATTGCGGCCATGGCTCCCTGTTTCGAAACCGGCAGGTCTGCGACTGGACGGGCCGTGCGATCGGCGTTCTCACGCTGACGCCATATGACGTCTGGCGCAGGACCCATGCCATCCACCACGCCACCAACGGCAATCTGGACCGCCGCGGTGTCGGCGATTTGCCGACACTGACCGTGAAGGAGTATCAGGCAAAAGGATGGATCGGAAAAGCGCTCTATCGCCTTGTCCGCAATCCGCTTTTCCTGTTCGGCGTCGTCCCCTTCTACACGTTTTTCCTGCAGAATCGGCTTCCGGTCGGCCTGATGCGATCGGGTTGGAGGTACTGGCTGAGCGCCCTGGCCACGAATGCCGCCATCGGTGCCGCCCTTGCGGCGATCATCTGGCTGGGGGGCTGGAATGTCGTTCTGTTTGTCTTCTTCCCCACCATGCTGCTCGCCGCGATCGCCGGGATGTGGTTCTTCTTTGTGCAGCATCAGTTTGAGGAGACAAGCTGGCAGCGTGAAGGCGACTGGGATGTGCAGAACGCAGCCCTTGAGGGCAGTTCGCATTACGCGCTGCCCGGGATCCTGCGCTGGATCACCGGAAACATCGGCGTCCACCATGTGCATCACCTGGCCAGCCGCATCCCCTTCTACCGGCTAGACGAGGTGATCAGGGATCACGATCTGCTGGCACAATCCAAGCGCATCACGCTGTGGGAAAGCTTCCGCTGCGCACGTCTTCATCTTTGGGACGAGGAGCGCCGCAAACTCGTTTCGTTTGCCGAAGCGCGCAGCGCGGCTGTCTGACCGAGGATATCGTTCGGTGTCCCGTCGGACGCGGCTTTCCGCAGCAGGTCAGGCCGCCGTTGCGATCCGGCCCGCAAGGGTCGGAGCCGCCGCCCCGGTCGTCGAAGGGAAACTGCCCGGGAGGTTCCGCAGCCTGCGCATGGCGAGATAGGCGAAGCACTGGGCCTCGGTCGCATCCCCCTCCCAGCCGACGGCCTCGGCGGTCTCCACCGTGACCTCGGCAAAGGTTCCCAGCATCTTCAGAAGCGTCGGGTTGCGCCGACCGCCGCCGCAGACGATCAGCCGCGCGGGCCGCACCGGCAGGAGGTCGAGGCCCCGCCCCACCGCCGCCGCCGTGAAGGCCGTCAGCGTCGCCGCCCCGTCCGCATCGGAAAGCGGGGCCGCCCAGTCATGACCGAAATCGAACCGGTCAAGAGACTTGGGATAGGCCTGCTTGAGATAGGGATGCCCGAGCGCCTGCCGGAGCCGCGCGGTGTCGACCCGGCCCGCCGCGGCAAGCCGGCCGTCGCGATCCATTTCGCCAAGCCCGCGGCTTCTGACGAAATCGTTGATCGGGGCGTTTGCGGGCCCGGTGTCGAATGCCACGAGCCCGCCCGCGCCATCGCACGCCGTCACATTGGCCACCCCACCGAGGTTCAGGATCGCCGTGCCGGTCCCGCCGCCGAGGCTGTCCAGCAACGCGCCGTGATAAATCGCTGAAAGCGGCGCCCCCTGCCCGCCCGCCGCCATATCCGCATTGCGGAAATCATGGACGACCCGCACCCCGAGCAGTTGCGCCATCAGGCCCCCGTCGCCAAGTTGCCGGGTCCGGCCCGGGCGCCCGCCCACGGGTGCGCGATGCAGAACGGTCTGGCCATGAAACCCGACCGCCGCGATGTCGGACATCGCCAATCCCGCCTCTGCCACCAGCCGGGCAACGGCGGCGGACTGCGCGCGGGTAATCCGCTCCTCCGCCACGGCGAAGATGGCAGGCTCCGGGCCGTCGAAGTTCCAGTCCAGCGCCGCGCTCAGGCAGCGAGGCAGGATCGCGCGGGTGTCCTCGTCATAGGGGTCGAGCGCGTACGGGCCGAATTCGGCCACGCCCTCCCCATCGGTTCGCAGGAGCGCCACATCGATATTCCCGTCAAGGACCGTGCCGGTCATCAGGCCGACGCACCAGTGCATATCCATTTCATCACTCCGCGAAGAGCGCCTCCCCCACTGCGCGCCTGAGATCGGCGATGCCGCTTTCGGTGTGGCGCGTGGGGTGGACGCGATTGGTCAGAAGGGTCCAGGCGATCCCGGCCTCCGGATCGATCCAGAGACCTGTGCCGGTAAAACCGGTATGCCCTATGGTCGCAGCCGAGCATTTCTGCCCGCCGGACCACCCGTCATGACGGATCTCCCAGCCATGGCTGCGTATGGGCGAGAGTGCCGTGAAGATGGGCTCCGGAGCCTGCGCGAGCCGGTCTTCGGCAAAACCGAGCAGCGCATCGGCGGTGCCGAAAAGCCCCGCATGCCCGGCCCCCTGCAAGGCAAAGCAGTTCTCGTCATGCACCTCGCCGCGCAGGATACGCCCGCGCCACGTACAGGCCTCGGTCGCCGCGCAGGTCTCCGGATCGGGGGCGAAGGTAAAGCTCGGCCCTGGGTCCATTTGCCTGATAGGGCAGCCTTCAAGACGTTCCAGGGCGATGCCGAGCAGGATGAAATTGATGTCGGAATAGACCGGAGGCGCCTGCCGTCTCCATTCGCGTTGCAACACGAAGGCGCGCAATCGGGCCGGATCGCCGCCATAGGTGTAGATCGGCTCGACCGCGGGAAAGGGCGTCCGGTGGGCAAGACAATCCCGAAAGGTAACCCGCCGCTCCCAGCTCTCGGCATCGTATTGGCGCAGGTCCGGGATGATGGAGGTGAGCGGTGCATCAAGGTCGATCCGCCCGGCCTCCGCATGGGCAAGAATACGCTCGGTCGTGAAAACCGGTTTGGTCAGCGACGCAAGATCGAACAGCGTGTCGCGCGCGACGGGCACCTCTTCGGGAAACTTCGCCGCCAGTCCCGTCGCCCGCACCTGCCGCCCGTCAGGGCCGGTGACGCCAAGCACCGCGCAGGGAATGCGCCCGGCGGCCACGGCGCCCGCCGCGTTGGCCCAGGCCGCATCGAGGGTCATGCCGCGGGCTCCACCGCGACACGGTGATCGGGGCCATGATCCCGCCAGCTTTGCGGCGGCGCCTGCCACCCGTCCGGGCGCAGCGTTGAAGGGACCTCGTCCGTGTCGAGCGCGAAATCAACATGCCGGCGCTCGATCGATGGGACCGCCGCGATGAGCTTGCGGGTGTAAGGGTGACACGGATCGGACAGGACCGACCGGGCCGCGCCGATCTCCACAATGCGACCGGCATAGATCACGGCGATTCTGTGCGCGATGCGCTCTACCACAGCCATGTCGTGAGACACGAAGAGATAGGCAAGACCGAAATCCCGCTGCAGATCGATCAGAAGGTCCAGTACCTTGGCCTGCACCGACACATCGAGCGCCGAGACGGCCTCGTCCAGAACCAGCACCCTGGGGTTCGGCATCAGGGCGCGCGCGATGCAGATGCGTTGCCGCTGACCGCCGGAGAATTCGTGTGGATAGCGCGCCAGCGCATCCTGCGGCAGATCCACCTTGTCGAGCAGCATCCGCATCCGGTCGAGTGCCTCGGTGTCCACCCGCCTGCCCGCCGCGATCACCGGTTCGGACAGGAGCGCGCGCACGTCCATCCGCGGATTGAGCGAGGCGTTGGGGTTCTGGAACACCATCTGCACCGCGCGGCCCTCAGCCCCTTCCACCCGGCCCGCCGTCGGCCGCACCAGATCGAGGATGGCGCGCGCCGTCGTCGACTTGCCGGAACCGCTTTCGCCCACGATGCCGAGCGTCTCGCCCGGGACAAGATCGAAGGACACGCCCTCTACCGCGTGGACATATCCTTTGGCCTGCCTGAGGAAGCCGCCGCCAACCGAGAAGCGGACGCCAAGATTTTCAACACGAAGCGTGGCCTTGGCGCCCTCGCTGCGAACTGCATTTACACGGGCGGATCGCCCGCCCCGGAAATGGGGCACCGCACTCAGCAGATGGCGTGTGTAGTCATGGGCGGGCCGGTCGAAAACGTCATCGGCGGTCCCGCTTTCCACCGCGCGGCCGCCCTGCATCACCACAACCCGGTCCGCTATACCCGCAACGAGGCCGATGTCATGGGTGATGAAGATCAGGCCCATCCCGGTTTCCCGTTTCATCTCCGCCAGAAGCGCGAGGATCTGTGCCTGTATGGTGACATCGAGCGCCGTGGTCGGTTCATCCGCGATCAGCAGGCGCGGCTCACCCGCGAAGGCCATGGCGATCATGATCCGCTGGAGCATGCCACCCGACATCTGGTGCGGGGCCTGATCGAGGCGACGCGCCGCATCGGGAATGCGGACCCTTTCAAGGGCCCGGATCGCGGCCTGCCGTACCGCCCGTCCGCTCAGACCGCGACGTTTGGCGAAGATCTCGCCAATCTGTGTGCCGATTTTGAGCACCGGGTTGAGCGAGGTCATCGGCTCCTGGAAGATCATTCCGATCTCGCCCCCGCGAAGGTTCTGCATCCGCGCTTCGGAGGCGGTTGCGAGGTCCGTCGTCCCGTCGAGCAGGATCGACCCGCCGAGGATGCGCCCTCCGCTGTAATCCACCAGCCGGTTGATCGACATCGCCGTAACCGATTTGCCCGACCCGCTTTCGCCCACTATGGCCAGCGTCTCGCCGGCGGCAAGGTCGAGGTCGACACCCTGAACCACCTCGGTCTCGTGACCGGGCCTGCCGAAACCCACGCGCAGATCCCTGACCGTAAGCAGCGTCATGACAGCGCCCTCCGCGAGCGCGGATCCGCGATGTCGCGCAGCGCGTCGCCCAGAAGGTTGAAGCCGAGAACCGCCAGCATGATCACCGCCGCCGGGAAGATCAGCATCCATGGCGCCATCTCCATCAGGTTGCGGCTGTCCGACAGCATCAGCCCGAGGGACGGGTTGGGCGGTTGGGTGCCGAGGCCGAGAAAGCTGAGCGCGGCCTCCGTCAGGAGCGCCCAGGCCAGCGCCAGCGTGAACTGCACCGTGAGCGGGGCCACGAGATCGCCAAGCAGATGGCGCGTCAGGATGTAGCGCCGCGAACTGCCGAAGGTGCGCGCGGCATCGACGAAGCTGCGCGTCTTGAGCGACAGAGCGGGGCCGCGCGCGACCCGGGTAAAGATCGGCGTATAGACCACGGCGATGGCAAGGACCGAGGTGGCCATACCGGCCTCAAGAATCGCCACGATCAGAAGCGCCAGAAGGATCGCCGGGAAGGCCAGAAGCACGTCCATCATGCGCATCGCCACCCCATCCCAGAGCCCGCCGAACCACGCCGCCGTAAGGCCGAGTACCGTGCCGACCGTGGCCGCGATCCCGACGGAGAGGAAGGCGACCGTGAAGGACTGGCCGACGCCCACCATCAGCCGGCTCAGAATGTCGCGGCCAAACAGGTCGGTGCCCATGAGATAGCTCCCGCCCGGCGGCTGGAGCCGCGCGAGCCGGTCCTGCGCCAGCGGATCATGCGGCGTGAGGCCGAGCAGGCCCAGCACCGCCGCCACGGTGAGCACACCGATGATGACAAGGCCGATGCGACCGGCCGAATGCCGCAGGAGCGCGCCCGGGATCCTCATGGTCTGTCTCCGTACCGGATACGCGGATCAAGCGCGGCATAGGCCAGATCGACCAAGAGGTTCACAAGCATGAAGTTGAACGCAATGAAGAGGACAACACCCTGAACAAGCGCGTAATCGCGTTGCAGGATCGCGTCGAGGACGACCCGCCCGAGACCCGGCAGCGCAAAGATCTGCTCTACGATCACGGCGCCGCCGAGGAGATATCCGAACTCCACCCCGCTGAGCGTCAGCACCGGGATCAGGGCGTTGGGCAGGGCGTGGCGCCAGATCACATAGCGTTGCGAAAAGCCCTGGGAGCGTGCGGTGCGCACGTAATCCTCGCTCAGGATATCGAGCATCGCGGCACGGGAGATGCGGGTGACCGCAGCCGCGAAGGCGGTGCCGAGCGCGATCGCGGGCAGGATCATCTGGGCGAGGTTTCCGAACGGGTCCTCGCGGAACGGCACATAACGCCCCATCGTCGGCAACACGCCGAAGCCCACGGACAGGATGTAGATCGCCAACAGGGCGACGACGAAATTCGGCATCGACTGGCCGATCATTGCGAAAACCCGCACGAGCAGGTCCGATGGCCGATCCGCCTGCGTGGCGGCATAGACCCCTGCCGGCAGACCGATCAGAAGCGCGATGACCATGGACATAAGCGCCAGTTGCAGTGTCAGGGGAAAGCGCTCGAGGATGATCTGGAGCACCGGTTGTCCATAGGTCACCGAGATGCCCAGATCACCCCGGAAAAGGCCGCCGAGCCAGCGGAGATACTGGACCGCCCAATTCTGGTCTAGACCGAAATAGACTGTGAGCGCCTCGCGCTGCGCCGGTGTCAGCATCCCCCCCTCGGTGCCCAGCATCGCCGTAATGGCGTCGCCGGGCACAAGCCGGATGGCGATGAAGACGAAGATCGACACGCCCAGCATCACCAGTGGAAAAACCGCGAGACGTCTGAGAAAGTAGCTCACGTCGGCCCCTCCACCGGCGGGTTACGGGTCAATCGGGGATCGTCACATCGACAAGCCCGAAGAGCGAGCCCGTCGGGCTCGGCTCGAAGCCGTCAATGCCCTCGCGCTGCGCCGTGTAGGTATTACCGGTGAAGAGCCAGACCCAGGGCGCCATCTCTGCCAGATGGCTTTCGAAGTTCGCGAAAATTTCACGTCTTGCCGCCTCGTCGGTCTCGATCCGACCCTCGGACATCAGGCTGTCGAGCGTATCGTCGATATAGTTGGCCACACCTTGCAGGTTGCCATCCCGCGTCCAGTAGCGGTTGTACATGGTGTAGGGGTCGACCCGCCCGCCATTCAGCGCCACGGCCATGTCGAAGTCTCCCGCCAGCCAGCGGTCGATATAGACATTCATCTCCTGCATCTCGATCTCAAGCTCGATGCCGACCTCGGCAAGCTGCGACTGGATAAGCTGCGCCACGGCCGACGCGGTGGGCGGCTCGCCCGTTGCGGCCATCAGCGTCGCGCTGAACCCGTCGGCATAACCCGCCTCGGCAAGAAGGGCGCGCGCGCGGTCCTGATCCTGCTCGTAGCAGAAAAGCCCCTGCGGGTCGCTGCGATAGGCTGGCGATGTGAGCGGTCCGGTCACCTCCCCCTCGCCCAGAAGGGCTGCGTCGAGAATATCCTGCCGGTCCACGGCACAGGCGATGGCCTGCCGAACCGCCAGTTCGCCCATCGGCTCCCGCGCGGCGTTGAGCTGAAGCACATAATAGCTGAGCGTGGGCGCGGCGTTGAGCTCAAGCCCTGCGGTCTGCGGCACGAGTGTCGCCACAAGCGGATCGTTGATCAGCGCGAAATCCGCCTGCCCCGCCCGCAGCGCGGCCAGAAGCGCCGTTTCGTCGGGAAGCACGTTCACCGCGATCTCGTCATAGGCGATCTCTCCGCCATGCCAGTCCTCGAACGCGGCAAGGCGGGCATTCGCGTTGGGCGTCCGCTCGGCAAGGGTGAAGGGCCCCGAACCCACGATCTCCGTGCCGATGGTTCCCGCCGCGATGGCGGAGGCCGGGACGATGGCGGCATTGACCGAGGCCAGACCGTTCAGGATCGGGGCATCCGGCCCGTCGAGCTGGAGAACGACGGTCTGCGCATCGGGCGTCTCGATCCCGGTGATGGAGGTGTAGTTGGCCCGCGCCACGGCGCCGGTCGCCTCGTCGAGGATACGCTCGAAAGAGGCGCGCACATCCTCGGAGGTCACGGATGTGCCATCGTGGAACACCGCGTCGGGGTCAAGCCGGAAGGTGAGCTGCGTGCCGTCTTCGGAAAAGGACCAGCTTTCGGCCACCGCCGGCTGGAGTTCGAGATTTGCATCGAGGCGCACCAGCGGCTCGTAGAGCAACTCCAGCAGGCGGATCGAGGCGAAGCCGGGCTGCGTGTGAGGGTCCAGCCCGGTCGCGTCCTGCGACCACGCCACGTTCAGCGTCTGTGCACCGGCCGGGGCGACCAGTGCCGTGGTGAGGCCAAGCGCCAGCGCGGCGGCCGTCTTCTTGATCGAAGTCATTCGAAACATCTCCCTTGTATCGGTTGTCATGGCGTGGCGGGGTTGCTCCCCGCGCGTCTGATGGCCTTGCGCAGAAATCCGCGCTCGGCTTCGAGGTCTGCCCGTGCCGCATCGGCATCTTGGCCGGTGATCTGCATGAGAATGGCAAGCTTCACGCTGCCGCCGCTGCGCGCAAGAAGGTCGCGCGCCTCTTCGGACCCGCATCCCGTGGCCTCCCGCAGGATGCCTTCGGCGCGATCAGCCAGCTTGCGGTTCGAGATGGTCACATCGACCATCAGATTACCCCAGGTCTTGCCGAGCCGGATCATGGCTGCCGTGCTGAGCATGTTGAGAACCATTTTCTGCGCCGTGCCCGATTTCAGCCGGGTCGAGCCGGTCAGGATCTCGGGCCCCACGACGGGTGCGATGGCGATGTCCGCGAGATCGGCGATGAGCGATCCGGGATTGCAGGAAAGCGCGATGGTGCCGGCCCCGACGCCTCGCGCATGGCGGAGCGCACCAGCGACATAAGGCGTCCTGCCGCTGACGGCGATCCCCACGACCACGTCCGTTGCGTTCAGGTCGATGGCCTCCAGATCAGCCGCGCCCCTCGCGTCGTCATCCTCTGCAGCCTCGATCGACCGGCGCAGCGCGCCGTCGCCGCCGGCGATGATCCCGACCACCATGCCGGGCGGAACCGAAAAGGTCGGCGGACATTCCGACGCGTCGAGTACACCAAGCCGCCCGCTTGTCCCGGCACCGATATAGATCAGCCGCCCGCCTGCCTCGAAGGCGGTCACAATCCGGTCCACGGCCGCGGCGATGGCGGGCGCCTCGGCGGCGACCGCGTCGGCGACCAGACGGTCCTCCGCATTCATGCAGGCGATGATCCCGGCCGAAGACATCAGGTCGATATCAGTGGAACGCGGGTTGCGTCCTTCCGAAACGAGCGCACTCAGATCCGGCGAAGCGGAATTGGACACGGCAGCTCTCTCCTCCCCAAGGTTGGCGTGAGCCTGAATTTTCTATTCCTTATTGTCAATATTTTTGTGATATACTATTCCATAGCGACGTCGCTGGAGGTTTTACCCTGTCCATCCTCACCGTCATCGAAGCGCATCTGGATACGCTGACAGCTGGCGAACGCCAGATCGCCAACGCGATCCTTGGAGATCCCGATACCGTAGGCCGCCTTTCCTCTGGGGAACTGGCCCACGCGGCGGGGCGCAGTCAGTCAAGTGTCGTGAAGTTCTGCCAGAAGCTCGGCTTCTCTGGCTATCAGGACCTGCGGCTGGAAATCGCGCGGGCCGCTGCAACCCGCATGCCCCCCCTTTCCGCAGTCCATGGCACAATCGAGGCGGGCGACGACCCATCGGTGACGGCGCAGAAACTTCTGGCAAGCAAACTGCACGCAATGCAGGAGACGATTGGCGTGAACCCGTCCGCGCAGCTCGACGCCGCGCGCGACACACTGAACGCGGCCCTGAGGATCCAACTGTCCGGCGTCGGCGCCTCCTCGCTCGTGGCGCGCGACTTCGCCTACAAGCTTCAGAAACTGGGTGCGCCAGTGTCCTTCGACGCAGACAGCCACATCCAGATGGCCAATGCCGCGACCCTAACACCGCGGGACGCGCTGGTCTCGCTCTCCCAATCCGGCACCAGTCTCGAAACCCTGCGCATCGCCGAAACCGCGGCCCGGCGCGGGGCGTCCGTCGTAACGGTGACGGGACTTCAGCCGAATCCGCTTGCGGCGCTGGCCAGCACTGCGCTCAGGACTGTCACCGACGAAGAGCGCGTGCGCTCCTCCGCCATCACCTCCCGCGACGCGCAACTGATGATCACCGATCTGCTGTTCCTGCGCCTAGTGCAGGTGCGCGAGGACGCGGCCGATCTCATCAGCGGCGCGGCCGCGGCCGTGGCGCCGCTGAAGCTGTGAGCGGCTCCTGCGATATCGACGGGACGATCCTGACGCCGGACGGATGGGTCGCTGGCCGTATTCGCTACGGGACCCATATCACCGCGATCGAGGGCACCGCCGTGGAGATGCCTGCCCCGCCCTTCATTCTGCCGGGCTTCGTTGACTGCCACATTCATGGCGGCGGCGGCGCCGACATGATGGAGGGGGCGGCGGCGATCGCCATCTCCGCCCGGCTCCACGCCCGCCATGGCACGACCGCCGTCTGCCCGACCTCCGTCACAGCGCCTGTCGCTCAGACGGAGGCCTTTCTCGATGCGCTGGCCGGGGTGATGGCCGATCCGCCACCCGGAGCGGCGCGTATCCTCGGCGCGCATCTTGAGGGGCCGTTTCTCAACCCCGGAAAGCTCGGTGCTCAGCCGCCCTTCGCGGTCCCGGCCGACGCGGAGCTGCTGCGCGACTGGGCGCGGCGGGCGCCGCTGAGGATCGTCACCTTCGCTCCCGAGATGGACCCGGGGGGCGCGCTTCACGCTGCACTCGACGCCCTCGGCATCCGCGCCCAGATCGGCCATTCGCTCTGCGACTACGCGATGGCCCGCGCAGCCTTCGCGAAGGGGGCCGCCGCCACGCATCTGTTCAACGCGATGAGCGGAATAGCCCATCGCGGCAACGGGCTGTGCGGCGCGGCCTTCGCCCATGCCGAGCGTGCCGAGATCATACCCGACCTGATCCATGTGGAGGCGGGCGCCATCCTCGCCGCGCGCCGCGCGATCCCGTATCTGCACGGCGTCACCGACGCCACCGCGGGTGCAGGCATGCCCGATGGACCCTACCGGCTCGGCGGGCAGGAGATCGTGAAGGCCGAGGGCGCCATGCGCCTGCCCGACGGCACGCTCGCAGGCTCGGCGCTGACCATGGATGTCGCCCTGCGCAACCTTGTCGAGATCGGCCTGCCCCTCGCCGAAGCGGCGCGTCGCCTTTCCACACTGCCCGCCGACTGGCTCGGCCAGACGGATATCGGCCGCCTCGCGCCGGGCGCCCACGCGGATCTGATTGTTCTGGACGACGCGCTGCGGATCGACCGCGTCGTCATCGGCGGCGAACGGATCGACGGGGTTTCGTGAGCTTGGCGCAGTAAGCGCATGGCAAGGCAGGATCCGACTGCCTGCCCGCCCGTCTGAGCGGGCGGTCGCAGCGCGAGACGCCTCAACATGTCGCAACGCCTGTCGATGAGGGCAGCGGGCCGATCCCTATCCTAAAACGGCTGGTGAGCATCGAAGGGAATATGCGCCCCTTCCTCTCTGCAACGGGTTCGATCACCGGGACTTTTCGTACAGCCTGCTCTGCCCGCTTGTGGGCCGCACCGGAAACATGGCATTGCAGGCGGGCAGGATGTGGCCGGGCAGACCGATGGCCGCGCAAACGAGGCTTTCCATCATGGCCGAGGCTGGACAGACCGTCGCCAATCAATCGCGCGCCGGATCCGCGGCGATATGGATGATCGGCGCGATCGTTTCGTTCAGCGCAATGGCGGTGGCCGGGCGCACAGTTACGGTCGAACTCGATACCTTCGAACTGATGACCTATCGCTCGGCGGTCAGTCTCGTTCTGGTTCTGGCGATCGGTGGTGTTCTGGGTACTCTGGGTCAGGTCCGGCGGAACAGGCTGGGCCTTCACGCGGTCCGCAACCTGACCCATTTCGCGGGTCAGAACCTCTGGTTCTATGCCATCACGCTGATCCCGCTGGCGCAGGTCTTCGCACTTGAATTCACCTCACCGCTTTGGGTCATGCTCTTTGCCGCGCTCTTTCTGGGAGAGCGGTTGACGCTGGTCAAAGCGCTCGCGGGGCTGGCCGGATTCATCGGTATTCTGATCGTGATCCGTCCGGGCAGCGCGCCGATCTCGCCGGGGATGATCGCCGCCGCCATGGCCGCGATCTGCTTTGCGGCCACCGCGATCGTCACCAAGTTCCTGACCCGCACCGAAACGATCACCTGCATCCTCTTCCATCTTGCCGCGATGCAGCTGGTCTTCGGCCTTGTCGTCTGCCTGATTGACGGCCAGATGACCTGGCCCAGCCTGGCCATTGCGCCTTGGGTCGTTCTGATCGGGATCGCGGGGCTGACCGCCCATTTCTGCATCACGAAGGCGCTTAGTCTCGCGCCAGCCAGCATCGTCATGCCAATGGACTTCGTTCGCCTGCCGGCCATCGCGATTGTGGGTATGGCATTTTATGCCGAACCCTTGGAATGGCCGGTGTTTCTTGGAGCGATTTTGATCTTCGCAGCCAATTACGCGAACATCCTTGCAGAGAGCCGCGCGCAACGCCGACCCGCACAACTGTAGCAATTCTGACACAACACCGCCCCGACGGATGACGTGGCACGCCGCTTACGTCAGGGAATATTTGACCGATAACCGCTTGTGTCGTGTATCATTCTTCCAAAGGGACATTTACTCTCAGGGAGGAGAGCAATGAAACACATCGCCGCAGCCAGCGCAGCACTTTTGGCCAGCACCGCCATCGCCAGTGCAGATATCAGCCGCACCGATCAGAGCATGCGCGTCCTGTTCGAAGACGTCGGGCCGACCGGAAACTACGTCGAACTCTCGTTTGGCAGGGTAATGCCCGAGGCCAACACACCCTCTCTGCCCAACCCGCTCCGTGACTACACGCTGCCTGGTTTTGCATTCCTGCATCGCATGAACGATCAGCTTTCGTTTGCGGTCATTTACGATAACCCCTTCGGCGCCGGGGTCGGTTATCCCGGGTTCGCGACTGCGGCACCAGCCGGTCTTCCGTTTTTTGGCGGCAACGCCAATGTGGAGACTCAGGCCCTGACGGTGACCGGCCGCTATGAGTTCGGCAATGGCTTCAGCGTCCATGCCGGTCTGCGCGCATTGGATTCCACCGGTACGATTTATACCCGCGTAACCCCAACCCTCCCCCCGGCGTTCTCGGATTTGAACGCCTCGTCGAGCGAGCCTGGCCTTGGTTACCTTGTCGGAGCAGCCTATGAGATCCCCGACATCGCCTTGCGCGTTGCGCTGACATATCACTCCGCGATAGACGTATCCTTCACGGGCACCGAGGCTACAGTCAATCCGGAAACCGGAGTGGCTGCAGTAACCGTAGACACGGCCTTCGAAGTGGAGTTTCCAGAAAGCATCAGCCTCGAGTTTCAATCGGGCATCGCGGAAGACACACTGCTGTTCGGCTCGATCCGACATGCGTTTTGGGACGGTTTCAACGTCACCACACCTGGCGCGGGGCGATATGTGAATTTCACGTCCGACAGCACCACCTACACGATCGGTGTCGGACGCCGCTTCAATGAAAACTGGTCCGGCTCGATTGCGTATACGCATCGGACATCGGGCACAACGCCAAGCGATACCGCGCTTTCCCCGACAACCGGCCTGAATTCGATCACTCTTGCCGGCCAGTACGAGCAAGACGCTATTACAGTGTCAGGCGGCGTTACATACGGCATGCCCGGCGATCAGATCGTCAACAGTGCTCTTGGCCCCCTGAGCTTCGAAGACAACGAGGTGGTCGCGGTCGGACTGCGGGTTGGCTTCCGCTTCTGATCCTTGCGGATCAAAGATCTCACCCGCGCGTCGTTTTTCGTCGCGCGGGTTTTTCGTGCATGAATCGGGTCGTCGGCAGCGCAGCAGGCGGCTAGACCGACCGCATGACAAAGTCAGCCAGCACTACCCGATCACTCGTTGTCAGCCACCGCGCCTGGGCAGAAATGGCGCTTCTGGGCGGGATCTGGGGGGCCTCTTTCCTTTCCATCAAGCTCGCACTGTCCGAAATGCCGGTCATGACGCTGGTCGCCCATCGTGTGTTCTGGGCCTGCCTGCTGCTTTGGGCCTATGTGATATGGCGGGGCCTGACCGTGCCACGCAGCCCGCGTATCTGGGGTGCATTTCTTGTCATGGGGCTTCTGAACAACATCATCCCCTTTTCCCTCATGGCCTGGGGGCAGCAGTTCATCGAAACCGGGCTGACATCCATCTTCAACGCAGGCACAGCCGTTTTCGGTGTGCTGGTGGCAGCGATGGTGTTCCGGGACGAACGGCTGACCCTCAGGCGCGGGCTTGGCGTGACCATAGCGTTTTTCGGTGTCGTCGTGGCGATCGGGTTCGACAGTCTCGCCGGTTTCGACATACGCAGCATGGCCCAACTGGCCGTCGTTGCAGGCACATTGTCCTACGCCATTGCCGCGGCATGGGCGCGGGTGCATCTGGTGGGCCTGCCGCCACAGGTTGCCGCGGCCGGCATGCTCACCGGCTCCTCGCTTGTCATGGTCCCGCTGGCATGGATGATCGACGGAGCGCCCAAGATGCCGACCGATCCGGTCACCTTTGCGGCTATCGGCTATTTCGCCGCCTTCGGCACCGCCATCGCCTACCTGCTCTACTACCGGATCCTTGCCATGGCAGGCAGCGGCAACGCCATGCTCGTTACCCTTCTCATTCCGCCGGTAGCGATCCTGCTTGGTGCCGCGGTGCTTGGAGAACGGCTCGGCCCGTCGGCCTTCGCGGGCTTTGCATTGCTGGCCACCGGGCTGCTGATCCTTGATGGCCGCGCGCTACAGATCTTCCGAAAATCACCGCCCATCTGAATTTTTGGATGAAGAAAGGCCCCGCCCGCGCTAGGGGTTAGATCTCCACCAGCGGGACACCCCAGATGAGTTTGATCTACGAAACACCCCGGGCCTGGCTCGACGCGCCCGAGAAACACCTGCTTGTATTCGGGATGTCCGGCCTTGGAAAAACAAGGCTGGCCAGCCTCTTGCGCGCCGATGGAGACTGGTTTCACTACTCCGTCGACTACCGCATCGGCACCGCCTATATGGGCGAACACATCGCCGATAATCTGAAGCATATCGCGATGCAGACGCCGTTTCTGGCCGAGCTTCTGAGGTCGGACTCGATCTATATCGGCTCCAACATCACCTTCAATAATCTGGCCCCCCTGTCGACCTTCCTGGGCAAACCGGGCAATCCCGCGATGGGCGGGTTGCCGTTGGACGAGTATCAGAGACGTCAGGCCCTGCACCGCCGGGCGGAGATCAACGCGCTTCTGGACACACCCAGCTTCATCGCGCGCGCCCGCGATCTCTACGGCTATCCAAACTTCATCTGCGACACCGGCGGATCGATCTGCGAGGTGGTGGACCCGTCCGATCCGGCGGACGAGGTCTTGCGCGCGCTGCAGGCCAACACGCTGATGGTCTGGATCGAGGGCAGCCCCGATCACACGGCCGAACTGATACGCCGCTTCGATCAGGCCCCGAAACCGATGTATTATCAACCCGATTTCCTGATTGGTCAGTGGAACGCATATCTCAAGGAAAACAGTCTCCTGCCTGACGACGTTGACCCGGACGCCTTTGTTCGTTTCGCCTACGCCAAGGCCCTTGCCCATCGCGCGCCGCTGTATCGGGCGATGGCCGAAAACTGGGGCGTGACGGTGGGTGCCAACGAGATCGCCAGGGTCCGTGACGGGCAGGATGCGGTCGAGCTGATCGGGACCGCCCTTGGCAGACGAATGCAAAAGGCCTAAATCCAGCCTTCCCAGACCCGTGCCGTTCAGGACCGTTCCGATGCCCATTACCCTGCCAGAGACCCTGCCCGCCTACGCCCAACTGGAACGTGAGGGCGTGATGGTGATGGGCGAAGGGCGCGCCGCGCGGCAGGATATCCGCCCGCTCAGGATCGGGCTTCTGAACCTGATGCCCAGAAAGATCCAGACCGAGACGCAGTTCGCCCGGCTTATCGGGGCCACGCCGCTTCAGATCGACCTGAGCCTGATCCGCATGAGCGAGCATCAGACCAAGACCACGGCCGCCGAGCATATGGAGGAATTTTACCGCCCCTTTGCGGAGGTCGCGGACAGTGGCGAGAAGTTCGACGGGCTGATCATAACCGGCGCGCCGATTGAACATTTACCTTTTGAAGAAGTGACTTACTGGGAAGAGTTGAAGAAGGTTTTCGACTGGACCCAATCGCATGTGCATTCGACATTCGGCGTTTGCTGGGGTGGAATGGCGATGATCCACCATTTCCACGGCGTCAGGAAGCACATGCTGGCGGACAAGGCATTCGGCTGCTACCGGCATCGCAATCTGGCCCCGGCCTCCCCTTATCTGCGCGGATTTTCGGATGACGTGCTGATCCCCGTCTCCCGCTGGACGGAAATGCGCGCCGCGGAAGTCGATGCGGTGCCGGGTCTCGTCACCTTGATTGGCAGCGATCAGGTGGGCCCATGCCTGGTGGAGGACGCGGGTCACCGGGCGCTCTATATCTTCAACCATCTGGAGTATGACAGCACCACGCTGAAACAGGAGTACGACCGGGATGTGGAAGGCGGCAGCCCGATCGCCGTGCCGGTCAACTACTATCCCGAGGACGACCCCACGCGCGTACCCACCAATCGCTGGCGCAGCCACGCGCATCTGCTCTATGGCAACTGGATCAATGAGATTTATCAGACCACGGATTTTGATTTATCGAAGATCGGCACGTAATGGCCTGCTATTGCTGTTCTTTCTGGCAGCCACAGCATGTGGCCGTGCAGAGATGAGCGATCCGCACAGTCGTATCATCGAGGTGGCCGGCCGCTCGGTCCATGTCTGGCAGGCGGGCAGCGGTCCGGCCGTCATTCTGCTCCACGGGGCGGGCGGTAATCTGCGGGATTTCACCTTTCAGTTGGCGCCCGATCTGACCGATCGTTACACGGTGATCGCTTTCGACCGGCCCGGCCTCGGCCTGTCGGAGGGGCTTGGCCGCGGGCATGACAGCCCGGCAGAGCAGGCCGCCCTCCTCTCTGTCGCCGCCGGGCAACTCGGCGTCGGACAAGCGGTGATCGTCGGCCATTCCTATGGGGGCGCGGTGGCCATGGCATGGGCGCTGAACCACCCCGATCAGGCGGCGGGCATTGTCCTGCTCGCGGGTGCCACCCAGCCTTGGGAGGGGGGCCTTGGCGCATATTATAGGATCACGGGCTCGGCCCTGGGCGGCGTGACGGCGGTGCCGCTGATCGCCAATCTCACGCCCCGCCGCGCTGCGATGAACGTGATAGAGCGCATTTTCGCGCCGGACCCGGTACCGGATGGATACGGCAGCCATATCCGCCCGGAGCTGACCCTGCAAAGCTCGGTCCTGCGCGCCAATGCACGGCAGGTGAACGACCTTCTGGAACATGTCACGGCCATGGCCCCCAGATATGAGACACTCGATATCCCCCTGGAGATGATCCACGGAAGCGCTGACGACACGGTGCCGCTGAACGTGCATTCGATACCCCTTGCCGCGCAGGTGCCCGGCGCCAATCTCACCGTTCTGGAGGGGGTCGGACATATGCCACACCACGCCGACCCCATGGCGACACTGGATGCAATTGACCGTGTGGCAACCCGCGCCGGATTGCGCTAAGCCCCTCCGGGGGCCATATTACCGTTTGAGAGACAACAAAAACGAGGCGGCGCATGAGCAAACCCTTCGACGGCGCCATCACCCAGTTCTACCGTGAAGCCGCCCCCGAGGCGGTTCGGCTGGCGATTGACGCAGCCCATAAGGATGAGATCCTGGACCCGACCTACCCCTACCGCACCCGTATGGACAGGGACGACTACGAGACGCAGTTGAAGGCGTTGCAGATCGAGCTGGTGAAGTGCCACGCCTGGATCCGCGACACCGGCAGACGGGTGGCGGTGGTGTTCGAAGGGCGCGATGCGGCCGGCAAGGGCGGGTCGATCAAACGCGTCCGTGAAAACCTGAACCCCCGTGTTGCCAGTGTGGTCGCGCTGTCGAAGCCCACCGACCGGGAAGCCAGCCAATGGTATTTTCAACGCTATATCCACCATTTACCAGCCGCGGGTGAGATCAGGCTGTTCGATCGCAGCTGGTACAATCGCGGCGTGGTCGAGCACGTGTTCGGCTTTTGCACGCCCGATCAACGGGATGCTTTCTTTCACCAGTTGCCCGATTTCGAGCAGATGCTGGTGGCCGATGGCATCCATCTTGTGAAGATCTGGCTGAATGTTGGCCGTGCGGAACAGTTGCGGCGGTTCCTCGACCGCGAGAAAGACCCCTTGAAACAGTGGAAACTGAGCTGGATCGATGTCGAGGGGCTGAGGAAATGGGATGATTATTCGGATGCCATCGGCCAGACGCTCAGCCTTGGACACACCGCCGATGCCCCCTGGACCGTCGTCCGTTCGGACGACAAGCGGCGCGCGCGGCTGGCCGTCATCCGCCGCGTGCTGATCGATCTGCCCTATGACGGACGCAAGGACAAGGTGGTGGACCGCCCAGACCCGGCCATCTGTGGCGGGCCGGAAATGTGGGCCGACCGCGCCTATGCCTAAACGCGGGTATCATCACGGCAACCTGCGCCAAGCGCTGGTTGAAGCCGCGCTTGTTCTGATCGAGCAGAAGGGCCCGAATGGCTGGACCCTGTCCGAGGCCGCGAAGAACGCGGGCGTGACGCCGGCGGCCGTCTATCGCCATTTCGAGGGGCGCGAAGACCTGATCGCCGAGGGTGCGCGCCAGGGGCACGAGATCTTCGCAGACCTGATGACCTTTGCCTTCAACGAGGGCAAACCCTCGGCTCTCGCCGCGTTCGAGGCGACGGGCCGGGCGTATCTCGCCTTTGCCCGCAAGTATCCCGGCCATTACATGGCGATGTTCGAAAGCGGTTTGTCGGCCAATGAAACCCACGAGCTGGCCGCCGCCGCCGCCAAGTCCCGCGAGGTTCTTGAACGCGCGGCGGAGGCGTTGTCGGAGCATATCCCGCCTGAGA
Source organism: Rhodophyticola porphyridii (assembly GCF_003688285.1). GTDB lineage: Bacteria > Pseudomonadota > Alphaproteobacteria > Rhodobacterales > Rhodobacteraceae > Rhodophyticola > Rhodophyticola porphyridii. The sequence continues at coordinate 173,455 of NZ_RCNT01000007.1, forward strand.
AACGTCCCCCGCCCTCAATGTTCAGCGCACATATCTGGGCGCTCAGCCATGGGGTTGTGGAGTTGTTCGCCCGCGGACGGCCCGGCGGCAATGCGCCCTTCCCGCCCGAAGATCTTCTTGAATCCGGGATCGGCATCTATCTCCGCGGGCTGGGCCTCATCGCGCCGGATCAATAGCGGCAGATCCGCCCGCGTCGGATGCGGGAGACTGCGCCGACAGCCCGCCGGTCGCCTCTACTCCGCCGCTTCCGCCATCGGCGTGCCACCGTTCCGGAACGCGCTCAGGAGGTCGTCGCGCTGACGAGCGGCCTTTTCGGCGTTCTTCTCCTTGACCGGACCAAATCCGCGGATCTGGAGCGGCAACTCCGCCAGGGCCACCGCAATGTCCAGTGTCCGGGGTGTCACGCTCGCCAGCACCTCGTCCATGTCACGCTCGTATTCCCGGATCAGCGCGCGCTCCATCCGGCGCTCTGCGGTGTATCCGAACGGGTTGAACGGGGTCCCGCGAAGCGGCTTCATCCTGGCGAGGATCTTGTAGCTTGTGGCGATCCAGCTGCCGAATTCCCGCTTCTTCGGGCGGCCCTGCGCATCCTTGCCCGGCAACAAAGGCGGGGCCAGGTGATAGGTCAGCTTCAGATCGCCGTCGAATTCGGCGCGCAGCTTGGCCTCCGTGTCCAGATGCAGGCGCGCGACCTCGAACTCGTCCTTGTAGGCCAGTAGCTTGTGATACCCTTTTGCGACCGCCTCCTTCAGGCGCGGATCGGAGATGGGGTCGACGCGCTGGCGATAGCGCCTTGCCAGTCTCGCATTCTGATAGCTGGTGAGATGATCGGCGCGAAACGTGATCTTTTCCTCAAGGGTTTTCGGCTTGTCGATCACGTTGGGCCCGTGCAGCGCGGCCACATCGGCGGGGTTCAGATGCGCCCAACGGCCAAGCTCGAACGCGCGTTTGTTGCGCTCCACCGCCGCGCCGTTCAACTCGATCGCCCGCAAGATGGCCTCATGGCTCAGCGGCACCAGCCCCATCTGCCACGCCGCCCCGAAGGTGATCATGTTGGAATAGATCGAATCCCCCATCAGAACACGGGCCAGTTCGGTCGCGTCGAACAGGCTCAGGCGCTCGCGAAGGCGTGCTTGAAGAGCGACCTGCAGATCTTTGCCCGGAATACGGAATTCCGTATTCAGAGTGAAGTCGCCCGTGGTGATTTCATGGCTGTTGACCGCGGCCCCCGTGCGCCCGGTCGTCATCAGCCCAAGCGTTTTCGCGCCGGCCGAGACAACCAGATCCCCACCGATGATGGCATGGGCTTCCCCGGTTGCGACGCGGATCGCGCTGATATCCTCGGGCCGTTCCGCCAGCCGCAGATGGATGTGAACCGCGCCTCCTTTCTGGGCCAGCCCCGCCATCTCGATCATGCCGGCGCCCTTGCCGTCGATCTGCGCGGCCTGCGCCATCACGGCCCCGATGGTAACGACCCCAGTGCCTCCCACGCCGGTGACCACGATGTTATGGGTTCCCTCGATCTCGGGCAGATCGGGCATCGGCAGGGTGCCCACATCGACCTCGGCGGTGGCCTGTTTCTTCACCTTCGCCCCCTGCACGGTCACAAAGGACGGGCAGAAGCCTTTGACGCAACTGAAATCCTTGTTGCAGGTGGATTGATCGATCGCCCGCTTCCGGCCCAGTTCGGTTTCCACCGGGACGATCGAGACACAGTTGGACTGTACCCCGCAATCGCCGCAGCCCTCGCAGACATCGGTATTGATGAAGACACGCTTGTCGATATCGGGAAAGGTGCCGCGCTTGCGGCGGCGGCGTTTTTCGGCGGCACAGGTCTGGATAAAAATGATCGCCGAGACGCCTTCGACCCCTTTCATCCGGTTCTGCACATTCATCAGCTCGTCCCGCGGATACCTGGGCAGGCCCTTTGGAAAGCCGGAAAAATCAATGTCTTCCTTGGGGTCGTAGACAAGCGCGATCTCCTTCACGCCCATCGCGACCAGCTCATGGGCGATCTGCTGCGGGCTCAAATCGCCTTCGTTGTCCTGCCCGCCGGTCATCGCGACCGCGTCGTTGTAGAGGATCTTGTATGTGATGTTGGTCTTCGCCGCCAAGGCGGCGCGGATCGCCAGAATGCCGGAATGGTTGTAGGTGCCTTCGCCCAGGTTCTGGAACACGTGGGGTCGGGTGGAAAACGGCGCCTCGCCCACCCAGTTCACGCCCTCGGCGCCCATATGGGTGTAGCCTTCGGTGGAGCGGTCCATCCAGAGCGCCATCACATGGCAGCCGATCCCGGCCCCCGCGCGGGATCCGTCGGGCACCTTGGTCGACGTGTTATGCGGGCAGCCCGAACAGAACCAGGGTGTGCGCTGCGCCAGATCAGGAGCGTTGTCAGCCCGGCGCGCTTCGATGATATTGGCAATGCCGGCCTCGATGCGGTCCGTGCGGCGGCCTTCCTCGATCAGGATGTTGCCCAGTTTCTCAGCAATATCCAGCGGGTCGAGTGCGTAATGGGACGGAAACAGGATCGGTCCGCCCCCACCCTTCTTGTAGCCGTAGACCCGGCGCCCGCGCCGGTCGTCGAAGATCGCTTCCTTGACCTGCACCTCGATCAGTTTGCGCTTTTCCTCGACCACCACGATCAGATCCAGCCCCTCGGCCCAATCATGCAGCCCCTTCATGTCCATCGGCCATGTCTGTCCCACCTTGTAAGTGGTGACGCCAAGGCGCTCCGCCTCGGCGTGATCGATACCCAGAAGCTCAAGCGCATGGACAAGATCCAGCCAGTTCTTGCCCGCTGCCACGAAGCCGATTTTCGCGCCTGGCTTGCCAAGCACGCGCTTGTCCATGCCGTTCACATGGGAGAACGCCTCCGCCGCGAAGCGTTTGTATTCCAGAAGCCGCTTTTCCTGATCGATCCAGTGATCGTTCAGCCGGATATTCAGGCCCCCCGGCGGCATCTCGAATTCCGGAGTCACGAACTGCATCCGGTCCGGACGGCCATCCACCACGCCCGTCGCCTCCACCGTATCCTTCATCACCTTCAGGCCGACCCAGACCCCGGCAAACCGGCTGAGCGCAAAGCCGTAATGCCCGAAGTCTAGGATCTCCTGGACACCCGCGGGGCTCAGCACCGGCATATGCACATCGACAAGCGCCCAGTCCGACTGGTGACAGGTGGTGGAGCTTTCGCCCGTATGGTCATCCCCCATCGCCATCAGCACACCACCATGCTGCGAGGTGCCGGCCATGTTCACATGGCGCATCGCATCGCCGGACCGGTCGACGCCGGGGCCCTTGCCGTACCACAGGCCAAAGACGCCGTCATACTTGCCCTCGCCGCGCAGTTCGGCCTGCTGGCTGCCCCAGAGCGCGGTTGCGGCAAGGTCTTCGTTCAGACCGGGTTGAAACAGAATATCGGACGCTTCGAGATGTTTCTTCGAGCGCGCCATCTGCAGGTCGACTGCGCCGAGCGGAGAGCCGCGATAGCCCGTCACATACCCGCCGGTATTCAGCCCCGCGGCCCTGTCGCGCGCCTTCTGAGCGATCATCAGACGGACAAGCGCCTGCGTGCCATTCAGCAGGACCGGCGATTTGCTCAGATCGAACCGATCCTCCAACGAGACCTGTCGGATTCCCATGCGATGCTCCCCCCAGAAAACGATGCGGTTGCAACAAGTATAGGTCAAAAGTACTGACCTGAAAACTGTTTTCTTTTTGCCGCCGATTCAGTTGTTGGTTGCAAGAGTTCGCCAAGCGTCTATGTCTCTGCCAGCGCATTCATGTTGGCGCAAACACGCAACCGGGAGACGGGTCAGATGGACTGGGACAAGCTGCGGATTTTCCACGCCGTGGCGGATGCTGGCAGCCTGACACATGCGGGCGACGCGCTGCATCTCAGCCAATCGGCCGTCAGCCGGCAGATCCGCGCGCTGGAAGAAAGCCTGAACACGACGCTGTTCCACCGCCATGCGCGGGGGCTGATTCTGACCGAACAGGGTGAGCTTCTGTTCGATGCCACGCGTTCCATGACCAAACGGCTGGATGCCGCGGCGGCCCGTATCCGCGACAGCGAAGAGGAAGTGTTCGGCGAGTTGCGCGTGACGACCACGATCGGGTTCGGGTCACTCTGGCTGGCCCCGCGCCTGCCACAGCTATATGCTAAGTATCCCCATCTGAAGATCGACCTGATGCTGGAGGAGCGCCTGCTCGATCTTCCCATGCGCGAGGCCGATGTGGCGATCCGGATGAAGGAACCGTCGCAGGCGGATCTTATCCGCCGCCGTCTCATGACGATCAATATGCGCCTTTATGCGTCACCCCGGTATCTCGCGGCGAATGGAACGCCGGAATCGCTGGACGATATGGGCACCCATCGCCTGATCAGCCAGAACACTCAAAGCGCGCAGGTCAGTGCAGGCGCCACCCTTGTCCGAGAGCTGATGTCTCACGAGATCGGGAGCTTTCTGACGGTCAATAACTATTTCGGTGTTCTTCAGGGCGTGATCCACGACCTGGGGATTGGGGTGCTACCCGATTATCTGGCACAGGATTTCCCGGAGCTCGTCCATGTTCTGCCCGATGTGGAAAGCAACGAAGTCCCTGTTTTTCTGGCCTATCCCGAAGAGCTTCGCCAATCGAAACGGATCGAGGTGTTCCGCGATTTCGTCACCGAAGAGGTGATCGCCTATCGCCGGCGCAAGCGCGATTCCGCCGAGGCGGACGCTCAGTAATCTGTGGGCTATGCGCCACAGACATAGCAGGAATGCGGCAGCGCGGCGCAAAAGCCCTTGATCGTTCTCATAGTGCTGACTAATTGAGCAATAGTGGATGGCGAAGAGCAATCGACGTTATCCCTACCTCCCTGTTGGACTTTGGCCGAGATTCGTCTCGGCCTTTTTTTTGCAAATGGGGTGCCAGATGAATACGCCCGATGTGGAAACGAACCCGAAAAGCCCCGTGGACTGGTCCGCGATCCACGGGCTTCTGAGATTGAGTTTCCGTTCCATGGAGGGCCGGATCGATCCGCCCTCCTCGCTCAGGGCCATGTCCCCCGACACGCTCCGGATCAAGGCCGAGACGGAGGATCTTTTCCTGATCCGCGCGGGCACCACACCAATTGCCTGCCTCTTTGGCCATGGCACGCCGCCCGTCTACCGGCTTTCGAAACTCGCGGTTCACCCCGATCATGCGCGGCGGGGCCTTGCCCGCCGCCTGATCGACACCGCCGTGCGAAAGGCCGCCGGAACCTGCACGACGCTCCGCCTTCAGACCCGTATCGAGCTCGTCGAAAACCATGCCACCTTCCGCGCCCTGGGCTTCAGCCGGTCCGGAAGCAGTAGCCATCCGGGCTTCGACCGGCCCACCAGCGTCATCTTTACCCGCCCGATTGCCGCCGGATAGGCCTTCCCCCTTCCCTGCCCTTGGCCTAAAGACAGGCGCAAACACGTCTTGGGGGACACACGCCAGATGCAAGAACCGGCCATCACGCCCGACCTGATCGCCAAACATGGACTCAGCGCCGAGGAATACGACCGTATTCTGGAGATCATCGGGCGCGAGCCATCCTTTACCGAGCTTGGCATCTTTTCGGCGATGTGGAACGAACATTGCTCCTACAAATCCTCCAAGAAATGGCTGCGCACCCTGCCGACGGAAGGCCCGCAGGTCATTTGCGGCCCGGGCGAGAATGCGGGCGTCGTCGATATCGGCGACGGGCAGGCCGTGGTCTTCAAGATGGAGAGCCACAACCACCCCAGCTATATCGAGCCCTATCAGGGGGCGGCCACGGGCGTGGGTGGCATCCTGCGGGATGTCTTCACGATGGGCGCCCGCCCCATCGCGGCGATGAACGCGCTCAGCTTCGGCAGCCCCGACCACCCGAAAACCCGGCAGCTTGTTCACGGGGTCGTTGAGGGCATCGGCGGCTATGGCAACTGTTTCGGCGTGCCCACCGTGGGCGGAGAGGTGCGGTTTCATCCCGCCTATAACGGCAATTGTCTGGTCAATGCCTTCGCCGCCGGTCTCGCCGATGCGGACAAGATCTTCTATTCCGCGGCTTCGGGCGTCGGGATGCCCGTCGTCTATCTGGGCGCCAAGACCGGCCGGGATGGCGTGGGCGGGGCAACCATGGCCTCCGCCGAGTTCGACGACACGATCGAGGAAAAGCGCCCCACCGTGCAGGTGGGCGACCCGTTCACGGAAAAACGCCTGCTGGAGGCCTGTCTGGAGCTGATGCAGACCGGGGCCGTGATCTCGATCCAGGATATGGGCGCGGCCGGGCTGACCTGTTCGGCGGTGGAAATGGGCGACAAGGGGCGGCTTGGCATCAAGTTGGAGCTGGACCGAGTGCCGGTGCGCGAAGACGCGATGAGTGCCTATGAGATGATGCTGAGCGAAAGCCAGGAACGCATGCTCATGGTGCTGAACCCGGAACTTGAGGCGGAGGCCAAGGCCGTTTTCGAGAAATGGGATCTCGACTTCGCGGTCGTGGGTGAAACCATCGCCGAGGATCGGTTTCTGATCCTGCACGGCAATGCGGTGAAGGCCGATCTGCCACTGTCGAAACTGGCCTCCACCGCGCCGGAATACGACCGGCCATGGGTGGAAACGCTGGCGCCCGGCAAATTGGCCCCCGTCCCCGAAATCGACCCGATTGACGGGCTGCGCGCGCTGATCGCGTCGCCGAACTACGCGGCCAAGCACTGGGTTTACGAGCAATACGATTCCATGGTCATGGCCGATACGATCCGCAATCCGGGCCTTGGCGCGGGCGTGGTTCGCGTGCACGGGACCGACAAGGCGCTTGCCTTCACCAGTGACGTGACGCCCCGCTACGTCAAAGCCAACCCGGTGGAGGGCGGAAAGCAGGCCGTGGCCGAAGCCTATCGCAACCTGACCGCGGTCGGCGCGCTGCCGCTTGCCACCACCGACAACATGAATTTCGGCAACCCCGAGAAGCCCGAGATCATGGGCCAGTTCGTGGGCGCGATCAAAGGTATCGGGGCCGCCTGCGCCGCACTGGGCATGCCGATCGTCTCGGGCAACGTCTCGCTTTACAACGAAACGGACGGTCAAGGCATCCTGCCCACCCCCACCATCGGGGCCGTGGGCCTGCTGACATCGGCCGATGAGCTGATCGACGGGCTGCCGCGCGACGGGCATCTGGCCCTCGTTCTGGGCGAAACATACGGCCATCTGGGGCAATCGGCGATTCTGGCCGAGGTTTTCCACCGCGAGGAGGGCGATGCGCCGGCCGTGGACCTGGAGGCCGAACGCCGAAACGGAGACTTCATCCGCACCCATCGCGAATGGATCGACGCCTGCACCGATCTTTCGGATGGCGGGCTGGCATTGGCCGCGTTCGAGCTGGCGGAGGCCGCGGGCGTCGGTGTCACGCTCGAAGCCGGCGACACGCCCACATTGTTCGGCGAGGACCAGGCCCGATATCTGATCGCCTGTTCCTTCGACAAGGCCGAGGCGCTGATGGTTGCGGCCGGTCAGGCGGGTATACCGCTTACGACCGTGGGCCGGTTTGGCGGCGAGATGGTCCGGTTCGGCGGGTCGGAGGCACCGCTGGAGGAGCTTGCGACGCTTTACCGGGGCGCGTTTGCCGGGGTATTCGCCTGACCCGGGCGGGCGTCCGCATCGCGCCGGCCGCATGCATTGATCGTATCGCCTCCGGGTCGTGTCATTTCCATCGCGACCGCCTTGCACGGTCTGCCCCGCCAATCTACATTCACAACTGAAACAGTCAGGGATCGCCAATGGCCATTACCGCGCATGATATCGAAGCTCTGATCCGAGAGAGTTTTCCGAATGCAATCATCCAGGTGCACGGCGATGACGGTGCCCATTTTGCCGCCGAAGTGATCGATGAAAGCTTCCGAGACATGAATCGCGTCCAGCAGCAACGGGCCGTCTATGCGGCCCTTAAGGGCAAGATGGATGGCTCGGCAGGTGAGCTGCACGCCTTGGCTTTGACCACCAAAGCCCCGGAATAAAAGGAAATACGAGATGAGCGCTGAAGATACGATCAAAGAGACCGTCACCTCGAACGATGTCGTGCTGTTCATGAAGGGCACCAAGTCCATGCCGCAATGCGGGTTTTCCTCCCGTGTGGCCGGGGTGCTGAATTTCATGGGCGTCGAGTATTCAGATGTGAATGTGCTCGCCGATGAGGAAATCCGTCAGGGCATCAAGGAGTATTCCGACTGGCCCACCATCCCGCAGCTTTACGTCAAGGGCGAGTTCGTGGGCGGATGCGACATCATCACCGAGATGACGCTCTCCGGTGAGCTGGACCAGCTTTTCGAGAAAGAAGGCGTTTCCTACGACAAAGAGGCCGCCGACAAGATCCGCGAAGCTAACGCCTGAGCGACGCTCCGTCCGGGTGCGCCCACCGGACGTGATGGAACATACGTGACACAAGAAAGAGCTGATCCGAAACCGGATCAGCTCTTTTTCGTCGCCCCGGAGCGGACATGTTTCGACAGCCGGGACGGTGTCGATTTCTTCCGATCCTTGTACGGGTTCGCGGCGGCCTGGCTGCGCATATGCAGACGGATCGGCGTTCCGGGCATATCAAAGCTTTCTCGCAACCCGTTGACAAGATAGCGTGAATAGCTTTCCGGCAGCTTCTCCGGAAGCGAACACATCACCACGAAACCGGGTGGCCGTGTCTTGACCTGAGTCATGTAGCGCAGCTTGATACGGCGGCCGCCGGGTGCCGGAGGCGGATGGGCTTCCAGCATCCCGGTGAGCCACCGGTTCAGCGTGGCCGTCGGCACGCGGCGGTTCCAGACGTCATGGGCCTTGAGGATGGCCGCGTGCAGCCTGTCGAGCCCCCGTCCGGTCTTGGCCGACACGGTCACAAGCGGTGCGCCGCGCAACTGCGGCAGCAGGCGCTCGAAAGCCTCCTTCAGGTCGCGCAGCTTGTCCTGCCTGTGCTCTTCGAGATCCCATTTATTGACGGCAAGCACAACCGCGCGCCCCTCCCGCTCGGCAAGATCGGCAATGCGTAGATCCTGCTGCTCGAACGGGATCGCCGCATCCAGAAGCACCACGACAACCTCGGCAAACTTCACCGCGCGCAGCCCGTCCGAGACCGAGAGCTTCTCCAGCTTTTCCTGCACCCGGGCCTTTTTCCGCATCCCCGCCGTGTCGAAGATCTTCATCGGCACCCCGTCCCAAATGAACGGCACCGCGATGCTGTCCCGCGTGATCCCCGCCTCCGGGCCGGTCAGCAGACGCTCCTCGCCGACGATCTGATTGATCAGCGTGGACTTGCCCGCATTGGGGCGCCCAACAATCGCGATCTGCAAAGGTTTTTCAGCCGTTATGACACGACCTTCATCTTCGTCCTCACCCAGATCGACATCCGTTTCGGCCTCTTCGGAGGCGTCCTCGGCAGCCTCGATCAGCGGGGCCAGCATCACCGCCAGTTCGGCCATGCCCTCGCCGTGCTCCGCTGACAGGGCCAGCGGCTCGCCCAGACCCAGCCCATAGGCTTCCAGCACACCGCTTTCACCAACACGGCCTTCGGCCTTGTTCACACCCAGGATCACCTGCGTTCCACGCCTGCGCAGAAGTTCGGCGAACACCTCGTCAACCGGGGTGACGCCCGCGCGTCCATCGATGAGGAACAGGCAGGCATCGGCCATATCAACGGCCCGCTCCGTCAGCCGCCGCATTCGGCCCTGCAGGCTGTCATCGGTCGCTTCCTCCAGGCCCGCGGTGTCGATCACCGTGAACCGCAGATCGCCGAGCCGCGCCGCCCCCTCGCGAAGGTCACGCGTCACGCCGGGCTGATCGTCGACAAGAGCCAGACGCTTGCCCACCAGACGATTGAACAGCGTTGATTTCCCGACATTGGGGCGACCGACGATGGCAAGGGTGAAGCTCATGACACTGGTTTCCTGATCCAAGAGACGCGTCCTACCCCATAGCCCCGGTCTTGAAAAGGTGCTGCGGCCCTTCCGATCGACGATATCGCCTCGGGGCACAGTGCCTTGCTCATATGTGTGGCAGCTTGCGGAGCGCCACCTCCAGCGCATTCAAAAACCGCGACCGATCCGCCTTGGAAAACGGCGCAGGCCCACCAAGACCCTGCCCATCCATACCGGCGCGCAGATCCGCCATGATCGCGCGCGTGGCGACCTGGGTGCCGATGCTGTTGGCGGTAAAAGCCTCTCCCTTCGGGCTGAGCACCGAAGCGCCCGCGGCAATGCACCGTTCCGCCAGAAGGATATCGGCGGTGATCACCAAAGTGCCGGGCGCTGCCGCCTCGGCGATGGCATCATCGGCGGCATCGAACGCGTCTGAGACCATCTGCATCGAAATCAGCGGGTGATCAGGATGGCGCAGATACTGATTGGCAACCAGCCGAACCGGTATCTTGTGGCGATAGGCAACGCGGTAGATCTCCTCCTTAACCGGGCAGGCATCGGCATCGACAAGAATCATGGCGGAAAGAACCCGTCATCGAAAGGCACGGAGATATGCGCGCCCGACGCCTCGGTCAGGGTCAACAGGCCCGCGCCGACGGTCAGCGCGACCACGCGATCCCATCCGGGCGGGCGCGGCAGCGAAACCATGGCATGGCGGATCACATGGCTGCCCCCAAGTGTCAGCGCGGTCGGCACATCCATCGCCGTCAGCCGGTTTTCGGCCAACGATGCGGCCAGCCCGATCCCCCCGGCCGCGATCCCGTCTTCGATGCCGATGACGCCCCTGTGGCGGCCATTCCACGGGCTGAAATCACGGCCGCCATTGGAGATCCAGAGCATCGTCACCGGCAGCACGCGCGGGTCTTTCAAAATGACGAGCATGTCGTCCTCGACCACCCGCATCAGCACCGTCCAGCCAAGGCGACTGCCACGAGCCTCGACCAGCGTTACGAAATCCTCGACCGCGTGGCCCGCCGGATAAAGATGCAGATCCCAGTCGCCGCCATCCTCCCGCGGGAGATGCAGATCGGGCTGCATCTGGTTGAGCGCCCAGAGATTGGCGCCCGCCGCCTGCGGCGACGGATCGGTCAGGGCCATCCGCTTCGGCGAGAAGCTGAGCCGACCGCCCCCCGCCATCCGGCTCATGGGATGATGGGCCAGCGTGATACGGCCCTCCCCGCCGGTCAGCCTGTGGGTCTGGTAGAGCACCGGCCCGGTCAGGCGCAGATCCTTTTCCACCACCGCGCCGCGCACGGTCGCCTGAAGGCGGAAACGTCCATGGGACACGCCGATCTCCACCGGATCCCACGGGCTGTTGGCCGGCAGGCCATGGATCGGGTCATCCTGCAGATCGTCGCGGCCGAAGGGCGCACAGAGGAAATCTCCCGCCAGACGTTTGTTGACGAGCGGCAGCGCGGGATCGTCCTGAATCCCGGGCTCGTCCCGCCATGGCGCCGCATGCAACGGGTGACGGCCGGTCACGTCCCAGACCGGGATATTGCCGACCGATGGATCAAAGTCGAGTGTGGCATCGCCATGCCTGAGTGTGATCATCTAGCGCTCCGCCGCCAAGGCGCGCAATGCAGCGGAAAGCACGACAGCCTCGCTGCCCACGCCCAGAAACGTCACGCCGAGGCGCTTGTAATGGGCCCGCATCTCAGACGAAAAGCTGATGATCCCGGCCGATCTGCCATGCCTGAGGATGGTAGCGATCGCGGCGTCGACTGCCTCCAGAACTGCCGGATTGTCCAGATCGTCACGAAACCCCATATCGGCCGCCAAATCGGCGGGGCCGATGAATACACCATCCACGCCATCCACCGCGCAGATTGCATCGAGATTCTCCAGCGCCGCCCTGCTTTCGGCCTGAACGAGCACGCAGATTTCGTCATTTGCGGTGCCGGCATAGTCTGGAACGGCGCCGAAGCCACCCGCGCGCGCCACACCCGCCCCCAAACCGCGCACACCTTCAGGCGGATAGCGGCAGGCGCGCACCGCGGCGTGAGCCTGCGCCGCGGTATCCACCATCGGAACAAGAACCGTCTGCACGCCCAGATCTAGCACCTGTTTCAGCACCCAGTCGCGGTTGATGGGCACACGGACCACCGGCGCCGTGCCGGTTCCGGCCAGCGCGATCAACTGGCTGCGGATCGTGCCGGGATCGAACGGCGCATGCTCCGCATCGATCAGGCACCAGTCGAACCCGGCCAGCCCGGCGATTTCCGTGGCCAGATCGGACCCGAGGTTCAGCCAGAGACCGCGTTGCAACGTCCCTGCGTTGATCGCTGATTTCAATTTGTTTTTTGGCGCCGGCATATCTCTTCCCTTCGACTGCGCTACAACGCACCGCCTGTGACCGAACGATACCAGTTCCGGATCGCCGCTCGCTCGGTCTCTTCCATGAAGCTGAGATTTCCGGGCGGCATCGCATGGGTCACACCCGACTGCAGATAGATCGCTCTGGCATTGGCCGCGATGGCCGCGTCACTGTCCAGATACACACCGCGCGGCGCGGTTGCGATACCGTCCCAGTAAACCTCCGCCCCATGGCACATGGAGCAGCGACCCAGGACAATGTTCGCCACATCGCCAAACTCCGCATGGGCTGCGAACCGTTCCGACACCGGCGACAACCGGGCTTCCTCCAGCGGTTCGTCACGGGACAGCGGCAGGATCGACAGCCAGACGATGGCAACGAAAATCGCCGCCGTGGCGCCCCATGTCCACCAAAGCATGTCCCCCTTGGCGTGCATCGTGTTGAAGAAATGCCGGATCGTGACCCCCATGAGGAACACAAGGCTTGCGATAATCCAGTTGTACTCCGACGCAAATGCCAGGGGATAGTGGTTCGACAGCATCAGAAAAATGACTGGCAGCGTGAGGTAGTTGTTATGGGTCGAGCGCAGCTTGGCGATCTGCCCGTACTTTGCGTCCGGCGTACGGCCCGCCTTCAGATCGCGGACAACGATTTTCTGGTTCGGAATGATGATCATCGCCACATTCGCGGTCATGATCGTCGCGGTGAATGCCCCCAGATGCAGCAAGGCGGCCCGACCGGAAAACACTTGTGTGTATCCCCATGCCATGACGACGAGCAAAAGAAACAGAAGCAGCATGAGCGCCGTCGGATTCTGCCCGAGCGGCGATTTGCAGAGCAGATCGTAGATCACCCACCCGACGATCAGAGAGCCGGCCGATATCAGAACGGCCTGCCAGGTCGTCAGATCCATCACATTGTAATCGATCAGAAAAAGCTCCGCTCCCAGCCAGTAGACAACGGCCAGAAGCGCCACACCCGACAGCCATGTGGCATAGCTTTCCCATTTGAACCAGACCAGATGATCCGGCATTTCGGCGGGCGCCACCATGTATTTCTGGATATGGTAGAAGCCGCCGCCATGGACCTGCCATTCGTCTCCATCCGCGCCGCTGGCCGGTTTCGGGTCCCGTCTCAGGCCAAGATCAAGCGCAATGAAATAGAAACTGGAACCGATCCACGCGATCGCGGTGATCACATGCAGCCATCGGACCGCAAATTCGACCCAGTGAAGAAGGATGGTCTGATCCATCTAGCTGCCCCTGTAGGTGGAATAGCCATGGGGAGAGATCAACAGCGGAACGTGGTAGTGGCTCTGCTCGGACATGCCGAAGCGGATCGGCACGTCGTCCAGAAACAGGGGCTCCGCCGCAGCCTGCCCTGTTTCACGCAGATAGTCGCCGACATGGAACACCAGCTCGTAACGGCCGGTCTGAAAATCCCCGGTCGAAAGGATCGGCATCTCTGTCCGGCCATCGGCATTCGTGACCGCATCCGCGATCATCTCGCCATCACCGCCTGACAGTCGGTAAAGCCGGATCACCACGCCCTCAGCCGGGCGACCACGCGCGGTGTCCAGCACATGGGTGGTCAAAAATCCCTCGGCCATAGTCCCTCCTTTGAGTGTTTTGCGGGCATTTCGGACGTTTTGCCTCCGATGTGCAAGCCGCGATCCGGTGCGCCCCTTGCCCTTTTCCGGTTTTGCGGCGTAATTCGTGGGCATCTGCGACATTTGAGGGCACCAATGGCGAGCACCCCACCCCGTTATCCGCGCGACATGCGCGGTTATGGCGCCGACACGCCAGACCCCCGCTGGCCGAGCGGGGCGAAAATCGCCGTTCAGATCGTGCTGAACTACGAAGAAGGCGGCGAAAACAACCTGCTTCACGGCGATGCCGGGTCTGAGGCGTTTCTGTCCGAGATCGTCGGCGCCGCGTCCTGGCCCGGGCAGCGCCACTGGAACATGGAGTCGATTTATGAATACGGGGCTCGCGCGGGGTTCTGGCGGTTGCACCGGCTATTCACCGGGTTGGATATCCCGATCACCATTTATGGTGTGGCGACGGCGCTCGCCAGGTCGCCCGAACAGGTTGCCGCCATGCTCGAGGCCCAATGGGAGATCGCATCTCACGGGCTTAAATGGATAGATTACAAGGATTTCCCGCCCGACGTTGAAGCGGCCCACATGGCCGAGGCGATCCGGCTGCATACCGAGGTGACCGGCGCGCGCCCAAGCGGGTGGTATACCGGCCGCTGTTCGGAAAACACGGTGCGGCTGGCGGCGGAGGATGGCGGATTTGCCTATGTCGCCGACAGCTATGCGGACGACCTGCCATATTGGACGCGCTTTGGCGAAAGGGCCCAGTTGATCGTGCCCTATACATTGGACGCTAATGACATGCGGTTTGCCACGCCGCAGGGCTTCAACGCCGGCGACCAGTTCGAACGCTATCTATGCGATACTTTCGATGCGCTTTACAGCGAAGGCCAGGCCGGCGCGCCCAAGATGATGTCTATCGGTCTGCATTGCCGGCTGATCGGCCGGCCCGGGCGGATCATGGCGCTGAAACGGTTTCTGGATCATGCGATGCGGCATACGGATGTCTGGTTCGCGCGGCGGATCGATATCGCTACGCACTGGGCGGAAACCTGCCCGCCCGTGGCCGATCTCCCACGACCCTCGAAGATGGATAAAGACACATTCATAAAAGCTTACGGATCGGTATTCGAGCATTCGCCCTGGGTTGCCGAACGCGCATTCGCCTTGGAGCTTGGGCCGGCGCATGACACGGCGGCGGGCCTGGCCAATGCGATGGCCCGCGCCTTCCGCAGCGCCTCCCCCGACGCGCGCCTTTCGGTGCTCAAGGCGCATCCGGATCTGGCGGGCAAGCTGGCGACGGCGAAGCGGCTGACCGAAGACAGCACCGCCGAACAGGCGAGCGCGGGTCTGGATGCCCTAACCGCCAAGGAGCATGAAGTCTTCACCCGACTGAATACCGCCTATGTGGCGAAACACGGGTTTCCGTTTATCATCGCGGTGCGCGACCACACGAAAACCACCATCATGACCGCGTTCGACCGACGCCTGCACAATGACACCGAAACCGAGTTTTCCGAGGCCTGTCATCAGGTCGAACGGATCGCCCTGCACCGCCTGAAAGCGCTTTTGCCATGACCAGCTATGCCACGCCCCAAGGCGGGTTGCCGCCGCAGACCGCGCTCGCCACAACCCGGGCGCAATTCCACGAAAGCTTTGCGGTGATCCCGCGCGGGGTGATGCGCGATATCGTGACCTCGGCCCTGCCGGGATGGAGCGGAGCGCGCGCCTGGGTCCTTGCCCGGCCCCTGACCGGATTTGCGGAAACTTTCGCGCAACTGATCGTCGAGCTTGCCCCCGGCGGCGGCAGCGACAGCCCCGAGCCCGACAAGACCGGCCAGGCGGTGATCTTCGTGACCTCCGGCGATCTTCGGCTCACGATCGCCGGCACCGTCCATGATCTTTCGCCCGGCGGATATGCCTATCTGCCCGCGGGCTGCGAATGGCGGATCGCCAACCCCGGCACGGCACCCGCAACCTTCCACTGGATCCGCAAGGCCTATGAACCGGCGCCGGGCCTTGCCGCGCCCGAGCCCTTCGTGACCCACGAGGCGGAGGTACCGATTGCCTATATGCCCGACACAGGCGCCACATGGGGCACGCAACGCTTCGTTGCCGCGGACGATCTGCGCCACGACATGCATGTGAACATCGTGACCTTCGCGCCCGGCGGCTCCATCCCCTTCCCCGAAACCCATGTGATGGAACACGGGCTCTACGTTCTGGAGGGCAAGGCCGTCTACCTACTGAACCAGACCTGGGTTGAGGTCGAGGCGGGGGATTTCATGTGGCTGCGGGCATTTTGTCCACAGGCCTGCTATGCCGGGGGGCCGGGGCGGTTCCGCTATCTGCTCTACAAGGATGTTAACCGACATCCGAAGCTGACGCTGCGATGACCGGCCCGGCCCGGATCGCGGCGCAGCCCCTCACCGCCGCCGCCTTCGCCCCATTCGGCGACGTGCTGGAGGCCAAGGGCCCGCCCGACAGGCTGATCAATCAGGGCCTCTGTGGCCGGTTTCACGATCGCGCGCGCCTGTCCTTCGCCGATGGGCGTGCCGGGATCAGCCTGTTCCGGGCCGAGCCGCGCACCCTGCCCTATACGCTCGATCTGCTGGAGCGCCACCCGCTCGGCTCTCAGGCGTTCCTGCCGATGACCGAATATCCGTTTCTGGTGACCGTCGCGCCCGATGCCGACGGGCGGCCCGGGACGCCGCTCGCATTTTTGACCACGCCGGGCCAGGGTATCAATCTGCACGCCGGCACATGGCATGGCGTTCTCACCCCGCTGCATGCCCCGGGCCTGTTCGCCGTCGTGGACCGGATCGGCCCCGGCGACAATCTGGAAGAGCATTTTCTGGCAAAACCGGTCATGATAACTCACCAATTCTGACATTTTTCCTTGGCAATACCTCCCGGGCCTGTCTAACTTTGCAACCAAGCGGGTCCGCTTGAGGCCTGCAAAAGGGAGGTATCCATGAAACATCTGACGACAACGGCCATTGGGGCTGTTCTTTCACTCTCCTTCGTGGGCGAAGCGCTGGCCACGGAATGGAATGTCTCGCTCTGGGGGCAGCGCCGCGCCTTCACCGAGCATGTGCATCATCTGGCCGATGCCGTGGCCGAGGCCACGGGCGGCGAGTTCACCATGAACATTTCCTATGGCGGGCTCAGCGACAACCGCGAAAATCTCGACGGGATCTCGATCGGCGCGTTCGAGATGGCGCAGTTCTGCGCCGGTTACCATCGCGACAAGAATCCCTCCATCACGGTTCTGGAACTGCCCTTCCTGGGCGTCTCCACCCTGGAGGAGGAGGTCGCCGTCAGCCACGCGGTTTACAATCATCCCGCCACGCAGGCCGATCTGGGCCGCTGGAATGCGCGCCTGCTGATGACCTCGCCCATGCCGCAATACAATCTCGTCGGCACCGGCGAGCCGCGCGACAGCCTTGCCGAGTTCGAGGGGATGCGCGTGCGCGCCACCGGCGGCATAGGCGAATTGATGGAAAGCGTCGGTGCCGTGCCCACCTCGGTCACCTCGTCGGAGGCCTACAACGCGATGGAGGGGGGCGTGGTCGACACGGTCGCCTTCGCGCAACACGCGCATCTCAGCTTCCGGACGATCGACATCGCCGACTGGTGGACGGAAAACCTGAACCCCGGCACGGTGAACTGCCCGATCGTGGTCAACACCGACGCCTATGATGCGCTGCCCGAGGACCATCGCGCGGCCCTCGACGCGGCGGTGGATGGGGCGATCCAGCACTATCTCGACAATTACGCCGAACTGCTGCAGCGGTGGGATGCGGTGCTGGAGGAACGCGGCGTCGAGCGGATCACGATCCCCGATGAAGAGTTGTCCTCCCTTGCGGAAAACGCGGCCCCCATCCATGCCGCATGGATCGAACAGATGTCGTCGCAGGGCCTGCCCGCGCAGGAACTTTACGATCTCGTGCAGACGACGCTTGCCGAGCATCGCGCCGGCAACTGACACACCGGGCGGCTCCGAGACGTTTCTCTGGGGCCGCCTCTCATTGACGGGCTCCCGGACATGTCAAGCTCCTCTGCGGTTCTGACCGACGACAGCACGCTTTCGCGGCTGGACCGCGCACTTCTGAAGCTGGAAAGCAGCCTTAATCTGGTTGGCGGGATCGTGATTTTCCTGCTGGTCCTGATGGCGGTGTGGAACGTCTTCGGCCGCAAGATCTTCAATGCGCCGGTGCCGGGCTACGTGGACTGGACGGAACAGCTCATGGCGCTCTTCGCGTTTCTGGGGCTCGCCTATTGCCAGCGCGAGGGGGGGCACATCCGGATGGATATCGTCGTCTCCCGCCTGCACGGGCGCATCCTGTGGTTCGCCGAATGGATCTCGATCCTGTTCATGCTGATCGTGACCACTGCACTGGTCTATGGCACATGGTTTCACTTCCAGCGCAGCTTCGACCTGAACGCGCCGAATTTCTCCCGCGACAGCTCCATCGATATCAGCCTACCGCTCTGGCCCGCCAAGCTTATCGTGCCCGTTGCGCTGGCCATTCTGTGGCTCCGGCTGGTCCTGCAGCTCTGGGGCTACTGGCGGGCGCTTCGGACGGGCGAGGATAAACCCGTCGCCGTACCCCTGCCCGACGATCCGATGAGCCAGGCGACACGGGAAGCCCGGACCGTCAGCGGACGGGAGGATGATACGTGACCTACCCCTCCGGTCAGACATACGCAAAGGCCGCGCGCACGCCCGGAAAGGCCCTCTGAATTGGACAGCATCCTTGACATGCGCGCCCTCCTCGATGGCGTCGACATCTTCACCGTTTCGCTCTGGCTCTCCGCTCTTCTGCTGGTTCTGGTCCTGATCGGCGTTCGCGTCGCCTTTGCCGCGGCCTTTGTCGGCATGCTTGGCCTGTGCATCTATTTCATGCAGCGACAGGGCTTCGACCGGGGTCTCGTGACGGCAATCAAACTGGCAGGTCAGGTCCCCCATTCCAAATCCACGGGCTATGCGCTCAGCCTGATCCCGACCTTCATTCTGATCGGCTACCTGGCCTATTACGCCGGGTTGACACGGGCCCTGTTCGAAGCCGCCAAACGATGGGTCGGATGGCTTCCGGGCGGGCTGGGCGTCGCGACGGTGTTTGCAACCGCCGGGTTCGCCGCCGTCTCCGGGGCATCGGTCGCCACCTCGGCCGTCTTCGCGCGGATCGCCATCCCCGAGATGCTGAAGATGAACTACGACAAGGCCTTTGCGGCGGGCGTGGTCGCCGCGGGCGGCACGCTTGCCTCGCTGATCCCGCCCTCCGCCATCCTTGTCATCTACGCGATCATCGTGGAGCAAAGCGTGGGCAAGCTCCTGCTGGCGGGCTTCATCCCCGGCATGGTCTCTGCGCTCATCTATGCCGGGCTGGTCATCGGGCTTGCCAAGACCCGCAAGAATCTGGGGCCACCCGTCACCGGCTTCACCTGGGGCGAGCGGTTCGCCTCTCTGCCGGGCGCGATCCCGATCCTCTTCGTCGTCTTCATCATCATCTTTTCGATCTACTACCGCGGCGAGGACGGCGCATGGGCCACACCGACCGAGGCCGGCGCGCTTGGCGCATTCGTCGTCCTGATCATGGCGCTCTGGAAGGGCATGAAATGGGGTCAGCTGCGCTCCGCGCTGATGGAGGCGGCCAAGCTCACCGCGATGATCTTCGCGATGATCTGGGGCGTTCTGATCTATGTGCGCTTCCTCGGTTTCGCGCAATTGCCCGATCAGTTCGCGGCCTTCATCTCGGGCCTCGAGATGTCGCCCTATCTCGTCTTGCTGATGATCCTCGGCGCCTATGTGATCCTCGGGATGTTCATGGATGCGATCGGCATGCTCATCCTGACCCTCCCGGTGACGTTCCCCGCGATCATCGCGCTTAATGGCGGCCCCGATGTCACCCGCGAGATGTCCGCCTTCGGGATGACATCGGAGGAATGCGCCATCTGGTTCGGCATCATCGTTGTCAAAATGGCAGAGTTATGTCTGATAACGCCGCCCATCGGGTTGAACTGTTTCGTGGTCGCGGGCGTCGCACAGGACAGCAAGCTTCCGATCAGCGTTCAGGATGTGTTCCGGGGCGCCACGCCCTTCTTCGGCGCGGATGTGGCCACAGTGGCCGTGCTCATCGCGTTTCCCGGCATCGTGCTCTGGTTGCCCTCATTGGTCTGAACGGGTCGCTTCGCGCATCCGGCCCG
This sequence comes from Rhodophyticola porphyridii, assembly GCF_003688285.1. Lineage (GTDB taxonomy): Bacteria > Pseudomonadota > Alphaproteobacteria > Rhodobacterales > Rhodobacteraceae > Rhodophyticola > Rhodophyticola porphyridii. The sequence goes on from NZ_RCNT01000007.1 coordinate 193,526, forward strand.
CCGGTCGCGTTTGCCGGCCTTCGCCGAATGGTGACGGCGTCGGCTGTGCGGCCTCTCAGCGCCCGGCCGGGGCCATCCGGTAGAGCGTGTCGGTGTTCACCGACAGAAACCAGATCGCGCCGTCCGGGGCCACGCGCACATCGCGGACCCGCGCGGTCGCGGGGCCTGCGATCTGCTCGACCTCGGTCATGCCCTGATCGGGGTCCAGTCTTGCGATATAGTCGAAGACCAGCGCGCCCACCAGCAGATCGCCCTGCCATTCGGGAAACAGATCGCCCTGATAGAATGCCATGCCCGACGGCGCGATTGAGGGGTCCCAGTAATGCGCCGGTTGCGCCATTCCCGGCGCCTCGGTCCCCTGACCGATCCGCAGTCCGGAATAGTGCCGGCCATAGGCGATCACCGGCCATCCGTAGTTCACACCGCGCCGCACCTCGTTTACCTCGTCGCCACCGCGCGCCCCGTGTTCGACCACCCAAAGCTGGCCGGACGGATCAAGCGCCGCACCTTGCGGATTTCGGTGGCCGTAGGACCAGATCTCGGGCTGCGCGCCCTCCTGCCCGACAAAGGGGTTGTCCGCGGGGACCGATCCGTCGCGCGCCACGCGGAGCACGCTGCCATTTTCGCGGGACAGATCCTGCGCCGACGGCCGATCGCCCCGATCGCCCACGGTCACGTAAAGATATCCGTCCGGTCCTTCGACCACGCGGCTGCCGAAATGCCGCCCGCCGGAACTGCCGGGCTGCAACGCCCAGATCACGGTGACGTCTTCCAGCCGCGCATCGACCAGCCGCGCGCGGGCAAGGGCTGTCCCCGCACCGCGCCCCTGCGGCATGGCGAAGGTAAAGAAGATCTCACCCGTCTCCGCGTGGTCGCGCGGCACCATCACATCCAGCAGGCCGCCCTGCCCGCCCACCGCGATCTCCGGCAATCCGGACAGCGAAACCGATCCGCCCGCCTCGTCAAATCGCAGCATCTGCCCGCCGCGCAGGGTGACCAGAAAGCCGCCATCGGGCAGGAAGGCCACCGCCCAGGGTTCGACGAGACCGGTCGCCACCGGGATCACATCGACCGGGCCGGCGGTGGTGTCGATCTGCTCCGCGATGGCGGGTGCGGCAAGGGACACGGCCAAAATCGCGGCCTTGAAAAGATGTGGCATGAGACAGCTCTTTTCCTCAGATGACACCGGAAAACCTAGGGCGCGGACCCACGCGGGACCAGTCCCATGACGCAGCTGTGAAAAAACCCGGTTTTTCCCCTGTTTTCCGCATGCTGAGCGGCATAATTGCCTCTTTTCAATCCGTTTTGGCCGGACTAACCTTCCACGCATGACGGATCACCGCGATCCATACAGGGAGAAAACAATGAAAAAGCTTCTGCTGGCCTCAACGGCCACTGCTGTCATGTCAACCGCCGCATATGCCGACTCCGTAACGCTTGGCGTGATTGTGGGCTTTACCGGCCCGATTGAATCGCTTGCCCCCGCCATGGCCGACGGAGCCGAAATGGCGATGGCCGAGGTCACCGAAAGCGGCAATCTGCTGGATGGTATGAGCGTCACATCGGTCCGTGCGGACAGCACCTGCATCGACAGCGCCGCCGCCCAGGCCGCAGCCGAGCGGCTGATCACCGCAGATGGCGTGGACGGGATCGTGGGGGCCGATTGCTCGGGCGTCACCACGTCGATCCTATCCAATGTTGCGGTGCCGAACGGCATGGTCATGGTCTCGCCATCCGCCACCTCGCCCGCACTGTCGAGCATCGAGGACAGCGGCCTGTTCTTCCGCACCGCCCCCTCCGATGCGCGTCAGGGTCAGGTGATGACGGATGTGATCATGGATCGCGGTATCTCCGAGGTCGCCGTGACCTATACCAACAACGACTACGGCCAGGGCCTCGCCGACAGTTTCGCCGCCGCCTTCGAAGCGGCGGGCGGCACGGTGACGCTGGTCTCCGCTCATGAAGACGGCCGCGCCGATTACTCGGCCGAAGTGGGCTCGCTCGCCTCCGCCGGCGGTGATGCGCTGGTTGTCGCGGGCTATGTGGATCAGGGCGGCTCCGGCATCGTGCAATCCGCACTCGACAGCGGCGCGTTTGACACCTTCGTCTTCCCCGACGGGATGGTCAGTCAGGCGCTCACCGATAACTTCGGCAGCGATATCGACGGGTCCTTCGGCCAGCACCCCGGCACCGACAGCGAAGGTGCCGAGATCTATCATGGCATGGCCGAAGCCGCGGGCTTCGACGGCACCTCGCCCTTCTCCAAGGAAAGCTATGACGCCGCGGCCCTGATCATGCTGGCCATGCAGGCGGCAGGCTCCACCGCGCCCGCCGATTATGCGGCCCATATCATGGATGTGGCCAACGCACCGGGCGAGCCGATCCAGCCCGGCGAGCTTGGCCGTGCTCTGGAACTGCTCGCAGCCGGCGAGGACATCGATTATCAGGGCGCCTCCGCTGTGGAACTGATCGGTCCGGGTGAAAGCGCGGGCAACTATCGCGAGATCTCGATCGAAGGTGGTGAGATTGTCACGGCCCGGTATCGCTGATTGCCGATGATCTGAAACACATGTAGGAGCAGCCCGGCGTCTGGACCGGGCTGCTTCATTTGGGGGTATCGAAAAAGATGATCGTCGTTGAAGACGTCCACAAGCATTTCGGCGGGTTCCATGCGGTCGATGGCGCGACGCTGACCATCGAAACCGGCTCCATCACCGGGCTGGTCGGCCCTAATGGCGCAGGAAAAACCACCCTTTTCAATGTTATCGCAGGCGTTCTTGAACCCACATCCGGGCGCGTGATCATGGATGGGGAAGACATTACCGGCCTTCCTCCGCATGAGCTTTTTGCACGCGGGCTGTTGCGCACCTTCCAGATCGCCCATGAATTCAGTTCGATGACCGTGCGGGAGAACCTGATGATGGTGCCCGGCGGTCAATCCGGCGAAGCGCTCTGGAATGCCTGGTTCGCACGGCGCCGGATCGCCAGCGAAGAGCGCGCGCTGGCCCGCAAGGCCGATGAAGTGCTGGAATTTCTCACAATCGACCATCTGAGCGACGAAAAAGCAGGCAACCTGTCCGGCGGGCAGAAAAAACTGCTCGAACTCGGCCGCACGATGATGGTCGATGCCAAGGTCGTTTTTCTGGACGAGGTCGGCGCGGGCGTGAACCGGACGCTTCTGAACACGATCGGCGATGCGATCCAGCGTCTGAACGCCGAACGGGGCTACACGTTCTGCATGATCGAACATGACATGGATTTTATCGGCCGCCTCTGTGACCCGGTGATCGTCATGGCCGAAGGGCATGTTCTGGCGAAGGGAACGATCGACGAGATCAAGGCGAACGAGCAGGTGATCGAGGCCTATCTGGGCACCGGTCTGAAAAACAAGGCGGCCACTGCATGAGCGGATCTCCCTATGAAGACGATCGCGGCAACAAGGACCGCTCGATAACCCGTCCCGCCGCTCCGCGAATGGGCGACCCGGTCAAACCCGGCGGCCAGCCCCGCAAGATCGAGGGCGACAATCCGTTTCTGATCGGCCGGGCGATGACCGGCGGCTACGGCTCGGGCGCGGATATCCTCCATGGCTGCACGATTGCCGTGGAACCGGGTGAAATCGCCGTGATCGTCGGGCCCAACGGAGCCGGCAAGTCCACCGCGATGAAGGCGGTTTTCGGCATGCTCAACCTGCGTCAGGGCGAGGTGCTTCTGGATGGCGAGGAGATCACCGAACTGACGCCGCAGTCCCGTGTGGGCAAGGGCATGGGCTTCGTGCCGCAGACATCGAACATCTTCACCTCGCTCACCGTGGAAGAAAACCTTGAAATGGGCGCCTTCATCCGGCGTGACGATATCTCGGGCACCATGGCACAGGTGTATGACCTGTTTCCGATCCTGAAGGAAAAACGCAATCAGGCCGCGGGCGAGTTGTCCGGCGGGCAGCGCCAGCAGGTCGCCGTGGGTCGGGCCCTGATGACCAAACCCAAGGTGCTGATGCTGGATGAACCGACGGCGGGGGTCTCTCCGATCGTGATGGACGAGCTGTTCGACCGGATCATCGAGGTGGCGCGTACCGGCATTCCGATCCTGATGGTCGAACAGAACGCAAGACAGGCGCTGGCGATTGCCGACAAGGGCTATGTTCTGGTCCAGGGGCGCAACGCCTTCAGCGGCACCGGCGCGGAATTGCTGGCCGACCCAGAGGTCCGCAAGAGCTTCCTGGGGGGCTGAGGCGTGCGGGCCGGATACATCGTTCTTATGACGGGTGTGGGCCTTTCGCTGGCCGGCACCGAGGCCAATGCCGAACCCTGGGCCTGCGAATTCACGGTTGAATGCGTCGCCGGCGAGCCCTGCGACGCCGCCGCCTACCAGATCACGATCCTGGCTGCCGATCATGAGGGGCGGCTCTTTCTGTCCAGCGTCGTCGGCGACGCGCCGATCACCCGGCTCAATCCGGACGCGGCCCCGCCGGTCAGCTATGCCAGCGCCGGGCGGAACGGTTTGGCGGAAATGATCACGATCGAGGCCGACAGTACCGCGCTGATGACGGCGCATATCTTCGATGGCAGCCCGATGGCCGTCACCTATTTCGGAACATGTGAGGCTCTTTAGAGACATGGATTTCCTGAACGCGCTGGTTACCCTGCTTAACTTCGTCATCATCCCGGCCACGGCCTACGGGGCGCAGCTTGCGCTCGGCGCGTTGGGTGTGACGCTGATCTACGGCATCCTGCGGTTTTCCAACTTCGCCCATGGCGACACCATGGCCTTTGGCGCGATGGTCACCATTCTGGTCACCTGGTTTCTGCAGGGGGCGGGCGTGTCTCTCGGGCCGTTGCCCACGGCGCTTCTGGCGCTTCCGGTGGGCATCGCCGCGACCGGGCTTCTGCTGATCGGGACGGACCGGGCGGTCTATCGCTTCTACAGGGCGCAAAAGGCGAAACCGGTGATCTATGTGATCGCCTCTCTGGGTGTCATGTTCATCATGAACGGGATCGTGCGCTTCATCATCGGCGTCGACGATCAGCGCTTTGCCGACGGGGAGCGGTTCATCATCTCCGCCCGCACCTTCCGCGAGATGACTGGGCTGGAAGAGGGGCTCGCGTTCCGCACAAGTCAGGGCATCACCATTGTTGTCGCGATCATCGCGGTGGCACTGCTGTTCTGGTTCCTGAACCGTACCCGCACCGGCAAGTCCATGCGCGCCTTTTCAGACAACGAGGATCTGGCCTTGCTGTCGGGCATCAACCCGGAACGGGTGGTGCTGTATACCTGGCTGATTGTTGCCGCACTGGCGACGACGGCGGGTGTGCTTTACGGGCTCGACAAGAGCTTCAAGCCCTTCACTTATTTCCAGCTTCTGCTGCCGATATTCGCCTCGGCCATTGTCGGCGGGCTCGGCAATCCGCTTGGCGCGATTCTGGGCGGGTTCGTAATCGCGTTTTCCGAGATCACGGTCACCTATGCCTTCCGCCGCGTGGTGAGCTATCTGGCCCCGGAAAGCTGGCAGCCGGACGGTCTGTTGCAGCTTCTGTCCACCGATTACAAATTCGCGGTCAGCTTCGCGATCCTGCTGATCGTGCTCCTGTTCCGACCGACCGGCATCATGAAGGGCAAATCGATATGAAAACGATGCAGCCGAAACATGTGCTTTTGTTCGTTCTGGTGGGCGCGCTCTTCATCGGGACGGGGTTCGTTCAATCGTGGAATACCGCGCTGACGATTTTCAACATGGGGCTGGTATCGGCTATCATGGCGCTCGGCGTGAACATGCAATGGGGCTATGCGGGCCTGTTCAATGTCGGCGTCATGGGGTTTGTGGCGCTTGGCGGCCTCGCCGCGGTTCTCGTTTCCATGCCTCCGGTGGAAGGCGCATGGGCGGCCGGCGGGGTACAGGTACTTCTCGGTCTCGTATTGGGGGCGGCAACCATCGTCGGCGCGATCCTCGTCTGGGGCCGGATGCGACCCGGACGCATGCGCGGGATTGTCATCCTGATCATTCTGGTCGCGGGCTTCTTCATTTTCCGCGCAGTGTTCGATGCAGGCGTGGCCCGGGTTGAAAGCGTCGATCCGGCGCTGACTGGGTATCTGGGCGGCCTGGGCCTGCCGGTCGTCCTGTCCTGGCCGGTGGGCGGGCTTCTTGCGGCCGGGGCCGCGTGGATCATCGGGAAAACCGCCCTCGGCCTCAGGTCCGACTATCTGGCCATCGCCACACTCGGCATCGCCGAAATTGTCATCGCCGTTCTGAAAAACGAAGACTGGCTGGCGCGTGGGGTGAAGAACGTGACCGGCCTGCCGCGGCCTGTTCCGTTCGAGGTCGATCTCCAGGCCAATGAACGCTTCGTCGAACTCGCCCAAGGCATCGGCGCAGATCCGGTCAGCGCCTCGACGATTGCGGTAAAGCTGGCTTATGCCGGGTTATTCATTGTGGTTCTGCTCGCCCTGATCTGGCTGAGCGAGAAGGCCCTGAACTCCCCATGGGGCCGGATGATGCGGGCGATCCGCGACAACGAGATTTCCGCCTCGGCCATGGGCAAGAACGTCAAGGCGCGACATTTGCAGATCTTCATTCTTGGCTCGGCCGTCTGTGGACTGGCCGGGGCTATGATGACAACGCTGGACGGCCAGCTTGTGCCCGGCACCTACCAGCCGCTTCGCTTCACCTTCCTGATCTGGGTGATGGTGATCGTCGGCGGTTCCGGCAACAACTGGGGCGCGGTTCTGGGCGGTTTCCTTGTCTGGTGGCTGTGGATTCAGGTTGAACCGATCGGCCTGATGCTGATGCAAGGCATTACTGCGGGTATGGCGGAAGACAGCGCCCTGCGTGACCACCTGCTCGATTCGGCGGCCCACATGCGGCTGCTGACCATGGGGCTTATCCTGCTGCTGGTCCTGCGCTTCAGCCCGCGCGGATTGATCCCGGAACGCTGAGCGATACGCACGGGCGGCACACCCGTCCACGGTGGCCCCTGGCGGGGCCATATGCGGAGCGTTCCCTGGCAAAGATGATGGTGTGATGACATGGGTCGGGCCATTCCGGCCCGTACCCGGCGGGGCCCGGCTGGCGCTCAGCGCCCTTCGAAGCGGGCGGGCCGTTTTTCGAGAAAGGCCATGACCCCCTCCTTGAAGTCACGGGTGCGGCCACAATCGCCCTGAAGCTTTCCTTCAAGCTTCAGTTGCTCGGCCATCGTATTGCCAAAGCTCGCCTGCATCGCCTCCTTCACCTTTGCATAGGCAACGGTGGGGCCTTTTGCCAGATGCGCGGCCCGGCCGCGCCAGTGCCCGGCGAATTCCGCGTCCGGCACCGCCTCCCAGATCATGCCCCAATCCGCAGCTTGCTCGGCGGTGATCTTGTCGGCAAACAGGGCCGCGCCCATGGCGCGGGCCATCCCGATCTGGCGCGGCAGCACATAGGTGCCGCCCGCATCCGGGATCAGACCGATCCGGCTGAACGCCTGAATGAAGCTGGCGCTATGGCAGGCAATGACCACATCCGCGGCGAGTGCCAGATTGGCCCCCGCGCCCGCGGCCGTGCCGTTCACGGCGGACATCGTGGGAACAGGGCAATCGACGATCGCCATCAGCATCGGGATGTATTCGTCGCGCAGCGTCCGTTCGAGATTGATGTCGCCCACATTGGTTCGGTCGCCCAGATCCTGCCCGGAACAGAATGCCCGGCCCTCACCCGTCAGCACGACCACCCGCGCCTCGCGCCCCGCATTTCCGACCGCATGGGTGATTTCGGCCCGCATCTGGGTGTTGAGCGCGTTCATCACATCGGGACGGCGCAGGGTGACCGTCGCGATATCATCGGCAATGTCGAGGGTGATGGTTTCGTAAATCATGGAGGTCTCCGCTGTCCCTGTTCCGGGGCGGACCATATCAAACCGATCAGTTCAGGAAAGCGGAAACGCGGCGTCAGTCCTTCATTATCTCCGCCAGACGCATGGCCTCCGCATCGCTGAGCGCGTCCTCATCCGGCGCGGTGGCGTGATGGCGGCGGCGCACATAGCTTGCGGCGAGACCCAGACCGACCAGCAGGATCGCGGGACCCGCAAGCCAGAGGATCAGTGTGGAGCCGCGGGCGGGCGGATTGAGCAGCACATATTCGCCATAGCGATCCACCACGAACTCGATCACCTCTTCATCGGTGTCGCCTTCGACCAGTCTTTCACGCACCAGAAGACGCAGATCGCGGGCCAGTTCGGCATTGCTTTCGTCGATGCTTTCATTGCGGCAAACAAGACAGCGCAGCCCGGTCGAGATATCACGGGCGCGTTCTTCGAGAACCGGATCGTCAAGGATCTCGTCTGGCTTCACCGCCAGAGCGGCACCCGGCAGGATCAGGGCGAGGGACAGGACCAGAGCACGGATCATTCTGCCGGCACCCCGCCCGACGGAACCCGCGCCTTGGCCGCACCGGCCGCCACGCGATAGCGGCGGTCCGACAGCGACAGGAACCCGCCAAGCGCCATGATGATGGCACCGCCCCAGATCCAGTTTGCGAAGGGTTTGATGTAGGTGCGGACCGCCCATCCGCCGTTATCCTGCGGGTCGCCGATGACGACGTAGACGTCGCGGGTGAAGCCGTTGTTGATACCGGCTTCGGTGGTCGGCATGCCGGCGACCGGGTAGATCCGGCGCTCCGGATAAAGCAAGTCAAGAAGCCGGCCATGGTCGGTGACGGAAATCGTGGCCATGGTCGAGAAGTAATTCGGCCCCTCGACCCGGCGCACCTCCACCAGCTCGACTTCATAGGCGCCCACCTGATAGGGCTGCCCCTCCTGCGCGACGCGAATGTCCTCGATCTGGTAGGTGGTCAGCGCCGCAATCCCGAACAATGTGATGCCAAAGCCGGCATGCGCGACGGCCTTGCCCCAATCGGCGCGCGGCAGACGGGTCAGGCGGCCGAGCCGGTTGCCGATCTCGCCGCGCCCGGTACGCGACCACAGATCTACCGCAGCCCCGGCGACAAGCCAGACGGACAGGCCAATCGCGAGCGGCCCGATGGCCGATGATCCGGTGAACATCGCATAGCTCAGAAGCGTCGCCGCGATGGCCAGAACGGCGGCGCCGACAAGCGGTTTCATCGCGCGACCGATCCGACCCCGCTTCCAGGGCAGCATCGCGCCGATCGGCAGGGCCACGGCCAGACCGATAACAAAGGGTGTGAAGGCCGCGTTGAAGAAGGGCGGGCCGACCGAAAGCGTTCGGCCGAAGAACATGTCGGCGATCAGCGGCCAGATTGTCCCGATGAAGACCACGAAGCAGGAGACCGCAAGCAGCAGGTTGTTCACCACCAGCGCGCTTTCGCGGGAGACGGTAGAGAAAACGCCCTTGGCCTCCATGATGCCCGCGCGGAACGCGAAGAGAAGCAGCGCGCCGCCCATGAAGATCGTCAGGATCGCCAGAATATAGACCCCCCGCTCAGGATCGTTCGCGAAGGCGTGCACCGAGGTCAGGACGCCAGAGCGGACGATGAACGTGCCGATCAGCGAGAAGCCGAAGGCCAGAATCGCCAGCAGGATTGTCCAGCTTTTCAGGGCCTCGCGTTTTTCGACGACGATGGCGGAATGCAGAAGCGCCGCGGAGATCAGCCAGGGCATGAAGCTGGCGTTTTCCACCGGATCCCAGAACCAGAAACCACCCCAGCCAAGCTCGTAATAGGCCCACCAGGAGCCAAGTCCGATGCCGATGGTCAGGAAGACCCATGCCGCCAGCGTCCACGGACGGACCCACCGGCCCCAGGCCGCATCGACGCGGCCCTCGATCAGCGCGGCAACGGCGAAGGAGAATGCCATGGAGAGGCCGACATAGCCGAGATAGAGGAACGGCGGATGGAAGGCCAGACCGGGATCCTGCAAGAGCGGGTTCAGATCCTGGCCGTTGAATGGCGGAATCTCCATCCGCAGGAACGGGTTCGAGGTGAAGAGAATGAAGGCGAAGAACGCGACCGCCACGGAGGATTGCACCGCCAGCACACGGGCGCGCAATGTCGGCGGCAGATTGCCCCCGAACCACGCGGCCATCGCACCGAACAGGGTCAGGATCAGCACCCACAGAAGCAGCGAACCTTCGTGGTTTCCCCAGACCCCGGTGATCTTGTAGATCATCGGTTTCAGTGTGTGGGAGTTGTTGACCACCAGACTGAGCGAGAAATCCGATGTGACGAAGGCATAGGTCAGCGCCCCGAAACTAACGGCTGTCAGCGCGAACTGAGCGGTTGCCGCGGGGGAGGCCACGGCCATCCAGCCCGCCTGCCCGCGCGCGGCGCCGATCATCGGCACGATCATCTGAAAGATCGCGACCATGAAGGCCAGGATCAGGGCGAAATGTCCGAGTTCTACAATCATGTCTCTACCTTAGGCCTCCGCACGCCGTTGCGCCAATAGATAGTATGTTGAGATCACATAGGATTGTGCATTGATGTCGCGGGGGGTGAGCTGCGCCACATGCCACACTCTCCATCACCGCGGTTTGCCTGGCCTGATTGCGCCGGCACGCCAAAGGCCGGGGCGAACGGTCGCAGGCGGCGGCGACGACGACGCCCGCCCGACCTACCGGCCGCGGAACAGCCCGCCCAGCACCCCGCGCACCAGCGCCTGACCTGATCGCGTGCCAAGCTGGCGGGCAAAGCTCTTGGCGAAGGTGGTCGCAATGCTGTCGCTTCGGCTGGACCGCCCCCGCGCACCCGAGCCGGATTTGCCGGTGGATGTGGACCGGCTGACGCGAGTGCCGGAATAGCGGCGTCCGGCCTGAAACTCCCGCTCCGCGATGCTCTCGGTCTCCCGCTCCAGAGCTTCGGCCTTTTCGGCCTCCGCCGCCGCCTCTTCCGCGCGCCGGGTCAGCATCTCGAAGGCGCTGTCGCGGTCGACGGCCGCCTCGTATTTTCCGGCCACCGGCGATGCCTCGACAAGAGCCGCCCGCGCGGGCCCCGCAATCGGGCCAAGCTGGGACGAGGGCGGACGGATCAGCGTCCGCTGTACCACGCCGGGCACGCCCTTGCGTTCCAGCATCGAGGTCACGGCCTCACCCACACCCACCTCGCGGATCGCATCCTCGGTGTCGAAATCCGGGTTCTCCCGGTAATTCTCCGCCGCCTGCCGCAACTCCCGCTGATCCTTCGCCGTGAAGGCACGAAGCGCATGCTGAACCCGGTTGCCGAGCTGGCCCAGAATATCCTCGGGCACATCGGCCGGGTTCTGGGTGACGAAATAGACGCCGACGCCCTTGGACCGGATCAGCCGGGCCACCTGCTCCACCTTATCGACCAATGCCTTGGGCGCGTCCTCGAACAGCAGATGCGCCTCGTCAAAGAAGAACACCAGCTTGGGTTTGTCCGGATCGCCCACTTCGGGCAATGTCTCGAACAGCTCCGACAACAGCCACAGCAAGAAGGTCGCATAAAGCCGGGGCGCGCCCATCAGCCTGTCGGCGGCCAGAATGTTGATCCTGCCGAACCCCTGATCATCGTGCAGCATCATGTCGGACAGCTCCAGCGCCGGCTCCCCGAATAGCTGGCTGCCGCCCTGCCCTTCCAGCACCAGAAGACGCCGCTGAATCGCGCCGATCGACGCGGTAGAGACATTGCCGTAGCGCAGGCTGAGCGTCTCGCGGTTCTCGCCGACCCAGACCAGAAGCGCCTGAAGGTCTCTGAGATCCAGCAGCGGCAGCGACTGCTCGTCGGCCACGCGGAAGGCGATGTTCAAGATTCCTTCCTGCGCCTCGGACAGCTCCAGCAACCGGGACAGGAGCAGAGGCCCCATTTCGGAGATCGTGGTGCGCACAGGATGGCCCGCCTCCCCGAACAGGTCCCAGAAGGTCACCGGAAAGGCGCGATAGGCATAATCGACAAAGCCGATTGCTTCGGCACGCGACATGAAGGCGTCATGCAGCTTGAAATCGGCCGTGCCGCTGGCGCCAAGCCCGGACAGGTCGCCCTTCACATCGGACAGGAATACCGGCACGCCCCGGGCCGAGAAGCTTTCCGCCAGAATTTGCAGGGTGACCGTCTTGCCCGTGCCCGTGGCACCCGCGATCAGCCCGTGGCGGTTTGCATATTTCAAAAGCAGGGTCTGCGGCTCCGCATACGCGCTGCCCCCGCCGCCGATAAAGATACCATCACTCATGCGTCTGAACCGTCCCAAAGAATTCCAGTCGCAATACCATACATTCTTAACCAATCGGTGCCAGTGTGATCCGCGACGTTGCCCTCACTCCCTTGGGTGGCGTCAACTTCCTCCCTGTCGACTGGCCGCGTCCCCCTTGCTTGGGACGCGGCTTTTTTCATGCCCGGCGCCTGTGGAAAAAGTGAACGCTTCCCTGTTGACCTGTGGGCTGCGCTGTCATAGCGTCTGCGCCACAACGTCGGCCAGTCCGACAGGGAGAGAAAAAACGCTGGAAAGGGCTCGTGTCTTCGGGCCCTTTTCGATTTTTCTGCCCCGCCATCCCATCCCGGTCTGCCCGCATCTTGCGCCGTTCCCCGCCAGCGGCGCATTTTGCCCCTGACAGCGCCCGTTTCCCATGCTAGCCAGCGTCGCGATAGAGCAGAGCAGACTGCAAAAGGATACGTGATCATGAAACGCGCATTGCCCGTCATTCCCGCCATTCTGGCCCTTCTTCTGGCCGGCCCGGCCCTGGCTCAGGATACGACGCCCGAAGCGGCCGAGCCCGAGGCTCCCGAAACGGCGGCGCAGGATCCGACGGTCGACCCCGAAACGGGCCTTTCGCTCGGAACGCCCGTGCAGGACCCCAACGGGATTGGCACCACATATGTCGCCGAAACCCATGGCGATTGGGAAATTCGCTGTATCCGCGTTGAAGAGGGCGAGTTCGAACCCTGCCAGATGTATCAGCTGCTGTCCGACCAGGAAGGCAGTCCGGTGGCGGAGTTCAACCTTTTCGACGTCCCCGATCAAGGTGAGGTCGTGGCGGGCATCACCATCGTGACGCCGCTCGACACGCTGCTGATCCCGCAGCTGCGTCTCAGTGTCGATGGCGGTCAGGCGCGACAGTATCCGTTCAGCTTCTGCCAGCCCGTTGGCTGCTTTGTCCGGATCGGGCTCGGAGAGGCGGACATCAACGCCTTTCGCGCGGGCGCCAATGCCACGATCAGCATCGTGCCCCTGCCGGCCCCCGATCAGGTTGTCGACCTGACCGCGTCGCTGACCGGGTTCACCGCGGGCTATAATGCCCTGACCGAGCGGACAGCGGCCTTCGTCGCCACTCAGGAAGGTGCGTCGGAATAGACATCCGCGCGCGACCCGCATTCCGGTTCACAGGCAAACGCCCTGCCCGCTTCGGTCAGGGCGTTTTTCGTTTCAGCGATGTTTTGGTCGGCACTCAGGCCACCGCGCGCAGAGCCAGCACCGCATTCAGCCCGCCAAACGCAAACGCATTCGACAGAACCGCGCCAACCTTGGCGTCCCGCGCCACATTCGGCACCACGTCCAGCGCGCATTCCGGATCCGGCTCCTCATAGCCGATCGTCGGGGCGATAACGCCCTCGCGCAGAGCCATGATGCAGGCCAGAAGTTCCACCGCGCCGGTACCGCCGATCAAATGGCCGTGCATGGATTTGGTTGAGGAGATCATCAGATCGTTGGCGTGATGCCCGAAGGCATCGGCGACGGCGGCGCATTCCGTCTTGTCATTCGCGGCCGTGCCGGTTCCATGGGCATTGATATAGCCGATGTCCTCGGGGTTCAGCCCGGCATCGCGCATTGCGCCCGAAATCGCGCGCGCCGCCCCCTGTTTCGACGGCATGACGATATCGGCGGCATCCGACGTCATGGCGAAACCGACCATCTCGGCCAGGATCTCCGCGCCGCGGGCCCGGGCATGCTCGTATTCCTCGAACACGAATACCGCCGCGCCTTCGCCCTGCACCATCCCGTTGCGGGTGGCGGAAAACGGGCGGCAGGCGTCCTTGGACATCACGCGCAACCCTTCCCAGGCCTTGACGCCGCCGAAGGTCAGCATCGCCTCGGATCCGCCGGTCACCATCGCATCGCAAAGCCCGGTGCGGATCATCTGAAATGCCTGCCCCATCGCATGGTTCGACGACGCGCAGGCGGTGGCGACCGAAAAGGACGGGCCTTTGAGATTGTACTCCATGCTCACATGGCTGGCGGCCGCATTGTTCATCAGCTTGGGCACAACGAACGGGTGGACGCGGTTCTTGCCCTCTTCGTACACGCTGCGGTAATTCTCGTCCCAGGTGTTCACACCGCCACCTGCCGTGCCGAACACGACGCCCGACCGCGCCGCCAGTTGCCCCGCGAAACTCAGCCCCGACTGCGCGAGCGCCTCCTTCGTGGCGATCAAGGTGAACTGGGTGAACCGGTCGTAAAGCGCGATCTGCTGTCGGTTGAACAGCGCCTCGGGCTCGTAGCCCTTCACCTGACCGCCGATCTTGACCGACAGGCGGTCCACATCGCGCAATTCCAGTTCGGCGATACCGCAGCGTCCGTCGCGCATCGCATCCAGCGTCGTCGCCACATCCTGCCCCAGGGCATTGATGGTGCCTTGCCCGGTGATTACGACCCGTCTCATTTCTGATCGGCCACCAGTCCTTCGACGGCTTTCACGATTGCGGCCACGCTTGAGATGTCAAACGCGCTCTGCTCGGGTTCATTGGCGTTGAACGGTACCTGAATATCGAAGGCCTCTTCTATCGCAAAGATGGATTCCACCAGTCCAAGGCTATCGATCCCCAGATCTTCCAGCGAGTTGTCCATGGCGACATCGCCCGGCTCCAGCACCGCCTGTTCCGCTATGATCGCAATCACCCTGTCCTGAACACTGTCGGCCATCTGGTCTGCCCTCGGATCGTTTCTCACCGCTCACTTAGTCATTCTGGCCGCGGTTGAAAACGGCTTTCTGCAATGCCTCGACGGTCTTCATGACGCGGGGCAGACGGCGCATCGCTTTGTAGATCTCCACCTGCGTATCCATTTTCACGGCGGGAGAGCCCATAAGCATTCGCCCCGACGGCACATTGGAGAAGATCTTGGTGGCCCCCGCCGCAACCACATCATCGCCGATGACGATATTGTCCGACAGTCCGCATTGCCCGCCCAGAACCACCCGGTCGCCGATCACCGTCGATCCGGCGCTGCCCACCTGCCCACAAATCAGACAATCCCGCCCGATGCGCACGTTGTGGCCGATATGGACAAGGTTATCGAGCTTGGTGCCGTCGCCGATTTCCGTGTTGGCGATCGTGCCGCGGTCGATGGCGGTATTGGCGCCGATCTCCACATCGTCGCCCAGAACGACCGAGCCGAGGGAGTGGATGCGCGTCCAGCTTTGCGACACAGCGGGCGCGGGCGCGGAGCCCTTGCCAAGCGTCTCGCGCGCCATCTCGACCGTCGATTTCTCCGGCGTGACAAAGGAAAAGCCGTCCCCACCGATCACCGCGCCCGGCTGGATGAACACCCGGTCCCCGATCCGCACCCGCGTACCGATGCGGACGCCGGCATGGATCACCGCGTCATCGCCGATTGCCGCCTCGGCCCCTATGCTCGCATGTGCGCCGATCCGGGCATTTGCGCCGATCTCCGCGCCGCGCCCGATCACCACGAAGGGCCCGATGGCTGCGCCCGCGCCGATCCGGGCGCGGGCGTCGATCACCGCCGTGGCGTGGACACCCGCCGCGATCCCGGTCCCCGGATCCATCGCCGCGGTCAGCCCGGCCAGCGCATAGCGCGGCCGTGGCGCGATGATGGCCGCCTTGAGCCCGAGCGCTTGCCAGTCACTGCCTGCGCCCAGAACGGCAGCCCGCGCCGCGCCCTTGGAGAGATCGGCCAGAAATTTCTCGGACATGGCCAATGCCAGCTGATCCGGGCCCGCCGTGGCGGGCTCCGCCAGTCCGGTAACCTCAAGATCGACGGCGCCCAGGGCTTCCGCCCCGAGCGCCGCTGCAATCTGTTCAATCGTGTGGACCATGGCCCGCCGCCTCGCCTAATGCATGCGGCGAGAGGTTTAGCTTGTGACGGCGCGCACCGCCACCCCTGCGTCCAGCATCGCCTGCCAGAGCAACGTGTTCCGGCCATAGACATCGTCGCGGTAGTTCACCCGGCCCTCCGGCGTGATCCAGGCCGTCCAGTACACCAGATGCACCGGGATCGGCGTCTCCAGATTGACCTGCGTTTCCCGGCCCGAGCGCCGATAGGTCTGGTACAGCGCCTCGGGGTCCTCCTCCTGCGGGGCAAGCAGATGATAGGCCAGTTCCTGCGGCCGGTGGACCCGCACACAGCCATGGGAATAGGCCCGCACCTGACGCTCGAACAGGTTCCGCGAAGGCGTGTCGTGGAGGTAGATGTTCCAGCGGTTCGGGAACATGAACTTCACCTCGCCGAGCGCATTCTGGCTGCCCGGGGGCTGGCGCAGATCGAAGGGGAAATTCCGTGCCGTGTACTGGCTGAAATCGATCCCCTGGCGGCTGACGACCCGGCCACCGCGCAGCAATTGCAGATGGCCGGCCGCGGCGGGGTTGCTGCGCATCTGAGGCAGGTATTCGCCCACCGCGATCGAGCGCGGCACATTCCAGCTCGGATTGATGACCATATGCTCCATCACATCCGAAAACTCGGGGGTGCGCCGGTCGCTGTCGCGATGGCCGACGACGACGCGGGTTTCGAACGTGACCTGCTCGCCATCGATCACATAGGCGTGGAAGTCGGCGATGTTGACCAGAATATGCCGGTCCCCCCTCTCCCGGTTCATCCAGCGCTGGCGTTCCATCGCAAGAATGATCTGCCCGAGACGCGTTTCGACGCCCACATTGATCTCGGCCATGGTGTCGGCGCCGGCCTCTCCGTCCGCGGTCAGCCCGTGATCGTTCTGAAAGCGCTGCACGGCGGCCTGAAGTGTGGCGTCATAGGTCGCGCTGGCCGAACGCTCCAGATAGCCCATGGCGATCAGACGGTTCCGCAGCGCGATTACCGGCTCTCCGCTATCGCCGGGTGCCAATGCCCCGGCCTGAACCGTCGAGCCCCATCCGCCCGCACCCAGCACGCGCTCCAGCCGGAGCTTTTCGCGCATCAGGCGAACGTATTCCGGATGGCTGGGCGGCAATGCCCGCATGAACTCGTGCGGGTTGGAGGATGCAAAGCTGCGGATCTGTTCCAGCGGATCGCGCCGCGGCAGGTCCTTCACGATGTCGGAGACAACATCGTCTGGCTCCAGCAGACCGGATTGCACATCGCGGGCATATTGCAGAAACATCCGGGAGGCGAGCACTTCGGCCTGGCCGCGCGCATAGGGATTGTCCGCATCGCGGAACGTGGCGCGGAGCAGATCGGCATCGTAACGCGAGACAGGCAGCCCGTGATCCTCGGCACGGTCGAGCGCGGTCAACAACGCATTGCGGCGGGAGGCCGCCTCGGTCGTTGTCCAGATCGGCTCGAAATTCCGTTCGCGATAGAACGTGGCCAGCGCGTCGTTCGACGATGCGGCCTCGGCAATCGCCTGTCTGAGCGCAGTGACCTGTTGCGCGTCTGCGCTGTGTGTCACCAGCAGACCGTTAAAAAACACCAGCCCCACGACCAATAGAGGAGCAGCTGACCTGAAAATCCGTAGCCTCATCTTCTCAATACCTGTTTGCAAACAGTTCACACCCTTGTGACCACCCTGCTGTCAAAGCCTCGGCGCTGTCCATTCACAATATCGCAAGGCCTGTGGGCTAAACCGGAATTCACCACGATCTGTTCCCGGTCTGCAACGGCCGGTACTGGTCCTCGCGATGCCGCGTTGTCGACACCGATTCTGCGAAAGCTGGGCGGAATTCTGCCGAAATGACACGGCATGTCGGTAAATCGGAAAGGCGGCACTTTAAGAATTCTCTCGTTTGTGTCATCAACAGCACATCTGAGGGGATAGATACGCAGAATAGCTGCAAAAAGCGGCATAAGACGTGTGACGGAACGAGCAGAGACGAGATGGGGCACAGATTTATATGACCAGGTCAACGTTTACGCGGCGCGCTTTGTTGCGCGTTTTCGCCGCCAGCGCTGTGAGCGCCGCACCGGTGATGGCAAATGCTTTCGGGTTTCTCCGCGGGGCCGGCGATATCCGCAAACTCTCCATGTATAACGGCCGCACCGGCGAAAGCATGGATATGATTTACTGGATCGACGGCGACTATGTCGGCCCGGCGCTGGACGAGGTGAACCACTTCATGCGCGACTGGCGCCAGAACGAGGTGCGCCGGATCGACACCCGCACCATCGACATCATGGCCGCAGCCCACAACCTGCTGGAAACCTCCGAACCCTATACCCTTCTGTCGGGATACCGCTCTGCCGCAACGAATGCGATGCTCCGCTCCCGCTCCCGCGGAGTGGCCCGCCACTCCCGCCATATGACCGGCGAAGCGGCGGATCTGCGGATCAACTCGCGCAGCGTCAGTCAGATCGCCCGCGCCGCCGCAGCCTGCAACGCCGGTGGCGTCGGCCGGTACTCCGGCTCCAACTTCGTGCATATGGATTGCGGCCCGGTTCGCACCTGGGGCCGCTAGGCACGAACCCCGCCGCCCCCGGCATCTCTCTTTTCGTTCCGCGTCCGGCCCCGCATCTGGCGGGGTCTTTGTTTTTCGCGTCGATGGACTTCGCGCCTCGGGCCCCCATATCATGGGTCGACGCGACAAACCGCAGGAGGAACAGATGGGCACCTATGCCAGAACCGAAGAGGCCATCGCAGCGCTCAGTCCCGAGGAATACCGGGTGACGCAGGAGAACGGAACCGAGCGTCCCGGCACCGGCGCGCTGCTTGGCAACAAGGAGCCCGGCATCTATGTGGACATCGTTTCGGGCGAACCGCTTTTCGCCTCGGCCGACAAATACGAAAGCGGCTGCGGCTGGCCCAGTTTCACCAAACCGATCGAGCCGGCCCATATCAACGAAGTGACCGACACCACCCATGGCATGATCCGGACCGAGGTACGCTCGGCCCACGGAGACAGTCATCTGGGCCATGTCTTTCCGGATGGCCCCCGGGACCGGGGCGGCCTGCGCTATTGCATCAATTCGGCATCCCTGCGGTTCGTCCACCGTGACGACATGGAGGCGCAAGGATATGGCGCCTATCTGGATCAGGTGGAGGACGTGGCATGAGCGCGCGCGCAGTTCTGGCCGGTGGCTGCTTCTGGGGCATGCAGGATCTTATCCGCAAGCGCACCGGGGTCGTGTCGACACGAGTGGGGTACACCGGCGGCGACGTTCCGAACGCCACCTATCGCAACCATGGCACCCATGCCGAAGCGATCGAGATCATCTTCGATCCGACGCAGGTCAGCTATCGCGACCTGCTGGAGCTGTTTTTCCAGATCCACGACCCCACCACGCTGAACCGTCAGGGGAACGACCGCGGTCTCTCCTACCGCTCGGCGATCTACTATGTGGACGAAGAGCAGCGGCAGGTGGCCCATGACACCATCGCCGATGTGAATGCCTCGGGTCTCTGGCCCGGCCCGGTGGTGACCGAAGTCGAACCGGTCGGCGATTTCTGGGAAGCCGAGCCGGAACATCAGGATTATCTTGAACGGATCCCGAACGGCTATACCTGTCATTTTCCGCGCCCCGACTGGATCCTGCCGAAACGCGCCGCCGCCGAGTGAGCCCGGCCTCGCGCGCCGGGCCTGCGGCGCGGCTCCCCCGGCGACGGGATTCCGGTTCAGCCCTGTTCAGGGACCGTCATGATTGCTCTGGCGCGGATTGGCGCCAGAGGTCTGCGCGCTGAACGAGACGCCGCGTGGGCTACGCGTGCCCCGCGACCGGTTTCGGCCTGTAGGCGGCTTCCAGCTTCGCAACCTCTTCGTCCGAGAGCGTGATCTCAAGGGCTGCAATCGCGTCGTCGAATAGTTCGACCCGTGAAATTCCGACCAGCGGGGCCGTGATACCGGGCCGGCTTGCCACCCATGCATAGGCGATCTGGGCCATGGAAACGCCCCGCGCCCCCGCCAGCTCTGATACGGCCTTTGCAATCTGGTCATCCTGTGTGCGGGAGGCGTCATAAAGCTGGTTCGCCACACCGTCTGACCCCGCGCGAACCGATTTTCTCGCCCCGGCAAGCACCCCGCGCGCAAGCGGGCTCCACGGCAAGACGCCAACCCCCTCGGCGCGGCAGAGCGGCAGCATCTCGCGCTCCTCCTCCCGGTAGATGAGGTTGTAATGCGGCTGCATCGAGACGAACTCGGCCCATCCATTGGCGCGTTGCAGGCCGATTGCCTTCATGAACTGCCAGGCGAACATGGATGACGCCCCGAGATAGCGCACCTTGCCCGCGCGCACGACGTCGTTCAGCGCGTCCAGCGTTTCCTCCAGCGGCGTTTCATAGTCAAAACGGTGCAGTTGCAGCAGGTCGATATGATCGGTCTTGAGGCGTCTGAGACTGCCCTCCACCGAATCCATCACATGCTTACGCGACAGCCCCCGGTCATTGGGGTCGTCGCTCATCGGGTTGTAGAGCTTCGTCGCCAGAACGATATTGTGCCGCGGCAGCATCGGAAGAAGAACCTCCGCCAGAACCTCTTCGCTTGCTCCGCGTGAATACATGTCCGCGGTGTCGAACAGGTTGATACCCAGTTCGACCGCTTTGGCGATGATCGGGCGGGAGGCCGCCTTGTCCAGAACCCACGGCGCCCAGTCCGGCGACCCGAACGTCATGCAGCCAAGACCAATCCGCGATACCTTCAGCCCCGTCCGGCCAAGATTGACATATTCCATAGTTACACTCCCCTTTTTGCCGATCTTCGGCGCGTTGGCCTCCAAACAGGCATTCGTGCCCGCCGATGAAACGCCAGGTTGGCCGGCCGCCAGGACCGCCCCCGAGAATCACCCATAAACTTAATATGATCGCGCAGGGACCCGGCGTGCATGGCTCCGGCGACCAAAAATACAGGCCATTTCAAGCGTTATACTCATCCATAACACTGATGGTCCAGAAAATCCTTGCTTCGTGTCGATCATTTTTACTAGGGTTCAAGTGATCTAAACGAGTATATCACTTTGGCCCTCGCATTCGACCCAAGCTATATCGACAAATCCCTGCCGGTTCCGGTTGGCCGGCAGCTTTACGGATTGATGAGCTACCTGCTGTCTCACGGCGATCTGCCGAAGGGGACCAAGCTACCATCGGTGCGTCAAATGGCGCGGGATGTGGGCATCGCGCAGGCAACGGTATCGCAGGTCTATCAGGATCTGCGCGACGCAGGCCTGCTTGAGATGCGCAAAGGCAGCGGAGCCTATACCTGCCTGTCGATCCCGCAACAATCCGACCATGGTCGCGGCTCCCTGCGTACCGATATCGAGATCCTGCTGAACAAGGCGGAGCGGCTTGGCATCAACCGCATGACCCTGGTGGCGATGGTCAACGCGCAGGCACAGCTTCGTCGCACCAGATCGGGACTGAAGATCGTCTTCGTGGCGGTGTTCGAAGGGCCCGGCGCGGATTACGTGGATGAAATCCGCCCCGTACTGTCGCCAAGCGACCGCATCTCGATCGTCACATTCGACCACCTTCGGGAAAACGAAAATGCCCGCAAACGCTGCCTGGACGCCGATATCGTGCTGACCTTCCTGCATCGGGAAACCGAGCTGACGGCGATTATCGGCGGCGCGAACATTCTGGGCCTGCGGTTCATTCCGTCGAACAACACCCGCAAGGCGCTTGCGTCGATCGATCCCAGGGCACGGGTTGCCGCGATCACGCAGCTTGAGGATTACATCGCCATCATGCGTCCGAGCGTTCAGCGTTTCGCGCCGCATGTCGCCGACATTCGCGTGGGCTGGTCCTATGCGCCCGATGTAGAGGCGGTGATCACGGAATCCGACGTCGTCATCTACGCCACCGGGGCCGATCATATCACCCGCCTCGTCCGGCCCGGCGTGCCCTGCTTCGAGTATCGTCACACCCCCGACCCGGCAGTGTTGGAGAACGAACTCGTGCCCAGGCTCACCAAGCTGCGCGAGGCCCTGGAGCGGCCCGACATGGGTGCGCGCGAGGGTGAAGGCGAACGATCAACAGAACTGCATCAAGGGGAGATGAAACAATGAAAAAGAAACTCATGACAGGCGTCGCCATCGCCGCGCTGACCGCGCTGACGGCGACCGCCACAACGGCCCAGGAAAGCCTCGTCATCGGCGCGGATGTCGATGCGGGCACGCTTGACCCGCGGCTGGCGCGCGACACGACGGCCTATCGAGTGGCCAATCTGATCTCGGCGGGATTGGTGCATATGACGCCTTCGCTGGAGGCCGTGCCCGATCTGGCCGAAAGCTGGGAAAGCCCAAGCCCCACAACGGTGGTGTTCACTCTGCGCGAAGGGCTGACCTTCTCGGACGGCTCGCCGCTCACCGCGGAGGATGTGGCCTATACGTTCGAAACCATCACCGATCCCGATTTCAACTCACCGGCGCGGGGGCTGTTCACGCCCATCGACAGCATCGATATCGTGGATGACCTTACGGTCCGGTTCAACCTTTCAGCACCCTACGCGCCGCTGCTGAGCTATCTGGACATCGGCATCGTCCCGTCCGATTACGCGGAGAACGGCGGCGACATGGCCCTGGAGCCGATTGGCGCCGGGCCCATGGTTCTGCAAAGCTGGACCCGTGGCAGCGAGATCGTGCTGGCCGCGTCGGACAGCTACTGGGCCGGCGCACCGGAGGTCGGCGAACTGACGCTTCAGGTCGTCGGCGACAACTCGGCCCGCGCCCAGGCCTTCGAAGCCGGGGATCTGGACGTGATCCAGTCGCCGCTGTCGCCCAATGACATCCAGCGCTATGCCGCAGATGAAAGCGTGGGCTCCGAGATCATGGCCGGGCTTGGCGTGACCTATCTGAACTTCAACACCGCCGATCCGCTTCTGGCCGACCCGCAGATGCGTCAGGCGCTGGCGATGCTCGTCGATCAGGACACGATCGTGAACCAGATCTATCAGGGTGTGGATCAGGTCGCCTCCTCCGTGATCCTGCCCTCGTCCTGGGCGTTTGATGCCGAAGTCCGGCAGCCCACATTCGATATGGCGGGCGCGGTGGCGATGCTGGCAGAGCTGGGCTGGAGCGACAGCGACGGCGACGGGGTGCTCGACCGGGACGGGGAAACACTCTCCATCGAACTTTCGACGCATAGCGAAGACCCGAACCGCGTTCAGTCGGTCGAGTATCTTCAGGCGGTGTTTCAGTCCGCGGGCATCGACACAAGCGTGCGCATCACCGACTGGCCCTCCTTCTCGACCGGGTATGTCCAGCAAGGCGAGCATCAGATCGCGCTTCTGGGCTGGCTGCGCATCACCGACCCGGACCGGATGCTGTTTTCGCAG
The DNA here is from genome assembly GCF_003688285.1 of Rhodophyticola porphyridii. Lineage (GTDB taxonomy): Bacteria > Pseudomonadota > Alphaproteobacteria > Rhodobacterales > Rhodobacteraceae > Rhodophyticola > Rhodophyticola porphyridii. The sequence continues at coordinate 216,852 of NZ_RCNT01000007.1, forward strand.
CTGACCACCGGGGGCGGACTGAACTGGGGCGGGTATTCCAATACCCGGGTCGACGAGCTGCTTCTGACCGGGCGCACCGCACTTGATCAGGATGCGCGGGCCGCGGCTTACCGGGAGGCGGCGCAGATCATCGCCGAAGAGCTGCCCTACTACATCATTTCCTATCAGGGCTATCAGCTCTTCTATGATCCCGAGACAGTATCCGTTGTTGAGACCTCTCCCCGCGGCGGGTTTCGTGGCCTGATTGGAATGGGCGCGTCCGAATAGGACATGCCCACGTTGGCCGGCCGTGGAGTGCCCGCGGCCGGCCAACGACCTTGAACCGCCGCCCGGGCGCGATGCCGGAATGACCCGGCGGTGACCGCCCGCATACGCCGGTTAGCCGGCAAACCCGCGTGACCAGCCGACGACGCCACAGCCGATCAGCCCCGAACCGAGAGTGCCCCGATGACAGACTATGTGATCCGCCGGCTTCTGCTTTTCGTGCCCATGGCGATCGGCATCGTGATCGTGACCTTCTGCCTGCTGCTGCTGATCCCGGGCGATCCGGCGGCGGTACTGCTCGGCCAAGACGCCACGCCCGAAGGCATCGCAACCCTGCGCGAGGCATTGGGCCTGAACGACCCGTGGTACATCCGGCTTGGCAGCTACTTCGCGAACCTCCTGCGCGGGGACATGGGGTATTCCATATTCCAGAGCGCCCCGGTTTCCGACATCATTCTGGGTCGCCTTGGCGCGACGATAGAACTGGCCGTCGTGGCCTTGCTGATCTCGATAGTTTTCGGCGTGACCTTGGGTGTGCTCGCCGCAAACCGGCAAGGTGGCATCGTTGACGCCATCGCGATGCTGATCGCGCAGATCGGCATTTCGATGCCGGTCTACTGGCTTGCGCTGCTCCTGATGCTTGGCTTTGCTGTCCATCTGGGATGGCTGCCCGCCATCGGCCGCGAAGAGCCGCTGATCAGCGCGCTCGGCATGGCGCTGACGGGAAATGTGCAGCCCCTGCTCGACTCACTGGCGCATATCGCGCTGCCGGCCGTCTCTCTTGCGCTCAACTCCGCGGCGATCATATCGCGGCTGGTGCGCACCTCCATGCTGGAAGTTCTGCGGGAAGATTTCGTGCGCACCGCCAAGGCCAAGGGTGTCCGCCGCGGGACGGTGATCTGGCGTCACGCCCTGCGCAACGCGCTCCTGCCGGTGGTTTCGGTCATCGGTCTGAGGTTCGGCGCGCTTCTGGGCGGCGCGATCCTGACCGAGACGATTTTTGCGTGGCCCGGTCTTGGCCAATTGACGATCTCGGCGATCTCGCAGCGGGATCTGCCGCTGATACAGGGGATCGTTCTGACCTTCGCGCTGATCTACGCCAGCGTCACCCTGCTGGTCGATCTGCTTTACGCCGCAGTCGACCCCCGCATCCGGCTCAGGTGATCCGATGACAGATGCCACACCGAAACTCGCCGCCACCGCCGCCCGCAGGACAAGGAGCTTCTGTCTGCCCCGGATCTTCCGCAACGCGTCCCTGCTCATCGGGGCGACAATCACGGCAACCATCCTGCTGCTTGCGATCTTCGCGCCACTGGTGGCGACCCATGACCTGATGCAAATGGACATGCCGAACCGGTTCTCGGGCCCCTCCTCCGAGCACATTCTGGGCACGGACAATTTCGGCCGCGACCTGTGGAGCCGTCTGGTCCATGGCGCGCGGATCTCGCTCTCGATCGCGGTGATCGCGGTTCTGGCCTCGGCCGTCATCGGCACGATCGTCGGCCTGATCTCGGGGTATTTCGGCGGCTGGGTCGATTTGCTCCTGATGCGGATCACCGATGTGTTTCTGGGATTTCCGCCGCTGGTGCTGGTCCTGGCAGTGGTCGCGGTGATGGGCCCCGGGCTGGTCAATGTGGCGGTCTCTCTCATCATCGTATCCTGGACGGAATATGCACGCGTCGTGCGCTCCACCACCTTGTCTCTGCGGGAGCAGAACTACGTGCAGGCCGCGCGCGCCCTCGGCGCGTCATGGCCGCGCATCCTGTTCCGGGAAATCCTGCCCAACTCTCTGGGCCCGATCATCGTTCTGGCCTCGCTCGGGCTGGGAACCGCGATCATCTGGGAAAGCGCGCTCAGCTTTCTGGGCTTCGGATTGCCGCCCCCTGCCCCCACCTGGGGCTGGTCGCTGAGCTATGGCACGCGGTTCATCCGGGATGAGCCATGGATGTCCATCATCTCCGGGGCGGCGATCATGATCACCGTGCTGGGCTTCAACCTGCTGGGGGACGGGTTGCGCGACATACTCGACCCCCGACAGCAAACCCGCGGTAAGGGCTGACACACCCGATCCGATCCGCAAGACACCAACAGGAGCGAACATGGTCAAAGAAATTGTCAGGCACACGCCGAAGGTCACCACCCTTGCCGATGGCACGGATGCCGTCCTGCACATGACGGATCTGGTCGGGGAGGAGGCCGGGCCCCTTGTCGGGATCTCGGCATCGGTTCACGGCAATGAAAACTGCGGCAGCCAGGCCATCCTCGATCTCTTCCGCATCCTGCAGACCATGAAGATCAAGGGCCGGATCCGGTTGCTGCCGGTGGTCAATGCCCGCGCAATGACGGTGAATGCGCGGTTCAACCCCATCGATCATCTCGATCTCAACCGGCAGTTTCCGGGCGACCCGAACGGCACGTTTTCGCAGCAGCTTGCCGCCGCCCTGACGCGGGAGTTTCTGGGCAAGATCGACATGCATATCGACCTGCATTCGGGAACGGACCGGCCCACCGTGGATTATGTCTATCTGCTCAATGATGAGGGGTTGAGCCGCGCCTTCGGTTCGAAGCTGCTCTACCGCCCCGATGACGGCAAGCAGGGCACCACCTTCAGCGGCACCACCAAGGAGGTCACCATGCCCCGCGGCATTCCCGCCACGGTGATCGAACTTGGCGGTGGCATCGTCGATCAGGGCCCCTATATCGAGCGCATCGTCGCGGGTGTGCTGAACATGCTGCGGCATGCCGGGGTGATCGAGGGCGAAGAAGCAGCCCCCGGCGAACAGATCGTCGTGAACGAGATCGCCGGCATCCGGCCCACCACAGGGGGCTGGATCGAGCCGCTTTCGCCCCCGCTCGGGGAGCCCGTCAATGGCGGCGCGCCCTTGTTCCGGGTTGTCAGCCCCTACACGTTCGAGGTGCTGGAAGAGGTCTCCGCGCCCTTCGAGAACGGCATCATGATCATGGGCCACCTGACCCGCAACCTCGTTGAAGCGGGGGATTACGGCTGGATGGTCGGAAATCTGGAGGGATCGACGCTGTGAGCCAGACGGTCTCCGGGACCATGACGGATACGGCGCCGGAACGGGCGCCCGCGCTGGAGGTGCGCGATCTGAGGATCCGCATCGATGCGGAGGCGGGCAGTTTCACTGTGGTGGACGACATGTCGCTTGCGGTGCGTCCCGGGGAGACGCTCTGCATCGTGGGCGAAAGCGGCTGCGGCAAATCCATGACCGCCCTGTCGCTTCTGCGGCTGTTGCCCGACGGCGCCCATGTCGAACGCGGCAGTATCCGGGTGGGCGAGACCGATCTTCTGGCCCTCTCCGAACGGCGGGCGGAGGATATCCGCGGCGACCGGATCGCGATGATCTTTCAGGAGCCTCTGACCGCGCTCAATCCGGTGATGACCGTCGGCGCGCAGATCGCCGAGGCCGTCTGCCGTCACCGGGGCCTGTCCCGCAAGGCCGGTTGGGCCGCCGCCGTGCAGGCGCTCAGGGGGGTGCAGATGCCCGATGCGGAACAGCGGGCGCAGCAATACCCCCATGAGCTGTCGGGCGGCATGCGACAAAGGGCGATGATCGCCCTGGCGCTCTGCTGCGATCCGGCGGTCATCGTGGCCGACGAACCCACCACCGCACTGGATGTGACGGTGCAGGCCCAGATCCTCGGCCTGATGGCCAATCTTCAGCGGGAACACGGCACTGCGGTCGTGCTCATCACCCATGATCTTGCCGTGGTCGCCGAGATCGCCGACCGGGTCATCGTGATGTATGCCGGGCGCAGGGTCGAAGAGGCGGCGATCACCGATCTGTTCGATGCGCCGCTTCACCCCTATACGCGCGGGCTGATGGGCGCGATCCCCCATGTCGGCGGTGTCGGGCGTCTGACGGATATCCCCGGAACGGTCCCCCCGCTCTGGAACCTGCCCGAAGGCTGCGCCTTCGCGCCCCGTTGCCCGCTGGCCACCGCGCAATGCAGCGCCGAAACCCCGCCCCTGCGGGCGCATCGCCCCGGCCATTTGGCCGCCTGCTGGAATGTGACCCATGACGCCTGACACCTCCGATATCAACGGGCCCGTGCTGTCGGTCCGCGATCTGAAGGTTCACTTCCCGATCAGAAAGGGCGTCTTTCAGCGTCAGGTGGGCACCGTGCGCGCGGTCGACGGGGTCAGCTTCGATATCGGGCGCTCGGAAACGGTGGGGCTGGTCGGCGAAAGCGGCTGCGGCAAATCCACAACCGGGCTGGCACTTGCCGGGCTGGTGGCGGCGACCGAAGGCAAGGTGATGTTCGACGGCGCGCGCGTCGGAAGCAAGACCGGGCGCGATCTGGCGACGTATCGCCAGCGCATGCAGATTGTCTTTCAGGACCCGTTCTCCTCCCTCAACCCGCGCCAGCGGGTGCGCGATATCCTGCGCGCGCCGCTCGACATCCACGGGATCGGCGCGCCGGCGGAACGCCCGCAGATGGTGCTCGACATGATGGCGCGGGTCGGGCTGCGCCCGGATCAGTCGGCGAGCTTTCCACACCAGTTTTCCGGGGGGCAACGCCAGCGGATCGGCATTGCCCGGGCGTTGATGCTGAAACCGGACGTGATCGTCTGCGACGAACCCGTCTCGGCGCTGGATGTCTCGGTTCAGGCGCAGATTCTCAATCTTCTCAACGATCTGCAAGCCGAACTAGGGGTTTCGTTCCTGTTCATCAGCCATGATCTGGGCGTCGTCGAACACATCTCCCACAAGGTGGCGGTGATGTATCTGGGTAAGATCGTGGAAATGGCCGACAGGCAGGCGATCTTCGCCAACCCGACCCATCCCTATACCGAGCTTCTGCTCAGTTCCACGCCCTCGCTCGACCCCCGCAAGCGGCGCAATTTCACCGTGAGCAACGATGACGTACCCTCGGCAACGTCGATCCCCGCAGGATGTGCCTTTCGCACTCGCTGCCCGCTCGCATCCGACATCTGCGCGCGCGAGGCGCCGCCCCTGACCCCGCGCGACGGAACCCGCCTTGTCGCCTGCCACAACCGATGAGCCACGACATGACCGAACGCCCCCTCCTCCTCACCGGCGCCCGCCTTCTCGACCCGGAGGCCGGTCGCCTGCGCGACAACGCCTCGATCCTGATCAAGGGAGACCGCATCGCCGATATCGGGACCGGTATCCCCACAGCCGAGGGCGCAAGACAGATCGCGCTTGACGGCAAGGTCGTGATGCCCGGGATGATCGACTGTCACATGCATGTCGTCGCCTGGTCGCTTGATCTCTGGGGCAACATGATCGCCCCCTCCTCGCTGGCGGCATTGCGCGCGGCGGAGGTGCTGACGGAAACACTGGGGCGCGGCTTCACCACCATCCGCGATCTGGGTGGCGCCGATCAGGGGCTTGTTCGTGCGGTCGAGGAAGGGTTGGTTTCAGGCCCGAGGCTGGTGATCTGCGGCAAGGGTCTGTCCACCACCGGTGGTCATTGCGACCTGCGCCAGCGTACCGATGACCGGCCCGGCATCATGTCCGATCGCCTCGGCTCGATGGGTGTGCTGGTGGATGGGGTGGATGAGGTTCGCAGGATCTGCCGCACTTATATCAAGGAGGGGGCCGCGTTCATCAAGATCATGGCCAATGGTGGGGTCAGTTCACCCAACGACCCGATCCATTCCCTGCAATTCTCCCGGGCCGAGATCGAGGCAGCGGTGGAGGAAGCCGGGAATGCCGGGCTCTATGTGGCCGCCCACGTCTATACCGACGCGGCGATCCGCCGTTGCGTCGATCTTGGCGTGCGCTCGCTGGAACATTGCAATCTGATCGAAGCTGAAACCGCGGCCGAAGCGGCCAGCCGGGGCTGTATCGCCGTGCCTACGCTGGTCGCCTACGAAGCGCTCGCCCGCGAGGGTGAGGCGCTTGGGCTCGGCCCCGAGAGCATCGCCAAGATCGACACCGTGCGCGAGGGCGGCCGCCGCTCCCTGTCGATCATGCAGCAGGCGGGCCTCCCGATGGCCTTCGGTTCGGACCTGTTGGGGGAGCTGCGCAAATACCATTGCCTCGAACTGGAACTGCTGGCCGAGGTTCTGTCCGCGGCGGAGATCATCCGCTCCCTGACGAGCATCGGCGCGGAGCTTTGCGGCTTGACCGGGCGCGCCGGTGTGATCGCACCGGGCGCCTCGGCCGATCTGCTGGTCCTGGATGACGACCCGCTTGCCGATATCGGACTTCTGGGCGGCGACGGCGCGCATTTCAGGGCGATCATGGCGCGGGGCGCTTTTGCGAAGAACACTCTTCAGGAGAGAACGACATGAAACTCGGGCGCGATCTTGCGGAAATCACGGCAGGTGTCGATCTGCTCTATCGTGCGGGGCTGTCGGACGGCGACGTGCTGGATGCCGAAGGCCTGATCCCCGTGGCCGTTGCACCGGTTTCGCCGCGCCGCTTCCGCGACTGGCCAGAGGCAGAGGCCGCAATCAGCGCCCTGCTCGCCCGCATTCCCGGCGAGGCGGAAAATGCGCAGCGGGAGGGTTGGCTGACCGAAATGACGCTGTCCCTGGCATCGCTTGCGCGCATGTTCTCGGGCCGGAAACTCGGCTTCGCGGAGCGGCTGCGGGACCAGCTTCGGGTCACGCCCGCGCCGATACCCGCCGCTTTCCTGGACGGCTACCGCGCCGAACTCCGCGACGCGCTTGACGATCTGGGGTATCGAAGCGGGGATCTGAGCACCGATGTCGCGGCGTGGGAGGAATCCATTGCCGTGCCGTCCGAGGAGGTTCTGCCCCGCCTCTCATCGCTCCAGCGGGAGGCTCAGGCGCGCTCCCGCCGGCTTGTCTTCGACATCGGTGACGACTGGATCAGCCCAGAGGCGGTTTACGATAAGCCCTATGCCGCCTATTGCGACTATCCGGGCCGTCATCTGTGGCTGAACCTCGAGTTCAGCTATACGCTCGCCGACCTGAAACACCTTGCCACCCACGAGGCGTTTCCCGGCCATCTGGTGCATCTCGCCCGGCGGGAGGCGCTGGTGGCCCGTGGCGAAATGCCGCTCGACGGCGCACAGGTAGTGACGAACTCCGCCTCCAGCGCGCTTTTCGAGGGGATCGCGGATAACGGGATCGAGCTTCTGGACTGGATCGACGGCCCCGCGGATGTCGCCGGCATCGCCTTGCAGCGAATCCGCAGCGCCCTGCGGTGCAACGCCGCCTGGATGGTGTTCGAGGAAGGCGCGTCGATCGACGAGGCCGCCGCCGCAACCGCCGCCCCGTCGTTCCAGAGCACAAAGGTCACGCGCCGCCGCCTCGCCTTCCTGTCCCACGAATTGCGGGCGCCTTTCCTCTTTGCCTATTGGTGCGGCGATCACGCGGTGCATGAGTTCCTCAAAGCCACCCGCGACTGGGATCGCGAGGCGGTAATGCGCACCCTCTACGACGAGATGCACACGCCAACGACCCTCGCCGCCGCAGCCGCGTAAGGCCCGCCAATAAGCGGCATCGCGTATTGATCGGTCGCGGGCTCAGGGCATGGCCTCACCACTGCCGCTCCGTTGGTTCCCGAAAAGCACCGGATCCGGCGACCGCCTGAATGCACCAGAACTCGTCGTCACATGCGCCCGGCGGTCGGTTTGCTCGGATTTTCACCAACGACACGGACCGGGAGAGCCGTGGAAACCGACCCAGGTAGGTGAAATGGCGCGCAGCTTTGGACGAAGCTGAGCACTAAACCTCCGCCACAGCGCCAAGACGACCAAACCTCGGCGGGGTCAGCTGATAACGCGGGTTCTTCCGGAGTCGGTCACGGCGAAAAGATATGGAACTGGCGGAGGTCCATCGGCCTTACCTCTGTTGCGAGCACCGAGTGTGTTGAACCAAGACAACCATGCTATGGCCCGAATGAGCTTCCGCTGCGATCTCATTGAAGGAATGGATTGTCGAGCACAGCGACAGCGTCGTTAGAGAGACTTCCGAGATAGAGCCTATCACCGTGCGGCACGGCATTGGCGACGCTGAAGACGCGCTGCCCGTCTGGATCGTGGAGCGCTCCGAGCGGCGCGCCGCTAAGTTCGTCGTAAGCGACCACCAAGCCATAGCGCCGTGGCCGGACCCAAAAAGTTTGCGGAAGCTTCGCAAGCAATGCCTTTAGCCAGGGCTGCGGATGCAGCATTCGGTCGAGAATTTCCGAACGCAGCGCCTGGATGCTGATATAGAGCCGTCCTCCCGCGTCGGCAGAGATCCCGTCGGCGAAGCCGGGAAGACCGTCGATGAGGATATCTGAACGCCCCGCCTCGGGTCCGGAAAGCCAGAGGCGGCGAACCCGGTAGCGTGATGTCTCCACGACGAGGACTGCGGTCTCGTCGGATGTCAGCGCGACGCCGTTTGCGAAATACATGTCGTCGAGGAGAAGGCTCGTCTCCCCCGTGTTCGTGTCGAAGGCGTAGAGCGCACCATGCGGTCGGGCCTCGAGCATGTCGAAGGGAAGATAGGGTGGCCCTGCGTCGAGCGTCGTGTTGTTGAACGCGGCGCTGGCGTCCGAGAAGTAAACGATGCCGTCGGACGCGATATCGAGATCATCCGCGAAGAGGATCGGCCGAGCGCCGAAACTGTCGGTCAGAAGGTGTACGGAGCCGTCGGGCGCGACCGCCTGAAGCCCGACCCCGTGATTGGCGACATAGAGCGTGTCGTCCGGTCCAAAGATCAGGCCAAGTGGATGCCCCCCGACGTTCGCGAAGCGCTCGACGATCTCGGCGCCTTCGCTCAGGGTGATTCTCCGGATCCACCCGTCATGGGTTCCGGTATAGAGCCTGCCGCTTGAATCAAACGCCACATCTTCAGGGATATCCAGACGGCCGTCGGCGATCATTTCGGCCCTGCGGAGCACGGTATTCGGCGCGAAAGGACCATCCAGGGGATGGCCCGGCTCGGGCTCGTAAGGCAGGGGATCAATAGGCGAAGGAACCGCAACGAAAACGAGTAAAGCGACGAGAAGGGCTCCTGCCGCAATCGCGAGCGCGCGGATCCATTTCACGGCAGCAGCACCAGGTCATGCGCCCCGCGTGACGTCATAACGCGGTGGCCGGTCGGTCTCAGGCGTGCACCGGTTCCGTTCCCCTCGACCCGAAAGTACTCGACCCATCCTGTCGTGGACATGGCATCGTGGTCCTGAAAGACGGTGACCGCCAGGCTGCGCCCGGTGCGATCGAACGCGATACCCTGCGGCAACACGCCCCTGAACGCCACAGATCCTCCCACTTGCTCGGGAGTTCCGGTAGACGGATCGACGTAAAAGAGCGAAACGGACGAAGCGTTTCGACCCCGGATCAGGCCGGTGGGAAGGCCGGATGGAAGGTAGGTCCTTTCCATGTTGAGCGTCGCCAGCAAGACGCCATCCTGCGAGAGAGCGAAGTTTTCCGAACTGCGGCCCGACGCAACCGATGCAATCAGCCGCGGGGCGCTGCCGTCCCAACCGATCACATGGATCGATCCCGGCCCGTTCAGCACCCGGTCGACGGTGCGCGGTCCCCAGCCCGTGTCGAGTGCATAGAGGACGCGCCCATCGGGCGACCAGCGCAAGACGCTGAGCAACTCACCGACGTCGGTCACCACGACCTCGATGGTTGCTCCGGTTATCGCTCCGTCGGATCCCCGTTGCACGCGTGCAAAGCCGACCGCGTCTCCGCCCATGTTGAGGGCGAGGACATCTTCTTGCGGATGCCAGGCCAAGGCGGTTATCGTGCCTGCGTCCGGTCCGACACCGCCTGCCACGGGCACGTCGACCTGAACCGGGCTCGCCGGTCTACCGCCTTCCAGTTCGAAGAATTGCAGGGCAGCGCCGGGGGTGGCTGTGCTGATCACAAGGTGCCGCCCATCCGGTGCCAAGGCGACCCCCGTCGGCCGGGATGCGGTCTCAACCTCTCCAAGGCGCGCCCACGATCCCCCTGATCCGCGCGACAAGATCGTCAACCGGTCGCCCGGCGGCAGCGCCTCTTGAAGGTCATCAACGGTGTCTACATCCGGCGGCGCACCTTTGCGGCCCTCGATCACGAAGGCGAAGCGCCCGTCTGGCGAGACAGCCATTGCATTGGGCCAAGTGGTGACCGTATTCGAGGCTGTCAAACGTGTATCCACGCGAGGTTCTGAGCCACCCCTAAGGACGTAGACTGCGTCGTTCTCTTCAATCCTCGGCTCAAGTATGCCATTGGCATAGGCGAAGGCAGGCATATCGGTATCGGCCAGAACGAGGAGATCCCCGGCGAAACCGGCAAAGGGAACCTCGACGGTATCAGCCTCCGTACCACAGGCGGCGAGCGTCACAAGCGATAGGACTGCAAAGGGTCGTCCGGTCAAAATCACGGCTCCGTTCCACATGTTCAGGCCATAACAGATGGACCATGACCAATGTCATTGGTATTCACTGACGCGCACAACGGTTGTGCGCACCAGGAGCGGGTCTTTTGGCGTCCGATTTCGAAACCGTAGCATGGGACGACCTGCGTCTTTGCCTGGAGGTCCGGCGCGCGGGAGCCGTCTCGACGGCCGCGCGGCATCTGGGCATCAGCCATTCGACGGTGCTCCGCCGCATCGCGGCGATTGAGCGTTCGCTCGGCGTGGTCCTGTTCGTGAAGCGAACGGACGGATATGTCGCGACCGACGCGGGTCGCGATCTGGCGGAGGCGGCGGAAGAGGTCGAGGCAAGGATCGCTTCCGCAATGACGAGCGCAGCCGCGTTCGAGGGCGGCATGTCCGGCATGATCCGTTTCGCTGTGCCGGATCTAGCCGCGACCGTCCTCATGCCCCTTCTCGCAGCGTTCTGCGCGGCCCATCGCGATGTGGAAATTTCGCTTCTGGCCGCTCAGACGCCGGAAAGACTGACGCGGGGCGACGCGCATGTGGCCCTCACCCTGACGAAATCACCGCCGGCGGGACAGATCGGCGTCGACCTCGGTCAGGCAGCTTTCGCGCCCTACGCGGCGAGAAGCGCGCTTGATCGGGATAAAGAGCAAGATCTTCCCTGGATCGGGCTGACGAGCGGTTTGAGGCATACGCCGGTCGGCGGTTTCGACAGGCTGGCGACGGCAGCCCGTCATCGCCTCCACCGCGTCGGCAGCCTGACGATGCAATACTCCGCCATCACGGGCGGACTCGGCGTCGGCCTTTTGCCCTGCGCCGTCGGCGATCTCGACGCGCGCTTGCAGCGATGCGGTGAACCCGTGACCGACCCGTCGCAACGTCTATGGCTGCTGTATCGGCGTGAGATGAAGGGGAACGTACGCATCATGACCTTCTTCCGCCATCTGCGGGTGGCGTTGACACGCGAACGACTGCTAATTGCTGGCGAGAAACCGATGCCGTGAAACCCATAGTTCCGTCCAATGACCGTTTTGCACGAATACCGCCAACGGACCGATATGGCGACTACAACGGTTTATCTAGGTGGTATGGCCACCGCCTGACCAGCCAAACCATCCGCGGAACAGGGCCAGGTCGAGCGGATGAACCGCGCGATCACGCAGTCGACCGTCAAACATGTCCATTACGACAGCTACGAACAGCTCCGAACACACGTCGGCGACTTCATCACGGCTTACACCCTCGCGGGCGGATGAAAGACCTTCGGCGGCCTCAAGCCATACGAGTACATCTGCAAGGTCTGGACGCCAGAGCCGGATCGTTTCATCCTTGATCCGATCCACCAGATGCCTGGACTGTACGGCTGGACACCTTCTCGCTCGAGCAGGATTGGCGGCTATCCTCGGACCGGAACTGCTTGATTTGCACAGCTGACATCCGTGTAGAGGGACGTTGGAAATTATTCTTTTGCAAATAGGTTTCCTAATTTTTATGATCATGAGTGGACCGTTCAACAGAGCGGATGATTGTAGTGATGAACGAGATGGCGGTTCGTATTTCAACTGAAGTGTGGACAGTCGGCGGAATCGGCACCCCGCTTAAGAAAGGCGACAAGCGAGTGCCAAAGCATTGTAATAATTGTTTTTCTGGGCATGACCCGCGACCGGCGAACACCCGATTAATAACTGTTGAACCCTGACGAACCATGCAAGCACCCTTCACTCTGCTTCCCGTCGGCGCGTCTAAGACCGCATTGCTTTCTGCATGCTCAGGTTTGTGTAGGCCTATGTCTCTGGCTCCGAGCAGGCGACAGGAAGAAACAAAGACCGATGCGATGACGGACTGTTGCGTTCGTGGGGTCCTATCGAGTTCTGGAAACGATTTGTTTACCGAGGATTGTTTAAGATGAAAGCGCTAGTGAAGAATATGCTATCCAAGAGCCAGATTGATCGTCTGCGCGATGCCCGCCTATTGTTCAGGGACTCCGGGGCGGTCCGCTTGGCCACTTCGGCACAGACCAGCGGCCTGAGAATTGCCTCATCGGCGAAGCCTTTGGCGACTGCGTACTACTCGCTGCTATCACGGCAATTTCAACGTGAGGAGCGTGCTGTGCTGCTCGGGCTGGCGAAGTACCACGCGGAGCTTCAAGAGGACGACGCGAACGTATTCTTGATGCGCAGAAATATCCACCGGCTTGAAAAGGGCCTTTCGATGCGCCCCCGGCGTCCAGTGTTCGCGAAGGACTACATCCTCGAAACGGTCAATGTGTACCGCAAGGTGGTCGACGCACCCGAACGCTCCGCTGAGAGCTCGGCCGACTCCCTCCACTGGGCCTTCGACGTGCTGAGCGAGTACTTCAGAGTTGTCGCGGAAGATCCAGTACTTGATCATGCACGTAAGGTATTCGACAAGTGTCCGGCTCCGACAGAACGTAGCGCTGCCGGGGACCGGATTCCTTACAAGCGCAACCTCGACGAGCATCCTGTCTCCTTCGAACAGCTGGAGCAATTGGCTATCAAGCGGCGCTCGGTACGCTGGTTCGAGCAAAAGCCCGTGCCCCGCGAGCTGCTGGATAAGGCCTTCGGTCTGGCGGGGCTTTCTCCGAGCGCTTGTAACCGTCAACCCTTCAGGTTCCTCGTCTTCGATGACCCCGAAATGATAGCCACGGTGTCGTCTCTGCCAGGGGGCACTATTGGCTGGAAGCATCAGATCCCAGTAATGATCGCCATCGTGGGATCGTTGGATGCTTTCTACAGTGAGAAGGACCGGCACGTAATCTATATCGACGGCGGGCTTGCTGCGATGTCGTTCTCATACGCACTGGAAACCCTCGGTCTTAGTTCCTGCATTTGCAACTGGCCGGATATCGAGAGCCATGAGAGGCGGGCGGAGAAGGTCTTGGGATTAAAGGGTTACGAACGACCGGTGATGTTTATGGCAGTAGGTTACCCAGATCCCGATGCTATGGTCGCGTACTCCCAGAAACGCCCGCTTGAGGTCATGCGCACGTACAATCCGCCGATCAAGAAACCTTAGCGGTCGCAGTATGACCTGGGTCAAGCGCAGGCGCCTTTTCGGTTCATCCAAACTACGAGTAGCCCTGTAGAAATTGCTTGAAGGCCTATAGATATTATAAGCTGGATCAGTATTTCTGCCCCGAACTTCGAAGTTAGTGGTTAGCGCGCACGATCGGCGGAAGACTATCCAGCAGAGCGCCTGCGCCGATATAGTTGCCGGGTCATGTCTGAACCCTTGCGGAGAACCGCGCACTTCTCCTGGAACCGCCGCGGTTTTGCCGGAGACTGTTTGGTTCTTCCCAAGCGACTTTATCGACAGGGTTCATGCTCTCATAGACTACATCTGACCTGATGCGCTGTGCAAAGATGCGCCATGGCTTCCCGCCTGGCCGCGGGCGTTACCACTTTCGCGACCCGGCTGCATCCTTCAACATGGCGTTGTCCAGCATTTACTCGGCCAACAGCTTCTTCAGCTTCGCGTTCTCGTCCTCCAGCGCCTTCAGCCGTCGGGCATCCGACACTTCAAGCCCGCCGAACTTCGACTTCCATTTGTAGAACGTCGCCGAGCTGATCCCGTGCTCCTGGCACAACTCTGCCGTCGCGACGCCGCTCTCCTGCTGCTTCAGGATCGCGGTGATCTGTTCTTCGCTGAAACGGCTTCTCTTCACCGTCTGTCTCCTTCGTTGGGACGGACTCTACTCCAAATTGGAGGAGGAAGAGGATCTCAGGGCAGATTCAGCACGGTCTATTTGTGTGACTTCAGACTTCAAAATGTCGAAATTGCGTGGCGGTCAATCGTCATTCATTGTCACCGTCACTTCAATGATGTCACCCGGCTGCACCGCTTCATTCATCGCAGCCAGTCGTCCCTCTTCGGCATCTGGTGAACCACGGTAGATGAACACCTCAACTGATGTGTCGACTTGTTGCGAAACTGCGCCGCCGCTTCCGAGGAGCACGGCTTGAAGGCCTTCAATACGTCCTTCAAGCTGCGATAACTCCCGGTTTAGATCTTGGTTTTGCGAGAAAAGGTCGGTGCGATATTCGTTTTCGGTCCGCTCAATCTCTGCAAGGAGCCGTTCCCGCTCCGACTGCGACCCAAAGATATCGCTTTCTATCGTCAGAAGCCGCGTTGACGCGGCCAAGGCTGCCAACCTGACGTTGTTGACTGTCTCTTCAGTGGTGAGTCCCCTATCCATCATCTCCAGGATGCGCGCCAAGCGTTCTTCCCCGGTGACTGACGCACTTGAGTAGTTGTCAAACGCGGCGCGAAGTCTCTCTATGCGTTGGTCTACGAGTTCGATACGCGTGTTGAGTGCCTGAATGGCGAGGGTACGCTCACTGATGGCAAGACCAATTTCCTCGATCGCCGCAGAAGCGCCTTCATCCCCGAGGAACTCCGACAATGCGGCCACGTCTTCTTCAGGAATGTCTTCCACAGATGTTGGTGCTCTCAGAAGGATCTCGTTTTTGAAGAGTGAGGCCCGGAGAAGCCGGCGTAGTTCCAAAGCTGCACGCAGCTGTGCTGGCGCTTCCAATGCCGGAGCAGTTCCCCCCTGGAAGATTTCAACGCCGCCGCCAGCCCCGATTGCTCCGCGCACGCTCATTCCGGGGGCAAACTCGACGGCGCCCGGTTGTGCGACTTGACCAATTATCGTGATCGGTCGAAACCGAGAGATCTCAAGAAAGAGATTTTCGGCGTTCAATACGGCAAATGGTGGATCTCTGCCTGGAAGGTTGGGCACCTCGACCCCGACCGCGGCCTGCTCGATCTCTCGTTCCAGGTCGCCGAGCGAGAGGCCCGCTGCGAAGAATGTGCCGAGGTAGGGGAAACCAATTTCTCCGCTCGGACCTATCGTGGCGATGTGAGGAGCAGGTCCCAAACCGAGATAGCTAAGAGACAGCTCATCGCCCGGTTGAAGCCGGTACGGCATGTTTTCGGCTGATGATTGGGTAACAAAGAGAACGCTAAAAAATGCGCACCATACTATGTGCCGAAGGGCTGCGAACAGTGTGCCAGACCATCGGGCGGCAGAATAGCGAAGACCGTTCAAGGTCGTTTCCTGCTGGACATGAATTTTCACCGATCAAGTTATTGTTTTGTTGAGAATTCCGTGCGTGACAGCCAGTCCGATGTCATTAATCAACGCATTTCGATTGCCGTCAAGAGCGTCAAGCTGTTGGTCTGTTGCTGCCTGGATTGACTTGCTCCTCTTGGAGTCCGCTAATTTGGGTTAGATTTGTTCAGGTTTGGTCCCCAGTTGACGGGTTAGCATATTCTTGTGGCGTCAGGCCGACGAGGCTGGAATGCGGCCAGTTGTGAAGAGAAATCAGCATGTCATCTCTCCGTCCCGAACCACGCGCTGGATTGACCTTGCCATGAGCAATGCAGGCCGGCGACAGTCTATGTGATCATCTAGGATGGAACAGCCAAGGAATTTATGGCTTTTTGTGTGACCGAGGTAGCTTGAACAGTTTCTAGACATTTCTTGATGTTCTGGGACTCTATTTCGTAATTCTTCCCCATATGGTCGATTTGCTCCAAGATTTGGTCGACACCCGGTTGTCTTATGTCGAACACATAAGCTTGTTGTTGGAAATGTGCTGCAAGGTCCTGGTATTTGCTTGCCCATCCTAGAATGATCGCGGGGACGCCGCTTCTGTACGCGAACACAACAGAATGGTAACGTGATGCGACGACGTACTTGAAGCGCCCAATAATATCTATCAGTTCCGGGCTGGAGTATTCCCCGCTGATGATGCTCACTTTGCTTCTGTCGTTCATCTTGTCGAGAACTTCCTCCACGAGGTGCGTATCGGCAGTGGAGGTATTCAGAATGTACACTTTCTCACCATTGTCGGTCAGCCGATCCAGAAGTTTTGTATACAGGTTTAAAACCGCGTCAGCGTCACCGATCCGGAACACGTTTTCGTTGATGATGAACCCAACTGAACCTTGAGCTGGATATTCGACTTCACCACTAACTGAGGGGGAGGCGTAGATGTCGGATGCAGTTGGAAAAAACTTTTCTCTGATTACCATATCAGTCGACAACTCAACATTGTCCAACCCCAAGGACAAAAGGCACTCATATCCCTCTTTCTCACGTGCGTATATTTTAGTGCAGTAGGCCAATTCTTTTTTGACCCGCTTGAGAAAATCCGTGTTGTCACCATCCCAATCAAATGGACCAAAGCTCTGGGGCATCAGGATAATTTTCTTTTTGTGGCGCTTGGCAAGCTCTATCGTTTGCAGAAGCAGCTCTCCCCCGCCTTTGGGCCAGCCTGAGCCAAGAGTGTAGCCGCTCGCATCAAAAATAGCATCCGCTTCTCGCAACGCTCTTTCCATTTCCGGAATTTTACCCTTCCACTTGTCGGTTTTCCTCCAGATACCAACCAAATAGGTCAAAAGCGGAACCAAGAATGGCACCTTACTCAATTTGTTGTTTAGCACAAATCGTGTATAATAATCATATGGTAGCAGCTTGAAACTATATTTCTCCGGTGATTCATATTTATTGGAAAACCCATAAACCTCGCAATCTTTGTAAGTACTTTTCAGGCTGTAGCACAAAGTTAAGAACATGGCCTGGGAGCCCTTATTCTTCATCTGAGTTCCTGTAATTATAAATTTTTTCATGATAATGCGCGGACAACGATACGCTACCGCTTTTCTCCTTTCTCTTACCTCAATCGTCGAAAGTCGTCACCGACCTGGTCCGTTTTTCGTTCATATGATGCCATGGCGTGACCAACGGCTTTGTGCAGTCGAGAGCCTCGTAGCGGCGGAACTGGGTCGATCTCGTGAAAACTCAACCGGCTGCTCAGCATTTTCCATGAGTGTGCCAGAATGATGGCCGTCAAACGCGGGGCTTTGATCCCGCCGATCCCGCCCTCAGCGTGGGTTGTTGCATTGGTTTTTCGCTAGACGCGTAATCGCTTCCCGTTCAAGGCCTTTGTTCGTGTATACGTTAAGGCAGCGTTCACCGTGATGGCAAGAATTGAAAGCGGCGCGGGTGATGCTCCAATGAGGTACCCCTAATCTCCGATGTGTTTGATCCCACGGTTTGATGGTGTGATCCGTTCTCAGGGATGGAAGGAAGCCCTATCGCTCAAGTTCGTCACGGCAGAGCCACGACCACGCACACCGTCATGCTCGCCATTTGATTGCGGCATGGCGCGACGACTGCAATCACAACCGGCCTCGCTCCAGCCTCGCGGGTCTGGCGCCATACGAATATGTTAGCCGGTCAAAACAGGACCAACCCTGAACCGAGCTAACCTATAAACGCGGCCTCAAAGAGAGCAGGTCACGATCCACCAGATGTCGGGACTGAACACACAGGACCACAAGATGCCGCCCGACCTTATCGCGTCTCCGAGTGCGGCCTAAGAAGCGAAACGTGTCGATCGACGCACGGCTTGCCGGGCGATTGCGTTGAGTGTGTCAGCAAGGGCTGCGATCCTGTCATCCGTCTGTGCCGGATCCACGAGAAACGCAAGGCTGGTTTCGCCGAGTTCCTGCGCGACCGGAAGCCGAGCGGATGGACCCAGACCCTCATCCGTGAACACACGCTCGCGGTAGATCTCCGGGCAACTCCCGGTCAGCGCCGGGAATCCGGCGGCCCCGATCTCGTCAAGTATACGGTCACGGCTCCACCCGTGGGCCAGTGCCTCCGGTCTAAGAAATGCATAGAGGCGATAATAGGCATGAGTGATCCCCGGCCTTGGCATAGGCACTCGGAATAGCGGATTTTCAGCGAGCGCTTCGGCCAAAAGAAGCGCGTTCCGCTGCCGAATCTTCTGCCAATCCGGCAACCGGTAGATTTGAATAAGCCCCAACGCGGCCTGCATGCCCGTCATCCGCAGGTTGGTACCCGGCGGGCCATCATGCAGCCACCGGAATCCTGGCACTTCCGCCAGTTCCATGACGCGGGCCAGGCTCTTGCCGTGATCCTTGAAGCTCCAGGCCCGGGCGAAGAGGGTTTCATCATTGGTGACCAGCAGGCCGCCCTCCCCGCCTGTCGTCATGATCTTGTCCTGACAGAAAGAGAAAGACCCAAAGGCGCCGAAGCTACCGACATGACGCCCCATGATCTCGGCCCCATGGGCCTGCGCACAGTCTTCGATGACCCACAAACCATGTGCGTTCGCGAGATCCAGTATCTCCTCCATCTCGCACGGCCAACCCGCATGATGAACGGCCAAGATCCCTCGCGTGCGCGGGCCGATCAGAGGTGCAATCGTGTCTGGCGTTATGTTTTGGCTGTCCCGGTCGACATCGGCAAAGACAGGTAATCCCCCCGCCAGCATAATGCATGAAGCCGACGCAACGAAGCTTCGCGGCGTCACGACAACCTCATCGCCCGGTTCGAGGTCGAGCATGCGTAGCGCTGTGTCGAGCGTAACGGTGCCGTTGGCCATAGCAATCGCGTGTTCGCTACCAACAAGCTTCGCGAAAGCCGTCTCGAACTCGCCAACCTCCGGCCCCGTCCATGCATTCACGCGACCTGATCGCAGCACTCGCGCCACTGCCTCTACCTGTTCATCATCGAAGACCGGCCAGTTTGTCATATCATTAGACCCTAAAGGACCATGCGCACGGGCACAAAGGCCTCGCAGGCATCGCGGTGAACGGTTGCGCCACGCAGTGTCGCGAGCGCACGTAGCGACTCAGGCGAGCGTTCATGTGGCGCTTGATGGACCTGACTTTCATAAAGGGCGAAGGCATCGAGCTTGGCCTCCAGCGTCTCGCTAATGTCGACAAAGATCGACGGCAGGAACGCCGGTGTAAGCTGAGGCGCGTTCCAGTTGGTTTCCGACAAAGTCTCGTAGGCCATGATGACCGGAGGATAAGAAGCCTGGTGAGGTCGGCTTGCGACAAGGCTTGATGTGAAGCAGGCCTGATGGTCGAGATGGATGTCACCGGGATGCGGAAGGAGCACCACTTCAGGTTGCAGGGACTGCACAATGCGCGCGATCCCCGCGTTGAGATCGGCATGTGGCGTCTCTGAGAGGCCGGCCGCCGGAAAGCCGAGCCAATGGCAGTCTGCTACACCGAGCCGTTTGTGCGCGCGCTTGGCCTCGGCCCGGACGCGTTGTGTCTGAGCGGCGTCGAATCGGGGCGCAGTGCCGCTGGTAACTATGCAGACATGTACGTCGCGTCCTTCAGCGGCCAGTCGCGCCATCGTACCGCCGGCGCCCAGGACCTCATCGTCTGGATGCGGGGCAATGACCAGAACACGGCCGGCGCCCATACCGAAATCGAAACTCATTTTCTCTCTTCTCCGAGCAGCGTATGCACGCGGGGAGGCTCGTGGGCGCCCTCCCAGGCAGTAATGTCAATGCTGCGGGAATCCCCACATGACACAGTGAAGTGGTTCCCATTGATGGCCTGAACCTGACCCGGCAGGCCAATGAAATAGTTCTCTCGCGGGTGTGGCTCTGCGAGGGTAAGAGTCAACCGTGTACCACTCTCGGAATAGGTGAAGGCGCCTGGATAGGGCGGTCCGACGGCGCGAATCAGCCTTTCGATCTCAGCCGCTGGCCTTGACCAGTCGATAAGTCCGTTCTCGGGACGTCTGCGGCCACATATACTGGCGAGGCTGTCATCCTGCGGGTCTGCGGGGACGTCACCGTCAGCAATCCGTGCAACCAACGGCGGCAGCATTTCGGCAAGCGCCGTGATTTGCTTTTCATAAAGGCTAGCTGCGGTTTCGCGGTCGGGATCAACAGGGATCGGTCGTTGACTTGCGATTGGACCGGTATCAGCCCCATCCTCGAGCCAGAACAGGGTCGCGGCGGTTTCCTTCAGCCCAAGAAGGATCGTCCAAGGGATCACGGCACGCCCACGAAGGCGCGGCAAGGCCGACGGATGGAAACCCAGACTGCCTATCCGGGGAATATTTCGAAGCGCTGCACTACATAGCTGCGACCACCCCACAACCAGCAAAAGGTCCGGTTGGAGCTCTGCAATCAGGTGTAGCGTGTCTGGTGCCTCAGATTTCGGGGTACGATGGATCGGCAACGCATAAGCAGTACAAATAGGCTCCAGATCCGCAAAGTCAGAGTGCCGATATGACAGCTCAAGCGGCAGGGTGACGACGAGACTCGGGGCGTGACCTGACCTGCACAAAGCTTCAAGCGCTTTTGCGGAACCCTCAACCGCACCAATAAAAACCGTCCTCACGAGGTCTGCCTCCTCGAGGTTGGTTCTGCTGAAACGCCCGACTTCGCTGCAATCAGCCGTTCCGGCCTGCGGCGCTCGCCGAGTAACGCAACCGATGCCGTTTCTGCCAAGATGCGGAAATCAAGCGCGGCTGATCGGTTGGCAACATACCAGAGATCGAGCTGCAGCTTTTCGTCATCGCTGAGACGCGTGTTTCCGCTTACCTGCGACCAGCCGGTGATGCCCGGCCGGACCTTGCCGCGCTGCTCACCTTTGGCACCGAAGGCCTTAATCGTTTGGGGAAGCAGAGGCCGAGGGCCGACAAGTGCCAAGTCACCGCGCAATACGGCGATTAATTGCGGCAATTCATCCATCCTCAGGCGGCGTAGCAAATCAGTCGCTGGTGTCGTGCGTTCAGCATCAGGAAGCGGCGGTCCATCATCGGGTTGGTGGTACATTGTGCGGAGCTTGACGATCCGTATCGGGTGCCCGTCCTTACCGGCCCGGGTCTGAACGAAAAACATCGGCGAACCAAGACTGACTCGCACTATGACACTCGCAATGAGAAAAAAGAGCAGCAGAGCAAGCACAAGAATAGACGCTATCGCGAATTCAGTTTTACGGTTCATGCCATCAACAGTAAATTGGCAAATGTCCTAAAGTAGCCCGCAGAGCGCCGCGGGCCATTAAATCAAGTCTCCCCGGAGAGGAGTATTTTCGAAAATCCACCCTTCTATGCGTCGATTCTGAAGTTTATCGTGTCATGGAACAAAAATTAAGGCAACCATTGGCTCATGAAGGTGGTTCACATCATTACGAGTACCGGTGTCGGCGGCGCACAAATCATGCTGTCGCGATACCTTCGTGCATTGGGTCCTTCGCGGAAGTCCCACTCCGTGATCTCGCTCATGGCGCAGGGTCCGATTTCGGAGGAATTGCAGGACATTGGTATCCCGGTGCACCACCTTGGGCTGTCACAGGGCGCAAAATCTTGGCGCGCAGTTCGTGATCTTCGACAGAAACTCGCGGCTGAGGCACCGGACGTCATTTTCGGCTGGATGTACCACGGATGCCTAGCCGCCCTGATCGGCAGGGTCGGCCTTCGCAACACCGCGTTGGTCTGGGGCATCCACCATTCGCTGGCAGACATTAGGGCCGAGAAGGCCTCGACGCGAATGGTGGTCCGGATACTGGCGACTTTCTCGCATCGGGTCGACGGAATATCTTACTGTTCTTCCACGTCCCGTACCCAACATGAAGCGACCGGTTTTGCGGGAGACCGAGCGTGGGTCATCCCAAATGCCGTCGACGCGGCCGTTTTCCGCCCTGACCCTGACGCGCGGGCCCGTCTGACCGAACTCTGTGGCATCTCGAAGGATTGTCAGATAATTGGCACAGTCGCACGGAACCACCCTATGAAAGACCATGTGGCGATGGTGCGGGCGGTCGCCAAGTTGCTGGCCGACGGGCGTGACGTACACGGCGTGTTGATGGGAACAGGACAAGCCAACGGCCCGGCCAAGGCGGAGGCCGCGGCCCTGGGGATCGCCAATCATATAAGCTGCTTGGAAACCCGGGCCGATGTAGCCGCGCTGGTGCCGGCATTCGACGCTTTTCTTCTATCTTCAGCATGGGGCGAAGCGTTTCCGCTGGCTGTGGCGGAAGCGATGGCGGCTGGCGTGCTCTGCGTCGTGACGGATGTGGGCGACTGCGCCGAACTCGTTGGGCCGTCAGGTGCAGTAGTGCCCCCGCGAGACGTAGACGGAATGGCGCGCGCCCTTCGTGGGATCCTCGATCTCGAACCTGCCGAGCGGACGGCGGCAGGGCTCGCGGCGCGGGCACGAGTCGCCGAGCGGTTTTCGTTCGATCCTTATATTGCCGCGCATGAGACCTTCTACCTCAACGCGATGCAGCATCGCGGTTCCGGGCGCGTGCGCCCGGAGACGGACACGGGGACCGCTACCGACGGGAAGAAGACTGAACCTGCAGAACGGCCGGAGGCGACCAGATGAACGCGCCCGAGAATTTTAGCGTGCAAGATATTTATGACACCCAGATTCCGCAGGAGCGGATGGGACTGGAAGGGCTGCTGTTGATCCTACGGCGCCAAGCCTGGATAGCAATTGTCCTAATCGCCACCATAATGGGTGTTGCGGTCTTTTATCTGCAGTCGGTCGAAGAACGCTATGTGACCCGCGCGACGATCGTGCTCACCCCCTCGGAGACCCGCATAAGCCGAACGGCAGCGCAACTCGAGGCCTTTGATGTCTCGCGCTCCATCGTTGAGACCGAACTCGACGTCCTCCGCTCCCGCCAGTTCGCTGCCGAAGTGGCGGAGCGGCCTCCGTTGGCGACACATCCCATCTTCGCCCCCGCACCTGACGCCCCGGAGATATCCGCGACCGAGTTGAGGGCTCGGATCATAGACCGGCTACTGGCGAGCTATTCCGTATTCCGCTCGGGCGAAAGCCTCGCAATCGAAATAGTGGCAGAGACCCCGGACCCCGAGCTGACCGCCGCCATCGCGAACGGTGTCGCGGAAACCTACATTGCTCGGTCCGAACGCTCCCAGCGTGCGGAAATTCAGCAATCCATCGCCTTTCTGGAAACCCGCACCGCGAGCATGTCAGCCGAGCTGAGCGAAATGGAACTGGAGTTCGCGGACTTCGTGCGGGCCAATGGCCTCGATGACAGCAATCGCCTCGACAGGCTCTTGTCGGAGCAGATGCGTCTGTCGGCAATCGTCGACGCACTTGAAGGGGAAGCGTCGCACCAAGCGGATTTGGTTCGGAATGAAGCCGCTCTTGCGGAGATCGACGAGCGTCTGCGCGAACACACGGCAGCTACTCTTACGCTTGGACGAATAGAGCGTGCATTGGATCTTGAGCAAAGCCGCTACCAAAACGCCGTCGAACGACTGAACGAATTGGAAACACAGCTTGATTTCGTGCCACGCTCGGCACGACATGTAACCGTCGCACAGGTCCCTGTCGAACCGGCATGGCCTAATCATGCGGTGGCGCTCGCACTCTGTTTCGTGGCCGCGACGATCCTTGCTTTCGTGACAGCACTTCTCATCGAGTCGCTTGATCGGAGGGTTTGGGCAGAAGCTGATGTACAGAGGATTATCGG
The DNA here is from genome assembly GCF_003688285.1 of Rhodophyticola porphyridii. Classification (GTDB taxonomy): domain Bacteria; phylum Pseudomonadota; class Alphaproteobacteria; order Rhodobacterales; family Rhodobacteraceae; genus Rhodophyticola; species Rhodophyticola porphyridii. The sequence goes on from NZ_RCNT01000007.1 coordinate 240,751, forward strand.
TTTGCGAAACTACGGTACGGTGCCGCGCACCTCGCGCCGTGATATCCAGCTAGGCCAGCCGCCATCTCTTGAATACCTTTCGGCTGATCCGCGGGCACTTTACAAAGAGGGTCTTCGAAGCATTCTGACCCTGTTGTTGAAGAACCACCGCGCCAGTGATGCGAAGGTCTTGATGATCACGTCGAGCTTACCGGATGAGGGCAAGTCCGAGGTTGCACTGTCCATAGCGGCTTCTGCGGCGCGGGACGGTTTGCGGGTTTTGCTTCTGGATCTCGACGCCCAACAGGAGAGCGTTGCGGCGCTTGCCGGCGAAAAATGTGAAACCATATCGCTCAAGAACCTGATCGAGCATTTCGACAATTCGGAAGTGTCCGAAGACGCCACAGACGTGTCTGCCCTGGGGTCTAAGGACGGATCACTCCCGCTCGGCACGCCTGTTGAACTGGCCGACGGCCTTCATCTCATCAGCGTCGGAGCGCGAGAACGCCTTAATTTCCATGTGCTTCAGGACACTCAGACGAAGCTTATGCCGAAGTTGCGTCGGCATTACGATCTCATCTTGCTGGATGCGCCGCCGGTGCTGGTCTTCAATGATGCCTGTCGCTTCGGATCCTTGGCCGACGGGGTTCTGATCGTCGTACGATGGGGCCAGTCGAAGGGTAACGAATTGCGTGAAACGCATGATCGGCTCAAGCGGAGTGACTCAAAAATTCTTGGAACTGTCTTCAACGATGTAGATCCTCGCGAGCAGCGCCGGTATCGGACCGGAGCGTATCTCGGACGTTCTGCATATGCGGAGTAACGACTTGCTAAGGCCTAAACGAAGAATACGGCCGAGCGACCTTGCGTTGGTTGTCTCGGGCCTTCTGTGTGCGTGGCCAGCGCTAGGCGACGTGTTGGCGTTTCCCGGTGCAGACGGATACGGCGCGATTGCAACCGGTTGGAGGGGAGGCGACGTCGTCCGCGTCACCAGTCTTGCCGGTGACGGACCTGGCACCCTGCGTGCCTGCGCCGAGAACAATGACACACCTAGGATATGCGTGTTCGCCGTTTCTGGAACGATCGTAGTGGATCACCCCATCAGGCCCGGCTCCAACCTCTATGTCGCGGGTCAAACAGCCCCGGGTGACGGGATCCAGATCCGGGTAGAAGGTCCCCGCCAGGGCCCATTGATCCTTGAAGACAGTCATGACGTCGTTTTGCGGTTTATGAGTCTCCGGCCAGGTCCCAGTTCCGAACCGTCACCGACTGTAGATGCCTTGACAATCGAAGATTCTGAACGCCTGTACCTCGGCAATCTTTCGATGGCCTTTGCGACGGACGAAACCTTCAATATCCACGTCTCTGGCGGGCGTTCGGCTGATATCACTCTTGCTGACAGTCTGTTGGCCCTCAGTCTCGACAGAACCAACCATCCCGATGGACGGCATTCAAAAGGGGCACTCATATGCTCGACGGAGGGTACCGGCTTTGAATGCGGTCGCATAAGCCTACTGCGAAATCTCTTTGCGCACCATCGCGACAGAAACCCCGATGTTAAGGCAACATCCATTGGTCCGGTCGAGGTGATCAACAACGTTTTTTATAATCCGATCAGCCAGTTTGGTGAGGTGTATGACCTCGCAGGCGACGTGTCGCTTATTTACGCAGGAAACATCGTGATGCCGGGCCCAAGCACTGTCCGAAATGTTCCAGAGGCCTTGCAGGTGTTCGATTTTACAGAGGCCGCGATTGAAATTGCAGCCTGGGGCAACATCGCACCCTCTCGGGACAGATGTGCCGGTGGGCGAAGTGCGCTGCTGCTGGATCCAGCCGCCGAAGCCGCGGTGGTTGCAACATCCGCCGACACCATGGCGACCGTACTCACGGCCGAAGAGGCGTACTCTCACGTCATGACCCGTGCAGGAGACGCTATCCCCGGCCGTAGGGTGCATGACCCACTCGACCAGCTTGTTATCGACAGCGTTTTTGCCTGTACGGGCGAGGTCATCGACGAGGTCGACCAGGTTGGAGGTTGGCCTCTCATTGCCGAGTCTGCAATGATTGCGGATAGTGATGGCGACGGGCTGCCCGACGATTGGGAAGATATGCGCCCAGGTCTCGCCCCGGATAGAGCCGACGACGCATGGGCCTTGGACCCCATCACCGGTCTTTCCCATGTCGAAACATGGCTCGCGGTCCTGGCGGGAGACATCCCCGAAAACGCGGTGGCAGTCCAATGATCCGTCGTCTGTCCAGTTCTCCGGAAGACCAAAAAGTCGTGGTCCGCATCCTGCGAAACGTCAGCTGGGTCTTCTCCTCGCAGGTCGTGACGAGTCTTTCCGGTCTGGTTTCAATGGCTGCAGCTGCACGGGCCCTTGGGGCGGAGAGTGTAGCCATCGTTGCCTTGGTTGAAGCCTATATGCGTTTGGCCTCTCTTTTCATTCACCTCGAGCCCTGGCAAGCCGTCATGCGGTTCGGCAGCGAAGCATTGGAGCGGGGAGACACGCGACGCTTCCGTACGCTGATAGGTTTCTCGACGATTGTCGATGTGGTCCTGGGGCTGATGGCTGCACTTCTTGCGTTTGCCTTGGCCGGATTGGTGGCCCCATGGCTTAATCTGGAAGAGCATATTGAACTGCTTCAAATCGCATCACTGGCACTCGCGGTGTCACTCCGACCGACCGGAATCGCAGTGTTGCGGCTCTTTGACCGTTTCGACAAGCTTGCACGGCTTGATGCAGCCACGGCCATAGTTCGGGCAATTGTGTCGGTCATCGTTGCAGCCCTTGGCGGCGGACCAGCCGCGTTTGTGGGGGTTATTGTCGTCTTCTCGGTCGCGGATGGAGCGCTTGCCTATATCTTGGGGCGTCGTGTGATGGCCGATCAGTTACTCCCAGAGCGTGCCGACAGCCCATTGCAAGCCATTCGCGAAAATCCGGGCTTGCTACGGATGTTCTTCAACAGCAACGCCGCTGTGATACTGCGGCAAGCGACCCAACGGCTCGACGTCATCCTTCTAGCCACCATCGTCTCACCCACGGCTGTCGGTTACTACCATATTGCAAAACGTAGCGCCTTGGCAGGCTTGCGCCTTGGCAGACCGCTCGCGCAGGCGATTTATCCCGAACTCGCACGTTTCGCGGCAGCACGCGATGAAGGGCGCCTGTCCCGCTTCATCTTTGGCATGTCTGGTATATTTTTCTTATTGCTTGTCATCGTAGTGACCCCTGTCTTGATCTGGATCGAGCCGATTATCGTACTCATCTTCACCGAGGATTTCCGCGAGGCCGCGCTGGTAGTGGGGATACAGGTTTCTGCGTCCGCAGTCCTGTTGGCCGGGGTGGCGATTGTCCCTGCCCTGCTAAGCACCGACCAAGACGTTTCGCTTGTTCTGCTGCGCCTCTCAGTGACGGTCCTGTTCTTTGCAGTCTTTTGGCCGATGACGGTTCAGTTCGGCGCTGAGGGCGCGGCGGCAACACATCTTTTGTGCAACTTGATCTGGCTTGTCTCGGCTGGGTTCATTCTACGCTCGGCGTTGGCGCGCCGGGTCATGGGGACGACGTGACCATCCTGTCCCTACCCTTTCTATCGCCAGCGCTACGGGCTGCGCGGTTCCGCAAAGGCGCGGCTCCCGCGCTCGACCAACTCGACTCGAAACTCGCGGCGTTGACGGTCTTCCTTTCGCCGATGAACTTCTTCCGGCTCGATGTGGTCTACTTGACACTCGCTGATGCGGCAGCTTGCGCAACCCTCTTGGTCATGCTTCTGAAAGGTAACGTGCCGCGCGCGCCTTTGGGGATGGCGACGCCAATTTGGCTTGCAGGAACCTTGGCGCTCGCCGCGGGCCTCACCATCGGTTCGGTCGCGAATGGCGAAATGCTTCCTTTGGTCGTAGTTCTATTGCAGTACTCTTTTTCTCTGATCGTCCTCGTCTATGTGCTGGCGGGTCGAGGGTACCGACAGACTGTGGCGCTTATGAAGGTTTTGGTTTTCTCGATCGCCGTTGTGATGGCCTTTGGCGCCTATGTTGTACACTACGTACCCGATCCGGATTTGCGGCTCGTGTCGGGCAGCGGCAGAATGCGTTCTCTTGTCGAACGCGAGAATGCCGCAGCGGCGCTCGGTTCCATTGCGATCGTTCTTTTGCTCAACCTCACGCTTCATGGAGAGTTCCGCAGAATTACGGCAGCGTTGGTCATGCCGCTCCTGCTTTACGGGGTCATCCTGACTGGGTCCAACACAGGACTTATCATCACGGTCTTTGGCATCACGGTCACCGCACTGTTCAGCGGTTCGACCCGTGTGGCATTCGGCTTCTTCTTGGCAGCGGCTATGGCAGTGGTCCTGGTCATGTTTGCTGGCGACATCATACTGCCCGAGGTTTTCCGAGAACGTGTTTTGACCGCGCTCACCACCGGCGACTTAAACCAGGCCGGCACTTTTGAGGACCGATACTTCCTGATCCGAGAGGCCTTGGAAACGGCCCGGCATACGCTGGTTGTGGGGCTCGGAGCGGATCAATACAGCACGATCAGTGCGCATGGTGCGCCCGTGCACAACGCCTACCTCCTCTTGCTGACCGAGGGAGGTTTGATTTCGCTTTTTGGACTTGTGTTGCTGCTGATGACTGGCGTCACCCTCGCCTGGGCAGCCATCGCTGTGGCCGGCGCACGGACCGAGGGATTGATCGCGTTAACGATCATACTGATTTATGCGGCAATGTTGAATTTCTTCGCGCATTTCTATGCACGCTTTTGGGGAGTTCCACTGGTCCTGGCCCTTGCCTTGGCCGCTGCCTGCCTCAACACGAAACCGAGAAACGGCTAATGGCCACAAGAAGACGTATCCGGGTGCTGTTCCCTTACGCCGACGGGGATGTAATTGGTGGTAGTCACACATCGTCCCTCACGCTAGCCGCTCAACTTGACCGTAGCGTGTTCTCACCGCTCGTTCTGCTTCATGGCACGCAAGGCGCGTTAGGCCGCCACGTGGAGGAGCTCGGGCTGCGGACCCTCCGACTAGAATTCCCTCCCGTACTAGCTGGTCGTCTCAAGCGCGCTGAACACCATGCATCCATTCCGAAATATCTTTTGCGCGCTGTGCCGTCGCTGGTGCGTCTGCTCCGGCGGGAACGAATAGGCATCGTCCACACAAATGATGGCGGCATGCATGCAAGCTGGGCCCTTCCGACAAAGATGGCCGGCGCTCGCTTCATATGGCATCACCGACAGGCACCGGATGCCAGAGGCGTGAATTTCATCGCACCGTTTTTCGCAGACCGGATTCTTTCGGTGTCGGAGTTTTCGCGTCCATCGCGTCCCGTTTTACCCGTTGCAAACCGGTTTGAGGTCGTCAGAAGCCCGTTTAACTTGTCACCCGATCCGCCCGACCGCGATGCGGCGCGAAGCACTCTTCTGACCGAGATCGGCGCGCCCCCGAACGCCGCATTGATTGGGTATTTTGGAGCTTTAACCCCTCGCAAAAGGCCGGACCATTTCGTTCGGGTCGTGCATGAGCTACGTGCGGCGATGCCCGACCGCCCCGTCCATGGCGTCGTCTTCGGCAGCGAGCCGGTCGCCGGGCTGGAGGTCGAGGCGCAATGCCGACATCTGATCGACGAGATGGAGTTAAAAGGTCATCTGCACTTGATGGGACACCGGACACCGGTGGAACCCTATATGGCAGCTGTGGACGTACTGGCCGTCACAGCGCTGGACGAACCCTTCGGCCGCACCTTGATCGAAGCGATGCACCTTGGCACGCCAGTGGTGGCAACGCGCCATGGTGGCAACCCTGAAGCGATTATCGACGGGCAAAGTGGGTTTCTGGTCGATCCCTTCGAGCCTGCAGCATTCGTCCCCGCACTCCAGCAAGTTCTGCAAGATGCCAAAACGCTCCGCCGGGTCACCGCGGCGGCGGCGAGTTTTGCACGCGAGCTCACGATCGACGCACATGTTGCGCGGATTTCAGCCATTTACCGGGAGCTGGCCGCCGGTACCAGGATCGCGCATGACAAGCCAGTAGGTGCGCACGGAGGCTCGCCATGATCGAAGTTCGCACGAGCTCTGCCGAGGATGGTGCCGCACGCAACGTTTCAGTTCTCTATGTCGGTGGCTACGGTCGTAGCGGTTCGACGGTAATCGATATGGCACTTGCGCAATTTCCTGGTGTCTTCGGCGCAGGAGAACTCGGGAATCTGCCCCGCCATGTCTGGCCAAATGACGAGTATTGCGCTTGTGGCGCCCGCGTTCGCGCCTGTCCGCTTTGGTCGTCCATCGTCGAGCGATGGCTAGAGCGGGAACCACCCGGAACGATGGAACGCTATGGCCACCTCTGCGTCAGGTTCGAGGCTGTTCGAAATCCGCTACAGACGCTCGGGGTTACGGGTTGGACCCGTGGCTTCCAAGAATATGCCCGTCTAACGAAAAATCTCTTCACGGCCATCCAAGAAACGACGGGCTGCCGCGTCATCGTCGATTCCTCCAAATCGCCGAGCCGAGCCCTTCAACTGTCGCGCATTGCCGGCATAGATTTGTCGTTGCTGCATCTGATGCGAGACGGACGCGGCGTCGCATGGTCGATGATGAAAACCCACGAGGTGGATCTGAGCGCAGGCGTGCAACGACCTGTCGGCGGTGCACCAGCCATACGGACAGCGCATCGCTGGATGGCCTTCAATCTTCTGACGGAATTCGCAGCCTCCCGGGTTGGGGCGCAACGATCGATCCAATTGCGCTACGAGGATTTCACAGCCGATCCCGTCGGCGCGCTGCAGCCGGTTCTGGCGATGGTCGAGGCTGCCCGGGAGACCTCTGATGCCACAGATCTGGCCGAGATTATTCCTGGGCACCAGGTCGCTGGCAGCCGCATCCGCATGGGCGGACCCCTTCGTATTTCGCGAGATGCGGCTTGGGAGGTAAAGATGCCGGAACAGGATCGCCTGAAGGTCCAGCGCCGCGCGGGCTGGATGCTACGACGCTACAGATATCTTTGAGCTACTCCCCGATCCGTGGACAGATTTCCGGCTGGTTTGAGCTACTGCCTGCACCTGCTAATCGGTTTCGGTGCGGTTAAAGTAGACCACTGCGGGCGGTTGTCCGCCAGGGCAGTCTGAGGGCGTTGGTGTTAACGCGATGGCTTCGCGCCCTGCGGCAATCGAACTCCTTTATCGGCGCTTGCGCGACGATCGCAAGTCGAAGCTGATGCACTGTCGCAAGGACGACGTTCGAACATGTTCAACGCATGACCAGCTGCGGTAAAATCCGATAGACGAGAGTCTGCAGGCAGTTCGAATGTCCGGCAGATTCCACTCCGAGACTGCGACCTCTGTGCCTTCGGATCATGCTCGGTGCGATCCGCGTCGGTGGTCCAAGTATCCAGCCTTTGGTCCAGAAATTCGAATGGTAGGCCACGCAGAGCGGGAGCTGCCGCTGGGCACTTCTATCGTTGCGCCTGCATCTGTTTGGCATAGAACTTGATTGTTTCCTTGATGGAATATTAATGTTCACTCAACTGCATGTGCCCCGCTGCTAAACATCACACTCGGTTAGGCTAACCATATGAAACAAAAAAATAATTAGCCCAAAAGGCGGCATGGGCAGATGCGCGCACATTCGACGTGCCGGCATCCTTTATAAGCGGAATTTTGCTGTTGACTCATGCCAAAGGTTAACGAAAGATGAACGCTATGGTGTAGGAGTTACGCCATGGCGTAGGACTTACGCCTTAGGAAGATTACAGGCCAATAGGCCACGATAGACTGCGGCATTTTTTGCAATTTCTTTACTGGGTTCTGGGGGAACGCATCATGAAGCAATACAGCGAATTATAAGCGGCTGAGATGTGATCTCAAAGCTCATTAATCCCGTCGTCAGAACGGGCTAGATGTAAAATGACGGGCATTTGCGCCCTTCATTGAGGTCTTCGAGCATCGGCATGGAAACTGATGCGGGGGCACAATTCCTATGGGTGTTTTTTTGTGGTGGACGGATCCACCGCGTTTTATAAGTGCGTTTGAAGCTCGGCTGTCTGAACGCAACGCGTTATCGAAAGTAGCCGCGCAGCTGAGGGGCAATTGGCGCCTGTATCTTATGGATGTTACTGCGTTCGCAGTTTCGGCCGCCCTTGCCATGTTGCTCCAGAACTCTCCTAGCCTGATCGCTCCAATTGACTATAAAATAGGGCCATTCGTCCTAATAGCCGCGATATGTAGTGCGGTCTTATTGCCATTCTCGAGGATCTACCGCCTTGATGCACGATCGTTTTCGCTGCGCGATCTCACGGCAGTTCTGTGCGCTGCTACGGCCGCGATCGTGGTCGCTGCAACGATGCTTTTTGCATTGGGCATTATGCAACCGGCATCTACTTTCATCGTTCATTTCCTGGTTGCTGTTCCGGCACTTTGTGCAACGCGAATTGCAGCAAGACGGAGAGAGCTTCATCAGAAGCGCCTGACGAAGGAGGACGATCCACGTCTGCCTGTCCTGATGATCGGCAGTGGCGCGACGTGCGACCTGTTCCTGCGATCCCTGATGCAGCCTGATGCGCGCTATCGCGCTATCGGCATTGTCGATGATGCCCGCGGACGGGAACAACTCTACTTCCATGGCGCCCTGATCCTGGGGTCAGTTCGCGAGCCCGGTCTGGTGATCAAATCCCTCAGTGAGTGTGAGCGGCCCCGGAGAATTTTCCTCACTGCTCCTCTCACGCATTTCGACAGCGACGGGATCGAGGCCATTTTGGAATGGGCGGCGCGTCAGAGCATTCCAGTATCGCGGTTGCCTGACCTTGGCGAAACTGACGCCTTCGGCGCAGGCTGGCAGTCCAAGACGGGAGACACGATAAATCCCGATGAAATTCTAAACAGGCCCCAGCAGGTTGTCGAAAGGTCCCTGCTCCGCAACATGATCAAAGGCCGCCGCGTCTTGGTCACCGGCGCTGGTGGGTTGATCGGATCCGAACTTGCTCGCCAAATCGCCTCGTTCCAGCCGGCGGAACTCGCACTGATCGATTCAAGTGAATTCAACGCTTACTCGATCGACATGGATCTGCACCGTGACTTTCCCGACGTCCAGCGCCGGGTATACGTGGCATCTATCCGCGACGCCCACCGTCTCGACGAGATTTTCAAGGCTCATATGCCGGAGCTGGTGTTCAACGCTGCCGCGCTGAAGCATGTTCCGATGGTCGAGCGTGATCCATGCGAGGGTGTGTTGACCAACGTGATCGGCGCGCGGAACGTCGCCGATTGCGCACGCGCCGTCGGAGCGATCGCAACGGTCCAGATCTCCACCGATAAGGCCGTCAACACCACGAACGTCATGGGGGCGACGAAGCGCGTGGCGGAATTCTACTGTCAGGCGCAGGAGCGGATCACGCTGGAGACGCAAGAGCGCACGCGGTTCTTCGTCGTGCGGTTTGGTAATGTGCTGGGGTCTTCCGGATCGTTGATCCCCTTGTTCCAGCGGCAAATTGCGGCTGGTGGGCCCCTTACCGTGACCGACGCACGAATGGAACGCTACTTCATGACGATTGGTGAGGCGGTTCAGTTGACCTTGCTGGCAGCGGCGCAAGGGCTTGAGCGGCGCTCGGCCTTAGGAGAGATTCTGGTTCTGGATATGGGCAAACCGGTGAAGATCATTGACCTCGCCCGTCGTATGATCCGGCTTGCCGGCCTTCGGCCCGGGAAAGATATACGTATAGACATCATCGGCCGTCGACCCGGTGAAAAACTGTTCGAAGAGCTCTTCGACGCAGAAGAGGAAATGCGGGAAAGCATCGTGCCGGGTCTCCATTCTGCCGTGCCCGCAGGCGTACCGATTGCCCGTTTGCGCGCAGCTATACTCCAGTTGGAAAAGGCAGCGATTGCCTGCGACGAGGCCGAGGTGCGGCGCGGCCTTTCGGAATTGGTTCCTGGATACGCGGCGTCGCATTGCTGCGATGAGGTGCCCACATGCGCCACTCCCAAGCCTCGCAAACCGAAAATGACAACTCCGCTTCCGCCCGCTCGGGTGTACAGCACGGCGGGGGTGTAGGCCCGAACATGACCGCGATCACATCCATCATGCGACCGTCGATTGAAGGCAAGCGAGTCGTTCTTATTGGCAGCTTGGGTTACTCTCTGGTCAATTTCCGCCTCGATCTGATGCGCAAGATCGTCGAACTCGGGCATGAGGTGATTGCCGTCGCTCCGGAGTTCGATGCCGAGACCGTCGCTACGCTCTCCAGCCATGGAATCCGAACACGGACGGTTCCAATGGAGCGGACTGGAACCCGTCCGGTTATGGACCTGCGCACCATCATCGCCCTCGTCCGCATATTCCGGGAGGAAGCACCGGATCTTGTCCTGCCCTACACGATGAAACCGATCGTCTACGGCAGCCTTGCCGCACGCATCGCCGGCGTGCCCGAATGCTATCCGCTGTTCACGGGCCTGGGGTATCTCTTCGCAGGCGATCTCGACACGCGCCGGCGTCTTTTGCGCTCGGTTTCGATTGCCCTGCACCGAGTTGGACTGCGCAAGGTGACCGCTGCATTTTGCTATAACGATGCCGAGCTGAAGGACATTCGGCACTTCCGCTTGATCCCATCAACCGTCTCGCTGGTGAAGGTTCCCGGTTCTGGCATCGACACAATGCGCTTTTTGCCGGAGCCAATACCCGAAGCTGCGCCACGGTTCCTCTTTGTCGGACGCCTTCTGAGGAGCAAAGGCCTTGATGTGTTAGCCACCGCTGTACGGCTGCTGCGAACGCAAGGGCATGATGTAACGGTCGACCTGCTCGGACCAGAGGATTCAAACCCCGACGCCGTTGACCGAGCAACATTGGACGCATGGACAAAGGAGGGTCTCTTCCGCCCGCTGGGCGCAGTACGAGATGTTCAACCAGTCTTCGCGCAATCGAGCGTTTTCGTCCTTCCGACCAAGTTGCGGGAGGGTGTTCCGCGCACCATTCTGGAAGCCATGGCTTGCGGACGTCCGGTTATCACCACCGATGCGCCTGGCTGCGGAGAGACAATAACTGACGGGGTTTCAGGCTGGGTTGTACCACAGAATGACCCCGAGGCCTTGGCTACTGCAATGCTTAACTTCATCAAGGCGCCGGAGAGTATCGCAGAAATGGGGTTGGCTGCTCGGGCGGAGGTTTGCAGGAACAACGACGTGCGCAGGGTGAATGCCCTGCTTGTCAAGCATATGGGCTTGGACGCTCGTGCCTTACAGGAACCGAGTCTTCGCGCCGGCGCTGAGGCGGCGGCGTGACTATACCGGGCTTCTCCATAGGCGTGATTGACCCGAGGGTTACGATGGGAGCCACGATGGCGCGGCTGCCAGCCGCGGGCCTTCTTTTCAGGCTTCGGGTGGCTGCCTCATATGCGCTGCAATCTTTGCGTCGGGTATCGGGGCGTGAGCCACGCTTGCCGGGAAAGTCTTTAGTGGCCTTCCTTGTATCTTCGCCGCACCCCTGTAGATCGTTTTCAGACCGCGCCGTTCCGGCAGACTACTTCGGCATGTGGCAGGACTTTCCGCGATCTGCGCCGAAGCAAACGACTATGGGTTCAGTGACGCGAGCGGCCTTCAGATCAGCTACGGCACAGCGATGTTTTGTCTGGCACCGGACGCTTGCGTGCTTCTGTCATCGACAAAACAAGGAGTAACGACACCGTAGCACCGCAACAGGCAAAGGCAGCGCTGAGGGATATTGCGCCCAATGCTTGAATAGTCTTGCAAGAATGTTGAATGTAAAGAGGACTTTGTTTTGAAAACTATAATTCTAGCTGGGGGGCTTGGGTCACAGATTGGCGAAGAATCGGTCCGGATACCCAAACCTTTGGTCGAGCTGGGCGGTCGCCCCATCATCGCCCGCATTATGGATATCTATAGCCATTTCGGCCATCGTGACTTCATCGTAGCGGCGGGTTACAAGTCGCTTCTCATCAAGCAGTTCTTCGCCAATTACAGTCTCATCGCCAATGATATCACCGTGTCGGTTGACAGCGGCAAAATGACTCTGCGCCCCGTATCGCGCGAAGAATGGAACGTTTCGATCGTTGATACAGGGCCGACCAACTCGACGAGTGGTCGCATCCACCGATTGAAGGATTGGCTCGATGGTGAGACGTTCATGGTCACCTATGGTGATGGACTCGGCAATGTGGATATTGATGCGCTGCTGACCTTCCACCGGAGCCATGGCAAGCTCGCCACGGTGACCGCGGTCAGGCCGCATGCACAAGTCGGATGCATCGATATCAAAGGCGACCGCGTCCATACGTTCAGCGAAACTGTCCAAAACAATGAGACGTGGATCAACGGTGGCTTCTTCGTCTTCGAACCCGACGCGCTGAACTACCTCATGGATGACGCTGAGCCTCTGGAAAAGGGCCCTTTGCCGCAGATGGCACGGGACGGCAACCTTATGGCCTACCGCCACTTTGGGTTCTGGCATCCGATGGACACGCTGCGAGATCGAAACAAGCTTGACAGACTTGCAGCCGAAGAGCTGCCTCCATGGCTTGAGTTTGACGATACCGAACCGTCGCCGCCCATCGCAAACGATGAAAACTGGAAATCTCATTTCGTGTCGGGCTGAGGGAACGGACCATGGCGTTTTTCAACGATGTACCTTTTGGCGACACGTTCTTCGGAAAACGGGCCCTCGTCACAGGGCATACCGGCTTCAAGGGAGGCCGGCTCTCACGCTGGCTGGAAAAACTCGGTGCCAATGGCATTGGCCTGGCTTCACTGTCGAGGCGTGCGCGCTCGGTTTGCGATGCTTGTGGGCTGCCGTACCCTCGTGCCGCCCCCGAATGCGAGGCACAAACGCCAGATGCAAGAGACCGATTCTGGTGTGGCCCCCTCGCCCGCCCCGCCCGCGCTCGGCTGTCGTCCCAAGTCTCATTCAAAGAGGCGCTCAGCCCGATAACAGCGTAGTATCTGCACACCGTGAAGGGCAATAGTGTGAAGGCAACGACAGAGGAACAAATCATTCATCACATTCGCCGCATGGAAATGCTCTCGTATGCTCCGGCGTCCTGCTCTGCCGGGTGAACGGCGCAGATCTATGCCCGTTGGGGGACAACTTCGGACAGTCGCCGCAGGCCGGAACCGATACTGGTGATGCAGTCACACTTCGCCGCGCCAAGAAAAGACATCACGGAAGCCTGCTCGGTTCCGGCTACTCGTCGAACGATCCGGCCGATGCTGTCCTCGAACCTCTTGAGGGGTACCTATCGCACCTGTCATCGCGTTCACCACGGCCCTGCCCCAGAAGGCCTAACCGCAAAACGACACCGCCCCCGGGGCCCGACCCGGCGGGAGCAATCAGGAGTAAGATCGTGCGAATTGTTCTTTTTCATGGAGGCTTCGGTGCAGGAGGTACGGAGAAAGTCGTAGCGCTGCTCGCCCGACACCGGGCAGCATTGGGCGACGAGGTTCACGTCGCGGGATTGACCGAACCGCCGAACGGAAGCTTCTTCGATTACCCGCCCGAGGTGAGCCTTCACGTGGCGGACCGAGAAAGTGGTGCTTCAGGCCACGGCGGCCAACTTCTCCGGTTCCAACATACTCGCCAATGCCTGAAGCAATATCGTCCGGATATCGCGATCGCCTTTCTTACCAAAGTCAACACCTTAACGGTGCTGGCCGCGATGGGAACCGGCGTGCCTGTGATAATCTCGGAGCGCAACAACCCCAGTGCGCAGCCGGCAAGCGCGTTCTGGAGGCCGCTCAATAGATTTGCCATGGCTCGGGCCGCAGCCATCGTCATGCAGACAGAACGCATATGCAGCGAACTTCCCATGACCCTGCAGCGACGTTCTATCGTGATCCCGAACCCCTGCTCTCCTATCGGCCAGCCTCGTATGGCACCGCCAGAAGGAGAGGGTGTACACCTTGTAGCGGTGGGCAGGCTGGACCCACAAAAAGGCTTCGACCTTCTCCTTCAGGCCTTCAAAAAGATCCGATGCCGTCACACAGACCTAAAACTCACGATTTTTGGTGAAGGGTCCCAGCGGGAAGCACTTGAGGGGCTTTCCAAACGTCTTGGCATCGACGACGCTGTCCGATTCCCTGGTGTTACAGCGCACCCAGGCGCTTGGATCGAGGAGGGTGACATTATGGTCCTGAGCTCGCGCTACGAAGGATTTCCCAATGTCGTTGCCGAAGCAACTGTCAGCGGCCTGCCCGTTGTCGCCTTCGATTGCCCCTACGGTCCGCGCGAGTTGATAGAAGACGGGCGCAACGGAATGCTGGTCCGAGAAGGCGACGTGGATGCCTTGGCCGAGGCGATGTCCCGCTTGGCTGCCGACCCGGACTTACGCGCCAGCATGAGAGCGGCGGCACCGCTAAACCGCACCCGGCTGTCCGAGCATGCCGTAATGCGGCTTTGGGACCAGACAATCGACGCCACATTGCAAAAGCGGGATCTCCGCTCGGTGGGAGCTGTCAACGGCGTCTCACACAAAACCTGAAAGGAAATTGTCGCGAAGCGTCGCGGATCTTCCATTAGTGCTACGCCTGTCGCCTTTCACTGATGCGGTGGACTCAAGACGAAACACCCTAATCTACCGCCGGAGGCGTCCATCCGAGCATTTGCAATGTTCGCTCGAGTGCGTCGAGGGTCTCGATCTGGGCGTGAGGCGAATGCGCTTCGTCGGGCGGAGGCGCAGTGTGAACGCGGCCGTTCCGACAGATCTGGATCGCATACCACCCGCGGGCCCGGGGCGTGACGAAATCCTTCAAGGCATTGTCGGCAACGTAAACAAGAGGCGCCCCACCCGCCGCGGCCTCCATTTCTAGAAAGGCCCGGGGGTGCGGCTTTGAGAATTCCGTTCCCCATGCGCCGGTGGGCCGAAGCACTGCAAAACTCGACGCGATACCGAGTGCGGCGATCTTTGCCCGCTGCGTCGCTTCCGGCCCGTCTGTGATCAGTCCCAAGGGCAGACGCGCGGCAAGCCGGTCAAGACACCGCCGCGCATCCCCGCAAAGCACGATCTTCGGGACGTGACCGCGGTACCGCGCCACGAGTTCACCAATCCTTTCGGGGTCCGCCGGCAGATCCAGCGCGGTCAGCGCCTCGTTAAATGCCTGCTGATGCCGCCCAGCTTCAAAAGCGCTACGGCAAAGCGCGCCAAACCCGGAACGCCCTGTCGTCTCTTCGATATGGGTGTCAAGCGCAGCGTAACCGGAGAACGCGAAATCACGCTCCAAGTAGAGCGTGTCATCCAGATCGAAAACGATCAAGGAAGCCCTCGGAAAATGGCAGCGTCATAGCGCAGCATTTCGACCCCCTCGACCCAGTCATCATGTGCCGTTGAGCTGCCGCTCGTTACTTCCTCCAGAAGCCAACGCGCGGCAGTCGCACCGGCCGCGTGGGCCAGTGGATAGCCGCCACCAAACCGCGCATTGATCTCGATTACACGGGGGCCCTGTACGACGTCGTCGATCACCTGGAAACAGGCCAAGCCGCGCAAGCCGGGAAGCGCCGTGGCGATCCCCTCAGCGATCGACCGCAGATCCTGCCGCCGTTCCGTGCGGCCCTTTTCCACCTCACCCGCGCGAACCGACAGCCGGACATGCGGTATCACGGCACTTAGTCGCCCATCAGCTTCGACGAACATGTTGATTGTGAATTCCGGACCCCGAAGGCAATCCTGCGCGATCATGGGCTCACCCGCCTGGCTCGGAAGGTCCTCCGGGCGATCGACCACGGCCAACCCGCGACTTGCGCTGCCGCCCGATGGCTTGAGAAATACCGGCCAGGACAAGAGATCAGGTTCGGCGCGAAGGGCATCCAACGTCTGCGTGCGGGGCACCGGCACGCCAGCGGCGTCCAGTACCTCGGAAGTGCGTGCCTTATCGCGAACCACTGCGATGGTTGCAGGGTCGGAGACATGAACCCTTGCGCCAAGTTCGTCGAAGCCCGAGACCGCTTCGGAAAGTGGCATCAATTCTGGGTCGATGGTCGGAATCACGAGATTTGAGCCAGTCTCTGCGACGATCGCGCGCACCGCTTCGGCATAAGTGGGGTCGTCGCAGCGCGGCACCTGGAAGGCCGCATCAGCCCGCGCACAAGCCGCTGAAAGCGTCGGCTCAAGATCGCAAGCGAATATAGGTACGTCGAGACCAAGCTCGCGCGCCGCGGCCCGAAAGCATTCAAGCAACTCAACCCTGCGCCCGGCCGAGGTCAGCAGCACGCCTGCAGAACCATTCAACAGATCAACCTCAAAAACCTCTACATACGCCTAGGCCATAAGGAACGCTAAACGATATTACCGCAAAACTGCAACTGTATCGTGATTACCCAATTCAGTGACTGGATTGCACAACAGCGCTCGCTTGGTGCTGTAATGTGCGGGCAACGTCGTCGGCGATGTGGGCGCGACAGCGCGATTGCTCCCAATGGTGGCATATCATTGCCACAGGCCGAAAACACTGACGACTTCCTGATGCAAAGATTGACCGCGCCATGAGCCCGACACTCCGCACCAACGACGCCCTGGCGCGGGGGATCGGCTTGCTTATACCGTTACCATATTATGTCGAGCCGGGCTCGGGGCCAAAGGTGCAGGGTCGGTGTTGAAGAACGGCTTGAAGTCGCAGCTTTGCCCCATTGTGCGCAAATGTTCAGCGCGCTGTCAGGACCGTGATACGCGGGTCCCTCCGAGCAGTTTTCAGGTCTTCGACCGTCACCCGCGTCCACCACTTCGCCACCGTCTGGGGATTGATGCCCAGCTCCCTGCTCAGCTGCGCGAGCGAAGCTTGCGATCGCTGTATTGCAGCTCCGATGGCGTGCGTGGTCGTGCGCAGCCGTGACGAACTTGTCTCGTAATGCTTCCTTCCATGCCTGAGAAAGGGTCGCGCCATCAAATCGTGGGATCAAACGCCTAAGAGATTGGCGATACTACTACGGATAAATCGAGCCCGCGCCTTGGGATGCTATGGTTGACCAAGCGGCCGAGCCGGTGAAGGATCAGAACAGTGTGTTTCGGAGCAGGCGCCTTATAAGTATTGACCAGAAATGGGATGATGATGTCGCGGCCCTAGTCTTGATTGAAGCCTTTTCGGGAAGTATCGTGCAAAGCCAGAGCGACCAGCACAAATACCGTGACGCGATTGGACGGGGAACCACCTGCGTTTTCAGTGCTCGGAAGACAATACCTGTGACATCCCGCATGATTGTAGATCTGTTTTCTGAAGATCTCTGGTCTTCGGCGGTACCATTCCTTGAGAGTGGCGATGGGGGTTTTCGCCTTGAGGATGGATTGCGAGGGCTGGGTATTGTTGAGATGGATTTAGCGCAGGATTGTCTGCTCCAGTTCCTCTCCTCTCTGGGGTGGATGGCTCTGACGGACGCCCTCGACCCGACCGTTGAACCGCTCCACCATTCTATTGCAGCACGACCGCAGCAATCTCCTGCGCCGGTGTCAACGTCGTCTGAAGCTTGGGTGGTGTGTGGACGTCGTCCCGCCTGCCCCACTTCCAGACCGTCTGCTCGGATATCCTGTAGCGTTCCGCCAACACCCATGCCGGATCTGTGCTCACTTGGATCCCAACCCGGAACTTCGGTGTCGTCGTCGCCTGCGTGTGAAGAGAAATCAGCATGTCACACCCCATCCCGAACTCCGCGCAAGATCAGCCTTGCCATGAAAAGCGCAGATCGGCGAGAGTCAGTAAGATCATCCCGGATGAAACATCCAGGGTGTCCTTTGCGACCAAACTTCCGACGAACTCAGACGCCTTCTTCTATAGACAAGATCGCATTGCCACACCTGATGAAAGCTTCGATGCCCAAAAACCGAAATAGCAGTCTCGCGCTGCAACCGTCGACCATAAGTCTGTTTCTAGCGCACCAACCGCAGACGATCGTAGCAAATGAAATTCAATGATATCAATTTCCTGATTATAGGGGCCGGGAAGTCAGCGACAACCTGGCTTCAAATGCAGCTTCAGTCGGATCCGGCGGTTTACATGCCTGACCCGGAGCTTCACTTCTTCTCCCGAAACTACGATCGCGGCGAAGACTGGTATTTGTCGCAGTTCGATGATGCGGGGCTTGGCAGGACTGTTGGAGAGAAATCAAATTCTTACCTCTACGCGCCCGAAGCAGCGACCCTGATCAAACGCCACCTACCCCACGTCAAACTCATTGCACAGCTGCGCAACCCCGTTGAACGGGCCTACTCGAACTACTGCATGCTTTTCAGACGCGGTGAGGTCGGGGCGGACATAGAATCCTATCTTGAACCCAATTTGGCGGGTGACAGCCGGCTGCTGGTATCCGGGAACTTTGCATCTCATTTGCAGGCGTTCGTTGACCTTTTCGGGCGCGAGAAGCTTCTTATCCTTTTCTTTGAGGGGGTGGCTGGAGACCCAGAAAGGCAAATGTCGCAGGTGCGCACTCACTTAGGACTAGAACCGCACCCTCTTGCCCCTGACGCAGGGAAGAAAGTCAAGGACAAATCGGCCCCGAATGTTTCTGAGGAATGGAGCAAACGCCTTGGCTGGATGAAACCGATGGTACGCCCCCTGCGAGGCACAGCCGCTTTCGAAGCCGCAAGAGGTTGGATTGCGCGCGAGATCCAGTATCCACTACTGACGGACGATTTGCGAAATCGCCTGTACGATTATTACGGTCCGTCTATCGCAGCGCTGGAAAGCTTAAGCGGTCAGTCCCTCTCCCATTGGAATGACCCAATGGATCGGACCGAGTGACAAGCAGCTTAGGTATGTTGCCTTCTGCCGGTTTTGTGGACGGTTGCGGGCTTAGAGAATCCGGCTTTTCAGCGGTGGTCCTTTGTTAGTTGATTGGTGACTTATAGCCGAAAGCCGAGTGGTGGCGAGAGGGGATGTATCAGCCTTCGATGACCTCGAAGCAGCCGCCTGCCGGGCTCCGGTCAGTGGGGTTTGCGCGCATCCTCCTCGGCGATATGGTCCTCGATTGTGCGCACGCGGCGGGTGTCTTCGGAATGCGGGTCGAATCCTTCGTTGACAACGGCCTCCACGCGGCAATCCTCGCACATTTCCAGCACCTTCATACGCTTCTCGCCGTCGGGGCCGGCGAACATCCAGTGCGACGCCAGTTTCTCCTGAATCCGGGAGATCGCGCTTTGCGTGGCGAAAGGTTTGCCACAGGACGTGCAGCAGAAGGGAGCCTCTTCGTTCAGAATGCGTTTCGGCGCCGCCCAGGTCTCGAAATCAATCTGAGGCGCCAACGTGATCGCGTTTTCCGGACAGGTCTGTTCGCACAGGCCGCATTGCACGCAGGCCGATTCCGTAAAGCGCAGCATCGGGGCCTCGGGGTTGTCCAGAAGTGCATTTGCCGGGCATGCGCCGGTGCAGGCCATGCACAGGGTGCAGGCATCGGTATCGACAATGACGGCGCCGAACGGGGCGCCCTTTTGCAGCGGCAGCGATGTGGTCGGCGTCGGCGCGGCACGGTTCATCTCGGCAAAGGCCGTGACCAACAGCCCGCGCTTGTCCTCCGGCGGCAGGAACCCGGAGGGCGCAACGCGGCGCGGGCTGGTCGGCAGAGCGGCCAAGGCGTCTTCCAGCTGATCCGGATCATCGGTTTCGATCAGCGTGCAGGGACCGTGACCGGTGGCGGCGCCAACTTCGGACACCAGCGCCAGGCCGTCCCGCAGCCCCGACAGGTCGTGCAACGGGCGGCTGCGCCCCAGAAGCGCCACGGCACCGGCGCCATAGGCCATCGCCGCGGCCATGATTTCAGGCCCGACCTGCGAAATCTCGTTCACGGCAAACGGGATGACATGGGCCGGAAGGCCTTTGCCAAAACGGGCGGCGGCGTCGATGAGCGGCTCGCCGTGATCGGCGTCATGAAACAGAACATGGGGCGCCAGCTTGCCTCCCGCGTCGTGCCACGCCCGAAGGCCCGCGCGGATCTGACTGGCCACCGTCGCCACATCCGGCAGCGCGTAGGATGCCGCCCCGGTCGGACATGCGGCGGCGCATTGGCCGCAACCGGCGCAGATGTTCGGGTCGATTGCCACGCTGTCACCGGCCGGTTCGATGGCGCCCGTCGGGCAGAGCGACAGGCAGCGGGTGCAGCCGGTGATCTCGTTGCGGGAATGCGCGCAGAGATCGGCGGCGAAATCGATGAAAACCGGCTTGTCGAAGGTCCCCACCATTTGTCCGGCTGCGCTAACCAGACGGGCCAAGGCCAGCGGGTCGCGCGGATCGGCGCGAAGGTATCCGGGGCGCAGGCTGTCGGCGGGGAAAAGCGGCGTGTCGCCGGTCAGGTCGATGATCAGGTCGGCGCGCGACACCGCCCCGTCTCGGGCCGCGCCGAAGGTCAGAACACGCCGCGACGATGGCTCTGGCGCGGCGTAGTCGTCAACGCGCAGCGTAAACGCGCCAAGATGGCCCTCGGCGTTGCGGATCGCGCCCTGAAGCACCGGAAACAGCGTCTGTCGTGGCGGCGCGACCTCGGCCCCCGGCTTCAGCAGGACCGTGATGTCGAGCGTCGCGGCCAGCTCAGTGGCCACCTCAAGCGCAACGTCGTCGCGTCCGAGGATCAGCGCGATGCCGTTGCTTTCCATTGTTGTATAAGAAAAGTCCGCAGGCTGCACCGCTGCAACCGCAACCAATGCCGCCATTTTCGGCCCGCTTTGCGCAGCGTCTGCCGTCCAGCCTGCGGTTTCGCGGATATTGACAAAGCGCAGATCGACATCCGGCGCCTCGGCTTCGGCGACCTCCCGAAACAGCGGCGCCTCCTGCGTGCAGGTCACCGTGACCGGCCGACCGGCGGCAAGTGCTGCCTGAAACCTGTCAAGATTTGCACGGCACAACTGATGCACCGCTGGATCACCGCCGCATCCGGCCTTTTGCAGCGCGGCACCGTCCGGGTTCATCGTCCCTTCGCAGGTGCAGGTCAGAATCGTCCGTGTGCGCGCACCATGTTCCATAAGATCGTTGCTTCCCTGTTTGTGCTGCTGGCGCAAGCAGTTGGCGATGTACAAGGCCAATCCTTGCGCTTGCTGAGTTTCCCTGTAGGACTCTCCTGAAATTCAAACTTATGCAAGGCAGGTTCTGTTTTGGACGTCGTCACTCCTCCAAGATCGCTCGTGTTGCCTCCGCCCTATACGGCCCACTGGCTGCCCTCCGGCGACCCGTTCGAAGACGCACAGCGCCGCGCTGCAGATGAAGGTGCCGGCACACTTGTCTGGCGCGGCTCCGCTGGTCACGACGCCCCGGGGCGACTGGATTTCGCCGTCGTGCTGGAGCCCGACATGCCGCTTTCCGAGGCGCGCAAAGCGGTGCTGGCGGGCATGGTCGCGCTGGCCGATGCGGTGGCCGCCCACGCGCCGCCGGAGCGTGACATCCGGTTCGACTGGCCGACGGGGCTGGTGCTTGACGGGGGCCGTCTGGGCGGGATGCGCTTTGCGGTTGCCCCTGACACGCAGGAAGACGCGCCGCCCGACTGGATGGTTCTGGGCGTCGAGTTGATCGCAGATCGCGACCATCTGGAACAGGCCGGCACGCATCCCGGCTCGGTATCGCTGAAGGAGGAGGAGTTCCTCGACCCGCCGGCCATCATCGAAAGCTTCGCGGCGCATCTCATGCTGAACATCGACCGCTGGACGCATGCGGGCTTCGACACCATCGTGCAGACTTATGTCGGCCGCCTGATGGAAGACGCCGCTCTGGGCGACGCGGGCGAGCGAATTTGTGACGGCAGCGTGGAAAGCCTGGAGACGGGGTTGGCCAAGGCCGATTGGCGCGATGCTAACGGGCCGAGATTGTGATGCGCTTGCTCAGGACGATCCAGCTTGATCAATCCGACAAGGTTGTCTTTGCGCAGGCCGCGGAAGCGGGTGAGTGGGCGGTGCCTGGCACATTTGTCTTTGCGGGACGCCCGCCTGAGAGCCTAAGCCGCAAGGAACAGATTGCGTTCCGCTCGGGCTTTTTGGGGGTAACGAGTTTCGGATGGTCCACCTTGGCCGTCGTCACCGCGACGCGGGGCGACGATCACGATCAGGCGGTCACAGCGCTGGCGCATCAACTGGTCCGGCAGCTGGGCGCCCCGGATCTGGGTGCCGCACTGCCTGCGGCCCAGGAGGAAATTGCACTGGCGGCAGATCTCTGTCGGGGACATGATGAGGGGACATTGATCGCGCTGCATCGGCGCATCGACGAGACCGGTGCGCTACGTGAACAGTTCCGATCCCTGAGACCGCGGGATGAAACGGCCTTTTCCGCGGGCTATCTGCAAGGCCATGACAAAGCGTTCCATTTCGTCGAAACCGAAGACGACCAGGAAGACGACGCGGGGATGCAGATCGATCTGACCGCCTTCGGGCGCGGAGAGGGAGAGCCATGAGAGAGTTCTGGGTGGCGTCGGGCCATCATCTGACGCAGTTGGGCGCCGACAACCGCATGCGGGTGACGGACGAGCTGATCCTGGCCTGGCTTGCGCGCCCCGAAGTGATGCCGCCCGAAGAGGCATGCGCGGCGGAGCTAGCCCTGTTCGGCAAGCTCAGGGCGACGCCGCAGGCACCCGTTGCGCAATCCGAAATCGACGCGATGGAAGACGAGGATGCCCGGGAGAACTGGACGTTTCTGATCACCCTGCGAGACACGCTTGTCGAGGCCGGCAGCATCGAGGCCGGTTATCTGGCGCTTCTGCGCGACGGTGTCCGTTTGCCGGTGCTTTTTTACAATCAGCTTGTGCAGTTGATCCTGCGCAACGCGCTCGATGGCTGCGACGATACCCGTGTCCTGCGCGCGGCGGAGCTTTTCTTCCGGCCGCAGCGCGCCTTTGTCAAGGATGGCGGTCTGATGCTGGCCGATGACGAACTTGTCGAAGAGCTTGAGGCGGAACAGCATAGTTCGCCGCTGACCGCGATGCTGGGCGGCGGGGTCGAAGGGCTGGACGTTCTCAATGATGAAAACGACTGGACCTACTGGAGCCGGTCGGACGCGCATTCGATGGTGTTGCCGTTCGGATCGGATCTCAAGGCTCGGGCCGCGCTTGGTGCGGTGATCGAGCGCTTCGTCCTGCATCTTCTGGGTCAGACCGTCGTCGTCACACCTCTGATCGAAACGCGGGATGTCGATCTGCGCTGGTTTGTCGGGCTCGACCCGGTCGGAACGGGCATCGGCAATGCGCTTTGGAACGGTGCGACGCCAAAGGGCAGCCTTGTGGGGATCTATGCGCTCAACTTCCTGTCGGACGAGGCGCTTTTGCCTGCCGCCGCCGGCCATCCGGTCTATGTTTTGGTCGGGATGGGCGATGACAGCGTGATCCGCTGCAAGCCGCAGAATCTGGTCATGGGCCTGCCCCTGGCCGCGCCGCCGCCTGCCCTCGCGGCCGCCGTAACGGAGGATGTTTGATGCCGAAGGCTATCCTGCGTCTGGGCATCGTGGCGATGTCGCGCCCGCCGGTCACCCAATGGTCGGGCCGCGTCCTGCGCCCGGTCTCCGTGATGATCGACCTTCCGCCGCTGGAGGCGGGCGCGCTGATGGCCGATCGTGACGGCGTGCAGACCGTATATCTGGGCGATCACGAGCTGGCGCTGCATTCCGGCGAGACACGGCATTACATCGACAACCTGATGGCGCGGCAGCCTTCGGTCTGGGTGGCGATGGACAATGATCGTATCGCCGTCGTCACCGTCGATCCGTATGAGGGAGAGGCGCTGGCCAGCGATCCCGAGCGGATGGTCGAAGCGGTGCCGATGCCCACGACACTCGCCGCACGGCTGGATGCATTCGTCAAGGAGCATCACGTCGACGAGGTCTTTCACAAGCGCAAACGCGTGCCGGCGACCTCGGCCGATGCCCCCCGTGCACCGCGGATCCTGCAGCCCCAGGCCAAATGGGTCCAGACCCGGGGCCGGTCCGGGCGCGGCCCGCTCGGGAAAGGGTAAGCGATGTCCGGAGAAGAGAAGAAACACCGCGACGGAGAAGGGTTTCTGGCCGCATGGTCGCGCCGCAAAAGGCGTGTCGCGCGGGCGGAAGCCCAAGCGACGGACGCGGATAAACAGGCGGCCGAGCCCGACACAGTTTCCGAGACCGATACCGGGCCGGAGCCAGAGACGGAGCCGGACATCAGTGCAGAAGAACTTGCCGCGCTGCCCCCGATCGACGAGGTCAGCGGCGCAACCGATCTGCAACCATTCATGAAACCTGGGGTGCCCGAAACCCTGCGCAAGGCGGCCATGAGAAAGGTCTGGCTCAGCAACACGTTGATCTGCGATCACGACGACCCGGCCGTTGACTACGCCTGGGATTGGAACGCGCCCGAAGGCGTGCCGGGCGCCGGCGGCGTTTTGCAGGGGGACAAGGTCTCCAAGATGATGGGCGACCTGATCAATCGCAACCGTCACGAGGACGTGCAAAAAGAGCCTGAGGACGACGCGCCGGACGTGGCGGATTTCGCGCAGGAGGGCGGGAAGGATGCAGTGTCGGATGCGACGCCTGCGGACGCGGAACCCGATTCCGTCTCGCAGGCCGAGCCCGCGTTGCCGACAGACCCGGTGCGCCGTGGCGGCCAGCCCGCCCGCACGGATGCGCGCAGCGATGGCGGGTCCGATGCCGGCGAGTCGCGGATGGAGCGGGACGAAACAACCCCCGCGCCAATGGCGCCGCGCCGACACGGCGGTGCGATCCCCGAGTAGGATAAGGAAGGCATGGTTGGCTGCGCGATAGGTTTTTCCGTATAATCCCGATAGGCCTTTTACAATAAAGCTTTTTTCCGCCCCTTACGCTAGGAAAACACCGTTGCCTGTTGTAGGCAGGACCAGAATAATAATCAGACTGTCGGGGCGTGGAATCATGCTACGCTTGTCGTCAGCGCAACAAAGGGCCGTTTTTCGGGTGTACTAGCCATAACACTCGTCTGGCGGGGGAGATTCGGTTGAGTGGTTTAAGCAAGGGTAAAACCGAGCCAACCAGCGACAGTCAGAATGAACAGAGGGCCCAACACTGGGGCTTGCTGTCCTCGCTGCTCGTTGCGCCGCCTAAAAAGGATCTGCTTGCGGCGATTGCCGGGCTCCACGGAGATGACACGGCCTTGGGGCAGGCCTATCGGCGGCTGGCAAAGGCCGCGCAAACAGCCGATCCCGCCGCGGTCGAACGCGAGTTCTTCGAGCTTTTCATCGGGGTCGGTCGGGGTGAACTGCTCCCCTATGCATCCTTCTACATCACCGGCTTCCTGAACGAGCGACCGCTGGCCGATCTGCGCCGCGACCTCGCGGTGATGGGGGTCGAGCGCGCCCAGGGGCGTCACGAGCCCGAAGACCATATCGCAAGCCTGTCCGAGATCATGGCCGGTCTGGCGTCGGGCCAGTTCAGCGCTGATGCACTGGGTTGCGGTGCCGCCGGTGAGGCAGGATTCTTTGCCCGTCACCTCCAGCCATGGGCGCCGCAGTTCTTTGACGATCTCGCCGTCGCACCAAGCGCGGATTTCTTCCGCCACGTGGCGGAGATCGGCAGCGTGTTCACAGACATCGAAATTCGCGCGTTTGAGTTGGCGCGCAAACAGGAAGGCCCCGCTTCGGCGGCAGCCGCACATTAGTGCATTCATCACAGTTCAGAGCAGGTGCGTCATCGCCGTGCCAAATGACCAGGGAGGACAACATGGTAGAGAAAAAGGCGAAACCTCAGGAAATCACGCGCCGCGGATTCGTGGGCGCAGTGGCCGGTGTATCCGTCGGCGCGGTTGCCGCGGGCTCGGCGCGCCCGGCATTTGCCGAAGAGGTCGGCGATGAGCGCACGAAACAGCGCTATCAGGAAACCGAACACGTCCTCGCCTTCTACCGCACCAATCGGTACTACACGGGAGAATAACAAAAATGCTTGTCAAACGCAGACAACGCGATGCCGCGCGTGGCGGCCTTCAGGGTTTTGCAACCTCCGTCGCGGCACGCCCCGTTGACCGTCGGTCCTTCCTGCGGGGCTCGGGCCTGGCCGTTGGCGGCCTCGCCGCCGTGACCGCCTTTGGCGCAGGCACGGTTCGCAAGGCCGAAGCCGGCCCCACCGATTTCAGCCAGCCGATCGAGGTGAAAACCAACATCTGCACCCACTGTTCGGTTGGGTGCACCGTTAAGGCAGAAGTTCAGAACGGGGTCTGGGTTGGCCAGGAGCCCGCCTGGAAAAGCCCGATCAACCGCGGCACGCATTGCGCCAAGGGCGCGTCCGTGCGCGAACTGGTCCATGGCGACCGTCGCCTGAAATACCCGATGAAGAAAGAGAATGGCGAATGGGTCCGGATCTCCTGGGATCAGGCCATAGACGAAATCGGCGAGAAAATGCTGGAGGTGCGCGAGCGTAGCGGCGCGGATGCCGCCTATCTGCTCGGCTCGGCGAAATTCTCGAACGAAGGGGCCTATCTGTTCCGAAAGTTCGCGGCCTTCTGGGGCACCAACAATGTCGACCACCAGGCGCGGATCTGTCACTCCACCACGGTTGCAGGTGTTGCCAACACCTGGGGCTACGGCGCGATGACGAACTCCTACAACGACATCCGCAACTCCAAGACGATTGTCTTCATGGGCTCGAACGCGGCCGAGGCGCATCCGGTGTCGCTGCAGCACATCCTGACCGGCAAGGAAACCAACCGCGCCAATGTCATCGTGCTGGACCCCCGCTTCACGCGGACGGCGGCGCATGCCACCGATTACATCCGCATGCGTCCCGGCACCGATATCGCGGTGATCTGGGGCATCATGTGGCACATCTTTGAAAACGGGTGGGAAGACACCGAGTTCATCGATCAGCGCGTCTGGGGCATGGATCAGATCCGGGAGGCCGTGCGGGCCTACCATCCCGAAGAGGTCGAGCGCATCACCGGTATCCCGGGCGTGACGCTCGAGCGTGTGGCGCAGACCTTCGCGACCCAGAAACCGTCGACCTTCATCTGGTGCATGGGCGGCACGCAGCATACCGTGGGCACCGCGAATGTGCGGACCTACTGCAACCTTCTGCTGGCCACCGGCAACGTCGGCAATATCGGCAACGGTGCCAACATCTTCCGCGGCCACTGCAATGTTCAGGGCGCCACGGATTTCGGCCTCGATATCGGCTCGCTGCCTTGCTACTACGGCCTGTCCGAGGGCGGCTGGAGGCACTGGTCGCGCGTCTGGGAGGTCGATTACGAGTATCTCCAAAGCCGTTTCGACGCGGTTCCGGCCAAAGGCGGCCGCGATGCGCGGACCCCTCAGGAGAACATGAGCGTTCCCGGCATCCCGTCGACGCGCTGGTTCGATGCTGCAACTCTGGACGCCGAAGAGGTCGATCAACGCGACAACATCAAGGCGATGATCGTCTTTGGGCATGGCGGCAACACAGTACCGCGCATGGGTGCGTCGAAAATCGGGATGGAAGCGTTGGACCTGCTGGTCGTCGCCGATCCGCATCCGACCACATTTGCCGCCTTGCATGATCGCACGGACAACACCTACCTGTTGCCGATCTCGACCCAGTTCGAGTGCCATGGCAGCCGGACGGCCTCAAACCGTTCGGTCCAGTGGGGTGAAAAAGTTGTCGAACCGATCTTCGAAAGCGACAATGACTACGCGGTGATCTACCGCCTGGCACAGCGCCTGGGCTTTGCAGACGAGATGTTCAAGAACTACGAGATGGTTCAGGGCAAGTTCAGCATGGAGCCGACGGCGGAATCGATCCTGGAAGAGATCAACCGTGGCGGCTGGTCGACTGGCTATACCGGTCAGTCGCCAGAGCGTCTCAAGGCCCATATGCAGCATCAGGATCAGTTCGATCTGGTGACGCTGCGCACCTATGACGGTGCCCCGGAGGAAATCGCGGGCGATTACTACGGGCTGCCCTGGCCATGTTGGGGCACGCCGGAGATGCGGCACCCCGGCACGCATATCCTCTACAATCCGAATATCCCGGTCGCGGATGGCGGCGGCGGCTTCCGTCCGCGCTTTGGCCTCGAACGCGACGGTCAGACACTGCTGGCCGAGGGAAGCTATCCGCCCGGATCGGATATCGAGGACGGTTACCCGCAGTTCACATATGGCGTGCTGCAGAGCCTCGGCTGGGACAGCGAGCTGACGCCCGATGAGCTTGCCACGATCCAGCGCATCGGGGGCAACGACCCCGAAGCCATGGCCGCGGTCAGCTGGTCGCTTGACCTGTCAGGCGGCATCCAGCGGGTCGCGATATCCCATGGCTGTGTGCCCTTCGGCAACGGCAAGGCCCGCGCGGTGGCATGGAACCTGCCCGACCCAATCCCCGTTCACCGGGAGCCGATCTACAGCCCGCGTCCCGATCTGGTCGCCGACTATCCGACCCGCGACGATGGTCGCCAGTTCCGCGTGCCGAATATCGGGCACACGGTCCAGGCCTCGGCGGTGGACCGCAATATCGCAAGCGACTTCCCGATCGTGCTCACCTCGGGCCGTCTCGTGGAATACGAAGGGGGCGGCGAGGAAACGCGTTCCAACCCGTGGCTGGCAGAACTGCAGCAGGACATGTTTGTCGAGGTGAACCCGGCGGATGCGGAAAGCCGCGGCATTGTCGATGGATCATGGGTCTGGGTACGCGGTCCGGAAATGGACAGCCGCACCCGCGTCAAGGCGCTTGTGACAGAGCGTGTCGCCCCGGGCGTCGCCTTCATGCCCTTCCACTTCGCCGGCTGGTTCCAGGGTGAAGATCAGCGCGGCAAGTACCCG
Organism: Rhodophyticola porphyridii; assembly: GCF_003688285.1. Classification (GTDB taxonomy): domain Bacteria; phylum Pseudomonadota; class Alphaproteobacteria; order Rhodobacterales; family Rhodobacteraceae; genus Rhodophyticola; species Rhodophyticola porphyridii. Next base: position 269,386 of record NZ_RCNT01000007.1, read on the forward strand.
GAGGGTACCGACCCGGTGGTTCTGGGCGAAAGCGTCAATACCGTAACCACCTATGGCTACGATCCGGTGACCGGCATGCACGAAGGCAAAGTGACCCTTTGCGAAATCGTGTCCGCGTAAGGGAGGAAAAAGAAAAATGGCAAGAATGAAGTTTCTTTGCGATGCGGACCGGTGCATCGAATGCAACGCCTGTGTCACGGCCTGCAAGAACGAGCACGAGGTGCCCTGGGGCATCAACCGGCGTCGCGTGGTGACCATCAATGACGGTCTGCCGGGCGAACGCTCGGTGTCGATGGCCTGCATGCACTGCACCGACGCGCCCTGCGCGGCGGTGTGCCCGGTGGATTGCTTCTACACCACCGAGGACGCTGTGGTGCTCCACTCCAAGGACACCTGCATTGGCTGCGGCTATTGCTTCTACGCGTGCCCGTTCGGCGCGCCGCAATATCCGCGGGTCGGCAATTTCGGGACACGCGGCAAGATGGACAAATGTACCTATTGCGCCGGTGGCCCCGAGGCAGACATGACCGAAGCGGAATATGTCAAATACGGGTCCAACCGTCTGGCCGAAGGCAAACTGCCGCTCTGCGCAGAGATGTGCTCGACCAAATCGCTGCTTGCAGGCGACGGGGATATCATCGCCGACATCTATCGTGAGCGTGTCGTGACGCGGGGTTATGGCTCCGGGGCATGGGGCTGGCGCAGCGCCTATGGCGAAACCGTGTCTGTCTGAGGGGGGCGACAAATGACAATTTTCACCAAGATGAGCCGTGTCATCGCGGTGCTGGCACTGGGGCTGTTTGCGGTGATCGCACAGCCGCAGGCGGCGCAGGCGCAAGACATCATCAACCCGACCGCAGAGTCGGTGACCGAAGACGCGCTGATGGAGGCGCTCAACGGCGATGCACAGGTCCAGGGCCGGGTGTCGATCCCGGACGATCTGTCCTCGGGGCTGATCAAACCCGCAAACCGTGGTTGGGCCGATACCCATGGCGGTCCGGTCCGCACCGTCAATCTGATTGCGGTGGTCGGCATGATCGTGTTGCTGGTGGCGTTCTACGCCATCCGCGGCAAGATCCGGATCGATTCCGGCCCCTCCTCCGAGCGTATTCAACGGTTTAGCGCGACAGAGCGCTTTGCGCACTGGCTGATGGCGGTGTCGTTCATTGTATTGGCTTTGACCGGCCTGAACCTCGTTTTCGGGCGTGCGGTGATCCTGCCTGTGTTTGGCGAAGGCGTGTTCGGGACGCTGTCGGCCTGGGGCAAGGTTGCCCATAACTACATGGGCTTTGCGTTCATGCTCGGCCTGATCCTGTCCTTCGTGTACTGGATCGCGCACAACATCCCCGACAAGGTGGACATGCACTGGCTCAGCAAGGGTGGCGGGCTGTTCGTGAAAGGCGTGCATCCGCCGGCCAAGAAGTTCAACGCCGGTCAGAAGGGCATTTTCTGGTCCGTGACCCTAGGTGGTGCCGCGCTGTCCTTCACCGGTGTCATGCTTCTGTTCCCCGAACTTGCGGGCGGTGAAGCCGGATGGCAGCTCTATCAGGTCATTCACGGCGTCGTGGCCGCCATCCTGACCGCGATCGTCATCGCACATATCTATATCGGCTCGGTCGGTATGGAAGGCGCCTACGATGCCATGGGCTCGGGTGAGGTCGATCTGAACTGGGCCAAGGAGCACCATTCCCTCTGGGTCGAAGAGGTGCAGGGCAAGTCGTCGGACGGCACCGGTGATGGGTCTTCACGCCCCGGCACACAGCCGGCCGAATAGTGATCCGGTCCACGGCCGGGCAGGCCCCTGCCCCGGCCGTGGACCCATCGCAGGCCCGATCGGCCTGCTTTCGCACGATATGCATAAAGACCTTCACCATGGATGATGCCGATCTTCTAGCCACTGCCCGCAAGGCGTTGGTCGGGCTGGCCTTGCCGGACGGCACGCCGCTTCTGGAGGCGGGAACCGTCTCCGGTCCGGTCGTGTCGGGCGGACGTATCTCTCTGGCAATCTCGATCACCGCAGAAGATGCCGCTTCCTATGCCGATATCCGCAGCCGCGCCGAAACGGCGCTGCGCATGGTGCCGGGCGGCGATGGCGCCATCGTGGTCCTGACAGCAGAAAAGCAAGGCGCCGCGGCGGCGCCGCCGGATCTGGGCACCGGCAAAGCTCCGGTTGCAAAACCTCCTGTCCTCTCGGGCGTGCGCCACGTGGTGGCGGTCGCTTCGGGCAAAGGCGGCGTGGGCAAATCCACGACCTCTGTCAACCTCGCCCTGGGGCTGCGCAGCCTCGGCTTGAAGGTCGGCATCCTCGACGCGGATATTCACGGGCCGTCGCTGCCCACATTGCTGGCGCTGCACGGACGGCCGCGCCTCGGCAAGGACCGTCGGCTGCGCCCGATGCAAGCCTTTGGGCTGCAGGCGATGTCCATGGGGCTGATGGTCGACCAGGAAACCGCTATGGTCTGGCGTGGCCCGATGGTGATGTCCGCGATCACGCAGATGCTGTCGGATGTGGATTGGGGCAACTTGGACGTCCTGATCATCGACATGCCGCCCGGGACCGGTGATGCACAGCTTGCCATTGCCCAGGGCACCGATCTGGCGGGCGCGGTGATCGTGTCGACCCCGCAAGACCTCGCGCTGATCGATGCGCGTCGCGGGATCGCCATGTTCCGCAAGGTCGATGTCCCGATCCTGGGCGTGATCGAGAACATGGCGCATTTCATCTGCCCCGATTGCGGCGGACGGCACACGTTGTTCGGCGAAGGCGGCGCGCAAGCCGAAGCCCGCCGCCTCGGCGCGCCCTATCTTGGCGCCGTGCCGCTGACGATGGAGTTGCGCAGAGCCTCCGACAGCGGCCAGCCGATCGTGGCGCTTGATCCCGATGGAGCGCTTGGACAGCTCTATTCCGGGATGGCCAGAACACTCTGGAGCACGCTCGAAGCGGCTCCGCATACAGATCAGAAAACCCTAAAGGGAGTTAACCCATGAAAGCCTTCCTCGCATCCGTTGTCGTTGGCATCGTCATTGCCGTCGCGGCCTCTTTCGTGCTGAACGACAATTTCCAGACGGACTCCCATTCCGCTTTTGCCACCGAAGGCGCGCGCGTCGGCACTCCCGGCGACAACCTGATCAATTACTGATTTGGCAGGCCCCGCAACCTCGCGCAGCACCGCTTTTGCGGCGCTGATGGCTGTTGCGCTCGGCGGGCCTGTACCCGGCTGGGCGCAGGATCTTCGCGGCCACGGAGGCCCCGTGCGGGCCCTGGCGGTGGACGGAGACCGGGTGATCTCGGGCTCTTTCGACACCCGCGCCATCGTCTGGGATGGCGTCATCGCCCGACAGATCACCCGCGCCCATGCCGGTGCGGTGACGGCTGTTCTGCCTCTGGCGGACGGGCGGTTTGCGTCGGGCGGACAGGACGGGCATGTCGCGATCTGGGGCAGCGGTGTCGAGCCGATCCGGTTCGAACCCTTGCATGGTATGCCGGTGGCCGATCTGGCAGCCTGGGCAGGCGGAATCGCATCGGCCTCCTGGAACGGGGAAATCGCCCTCTGGGACGGGGAACAGGCGCCACGCTACCTTGACGGGCATCAGGGGCAGATCACGGGACTTGTAGCCTATCGGGACGGTCTGGCCAGCGTCGGATCGGATCTGCGCCTTCGTTTGTGGACCGCCGATGGCGGGCCTGCCGATGTTATCGCGTTATCGGCACCGCCCAGTGATCTGGCTCAATTCGCGGACGCGATCTTTGTCGCCGGGGCAGATGGCGTCCTGCGCCGCGTGGTGCCGGGGCAACCGGTGCGAATGCTGGAACTGACGACACGGCCGCTTCTGGCCGTGGCGGCGGGCGGCGGGCGGGTTGCGGTCTCCGACACGACCGGAACCGTATGGCTCATTGATCCACAGACGCTGGACATCACCGTCGAGATCACCACCCGCCAGGGTGCGATCTGGGCCGTGGCGCTCAATGATGACGGGGTGTGGACCGGCGGCAGCGATGGCTGGATACGGCGCTGGTCGGTCACCGGAGCGCCGCTTGGCGAAGGCGCCGGCACACCACAGCCGACATTGACCAATCCGCGCGGGGCCGAAGTGTTCCGGGCTTGCGCGGTTTGTCACGCACTGACCCCAGATGACGAGCAGCGCGCGGGTCCGACGCTCCACAATGTGTTTGGCCGTCGGATCGGTACCGCGCCGGGCTTTGATTATTCCGATGCCCTGATGTCCCTCGATATAATCTGGACCCCGCAGACCGTGTCGGAACTGTTCGAATTTGGGCCCGACGCCTATACCCCCGGCAGCCGAATGCCCGAGCAGCGCATACCCAGTGCATCCGATCGCGCCGCCTTGATCGAGTTCCTTGAATCGGCGACACGGTGAGCGGCGCCATAACATCAGAAAACCGGAGACATCTCATGAGCGATGATTACAACATGTCGATGCGGAAATTCCTCAAGCAGGTCGGCGTGACCTCACAACAGGCGATCGACGACGCCATGCGCGCGGCAGGATCCGAAGCGACCGCCGGCAAGAGCTTCACGGCGACCATGGTGCTGAAGGTGGACGGGCTGGACCTGGAACATCGGGTTGAGGGGACGATCCACGGCCGGGGCGACGATTAGGCCGGTTTCGCCGTCACCGGGTGTCGTCAGACGCCCTGGCAAGAAGAACGCCGCCCGGCGTGTCCAGGGCGGCGTTTTGCGTTCGGCTCGAGTGTACGGCGCTCCGCCCCTATTGCGGGACGGCGCTGTGCACGAAAAGGGTCTGACCCTCTACGGTATACGCATTGATCAGCTCTTCGCCGCGGGGGCCCACAAGCCAGTCTTCAAGCTGCATGACGGCGGCGTTGTTGACATGCGGGTGACGGTCCGGGTTCACCGGCAGCAGCGAATAGGGATTGAACATTTCCGGATCCCCGGAAAACAGCAGCGCCAGATCGGCCTGATTTCCGAAGGTGAGCCAGGTCGCGCGATCCGACAGAATATAGGCGTTCAGCCCCGATGCCGTGTTCAAAGCCGCCCCCATACCCGCGCCAACGGCATTATAGGCGCTGCCAAGGTCTTCCGGATCGACACCGGCACTGGCCCAGAGCGCCAGTTCTTTCTGATGTGTGCCGCTGTTGTCGCCGCGTGACACGAACAATGCCTCGGCCTCGGCGATCCGCGCCAGAGCGTCGGCGGCGGTTTGCGCGGAGGAAATGCCTGCCGGGTCATCCGAAGGGCCGATCAACACGAAGTCGTTATACATGATTTCCCGCCAATGCGTAGCGTGACCGGCCTCCACGAAGGCGATCTCCGCGGGTCGTGAATGCACCAGCACCGCATCGACATCGCCCGCTTCCCCCAACCGGAGCGCCTGGCCCGTTCCGACCACCAGAAGCTCGACCTCAATCCCGAGCTCGGCCTGGATTTCCGGTAGAAGTACGTCGGCCAGGCCGGAGTTTTCAAAGGATGTGGTGACGGCCATGCGCACCGTTTCCGCCATCGCAGGCAGTGTGGAAAGGGCGAAGGCGCAGGCAAGAAGGGTTCGGGTTATCATAGGGTTACTCCACGATCTGACCGTTCAGGAAGGCGTGTGCTTCGGGCGTTGCAGGTGTTTCAAAGAATGTGCCTGCCACATTTAATTCTCGCACACAACCATTGAGCATGAAGACTATCTCGTCTGCAAGCCTCGCTGCCTGACCAAGATCATGGGTCGACATGACGATACGCGTGCCGCGGGATTTTGCGTCGGTCAGGATGGTCTCGATCTCGCGCGTGGCCCGCCCATCGAGATTGGCGCAAGGCTCGTCGAGAAACAGCACTTCGGGCTCGCGGATCAGGGCGCGCGCAAGCGCTAGTTTCTGTTTTTCGCCCCCGGAGAGGACCTGGGCAGAGCGGTCCAGAGCGTGCCCCAAGCCGACCTGGCTGGCCATCTCCCGCGCCCGGGCCCGCGCCTCGGCACGTTTAGTCCCGGCCACCCTCAACGCGTAGGCAATGCAATCGGTTACACTGCGGCGCATCATCGTCGGCGTCTGAAACACGAACGACCGACGGCCTCGGGCCTCCTCTTCCGGGATCGACCAATCGAGGCCGCCATGGGCCGGACGTTCCAGCCCATGCAGCAGCCGCAGGAGAGTTGTCTTGCCGGATCCGTTCGGGCCCAGAACGATGGTGATCCCGGTGCCGCCCAGGGTCAGGTCGATCGGCCCGATGAGACGCGTGCCGCGCCGTTTCACTTCGGCGGCATGGATGCGCAGCGGCAGAATTGAGGTCACCATGTCCCCGACCTTTCCGTGCGCGACAACGAATGCATCAACAGATTGACCGCGATCGCCAGCGCGATCAGCACGAAGCCAAGCCCGAGCGCGAGCGCGAAGTTGCCTTTCCCGGTCTCCAGCGCGATGGCCGTGGTCAGCACGCGTGTGGCGTTGTCGATGTTCCCGCCGACAATCATGATCGCCCCGACCTCACCGATGCCGCGGCCAAAGCCCGCGAGACAGGCGGTCAGAAGCGCGCGCCTTGCATCCCAGAGCAGGGTCGCCACGCGTTGGCGCTTGGTTGTGTTCAGTGAAATCAGCAGATCATGGTATTCCGACCACAGGTCACGGATCGCCTGATGCGCGATCGACGCAATAAGCGGAGTGACGATAATCACCTGCGCGATGATCATCGCCGTCGGGGTGAACAGCAACCCGAGCACACCGAACGGCCCGGACCGGCTCAGCAGCACATAGACGATCAGACCGACGACCACCGGCGGCAAACCCATCAACGCGTTCAGGATGGCGATCACTAGGCGCCGCGAGCGGAAGCGCATCACCGCCAGCCACGCGCCAAGCGGCAGGCCAATCGCCGCCGCAATGACGACGGCCGTGATGGTGACCTGCAACGAGCGCAGCGTGATTTCGACGAGTTCCGGGTCGAACGCCGCGATCAGTTTTGCGGCCTCGACCAGCCCTTCCAGAATCTCGTTCATCGGCAGCGGCGTTTCTTTTTGCTTTGCTTCGAAAACACTGGCACGTGATACCATTCTGGCCAATGGGCGAAAGGGCATTCTGAAGCTGGTCATCCCCCGCCGGACGGCATGCGCCCCCCGCGCCAACCAGAGCCGTAGAGCCGTAGAGCCGTTGGAGCATGGGATATCATGGCGCCCAAGTTGAACGGCTACGTCATGGCACTCCCAAAGATGGCCGAGAGCGCATAATCCTACGCTCGTCACATTCCAAGCGCCTTCAATCGGAAGTCACGTAAAAGGTTCGACGGGCTGACGATACATTTTCAGCACACTGCGGTGACCCTGCTGCTGAGGCGATTTCCCCACGTGAGCAACACTCCCTCAGGTAGGCGCAAGCTTAATCATTTAGTTTACAGTGATAATTGGCGCGCCTTGAAGGAGAAAGTTCGAACTCCTTCTTCGCTGATCTGGAAGACTGGGAAGCCCAGCTCAAGCCACATGAAGCCATGTTGCCGGAGATGGAGCCATGAGCCATCTCTCACAAAAATTCTCTGAATCTAAGCCTATAGCTCCCGCTCGACTGGCGACACGAAAACCTCGCAAGAAGACCCCGCCACCATTCTCCCTGCGCCTGACTGAGGACGAGCGCGTGAAGTTGGACACCGCAGCGGCTGGGATGCCCCTCGGTCCTTTCATTAAGGCCAAGCTATTTGACGGTGATCTGTCACCGCGCCGAACACGCGGTCAGGCTCCCGTCAAAGATCATGCCGCTCTGGCACGGGCACTTGGTCTGCTCGGCAATTTGCGTCTGGCGAACAATCTCAACCAGCTTGCCAAGGCCGCGAACAAGGGCGCACTGCCGCTGTCACCCGAAGTTGAAGACGAACTGATGGCAACCTGCGCAGCAGTGCTGGCGATCCGCATGGAGCTGATGAAGGCGCTTGGCTATGAAAGCGGGGATCGCTAATGATCATGGTCGGCAACCAACGCGGCAACGGTCTCAACCTGGCTGCTCACCTCTTGAATGATCGTGATAACGATCATGTCGAAGTGCATGAGCTACGCGGCTTCACCGCTGAGAACCTGCATGGTGCGTTTCAGGAAGCGGATGCGATCTCCAAGGGGACGAAGTGTCAGCAATACCTGTTCTCGCTGAGCATCAGCCCGCCTGAAACGGAGAAGGTCTCGACTTCCAATATCCTTGATGCCATCGAGCGTGCGGAACAGAAGCTCGGCCTTGATGATCAGGCGCGCGCCATCGTTTTTCATGAGAAGAACGGCAGACGGCATGCCCATGTTGTCTGGTCACGGATTGACGTGATGGAGATGAAAGCCATCAACCTTCCGTTCTATAAGGCCCGTCTGAACGACGTCTCGAAAGACCTCTTTCTGGAACATGGTTGGCGTCTGCCTGACGGATACAGAGACAGGAATAACCGCGATCCCCGCAACTTCACGCTTCAAGAATGGCAACAGGCCAAACGGACGAAGAAGGATGCGCGCGAGATCAAGCGCACGCTCCAAGAAGCATGGTCAGTCTCGGACACAAAGGAAGCCTTTACCCACGCCCTTGAAGATAAGGGCTACGTCCTTGCTCGTGGTGATCGGCGGGGGTTTGTTGCAGTCGATGTGCAGGGCGAAGTCTATGCCATCCCAAAGTGGTCGGGACTGAAAACCAAGCAAGTGCGTGAGAAGCTCGGCGATCCGAAAGACCTTCGCTCCGTCGATGAGGCCAAGGCGCATATCGCTGAGACGATGCAGCCCTCCCTGTCACGCTGGCAGGAAGAACTGGAGGCACGGAAACAGAAGCAAAAAGATGCGCGGGAAAGGCAGCGGCGAAAGCTGATTGAGCGACAGCGGGCGGAACGGCAACGCCTCAAAGCTAAACTCGAAGACCGTCAAACCCTTGAAGACCGTCAAAGACAAGCACGCTTCCGCACAGGGCTACAGGGGCTTTGGGATCGTGTGCGTGGTGAGCATTCCAGGATCAGACGCGAGAACGAAGCCAGCGCTTGGAAAGCCCATCTGCGCGACCAGCAACAGACCGACGAGATGATCTTTCATCAGATCGAAGAGCGAAAAGCACTCAAGCGTGAGAAAGTCATAGAAATGTCCTCGATCAAGGATCAGGCACACGACCTTGCCTCAGATCGTGAGAGATTCAGAGAAGCGCGCGGCAGGCCGTCCGGCATGGCGCGCGACGGTCCGAGGTTTGAGCGCTAACATTACAGCGTAGCAGTCTGTGGTATCGCTCCTGCTTTGCCTTTTAGGTGATGGATACGCGATGGTTCAACGTAGGCGGCACGAAAATTGGTGAAATTTCCCGCCTTAGAAGATATATTATAATAGATCAAAAGCCTCCGCTGATCTGCTATAGTAGATCATTTGATTGCATAGACGCTTGAAGTTGTGATATGCTTAAGTATATCAATGACAACGAATGATATATAAAAGCAGATCACAGAATGACGTATGCAAGTGAAGACATAGCAGCAACACTAAAGAATGCCAGAAATAACAAAGGGTTAAGCCAGCGTGAGCTTAGCGCTCGATCAGGCGTACCCCAATCGCACATCTCGAAGATTGAAAGCAACGCTGTTGATCTTCGGCTCTCTAGCCTCGCCTCGCTTGCCCATGCGCTTGATCTAGAACTTGCGCTAATACCTCGCAAGGCCGCGCCTGCTGTAAGGTCCATTGCGCGCAGCACAAGTAGCCATACTTTGCATGGCCACTCAGACGCTCTGCGAGAGCTTACAAAAGCAAACCGTGCATTTGCAGCCTTGCCAAAGGCACTACACGAAAGCTCCGCAGCACACACGCTTCAAAAGCAGCTCGCAGAGATGAGTAACTTCCGCAACATCCTTCAGGAAACCGATGCCGTTCGGCAAATGCGAAAGGCACTAGAGACCATAGAAAATGCGGGTGGCTTGAAGCAGCTTGAGAAGGTCGCCAAAGATGCTCAGCGGCTACGCAACATGCTTGCCCACAATATCTCCGCAACCCATTCCGAACCAGCACAAAGCAGACCAGCCTATAGTTTGGACGAGGAGGATAGTGATGGCTGATGTATCCGTACTCAATGTTCAGCTATACGGCCAGCAGATAGGGACACTAACGCGTGTTGCAGGGGATCGTAGCCTGTTTGCGTTCAACGAAGACTACATAAACGATGTAGACCGTCCGACGCTTGGGCTGTCGTTCAAAGACGAGTTTGGAGAACTACGCACTGACTTCAGGCCCGTCCAAAAGCAGGTTATGCCATTTTTCTCCAATCTATTACCGGAAGGGCATTTGCGAAAGTATCTGGCCGAGAAAGCAGGAGTAAATATTGAGCGTGAGTTCTTCTTGCTCTGGGCGCTAGGTCAAGACCTGCCTGGAGCGATCACTATCATACCAGCCGATGGAGAGCAGTGGCCGCCGGAAGCAGCAGACGATGATGGTCTTCAGGAGGCGCAACCCAAAGATAGCATGATGCGTTTTTCGCTTGCTGGCGTTCAGTTGAAATTCTCCGCAATTGAGAGTGCGAGCGGCGGTTTGACGATCCCCGCCAAGGGAGTTGGTGGTGATTGGATCGTAAAGCTGCCGTCAAGAGAATACATGGGCGTACCCGAGAATGAGTTCTCCATGATGCGGCTGGCCAGCATGCTGGATTTAGATGTTCCAAAAATCGATTTGGTAGATATTGAACGTATTGCAGGATTACCAGACGGGACAGAACGCTTTGGCAGTAAAGCGTTTGTCATTCAACGCTTTGACAGATCACCGGGCGGAGAGCTCATCCACATCGAGGACTTTGCGCAAGTCTTTGGTGTTTATAGCGAGCACAAATACAGGAAAGCCAGCATGCGCAACATTGCAGCAGTCATTGCCTCTGAAAGCTCGGATGGTGATGTGCGCGAGTTTATCCGCCGCTTAGTCTTCAATACTATGATCGGCAATGGAGACATGCACTTGAAGAACTGGTCACTGATCTATCCAGATCAGCGCAGCGCAGCGTTGGCACCTGCCTATGACTTTGTCTCCACAGTACCTTATCTTCCCTCAGACAGTTTCGCGCTCAATTATAGCCGAAACCGGGGGTTTGCTGACCTTGATGCGGACGAGCTCTCACATCTGGCGGCAAAAGCCGCGTTGCCAGAAAAGATGGTAATTGATACTGCGAGGCAAACGGCTAGTGACTTTCTTAAACTCTGGGAACGGGAAAAAGACTCCTTACCAATGATGGATGATGTCAGGGTGGCGATTGATAATTTGCTGCCAACTCTGAAGGTTTTCAACGTGTAGTGAAAATAGATTTCTATACAACTTCAATAGCTTCGCAGCTCGCGGCACACCTTCGGGATTTTTGTTAAGCACCTCAAGATGCGCGATTGCCCCGCCAAAAGCTTTCGGTTTATAGGTCAGCTCGATTTCGACGTCTTCCCATGTGAATCTGTATGTCTCGCTGCTCATCTCAGTGGCTCCAGAATACGTGCACTTGCTCGAAGCCCGTCTGGATGATGAACACGTCACAGATTTCCATGTCCCGCGCCATGCGCTCATAGTCGATGTAGAAGCGTAGGTTTTCAGGAACTTGGCCTGTTTCCTCCGTCAACTCCTCGGCGAAGTCAGCCAGGGAGCGGTACTCACCTGCGTAAGCGTCCTCAATGGCTTTGCGTGCTTCGCTCAGATCGCCAAAATGCCCGACCAGCTTCCCGCCGATCTCGCTATGTTCTCCGATGAAGGCCGCCAGCTCTGCAACCTCGTCAATGCCCATGTACTCGGACACGTCCACACCCTCGAAGCCCTCATGATCATGGATCGCCCACTCTTCCGCGTCTTCGATAGGTGAGGCTGCCAGCATCTTGCGGATATTGGCGTAGATGTCATAGGCGTCTTGTTCCGCATTTATCCAGCATCCATGCAGAATGCCGCTATTGTATGCTGCCAGACAGCCAACATAGATTTGAATATCTCCTTGTGATTTTTTCATTTTTCTTCTCCTTCCGTAAGGTATTGGGTTGCTCCTGCAACCCCTGCCTCGTGGCGAACAGTGGGTGTGCAAGCGGAAGGGAAAATCGGCGAAAGATTCTGTCGTTGTTGGGGGCAACCTTCAGGGGGAGCCGACAACGATCATAATCTGTTCGATCTGTTTTGCCTGAAGCGCGCCGAGGGCAAAGCCCTAAGCCATCTCCATCAAAGCATACAAAGCACAGTTCCGAAAGCAGTGTTAAACGGGTCTTGTGGCACGGCACAGTACACCTAAACCTTTTCTTCAGATGCCCCCCCCGACCCATCAGGTCTTTATAGTCCCGAGAGGATGGACACGGTCACTCAATAGTTGGTAAGCTCGTTGTGGAGCAGAGCTATAATGAATAAACGCCCAGCCATACCCTCAAAACTAAGGCAACAAGTGAATTATGACAGTGCTTTCGCCTGTGCAGTTTGTGCAGCGAAAGGCGATCAAATCCACCATATTGATAAGGATAACTCCAATAATACCACAGACAATCTTGTTCTACTCTGTCTTGCTCATCATGACGAAGCGCACACTACTAGAGAGCTATCGCAGAGCTTGACGCCTAAACGATTGAAAGAATTTCGAAACAAGTGGTACAAGTCTGTTAACGAAAGGCGTCTACTTGCTGCATCTGTTGGCGGACAGAAAAGCCATTTAGATAATTTTATGCAGGTAGGCGTTTCGTGGGGATACATTAATCATGGCAGGCTAGTGCAGACTGCTCCGAAAGAACTTCTAACCCGAGTTGATCAAACTTTGTTTTCACGACTCAAGCAGAGTGGTTACATCGATGAACGCGGAATTATGATTAGGCCGCGTGATGTGAAAGTCTCAAGCACTCTGCTTCGGAATACTGTTTACGATTGGTATCCACATATGGAGAGCTTGGCTTTGCATATGTTTTACAGTGATGTTGTCGATTCATTTGTTAGTCTTGTGCAGCCAATACATTTGAGCGACCATTCCTGGAACAGAACCTTCATTAAGGAGATGATCTCGTCCGGCAGTTTTATTTTTATTAACCGTGCGCAGTATTTCAAGCGAACGCACGAAGAGGAAGAATTTGCTGAGGTCTCGGTAAGAACATTCAAGCGTAAAATAAAAATACAGTATCAATTAGACACCCGGCATATGTTTGGCACTACCTCCATTACTTGTTCCTTCTCGGGGCACAAGTCTTGCGCCTCACTACTCCAGGTTAAATCCATTGAGGATATTGAGCAAGAACGCGTCCTTCACTGTACGCCGATTGCCTTGGGTGTCGGGTTCCATTTGAAGATGCAGTATCTGATAAATGAACATTGAGCTAAGCTGAGAGGCTTCGCCCCACTCTGGGTTCTTGCTTGATATGCACGCCTGCTTGCCAAGAGCGCTTGCAAGCAAGCGTCTGCTACTATATATTGTGTAGAATTTGACCAACTCTACCATCGGAAGTGACGACTATGACCGCCAAACTCCACATCAATCTTACGCAAGGCATCGTTGATGTCGAAGGCGATATCGAGCTTGTGAAGTCTGTTTATGAGGATTTTAAGGACCGATTGTCCGCAGAGCCTGCTCCAGCAAACACACGACCTCCTACACCCTCAAAGGGTAATAATGAGGCTGACAAACCAGCTATGCAGAAACGACGTTCAGCACCGCGCAAGAAAGCTGCTGCGAGCGAAGGTAATGAGATCAGTATGAATGCTGATGCTCCGACACGGGACAAGAGCCTCGATACCTCAAAGCTACAGAAATTTTATGACCAGTATGCGCCGAGCAGTGCCCCTGAAAAAATCTTGATCTTCCTCAAGTTCCTCATTGAAGAGGTTGGGATTGAAAGCCCTAACACGGATCAGGTTTATACTTGCTTCCTGGACGCAAAGGAGAAGCCGCCGCAAGCGTTTGCGCAGGCGTTCCGCGATACCTCGAGCAAGAAGGGATTCATCGACTTCAACTCGGCTGAGGACATTGTAATCACGACGAAGGGCAACAACCACTTTGAGTTTGATCTCAAGAAGAAGGGCGCTGAATGAGCGATGCGGTCAATCGATTCTATAATTCGATTGAGGATGCGAACACAAAATCTCAATCGTCCTTAATCGAGTTTTTCGTCTACTTTCTCACAGTTGAACTCGGACAGGATGTGGCAGCGCCGAAAGATGTGGACCAGTGTTTTAGGGACTGTGACCTGACGCCGCCTAAGGCAACGTCGGTGCGGTTGTCGGAGGGAACTAAGGGCACGAAAACCAAGCCTCAAAAATACATCAAGTCGGGAAGTGGATATAAGTTACAGCGCCACATGCGCGAAGCGCTTTCGAAAAAACTTGGAGCAGAGACAACTACGATTCAGACGAGCGCCACGCTCCGCTCATTGGAGCACAAGCTACCCGATGGCAGCGCGAAGCTGTTCCTTGCTGAGACGCTGGATTGTTTTGAGGCTGGGGCAAACCGAGCAACGATTGTCATGGCGTGGATTTTGGCCGTGAACCATCTCTTCGACTATATCCTCAAACACAAGCATGTAGAGTTCAACGCGGTGTTGGCGAAGAACACCGATAAGCGTGTTAAAGTTACGACCATCAAACAACGCGATGACTTCAGCGATATCCCAGAGGGCAAATTCATTGAGTTCTGCCGTAGCGCGGGTGTTGTCTCAAACGATGTTCGCAAAATCCTGGATCAGAAGCTTGGTACGAGAAACACGAGCGCCCACCCGTCAGGCGTGAAGATTACGCGAAGCAAGGTAATCGATTTTGTCGAAGACCTCGTTGAGAACGTGGTTCTGAAATACAAGCTGTAGTCATTGATCAACCTGACGGCAGGTCGTCCATGGTTCGGTGCAGTAGGAGAGCGGCGTCTCCAAGTCGTGCGAGTGGGTTTCAAGGGGGCGCGATAGCCCCTTTGATCATGGGTGCAGGGAGAGCGACGTTTCCTTGCTCGTGGTTGAGCGGCGATTGCGCTCTCTGGCTGGATGACGGGTTCAATACCCGAGACCAGCCACAAGCCGAGGGGATGCAACGGGGGCGCGCAGCGGGTCCCCTTGCCAAGATGGTGTTGTACTACAACACACATCTTGCGTTCGTCGCTAAGTCCGAAATCGGGAGCTCACTCCCAACGAAGTGATGACTTCAGGCTTGGTGCAGATAGGCTCGATGACCTAAACTGGGACATGCCATCTTCACCGAAGCATACCCTCGGGGGCAAGCCGCTCGATCTTACCCATGATCTGGAAGCGCTCGCCCATATTGAGGCCGAGACGCAGGAGATTATATTGCGCTCGGTCGCGCCCCGCCATGTGGCCTCAGTCTGCCAGGCGCGCGATCTGTTTCTGAGACGACTCGCAGCGGCCTATTCGTGGAAGCACCAGCAGAACGCTCGGCCGAAGAGGGAGGGCAATGCATGAGCGACCCAGAACCCTACACCCATGCGTGGTGGATGCAAAAACCGCCCGAGCCTCTGGCGGATGTAGTGCGGCGTTTTCAGGAGATCGGACATCTCCAGCCGCCCGCCGTACAGAAGGTCTTGCAGAAGAAGTTACCGCCTCTGGAGGTAGCCGAGGAGATCGACCGCGACGTGGCGGCGCTTTGGGAGCGCGTTAGATAATGAGAAACCTGCTCTACATCGTTGGTCAGCTCGAACATCTGGGTCGAGAAGCGGCTGCGCATTATCGGGCTTTGTGCCAGATCGAAGGCGATGATCCGTTGCAAGACCCGTATTGCCAGAGCGTCCTTGAAAACCTGTTAGAAGAAAGGCGGCGGAGCCTACGGGAATCATGGGACGCTGGCCGATGAACGCAGAAGTAAGCAGCCCCAAGCATCCGACAGTGCGACACACCGAAACCAATCCTACCAATATCCTCATGAAAACCGCTCGTTGAAATTCGCACGAATTGTATGTTTTGGCTACTATTTGATATGCACGATTTTCTACCAAAGGAGAATAGAGATGATGTAGTCGAGGTTAAGCGCTCTCGCGTTCCACGTCTTGGCGATGACGAGCGGCCGTACTTGGAACACTATGTCATAAGAATGCCGCGATATTACTGGCGATTGCTCGACTGGATGCAAGAGAAGCGAGGCATGGGGGCAAGCTTCATTTTTCATCATTGTGATGTGGTGAAGTTTCAAAAATGGGAAAAAATATCTGAGTTCTTCATGTTCTTCATAGATGACTGGATTAAGAAAGAAAACGATCTTCGACGCGTTTTTAATTCCGTCAACACATAGAACAGAAGCAATGTTTCGAAGTTAGAAATTGAAGTCGGCATCTTCGAATGGCTGATCAAGCCATGTCATGACGTCACGGAGAGCAACCAAAGCATTCTCATCCCGTCGCTGCATCGCATATTCAATCGGGAAGTTGCCATAGCCGTCTTGCATGTTTGCCGGGGCGGTATCGATCTCGCAGGCTCTCACGACAAAGTCTTGTTGTCCATGCCAAGCCGCAACGTGAACAGGCGTCATAAAGGCTTGTGTCGCTTTTCTATCTTGTAGAGTTTGCCCATCATCGAGCGCCGCCTGCAACTCGTCCAAGTCGCCGTTTTCTGCTGCACGAAAAATGTTTGGGCCCTCTTTACTCATATCACCATCAAATCGAATTGCTACATTAGACATTTATCTGAATTCCTTCAAGTTTTTTCAAATGAGCGGCCAATGCAGTTGGTATCACAATAGGAGTCATCTCATAGATTTCCGGGAACAATGAGCCTGAAATAGTTATCTCACCTCCGTTCAATTCTCGGAGCGGGACTGCCAGAAATCCAGTACTACCGTCCTCCGAATGACTATCGAAACGAAAGAACAGTTTGAGTTCTACTTCTTTAGAGAGGAGGTAGGGATGGCACGGCGGCATGCTCGTCGTCCTTGTGAACTTCCGCGCGCTGATCACATGAAGCTCAATTTCTTCCTCCGGTGTATCCAGCCGTGGTTGAGGTGCCCAAAAGTAACCCTGGTATTCAAGAGCAAGACCTACATTGAGACTGGATAACGCCCCAATAATCGGCGCATCTCGTTCTACCTTCGGCATCTTGTAGATGAGAAAGTATCCAATCCCGGTTTCGTGGAATTGAAGCGAAAGAATTTTCTGATCTGATCCAGCCAGAATTGAACGTCCCTGCTTCAGATAAAAGTAATAAACCTCGTCGGCGTCGAATAATTCCCGTAAAGGTCCTATGAAGAAGTTTGACTGGCCAATATCGTTTAGTGATTTGCTGTGGTAGTTCCGCCGCTTGTCGAGAACTGTTTGAGATGCGGAAAAATGGTCAAGAATCTCAAGAGAATTCTTGATGATAAAGCGGCGAACGTACCTGAGAAAGCCGCGTGAAACCGTGCCGTCAGGCTTATGGAGCCACTTTCGGATCAGGTCACGTCCATTATCACCCGGATTTGGACGCGCCTCCACGACCGATAATGCTACGCCATGACGGGCTTGATAGTCACGTCTCCTTGCCCTGATTTCAGGTTCCATGATCTGGTCATAGAGCTTCTGCGGAGAAAGAGATTTTTGGCCCATGTAACGCAGGAGAATTTCTTTGTAGCAATCGACACGATATTGGGGCCAGTGATCAAAAACCGCGCGAGAAATGACATCGTCGATCTCTTTATAACTCAACTTCCGCAAAGCTGACAAAGAAATAACTTTATTGCTTAACTCGTCCTTATTGCTTGCGGGAAATTTTTTCCCGCGTTCCCTGTGTTGATCCACTCCATCCTCAGACATGCCCCGTTTTTAACCTCGCGGGGCGGAGCAACCAAGAGGAGAACACCATGTCCAAGAACTCGACCTTCAATGCCGGAATGAAGATGGCGCGGAGCGGGAAGCCGATGCCCAACACGAGTGGGCTGAGCTACCAAACGCGCCAGGATTTCAACAGCGGCTTCAAGTTCGGCTCGGGCGGCAAGTGATGTCGGCCTATCGCCGCATCCTGTGTCCGCTGTGTCTGCCCGACAAGCGTGGGCGCTGTACCTGTCGTCTGCATCTCGGTGCTGATCGCCGTATGCGACGCCGTAGGGCGGCTCACTCCTAACCAATCAAGCTGAACGTAGCTTCTTAGTCGGTCCTGCGTCCTCTCGCAGGGCATGGGTCCGGCTTGTCATATCTCTCTCTTTCAGGAGGACGGCCTATGCCTGGCCCGAAACAGCAAACCCCTTTCACCGCCTCGCTCGGTAACATCACCTGGGTGATTGCCATTCTGATCACCTTCGTCGCTCTTCCCTATGCTTACGGTCTTACCCTCGATTGGGTGATCGGTGTGGCGATGGTCTATTCCGCTGCGACGGGCTTCACCAGCACGATCGGCCTGATATGGCTCTTCCTGCTGGGAATGCTGATCTACAGCGTTGTGCGCGGTGCGCTCTCCGCAGCCCTGTCAGCGCTCGGCCTTTTCATCATCCTGCGCCTCTCCGGTCGCGAGTAAGCGGCGATGTCCTATCCTTTCGTTAATGAAGAGAACCCCTTCGGCTCTGCTGAGATGGCAAGCGCTCAGGACGCTGCCCGTGCGGGCATGTTAAGGAAGAGCAACACCGCTATTTATTGCGGTGAGCTGGAGGGGCGGTCTCTGTTTTTTTACGGTGAGGGCGGCATCCTGCTCGTCGCCGGTGCCCGCTCCGGCAAGCTGCGCGATATCCTCGCCTATACGCTGTGCAAGGGTATCTGTGACGGACGCACGATCATCGTGCTCGATCCAAAGGGCGAACTGGCGGCAATCTCACGCGACCAGATACTCGGAGACGGTAAGGCTAAGAAGGTCATCACCTTCAATCCGCGCTCTCTTCACGGCCTGCCGCAACACAGGATCAACCCTGTCGGCTACCTCAAGTGGTCATCGCCGACCCTGATCCCCGATCTCAAGCTGCTGCTGGAAAACTGGATTCCCAAAAGCGGTTCCGCGAACGGCGAATACTTCGAGTTAAACGCCCGTCGCTGGGCGGAAGCCATCTGCCTGACACTGATCAAAATGCACGGGGTGCTGGAACTGCCACACCTCTACCGCGTCGTGAACCTGCTCTCAGGCGGCGGCAAGGAATGGATCGACTTTGCATACGAGATGCACACAAGCGGGCTTCAGCTTTCTAGCGATGTCGAGGAAGAAATTGCGGCCATGCGCGAAGACCGCTCGGGCGGCTTCCAGGGCATCATTGGCGAACTACAAAAGTCTGTGGCCTGCCTGTCCGACCCGCTGCTCTCCGAGGCCGTGTCCGGCCCTTTCGATTTTGAACTGAGTGAGTTGTGCGACGTGGGCGCGCTCACCCAGCTCTACCTGATGGTGCCGATGGAAATGATCCCGCTCTGGGCACCTGTTCTCAAAAGCCTGTTTGTCGGTTGTCTGATCGAGAAGTCCCGCAAGCCCGATGCGCCGCGTCAACTCTGGATACTCGATGAATGCGGCCAGCTTGGCAGCTTCCCGGTCGTGCCGCAGATGTTCACCTATGGCGCGGGTATCGGCATCCAGCCCTTCGCGGTGTTCCAGTCCACACGCCAGATGGAAGGACTCGCACCGCATGCTGGGCAACTGATTACCTCCAGTGCCAGCTTGCAGATTTACTTCGCAACGCGTGACCTCGGTTCCGCCAAGACAGTCTCCGAGGTGCTTGGCACACAGACGCTACGAA
This sequence comes from Rhodophyticola porphyridii, assembly GCF_003688285.1. GTDB lineage: Bacteria > Pseudomonadota > Alphaproteobacteria > Rhodobacterales > Rhodobacteraceae > Rhodophyticola > Rhodophyticola porphyridii. The sequence goes on from NZ_RCNT01000007.1 coordinate 288,916, forward strand.
CGGATGATCCATTGACGCAAAGCCGCGCCAAGCTGAAGAAAGAGCAACTGATGGCGGCTCTGCTGGGCGGCGGCGATCCGTTCCAGCTTGCAAGCCAGATTGCTCAACTGGGGCACGAGACGCGACATACTCGGAAGCATGCGCGCCAGCTTCGCACGCCTGATGAGGTGATGCGGACGGCCAAAGACGGTATGTATCTGCTCTGCGATGATCTGCCGGGGCCGCTCTACGCGCAGCGAAAGCCCTACTGGACGCGGCGCTTCATGGCGGGGCGCTATCACCCGAACCCGTATCACTTGCCGAAAGACAGTGTGAAGATCGCCACCTTCTGGGGACCTCGCCTGCGCAAGATCATCACGGAAGATGTCCCCGACCAGTATGCCCACCTGCCGCAATATGCAGACGGCTCCTGGTCGTATGTCGAGGGGTTCCGGCCATGACGGATTTCAGCCTACGCGACCTTGGGGACAATACGGCCCTGGACAAGTTCAGCGAGATCAAGCTGGTCGCCGAACCTTTCGTGAAAAGTGCGCATGTCCTCTTCCGATCTGTCCATCGCAAAACAGATATGGCGCAGCGTCTCAACAGGTCCCTGAGCAAAAGCAACATCAAAGCTGTCCTGATAAATCATCGCAGCAACAGTCTCGGGGTTAGCTCCGTCCGCAATGGCTTGGTTGGCAAGTTTGCAAACCTGAGCACTCAGCCCGTCATAGTCAAAATCATCGGAAGGTTGGGAAATGGTCATTAGGTCTCCAATCACTGGTGAAAGAGAAATCGTACCAGAGTTCGATTCCGCGCGGCAAATTTCGCTGCAAGATGAATTGCGTATGCGCATTGAACTGGTGGCCGATCCTGCTGTGCGCGCGGAACTGGAACGGGGCTTTCAGCGCTGTGAGCGGCGGGATCAACTTCTTGGCGCGGTCCTGCAAAGATCAGAAGCTCGCTACATTGCCGAGCACCTGAAGCCGGATGCCCGCCTTGACTTCACACCTGTTGGGTTCGAGCGCTCCTACGCAGATGAACTTCGGCGCGTAAGGACGGCCTACCAAAAGAGACCGGAGACCGATGTTCTCAAGGAACGCGCAACCGCGCGCAGCCGCAAAGGATGGCGAGCCCTTAGGGTCAGGACTCATAGCCAGTAAATGACGAGTGCGGCGAGAGCGATGGCTGACAGGAAGACCTTCGGGCATCGGTCGTAGCGGGTTGCCACGCGTCTCCAATCCTTGAGCCTGCCGAAC
>NZ_RCNT01000008.1 GCF_003688285.1 Rhodophyticola porphyridii
AAATCGCCTGCCGGGCAATGAATGATCTGCGCTTCGCTGAAACGGCTTCTCTTCATCGTCTGTCTCCTCAGTTGGAGAACAGGCTAACCTCAAAGCGAGGACTTTTCAGGGGAGCAGGTCAGATATTTTGAGGTTGGAGAATGGCTATTGACCCTAGAGGAGCTAGAACACACAGCTGAGAAAAATCCGGAATTCAAGAGGATATGCTCGGAGACTTTTCGATCGATCCGAGCATACTTCGATGAGGAGTAAGAAGGCAAAGAGCTCTTCTCCTGCGTATGCACGATAACGGTTTCACCTCATTGGCGGGCTGTGACGTGCCCGTTTCGCCGCCTCGCCAGCCATCTGAGCGAGCTCTGCGACACCAATCCCCACAACCAGCCTCTCTCGGACGACACTTACACCTACGTCTATGACACCCGCGGCAGCCGGATCGAGCGGCCGGACGGAGAGGGCGGGACCTATTCTTACGATAGCCGGAATCGCCCGCGCTGCTGACAATCGAGAGTGATTTCGGGTCAGCTCAATCAGTCGAGATCACGTAACGCGCTGAAATCCTTGACGTCGCGTGGCGCTACGTGATCCGGGCCGACCGATTTTTGCCCTAGGACCTCAGCTCTAACTGGTGCGAAGGCTGGAGCGGCAAGTGGTGCTCGAAGATCGGCTTTGCGTTTTTCAGGTGCCGCTGCGTCAACAGCTTCGCTGCCATTCCGCGATCCGGCAGACGCCGTGCAGCGCTGGCGACGAAGTCCGCAGCGAAGATCTCCGGGAGCACCAGACGCAGCTCTTCCAAGGAAGCCGCGGGCAGAGCCTTGAGCGCCTCGGATCCTGCAAGAAGGCTCTCCGATGAGGCGCCGTTGGCGATAACGATCTCATGCGCATCGAGCATGAAATGCCAGTACTCGATCTCTTCCACACCTTCCTCAACCTCGATACCGGGCATGGACAGCAGTTTGACGGCCGGGATCAAGACCTCATAGCTGCCAAAAATGCGCTCTGCGATCTTGGATCGGACAAGAATCCGGTGCTGCGGCGAGGTAATCAGATCCTGCTCCGGCAGCCCTTCGGCAAGGGAACCGGCCCGGATCCGAATGGGACGCAGCTTGGGATTTGCCGCCAAGGCGCTCTTGGATAGCCGGTTCTTGCCGATCCAACGAATGGGCTGGAAGCCATGATCGGCCGTAAAGACAAGGTCGCCGGGGACAAGGGTTTCGATGGGGCGGTTGCCCCGGTCGGTCTTGATCATCGTGCCGCGGGTGAAACAGACCGCGGTGGCATTGGTTGCCACGTCGCCGTCCTGTCCGTTGGAATCGAACAGCGCCTCGACATCGAGCGCGCCGTTCTCGGTCCCGTCGGCCAAATCGAGGGCCCGGATGGAGTCCTTGTCGGTGATGACGGTTCGGCCATCATCAAGCATGATCAGATATTCGCCGGGGGCGGAGCCGCTTGGGATAATCGTGAAGCCCTGACCAGACCCGGTCGTGAGGATCAGATCGTCATCGGTGGAAGAGGTGTCATTGATCAGCGCCTCAAGGTCGACGCGCCCGTCCTCGGCGCCATCGCCAATGTCCCAGCCGCGCAAGCTGTCGCGCGACAGAAGGGCCGTGGTTCCGTCGTCAAGCGTGAGAATGTAATCCAGCGCCTCGTTTCCGGTTGGCGTGATGGTAAAGCCCTGGCCCGACCCGGTATAAAGAACCAGATCGTCGTCGGTGGAGCTGGTATCGTTGACCAGCGCCTCGAGGTCGACACGCCCGTCCTCGGTGCCATCGCCGATATCCCAGCCGCGCAGCGTGTCCTTGGCGACGATGGCGGTGGTGCCGTCGTCGAAGGTGACGATGTATTCCAGCGCATTGTTGCCCGACGGCGTGACGGTGTAGCCTTGGCCCGACCCGGTATAAAGCACCACATCTTCGTCGGTGGATCCGCTGTCGTTGACCAGCGCCTCAAGGTCGACGCGCCCGTCTTCGGTGCCGTCGCCGATATCCCAGCCGCGCAGCGTATCCTTGGCGACGATGGCGGTGGTGCCGTCGTCGAAACTGATGATATATTCCAGCGCATTGTTGCCCGACGGCGTGACGGTGAAGCCCTGGCCCGATCCGGTATAAAGCACCACATCTTCGTCGGTGGAGCTGCTGTCGTTGATCAGCGCCTCAAGGTCGACGACCCCGTCTTCGGTGCCGTCGCTGATATCCCAGCCGCGCAACGTGTCCTTGGCGACGATGGCGGTGGTGCCGTCGTCAAGCGTCACGATGTATTCCAGCTCGTTGTTGCCCGACGGCGTGATGGTAAAGCCCTGGCCCGAGCCGGTGACCAGACGCACATCGTCATCGGTGGAAAAGCTGTCGCCCAGCAGGATCTCGAGATCGATCTTGCCGTCATCCACACCGTCGGCGAAATCCCAGCCTCGCACATCGTCGCCCGATACATCGGTCCGGTCGATGATGGCGGTGGTGCCGTCGGCGAGGGTGATGATGTATTCAAGACCACTGTTGCCGGTGGGCGTGATGGTGAAATCCTGCCCCGAGCCGGTGAAGAACTCGACCATATCTCCGGAGGACGAGGAAATGTTGTCCAGCGCGTTGACGTCGAAGAACCCGTCGTTGTTGCCGTCCGTCAGGTCATAGCCCCAAAGATTATCGCGGGCGATGATGAAGGTCCGGCCGCTATCGGTCGTAACGATGAATTCGTTGGTGTTGTTTCCGGTGGGTCTAATCGTTGCCATAGTTACCATACCTAATTTTTTGGCCGAGAAGCCGTTGTTACCAGCCATTCTGGCTCTAAGAGGGAGGGTTCGTCTGGACCCTCATTGCCTGCTGCACGCTTGGTTCGCCGTTCGGTCGGAGGCCATTCTTCGGACGGTAAGGACCCGTCCGCCGCTCAGGTTTGCGCGAGCGGAGTCAAGTGAACGTCTCACCGATAAAGTCACGATCTAACCCTAACTGAGGGTGTCTTGGAAAAAGTCATTCCAAGAAAAAACGAGTAGGTCATATGTTGCCATTGCAGGCTGCCTCCTCAAACCATTACGAGTACGAGCCGAAGCTGCAAACCAACGCCTGCAGTACTGCCCGCACAACACTAAAACAACGCTAAGAATCGCTTAGCGCTGATAACTCTTTTCCTTAAACTACACGTTCAGCGCGTATTACTCAAGCGATATTCGCCCAAGTGCATTCAAAACAAACCGAAACTATAGCGGCTAGTGCATTGTTCCAGAACGCGTTCTTGATCTAGAGACAAATTGTTTCTAGAGCCTGCCGAGCTTAATCGGTTTGGCGCGCGCTCAAACGACGACGACGTTGCCGCGCTTGTGACCCGTCTCCATGTGGCGGTGCGCCTCGATCAGGTCGGCCAAAGGGTAAACCCGGTCGATGACAGGCACCAGCTTGCCCTCCTCGACCATCTCGACGAGGGTGCCGAGCATCGGGCGCAGGACGTCCGGTCTGAGCATCCCGGTAGCCGAGAAGCGCGCCTTGCGCGTGCCCGCAATCGCAGTGCGCATCATCGCGCCCAGCAGACCAAGGCCCAGCACCGGACAGACATAGCGTCCCAAGCGGGTCAGGCTTCCCTTGGCGTCAGCGAAGGACGAGACGCCGAGCGTGTCGTAGATCACGTCATACCGCTCGGCCTGTCGGGTGAAATCCTGCTGCCTATAGTCGATGACCCTGCTGGCCCCAAGCGACGCCACCATGCCAGCGTTGCGGGCGCTGCAGGTGCCGGTGACCTCAGCTCCCATTGCGGCCGCGATTTGCACCGCGGCGCTGCCGAGGCTGCCCGAGGCGCCGAGGATCAGGACCTTTTGCCCCGCGCGCAGTTCAGCCACCTCGCGCAGGAAGTTCAGCGAGGTCAGCGGCCCATCGCACATTACGGCGGCCTCCTCATGCGAAAGTGCCGCGGGCTTCTTCATCAACACGCCGGATGCGTCGAGGCAGATGTGGCTGGCATTTGCCCCGAAATTCAGCCCCGCCTCGCCGAAGACGGCGTCGCCCACGGCAAACCTGTCAACATCGCTGCCCACGGCGATCACCTCGCCCGAGAGCCCGGTGCCCGAAAGGGTGTGACGCGGGCGGCGCAGGCCAAGGAAAAGACGTGCAAAGCGGGGCTGCCCGGCCCGCATCATGCCATCGGCGCGCGTTACGGCCGAGGCGCGGATACGGATCAGGATCTCGGTGGGGCCCGGTGCCGGAACGGGCCGGGTCACCGGGCTCAGCACCTCGGGGGTGCCATAATGATTGATGCTCCATGCAGAGAGTGTTGCGGTCATGGTGGACTCCTTTCGGTTCGGTTGCCCTGTCTCTATCGGACCGAATTCCATCCGAATATTGCAGTTCATGAACCACTGTGGTTCATAATCGATCCGCATGGTGGATTGGAAATCTCTTCCGGCCTTTCTGGCCGTTGCGCGGGCGGGATCGTTGCGCGGGGCCGCCGAGCAGCTTGACGGCACCCACGCGACCGTGCGCCGGCAAGTCGAGAGCCTAGAGGCGCAACTGGGCGTACAGCTGTTCCGGCGCAGTGCGGGCGGGCTCGAACTGTCGGCGGCGGGCCGCAAGTTGCTGCCGCAAGCGCTGGAAGCCGAAGCATCCTTGCGCCAGGGCTTCAACGCCGTTCGCGGGCTGGACAGCGAGGCGGCGGGGCGTATTCGCCTGTCGGCCGACCCGATGACCGCGCATTTCCTGCTGGCGCCGGTTCTGGGCGAGTTTTTGGCGCTCTATCCCGACATCCACATCGACATGAACCTGTCCTACGCCATCGACTCGATCGAAAAACTTGAGACGGACGTCTCGATCCGCCATGTGCGCGATCTCACCGGCGATGCCGTGGGGCGCAAGCTGTTTCCCTTGTCGATCGGTGTCTTCGCCTCGCGCGGCTACATCGACAGGCATCTGCACGATGCCGGTCCACGCGGCGAAGGGTTGACCTGGCTTGGCTACGGCGAGGTCCCGGAATTGCAGGCGATGATCTCTGCCTCACCTTTTCCACGCGCGACGGTACGCCATGCCATCGCCGATCCGGCAATGCACATGCACCTTGCCCGCGCCGGGGCGGGGATGAGCTTTCTGGCCGCCTGGGTGCAAAGCGTCTTTCCCGAGTTGCAGCGGGTGCCGGGAACCGACCTCGACCAGAGCCGCTCGACCTGGGTGCTGATGCACGGCGACCTGCGCCGGGTGCATCGGGTCCGGCTCTTTGTCGATTTCCTCTACGAGAGCCTGCTCGAGCGACGCGCGGACTTCATCGGCTGAGTGCCGCTACAGCGTCGACACCCATTGGGTATCGGCATGCTACGCCCCCTGCAGGTGGATATGTTCCATGGCTGAAACTTTGCGGCACTCGTCGGTCCATAATGTTTTCAAATACTTAGGGTGGAGAGGTTCGACATTAATCCCGTTTACTCCGCCACCTACACTTCGCGAACCCGAGACAAGGTCTTTGACAGGGCCTTTTTCCCTTTTTGGCTCGAAGGAGTTGAGCGACGCCGCCCGACTTTGAGAGACTGGCCGTTGGCTCGAAATCGGTCTCTGAGCGCCCCGCGTCTCTTTCAACCTGCCTTCACCCAAATCGAGACGGATTCAAAAGATTTGCTTTTTCAGATGCTTGTCGAAAACTGGTTGCGCCGCAGCTGAGGCAGGTTCAGCTGCTGTCAATGGGAACGGAGACACCCGAAGCCTAACCCCCGGGCGGGGACACTTCCGGTAGCGCAGCACCGGGGCACGTCACGACTAAAAACGAAACTGAAGTTAACAAAGTCTCAAATTCGCCATCAGCCGAATGGCTTTCCGTTTATGGGATAATGCGCAAGCTCTGGCGCTATCTCACGCACAATCCGCTTGAGTAGCTGATCGTTTTTCTGGGCCTCAATGGGCACAGCCCAGAACAGAGAAAGCAAGTCACGTGAATTGTACAGTGAAAGACTTTCACATGCGATATCGGCCTCAAGAGCAACCTGTGAATGCCAACACCCCATCCTATGCTCCCAATAGAATAGTGACGTAAGCTCTACCGGGCAGCGAAAGAATGCTGTATCCTCGCAAAAAGTACGGAAGGCGTTTTCATTTTCCTTAGTGTGCAGGCTTGGATCGTTTGACCAAAGCCTGACCAAGTCATGAGGCGACTTGGGATCGATCTTTCGTCCTTTGTAGAACATACGCCCGATTTCACTCAAGTTGGATCGAATATGGACAGGCTCTTTTGTCGCGGAAAGCGCAAGCCTTCTATATGCCCATGGAGCGGGTGGTATATGTCGATAGTAAGTGTTAAATTCATTCACCTTCAAAAACTCTTCCGGAGCCGCTTCAAGATCCGAACGAGTGATAGAAACATGGTTGAGATTAAGGTCTCTCGCCATTGTCTCTGCTGCCAGACGATCTTGCTCTTCGGCCGGTTTGTCTTGGCCCCGACTGTAGGTCATGTAGCGAGCCAGACCGCCAGAAACCGCCAAGGTTACACGGGAATCAAGGCCGGCAGTAATTGAGACAAAGCAATCAAAATGTCGATTTATCCAACGATAGGAACGGAAAAGAAGGTCGTGAATGCGCTCGGCGCATTCGCTCTCTTCGATCTCCTCTATGCCGTATCTCGGCCAAAACCTCTCAACGCGCCGGCATTTGAGGTTCAGCTTAGTGTTGGGTGTCAATATTTTGGTGCCTTGGAAAGGGGTAAGATTTCCAGGAAAGCCGAACTTATACTGCCGCGTGTCTTTGGGAGTTCGCACACTTTTATTCTGCTGAACTAGGTGGGCGTGGGAGGAAATCAGGAGTTCCGATTCCGTCGAGTAGAATGCCGACCTCATCCCAGTGGCATCGGTCAACAAGCAGCATTCCCCGTCGTCGCTTGCATAGGCCAGAACGTATCTTCCATTTGTCGCGGAAATGCGCTCAAAGAAAATATGTTCTGACTCTGCAAGGCCCTCCGCCAGATAGGTCAGTACGTCATTTCCAGAAAGACTCTCCATTTCCGGAAAAAAGATGGTTCCAAGACACAATAGGCTCACACCTGAATGAGAGACCTGTGAGACTTGCAATAGCGGATGTGTACTTACATAATAGCCCCCGAAGCGCACCGTATGCCATTCCCTCGGAAGAACAGATTTCGATTCGGATACCAGGTAACCCCGGGCATAGAGCAAATGCGAAGAGTTTGGATATTTCTCTTCGATTTCTCGGATACTAAGCAAAGGTCACTCTCCTGTCGAACGGCCCGCGCAATCCATGTGTTTCACCTAAATCCGGTTTTAGCATGATGCCACGTAATACGGATAATTCTGATTCCACCATCAGCGAGCAGTCAAACCTTGTCCACCCAGCGACGACTGTCAGCCCCGGGCTAGCTACTAATTTGCGACCGACAGATCAGAAATAGTTCTTCCCTCGTACCAATCCAATCTCTCACGCGCCCGCACTCGGACCGTCGTCTGACCGCCCCGGCGCAGCCCCCTCGCCTGCATCTCGTACCGCCTGTGACCCTGCTGTCGGTCGGTCCGCCGCAGGCCGGGCACATGTGTCCCGCTCTTGGACTATCGTGCGATGCTTTCGGCGATCCTGCTCGACAGGGCGGTCAAAGCACGTCCCAAGGCGTCGGCGACCGATTGCGGGTCGGGCCCGGCATAGGGCTCGACAATCTCGAAACGGCGGAGAAATTCGCGTGCAGCACCGCTGCGCGAGATCACCGCGAACTGCCCACCCAGTTCGAATTGCCCGTCAGCGCGGGCGACCATGCGATCGATGGTGACCTGTACGCTTCTGTCGGGCCCGTCGAACAGAGGCCAGGGCTCGGCCGCGACCGTGGCCGTGGTGCCAAGATCGAGCCGCCGCGCAAGTGCCTGGGTGATGCCGGTTCGCGGATCATCGGCCCAAAGCGCCCCTCCGACCGGGCGCAGTGCGCCATCGGCCTCCTGCACCAGAATGTCAGCCTCCGCCACATAGGCCGGCAGGATCACATCGCGCACCTCCAGGCTTTGCGCACCAACTGCAATCGGCGCCGCGGGGGTGGTGACCGGCGGCACTAGGAACAGGTCCTCATTGCCGCCGCAGGCCGCAAGCGACAGCACCAGAAGGAATATCGAAATCCGGGTCAACATGGGTCAGCGTCCAGTGATCAGGGAACTTGGGTTGCGTTCGATGGCCCGTGCCAGTTGCGCGATGGACCGGGCCGCAGTGGTAATCTCGCGCAGGACGTCCATCGTTTCTCCCATGAATGCGGAGCGCGCGCCATAAGCTCCGACAAGGGTGTTGATCCGCGTCAGAACGGCATCGGTCCGCTCGACAAGGGCCGGCAACTCCTCGGCGGCTGCGCTTGTGGAGGCCAAAGTCGTGTTCAGGCTGCCCACCACATCTGCCTCGCGCAACTCGGCGACAAGCGCTTCGAGTTCGACGAGCGAAGCCGAGAGATTTGCCGGAACCTCCGCCATGCCCTCGCTGCTGATGAAGGCATCGGCACTGGCCAACACGGAATTTGCCGTGGTGATCAACGCCTCGATTTCAAGCTCCGCGGCGGTTTCCGAGAGGGCGCGGAGGTTGGCCATCACCTCCGGCAACACCGCAGAGGCCTCGGTGATCGGGCCCATCGCCTCGTCCGCCTGTGCGATGACCGAGGTCAGCGCGGCGATGGTGCCGCCTTCGCGCAGTTCGGCAAGGATCCCGCGCAACTCGGCAACGGCGGCGCGCGCCTCCCCCGGGATCGCCTGCGTTTCGTCGCCGCCGACCAGTTCGCGCGCCTCGGTCAGCAGCGCCACGACCTCCTCCGGCACATCCCTCAGCGCCGGATCGCCCGCCAGCCCCTCGATGCTGGCCAGCGTGTCAATGGCTTGGCTCAGAAGTTCCTCGAACGGCAGCGCCGCCACGCGTTCCAGCACACCCTCGGCGGTGGTGTTCACATTGGTCTGCTCGACAATGATGGAGGGCATGACCGGGTAGGGATCGGCCGCCACCTCGAACCGAGCAGGCCGGGCATCGTAATCAATGGCAAACTCGATCCGGGTTTCCGACGAGATCAGACCCGCAGTGGAGAGTCGGGCCCGCAAACCATCGGCCACCTGTTCGGCCAGGTATTCGTAGACCTCTTCGGCCCCCGTCCCGATGGGGAAGCCCATGCGGCCCGGGTCCAGCACCAGATCGACGACCAGCCGCTGCTTTGACCCGTCCGCAATCTCGACCGACTGCACGGTCACGGCGGTCACTTCGCCGATCTGGTCGTTGGCCATCACCACCTGCGTGCCGGGGACGAGGCCGCGTATGTAATTGCTGAACTCCACCGCGACAGGCACTTCCCCGATCGGGGCCACGTCGAATGCGCTCGCCCGCGCGGCCTCCTCGGATTCGTATACCTCGAACACCGCGTCGCCCTCGACCGGCTGACCGTTGGAATACACCTCATCAAACTCGATCCCGCCGGTCACGAGCGAAGCAAGGCTTTCCACGTCCAGCGTCAGGCCATCCGCCCCGAAACTGACGGAAAACCCCGAACTGTCCCAGAACCGCGATGCCTGTGTGATCCGCTGGTCGTGAGGGGCGTCGATGAATGCATCGACGGTAATCGAAAGCCCGTCCTCGGTGAGATCCGGCTGTTCCAGGCGCCCGACCTGAATGCCCCGGAAGGTCACGGGCGCCCCGCCCTGAAGCTGAATGCCGGGGCTGACATTCAGCGTGATCCGGCGCCCCTCGTCACCGGGCAGGACGAAGAGCGGGCTCTCGCGGCCGTCGAAACTGCGCATCGCACTCTCGGGCCGGCTATCCCAGGCACCCTCGATAAAGACGCCGGACACGACCGTGGACAGGCCGCTGACCCCTTGGGTGGATATCTCCGGGCGCACCACCCAGAAAGTCGCATCCTCGTCGAGAAAGGGCAGCACTTCGTTTTCAACCCGGGCCTCCACGATGACCGTTTGCAGATCGGGGCTGAACCTCACGTCTTCCACCGTTCCGATAACCACATCACGGTAGCGGACCGTGGTTTCGCCGGCCGTGACCCCGGCGCCGTTCTCGAAGCGGATCTCGATCAGCGTGCCGCGGTCCGAATAAGCCTGCCATGCGATGCCAAGCGCCACGGCAAGCGCCAGAACCGGCACCAGCCAGACGACCGACAGGTTCCGAAGGGCCGAGCGGTTCGGCTGATCGATCTCCGGCAAGGGCGGTGTCTGATCCGTCATCTGGGCCGCATGTCCCCGTCAAGCCATATGGTCTTGGGGTCGAAGCTCTGCGCCGAAAGCATGGTGAATGCAACCGAAAGCGCGAAGCTTATGGCCGCGATGCCGGGGTTGATCGTGGCCGCAAAGTCAAGCTGGACAAGCGCGGCCAGGATCGCGACCACGAAAACGTCGATCATCGACCAGCGCCCGATGAATTCCACAACCTCGAACAGCCGATGACGCGCATGAACCTGCATCATCTCGCGCCGTTCGACACTGATGGCGAGATAGGCGATGGCGAAGAACTTGCCGATGGGGATCACGATGCTGGCCACGAAAACCACCAGCGCCACCCCGTAGGAGCCGTGATGGATCAGGTCCACCACTCCTTCGAGGATCGTGCTTTCGGTCGTCCGGCCGAAGGTGTTGGTGCGCAGCATCGGGTAGATATTCGCCGGAATATACACGACCAGCCCGGCAAGCAGCCATGCCCAGACCCGCTGCAGGCTTCGATCCGGCGCATGGCCCGGCAGACGCCACCCGCAGCGCTGGCAGCGCCCGGGCGCGGGGACATCGTGGACCCGGCCGCAATTCGGGCAGCCGACCAGACCAGCCGAGCGCGCGGTCACCATTGGCTGCGCTGTTCGAGCGTTTTCCATATCGTCAACCGGCACATGAATGTGTCCTTCACCGCAGTAATCAGCACCAGCGCCACGAAGGCCCAGAAGGCAGGGCCGAGGGACAGATGCGCAAGCCCCGCCACCTTGATCAGCGCCACGGCCACCCCGACGATGAATATCTCCGCCATCGACCAGGGTTTCATACGCTCCGCCAGCCGGAAAACCGGCACCGCCACGCGGGCGGGCCGCCAGCCGAAGGCCATGGGCGCAAGCACATAGATCAGCGCCAGAAAGCGCGCGAGCGGCAGGATCACGATGAGCGCGCCCACGGCGATCGCCAGGCCCACGAAGGGCCCGTCTGCAAAGACCAGAACCACGTCCATGATCGAGCTGCGCTGCGTGATGCCCGCCGCCGTCAGCTCCAGAAAGGGAAAGAAGATCGCCGCCAGCATCAGAATGACGGATGTACCCGCCAGCATCACGATCCGTGTCATCGCCCCGTCGCGTGGCGCGGTCAGAACCGTATGGCAGCGCAGGCATCGCGCGCGCGCGCCTTTCGGCACATCCGGAAGCTGATAAAGCGCGTCGCAGGTCGGGCAGGCAACCAGATCCTCGACCGGCGGAAAGTGGCCGGGGGGCGTCGCGGCGGACCGGCTGGTTTCGGAGGTGTGAACCTGATCAGACATGGGACATGTGACCTGCATTTCTTGCACTATGTGGCAGAACCCGGGGCCGCTCTGCGCGGAACGCATGGCAAGATGCGAACCTGCCATTTCGAAAATCTCAAGATGCAGCTCAGCATTGCGCGCCCCACCAAGGAGTGCAAGGGCGCTTGGCTCTACCAGTTTTTTGGGCTGGGACACAATGCGACCGTGCAGCGGTCCGCGCATTCGGGCACGGGCGCAACTGCCCGGGACGCGGGTGAGGTCACTGAGGTTTGCAAGTATGTCCGGCGTGACCTAGGCCACGATCTTCACATCGCCAAGATCCGCCTGTTGCAGATGGCGCGACGCCACCCGCAACAGCGACATCGCGTCCGGGCCCGGCCCGTCCACCACGAATGTCAGGGAGGTTTTCTTCACGCGCACATGCCGGCTGCTGCCTCGTCAAACCCGACCATGGAGGGGATCTTTCCGAGCCAAACGCCCATTGACCGCAATGCCGCAAGCAGCCCGCCCCCAGGGCTTGAGGTATCCCGGCGGTACAGGTTCACTGCAAGGGACAGCGCAGAGGGAGCGGGAAGATGAGCGAGGGGTTCGAAGACATGGTCAATGCGGCGCAGGCATTCTTTGCCGAACTCTCCTGCAATAATCGCAAGGACTGGTTCGAGCCGCGCAAGACGCATTACGTCACCCAAATCAGGAAACCTGCGGAATTGTTCGCCGAGTTGCTGGCCGAAGATCTGAGCCGGCTGACCGGGGTTGCCCATGCCCCGAAACTGTTCCGCATTTATCGGGACGTGCGCTTCGCCAGGGATAAATCGCCCTACAACCCGTGGCTTCACATCCTCTGGCGGCCCGCAAGTGCCGACGGTCTTGCACCGGGCTGGTTCTTTTCCTGCGCATCGGGCGAGCTGGTTCTGGGCCTGGGCGTGGTGTCCCTGAAAGGGCCGGCGCTGACCCGGTACAGGGAATGGATCGATACGCGCGGCGATCTGGTAGCAGACGCGATGACGGAGGTTGCCCGCACATCCGGCGCGCAGATCTCCAATTTCGGGGACGCGTCGCTTAAACGGGTGCCGAAGCCTTATGCTGCCGATCATCCCCATGCCGATCTGTTGAAACGCAGGGGCATCGCAATGATGGCGCCGCTCCCCGCCACATGGCGCAAACGCGGTCTCCTCGTCTCCGCCCGCGATCAGGCGAGCGACATGCTGCCGCTCTGGCGGGCCTTTCACGACCATCTCTAAGGCCGCCCCTCACGGCAGGCGGGCGATCCGGGTGAGACAACGGCGCAACACCGCCTCCTCCTGATCCGTGAAATGCGCCGTCATGGCGCTGTCGAAACGTTGGGCCGCGCCAAGCAGATCGGCAAAGACACGCTCCCCCATCGGGGTCAGACCAAGGCTTTCCAGGCGCCGGTCGGTCTCCAGCACTTCCCGCGACAGATAGCGCTTGCGCTCCAGTGCGGCCACCGCGCGGCTCACCTTGGTCTTGTGAATGCCGGAGCGTGCGCAGATCTCTTTCGCGGTCATCGCGCCGAAACGTCCCAGATGAAACAGAACCCGCCATTCCGTCCGCAGCATCCCGTAGCGGCCCTTGTAGTGCTGCTGAAACTCCAGGCTTGAGGCCTCGGCGGCCTGCGTCAGCAGATAGGGCAGAAAGTCTTCCAGATCGAAGGTGGCTTTTTGGGTCATTCCGACAGACTAGGCCTTGTTAGTTACAAAACCAACTAATATCCAACCCGCGTTGGGGAGGGAGGACCCCTACCCGCCCGGCGCGGACACCGGTCCGCTGGCCAACTGCCGGGCGGGCCGTATACGCTCCCTCCCATGTCAGATCGATCTTGTGCCAACCGCACCGAAGGAATGCCGCACCATGCCATTGATGAAAAGCTGGGTCGCCTCGGCCAATGACGCCGATACCCCGTTTCCGTTGAACAACCTTCCCTATGGTGTCTTTTCCACCGGTGACGAGCCACCGCGCTGCGGCGTGGCCATCGGCGACATGATCCTGGATATGGCCGCCGCCGAGGAGGCAGGGCTCATCGATCTGGAGGAGCCCGATCTCTTTTCGATGCCGTTCTGGAACGATGTCATGGAACTGGGCCCCGAGGCGTGGGAGGCGCTTCGCGCGCGGCTGATCCAAATGCTAGCCGAGGGGTCCGCCGATCAGGGCACGGTCGAACCGATGCTGATCCCGATGGATCAGGCCACGCTGCACATGCCCTTCGCGGTGTCGGAGTTCACCGACTTCTACGCCGGTCGTCAGCATGCCCAGAACATGGGCGCGATCCTGCGCGGCTCGCCCGATCTGCCGGGCAACTGGCTGCATATCCCGATCGGCTACAATGGCCGCGCCTCCTCGGTCGTGGTGTCGGGCACGCAGATCCACCGCCCCAATGGCCAGACCAAGGCCCCCGATGCCGAGATGCCGTCCTTTGGCCCCTCGAAACGGCTCGATATCGAACTGGAGATGGGCGCCATCGTCGGCACCGGGTCAGAGTTCGGCCAGCCGATCACGGTGGACGAGGCCGATGCGATGATCTTTGGCTATGTGCTGCTGAACGACTGGTCGGCGCGCGATATCCAGGGCTGGGAATATCAACCGCTGGGGCCGTTCCAGGGCAAGGCATTCGGCACCTCGATCAGCCCTTGGATCGTGACCGCCGCCGCGCTGGAGCCGTTCCGCGCCCCCACGCCCCCGCGTGAGAAAGAGCTTTTGCCCTATCTCAAGGGCAGCAGGGACGGGCTTTACAACATCGAGCTTGAGGTTCTGATGCAGCCCGAAGGCGCCGACCGCGCATCGGTCATCGCCAGGACCAACTATAGCCGCATGTATTATTCGGCGGCCGAGCAGCTGTGCCATCACGCCATTGGTGGCTGCGCGATGAATGCGGGCGATCTGTTGGGGTCGGGGACCATCTCGGGGCCGGAACGCGGTGAATTCGGCTCGCTGATGGAACTCAGCTGGGCCGGGCGCGAACCCTTCATGCTGGAGACCGGCGAGACCCGGGGCTTTATCGAGGATGGTGATACGCTGACCCTGCGCGGCAATGCGCGCGGCGATGGCTATACCATCGGGTTCGGCGATTGCGTGGGCCAGATCCTGCCCGCCAAGGCCTGGGGCTGAGCCGCCCATGACCCTGGCTCTCGACCATATCCAGATCGCAATCCCCGCCGGGGGCGAGGACGCGGCGCGCGCCTTTTGGTGCGCGGGTCTGGGTCTGGCCGAGATCGCCAAGCCCGACGCGCTGAAGGCGCGCGGCGGGCTGTGGCTGGCGCTCAACGGCGCCAAACTGCATCTGGGGGTGGAGCCCGATTTCACCCCCGCGCGCAAGGCCCATCCGGGCTTTGCCGTCATTGACATAGACACCGTCGCCGCGCGGATCGAGGCCCTGGGCCAGAGCCCGCGCTGGGACGACACAATCGAGAACCGCCGCCGGTTCTTTGCCGAAGACCCCTTTGGCAACCGGCTGGAATTCCTGGAAAGGGACTGACACATGGCCAAGGCATTCGCGTCGCAAGGCGACATGACGCAAAAGAAAATCAGCTTCACCGAGGTGGGCGAAGGGCTTTACGCCTTCACAGCCGAGGGCGATCCGAATTCCGGCGTCATTATCGGGGACGAGTCCGTGATGATCATCGAGGCGCAGGCGACGCCGCGACTGGCGAAGAAGGTCATCGAATGCGTCCGCACGGTCACCGACAAGCCGATCAGCCATGTCGTGCTAACCCATTACCATGCGGTGCGCGTGCTGGGCGCGTCGGCCTATGGCGCGGATCAGATCATCATGTCCGACACCGCCCGCTCGATGGTGGTGGAACGCGGGCAGGAGGACTGGGACAGCGAATTCCAGCGCTTCCCGCGTCTGTTCGAAGGGCATGAGAGCATCCCCGGACTGACCTGGCCCACCACCACCTTTTCCGAAAGCATGACTGTCTATCTGGGCAACCGCCGGGTCGATATCATGCATCTGGGCCGCGCCCATACGGCCGGCGATGCGGTGATCTGGGTGCCGGATCAGGAGGTGATGTTCACCGGCGATATCGTGGAGTACCACTCGGCCTGCTATTGCGGCGACGGCCATTTCAGCGACTGGGACGAGACGCTCGGCAACATCGCTTCGTTCCAGCCGCGCAGCATCGCGCCGGGGCGCGGTGACGCGCTGGTCGGCCCCGAGATGGTGGCGGCTGCCATTCGAAATACGTCCGATTTTGTCATGTCGACCTATGCGGCGGCCGCCAGGGTGGCGGCGCGCGGCGGCAGCCTGAAGGAAGCCTGGGACGCGGTCCGCGCCGCATGCGATCCGAAATTTGCCGATTACGCGATCTACGAGCATTGCCTGCCCTTCAATGTCGCCCGCGCCTATGACGAAGCGCGCGGGCTGGATACGCCACGCATCTGGACGGCGGAGCGGGACCTGAAGATGTGGGAGGACTTGCAGGGATGAGCGTTGCCTATTTCCGGTCGCTGGCCCGGAACAACGCCTGGGCCAATGCGACACTTTTCGAAACGGTCTGCGCCATGCCGAAGGGGGTCTACCACAGGGAATTCCCAAGCTTCTTCGGCACGCTCGCGCGGACGCTGAACCATATCTACGAGGTCGATCTCTACTATATCGACGCCCTTCTCGGCGGGGGGAAGGGGCGCGCGATCTTCCGGCGCGAGGATATCGACGAGCCCTTGGCCCTTGCCGGAGCGCAGAGAGAGACCGACGCCGCGCTGATCGCGGCCTGCGATGGCCTTGCCGATGCCGATCTGCCGCGCAGCGTGACCGTTGAACGCCCCGACGGGCCGTCGCAGGAGCGGACCGATCACCTTCTTCTACATCTGTTTCAGCACCAGATCCACCATCGCGGGCAAGTCCATGCGCTGCTGAGCCAGGCGGGGGTCACTCCGCCGCAGCTCGACGAGTTCTTCCTCGTCTGGGACCGCGCGGAAACCGCGAAACCCTATTGGAAGGACGGCACAGAATGACCCAGTCCCGATACCGCCTCGCCTTCGAGCTTTACCCGTACCGGAAGGTCGCGGCGCAGGATGCGCCGGTGCCTGAACGCCACCCGATCGTCGTTGTCGGCGCGGGCCCGATCGGTATTGCGACCGCGCTGGATCTTGCGCAGCGGGGTCAGCCGGTGCTGGTGCTCGACGATCACGAAGGAATCGGCGAAGGCTCCCGCGCAATCTGTTTCTCGCAGCGCTGCCTCGAAATCGCGGACAGGCTCGGCTGCGGTGCCGCAATGGTGGAAAAGGGCGTCGTCTGGAACGTGGGAAAGGTATTCCACGGAGATGACCGCGTGTTCGAGTTCAATCTGCAACCCGAGACCGGCCACAAGAACCCGGCGTTCATCAACCTCCAGCAGCCCTATTTCGAGAAGTTCCTGATCGATCAGGTTCGCGCCGAGCAGAACAACGGTCTGGAGATCGAAATCCGCGGCCGGAACCGGGTTACGGCGCTGGAGGACAGGGGCGATTGCATTGCACTGTCGGTCGACACTCCGGACGGTCCCTACAGTCTTCATGCCGACTGGCTGATTGCCTGCGACGGCGCGCGGTCTCCGCTGCGCGAGATGATGGGGCTCGGCTTCGAAGGCCGCGTCTTCGAGGACAACTTCCTCATCGCCGATGTGAAGATGACCGCCGATTTCCCGACCGAACGCTGGTTCTGGTTCGAACCGCCTTTCAAGGATGCCGGACAGTCCGCGCTCCTGCACAGGCAGCCCGACGATATCTGGCGGATCGACTTTCAGCTTGGTTGGGATATCGACCGCGAAAAGGAACTGGACGAGGCGAATATCCGCGCCCGCGTCGATTCAATGCTGGGGCCGGAGGCGCAATACGAGCTGGAATGGACCTCCATCTACACGTTCCAGTGCCGCCGGATGGAACGGTTCCGCCATGGTCGCGTGATGTTTGCCGGCGATGCGGCGCATCAGGTCTCGCCATTTGGCGCACGTGGCGCGAATTCGGGGATGCAGGATGCCGAAAACCTTGCCTGGAAGCTGGATCTCGTGATCCGCGGGCTGGCCCCCGAGGATCTTCTCGACAGCTATTCCGAAGAGCGGGTTTTCGGGGCTGACGAGAACATCCTGAACTCGACCCGGGCGACCGATTTCATAACCCCCAAAACCGAGATCAGCACACTGTTCCGCAATGCGGTCCTGACACTGGCGCACAAGCATGCTTTTGCGAGGCCTCTGGTCAATTCCGGCCGCCTGTCCGTACCTTGTACCTATGACGGTCTGTCCCTGACGGGGGAGGATCGGCTGGCCGGTGGCCCCGCCCGCACCCGGCCGGGCGCGCCATGTGTGGACGCGCCCTTGCGCGACGGGTTTCTGCTCGACGCACTCGGGTCGGGCTTCACCCTTCTGACGCTCAACACCGACGCGCCTGAAACCTTCGCCGAAGCCGGTATCGATGTTGCCCGGCTGGCGCTTGGCGCCGACGACGACCCGACGGGCGCGCTCTCCGCGCGCTATCTGGGCCAGGCCGGCACGGCCGTCTACCTCATCCGGCCCGATCAGCATGTGGTCGCCCGCTGGCCTGCCTTCGACGAGACCGCCACCCGCGCGGCCCTGCGCCGCGCCACAGGACAGGAGTGACCGGATGGCCCTGATTCTTCAGCCCAACATCCCCGATCAGGACGGGTTCTACCAGGAATTGCTGGCCGCCCATGACGGCCTCGGCAAGGCCGAAAGCGACGCGCTGAATGCGCGGCTGATCCTGATCCTGTGCAACCATATCGGTGACCGTGAGGTGATCGCCGCGGCGCTCAAGGCCGCGAAATGAACGAGACGTTGCTGTATGATTACCCGCGCTCCTCGGCCAGCTACCGGGTCCGGATCGCGCTAAACCTCGCGCGCATCGGGTATCGCGCCATCCGCGTCGATCTGCTGGCAAAACAGCACAAATCCGACGAGCATCTGGCGCGCAACCCGCAGGGTCTGGTTCCGGTTCTTCAGATTGACGGCCACCGGCTGACCCAGTCGCTCGCGATCCTCGACTACCTCGATCAGACCCGCGATCTGGGCCTCTTGCCGAAAGAGCCCGCGGCGCGCGCCAAGGCGCAGGCGCTGGCCTATGTGCTGGCCGTGGATGTGCACCCGGTTTGTAACCTGTCGGTCGTGACACATGCCACCGGCGGTCAGGACCCCGCACGCACCGATTGGATGCGCCATTTCATTCGCCCCGGCCTGCTGGCGTTCGAAGCCTTGCTTGGCGACTTCACCCAGGCGCCCTTCACCATCGGCCCTCGGCCTTCCCTGCCCGATCTTTGCCTGATCCCGCAGCTTTACAACGCGGATCGATGGGGTGTGGATTATGCCGATTGCGTCCGTATCTGCGCGGTCAAAGCGGCCTGTGCGGCACATCCCGCCTTTGCCGCCGCTGCGCCGGACGCGGTCGGACCCTGAGGAAACGGCACCGGCGCCCCTCGTCGCATGCGAGCAGGGGGCTGGCCGCGACCATCCCCTCCACGGGGCTTTACGCTAAGGCAAGCGGGCGGCATACTTTCAACGCCTGCGACCGGCATCAAGACCGGCGCAGGCGTCAGGGAGGAGGCGCCCGATGATCCGGGAAACACCATTCGACAAATGGTATGACGACCTTCATGCGATCTGTGGGGCCTACGATGGCGTGCCGCAGCGCGGCCAGCGGGCGGTCAAGGGCAGGATCGGGGTGCATATGTTCGACCATCTGGACGTGGCGGATGTCTGGGGCGACGTCGCCAAGATCGAGCGGGACCGGGCCGGCATCAGGCGCGATGACAATGAGTACATCTTCTTCGTGATCGAAATGTCGGGCACGCTGTCGGTCGACCACAATGAAACCCGATCACGCCTTGCACCGGGAGATGCCGTGCTGCTCGACAGCACCAAGGAGGGTGTGCTCCATCTGGCCGAGGACAGCAGCCGCCTGATGTCGGTCCACCTGCCCCGGCAGAGCTTTCTGAGCGAGCGCCGGCCGGGCGTGGGCATCGGCAGGAAACTCGCCGCCGCGACCCCCGTCGCCAGAACACTGACCCGCCATTTCTTCCGCTTCTTCAACGAAAACGGCGCGGGCGAGCGTCAGGGCAACGCGTCGCTGCTCTATGACATGATCCATCTGGCCTTTTCGTGCCCGGAGGACGGGTTGGCGGGCATCGCACTGAGCGATGCGGCAAGCCGCTATGATCTGGCACTTGATCTGATCGACACCCACCTGACCGCCGATTACCTGTCGCTTCCCTGGCTTGCCGGCCAGCTTGGCGTCTCGGAACGCCAGCTTCAGCGCCTGTTTCACGCCCATGAGACCAGCTTCATCGATCTGGTCCGGTCCAAACGCTATCGGTTCGTGACCGAACATCTGAACCACCTGCCTCATGTTCATGGGCGGATTTCCGACATTGCCTATCGGGCCGGGTTTCAGGACCTGTCGAATTTCAACCGGGGCTTCCGGGCCCGCTTCGGGATGAGCCCGCGCGACTATCACCGGGGCCGCCGGACGGCCCCGCCCCACATGGCGTAAAATGCCGAGACTCCGGATTTGCTTCGCGGCACGATGGATATCCAACGGAGATCTGGCCCGGCGCGCCGCCCCGACAGATCAAGGAGAGTGACATGCATGAAGGCATTGCGCCTGCCCGGCAGGCCGAATTGGGTGTCGTGCCCGAGGGGAAGGCCCATGTGGCGGGCCGGACGGACGAACCGCTGATTGAATGGACGATCCCGGCACTTCTGGCCGACACGGTGGCGCGGGTCCGCGACCGCGAGGCGGTGGTGTTCCGCGCCCAGGGCATTCGCTGGACCTGGGGGGAGTTCGCGGCCCGCGTCGATGCGCTGGCCGGCGGTATGACGCGTCTGGGGCTTGCAAA
The DNA here is from genome assembly GCF_003688285.1 of Rhodophyticola porphyridii. Lineage (GTDB taxonomy): Bacteria > Pseudomonadota > Alphaproteobacteria > Rhodobacterales > Rhodobacteraceae > Rhodophyticola > Rhodophyticola porphyridii. The sequence continues at coordinate 20,251 of NZ_RCNT01000008.1, forward strand.
GGGGGACCGCTGCGGGGTCTGGGCGCCCAACCGCTATGAATGGCTGCTGGCGCAGTTCGCCACGGCCCGGATCGGCGTTATCCTGGTCAATATCAACCCCGCCTACCGCCTGCATGAGCTGGAGTTCGCGCTGGCAAAGACAGGGTGCCGCGCATTGATCCTGCCGGAACGGTTCAAATCGTCGGAGTATCTCGCCATGCTGCGCGTCGTGGCCCCCGAACTGACCGAGGACGCACCGGGCGAGCTGGACTCCGCCAGCCTGCCCAATCTCCGCCACGTGATCGTGATGAGCGACGCGCACCATCCGGGGTGTTTCCGCTTCGCCGAGGTCGAGGCGATGGGCGCGGAGGTATCCGTTTCCGATCTGGACGCGCTCACCGCGACGCTCGACCGCCACGATCCGGTGAACATCCAGTTCACTTCGGGGACCACGGGCATGCCAAAGGGCGCCACGCTGACGCATCGCAATATTGTCAACAATGCCCATTTCGTCACCGCCGCCATGAAGCTTGCCGAAGCGGACAGGCTGTGCATCCCGGTTCCGTTCTACCATTGTTTCGGCATGGTCATGGGCACACTTGGCTGTGTGACGAAAGGTGCGGCGATGGTCGTGCCGGGTGAAGGGTTCGATCCGGTCGATACGCTTACTGCTGTGGCTGAAGAACGCTGCACCGCGCTTTATGGCGTGCCCACGATGTTTGTCGGAATGCTGGAGCATCCGCGCTTTGCGGAGTTCGACCTGTCCAGCCTGCGTACCGGAATCATGGCCGGTGCCCCCTGCCCGATCGAGGTGATGAAACAGGTCCAGCGCCACATGCACATGCATGAGGTCACTATCGCCTATGGCATGACCGAAACCAGCCCCGTGTCGTTCCAGTCCGACACCGATACCCCGCTCGACAAGCGGGTCGGCTCGGTCGGGCGCATCCAGCCGCATCTGGAAGTGAAAATCGCCCGCGAGGACGGTTCCGTCGCGGATATCGGCGAACAGGGCGAGTTGATGACCCGCGGCTACTCGGTGATGCAGGGCTATTGGGACGAACCTGACCGCACCGCCGAGGCCATCGACGAAGAGGGCTGGATGCATACCGGCGATCTGGCGACGATCGACGGGGAAGGGTATTGCAACATCACCGGCCGGGTGAAGGACATGATCCTGCGCGGCGGCGAAAACGTCTACCCGCGCGAGATCGAGGAGTTTCTCTACACGCACCCGGATGTCAGCCAGGTGCAGGTCTTCGGGGTGCCCGATCACAAATACGGTGAAATCGTCGCCGCATGGATTGTGCCAAAACCCGGAGCGACGCCGACCGAAGACGGCATCCGCCAGTTCTGCCGCGATCAGATCGCCCATTTCAAGGTGCCTGCCCTGGTCCGCTTCAAACCCGAACTGCCGATGACCGTGACCGGCAAACCGCAGAAATTCGTCATGCGCGACGCCATGGTCGAGGAGCTGGGGATCGACATCGAAAAGACCGCGTGAAGGGGGAGGCAAGACAAGGGGACTGACGGCACAGACGATCGAAACAGATCCGTAGGGAGGACCAAGATGAGACATCTGTTAGGGGCGGCCTGCGCCCTGATGACGGCTGCGACCGTCCAGGCACAAACCATCGACAGGGAAAGCATCCGCGCCGCGGTTGGCGCGATAGACACCCAAGCCATCATCGACAATGACGCGCATGACCGGAACTGGCTGAATTACGGGCTGAACTATGCGGAAACGCGGTTTTCCCAGCTCGACAGCATCAACACGGAGAACGTGGGCCAACTCGGTCTTGAATGGTCCTACAACCTGAATTCCACGCGCGGCGTGCAGTCGACGCCGATCGTGGTGGATGGCGTGATGTATGTCACCGGGTCATGGTCCATCGTTCATGCGCTCGACGCGCTGACCGGAGAGCCGATTTGGGTCTACGACCCGGAGGTGCCGGGCGATTTCGGCGAACGGGGCTGTTGCGACGTGGTGAACCGGGGCGTCGCGGTCTATGACGGCATGGTGTTCGTCGGCGCGTTCGACGGCTATCTGCACGCCATCGATGCCGCCACCGGCGATCGTGTCTGGGTCACCGACACGATCGAAAACCGCGAGATGTCCTACACCATCACCGGTGCGCCACGGGTGATCAACGGCAATGTGCTGATCGGAAATGGCGGCGCCGAATTCGGCGTGCGCGGCTATATCTCCGCCTATGACGCCGCAAGCGGGGAGATGTCCTGGCGCTGGTATTCGGTGCCCGGAGATCCGAGCGAGCCGTTCGAGAACGCCTCGATGGAGATGGCCGCGGACACATGGGATCCGTCCGCCGAATACTGGCTGGCCGGCGGTGGCGGAACGATCTGGGATGCCATGGCCTATGATCCGGATCTGAACCTCCTCTACGTGGGCACCGGCAACGGCTCGCCCTGGAACCAGCACCTGCGCAGCCCCGCAGGCGGCGACAACCTGTTCCTCGCCTCGATCGTCGCGTTGAACCCCGATACGGGCGACTATGTCTGGCACTACCAGAACACACCGGGCGACACCTGGGACTATACCTCGACCCAGCACATCATCCTCGCCGATCTTGAGATCGACGGAGAGATACGACAGATCCTGATGCAGGCCCCGAAAAACGGGTTCTTCTATGTGATCGACCGGGTCACGGGGGAGTTCATCTCCGCCGAGCCCTTCGTGGAGGTCACATGGGCCACCGGGTATGACGAAACCGGCCGTCCGATCGAGGCAGCGGGCGCACGCTCCCGCACCGAGCCGTGGGAAACGATCCCCTCCGCCTACGGCGCCCACAACTGGCATCCGATGAGCTTCAACCCCGAAACGGGTCTGGTCTACATCCCCGCCCAGGGCGTCCCCCTGGTCCAGTCGACCGACCCGGCATGGCAGCTCAACAGCCATCAACCGATGTCGACCATGTCCGGCGTCGGCTGGAACCTCGGCTATCTGTTCAACGTGGTTGCACCTGAAGCCACGCCCTTTGGCCATCTTCTGGCCTGGGACCCGGTGGAACAGCGGGAGGTCTGGCGGGCGGAATACGTCTCCCCCTGGAATGGCGGCACTCTGACCACGGCGGGAAATCTGGTTTTTCAGGGCACCGCGGATGGCCGCTTCATGGCCTATGACGCGACAACCGGTCAGGTGCTCTGGCAAACACCGGTCACGTCGGGCGTGGTTGCGGCCCCTGCCACATGGGAACATGAAGGCCAGCAATATGTCACCATCGCGGTGGGCTGGGGCGGGGTCTATGGACTGATGCAGAGAGCCACCGACCGCGTGGGCCCGGGCCGGGTCTTCACCTTTCGCGTCGGGGGCGAAACCCCGATGCCGGAGGCTGAAATCAGCGACCGGCTCGACCTCGTGGAAGGTGTGCCCTACGACCCCGACCATGTGGGGGAGGGCCTGGCGATCTATGTCTCCAACTGCCTGTTCTGCCACGGCGTTCCGGGCGTGAACAACGGCGGCGCGATCCCCAATCTGGGCTACTCCACCGCCCATACCCTGATCAACGCGCGCGCCTGGATCCTTGACGGCGCAGGCGTGGACAACGGCATGCCCAGCTTTGCGGACCGGCTGTCCGAAGAGGATGTTACGCGTCTTGTGGCGTTCATTCAGGGCACGGCCGACGCGGTTCGCCCGCAATAGGCCCGCGCAAACCGCTATCCGGCCCCGCCCGGCCCCTGCCCGGCGGGGCTTCCTCTCTGGCCAATCCGCGACACTTCGGCCACTCTGCGGTCAGGCGTTCAGAAGTGGAGTTGAAAGATGACAGACAGATGGGAACAGGGCATGGCAACCCGGCGCCGCGTTCTGGGCAATGCCCATGTGGACGCGGCCGAGGCCAGACGCACCGCTTTCGACACGCCCTTTCAGGAATTGATCACCGAAGCCGCCTGGGGTCACCTGTGGTCCCGGCCCGACTGGCCGTTTCGCGAACGCTCCATCGTGACCATCGCGATTCTCGCCGCGCTCGGTCAGGATGAAGAACTGGCGATGCATATTCGCGCCACCGCCAATACCGGCGCAACAGAGGCCGATATCCGCGAGGCATTGCTGCATGTCGCGATTTATGCCGGTGTGCCCGCCGCCAATCGCGCGATCCGCATCGCAAAGGAAACCCTCGACGGGATGCAAGAGGTATCCTGACACACGAGGACGCTTTGCGGAACCATGTCTGCGCTGTAGCCTTCCCCAAGGGAACGGGAGGCGCATAGATGAAAGACAAGATCATCCCTGCCAGCGACGCGGCAGCGCTGGTCTCCGCGGGAGACACCGTCACCACCTCCGGCTTTGTCGGGATCGGCGTGCCCGACGCGCTGCTCGCCGCGATCGAAACCCGGTTTCTGGAAACCGGCGCCCCGCGCGATCTGACCCTGTTCTTCGCGGCGGGTCAGGGTGACGGCAGGGATCGCGGCCTCAACCGGCTGGGCCATGAGGGTCTTCTGAAACGCGTGATCGGCGGTCATTGGGGCCTTATCCCCAAGGTCGCTCAACTGGCCACCAACGGGCTGATCGAAGCCTATAATCTGCCCCAGGGCGTGATCAGCCAGCTTTACCGGGATATCGCTGCCGGCAAGCCCGGCACGCTGACCCATGTGGGGCTCGGCACCTTCGTCGACCCGCGCCTTGAAGGGGGCCGCATCAATGCGCAGACGACCGAAGAGTTGATCGAGGTGATGCAGATCGGCGACCGCGATCTTCTGTTCTACAAGGCCCAACCGATCCAGGTCGCGCTTCTGCGCGGCACCACCGCGGATCCGGCAGGGAACATCACGATGGAGCGCGAAGCGCTGGTTATCGACAATCTTGCGCAGGCCATGGCAACGCGCAACTCGGGCGGGATGGTCGTTGTGCAGGTGGAACGCATCGCCGCCAGGGGCGCGCTCAACCCCCGCGATGTGATCCTGCCCGCCACCCTTGTCGATGCGGTCGTCATCGCCGAGCCAGAATTCCACATGCAGACCTACGCCACGCCCTACTCTCACCTGTTTGCGGGCCAGTTTCGGGCGCCGGCGGGCAGCACCGCACCGATGCCGCTGGACGCCCGCAAGATCATCGCCCGGCGCGCGGCCTTCGAACTGCCGGTCAACGGCGTCGTCAATCTGGGGATCGGCATGCCCGAAGGCGTCGCCGCCGTGGCGGAGGAGGAGGGTCTTCTGGAACATGTCACACTTACCGCCGAACCCGGTGTGATCGGCGGCCAGCCCGCCTCGGGCCTCGATTTCGGAGCCGCGGTGAATACCGACGCCATCATCCCGCAAAACGCGCAGTTCGACTTCTACGATGGCGGCGGGCTGGACCTTGCCGTTCTCGGCATGGCCGAGACCGATCGCGCCGGCAACGTCAATGTCTCCCGGTTCGGCACGCGGCTGGCCGGGGCGGGCGGGTTCATCAATATCAGCCAGAATGCTGCGCGCGTGGTCTTTGCCGGCACGTTCACCGCAGGCGGTCTCCACCTTTCGATATCGGACGGGGAAATCGCCGTTCGCGGGGAGGGACGCGCCCGGAAGTTCCTGGACGACGTGCAGCAGATCACCTTCTCGGGCCGACAGGCGCAGGGCAAATCAATCCTCTATGTCACCGAACGCTGCGTTTTCGATCTTTGCGCCGACGGCCTCCGCCTGATCGAAATCGCACCGGGGATCGACCTTGAGCGGGATATCCTTTCCCACATGGCCTTTCGCCCCGTGATCGGAGAGATCACGCAGATGGATCCGCGGATCTTCACCGCCACGCCGATGGAGCTGAAACGCGACCTCCTCCATCTCGATCTGGATGACCGTATCGCGCTGAACCCCGAGGCCACGCGCCTTTTCATCAATTTCGAAAAGCTGCGCATTCGCACCGAACAGGACATCGCCCGCATCGCGGCCCGGGTCGAAACGCTTTGCGCCCCGCTTGAAACCCCCGTCGACGTGATCGTCAATTATGACGGGGCGCGGATCGACGAGGATGTGGAAGACGCCTACGCCGCCATGGTTGCCGATCTGGAAGAGCGCCACTATCGCACCGTGTCACGCTATTCCTCTTCTGCGTTCATGCGGATGAAACTTGGTCAGGCGCTTGGCCGTGCCAACGCACCCCACATCTTCGAAACCGCTGAGGACGCGCGGCGCTATCTGGACCGGCGATAGCCCCGCCCCGGGCACCGCAGCCCGGCCCGTCCGGCATTTTGTGCGCAGGCTGCCTGTGTTCCTGCGGTCAGAAATCTGCGAATGAGACCGGGGCGACAGCGCCTGCGACCGGGGTTCAGGCCGGTCCGGGCTCAGCGGCTCAGAGTGCGTGCAACCGCATCCTTCCAGCCCGCGTACCGCGCCTCGCGCCGCCCGGCATCCATTGCGGGCGTGAACTGCCGGTCCAGCGCCCACATGGCCGCGAACCCATCCTGACCGGGATAGAGACCGGCCCGCATTCCCGCAACCCAGGCCACGCCCAATGCCGTCGTCTCCAGCACTTTCGGGCGATCCACCGGGGCGCCCAGAATATCGGCCAGAAACTGCATCGTCCAATCGGACGCGCTCATCCCGCCATCCACCCGAAGGATGTTCTCCCCGCCCGAGGCCTGCCAGTCGGCGCGCATCGCTTCCCACAGATCCCGGGTCTGGAATCCGACGCTTTCCAATGCGGCGCGGGCAAATTCCGCCGGGCCCGATCCGCGCGTCAGCCCATAGATCGCCCCCCGGCAATCCGGGTCCCAATAGGGCGCGCCAAGCCCGACAAAGGCGGGCACGAGATAAAGTTCCTGTGTCTCGTCGGCGGCTTCGGCCAGCGTCTGGCTCTCTCCTGCCTCGCGGATAATCCGCAACCCGTCCCGCAGCCACTGAACCACGGCGCCCGCGATGAAGATCGACCCTTCCAGCGCATAGCTGGGCGTCCCGTCAAACTGATAGGCAATCGTTCCCAGCATCCTGTTCTGGCTTTCCACCAGCGTATCACCGGTGTTGAGAAGCGCGAAACACCCCGTGCCATAGGTCGATTTCATCATGCCAGGCTGGAAACAGGCCTGCCCGAGGGTGGCGGCCTGCTGGTCCCCGGCGACGCCCAGAACGGGCAGCGGCTTGCCAAACAGATCGGCGCGGGTCATCCCGAAATCGGCGCCGCAGTCCTTCACTTCGGGCAGCATTTCCATCGGAATGTTCAACAGCGCGCAGATCTCAGCGTCCCATTCGCCCTTGCGGATGTTATACAACAATGTCCTGGCGGCATTGGTGGCATCTGTGACATGCGATGCCCCGCCCGTCAGCTTCCAGATCAGATAGCAATCGACCGTCCCGAAGATCAGCCGACCCGCCTCGGCCTTGGCACGCGCGCCATCAACGTTCTCCAGCAGCCACGCCAGTTTCGTACCCGAAAAATAAGGGTCTAGCAGTAGCCCGGTGCGGGACCGGATCATCGGCTCGTGCCCGTCGGCCTTCAGCCGGGCGCAGAGCTCCGCCGTGCGCCGATCCTGCCAGACAATCGCGTTGTGAACGGGCTGGCCGGTTTCCCGATCCCAGACCACGACGGTTTCACGCTGATTGGTAATCCCGATCGCGGCGATATCCTCCGGACCCAGCCCCGCGCGCTCGATCGCTTCTCGGCAGGTGCCGGCCGTGGTCACCCAGATATCCGCCGGATCATGTTCCACCCAGCCGGAGGCCGGAAAATGCTGGGTGAACTCCTCCTGCGCCGAGGCAATCGGCGTCAGCGCCCTGTCGAAGATGATGGCCCGGCTGGATGTGGTGCCCTGATCGATGGCCAGAATATGGGTCATCGCGCCCTCCCTTGCTTGTCCGGTGATCGTATCGCCCCAAACCGGAGCCGCAAGCCCATCCCGCCCGGATGTCTGCCGCCCGCCTCAGGAGCGGGGGACGCGGGCGATCAGCGCCTCGACCTCGGGGCCGAGCGCCTCGACGATGCGGGCCACGCCTTCGGCATTGGGATGGATGCCGTCGGCCTGCATGTACCTTGCAATCGCGTCCGTGCGATCCTCCTCGGCTGCCGTTTCAAGCCCGCCGAGAAAGCTTTCGGCGTGCAATGCACCGTAGGCCCGGGCAAGGTCCGGGTACATCGCGTCGAATGCGGCCTTGTAGTCAGGGCCGTAATTTCCCGGCGCCTGCAGGCCCACAAGCAGAACCTCGACCGATCCGGCATCTGCGGCTTGCAGGATGCCTTCCAGATTGGCGCGGCTGACCTCCGGCGCGATGCCGCGCAACAGGTCGTTGCCCCCCAAAGCCACGATCATCGCGTCCACCTCGGGCGTCAGCGTCCAGCCCACCCTCGCCAGCCCGCCCGCCGTCGTATCTCCCGAAACGCCGGCATTGATCACCGTGACTTCGTGGCCGCGCGCGCGCAGCCATGCCTCCAGTTGCGGAACGAACCCATCCTCCTGCACCAGCCCGTATCCTTGCGTCAGGCTGTCGCCCAAGGCCGCGATAGTGATCTCTTCCGCCGCCGCCGCACCCGCGAGGCTTGCAAAAAACCCAGCCAAAACAACCTTGCTCAACCGCCTGCGCGCCCCATATGCCAAGGAACGAAGTGAACCGAGGCGTTCAGACATGGCCGAGCCGATCCTCTCCCTGACCGACACCAGACTGGCGCTTGACGGCAATGCCGGCCGGGTGGAGATCCTGCATGGCATCACCTTGCGGATCGCGCGCGGGGAAACCGTGGGGCTGGTCGGGCCATCTGGGTCGGGCAAATCCTCACTCCTCATGCTGATGGGCGGTCTGGACCGCGCCACCGGGGGCCGGGTCATGGCGCTTGGCCATGATCTCACCGCGATGAACGAAGACCAACTGGCCCGCTTCCGTCGGGAACATATGGGCGTCGTGTTCCAATCCTTCCACCTCATTCCGACGATGACGGCCCTTGAAAACGTCGCGACGCCGCTGGAACTCGCCGGTCACGCCGACGCGTTCGAGCGGGCCGAAGCCGAACTGGCCGCCGTGGGTCTTGCCGACCGGCTTCACCATTATCCCTCCCAGATGTCAGGCGGCGAACAACAGCGCGTGGCGCTGGCGCGCGCCGCGGCGCCACGCCCCGATATCCTGCTGGCAGACGAACCAACAGGCAATCTGGACGAAACCAACGGCGCCGCGATCATGGATCTTCTCTTTGGCCTGCGCGACCGTCACGGCGCTACCCTGGTTCTGGTCACTCATGCGTCCGATCTGGCGGCCCGCTGCGACCGTGTGATCCGCCTGCGCGATGGCCGGATAGACGATAGCGCCTCCCGCGCCGCCGCGGAATGAGCGTCGCCTTTCTTATTGCCAGGCGCGAGTTGCGCGGCGGTCTCCGTGGCTTTCGCATCTTTCTCGCCTGCCTGGCTCTGGGTGTGGCGGCCATCGCGGCGGTCGGCTCGGTGCGTGTCTCAATCCAAGAAGGGCTGGCCCGTGAGGGGGCTACGATCCTCGGCGGGGATGCAGAAATGTCCTTCACATACCGTTTCGCTACCGAGGCGGAGCGCGCCTGGATGGAAGCCAACGCCATCACCATCTCCGAAACCGTCGATTTTCGGTCCATGGCGGTGGTCGACGGGCAAAACGGCCCCGAACGCGGGCTGACGCAAGTGCGCGGCGTCGACGAACTTTACCCGCTTTACGGCGAGGTCGTTCTGTCGCCCGATATTCCCATCACCGACGCGCTCGCCATCCATCAGGGTGTTCCCGGCGGCGTGATGCAACAGGTGCTGGCAGACCGTCTCGGGCTCAGCCCCGGCGATATGTTTCGACTGGGTACGCAGGAATTTCGCCTGACCGCCCTTCTGGAGGTCGAACCGGACGGGGCGGCTGGCGGTTTCGCCCTCGGGCCACGCACATTGGTCAGTCTCGATGGCCTGGCGACCTCCGGTCTTCTGGAGCCGGGTACGCTCTACGACAGCCAATACCGTCTGCGCCTGCCGGACATGGTCAATCTCCAAAGCCTGGAAGAAAATGCATTGTCCCGGTTCCGCGATACCGGCCTTCGCTGGCGCGACAGCCGCAATGGCGCACCGGGCATTCAGGAGTTTGTGGACAGGATCGGGGCGTTTCTGGTGCTTGTGGGGCTTGCGGGGCTTGCCGTTGGCGGCATCGGCGTGTCCTCGGCCATCCGTGCCTATCTCGACGGAAAGATCGCCACCATCGCGACCCTGAAAACCCTCGGCGCGGAAAGCCGGACCATATTCGCCGCCTATTTCCTGCAAATCGGTCTTCTGACGGCGCTTGGCATCATGATCGGGCTGACCCTCGGCGCGGTGGCGCCCCTGGCACTCTCGCCGCTGATCGAAGCCCAACTGCCCATTCCCGCCGCGTTCGGCCTGTACCCTGCCCCTCTGGCCGAGGCCGCGCTTTATGGCCTGCTCACCGCGCTGATCTTCACACTCTGGCCACTCGCCCGCACAGAACAGGTGCGCGCCGCGGCGCTCTATCGCGATGCGACAGGGCCGGCGCGGTCGTGGCCGCGTCCGGTCTTTCTGGCCCTGACGGTGGCGCTGGTCACCTTGCTGGTGGGGCTGGCCGCCTGGCTCTCCGGCATCCCGGCTCTGGCACTCTACACAGCCGCCGCAATCCTGGCCTCCCTCCTCCTGCTCAGCCTGTCGGCCCTTGGCGTCCGGGCGCTGTCGCGCCGACTGTCGCGCGCCCACATCGTCCGGGGGCGCACGGCCCTGCGCCTCGCGCTCGGCTCGGTCGGCGGACCTGGGTCGGAGGCGACATCGGTGGTGCTGTCCCTGGGCCTCGGCCTGACGGTACTGGCCGCGGTCGGGCAGATCGACAGCAACCTGCGCAGCGCCATCGAACAGGATCTGCCCGAAGTTGCACCCTCCTATTTCTTCGTCGATATCCAGAACGATCAGCTTCCGGATTTCCTGGACCGGGTGAACAACGATCCTCAGGTCAGCCGCGTCGATACCGCGCCGATGCTGCGCGGGATCATCACCCGCATCAACGGCGTGCCCGCACAGCAGGTCGCCGCCGACCACTGGGTGCTGCAGGGCGACCGGGGGGTCACCTATCTGACCACGGCGCCGCCTGCCGATCAGGTGGTGGCGGGTGAATGGTGGCCCGATGACTATGCCGGGCCGCCCCTTGTGGCCTTCGCCGCCGAAGAAGCCGCCGAGATTGGCCTGACCCTTGGCGACGAGATCACCGTGAACATCCTCGGCCGCGACATCACGGCCCGGATCGCGGCACTGCGGGAGGTCGATTTCTCCAATGCCGGCATCGGATTCATCCTCACCATGTCGCAAAACGCGCTGGCGGGCGCGCCCCATACCCACATCGCCACGGTCTACGCGGAAGAGGCGGCCGAGGCGCAGATCCTTCGCGATGTCGCCGCGGCGGCCCCGAACATCACCGCCATCCGGATGCGCGATGCGCTGCAACGGGTGGCCGATGCTCTGTCAGGCATTGCCGCCGCCACGTCCTATGGTGCGGCCGCCACGCTTCTGACCGGGTTCGTCGTGCTGATCGGGGCCGCGGCGGCGGGCGAACGGGGTCGGGTCTTCGAAGCGGCGGTGCTGAAGACCGTGGGCGCTTCACGGGGCAGAATCCTCACAAGCTTTGCCCTGCGCTCGGCCTTTCTGGGGGCCGCCGCAGGGATCGTGGCCATCCTTGCCGGCGCAATCGGCGCATGGGCCGTTATGATATTCGTGATGGATGCCTCGTTCCGCTTCGAACCGGTCTCGGCCACCGCCATTGTTGTGGGCGGTGCGCTGGCGACGCTTCTGGCCGGGCTGGCTTTTGCGCTGCGCCCGCTGGCAGCCCGGCCCGCCCGCGTGCTTCGCGCACGCGAATAACACGCGCAGAGGCCTTGCCAAGTCCCGGCCAAAGGCGCACCTCCTAGCCTATGAAGCGCAGTCTCAAATCCCTTCTCAAGCGTTCCGCGCCATCCGTTGCGCCCAAAGCCGCGCCCGACCGTCCCGCGCCCGACCGCACGGTCTATGTCGTGGGCGACCTGCATGGTCGGGCCGATCTGCTGGAGCAGATGCTGGAGCTGATCGACGCCGATGTCGGCAGGACGCGCGCCCGCAACCCGCATCTGGTCTTTGTCGGCGATTATGTCGATCGCGGCCCCGACAGCGCCGGCGTGCTGGACCGGCTTCACGAACTGGCAAGCGAACTGCCGGAGAATGTGACCTGTCTGATGGGCAATCACGACCGGATGATGCTGGATTTTCTGGCCGATCCGCTGATACGCGGGGCGCGGTGGCTGCGGTCCGGGGCCTTGCCCACTCTGCAAAGCTTCGACTTGCCGTCCGAGACCCTGCCGAAGACGCCGACGCCAGACACTCTGATCGAACTGGCCACGCTTCTGAAATCGAACCTGACGGCCGAGAAGCATGGCTGGCTCTCCGATCTGCCGCTGAGCTGGTCCTCGGGAAATCTCTGGGTCGTGCATGCCGCGGCCGACCCGCAACACCGCATGGAACAGCAGAACCCGCGTACCCTGCTTTGGGGACATCCGGAGTTCGAAACCCGGCCCCGCGCCGACGGGGTCTGGGTGGCCCATGGCCATTACCAGGTCGACACCCCGGTCTTCGATCAGGGCCGCATCGCGACCGATACCGGAGCATGGCACAGCGGGCGTCTGACCGCCTGCGCGATCCGGCCCGATGGCAGCCACAGGTTCCTGCAAACGTGAACGCATCGCACCTTTCGTGGTATGCGCCCACAACGGCAGGCACCGCCCCTGCCCCACTCACTCGTCGCCGATCCGCCTCCGTCTGCTCGGCTCAGCGTCGTTTGAGTGCCTCCTGCGCCCCATCCTCGATCTTCGTCCTCCACATCGGCACACCGGACCGGAAGGCGGCGCGCCCGATCATATGAGCCGCCACCGGCGCGGTGATCAAAAGGAAGACGATCGTCGCAACCGCGCGGGTTACCGTCGCGAGATCGGCAAACAACACCGCAACTGCCGCCAGTATCAGACCGCTGCCCAGGGTGCCCGCCTTGGTGGAAGCATGCATGCGGATCAGCACATCCGGCAGGCGCAGCACACCCAGTCCCGCCACGAAGCAGAAGAACCCGCCCAGAAGGACCAGCGCCACCAGAATGAACTCGACGATCATGGGCCTGTCTCCTCGTCTTGCGGCAGATCCGGCGTCAGGGCCCGGTCATCGTGCCGCGCCTCGCGCCGTTCCACGAAACGGGCCAAAGCGACCGTGGCAAGAAACCCGACCAGAGCCAGCACAATCGCCACGTCCAGAAAGGCCGTTTCGCCGGAGCTGATGGCGAACAGCGCGCAGATCGCAACGATCTGCACCGTCATCATGTCGAGCGCCACGATCCGATCCGGCAGGCTTGGCCCCTTGATCAGCCGAATGAAGGCGAGCAGAACGCCCAGCATGACGATCACGAAGGCGATATCGACGGCTGTCTGCAAAATCTCCATGGCCTTACTCCATCGCCTCGATCACCCATCGTTCCATACCCTGCTTCAACTGCTTGCGGATCGCATCGGGATCGTCCGCGAACATCGCATGGATATAGAGCGTCTTGCCGTCATCGGTCACGTCGAGGCTCAACGTGCCCGGGGTGAGAGAGATAAGGTTGGTGACCAGCAGCACCTCCATCTCACCCTTGGCATCGAGTGGCATCGAGATGATGCCGGGATTGGATTTCTGGGTCGGTGTCAGCACGTCCCAGACAACCTCGATCGAGCTGACCACCAGTTCGTAGAGAAAGAGCGTAATCAGCTTGATCCAGCGCCACGCGCGCAGGAAGTATCGCTCGGAGCCCGGAAAAAGCGGGCGCGTGATGTAGAGCGCGGCCGAGCCGAACGCAAACCCCACAACCAGCCCGGTCAGGGTGAAATTCCCGGTCAGCGCGGCCCAGGAGATCGCCAGAACGATGTTGAGGGTGAAGATGTTCATTCGATCCCCTCCAGTTGGGCAAGTCCGGTTGCGCCTTCTGCCTCCGCCCCCAGCACGGTTGCCACATAATCCACCGGATCCAGCAGTTGCGCGGCGGCGCGCTCGGCGAATTGCACGAACGGTTCAGGGAACAATCCGATCACGCAGGTCAGGATCGCAAGCGACGCGATCGGCAGGATCAGCGATGCGCGATCCCGTCCCGACAGGCTGCCGAGTTTCGGCTGCATCCCCGCCGGGTGCGGCTTCCAGAACGCGTTGCCCCAGATTTTCGTCATCGAATAGATGGTCAGCAGCCCGACCACCAGCGCCACGCCCGCGACGAGCCAGAGTTCCAGATCAAGGCTGGCCTTAACCAGAATATACTTCGCCCAGAAGCCGCTCAGCGGCGGGAACCCCGCCAGCGAAAAGGCCGGGATCAGGAACAGAAGACCAAGGACCGGTGCCGTCTTGTAGAGCCCGCCGATGGCACTGAGTTCCGTCGATCCCGCAATCCGGCGAGCCACGCCCGCGACGAGGAAAAGGTTCGCCTTCACGATGATATGATGCACCAGATAGAAAACCGCGCCAACCAGCGCCAGCGGCGTGTAAAGCGCGAGTCCGAGGATCATGTAGCCGATCTGGCTGACGATATGGAATGACAGGATGCGCCGGAAATCGTTCATCGCCGCTGCGCCCAAGACGCCTGTGACCATGGTGAATCCGGCCACCCACAGCAGGATCGTGTGGGTGTAGTCGACGTCTTCGGTGAAGACCAGTGTGAACATCCGGATCAGGGCATAGACACCCACCTTGGTCAGCAGGCCCGCAAAGATCGCGGAGACCGCGACCGATGGCGTGTGGTAGGAGGCGGGCAGCCAGAAGAACAGCGGGAAGACCGCGGCCTTGACCCCGAACGCCACCATGAACATCACCGCGACTACGGTCAGCAGGCCCTTGTTCTCCACCTCCTGCACCGCGAGATGAAGATCGGCCAGGTTGAGCGTGCCGGTCATCCCGTAGAGCAAACCGATCCCCGCAAGAAACAGGATCGTCGAGACCAGATTGATGGTCACATATTTGATGCCCGCATCCAGTTGCTGGCGCCGTCCGCCAAGGATCAGCAATCCGAAAGACGCGATCAGCATCACCTCGAACCAGACATAGAGGTTGAAGAGATCTCCGGTCAGGAACGCGCCGCAGACACCGGCCAGCAGCACCTGAAAGAGCGCGTGATATCCAAGCTTTTCAAGCCGTTCCTCGATATCGGCCAGCGCATAGACCGCCACGGCCAGCCCGGTGATCCCGGTGATGACGACCATAACGGCGCTCAACAGGTCGGCAACCAGTGTGATGCCGAAGGGCGCGGGCCAGTTTCCCATCTGCCCCGCCACGACGCCCTCGGCCAGCACGGCCTGCATCAACAGGCCCGACGCAATCAGAAGCGCGGCCGAACCCAGCACCGAAATCCACCGCCCCTCGGGGCCGTTGCGGAACAGGAACGCCAGAACCGCCGTGGCAAAGGGGATGATCAGCGGCGCCGCCAGAAGCCAGCTCATTGCCTGTCCTCCTCTGGCTCGGCCAGCCGCATCTCGTCACTCATCAGCGTTCCCATGGACTGATAGCCCCGGTAGACCAGCGTCAATGCGAAGGCGAACAGACCGAAACCGATCACGATGGCCGTCAGTACCAGGGCCTGCGGCAGCGCATTGGCAACGATATCGGGCGGAACATCTGCGCCGTCGGGGATCAGCGGCGGGCTTTCCGGGGTCAGGCGACCCGCCACGAAAATCATCAGATTTGCCGCGTTGGAGATCAGGATCAGCCCGAAAATGAACCGCAGCACATTGCGCGCCAGCATCAGATACGTGCCCGTGGCGATCATCACGCCGACCATGACCGAAATGAGAAGTTCCATATCTCAGACCTCCTCTTCCAGCGCCAGAACAATGGTCAGGATCGAGCCGAAGACCACAAGATAGACCCCGATATCGAACACAAGGACCGAGCTGAGAGGCAGACCGTAATCGTCTTCCGTCGCGCCAAGGAACAGCCATTGCCCGGTGAAGAGCGCGTCGCCGAAAAATACGGCGAAGACGCCCGCCGCCAATGCGACGCCAAGGCCCACCATCGCGATGCTCTGCGGTTCCACCCGGAGTGCCGCACGTGTCGCCGAACAGCCGTGGGCAATCGCGTAAAGCACAAAGCCCGTGGCCCCGATCAGCCCGCCGATGAAGCCGCCGCCCGGCAGGTTATGGCCCCTGAGCAGCATATAGATCGAAAACAGTAGCAAGAGCGCCACCAGCAATCGCGTGGCCGCGTTCAGGATCAGCGAGTTCATCATGCCTCATCCTCCTTCGCGGCGACGGGTTTCTTGTAATGCGTGCCGCGCAGAAGCGCGTAGGCGGCAAGGGCCGCGACCACGACCACGGCGATCTCGCCGAATGTATCCAGTGCGCGGAAATCCACGAGGATCACGTTGACTATGTTCCGCCCATAGGCCTCGGGCCAGCTGGTGATCTCGAAGTAGTCGGTCAGACGGCGGTCGATATCGCCCTGCATGACGGCAATCAGCACGGCGCTTGAAACCACGCCCACGCCGATCGACAACACCCCGTGCCAGGGGCGTTTGTCGCGCCTGCCCGGCAGATCGAGATGGGGCAACTTCAGCATCGCCACCGCCACCAGAACCACGACGAGCGTTTCCACCAGAAGCTGTGTGATGGCGACATCCGGGGCGCTGAACATGATGAAGATCAGCGCCACACCGATGCCGACCACGCCCAGACATACGATCGCGGTCATCCGGCTGGAGGTCAGCGCTGTCAGGATTGACCCGGCCGCGACGAAGATCAGCACCGCCCAATGTTTGAAAAGCAGCCCGTCAAGTTCGGAAGACAGATCCAGATCGAAGGCAAGCGCATCCCGTGCCCAGATCGTCAGTCCGACCGCCACGCCAAGCGTTGCGAAGACGGTGAACAGATAGCGCTGCAACACACCGGATTGCAGATGCCGCGTCTGCCATGCGGCCAGCGCCTTCAGCCCGTCGAGAACCTGGTCCCAACCCGGATCGAACTTGATCGGATTGGCCTCAAAGACGCGCCCGAGCCAGTTCCTCAGCGGCCGGTGGATGGCATAGATCACGGCGCCCGTGGCGAAGGTTACGAGCGACAGGATAAAGGCAGCATTCACCTCCCGGAACAGATAGAGATCCACGCTGACCGTCGGGTCGCCATAGACGGCCCATGTACCGGGCGCCACCAGCCAGGCCTCGATCGTGTCGGGGAACAGCCCGAAATAGAGGCTGAGACCGGCCAGAACCAGCGGCCCCGTCAGCATCATCACCGGACCCTCATGAGCCGGTTTGGGCGTTTCCGCCAGCTTGCCGAAGAAGGGGCGCAAGGCGACGATCCCGGCCACCGCGAACATCAGCGCGCTGGCGGCAAAGGCCGCGCCGGTGACCCAGAACATGCCCTGATCCAGCTCCAGCCCGGCCTTGTAGAGGAATTCCTTGCCGATGAAGCCGACAAGCGGCGGGATACCCGCCATCGACACCGCGGCGACCACCGCCGCCACGGCGGTGACGGGCATCTTGCGGCCAAGCCCCCTCAGCACCTCGGCCTCGCGCGTGCCGGTGGCATGATCGACGATCCCGATCATCAGGAAGAGCGCGGCCTTGTAGAGCGAGTGGACCACGAGGAAGAGCATCATCGCCTTGATTGCATCGCTGGTGCCCGCGCCGATGAACAGCGTCAACGTGCCAAGCGCCATCAGGGTCGTGTAGGCCAGCACCTGCTTGATGTCGGTCTGGCGCATGGCGAGGATGCTTGCGAAAA
The DNA here is from genome assembly GCF_003688285.1 of Rhodophyticola porphyridii. GTDB lineage: Bacteria > Pseudomonadota > Alphaproteobacteria > Rhodobacterales > Rhodobacteraceae > Rhodophyticola > Rhodophyticola porphyridii. Next base: position 37,889 of record NZ_RCNT01000008.1, read on the forward strand.
CAGCCGTGAACCCGCCCGCGATGGTCAGCGTCCAGAACCAAAGATCGGTGCCGCCGATGGCCGGGTTCATCCGCGCCATCAGGAAGACGCCGGCCTTCACCATCGTGGCGGAGTGCAGATAGGCCGAAACGGGTGTGGGGGCCGCCATCGCATTCGGCAGCCAGAAATGGAACGGGAACTGCGCCGATTTGGTGAATGCCCCGGCGAGGAACAGGATCACGATTGGCGCATAGAGCGGATGCGCGCGGATCATGTCGCCCTGGCTGAGGATCACGCTCAGCTCGAACGATCCCGCCACATTGCCCAGCATGATGATACCGGCCAGCAGGGCCAGGCCGCCGGTCCCGGTGACCAGAAGCGCCTGAAGGGCGGAGCGGCGCGATTTCGCCTCGTCGGAATTGAAGCCGATCAGCAGGTAGGAGGAAATTGTCGTGACCTCCCAGAAAACGAACAACGCAATCAGATTGTCCGCCAGAACCAGCCCCAGCATGCCGAACATGAACGCCATCAGGTAGAGCACGAAACGCGGATATTCGGGATGATTGCCCAGGTATCTCGCGGAATAGAGCGTCACCAGTGCCCCGATCCCGCTGATCAGGAGCGCAAAGGTCAGGCTGAGCCCATCGAGAATGACCGACAGGCGGATGTCCAGCGACGGCACCCAGTCATAGGCCCACAGGATCACCTCGCCCGAAGCGATCGCGGGAACGAACTGCACCAGCCAGACAAAAATCGCCGCCGGGATCAGGATCGAAATCCATCCCGCCGGCCCGCCCGCCGCACGCGGCACCTCGCCTGCTGCCTCTGCCACCTTAATCTACCCTTCTCGTTCCGGGTTTGCCCGCACTGACGCATGCACGTCGCGGCCCCGATCAAATACCTGCGCCCCGCGGTCGGGGCGTTTCCGTCACGATCTAGCTTGTCGCTTCCAATGTCACGGGCGACACGAACCCTTCGGGCTTCACTGCAATCACCGCGCAATCGACGCGGTGCAGGATCGTCTCGGCCGTGTTGCCCATGATGAAACCGCTGATACCGGTCCGGCCCACCGTTCCCATCACGATCAGATCCGGTTTGTGCGTTTCGGCAAATTCCGCAATCGCATCTCCGGGCAAACCCTTCAGCATATGGACATGGACCCGTTTCACTTGCGGATAATTCGCCAGCAGCGCGTTCAGCCGGGTCTTGGCGGCCTCTTTCTCCCGCTCGACCATCCGGTCCACCTCGCCCTGATACTTCGAGGTATAGCGCCCGTGGCGCAAGGCATATTCCTCCTGCAGGCGCCAAGCATGGGCCACGTGGCAGGTGGCATTGTCCCGCTCCGCCAGCGAGGTCGCGAGATCCAGGACAAGACGGTCAAGCTTGTCGCGCGCCTCATCGCCATGCGGCTCCGGATCAACGGTGGCAAGGATGGTGTCGAAAACGCCGTCGCCGGGACCTTTCAGCATCCAGACGGGGCAAGGGCATTTCCGCAGCAGATGCATGTCTGGGCCTTTCAGCACGCCCTTGCCATGGGCTGCGGCGGTCGCGCCCTTGATCACGATGTCATGGCCTTCGCGCAGGACCATCCGGATCACTTCCACGAACGCGCTGCCCTGCAGCACCGCCTCCGTCACCTCGACCCCCTCGGCGCGGGCGGTATCGGCCAGCCGCGTCAGCCGGTCCCGGTGATAGGCGATCACATCCTCTTCGATCTCGGTGCCGCGCCGCCCCTGCAACGCAGACAAAAGCCGCCCCAATTCGCCTGGCGCCGCGTCGATCACGTCAACCAGTGTCAGCGCCGCACCGTTCAGCTTGGCCAGATGCACGGCACGCGCCAGCGCAACCTCGTGCAGGCTGTCTTCGGTCAAAACCGCAAGAATACTCCTGAATCTCTGCATACCAGCTCTCCCAGACCCGTTGCCGACCAGATAATGCCCGCTTGCTGATTGATCCAATCGAAACTAAAGTCGGTTTTGATAGATATTCCCGATCAAACAACCGTCCCCGGAACGTCCGATGCCCACCCTGCAACAGCTTCGCTATCTTGTGGCCATCGCCGATACGCTGCATTTCCACCGCGCGGCGGAGCGTGCCCATGTGACCCAGCCAACCCTGTCGGGCCAGTTGAAGGAGCTTGAGGCGAAGCTTGGGGTGCAGTTGGTCGAACGGTCCCGCGCGCGTGTGGTGCTGACACCCACGGGTGCCCAGATCGCGGCCCGCGCACGCTCCGTCCTGCGTGACGTGGCGGACATATCTGAGATCGCGAAACAGGGGCAGCGCCGTTTCAGCGGTACAATCCGCGTCGGCGTGGTGCAATCGCTCGGCTCCTATCTTCTACCGCTGGTAATCCCCGAACTGCACGCCAGCCATCCGAACCTGAAACTCTATGTGCGCGAAGGGCTGGCCGCCGATCTTCTGGGCCGGATCGACGATGGCGCGCTGGATCTGCTGTTTTTCCCGCTGCCGGCTGCCGGGCCCGATCTCAGAACCGTCCGCCTGTTCCGGGAACCGCTGCTGGTGGTGACCGCGACTGATCATCCGCTCGCCGCAAGGACACAGGTCGCGCGAGACGATCTGCGCGGTGAGTCCATTCTGACACTGGAGCCCGGCCACCGGCTGCATGCTCAGGTCAAGCAGATCTGTGCCGATACCGGCGCCCGGCTCAGCCTCGATTACGAGGCGACCTCGCTTGATACGATCCGGCAGATGGTGGCCATGGGGTTGGGCATTTCGCTACTGCCGGCGCTCTATGTCCGTTCCGAGGTGACCCAGAACACGCTTGTCACCTCGCGGCCGCTGGCCGGGCCTGTGCCGTTCCGCTCCATCGGCATGGTCTGGCGCAAGACCGCACCACGCAATGACGAGCTTGTCGAACTGGCGCAGATCCTGCGGCGCATTCTGCGCGCAAACGCACCCGAGGTGACGGTGATCGACTGACGGGGATTTAGTAGTCCGGGCGGTCCCGACCCAGCTGACGGCAGGGGCCAAATCGGAACCACCCGGATGATGACGCTGCGTGTCCGTGAATGCTGGAAGGGACTAAACGACCAGCAAGAGCAGTGTCATCGACAACAGACATGCGCGTGCCCACATGCCTGTCATGTCCAACTTCTTAGACACTCTCTTTTTGACACAACCCTTGCAAATGGAAAAGTCAATCGTATATGAATATTCAATAGAAAAAAGCTAACGAATACCGCATGCCCGTCTCTGTTCCTCCGCTCACGCTTCGGCAAATGCGCTACCTCGTGGCGCTGGAAGAAACCGCGCATTTTCGCGAGGCCGCGGAATCCTGCGGCATCTCCCAACCCTCCCTTTCCGTCCAGATCAAAACCCTGGAAGAGGCCCTTGGCCTGACCCTGGTGGAGCGCGGGCGCGGCCCTGTCCGGCTGACACTGGCCGGGCGCGAGGTTTCCGCGCGCTCGCGCGACATTCTGGATGCAACCCAGGGCATCCTCGATCTGTCGGTTACCCTGAAATCGGGGCTGGGCGGCACCATCAGGCTTGGCACCTCGGCCACGTTGGGTCCCTATCTGATGCCCCATGTGGTGGGCGATCTGCACAAGTCCCACCCGGATCTGCGCCTGTATATCCGCGAAGCCGCCCCAAGGGAGTTGCTGCGCGAGCTGAATGATGGCGTCCATGACCTGATCCTGACGCAATTGCCCGTCTCGGGCGCGGCGCTGACAACCTCACGTCTTTTCCGCGAGCCCTTGTCTGTCGCGCTGCCTGCGGATCATCCGCTGACCGAAAAGGCCATGCTGGACGGGCCCGATCTGACCGATCAGACGATCCTGTCCCTGTCGCCATCCTACACGCTGCACGACCAGATCTCGGCGCTTTGCGTCGAAACCGGCGCGACGCTGTCACGGGATTATGAAGGCACATCGCTGGATGCGCTCCGCCAGATGGTGGCGATGGGTATGGGCGCGACATTCCTGCCGGCGCTTTACGTGAAATCCGAAATTGAAGGCCGGGCGCAGGATGTGATCGTCCGCCCGTTCCGGGGCCGCCGCTTCTCGCGCTCCATAGGGCTGGTCTGGCGCTCGACAACCGGCGCCTCCGCGGCTTATGGCCGGCTGGCCCAGTTGATCCGTGAAACGGCCGGGCGGTTCCCCGATCTCGTCATTGAAGGGTGAGCTCCCCCTCTGACGCGCGCGGGCCCTCAGCCCCGATCCGTCATCGGACCACGGGAGATCATCGCGGGCGATAGGTTACAAAAAGCTCAAAATCGATCTTTTTTCGCAACCTGTTTTGCGACCGCAACAGCGTACACAGGGGCATTTGGGCTTGCGCGACCCCGTGACTATTTGCTCAAGTCCGTCAACTTGACACAAGCCAGGCGGCACACATGATCTGCATCGACGCGCTGCAATATGCCAACTGGTCCGAAAAGGTGTTTCGCCAGATGCGCGACGGCGGGTTGGACTGCGTGCATGTGACCATCGCCTATCACGAGACATTTCGCGAGACCGTTCTCAGGATAGAGGAGTGGAACCGCCGGTTCGAAGCATTCCCCGACCTGATCCGGCTGGCCTATACCACCGCCGATATCCGCGCCGCCAAGGCAGAGGGCCGGACGGCGATCCTTTACGGTGCGCAAAACCCTTCCCCCATCGAAGACGATATCGGGCTGGTCGAGATCCTGCACCGCCTTGGTCTGCGGATCATGCAGCTTTCCTACAACAACCAAAGTCTCCTTGCGACCGGCGCCTATGAGGCCCAGGATCCGGGCCTGACCCGCATGGGCCGGGAGGTGGTGGCCGAGATGAACCGGGTAGGCATGGCTGTCGACATGTCCCATTCGGCAGAACGCTCCACCCTTGAGGCGATCGAGCGGTCGACCCGCCCCATCGCGATCACCCACGCCAACCCCCATGCATGGCATCCCGCGCTGCGCAACAAGTCCGACACGGTCCTGCGAGCGCTGACGAGCAGTGGCGGAATGCTGGGATTTTCCCTTTACCCCCACCATCTGAAAGACGGCAGCGGCTGCAGTCTGGAGAGCTTCTGCAGGATGATCGCCGACACCGCCGACCGATACGGCGCGGCCCATCTGGGGATCGGCTCCGATCTTTGCCAGGATCAGCCGGACAGCGTGGTGGAGTGGATGCGCACAGGCCGATGGAGCAAACGGATCGACTTCGGCGAAGGCTCCGCGGAGGCGCCCGGCTTTCCGCCGCAGCCTGCGTTTTTCCGCGACAACCGCGACTTTCCGCGACTGGCCGAGGGACTTGCGGCTGTCGGATTCGACAAATCCGAAATCGCTGGCATCATGGGCGGCAATTGGCTGGCTTATTTTGACCGGGTATTTGACGGTACCGATGGATGATCTGATCCAAAATTCTGCCCAGACGGAAGGCTTGCGTCCGCCCGCTCTGGTCATGCGGCTTGCCCGGATGGGCGCCAGCTTTCCCACCCGGCTGAGCTTTCTCAGGGTCCTGATGCGCCGGCTGAATGAAGAGCAGGTCAGGGTCACCCGGCGGTTGTGGGAGATGACACCCGATGGCTATGGGCGCGCGGTCTATACGCTCACACTGGGCGGCCACAGCTATGCCCTTGTGGCGTTTTCCCATCATCTGCCGCCTGAGGACCGGACCGACCGGGTGATCGCCGAGCGGTGGGACACGACCTATGCCCTGTTTGACGGGCTGCCCACGCCCGACGATCTAGACAGGCTGGCCGAAAACGTGCCCCTGCAGGAGGCGGGCCGCATGTCGCAGCGCGAACTCGTGCTCAGCCGGGCCAACAGGAGCGTGCGTCTCTTCGAACATGTGGTCTCGGCCCTGGCTCGGGGGAACCAGCCGGAGCCCAAGATACTGGACCAGACCGGCTATCTGATGCGCACCACGGCCGTTTACGGCAACGGAAAGTTCGGGCTGGCGGACCGCGCGGTGATTGCCGGGCGCCCCGGTCTGCAAGGGGCGTTTCAGGTCGAGATGCTGACCATCTGGCTGATCCGGCATTTCACCCATGATCTGGCCGATCATATCGCCCATGCCCGCGCCCCCGGAACCGCCGTTTCGCTTTCTGCGGATACCCGCCGCCGACTGGGGATCGGCAACGCGACCGGCCTTGGCATGGCGCCGTTTCTGGTGACCCACCCCGAACTGATCCATTCCTGGGTCCATGCCCGCGAAACCGCTCTGGCGCGGGTCCGCGCCCTGCCGCGCGCCAGCGCCCAGGACCGCGCCGTATTTGCCGACGTCCTGAACCGCGCGATTGCCCATGCCGCAAGCTGGTCGGTACCCGACCCGGTGCAGATGGATCACATCAGGGAGCTGCGCACCGATCTGGCCGGTATCCGGGCACTGACCGATAGCGGCAGCCTGCACGCACCCTACCCGTGGGAGGGGTTGCTGATCGCCGCGTCGGCCTGCGGGCTTGAAGCGCAGGAATGCCTGAACGCCCTTGTCATGGAACCTTACGGCGCGCTGGTCGACGATCTGGCCGATGAGATGCAGTGCGGCCTGCCGATGCGGCTGGACCCGTCGATGCGGCTCTCCGATCTGGCCGGGATCATCCGGCATGAATATGCATGGGCGCTGAAGATCGATTTCGGACAGCCCGACGAAACCTATCAGTTCTGGTATGTGTCCGAGGACAAATCCGAACCTCGCCTTGGAGTGCGCTCCCGGGAACCGGGCGCGGAACTGGAAACCCGCCTGGACATCGCCCGACAGGTTCAGGAGTTGTCCCACGCCGTTCACCGGGCGCAACCCGCCGACAGTGTCGCGGCCTTTCTCATGCGCCACCCGGATCAGCGCCATATCGTCGAACGGGTGCAGACCATCGCCGCGCACCCCTATGGTGAAATCCGCGACAACCTGATCGGGCGGGCGTGCCTGCCGATCGATCTGCTCCGCTTCAAACTGGCCTTTTTCGGGGCGACCCGGTTCGATCCGAAATCGGACCGCTGGACCCGGATCACCCTCTGCCAGGGCGCGCCGCTGGCCGGGGAAATTGCACAGGCGGACCCCGATGAGTGGGCGTTCTGGGCGCCGCCCGACGCTGGTGCGGCATGATCACACCATCGCTGAATGAAACCGCCAGACGGATGCGGGATGCCGCGCGCGGAGCGGGTTGGCCCGATGGAATCGCAACCGAGATCGGTCACGCCGCCGCATGGCTTGCAGCGCTGGGTGCCGACGGGGTTGGCGCCGCGCTGGCGGCCATCAAGGAGCCGTCGGGCCCCGTCGACGCGCGCCAGAACGGCGATGCGCTATGGCATATCGGCCCGGCGCCGGTGGCCCTGGCAGGGCCCGCCGCGCTGGATCTGCTCTTCGCAGGCGAAGGCCCCGTCCATGTCACCTTCACCGATCACCGGACGCTTTTCCTGGGCCTGGCCGGATGGGCCTCGGCCCAGACAGGATACCGGATCAGGCTTGAAGGTGCGATCACGGTGCAGATCGAGGCCGGCCACCTGCTGAATGCGCCCCATACCGACCCGACCCGCCGCGATCTGGTGTTGACGGCAAGACCCGGTCTTCCCGGCGCACCTCTGCCCTGCGGCCGACACGCGCCGTCTCCCGAAGCGTGGGAGGATGCGCTGCAACTTTCCAGCCGGACGCTGGTGCCGGCCACCGCCGCATCGCGGGCCTTTGGTGCCGGGGCCGGCCTCGGCGATGGCGATTGACCCCAAGATGAAAGAATGGCCCATGAATGAAATCCTCGGCCTTGACGACCTGGAGGCGCTGGCCTGCGATGTGCTCAGGCGCGCCGGTGCCAGCGAGATGGCCGCCGCATCCGTGGCGCGCTCGACACGCGCGGCGGAGTGCGACGGCATTCGCAGCCACGGACTGATGTATATCCCGATCTACGCCGAACATCTGCGCTGCGGCAAGGTGGACGGGCAGGCCATGCCGCAGGTTACAGCGCCCAGACCGGGGGCCGTGCGTGTGGATGCCGGCGCGGGATTTGCCCACCCGGCGATAGACGCAGGCTTCGACCGGCTGATCGGCGCGGCGCGCAGCCAGGGTATCGCGGCGATGACGGTCTTCAACAGCTACAATTGCGGCGTACTCGGCCATCATGCGGAAAGGATTGCCGAGGCTGGCCTTCTGGGATTGTGTTTCACGAATGCGCCGGCCTCCATCGCGCCCTGGGGGGGCAGGACCCCGGTGATCGGCACCAACCCTTTCGCGCTTGGCGTTCCCGATGGCGCGGGCGGCGCAAAACTGGTCATTGACCAGTCCGCCAGCGCTATTGCCAAATCCGAGATCATGCTGCGGGCCCGCGAAGGACGCAGCATCGACGCGGGATGGGCCTTCGACGAAAGCGGCGCGCCCACCACCGATGCGGGCGCCGCGCTGAAGGGGTCGATGGCGCCCGCCGGAGGGTACAAGGGCTTCGGCGCGGGGCTGATGGTGGAAATCTTCGCCGCGTGTCTCGCGGGGGCGACCCTTGGCAAGGATGCCGCCCCGTTCTCGGGGCCCCTTGGCGGACCGCCCCGGACCGGGCAGTGCTTCATCGCGGTGGAGACCGATGCCCTGTCTGGCGGGGAGTTCGGCACGCGGCTGACCGATCTGGCCGCGGCGATTGCCGCGCAGGAGGGCGCGCGCCTGCCCGGGACCAGGCGCGCCGACGCACGGGTACGTATCGAGGCCGACGGGGTGGCCGTGCCGCAGGATCTGCTGGAACGGATCATCAATTCATGACCGGGGCTTTCTAGAGATGCCCGGCAGCGCCCTCAAAGGTGTCTCCATCCGCGGGCTTGAGGTGTTCGAAGCCCTGGCCCGCACCGGATCCGTTGCGGGCGCCGCAGAACGGCTGGCGATGAGTGCGCCTGCGGTATCGCAGCAACTCAAGAACCTCGATGCGGCTCTTGGTGTGGAGCTGATCGACCATTCCCGCCGGCCGATGACGCTGACCCCGGCGGGGCGCTTGTTTCTCCGGCGGGCGGAGGCCGCCCTGTCCGCCCTGCGAATGGGGCAGCGGGACGTGGTGGCGCTGGATCTGTCCGATCTTTCCTCGCTGAGAATGGGCGTGATCGAGGATTTCGAGAATGAGGTGACACCGAACCTGGCGTCGCATCTTGCGGAGACGATGCAGAATTGCGCGTTCCGGCTGCAAACCGGGGCCAGCCACGCGATGCAGGCGCTGATCGCCGCGCGGGAGCTGGATATCGCGATCTGCGCCGCGGGGCCGAGCGTGCCGCCGAACACCGTCACCCATCCACTGCTGAGAGATCCCTACATTCTGGCGGCCCCCCGCGGAACAGATGTTTCCGGCGGGCTGACGGCCTTGTCGGACCTCCCGTTTCTGCGGCGCGACATGAACCAGATCATGGGCAAGCAGATCGAGGAATATCTGGCCACCCATGGCTGGACCCCGCCGCAGCGCTTCGAAATGGACAGCAATCAATCGATCAGTGCACTGGTGGCCGGCGGCAAGGGCTGGACAATCACGACTCCGCTGAGCCTGCTGCGGGCGGGCCGGTTCGCGGACGGGATCGACGCGTTTCCTCTGCCGCAGGACGGGATCGCACGGCAGATCGTGCTTTATGCAAGCGGCGACTGGAGCGGCGACATTCCCGGCCAGATCGCAAGCATCGCGCGGGAACTGATTGCCACCCATTTCACCACCCCCGGACTGGACGCGATGCCCTGGCTGGCAAGCGAGTTCGTGCTTCTGGACTGAGCACGGCCGGGCGGGCGTTATGGAGGACGGCCCACCACCCCGGCAAACCAGAGCATAGGCTCACAATCGGCCTGCAAGGTCACACGCTATCCCTTGACCGCGCCGGCCGTCAGGCCCGATACGATCTGACGCTGAAAGATCATCACCAGAAGAAAGAGTGGGGCCGTGATCGACACAGCGGCGGCCACGGCCTCCACCTGATCGGTGGTCGTCGTTTCACGGTTGAAATACCCCGCGATGGCGGGAACCATCGTCTGGTTGGTCGCATCGAGCAACAGCGAGGTGACGAGAAAATCATTGTAGGCCAGAAGAAAACTAAACAGGCCCGTGGTGATCACACCCGGCCACATCACCGGCATGATCACCCAGCGGAACGCCTGAAAATGGGTGCAGCCATCGACGCGCGCCGCCTCGTCCAACTCGGCGGGGATGTTCTGGAAGAAGCTGCGCAGCATCCAGATGGTGAAGGGCTGATTGATCGAAACAAGAACCGCGATGACCGCCATCGGCTGACCGTAGAGGGTGGGCGCATTGTCGCCAAGGATCGGGCGCAGCCATTCCGCGGAGTTGATGAAGACCGGCAGATAACCGGCCACCAGAACCGAATGCGGCAGCGCGCGGAACACCAGCGCGACGATCAGAAGCCAGAAGGCAAGGTTGGATCCGGATCGCGCGAGACCGTAGCCCGCAAGGGTGCCCACGGTCAGCGACACGATGACGACCCCCGTCGTGACCAAGAGTGAATTCAGGAAATTCCGATAGAACTCGTTTTCGACCCAGACAGAGTGATAGTGGACCGTTGTCAGGCCGAGAACCGGCTTTCCAAGTGGCCCGAGAACCGGGTTCAGCGCGCCGAGCACCACCGGCAGCACTCCGAGGAAGACCACGACGAAGGCCACGCCATAGGCCAGCCCGCCGATGATCCATCCGGCCCAGACCTGGCCGCCCGGTGACCACGCCGCGACCCGACCGGGCAGCCAGCGCATGGCGAACCGCACCGTCAGATACAGCACCGCCAGACCGGCCGCGATATCGAGGATCGACAGGCCCTGCCCCGCCGCGCGGGTGGCCGGGCCAAGGATCACGTCAAGCGGGTTGGCGGCGAAGGCATCGACCGGCGCCTTGAAGCTCATTACCGCGATCCAGAAGATCGGGAAGGAGGCGATCAGGCACCAGAATGCAAGAAAGGCGGCCGAGCCCAGACGGAGCGAAACGGGTTGGCGCATCGCGCGGGGCCTGTCGGACATCAATGCGGCGCCCCCTTGTGATCGCGCCATGTCCGCCGTAGCAGCGGGATCAGCAGAATGACGATCCCGACCATCGTCAACATGGCCGAGGCCGAGGCCCGACTATAGGCCCGGTTGCCCGCATCGTCGGGTTGCAGGAAATCATAGGTCAGCCATTGCAGGCTTATGACATGTGCCTGACTGGAAAAGCCGACGATCTCTTCGAACACGCGGTAGCTGTCCATCAGGTGGATGAGTGCGACGAATACGATCAGCGGCATGAGATGGGGGATAATCACATAACGCAGACGATCCCATCTTGAGGCCCCGTCGATAATGGCGCTTTCCAGCGTGTCCCGGTTCACCGTCTGCAGGCCCGCATAGAAGATAACGAAGGCGAAGGGCGCCACGTGCCAGACCCTGTAGAAGAGCATCATCAGCTCGATCGTCCAGGCCTGGGCGAACAGGGCGAGATCGCGGTCCAGCCACATCTCAAGCGCCGATGTCAGGATACCATCGCCTATGAACAGCCAGCGGATCGAAAGTGCGCCGACCACCGGCGTGATGATGAAGGGCAGAAGCGAGACGAAGATAACGGGCCCCTTGATCGACCGGGCGACGTTGTTCACCGCAAGCGCGATGGCCAGGCCAAAGCCGATGACAAGCGGCAACGTGACCAGCGTGAACATCAGCGTGAAACGCAAAGCCGCCCAGAAATCGATCTGCATCAGGGCGTTGTAGTCGAGATCCCTGACTGCGTCCCAGGCGCGTCCGGGCTCCAGCACACGGATATAGGACGTCAGACCGACCCATTCCGTGGTGGTGGTGATATTGCCGTTTTCATCGAGGATCGGGCGGGTCACAAGTTCGGTCGTGCAGGTCTGCGTCAGAAAGCCGGGGGTGCAGGTTTCGACCTCCACCTGTTCCACCACAGGCTGCGTGATCTGAAAGCTGCCCAGAAACACGCCGACCAGCGGGGCGGCGATAAACAGCAGCATCAGGAAGACCGACGGCCCGACGAAGCCTGCAAATGTCCTGAAGTGCAAAGATCCGCCCCCCCTTTTGAGAGACATTGGCGGCGGGCCGGGCGGTATTGCCGGCCCCGCCTTCGGCGTGTCCTAGTCCAGCAGCCCGGCTTCTTGAGCGGCGGTGATATAGGCCGCCTCCGCCGCGGCGAGCGCGTCCTCGGCTGTGACGTCGCCGGTGAAATAGGCGGGCAGTTCGTTGCCGAGCGCCGTATGCATCAGGCCCATCTGGGAGGTCGACGGATAGGAGAGCGGCGCGGGTTCTGCGGTGGCTGTCGCAATCGCCCCCTCCGCAAGCGGCGACGGCTGATAGCCCGGAACCAGCCAGATGGCGTCGTCGTTGTTGGCCCTCACCATCTCCTCGTCGAGCCCCTCCATAGCGACGCGAAAGGCGTTTTCGGCCTCTTCGTTGCTGATATTGGCGGCGATCACGATCCCGTCCCACCACAACGTGGTGGCGGGTGAGCCACCGGGCATCGCCGTTGGCGCGGCTGCGGTGGCGACCAGACCGACGACCTGGCTTTCCTCTTCGATATTCATGGCGGCGGCGCGGCTGGCCCAGAGATTTGCCATGGCGATCCGGCCCTGCTGGAACTGCTGCTGCACATAGGTGCTGTCGGAGACGAGATATTCCGGATCCATGTACTCGGTCATCCGCATCATCATCTCCAGCGCCCGCACCCCGGCCTCGGTGTTGACATTGGGGGTACTGTCCTCGTTCACGAATGTGCCCCCGAACCCGAGGAACATGTTGTTGAAGTCCTGCGCGATGTTCCAACCGGCCCGCATCGTCGCGCCAAGCGGGTAGTCGACGACGCCGGCCTCCCGGATCACCTCGGCGGCGGCCAGAACCTCTTCCCAAGTGGTGGGAACGGGGATTCCGAGATCTTCGAGAATGTCGGCGCGATACATCAGATGCTGGGTATTCACCATCATCGCGACGGCAAGGATTTCGCCGTTGATGCGGATCAGCTGATTGGAACTCAGATGCTGGCCGTATTCCGCGACCAGATCGTCAAGCGGGCGGATCGTGCCTTCGTTCATCAAAGGCGTGATCGTACCGTTCGACACACCGCCGACATGGTAGAGCGACGGGTTCGCGGCAAAGGCGGACGGTTGTTTGGTTCGGAATTCCTGATCGAGCTCGGCGCTGACATTGCCACATTCCGCCATCGCTTCGGTGACAGCATTCCAGGCTTCGAAGGCCGCGCTGAGAATCCGGACTTCGGTTTCGTTTTCAAAGGCGCAATCGGCCGTTGCGGTGCCGGCTATCAGGCTGAGTGCCCCGGCCAGCGCAAGTTTCTTGATCATCATCTTCAGGTCTCTCCCGGTTGGTATTCTCAAGTCCCCGCGCATGGCACAGATATCCTCCCATCTGCTTCGGCATCGGCGTTTCGCCCTTGCAGGCCGGCATCTTTCCGTTTGCATAGGTTTGCAAGAAAACGCTAGTTTCCCCTGCGGCAATTTGGCAAGGGTTTTCTCAAGGAATTGCCGGAGGCGCCCAAAGTGACCGATCCCAGAGCAGATATCCAAGGTTTTCTTGGCGGCCTGTTGCGATGCCGCGAGGCGGATCTCGAAGGCTACGCCGCCGCCTTTCTGGCAGAGGACGCGGTTTTCGACATAAGCGCGCCGGTCGAGCGGTTGCAGGGCCGCCGCGCCATTCTGTCGGGTTTTATCCGGCCGCTGCGCACGGCACTGACCCGTTTGAACAGACGAGATGAGCTGTTTATCGGCGGGCGCAACACGCGTGCAAATGGGGGAGACTGGATGGCCAGCCTGACCCATTACGTGGGCCGTTTTTCCGCGCCGCTTTTCGGCATTCTGCCAAGCGACCGGATGGTATTCCTGCGCGCCGGTGAGTTCTACCGGATCGAGGAAGGGCGGATCGTCGAGGCGCGGATCATCCTCGACCTGCTGGACCTGATGCGGCAGACCGGGCGTTTCCCGCTACCGTTTTCCTACGGGACGGAGATGACATTTCCGGGTCCCGTAACCCACGATGGTGTGATCCCGCCGGACCGGGAGACCGGCGCCCGCAGTCTGGCCATTGTTGAGGCGATGCTTGGGGCCCTGCATGACTATGACCCGACCACGTTCGGGTCGCAGTCGCAGACCGGCAGCGACGGGTTATGGGACGACGACCTGATGTGGTACGGGCCGGGCGGCATCGGCTCCACGACCGGGTGGGACGGGTTCGTGGACCATCACCGCGCGTCCTTTCTGGGGGCTTTTCCCGACCGTAAGGGCGGCAATCACTACTGCAGGATCGGTGACGGGAGCTATGCGGCGGTCTCGGGCTGGCCGTCTATGACGATGACCCATCTGGGGCCCTATCTGGGCGTGGCGCCGACCGGCCGCGCAATGACTTTGCGAGTGATGGATTTCTATCGCTGCACCGACCGGAAGATCGCCGAAAACTGGGTCCTTCTGGACTATATCGACCTTCTCAACCAGATGGGACGCGATCCGATCTCGGACTCAAACAGACTTGGCGGGCTTCCCGGCCAGTAAGCCTGCCCCGGGGACCATCGGGCTCTTGCCGCAGACCGCAGAGGCGGCCAGAGCTTCATGACACTTCGCCGCACCGCCTGCCGGCATTGCGGAGCGACCGCCCCGACGGCTGGATGCCGTCGTAAACCCTGAAACGGGAAGCCCTTGATCCAACATCACAATTCCGGCATCTGTCAATAAATTTACACCAACTGAGCCGAAGTATGAAAATCTGTTACAGAAAAATCTTTTCCAGTCAGGAACATGTTCTGAATTTGCCGGATTCCTGTAATGTCCGAGCACCGGTTCCGCAGCGTAATGATCAATTCCTTAGGTGGTTCGGAGCCGGGCGGAGATACCCGATCTGAGATGACTGAGCCGGGGACGAACAGCCCCGACAACTTTGCCAGAACGGACACCGCGATACGGTTGGGGAGGCTAACCATTTCATTCGGCCCGGCATGCCCGGGCTCCGGCCAACGGGAGCGCCTCGCCGCGCTGATCCGGCCGGGATTGCGCAACGCGTGGGGCCCGCCCGGACCCCGAAGGCTCAGCGCGTTGTGCCGATGGGAACCGAGCCGAGACTCGTTAAGGGAGAGAGACCTTGCCCAAAGATACGCCCGATTTGCTGCCCGACGCCCATATCGATGCGGCCCGCTATGAGGAGATGTACGCCGCCTCCGTCAATGACCCCGAAGGGTTCTGGGGTGAGCATGGCAAGCGGATCGACTGGATCAAGCCCTATACCAAGGTCAAGGATACCTCCTTCGCCCATGACAATGTGCATGTGAAATGGTTCGAGGATGGCACTCTGAACGTTTCGGCCAACTGCATCGACCGGCATCTGGAAAGCAGGGGCGACCAAACCGCGATCATCTTCGAGCCCGACGATCCGAATGACGAAGCCAAACACATCACCTACGAGCAACTCGCCAAGGAGGTCGGCACATTCGCCAATGTGCTGAAGGAATGCGGCGTGCGGAAGGGTGACCGCGTGGTGCTCTATCTGCCGATGATCCCCGAGGCGGCCTATGCGATGCTGGCCTGCGCCCGGATCGGGGCGATCCATTCGATCGTGTTCGCGGGGTTCTCGCCGGATGCGCTTGCCGCCCGGGTCAACGGATCCGGCGCCAAGCTGGTGATTACCGCGGACGGCGCGCCGCGCGGCGGACGCGTGACCGAGCTGAAGGACAACGTCAACAAGGCGCTGCTGCACAATGTGCTGGGCACCAGGTGTCTCGTGGTCAAACGCACCGGCGATCAGGTTGCCTGGGTCGGCGGGCGCGACATCTGGTATGACGATCTTGCCGAGCGGGTCAGCAGCGACTGCCCGCCGGAAGAGATGAACGCCGAGGATCCGCTTTTCATCCTCTACACTTCCGGCTCCACCGGACAGCCGAAGGGTGTGGTGCACACCACCGGCGGCTATCTCGTCTATGCCTCCATGACCCACGAGTACACGTTCGACTACAAGGATGGCGATGTATTCTGGTGCACGGCGGACGTGGGCTGGGTGACCGGGCACAGCTATATCGTCTATGGCCCGCTGGCCAACGGCGCCACGACCCTGATGTTCGAGGGCGTGCCGACCTACCCCGACGCGGGCCGGTTCTGGCAGGTCTGCGAAAAGCACAAGGTCAATCAGTTCTACACCGCCCCCACCGCGATTCGCGCATTGATGGGCAAGGGCACCGGCTTTGTCGAAAAATACGACCTGAGCAGCCTGAAACTGCTTGGCACCGTGGGCGAGCCGATCAACCCCGAGGCCTGGAACTGGTACAACGAGAATGTCGGCAAGGGCACCTGCCCCATCGTCGACACATGGTGGCAGACTGAAACGGGCGGTCACATGATGACCCCCCTGCCCGGCGCTCACACCTTGAAACCGGGGGCCGCGCAGAAGCCGTTTTTCGGGGTGCAGCCCTTGGTGCTGGACCCGACCTCGGGTGAGGTCGTCGAAGGAAACGGGGTCGAAGGCGTACTGGTGATCGCCGATAGCTGGCCGGGTCAGATGCGCACAGTCTATGGTGACCACGACCGTTTCGTGCAGACCTACTTCAGCGATTACAAGGGCTATTACTTCTCGGGCGATGGCTGTCGCCGGGATGCGGATGGCGATTACTGGATCACGGGCCGTGTCGACGACGTGATCAACGTGTCCGGCCACCGTATGGGCACCGCCGAGGTCGAAAGCGCGCTTGTCGCACATGAGACCGTATCTGAAGCCGCCGTCGTCGGTTATCCGCACCCGGTGAAGGGGCAGGGCATCTATTGCTACGTCACCCTGATGAATGATGAAACGCCGTCGGACGAGCTGAAGAAAACATTGTCGGACTGGGTTCGCCGCGAGATCGGCCCGATAGCGAAACCGGATGTCATTCAATGGGCGCCGGGGCTGCCCAAGACCCGCTCGGGCAAGATCATGCGCCGCATCCTGCGCAAGATCGCGGAAAACGATTTCGACAGTCTTGGCGATACATCGACACTGGCCGACCCGTCCGTGGTCGACGAGCTGATCGAAAATCGCGAGAAGGGCTGAGGGGGTGGAGATGATGGCAGAGACCACAACCCGACCGGTAAACCTGATTTTGCTGGGCCCCCCGGGGGCCGGCAAGGGCACGCAGGCCCGAATGCTGGAGGAGGCGTTCGGATTGGTGCAACTGTCCACCGGTGATCTGCTGCGCGGGGCCGTGGCGTCCGGGACGCCTGCCGGGCTTGCCGCGAAAACCGTGATGGATGCGGGCGAGCTTGTCTCCGACGAGATCGTGCTGGCGGTGCTGAAGGAGCGGCTTGACGGGCCGGATCTGGCCAAGGGAACGATACTGGACGGCTTTCCCCGGACCGAGGCACAGGCCCGGGCACTCGATACGCTTCTTGCCGCGAAAGGGCAGAAGATCGACGCGGCGATAAGCCTGAAGGTCGAGGACGAGGCGATGATCGCGCGTGTTGCGGGTCGCTATACCTGCGCCGCCTGCGGCGAAGGATATCACGACGACTTCAAACAGCCCCGGGAAGAGGGCATGTGCGACAAATGCGGCGGCATGGAGATGAAACGCCGCGCCGATGATAACGCCGAAACGGTCCGCACCCGGCTGCAGGCCTATCACGCGCAGACCGCACCACTGATCGAGTACTACAACGCACGCGGCACGCTGACGGAGGTGTCCGCCATGGGCGACATCACCGTCATTGCTGCCGATCTTGACGCCATCGTCGGCAAGCTGACGCAGGTGTCGTAATCGCAATTCGCCGAGGCCCGGACCAGATATCGGGTGGCGGCGAGTACAATGCCCGTCGGATCAAGGAGGGTCTGGCAGGCGATCACTCGAAGGGAGTAAGCAATGGCAGAAAAGCCAAATAACAACGCGTACTGGGCCGCGAATATCCGTCTGGTCACCATCTGCTTGGTGATCTGGGCGCTCGTGTCCTACGGATTCGCGATTCTGCTTCGCCCGATGCTTTCCGGCATCGCGGTGGGCGGCACGGACCTGGGCTTCTGGTTTGCCCAGCAGGGATCTATCCTCGTCTTCCTCGTCCTGATCTTCTTCTATGCATGGCGCATGAACAAGATCGACAAGGAACATGGCGTGGAAGAAGAGTAAGGGACGGACCAGACCATGGATCAGACAACACTCAATATCATCGTAGTGGGGCTGTCGTTCGCGCTCTACTTCGGGATCGCGATCTGGGCCCGAGCGGGCTCCACGTCGGAATTCTATGCCGCCGGACGGGGCGTGAACCCGGTCGTCAACGGCATGGCCACCGCGGCCGACTGGATGTCGGCGGCTTCCTTCATCTCGATGGCGGGCCTCATTGCCTTCGTCGGCTACCAGAACTCCACCTTCCTGATGGGCTGGACCGGCGGCTACGTGCTTATGGCGATGCTGCTTGCACCCTACCTCCGCAAGTTCGGCAAGTTCACCGTCCCGGAGTTCATCGGCGACCGCTACTATTCGAACACGGCGCGGGTCGTGGCCGTCATCTCGCTGATCATCATTTCGGTCACCTACGTGATCGGGCAGATGACCGGCGCGGGCGTGGCCTTCTCGCGATTCCTGGAGGTCAGCTCGACCAACGGTCTGTTGATCGCCTCGGCGGTTGTCTTCGTCTACGCCGTTCTCGGCGGAATGAAGGGCATCACCTACACCCAGGTGGCGCAGTATTGCGTGCTGATCGTCGCCTATACGATCCCGGCGATCTTCATCTCGCTGCAGCTGACGGGCAATCCGATCCCGGGCCTCGGCCTGTTCTCGGACATGTCTGCCGGCAATACGGGGCAAGGCACGCCGCTTCTGGTCACGCTGGACGGCCTGTTGACCGACCTCGGCTTCAGCGCCTACACCACGGGCTCCTCGCCCTGGCTGATGGCCCTCTTCACCCTGTCGCTGATGATCGGTACCGCGGGTCTGCCGCATGTGATCATCCGCTTCTTCACGGTGCCGAAGGTGGCCGACGCACGCTGGTCCGCCGGCTGGGCGCTGGTGTTCATCGCGCTGCTTTACCTGACGGCTCCGGCCGTGGGCGCAATGGCGCGTCTGAACATCACGACCACCATGTGGCCCGAAGGTGTGCAAGGTGAAGCCGTGGCGGTCGAGGACCTGCCGAACTGGTTCGAAACCTGGCAGGTCACGGGCCTGCTCGGCGTCGAGGACAAGAACGGCGACGGCCGCATCCAGTACTACAACGACAGTTCCGAAGAGATGCAGGCACTGGCGGCCGAGCGGGGCTGGGAAGGCAACGAACTCGTCACCTTCAACCGTGACATCCTCGTGCTCGCCAACCCGGAGATCGCGCAGCTTCCGGGCTGGGTTATCGCGCTGATCGCCGCAGGCGGCATCGCGGCGGCCCTCTCGACAGCGGCGGGTCTGCTACTGGCCATCTCCTCGGCCATCAGCCACGACCTCATCAAGTCGGTGATCAACCCCGGTATCTCTGAGAAAGGCGAACTTGTGGCCGCCCGGATCTCGATGGCCGGTGCGATCGTGTTGGCGACATGGCTCGGGCTCAATCCACCGGGCTTCGCGGCGCAAACCGTGGCACTTGCCTTCGGTCTGGCGGCGGCATCGCTCTTCCCGACGCTGATGATGGGGATTTTCTCCAAGCGGATGAACTCCGCCGGGGCAACAGCAGGGATGTTGGCCGGTCTGATCCTGACCTGCCTGTATCTGTTCACCTATCTGGGCTGGTTCTTCATCCCCGGTACGAACATGCTGGAAAACACCGCATCGAACTACCTGTTCGGCATCCCGCCGACCCATTTCGGGCCGATCGGTGCAGTGGCGAACTTCCTGGTTGCCTATCTGGTGAGCCGTGTCACGGCAGAGCCGCCGCAGCACATCCAGGAACTGGTGGAATCTGTCCGTATCCCCCGCGGAGCGGGCGCGGCGACTGACCACTAGGGGATTGCGCCT
Source organism: Rhodophyticola porphyridii (assembly GCF_003688285.1). GTDB lineage: Bacteria > Pseudomonadota > Alphaproteobacteria > Rhodobacterales > Rhodobacteraceae > Rhodophyticola > Rhodophyticola porphyridii. The sequence continues at coordinate 57,662 of NZ_RCNT01000008.1, forward strand.
TTCCGGGGCCTGCGTCACCGTGGGCCCTGCTACATCATGGGCGCATCCCGCCTGATCGGGATGCGCCCTTTCCAGTTCAGCGGGCGTTTGGAAATATGACATTCGATCTTGCCACGATCCTGACCCAGACCCATCCCTATGACAGCCTGCCCGCGGAGGATCAGGCGCTGCTGGCCGGAGAACTCTCCGAAGTCACGTTCGACACCAACGAGGTGATCTACCAAATCGGCGCACCGCAAACCGCGCTCTTCCTGATCCTGCGCGGCCGCGTGAACATCACCGATGAGACGGGCGAGCTGGTCTCGATCCTCGGTCCTAAAAACTCCTTCGGTGAACGCGGCCTGATGAAGAACGGCATGGCCGCCGTGACCGCCACCGCGGCGGAGCCCACCACGGTTGTCGCCATTCCGGCGGAGATTTTTCACAGGCTGATCGGCGAACATCCGGCGGTCCGCCGGTTTTTCGACCGGACCCGGCCGGCCATGGCCCGTAAGCAGGACCTGACGACCATGGCCCTGTCGGACATCATGACGCCCGGGCCTTTGACCTGCCCTCCCGGCACGTCGCTGATCGAAGCCGCCCGGATGATGCGCGACCGGCGCGTGTCCTGCGTGATCGTTTCCGAGAAGGGTGAAGCGACCGGCATTCTGACGACCCGCGACCTGACCAACAAGGCGCTGGCGGAAGGGCTTGCGTATGATACCCCCGTCAAGCAAATCATGACGCCCGATCCGATCACGCTGCCGCCCACGGCGCTGGTTTCGGACGTTCTTCATGCCATGGTAGAACGCGGCATCACCCATATGCCCGTGACAGACGGCGGCCAGCTTGTCGGTATTCTGACCCAAACCGATCTGACCCGGTTTCAGGCTGCATCCTCGGCCGCGCTGATCGAAGAGATCACCTATGCGCAAAGCACATCCGCGCTGGCCCAGATCGTGGGCCGCATCCCGCAGCTGCTGGTGCAACTCGTGGGGGCGCACAACGCACATCAGGTCGTGACGCGGCTGATCACCGATATCGGCGATGCGACCACGCGGCGGCTGCTTGCGATGGCCGAGGAAAAGCTCGGCCCCCCGCCGGTGCGCTATCTCTGGCTGGCCTGCGGATCGCAGGGCCGGCAGGAGCAGACCGGCATTTCGGATCAGGACAACTGCCTGATCCTGGACGATGCGGTGACCGAGGCGGATGACGCCTATTTCGCGGCGCTGGCCAAATTCGTCTCCGACGGCCTCGACGAGGCTGGGTATTTCTATTGCCCGGGCGACATGATGGCGACCAACCCGAAATGGCGCCAACCGCTGAGCACATGGCGGAAGTATTTCCGGGGCTGGATTGCCAAGCCGGACCCGGAGGCACAGATGCTGGCCTCTGTCATGTATGATCTGCGTGCGATTGGCGGCGACGCGGAGCTGTTTTCGGGATTACAGGAAGAAACCCTCGCGCAATCGGCCAAGAACAGCATCTTCGTCGCCCACATGATTTCCAACTCCCTCAAGCATACGCCGCCACTTGGCCTGTTTCGCGGCTTCGCCACCGCCCGCTCGGGCGAGCACAAGAACATGATCGACCTCAAGCACAGCGGTGTCGTGCCGGTCGTCGATCTGGGGCGGATCTATGCGCTGCGGGGCCAGCTGACCCAGGCCAATACCCGGGCGCGTCTGGTTTCAGCGGTGGAGACGGGCATCATCTCCGCCACCGGCGGTCGCGACCTGATCGACGCCTATGACATGATCGCCGATACCCGGCTGGCCCATCAGGCCGCACAGATCAAGCGTGGCGAAAAGCCGGACAACTTCATGCCACCATCCGATCTGAGCGATTTCGAACGCAGTCATCTGCGCGACGCCTTCGTCGTCGTCAAAACCATGCAATCCGCCGCCGGCTCCCGCGGCGGTCATCTGAGCTGACAGGAAAACCGCACATGTTCTTCACCCTTATCGCCACTCTTTTCGCCGGGCTTGCCGGCGCCGGCATGGTGATGCTTCTCAGGACCGTGCTGAAGGACAGGGTTCCGAAATGGGCGACGCCGATTGCCGCCGGTGCCGCCATGATCGCCGCGACCATCGGCAGCGAGTACGCCTGGTATGATGGCACGTTGCAAACCTTGCCCGCGGGGATGGAGGTGGTCGCGACACGCGAAAACCAATCCTGGTGGCGTCCGTGGACCTTTGTCGTTCCCTATACCGACGGGTTCGTTGCCGTCGATCAGAGTTCGGTTCGCACCAATGACGCCGTGCCGGGCGTACATTTGCTGAATGTCTATGTCTTCGCGCGCTGGCAGGCGGCTACGCAAATCCCCTCGCTCGTGGATTGCATCGGTAGCCGCCGCGCCGACGTCATCGACGGGATCGAGTTCGACGAAAACGGCGCTCCGATCGATGCCGATTGGCGTGAGGTCACGCCCGACGATGCCTTGCTTGCCGCCGTTTGCGGGGAGGCCGTCAGCTGAAACACCGGCCGGGAGGGGCCGACACTCGCGGGTAGGAGGAGGCCCGCAGCCATGTTTACCCATCTCAGTCTGCGTTTGCGCATATTTCTGTTCTTCGCCCTTCTGGCCCTCGGCGGCTCGGCATTGATGATCGCGGGGCTGACGCTCGGATACATCCGTCTGGGCGAAGACCATGCCCTGCCGAGCTTCGTGATCGCGGGCGCCATCGGCGTCTTGGCGATTTTCGGGCTGACTGCTTGGGTCTGGGTTCTCTTCGATGAAAACGTGGCCCGCCCGGTGGAGAGACTGGCCGCGGACATGCGGGCACGAGCCCATGCCGATGTCGATCTGGATATCGACCATGCACCGGCGCGCTATCTGGGCGATCTGGCCCCGGCTGCGGCGGCGGTGGCTTCAAACCTCACCGAGACGCGCAACGCCATGGCACAGGCGATCGGTCGCGAGACCGCACGGCTCGGCCTTGAGAAATCTCGGCTGGAAACACTTCTGGCCGAGGTGCCGGATGGCGTTCTCTTCTGCACGCCGGATCATTGCGTGGCGCTTTACAACGGGCAGGCCCGCACCGTTCTGGACAACAGCCCCGCCCTGGGGCTCAACCGGCCGCTGGCCGATGTGATCCTGCCGGGCCCGGTGCATCAGGCCTATGAGCGGCTGCTGGCCGCAGAGGCGCAGGAGGGCGCGGATATTCTTTGCGCCACCAAGGCAGGCGCAAAGCTGCTTGAGGCACGCATGCGGCTGATGTGGCTCGACGCGCAGGAGACCAAACAGCCGGGCTACATTCTGAGCTTGCGGGATGTGACGACCGATCTGAAGATCCACGCGGAGCGCGCCCATTTGCTGAACTCGCTTCTTGACGCGGCGAAAGGGGCCGTCGCAAGCAAGGATCCAAGTGCGATGGAGTACCTTGTCAGCACCACGGCCGAAGTGGCCGCCCGCAAACCCCTCACGGATACCGCATGGTGGCCGATGGAAGCCCTTGCAGCGACAGATCTGGGCGCGGCGCTTTCATCGCGGCTGAAACGCAAGGGCGTGTCCATTTCCACCGATCTGCCCGCCCTGAAACTGCGCTGCGACGGGTTCGCGGTGACCCGGCTTCTGGAACGTCTGGCGCTGGAATGGGCGACGGCGGGCGCCAGCGCATTGAAACTCGGCTTTGAGGATGACACGCAGAGCACGGGCCGGCTTGTGTTATCAGCCACGGGCGCCCCGCCCGATGCCGAAACGCTGGCGCGCTGGCTGGCCACGCCGCTCAGCCCCGGTCTGGCGCAGTTCGCCGGCCGGGACGTGCTGGTAACGCATGCCACGAGGCTGCTTCCCGACCCCTCCGGCGCGCTGTATCTGACCCTGCCCCTCGCCGATCCGCGGCCCCGCAGCACCGCACGGGTGATCCAATATGATTTCGAACTTTTGCATGCGGATATCCCCAAGGAGATAGCGGAGGCCGCGCTGAGGCAGTTGAATTACGTGGTGTTCGATACCGAAACCACGGGGCTGAACCCGCAAGTGGACGAGATCTGCCAGATCGCCGCCGTGCGGATCGTGAATGGCAAGATTGTCGATAGCGAGCGGTTCGACATGCTGGTCGACCCGGGGCGGCGTATTCCGCAGGGCTCGATCGAGGTGCATGGTGTGACCAACGAAATGGTCCAGGGCGCGCCATCGGTCGGAGAGGCGTTGAAACGGTTTCACGCCTATGCGGACGGCGCGGTTCTTGTGGCCCATAACGCCCCGTTCGACATGAGTTTCCTGCAGCGCCGCGAGGCCGAGATCGGGGCGCGCTTCGATCAGCCCATTCTGGATACGGTCCTGTGCTCGGCGATCCTGTTCGGGCAGTCGGCGGATCATACGCTGGATGCGCTTTGCCAGCGGCTTGGTGTCGTGATCCCCGAGGCCGACAGGCATACGGCAATCGGCGACGCCATCGGCACGGCGGCAGCCTTTCGCAAGATGATTCCGATGCTGGAAGCGGCAGATCTGCCCAGTTTGGGGGCAACGATCAAGGCTTTCGACAAACATGCCCGCCTGATCGAGCATCTCAATTGACGTGAGGCTGCAGGTGCAGCATTTTCTTTTAGAAGAATCACGAAAGGATCTCAGATGGCGCGTATACCGCTTTACCGCAAGGCCGAAACGGAAATGCTGCGGCGCATCAAGACCGGGGAATGGGCCATTGGCCAGCGGCTTGGAAACGAGTTTCAGCTGGCGGAGGAGTTCGGCGTAAGCCAGGGCACCATGCGCCGTGCGCTCATCACGCTGGAGGGCCAGGGCTTTCTGGCGCGAAAACCGGGCCGCGGCACCATCGTTGCAGAACCCGGCGATACCGGCGATGAGGGGACGGCCCGGCCCGGTTTCGACCGTTTGGCCACGCCCGGCGGCGAGCCGCCCGACCTTGCAGTGTTTCGAAGCCGCACCACCGGTCGCCGCGCCGGGGCCGCAGAGGCCGAAATGCTGGGCGAGGCAAGGGCCCTTGTGGTGGAACGAATGCTGAAGCGCGGCTCTCGCCGGTTCGCGCAGGATGAAATCAGCCTGCCGGAAAGCCTGCTTGACGATATGGATGGCGAGGCTGCGGTGACCCTGCCGGACCTTTTATCCGCCCATGGCCTGGAGGTCGCGCAGATCGAGGATCGGATTACCGCCGAGCTCAGCTCAATGAGCGAGGCGGTCGCCCTGGAAGTCGACCGCAATACGGCCCTTCTGGTACTCAGACGGATCGCGAAGGACGCCTCGGGCAGAGTTCTGGCCATTCAGGTCATGAAAATGGCCAGTGACGATATAGGCTATTCAATCGGTCTTATCGGGTGATCCCGCCGGTTACCCGGTAGCCCGTCACAAACCCAAGGAGGCCGCCCACCCGGTTGGCGCGTTTCAGCGAACCCGTCAGAGCCCGTCGATACAGACGTATTTCGTATCGAGATAGTCATCGAGGCCCTGGCTGCCGCCCTCTTTGCCCATGCCGGATTCCTTGACCCCGCCGAACGGCGCCTCGACCGTTGTGATCAGGCCGGAATTGATACCGATCATACCATACTGCAGCCCTTCGTTCAGACGGAAGGCGCGCGCGAGATCGGTCGTATAGGCGTAGGAGGCGAGACCGAACACCGTGTCATTGGCCATGGCAATCGCCTCCTCCTCCGTTTCGAAGCGGAAGACCGGCGCAAGCGGTCCGAAAATCTCCTCCTGTGCGAAAGCCATGTCCTGTGTGGCCCCGGTCAGCACAGTTGGCTCGAAGAACTGCCCGCCCAGCGCATGACGATTGCCGCCAATCGCGACCTCCGCCCCCTTGGATGTCGCATCTGCAAGCAGGCTTTCGACCTTTTCCACCGCTTCCATGTCGATCATCGGACCCTGCTCGACGCCGTCCTCGCGCCCGTCGCCGACTTTCATCGCGCGGGTCCTCTCCACAAGTCTCTCGACGAAGGCGTCATGGATCCCGGACTGCACATAGATGCGGTTCGCGCAAACGCAGGTCTGCCCCATATTGCGATACTTGGACGTCATCACGCCTTCCACCGCAGCATCCAGATCGGCATCGTCGAACACCAGAAATGGCGCGTTACCGCCCAGCTCCATGGAGACCTTCTTGACCGTGTCCGCGCTACCCCGGATCAGTTCCTTGCCGACCGCAGTGGAGCCGGTGAAGGTGATCTTGCGCACCTCGTCGCGGGCCATCATCGCGCCCGCGATTTCCTTGGCGGATCCTGTCAGTATGTTCACTGTGCCGGACGGAAAGCCGACCTCTTCGGACAGCGCCGCCCATGCGAGACCGGAGTAAGGGGTGGCTGTGGCGGGTTTGGCCACGACGGTGCAGCCAACAGCCAGCGCAGGCGCCAGTTTGCGGGCAAGCATGGAGGACGGGAAGTTCCATGGTGTGATCATTCCCACCACGCCAACCGGATGCCGCGTCACGAGAATGCGGCGGCCGTTCACGCCTGCGGGCACGATCTCCCCCTTGGCACGGCGCGCTTCCTCGGCGAACCAGCGGACATATTGGGCACCGATTGCAATCTCGCCCAACGCCTCCGCAAGCGGTTTGCCCATTTCGACGGTCAGCAACTCCGCCAGATCGGCCTGATTGTCCATCAGCGCATCATGAAGCTTCCAGAGCAGACCGAGCCTGTCCATCAGCGCCATGCCCGAGAACGCCGGAAACGCCGATTGCGCGGCGTCGATGGCGCGCAGTGTCTCGGCCTCGCCTGCCTTGGGAACCGTACCGATGACCTCGCCGCTGGCAGGGTTCGTCACGTCGATGGTCGCGCCGTCATCCGCGCCGACCCATTGGCCTGAAATGAAATTCTTCTCGCGCAGCCAGGTCCGGTATCCGCTCATGCCAACTCTCCCATTCTCACGGCCACATCCAGCATCCGGCAGGAGAAGCCCCATTCATTGTCGTACCACCCGAAAACACGCAGCATCCCCCCTTTTGACCGCTTGATCTCCGGCCCGGCAATCACGAGCGATTCCGGACGGGCGCGCAGGTCGGACGACACGAGAGGTTGCTCAGTGAACCCCAGAATCGGGCCCGCGGTTCCCCGCAACATCTCCCTCGCCTCTTCGGCGGTAGGAGCGTCTTCCGTGATGAGCGCCAGATCAATCGCCGACACGCTGGCCGTGGGAACCCGCACCGCCGAGCCCGTGATGCGCCCCGCAAGATGGGGCAGGACCAGATCGACCAACGCTTCGGCACTGGTGGAGGTCGGCACCATCGACAGGGCCGCCGCGCGGGATCGCGCCAAATCGCCGGTGGGCGCATCCACAGTGGGCTGACTGCCGGTATAGCAATGGATCGTCGTCATCAGCGCGGTTTCCAGACCATAGGCCTCGTCCAGCACCTGAACCAGGGGCGCGACGGCATTGGTGGTGCATGATGCGTTGGACACGATGCGATGGGCGGGCGCCAGCAGATCGTCATTCGCCCCCAGAACCACGGTCAGATCCGCCTGCGGCGACGGGCCGGAGATCAACACACGGGCAGCACCCGCCGCAAGCCCGGCCTCCGCCACAGCGCGATCCTTGGCGCGACCCGTGCATTCCATCAGGACATCCACATCCGCCAGCGGCACCGCGCCCAGATCGGACACATGCGAAAGAGGAATGCGGCGCCCGTCTATCACCAGTGCCCGCGGCGCCGTTTCGACCGTGCCCGGATAGGGGCCGAAGACGCTGTCATACTGAAACAGATAGGCGCAGGTTTCGGGCGGTGCGATATCGTTGATCGCAACGATCTCCACCCCAGGCCAGTCCGTCCGCGTCAGCGCTGCACGCAGAACCGAGCGTCCGATACGCCCGAACCCGTTGATCGCAACCCGAACCGCTCTGGTCATCTTGCCGTCTCCTTGCTCCCTGCATACTCATGCACCCGCGGTGCAGGGGACGCAACGGGTGGCGCACCGAACAGGGTATCCCCGACAGAGAAGCGTTTTACAAAGCACCGGCGACACGCCAATATTCGCACCAAGGGGGAGAGAGGGACTTTCATGCGAACACAGGTTGCCATCATCGGCGGCGGACCTTCTGGCCTGCTGCTGTCTCAGTTGTTACATCTCCGCGGCATCAGTTCGGTCGTTCTGGAACGCAAGACGAAGGACTACGTTCTGGGCCGCATCCGCGCCGGCGTGCTTGAACAGGGGCTTGTCCGACTGATGGAAGAGGCCAATGTCGCCGGTCGGATGCACCGAGAGGGATTTGTCCATGACGGCACGCTTGTGGCCTATGGGGACGAGATGTTCCATGTGGATTTCAAGGCCCATACCGGATCGGGCGTCATGCTCTACGGCCAGACCGAGTTGACGCGCGATCTCTACGAGGCGCGCGAGAAGGCCGGCGGAGAGCTGATTTTCAATGTCGAGGATGTGGAGATTGCGGGCGCCAATACCGATTGCCCGCAAGTGCATTACCGCGTCGGCGATAGGATCCATCAGCTGAATTGCGATTTCGTGGCCGGCTGTGATGGCTTCCATGGGGTCAGCCGGCGGACGATTCCCACGGACCAGAAGCGCGAGTACGAGAAAGTCTATCCTTTCGGCTGGCTTGGCATCCTGTCCGAAACGCCTCCTGTAAACGATGAACTGATCTACTCCAACTCCGAGAGGGGCTTTGCGCTGTGCTCCATGCGCAACGCGAATCTAAGCCGTTACTATATCCAGTGTTCCTTGTCGGACCGTCCGGAGGACTGGACCGACCATGCCTTCTGGGACGAGTTGAAGCGCCGTATCCCGCGCGAGCAAGCCGAGGCGATTGTCATGGGCCCCTCGATCGAGAAATCCATCGCGCCCCTGCGGTCCTTCGTCTGCGAGCCGATGCGATGGGGGCGGCTGTTCCTCTGCGGCGATGCGGCCCATATCGTACCGCCCACGGGGGCCAAGGGGCTCAACACCGCCGCGTCCGACGTGCAGTATCTCTACACCGGTCTTCGCAGATTTTATGAAGACGGCGACATGGAGGGGCTGGACAGCTATTCCGCCAAGGCGCTGGCACGGGTTTGGAAGGCCGAGCGGTTCAGCTGGTGGTTCTCTTCGCTCATGCATCGCTATCCGGATCAATCGATGTTCGATCACAAAATGCAGATTGCCGAACTTGAATTCCTGCGCAGCAGCGATGCCGCGCAAAAGGCCATGGCCGAGAATTATGTCGGCCTGCCCTACTAGACGAGGCGCAAGGAACATCATGTCAAACGCAGACAAGGCCCGTGCGGGCGGCTACATACCCCGGGACCGCGGCTGGCACCCGGCTCCCTTTCATCCGCCCTACAAAACAAGTGTGAAACGCGCGCCTCAGGCGGCACTTCTCTCCTTTCCCAGCACCTTGAGCGAGGAAACAGGCCCGGTTTTCGGCCACACCATGCTGGGGCCGCTCGACAATGATCTCATCCTGAACTTCGCAGCGCCCGGAGAGGCCGCGATCGGGCCGCGCATCATCGTTCATGGACGGGTGCGCGACGAGGCCGGGCGCGGTGTGGCCGGCGCCCTGCTGGAGGTCTGGCAGGCAAATGCGGGTGGCCGCTATCGCCACAAGAAGGAAAGCTATCTTGCGGCGCTGGACCCGAATTTCGGTGGCTGCGGCCGGGTGATCACCGATACGGACGGGCGCTACGAATTCCGGACGGTGATGCCCGGCCCCTATCCCTGGCCCAACGGGATGAATGACTGGCGCCCCGCGCATATCCATTTCTCGCTTTTCGGGGCCGGATTTGCGCAGCGGCTGATCACGCAGATGTACTTCGAGGGCGATCCGCTGATTGCGCATTGCCCGATCATCGGCAGCATCAGCGACCCCGCCGCCGTCGGCGCGCTGGTCGCCCCACTGGACATGGCGCGCACGGTGCCGATGGATGCCCGCGCCTACAAGTTCGACATCACGCTGCGCGGCCGTCGCCAGACCACGTTCGAAAACCGGCCGGAAGGATTGTGATATGGTTCAACCTATTGATATATTGAAGGAAACACCGTCTCAAACGGCGGGGCCCTACGTTCATATCGGCTGCACCCCGAATGTCACGGGCATTCACGGGATCTACGACACCGATCTTGGCGCGTCGATGAAGACGGGGCCGGTCAAGGGGCAGGAGATCATCCTGACCGGCACGGTTTACGACGGGATGGGCGCAGCGCTGAAAGATGCGATGGTCGAGATATGGCAGGCGGATGCGGCAGGGATTTATCCATCCGCGCAGGACCCGCGCGGACCGGCGGACCCCAATTTCACCGGCTGGGGGCGCTCTGCCGGTGATATGCAGACCGGGGCCTTCCGCTTCGAGACGGTCAAGCCCGGGCGCGTACCGTTCCCCGACGGGCGGATGCAGGCGCCCCACGTCACTTTCTGGATCGTCGCGCGCGGCATCAATATCGGGTTGCACACCCGGGCCTATTTTGCCGACGAGCCCGAGGCGAATGCCGAAGACCCGATCCTGACGCGGATCGAGCATCAGTCCCGGACTCAGACCCTTCTGGCAGAACCGGACGGATCAGGCGGCTACCGGTTCGACATCCATTTGCAGGGCCCGAACGAAACCGTCTTCTTCGACATCTGAAGAACCTAGCTCCCCGGCAGATTGACGATCACGCCTTTCTGCTGTGCATGGCTGGCCGCGTCGGCCAGGATCTGTGCCTGCAACCCGTCCTTGATGCCGGGTTCCGGCGCACGCCCGTCAAGCACGGCAGAGACGAACTCGGTCATCTCCGCGACATAGGCAAGGGCGTAGCGTTCCAGAAAGAAATGCTGCGCCGGCGCGCGCCGGAAACCGGCCTCGGTCGCAATCTCCACCGTATCTTCCAACTGGTTTTCGGCACGCAACAATCCCTTGGATCCGTGTATCTCGACCCGCTGGTCATATCCGTAGGCCGCGCGACGCGAGTTGGAGATCTGACAGATCCGGCCCGATGCCGTCGTCAGGATCGCCGACGCCGTATCCACATCGCCCGCGCGACCGATCTCTGCATCGACCAGGGCGGACCCGACAGCCTGCACGCTGACCGGGTCTTCACCCAGCAGGAACCGCGCCATATCGAAATCGTGGATCATCATATCGCGGAACAGGCCGCCGGAGCCCAATATGTAGGATATGGGCGGGGGCGACGGGTCGCGGGAAAGGATCGTGACCAGTTCGACATCTCCGATCTCGCCCGCCTGCAAACGGCTGTGCAGCTTGGAGAAATTCGGATCGAAACGGCGATTGAAGCCGGTCATGAACGGGACGCCCGCCGCCTCCACCGCGCCGACACAGGTGCGGATATTGGCGACATCCATGTCGACAGGCTTTTCGCAGAAGATCGCCTTGCCATTGGCGGCGGCCGTCCGGATCAGGTCGAAATGGGTATCGGTCGGGGTCCCGATGACAACGGCATCTATATCGGCCGCGGTCAGGATCTCCTCTGCACTCCGTGGTCGTACACCGGCCCTGTCGGCCAGCGCCTCGGCCGCGGCGGGCACCGCATCGGCCACGGCCACAAGCCTTGCCCGCTCCACCTGACCGATGGATCGGGCATGCACCTGCCCGATACGGCCGCAACCCAGAATTCCTATATTGAGCATCACGTCACGCCTTTCCGCTCGCGCCCACGGCGCGGATGGCCGCGCGGGCGGCCTCCATCACCGGATCATGGGTTTCTTTCAGGATCTGAACCCGGTCGAACCGCGCGGGGTCCGTGTTGACAGCCGCGCGCAGCGCCGCCCCGAACGCCATGCGCAGTTCGGTCCCGATATTGAACTTGCAGATGGCGGAACCCGTCGCCAGCGCCGTCCGCTGGGCCAGTGGCACGCCGGAGCCGCCATGGATCACCAGAGGCACATGGGTTACCGCCTCGATCGCGCGGATGCGCGGCTCGTCCAGCCCGCCCTCGTGATCCTGTTGCAGATGCACGTTTCCGACCGAGATCGCCATTGCGTCGACGCCCGTTTCCCGGGCAAATCGAGCCGCCTCCCCCGGGTCCGTACCGGCCGACGCCTCGCCGCCGGAATAGCCCACGAAGCCGATCTCCCCCTCGCAGGACACGCCCGCGTTATGGGCCAGGTCCACGATCGCGGCTGTTTCGGCGATGTTTTCGGCCAGCGGCTTGCGCGAGCCGTCGAACATCACGGAAGAGAAACCCGCCCGAATGGCGTCATGGCAGTCGTCGACGGTGTATCCATGATCCAGATGCACCACAACCGGCACCGAAACGCTGTCTGCCAGATGGCGGAACATCGCGCCCAGAACCGGCAGCGGCGTGTGCGCCCGGCAACTGGGGCCCGCCTGGAGGATGACCGGTGCGCGTTCGGCCTCCGCGGCAAGCGCATAGGCCCGCGCATCCTCCCATCCGAGACAGACCAGACCGGCCACGGCATACCCGCCCCGAAGCGCGGGCTGAAGGACCTCGGACAGGGTCGCTAGCGTCATTTGAACTTGGCCACCATATCCATGATGCCGGGGATCGTATGAAGCTGCGCCGCATGGGTCGGCTGGAAGTACTGCTTCAGACTGCGCTGACTAAGGCCGCCGAGGATGGTGAAGTAATACATCTCGTAGCCCGGCAGCACGGCGCAGGGGTGGTATCCCTTGTCGATCAGGATCGTGGAGCCATCGACGATGTGATAGGCATCGCCGGGTTCGTTATCCTCCCGCTGTAGCATCTGCATGCCGGAGCCGTAATTCGGACGAAACCGGAAGTTGTAGGTTTCGTCATGCCGCGTCTCGTCCGGCAGACGGTCCGTGTCATGCTTGTGGCTCGGGAAGCCGGACCAGCCGCCCTGACCCACTGTGTAGAGTTCAGAAACCAGCAGCCGGCCCACACGGTCGTGATACCCGGCACCCAGGATATGCTTGATCTTACGGTGCGTTTTCGTCTCGTCAGAGCCGTATTGGACCAGATCCAGTTCCGCCTCCCGCACCGCGAAAGGTTTCAGGACCTCGTCGTATTTCGCCCCCGCGATGAACACCTCCGCCGCGTCGCTCTGACAGGTGATCCGCGTGCCTGCGCCCGTCGGCACATAGACGCCTTCGGGCTCGCCATCCCAGACATCCACGGTACGGTTGCCGATATCGCGATAGGTTTCGCCCGCCACCTCGACCGTCACAGTGCCCGTGGCCGGAACCACGCAGGTCTCGTAGCCGGGAACCGCATAGTCGAAATGCTCCCCAGCTTTCAGCTTCACTATGTTGAAGTAGTTCAGCGGCACCAGATCGTGGCCGGCGTCCACAATTGGCTCGTTGTGGTTATCGTAGGGCGGGATATGCATTTTTTTCAATCCTTTCAAGCGGCGTTTGGCCCGGCATGCGAGGCGAGAAACGCGTCAAGCTCTTCGGTGGTGGGCATGGCGGGCGCGCAGCCGACGCGGGCTACCACGATCGCGGCCGAAGCCGAGCCGCGCAACACTGCCTCCTCCACGTCTCGGCCCGCGGCCAGCGCCGCGACGAACCCGCCCATGAAACTGTCGCCCGCGCCGGTGGGTTTGAGTGCCTTCGTCGGATAGATGCCGGTACGGATTTCGCGGGTAGGCGTGAAGGTGACAGCACCTTTTTCACCCATCTTGTAAACGGCGATCTGCGCCCCACGGGCCACCAGAGACCGGGCCTTTTCCAGACCCTTGTCATATTCGCCGGCCATGAAGCCGAACTCCACATCATTGCCGATGATGACGTCGCAAAGCGCACCGGCACGGGAATAGACATCCGCCGCGACCTCGGCCGAGGGCCAGGAATAGGGGCGATAGTCGATGTCGAAAATCAACGGCAGACCAGCGGCCCTTGCCCGGTCGAAGGCATGAAACGCGGCGCTGCGGGACGGTTCGGCGGCAAGGACGGTGCCAGTGGCGATGAGGGCGGAATATCGCGTGTAATCAACCGCGTCGACGTCTTCTCTGGTCATCTCGAAATCGGCGGCGCCGTTGCGGTAGATCACCGACTGGTGATCCTCGATCCGGGTTTCCACCACCGCCAGAGAGGTCCGCGCCTCACCCCCCGTGGCGGCGACATGGGAGTGGTCGATCCCGTATCTTTCCAGCTCTTTGATCGCGAAACGTCCAATCGCATCATCCGAAACGCGCGTGACCAGGGCCGCGCTGCCCCCCTGCCTTGTGATCGCCACGGCGATATTGGCCGAGGAGCCGCCAAGGCAGGCGACAAAACGGTCCGCCTCTTCGGTCCGCGTACCGGGGGGGTCGGGATAGAAATCCATCCCCGCACGCCCGATGATGACAAACCTGTTGCCGGAAAGGTCCATCAGACGCCCTTACGTTGCTTGGACCGGGTGGCTTCCCAGGCTTCATGGGCCGCGCGCACCTTGGCGCTCTCGGAGACTTCGGGCGTTCCGACTTCCCACCAGGCATGGCCCTGCGCCGTCCAGCCGTCATAGGCATCCACCTTCATGACGATGACATGGGTCTTGTCGCCCGCCTTGGCGCGCTTGAACGCCTCGGCCAGTTCGCCCGGGTTCGCGACCGTCTCGGCAGTGGCGCCCATCGATGCGGCATGGGCTTCGAAATCCACCGCGAAGGGTGCAGGCACGGTCGGGCAGTCGGCGATCAGATTGTTGAAACTCTCGTTGCCGGTGTTGTTCTGCAATTTGTTGATGACGGCAAACCCGCCATTGTCGAGCACCAGAATGATGAGCTTCCTGTCGGTCAGAACCGAAGAATAAATGTCCGAATTCATCAGCAGGTAGGAGCCGTCCCCGGTGAAGACGATGGTGTCCCGGTCGGGCTCCTTTTCGGCCTGTGCAATGCGGGCGCCCCAGCCGCCCGCAATCTCGTAGCCCATGCAGGAAAAGCCGAATTCCACATCGACCGTGCCGATATCGAGCGTGCGCCAGTTGGCCGTCACCTCTGCCGGCAGTCCGCCTGCCGCCGCCACCACGCGGTCACGCGTATCGCAAAGATCATTCACCACACCGATCGCCTGCGCGTAGGAATTGGGCCGGTTCCCGGAAGCGACATTTCCGGCCACATAGGCATCCCATTTGACCCGCTCGTCCCGTGCCATATCTGTCCAGGCAACCGGGGCGGTGTAGTCCCCCAGCGCTTGGCCCAGGGCCAGCAATCCCAGCTTGGCGTCCCCGACGACTGGCAGGGACATATGCTTGCCCGCATCGTGGCGCGCGGCGTTGAGCGAGATAAGCGTGGCGTCCCGGGCAAAGGCCGTCCAGGAGCCGGTGGTGAAATCCTGCATCCTGCAGCCGACCGACAGGATCACATCCGCCTGTTCCGCGATGGTGTTGGCACTGTCCGATCCAGTCACGCCAATGGGGCCGATGTTCAGCTCGTGGGAGGCCAGCATGTTTGCCCGGCCCGCAATGGACTCCACGACCGGGATCCGGTGCGCCTCGGCAAAGGCTTTCAACTCGGCTACGGCGCCGGAATACTGAACGCCCCCACCGGCAATGATCATGGGGCGCTTGGCCGAGCCCAGTGCGGCAGCGGCATCCGCGACTTCACCGGCATCAGGGCTCACGCGGCGGATGCGGTGGCATTTCTTCTGAAAGAACTCGACCGGATAGTCATAGGCCCAGCCTTGCACGTCCTGCGGCAGACCCAGAAACGCCGGCCCGCAATCGGCCGGGTCGAGCATCGTCGCCAGTGCGGCAGGCAGCGACTGGATGATCTGGGCCGGGTGGGTGATCCGATCCCAGTAGCGAACGACCGCTTTGAACGCATCGTTCACACCAAGGGTCGGGTTTCCGAAATGCTCCAGTTGCTGCAACACCGGGTCAGGCAGACGTGTGATGAACGTATCGCCGCAGAGCATCAGCAAAGGCAGCCGGTTCGCATGAGCCAGCGCCGCCGCCGTCAGCAAATTGGCCGTGCCCGGCCCGGCGCTCGCGGTGCAGAACATGAACCGCCGCCGCAAATGGTACTTGGCATATCCCGCCGCCGCGAAGCCCATGCTCTGCTCGTTCTGGCCACGATAAAGCGGCAGCTCCTCCTGCACATTGTAAAGCGCCTCACCCAGACAGGGCACATTGCCATGGCCGAAGATACCGAACCCGCCGCCACAGACGCGCGTTTCGACACCATCAATCTCGATAAACTGGTTCTGCAGATAGCGGATGATAGCCTGTGCGACTGTCAGGCGATGCGTTTGTGGCATTCCGCGCCCCCAAGTGAATTTTGTCTTTTGCCGGGATGGCGCCGATTCAGACTTGCCTGTCCCTCGGGGCAACGATAGTTGTTTTGCAACCGGTTGCAACAGGATTCTCGGAGAGGGCGTGCAATGACCGAAATCGGCATCGGTATCATCGGCGGCGGATACATGGGCAAGGCCCATGCCGTCGCCATGTCTTCGGTCGGCGCAGTGTTCGATACCCTCCTGCGCCCGCGGCTGGAAATGGTCTGTGCAACAACGGCGGATCGGGCCGATCAGTATCGCCGTGCCTACGGTTTTGCGCGCGGCACGGGAGACTGGCGCGCCCTGGTCGCAGACCCCGCGGTAGAGGCGATTATCATTGCCGCGCCGCAGGAGTTGCATTGCGAAATCGCCCTCGCTGCCTTTGCGCTTGGCAAGCCCGTTCTGTGCGAAAAGCCGCTTGGCGCATCTTTGGAGGACAGCCACAGAATGGTGGAAGCCGCAGAAACCAGCGGCGCCGCCAACATGGTCGCCTTCAACTATATCCGTACGCCCGCCAGCCAGTTCGCCCGCAAGTTGATCGCCGGCGGAGAAATCGGTGATCTGACCTGGTTTCGCGGGGAACATACGGAGGATTTCTATGCCGATCCCGATGCGCCTGCGACATGGCGCACGCAAGGGATGAGCAATGGAACCATGGGCGATCTGGCCCCCCATATGATCAATGCGGCGCTGGCTCTGGTCGGGCCGATCGACGAGGTCATGGGCGCGGTCGAGACCGTTCACAAGACCCGCCCCGGGACAGGTGGTGCCCAGGAGGTCACCAATGATGACCACGCGCAGATCATGTGCCGGTTCGAAAACGGCGTGATGGGACACATGTATTTCAGCCGCATCGCAACGGGCCGAAAAATGGGCTATGCCTATGAAATCATGGGCACAAAAGGTGCGATCCGTTTTGATCAGGAAGATCAGAACGCGCTCTGGCTCTATCGCGCGGCGGGGCCCGAGGCGACACGGGGGTTCACGAGGATCCTCACCGGTCCCGCCCATCCGGATTATCTGCCCTTTTGCCAGGGGCCCGGTCACGGGACGGGCTATCAGGATCAGATCATCATCGAGGCCAGGGATTTCCTGACCGCAATCGAGACCGGCCAGCCGGTCTGGCCCTGCTTCCGGGACGGGATGCATGTGAACCAGATTGTCGCCGCCGCCATCGCATCGTCCGCCGAGAGACGATGGCGGTCGGTTTCCTCCGTCTGAAAGGGTAACTGAGATGACCATCCGTATCGGCAATGCCCCCTGTTCCTGGGGCGTGGAATTTGCAGATGACCCCCGCAATCCGCCCTGGATGTCGGTGCTGAAGGACTGCGCCGACGCCGGCTACACAGGAATCGAGCTAGGGCCCGTTGGCTTCATGCCCGAAGACCCGGTGATCGTGGCCGAAGCTTTGGCCACACATGATCTGCAGTTGATCGGCGGCGTGGTGTTCCGCCCGTTTCATGACCCGGATCAGTGGGACAATGTGCTGGACGGAGCCGTGCGCACCTGCAAGGCGCTTGTCGCCCACGGCGCGCAGCATCTGGTCCTGATCGACTCGATCTCACGCCGCCGCGCGCCCACGGCCGGCCGGCCGGACGAGGCCGAACAGCTCGGGCCTGATGAATGGGCGGGCTTCCGGGACCGGGTTGCGACGGTTGCCCGGATGGGGGCCGAGGAGTACGGGCTCACCGTGGGCATCCACGCCCATGCCGCTGGGTTCATGGATTTCGAGCCGGAGCTGGAACGGCTACTGGAAGAGGTAGATGAAGATATCCTGAAAATCTGTTTCGATACCGGCCACCACTCCTATGCCGGTTTCGACCCCATATCGTTCATGAAACGGCATATGGGGCGAATTTCCTACATGCATTTCAAAGACATAGATCCGGCCGTCAAATCCGATGTGATTGCAAGGCGCACCGGTTTCTACGAGGCCTGCGGACAGGGCATCTTCTGCAATCTGGGTCTGGGCGATGTGGATTTCCGCGCCGTCAGGCAGGTGCTGCTGGATGCAGGGTTCGAGGGCTGGTGCACCGTCGAGCAGGATTGCGATCCGACGCTGGACCCAGATCCCGTTGGCGATGCGCGGGCCAATCGCGCGTATCTTACATCCATCGGCTTCAACTGAAGAGGTGCGCGATGACAAAACTGACCTGGGGTATGATCGGCGGCGGCGAAGGCAGTCAAATCGGCCCGGCACATCGTCTTGGCGCGGGGCTGGATGGCGAGTTCTCGTTCATGGCCGGCGCTTTGGATCACCGGCCCGATGCCGGGCGCGCATATGGCCGGGCCCTGGGACTGGATGTGGATCGGTCTTATGGCGACTGGCGCGAAATGCTGGATGGTGAGCGCACGCGCGACGACAGGGTCGATCTGGTCACCGTCGCAACACCGAATGCCACGCATTTCGAGATCACCAAAGCGTTTCTCGAAGGCGGGTTTCACGTGCTTTGCGAAAAACCGATGACGATGACCGTGGCGGAAGGTGAAGAGATTGTAAACATTTCGAAAGAAACGGGAAAGATCTGTGCCGTCAACTACGGCTATTCCGGGTATTCGCTGGTCCGGCACATGAAAGCCATGGTCGCCCGCGGCGATATCGGAAAAATCCGCGTGGTGGTGGCGGAGTTTGCGCACGGGCACCATGCGGATGCCGCGGATGCCGATAATCCGCGGGTGCGGTGGCGCTACGATCCGGCACAGGCGGGTGTCTCGGCCCAGTTTGCAGATTGTGGGATTCACGCGATGCATATGGCATCTTTCGTGACCGGACAGGAGGTTGAACGCCTGAGCGCCGATACGATTTCCGCGATCGGCAGCAGAGTTCTGGAAGATGACGCCATGGTCAATTTCCGTATGAGCGGTGGCGCGGCAGGCCGGCTCTGGACCAGTTCCGTGGCGATCGGGCGGCAGCACGGTCTGACATTGCAGGTTTTCGGCGAGACGGGCGGGCTCAGATGGGCGCAGGAGCAGCCGAACCAGTTGTACTACATGCCTTTGGGACAGCGCCTGCAGGTGATCGAGCGCGGCGAAGCAGGTCTCAGCCCGGAGGCAGATCGCGCCAGCCGGGTGACCATCGGCCATTCGGAAGGTATGCCACTCGCTTTTGCAAATATCTACAAGGATTTGGCCGAAGCGATCCAGGCACGGAAAGAAGGCCGGACAATGGATCCGGCGGCCAATCTCTACCCTCGCGCGGAGGACGGTTTGCGATCCATGGCGGCTGTATTTGCGGTGGCCGAAAGTGGCAAGGCCGAAGGAAAATGGGTGGATGCGCGGCCACCCATGTTTCGCTGACGGGCTCATATCCACCCGCGCGCATTTGGCGAGACCCGCGTGGCAGAAGTCCCGGCCGGATCGTCCGGTCGCGCATGCCGAGCGAGGGCCGCTGCCCTCCGGCGCGGTCAGGGCGGAAAGCTCATGGCGAGACCTTGCGAACTGGCGGGCGCAGCGTTCCACGTTCAACGATCCGGCAGGGGAACAGCCGCGCCTCCGGCGTGCGGTCGGGTTTGTCGACGGTGGCCACAACCAGTTCGATGGAGGAATTGATGATCTCGCCAATGGGCTGACGGATGGTGGTGAGGTTGATGTTTTCCCAACCGGCCATTTCCATGTCGTTCAAGCCGATGATCCCGATATCGCCGGGCACTGAAAGCCCGGCATCCTTCACCGCGCTCAACGCGCCAATGGACAGCACGTCGTCACCGCAGAAATAGGCCTCTCCCGGGTCGGAGGTCAGCAACCTGATCATTTCCGCACGGCCTGCATCGAACGAATAATCGGATGCGAAACTGTGGCTGACCGTCATGCCTGGGTGGCCCTGCATCACATCCATGAAGCCGATCAGGCGATCCTGCGTCGAGGTGGCCCGTTCCGGCCCGCCCAGAAATGAAACGCGGGTGTAGCCGCGATCGATCAGGGTCTGCGCGGCCATCCGGCCACATTCCTGATTATCGATGCCGACCACATGCACTTCGGGCATGGACGCGCGACGACCGAAGGAATGGACCACCGGAACGCCTGCATCGCGGAACGCCTTGGCGAAGCTGGGCGGCAGCGTGGAGGAGGCGACGATCACCCCGTCGACGGAATACTGGCGCAGCATCCGCACCGAATTGGCCGGCTCGACTTCGTGACTGAGATTGACCAGAAGCGGGCGCAGACCACGGTCCTGAAGGCCGCGGGTGAAGAGATCGAACACCTCCAGAAAGATCGGGTTGTGGAAGTTGTTCGACACAAGGCCGATCAGCTTGGTCCGGCCCGTTGTCAGGCTGGAGGCCAGCGCATTGGGGCTGTAGCCCAGTTCATCGGCGGCCTTTTCCACCTTGCGGCGGGTCTTGTCTGAGACGGAAGCGCCTTCGGTGAACGTGCGCGACACCGCCGAGCGCGACACGCCGGCACGTTCGGCGACATCTTTCAGAGTTACGGCCATGCGTCCCCGTGATCCGATTGCAAAGCTTCCCATCCCTTTTTTCATACAAAAAGACCGAAATCACCATGCCTTGCTCTACCCATTTTTGCAACCGGTTGCAAACTGGCGCGATTCGTGGTTACGATTTCGCCAAGGCGGAGAAGACCGCGAATGCCCGTGTCCGCCGGCGGGGAAACTCTAGGGAGGAACCAATGACATCATTTCTGAAAACGGCCGCGATGACTGCACTTGTCGCCGCAGCGCCGCTTCTGGCAGCCGGTCAGGCCGCCGCCGAAGGAGAGCGCTATGTTCTGGTCAGCCATGCGCCCGACAGCGACAGCTGGTGGAACACGATCCGCAATGCGCTGGCGCTGGCGGGCGAGCAGATGGGCGTCGAGGTGGAGTACCGCAACCCGCCCACCGGCGACATCGCCGATATGGCGCGCATCATCGAACAGGCCACCGCGTCGGGCCCAGACGGCATCATCACCACTCTGGCGGATTTCGATGTGCTCTCCGGCCCGATCCGGGCCGCCGTGGACAGCGGAGTGGATGTGATCATCATGAACTCCGGCACCCCGGAACAAGCCGCCGAGGTGGGGGCGCTGATGTATGTGGGACAGCCCGAATACGATGCGGGACTGGCCGCAGGCCAGCGGGCCGCGCGGGACGGGGTAACCTCCTTCCTGTGCGTGAACCACGTCATCTCCAACCCGGTCGTCGCGGAGCGTTGCCAGGGCTTTGCTGACGGTCTGGGCGTAGATCTGGGCGACTCGATGATCGACAGTGGCACCGACCCGTCGGAAATCCAGAACCGGGTTCTGGCCTATCTGAACGCCAATCCCGATACCGACGCGATCCTGACGCTCGGGCCGACCTCGGCAGACCCGACCATTCTGGCGCTGGAAAGCAACGGCATGGCCGGCGACATCTATTTCGGCACCTTCGATCTGGGCGACAATATCGTTCAGGCGATCCGCGATGGCGTCATCGAATGGGGTATCGACCAGCAGCCCTTCCTGCAGGCCTATCTGCCTGTTGTCGTGCTGACCAACTACCATCGTTATGGCGTGCTGCCGGGCAACAACATCAACTCCGGGCCCGGCTTCATAACCGCAGACGGTCTGGAACTGGTTGAAGAGTTCGCCGGCGAGTTCCGCTGAGCGGCCAAGGATACGATGGCGCGGCGACGGGAGGGTTGTCGCGCCATTCCTGACACGTGAAGGGGGAGGAAGAGATGTCCGACACGGCAACAGGAGACGAACGCGTCAAGGAAATGTCGGGGTTCCGAAAGGCCCTGATCCGGCCCGAATTGGGCGGGATCGTCGGCACGGTGGCGGTATTCACCTTCTTTCTGCTTTTTGCCGCCGATAGCGGAATGTTCAATGCGCAGGGCATCATGAACTGGTCCACGGTTTCGGCGCAGTTCATGATCATCGCGGTCGGTGCCTGCATGTTGATGATCGCAGGGGAGTTCGACCTGTCCGTCGGCTCGATGATCGGCTTCGCGGGCATGTCCATCGCGATTTTCTCGGTCACGCTGGGCTGGCCCGTCTGGATGGCGATCCTGACAACCTTTGCGCTCTGCATCTCGATCGGGGCACTGAACGGCTACATCGTGATCAAGACCGGCCTGCCCAGTTTTATCGTGACGCTCGCGGCGCTGTTCATCCTCCGCGGGTTCACCATCTTCTTTCCGCAGACCATCGAACGGCGCACCATCATCGGCGGAATCGACGACGCCGCCGAAGGAGATTGGCTTGCGCCGATTTTCGGGGGCGAGATCGGACAGCCGATTTTCGTTTGGCTTGCCGATCTCGGCCTGATCGACGTGTTCGAACGGGGCAACCGGGCGGGCGAACCGGTGATCGATGGCATTCCGATGCTGATCGTTTGGGCCATCGCGCTGGTGATTTTCGGGCATATCGTGCTGACCCGCACCCGGTTTGGCAACTGGATCTTTGCCGCGGGCGGCGATGCCCAGGCGGCGCGCTATGTGGGGGTGCCAGTGAACCGCGTGAAGATCCTGATGTTCATGTTCACAGCCTTTTGCGCAACCGTCTTCGCCACCTGTCAGGTGATGGAGTTCGGCTCCGCCGGGGCTGATCGCGGCGTTCTGAAAGAATTCGAGGCGATCATCGCGGTGGTGATCGGCGGCGCGCTTCTGACCGGCGGCTACGGTTCTGTCGTGGGGGCCGCTCTGGGCGCGCTGATCTTCGGCGTGGTGCAGCAGGGACTGTTCTTTGCCGGCGTCGAATCGAGCCTGTTCCGGGTCTTCCTTGGCGTCATCCTGCTCTTTGCGGTCATCCTGAACACCTATATTCGCCGCATCATCACGGGGGAGCGTTGAGATGGCTACCGGACGTGCACCCATCGTCGAGATGAAGAATATCGAGAAGCATTTCGGCTCGGTCATTGCGCTGAACGGCGTCACGGTGGAGGTCTATCCCGGCGAATGCCATTGCCTGTTGGGCGATAACGGCGCGGGGAAATCGACCTTCATCAAGACCATGTCGGGTGTTCACAAACCCACAAGAGGTGAGATCTTCTTCGAAGGCAAACCGATGCAGTTCGACGATCCGCGCGACGCGATCGCGGCGGGGATTGCAACGGTCTATCAGGATCTCGCGATGATTCCGCTGATGAGCGTCAGCCGCAATTTCTTCATGGGAAACGAGCCGCTGCGCAGGATCGGGCCGATCAGGCTGTTCGACCACGATCACGCGAACCGCGTGACCATGGAGGAAATGAAGAAGATGGGCATCAACCTGCGCGGGCCGGATCAGGCGGTCGGCACGCTGTCCGGCGGCGAACGTCAGACGGTCGCGATTGCCCGGGCGGTCCATTTCGGGGCCAAGGTGCTGATCCTTGACGAACCGACAAGCGCGCTTGGCGTCCGGCAGACCGCCAATGTGCTGGCCACCGTCGACAAGGTTCGCAAGAAGGGCATCGCGGTTGTGTTCATCACCCATAATGTCCGCCATGCGATGGCTGTGGGCGACAGGTTCACGGTGTTGAATCGGGGCACCACGCTCGGCACCGCGCAACGCGGGCAGATCACGCCCGAAGAATTGCAGGACATGATGGCCGGTGGGCAGGAACTGGTCGCGCTGGAAGGCTCACTCGGCGGGACGGTCTGACCCGGGACGCAGGACCAGCGCGGGCGCATTGCCAAGGCTTACGCATCTGAAAACGGTGCGCCCAATCCCGTGAAAACAGATATTTAAAGCGTTTTTGCAGGAACCTTCTGGACCTGGGGGAGCCATCGGGCGATGCTTGCCCGAGGGACGGGGGAGATCGGCAATGACACAACTGGCGCAGCATTACATCGGGGGGCTCTGGCGCGACGATGGCGCGCCCCCGCGCCCGAGCGTTAACCCCGCCGATGACACCCCACTTGGCAGTTACATCCCCGGCAACGCCGCGTTGGCCGATGAGGCGGCAACCGCCGCGCGGGATGCGTTTGACGATGGCGTGTGGGCGGCCTCCCCCCGGTTGCGGGCGCAGCTGCTGCATGAATTCGCGGACCGGCTTGCCGAGGCGAAGGATGACATCGCCGATCTGGTCGTCGCGGAAAATGGCAAGCTCCGGTCCGAGGCGATGGGTGAAACCATGGCTGGCATCTCCGAGAGCCGTTACTATGCCGGGCTCACGCGCAACATCCGGGGCTCGATGCAGGAAATGGCGCCGGGACAGATATCCCTGTTTCACCGCGAAGCGGCCGGAGTTGCCGGCATCATCGTGCCATGGAACGCGCCGGTCACGCTTTTGGTGCGATCGCTGGCCCCTGCACTGGCAGCGGGATGTACCGCGGTGATCAAGCCTGCCGCGCAGACACCTCTGGTGCATGCGCGGGTCATGCAATGCCTGACCGAGTGCCCCTCCCTGCCTGCGGGCGTGGTCAATTCGGTCAATGAAAACGGAATCGAGGTCGGGCAGGCCATGGTCGCCTCGCCCCTGATCGACGTGATCAGTTTCACCGGGTCGAGCCGCACGGGGCGCAAGATCATGGAAGGTGCTGCGGCCACGCTGAAGCGGGTCGGGCTGGAACTGGGCGGCAAGGCGCCATCGGTGATCTTCGAGGATGCCGATCTGGATCTGGCGGTGCGGCAATTGACCCACGGTTCGCTGGCGATTGCCGGTCAGATGTGTGCCGCCGCCGCGCGATTTCTGGTCCACGACAGCGTCGCCGTCGATTTCGCGGAGCGGATGACAGCGGCCTTGAAGGCTGTGCGCGTCGGCCCCGGCGCCGACCCGGCAAGCGGGATGGGTGCGCTGATCGACACCGCCAATCAGGCACGCCTGATGCGACTGATCGAGCAGGCCGGAGATGAAGGGCGGATGATGCTGAAAGGCGGGCCGCTGGAAACAGGCGCGTTCCTGACACCCACTCTCTTCGGGATCGACGATGTGCACTCCCCGCTTGTGCAGGAGGAACTGTTCGGCCCGATCATCTCTTTCGAGACCTTCGGGAACGAGGCCGAAGCTGTCGCCAAAGCCAATGCAACGGTCTACGGGCTGGCGGCCTCGGTCTTCACCCGCGATCATGCCCGCGCGATGCGAATGTCGCGGGCGGTCCGGGCCGGCACGGTCTGGATCAACGCGCATCTGCGACTGTTCGCGGAAGCCGAAACCGGCGGCTACGGACAGTCGGGACTGGGCCGGTTGCACGGGCCCGAGGGCCTCCACGATTTTCTGGAAACCAAGCATATCTTCATGGAGCCCGGTGTCGCATGACCCAGCACGATGTCATCATCGTCGGGGGCGGACCGGTGGGCATGGGGCTGGCCATCGATCTGGGTCAGCGCGGCCTGCGTGTCGCGGTGGTGGAGCGTCATGTCGCGCCGCAGCCGATCCCGAAAGGCCAGAACCTGACACAGCGGACGCTGGAAAATATCGATGCGTGGGGCTGCGAGCCCGAACTGCGCGCAGCCCGTGTGGTGCCCCGCGGCGTGGCCAATGGCGGCTTGGTGACCTATGGCGCACTGCTGAGCGATTACCATTACGACTGGTTCCCGAGGGAAAAGGTACAGCCCTTCTACGGGCAGGCGCTGGACCGCTTGCCGCAATACGAGACCGAGCGGGTTCTGCGGGCCCGCGCCGCGCGCATCGACATCATCGACACCTTCTATGGCTGGTTTTTCGACGGGCTGTCGCAGGATGGCGACGGTGTGACGATCGAGATCGCCGAGCACAGGGGCGACGGCCGGCGGGTTCTGCGGGCCGCATTTGCGGTGGGCTGCGACGGCAGCCGATCGGCCACGCGCGATGCGGCGGGGATCACGCAGAGCCTGTCGGATCATGACCGGCGGATGGCGCTGCTGGTGTTCCGCTCCCCCGAGTTGCATCGGCTCTTGGGTGAACGTTATGCGGAACGGTCGTTCTACAACGCGATCAGCCCCGAGCTGGATGGCTATTGGCTGTTTCTGGGCCGGGTCGATCTGGGCCGGGAGTGGTTCTTTCACGCGCCGGTGCCCGAGGGCACGACGGAAGAGACCTTCGACGCCGCCGGGTTCCTGCACAAGGCCGTTGGCCACCCGTTCGATCTGGAGATCACGCATACCGGGTTCTGGGATCTGCGCGTGGCGCTGGCCGACACCTATCGCAAGGGTCGCGTGTTCATCGCCGGCGATGCGGCCCACAGCCATCCGCCCTACGGCGGCTACGGGATTAATACCGGGTTCGAGGATGCGCGAAACCTGGGGTGGAAGCTGACCGCGGCGTTGCAGGGCTGGGCTGGTGAGCGGTTGCTGGACAGTTTCGATGCAGAACGCCGCCCGGTTTTTGCCTCCACCGCGCGCGATTTCATCGAACGGTTCATCAAGGAGGATCGGGCATTTCTGGCGCGCTACAGCCCCGAAAAGGACGAGGAGGCGTTCAGAAAAGCCTGGTTCGCCCGGCCCGAAGGCGCATCCGAGATCGTGGCGTTCGAACCGCATTACGAAGGCTCCCCCATCGTTGCGGGGTCGGGCCATCCCGGCGCGCGGGGCGATCATCGGTTCGAGGCGCGCCCGGGGCATCATCTGGCCCCCCGCAGTCTGAGCGACGGGCGCACCACCTATGACGCCTTGGGATCAGGCTTCACTCTTCTGGCCTTTGACAGGCCGGGATTGGCAGGCGAGATGACGGCCGCCGCCGCCGAGCTCTCGGTGCCGCTGACGGTCGTGACCGACAGCTATGCGGATGAACGGCTGGATTACGCTGCGCATGCCATTCTGGTCAGGCCAGACGGTTTCGTGGCCTGGGTCGGCGACGACATCGAAAACCCCGGGGCGATTCTGGCGATGGCGGTCGGGCGCGAGGTCTAGACCCGGGTGATCTTCAGCTTGGTCTTCAGATCGGTGCGGCAGAACGCATGGAGGAAACAAGTTCGCTCGGACACATCCAGCATGTCACGGGCAGCCTCGTCGGCCTCGCTGGTCACAAGATGCACATGGGTCTCGACCGGATCGGCCGTGCCCGCCTTGCCGGTGCCGCCCGACGCCCCGCCAAGGGAAAAATGCGTATCCTGCACGATGGAATAGCTCGGCAGATCGAGGTTTTCCATCGAAGCCATGCGACCAAACTGGGTCATGAAGCAAAAGCCGATCCCGGCGGAAATGAAGCTGACCGCATCGGGCGCGCGCCCCTGCCCGCCGGCCACCGGGGCCTCTTCGCTCAGAAAGCGGAAGACGCTGCCATGGGGGCTGTAAAGCCGTTGTTCGATCTCCTTGATCCCATCGTCGCGGAGCGTGCAGATCGCACCGGGGTTCAGCGTGCGGTCCTGTTCATCGGTCAGACTGGTTGCGGCACCTGCGGTCCCGCCGCGGACCTTCTTCACCGGCGTCATGCCAAGGCGCTCGATCAGGGTCAGCTCGGTGGGCGCGGGCACCGGACCGGCGCCCGTGGGGTCGGGAACGGGCGCGCCATCGAGCTGTTTCGCTTCGGCGGTGGGGATCTGCATGTCATTCCGTGTCAGCGTGAACAGGCTGTCGAGCTTGCCCCGCATCAGCCCGTTCAGTGGCGAGGCATGCACTGCATTGCTCAGCAACTCGGCCAGAGCGCCGTCCTCCAGATCGCAATCGACCTGCACTTCCAGTTCCACGGGAAGCGCGCCGCCGGTCATCGTGCGTTGCCGCATGGAGCCCTTCATGGTGTAGAAATTGTCCTGGATCAGCCGCAGCTTGTGCAATGCGACCCCCTCCCGCGTCGCAAGTGCGGTAATCTCGTTCATGTAACTCGCGATCATGCCGGTGGTGAGGAAGGCCAGCGGGCACGGGGCGGCGTCGTGGCCGTTCAGATAGGCCCCCTCATCGGAGACCAGCCGCCACATCAGCCCGGAACGCGCCGAGATCACCAGAGCCTCTTTCTGAAACCCGGACAGCGACCGGACCCAGCATCGCACCGCGTCGCCCAGACGCAAGGCGGGCGGTGCGAGACCCACATCGCCGGGATTGGCAACGCCGTAGAACGGCGCCGTGTCGCTTGCGGCGATGATGTTTTCACCCATTTTCATATCACAACTCCCTGATGGAACGCCGAAGCCCTAGCCGAACATGGTTTGCGGCAGGAGCAGCGCGATTTGCGGAAAGACAACGATCAGGATCACGGCCAGCAGCATGGCAAACCAGAACGGCCAGATGCCGCGGAATATGGTGTTCAGCGGAACCCCCGGCGCAATGCCCTTGACGACGAAGACATTCACACCCACGGGTGGCGAGATAAGGCCCATCTCCAGACAGATCACCATAAGCACCCCGAACCAGATCATATCCACGCCCAATGGCTCGATGATCGGCTGCACAAGCGGCACGGTCAGCACGAGGATCGCGAAGCCGTCCATAAACATGCCCAGAATGATGAAGATCAGCAGGAACATCAGCACCACCTGCATCCCCGTGAAGCCCTGCGCCTCAACCCAGAGGGACAGGTCGTAGGTGACGCCGGAAAAACCGATGAAGCTCTTGAACACGAATGCGCCGAAAAGGATCAAAAAGACCGTGCCGGTGGATTTGAGTGTGCTCGTGAAGACCTCGATCACATTGGCACGGGTCAACTGGCCCCGGAAGGCGGTGATCACGAAGGCCAGTGCTGCGCCCACTCCGGCCGCCTCCACCGCCGAGAAGACACCCAGATAGATGCCGCCGATGGTGATGACGATGATGCTCACAATGGCGGAGGCGCGGCGCATCGCCTGAAACCGTTCCCTGAGCGGCACGATCGCGGCACCACGCGGGGCCTTTTCGGGATTGCGCAGCACGACCAGCCAGATCGCGACGACAAAAAGCGCGGTCAGCATCAGACCCGGGATCACCCCGGCCATGAAAAGCTGTCCGATGCTCTCTTCGGTCAGGATGGCGTAGATCACGAAGCCGGCCGAGGGCGGGATGAGGATACCAAGGGTGCCGCCCGCGGCGATAGAGCCCGTGGCAAGGCCATTGTCGTAATTGTAGCGCTGCATTTCCGGCAGGCTGACGCGGCCCATGGTGAGTGCCGCGGCCAGAGACGACCCTGACAGCGCCGAAAACCCCGCACAGCCCACCACCGTGGCCGAGGCCAGCCCGCCCTTCAGGTGGCCAAGCCAGCTATGGGCCGCCGAATAGAGATCCCGGCTCATGCCCGAGACGCCGGCAAGGTTACCCATCAACACGAAAAGCGGAATGATCGTGAGCGGGTAATTCGATGCCTCGTTGAAGATTTCGCCCGCAAGTTTCGGGATCGCCGCGCGTTCGCGGATCACATAGATGCCGATTGTGCCGACGAGCATCATCGAGATGCCCACCGGCATGCGGATCACCAGACAGGCGAACAGGGCGATGAAGCCGACAAGCGCGATCAGGCTTCCGTCCATCAGTCAGCAATCTCGTTCGGGTCGTCGCCATCCAGATGATAAAGACCGACAACAAGCTGGAGCAGCACATTCAGGGCAAAAAGGCCCATCGTGGCGGACAGGAAATAGTAGAACGGGCGATGCACGATGGACATGTTGTTGGTGAGACAGGCACGTTCCGCGCCGCAGGCCTTGTCGGCCAGCGCATAGCTTGCCAGGGCCAGAATACCAAAGGCCATCAGCCGCATCAGCGCGTCAGTGAACCGGGTCAGCCGGCGGCCCGCGACCATTCCGATCACGTTGACGGATACATGCGCCCCGTGACGCGCACCATAACAGACCGATGCCCCGGCCACGACGATCAGCGTCATGGTCGAGATGTCGCTGATCCCGAAAATCGGATCATTCAGGGCATAGCGCCAGAGCACCGCCGTCAGCGTGACGAACATCAGCCCCAGAACGGCGAGCGCGCCCAGGATCGCCACCAGCCCGGACAGGCGCCCAAGCTGGCGGTCGACCCATAACAGCGCGGATGGTGTCTGACGCGGCACGGGGGATCAGCCGTCCGGCTGCATCATCAGGTCCATGACTTCACCCACGGTCATCGGTCCCGCATTCTGGGCCCGTACCTCGGACAGTGTGTCGGCAATGGCCGCGTTCCATCGGGCGCGTTCCTCCTCCGGGATCTCGATCATCTCGACCCCGGCCTCCGCGGCCATCTGCAGCCCGCGGGCGGCGGCCCGGTCGTAGAACTCGCCTCCGGCGATCGACAGCGCATCATCGGCGGCCGCGTCGATCCAGCCACGCTGTTCATCGCTCAACCCATCATAGACCTCACGGTTCATCAGCAGAACAAAGGCCGAGCCGGAACCTGGAAACCATGTGGTGATGTAATTCGCCGGCTCATGCAGATTGAAGGAGGGGATGCCCGACGGCCCGATGGCGATTCCGTCGATGACACCGTTGGTCAGGTTCTGGTTGATGACATTCACCGGCTGCGCCACGGCGGAGGCCCCAAGCGCCTCGACGAAAGGCGCATCCTGGCTGGCGGTGACACGGATCAGCATCCCGTCAAGATCCTCCAGCCTGCGCACCGGCCTGTCGCGGGTGATCAGAACCGGCGGCGCATTGGCCCAGATCGCCAGCACCTCGGCCTCGTATTCCTGTTCCAGCACATCGCGCGCGCGCAGCAATGCCTGCGTGCATTCGGACGCGCTGCCGCAAACGCCCGGGGTCGTGACGGCATTGGTCATCGGGAACACCTCGCCGGTGTAACCGGGCAGGGCAAACACGATATCG
The DNA here is from genome assembly GCF_003688285.1 of Rhodophyticola porphyridii. Taxonomy (GTDB): domain Bacteria; phylum Pseudomonadota; class Alphaproteobacteria; order Rhodobacterales; family Rhodobacteraceae; genus Rhodophyticola; species Rhodophyticola porphyridii. The sequence goes on from NZ_RCNT01000008.1 coordinate 88,206, forward strand.
GCCACACCATCGAGCAGAATTCCGTACTGGCGGGGTGGCGCCGAATTCAGCGCCCCTCCGGGGTATTGCTGCACGGTCATTTCTCCGCCCGAAACCTCGGCCAGAGCCTCGGCGAACGGTGTGAAGACGGCGGCGTTCATCGGATGACCGGGCCCCATGAAATAGGCCAGGCTCAACTCCTCGGCCTGAGGCGCGGCTGTCGACAAGGCCAAAGCGGCAGCGGCACAGATACCCAATCTTTGCATTCTCTTCCTCCCTCTGGTGGCGACACAGGCTTATCCCGATTTCGATGAGAGAAGCTTAACAGTGTCGGCGGGGCAGATCCGGCCTCTCCTCCCAAAGCGGCCTTGCGATGTCCCTCCCCCACTAGAGGCAAATTTGTATCCAAAAGAAAGCAAAAAAATGCCATATCGCTCCAGATTAGCTCGACAGACGCAATTTCGTATCCGATAATCGGGCATGGCATCCAGCGTGGAACATGTGCTTGCGGTCATCCGCCGGCAAATCCTCAACGGCGATCGACCGCCGGGGGAGAAGATTTCGGAAGCTGCGATTGCAGCCGAGCTTGGCGTGTCCCGAACACCCGCCCGCACGGCCCTTGCCGCATTGCAGGCCGAAGGTCTGATCGAAAAGCGGAAGGGTCGCGGATTCACGATCCGCTCGATCTCGACCGCGGATGTGGAAAAATCCATCGCCGTGCGCGCGGCGCTCGAGGCGCTTGCCGCCGCCACCATGGCGCAAACCGGGATGAGCCCCGAAGTGGAGGCAGACCTCTCGCGCTCCATCAAGATGTCCGAAGACATGCTGGCCGGCGATGGCCCCGTCGCATCACAGCTGGAACTTTATCAGGAGGCCAATATCCTGTTTCACGAAACGATCATGAAACGGTGCGGCAACGAGTTGATCGCGCATACATTCGAGCGGATCGCGATGCTGCCCCTGACTTCGCTCGGGTCGCTCATGTTCAAGGCGACCGAGCCCAGACGGGAACGCATGCGCCTGACCGTGGGCCACTCGCAACATGTCATCATCTTCGACGCGCTGAAGAAACGCGATGTTGCGCGCGCCGAGGCGATGATGCGCGAACACAGCCATGCCGCACTCAATTACAGCGATCTCTTTGTGCGCGAAGTGGTCGTGGACGGCCCCGGGAAAAAACCGGAACTGGCATGGGACGACTGACCGGCAAGGCCGCCGTCATCACGGGCGGGGCCAAAGGCCTGGGCCTCGAGTTTGCCCGCGCGCTGATTGCGGAGGGGGCCGGGGTTCTGGTGGTCGACATTGCCGATGGCGCCGATGCGGAACAGGCGGGCGCGCATTTCATGCATGCCGATATCACCGGGGAGGGTGCGGCCGAGCGGATTGCGGACGCTGCGATGGATGCCTTCGGGCAGGTCGATATCCTGATCAACAATGCCGCCCTCTATGCCGGGCTGCCGATGGCGCGATATGACCGGATCGAGCCCGATCTGTGGGACGAGGTGATGAGGGTGAATATCGGCGGGACCTGGCGGATGATTCGCGCTATCGGACCGCTGATGGAGAAACGCCGGCGCGGCAAGATCGTCAACATCACCTCCGGCACGGTGATGAAGGGTATGCCGGGAATGGCGCATTACGTCGCCTCCAAGGGAGCGCTCGCGGCGCTGACGCGGACCCTGTCGCGGGAGATGGGCGGAAACGGCGTCTGCGTGAACTCTCTGGCGCCCGGGCTTACGCTGTCCTCCAGCATTCTGGAAAACGCGGCGCATATCGAGGCGACCCGCGACCGGGTGCTGGCTTCGCGGGCCATCAAACGCGATGGCCAACCCGCGGATCTGATCGGCGCTCTGCTGTTCCTGTGTTCCGACGACAGCGACTTTGTGACCGGCCAGACCATCGCGGTGGATGGCGGATCGGTAAACACATGAGATTTTCGGGAGACCATCATGACAGAAACCGACATCACGCCTGCCGTCGACCTCGCCAAAGCCGAGGCAGAGGTGGATCTGCCGCCGATCGGGGACCGCAGCAGATACGACGCGCTGATGCAGGTGATCCGCAACCGGGTGACCGTGCGCAAGTTCGACGCCGGTTTCGTGGTGCCGGAGGCGCATTACGAACTGATTCTGGAAGCCGCCCGCCACGGCCCGTCAGGCGCCAACGCGCAACCCTGGCAGTACATCATCGTGCGCGACGCGGCGGTGAAACAGCAGATCGCGGACTACTTCGTCGCCGAGCAACGGTTTCGCGCCAGGGCGAAGATGAAGTTTCCGACGCCGGACTATCGCGGGCTGGCCACGGCACCGGGATTTGTCGTGGTCTGTTCGGACATGCGGTGGGTCAATGCCTTTCCGGTACTGAATGACGGATCCGATCTGGACCGGATGTATCGCGAAAATGCGGAACGGATCTTGCTGCAATCGGTCGCCGCATCGACCATGTCGGCCCATCTGGCCGCGGCAGCACTGGGCTATAATGTCTGGTGGGTGACGGCCATCGGCCAGCAGGAGGCGCAGGAGGCTATGCGTCCTTTGCTGAATATACCCGAAGAGATCTCGGTCCTTGATATCTTTCTGTTCGGTCCCCCCGCGCAGTCGCCCTATAAACGCTGGCGCCGTCCGATCGAGGAAATCCTCCATCGGGACGAATACAATCGCGATCATTTCATGTCCGATGAGGATCTTGCGGAGTGGATAAGGACGCGCCGGCATCGGGTGATGTATCGCGATGCCTCCAAAATAGACTGACCGGGCGGCTTTTGGCGAGGAAACCCGCGGAACCGGTATCAATCTGTTCATTCGGGACAATAAATCAGTCAGGGCTTCCGCATATCGCATTCAGGTGCTTAGATACCGGAAGTTCGATGTCCGACATCGAAAAGTGTTTGTTCCGATTCTGGTCTTGCGTGACAACCATGTAGGAGTTTTTCCGCCGAAAGCGGAAATGACGCAACGTATACTAGTGTGTGAACCGCAGGTTTCGCGGAAATACCGGGATCAAGTCGAGGCCACAAACCGGCAGAGTCCGGAAACGCCCGGCGACCACCAACAGGGAGACCCAAATGACGAGACTTAGCCTTCTGACCACATCCACCATTCTGACGTTTGCGCTTGGCAGCACGGCCTGGGCGCAGGCGACGCACCCGGTAACCGGCGAAACGCTGGCCGAGGACCAAACCTTTCAATACCGCCTGCTGGATCAGTTCCCCTCCATCGATCCGCAATTGATCGAGGAAACCGCCGGCGGGCACGTCGCGCGCCAGTTGTTCGAGGGGCTGCTGACGCAAAACGCCGATGGCACCCTGCGCCCGGGCGTGGCCGAAAGCTGGTCCTCCGAAGACAACCAGACCTGGGTTTTCAATCTTCGTGAAGATGCCCGCTGGTCCAACGGCGACCCGGTGACGGCACAGGATTTCGTTGCCTCCTGGCAGCGTGCGGCCGACCCGGCCACCGCCTCCGAATACGCCTGGTATGTCGAACTGAGCCAGATCAGCAACTCCGCCGCCGTCATCGCGGGCGAAGTCGGCCCGGAAGAGCTTGGCGTCCGCGCCATCGATGACCGCACGCTTGAGGTCACGCTGTCCCAGCCTCTGCCCTATTTCCCGCAGATGACTGTCCATTACACCTTCATGCCCAGCCACCAACCGTCGGTTGAAGAGCACGGCGCGGCATGGACAGCGCCCGAGAACATCGTCTCCAACGGTGCCTATATGCTGGACGAGATTGCGGTGAACGAATTCTTCCGGCTGGTTCCGAACCCGGAATACTGGGGAGCCGAGAATGTGATCATCACAGAGGTTACCGGATACATCATCAACGATGCCAGCCAGGCCCTGACGCGCTTTCAGGCCGGCGAGTTCGACATGATGGACGATCTGCCCGCAGGCAGCTATCCGCGTCTCGAAGCCGAGATGCCCGATGTTGCGCATTCGGTCCCGCGTCTGTGTTCCTACTACTATGCGATCAACCAGTCCGAAAGCGGGCACGAGGCACTTCAGGACCGGCGCGTTCGCACCGCTCTCAGCCTTATGATCGACCGCGAAGTCATCACCGATCAGGTGTTGCAGGCCGGTCAGGCACCTGCCTTCAACTTCACGCACTGGGCGACCGCAGGTTTTGAGATGCCCGAAATTGAATATGCCAGCTGGACCCAGGAAGAGCGGATGGCACATGCGATGGAATTGATGACAGAGGCCGGGTACGGCCCCGACAACCCGATCGAGCTGAACCTGATCTACAACACCTCGGAAAACCATCGCCAGATCGCGACGGTCATCAGCCAGATGTGGCGCCCCCTGGGTGTGAGCACCGTGCTGAACAACTTCGAATGGCAATCCTATCTGGAGATCAGGGGCAACCAGAACTTCGACGTCGCCCGCTCGGCCTGGTGCGGGGATTACAACGAGGCGTCGACCTTCCTCGACCTGCTGACCTCGAACAACTCCAACAACGACGGCAAATACGCCAATGACGAGGTCGACCGGCTGATGGCGGAAAGTGTCACCATGGCCGATCCGCAGCCGAATTACACCGCGGTCGAGCAGATCCTGTCTGAGGACATGGCGATCATCCCGATCTACCATTACACGCAGAACTTCGTGCTGGATCCGACGATCCGGAACTGGCCGATGGAGAACGTGGAAAACAACTGGTACGTCCGCGATATCTACCGCGTCGCAGCAGAATAATGAACAGCCGGGGCGGGTGATCCGACCCGCCCCGGCGCTTCGTTTTCCAGATGTTCACATTCATCTTCAAACGCCTTCTGATCGCGATACCGGTTCTGCTGATCCTGATCGTGGGCACTTTCATCCTGATGTATGCCGCCCCCGGCAGCCCGTTCGCCACCGAGCGTGGCGTACCGCCCGCGGTTTTGGCCAATCTTGAGCGCCAATACGGGCTGGACCAGCCGTTTCACGTTCAGATCTGGCGCTATATCTGGGGCATCGTCAGCGATTTCGATTTCGGCCCGTCCTTCATCTACCGCGACCAGGATGTGAACGACCTGATCGCGCAGGGTTTCCCGGTGACGCTGACCTACGGGTTCTGGAGCTTTGTGGTCGCCGTGCTGGTTGGGGGGACCCTCGGTATCATCGCCGCGATCCGTCACAACACCTGGCTGGATTATCTGGCTGTCGGCATCTCCATCGGCGCGCAGGTTCTGCCCAACTTCGTGCTGGCGCCGATCCTGGTGCTGATCTTCACGCTCTGGCTCGGCTGGTTACCGGGCGGCGGCTGGCAGGGCGGGCAGATCGAATATGTGATCCTGCCGGTCATCGCGCTCTCGACCAGCTTCATGGCTTCCATCGCGCGGATCGCGCGTGCCTCGATGCTGGAAGTGCTGACCTCGAACTTCATCCGCACGGCCCGGGCCAAGGGCCTGCCGATGCGCCGGATCGTGCTGCGCCATGCCCTGAAACCCGCGCTTCTGCCCGTCATCTCCTATCTGGGTCCCGCATTCGTGGGGATGATCACCGGATCGGTGGTGATCGACATCTATTTCTCCACCGGCGGCATCGGGCAGTTCTTCGTCGCCTCCGCGCTGAACCGCGATTACGGGGTGATGATGGGCATTACCGTTCTTCTTGGCACGCTTACGATCTTCTTCAACCTCGTGGTCGATATCCTCTACGCCTGGATCGACCCGAAAATCCGGTATTAGACCCATGCTCGCAACCAGAGCCATCGCCGACCAACTGGCCCACAAAGACGCCGTCAAAGGGCGGTCTTTGTGGGCGGATGCGCGCACCCGGTTCTTTCGCAACAAGGCAGCCGTCGGCGGTTTGATCGTTCTGCTTCTGGTCGGCCTCTTCGCCGTGATCGGACCTTTCGTCGCGCCCTGGGACTATGAGGAGATCGACTGGTCCGTGCTCGGCCGCGTCGCCGAGGCGGGGCGTCCATCGCTGGAGACCGGTCATTGGTTCGGCACCGATCCTTTGGGCCGGGACTTGTTCGCGCGTACCGTGCAGGGCACGCAGATCTCGCTCATGGTGGGGATCGTGGGCGCTTTCATCGCGGTCATCGTGGGCACGTTTTACGGTGCGGTCGCCGGGTATTTCGGGGGCCGCGTGGATAATGTGATGATGCGCATCGTCGATGTGCTGATGTCGATCCCCTACATGTTCGTGCTGATCCTGCTACTAGTGGTCTTCGGGCGCTCCATGCTGATGCTGTTCATCGGGATCGGGCTGGTCAGCTGGCTGGACATGGCGCGGATCGCGCGCGGCCAGACGCTGACGCTACGCAACAAGGAGTTCGTGGAGGCCGCCGTAGCGACGGGCGTCGGGCCCTTCACAATTATCCTGCGCCATATCGTGCCCAATCTTCTGGGCGTGGTGATTGTCTATGCGACGCTGCTGGTCCCCTCCATGATCATCTACGAAAGCTTCATCAGCTTTCTGGGCCTTGGGGTGCAGGAACCGCTGACAAGCTGGGGCGCGCTGATCAGCGAGGGCTCCGGAGAGATGGTTAACGGGACGCTCTGGATGCTGCTGGTCCCGCTGTTTTTCTTTGTCGTAACGCTCTTCGGCTTCTTCTTCGTCGGCGACGGGCTGCGCGATGCGCTCGATCCGAAGGATCGGTGATGACACGTTTCCCGAAGGATCAATAACGAATGCCGCTTTTGGAAGTCACCGACCTGACGGTCAGCTTCGATACGCCCGATGGCATCGTGCGCGCCGTCAACGGAATGAGCCTTACGCTGGAGCCCGGCGACAAGCTTGCGATTGTCGGCGAAAGCGGCTCCGGCAAGACGCAGCTGGCTTTCGGCATCCTCGGTCTGCTGGCCAAGAACGGCAAAGCCGAGGGAAGCGTGCAGTTCAACGGCCAGGAAATCCTCAACCTGCCGGAATCGAAGCTGAACCGGATCCGCGCCAACGAGATCGCGATGATCTTTCAGGACCCGATGACCTCGCTGAACCCCTATATGCGGGTCGGGGACCAGATGGCCGAGGTTCTGATGCTGCATCAGAGCAAATCCAAGCATGACGCGCTGGAGGAAAGCGCCGCCATGCTGGACGCGGTGCGCATTCCCGATGCCCGGTCGCGTCTGCGGATGTATCCGCACGAGTTTTCCGGCGGGATGCGGCAGCGGATCATGGTGGCGATGGCGCTTTTGTGCCGTCCGAAACTGCTGATCGCCGACGAGCCGACGACGGCGCTGGATGTGACCGTACAGGCCCAGATCATGGAACTGATGGCCGATGTGCAGCGCGATTTCGGCACGGCGCTTGTGCTGATCACCCATGATCTGGCGATCGTGGCGGGCACCTGCGCCGAAACGCTGGTGATGTATGGCGGGCAGGTGATGGAACGCGGGCCCACCGATGATGTATTCGAGGCGCCGGCCCATCCCTATACCCTTGGCCTTCTGAAGGCGGTGCCACGGCTCGATGTGCCGCAGCCTTCGCTTGAGACCATTCCGGGCGATCCGCCGGATCTGACCGATCTGCCGCCGGGCTGTCCGTTCAGCCCACGCTGTCCGCTGTCCCACGACCCCTGCACGAAAACCATGCCCCCGTTGGAGGCGTTCGACACCGGACGGTTCAGGGCCTGTCATGCCAGCCGGGAGGCGCTGTAATGAGCAACATCCTGATGCAGGTCGAGAACCTCAGCGTCACCTTCGGGATCCCGCGCCGGGGTGGCTGGCCATGGACGCCGCCGGACCAGCTACAGGCGGTCTCCAACGCCTCGGTCATATTGAAGGAGGGGGAGACGCTTGGCCTTGTGGGCGAAAGCGGCTCAGGCAAATCGACGCTTGCCCGGGCCATCGTGGGCACCGTTCCGGTAAGCGGCGGCCGGGTGCTGTGGAAAGGCAAGGACATGGTCGGGCTGTCGGCCGCCGAGACCCGCGCCCATGGCCGCCACGTGCAGATGGTCTTTCAGGACCCTCTCGCGGCGCTGAACCCACGGATGACCGTGGGCCAGGTCGTGGCAGAACCGCTGGTTACGCATTTCCCGGATCTGAGCAAATCCGAAGTGCGGGACAAGGTCGGCGCGATGATGGAACGGGTGGGCCTGCTGCCCGCGCTGGTCAACCGCTATCCGCATGAGTTTTCCGGCGGGCAGTGTCAGCGGATCGGCATCGCGCGGGCGCTGATAACCGAACCGGAACTGGTGGTCTGCGACGAACCGGTCAGCGCGCTTGACGTGTCGGTGCAGGCGCAGGTGGTGAACCTGTTGCAGGATCTGCAACGCGACATGGGTCTGTCCCTGCTGTTCATCGCCCATGATCTGAGCGTGGTCCGCCATATCTCGAACCGGATTGCGGTGATGTATCTGGGGCGGATCGTCGAGACGGCCGAAGCCGGCGAGTTGATCGCCAATCCCCGCCATCCCTATACCAAGGCGCTGATCTCCTCGGTTCCGATCCCGTCTCCGAAGGCTGAACGCGCGCGGCATCGCCCCGTGCTGGAAGGCGAACTTCCCTCCCCGCTCGCCCCGCCCTCGGGATGTGTGTTCCGCACACGCTGCCCGATTGCGCGTCCCGACTGCGCGGAGGTGCGGCCCGAATTGCTGGAAGTCGCCAACGGACACATGGTTGCCTGCCCGCATCATGACGATGCCGCAAATGCGGATCAGCGACCTGCCGAAAGCGTCAACTGACGCAAACGCGGCCGTGCCGTCGTTCTCTGCCCGTGCGCTTGCCATCCCGTTGGCGGGGACCCGGCGGGATGCCGCGCGCGCTAAGTCAGGCTGACCAGATGGTTGTCCCACTGGAGTGCGTCGTGGCGCGTTCGGGTCACCGACCGACCAGCGACTGTCAGGATATCCCCACCGCCCGTAGAGGCGACGAAGCCCCCCGGCGCCGGGCCCAGACCGCAGACATCGGCCGCCGCGACCGCCCCCAGAAACCCGCCGCTCTCGCCGTCAAACCGGTGGATCGCGCCACCACGTGGAGATGTGATAGCGATCTCGGCACCGTTTCCGGAGAAGCTGACACTGCCGGCATAGCCCCGCAGACCACGCTGGATTTCCCACGGGGCTTCAAGCAGTTGCGGCGCTCCGTCGCCCAACCGGTGAAGCAGCAGAAGAGGCGGGTAGATCGTCTCCGCGCCCTGCCACTGCATCGCTGCCGCCACAAACCCGTCAGGACGGATCGACAGGTGCCGGATCGAGTTCAGACGCTGCGCTTCCGGCAGCTCGATCTGATCCAGCACCGCGCCACGGTCGTCCAGATAGGTGAGGTTGGCGCGCATAGTCGGAAGGTTGAGCTTGGCCCGGCCGCTATCGGGGTGGGTGGCGATGCCGCCATTGGCAACGACAAGCGCGTCGGAGCCCGGCAGACGCCGCAGATCATGCGGACCAACTCCACCAGACGGCATGTCGCCAATGCGCGCGTAACCTGAGCCCGCATCCCAGATGCCGATCCGGCCTTCGAGCGTCTCAAGATCGTTTTCGGTCGTGTAAAGCCGTCCGCCATCGGCGGAAAAGGTACCATGACCGTAGAAATGGCGGCCGGGCGGTGCGGCGAGCCGCGCCGTATGCACCCCTGTCCCACAATCGATCACATCGGCGAATGTGCCCGGGCGGCGGGCGAAGGCCACCGCCTGAGGATAGTGAGGATGGGCGGCGGCGGCATGGCCCCGGCCGGGCAGCGGAAGCGAAAAGACAAGATGCCCGTCCGGGGTGAGCCCGCAAAGCCGATAGGTGCCGTCGGTTGCCCGCGCGGCGGACAGGTAACCGGGATCGCCCACATCGGCCCAGCTAGCCCGGGACACCGATGCCGCGGCGAGGATACCGGCAAGGAACGCTCTGCGCGACGGCATGCTAGTCTCCATCCAGCGCGTTGAACCCCGCGGCGATGCCCAGAGCGGGCCCAAGCTCGGACCGGAGAACGCCATTGGCGTCGCGTACGGCCTGTTGCAGAACCTCGACCCGCAAACGTCCGGCCGGCGTTTCGACACCGGCAAAGACCGGATCGTCCAGCGCCTCGGCCCGGGTGATGGCGCGCTGAAAAGCACGGTCAAGCCGATCTCGGATCTCCGGGCGGGAGGCCGCCAGCCGGTGGGCCAGATCGGCCTGACTGATCAGCGACATCTGTACATGGCGAAGCGAGCGCCCAGAGCGCCACGCCTCTGCCTGCCGCGGCCGGGGACGCTCGAACGTTCCCATGGGACGGCCGAGGCGCAGATCGGCAGTGAACTCCAGCCCCTCGGCCAGCGCGCCGAAAAGCGTACGCAGGGCCTCCTCGCGGCTTTGATAGGTGTCATTGCCGCCTGCATTGCGGATCAGGCCTTCATGGGTTTCCTGCCAATCGGTCAGAATGGCGCCGGCGGTTGCATGGGCATCGGCACTCGCCGCCCGGATCAGTGCACAGCGATAGGCCGCGGGCTCAAGCGTACGTATCTCGGGGTCATAGAGAAGGAACTCCAGAGCGTAGAAACCCCGCGCCGCCACCGATACGGTTGCGTAGCTTTCGGCGGTTTCGATGACCGGGTCTTGGACCCGGACCAGATCGGAAAGGCTGCGGGGCGTGGCCCCGCGCGTGTCGGGCCAGAAGGCAAGAACGAAGCTGCGGTTGTCGGTCTCGGCGGGCCCGAAGCGCAAATGGCTGACGCGGATCCACGCATCGAACGCATCGCCATAGGCGGCGCGCAGAGCGTCGGAGGAAGGATCGCAATCCCGTTCGGCCGCCGCAGCAAGATCGCCGGTTTCGGCCGCCAGAGCCTCGAACCCGGGCAGAATGTGATTGTCGAGAATGTCGTCGATCACGTCAGACGCGGGCTGGGCCGCCGACGCCAAGGGCAGAAACAGCGCCAGACAAAGAACAGCCAGCCGCATCACAGGCTCTCCAGGAAACGGATCAGGGCGGCCCGATCTTCGGGCGGCATTTCCACCACCTGATCGCGTGCCGATTGCGCCTCTCCGCCGTGCCAGAGGATGGCCTCCAACAGGTTTCGGGCGCGCCCGTCATGCAGAAAATAGGTATGCCCGCTAACCGTCTCCGTCATGCCGATCCCCCAAAGCGGGGCGGTACGCCATTCCCGGCCATCGGCGCGTCCCTCAGGCCGGTTGTCAGCCAGCCCCTCGCCCATATCATGAAGCAGCAGATCGGTGTATGGCCAGATCAACTGAAAGCTCTGGGCCGTATCGCCCTGAAGCCGATGGGTGACATAGCTGGGCACGTGGCAGGCGACGCAACCTGATGTATTGAAAACCTCCTTGCCGCGCAGCACCTCCGGATCATCCACATCGCGGCGGGCGGGTACGGCGAGATTCTGACTGTAGAAAGTCACCAGATCCAGACCAACCCGATCGATCTCGACACCGTCCTGTTCGGGGTCGGCCCCGTCAAGCGCCTGCCGGCAATTGGTCTGCGCCGGCGTGCATTCCCCCCAGCCGTTGGGGTGGAGCGGGCTCGAAATCCCGATATCGCCCGCAAAGGCACCTGCGGATTGTTCCAGCACAGTGGGGTTGCCCGCCTTGTGACCGAACCGGCCCAGCATCGGCTGATCGTGGACAAGGGACCACACGACCTGCGGACGTCCGGAGATACCGTTGCCATCGGCATCTTCCGGATCGGCATGCGCCAGAATATCCTCGACCGGGATCGCTTCCAGTAGACCCAGCCCGATCATCTGCGGCGCGACGCGCGGCGACAGCATGGCCTCGGGATGCAAGGGGCCATAGCCAAGGTCTTCCGCGGTGTAGACCGGCGCGCGCAGGCGCGCCGTTTCGCCGCCGGACAGCTCGACAAGGGTTTCCTCGTATGCAATGCCGAGCGAATACTCCGCGGCATGGCCCGGCAGGCTGAAATCCTGCAACTGGGTGCCGTAATTCGGGTCGGCCTGCGTTGCGATATAGCCTGCGATTTCGTCCATCGGGCTACCGCCCGGGATCGAGATGCGCAGAAACATCGAGACCGCGCTGTCCTGCGGCCCCTCGGGCGGGTGTCCGCGACCGTCTTTCAGGTGACATCGCTGGCAAGACCGCGCGTTGTAAAGCGGCCCCAGACCATCGCTGGCGATGGTGGAGGCCGGTGGCGAGACCCAGAGCCGCCGGAAAAGCCCGTTGCCGACGCGGAAATCCAGCTCCTCTTCAAAGGAGAGATTGGCCGAGGGTTGCGAAAACGCATCCGCGTTGTTCCGCGCTCGAACCGTCGCGGCACCGCCGGAGTTTTGCTCGAAGGGTTGCGCGGCGCTGAAATCGTCGGTCAGGGCGGTCACGGCCGCGATCCGGGCGGCCTCCTCCTCGGTGCGGGGAACAATATCCAGATGGACATCGCGAAGCCCCGACCAGTCAGCCGGCGCAGGCGTCGCGGTCTGCGCCGCAATCAGCGCCGGCAGGGCAAAAGCAACGGCAACGGGAAGGCAGGCAAGAAAGACCTTATACATGAAATGCACCTGTTGCGGGCGGCGTGAGACGAGATCTCACGCCGCCACTCCCCATGTTACTCGAACACGGCAGAGGGATTATCCAGACTGTCGGAGCCCTCGAAGGCGATCTGATCCAGATCGAGCGCTGCCACCAGCCGTTCAATGCTCTCGGTCTGAGCGATAAGCCCGTTCACCCCGCCCATGATCAGGGCCTCCCCGGCATCGTCTCCGCGTTCCAGCATCTGATCATAGGCGAACCCGGCCTCTGCCGCCGTCTTGATCCGGCCCAGCGCCCTCAGCGTATCAGAGAGGCGGGTGCGCATCTCACGGTCAAGCTCGGGGTCGACCGCTGCGGCCAGATCGGACAGGGACGGACCCGCCACAAGCGTACCGTCAACACGGATATATTCGCCGAGATAGACATTCTGCATCCCGATCCCGTTGTAGAAATGGCTGTTATGGGTGTTGTCTGAGAAGCAATCATGCTCCTCTTCCGGATCGTTCAGCATCAGGCCAAGACGCATACGTTCGCCCGCCAACTCGCCATAACTCAGGCTGCCCATCCCGGTCAGCATCGTCGCAAGTCCGCTTTGGGGGTCACCCAGCAGCTCTTCCCGCGCAGCGCCGCCTTCAGCCCATTGCGCGGCCATCCATTCAAGATCGCTGACAAGAAGATCGGTCGCAGCGATCAGATACGCGGCCCGACGATCGCAGTTGCCGCCGGTGCAGGCATCACCCGCCGCATAATCCGTCCAGGGCCTGTCGCCCGCGCCGGGCCCGTGCCCGTTCAGATCCTGGCCCCAAAGCAGGAATTCGACGGCGTGATAGCCGGTGGCCACATTCGCCTCCACCCCGTCGGCCTCGTGCAAGGTATCCTGCAGCAGCGCGGGTGTGATTTCGGCGGCATCCACATTTGTTCCGGACAGGGTGAAACTGGCATTCGCCACCACGTTCAGAGCCGCGAATTCGTTTTCATCCGTCGCGCCGCCATAAGCGCCATCCACATAGTCGATCAAACCTTCATCCAGCGGCCATGCATTCACACGGCCTTCCCAGTCGTCCACCATGGCATTGCCAAAGCGATAAACTTCGGTCTGCTGATAGGGCACGCGGGCGGCGATCCAGGCGGCGCGGGCGGCGGTCATATTCTGGGCCGACGGCTCGGCAACCAGCGCCGCGACCGCGTCTTGCAAGCGCTCCGCGGTGATCAGCGCGTCGGTGTATTTCGCCTGCGCCATGTCGGCATAGTGGCTGACCACATCACTTGCATCCTGCGCCTGGGCGACGGTTGCGAGCCCCGCCACCAAAGCCGTGCCGGTCAGAAGAAGTCGTTTCATCGGGAATAATCCTTAGGGTTGCCGTCAGTATTTGAATGACTGAAATCCCGGATCGGACTGCTGCGCTCCAGCGCATCCAGCATCGGCTCCAACCCCGCTTCGCAACACCCGTCGAGGCAGAGTGCGGACCAGACGGTCTCCCCCCTGTCGGACGGATAAGGAGCGTGATCGCGTTGGAAGCGTTGGCGGCGGGACCACATGGCCAGTTCTCCGGGATCTATCCAGGGCATGGCGATGGGCTTTGCCGCGAGTCGCGCAAAGGGTGACTAATTTCATCGGATAAATCAATCCCGAGTTTTTTAGTCGGAAACTATGCGGAGATCTTCGTGAGTGGCTGAAACGTTCGGTACAAGACGGTCAGGAGCCAATGAGCGACCAAACAGGAGTGAGGCCGTCGGGCCGGTCGGCATCAGAGCGCCGTATCCAGGGCGAGTTCCATTTCGTCCAGCAGCGTCTCGATCCGCTGCCGGCAATCGGCCCAACCACCGGCATCGAGCGGCTTTGAGAGCCGCCCCTCGACATCCAGGGCAACCTTTCCAAGATCTTCAAAGCCCAGTGTCGGCGCCACGCCGGCGGTCTTATGGGCACGTCCGGCGATCTCGTCGATCAAGCGCTGCTGAAGGCCCTGTTCATCGATGGCCAGCATCAGCGTCTCTATCTCCAGACAACGATCGCCGAGACGTTCGAGAAACCGCTCCCGAACGCCGCCGACCACAGACGCGATCATTTCGGAATCGGCTGTCATGGATGACATGGGAAAGATCCGATCAGACGCGTCACCTGTCCATGCTCTGGCTGAACCCGGTGAAATGCCGCGCCGCCGAGCGGGCATTCAGGATCGCCTCGTCCAGAATCCGGGTCGGGGCGGCCATGTGGAGCGCCTTGCAGCCAACGGCAGGACCGACCGAAACCATCGGCAGATGGATATTCAACTCGTCATAGATATGACCGAATTCCGCGATGCTGATGCGAAGGGTATCCCCGAGTTCGAAGGCATCAAGCGCCTCGACCCGCGACAGCAGGCAGACAAAATCGCCCTTGCCGGCATAGCTGATCATCCGGCTGCTTGTCTTCAGACAGTCGGAGATGCAGGTCGCCACATCAATCATCACTTCGCTGAAAATCGACGGGCCGGCCTCATCGAACAATTGCTGACCGTTCAGAACATGGAAGCCCACCGCCTTGGTCGACAAGGCCCGGAACACACCGAGTGTTTTCAGATAGTTTTCCAGCGCAAGATACTCGATCGTACCGGCCACGCGCCGCATAGGGATCTGATCGGCAAAGCGGTAAGACGGCGTGGCAAACACATCCGCGCCGCCATGGTTGATGGCGTGCTGCGTGCGGAGACGTTCGCGCACAAGCGTGTGCAGAACACCCAACCGGGTGTTGATCTCGATCTCGTCGATCGGCTTTGTCAGGTAATCGGTCGCACCCGCGGCGAAGGCCTGATCGATATGGGCACGATCCGCCAGGATCGTGTTCATCACGATCGGCGTTTCTTCGTATTCCGGGATTGCCCTGATTTCCTCACACAGCTCGATCCCGTTCATTTCCGGCATCTGAATATCCAGAATGAAGCAGTCGAACGGTACTTGTGTGTTCGACAACAGCTCCAACGCCTCGGCGCCAGAGGTGACAAAAGTCACGTTGGCGTAACCCAGTCGCGTCAGTGTTGACTCGAACAGAGTCAGGAAATCGGGATCGTCATCAACGGCCAGGATCTTCATTCAATGCCTCAGCTTCTAGAGCGCGACACCGTTTTAGCGCCGCAAAAGTTAACCACTCATTAACTAAAAGCTAAATGTCGACAGTGGCATAAGTGGGGCGTGAATGTGGGAAATTGGGGGATTCAACCAAGGTTGGAAATCGCCTGATCCCGGGATCGACCGCGGGATCAGGCGTCTTCCAGCAAGCTCCATGCCGCACGGATCTGCGACCCGAGCGACATAGGATCGAACGGCTTGGTAATGACCGCGAGCGCACCGGTGTTGAGCAGATCCTGCGACAGGGAATCCTCGGCTTTCGCTGTCATGAAGATCGTCGGGATCTCTGGGCAATCCGGCCGTCCCTTGATCTGCTCCCAAAGATCGGGACCGGTCATGCCCGGCATCATGATATCCAGCAGCAGGAGATCCGGAGCAAGGGATTCGATCTTTTCGAGAGCCGCCGAGCCATTGTTGAACTGGTGCACAGTGAAGCTGTCGACCATCTCAAGCGCCATCCGGGCGATTTCCAGAATGTCATCGTCATCGTCCACATGCAGGATCGTTTTCAGCTCAGTCAATGCTCTCTCCCTCACATCCGCGTCCGTCTTGACGCCTTATTGCTACGCCACCGCCGTATTGCGCGCGTCAACCGCTTCCGCTTCGATCAGCATGCCCGCCTCACCCGCATCAAGTTTGGTTAATTCAAAGTAGAATGTGGTGCCTTTGCCCAACCGTGTGTCGAAGGCAATCGTGCCGCCATGGCGTTGAACGATCTTCTTGCTGATCGTCAGGCCGAGCCCGGTTCCGGGCCGGGAATGCTCGCTGGTGCCTTCAACCTGGAAAAAGCTGTCGAAAAGTGTTTTGTGCGCGGATTCGGGAATACCCGGGCCATGGTCCGCAACACAGACCCGCCATGCATCGGACCGGTCCTCAATATAAAGATCCACATCGGCACCCGGGGGCGAGAATTTCGCCGCGTTTGACATCAGGTTGGACATCACCTGCATCAATCGAGATTGATCGCCGCAAACAAGGGCCGGTTTATCCATGGCGGCCACCGCGTATTGCACACCGAACTGTTCTCCGTATCCGGCATTGGCCTCCGCGGCTTCCTGCAGAAGGTCGCGCAGGTCCATCTGCTTGTTGACGAAGCTCATCTCGCCCGAGTCGATTTTCTCAAGCGCCAGAATATCGTTCACGATCTCCAGAAGACGGTCGCTGTTGCGGTGCGCTACCGAGATCATTCGGCGGATATCGGGGCTGAGTTCCCCGACCGCACCGGACTCGATCAACCGCAAGGCGCCCTTGATGGATGTCAAAGGCGTCCGCAATTCGTGGCTGACCATCGAGACCGAGTTCAGCTTCAGACTTTCGGCCTGCTTGCGCTCGGTTATGTCTCGGATAACGGAAATCAGGCTGGGTTTGCCATGCGGACCGGTATCGAAATGCGTAAGGATCTCGACCGGTCCCTGATCGTGCATAACCTCAATCGTCACCTCCTTTTCTTCGCCATTCAAAAGCGGTGCTAGGTAGCGCTCAAAAAGATCGTGATCGAACTTGGTGAAAGTGTCGGACATCTTCTTGCCGTCAAGATCACCTTGCTGCCAGCCAAGACGCTTCCGGCAGTTCTTGTTCGCATAGATGATCTCGAAGCTGTCCGGGTCATACACGATCACACCGTCGGGAAGCCCTTCGATAACCGCGTTCCGGCCATCCGATGCGGCCTCCGCCCGGGCCTTGGTCAGATCCGTGCGGATCGAGATGCTGTCGACATGAACGCCCGACTTGTCGAAACGCGGGATGATCGTTGTCTGCACAATGACGATATTGCCGTTCTTGGCTTTGAGGTGTTGCTCCCCTTGCCAATAGCCAGCCTCCGATACAATGGCCCAGACATCGGAGTAAGTCGGCTCGTCCTCGTTGTCGCCATAAAGGATCGCGGGGCTCTGCCCGACAATTTCATCGATTTCATAACCGAAGGCCTTAACGAAGTTCTGATTGACCTCCTTGATGCGGCCATCCCTGCTGGCAACACTGACAATCGTGTGTTCACTTAGCGCCTGGTCCCGCAGGCCGATCGCTTCGTCAAACGCCGCAGACATCGCGGAAGCAACTTTTGGATCGGTAATCTTCGCATAGGCGATGCTGATCACCGTGATCAGCGCGACCAGTGCGGATGTGACCATGAACAGCAGTGTGAAGCGCTCAGGTCCCGCCTCCGTGATGGACGGAACCCAGTTGTGAAGGAGAACCGTCAGACCCAGAGCGACAGCGGTATTGCTAACCACCAGCGCCATCAGGGAAATCTTGCGGATTCTCTTCATTCTTTGCCTCGGCGACCACTCATTTGGCAGCGACAGTTCAAGCGCCGGCCATTATTGTTTTCCTGCGAAAACTGACGCGAAATTCAGGCCTAAATAAGACACAATCGTCAACATAGCGGGCGATTATCGGGCATTTATTGTCAACGCGCCGCCGCCCCCCGTTCCCGTTGTGGCGCTTCCAGTTCCACCCGGAAGACGCTTCCCTGCCCCTCCACACTTCTCACTTTGATGGTGCCACCATGAAGTTCAGCGAGATGTTTTGCAATCGGCAAGCCAAGGCCCACGCCATCATGTTTGCGACTATTCGAAGCATCAACCTGCACGAAACGCTCAAAAATCTGGTCAATCTGATCCGGCGCGATCCCGCAGCCGGTATCCTCCACCTCGACCCATGTCTTCCCGCTATCCGATCCCGTCCGCACGGTCACGGTCCCGCTATCGGTGAACTTCACGGCATTCCCGATCAGATTGAGCAGGATCTGACGCAGCCGCAATGGATCGGCCAGCACCTCGTGCGCACCGGTCTCGACGATGATGTCGATCCCCTTCTTCGACGCGGCCAGATGGAACTGTTCCACCAGTTCATCGACAATCGGCTCAAGTTCCAGCCGATCCGAGTGCAGTTGCAGCGTTCCCTCGTCAATCGCGGCCATATCCAGTATACCGGAGATCAATCCCATCAGTTGACGGCCCGAGACATCGATCTGCCTGCTGAATTTCTCCAGATCGGCCTTGAAACTTTCAAGGCTTTCCTGCGCGCCATCGAAGTCCTTTATCGCAAGCCGGTTCTGCGTTTTCTTGAAATTCGGCAGCGAGTCCGGCTTTTTCAGGAAGGCATTGTATCCCAGTACTACCGTCAACGGTGTCCGCAACTCGTGGCTGACCGTATTCAGAAACTCGGTCTTGGCCGCATTCGCGGCCTCGGATCTTGCAACCGCTTCCTTCAGTTCCGTGATGTCCACGCGCAGACCGGCCACACTGCCTGACGGCGTGGCTCGTTCGACCACGCGGAGCCAGCGCCCATCCGATAGCTTGATCTCAAGCATCTCGCCCGGGTTCCGCTGTGCCGCCACGCGCTCCGCGATCCACTCTTCCTCGCGGCCCTTGGATAAAGGATATTGCCCGGTCTCAACCCCGCGACGAAGAATGTCTTCAAATCGCGTGCCGGGCACCATCAGTTCGGCGGATGTGGGGTAAAGCGCCTTGTAACGCTGGTTGCACATGATCAGACGGCTGGATTTGTCGTAGAGCGCAAAGGCGTCATCAAGCGCTTCGATGGCTTCGGACAGTTGCGTTTCCGCGGCATCCTTGCGGTCCACGACCCACTGGAAGATCCTCATCAGCACCATGACCAGCGCTGCAAGGGCCAGCACGATGAACCAGATCTGATACCGGTCCGGTGGCCCGCCCGGCCATCCATCCGACGGCACCATCGACAAGATCCAGTTCACGCCGGGCGCGATCACCGAGGTGGAGACCGGTTCCATGAACAAGACCTCACTGGAGCCAGACAGGATGCGCCCGTCCCGATCCTGCACCACGTAAGCGAGGTCGAGGTTCTCGACAGCGAGGCCGGCCGTCTCGAACAGCCCATCGGCGTCGATCACCAGCGATACGACGCCCCAGAACTGGTTTTCGAAAGAATTCGAGTAGTATCCGAACACTGCGGATCTCGTGACGAAACCACGCCCTCCCTGCACCAGATCGATCGGGCCGTCGATAATGGTCTCACCTGTTGCAATGGATCTCTCGACCGCGTCCATGAGGTCCGCCCGCTCGCGCAGATCAAGCCCGAGCGCCGCCTGGTTCTGGGCAAACGGATAGACATACTCGATGACCAGGTCCGGAGCCGCGGCGACGTTGATCACATTTTCCACGTTCCGGATAAGCTGGCTTGTCACGCGTTCGAATTCCCGCTGAGACATATCCGGCCGGGAGGCGAATGCCGCCATAATTCCTTCGGTGATCAGGATCTTCTCGTTGATCGCGCGCTCAAGAGCCGATTGGAACTCGTTGTTGGACTCGATCAGTTGAAGCCTTTGATCAGACCGAAAATGATCCGAATTCTCCATGTCCAACACGATGCCGAAGGCAATCGCGGCAATCAGAACAGCGAGGTAGCGAATATAGGAGACTGCGGCCTTCAGGAGCGTCATCTCTATCCTTGTCGTTGCAGGGTCCGCACGCCCACCACTTGCCTGCCCTCGGGTTTCTTTAGCTCTACACTATAGGACAATCCTATGTTGTTAATAATAACTAACAAATGGTTAACAATTTACTAATCACTTAAAGTACTTTTTAGATAACTGCCCGAGGCGAGGCAGGCAAGTGCAGAATGCCCCACCAACGGATACTCCCCAAACGTTTGAACTAAGGCCGTCTTGGGCGCCACAGTTCCGCGGACAATCGACCCTCGGCTGCGATCTCAGGATGCAATTGCCCGGTCGACCGCGCGCGCAAGCTTTCCGACGAGCTCTTCGATCTGCGCATCCTCAATAATGAAAGGCGGTGCGAGAAGGATGTGATCGCCGTGCCGCCCATCGACCGTCCCCCCCGCAGGGTAGCAGATCAACCCCTCCTCCATCGCGGCGGCCTTGACCTTCGCGTGCAGTTTCCGGCCCGGATCGAAGGAGCGTTTGCTGTCGCGATCGGCAACCAGTTCCACCCCCCGGAAAAGGCCGCGCCCGCGCAGGTCGCCGACATAGGGGTGTTGCCCAAACGCATCTTGCAAGGTGGTCTCCAACTGCGCGCCCCGGGTTCCGACCCGCGCAATCAGGCCCCGCCCCAGGATGGCGCTGACCACCGCATGGCCCGCCGCGGCGGAAAGCGGATGACCGTGATAGGTATGGCCGTGCTGAAAGCTGCCGGAGCCATCGGAAATGGCGTTGTAGATCGCCCCCGAACACAACATCGCGCCCACCGGCGCATAGCCCGCACCAAGTCCCTTCGCGATGGTTACGATATCGGGTGCCACGCCCTCCTGCTCGCATGCGAAGAAACTTCCGGTCCGGCCCATTCCGCACATGACCTCATCAAGGATAAGAAGCACACCGTGCCGATCGCAGATCTCGCGGATGCGCGCGAAATAACCGTTAACCGCAGGGACCGCCCCGGCCGTGGCGCCGACAACCGGTTCGGCTATGAAGGCCATCACCGTCTCGGGGCCCAGCCGTTCGATCTCCGTTTCCAACTCGTTCGCCGCACGCTGGCCGTAATCCGCGAGGCTCTCGCCTTCGGCGCGCTCGCGATAGGCAAAGCATGGCGCGATATGGCTGGTCTCGACCAGAAGCGGTGCGTATTTTTCCCGCCGCCATGCGTTCCCGCCCGCAGCCAAGGCACCGAGCGTGTTGCCGTGATAGCTTTGCCGCCGCGCGATCACGCGGTGGCGATCTCGCTGCCCGATCTCTAGAAAATACTGCCGGGCGAGTTTGAGGGCCGCCTCGATGGCCTCGGATCCGCCGGACAGGAGATAGACCCTTTCGATCCCCTCTGGCGCGTTCTCGATCAGAAGATCGGCCAGACGTTCGGCCGGTTCGGATGTGAAAAACCCGGTATGGGCAAAGGCGAGTTGATCCAGTTGTGCATGAATTGCGGCGCGGATCTCGGGATCGGAATGACCAAGGCAGGACACTGCGGCGCCGCCCGACCCGTCCAGATACGCTTTGCCGGTGCTGTCATAAAGATAACAGCCCTCGCCGCGCACGGCGGTTGGCAAACCTGCCCCGCCGCGACCGAAAACATGGCTCACTTGCGCTATCCTCCGCGGACGACAAAAACCGATTGCTTGGCGTGGCGCACAACGCGGGCGGCATTGGGGCCAAGCAGATAGTCGCTCAGCTCGGGCGTATGTGAACCCATGACGATCACATCGACCTGCAAACGATCAGCGGCTTCGATGATCCGGTCATAGACACGCCCATGCATGACATGCGGGTGCACCTCGACAGTGTCGGGGATGTTCTCCGCCACCCAGGCGGTCAGTTTCTCTCCAACCTGGTGGAGCGCTTTCTCCTCGAAACCCTGTTCGAAAAAGCTGCCGACGACGGACATCCCGAAATCGGGCACTACCGTGATGACATGAAGTATGCCGGTCCCGGGATCGCAGAGCCGCAACGCGGCAGGCAGGGCCTTGGACCAACTGTTTTCCGCCGAAAGGTCGATGGGCAAAAGGATTGTCTTGAACATCTCTCTCTCCTCAGAAGGCCGGTTTCGTCTGGCGCCGCCTTTGCAGCAGCATCACAAGGCCCAGCAACAGCAAGGCGGGCAGATAGAACACCTGCTCGGGCATCCTTGTCTGCGGCACCCTGACCGAGGCCAGTTGCACCGGTGTGTCGGCATAGAAATCGAAATCCGCGAGGCTTTCCGCCGTCGCGGTGCCGAACATGGGTTCGTCCAAGCGCACGGCCTCCCCCTCCGGAATCAGCAACAGCCCGGAATTCGCGATCCGCTCCGCCTCATCGGCACCTTCGACATTGAGCACCAGCGTCGTCTCGGTCATCTCGCCGGAATTGAAATCGGGGCCCTGGATCAGCAGACGTAACTGCGCGCCATCCTCGGCCTCACCGACGGCCGTTTCAAACTGGGTCGGAGGGATGTCCCGGAACGGGTCCTGCACCATGTTGAGCCAGACATTCGGCACGAAAAGCGTGAAGGCGACCAGAAGCAGCGCCGCGCTTTCATAGATCCGCGATCTCGCCAGAAAGTAGCCTTGGGTCGCGGCGGCGAACAGCAGCATCGCAAAGGTCGCCACGATGAAGACGAACACCGCCTGTCCTATGCCGGCCCATGTGCCAAGATCGACACCGTAAAGGATCAGCGTCGGGTTGAAGATGAACAGGAACGGAAGCGCCACCGTGCGCAGGCTGTAGAAGAATGCGGTAAAGCCAGTCTTGATCGGGTCGCCCCCGGAAACCGCAGCGGCGGCGAAACTGGCAAGCCCCACCGGTGGCGTCACATCCGCCATGATCCCGAAATAGAACACGAACAGATGGGCGGCGATCAACGGCACGATCAACCCCTCCTGCGCGCCAAGCGACACGACGACCGAGGCCATAAGCGACGAAACGACGATGTAGTTCGCCGTGGTCGGCAGACCCATCCCGAGGATCAGCGAAAACAGCCCGATCAGGACCAGCATCACGAAGAGATAACCGCCCGACAGCTGTTCGACCAGCCCGGCAAGCTCGGTGCCGATGGGCGTGCGGGTTACCGTGGCCACGATGATGCCGGCGGCTGCGGTGGCAACCCCGATGCCGATCATGTTTCGTGCGCCGGCGATCAGACCCTCGACCAGATCGTTGAAACCGCCCTTGAACTCCTCCATCATCCGGGCGCCTTCGCCGCGGAACAGCGCCTTTAGCGGGCGTTGGGTGACGATGATGCCGATCATCAGGGCGGTCGCGAAAAACGCCGATCGCGCGGGGCTTTGCCGCTCCACCATCAGGAACCAGACCAGCACGACGATGGGCAGGACGTAATGCAGGCCCGTGGCGTAGATGTCCTTGACCTCGGGTAGCGAGATCTCCTCGGCGTTGGGATCGTCGATCTCCAGATCCGGCTTGCGCGCCGCGATGGAAACCAGCCAGACATAGACCGCCGCCAGCAGCGTCATCATTATCGGCCCGGTCAGCGACGGCACTGTGTCGCGCAAGGCGCCCACGCCGTAGATCAGCGCGGTGAAACCTGCCCCGGCCACCGCAAAACCGACGAAGAATTTCACCAGCATGCCCGACAGGCTCTTGGCCTTGCCAAGGGCGGGCATGTCTTTTTTCAGAGCCTCCAGATGCACGATATAGATCAGCGCAATGTAGGAGATCACCGCCGGAATAAAGGCGTGCTTGATCACCTCGACATAGGAAATGCCGATGAATTCGACCATCAGGAACGCGGCGGCGCCCATTACCGGCGGCATGATCTGACCATTGACGGAGGAGGCGACCTCGACGGAGCCTGCCTGTTCGCTGGTGAAGCCCACCCGTTTCATCAGCGGGATCGTGAAGGTCCCCGTGGTGACCACATTCGCAATGGAGGACCCCGAAATAAGCCCCGTCATGGCCGAACCGACCACGGCGGCCTTGGCCGGGCCACCCCGCAAATGGCCCAGCCCCGCGAAGGCCAACTTGATGAAGTAGTTGCCCGCACCCGCCTTGTCGAGGAGCGAGCCGAACAGAACGAACAGGAAAACGAACGCCGTCGAAACGCCCAGCGGGATGCCGAAGACGCCGCCAGTGTCCAGCCATTGGGCATTGATCAGGGCCGTGAAGGACAGTCCTTCATGCTCGATCAGTTCGGGGATCAGCCAGCCTTGGCCGAGATAGGCATAAAGCAGGAAGATCGAGCCCACGATGGTCAGTGCCGGACCAAGGGCCCGGCGACTGGCCTCCAGCAGCAGCAGGATGCCGACCGCGCCGATGATCACCTGGGTTTGCGTCGGCAGGCCGGACCGCGCCGTCAGTGCAAGCTCTTCGGAGAATAGAAAGATATAGAAGGAACAGAACCCGGCGACGCCCATCAGGATCCAGTCAAAGATCGGAATACGGTCCCGCGGGGAGGATTTGAAAGCCGGATAAGCCAGAAATGCCAGAACGATGGCGAATGTCAGATGTATCGGGCGTGTCTGCGATGAGTTCATGACCGACAGATATTCCGCAAACCAGAGCTGCGGCTGCGCGATCCAAAGCTGGAACAGCGACCAGATCAGCGCCAGGCCGGCGATCAACAGGGCCACATTGCGATTTGCAGGGGCCCGCGCGCCGCTGTCGGTGCTGGCGACCAGATCCTGCAGTTCCTCGTCGGTAAATTGGCGCCCCTCGCGCCCGTCCTGATCCGTCATCGGGCCACTCCCATCATGATAGTGCCGTTCATGGGCCACCTATTGGATCCCGGGCGCGGATACGGGCCCGCGCCCGGGATCGGTCTTTCCTGCACGCTGACCGTCGACCGATTACTCGATCAATCCGGCCTCGCGATAGTAGCGCTCAGCGCCCGGATGCAGCGGTGCCGACAAGCCGTCATTGGCCATTTCCGCCGGATCAAGATTGGCGAAGGCCGGGTGCAGGCTGCGGAACTGGTCGATATTCTCGAACACGGCGCGGACCACCTGATAGACCACTTCTTCGGGCACATCGGCAGAGGTCACGAAGGTCGCGCCGACGCCAAAGGTCTGAACGTCCTCATCGGTGCCGCGATACATGCCACCCGGAATGGTCGCGGTACGGTAAAACGAATTCTCCGCAACCAGCCGGTCCACCGCCTCGTTCGATACGGTCACAAGGATCGAGTCGCAGGCGGTCGTGGCCTCCTGGATCGAACCCGAGGGGTGACCAACGGTGTAGATCATCGCATCGATGTTGTTGTCACACAGCGCCTGGCTCTGCTCGGCCGCCTGAAGCTCGGAAGCGACCGTGAAATCGTCCATCGTCCAGCCCATGGCCTCCATCAGCACTTCCATCGTGCCGCGCTGACCAGAGCCGGGGTTGCCGACATTCACACGCTTGCCTTGCAGATCCTCAAAGGTCTCGATGCCTGCATCCGCACGCGCGACCACCGTGAACGGTTCGGGATGGACGGAAAAGACCGCACGCAACTCTTCGAATGCGCCTGTTTCCTCGAACCGCGACGTGCCGTTGAAGGCGTGATATTGCCAGTCTGACTGTGCCACGCCGAATTCCAACTCGCCGCCGCGGATGGCATTGATGTTGAAGACCGAGCCGCCGGTGGATTCGACGCCGCAGCGGATACCGTGCTCGGCCCGGTCCCGATTAACCAGACGGCAAATCGCTCCGCCCGTCGGGTAGTAAACCCCCGTGACACCGCCGGTGCCGATGGCGATGAAGGTCTGATCCTGCGCAGCGGCGGCGCCAGCGCCCAGGGCCGTTGTGGCCGCTACAAGTGCGCCAACCAAATGTCTGTTCATGAATTCTCTCCCAGTTGATCACTCTGAAACACGAATATGAGACCATGAAGCAAACCCCTGAAACTAGTCAAGGGGCGGGCCCAACCGTTTCATATGATACAAAAAACCCCAAGACGTGGCTTCCTTCCTGTCGGTTCAGACAGCGTTGGCGCCTGTTCGGTGAACCCGCCGGTGGCTCTTTTGCGGACGGACCCCGCCGGTGCCTAAACCGTTAAACTCAGCTATTGGTCGTCCGAGGCCATCGCCGTTTGGGCCGCCAGATGACGTTTCATCCAGCGATCCAGAGCCTCGATCTCGCCTGGCGACAGCCGCAAGCCCAGCTTTGACCGGCGCCACACCACATCGGCCGCGCGGCGGGCATATTCCTTCTCGATCAGCCAGATGACTTCCCGCTCGGTGAGTGTCGCGCCGAAATCCTGGCCCAGATCCTCGATCCTTTGCGCATCGCCCAGAACATCCCAGGCCTCGGTGCCATAGGCTTTCACCAGACGGCGCGCCCATGCAGCGCTCAGATAGGGGTGTTCGGCCTGCAACCGGCTGATCAGGGCGGCCACGCCATCCACCGGGAAATCGCCGCCGGGCAGCGGCACGCCCGCAGTCCATGCCCCCGGAAGCCCGGGAAAGAACGGCGCGATTTTTTCCATCGCGCCTTCGGCCAGACGGCGATAGGTTGTGATCTTGCCGCCGAAGATGTTGAGAACGGGCGCACCGCCCTCCGAATGTACCTTGAGCGTGTAATCCCGCGTCGCCGCCGTGGCGGAAGACGCCCCGTCATCATAAAGCGGGCGCACACCGGAATAGGTCCAGACGATATCATCAAGGCCGATATTGCGTTTCAGATACTGATTGACGAAATCGACCAGATAGCGCTGCTCTTCCTCGGTGCAGACGGGCGGGTTTGACGGGTTGTCATGATCCTGATCCGTTGTCCCGATCAGGGTGAAGTCGCTCTCGTAGGGGATTGCGAAAATGATCCGCCCATCGGTTCCCTGAAAGAAGTAGCATTTGTCATGATCGAACAGCTGGCGCGTCACGATATGCGACCCGCGGACCAGCCTCACATCCTCCCGGGAGTTGAGGCGGAGCGTGCCGTGGATGACCTCGCCCGCCCATGGGCCGCTCGCATTGATGAGAACCCGGGCCTCAATGATACTCGTGACCCCGGTTTCCGTATCCTCGACCGTAACCTGCCAGATCGCGCCCTCACGGCTTGCGGACAGGACCTTGCGGCGGCTGAGGATCCGCGCGCCGCGCGCCTCCGCGTCACGGGCATTCAGAACCACGAGCCGGGCGTCTTCGACCCAGCAATCGGAATACTCGAAGGCGCGTTCGAACTTGTCCTCAAGCGGAGCACCCTCAGGCGCCGTGCGCAGGTCGAGCGTTTTGGTCGCGGGCAGGATCTTGCGCCCGCCCAGGCTGTCGTAAAGAAACAGGCCCAACCGGATCAGCCAGGCTGGCCTGCGCCCTTTCATCCAGGGCATCGTCAGACCGAGGAGTTTGGAGGTCGGCGTGTCCGCCTCAAACCTCATGTCGCGGTGATAGGGCAGCACGAAGCGCATCGGCCAGCTGATATGGGGCATGGCGCGCAACAACGTCTCCCGCTCGATCAGCGCCTCGCGCACAAGCCTGACTTCGAAATACTCCAGATAGCGCAACCCGCCATGAAACAGCTTCGTCGAAGCACTGGAGGTTGCCGAGGCAAGATCGTTCATTTCGACCAGCACCACATCAAGGTCCCGGCCGGCCGCGTCCCGCGCGATGCCACAGCCATTGATGCCGCCGCCAATGATCAGAAGGTCGTGAATATGCTTTGTGGTCGGTGTTGCGTCCACGGATGCCTCTCCTGCGCCAGCGCGCTGATGTCCTTGAGATCCGCACATGTTCTGCGCCTTTACGAATAAAAAGGAAAGTCAGAATTTTCTTTTTTGTTCGATATGGGTTCGCTATCAAGCTGGCCAAGGGGGTGTCTGGCCTCCTGGCAACAGAGACCGGCGGACGCCTGACATCGTGAAAAGGAAGCCCCGAAGATGGACATGGAAAACTGTCGGAGCGTGCCGATACGGCGCTCCCCTTCGCGAAGCCTCGGACACTCCCCCGCCTTGACCTTCGAGGACATATTATGACGCTTAGCTTTCGGCAGGTCGAAATCCTCGAAATCGCCAAACGCGACGGGAAGGTCACGGTCGATAGCCTGGCCCGGCATTTCGGGGTCACGCTTCAGACCATACGTCGCGACCTGACGGAACTGGGCAACGCAGGCCAGCTTGACCGTGTTCACGGCGGGGCGATCATTTCTTCCGGTACCACCAATGTCGCCTATGAAGAACGCCGCTCCCTTCATTCGGAGGAGAAGGCGCGGATTGCGAGGCTCTGTGCCACCGCAATTCCCGATGACTGCTCCGTTTTCCTGAATATCGGCACCAGTACGGAGGCGGTTGCGAGCGAGTTGCTGCACCATCGAAATCTCATGGTGGTGACCAACAACATCAATGTCGCGCACATTCTGGTCGCCGCGGAGCAGTGCGAGGTGATCCTTACAGGCGGCAATCTCGGGCGTTCCGATGGCGGGCTCCTGGGGCCGCTCACGATGGACGCGGTGCGGCGGTTCAAGGTCGATTATGCGGTGATCGGATGTTCGGCCCTCGATCAGGAGGGTGACCTGCTGGATTTCGATATTCAGGAAGTGGGCGTGAGCCAGGCCATCATCGCCCAGGCGCGACAGTCATTCCTTGTCGCGGATCACTGGAAGTTCCAACGGACGGCGCCCGTGCGGATCGCCTCTCTCGCGGATCTGGATGCGTTTTTCACCGATCATCCGCTACCGGGTCAACTTGCTGAGAAATGCCGCGACTGGGGTGTCGAGGTTCACGTGACCGGTTGAGATAGAGGCGGAGCGGTCGAACCGATATCCCGATTTCGCCGCCATATTTCAGGACTGCGAGACCAGCGGAGCCCTTCGGAACGAGCGGCAGCGGCTAAATCGCAGCATCCGAGCCATCCGGGTCGAAAGCGGTCGCACCATCCCCGTGCGTCGTCGGGTAAGCGGCGGCACTAGGGGTCCACGGCGACCGCGATCAACCGTATTTCAATCTTCCATGCGCAGTTGACGTCATTCCGGCGCTGGCGGATCCGAAGGTCAGCCAAAGCGGGTTTGCATGGTTTTGCCGTCAGATCTCGGGAAGGGGTTTGTGAAGTTTTCCCAGAAAGCTGGGCAGTTATCCAAGGTGTATCCCGAACCTTTGACGGGATACGAGAACGGCGAAGCGCAGAAAGTTTACAGACCAGTTTAAAGCCAGGGTGGTGTTGAAAGCGCTCAGGTGCGACAGGACGATCCAACAGATCGCGGCCAGGCATCAAGTTCATCCGAACGAGGTGAGCACAGGGAAGCGGCAGGCGGTTGAAGGCATGGATGAGGTCTTTGCCCATGGCGGCAAACCCGAAGACCCGATTGAGGCTGAGGTCAGGGAGCTGCATGCCAAGATCGGGAGATTGGCTATCGAGAACATTTTGTCCGAAGCCGAGGCGATGGCCTGCAGGTGCTGATCAAACCTGAAAGCCCCGCTGTGATGCGCGGGCGCACATTGCAGGGTGTAGAGAGAGAGTTTGACGTCAGGCCCTTCCCCTCCGCTACCGGCAGCCGCATCTCTGTTTTTGCTCTGTGAACCGCGCGGAATGCCTGTAAGAACTCCGCAATGTACCTGGCCGTCTTCTGACGTAGGATGCCCTGACGGAGCGATTTTCCATATGAGATCGTGACCCTGCGACCGATCGCCGGAAGACAACCCGGATAGCG
The DNA here is from genome assembly GCF_003688285.1 of Rhodophyticola porphyridii. Classification (GTDB taxonomy): domain Bacteria; phylum Pseudomonadota; class Alphaproteobacteria; order Rhodobacterales; family Rhodobacteraceae; genus Rhodophyticola; species Rhodophyticola porphyridii. Next base: position 117,582 of record NZ_RCNT01000008.1, read on the forward strand.
ACTTTCTATACGGCTTCTCGGTCGCCTCTTGTCGTTGGGGAGGAGATGACAAGAAATCTGACATCGCTCGCGGCATCCTCATTTCGCGCCTGATGGATCTGGCCGGGCCGCACATTCAACCCGTCCGACGGGCCGAGCCGCTCTGTGCGTCCGTCGACCTCGATCGTAAGTGTTCCATCGAGAACGAAGAACAATTGGTTCGCCTTGTCGTGAACATGCATCACTTCCGCCGTGCCGGGCGGCATGCGTTCCTCAATCACGCTCAAGTCGTCTCCGTCCAGCAGACGCCAGCCGTCACAGACATCTGCCCATTTGTAGTGCGGAGCGTTTGAACGGTTCACAACAGCCATGGCGTCAGATTGCAGCATTCGCGCTCTCGTTTGCAATCTGATTTGGCCAATCGAACGAAGCCCTGACGCAGCCGCTGTGCAGGTGCCGTTCCGTGCTGCATCCTCATCGGAGCCACCGGCTCCGGGAGACCGGTTTCGGGCAAGTACGGGAAGAAGCTTTCGGCTTTGATCTCGTGCGGGGCCACGTAAAAGTTCACGTCGATACCGCGCCCGATAGAGGGGACAGGATGAAGCGGAGCGGTGCGGCGTCGTGATCCGTCCCCTACTTGCGGGCTCCGTGCCATTGCGAAGCCCCGCCTTTCATGCTGTCGAGGGTCTGACGTCAGGTCTTCTTGCGGTCATCCACAATGTTCATTCCCGCCAGTCCGCTCTGGCCGAGCGGTGTCGAGGCGAAGGGGCCGCCATGGCGCATCTGCGCCAGATCGTCGGTGTCGGCGGGCGGCGCCTCGGCAAGGATCCGTTCGGCAAACCGCTCGGCATTGTCGCGCGGCCGGTAGCCGAGGTAGCTGGCCGCGCTGTTGTCCACCGGCGAGCGGTCGTTGTCGGACACCCCATAGACAATGCTGAACCCGGTGGTCGGCGTGTCGATGGCGCGGGTGACAAGCTGGATTAGATCGTCATAGCTCAGCCATGTTCCGAGGGCGCGCGGGCTGGTGACTTGGGCACAGGACAGGATGCGCAGGCAGACCGACTCGAGCTGCCGCTTTTCCCAGTACATCCGCCCTAGATCCTCGGCGAAGCATTTGGCGAGCCCGTAGAATGTATCGGGGCGGTGCGGCACGTCGATGCCGATGAATTCATTGCGTGGATACATGCCCACCGCATGGATCGAGCTGGCATAGACCACGCGTTTCAGACCCTGCCGGAACGCCGCTTCCCAGACGTTGTAGGCACCCAGGAAATTCGGCCCAAGCATCTCTTCGAACGGCACCTCATCCACGATCGCCCCGAAATGCACGACCATATCCGCCCCGTCGAGCAGGGTGTGGACCGCATCATAATCGGCGATGTCGGCGCGAATGTAGCTTTCGCCGGGGTAAAGCATGCCGATATCCTCCGCGATATCGGAGGAGACCAGCGTCCCGGCCAGTCTCGTCAAGGGCTCCCTGAGGTAGGAGCCGAGGCGGCCTCCGGCGCCGGTCAGAACGATCTTTTTCATATCACTGCCTTTTCAGCAAAGGGCGCACCCTGGAAGGTGCGGTCATGATGGAAGGGTGTCAGATCCCGGCTGCGGTGGCAGCCATCGGTCAGATACTCCGCCCTTGCCGCGGCCATTGTGGGCGGGTGTCGCAGACCATGGCCCGAGAAACCGCTGGCGGAAACGACGTTCGCCACCTCCTGATGCGTGCCGGGGATTGCGGTCGATCACGGGGCCGGCCCCTCCTCCTCCTCGTGCCAGACCCTTCGGAAGCCGAGCGTCTTGCCCCGCGACGTGCTCGGGTCATAGGTCATATGCATATCGGAGGCCCAATCGACGATCTTCTTGATGACGCGCGGGGCGTATTGCTTGGGGTGCAGTTCCAGCACCAGAAAGCGCAACGGGCATGTCCAGGGTTGGGCGAACAGATGCGCCTCGGCGCCTTCAACATCCATCATCACCACATGGGGCCGCTGCTTGCGGATCAGATCGGCGATTGGCACCAGCGGCACCTCGATCGTGTCTGCCCGAACGTTTTTCCGGGCAAGGCGCGAACTGGTGAGGGCATCCCCCAGACGCAACCGAGCGGTCTGGCCCGGCTCCGCATGGCCGGTTACGGCGCCGTGCATCAGCGTGACGCCCTCCTGCCCGTTCAGGGCGAGATTTGCGCGGATCACATCCAGCATGCGGGGATTGGCCTCTACACTCAGCACGTTTTCCGCGCCGGCTCGCATCGCACAGATCGCGGTGACGAAGCCCATGCCGGCACCCAGCTCCAGCACCCGGAATCCGGGCCGGATGCAGCGCCGCGCGGCATTGCCCTCATCGAATTCATACGTGCCGTTTTCGAGTTTTTCGACAAGGCCGGGCTTGGCCAGATCAGACGGCAGGCTGAGTTTCACGCCGTGGACGGTGAAGTTGGGCATCGGCGGCACGGCCTTTCTTGCAGCGACATCGGGGGTGTCAGGGCCGGGCTATTGCGACGGCTCGACGCCAAGGGGAAATGCCCCGGTCGAGATCAGTGTCTTGCCCGCGCTCATATCGGCGGCATAGGCGGCGGGGGCCGTCGCCGCCTCGGCCAGGTCGATGATATGGGCCACATGGCTTTGCGCGGCCCCGTCCTGCAACGCTTTGACGACCTGACGCATGATCAGCATCTTCTGCGGCAGGGATTTCCGGGCGATCCATTTCGATACCCAGAAGCCGCGCACCACGATTTCCCTGAAGAGCAACGTTCCCGGGTTGATCTGCGAGGCCGCGCCCTCAAGCGCGCCGTAGACCAGCACTTCGCCGCGCGGCCTCAGCGCCTCGACCAGCCGGCCTGTCATCACCCCGCCGATCGCGTCCAGCGCAAGGCGGCAGCCGGTGGTCTTGCAGGCGGCGGCCAGTTCCGCGTCGAAATCGGCATCCGTCTGATCCAGAACATAGGTCGCGCCCTCGGCCTTCAGCCGCTCGACCTGCTGCGCGCCGCGCACCACGTTGATCACATCGACGCCCTGCGCCTCGCCCAACCGGCGGATCATCGCGCCCAGCGCCCCGCCGGCGGCGGTGCTGATCAGCGCCCTGTGCCCGTCCTGTTTGGCGATCTGCAGAAACGCCACGGCGGTCAACGGATTGACAACCCCCATCGCCGCCAGCCCCAGAGGCAGATCGGCAGGCAGCGGCAGACACAGCCCCGCCTGCGTCACCATGTATTCGGCCCAGCAGCCTTGCGTATCGGCGGTGCAGGAAACCGGTTTGTCGAGCACATAGCGCCCCATGATGCCGGGCCCGGCGGCTACGACCTGCCCGCTTCCTTCCAGCCCGGGGATCAGCGGATAGGGCCAGGCCAGACCGTACTCACCGTCAAGGAAATGCAGATCAGAGGGATTGATCGGCGAGGCGGCGAGTTTGACCAGAACCTCGCCCGGGCCGGGTTTGGGCACGGACACCTCGCGCAGTTCCAGCGCGGCGCGGGGCGCGGTCAACACAAGGGCTTGCATGGTCTCGGGCAGATCTGGCATCGGCGGCTCCTCGTGTTTCTGGCCCGATCCTGACACGCGCCGCGCCAGCATTCCAGCTTGGCAAATGGCGCAGGGGCTGGCATCACCACCCCCAATCACCAGTTCGGGAGCATTATGCGATGCGCCTTTTTGTCGGGCTTGGCAATCCGGGCGGCAAATACGCCGGGAACCGCCATAATATCGGCTACATGGCTCTGGACAAGATCGCGGCAGATCATGACTTCGGCCCGTGGCGATCCAAGTTTCAGGGCGTGATCGCCGAAGGCCGTCTTGGCGGCGAGAAGGTTCTGGCGCTGAAGCCGGAGACCTTCATGAACCTGTCCGGCCAGTCGGTCGGTGAGGCCATGCGGTTCTACAAGCTCGAACCCGCCGATGTGACAGTATTCTACGACGAGTTGGATCTGGCCCCCGGCAAGTTGCGCGTCAAGACCGGCGGCGGGCTGGCCGGGCATAACGGGTTGCGGTCGATCAATGCCCATATCGGCGCCGACTTCACCCGCGTGCGCATGGGCATAGGGCATCCCGGACACAAGGACCGTGTTTCGGGTTACGTCCTGTCGGATTTCGCAAAGGCGGATCAGGAGTGGCTGGCCGACCTGCTGCAAGGTGTCAGCGATGGCGCAGGCGAGTTGGCCGCCGGGGACCCGGGCAAGTTCATGAATGCCGTGGCCTTGCGCACTGCCCCGCCCAGATCGTCCAAAACGGACGCCAAATCGCGGCCGGCCACGGCCCCATCGGCACCCGCGCCCGCCCCCACACCCAAACCCCCGGCCAAGTCCGGGCCCGACACCGCCCCCCGCACCGAAGCGGAGCCGGATAGCCGCACCCCCCTGCAAAAACTGATGGACCGGTTCAGATGAACGAGCGATTGCGAGAGGCCTTTCTCGGCCAGGCGAAAAGCTGCGCCATCCTTGGCTCGCCCTTCATGGAGCGGCTGATGACCCTGATGGCCAAACGGCTGGCGCCGGGCAGTGCGGTGGCCGATCGCCTGCTTGAGTGGCCTGGCGACCTGACGTCTGCGGGGCAGTCCGTCCCGCTCAGAACAGCCGGCAGCCTGCACGGGCTGGTGCTGGATGGCGGGGATGAGGGCCTCGCACGGGTCTATCCCCCGAACGAGGCCAGCGACGACGCGCTTTGGGGCGAGATCACCCGGGCGTTCCGCGAGCACGAGACACGGCTGATGAGCTGGCTGGATCTGCCGCCGCAAACCAACGAAGTACGCCGCAGCGTCGCCCTGATCCCCGCAGCTTTGCATCTGACCGGACAGTTCGGCCTGCCGCTGACGCTGTCGGAGCTGGGTGCGAGCGCGGGCCTGAACCTCGCCTTCGACCGCTTCGCGCTGGAGACAGGGGCGGGGCCGCGCGGCGCGGCGGGCAGCCCGGTGACGCTGACACCGGAGTGGACGGGCGCGACCCCGCCGGACCTTCCGCTCCGCATCGCGGAACGCGCCGGCGTCGATCTGCACCCGCTGGACCCCGGTCAGCCCGATCAGGCCCTGCGGCTTCTGGCCTATCTGTGGCCGGATCAGCCCGACCGGCTGCGCCTGACCCGGCTTGCAATGGATCTGGCCACGACACGGCCCGAGCCCGGCGACGCCGCGGCATGGCTGCACCGCAGGTTGGCGACACCCCGCCCCGGAACCACCCATCTGATCTATCACACGGTCGCGTGGCAGTATTTCCCGCCCGAAACGCAGAAGACCTGCACAAGAGCCATCGAGGAGGCGGGTGCCCGCGCCACGGAAGACGCGCCTGTCGCCCATTTCTCGATGGAGGCGGACGGACGCGGGCGCGGGGCGGCGATGACCCTGCGCATCTGGCCCGACGGCACCGAGATTGACGCCGGGCGCGTGGATTTTCACGGCAGATGGATCGACTGGCGCCTGTAGCATATAATCTTTGCATTCGATAAGACCTGCCCTAGGTGTAGGAAAAACGGAACGGCAAGGGGCGACGCTATGGGATTAGAGATGGCACCATCGGTGAATGTACTGGGCGGCGAGCTGCAAAGCTGTTCGCAGGATCCGGTGACCGGGTTTTTCCGGAATGGCTGCTGCGACACCGGGCCCACCGATCAGGGGTCACACACGATCTGCGCCGTGATGACCGCCGAGTTCCTCGCCTTCTCGAAATATGTGGGCAACGATCTGAGCACGCCGCGGCCCGAATACGGGTTTGCGGGGCTGAAACCGGGGGATCAGTGGTGCCTCTGCGCCTCCCGCTTCATGCAGGCTCATGAGGACGGCGTGGCCCCGCTGGTCAATCTGGCCGCCACCCATCACGCGGCTCTGGAAATCGTTCCGCTTTCGGTGCTCCAGCTTTACGATCTGAACCAGGAAGCGTAGCTAGCCGGTGCTGCCGCCATCGGGCAGCACCCCGTCGCTCATCAGGTCGTCGACAAAGACGCTGAGCAGTTGCGGCCGCCCGGTCACGCCAGCCTTGCGATAAATCGCGTTGGTCTGAGCCTTGACCGTGCCCTCGGATGTGGCGCGGAGCCGGGCGATCTCGGCAAGACTCATGCCCTTCAGCGCGAACAGGGCCACATCCCGCTCCGCCGGCGTCAGGCCCCATTCGTCAAACCGGTCTTCGACCAGTTCCATGAACGCACCTGATGCGGCGCGCAGTGCCTGCTCCGCGGCCCGCGTGCGCCGGAGCGCCGACCGCAGCAACAGCGCGCCCAGCACCACCCCCATGATCAGCCCGATCGCGGCCCCGATCTCGATCAACTCATGCACTTGCCACGGGATCGGCGCGAACGGCAGCCCGAAGACGGTCAACATGATCTCGGACACGAAGAAAACCGCACAGACAAGTTGCACCACCAGGATGATGACAAAAACACCCGGGCGTTTCAGCATCCCGCGGGCTCCGATCCGGTGGGGTCAATCGTCGTCATCATCCCCGCCGTCATCGTCATCCCCCCCATCATCGTCATCGTCATCGTCGTCATCGTCGTCATCATCATCATCATCGTCATCATCACCGCCGTTTCCGGAACCGGTGCCGCCTCCCCCGCGATCGTCGGAATCGTCGCCCTGGCGCGAGGCGTAATCCCGCAGGATCGCGCCATTGCGCGGGTCCAGCACGATTTCACGAATTTCATCGCCCCTGCGGGCAACGATCCGCACACGGCCCAGCAGAGTCCGGTTTACCCGTTCGATGGTGTAACCCAGCGCTCTCAACTGGGCGACGACCTGATCGGCCGCGCTGGCTTGCGCCGTTGCAGCCCCGGTTCCAAGCAACAGGGCACCCATGGCTGCAAGCAATTCTCTTCGCGTTATCATCTGCCTCCGATCCCGTTGATGCAATCACCCCGACGCCGGGACGCCGGGGGGATCCGCAATGATCTTAGCGCCGGACGACGGGCTTAGTCGTCGTCATAATCGTCGTCATCGTCATCGTAATCGCCGCTGTCATCGCTGCTGTCATCGCCGTAATCGCCATCGTCGTCATCATCATAGTCATCATCGTCATCGTCGTAGCTGCTGTCGTCATCATCATCGTCGCGATAATCATCGTCATCGTCATCGTCGTCATCATAATCGTCGTCATCGCTGTCATCGCTGTTCCAGCGGTCGCTGTCATCATCCGCGTACTCGTCGATATCGGAGTCAAGCAACTGGCCGTCGCGCGAATAGGTGAAATCGCCCTCGAACCCGGCGCCATAGGCATCCACGTCGATTTCGTTGCGCTCGATGTCGATCTCGATGCGCTGGAAACCCTGCGCGCTCAATTCGGCGACAATGCTGTCGATCACCGATTGCGGCACGGCAAGGGCGGGTGCTGCGCCGATCAGAAGGGCGGCGGTGGAGGCGGTCATGAACTTGGCGGTCTTGGTCATCGGTCTGTCTCCTTTTTGTCGGGTTTCGGCCTGACCGGTGCGCGGCCATGGCATGCAGACAGGATGGCCTTTCCACCGGCACCCTTCGATCCGCGGCAGGTTTATCCGCCGCCGATTAAACTTCAGGCCCAGAATAGACCGGGGCATCCCGCAGCCCCATAGACCGCAGGTTTATGCGCGCCCGGGCCGCACAACGACAAACGGCGCCCCGGGGAAGCGCCGCTTTCAACCTTTGGTCTATGCGACCGGCAGGGGTCGGGCGGCCTACCCGGCCTCCATCTCCCAGCCCAGTGCCTTTGCCACGGTGAAAATGTCCTTATCGCCGCGCCCGCACATGTTCATGATGATCAGATGATCCCGGGGCAGTTCCGGCGCGATCTTCATCACATGGGCCAGCGCGTGGCTGGGCTCCAGCGCCGGGATGATCCCTTCCTGCTCACAACAGAGCTGAAACGCCTCCAGCGCCTCGCGGTCGGTGATCGACACATATTGTGCCCGCCCGATATCGTGAAGCCACGAATGCTCCGGCCCGATGCCGGGATAATCGAGCCCGGCGGAGATCGAGTAGCCTTCGAGAATCTGGCCGTCATCGTCCTGCAGCAGATACGTGCGGTTGCCATGCAGCACGCCGGGCCGCCCGCCGGTCAGCGACGCGCAATGCTCCATCCGGTCGTTCACGCCCTTGCCGCCGGCCTCCACCCCGATGATCTGCACATCCTTGTCGTCGAGAAACGGAAAGAACAGGCCCATGGCGTTCGAGCCGCCGCCGATCGCCGCGATTATCGTGTCGGGCAGCCGGCCCTCGGCGGCCATCATCTGTTCCTTGGCCTCCTTGCCGATGATCGCCTGAAAATCGCGGACCATCGCCGGATAGGGATGCGGGCCCGCCACGGTGCCGATGCAGTAGAACGTATCGCGCACATTGGTCACCCAGTCGCGCAACGCGTCGTTCATCGCGTCTTTCAACGTGCCCCGCCCGCTGATGACAGGGATCACCTCGGCACCAAGAAGCTTCATGCGGAAGACGTTCGGCGCCTGGCGCTCCACGTCATGGGCACCCATGTAGACCACGCATTTCAGCCCGAATTTGGCGCAGACCGTTGCGGTTGCCACGCCATGCTGCCCGGCGCCCGTCTCCGCGATGATCCGGGTCTTGCCCATGCGGCGGGCCAGAATGATCTGGCCCAGCACGTTGTTGATCTTGTGCGCACCGGTATGGTTCAGCTCGTCGCGCTTGAGGTAGATCTTCGCGCCGCCCAGCGTCTCGGTCAAACGCTCGGCAAAATAGAGCGGCGACGGGCGGCCCACGTAATGGGTCCAGAGATCATGCATCTCGTCCCAGAAGCTCTGGTCCGTCTTGGCGTATTCATACTGCCTTTCCAGTTCCAGGATCAGCGGCATCAGCGTTTCCGACACGAACCGGCCGCCAAAATCGCCGAAGCGCCCGTCTTCGTCCGGGCCGCTCATGAAACTGTTCAGTCTGTCGTCAGGCATGTGCCGACCTCCGGTTTGGGCTCCGGCCCCGCTCTCGCGCTGACCGGTTCCTTTTCTTTGGGGTTGAGATATCGCGGCAGGCCCCGCGGGGCAACGCCCCCCGGCGGGACGGCGCGGGTCAGCGCGGCGAGGCCACTCCTCTCAGCGCCTCGGCGAAGGCCGCGATCTTCGCGGCATCCTTCACCCCGGGCGCGCTTTCGACGCCGGAACTCACATCCACCTGCCTGGCCCCGGTCATCTCGACGGCCAGCGCGGCGTTCTGCGGCGTCAGCCCGCCTGCCAGCATCCAAGGCACGGGCCAGCGCCGGCCCGCGATCAGCCGCCAGTCGAAAGCCAGCCCGTTGCCGCCCGGCAGACCCGCATCATCCGGCGGCTTGGTATCGACCAGAAGCTGGTCGGCAACGCGGCCATAGGCCTCCAGCTTGGGTAAATCCGCCTCCGTCGCGATCCCCACAGCCTTCATCACGGGCAAACCGTATCGCGCCTTGATCTCCGCCACGCGCGCCGGGGTTTCGGCACCGTGAAGCTGAAGCATGTCCAGCGGCACCCGATCGACGATCCGATCCAGAAAATCGTTATCAGCATCGACCACCAGCGCCACCTTGGCTATGCCCGGCGGCACCTCCAAAGCCAACTCCCGCGCCTCGGCAACCGTGACCGCCCGCGGAGATCTGGCAAAGAAATTGAAGGCCACGTAGCGCGCGCCAGCGACCGCCGCCGCCGCGACATCTTCTGGCCTGCGCAGACCGCAGAATTTGATTGCAATGTCCATCACCGGCACTTAGCGCGAAGAGCCGGTATCCTCAAGCAGGGCCAGCACGTCGTCCTTGCCCTCGTTGGCCCGGCCTTTCAGGCCCTCAACCTCGCGTTCAAGGCGCTGCTTGTCGCGGCGCTGCGTCTTCGCCTCGACCCGGTGGCGATGCTCGCGCAGCCATTCCCATACGAAGCCCACCAGAAGGCCCAGAACGACACCGCCGAAGATGACCAGGAAAAGCGGCAGCTCGATCGCGTAGGACCAGCCGAACCAGAGTGCAAGATTTTCGGGCAGCACCTCCAGCAGAACCGGTTCGCGATTGGCCAGTGCAAGCACGACCAGTCCAAGCGCGACCAGCACCAGAAATGCGTATTTGAAATAGCGGATCACGTCACCCTAGCCTTTCAGCCGTCATGCCCGTTCAACCGATCCCGTAGCAGCTTGCCGGCCTTGAAGAAAGGCACATGCTTCTCCTCGACCGTGACGCTTTCACCGGTCCGCGGATTCCGGCCAACCCGGGCGTCGCGTTTTTTGACCGAAAACGCGCCGAACCCTCTGAGCTCGACCCGATTGCCCTTGGCCATAGCCTCGATAATCTCTTCGAAAATCGCGTTCACGATGCGCTCAACATCGCGCTGGTAGAGATGCGGGTTCTCCTCCGCAAGCTTGGTGATCAGCTCCGAGCGTATCATCCTGTCCCTCCCAGGTAGTGCGCAGCAATTCTGATGACTATAGGCCGATTGGCCGCGCGGCGGAACTGAAAAGCCGCATCCGATTTGCGAAACTCTGCCGGTATCGCCCTGTTTGGACGGGGAAATCACCGATGATCGGCAATCCGCCGCCTTCGGTGGGGGATATGGCTCACCTCTCACCATTTCGTGATTCGGCGGATCGGCGGGGCCGCGGGCGGGCAGGAACTTGTCTGGCGATCCCTGAAGGACTCGAACCCTCAACCTGCTGATTAGAAGTCAGCTGCTCTATCCAGTTGAGCTAAGGGACCGCTCGACGATCAGTTACGCCTTCACGGGGCCGAGGTCCAGATGCGGGTGGCATGCGGGTGGCTGCCCCGCGACCGGTTCGCCGAAGGACGCCACCGGAAACGCCGCCGGATCCTAATGGGTCCAGGCACCGCGCCGGTCGGTGGCGAAATTCTCACCATAGCCGCGCGGGCGGATGTTCGGTTTGCGTGTCTTCGGCTGGATCACCACCGCGTCGATCCCGTTTTCGGCGGCATAATCCCGCGCGGCCTCCAGCGTTTCGAAATGCAGATGCACCTGACTGTTCATGTCGTCGGAACTGGTCCAGCCCATGAGCGGGTCCACCTGACGGGCCGAGGCAGGCGCGAATTCCAGAACCCATTGCCTCGTTTTGGCCGTGCCCGAGGACATGGCGGTCTTGGCAGGTTTGTAGATGCGTGCACGCATGGGCGTCTCTCCGGATGTCTCGCGCTCTTATCGGAAATTCCGGTCTGTCACGCAATGCGCCATCTTTGCGCGGCGATCACTCTTGCTTTCGCGCGGAGCGGCACAAGAAGCCGCAGCAGGTCCCGGCCCTGATCGACGGATCCGCAATTCGGCCGCGTGAAACAGAGACAGGCCGCCTGCCCTCGTATCGAGGTTCCGGCTATCCACTCGTGGCCGGTCGGCACTGGATGCAAGTAGACGATCGGGCGTCCGTTGCGCACCGCAGGGACATGACCGGGACATCTGCAACTGCAATGCGCATGGCGGTGCTTCGCGCAGGTCATGCGTCGAGATCTGGCGGAATACGGCGGAGTATCAGGCGGGAGGAGAAGTGGGTTGCCAACCCGGCTCGAGGGAGCGAGGGGTGGGGTGGGTGCACGAACCCGGTTGGCAACCGCTTCTGCTGCTTGCCAAAAAAGATTATGACGCCGATAGGGTCATTGCAATCAAAAATTCTCCTTAAGGTTGTGCTTATTTGTCTCAAACTCGAGCAGTTTTGTTAACCGTCCGGCAAGGTTTGCCGGGCGGCTGTCAGCATGAGATGAGCAGACCCTTGAACAGGAACAAAATAAGATCATTCTAAGGCTGTCCCATGAGGTCCGTGATGCATAACAACTCCCCCGAACAGATGCCCGTCCTGAACCGCTCCGTGGATGAAGTCCGCGCGCGGGCCAAGCTGGAAGGGGGTAAACGGTTCATTCTGAAAACGGAATTCGAACCTGCGGGCGACCAGCCCACCGCGATCGCGGAGCTGGCGGCGGGGATTCGCGAGGGCGACCAGAATCAGGTGCTGCTCGGCGCGACCGGAACCGGCAAGACCTTCACCATGGCGAAAGTCATCGAGGAGACCCAGAGACCGGCGATCATCCTCGCCCCGAACAAGACGCTGGCCGCGCAACTCTACGGCGAGTTCAAGGGCTTCTTCCCGGAAAACGCGGTGGAGTACTTCGTGAGCTATTATGACTACTACCAGCCCGAGGCCTATGTGGCGCGCTCCGACACCTATATCGAGAAGGAAAGCCAGATCAACGAACAGATCGACCGGATGCGCCACTCGGCCACCCGCGCCCTTCTGGAGCGTGACGATGTGATCATCGTGGCCTCGGTCAGTTGCATCTACGGCATCGGGTCGGTCGAGACCTATGGCGCGATGACCCAGGACCTGATTGCGGGCAAGGAGTACGATCAGCGCAAGGTGATGGCCGATCTGATCGCGCAGCAATACCGCCGCAACGATCAGGCGTTCCAGCGCGGTAGCTTCCGGGTGCGCGGCGACAGTCTGGAGATCTGGCCCGCACACCTGGATGACCGGGCGTGGAAGCTCTCCTTCTTCGGCGAAGAACTGGAAAGCATCACCGAGTTCGATCCGTTGACAGGCGAGAAAACCGACACGTTCGAAAAGGTCCGGGTCTACGCAAACTCCCACTACGTCACGCCGCGACCCACGATGCAGCAGGCCATCAAGGGCATCAAGGCAGAGCTGCAAACCCGGCTTGACCAGCTTGTCGGTGAGGGAAAGCTGCTTGAGGCTCAACGGCTTGAGCAACGCACCAATTTCGATCTGGAGATGCTGGAGGCAACCGGCGTCTGCAACGGGATCGAGAACTATTCGCGCTACCTGACGGGTCGCGCCCCCGGAGAACCGCCACCGACGCTGTTTGAATACATCCCCGACAATGCCATCGTCTTTGCGGACGAATCCCACGTGTCCGTCCCGCAGATCGGCGGGATGTATCGTGGCGACTACCGGCGGAAATTCACCCTGGCCGAGCACGGGTTCCGCCTGCCGTCCTGCATGGATAACCGACCGCTGAAATTCGAGGAATGGGACGCAATGCGCCCGCAATCGGTTTTCGTCTCCGCCACGCCGCAGGCCTGGGAGATCGAGCAGGCCGGCGGTGTCTTCACCGAACAGGTCATCCGGCCCACGGGGCTGCTGGACCCGATGGTGGAAATCCGGCCCGTGGAGATGCAGGTGGACGACCTGCTGGACGAGGTGCGCCGCGTCACCGCGGACGGGTTCCGCACCCTGGTCACGACGCTGACCAAACGCATGGCCGAGGATTTGACCGAATACATGCACGAACAGGGCATCAAGGTACGCTACATGCATTCCGATATCGACACGCTGGAGCGGATCGAGATCCTGCGCGACCTTCGGCTGGGCGCGTTCGACGTGTTGATCGGGATCAACCTCTTGCGCGAGGGGCTCGATATCCCGGAATGCGGGCTGGTGGCCATTCTGGACGCGGACAAGGAAGGTTTCCTCCGCTCGGAAACCTCGCTGGTGCAGACCATCGGGCGCGCGGCGCGGAACGCCGAGGGGCGGGTGATCATGTATGCCGACCGTATCACCGGCTCGATGGAACGCGCGATGGGCGAGACCGACCGGCGGCGTGCCAAGCAGATCGCCTATAACGAGGCGCACGGGATCACCCCCGCGACGGTGAAAAAGAACGTCGAGGATATTCTGGCGGGCCTTTACAAGGGCGACGTGGACATGAACCGGGTGACCGCGAAGGTGGACAAGCCACTCCATGGGGCCAATCTGGAAACGGTGCTGAACGGGTTGCGCATGGATATGCGGAAGGCCGCCGAGAACCTGGAATTCGAAGAGGCCGCGCGGCTGAGGGACGAGATCAAGCGGCTGGAAACCGTGGATCTTGTGATTTCGGACGACCCGCTGGCACGGCAGACGGCAGTGGAGCAGGCGGTGGATTCAGCGACCGGGACGGCCGGGCGCTCCACGGCGGGCAGGCCGGGGCAACGGGGCGGGAATGTAAAGCGACGGAAGCGGTAAGCGCACCGAGGGCCCAATGCCTGCGCGTGGGGTGGCGGTCCGACCGGCATTCTGTGCGCTTCTTGCCAGCCAAATGCGGATGAAGTCAGAGCGATACGTTGCTCCAACCAGATCGCCAGGCCTCCGGGACGGGCGGGCGGTGGCGCGTCGGCCCGAAACCCGCCGAGGGCGCGCTTCGCGCCTTTCTCACCGACCGGAGAGCAAATCGCCCCTATCCAAGACTTCGCCCCCTCCTACGCCGCTTCATCCAACCAAAGCTTCCCGTCCCGAAACCCGCCGCGCAGCAAGTGGCCCGTCTCCTTCACCTCTGGAAAATCCCCCGCCCAATCGCTGAACCGGTCATTCGTGATCACCTTTCCACCCACATCCCGCGCGGCGGCGAGGATGATCGGGTCTGCCGGCTGCCCCTTAGGGACCACAAGCACACGGCTTGCGGGCAGCTTCAGTAGCTCTGCGAAATGACGGTCGTCGAGATATCTGTTGACCAGCTTGTAACCCGCGTTGGCGTCGAACACGATCCCGGGCTGGAACCCTTTCGCCTTGAGCGCGGAGATGACGATTTGGAGGGTCCTGAGCTTCGGCGCTTCCCCGTCCCAATGCATCACGTTCGAGCCATCGATGACGACCGGCTTGCCCCGCCCCTTGTGCCTGCGGACGAGGACGAGCAACAGCAACAGCACCGCAAGAAAGCCGCATGCGGTGGCAAGAACGGCGATGTCGGAAATATAAAGCATTGGGCCCGTCTATTGGATCAGTGTGTCGGGGTCAGAGCGCCGGGATCGAGACGCGAACGCGAAGGATCATCCACCCCCCGAAAGCGATTAGAAGGGGTAAAGAGAAACCGCTTTACATAAATTTGATCCATGGTTGCAACCTGGCATCCCCGCGTCACACCCCCAACTCCGCCCGCCTCTTCTTCGTCATCCCCGCCACGACCAGCCGGTAACTCTCCTCGATATGCTCATGCAGCATCTCGTCGCTCATCGCCCCGTCCTCGTAGACCTGAAGCCATGTCATGCCCCGCGATGCAAGATAGGGTGCAGGGCGGATGCCGGGCTCGCCGCCAAGCACCTCGAACGCGATCTTTCCGACCTTGAACGTGAAGGCGTCCTGTCCGTCGTTCCAGCCGCAGATCGCAAAGACCTTTTCGCCCACCTTCCACACATCTGCATTGCCCCACTGGACCACGTGGGAGGTTGCCTTGAGACCGGCGCAGAACCGGTTGAACTGATCGCGTGTCATGGCCCGACCCTGCCCAGCCCGGCCGGCGGAGGCAAGCGATCTTCGAAGGCGCGCGCGCCCCGCAGGCGCACCCGGATCCGTGCAAATACACGCGCCCTGCCCTTCCAATTCCCCCAAGCGACCCCATTCCTGCCCGAAATCGCGCCTAATTCCAGCCAGAGCAAAACAGACCGGGACAGATACACATGCGATGGGGCCTGCTTTTCACCGATATCTCGGCCCGTCTGATCGGGCTTTTCGGGCTTTATTGCACGGCGCTGCTGCTTCTGGTCTGGGCCCGGAACGCGGGTTTGCCGGAGGCGACGGGCCAGTTCGTTCTGGGGCTCGGGATTTTTTCGCTGGCCATGACGGGACTTTATCTTTTGCCGGGGGTGCATGACAGGGTGTTGCGCAGCACGGTGCGCCTGCTGGCCCGCATCCCCTTCGTGCTGATCAACGCACTCTGGCTCGTCCTGATCATGGCGGTTCTGACCTTCGCATCCGACAGCGGGCACAGGTTGATCCCGATGGAGTTCGGGCGACAGGCCCATATCTGCGCAATCGCCGCCCTTCTGGGGCTGTTCGCGCTGACCATTTTTCCCTTCGGCCTTGCCTATGGCGATGCCAGGGCCGAACTGAACCGGGCGCGTCTTCTCAAACGGCTGGACCGGGACATCACCGCGCGCGCGGCGGGCGCGTTGTATGACACCCAACCAGAACGGCGGCTTCGCAAGCGCGATATCGGCGATGTGCTCGCTCCCCTCCCACTGGGGCTGACGCTTGTCTGGTCGCTCTATGCCTTGCGGTTTGGCGACACGGTTCAAACCGCCCGACTGGACCGATGGGTGGAGACGAACGCGGTGATGCTCTTTGCGAGCATCGCAGTGCTGATCGTGTTGCCGCCCCTCCTCAACCGGCACCTGCGTGCGCCCATCACCCCGCAAGGGGCGCAGCGCGGACTTGGCAGACGGGTGGCCCTGCCCATGCTAGCCCTGCCCATCGCGACCGGTCTGCTTCTTGTGGTTCTGCCCCGTGACGGGCTCCCTGAGGCGTGGAACATGGCCACCGCAAACCCTGTCGAAACGCTGCGCTACAAACTGGTCGATATAGCGACGGAGCCCGGGCTGGGGGGCTGTGTGCGTCTGTTCCCGGTCGACGCTCCCCAACGAAACATGCTGCATTGCGGGATGGACCGCGCGTTCACGGATCGGCTGGCGCCCGGCGATATCTTCGAAGCGACGGGCGAGTTGAGCCGATTTGGCCATACGTTCGATCAGGTTCGCGTTCTGCGCTAGCCGCCGCCGGGCACTTGCGGCGCTTGTCGCCTGCGGTGCCCGCTGTCCGGTCTTTTTGCCGGTCCGTGCGCCAGAGCACAGCGCGCGTCTCTCCGACGCTCTAGACCGTTTCGGGCACGGCTCCCCGGCCTGCAATGTCCAGTTCAGAACAGATAGGAGAGATCAGATGACCAATCCAACCGGCCAATACACCGACGTGCGCGTGGTCGCGATCCAAGGCCATGGCGGCAACATCTCGGGTGCAACCGGCACCTACAGCAATATCAACGTGTTCAGCTGCGGCCCATTTCCACCCAATGACCGCCCCGCGATCGACGGATTCTACAACATCACCGGCAAGCATAACGGGAAGAGCTATTCGTTTCCGGGTGTGAAATGCACGCATTCCGGCGGAACCAGCGACTTCCGGGATCCCAGCAACTGACGGGTCGCGGCGACGCGTACGCCCCGATCCGGTGGCTCCGTCCGGCGCGCCCGGGCGGGGCCGGTGAACGCGCACCCCATGGGTCCGGTTTCGCCACATCCGCCCCGATTAAGGGCCCGGGTCGGCGGGCCGGAAATACGGAAGCTCTACCGGCGCCTCCGGTCGTCTCTTGCCAACGGGCGGAAACGCGCCACACTCCCTGTCATGCGCTGCCTGCTGATGATCGCCGTTCTACTTCTGCCGCTGCCGGCGCTGGCGTGGGATGTCGGCAGAGATGGCCCCCGCTGCACGCTGACCCACCGAACGCCTGAGACGACGATCCGCCTGACCTATGATCCGGGCCTTCCCGAATACACGATCAGTCTGACCCGCCCGGGCGCCCCGTGGCCGAGGGCACCGATCTTCGCCCTGCGCTTCGACGGCGCACAGCCCAACATGATTTCCACCAGTCGGCACATGCTGAGCGACGGCGACAGGCAGCTCATGGTGACCGACAGAGGGTTCGGAAATGTGCTGGACGGTTTGCAATTCAATGACATGGCCACCGCGATTGTCGGCGACGAGATATTGCGAATCCCGCTTGACGGAGCGGCGCCCGAGGTCGCGGATTTCCGCGCCTGCAGGGCACCCCTGCCCATCGGCTGAACAACCGGCACAGCCCCTGCCCGATGCGCCCCCCGGGGACGCCGGGCAGATTGAACCTTCGACAGGCCCCGCGCGACCCATCCCCGAACCATCCTGTCCGGGAGCCTCCTCATGCGCCGTCTCGCTCACATCGTCTGCATTGCCGGGCAACTGGCCTTCACGGGTCCGGCCCTTGCACAATCCTTCAGTATCGGCCTGTCGGAGGGCCCGTTCAGTCTGAGCCTTGGCACGGGGACGCGCAACGCCCGCACATGCGAGATCAGGACGGTGCCGACAGGCGGAACGGTCCGCCTGCGCAAGGGCATGATCGTGGAAAGCGTCAGCTGCGCCGATGCGGACTGCACCCGGCAACGGGTCGTGATCTGTCCGCGCCGCCGCTAGGCCCGCTCAGAAATCGAAGATATCGTCGAGGAAGGATCCGCGCCGCTTTTTCTTGTGATAGCTCGACGACCGGTCCGGGCCCTGATCGTAATCGTCGTCATAGCCGCGGCGCGCCGGTTGCGGCGCGGCCGGCGCATCCGCCGTGGAGCGTTCGATGATCTTGTCCAACTCACCCCGATCCAGCCAGACGCCCCGGCATTGCGGGCAATAGTCGATCTCGACCCCCTGTCGGTCGGTCATTACCAGTTGGGTTCCGTCGATGGGGCATTGCATGGGGCAGATCTCCTGAGGCTTTCATCCATACAGGTAGGCGTCATCAGGCGGCTCGGCAAATGCCGATAGAGAAAGCCTATCGGCCACATGGGGCCCACTCATATCCGCCATCGCCCGGCCGCCGGCTAGGTGTCGAACACGGCCGCGACATCATACATCACCGGTTCGAAACTGCGGCAAAGCTCGGTGATCGCCTTGTTGCGGCGGACCATCTCATCGCTGCGCAGCATCGCCTGAAAATCCTCGCGCCGGTTCCATTGAGAATAATTCGCCACCCGGGTCTGGGCATCGTTCACATGCAGCCCCGCCGCGATGAACCCGGGCTGTTGCGAAATGAACTGATCATAGGCATCGGTCAACGCCTCGATCAGGTCGCGGCAATTGCCGGGCGTGGTTTCGAATGTGGTGATCACGGTTTGCAGGGCCGCACCCTGGACGATGGATGGCATCAGGCTGTCCTTTCTGCTGCGCAAGGGTAACGCCGCAACGCGGGCCGGAGCAAAGGAAAAGAGGCCTCAGGGCACGAGCGGTATCTTTTACCGGAGGCCCACGGTGCCGAACTCCCGACGCCATCGTGGCGAAGCGACGAAAAGGCTCAGACGAAATGGCGGCGCATCGCCTGATACACCACCGCCGTCGCCGCATTGGCAAGGTTGAGCGAGCGGATATGCGGGCTGCGCATCGGGAGATGGAAAACCCGGTCCTCCATCCCGTCCAGTATCTCGGGTTGCAGACCTTTCGTTTCGCGACCGAAGACAAGATAGGCATCGGCCGGGTAGTCCGGCGCATAGAACGATGCCACGCCGTGATCTTCGAAGAAGAAAAGCCGCTCACGGCCAGGCTGTCGCACCCGCAGAAATTCGGGCCAGCTGTCATATTCACTCAGCCGGACATGCCGCCAGTAGTCCAGTCCGGCCCGCCGGACGGCTTTTTCCGAGATATCGAACCCGTAGGGCCGGATCAGGATCAGTTCGAGATCCAGCGCCACACAGGTGCGCCCGATCGTGCCGGTGTTGCCCGGGATTTCCGGTGTGACCAGCACGACCTTCATCCGGGGGGGCGGCCGGTCAGGGGGTCCGGCGCCCGCGTCAGACATTCGGCTTACCTTCCAGACCCAGTATCCGGCGGGTGGCGGTCCAGATCGTGGGCAGACGCGGCGGTGTGTCCAGCTCCGCCATCACCTCGTCTTTCAACGCGCCCGTCAGATGCGTTTCGGCAAACCCCCGCGCCCAGTCAAGCAAATCAGCCTTGTCATCGGGGCGGAGCCGCACCGCGCTGCCGATCAGGCCGACGATGGTGCCTGCGGGGGAATACCATTCGTCCTGGATCGCGCGGATCCGCTCCGGCAGGATCGGGCCAATACCGCGGATCAGCCGGGATTCGGAAAACCGCAGCAGAAGCCTGCCCATCTCTTCGCGCGAATAGCCGATCAGCGGCGGGAATGTGTCGAAGAATATCGGCCCCTCCTGCCCCATGGCGAAGTTGCGGATCGACGGATGATAGCCGATGCGTTCGGGCCGGCGCGCCACCGCCGCCCAGAAGCCCGCGATACTGATCGCCGCCTGATCGAGCAATGCGATCGCCGTTTTCAGATCAGCGGCCCGCAACATGTCGCGGAGCATGGTTTCCGGCGGCAACGCCTTTTGCAGGATCACCGGACGCTGAAAACCCGCCTCCTCCAGCACCAGAAACCGCGTCTCGGGCAGAGTGACGCCGGCATCGCGCAGACAGGCGGCATAGGCGTCATGACGGCGCGCCAGAAGCTCCAGCACCTCGGGATCGCGCCCCCCGCGATAGGTCTTGATCACCCGGTCCGACAGCGGCCCAGACCGGGGGCGGAACGGGGCGCAGAAATATCCCAGGCGGCTGACGGGGTCACCCCGGTCCGCAAGCGCGTCTCGCACGGCGCGGTTCAATTCGCTGGTGTTCATATCCCGCCCTTTCCGCTGGCATTCCCGTGGTTAGGGCGGGGCGCGGCCACGCGCAAGGGTGCCCTGGTTCTGGCGAGGTCGCCGGCCTTGTGATATGCGGACCCCATGGCCGACGCCCCCAACCCGATCCGCGAAACCGACGAGGACGCCCGCACGCTGGCCAAGGGCCTGATCGCGGCCGCGCGTTTCGGCGCGCTTGCCGTGATCGAGCCCGAAACCGGCCTTCCGACGGTCACGCGGATCGCCGTGGTGCCGGGCCCGGACGGAGCACCGATGAGCCTGATCTCGGATCTGTCCAGCCACAGCGCGGCGCTTGCGGCCAATCCGGCCTGTTCGCTGTTGCTGGGTGAACCCGAGGCAAAGGGCGACCCCCTGACCCATCCGCGGATCACCCTGCAATGCCGGGCGCAGCGCGCGGATAAATCGGCGTTGCGCGCGTATTACCTCGGCCTCTATCCCAAGGCGCAGCTCTATTACGATTTCGGCGATTTCCGGATGATCCGGTTTCAGATCGACCGCGCGCTTCTCAATGGCGGGTTCGGCAAGGCCTTCCATCTGACAGCGAATGACCTTGGGCGCTAGGCGATGGCCGGTTTCCGTGCCATGCTATCCCGCATGAGAGCGATTGACCCCGATCTGCTCGGGCGTTGGGGCCTGCCGGGCGAACCTTATATCTACGAGGTTCTGCCAGACGGCAGCTATCACGTGGCCGATGCCGCGGCGCCGCTGAGTTTCTCGGACGATGCGGCGGAAATGACCTGGGACGATCAGGTTTTCGACAGACAAGGCGCAGCCGGTATCGGTGTTGAAGGCGCTTGGCGCGCGCGAGACAGCGCCGAGAGCTGGATGTTCACCGCCGATGGGTCTTACCAGGTCGGGTGGGGCGACGCGCGCCCGCCGGCAACCGGCATCTGGGCCTTGCACGATCATGGCCGCAGGCTCTGGACACGCGAAAAGCTGGCACAGTTGACGACCGACGGGGCCAATGTCGTCTTCCACCTGATCGACGGCGGCCCGCAATCCTATGGCTACACCGTCAGCGACGGGATCTGGACGTTGCTCGACCCCACAAGCTGGAAGAAACGCGCGGCCTATCACAGGCTGTGACGCTCACCAGAACTCGGTTCCCGGCGCGCCCTTGATCCGCCCCTGCAGGTTGGGGGTGACCCAACCGCCATAGAAACTGCCGGGTTGTGGCGAAACCCGCTGATCCCCGACGAAACAGGCATCCATCGGCTCGGAGTAAAACGCGAGATACCCCGCGAGCGACGCGAAGGGTTTCGACGGTCGCGAAAAGCTCCACGCCGCGCGCGGCCGGATCTCGCCGCCCGCCTGCGCCGTCCAGTAGCGCGCGGCCCCTTTCCATTCGCAATAGCTGGCTCCCTGCGCCGCCTTCAGGACACCGGCCATCACATCCTGCGGCGGAAAGTAATAGGTCGGCGCGTGGTGGGTTTCCAGAACCCGAAGCCCTGCCGTCGTATCGGCGATCACCACCCCGCCAAGCACGACTCTCAGCCTTTGCCCTATTTGCTCGATAGCAGGAGGCCTTGGATAATCCTGCACATTTTCAGAGGGAAGATCGTTCATCCCGCTCTCCGACTTGGGAACGCCCCCGCCCCTTCGTCGACCCGGGACCTAGCACAGCTCCGTTATCGAACAAGCCCCCAGATCTGGATCGGCGGGGGCTTGCCTGTTTGTCATGGCCTCGGCGAAAAGGCAGGCGTCAGACCGTGTCGCAGCGCGCGGTCAGTTGCACGGACCCCTTGACGGCCTGCGACCAGTTCAGCCGGATCGAGCCGCGGTCAACGCCATGCCGTGTGGTCGCAAATGGCGTGGTGTAGACCGCCACATTGGAGGCCGTGCGGATTGCCCCCTCGGGCACGACAGAGGTCACCACGCGCGCCTCGGTGCCGAAGGGCAGCCAGTTCCGAAGATCCATCTCCCAGACCTGCTGCGCGGTGTTTTCCGTCATCTTGACGGTGACGGGGTTCTGGGCATCCTTGATGATCCCGTGGAATGTGTTCCCCGTCATCAGGAAGGACCGCGTGCGGCTGGTATCCAGCGGGGCCACGCTTTCATCCACGGCGTCGACCCGGTCAAGCGCCTGCCCGTTGAGCTGCTTGAACACGTTGTCGCAAATCGACAATCCGTTGATGTAATGCCCCGGCCCCATCGGCTTGATGATAATGAACTTGATCCAGGGCGCCGCCCCGTTGGAGGTAAAGATATTGCCGTTGATCGTCAGCCCGCCGAAACTCAGCTCGTTTTGCAGCTCGGGCGTCGGATCGTGCTCGTTGACCCATTCCAGAAAATTGTTGTCGATGTAGTTTCCGGTGATTGTGGATTTGACATTGGTATTGGTCAGAACGATCCCGGCGCTGCGCAATCCGTCAGTTTCCGCATCGCCCTGGAAATAGTGATTGCCGATCACCATGTTGCCCGACCCGGTCAGGACCGCGAAATGCTTGAAGCGCACCGCCCGGTTGTTTCGGATCTTGGGATCGTTGCGATTGACGTTCATGCAGATCGTCGTGCGGTCCTGCGCCCGGGCCGACTGTTCGTTCGACAGGAACTGGCAACGGTCGACCTGTAGACCCTGGCACCCGCTATCGGCCGAGGTGATGGCACGGTCCTTGGGGCCGGTGAAGAAGCAATCGCTGAACTGGAAGGTCAGACCGTTGATCGGCAACATCACTGCGCTGGAGCGCCCGGCGCAGAGGAACTCGATATTGCTGATGACAAAGCGTTGGAGGTTCTGAAACCCGATGAAGTCCAGAAGATACTTGAAGCGCCGGAATGTGTAGGTCTGACTTTGCGGCGGCACATTGAGCGGGTTCGACAGGAAAACCTTCCCCGCCGCGACATTCTTGCCCGAGACGTATACTTCACGGCCCACGCCCTGCGCCGCCGTCACCAGCGACCCGATCTCGATATTTGCCACATTGGCCACGTCGGACAGCTCGGACGGTTTGGTGACGACCCATGTGCCGGTTCCGGTCTGAACCTCGTCCTCCCAGCCGGTGCTGTTATCCGCGCTGAGCTGTCCGTTTCTGATGACGCGGCGGTTGGCATAGGAATTCTTGTTGTCCACCACCGCCTGCACATCGATCGGCTCGATCAGCAGTACGCGGCGCCCGCCCATGTCGAACGCCTCGTGATCGGATTGATTGAAGAGTGTCTGAATGCCTTTCTTGAAGCCGATGACATCATCGCCGAATGCGTCGGAATAGGCATCCAGATCGAAGTTCTTCGTCAATGCGAGCCGGTCGGTGTCCGACATGATCAGCCGGCCCTCGAACCGGACAGGGCTGTTCATCGTCAGGTTGCCGACAATGCGGTAATCACCCTCGGAGACCAGCACCTCGCGCCCGGCGGCGGCGGCATCGGCGGCCAGAAACGCCGCCCGGTCATTCGTTGTGCCGTCGCCCATGGCGCCGAAATCCCGGACATCGACCCAATCCATCAGCTTGCGGCGGAACACATGGGTGATATCTTCGATACGGATGCTCTCGATCCGCACGATCCCGCCATTTGGTCCGGTCAGATCGAGACCGAAATAGCCATAGGCGGCCGTTTCGCCCCAGGGCATGTCCACGCCGCCCCGGTCTCCCAGCCCGACAATCGCCGAGATCGTCACCACCTCGCCGTAGCTGGTGAGGCTCGTCGATGGCCCGGTCTGCGGTACGCCACCCACATTCGCATCCGCGGCAGTACCGGCCCAGGCCCCGATCCGCACGTCGGGCAGGTTGCCCGCGACCGCCTTGAGGCGGGCCGAGATGCGCAGATACATGCCCGGCAGCATCGGCGTCTGCCCCATGTAGCGCAGGGTTGTGACACTGTCGGTTTTCAGGATCTCGAGGCAGGTGCCGAAGTCCTGATCCGCCGGCACCAGCGCGGCATTGGTTGCGGTTGCATAGGTGTCGCTGCCGGGCGTGCCGTCCTGGCGCGACCAGACCCCAAGCCCGTCGCCGAATTCCGGCGGCATCAGCATCAGCCCGTCTGTGATCACCTTGTTCATATCAAACCCTTTCCTGCGCGCGGAACACACACGCATATGGCCCCGCAGGACCAAGGGGCCCTGAAAGGCAACCTCGATTGTTCACATGTCCGGAGAGACCGGCCCGCAAATCAGGGCCGGATACGCTTCAAGGATTAGCGCAGATTAGTTAACGCAGCTTTAATGCGACGTCGTTTTCACGCACCCACCTCTGGCGCGCGCAGGAACTGGACGCCATTGATCTGCCATCCGGCCTCCGTTTCGATCATCTGATAGCCAAGGACATGGACCCGGCCCTGACAGTCGGTCACCTGAACGCGCTGGACGACAAGCCCGCCAAGTGTCTGCAGATCAAGGTAGTCGATCCGGCCCGGACGCCAGACCATCGGATATCCCTCCCGGACCATGCGTCCGAAATTCTCGGGCGTCTGGAACAGGCGCTGAATATTGGGGCTGGCGTATTGCCATGCCGTGGCGACGTCATCTGCCAGAAACGCCTCGAACTGGCTCTGAATGGTGGATTCGATGGCCGGGTTCGGGGCGAGAACCTCCTGCGCCTGCGCCCAGGCCGCAGCCCAGATGAGGCCGAGCGTCAGAATAAATCGCCGCATTGGTCCGTCCTTCCCGCACCGTCTTCGGATATGGAGAAGGGTAGACCGCGCAAGGATCCGGTCAAACCCGCCTTGGCGGCCCGTCGCCCGATGCGTCGGTCAGGCGGCGAGGGTCCCGGCCAGCCCGTCCTCGATCAGCCCGATGGTCTCGGCCACGCCGTAAAGCGCTACGAACCCGCCAAATCGCGGCCCTTGGCTTGCGCCCAGAAGCACTTCGTAAAGCGCCTTGAACCAGTCTCGCAGCGGTTCGAACCCGTGATCCTTGCCCACCGCGAAGACGATTGTCTGCAACGCCTCGTCGTCCTGCGGGCCATCATAGGCGGCCAGACGGTCGGCCAGGTCGCGCATCGCCGCGGCTTCTTTTTCGTCGGGCAGACGGAACACCTTATGCGGCTTCACAAAGTCATTGTAGTACCGCACAGCAAAGCCTGCCGCCTGATCGAGGTCGGGGTGGGTCTCGGCGCTGGCATCGGGCGCATATCTGCGGATGAAGCCCCAAAGCGCCTCCTTGTCCTCAGCATGGGCGACGGATGCCAGATTGAGCAGCATCGCGAAGCTGACCACCATGTTCGAGGCCGGCACGTTGTGGCCGTGGATATGGAACACGGGGTTGTTCAGCCGCGCCGCGGTGTCCTGCCCCGCATAGGCGCGCAATTGCTGATGATATTCGTCCACCGCCTTCGGGATCACGTCGAAATACATCCGCTTGGCGGTTTTCGGTTTTTGATACATGAAGTAGCTCAGGCTCTCCGTCGAAGCGTAGGACAACCACTCGTCGATGCTGATCCCGTTGCCCGTGGACTTCGAAATCTTCTGCCCGTTTTCATCAAGGAACAGCTCATAGGTGAACACTTCGGGCGGCTTGCCGCCGAGCTTCGAGCAGATGGCGGAGTAGATCGCCGTGTTGGGGGCATGCTCCTTGCCATAGCTTTCCCAATCGACGCCAAGCGCGGCCCAGCGCGCCCCGAAATCCGGCTTCCATTGAAGCTTGACGTTGCCACCGGTCACGGGGAGCGTCCATTCGCGCCCCTCAGCGTCGTCGAAGGTTACCGTCCCCTCGCCTGCATCCACATGCTTGATCGGCACATAGAGCACACGCCCGGTTTCCGGGTGGATCGGCAGGAAGATCGAATAGGTCTGCTGACGTTCCTCGCGCAGGGATTTGAGCATCACCGCCATCAGGTCATCATAGCGTTCCGCCGCGCGCAGAAGCGTTTCATCGAAGGCACCGGAGCGATAGAACTCGCGGGCGGAATAGAACTCGTACTCGAAGCCGAACGTGTCCAGAAAACGGCGCAGCATGGCGTTGTTGTGATGGCCGAAGCTCTCGTGCTCGCCGAACGGATCGGGGACGCTCGTCAGGGGCATCTGCAGGTATTCGGCCAACATCTCCTGGTTCGGCACGTTGTCGGGCACCTTCCGCATCCCGTCCATGTCGTCCGAAAAGCAGATCAGCTTGGTGGGGATATCCGACAGGATCTCGAACGCGCGGCGCACCATGGTCGTTCGCAACACTTCGCCGAAAGTGCCGATATGGGGCAAGCCGCTTGGACCGTAGCCGGTTTCGAACAGCACATAGCCTTTTTCGGGCGGGCCATTTTCATAGCGTTTGACCAGACGGCGCGCCTCCTCGAAAGGCCAGGCCTTGGAGTTGAGTGCGGTCTCGCGCAGATCGGTCATTTTCATCTTCCATCGTTTAGCCGCGCCACCTTGCCGCGCGCCGCCTGCACCTATTGCCCCGCGGGCTCTGGGTCAATAAATTCCAATGACGCAAATGCCCACAGGAGCCCCAACGTGACCGATGATACCTCCCTTTCCGCGCAGGACGCGCTGGTTGCCGTCATGGTCGCCGTCTCGGTCTCCGATGAAACGATCCGAACCGCCGAGCTTGTCACCATCGAGGAGCTGGTAAACCACCTGCCCGTTTTCGCGGATTACGACACCGACAGGATGAAGCGCGTGTCGCAAACCGTGTTTGATCTGTTCGAGGAGGAAGACGGGCTGGACGCGCTTTTCGGGCTGATCAAGAACGCCCTGCCCGACCGGCTGTTCGAGACCGCCTACGCGCTGGCCTGCGACGTTGCCGCCGCCGACGGCCTGCTGCGGCAGACCGAACTCGAATTCCTGATGGAAATCCGCTACCAGCTCGATATCGACCGGCTCCATGCAGCCGCGATCGAACGCGGCGCGCGGGCAAGGCATATGGTGTTGTGATCAGCCCCTGAACGGCGACGGGGCGGCCCTTTCGAACCACCCCGGGAATGCCAGCTGACGTGAGCTGCGGCTCAGATCTGTCGGACGTTACCCGTCGTTGGCGGGCGGAGTTACGCGCAGGGTCGGCACTTCGATTTCTTGGGTCTCGGTCGTGACCTCGACTTCGGGAACTTCAACCTCGACAGTCTCGCTCTCCACTGCGATCTCGCCCACTTCGGCGTTGAACTCCGGCATCTGGCCACCTTCGACAGTCACGTCAACGTCCGGCAGGCGGGCTTCCTCCGTCTGGTCAATGTCAATCATGTAGATTGCGCTCACAATACCAATAGCTGCGACAGCCCCGATTGCGATGTATCCAGCGGTTTTCATAACATACTCCTTTTTGATCTTCGGGCTCTCAACAAGCCGGAACGCAAATTGGTTCCCCAGAATAATTATTGGAACCCAAACCCGGGTCGACCGCGTTCACCCCTCAGATACGCTTCTGTTCACATCACAAGGGAAACATCATGGAATATGGTATTTTTGGCCTGCTGGTCCTGATCGCCAATATCTACGCGATCTACAACATAATCACTTCCGGCGCGTCGACCGCGGCGAAGGTCGTCTGGACGCTGGTCATTCTGATCCTGCCGGTTCTGGGCTTCATCGCCTGGCTGATCGCGGGTCCCAAGAGCGACGCAAGCGCCCGGGTGTAAGTCATCCGTTTCGCACAAAGACAAACCCGGCCCGGATCTCTCCGAGCCGGGTTTTCCGCATTTGAAAGCCCCTATGTGTAGAGAGCGGCCCATCGTTCGATCAATTGCTGCTGCAACCGCTTTGCGCGACGGGTGTAGCTACGCCCGCCCTCCGGGCGTTCCATCTGTGCCGGGTTCAATGCGCCGCGCCGATCCAGATCGGCACAGAATACTGCGAAGGCGAAGTCACGACCCGAGGGCGCGCGCGCATATCCCGCCAGCGAACTGACAAAATTCAGCGTTCCGGTCTTGGCCACAACCTCCACCGGATGATCCGGTTGCAGGTTGCCCTCGGCATCGCGCATCGGTATCGCCGTCATCAGGCGGCGCAGCATGCCATCGGCGCCCGCCGCCACCAGAGCCTGGGCCATGTCCTGCGGACGGACCCGGCTGGCCTCCCCCAGCCCGGAATGATCGACGAAGCTGGAGTTCCGCGCCGCAAGCCGGGACCTCATCCAAGCGCTCATCTCGTTGGCCGACGCGCTGAGCGAGCCGGGCGCCGCGCCGCCTGCGTTGCTCGCGCTCAACCCCACCGCCTCGGCCGTGATATTGGTGGACCAGCGCATCATCCCTCGCAGGATGTCCTGCAACGGCTCGCTGACATGTTCGACCAACACGCTCCCGCCCTCGGGGGGCACGCCTTCGCCCGGCCCGTCAAGAACGATCCCGTTCGAGCGGGCCAATGTCTGGAACACATCGGCTGCGTAGAGATGCGGCTGGCGCACCGGCAGCCAGCGACTGCCGCCATTGCCAAGCGCGCCGCGGGCAACGGTCCAGTTCTCCCGTCCTTCGCGCTGCTCATAGGTATACACGGGCACGTCGCGATCCGCGACACGCATCCGGGCAAGGCTGACCGCAGGGCGCAGCGTTTCCGAACGCGCATCCATCCGGACGGTATACTCCCCCTGCTCCCGCGCCCATTCGAAATGCACCCGGTTGAAGTTGAGATTGAGCCCCGAAATCGCCGGGTTGTAGCCCACATGATCCGGCTGCTCCGGGTCGATCTCCCGCACATAGGGCAGCGCGCCGGTGGCCAGCATCAAGCGGCCCGTCACCTCGCGCAGACCGGCTTCCCTCAGCGCGATTGCCATCGCGCTCAATTGATCGGTTCCAAGCAGGGGATCGCCACCGCCGACCAGCCACAGATCACCCTCCAGCCGGCCATTGGTGACCGGCCCGCCGGCGATCAGACGGGTCTGGAACCGGTAACCCGGCCCCAATCGGTCAAGTCCATAGGCGCAGGTGATCGCCTTGGCCACGCTTGCCGGCGGCATCCCGTAAAGCGGGCGTTCCACCTCCAGCATCTCGCCGGTGCGCGCATCGGCAACCGCATAGCCCACACGCCCGCCCAGCTCCGCCTGGGCGATCAAGTCGGACGGTGACGGGATCGCACGCCGCCACAGCCCGCTTGGACGGACCAGCGGCCTCAACGAGGTTTCGGGTGGCATTGCAAAGCCGGGCTGCGCCAGCCCGGCCAATACACCACTCAAGAAAACCCGCCGAGAAACCATTTCAAGAAAAACCCTGTCGCCGCATTCAACTAAACCGCAGCCCGGCGGGCGGCTCAACCCTTTCGGTGGTCACAAAAACCCCATATCCGGAATGGATGACATCCGGAACGCGGCGCACCGCACGCGATCAACGCACCCAATCGCCCCGCGCCCGGATTTCGCTGGACGATACATCCAGCATTGGCACGTTCAGAAAGCACCACGCCGGCGGGTCCGACATCGCCAGGCGCGAGGCGGCGGCAGCCGGCAGCTTGTGGCGGCGGAAAACTTGCGCCGCCTTGGAAGTCCGTGCCGAAATGCGTTGCCCGGGTCGGGCCATCACGCCGACGGGCACGTTGCGCATGATCCATTCCCACCGCTGCCAGCGGTGGAAGCTCGCCAGATTGTCCGCGCCCATCAGCCAGACGAAGCGGACCCCGGGATAAAGCGCAAACATCCGCTCCAGCGTGGCGCCGGTGTACCGCGTGCCCAGACGGGCTTCGATATCCGTCACCTCTACCCTTGGGTGCCGCACAAGCGCCCGCGCCGCCGCCATCCGACGGTCCAGCCTTGCGGGCCCTTCTGCCTTGAGCGGATTGCCGGGCGACACCAGCCACCAGACCCGATCCAGCTCGAACCGCTTCAATGCCTCCCGGCTTACATGCACATGGCCTGCATGGGGCGGATCGAAGGACCCGCCGAAAAGACCCACCCGCATGCCGGGCCGCGCATTGGGAAAACCGCTTCGCAAGGGCCTCACCCCGTCGCATACCTGTCAAAACGGTCTGGTAGCAGCCCAACCCCTTGGGCGCAAAAGAAAAGGGGCGGCACGGATGCGCCGCCCCCTCGCGATGTCCGGGGCATGTCAGTTCGTGGGGTCTTCCCAGAGGCTGTTGTCCCATAGCGGCGCGGGCCGTTCACTGCGCACTTCGAAGGTGATCCGGTCCCGCCATTCGCGCCCGTGCTGATCGGTGGCGGTCACGGTGATCACATTGGCCCCCTCGGGCAGATCGGCGGGCATTTCCAGCCGCCAGAGGTGAGAGGAGCTGTCGGCGATCATCCAGGCCTCGGCCGATTGCGGGACCGCGGGGCCGAACTGCCGGCCCTGCCAGATCTCGAAGCCCTGCGCCCGCGCATCACCCGATTGCGACTGCCACGCATAGCGCCCGACGGTCATCTGCCGCGGGACGGAGAACGGATCGGCATACTCCGCCCCGGTCAGAACATCCTCGCCATTGCCGGCCTGGGTCCGTGTCATCTCCATCATCGGGCCATCACCGATCTGGGCCATCACACGGCTGTTCCGCGTTCCGTTCCAGACATTCGCCGTGAGATAGACGCCCTCCGCCAGCTCCTCCGGCGTGAACAGCTTCACATCGGCCAGATCGTTCACGGTCAGCGGCGGGGCGTCGGCGCTCGTGTCGCCCCGCGCCTCGGTCCAGGCGAACAGTTCGGTGAACCAGTCGCGGAATTGCGGCGTGTTGAAGCTGAGCGCCATCTGCCGGTCGGGACTCTGGTTCGCGGCATGGAAGTTCACCACGAAATTCGAACCGTCGAATTCCACGATCATGTAGCCCGGCGGTGTACCGCCCCGCGCAAAGGACAGCGGAGTGCCATCGAAGCTCAGATCGCCGAAGAACCAGTTCCCCGAGGGCGCGCCGCCCACCACGTGGTCAAAGGGCAACCGGGTGACGCCCACCTGCTCTTCCCAGCCCTGATACCACTCACCGGCGGCCAGATATTCGAACGTATGCGTGTGGCCCGAGAAGGAGACGGCGGGCCGCCCCGCCAGCATCTCGTGGATCTGGGCCAGATTGTCCGTCTGGTGCCGTCCGGTGTTGCTGTCGATGAAGGACACGAACGGAATGTGATGCATCAGCACCACCAGATGGTCCTCAGGGACCAGCGCCAGCGTCGCCTCAAGCCAGGCCATCTGGTCGTCAGTTACCCGGCCGTTATAGACCGTCCGCTCGGGGTCGGCACAGGCATCGCGCCCGCCGGGGCCGCTGTCTTCCGGACCGCAGGGATAGACCACGTTGTCCAGCGCCACGAAAAGCACCTCGCCCATCTCGAAGCTGTAATAGTTGGGCCCATAGATCTGGCGCCAGCTATCGGCGGAATGTGCGTCGCTGGAGGCATCGAAGTCGAAATCATGGTTCCCGTGGATATAGTATTGCGGCAGGTCCAGCACCGAAAAGACATCCATGAACCGAGGCAGCAGGCTGAGATCGTCGCCCATGACATCGCCCAGCATCACCATGCACGCCGCGTCGCTCAGATCGCGGTCCAAAAGGCTGTCCAGCACGCCGTCGCGGACATAGCCGACCTCGGTGTTCGAATAGGGCTGGGTATCGCCCATCATCACACAGGAAAACGCCTCGTCGATACCCGTGCGGATCATCGGGAAATTGATCGCATCGGGCAGCGGACCGGTGGGTGCCAGCCCGCCGTAGCGCAACGTCTCGGGCGTGCCTTCGGGTTTGTGATGGTAGAAGAACTGCGGAACGCCATGGACGTTCACCGGCACGTCCCACGCCGCCGGTTCGCTGACCATGACGGTCATGTTGTCGAATACAGGCAGGCGATAACTGCCATCGGGCCCGGTCTGGGTCACATCGCGCCCGTTCGACACGATCACGCCGCCCACACCGGGTTCGTCATCTTGGCGCATGCCGTCGCGGCTGAGATCGTGGAACACCACACCTGTCACCGTTTCGGCAGTGCTGCCGCTGCCCGGCACCACGTGAATATCTGCCACATAATCGGTCCGCGCCAAGGCCGGCGCAGCAATACTCAAAGAAACCGCCGCAAGCAAAGCTGCGCGGCCCGTGAAACGTCCTGGAGTCATGGGTCACCTTCAGTTTTCAATGAAACGTGCCCGAGGAATGCAACCCCCCGGAGCCCCAAACCTGCACCCGCCGGATGACGCTGCCGTGTCAGAACGGACACGTCTGAATGAAACCGGCAGAAAGCCGCCCGACCGGGGGTCGCCGACCCCGGTATCGGGGCCGGCGGGGGATGCGCGCTAAAGATTGAATATGTTGATCCGGGGCGGCGGGTCGACCGACCGCGGAGGCCGGGCCTGCGGCAGCAGGCCCACATCATGGCGCAGATAGTCGGGGATATCGACCGGTGGCGGCAGATGCCGCTTGGCCGGTTTCAGACGGGCCAGCAGCCGACCAAGGATACGCAACACCGCGCCGGGGCTCCGGCGCCGCGGGTGAACGGATTGAGGTGTCATTTCGTGCTCTCCAATCAAAATGGAAAGCCGCCGCATGAGGTCGGAGAAAAATAGAAAAAGGCCGCGTCATGGGCGGCCTTCGAACAGGATTAGCTGATCGTGCCGCGTTTACGGGTCAAGGCCGCGTAGGGCCGTGCGGGTCACGATCATCAAGTCCATGGGTTTTCCTCGTCGAGGGGTTCAAGTGCGGGGTGCGTAGCGGGCGGGCTGAGTCGCTGCAACCCCTAATCTCGCGGGTGCCCCGCTCGGCAAAAAACCGCGGCCTCCGGGTTACCGCGAATTCGCGCCCGTGCGATTGCCCATTCCCGCCGGCCCAAGTAAAGAACGACGAAACCCCATTTTCCGAGTGGAGCATG
Organism: Rhodophyticola porphyridii; assembly: GCF_003688285.1. GTDB lineage: Bacteria > Pseudomonadota > Alphaproteobacteria > Rhodobacterales > Rhodobacteraceae > Rhodophyticola > Rhodophyticola porphyridii. The sequence goes on from NZ_RCNT01000008.1 coordinate 150,240, forward strand.
ACCCATGGCCAGTTACCAATATGTCTATCACATGGATGGCGTCTCCAAGACCTATCCGGGTGGCAAGAAATGCTTTGAAAACATCCGGCTCAGCTTTCTTCCCGGAGTGAAGATCGGCGTTGTCGGCGTAAACGGCGCGGGCAAATCCACGCTGATGAAAATCATGGCCGGGCTCGACAAGGATTTCTCGGGAGAGGCCTGGGCCGCCGAGGGCGCGAAGGTCGGCTATCTCCCGCAGGAACCCCAGTTGGATGAGAGCCTGTCGGTCCGCGACAACGTCATGCTCGGCGTCGCCGAGAAGAAAGCCAAGCTTGACCGCTTCAACGAGCTGGCGATGAACTATTCCGACGAGACCGCCGACGAGATGGCGGCGCTTCAGGACGAGATCGACTCGAACAACCTCTGGGATCTGGACAGCCAGATCGATGTCGCGATGGAGGCGCTCCGCTGCCCGCCGGATGACGCGATGCCGGAGCATCTCTCGGGCGGGGAACGCCGCCGCGTGGCTTTGTGCAAATTGCTGCTCGAAGCGCCCGACATGCTGCTGCTCGACGAGCCCACCAACCACCTTGACGCGGAAACCATCGCCTGGCTTCAGCAGCACCTGATCGATTACAAGGGCACGATCCTGATCGTCACCCATGACCGTTATTTCCTGGATGACATCACGGGCTGGATCCTGGAGTTGGACCGCGGACGCGGGATCCCCTACGAAGGAAACTATTCCGCCTGGCTGGAACAGAAAGCCAAGCGACTGGCTCAGGAAGCGCGCGAGGACAAGTCCCGCCAGAAGACGCTTGAGCGTGAACTGGAATGGATCCGGCAGGGGGCAAAGGCGCGTCAGGCCAAGCAGAAGGCCCGGATCAACGCTTATGAGGATCTGGCCAGCCAGTCCGAGCGTGAGAAGCTCTCGCGCGCACAGATCATCATCCCCAACGGTCCCCGGCTTGGCGGCAAGGTGATCGAGGTGAACGGGCTTGCCAAGCATTACGGCGACAAACAGCTGATCGAAGACCTGAGCTTCGCGCTTCCGCCCGGCGGGATCGTCGGTGTGATCGGCCCCAACGGCGCGGGCAAATCAACGCTGTTCCGGATGCTCACCGGGCAGGAGGAGCCAGATGCCGGAACGCTTGAATACGGCGATACGGTCGATCTGGCCTATGTGGACCAGTCGCGCGATGCGCTTGCCCCCGATGCCACCGTCTGGGAGGAAATCTCGGGCGGTGCCGAGATCATCGAGCTTGGGGATGCGCAAATGAACTCCCGCGCCTATTGCTCGGCCTTCAACTTCAAGGGCGGCGATCAGCAGAAGAAGGTCGGACAGCTTTCGGGCGGCGAACGCAACCGTGTCCATATGGCCAAGTTGCTCCGGTCCGGCGGCAACGTCCTGCTGCTCGACGAACCGACCAACGATCTGGACGTCGAAACCCTGCGCGCGCTGGAAGACGCCCTGACCGAATTCGCCGGCTGCGCGGTGGTCATCTCGCACGACCGGTTCTTCCTTGACCGTATCTGCACCCATATCCTGGCCTTCGAAGGCGAGGCGCATGTGGAGTGGTTCGAAGGCGATTTCTCGGCCTACGAGGAAGACAAGAAGCGTCGCCTCGGCCCGGACGCGCTGGAACCGAAACGGGTGAAGTACAAGAAGTTCGCGAGGTAAACGCCCAGCGGCACCGGCAAGTGCAGAGCGCGGCGCTTGCCGGAAGGCGCGGGTGCGGTGTTCTCCGAGGAAACAGGTGCTGGCAGGCGGCTCTGACCCGGCACCTCGCGCCGTCGCGGCCTGCCACTTTCACCAAGACCATGTGATCGGGGCCGCCATGACATCACCGGTGATCCGGATTCTTTAGCGATAAAAGCCTGTCGATATCGTCCCTGTCGCGTCCGTCGTGGGCCGGCCGCATCCGTTGAGCAACCTCAGGGAGGGACTGCCGAAAAGCTCTCCAACTGCACCTCCAAGATTTTAGGATCGGGGCGGAGATCTGTGTATAGCTCGGCCATAACTCTCTAGGCTGGAACAACTTCAGTCCGGGTTTACGGAATCTGAAAATCAACCACCAGAGCGGAACGAATGCGCAGAAGTGTTTAGAGTAGTGGCGCGCTGGGGAGGATTCGAACCCCCGACCCCTTGATTCGTAGTCAAGTACTCTATCCAACTGAGCTACCAGCGCGTGAGGCCGGGGTTTATCGCCCTGCCCCGATCAGTGCAAGGGGCAATTCAGGCCGCGATGCTGGCCGGAAGGTGAATACAGAAGGTGGTCCCCTCTGGCCCGGTTTCCTGCAACTCCAGCTTGCCGCCATGGCCGCGGATCAGTTCGGACGCGATGGCCAGACCCAGACCGGTGCCCCCGGCGCGCGCGCCTCCATGAAACGGCTGAAACAGGTGATCCTGCGCCTTTTTCGGCAGCCCCGGCCCACTATCCTGCACCTTTATCCACCAGCCCTCGGCGGTCTCACCAGCGCTGACGCAGACCTTGCCCGGCTGGCCCGTTGCAAGGATCGCCTGACGCGCGTTTCGGACCAGATTGCCGAGTACGCGGTAAAGCTGCTCGGGGTCGGCGCGGGCCATGATGCCGGCGGGAATATCGGCGACCAGCTCAACCTCCTCGTCAGTGACGGTCAGCCGTTCATTCTCCATGAGATCGGAGATCAGATGGTTCAGATCGACCCGGTCGAGGGCGGGCGGCGGCTCTTCGGCGCGGCCGAAGGCAAGCGTGCCCTCACACAGGTTCACCGCGCGGGCGAGCGACGCCACGAGCTTCGGCGTGGTGCGTTTGACCGCGGGGTCGTCGATGGTTTCCAGCCGGTCCGCCATGAGCGTCGCCACCGTCAGGATGTTGCGCAGATCATGGCTGATCTTGGCCACCGCCTCGCCAAGCTGGGCAAGGCGTTCGCGTTGTCTCAGCGCGCCGGTCAGTTGGGTCTGAAGCGATTGCAGCGCGATTTCGGCATCCCGAAGCTCCGTGACGCCGGCGGTCGGCTCGATGATCCGGCGGGTATCCTCGGGGGCTTCGGCATAGGACATCATGTGCGACACAACGCGCTTGATCGGGGTCACCAGAAAGCGCCGCACTGCCAGAAAGAGCAATGTCGCCGTCACGACCGAGATCACCGCCGAAAGCCAGAGGATCCGGATACCGTAATCGATCAGCGCCGCCCGCAGCGGCTCGGTATACATTGTCACCTCGATCAGCAGGCCCGCCTCGCGCACCGGCTCTCCGATCACGCGGATGGTCTGGTTTTCCGGTGTGGCGATCCGCACCATCGCGTCGCGGATCAACTGCCAGGCCGGGGCGTCGCGCAGATCGAAGCTATAGGAAACCGGAGGAATGTTATCCGTCGACAGGATCAGCTGGCGCACCTGGTCGCGCCGCAACACCACGTTCAGAACCTCCGCGTTTTCCAGCAACTCGTATTCCAGATCGTCATCGATCATTCCGTCGCTGGCCAACAGGGCGAGCGACGCGATCTGCGCACGTTCCAGGCGGTTGAGCAGATAATCCTCGCGGAACCGCGCAACCGAGGGCACGAAAATCAGGACTTCCGCGATCATCACAAAGATCACGGTCAGGATCAAAAATCTGCCTGAGAGAGAATTCACGGTCGGCTCTCTTCCTTGAACAATTCGTGCGATTTAAAACCGCTGTACCAGCCGCACAACCCGTTTGACCCAAGGGTTTTCGAACAATCTGGGAGAGAAATACGCCCCCGCGGCGCGTTTGTTAATCTCCCCCAGGGTGGGATAGGGCGCGACCATGCCCGCAACAGCGCTCATTTTCAGCCTGTTGGCAATGGCAAGCGCCCAGATCTGGATCAGCTCGCCGGCCTGTGCGCCGACGATGGTGGCGCCCACTGGCTTGCCCTTCACCACCATGACCTTGACAAACCCCGTGGTCCGGCCTGTGGCGATCGCCCGGTCATTCTCGTGATAGGGAAAGCGCGCGACCTCCAGCCTGTCGCCATGCCTCTCGCGGGCCTCCGCCTCGGTCAGGCCGACCTGCGCAAGTTCCGGATCGGTATAGGTGGCCCAGGGAATATGATCGGTCCGTGCCTTGGCGGGCAGGCCGAACAGCATCGGCCGGATGATGACGCCCGCGTGGTAACCCGCGACATGGGTGAATTGCAGCCCGCCCGCGGCGTCGCCCACGGCATAGACGCGCCGGTTGCTGGTCGAGCGCAAACCCGCATCCACCTCCACACCGCGCCGGGTATGGGCCACATTACCCGCCTCCAGCCCCAGCTTGTCGACATTGAGCTTGCGGCCGACCGCGACAAGCAGGTGGCTTCCGTCAAAGCCGCGGCCGTCCTCGGTTGTCACGCGGATGCCACTGCCGGTACCGGCCACTTGCGAGACCTGCGCGTTTTCGACGATCCCGATCCCCTCGGCCCTCAGCTTCTCCAGCACGATGGCCGCCGCCTGGGGGTCGTCCCTGCCCAGCGCCGTCATGCCCTCCAGCACGGTCACCTCGCTGCCCAGCCGGCGATGAGCCTGCGCCATCTCCATCCCGATCGGGCCACCGCCGATGATGATCAGATGGGCCGGCCGCGCGCGCAGGTCGAAGATGGTTTCGTTGGTGAAATGCGGCACTGTCTCAAGCCCCGGGATCGGCGGCACGAACGGGCGCGATCCGGTCGCGATGACAAAACGGCGGGCGGTGATCACATGGTCCCCTGCCTGTACTTCCCTTTCCGATATGAAGTGCCCGAACTCGCGGATCACATGAACGCCGAAACCCTCGAACCGGTCCTGGCTGTCGACCGGTGCAATCGTTTCGATCACGCCTTGCACATGGTCCTTCGCGGCGGCAAAATCCGCCTCGGGCGCATGACCTGCAATCCCGAAGGCGGAAACGGAGGTTTCATGCGCCTTGTGCCCGGCGGCCAGCAATGCCTTGGAGGGCACGCAACCGTAGTTCAGGCAATCACCCCCCATCTTGTGGCCTTCCAGCAGAACCACCTTCGCCCCCATCTGCGCCGCCCCGGCAGCGACGGACAACCCGCCCGAGCCCGCACCGATGATACAGATATCCGTTTCGATCCGGGTCATGGCTCAAAGTCCCTTCTTGCCGCGAACGGCCTTCAGAAGGATCGGCAGCAATGCCAGCGCGCAGAGGCCGAGGATCGGCAGAAGGATCCGGGGCTCGAAGATGATGCCGAGATCCGGTGTCTCGCCGCGGGCGAAGACCTCGCCCAGGCCGGCCCCGACCGAGGTGTAGACAACCGCCCCCGGCATGATCCCGAAAAAGGTCGAGATGACATAGCGCCGGGTAGGCACCTCAAGGAAGGCGGGGACAAGATTGGCCACGAAAAACGGCACCGCCGGGATCAGCCGCATCAGAAACAGCATCGACCACTGGTTTTCGTCGATGCCGTCCTTGATCCGCTTCACGATCCCTTCGGAGCCTTCAAGCCTCGCCCCCAGCCGGGCACCGAAACTGGTCTGCGCCGCGAGGAAAATCGCCGTCGCCCCCAGCGTGGCGGCGGTGATGTTGAAAAACGCGCCCGGGAACGTGGCGAACAGAAAGCCCCCGGCCAGCGTCGCGACCGTCGCCCCCGGCAGCGAAAAGGCAACGATCAGCGCATAGATACAGATGAAGGCCAGAACCGTCAGAAGATAGTTGGCATCCCGGAATGCGATCAGCGCCTCCCGATTGTCCGCCAGTGCCTGAAAGGCGGCGTCAAAGCCGAGATACGACCGGAACACCCACGCGAACAGACCCGCCCCGATCACGATGACAGCAAGCGGCAAATAGCGCGCGATGGGTGATTTACTTTGCTCTTTCACGATATCCGTCATCTGGATGGTCCCTCATGCTTAACTTGGACCCTAAATGCGGGATCGCGCGCAAGGGCGATAGCGCGCCTCACGGCTGCTTGATGGGCCGTGACGGAAAGCGGGCATTTATGTCAGGAAATCCGCCCTTTCCGGCATATCCGGCAGCGCCATGTTTCAAGCTCCCAGATTCCTCGCCCGGATTTGTTGACATGCGGCCCGCAAGACCGTATTGCCCGGGCTTCTAGAGATTCCCGTGCCGTTTGACGCGCCCATCCGGGGTGCCGTCCGGCAACACTACGGAGCGATACAATGTCGAAACGCACATTTCAGCCGTCCAACCTGGTGCGCAAGCGTCGCCACGGATTCCGTGCGCGCATGGCCACGAAGGCAGGCCGCAAGATCCTCAACGCCCGCCGCGCCCGTGGCCGGAAGTCGCTGAGCGCCTGATCCTACCCGAAAGGCCGGTGCAATGACACCGAATGCGCCTCCGCCGACAGCCCCGTCGACGGGGGCTTTTTTGCTTGAAAGGCTCCGCAAACGCTCCGATTTCCTGCGCGCGGCCAAGGCGGCGCGCGCACCGGCTCCGGGGTTCCTGCTGCAGGCCCGGCAGCGGCACGCCGACGAAGAGGCCCCGCCGGGGGCGATCCGCGTCGGCTTCACCTGTTCGAAAAAGGTTGGCAATGCCGTCGCGCGGAACCGCGCCAAGCGGCGCCTGCGGGAAATCGCCCGGCTGATCATTTCACTGGAAGGACGCCCTGGCTGGGATTACGTTCTGGTGGGCAGGCCCGAGGCAACCGCCGCCCTGCCCTTCGACCAGCTCAAGACCGATCTTTCCCGCGCGCTGAAAAAAGTCCACCGATGACCGTTCTTGCCCGTATCTTCGCTCTGCCCGTCCGCGCCTACCGGCTGATCTTCTCTCCCTGGGTCGGGTTCAACTGCCGCTATCATCCGACCTGTTCCGCCTATGCGCTGGAGGCGCTGGAGAAGCATGGCGGGTTGAAAGGCGGCTGGCTGGCACTGCGCCGGATCGGGCGCTGCCACCCCTGGGGCTCCTCGGGCATCGACAACGTGCCGGATTGAACGGACCGCATCTGCTGGGCCGGCACGTGCATGCGAGAGTTGCCATATCCTTTCGCAATTCGCAGGGGGGGCCGAACCGGCGGTCAGATGATGCGCGCGCTTGACGCCGCCCTGCCCCCGCCCCTATGCCAAATCCAGATCACAAAGGCCCCGCCGATGCTGGACGATACCGACGACATCCACCCGCTTTTCAACGGCGCGCCGAAGACGGCGGAGTTCAAGAAACTGCGCAAACGGATCATCCGCGAAGCCCGCGAGGCGATCGAGCGGTATGGCATGATCGAACGCGGCGCCCGATGGCTGGTCTGCCTTTCCGGCGGAAAGGATAGCTACACCCTGCTGGCCGCTCTGGTGGAGCTGCAATGGCGCGGGCTCCTGCCCGTGGACCTTCTCGCCTGCAATCTGGATCAGGGCCAGCCGGGCTTTCCCGCCACGGTCCTGCCCGAGTTCCTGAAGCGGATGGGTGTGCCGCACCGGATCGAGTATCAGGATACCTACTCCATCGTCATGGACAAGGTGCCTCAGGGCCGGACCTATTGCGCGCTCTGTTCCCGGCTGCGGCGGGGTAATCTCTACCGGATCGCGCGGGAGGAGAGCTGCTCCGCCGTCGTGCTCGGCCATCACCGTGACGACATTCTGGAAACCTTTTTCCTCAACCTCTTCCATGGCGGTAAACTGGCCACGATGCCCCCCAAGCTGCTGAACGACGACGGGGATCTCCTCGTCTATCGCCCGCTCGCCCATGTGGCGGAGACCGATTGCGACAGGTTCGCCCGTGCCATGGGCTATCCAATCATCCCCTGCGATCTGTGTGGCAGTCAGGACGGGCTGCAACGTCAGGCCATCAAGCAGATGCTCGACAGATGGGAGACCGCCTCGCCCGGTCGACGGCAGAAGATGTTCAGCGCGCTGATGTCGGCACGGCCCTCCCATTTGCTGGATCCGGACCTGTTCGACTTTGCTGGGCTCACCAGATCGGTCGCATTTGAGCAAAATTCCAACGACTAACGGCACAGCGTTAAGGGCCTGTCAGGCAGTTTGACTTAGCGATGAGACGTTGTCCGGCGATGTATGCCGGGCGGTGTTGCGAAGGGTCGATCATGCCGAGATTTGGGTTTCTGCGTTTTTCCGGCCTGCTCGAAGGATTGCGCAGCGGGCTGTTGCGGATCGACGTAATGGTGCTTTACCCCATACTGGCGCTGATCGCCGTGGGGTTCGGCGAAATCGACATTCTTCTCGTCACCGCATTCCTGCTGCCGGCGCTGCTTGCATTGCAGGCTTTCGCGCGCTCTCCGCGGGCCCGGCTGGGCGGAGAGCGCCCCGCCGCGGCGGAGAGGCCGCATGGCTTGCCGACCCGCGCATCCCTCATGGCGATGCTTGACCGGATCGCCGTACAATCGCCAGCCGAAGCCACCGCGGCCATAATGGTCCATATCGACGAACTTGCAGGCGTGACCGAGCGTTGGGGGGGCGAAACGGTCGATGATATCCTCCTTCGGGCGGCCGACCGTTTGCGCGCGGCACTCAGACATGACGACATGATCGCCCGGATCGGCGAAGCAGGCTTCGGCATCGTCCTGCACCCGGTCCGCAGGGCGAGTTCCGATGTCCTTCTGGGTGTGATCGAGCGCATGGAAACGGCCTTGCGGCAGCCGTTCGCGATCGGCGGGTCTTCGGCGCATATCTCCGCGTCCTTCGGCTACTGCACGCTGGACATGGCGCCCGCACCCACCGGCAAATCGATGCTGGACGCGGCAGAGGAAGCGCTTGCCGAGGCGCGTGGCAACGGCCCGTCCGCGGTTCGCGCCTTTTCACGAGAGCTCGGGCAGCATCGGCGCAAAGGCTCCGATCTGGCAGACGGGGTCAAACCGGCGCTGGCCTCCGGCGAGATCCGGGCCTGGTACCAGCCGCAGATCTGTACCGATACCGGAGTTATCAGCGGTTTCGAGGCGCTGGCGCGATGGCACCATCCCGAACATGGTGTCTTGCCGCCCGGCGAGTTTCTGCATGCCGTCGCAGCTGCGCAGCAGATGGCCCGGCTGGGCGAGGTGATGCTCTATAATGCGCTGGCGGCCTTGCGAAGCTGGGACAGGGCGGGCCTGTCCATCCCTTCGGTCGCGGTGAATTTCTCCGCAGAGGAGCTGCGCGACCCGCGCCTTGCCGACCGGATCAAATGGGATGTGGACAGGTTCGACCTGCGCCCGGGCCGGTTGACGGTCGAAATCCTCGAAACCGTCGCAGCGCAATCCGAAGACGATATCATCATTCGCAACATCGAGATGCTTGGAAGCCACGGCTTCAATCTGGATCTGGACGATTTCGGCACAGGTCAGGCTTCGATCGCGAATATCCAGCGTTTCAACGTGAACCGGATCAAGATCGACCGCAGCTTCGTGGCCAGGCTCGACAAGGATCCAAAGCAGCAATCCATGGTCTCCGCGATCCTGTCGCTGGCCGAGCATCTGGGCGTCGCCACGCTTGCAGAAGGGGTCGAGACCCCGGGCGAGTACAGCATGCTGGCGCAACTCGGCTGCGGCCATGTGCAGGGCTTCGGCATAGCCCGCCCGATGCCCTTCGAAGACACCATCGCCTGGGCCGCGGCGCATACGGCCAAACTGGCTGACACCGCCGGGATCGGTCGCCAGGCAGGATAACCGCCCGCAAAACGCCCGCAGGTCCCGGCCTTCGCTGCCCGGCTCTGCCGCAGCCAGTCTTTCCGCCACATGCCCGCCGCTGTCGCGTTGTGCCGCTAGGGCGAGACGAAACCGCGCGGAAGCCTTGCGCCAAGGGGAAAAGCCCTTGACCTTTCCAGCCCCAATCTGTTGAACCTCCCTGACTTCAACCAAGGGGTGGTCCGCAACAATGAACGATCAGAACAGAAACCTGATCCTGGCAACTGCGCTGAGCTTTCTGGTCATTCTGGTCTGGTTCTTGCTGTTCCCCCCGCCCGAACCGCAGGTGGCAGACCCGAACACGCCCGCCGTTACCGCCCTGAACGAAGACGGCACCGAAATGGCGTTGACCCCGCCGGTTGCGGACGCGTCGGACACGCCGCAACTTGCCACCGATGCCGAAACGCGCGCCAGCATCCTGTCCGAAGCGGAGAGGATCACCATCGACACACCCGCCGTGTCCGGCTCGATCTCCCTCGTCGGCGGGCGGATCGACGACCTGTCGCTCAACAACTATTTCGAGACGCTGGAGGAAGACAGCCCGACCGTTACGCTTCTGTCTCCGGTCGGCGAGTCCGAGGCCTATTACGCGCTCTATGGATGGGCCCCGGCCGGCGATCTGGGTTTCGAAGACGTGCCCGGCGCCAATACCCCATGGCAGATCGAGAGCGGGGACACGCTCACTCCCGAAACTCCGGTGACGCTGGTCTGGGACAATGGCAACGGCCTGATTTTTCGCCGCACCATCTCGATCGACGAAGATTTCATGTTCGAGATCACGCAATCGGTCGAGAACACGACCGAAACACCGGTGCGCATGGCGCCTTACGGGATCGTCGCGCGCCACGGATTGCCCTCGGATCTGCAGAATTTCTTCATCCTCCACGAAGGCGTGGTGCGCAAGATCGATGGCACGCTCGATGAGATTGCCTATGACGATCTGCCGGATCTGGATTTCATCCAGCGCGAAGGCACACCCGCAGAGGTGATTGACGTCACCGAAAACGGCTGGATCGGATTTACTGACAAATACTGGATGACCACGCTGATACCGGGTGAGCAGCAACCGTTCACATCGGTGACCCGCTATGTGCCCTCCAGCGACATCTACCAGACCGAAGCGCGCCTGCCGACGATGACTGCCGCACCGGGCCAGACCACAGAGATCAGGACCCAGCTTTTTGCCGGCGCGAAGGAATGGGAGACCATCCGCGACTATCAGAACGAAGGCGGCATCGCGCGGTTCCTCGACTCGATTGACTGGGGCTGGTTCTACTTCCTGACAAAGCCGATTTTCTGGATGCTGCACACGCTGAACGCCCTGATCGGCAATATGGGCGTGGCGATCATCGCGCTCACCCTGATCATCAAGGCGGTTCTGCTGCCGCTCGCGTTCAAATCCTATGTCTCGATGGCGAAGATGAAAGAGCTTCAGCCCGAGATGGAAAAGCTGAAGGAACGTGCGGGCGACGACCGGCAGAAACTCCAGCAGGGCATGATGGAGCTTTACAAGACGAACAAGGTGAACCCCGCCTCGGGCTGTCTGCCGATCCTGTTGCAGATCCCGATCTTCTTCTCGCTCTACAAGGTGATTTTCGTCACGCTGGAGCTGCGCCATGCCCCGTTCTTCGGCTGGCTGAATGACCTTTCCGCTCCGGATCCGTCGTCCATATTCAACTTCTTCGGGCTGCTGCCATGGGCGGCGCCGGAACCCGGCTCGATCATGGCGCTTTTGTTCATCGGCATCCTGCCCCTGCTTCTGGGCGTCTCCATGTGGCTGCAGCAAAAGCTGAACCCGGCGCCGACCGACCCCACGCAGGCGATGATCTTCGCCTATCTGCCATGGGTTTTCATGTTCATGCTCGGCAGTTTCGCCAGCGGCCTTCTGGTCTACTGGATCGCGAACAACACGATCACCTTCGCGCAGCAATACACCATCATGCGCAGTCAGGGCTTCAAGCCGGATGTATTCGGGAATATCCGGTCGGGGTTCCAGCGCAAGAAGCCTGAAGAGAAATGACCCTGCGCCTCACCTCGATCTGGCGCTATCCGATCAAGGCCATCGGGGCCGAGGCGCTGGAGCGGGTCGTGCTGGCACCTGACCGCCCCCTGCCGCTGGATCGCGCCTGGGCCGTGCTTCAGGACGGCGGAGAGTTCGATGGCGGCTGGAGTTCCTGCCGGAACTATCTGCGCGGCGCCAAGGGGCCGGGTCTGATGGCCATAACCGCACGGGTCAACGGGGCGTTGATCCATCTAAGCCATCCGGATCGGCCCGATCTGGCGCTGGACCCGGATGGCGACGCAGCCCCGCTTCTGGACTGGCTGCGCCCAATCTACCCCGAAAACCGGCCCGCTCCCGCAAGGCTGGTGAAATCGCCGGAGCAGGGCATGAGCGATGCACCCTTCGCCTCGGTCTCCGTCCTGAACGCCGCCTCGCTTCGCGCCTTGTCTCAAAGGCTCGGTCAATCGCTCGATTTGCGCCGGTTCCGCGGCAATCTGTGGCTGGACGGGCTCGCCCCGTGGGAAGAGTTCGATCTGGTCGGCAAGACGCTTCAGATTGGGCCCGTTGAACTGAAGATCGTGGAACCCATCGGTCGCTGCACCGCCACCGAAGCCAACCCGGAAACCGGACGGCGGGATGCTAGAACGCTGGACGCGCTTGAGGAGGGCTGGGGCCACACCAATTTCGGCGTCTATGCCAGCGTCGCCCGGGGCGGCGAGATCGCTGTTGGCGACACTGCCGGGATCAGACCGTGAACGCCCTTCCCTTTCCGATCGCCGAGCCGCCGGACGACGCCACAGCCGAGCGCGGGCGCAGGCTTTTCGCCACCGGTGCGGAATTTCTCAAAGGTGTGGTCGCGATGGATGGCATGCCGCCCGCCGACCGGGTGGAGGTCTGCTTCGCCGGCCGCTCCAATGTCGGGAAATCCACTCTGATCAACGCGCTGACCGGGCGCAAGGCGCTCGCGCGTGCCTCGAACACGCCGGGGCGCACGCAGGAGATCAACTTCTTCACCCTCGCCGACAGCCACTATCTCGTCGATCTGCCGGGCTATGGCTTCGCCAACGCGCCCGTGGCCGTCGTCGAGAAATGGCAACGCCTGCTGAAAACTTATCTGGCGGGACGCGCCACTCTGCGCCGGGCCTTCGTGCTGATCGACACGCGCCACGGCGTCAAGCCGGTCGATGAGGAGATCATGGCGCTGCTGGACAAGGCCGCCGTGACATTTCAGGTCGTTCTGACAAAGGCGGACAAGGTCAGGGACAAGGACCGCGAGAAAACCCTGACGCAGGTCCGCGGCGCGCTGGCCACTCACCCCGCCGCCTATCCCGAACTGGTGCTGAGTTCGTCGGAGAAGGGTGAGGGCATCGCCAGCCTGCGCAGCATTATCGCCACGCTCGACTGAGCCTCGCGCTTGCCTCGCCCTTGCGACGCCCGTAACAAGACGCGACGCGAGAGGCCAGATCCGATGAAGAAACAGACCGCCATGACCCGTGACTATGTTGCCACCGCCCGGACCCTGAACGAGGCGCTGCCCTATCTGCAACGCTACGACGATGCGATCGTGGTCATCAAACTGGGCGGCCACGCCATGGGCAGTGATGAGGGTATGGCCAGCTTTGCCCGAGACGTGATGCTGATGCGTACGGTGGGTGTGAACCCGGTCGTCGTCCATGGCGGCGGCCCGATGATCAACGATCTTCTGGCCCGGCTTGGTGTGGTCTCGGATTTCGTGAACGGCCAGCGGGTGACCGACGCGGCCACTGTCGAGGTGGTGGAGATGGTTCTGTCGGGTCGGGTCAACAAGCGCATCGTGCAGGCGATCAACTCCGCGGGCGGCAAGGCTGTGGGCCTGTCGGGCAAGGATGCCGATCTGATCGTCTGCGATCAGGCGGATCCGGAACTGGGCTTCGTCGGCCGGCCCACGGACATTAACCTGAACCTTCTGCAGCAGCTTTTTCAGGCCGAGATGATCCCGGTGATCGCGCCCATCGGCACAGGCCGAAACGGCGAGACCTTCAACATCAACGGCGATATCGCCGCAGGTGCCGTGGCGGCGGCGCTCAAGGCGGACCGGCTGCTGCTGCTCACCGATGTTTCCGGGGTCAAGAACGCCGCCGGCGACGTGGTCACCGAGCTTTCCGCCGCCGAGGTCGAAGAGATGACCCGCGCAGGCATCATCGCGGGCGGCATGATCCCCAAGACCCAAACCGCGCTGGACGCCGTGCGCGCCGGGGTGCGGGCATGCTCCATCGTGGACGGGCGCGTGGCCAATGCGGTGCTGCTGGAGCTGTTTACCGATCACGGCGCCGGCAGCATCATACGCGCCTGACCGCTTGCGCCGCCGGGCGCGGCCCGACAAGGTAGGGCGATGGAGTATTCCGCACTGAGAGCGCGCGTAAGCGCGCACCATCTGGACATATTCGGCGCGTTCCACCCCGGCCCCGGAGACGACGCGCCGGCGGGCACGGAAACGCTCGTACTCCTCGGCCCTCGGGAGCCGGAGTTCTGGGCGCATGTCACCGCCGAGCCGGAATTCACCGACCGCAAGCCCGACCCGATGGATCGCTGGTCCCGCCGGGTGATCGGGCGGCTGGCCTGCGATCTCGGGGCGAAGGCAAGGTTTCCCTTCGGCGGGCCACCTTTCGCGCCCTTCATCCGGTGGGCCACGCGCACGGGGCGGGCCTGGACCAGCCCGGTTAGTATTCTGGTGCATGACACGGCAGGGCTCATGGTGTCCTACCGCGGAGCGCTGGCGCTGAAGCAGCGGATCGCACTGCCGGAGCCTCCGGGCGCGCCGCCTTGCGAAACCTGCCACAAACCCTGCCTGACGGCCTGCCCCGTCTCCGCCCTCACACCGCAGGGCTATGACACCACCGCATGCCATGCCTATCTTGATAGCGTCCAGGGAGAGACATGCCTGAGCGCGGGTTGCGCCGTGCGCCGCGCCTGCCCGCTCAGCCAGTCATATGGCCGCCAGCCCGCCCAATCCGCCTTCCACATGAGAAGTTTTCATCCATGAGCCTGACCCTGATCCTGATCCGCCATGCGAAATCCGACTGGGACGACCCCACGCTGGATGATCACGACCGCCCGCTGAACGAACGCGGGCGGCGCGATGCGCCTCGCATCGGTGCCTGGTTGCGGGCGAAGGGCCATGTCCCTGTGGCGGCAATGATTTCAACTGCCGTCCGCGCCGCCGAGACTTGGGCGCGGCTAGGTTTCGATACGGTGCAGGCCAGCTATCACCACCGTCTCTATCACGCGCCCGCCCCGGTGATGCTGGGCACCCTCGCCACGGCCCGCAGCGACGCCCCGGTGGTCGCGATGGTGGGTCACAATCCCGGTATCGCCGAATGCGCCGAAAGACTGCTGGCGCACTCGCCCGATCATGCCCGTTTTTCCGACTATCCCACCTGCGCCACGCTGGTGGCGCGTTTCGATGCGGCCAACTGGTCGGATATTCATTGGGGAACCGGCACGGTGCTCGACTTCGCCACGCCGCATGATTTGCGCTGATCGCGGCAGGTCCTGGGAAACACAGGTATGTTTGCAAGACACAGGCCGCCCCGAAGGACGGCCTGTACGATCCTGTCGGAAACCCGCTACCGGATCAGTGGCCGAGGATCTGGCTCAGGAACAGTTTTGTCCGGTCTGATTTAGGATTGTTGAAGAACTCTTCGGGCTCATTCTGTTCGACGATCTGGCCCTGATCCATGAAGATTACACGATTTGCGACCTGCCGGGCAAAGCCCATCTCATGGGTCACGCAGATCATAGTCATGCCTTCTTCGGCAAGCTGGATCATTGTGTCCAGCACCTCCTTGATCATTTCCGGGTCGAGCGCCGATGTCGGCTCGTCGAACAGCATGATCCGGGGTCGCATGCAAAGGCTCCGGGCAATAGCCACACGCTGCTGCTGACCGCCCGAAAGCTGACCAGGATACTTGTCTGCCTGTTCCGGGATCTTGACCTTGTTGAGGAAATACATCGCCGTTTCCTCGGCCTCCCGCTTGGGGGTCTTGCGCACCCAGATCGGGGCCAGAGTGCAGTTCTCCAGGATCGTCAGATGCGGGAACAGATTGAAATGCTGGAACACCATGCCGACCTCTGACCGGACCCGGTCGATGTTCTTCAGGTCGTTCGACAACAGCGTGCCATCCACGGAAATGGTGCCTTTCTGATGCTCCTCCAACGCGTTGATGCAGCGGATCAGCGTGGATTTGCCCGAGCCGGAAGGGCCGCAGACAACGATCCGCTCACCCTGATTCACTGTCAGGTTGATGTCGCGCAGCACGTGGAAGTTGCCGAACCACTTGTTCATGTCCCGGATCTCGATGGCCACCTCGTCGGAGACGGCCATTTTCGAGCGGTCGATTTTGCGGTCCGCGACGGGCGAAGTTTGAGCGTCGGTCATGTGGACGTCTCCTTAGCGATGTTCAGTGCGGAGCTTGCGCTCCAGGAATTGCGAGTACTTCGACATTGAGAAACAGCAGATGAAGAAACAGAGCCCAATGAAGATGAAAAGCTCCCAATAGATGCCATTCCAGTCGGTGGTGGCGCGGATCAGGTTCGAGAAGCCTATCGGGTCTGACAGCCCCACGAACACCACAAGGGTCGTATCCTTGAATAGTCCGATGAAGGTATTCACGATCCCCGGGATCGAGATCTTGAGCGCCTGAGGCAGAATGATCAGCTGCATCGACTGCCAATAATTCAATCCAAGACTGTCCGCCCCCTCGTACTGCCCCCTCGGCAGTGCGGCGAGACCTCCCCGAATGACCTCAGCCATATATGCGGACGCGAAGAAGGTCACCATGATGATCACCCGCAAGAGCAGATCGAAATTGGTACCGGGCGGCAGGAAGTAATTCAGCAGCAGCGAGGCCGTGAAGAGCCAGACGATGAGAGGCACGCCACGGATCACTTCGATGAAGGTCACACAGGTCTTGTTGATGATGAACAGATCCGATTGCCGTCCAAGCGCCAGCAGGATGCCGAGAGGAAAGGACAGGATGATGCCTGTTATCCCGATAATGAAGGCCAGCATGAAGCCGCCGATTTCGTCGGAGGAGACGTACTGCATGCCAATCGGCGCGATGGAATTGAGCATCCCGGTAAGCGGACCGGCCAATAGGAGCCAGTAGAGGATCGGCACCAGGAACGCCCCGATGATTGCCAGCAGCGGCCCGACCATCTCGGCCCCGTATCTGAAGATTGCGCCGGCGATCACAAATCCCAGGGCGACGACAATCGGCCCCCAGATCGTTCCGCCCCAGATCAGCCAGAAGCAAATGAACGGCGCGGCGGCCGTCAGGTAGAAGAGCTTTCGCGGGACGCCCTCGAACAGGATCGGGGACACGGCCACGAAGAAGACCAGCAGCGCCGCCACGGGTCGCCAGTACAGATCCTGCGGATAGAAGCCGAACAGAAGCTGGTCCCACCGATCCGCCAGGACGGCCCAGCAGGCCACGCTGGCATCCTCTCCGTAAAGCTCGTTCCGGATCTGCCGGCATTCCGTCAGCGAGCCTGCGTCCCATATGCCGTAAAGCATCCAGCCCAGGGTGTGGCTGAGCACGTAATAGATCACGAAAAGCGACAGGATCGTCAGAATGGCATTCAACCAGGAGGAAAAGAGATTTTCCCTGAGCCACTTGATGGCGCCGCGTTCGGTGACCGGCGGTTCGGCCTCAGGCAACATGGTCTCGCGCACATATGAGACCGTTTGCGCATGAACGTCACTCATCTCAGCGCTCCTTCAGCTTGATGGACTGGTTGTAGATATTCATCAGCCCTGAGATGATCAGCGATGTGACAAGGTAGAACAGCCCAAGAAGCAACATCCCTTCAAGTTCCCGACCAGTCTGGTTGATCGAGATACCGCCAAGAGTGGATCGGACATCCATGTATCCAACGGCAATCGCGAGCGACGAGTTCTTGGTGAGATTGAGATATTGCGAGATCAGCGGCGGAATGATGACCCGCAGCGCCTGCGGCAGGATCACGAGGTTCATCGTCCGGTTCGGACGAAGGCCCAAGGCAAAGGCCGCCTCGGTCTGGCCTTTCGAAACGGCCAGAATCCCTGATCGCACATTCTCGGCAATGAACGCTCCGGTATAAAGCGACAGCGCAAGCCAGAGCGCGATAAGCGAGTTTCTCAGATGTGTGCCGCCGGTGAAGTTGAAACCCGCCAGTTCCGGGTAATCAAGCGTAACCGGACGGCCTAGAATGTAGTAAAAGAGGATCGAGGGAATGAAGAACAACCCAAGCGACACCCAGAAAACCGGCAGGATAACCCCGGTTTCCTCCTGACGTTTGCGGGCATAGCGCCGAAAGGCGAAGATCCCCGCGAGCGAGGCCAGGAAGACGAGGATCAGAACCATTGCCCCCTCGCCCCAGACCGGTGCAGGAATAAAGATGCCGCGGTTGGTTATGGCGACGGTGTCGAACAGGATCATGCTGGCTTCGGGGTTTTCGCCGCGAAAATCCCGCGGCTGAGGCGTAGCCTCGGTCATGATCGCGAAAACGATCAGGATCCACAGTAGCGTGGGAATGTTGCGGAAGCCCTCGACATACACACCCATGAGCCTCGAGACGATCCAGTTCTTCGACAGGCGCAGGACGCCCGCAATCACACCAAGGATCGTGGCCAGGATACAGCCCAGAAAGGCAACAAGCAGCGTGTTGAGAATGCCGACCAGTGCGGCGCGCGCATGGGTCGAGTCGTTGGAATACTCAATCAGGCGCTGGTTGATATCATATCCGGCCCGCTGTCCTAGGAAGCCGAAATTGAAGTCCTTGCCCAATTCTTGAAGGTTCTGGACCGTATTGTTCGCCAGCCAGAACACTCCCGCCATGATCAGAATGAAGGCCACCACCTGGATCGTCAGCGACCGGTAGCGGGTATCGTAGATCAATTGGCTTAGTCGGAAGGCTTCGGCGGGTGGTTCCGTCATCGTTGCCATATCGGGCACCCCTGCAACTGTTGGTATGCCGAACTCTGTAACAGCGCGATGTCGGCTGCCCGGTTCGGTCTATGGTTGTTGTGTAGATAGACGAAGGGCGCGGAATGACCGCGCCCTTCGAGGTTTCTGCTTACCGGAACGGTGGCGAGTACAGCAGGCCACCATCGGTCCACTGGGCGTTCAGGCCGCGGGACAGGCCGATCGGCGTGGATTCACCGATGTTGTCCTCGAACAGCTGGCCGTAGTTGCCAACCGCTGCAATCGCGTTCTGGGCCCAGTCCGAGCTCAGACCCAGCATGCCGCCCAGTTCACCCTCGGTACCCAGCAGACGGTTGATCTCCGGGTTGTCGGTGCCACTGGCCAGTTCAGCCACATTGGCCGACGTGATGCCCAGCTCTTCGGCGGCGATCAGCGCATTCAGCGTCCAGCGGACGATGTCGCCCCATTCGTTGTCGCCATGACGGACCAGCGGCCCAAGCGGCTCTTTCGAGATGATCTCGGGCAGAACCACATGCGCCGACGGATCTTCGAAGGTGGCGCGCGTCGCGGCCAGACCCGAAGCGTCGGTCGTGTAAACGTCGCAGGCGCCAGCCAGATACTGCTGCTGCGCTTCGGCGTTGGTTTCGATCGGCACGGGCTCGTAGCTCATCCCGTTCGAGCTGAAGAAGTCGGCAAGGTTCAGTTCGGTCGTGGTGCCGGTCTGGATGCAGACGGTTGCCCCGTCCAGTTCCATGGCCGAAGCCACGCCCAGTTCACGCGGAACCATGAAGCCCTGACCGTCATAGTAGTTGATACCGACGAACTCGAAGCGCAGGTCGACATCGCGACTGAAGGTCCAGGTGGTATTCCGCGCCAGCATGTCCACCTCGCCAGAAGCCAACGCGGTGAAGCGGGTCTGACCGGTGGTGGGCACGAAGTTCACGGCCGTCGCATCGCCAAAGACGGCGGCGGCAACCGCGCGGCACAGGCCGACATCGAAGCCTTCCCATTCGCCACTGGCGTTGGGGGCAGCGAAACCGACCAGGCCGGTTGTCACGCCGCAGTTCAGGCTGCCGCGCGCCTGGACTTCGTCCAGCGTCTGCGCGGAGGCGAACCCGGCGGCGAGACCAGCAATAGCCAGAGTGCCGAGAAGTACGGATTTTTTCATTGTTTACCTCTTCCTGATGGACTGCCTTTGAGGACAGTTTCCGATGGCCAAGAGTGCCTTGGCATAGCTCATGAGAGGCTTCCACCCCCTCATCGCCTCTAAATTGGGCAAATATGTGCCGAGAGGTCAAGGGGCGGGAGCCTTGTTTCCGCAGGGTCAGGACATATCCGATGGCCTCATTCCAGTAGATGCTTAAATGACAAGCATAACGGATGCTTATATGACATTGGCGCAATCAGGAGCCGTCCGACAGCCTCCAGAACCTCGCCGCATGACGGAACGCCTGCTCTTTTTGCGCGGCAAAACGGGTGGCTTCATCGTCTTCGCCCCACTGCTCGACCTGCCAGAGCTCATCGATTCGCGACAGAAGCCACGCCTCTTCTGCGGTAATCCGATCCTCCGTCACGGCCAGCGCCAGCAGGAGCGACCCCGAAAGCGTGACCAGATCGTGAAACGCCGTCAGCGAAAAGGGATTGATCGAGCCGACCAGTTCTGAATAGACCTGCAAACTGGCCGGAGGCTGATCCACCGGCAGAACCCCTTCGGTCGCGATCAGCGGCCCCTGAAAATGGCGCGCCGCCCAGTCCAGTATCGGGTCCCAGCCCGCGATCTGCCGCGCGACAAGCGCCTCGGGGCTCCCGGCCCTGTGGCACAGCAGGTCGGTTTCCGCGTAGGCCGCCAGCATCGCCACGACCTCCGCCTGCTGCGGCGCGACCTTGTCGATCGCAGAATTGGCGGAGCGGGTCACCGGCATGCTCAGCGGGTCGATCTTCTCGCCCTGGGCCGCCCATTCTTCGGCGATGGCCTCGGCCATGGCCCTGCTTGGAAGCGTCAACGCTGATTTGAACGGGGTACGGACAGGATGACCATCCAGCGAGACGGAAAATGCGCCGTCGCCCTCCACGACCTCTGCCTTGGTCCAGAACCGTCTGACGGACCATTCGCTCATCGCATCCCCCAGATCGCGGACAGCGCCTGCGGCAGAGCCGCGAAATCCGGCAGGATCTCGGTTGCACCCGCCGCGTGCAGCGCATCGCCCGCGTGATACCCCCAACCCACCCCGATCGCGTGAATGCCACCTGCGCGGCCCATCTCGATATCGTAAGTGGTATCGCCCAGGATAACCGCATTTTCCGGGGCCACACCGGTATCGCCGAGACATGTCAACACCATCGAGGGGTGCGGTTTCGACGGGTGATCATCTGCGACCTGCACAGTATGAAACAAAGGTCCGAACCCATGCAGATCGAACAGGTGATCCAGACCGCGCCGGGATTTGCCGGTGGCCACACCCAGCAAGACATCCTCCCGCGCGGCCAGCGCATGCAACGCCTCCATCGCGCCCGGGAACAGCGGGGATTGGGCCGCCTGATTGCCTGACCGGCGCAGCGCCGCGAAGCTGTCCTTGTAGGCTTCGACCAATCGCGCATTCAGCCCATCGGGGGCGTCGGGCACCAGCCGCGCCATTGCCTCCGGCAGGGACAACCCGACAATCGACAACGTTGCCTCGCGGCCTGGCGGGGCCATCTCCAAAGCCTCGAATGCCCAGGTCATGGAAGCAAGGATATGCGCCTGGCTGTCGACCAGAGTGCCATCGACATCGAAGATCACCAGTTTCGGGGCCGCGCCGGTCACGAAGCGCCCTCCTCGAACGGGTCGGCGGGCACGTCGCGGGCGTCCCAGCCGAGCGTCTCCCATGTCCGCGCCATATGGTCGGGCAACGGCGCGACAAGGTTCAGCCGCGCGCCGGTCATCGGATGGGTCAGCGCAAGGGAGCGGGCATGCAGATGCAGCTTCCGGCTGATCTCTCCGCCAAGCTGCGCGCCCCAGCCATCGCCCAGATTTTCCTGGCCGCTGCCCCCGTACTTCCCATCGCCGATCACCGGGTGCCCGATCTCGGCCATATGGGCGCGCAACTGATGGGTACGTCCGGTCACCGGCACCATCGCGACCCAGGCGGCGCGGGTGCCCAGATTGCTCAACACCGCATAATCGGTGGTCGCCCGCTTGGCCCCTGGCGTCGCGTCCAAATCACCGGGGTGCAGGCACAGCATCTTCTCGCCCTCGCCGCCTTTTCCATGGCCGGGCGCCTTCACCAGGCCGAACTTGATCGTGCCCATGCGCGGCAAGGGCGCGCCAGCCACGGCGGCCCAATAGATCTTCCGCGTATCCCGGGCCCGAAACGCCTTAGTGAGAGCGGCGGCCGCCTGCCGGGTACGGGCCAGAAGCAGAATGCCGGATGTATCCTTGTCCAGCCGATGCACCAGCCTCGGCTTGTCGTCGAAGCCGAACCGCAATGCCTCGGAAAGCCCGTCCACGTGCCGGGTCTGTTTGCTTCCGCCCTGCGACGGCAAACCGGGCGGCTTGTTCAGGGCGATCAGATGGTCGTCCCGGTAAAGCACCGCGGCACGGATCATCTCCGCATCGGCGTCCGAGACCGTCATGTGGGCGATCGCGGGCGCGGGCGCGGCCTGATCCGGCAGCGGCGGGATGCGCACCTTCTGCCCGGCTTCGATGCGCGTCGCGGGCTTCACGCGGCCACCATCCACGCGGATTTCGCCCTTTCGGCACATCTTTTCGATACGTCCCTGACTGATCTGCGGAAACTGACGCCGAAACCAGCGATCCAGACGTTGATCGCCGTCACCCGACGCCACCTCAAGGGTTTGCACGCCGCTCATGTGAATATCCCCCGCGCGAGCCAAAGGCCAAGAACCAACCCGAGGATCGAGAAACCCACCGACGCAAGCACGTAGATTGCCGCGGAGATCATCTCGCCCCGCTCATACAGTGTGACCGCTTCCAGCGAGAAGGCCGAGAATGTCGTGAACCCGCCCAGAAACCCGGTCACCACGAGCGGCGACAGATGGGTCAGCCCGCGATGGGCCGCGGCGACCACAAAGAGGCCCATCAGAAACGAACCCAGAATATTGACGGTGATTATCGCATAGGGGAAAGACGTATGTCCGACGATCCGGACCATGCCCAAACCCGTCAGATAGCGCAGAACCGCCCCCGCCGCGCCGCCAAGGGCCACCTGAAAAACCGCTGTCATCATGGGGCGGGGTTTCGGGCCTGCGGGTCGCGATGTCAACTGTGCTGACGTTCCGCCCGCAGCTTGTTGAAATAGGCAAGCCGCTTGGCCAGTTCGCGTTCATAGCCACGTTGGACGGGCTGGTAGAATTGCGCGCGCCCCATATGGTCGGGAAAGTAGTTCTGCCCTGAAAACCCGTCCTTGGCATCGTGGTCGTAATCGTATCCGGCCCCATAGCCCTGATCCTTCATCAGGCCCGTGGGGGCATTCAGGATATGTTTGGGCGGCGGCGTCGAGCCGGTGGATTTCGCCGATTTGCGGGCATCTTTGTATGCGGTGTAGGCCGCGTTCGATTTCGGGGCGAGTGCCAGGTAGAGCACCGCCTGCGCGAGGGCCAACTCCCCCTCCGGCGAGCCGAGTCTTTCATAGGTTTCCCACGCATCCAGACAGACCCGTTGCGCCTGCGGTTCTGCCAGACCGATATCCTCCACCGCCATCCGGGTGATGCGACGCGCCAGATAGCGCGGGTCTTCGCCGCCTTCCAGCATCCGGGCCAACCAGTAAAGGCTGGCATCCGGGTCAGAGCCGCGAACCGATTTGTGCAAGGCCGAGATGAGATTGTAATGGGCATCGCCGGATTTGTCGTACTGCGCGGCGCGGCGCGACAGCCGCGCACCGAGGGCAGGCGTGTCAAGCGGATGCTCCGGCTTCCAGGCCGCCACCTGTTCGACAAGGTTCAGCAAGGCCCGCCCATCGCCATCGGCCATCTCACGCAAAGCGACCCGCGCGTCCGATGTGAGCGGGAGCTTGCAGTCCAGTTCGGTCTCGGCCCGAAACACAAGCTGCTCCAGTTCCGCGTCTTCAAGCCTTTGCAGAACCAGAACCTGCGCCCGGCTCAAAAGGGCGGCGTTCAGTTCGAAGGACGGGTTCTCCGTGGTGGCACCGACCAGAAGGATGGTGCCATCTTCCATATGCGGCAGAAACCCGTCCTGCTGTGCCTTGTTGAATCGGTGGATCTCGTCCACGAAGAGCAGGGTGCCGCGCCCGTTGGCATGGCGCATCTTGGCCGCCTCGAACACTTTGCGAAGCTCCGGCACGCCGGTGAAAATGGCGCTTATCTGAACGAAATGGAGGTCGGTTTCATCGGCCAGAAGGCGGGCGATCGTGGTCTTGCCGACGCCCGGCGGCCCCCAGAAAACCAGCGATGACAGGGCGCCACTGTCGAGCATTGTCCGCAGGCTGCCCTCGGGTCCCAGAAGATGGGATTGACCGATGACGTCTTCCAGATTGCGAGGTCTCAGCCGGTCCGCGAGCGGGCGAGGCCCGGCGGACGCGGGCGCATTGGGTGCGGCGGTATCAAATAAGTCGGCCATACCCCATATCTAAGGGGACGGCGGGCGAGTGCATAGACCCCGCCCGTCGCGATCGTGTGCGTGCAATGAAGATACAATCCATCTCAATGCATCTTTGAGGCCATCGAGACGAAATAGCAGCGATGGGCGACGCCGCCGATCTTCAGCAAGGGGCCGCCGGGTTCCATCGTGATCCCGAGGCGGCGACCCAGTCGCGGAATACCGATCGGCAGCAGCCCCAGAAGTGTGGTGGCTCCCAACGCTCTTGCAGATCGCACCATATGGCCCATCAGCGACATCTGCACCTCGCGCCGTATGTCCGTGCTGACCCCCTCGGCAACGAACAGACGGTTTGCATCCCATATATGCGGTGCGATGGGTGCGGGCTCGTCCAGCAGGTTGGAGGGGATTTCCTCCAGCAAGCCGCGCTGCGCATCGCGCACCATGTAGCTGTAAATGCCGCAACGCGCGGTGGTCGGCGTCAGACGGACTCCGGCAAGAACCTTGCCACCTTCATGTACGCAGACCCACCTGCTTTGCGGCGTGTCATACTGATCGAACTCCATCCCGTTGGCACTGGGCAGATCCCAATGCATATGGTCGATAAAGGTCGAGTGCCTTGCACGAAGCATGTTCGCAAAGAGCGGCCCATGCCGATGCATGTTGTTGAAAGAGAGGGTCGTAGACTGCATAGGTCGGCCTCCTTAGGGTTCGAGTGAAAAACCTCGTTCGCGGAGGAGTATTCCAGCGGCGCACCATTATCCTAACCCCCTCAGATCAAGCCATATTCCCGTGCCCGCTGAACCGCTTCGGCCGTCGTACGGGCCATAAGCTTCTGGCGGGCAGAGGTCAGGCGTGCCTTGAAGGCACTTTCGGATATGCCAAGTTTGGCTGCGGCGGCTGCATGGCGGTCCCCATCCGCGATACATCTCAAAGCTTCGATCTGCGCCTTGGACAAGCGTGTCGGCGGCACAGACAGATCGTGCATGCGTTGCACGATCCGATGCACGTATTCCATTTCCTCCTCTGTATATTCGCGGTCGCCCCTAGCAGCCCCAGCTATGGTCCGCGAAGATAACGGGCCGATCGAACAGATCATCCCGTAGTGCATTCCGTACTCACCCGCCTCTTTAAGAATTCCAAACGGGTCCGGAAGGCCGATCTGGCTCCAGCGGCGGGTTCCCGTATGGCTCAGCCCCCAGGCCAGGGTCGGATCCCTCAGCCCGTAAACTTTCGCTGTATATATCTCCTGCCATTCCTCGGGATATGTGTTCACCATGATCAACGGTGAGACATAACGAATATGCAATCCGACCGCGTAGCCGCCCGGCGTCGCCAGGGCGAGCTCATGTAGAAGCAGATCGAGGGCAGGTGTTTTTGACATGGTTCCAGCGAAAAGACATGTCTTTTTAGATAGGTTGCCAGAAAGTCGGTCAACCTTAAAATGTTAACGGTATGAGTATAGGTGTCCGTGATGTCTAAAAAGATCGACCCGGATCTTTTTGCACGATTGATGGGTTTGCCGCAGCCGGCGCGTAATGATCTGCTAGAGTTTTTAGGTGAAACCCCGGTTGCCGAGGCCGAATTGGAGCGTTTAATTGAAGACGCTGCCAATAAGGGCGGCCCGCTGAAACCCACTTAAATGAAGAAACCCCGCCTTCCGGCGGGGTTTCGATTTTTCGAAACTGTGTTCGAAATGTGTCGTCAGTCGTCGGCAAGCTCTTCTGCATCGATTCGCGCGCGGTCTCCGGCACCCTTGGCCTCCACATCGCGGTCGACAAATTCGATGATCGCCATCGGGGCCATATCGCCATAGCGGAACCCGGCTTTCATAACCCGGACATAACCGCCCTGACGCTCCGCGTAGCGCGGCCCAAGAACATCAAAAAGTTTTGCCACATAGGCATCCTGCTTCAACTGGCTCGCGGCCTGGCGGCGGGCATGCAGATCGCCGCGTTTACCAAGCGTGATCAGCTTCTCGATGATCGGCCGCAATTCCTTGGCTTTTGGCAGGGTTGTCTTGATCTGCTCATGTTCGATGAGCGAGCCGGCCATATTCGCAAACAATGCCTTGCGGTGTTCATGAGTGCGATTCAGGCGGCGGTAGCCTCTTGCGTGACGCATGGGTTGGTCTCCTTACATTTTGCTTTGTCCGGGGATCCGTGCGTGCGGATCCCTCACCTATTGGGGCACTGCGCCCGGGTCGTGATTGGCGGAAAGGTGGGCGATACCCGCCCACCTGAACCGTCAGAAGTTGTCTTCGTATTTCTTGGCCAGATCTTCGATATTATCCGGCGGCCAGTCGATGATATCCATACCCAGATGCAGACCCATGCCCGACAGGACTTCCTTGATCTCGTTCAGGGATTTGCGGCCGAAATTGGGGGTCCGCAGCATCTCGGCTTCGGTTTTCTGGATAAGATCGCCGATATAGACGATGTTGTCGTTCTTCAGGCAGTTCGCGGAACGCACCGACAGCTCCAGTTCGTCCACCTTCTTCAGCAGAAGCGGGTTGAACTCCAGATCGTCTTCGTCATCCTGACGCGACGCGCTTTCGGGTTCGTCGAAATTCACGAAAATCGACAGTTGGTCCTGAAGAATGCGCGCGGCATAGGCCACCGCATCGTCGGGCGTGACCGATCCGTCGGTTTCCAGCTTCAGCGTCAGCTTGTCGTAGTCAAGCACCTGCCCCTCGCGGGTCGGCTGCACGTCATAGCTGACCTTCTTGACCGGCGAATAGATCGCATCGATCGGGATCAACCCGATCGGCGCATCCTCGGGCCGGTTCTTATCAGCGGCGACATAGCCCTTGCCGGTGCTGATCGTCAGCTCCATGAACAGATCCGCACCATCATCCAGATGGCAGATCACATGCTCCTTGTTGAGCACTTCGATGCCGGCGGTTTCGCTAATATCTCCGGCTGTCACGACCTTGGGGCCCTTGGCCGAGATCGACACACGTTTCGGCCCATCGGCCTCCATCCGGATCGCAACGCCCTTGAGGTTCAGAACCACATCCGTCACGTCTTCGCGGACTCCGGCAATGGAGGAAAACTCATGCAGTACATTGTCGATCTGGACCGACGTGATCGACGCGCCCTGCAACGAGCTCATCAGCACGCGGCGCAGCGCATTGCCAAGCGTCAGGCCAAAGCCACGCTCCAGCGGTTCGGCCACGACAGTTGCCTGACGCGCGGGTTCATTGCCCGGGTTCACAACCAACTGTGTGGGCTTGATAAGTTCTTGCCAATTCTTATGGATCATGGTGTCGCCTCCATTCTTGTTCAGAGCCTGGATCCGTGGCCCCGAACGCTCGAGGATCAAAAATGACGGCAACGGGCCACGCATAAACGCAGCCCGTCGCGAAATAACCTAACTTACACGCGGCGGCGTTTCGGCGGGCGGCACCCGTTATGGGCCATCGGAGTCACGTCGCGAATGGACGTGATCGAAAAGCCAACGGCCGCAAGGGCGCGCAATGCGCTTTCACGGCCCGAACCGGGGCCCTGCACTTCGACCTCAAGGGTCTTCACGCCGTGTTCCTGCGCCTTCTTGCCCGCGTCTTCCGCTGCCATCTGGGCTGCGTAAGGCGTGGATTTCCGGCTGCCCTTGAAGCCCATCGTTCCGGCCGAAGACCATGCAATCGCATTGCCCTGCACGTCGGAGATCAGGATCTTGGTGTTGTTGAACGAACTGTTCACATGCGCCACCCCTGCGGCGATGTTCTTGCGTTCCTTGCGCTTGGTGCGCGTCTTGTCCCGTGCCATCGATCTGCCCCCTTACTTCTTCTTGCCGGCAATGGCCTTCGCGGGGCCTTTGCGGGTACGAGCGTTGGTGTGGGTCCGCTGACCGCGCACGGGCAGGTTGCGGCGATGGCGCAGGCCGCGATAGCAGCCCAGGTCCATCAGACGCTTGATGTTCATTTGCGTATCACGACGCAGGTCACCCTCAACGGTGAAATTTGCGTCGATATGCTCCCGGATCTGCAGAACTTCCGCATCGGAAAGCTCATTGACCCGGCGTGCAGTGTCGATACCGACAGCTTCGCAGATCTGCGTCGCGGAGCTGTGGCCAATTCCTGTGATATAAGTCAGCGCGATGGGAACGCGCTTTGCGGTTGGGATGTTCACCCCGGCAATACGTGCCACGTATCTAGATCCTTCTTCGTTGCGGTTCCGTTGTTCCAGAACCTTTTTTCACAACATAAGGCCCGAGGATATGGTCCTGCGGGCCCTGTCATATCTGGTCGAGGGTTTCGAGGTCTGATTCCCCGCCGCACCTCACGATTCCCTAAAGGAAGGCTTGCAGTTAGGACCTTTTAAACCTGCCGTCAAGAGCCGGTCAGGCCCTGTCAAGCATTTCCTTGATCGATGCCGCGACTTCATCGATCTCGCCCAAACCCGGCACCCATCTGAGCTGCCCTTTGGCGTGGTAATACCCGATGAGGGGAGAGGTCTTCTTGTAGTATTCCATCAGCCGCGTCTTGAGGCTTTCCTCGTTGTCGTCGGCCCGGCGCCTGAAATCGGACGCGCCGCAATTGCGGCACTTGCCGTCCGCCGGGATCGGGCTGGTGATGTCGTTATAGACCTCGCCGCAATTCCCGCAGGTCGACCTTGCGGTGATGCGCGCCACCAACGCGTCGTCATTGACTTCCATGGCAACGACATGGTCCAGGCTCTGCCCGTTGCGCTCAAGCAGGTCCGCCAGCGCATCGGCCTGGGCGAGGGTCCGCGGGAACCCGTCGAAAATCACGCCGCCACCGATATCACCGCGAAGTCTCTCTTCGATCAGGCCGATGACGATCTCATCCGTCACCAGCTCGCCCGCATCCATGATTGCGGCCACGCGCTTGCCCATTTCCGTACCAGAGACACGGGCCTCACGCAGCATATCCCCGGTGCTCAGCTGCACCATGCCGCGTTCTTCCACCAACCGGCGGGCCTGCGTCCCCTTGCCGGCGCCCGGCGGCCCCAGAAGTATGATGTTCATCTACGTGCCGGTCCCTTGCGTCCGCTGCCGCTGCGGCCTTTCTTGCCGCGCAACTGCGATTTCTCGATCAGCCCTTCATACTGGTGGGCCAAGAGATGAGACTGGATTTGCTGAACGGTGTCCATCCCCACCGACACAATAATCAGGATCGACGTGCCTCCGAAATAGGCCGTGATCGCCAGTTCCGTGCGCACGATTTCGGGCAAGAGGCAAACCAGCGCCAGATAGCCTGAGCCAAGAACCAGCACGCGATTGACTACGTATTCCAGATACTCCGATGTCTTCTTGCCGGGGCGGATGCCCGGGATGAAGCCGTTCTGGTTCTTCAGATTGTCGGCCACATCATCGGTCTTGAAGGATACGTTCAGCGTATAGAAATACGTGAAGAAGATGATCATCGCGGCGAAGAACAGAAGATAGAGCGGCTGTCCTGGCCCGAAATTCGCCAAGAGCCATGACATGAACGGCCCGCTCGCCTCCCCACCGGAGAAGGTGGTCAGAGTGGTCGGAAGCAGCAGAAGGGACGACGCAAAGATCGCCGGGATCACACCGGCGGGGTTCACCTTGACGGGCAGGTGGCTGGTGCCGCCGTCATAAACCTTCATGCCCACCTGACGGCGCGGATATTGGATATGGATCTTTCGCAACGATCGCTCCATGAAGACCACGAATGTCAGCGTCGCCAGAAGCATGAAGATCACACCCAGGATCACCGGGGTCGCCAGCGCGCCCTGACGGCCCTGTTCGAAGAACTGGGCCAGAGCGGCGGGCAGTTCCG
Organism: Rhodophyticola porphyridii; assembly: GCF_003688285.1. Lineage (GTDB taxonomy): Bacteria > Pseudomonadota > Alphaproteobacteria > Rhodobacterales > Rhodobacteraceae > Rhodophyticola > Rhodophyticola porphyridii. The sequence continues at coordinate 180,032 of NZ_RCNT01000008.1, forward strand.
CAATGATACCGACGAAAATGATCAGAGAGATGCCGTTGCCGATGCCGCGGGCGGTGATCTGCTCCCCCAGCCACATAAGGAACATCGTGCCGCCGACAAGCGTGATCACGCAGGCGGCGCGGAAGAACCAGCCCGGATCGGTCACCAGACCACCGGATTCAAGCGAGACCGCGATACCATAAGCCTGAAAGGTCGCCAGAACGACCGTGCCGTAGCGCGTATATTGGTTGAGCTTCTTCCGGCCAGCCTCGCCCTCTTTCTTCAGTGCTTCCAGCTGCGGCACCATCGCGGCCATCAGCTGAACGATGATCGAGGCCGAGATGTAGGGCATGATCCCGAGAGCGAACACGCCCATCCGGCTGAGCGCGCCGCCGGTGAACATGTTGAGCACACCACCCAGCCCGGCCGCCGCGTCTTCGAAGAACCGCTGCAGTTCGACGCCATCGATCCCGGGTACAGGGATATAGGTGCCGATCCGATAGATGATCAGAAGACCAAGGGCGAACAGGATACGCTGGCGCAGCTCTGTCGCTTTGCCAAGCGCGCTCCAGCTCATGTTCGCTGCCATTTGCTCTGCCGCAGATGCCATGCTGTCTCTCTTATGCAAGTCGCGCCGCGAGATCGGGGTTCGATCGCGCGGCGCGGATAAAAACCTTGGGTGTAGATGTAAGGGGCTGGCTCGCCCCCCACAAGCACCTAAGGGGTCACGCCCCCCGTTACGGGTTATTCCGCCGCAGGTGCTGCCGCGATGGTCAGGCTGCCGCCTGCCTTTTCAACCGCATCGATCGCCGACTTGGATGCGCCGGTGACGGTCAGTTTCAGTTTCGAGGAAACCTCGCCCTTGGCCAGAATGCGCACGCCGTCGAGCTTCCGGCGCACAATGCCCGCCTCGACAAGCACGTCCTCGGTGATCTCTTTCTTGACGTCCAGCTTACCGGATTCGACGAATTTCTCGATCAGGCCCAGATTGACCACAGCGAATTTCTTCCGGTTTGGCTTGTTGAAGCCACGCTTGGGAAGACGCTGGTAAAGCGGCATCTGGCCGCCCTCATAGGCGTTGATCGCCACGCCCGAACGGGATTTCTGCCCCTTGATACCCCGGCCAGCCGTCTTGCCGGTACCTGAACCCGGACCGCGACCAACGCGTTTGCGTTTCTTGGTGGCGCCGGGGTTGTCGCTAAGCTCATGCAGTTTCATATCGCTTCTCCTTGGCCGGAACTGCCCCCGAAGCGAGATGGGCAGACGCGGCGTTTCTTGAGTTTTGAGTCGGGCCTATGGAAGACCACTGGCGGCGTATAGACGGGTTGGGCAGCCCTTTCAAGGCCCGGTTCATATCCCTGGCCGCAAGCTCCCACAGCCTCGCGTCCCGGGAAACGGCGCCTTCCTCAGGGCGCGGCCCGGCGTTCTACTGGGCCCATGGCCTCACGCCTCGATCCCGCCCCGCCGGATCATGTTGCGGCTCACGACCGCATAGGCTTTTCGCCAGGCCTGCTCCAGCTCGGCCGTGAACTCATCGCCCAAGGCGCTGCGCATCGTCTCGATCAGAGCGTCCTCCATCGGGGCGAAATCGGCGGTGCGCACGCCCATGATCGCATGGCTCCGGCCAAGACCCTGGTAACGGCTGGCAAGCTCATCCTCGTTGTCCAGCTTGTGGACGATCACATCGAGCGTCGTCATGAACTTCATCCCCTGCCCCGTCAGATCCTCGCGGAACATCTGGCGCAGATGAGGCGCGCGGCGAAACAGCGCGTCGTAGAAATTGGTCGAATGAACTTCGAAATCCTTGCGCAGGCGGTCCAGGCTACCCCGCACCATCGCAAGCTCTGCGGATGTGATGGACATCGGCCTCTCCTTTAGTTGTGCAAGACAAGTATATCACAAAACCATGGAGCGCGATTTGTCTGCGGGCCGTCCGGCCCCGTAACGCAAGACGCCCCGATCTGGCGACCGGGGCGTCTTGGGTCTCGTCAGAAGCGGGTCTGCTCTCAGCCGCGTTCTTCGATGATCTCCACCAGATGCGGGATCTTGCGGACCATGCCGCGCACGGCGGGGGTATCCTCAAGCTCGCGGGTCTTGTGCATCTTGTTCAGGCCGAGCCCGATCAGAGTTTCACGCTGCTTGGCGGGGCGACGGATCGGAGAGCCGATCTGTTTGACGACGATGGTTTTTGCCATGGGTCTCAGGCCTCCTCGGACACGGGCGCTTGCTCGCCGTCGATCTGCGGCGCGTCATCCCGCTTGGGCAGGATATCGGCGACCTTCTTGCCGCGACGGGCCGCAACCTGACGGGGCGAGCTTTCTTTCTTCAACCCGTCCAGCGTGGCGCGGATCATGTTGTAGGGGTTCTGCGACCCGGTCGATTTCGACACGACGTCCTTGATACCCAGCATCTCGAACACGGCACGCATCGGACCACCGGCGATGATCCCGGTTCCTTCCGGCGCGGTGCGCATCACGACCTTGCCGGCACCGTGGCGGCCCAGAATATCATGATGCAGGGTCCGGCCTTCTTTCAGGGGCACACGGATAAGCTGACGCTTGGCCTGTTCGGTCGCCTTGCGGATCGCCTCGGGCACCTCTTTGGCTTTCCCCTTGCCAAAGCCCACACGGCCGCGCTGGTCACCCACGACCACCAGGGCCGCGAAGCCGAAGCGCTTGCCGCCCTTGACGGTTTTCGACACGCGGTTGATCGCGACCAGACGATCTGCGAATTCGGGCGTCTCGTCCCGGTCCTGACGGCGACCGCGCCCTCTGTTTTCACGTTCTGCCATATGAGGCATCCTTTCCTAGCGGCGCGCTGCGCGCCGGTAAATCCAATCGCAGTGGGCCTTTCATGCCCCCCGATCATCGAGGCGGCGCTTTCACGCCGCCTGCATTTGCATGACCCCCGGAGGGATCAGAACTTCAGACCACCTTCACGCGCGGCGTCGGCCAGAGCCTTCACCTTGCCGTGGAAGAGGAAACCGCCCCGGTCGAAATAGCACTCTTCGACGCCTGCCTTCTTGGCGCGCGTGGCAATCGCCTCGCCCACCTTGGCGGCCGCTTCGACATTGTTCCGGCCGACAACGCCCAGATCCTTCTCCAACGAGGAGGCGGAGGCGAGCGTCACGCCGTTTGCATCGTCGATTAGCTGAACGCTGATGTTCTTGTTGGACCGATGTACCGAAAGGCGCGGACGCCCATCTGCCATCTTCCGCAATTTGTTCCGAACGCGCAGGCGGCGTTTCTGGAACAGTTGTCTCTTGCTGTTTGCCATTGTCGTCGCCTTTACTTCTTCTTGCCTTCCTTACGGAAGATATACTCGCCCTTGTAGCGAATGCCCTTGCCCTTGTATGGCTCGGGCTTGCGCCACTCGCGGATGTTGGCCGCAACCTGGCCGACGAGCTGCTCGTCATTGCCCTCGATGATGACCTCGGTGACTTTCGGGGCCGTCACGGTCACACCGGCGGGAACCTCGAAATTCACTTCATGGGACAGGCCAAGCGACAGTTTCAGGGTGTTCCCCTGCATCTGCGCCCGGTAACCCACACCCTGGATCTCGAGCTCTTTCTTGAACCCGTCGGTCACACCAGTGACCAGATTCTGCACCATGGTGCGGCTCATGCCCCACTGCTGGCGCGCACGCTTGGACTTGCCGCGCGGGGTCACCGTCACGGCATTGTCTTCCACGGCAAGCGTCACATCATCGGTCGCGGTGAAGCTGCGGGTGCCCTTGGGACCCTTCACTTCGATCTTCTGGCCCGAGATCTGCACATCGACGCCCGAGGGAAGATCAACCGGCTTTTTGCCAATACGAGACATCTTTCCCTCCTCAGAATACGGTGCAGAGCACTTCGCCGCCAACATTGGCGTTGCGTGCAGCTGCATCCGACATCACGCCCTTCGACGTGGAGACAATCGACACGCCCAGACCCTGACGGACCTGCGGAATGTCATCGACACCCATGTAAACGCGACGCCCGGGTTTGGACACCCGCTTGAGTTCGCGAATGACGGGGGTGCCCTCGTAGTATTTCAGGCTGATCTCGATGGCTGGGTGCCCATCGGGCCCGGTCACCTTCTCATAGCCGCGGATGTAGCCTTCGTCGGCCAGCACATCCAGAACCCAGGCCCGCAGTTTCGACGCGGGCGTAATCACCGTGGATTTGCCGCGCATCGATGAATTGCGGATCCGGGTGAGCATGTCTGCGATAGGATCAGTCATAATCTATATCTCCCCTACCAGCTCGACTTGACCATGCCGGGGATCTGACCGTTGGAGGCCAGATCACGCAGCTTGATCCGCGACATCTTCAGCTTGCGGTAATACGCACGCGGGCGCCCGGTCAGCTGACAGCGATTGTTCAGGCGGGTGGCCGAGCTGTTGCGCGGCAGTTTCGCCAGTTTCATCTGCGCCTTGAACCGCTCTTCCATCGGGCGTTTCTCGTCCCGGGCGATTTCTTTCAGTTCGGCGCGCTTGGAGGCGTATCTCGCCACCAGTTCCTCGCGCTTCTTCTGGCGCTCAATCATTGCTTTTTTTGCCATGTGTCTATCCTCTCCCGCGCGTCACGAGTTGAAGGGCATGTTGAAAGCTTTCAACAGCGCCTTGGCTTCCGCGTCGGTTTTCGCGGTGGTGGCAATCACGATATCCATGCCCCAGACCTCATCGACCTTGTCGAAGTTGATCTCGGGGAACACGATGTGCTCCTTCAGACCCATGGCGTAGTTGCCACGGCCATCGAAGGATTTGCCGGACACGCCGCGGAAGTCGCGGACGCGTGGCAGGGCGATGGTGATCAGACGGTCAAGAAACTCGTACATCCGGTCGCCGCGCAGCGTGACCTTGGCACCAAGCGGCATCTCTTCGCGCACCCGGAAACCCGCGATGGATTTCTTGGCCTTGGTCACGACGGCCTGTTGGCCGGCGATGGCGGTCAGGTCTTCCTGAGCGGATTTGACCTTCTTGCTGTCCCGCACCGCTTCGGCACCGGCGCCGATATTCAGGACGATCTTGTCCAGGCGGGGGGCCATCATCGGATTGGAGTACCCAAATTCCTCGACCAGCGCAGGCTTGACCGTCTCGGCATAGAGCGCCTTCAGACGCGGGGTATAATTTGCAGTGTCCAGCATCAAATCACGTCCCCCGTGGTCTTGGCAAACCGCACCTTCTTGTCGCCGTCCATCTTGAACCCGACGCGGGTGGCTTTGCCGTTAGCGTCCAGAAGCGCCAGATTGCTCAACTGGATGGGCATCGCTTGCGGGATGCGCCCCCCCTGGCTCGACTGGCTTTGCTTGGTGTGGCGGATGGCGATGTTGATCCCATCCACGATGGCCTTGCCGGATTTCGGGTCGACGGACGAAATCTCGCCCTCCTTGCCCTTGTCCTTGCCGGCCAACACGACGACCTTGTCGCCCTTTTTCAACTTCGCAGCCATGTCACAGCACCTCCGGCGCAAGCGAGATGATTTTCATGAAGTTCTTCGCGCGCAACTCACGCACCACCGGCCCGAAGATCCGGGTGCCGATCGGCTCGTTGTTGTTGTTGAGAATGACGGCGGCGTTCCGGTCAAACCGGATCGCGGTACCGTCTTCGCGGCGGACTTCCTTGGCGGTGCGCACGACGACAGCCTTGCGGACGTCGCCCTTCTTCACGCGACCGCGCGGAATGGCTTCCTTCACGGATACAACGATCACGTCACCGACGCTTGCGTATTTCCGCTTGGACCCACCCAGAACCTTGATGCACTGAACACGGCGCGCGCCGCTGTTGTCAGCCACATCCAGATTGGTCTGCATCTGGATCATTTGGTTTCTCCCGACCTTTGGGGACCTTGCGCCCCAGGGTTTCGTTCAAACCGGTTGGTGAATACCTTCAGGAGGCAATCACCTCCCAGCGTTTGGATTTCGAGACGGGCGCACATTCCTGAATGCGGACGGTGTCGCCGACCTTGAAACTGTTCTCCGGGTCATGCGCCCGATACTTCTTGGACTTCCGGATCGTCTTCTGCATGACCGGGTGCTTGAAGCGGCGCTCCACGGATACGGTCACGGTCTGTTCGTTGGCGTCGCTGGTCACGGTGCCGGTCAGAATACGCTTGGGCATCGGTTACGCCTCCGACTGGGCCGCTTCAGCGGCTTTCTGGTTCAAGATGGTCTTCACACGGGCCGCATCCCGTCGCACCTTGCGCATGCGGGCAGTGTTCTCCAGCGCGCCTGTGGCTTGCTGGAAGCGGAGGTTGAAGGCCTCCTTTTTCAGCTGGACGAGCTCATCGCGAAGCTGATCCGGCGTCTTGTCACGCAGTTCATTGGCGTTCATCGCCCTGTCTTCCTTTCAACATCACCAGACGGCCCCGCTCAGGGTCACCGTGATTCTGGTGGAGTAGGTGAATGAAGGGGCCGTATAGGAGCAAAAGGGGCGACTGGCAAGCCCCGGTTAGTCCAGGATCAACGAAGACGTTGCGCTAGCGTTTGGGGGTCGGCAATGTCACGCATCCCAAGCTTCGCCAATAGCCTCGCGTTCCGTTGAAAGTCCTTGCAGTTGAGTGTGACAAACACATCCCGCTTTGCATGAATGTGCGAGTACGCTGACATCACATCACACCAGGTATTTCGCCAACTGGCCAGCTTTTCTACTTGAAGGCCCTCATCATCAACCGAGGCCTTGCCTCCAAGGTGTTCCTTGGGGTCCCTTGCCACATTCGGAGCGATAACGGCCCAGATTTGGTCGGTCGACTCTTGGAACTCATCAGGGTCGCCAACCCAGAACGACCAGTCCCAGTAAGTAAGACCCCAAACTTTCGGGGTCGGCACGATAGGCAGGCCACTCCAGCCCAGTCCATCTACTCGTTCTTTGAATAATGCTGCGTTTCCGGGAAATCGTTTAGACCGTGTGTTTCCCGAAGCCGAAGTGGCAAGCAGCCCGACTTCACGTGCTCCATCCCAGTGCATCTGCACCAAGGACCTAACATTTTCTGACTGCTTTCCCTGCTCTTCGACCTCGATCACGCAGTTCCAGTCGAACGTTACCAATAGGGTCATTCCGGTCTCCGCGAACTAGTTTGACCGAAGCAGTCGCTTTGGGCTCCGCCCGTTCGGCCCTCAAACGCTCCACTGGAGCGTTTGCCGCTTTGCGGACAGGATCTCACCCCCACCCATAGTTGAAACTCACGCTCACCCGGTCATCCTCCGCCATGTTCATCGGCACCTCGTGGCGAAGCCAGCTTTCCCAGAGCAGCACATCGCCCGCCTCGGGCGTGACATAGATGAAACCGCGCAGCTCCTCCCGCGCCTCCGGCAGCCGCGTGGGGGCCGCCATCATCATGGCCGAGCGCGGGTCTTCGAACTTGATGGCGCTGGCGCCCGGCGGGACGGTTACATAGGTCGTGCCCGAGATCACCGAATGCGGATGGATATGGGAGGTGTGGATCCCGCCCTCGGGCAGGATGTTGATCCATAGACTGTCGAGTTTGAGTTTCTTGCCATCCAGGTCGAATTCCAGATCCTCGGCAAACGCCTTCACATGCTTGTCGAGCGTCTTCCTGAGATCCTTGAAGATCGGAAATCGCCACGGCAGATCGGTCAGCGAGGCATAGGATGTGTAGCCGGGATACCCGTTCTCCTGGCACCAGTCCTGCCCCGCGCCGTCCTCCTCGGCGATGGCGAAGCAGGAGGTCTCCAACTCCTCTTGATCGACCGCGGTCTTGCCCAGTTCGGACAGGCGGGCGTGGTAAAGGCGGGTTGCGAAGAGGGAGCGGATGTTTGACATAGAACACCTATAACAGAGCGCGTTTTTGCGCGACAGACCCAGCGACCTGCGATATCCGGTCGGCCTCCCGGGGGTGCGGCAATGCCCAACGATATTGATCTCGACGAGGCGGGCCGGTGTCTCGCACGAGCACGGCGTATCGCCGTTGCGGGGGTCTCAGGCGCGGGCAAGTCGACACTGTCGCAGGCGATCGCCGAACGCCTCGGGCTGCGCTATATCTCACTGGACCGGGATATGCGCTGGCTTCCCGGATGGCAGGTGCGGCCACGCGCGCAGCAGCGCCTGCGGCACGATGGCTTCGTTGCGGAAGAGAACTGGGTGATCGACGGAACCTCCATCGGGATGATGGACACCCGCCTGCCCCGTGCCGACCTCCTGATCTGGCTTCGGATGCCGCGGCGCGTGGCGCTTGCCGGAATTGCCCGGCGGGTGATCACCAGCCATGGCAGAACCCGGCCCGACATGGCGCCGGGCTGCCCGGAACAGCTGCCCGACCGGGAATTCCTCACATGGATCTGGACCTTCGAGCGCCGGCAGGCGCCGCGGCTTCTGGCAACGCTCGACCGCGTCGCCCCAGCCCTGCCCGTGGCAACCCTCAGGTCGCACCGGGATGCCGCCCGGCTCCTCGCACACCTGGACGGGAAAAGCCCCCGGCGGTGACCGGGGGCTTTGAATTCTCAACCGGGATGAGGCCCCGGCGATTTCTTTGAAATCGCCTTTGCCCCTCAGCTGTAGCGCCGACTTCTACCAGTCCTCGCGGACCACGGTGCGCGTCTTGATCGGCAGCTTCATCGCAGCAAGGCGAAGCGCCTCGCGGGCGACGGGCTCCGACACGCCGTCGATCTCGAACATGATCCGGCCGGGCTTGACCTTGCAGGCCCAATAATCGACCGACCCCTTACCCTTACCCATCCGGACTTCGGTCGGCTTGGAGGTCACCGGCACATCGGGGAAGATCCGGATCCAGACCCGGCCCTGACGTTTCATGTGACGGGTCATGGCGCGACGGGCGGCTTCGATCTGGCGCGCGGTCACGCGCTCAGGCTGAAGCGCCTTCAGACCAAAGGTGCCGAAGGTCAGGTCGGAGCCGCCCTTGGCTTCCCCCTTGATCCGGCCCTTGAACTGTTTGCGGAATTTTGTGCGCTTTGGTTGCAGCATCTCAGTTCCTCCTCAACGGTCGCGGCGGGGACGCGGGCCGCCACCTTCCTGAAGCTCCTGGTGCTTGCGATCACGGGCCGACGGGTCGTGCTCCATGATCTCACCTTTGAAGATCCAGACTTTGATGCCGATAATGCCATAAGCGGTTTTCGCTTCGGCATGTGCGTAGTCGATATCGGCGCGGAGCGTGTGCAGCGGCACCCGGCCCTCGCGATACCATTCCGTCCGCGCGATCTCGGCGCCGCCGAGACGGCCCGCCACATTCACACGGATACCGAGAGAGCCCATGCGCATGGCGTTCTGAACCGCGCGCTTCATCGCGCGACGGAACGAGACCCGGCGCTCAAGTTGCTGAGCGATCGACTCCGCCACAAGCTGGGCATCGAGTTCGGGCTTGCGCACCTCGACGATGTTCAGATGCAGTTCGCTGTCGGTCATCGCGGCAAGCTTCTTGCGGAGCGTTTCGATATCCGCGCCTTTCTTGCCGATGATGACGCCCGGGCGCGCGGTGTGGATCGTGACGCGGCACTTGCGGTGCGGACGCTCGATAATCACACGGGACACACCCGCCTGCTTGCACTCTTCATTGATGAACTCACGCATACGGATATCTTCCAGAAGAAGGTCCCCGTAATCCTTCGTGTCGGCATACCAGCGGCTGTCCCAGGTGCGGTTCACCTGCAGGCGCATGCCAATCGGATTGACCTTATGACCCATTACGCTTGCTCCTCGACCTGGCGAACCGTGATGGTCAGCTCGCTGAACGGCTTGATGATGCGGCCAAACCGTCCCCGTGCCCGCGGACGCCCGCGCTTCAGGGTCAGGTTCTTGCCGACATAGGCCTCGGCCACGATCAGCTCATCCACATCCAGGTTATGGTTGTTTTCGGCATTGGCGATGGCGGACTGAAGGCATTTCTTCACATCCACGGCGATCCGCTTTTTCGAGAAGGTGAGATCGGCAAGCGCCTTCTCCACCTTCTTGCCACGGATCATCTGCGCCACGAGGTTCAGCTTCTGCGGGCTTGTGCGCAGCATGCGAGCCTTGGCCATCGCTTCGTTTTCCGCCACGCGGCGGGGGTTCTTATCCTTGCTCATTTGCGTTTCGCCTTCTTGTCGGCGGCGTGACCGTAATAGGTCCGCGTGGGCGAGTATTCCCCGAACTTCTGGCCGATCATGTCCTCAGTGACATTCACCGGGATATGCTTGTGGCCATTATAGACCCCGAAGGTGAGGCCCACGAACTGGGGCAGGATGGTGGAACGGCGCGACCAGATCTTGATCACTTCGTTACGGCCGCTTTCGCGGGAGGCTTCGGCCTTCTTGAGGACATAGCTGTCGACAAAAGGACCCTTCCAAACAGAACGCGACATGGATCAGCGCCCCTTCTTCTTGGCGTGACGCGAGCGGATGATCAGCTTCGACGACGCTTTGTTCTTGTTGCGGGTCCGGGCGCCTTTGGTGGGCTTGCCCCAGGGCGACACGGGATGACGGCCACCGGATGTCCGGCCTTCACCACCACCATGAGGGTGATCGACGGGGTTCATCACGACACCACGCACGGACGGGCGGATGCCCTTGTGCCGGTTGCGGCCCGCCTTGCCGAGGTTCTGGTTCGAGTTGTCGGGGTTCGACACCGCGCCAACCGTGGCCATGCATTCCTGCCGCACCAGCCGCAGTTCGCCCGAAGAAAGCCGGATCTGCGCATAGCCGCCGTCACGACCCACGAACTGGGCATAGGTGCCCGCGGCGCGCGCGATCTGGCCGCCCTTGCCGGGCTTCATCTCGATATTGTGGATGATCGTCCCGATCGGCATGCCCGAAAACGGCATCGCGTTGCCAGGCTTGATATCGGCCTTGGCCGACGAGATCACCTGATCACCGATCGCCAGACGCTGCGGGGCCAGGATATAGGCCTGCTCGCCATCCTCATAGCGGATCAGCGCGATGAACGCGGTCCGGTTGGGGTCATATTCGATCCGTTCGACGGTTGCCGGAACATCCATCTTCGTTCGCTTGAAATCGACGATGCGATAGAGGCGCTTCGCCCCACCGCCCTTGCGACGCATCGTGATCCGTCCGGTGTTGTTCCGGCCGCCATTCTTGGTCAAACCCTCTGTGAGGGACTTGACCGGACGACCTTTCCAAAGCTCCGAACGGTCGATCAGCACCAGCCCACGCTGGCCCGGCGTCGTCGGCTTATACGACTTGAGTGCCATGCTTTCTGTCTTCCGTTAGCTTGCAGCGGGTTGCCCCGCCTGGTTGGAAAAGCCTCGGCCCCGGAGTTTCCGGGGCCGAAGATTCGGGTGTATCTATCAAAGGCCGGTGGAGACGTCGATAGTGTTGCCCTCTTCGAGGGTCACATAGGCCTTCTTAACGTCCTTGCGGCGGCCGAGTTGGCCCCGGAACCGCTTGGATTTGCCCTTGGTAATCGTGGTGTTGACCGCTTTGACCTTCACACCGAAGAGACTTTCGACCGCCTCCTTGATCTGGGGTTTGTTCGCGTCGATCGCCACTTCGAAAACCACGGCGTTCTGTTCGGACGCCATGGTGGCTTTCTCGGTGATGATCGGCTTGCGGATCACGTCGTAATGGGATGCGTCAGCGCTCATTTCAGACGAGCCTCCAGTGCTTCGACACCCGCCTTGGTGAGCACCAGCGTGTCACGCTTGAGGATGTCATAGACATTTGCGCCCATGGACGGCAGCACATCGAGACCTTCGATGTTCCGCGCCGCACGTGCGAAGTTTTCGTCCACTTCGGCCCCGTCGATGATCAGCGCGCGCTTCCAGCCCAGTTCCTTGACCTGTTTGGCAAGCGCGGAGGTCTTCGGCGCGTCCAGTGCAGCGGCGTCGATCACGACCAGCGAGCCTTCCGCCATCTTGGCCGAAAGCGCATGCTTCAGGCCGAGCTTGCGGAACTTCTTGGTCAGGTCGTGGCCATGGCTGCGAACAACCGGGCCCTTGTAGACGCCACCACCCCGGAAGATCGGCGCGGATCGTGCCCCGTGGCGGGCGCCACCGGTGCCTTTCTGGCGATAGATCTTCTTTGTGGAATAGCTCACCTCGGACCGGGTCTTCACCTTATGGGTACCGGCCTGCGCATTGTTGCGCTGCCAGCGGACCACACGGTGCAGAATGTCGGCACGCGGCTCCAGGCCGAAGATGTCTTCGCCCAGATCGACCGAACCAGCTTTTTTGCCGTCCAGTTTGATCACGTCGAGTTTCATTCTTCACCGTCCTTCTTCTCGGGCTCGGCCGCGGGGGCGTTGCCTTCTTTCTCGGCAGCAATCTCCGCCTCGGCGGCTTTCAGTGCAGCCTCTTCCGCGGCGGCGGCTTCGGCAGCGGCGGCTTCGGCTGCGGCGGCTTCTTCCGCAGCAGCGGCAGCCGCGGCCTCTTCAGCCATCTTCGCGGCCTCGGCGGCGGCGGATTTCAGAGCGGCGGGCAGAATTGCGTTCTCTGGGAACGGCTTCTTCACCGCGTCTTTGATCGTCACCCAACCGCCTTTGGAACCGGGAACCGCACCCTTGATCATGATCAGGCCACGATCGGCATCCGTGCGCACAACCTGAAGGTTCTGCGTGGTCACCTTGGCGGCACCCATATGTCCGGCCATCTTCTTGCCTTTGAAGACGCGGCCCGGATCCTGACACTGCCCGGTGGAGCCGTGGGACCGGTGAGAGATCGACACGCCGTGAGAGGCGCGCAGCCCCCCGAAGTTGTGCCGCTTCATCGCGCCCTGGAACCCCTTACCGATGGAGGTGCCGGAGACATCCACATACTGGCCTTCGAAATAATGATTGGCGGTGATTTCCTCGCCGACGTCGATCAGGTTTTCCGGGGCCACCCGGAACTCGGCCACCTTGCGCTTGGGCTCCACCTTGGCGGCGGCGAAATGCCCCCGCATCGGCGCGCTTGTGCGCTTGGCCTTGGCGGCACCGGCGCCAAGCTGAACGGCCGAATAGCCGTCCTTCTCGGGGGTGCGCTGCGCCACCACCTGCAATTTATCCAGCTGGAGAACGGTCACCGGAACCTGGCGGCCATCCTCCATGAACAGGCGGGTCATTCCCACCTTTTTCGCGATCACTCCAGAGCGTAACATGCTCGTCACCCCCCTTATACCTTGATCTCGACATCGACGCCGGCGGCCAGGTCGAGCTTCATCAGCGCGTCCACGGTCTGCGGTGTCGGGTCAACGATGTCCAAAAGACGCTTGTGGGTCCGAATTTCCCACTGATCGCGGCTTTTCTTGTCCACATGGGGGCCGCGAAGGACCGTGAACTTTTCGATCTTGTTTGGCAGCGGGATCGGCCCGCGCACCTGCGCACCGGTCCGTTTGGCCGTATTGACGATCTCCTGCGTGCTTGCATCAAGTACGCGATAGTCAAAGGCCTTCAGCCGGATGCGGATATTTTGGCTTTGGACTGCCATGTTATCAGCCTTTCGAGGCAATTGGAGTTGATAGGAGGAGCGGCCACCATGGCCGCGCCTCGTCGAACCCTGGGGTCTGTTACTCGATGATTTTGGAGACGACGCCGGCGCCGACGGTGCGGCCGCCTTCACGGATGGCGAAGCGCAGACCGTCTTCCATCGCGA
>NZ_RCNT01000009.1 GCF_003688285.1 Rhodophyticola porphyridii
TTCGGCAGGCTCAAGGATTGGAGACGCGTGGCAACCCGCTACGACCGATGCCCGAAGGTCTTCCTGTCAGCCATCGCTCTCGCCGCACTCGTCATTTACTGGCTATGAGTCCTGACCCTAGCAATGGAAAACTCGCTGCAATAAAATCTTTGAGTGCTGGCGACGCGCCAGAAGAAATTGTTGAATACTTATATCGGTCTTTTGATAGGCAATATGTGATTTTGGACGGTCGGCTTGGTGATCGGTTCCGACCGCCCTTGATAGAAGTTCGGTCTGACCAACAAGTATTTCTGACTACCTTGCAGTCGCACCCGTTGGGCCACGGCCCCGGAATGACGTGCGGTTCCTTCGTTCCCGATAGACACGTTTTTCGCGGATCGTATAGCGGCAAGGACGTGATCCCCCTCTACCGGGACGCCGCCGGAACCGAACCGAACGTGACCGCCGGTCTGCTCGATGCCCTTGGCGCGGAATACGGCACCACGACGGATGCCGAGGACCTTGCCGCCTATGTCTATGCCCTGCTGGGCGGGCAATCCTATACCCGTCGCTTCTGGAACGAGCTCGAAACCCCTGGCCCGCGCGTTCCGCTGACCAAGGACGGCAAGACCTTTGCCGAGGCGGCGGCGCTGGGGCGCAAGCTGATCTGGCTGCACACCTACGCAGAACGGTTCCGGGGCAAGGATCGCGGCGATGAGGTGCCGCAGGGCAAGGCCACCACGATAAAGGGCGTGTCCGCCGATCCTGCGCACTACCCGGTTGAATATTCCTATGACGAGGCCAAACGCGAGATCGCCGTGGGGGATGGCCGGTTCGGCCCCGTTTCGCCGCAGGTCTGGGAGTTCGAGGTATCGGGCCTTAAAGTCGTGCAGTCGTGGCTGGGCTACCGGATGAAGAAGCGCGCGGGCAAGAAATCCTCGCCGCTCGATGAAATCCGCCCCGAACGCTGGACTGCGCGGATGAGCGACGAATTGCTGGAACTGCTCTGGGTGCTGGAAGCGACCCTTGCGATGGAGCCGGAGCTTGAGAAGGCGCTCGACAAGGTCGTGGCCGGTCCCTGCTTCGCCGCCGCCGATCTGCCCACGCCCACGCCCGAGGAACGTAAGGCCCCGGGTAAGACTGTCGTGGCCGGAGACCAGTTGGATATGTTCGCAGACGAGGACGAGAACACTTAGCTAAATGCGCCGATTTCTATGAATACTTTCTGACAAAGGATCATACAGGAAAACCTCCATGGCGTCTTACAGCGGGTTTCTACGGAAAGCGCCAAGCGCGCGTTTGAAGGCATTTCTCGCCGCAAAAGGTGTCGAGATGCCAACAGATTTCGACTGGAATAGCGCTGGGCGGGGCACTGCGTTTGTTTCAGACCTCAACGCGGTCATTGATGATCTGCCCGAACGCCAACAAGATCGGCTCAAGGCAGAACTGGATCATCTGGCCAGCTTGACGAATGATGCCGTGATGGTCAGCGCCGAACAGGTCTGTCCGATTATGGGCATTGATCTGGAAGGGTTCGAAGGCGTGCAGGACGTGCTCTTGATGCTGGCGCTGGATCATCCCCAAGTCTTTGAACGCGTGGCCGTGCAGGCATCCCTGAACCGCCGGACGGGCGGCAAGAATTGGTCGGCGTTCCAGTTCGACGATGATGGCAAGGCGTGGGCCTTGGATGATGAGGCCGCGTGCGCGGCATTCGTGGCAGACGCGATTGCAATTCTGAACCTTCCCGCTCATCGCAAGCGCGAGGCGGATTGGTATCGTGCTGTGCGGGTTCACCCAATTACGGGCGAGGAAACGGAGATCGTTCAGGCCACCATCTACGTTGAGGACCGGGCCGCAAGCGAATTGACCTTTGGGGCTTCGGAGGGCTTGGAGCGGCAAGTGTTCCAGCGGGTTTTGGAGGTGGGCATCGCGTGCAATCCTGCCGAGCGCATTGTCGAGATTTGCGCCGCCGGTGGAAAGAAAGTTCGTGATGAATACGCGCAGGCCTTTTCAAAGCACTTCGCGCCGGGGTCTGACCCGCCGGTAGAAGCCCCGCGCCGCGAGGTGTTGCTGAACACGCTGCGATCCCACCCTGCGTTTCAGGTTGAACCGGCGGATGGTGTCGAGCGCGCCGAGGTGTCGTCACTTGACTTTTTCTCAACCGGCGGCGGCTTTGCCCGCTTCGAGAAAAGCGGTGGTGGCGAAACCATTTATCAATTTCTCGACCGGCGCTTCGGGCAGGTTTCTCCGCTCAAATCCGGTGGATGGCAGATCGTCTCCGCCACGCTGCGAGTTGTCATGGCGGCGCAAGATGGCAAGCGCCGCCGCACTCTGACCGTGACCTTGCGCAGCCCGAATACCACGACGATCCCCAACAAGACGGAAGCAGACCGCCAATTGGTGCTCAACCTGTTGGAGCGGTGGAACCTGATTGCGCCCCCGGCGCCTGAAATTGACGTGATCGAGGACGACTGATTGAACGCGGTTTCCTTGCTCTGTGACATCATCGGGCAGGCCGGGAAGGTTGCGGCGCAGGCCTATCGTGATGATGCACGATATGGCGCGCTGCTGGATGCAGGTTTGCTCCAAGGCGACGGCTTGGTGCAGTCGGTGCTATGCGAGAGCTGCGATGTGCCGCACGATGCCGAGATCGTCTTCGAGGGAGGCTCATATGGCTATTTTTGTCCCGACCTAGGCCTTGTTTCTGTTGAGCGTGCTGACCTTGTCGCCGTACGCCCCGACCTTGCTGCGCTGGTGGAACATCTACACGCGGCCTTTGAGTGTCAGCCGGGCGGCATATCGCAACTCGGACCGCAGACATGGCGCGTGGGGCTGGTGGATACACCCGGCGGACGTGCGGTTGTTTACTTCCACACCTGCCTTCAAACGGATGATGATCTGGTCAGCCTTGGGAACGCCCTGCGCGCTGAAATCCGGCGCGACTACGTCCTCGTTGTCTCCGCCGCTGGGCAGTTGCCGTATCGTGACGCCTCAATCTGCAATCTCGCTGAGATGGTGCAGGTGGACTTGGGGGCTGCGCGCCTACGGAAGATTGTGAGCGTGGCCGAAGCCGTCGGCGCGCCACCAAGGCCGACCGGCGGGCGACCCAGCGTCTACCGCGAGCGCTTGCACTCTTTGCTTGCAGATCGTGTCGCGCAGGGGGTGGCAGAGGATGGGCGCAACGCGGAGGCAGACGCGGTCCTAGCCGCCTACGTTGCGCGCTTTCCACACGACCCAGCGCCTTCACGCGTGACCGTTCAACGAAGCGTCTCCAAATTTAGAACTGGATCATAACTGGATCAAAACCCAAGCCCTGTTTTGATCCACCCAACGTCCGCGACGGTTCACCCACTTTCTCACGGTGGAGTTTGAACCATGACAAACCTGAACGAACCAACCCCGAAACATGCCCCTATCGCTGTTTCCCCTGACGAGGCCGCACGGCTTACGGGCATCGGGCGGACGACTCTTTACGCAGCATTGGCCAAAGGAGATTTGCCCAGCATCAAGATCGGCACGCGGCGGCTGGTCCGGGTGGCCGCTATCCGTGAATGGCTGGCACGGCATGAGGCGTAAGACCAGATGCCCAAGTCAGCCAAACTCAGCGGAATAAAATCTCTCCGCTGCTACACGATCCCAGAGGCGGCGGGTGTCACCGGCGTCTCTGACCGCACCATTCGGGCGTGGATCAAGCAAGGCCTGACGGCCATGTCGGATGAGCGTCCAACGCTGGTGCGTGGTGACGCGCTTATCAGCTATATCCAACGCCAGAGACAGGGGCGAAAATCCCGCCTGTCGCCTGACGAGTTCTATTGTCTGAAGTGCCGCGCAGCGCGGAAACCGGCGGGCGGGCTTGTCGATTGCGAGTTGGATGGCACCCGCGCGAAACTCTCCGCGATCTGCGAGACCTGCGACACGATCATGCACAAACCTATCGCCCATGAACGCGTCGCGATCCTCAACGATGTCTTCGATGTGACGTTGCGGAGCGAGGCACCCGAAACGCTCAAGGTCGGTTCTTAAACAACAGCCCAGAATCGACATTAAAGAGGCGGACAGATGCCCCCCTGATCTTCCACTTCCAGCCTGCCGCGATTGGCAGGGGTTTTGACAGGCAGAACTTGAGCAAATCGGAGGCTCTTATGACCACCCAACTCAACGAAAAAAACGAGCGGACCAAGCGAGAGTTCCTGACTTTTCGCAAGCACGCCAAGCAGGTTTCGGACAAGACCCTGGATCGTGATATTGCCCATCTTGAACGCTTCGACGTTTGGAACAGGCGCAAAGATTTCGCCAAGTTCCACATTGACTGGGCCGTGGGCTTTCGCGAGCACCTCGATCACGCAAAGGGCGCGAACGGCAAGCCCCTCGCCAAATCCACCACCCGCGCGATCATGGCCACGATGCGCGAGTTCACCCTTTGGTTGTCGCAGCAAGAGGGCTTCCGGCGCAGGATCAAGGCCGCCGACGCCAGCTATTTTCAACTGTCCCGACGCGATGAAGCCGAAGCCCGCGCTGCCCCCGAGCGGCCCGCGCCCAGCATTCGCCAAGCCAAACGTGCCTTGGCTATGATGCCCAGCGCGACCCCGCGCCAGATGCGCGACAAGGCGATCTTCGCACTGCTGTGCCTCACCGGCATCCGCGTCGAGGCGCTGACCTCGCTCAAGATCAAGCATCTGGACTTAGACGAAAAATCCGTCACCCAGAACCCGCGCGAGGTGGCCACCAAGTTCGGCAAGCGAATTGACACGTTCTTCGCGAAGGACTTCGCTGAAGCCGAAGCACCGCTGCGCGACTGGACGAACTATCTGGACGAGGTGGCGCTCTACAGCCCGGACGACCCGCTTTTTCCCGCTACTGCCCTGACAGCGCAGTCCAACAAGGGGTTTACAGTCTGTGGGTTCACACGCGCCCATTGGAAAACGACCGAGCCAGTGCGCAAGATCGTCAACACCGCGTTCGAGGCGGCTGGCCTGCCTGCCTTTGGCCCACACGCCTTTCGGCACATGCTGGCCCGACACGCGGCGAAGAACAGCAAAACCGTAGCCGAGTTCATCGCCAACGCTCAAAACCTTGGCCACACGGACCCTCTCACCACCCTGCGCAGCTATGGGCAAATCAGCCGAGACGATCAACGACGCCTGATCACTGGTGAAAGCGAGTGACAGACCGTTTGCTTCGGCTAGATCAAGCGGATGTCGAGTGTGGGAATAAGTGTGGGAATGATCAATAAAATATGAGAATATATTCTTTATTTCAATGCTTTAAGCATAATTATTGGCGGAGGAGGTGGGATTCGAACCCACGGTACGCTTTCACGCACGCCGGTTTTCAAGACCGGTGCATTCGACCACTCTGCCACTCCTCCGCGGTGCAAGCCCATATCTCCTGCATATCGATTCTGAAAGTGTGATGCAGTTTGCCGCCGATCCGCGTAGGATGGGTTTTCAGATGCGGCTCTTGGCTGTATCTTGCCCTTACGGGCGCGTCACATCGCGCCAACAGGCATGAAAAAAACCAAAGACAGGCGTGTGAACATGCGCCAGGGCGGAGCGGGACAGTATCCATGACAAGCCGATTTCGGATGACATCAGGCGCCCGGATGGT
Organism: Rhodophyticola porphyridii; assembly: GCF_003688285.1. Lineage (GTDB taxonomy): Bacteria > Pseudomonadota > Alphaproteobacteria > Rhodobacterales > Rhodobacteraceae > Rhodophyticola > Rhodophyticola porphyridii. The sequence continues at coordinate 5,587 of NZ_RCNT01000009.1, forward strand.
GCTTGTTTTGGCCAGTTTTCTGGGGCTGGCAGCCTGTGAGGACGGGTTTCAACTCCCGTTCGGGCAAGGCGCCGGTGACGCTGGTGCCGCAAGCGAGGACGGGTTGACCCCGTCGGGCGCCACCCGGCTGGTGGAGCGCGATGTCGAAGCGCCGGAGGTCTTTCAGGTCACCGAGAACGGCCTCTGGGACGGGCGGCCCTCGCTTGGCGGCGTCTGGGTGGCCCATCCCGATGCGACAGACCCCGAACGTGTCATCATCCGCAACACAGAAACGGACCGCTTCGTGATCGGCGCGCTCTTCCGCCGCGAGCGGGACAATCCGGGCCCCGCGCTGCAGATCTCGTCCGATGCGGCGGCGGCCCTGAACATCATCGCGGGCCAGCCGACGCCGCTGAACGTGACCGCGCTGCGCCGGGCAGCGGAGCCGGAGCCGCTGCCGGAACCCGCCACCGAGGAGATGGCCGCCGCCTCGGGCGCGCCGGAAAGCATCGAGACGCAACCGCTGGACCCGATTGCGGCCGCCGCGGCCGCGATCGATGGCAGCACGCCGAGCGTGGCCGCGCCCGCGGCACCGGCTCCCGCGCCCGCGGCTGCGCCCGCATCGGCCTCCAATCTGGACCGGCCCTATATTCAGATCGGGATATTCAGCGTCGAGGCCAATGCCAACAATACCGCGCAGGCCTTGCGCACGGCGGGCATGGTGCCCACGATCTACGATCAGACCAGCAATGAACGCCGGTTCTGGCGGGTTGTCGTGGGCCCGGCGCGCACCCGTGCGGAACGCCAGCAACTGCTGGAAACCGTGCGCGGCCTCGGTTTCCAGGACGCGTATTTCGTGACGAACTGATCCGAAAAGGAACCCCATGATCGCATTTGCCCGATCCGTTCTTTCCGCTGTCGCCCTTCTTGCGCTGACGACCGCCGGCCTGGCCTTCGAGACCGAGGCCGAGGCGGCCTATGTCGTGGATCACAATACCGGACAGGTGCTGCTGAGCCATAACGATCAGCTGCCACTGCCGCCGGCGTCGATGTCCAAGCTGATGACGCTCAACATGGTGTTCGAGGCGCTTGAGGATGGCCGTCTGAGCCTTGAGACCCGCCTGCCGGTCAGCGCGCACGCCATGAGCTTCGGCGGGTCGACCATGTTTCTGACCACGCGGGACCGGGTGAGCGTCGAGGATCTGATCCGCGGCATCGTGGTGTTGTCGGGCAATGACGCATCCGTGGTTTTCGCCGAGGCCCTGTCTCCGGACGGGACCGAGGAAGGCTTTGCCGCGATGATGACCGAGCGGGCGCGGCAGCTCGGGATGGAAAACTCCACCTTCCGGAACTCGTCGGGCTGGCCCGCGCCGGGCCATGTCATGAGCATGCGCGATCTGGGCATTCTGGCAGAACGGCTGATCACCGAGTTTCCGCAATACTACACCTATTTCGCGGAGACCGAGTTTCCGTTCGATGGCCGCGCGCCCGACAACCGCTTCAACCGCAATCCGCTTCTGACGCTGGACATCGGCGCGGACGGGCTGAAGACGGGCCACACGCAGGAGGCCGGGTTCGGGCTTGTCGGCTCCGCGGTGCAGGGCGACCGGCGGGTGACCTTCGTCATCACGGGCATGGAAACCGCGGGCGCCCGCGCGCGGGAGGCGGAGCGGATCGTGAACTGGGCCTTCCGCCAGTTCGCGGAACGCGAGGTCGTGGCAGCGGGCGATGTGGTGGTCGAGGCGGAGGTGTTCATGGGCGCGGCCCCGACCGTCGGGCTGACACCCACCGAGGATGTCACGATGCTGGTGCCGGCCGTGCAGGACGGCGGGATCGAGGCGGAGGTCGTCTATCAGGGCCCGATCGCCGCCCCGGTCGAGGCCGGTACGGAGCTTGGCACGCTTGTGGTGCGGATGGAGGGGTTTGAAGACAGGCGGATCCCGCTGGTCGCCGCAGAAACGGTGGAACGTGGCGGCATCGGCATACGGCTCGGAACCGCCGCCCGCTCGATCCTGCGCAGCATTCTGGGCGACGGCCCAGCCCCGGCGCCAAGCTGATGAGCGCAGGGCAGGGGCTGTTCGTCAGCCTGGAAGGCATCGACGGGTCGGGCAAATCGACTCAGGCAAAGCTGTTGGCGGACGCGCTGAAACGGGACGGCCACGAGGTCGTGCTGACCCGTGAGCCGGGCGGCTCGCCGGGGGCAGAGGAGATCCGCGCCCTCGTCTTGCAGGGCGACCCCGACAGGTGGTCGGCGGAAACCGAGATCCTGCTGTTCACCGCTGCGCGCCGGGATCATATGGAGCGTCTGATCCTGCCCGCGCTGGAGGCAGGAAAGATCGTCGTCTGCGATCGTTTTGCCGACAGCACCCGCGTTTATCAGGGCCTTTCCCGCGGCGATCTGCGGCGACTGGTCGATCAGCTTCATGACCTGATGATCGGCCGGGAGCCCGATCTGACCGTGTTGATAGACATGGAGCCGGACGCGGGGCTTGCCCGCGCCAAGGGACGGCAGGGGGCCGAGGAACGGTTCGAGGATTTCGGCCTGTCCCTTCAGGAACGCATGCGGGCGGGCTATCTGGATATGGCGCAAGCCGCGCCCGACCGGTTTCGGGTAATCGACGGCGGGCGCGACATCGAAACGGTCGCCGGAGATGTTCATGCCGCCGTCGCCGCCGCGATCCCATGAGCGGCGAGGGCGACACACCACCCGAGGCCGACCGGCTGGACGGCGCGCCCCATCCGCGCGAGACCGCGCGCCTATTCGGCCAGAGCGCGGCGGAGGCCGCGTTTCTGGCAGCGTTCACCTCTGACCGGCTGCACCATGCGTGGCTTCTGACCGGACCGCGCGGGGTGGGCAAGGCCACGCTGGCCTGGCGCATCGCGCGGTTTCTCCTGGCCACGCACCCGGATGCCGGCGATGCGCTGTTCGCGGCCCCGGTGCCCGAGACGCTCGATATCGCCGCCGATCACCCGGTGGCGCGCAGGGTTCTGGCTCTGTCCGAGCCCGGGCTGATGCTGCTCCGCCGCCCGTGGGACGAGAAGGCCAAGCGCCTGAAGGCGCAGATCACGGTCGACGAGATCCGCAAGCTCAAGGATTTTTTCGCGTTCTCGGCCAGCGATGGCGGCCGCCGCGTGGTGATCGTCGATGCCGCCGACGAGATGAACACGAATGCCGCCAACGCGCTTCTGAAAGTGCTGGAGGAGCCGCCCGCCAATGCGGTTCTGCTTCTGGTGGCACATCAACCCTCGCGGCTGTTGCCGACGATACGCTCCCGGTGCCGCACCTCGCGCCTTGCCCGCCTGTCGGAGGAGGATCTCGCCTCCGCGCTGGCCCAGGCCGGGGTGGACAGCCGGGCCAGCGGCGCGCTGTCCGAACTTGCCGAAGGCTCCGTGGGCGAGGCGGCCCGGCTGAGCGATCTGGACGGGCTTGCGCTCTATGCCGATCTGGTCGCGCTGTTCGCCTCCATGCCGGGGATGGACCGGGCGCGCGCGAGCAAGATCGCCGAAGCCGCGGGTGCCCGTGGGGCGGAGGCTCGGTTCGATCTGACACTGGCCCTGGTCGACCGGATCCTTGCGCGGCTCGCCCGCAGCGGCACCACCGGCACCCCGCCCCCCGAGATCGTGCCCGGGGAGGCGCGGATGCTGACCCGGCTTGCCCCCGATCCGCGGGCCGCGCGGGACTGGGCGGACCTTGCGCAGGGCCTGTCGGCCCGCGCGCGGCGCGGCAAGTCGGTCAACCTTGACCCTGCCGCGCTCATCCTCGATATGTGTCTGAGCCTAGAAAAGACGGCGGCGCGTCTGCCTGCCTGAGCCTTCGGACACCGGATTTCATGCCCGCCACGCCACAGATCGTCGACAGCCATTGCCATCTGGACTTCCCCGATTTTGCCGAGGAGTTGCCGCAGGTTATCGCCCGCGCGCAGGCCGCCAGCGTGACCCGGATGGTGACGATCTGCACCCGGCTCGGGAACGCGCCGCAGGTTCGCACCATCGCCGAGACGCATGACCCGGTCTTCTGGGCCGGCGGCACCCACCCGATGAGCGCGGCCAAGGAACCCATGGCCAGTGTCGAGGATCTGGTCGCCCTCGCGCGGCATCCGAAATTCGTCGGCATCGGCGAAACCGGTCTCGATTATCATTACACCTCGGATAGTGCCGCCGTGCAGCAGGAGAGCCTCCGCCGGCATATCGAGGCCGCGCGCCGGACCGGGCTGCCGCTGATCATTCATGCCCGGGCCGCCGACGAGGACATGGCCCGCATCCTGACCGAGGAACACCGCGCGGGCGCCTATAGCTGCGTCATGCATTGCTTCTCCTCCGGCCCGGCTCTGGCCGCCGCCGCGCTCGACCTGGGCTTCTACCTTTCCATGTCGGGCATCGCGGCCTTCCCGAAATCGGCCGAATTGCGGGAGATTTTCGCCGCCGCCCCGGTGGACCGGATCCTTTTGGAAACGGATGCGCCCTATCTTGCTCCGCCGCCCCATCGCGGCAAGCGCAACGAGCCGGCCTATACCGCCCATACCGCCCGCGTCGGTGCCGAGCTTTTCGGGCTGAGCGATGCCGACTTCGCCGCCCGGACCAGTGCCAATTTCGACCGGCTGTTCTGGAAGGCCGCCCAATGGCAGCAGGCGGCCTGAATGGCTGAGCTTGTCGTCACAATCCTGGGCTGCGGGTCCTCGGGCGGGGTCCCGCGCCTTGGCGGCATCTGGGGCGACTGCGATCCGGAGGAGCCGAGAAATCGCCGCCGCCGATGCTCGCTTCTGGTCCAGCGGTTCGATGGCGGCGCGGAAACGACCGTGCTGATCGACACCTCCCCGGATCTGCGGCAGCAGTTGCTCGATACCGGCATCGGGCGGCTTGACGCGGTGCTTTATACCCATGCGCATGCGGATCATGTTCACGGGCTCGACGATCTGCGGATGATCGTTTTCAACATGCGCCGCCGCCTGCCGGTCTATGCCGACGGGCCTACGCAAAACGACCTGCTCAGCCGGTTCGGCTACGCCTTCGTACAACCTCCCGGTTCGGCCTATCCGCCGATCCTCGATCTGCATGCCATCGGCGCGGAGGATCTCACCATCGACGGCCCCGGCGGCCCGATCACCTTCACCCCGTTCGAAGTGACCCATGGCAATATCGACAGTCTTGGCTTTCGCATCGGCGATCTGGCCTACCTGCCGGATGTCTCGGATATCCCGGCGAACGTCTGGCCGGTGCTGGAGGGGCTGGATTGCTGGATCCTCGATGCGTTGCGCCGCGCGCCCCATCCGTCCCACGCCCATCTGGACAGATCGCTTGAATGGATCGCGCGGGCGGCACCCCTCCGCGCCGTGCTGACCAACATGCATATCGATCTGGACTACCGGACCGTGGCCGATGAAACGCCCGAGCACATCACGCCCGCCCATGATGGAATGACCATCCGGTACGAGCTCTGAATGGGCGATCTCATCGCAATTGTCCTGCCGGTCTTTCTGGTCATTGGGGCGGGTTATGTCGCCGTGTGGCGGGGCCTCTTTTCCGACAGCGGTGTCGAGGGGCTGATGAACTTCACCCAGAGGTTCGCTATCCCCTGCCTTCTCTTCATGGGGATAGCCACGCTGGATCTGGGCCAGAATTTCGACTGGCGGTTGCTTGTCTCCTTTTACACCGGTTCGACCGTGTGTTTCTTCGCGGGGCTTTTCGGGGCGCGGCTCTTCTTCGGGCGGTCATGGCCGGACAGTGTCGCCATCGGGTTCTGCGGGCTGTTCGCGAATACGGTGCTGCTTGGCCTTCCGATCATGGAGCGCGCTTATGGCGCCGACGCGCTTGGCCCGAATTTCGCGATTATCGCATTGCACGCGGCCTTCTGCTTTCTGCTCGGCATCACCACGATGGAGATCGTGCGTGCCGATAGCGGGTCGCCCGCGCGGCTGATCAACACGGTCGGCCGGGCCATGTTCCGCAACCCGCTGATGATCGGTGTGGCGCTTGGCTTCGTGGTGAATCTGACCGGTCTGCCGATGCCCGGTGTCCTGACAGAGGCGATCAATCTGATGATCCGCGCCGCGCTTCCGGCTGCATTGTTCGGTCTGGGCGGGGTCCTTTACCGCTACAAGCCCGAAGGCGATGCCAAGGTCATCGCGTTTGTCTGCGTGCTGTCGCTGGTCCTGCATCCGGCCATCGCCTTCGGCATGGGCAGTGCGGTCACCGATCTGTCGGCGGAACAGCTTCGCTCCGCTGTCATCACCGCGGCGATGGCGCCCGGGGTCAATGCCTATCTGTTCGCGAACATGTACGGCACGGCGCGCCGGGTCGCGGCCTCGGCGGTTCTGATCGGCACCGCGCTGACCGTCCTCACCGCATCGGCCTGGCTTGCGATCCTGCCGTAAGGCCCGCCGCACCGGGGTTGTCGCGCAGCCCCGTTGGCCGCTCGGTGCGGGCGCAGGGCACCTGCACGATCTTCCCCGCCGGGGCGCTCGCGCTCAGCCCGGCGACATGCCCCGCAACCGCTCGGACCGGCGCCGCAGCAGCTCCACGACGGTCAGAAGCGCGACCGAGATCACCACGAGGATCGTCGCCACGGCCAGGATTGTCGGGCTGATCTGGTCCCTCAGGCCCGTGAACATCTGCCATGGCAGTGTCTTCTGTCCGGCTGAGCCCACGAACAGCACCACCACCACCTCGTCGAAAGAGGTGATGAAGGCGAAAAGACCGCCCGAGATCACCCCCGGCAGGATCAGCGGCATCTGCACCTTGAAGAAGGTCGTGACCGGATTGGCCCCCAGAGAGGCGGAGGCCCGGGTCAGCGAGCGGTCGAAGCCCACCAGCGTGGCGGTGACCGTGATGATCACGAAGGGAATGCCAAGCGCCGCATGGGCCAGAACCACGCCCAGATAGGTGCCCTGAAGACCGACGCGGGAATAGAAGAAATACATGCCCGCCGCCGAGATGATCAGCGGCACGATCATCGGCGAGATCAGGATGGCCATGATCGCCCCCTTGAACGGGACATGGCTCTGCGACAGGCCGATCGCCGCCAGCGTTCCCAGCACCACCGACAGAACCGTGGCCGCCGGTGCGATCCGCACCGAATTGCTCAAGGCCTGTTGCCAGTCCGGATTGGTGAAGAAATCTTCGTAATGCTGAAGCGAATAGCCCGCCGGGTCGAGGCGCAGCATCTCCGGGGTGAAGGTGAAGAAATCCTGCGCGTTGAAGCTGAGCGGAATGATCACGAGGATCGGGGCCATCAGGAAGAAGAAAATGAGCCCGCAGATCACCCGGAACCCGTAATACCAGGCCCGCTGACCGGTGGAGGCATAGGGGGGAAGTCCTGACATGATGCGTTACCCCAGCTTCACGTTGTCGATGCCCACGATCCGGTCGTAGAGCCAGTAAAGCGCCAGAACCAGCGCCAGAAGGATCGAGCCGAGGGCCGCCGCAAGGCCCCAGTTAAGGCTTGAGGAGATGTGAAACGCGATCCGGTTCGAGATGAAGGTGCCGGTGCGCCCCCCCACCAGTTCCGGCGTGATGTAATAGCCGATGGCCAGGATGAAGACGAGGATGCACCCCGCCCCGATGCCCGGGACCGATTGCGGGAAATAGACTCTCCAGAAGGCGGTCCAATCGGTCGCGCCAAGCGATTTCGCGGCCCGCACATAGGAGGGCGGGATCGTCTTCATCACGGAGTATAGCGGCAGGATCATGAACGGCAGCAGGATATGGGTCATCGCGATGATGGTGCCCAGCTGGTTGTTGATCAGTTGCAGGCGGGCGTCATCGGCCACCAGCCCGATCCAGACCAGAATGTCGTTGATCACGCCCTCCTGCTGCAGCAGCACCTTCCAGGCCGAGGTGCGGACCAGAAGCGAGGTCCAGAACGGCAGCAGGACGAGGATCAGCAGAAGGTTGGATGTGCGCATCGGCAGGTTCGACAGCAGATAAGCGATCGGATAGCCCAGAAGGATGCAGCTGAAGGTGATCATCAGCGACATGAAGATGGTGCGCTGGAAAAGCAGGATGTAGATCTGCTGTTCCTCCGGCTGCGCCTCGATCCCGTCGGGGGTCAGCTGCATGTCGATCGCGGCCAGGAAATAGCCGGCGGTGTACGGATCGGAAAAGGCCTCAATCGTTTCCCAGACCTCGGTATCGGCCCAGTCTTCGTTGATGTCAGCGAATTGCGCCTGTACCGAAACTGCCTCGAAAACGGGTACTGCCGTCGCCGCCTCGTTCAGCAGCGCGGCCTGCGGCCCGTCATACCCGCCCGTTCCGGCAAGCAGATCGCGGTAAAGCGCGAGATAGACCGTGTTCCACGGCTCTTCCGCGCGCGGGTCGTCCTCATCCTCGGACATGATGGTGCGCGCGAAGGAGCGGTAGGCATCCGCCGTTTCCGGCAGCACATCGGCAATGCCCGGGGCCAGCTCGAACCGGGGCAGGGCGGTGTCGGTTTCCGTCTCGGCGGCCTCGGCCTGCCAGCGCTCCGACGCCATCAGCGCGACCCAGGTCGCGGGCTCTTCCCAGGCCGGGTTCAGCGCCACGAACTGATCGGCATAGATCTCTCCGACATCGTCGATCCCGCGGCCGGACTGGCGAAAGAGCGACGACATGCCGGTGGTTTCATAGTTCAGCCGGGAGCCGACGCGCGTATGTTCCCGCCGCTCGGCGGCCTCCATGAAGTCATAGGCAAGGGCCGCATAGGCGTCCTCTCCGGGCAGTTGGCTCGTCTCCTGCCAGTCCTCCAGCGCGATTACCGTCCGCGGCAGGGTTTCGGACACGATCTGGTTCTCGACCGAGCGGAACAGCATATCCGCGATCGGCGCGATGAAGGTCACCAGAATGAACAGCAGCAGTGGCGCGATCAGCGCCAGCGCGCGCAGCTTCTGCGCCCGAAGCGCGCGGTTCAGGCTGGCCTTTAGCGGGCGGCCGTCAGCGGCCAGCATCGGACCCGTGGCCACCGCGTCAAGCTTGCGCGCATCGGATGCCGCGCGCCCCATGCCTGCCGCCGCATCGGTCATTCAGACACCTTCCACAACAATGATGATGCTGTCCGCGGCGTTCCTGCGGATATTCGCAACTTCTTGATAATCCGGGTCGTTATAGGCGGCCAACGCGTCTTCGTAGGACGGGAACTCAATCACCACATGGCGCTCATGCGTCTCCCCCTCGACCACTTCGGATTGGCCTCCACGGATGATGAACCGGCCGCCCAGATTATCCAGAATCGGCGTATCGCGCTGCACGTATTCCGGGTAGGCCTCCGGATCGGTGACTGTAATATGGCCGATGATATAACCTTTGGGCATGGCGTGGTCCTGTCTCGATATAGGAAAAAGGGCGGGCAGATCTGCCCGCCCCGGGTTTTAGGTTACTGCGCCAGCCAGGCCTGGAAGCGCGAATCCAGATCATCGCGATAATCCGCCCACCACTCGTAATTGTTCACGAAGGTGTTTTCGGCATTGGCCGGCTCGGTCGGCATATGCGGGGCCATCGGGATGTCCAGATCGGCATGGTTGCCCACCAGCGGCGCCGAGGACGCGCGCGCAGGGCCGTAGGAGATGTAAAGCGCCTGATCGGCCAGCCGCTGCGTGTCCGTGGCGAAGTGCAGGAAATCCATCACCCGCGCCAGCCGGTCTTCGGGCAGCCCTTCGGGGATCACCCAACCGTCGATATCGAACATCTGCCAGTCCCAGGCCATGCCGATCGGCTGGCCCTGCTCCTCGATCGCCGAGAACAGGCGCCCGTTGAAGGACGAGGCCATGAACACCTCCCCGTCGGCCAGAAGCTGGATCGCCTCTGCGGCCGAACTCCACCAGATCGTTTCGTCCTTGATCGTGTCCAGCATCGCGAAGGCCTGCGCGATGCCCTCTTCGGTCTCAAGCGTGTCATAGACGTCTTCATAGGCGACGCCGGAACACAGCAGCGCCCATTCCATGTTGGCGATGGGCTGACGGTTCAGACCGCGGCGGCCCGGATAGGTTTCCAGATCGAACACATCGCAGGCGCCGGTCGGCGCGGCGACCCCCTCGGGCACCTGATCGGTCCGATATCCGAAGGTGGTGGAGAACACGATCTGCGGGATGAAGCAGTCGCTCACCAGAAGATCACCGAAATCCTCCGAGGCGGGTGTGCCGTCGGGGGCAGGCGCCAGCACCTCGTCATGGTCGATCTCCATCGCCAGACCTTCGTCGCAGAGACGGATTGCGTCGGCGGCTTCCACATCGACCAGATCCCAGGTCACGTTTCCGGCCTCGTTCATCGCCCGCAGACGCGACACCGCTTCGTTGGAGCTTTCGTCCCAGATTACTTCAACACCTGGGTTCATCTCCTGATAGGGGTCGGAGTATGCCCGGATCTGGCTGGTCTGGTAGGCCCCGCCCCAGCTCACCAGCGTCATCGAATCCGACATGTGACCTTCGGCCAGAACCAGCGCCGGCACCGCGATGACGGCACCCGTGGTCAGAAGCATTGCTGTCTTGAGTTTCATCGAGAGTCTCTCCTTTGTTGGACGTTCGTCTTTTTTGGTTCAGCCCGCTGCCCCAAGGCGCGCGGCAGGTCGGGCTGGCTTTGCTCAGGCGTCGAGCGCCCGGCAATCCTCCGGCCGCCAGCCGATCTCGATCATCTCGCCGGGTTTCAGGCGGCGCTGATCGGGGGCATTGCGGGTTTTTATGATGAAATCCTCGTTGCCCGCCACGCTCAGGCGGGTCCGGTAGATATCCCCCATATAAATGAATTCCTTGACCTCGGCCTTCAGCGTATGGGCGTCGGGGTGCAGCCGGTCCTTGTTGAACTCGACCCTCTCGGGCCGGATCGAAACCAGCGTGCGTTCCCCCACCTGGCTGACATTGACGGGCACGGTGTCGATCACCTCGCCGTCATCCAGCGTCACCTCGGCCACACCGCCCTCGATCTTGCTGACGGTGCCCATCAATGTGTTGTTCTCGCCGATGAACTGGGCGACGAAGCTGTTTTGCGGCTGCTCGTAAAGCTGATCTGGCGCGGCAAGCTGCTGAATGCGGCCGTCGTCGAACACCGCGACCCGGTCGGACATGGTCAGCGCCTCGGTCTGGTCATGGGTGACGTAGACCGTGGTGATGCCCAGTTCATGGGCCAGGTTCGTGATCTCGAATTGCAGCGTCTCGCGCAGTTGCTTGTCGAGCGCGCCAAGCGGTTCGTCCATCAGCACCAACTCCGGCTCGAACACAAGCGCGCGGGCAAGTGCGATCCGCTGTTGCTGCCCTCCCGACAACTGGGCGGGGCGCCGGCCGCCGAAGGCGCCCATCTGCACCATGTCCAGCGCGCGGGCGATCTTCTCCTCGCGCTCCGACCTGCCGATCTTGCGCACCTCCAGCGGGAAGGCGAGATTTTCGGCCACGGTCATATGCGGGAACAGGGCGTAATTCTGAAACACCATCCCGATGCCGCGTTTATGGGGCGGAATATTGTTGATCGGTTTGCCATCAAGCGTGATCTCGCCATGGGTGGCCGTCTCGAACCCCGCCAGCATCATCAGGCAGGTCGTCTTGCCGGATCCCGACGGGCCCAGCATTGTCAGAAACTCGCCCTTGCCGATGGACAGGTTCAGGTCTTTGACGACAAGCGTCTCACCATCGTAACTCTTTTGCACACTGTCGAACGCGACGAATGCGTCGGTTGTATCCGAGGTCAAGCCCCACTCCCTGTTGTAGACCGCGATGTAGTCCCGCAATTCAGCAGCCACTAAAACAACCCTGAGATGATATTTCAACTGATTAGATGCAGGTCCGGACCGGCATCTTGCGGCTTTGCCGCGCGGCGTGCCGGTTGACCTTGGGGCAGCGGCCGGGGCCGTTGTTCGGCGATGATCTTGTTCCCATCTGGTGCATGGCGTAATCAGCAAGCCCGATATCTGAAAAGTGTTCCCGCCCGATGACTGCGCCCGACATGTCCTCAGCCCTGACATCCTCGCAGCCCGGCGCAGACCCGGAGATGCGCGCCAAGCGGCTGTTGGGGCGGCTGTGGCGCGAACATGTATCGGATTACTGGAAGCGCATGCTGTTGGCGCTTGGCCTGATGACCATCGAGGGCGCCACCCTTGGCGCCGCCGCCTATCTGATCCAGCCCCTGTTCGACGAAGTTCTGGTCACCGGCGACGGCACGATGATCACCTGGGCGGCCTTTGCCATCGCGGGCATCCTGTTGCTCAAGGCGATTGCCGGGTTCGGGCAGCGGCTGATCATCGTCTCGATCGGCCTGAAGGTCGTGATCGCGCTGCAATCGCGGCTTCTGAACCATCTCCTGTCGCTCGATGGGCGGTTCTTTCAGGATAACGCGCCCGGCGCGCTGATCGAGCGGGTGCGCGGCGACACCTCGGCCCTTCAAAGCCTCGCCTCCACCGCGCTGATGTCGGCCGGGCGCGATACGATTTCGTTGATTTCGCTTCTGACGGTGATGTTCCTGAACGACTGGACATGGACGCTTCTGGCGCTTGTGGGCGTGCCGCTGATGTTCTTTCCCGTGGTTCTGCTGCAACGCCTGATCCGGGGCTTCACCATGTCCGCGCGGGAGGCGGCCTCGCGGCTCTCCACCCAGATGGACGAGATTTTCCACGGAATGCAGTCGATCAAGGTGAACCGGCTGGAGGCGCATCAATCGCGCGAATTCCGGTCCGAGGTCGGCCGGTTCCTCGGGCAGCAGATGCGCGCCGAACGCAGCAAGGCCGGCACCCCGGCCATGGTCGATGTGATGGCGGCGCTGGCCTGCATGCTGGTTTTGCTGGTGGGTGGTGCCGAAATCGTGGCCGGCGAAAAGACCGTGGGGCAGTTCATGTCCTTTTTCACCGCGCTGGCGCTGGTCATGGATCCGGTCCGCCGGTTGTCCAGCCTGTCGGCCAGCATCCAGGCCGCGCTTGCCTCGCTGCAGCGTATCTACGAAGTGCTGAACGCACGGCCCACAATCCTGAATCCGGCCACTCCGAAACCGCTCAGCCCCGGCGATATCGTGTTCGACGACGTGCATTTCGCCTATGGGGATGCGCCGGTTCTGAACGGGCTCAGCTTTCGCGCCGCCGAAGGGAGGACGACCGCTCTTGTCGGTCCGTCGGGCGCGGGGAAAAGCACGGTTTTCGGCCTGATGACCCGGCTGATTGACCCGGTATCGGGCCGGATCACCATTGGCGATACCGCGACGACCGAGGCCGAACTGGACCGGCTGCGCGACAGCATCGCCGTTGTCGGGCAGGAGACCGCGCTGTTCGATCAAAGCATCGCGCAGAACATCCGGCTCGGACGGCTGGATGCCAGCGAGGCGGAGATCCGCGCCGCCGCCGAGGCCGCCTCGGTCACGGATTTCGCCGATGCCTTGCCGGGGGGGCTGGAAACCACTGTCGGCCCCCGCGGATCGACGCTCTCGGGCGGGCAGCGGCAGCGCGTCGCCATCGCCCGGGCGATGCTGCGCGATGCACCGATCCTGCTGCTGGACGAGCCGACCTCCGCCCTCGACGCGAAATCCGAACAGCTTGTTCAGGAGGCGCTGACCCGGCTGTCCCACGGGCGCACCACCCTTGTCATCGCACACCGTCTGTCCACCATCCGCGACGCCGATCTGATCGTGGTGATGGACAAGGGCCGTGTCGTCGAAGAGGGCACCCATGCCAGTCTGATGGCGGCGGAGGGGGCCTATGCCCGCCTCCATGCGCTGCAATCGGCCGGTGTGACGACCGCCCTGTGACGTGGGTTGTGACAGGGGCTGTGACGTGCGGCAGGCGGACGTGATGCTGCGCTGCCGCAAAAGCTTGATTTGACTTTCGCGAAATCGCTCCCGAACTTGGGCGGGCGTGCATGGGCAACTGGGTGCCCGTTTGCCGTCCTCTGCGGGCGGCCTGACTGCGAAGGGATTTGTCTTGTCCTGTTCTGCCAAAGCGAAGAGATCGCCGTGGACGATATGGCTGTGCTGTGTTCTGGGCATGGCATTCGGTTGGGGGGAGGCCGCGGCGCAGCAGGTGACCGCATCGACCGCGACGCCCGCCAATATCGCCGCCCGCTCCGCCGACCCGACGGGCTCCCGGCTGGCGGCCTATTATCGCCAGCTTGAGCAGCAACTGGTCGGGCAGGGCAGTCTCCGGCAGGATCGCCGCCCGCGCGGCGCGCGGCTTGGCGCCAGCGAGCTCAGTGCCAGCTTCATGCAGATCGCCATGCGGTCGGAATACAGTCTCCGCGGCGGCGGCGCCTCCAGCACCGGCCACGCCGCGCCCTTGCGGCGATGGGTGGAGCCGGTGCGGCTTGGAGTGCGCTTCGGCATGTCCGTGAGCGGGGCCCAGCAACGCGCCGATATGGCCACCGTGCGGCAGGTGGCGCGCCGGCTGCAGACCGCGTCGGGCCACCCCGTGGCGGTCACCGCCAATTCACCCAATTTCCACGTCCTGATCGTCAGCGATGCAGAACGCGCAGGCCTCGGGCCAACATTGCGCCAACTGGTGCCGGGCCTCAGCCGCGCAGCCGTCAGCGCGGTCACCGGCATGGGGCGCAATACCTTCTGCATGGTGGTGGCGGTGCCCGGCCGCGACCTGGCGCAGGGCTATGTTCAGGCCATCGCCATCGTGCGCGCCGAACACCCGCCGCGCATGCGCCAGTCCTGTATCGAGGAGGAGCTTGCCCAGGGCATGGGGCTGGCCAATGACAGCCCGAGCGCCTGGCCTTCGATTTTCAACGATGACGAGGAATTCGGCGTGCTCACCCGCCATGACGAGTTGCTGCTGCAAATTCTCTATCACCCCGCGCTGCGGCCGGGCATGGCGCCGCATCAGGTGCAATCGGTGCTTCCCGGCATTGCGCAGCAGGTCGCCGCGCGGGGTTAGGCGGCGGCCGTCGGCGTTCCGGCCCGCGACGCAGGCTGCAACATGGGGCGGTGGTCCGCGCCGAGCGAAATCAGCCAGTCCTGCACCGCCAGCACTTCCGGCGCATCGGCGCGCGGCGGGGCCAGCCGCAGCGTGTAGAACCAGTTTTCGTCGATCGCGATCTCCGACAGGCGCACCAGCGCGCCCCGATCCAGGTCGGCCTGAATGGTGGCCGTCCGGCAGATCGCCGCGCCCAGACCGTTCAGCGCGGCCTTCTGCAGCAGGAAGGATCCCTCAAGGATCAGCTGCGGCGCGTAGTCCGGCGCTCCGATCCGGTCTTTCGCCAGATCGCGCCAGCGTTGCCACATGCGAAAATCCTCGTCCGCTATCAACGGGCCCTTTTCCAGCAGCCGGACCGGGTCGCCGCCCAATCGCTTCAGAAGCGCCGGCGCGGCCACCGGCACCGCCGTTCCGGGCAGCATGATCGTCTCCTCGGGCAGTATCCGGCTGCGCTCGCGGAACATGAGTTCGATGTCGGGGGCCGGGGTCTTGGGCCGGTCGGTCTGGGCAAGGCTCAGATGCAGGCTGATCTCCGGATGCTGTTCGGTGAAGCGGTGCAACTGCGGCAGGATCACGGTTTCGGCGATGATCGGCAGGGCCGACAGGCTGACCGAGCGTTCGAAGCGTATCGGCAGGCGGTCCAGCTCGTGCCGGATCGCATCGAAGGAGGAATGCACGACACCGGCAAGGCTTTCGCCCGCTTCGGTCAGGGCGATCGTGCGCCCGCGCCGGCTGAAAAGCGGCTGCCCGACCCATGCCTCCAGCTGCTTCACGTGATGGCTGACGGCGGAATGGGAGACGCGCAATCGCTTTGCCGCCGCCGTGACCGAACCCGTCTCACCGATGGCCTCCAGCACACGGAGACCGTTGAGCGGGGGGAGGCGGCGGGCACGGGTCATGCCCAAACATGTTAGGAAATTCGACGATACGCAAGTTTATTGCGCTTTTTTAGGCGGGTTTTTCTGCATATCGTTGACATATAAGCAAGCTTCCGGGGTGAGTGATGACATCAGACCTGCGCGTTTCGATGCTGCAAATGACATCCGGCAACCGCCATGCGGCCAATCAGGTGACGGTCGATGAGGCCGCGCATCGGGCTGCGGCGGACGGGTGCGATCTTCTGGCCCTGCCCGAGGCCGCGGGGCTGATGAACAAGGACAAGGAGGATGCGCGCCGCCAGATCACGACCGAGGCGGAGGACCCGTTTTTGCTGACCTGCCGGGGGCTTGCGGCCAAATACGGGCTCTGGATCCAGCCGGGTTCGACCCCGGTCAAGGCCGCCGACGGCCGTTATCTGAACCATGGGACGCTGATCGACCCGTCGGGTGCGATCGTCGCGCGCTACGACAAGGTGCATCTGTTCGATGTCTTCCTCGAAGGGCGCAAGCCCACCGGCGAATCCGACCGCTACGCGCCCGGTACCGAAGCGGTGCTGGTCGACACGCCCTGGGGCCCCTGGGGTCTCAGCATATGCTACGATCTGCGCTTTCCCCATCTTTACCGCGATTATGCCAAGGCCGGGGCGACGGTTCTGTTCATCCCGTCGGCCTTCACCGTTCCCACGGGCCGCGCGCATTGGGAGGTTCTGCTGCGGGCCCGCGCCATCGAGAACGGGGCTTACGTGGTGGCGGCCGCGCAGGTCGGCGATCACGAGGATGGCCGCACCACATGGGGGCATTCCCTCATCATCGACCCATGGGGTGAGGTGGTGGCGGATCTGGGCGGCGACGCGCCCGGCCAGATCTCCGTGACGCTCGACATCGCCAGGGTCGCGGCGGCGCGTCAGCAGATCCCGTCGCTCGAAAACGAACGCGACTACACATTCACGCGCATCGGCGCCCATGAAACAACGCCCGCCTGATACGGGCGCAATCCGACAGGAGACCTCACATGCCCCATTTCCGCAGATTTCTGCTCACGACCGCCGCCGCGCTCGTCACCGCCGGCGGGGCCTTTGCCCAGGACCGCCCCGATCTGGTGATCGCGGTCGACAATCTGTGGCCCACCATGGACCCGGTGATCGGCATTTCCACCTCCGGGGCCCGGGTGCATTCCAACATCTTCGACACGCTCGTGCGCCGGAATCGCTGGGAAGACCCCGACGGAACGGAGCTTGTGCCATGGCTGGCCGAAAGCTGGGAGCGCCTGTCGCCCAATGTCTGGCAGATCAATCTGCGCGAGGGCGTACCGTTCCATGACGGGCATATCATGGATGCCGAGGATGTGGCGTTCTCCATGTCCGCCGAACGGCTCTGGGGGGACGAGCCTCTGGCCCCGCGCGGCACCCGCTATGCCCGTGGCATCATCCGCGTGAAAGCGACCGGCCCCCTGACCGTCGAGGTGGAGACGAGCTATCCCGACCCGAACTTCATCTACCGGCTTGTCACGCCGCTCGGTTTCGTTTTGCCCGCCCATTATTATCAGGAGGTCGGCACCGATGCCTTCGGCCAGATGCCCATGGGCACCGGGCCCTACCGGATGGTGTCCTTCGATCCGTCCGTCTCGGTCGTGGCCGAGGCGTTTGACGACTATTGGGGGGGCGATGTGCCCGCCGACAGCCTGACCTTCCAGATCGTCCCCGAGTTCTCCACCCGCTTCGCAGGGCTGGTTGCCGGCGAGTTCGATGTGGTCGTGTCGGTGCCGGCCGACCAGATCGGCCAGGTGGAGGGGACACCAGGCGTGACCGTCATGACCAAGAGCATCGAGAACTACCCGATGTTCGCCTTCAACATGCTGGAAACGGAGGATCTTCCGGACAATCCGCTGACGGATGTGAACCTGCGTCAGGCGATGGTGGCCGCCATCGACCGGGTGTCGATCACCGATGCGATCTGGGGTGGGGCGACCTTCGTGCCGGCACCGTTCAACTTCCCGGAATATGGCGCCTATTACGACCCCGACCGGCAGCCGCGCATCACCTACGACCCTGACCGCGCCCGCGAATTGCTGGCCGCCAGCGACTATGCGGGGGAGGAGCTGAGCTGGCATATCGTGCGCGGGTTCTACCCGAATTACGAAATCGCCGCCGAATTCATGGTGGAGCAGTGGCGCGAGGTCGGCATCAACGTGGCCATCGAGATCAAGGACAACTTCTCGCTGGCCTATGAACGCCCGTTTCATCTTCTGAACATGTCCATGTCGAGCGAGTTTTCCGGCGATCCCTATCGTCCGCTCTGGATGGACTGGGGCCCGGAATCGAGCCGGGTGCGGGCGGCGCATCGCACCTGGGAGGCGTCCGAACGGTTCTACGAACTGGGGGAGGCCTTCGAGCAGGCGCAGGAGTTCGAGGAGCGCAACGCCGCCTATCTGGCTCTGGTGGAGGAGTGGGAGAACCTCACCCCGGGCATGTATCTGTGGCGCAATGTGGTCAGCTATGCCGTGGATGCCGATCTCGACTGGGATCCGGGAAATTCCGCCGTCACCATCTTCGACAGCCTCTACATGGGCGGTGGCGAATGACGAAAACGCCGGGCGGGGATGCGCCAGCGCCCCCGCTTTTGTCGGTGAACGGCCTCGGCATCGGCCTGCCCCCCGGCGGGGACCGCGCCGAGGCCGTGACCGACATCTCTTTTCAGATCCATCCCGGCGAGACCTTGTGCCTCGTCGGCGAAAGCGGCTCGGGCAAATCGGTGATCGGGCAGGCCATTCTGGGCATGCTGCCACGGGCGCTTCCGGTCACGGGCGGCAGTATCAGGTTGCAGGACAAGGTTTTGCCGCCACAACGCGACCCGGCATATCAGGCGCTGCGTTCGGTCAGGATGGCGATGATCTTTCAGGATGCCGGCGCCAGCCTAAACCCGGTCAAACGCGTCGGGCGGCAATTGGAGGAGATCCTGAAGGTCCACGGCGTGGGCGCGGCGGAGCGTCGCGACCGGGTGCTGGACATGTTCGAGGCCGTGCGCCTGCGCGATCCGGCCCGGATTTTCGCGGCCTATCCGCATCAGCTATCCGGTGGGCAGGCGCAGCGCGTGGTGATTGCCGGCGCACTGTTGCTGAAGCCCGCGCTTTTGGTGGCCGACGAGCCGACGACGGCGCTCGACGTCACGACGCAGGCCGAAATCCTTGATCTGATCGCGGCACTCAAGGCCGAAACCGGCGCGTCTGTCCTGTTCATCACCCATGATTTCGGCGTCGTGGCCGAAATCGCCGATCGCGTGGCGGTGATGAAGGATGGCCGGATTGTCGAGGCGGGGTGGGCGGGGGACGTGCTCGATCGCCCGCAACACCCCTATACGCAGCGCCTTATCGCCGCCTCGCGGCCCACCGGCGCCGCGCCATCCCGGGTTGGGGAGGCCCCGATCCTGGAGGCGGACGGGCTGCATCTCACCTACCGCTCCGGCCCGATCTTCAACCGGCGCATCACGCAGGCCGTGCGCGATGTCTCCCTGTCGCTGGCGCCCGGGCGGACATTGGCGGTGGTGGGCGAAAGCGGCTCCGGCAAATCCTCCCTCGCGCGCTGCCTTCTGCGGCTGGAGGAGGTGGAGCGGGGGACGATCCGCTTCAAGGGCGCGGACATCACCCATCTGGCCGGCCGCGATCTGCAACGTCTGCGCAAATCGGTGCAGGTGGTTCTGCAGGACCCTTACAGCGCCCTGAACCCGCGCCAGACGATCCGCTCGGCCATCGCCGAGGGCGCGATCATCCATGGCATGCCCGTGGCCGAGGCCCGCAGGAAGGCCGAGGATCTGCTGGAACTGACAGGCCTCACCGCCCAGTCCGCAGACCGCTACCCGCATGAGTTTTCCGGCGGGCAGCGGCAGCGGATCTGCATCGCGCGCGCTCTGGCACTGGAGCCGGAACTGCTGATCGCGGACGAGGCCGTCTCGGCGCTCGATGTCTCGATACAGGCGCAGATCCTCGACCTCTTCCGCGACATGCAGGCCCGGTTCGGCTTCGCAATGGTCTTCATCACCCATGATCTGCGCGTGGCCCGTGCCATCAGCGACGACATTCTGGTGATGCAACAGGGCCGCGTGGTCGAAACCGGCGCGACCGGGCAGGTTTTCGACCGTCCGGCCCATGCCTACACCCGCGCGCTGCTTGCCGCCGCGCCGGGCCTTGATCTCGCGATGGAGGAGGGCGCGGCATGACCGGCTATATCCTCTCCCGCGTGCTTCGCGCCATCATCACGCTGCTGATCACGGTATCGCTGGTCTTCATCTTCATCCGTTTCTCGGGCGATCCCGCCGCGGCCCTTGCGCCCCCCGATGCCCCGCAGGAGGTGATCGACCAATACGCCCGCGCGATGGGGCTCGATCAACCGCTCTGGCAGCAATACACCAGCTATATCGGCGGCCTGTTCCGGGGGGAGTTCGGCTATTCGATCCATACCGGCCGCCCGGTCGAGGCGCTCTTTTTCGATCGTCTGCCCTATACCCTGCATCTCGGGCTCACCGCACTCTCCATCGCGCTTGTCCTCGGTATCGCCCTTGGAGCGATCGCCGCGATCAACCGGGGCCGGCTGCTCGACCGCGCCGTGATGGGGTTTTCGGTCTTTGCCTTCGCGATGCCCAATTTTCTCTTCGGTCTTTGCCTGATCCTGATCGGTGCGCTGGTCTTTCAGGTGTTTCTGGCCGGCGCCGGCGCCAATGTCCTGTTCCCGGCGCTGACCCTCGGGCTGGCCGCCATGGGCAGTTTCGCCCGCTTCGCCCGATCCTCCCTGCTGGAAACCATCAACGCGCCCTTCATGCGCGCGGCCGAGGCCCGCGGCATCCCCTTCGCACGGCGTCTGATCCTGCATGCCGCGCCCAATGCCGCGATCCCGCTGGTCACCCTTGTGGGCCTGTCGCTCGGCGCGCTGATCGCGGGCTCCGTCGTGACCGAACAGGTCTTTGCCTGGCCCGGTGTGGGCCAGCTTCTGGTGCGCTCGGTCGCCACGCGCGACATTGCCACCGTGCAGTTTCTGGTTCTGGCCGTGGCCTTCACGATGATCATGGCCAATCTCATCGTCGATCTGCTCTATCTGGTCATCGACCCGCGGATCCGGGTGAAATGAGATGAGCGGGATCGCCACATATCGCCCGCCGCCGATGCCCTGGAGCGTCCGGCTGTCGCTGGTCTTCATCGCGGCCTTCGTGCTCTTCGCGCTTTTCGGCCAGTTCCTCAGCCCGCATGAATTCCGCGCGACCTCGATGTTCGACCGGCTGCTGCCACCGGGCTCGCCCGAGTATCTCCTCGGGACGGATGCGCGCGGCCGCGATGTGCTTGTCCGCCTTGCCGTGGGTGCGCAGATCACGCTGATCGTGGCCATCGCTGGCACATTGATCGGGGCCATTCTCGGGTCGCTCCTCGGTATCCTCGCCGCCGCGCGCCGCGGCCCGACCGAAGCGGTGATCGTCGCCGCGATCGATGTTCAGGCCTCGCTTCCGATCATCGTGGTGGCGCTGTTCGTGCTGGCGATGTTCGACAACAGTTTCGTGCTGTTCCTGCTCCTGATCGGTCTGAACGGCTGGGAGGTCTATGCCCGCCTGATGCGCGGGGCCACGCTGTCGGCGAAGGAGCATGGATATGTCACCGCCGTCCGCGCGCTCGGCGCTTCGCCCATTCGCATCTATCTGCGCCATGTCCTGCCCAATATCCTGAACGTGGCACTTGTACAGTTTACCGTGAACCTGCCGCTGACAGTGCTGCTGGAAACCGCGCTGTCGTTTCTGGGCCTCGGCGTGCAGCCGCCGCTCACCAGCCTCGGCCAGATCATGAGCGAAGGGCGCGACCGTTTGCTGACCGCGTGGTGGCTGACGCTGTTTCCCGGAGCGATCATTTTCCTTCTGGCGCTGTCGGTCAGCCTGACGGGCGACTGGCTGCGCGACCGTCTGGATCCGACATTGAGGTCAGAGAGATGAACCGGAGTTTGCCATCCCCGCCGAAATACCGCATCGGGCCCGCGCCTTCGCCGCTTGCCGACAGCTTGATCGACACGCTGATGCAATGCGAAACCACGATGCTGGGCCATATCCTTTACTGGGGGGCGATGGATACCGGGCTGCGCCCCAATGCCGGGCTGGCCCCGCGCGTGGCGGGCCGCGCGCTCACCGTGCAATGCCCCGGCCCCTGTTCCACGATCCTGCATCACGCCATCGGGCTGGCCCGGCCCGGCGATATTCTGGTGATCGACCGTCTGGGCGATACGCGCCATGCCTGTCTGGGCGATGGCGTGGCCGCTGCGGCCATGCGGGCGGGCATCATCGCTGCGGTGATCGACGGGCCCTGCACGGACACGGCCGAACTGGCCGATCTGGGGTTTCCGGTTTGGTGCCGGGGCACATCGCCCATCACCACGCGGCTTCTGGATCTCGGCGGACGGGTCCGGGTGCCGGTCTCCTGCGGCGGCGTGGCGGTCTCCGCCGGCGATGCGGTTCTGGCCGATGCGGATGGCATCTATGCCATGGACCCGGCAGAGGCCGAGCTGATCGCGGGCATCGCGCTGGAACGGGGGCAGATCGTGGCCGGTCGCCGCGCCGCGCGCGATGGCGATGCGACCCTGCCGCTGGGCGAGATGACCGGCGCCACCGCGATGGTCGAGGCGGGGGCGATATCCGTCGATTGACAGCGCGCCGACGCGCCTGCTCAGCTGGCCCGCGGGTCCAGCAGCTTTTCCAGCACCCGGTCCTTGGTGACCTGCCCCAGAACCTTGCCGTCCTGCTCCACACCCACCGGGTGATCCTCCCCGCCGATCATCTCCATCACCTGGCGGATATCCTCGTCGGGGCCGACCCACAGCGTCGGTTCGCCCTCCACCGGCACCATCACGTCGCGCGCGCAGAGCACGCCGAGCGGGTTCATATGGGCCACGAAGTCGGACACATATGCATCCGCCGGGTCTGAATAGATCTCCTTGGGTGTGCCGCATTGCACGATCCGCCCGCCCTCCATGATCGCGATCCGGTCGCCCAGCTTGAAGGCTTCGTCCAGATCGTGGCTGACGAAGATGATCGTGCGCTTCAACGTCTGTTGCAGTTCGATCAGCTCATCCTGCAAGCGGGTCCGGATAAGCGGATCGAGAGCGGAAAACGGCTCGTCCATCAACAGGATCGGCGCGTCGGTCACAAAGGCGCGGGCCAGACCCACGCGCTGTTGCATTCCTCCTGACAGATCGCCCACCTTGCGCTCCGCCCAGTCGGTGAGGCCCACAAGCTCCAGCTGCGCGTCCACCTTTTCGCGGCGCGCGGCGGCGGACATGCCGCCCAGCTCCAGACCAAGACCCACGTTTTCCCGCACGCTGCGCCAGGGCAGCAGGCCGAACTGCTGAAACACCATCGCGATCTGGCTTTGCCGCATACGGCGGAGCGTGGCCGCATTGGCATGGGTCACATCCACCATCTGCGTCCCGTCATTGACCCGCACACTGCCGCGCACCACCGGGTTCAACCCGTTGACCGCCCGAAGAAGGGTGGACTTGCCCGAGCCCGACAGGCCCATCAGCACCAGGATCTCACCTTCCTCCACCGACAGGTCGCAATTATGCACGCCCAGAACCTGCCCGCAGGCCGCCTGCACATCATGGCGCGATTTGCCCTCGTCCATCAGCGGCAGGGCGCTCTCCGGCCTGTCGCCGAAGACGATGGAGACATTCTCGAATTCAACGGCAACGCTCATTTTCGCTCCACCCGCAACATGCGGTCGAGCATGATGGCAACGACCACGATGATGAACCCGCTTTCGAACCCGAGCGAGGTGTTGACCGAGTTGAGCGCGCGCACCACCGGCACGCCCAATCCGTCCGCACCGACCAGCGCCGCGATCACCACCATCGACAGCGACAGCATGATCGTCTGGTTCAGCCCCGCCATGATCTGCGGCAGCGCATAAGGCAGTTCCACCTTCCACAGCTTCTGCCGCGGCGTGGCTCCGAACGCCTCCGCCGCCTCGATCAGCGGCTGCGGCGTCGACGAGATGCCCAGATGCGTCAGCCGGATCGGCGCCGGCAGCACGAAGATCACCGTGGCGATCAGGCCCGGCACCATGCCGATGCCGAAAAACACGATCGCGGGGATCAGGTAGACGAAGGTCGGCAGCGTTTGCATCAGGTCAAGCACCGGCCGCATGAACTGATAAAGCCGGGGCCTGTGCGCCGCGGCGATGCCGATGGGTACGCCCACCGCCATGCAGACCACGCAGGCCGACAGAACCAGCGTCAGGCTCTCGGTCGTCTCCTCCCAGTATCCCTGGTTCAGGATGAACAGGAAGCCCGCGAAGATAAGCGCCGGAACCTGCCAGCGGCGATGGATCAGCCAGGCGAGCGTGGTGAAGATCAGGATGATCAGGAACGGATGCAGATCGGGGCTGTAAAGCGGCTGGTAATCCTCCGCCCCCGTCGCCCATGAGATGTCCAGCGGGTCCTGCAACACGGCCAGAATGCCATCGATCATCGCCTCCAGCATGATCGACAGCCCATCGAAGAACCATGCCCCGTTTTGCTGCAGCCAGTCGAACGCACCGCCCGCGACCCGCCCGACGGGGATCTTGTTGTCTTCTATCCAGTCCAGCATCTCGCCCCCGGTTCTCGCAAATACCGGCGCGCCCCCCAGGCGGGGGGCGGGACCGGCCTGGGCGGGCGCATGTCATGCGCCCGCCCGGATGTCGGTTTACATGTCCAGCGCGGCGTTGACGGCCTCAAGCGCATCGCCGCCATCCGCGGTGGTCACGCCGTCAAGCCAGACGGGCAGGACATCGCGATTGGCCGAAAGCCACGCCTCGGCCGCATCGCGCGGGTCCTCGCCATCGTTCAGGATCGCCCCCATGATCTCGTTTTCCATGGCCAGCGTGAACTCCAGGTTCTGCAGGAGCGCGCCCACATTCGGGCAGGCCTCCACGAACCCGGCTGAGGTATTGGTGTACACGGTCGCCCCTCCCAGATTGGGGCCGAACCAGTCATCGCCGCCCTCCAGATAGGTCAGGTCGAAATTCGCGTTCATCGGGTGCGGCTCCCAGCCCAGGAACACGATCGGCTCGTCACGATCCGATGCCCGGGCAACCTGTGCCAGCATGCCCGCCTCGGAGCTTTCCACCACCTCGAACCCGCTCAGCCCGAACGCATCCGCCGCGATCATGTCGAGGATCAGCCGGTTGCCGTCATTGCCGGGCTCGATCCCGTAGATCTCGGCCTCCAGCGCGTCCGCATTGGCGGCGATGGCATCGAAGCTGGTGATCCCGAGGGCCGCGCCTGCCGCGTTCGTGGCCAGCGTGTACTTTGCGCCTTCAAGGTTCGCGCGAACCGTGTCCACCGTACCGGCCTCGCGATAGGGCGCGATATCGGCCTCCATGGTCGGCATCCAGTTGCCAAGGAAGATGTCGATATCGCCGGCGGCCAGCGCGGTATAGGTCACCGGCACCGACAGCACCTGAATATCCGTCTCGTAGCCAAGCGCGTCGAGCACATAAGTGGTTGCCGCCGTGGTCGCGGTGATATCGGTCCAGCCCACATCCGAGAACGTGATCGTCTCGCAATCGGCGGCCGCAAGGCCCGCACCCATCACCAGTGCGATGGCGGAGGTTGTCGTCAGTTTCAGCATTGTGTTACTCCCTGTTTTTGATTGACTCGTCAGTCAACATTAACGAGTCTCAAGCCCTGTCCTGTCAACGGAGATGATTGTGCCCAAAATCGGAATGGAACCCCTCCGTCGAACTGCTTTGGTCGAGGCAACGATCGTTGAGATCGGCCGTGTAGGCACGTTAGACATCACTGTGGCGCAGATTGCAAAGCGTGCGGGTATGTCCAGCGCGCTGGCCCATCATTATTTCGGCGGCAAGGAACAGATGTTCGCCGCCGCCATGCGCCATGTGCTGGCCCTTTACGGGGCCGAAGTGCGTGGCGCGCTGAGCATGGCCAGAACGCCGCGCGCGCGGGTGGAGGCGGTGATCCGCGCCAGTTTCTCCACCAGCAACTTTCGCCCCGAGGTCGTTGCCGCGTGGCTGAACTTCTATGTGCAGGCACAACGCTCCGACGAAGCCGCACGGCTCTTGCGGGTTTACCACGCGCGGCTGCGCAGCAATCTTCATCACGATCTGCACAAGCTTGCCGGCCCCCGCGCCGCACAGCTGACCCGCGGCATCGCGGCCATGATCGACGGGCTCTACATCCGGCAGGCGCTCGGGACCGAGCGGTTGCGCGGCGAGGACGCGATCACGCTTATCATGACGTATCTCGACACCGCTCTCGACCGCGGGGCCGGCGAATGACCCAAACCATCGCAGACAGGCCCGCGCCCGCCGCCTTTGTCAGGCGGCTCTCCCGCCATCGGCGCCCCTGCACCCAGACATTCGATTTCAGAGACAACACGCAGCTCCGGCTGCAAGGAAGATAAGGACCCGCCATGCGCTTCACCCCGCCCGAAGCCAGCCACTACATCAACGGTGCCTATGTGGAGGACACCTCCGGTGACCCGATCCCGGTGATCTATCCGGCGACGGGCAAGACCCTTTGCACGCTTCACGCCGCCACGCCCGCCATCGTCGATCAGGCATTGGAGGCCGCGCAAGCGGCGCAGAAGCTCTGGGCCCGGACAAGCGGTGCGGAGCGGTCCCGCATTCTGCGCAGGGCCGCCGATATCATGCGCGCGCGCAACCACGGTCTCAGCGTGCTGGAGACCTACGACACCGGCAAGCCGCTTCAGGAAACGCTGGTCGCCGATGCCACCTCCGGCGCCGATGCGCTGGAATACTTCGCCGCCCATGCGGCCACGATGACTGGCCACCATATCCCGCTTCCCGGTGGCGATTTCGCCTATACCATCCGCGAGCCTCTGGGCGTCTGCGCGGGTCTCGGCGCATGGAATTATCCCACGCAAATCGCCTGCTGGAAAACCGCGCCCGCACTTGCCTGCGGCAATGCGATGGTTTTCAAACCGTCCGAAACCACCCCGCTCTGCGCCCTGAAAATCGCCGAAATCCTGACCGAGGCGGGCGCCCCACCGGGTCTGATGAACGTGATTCAGGGCTACGGGCCCGTGGGCGCGGCGCTCTCCACCGATCCGCGCGTGGCCAAGGTGTCGCTCACCGGTTCCGCGCCGACCGGCACCCGGGTCTATGCGGCCGCGGCGGCGGGCATGAAACACGTCACCATGGAACTCGGCGGCAAATCCCCCCTTGTCATCTTCGACGACGCGGATCTTGAAAACGCCGTTTCCGGCGCGATCATGGCCAATTTCTATTCCTCCGGGCAGGTCTGCTCCAACGGCACGCGGGTCTTCGTGCAATCCGGGATCAGGGATGCGTTTCTCGCCCGTCTGACCGAGCGGCTGGCCGGTGCGGTGATCGGCGATCCGCTGGACGAGGCCACGAGCTTCGGCCCGATGGCGTCCGAGGCGCAGATGAACATCGTGCTCGGCTATATCGAGAGCGGCAAGCAGGAAGGCGCGCGGCTTGTGACCGGCGGGCACCGGCTTGATCGTGAGGGGTATTTCCTCGCGCCCACCGTTTTCGCCGATGTCACCGACGGGATGACCATCGCCCGGGAGGAGATCTTCGGCCCGGTTCTCAGCGTGCTCGATTTCGAAACCGAGGAGGAGGTGATCGCGCGCGCGAACGAGACCGAATTCGGCCTCGCCGCCGGTGTCTTCACCCGGGATATCACCCGCGCTCACCGTGTGGTGCAAAATTTCGAGGCCGGAACCTGTTATGTGAACTGCTACAATCTGGCCCCGGTGGAGGCGCCGTTCGGGGGCGTCAAGGCCTCCGGCCTCGGGCGCGAAAACTCGGCCGAGGCGCTCAATCATTACTCCCAGACACGGACTGTCTACATCGCAATGAACGATGTGGAGGCCCCTTTCTAAGGCACTGACATGGAAGCGGATTTTGTTATCGTGGGCGCCGGCTCGTCTGGCTGCGCCATGGCCTATCGCCTGTCCGGGGCGGGCGCCAGCGTTCTGCTGATCGAAGCGGGCGGCACAGATGCGGGCCCGTTCATCCAGATGCCTGCCGCGCTCAGCTACCCGATGAACATGGCCCGCTATGACTGGGGCTATCGCTCCGAACCCGAGCCGCATCTGAACAACCGCCGCCTCGCTACGCCGCGTGGCAAGGTGCTGGGCGGTTCCAGCTCGATCAACGGGATGGTCTATGTGCGCGGTCATGCCCGCGATTTCGACACATGGGCCGAGATGGGGGCCAAAGGCTGGAGCTATGCCGACGTGCTGCCCTATTACAAGCGGATGGAGCATTGGCATCCCGGCCCCCGCGATGGAGACCGGGCATGGCGTGGCACCGACGGCCCGCTGCATGTCACCCGCGGGCCGCGCCGGAACCCGCTCTATCACGCCTTTGTCGAGGCCGGCCGGCAGGCCGGCTATCAGACGACCGATGATTACAACGGCGAGAAACAGGAAGGTTTCGGCCCGATGGAACAGACCGTCTGGCGCGGGAGGCGCTGGTCGGCGGCCAATGCCTATCTGCGGCCGGCGCTGAAACGGCCAAACTGCGATCTGATCCGGGCCGAAGCGCGCCGGGTGGTGATCGAAGAGGGTCGCGCCGTCGGCGTGGAGGTGGTGCGCGGCGGCGCAATCGAACTGGTGCGTGCCCGGCGGGAGGTGATCGTCGCGGCCTCGTCGATCAATTCCCCCAAGCTTCTGATGCTGTCCGGCATCGGGCCGGCGGCGCATCTGGCCGAACACGGTCTCCCCGTTATCGCCGACCGGCCCGGCGTGGGCGCGAACCTGCAGGATCATCTGGAGATCTATTTCCAGATCGCCTCCCGCCAGCCGATCACGCTTTACCGCTATTGGAACCTGATCTCCAAGGCGGTGATCGGGGCGCAGTGGCTGTTCACGAAAACCGGCCTCGGGGCCTCGAACCAGTTCGAATCCGCGGCGTTCATCCGCTCGGGCGCGGGGATCGACTACCCCGATATTCAATACCATTTCCTGCCCATGGCGGTTCGGTATGACGGGCGGGCGGCAGCGGAAGGCCACGGGTTTCAGGCCCATGTCGGCCCCATGCGCAGCCGCTCCCGCGGCCATGTCCGGCTTGCATCCGCAGATCCGGCGGAGGCGCCGAAAATCACCTTCAACTACATGTCCCATGAGCAGGACTGGACAGAGTTCCGCCAATGCCTCCGCCTGACCCGGGAGATCTTCGCGCAGGAGGCTTTCGCGCCCTTCGTGCGGCACGAGATTCAGCCCGGCGCCGCCCTGCAGACCGACGAGGAGCTTGACGGGTTCATCCGCGAACACGCCGAAAGCGCTTATCACCCCTGCGGAACGGCGCGGATGGGCCGGGCCGATGATCCGATGGCGGTGGTGGATCCGGAGACCCGGGTGATCGGGGTGGATCGCCTGCGGCTGGCGGATAGTTCGATCTTTCCGCAGATCACCAACGGCAATCTGAACGCTCCGTCGATCATGGTGGGCGAAAAGGCGGCCGATCATATCCTCGGCAAGCCACCCCAGCCGGCCTCCAACATGAGGCCGTGGATGCATCCGGACTGGGCCGGTTCGCAGCGCTAGCCACTCGCCACGGCGCGTTGTGCGGCGCGGTAAGGCCTTGCGATGCCGTGAAAAACCGTCTTCTTCCGCGATGATCGCGGGCAGGGGGCTCCGCGCGGGAATGCAAACCTGCCGGTGCGCGCAAGGCCCGGCTTCCATCCCCCGCGCCGCGGCGGTAACGTCGCCGCAGGAAGCGGAGGGGCAGGCATGGATCGCGCCGAGATCGTTCATCAGAATTTCCTGACCCGGGTCGGCTCCGGCGATCTGCCGCCGGGGGCTGCCCCCAACGGCGGGCTCAGCGGGCCCGAGGCGGTCCGCCTGTACCGCGCGCAGGTGCTCAGCCGCGCGCTCGACCTCACCAGCCGCGCGATGCAGAAGGCCGGGCAGGGCTTCTACACCATCGGCTCGTCGGGCCATGAAGGCATGGCCGCCGTGGCCCATGCGCTCCGCCCCGACGACAT
The DNA here is from genome assembly GCF_003688285.1 of Rhodophyticola porphyridii. GTDB lineage: Bacteria > Pseudomonadota > Alphaproteobacteria > Rhodobacterales > Rhodobacteraceae > Rhodophyticola > Rhodophyticola porphyridii. The sequence goes on from NZ_RCNT01000009.1 coordinate 35,292, forward strand.
CGCCTTCCTCCATTACCGCGATGCGGCGTTTCAGATCGCCCGCGCCGATCAGGTGCCGGGCCAGTCCATCGCCTGGGACATGCTGCTCAGCTTCGCCTGTTCTTCCGAGGATCCGATTTCGGGCGGCCGGCACAAGGTGCTGGGCTCCCGGGCGCTGATGATCCCGCCGCAGACCTCCACCATCGCCAGCCATCTGCCCAAGGCGGTGGGCGCGGCCTATGGCATCGGGCTGGCCCGCCGTCACCCGCCGGAACACCGGATGCTGGCCGGTGATGCGATTGCCATGTGTTCCTTCGGCGATGCCTCGATCAACCATTCCACCGCACAGGGTGCGATCAACACGGCGGGCTGGACCGCCATCCAGTCGGTCCCGCTGCCTCTGCTTTTCGTCTGCGAGGACAATGGCATCGGCATCTCCACCCAGACCCCGAAAGGCTGGGTCGCCGCCTCGATGATGCATCGTCCCGGGATCCAGTATTTCGCCGCCAACGGGCTCGACCTCTACGAGACCGCGCGGGTCGCCGCAGAGGCCGCCGCCTATGTGCGCCGCCGCCGCAAACCCGCCTTTCTGCATCTGAACATGGTCCGGCTCTACGGTCATGCGGGCGCCGACCTGCCCACGACCTATCTGCCGAAAGCCCAGGTCGAGGCGGAGGAGGCGAACGACCCGTTGCTGCATTCCGTCCGCCTGCTCGATGCGGCGGGCGCGCTGGCTCCCACGGAGGCTCTGGCGATCTATGAGGAGACCTGCGCCCGCGTGGACGCGGTCGCGGCCGATGCCGTGACCCGACCCCGGCTTGAAACCGCCCGCGATGTGATGGCCAGCCTGATCCCGCCGAAACGCGCCTGCCGCCCCACCAACGGCCCCACGCCCGCGGCGCGCGCGGCGGCTTTCGGGGCCGATCTGAAACAGCTCGACACGCCCCAGCCGATGTCGCGCCTGCTCAACTGGGCGCTGACCGATCTGATGCTGGAGCAGCGCGAGATCGTGCTGATGGGCGAAGATGTGGGCCGCAAGGGCGGCGTCTATGGCGTCACCCAGAAGCTTCACCAGCGTTTTGGAGCCGACCGGATGATCGACACCCTGCTGGACGAGCAGTCCATTCTGGGCCTCGCCATCGGTCTTGGCCAGAACGGTTTCCTGCCGATGCCCGAGATCCAGTTCCTCGCCTATCTCCACAATGCCGAGGACCAGCTTCGGGGGGAGGCCGCGACGCTGCCCTTTTTCAGCCAGGGCCAGTTCACCAACCCGATGGTGCTGCGGATCGCGGGTCTGGGCTATCAGAAAGGCTTCGGCGGGCACTTTCACAATGACAACTCGGTGGCCGTTCTGCGCGATATCCCGGGGCTGATCCTCGCCTGCCCGTCGAACGGCGAAGATGCGGTGCAGATGCTCCGCGAATGTGTGCGGCTCGCCCGGGAGGAGCAAAGGGTCGTCGTCTTCCTTGAACCCATCGCGCTTTATCCGATGCGGGATCTGCACGAACCCGGCGACGGCGCATGGATGGGCACCTATCCCCCGCCGGATCTGCGGATCGGTCTGGGGCAGCCGGGGCAGCATGGCGCGGGCACCGATCTGGCCATCGTGAGTTTCGGGAACGGTGCCTATCTGTCCATGCAGGCCCGCAAAAAGCTTCTGGATCAGGGCGTTGACGCGCGGGTGATCGACCTGCGCTGGCTTTCGCCCCTGCCGGAAGCCGCCCTTGTGGAGGCGGTTGCCGATTGCGCCCATGTGCTCGTCGTCGATGAAACCCGCCGGTCCGGCGGCGTGGCCGAGGCGCTGATGGCGACCCTGGCGGAGGCCGGAACACCCTCCTTCGCCCGGCTCACGGCGGAGGACAGTTTCATCGCCACCGGGCCCGCCTATGCCGCCACCATGCCGTCTGCCGACGGGATCGTCAGGGCCGCGCTTGCCCTTGTCGGAGCGGCCCGATGACCCGGCGCGCGGTGCTGGTCTGCCCCGGTCGCGGCACCTACAACAAGGCGGAGCTTGGGTATCTCGCCCGCCATCACGGCGACAAGGCCGGGCTGCTTGCGCGGTTCGATGCGATCCGCGCCGAAGCAGGGCAGGAGCCGGTCACCGCCCTTGACGGATCGGCCCGCTTTCAGCCGGCGATACACACCCGCGGCGACATCGCGTCCCCCCTGATCTATGCCAGCGCCTATGCCGATGCGCTGTCACTGGCAGGCGATATCGAGATCGTGGCGGTCACCGGCAACTCCATGGGCTGGTACATCGCGCTGGCCGCAGGCGGCGCGCTCAGCGCCGAAAACGGCTTCCGCATGGTCAACACCATGGGCAGGCTGATGCAGGAGGCGTCGATCGGGCTGCAACTGGTCTATCCCGTCGTGGGGGAGGACTGGCGCCCGGATCCGGCGCGCAGGGCCGAACTTATGACGCTGGTGTCGCGGATCGACGGGCGCAAGGGCCATCGGCTGGCGCTGTCGATCGATCTGGGCGGCATGCTGGTTCTGGCCGGGGACGCCGACGGGCTCGCCGCGTTCGAGGCCGCCGTGCCGCCGGACGGCCCGGCGCCCCTGCGCCTGCCGAACCATGCCGCGTTCCATACCGACATGCAGGCCCCGGTCGCCGAACGGGGCCGCGCGGTCTTGCCACCGGATATGTTCACCCAGCCCACGGTGCCGCTGATCGACGGGCGCGGCGCGATCTGGTGGCCCCACGCGACCGATACGGCCGCATTGTGGAGCTACACGCTTGGTCACCAGATCACCGAACCCTACGATTTCACCCGTGCGGTCACCGTGGCTGCCCGCGAATTCGCCCCTGATCTTTTCATCGTCACCGGGCCGGGCACCACGCTCGGCGGCGCGGTGGCCCAGTCGCTGATCGCCTGTAACTGGCGGGGCCTGACAGACAAGGCGGCGTTTCAGTCGCGGCAGGCGGAAGCGCCGCTGCTGGTCGCCATGGGCCGCGAGGACCAGCGCAAACTGGTGCTCTGAACCCGAAAGCGGCACTGGACATTTCTGTCTAGACAGGGCTCAAATCCCTGCGTAGCGTCGTGCCCAACATCGGTGCGAGGGGGATGTGCCCATGAAATCTCATTACAGGGTCGTCGTCATCGGCGGCGGCGTGGTCGGCGCATCGGTGCTTTATCATCTGGCGAAATTCGGCTGGTCCGATGTCTGTCTTCTGGAACGCTCGGTGCTGACGGCGGGGTCGTCCTGGCACGCGGCGGGCGGCTTTCATGCGCTGAACGCCGATCCGAATATGGCGGCCCTTCAGGCCTATACGATCGACCTGCTGGAGGAAATTCAGGCGGAGAGCGGCCAGAATATCGGCCTGCACATGACCGGCGGCCTGACGATGGCGGGCACGCCCGACAGGTGGGAATGGCTGCAATCGGCCTATCGGGTGTTTCAGTCCATCGGCATCGAGGATTGCCGCCTCGTGACGCCCGAAGAAGCGGTGGAGCTTAATCCGATCATGTCCGCGGAGGGCCTTCTCGGCGGCATGTGGGCCGACCGCGAGGGGTATCTCGACACCACGGGCACCGTGCATGCCTATGCGGGCGCGGCCCGGAAACGCGGGGCGGCCATCTTCGAGCATACGAAGGTGGAGGATCTGATTCAGACGCGCGACGGCTGGCAACTCGTCACCGACAAGGGCATCGTGACCTGTGAACATGTGGTCAACGCGGGCGGGCTCTGGGCCAAGCAGCTTGGCCGGATGGCGGGCATCGAGTTGCCGGTCAGCCCGCTCAAACACCACTACCTGATCTCCGACACGATCCCGGCGCTGGAAGATCTCGCCTTCGAGGTGCCGATGACCGTGGACCTCGAAGGGTTCACCTATCTCAGACAGGATCAGAAAGGCGTGCTGCTCGGCATTTACGAGATCGATCATGAACACTGGGCGATGGATGGCGCGCCCTGGGATTACGGGATGGAGCTGTTTCAGGAAGACACCGACCGGATCGAACGGGAACTCACACTGGGCTTCGAACGCTACCCCGTCCTGCAGGAGGTGGGCGTGAAGACATGGGTGAACGGGGCCTTCACCTTTTCGCCCGATGGCAACCCGCTGGTCGGCCCGGTGCCCGGCAAACCGGGCTACTGGTGTGCCTGCGCGGTCATGGCAGGCTTCCTGCAAGGGGGCGGCGTGGGCAAGACGCTGGCCGAATGGATGATCCACGGAGAGACCGAGGCCGACGCCTGGCCGATGGATGTGGCGCGCTATGGCCCCTACGCGCAGAACCGGCGCTATATCCGCGAAACCACCGGGCAGTTCTATTCCCGCCGGTTCGTCATGACCTACCCGAACGAGCAGCTTCCGGCGGGCCGCCCGCTCAAGACCGCGCCCGCCCATGACGCGATGAGCGCGGCGGGCTGCCAATGGGGCGTAAGCTGGGATCTGGAGGTGCCGCTCTATTTCGCGCCCGCCGGGTTCAGCGAAACACCCAGCCTGAAGCGGTCCAACGCTCATGACATCGTGGCCGCGGAATGCCGCGCCATCCGCGAGGCCGTGGGCCTGATCGATATCACCGGCTTCGCCCGTTACGAAGTCACCGGGCCGAATGCCGAGGGCTGGCTCGACCGCATGCTCGCCTCGAAACTGCCCGCGCCGAGCCGGGCGCGGCTGGCGCCGATGCTGTCGGAAACCGGCAGGCTCAAGGGCGATCTGACCGTGTTCAACTGGGGCGATGGCAGCTGGTGGATCATGGGCAGCTATTACCTGCGCGCGTGGCATATGCGCTGGTTCCGGGACCATCTCGCCGAGGGTGTCGCCATCCGCGATCTGGGGGAGGAGATCTGCGGCTTCGCGCTTGCCGGGCCGCGGTCCCGCGCCGTGATCGGGCAGATCGCGGAAACCGATATCTCCGGCCTGCCGTTCATGGGCTGCATGGCCGCCGATATCGGGCTGATCCGGACCCGGATCGCGCGGATGTCGGTCACCGGCGAGTTGGGCTTCGAGATCAACTGCCGCTATGGCGATCATGCGGTGCTGCGCCGGACGCTTCTGGAGGCGGGCGCCGGGGAAGGGCTCCGCGAATGCGGCTTCAACGCGATGCTGTCCACGCGGCTCGAAAAGAGCTTCGGCATCTGGAACGCCGAATTCACCCAGGGCTATACCCCCGGGATGACGGGCATGGACCGCTGGATCGATTGGGACAAGCCCGGTTTTCTGGGCCGGGAGGCCGCGCTTGCGGAACGCGATGGCAATGGCCCGGCCCAGATACAGGTGACCCTTGAGATCGACGCGGCGGATGCCGATGCCAGCGGGTTCGAGCCGGTCTGGGCCGAGGGGCAGAAGGTGGGGTTCGTCACCTCGGGCGGCTATGGTCACCATATCGGCAAATCGCTTGCCATGGCTCTGATCGACCGTGACAGATCCGATGTGGGAACGCCGCTCAGCGTACATGTTGTGGGGGCCGAACGCCCCGCGCGGGTCATCGCGCCGTCGCCCTATGATCCGGCCGGCAAGGCGATGCGCGGATGACCCGCAGGGGTCTCAGGCGTGGGCGGGAGGCCGCCCGCTCGGACCCGCCGCGACGCAAGATCGACTATCGCCACCTGAAAAACCCGTTCCCGCCGATGCGCGTCTTTTCCGACGACCGGATCGAGGCAATCCACGAGGCCGCGCTGACGGTGCTGGAAACGCTCGGCATGAAGGTCCTGCTGCCCGAGGCGCGTCGGGCGTTCGGATCGGGCGGGGCCAGGGTCGATGAGGCAACCGAAATGGTCTTCATCGGGCGGGAGATCGTGGCCGCCGCGCTGGAAACCGCGCCCCGGTCAATTCCGGTCAGGGCAGGCCACCGCGACCGGGATCTGACGCTGGAACCGGGCAATCTGATCTTTCAGCCCGGCGCGGGGGCGCCGCACGCCACCGACCTGCTGCGCGGCCGGCGGCCCGGTACGATCCGCGACTACCGGGAACTGACGATGCTGACACAGGCCTTCGACGTTCTGCACATGATACCGCCCCTGATCGAGCCTCAGGACGCGCCCGTCCATCTGCGCCACTACACCACGATGGAGGTGCAGCTGACACTAAGCGACAAGCTGCCCTTCGTGTTCTCGCGCGGCAGCCCGCAGGTGGACCAAAGCTTTGAAATGCTGCGTGATTTCCGGGGCCTCTCCGATGACGGGTTCCGCGCGATCCCGCATTGCTACACGATCATCAACACCAATTCCCCGCGCACGCTCGATACGCCCATGGCCCAGGGGCTGATAGATTTCGCGCGCGCGGGTCAGGTCTCCATCGTCACGCCCTTCACGCTGATGGGGGCGATGGCGCCGATCACCGTGGCCGGCGCCATCACCCTCAGCCATGCGGAGGCGCTGGCCGCGATCACCCTGACGCAGCTCATCCGGCCGGGCGCGCCGGTCTGCTACGGCACATTCACCTCCAATGTGGATATGAAATCGGGTGCGCCCGCTTTCGGAACGCCGGAACACGCCAAGGCCTCGCTCGCGGCCGGTCAACTGGCGCGGCGGATCGGGCTGCCCTGGCGCTGTGCCAGCGGGTCGGCCGCCAATATCAACGATGCGCAGGCCGCCAACGAAACCCAGTTCGGCATCTGGGGCTGCCTACTGGCGGGGGCCACCGTGGTGATCCATGCCGCGGGGTGGCTTGAGGGCGGCTTGACCCTGTCCTACGAAAAGCTGATCACCGATCTGGAGGTTCTGCAAATGGTGGCCGAGATGTGCGCGGAGACGATGGCGGGCGATGCCGAGATCGGGCTGGACGCCCTGGCCGAGGTGCAGCCGGGCGGCCATTTCTTCGCCGCGGGCCAGACCATGGCGCGCTACCAGACGGAGTTTTACGAACCGCTTCTGGCCGACCGGTCCAATTTCGGGACATGGCGCGACCGCGGCGCGCCTGACGCCAACACCCGCGCCACGTCGATCTGGCAGGACCGGCTCGCCGGCTTCACCCCGCCCGAGACGGACCCCGACAAGCTGGCCGCGATGCAGGCCTATATTCGCCACAACAGCGCCCTGGGCGGCGCCCCGCCGGAGAGTTGAGCCATGGTCCGTGCCCGTCCGCTGCACCGCGATGATCCCAGCAAGGAACCCCTGATCGGCAATGTGAAGGTCACCCGGGAGGATTGGCTGAACGTCGCCCTCGACGCGCTGGTCAGCGACGGGGTGGAGCAGGTGAAGGTGCTGGCGCTCGGCGACCGGCTCGGCGTGTCGCGGTCCAGCTTCTACTGGTACTTCACCTCCCGTCAGGACCTGCTCGACGCGCTTCTGGATCACTGGGAAAAGACCAACACCGCCGCTCTGGTGGATCTGGCGGGTGCCGAGGCCGCCACGATCACCGCGGCCGTCTGCAATGTCTTCCGCGCGGTGGTGAACCCGGCGCTGTTCGATATCGCCTTCGACTTCGCGGTGCGCGACTGGGCCCGCCGCTCAGGTGCGGTGCGCCGGGTGCTCGACCGCTCCGAAGCGCTGCGCCTTGATGCACTGACCGCGATGTTCGCCCGCCACGGCTACGATCCGCTGGAGGCGCTGACGCGCGCGCGGGTGCTCTATTACATGCAGATCGGCTATAACGATGCCGATCTGCGCGAACCGGTGGAAGACCGCCTGCGCCTCGTGCCGATGTATCTCTATGTGTTCACCGGCCGCCACGCGCAGCCCGCGGAGATCGCCGATTTCACCACCTATGCCCGCCGGATAGATCAGGGAGAGACCTCATGAGCGAACGCCAACCCGACGCGATCATCATCGGCACCGGGGTGATCGGCGCCGCCATCGCCTTCGAGATGTCCAAGGCCGGCTGGAAGACGCTCTCGCTGGACCGCAACACCCAGGCCGGCCACGGCTCCACGGCCGGATCCTGCGCGATCATCCGGATGCACTATTCCACCTTCGACGGGACTGCCTTCGCCTGGGAGGGCTATCATTACTGGCGCGACTGGGCTGCCTATCTGGGCCTGCCCGAGGGCACCGATCTGGCCCGGTTCCGGGAGGTGGGATGTCTGGTGATGAAGACCGGGGCAAACGGTCATCTGGCGAAGCATATGCGCTACTCCGCCGAACTTGGCTGCCCGTTCGAGGAACTGATAGCCGAGGAGGTCCAGCGCCGCCTGCCGATTTATGCGATGGACAGTTTCGCCCCCGCCAAACGCCTCGACGATCCCGGCTTCGGGCAGCCGAACGGCAGGCGGATGGACGGGGCGGTCTTCTGGCCAAATGGCGGCTATGTGACCGACCCGGCGCTCAGCGCGCAGAACCTGCTGGCGGCGGCGCGCCTGCACGGGGCGCAGGTCCGGACCGGCGTGGAGGTTGCGGGGATCGCCCGGAAGAACGGGCGCGTCGCGGGGGTGACGCTCTCGGATGGCGGCCGGGTCGATGCGCCCGTGGTGATCAATGTGGCGGGCCCGGGGTCAGCCCGGATCAATGCGATGGCCGGCGTGCTTGACGACATGACGATCCAGACCCGCCCCCTCCGTCAGGAGGTGGCCCATGTCCCCGCGCCCGCCGGGTTCGATTTCGAGGCCGCCGGCTGCATCGTGTCCGACAGCGATATCGCCTGCTATGTGCGACCCGAACAGGGCAATCACATCCTGATCGGCTCCGAAGACCCGGATTGCGACCCCCATGACTGGGCCGACAGCGACACGGATTACAATCGCGCGTTCACCGATCAGTGGATGACCCAGGCCATGCGCTACGCCCAACGGGTGCCGTCGCTCGGCATCCCGTCGCGAACCCGGGGCGTGGTCGATCTCTACGACGCCTCCACCGACTGGATCCCGATCTACGACCGCTCCTGCCTGCCCGGCTTCTACATGGCCTGCGGCACAAGCGGGAACCAGTACAAGAACGCCCCGATCGCGGGCAAGATGATGGCGGCGCTCGTGGAGTATTGCGAGGGCGGGGCGGATCACGACGCCGCGCCGCTCCGCTTCACGCTGCCCTATATCGGCCGCGAGATCGACGTGGGCTTCTACTCCCGCAAGCGCGACATCAACGCCGAAAGCAGCTTTTCGGTCCTCGGCTGAGACCGGCCGCCCGCCCCGCTGGACACCGGCGGCATTTACTGAGAGGGGGGCGGAGATGCAGACGAAGCGTGAATTCGCTGCGTCATGCTCGAACGGTCGCCTTGGTGCACTCGGGTCAGGTCATGGCTGACCGAAGGTGTTGTGGATGATCGCAACAACGTCGATGTTGTAAACATGGCAACCGAAACAGAGTTTTCCTTTGCAGCGCTGACCGGTCCGGCACGACGGCACATCCGCGTGTTTCAGATACACCAGTTCCTTGACCGTTTTGCCATGGGATTGACGGTTTCCGTTGTTGCCCTGGCGTTGACCGACAGAGGCATGGACCTCTTTCAAATCTCGCTTCTCTTCGGGGTCTATTCGCTCACGACCATGGCGATGGAGCTGCCGTTTGGCGGTCTCGCCGACAGCATCGGCCGCAAGCCGGTCTTTTTGACGGCGGTTGTCGCCAGCCTGATTTCGCTCGCACTCTTTCTGTCAACCAGCGACTTCTATGTTCTCGCGCTCTCATTTGCCTTCATCGGTTTCGGGCGCGCGCTTCGGTCCGGTACGCTTGATGCCTGGTTTGTCGAAACCTTCAAGACTGCTGCGCCAAATGTGGATGTGCAGCCCGCACTGGCTAAAGCGCAATGGGCCAATGCCGTAGGGTTGGCCATTGGCGCCGTTCTAGGGGGTCTTTTGCCCGATAGTTTGGGTTCGGTCGCGGAACGCCTCGGGTTCAGCATCTATGATGTGTCCTACGCGGCAAGCTTTGGTGTGATGCTGGGTGTGTTTGTTTTCACCATGTTGGCCATTGTCGAAAAACCGCGCCCGACGAACGTCACGGCTCTCACGCATAGCTTCGCAAATGTCCCGACGGTGATAAAGGACGCGAGCCTTTTGGCCCTGAAGCATCCCGCACTGTCGATACTTCTGGCAGCATTGGCGTTCTTTCTGATGGCCACCAACCCTGTCGAGGTAATCTGGCCGACCCATGCAAAGCCGATGTTGGATGAGGGCTACGCCAACACTGTTATCGGCGTCGTGACCGCGACCTATTTCTTCTCGATCGCTCTCGGCGCATCTCTGTCTCCGCACATCAGCCGGATCTTCAAGCGGCGGCACGCCATGACGCTGACGGCGGCCTTTGCCTGCCTGGCGGGCGCTCAAATCGCATTGGCTTTGCAAGGCGGTATCATCGGCTTTGTGACGGTGTTCGCTCTCTACTCCGTCTTCCTTGGTGTCTGCGAAACACCTGCCAGCAGCATTCTGCATAGCTGCGTAGAAGACCGTCAGCGGTCGACCATGCTGTCGCTCAGATCGCTGATACAGCAGTTGGGGGGGGCATTGGGGCTGATCTTGGCCGGAGCCGTCGCCGAAATATACTCCACACCTATCGCATGGATTGTCGGGGCGATTTTCCTTTTCATTGCGATGATACTGACCTTGGTTTTGGTCAAAAGATTAGCGGACTAGCTGACGTTCGTGCGTCACGCAGCATCGGTTGGTCTGAGCTCAAGACCGACCTCGGATTCGGCGCCGGACCCCGCACAGCCGCCTGCCGGACGAAACCGCCATTGGACATGCGGGACAGGCGCACCCACCCGCCGCGTTTCACGCCCGGGCCGTTCCGCCCGAGCGCCCGGGGCCCATCTCCCCTGATCGACAGCGCCGCCGGCCGGCCGCGCTTTCATCCGGCGATCAGTCGCAGGGTCACGATCTCGTAGGGCCGCAGGGTCAGCTTCACCCGGCCACCGGTCAGCGGGAGCGGCTCGCACTCCTCCTCCAACAGGCCGCAGCGCTCGACTGCACCGATCGCGGCGTCTAGGTCCAGCATCACCGGCCCGCGCCGGCAATGGCCCTCGTAGAGCCGCAGGATCACGCCGCGCCCGTCCTCTGCCGGTTTCAGTGTCTCCAGGACGACATTGGGCGCCGCGCTGCGCACCGGCATCCGCGCGGTCCCGCCGCCCGGCAGCGGCAGAACCCTCAGCGGATGGTTCAGCGCATAGGCCTCCGCCGGGACATGGTCGCGCCAGTCGCCCGGATGCGGCAGCAGCGCATAGGTGAAGCGATGATGCCCCTGATCCGATCCGCTGTCCGGCATCGTGGCCGATTTGATCAGCGACAGGCGCAGCACGTCATCCTGCACGTCATAGCCGTATTTCCCGTCATTCAGCAGGGCCACGCCATATCCCGCCTCGCCGAGATCGGCCCATTTCTGCGCCGGCACCTCGAACCGTGCCGCGTCCCAGGAGGTGTTGCGGTGGGTGGGCCGCTCGATCTGGCCCCACTGGATGTCATAGGTCGCCTGCGCCGCGCGGATCGCCACCGGAAACGCGGCTTTCAGAAGGAAATGGGTCTCGTTCCAGTCCACATCCGTCTCGAAATCGATCCGGCGGCTGTCATGGCGCAACACGATGCGCTGGCGGATCACGCTTTGCCGCCAGCGCCGTTCCAGCGCGATGACGGCACGCAGCGGGCCGGTCTCGACGATCTCCAGCCGGGTCAGGTCCGCCACCACCTCGCCACGTTCCTCGAAGAAGATGTCGATATCCCAGGCGTCCCATGAAATCGGTCGGTCCTCGAAGGCCTGAAGCTGATTGCCCCGCGCGCCCTCGCGCAGGACCTCGCGGTCGGCCTGCCGGTCGCGGATGCCGTGCAGCATCCCGTCCGGGCCGATCCTGAGGCTGAGAAAGCGGTTTTCCATGGTGAACCAGCCGCCCGCCTCCGACACCGTGAGCCTGGTCTCCTCCACACGCGCGGCCGGGCCGGGCCGCACCGCGGTCAGCCGATAGCCGCTCTCCGCCGGCAGCGAGACGAGCAGCCCGTCTGCCACCTGCTGGCAGGGCAGGGGCGTGCCCGTCGCCGTATCCACCGCGCCCTCCATGCCGTCCAGAACGACCTGGCGCGGCGCGGGCAAGGGCGCGCCATCGACCAGAAGATACCCCGCCCCGGGCGCGCCCGCGTCCGTGCCTGTGCCAAGCCGGCGGGCGGCCTGCCGCAGCGCCGCGCCCGCCAGTTCCCGGATCCTGGCGTGATCCTTGCGTGCATCGACAAACACCTCCGGGATCGACGTGCCGGTCAGGATGTCGTGGAACTGGTTCAGCAGCAAAAGCCGCCATGCTTCGGACAGATCGGGGGCGTCGTGGCCGGCCAGCACCGCCAGCGCGGCCAGAAACTCCGCATCATGAAGCAGCGCCTCCGCCTGCCGGTTGGCGCGCTTGATCCACCCCTGGGAGGTCAGCACACCCCGGTGCCCCTCCAGATAAAACTCCCCTTGCCAGACGGGCAACCGGCCCGGCAGCGCCTCGATCGTTTCGAAATAGCCGCGCACGGTGCCGGGGGTCAGCCGCGGCGCGCCGGGGATCGCACGATAGGCCCGCGCCTTGCGGATCAGCCCGTCGGTCGGGCCGCCGCCGCCATCGCCATAGCCGTAGCAGATCATCAGATCGTGTACGCCGTCCTTCGAGGTGCTCCGCCGCCAGGTCCCCAGCACCTCGGTCGCGCTCAGGTCGGATTTGTAATTGGTAGGGAAGGGCAGATGCTGCACCTCCCGCGGGGTGGTCAGAAACTGCGCCAGCACCCGGCTGCCGTCGATCCCCTCCCACCAGGTGGTGGAGGAGGGCATCTGATTGTACTGGTTCCAGTTCACCTTGTTGGTGACGAACCATTTCAGCCCGGCCTGTTTCATCAGCTGCGGCAGGCAGGCGGGAAAGCCGAACGTATCGGGCAGCCACAACACCGGCGTCTCCGCGCCCGGCCCCAGATGCGCGCGCACCCAGGTGCGTGCCAGCATGATCTGGCGCACCAATGCCTCCGATCCCGGCATGTTCGCATCTGGCTCCACCCACATGCCGCCCAGAACCTCCCACCGGCCCTCTGCCACGCGGGCCTTGATCGCGGCGAACATCTCGGGGAAATCGGTTTCCGTCCACGCGTAAAGTTGCGGCTGCGAGTGGGAGAAGATGAACTCCGGATGCTTCTCCATCAGGCGCAGCACGTTGGCATAGGTGCGGGCATTCTTCTGCCGGATCTGGTCGATGGGCCAGAGATAAGCCACATCCATATGTGCATGTCCGATCCCGTGCAGGCGGACATCGAGCGGCGCGCCCGCCTGCGCGATCCCCTCGGCGAGCCGGGCCAGCGCGGCCGGAACCGAGGCGCGAAACGCCTCCGCCATCGGGTCGCGCGTGTCGAGTTCCAGAAACGCGCCGTCCAGTGTGCTCAGCAGCCCGTGTTTCTCTGGGCGGTCGTCATGCAGTTCGCGCGCAACCTCCAGCGCCACCTCCGCCAGCGTCACGAACTCCTGCAGGGCCGGGTCCAGATCCAGCACCGCGCAGTCGCGCATGAACAGTTGCGAGCGGTCCGTGGGATCGGGCGGCCACCCGGTCAGCCCGGTCCAGCCATGCAAAAGCAGATCGTGAGGCTGCCCGTCGGCCAGCCCCGGGGCCAGATCGATCGTATGGTGATACCGGTCGGCCGAGGCGACGGGCCGCCCGTCCACGTAAACCAGCGCCTCGGGATGGGTGAAGATGTCGCCCGCAACGCCCAGCGGCAGATGCAGCGCCGGATGGGTCCAGCCCTCCGGCACGGTGAAGCGCGAGCGCAGCACGAAATGCAGATCCTGCCCGCCCCAGTAGCTGTGCCAGTCCAGCACCGGCCCCTCCGCCGCGCAGGCCATCAGGCCGGTATCGGGCATTGCTGCCGCATCGGGCAGGGTTTCCATCACGAACCGGTCGATGGGCACCCGCGCGCGCGCCTCCTTCGCCCGGATCAGGCGCAGCCGCTGCGCGATCTTGTCTGCGGTCAGGCGCAGGCTGTGGGTCATCTGCCTAGGCCTGCGCCAGATGAAATCCCGGCACATCGCCGCGATACACGGTTTCGGGCCGCTGGCTGATCCGGTCCAGTTCTTCCAGATCGGCGCGCGCATCGGCGGCCGAGCCCCAGTCGCGATCCATGTCCGGCCAGGGGATCGAGTCGATCAGAAGCCGCGTATAGGCATGCTGCGGGTGGCCTATCACCTCCTTCGGCGGGCCCGCCTCCACCACATGGCCGTGATAGAGCACCATCACGTAATCGCTGACATGATAGGCCGTGGCCAGATCATGGGTGATATAGAGGATCGAGATGCCGTGCTTGTCCTTCAGGTCATGGATGTTTTTCAGAATCGTCGCGCGCAGGCTGGCATCGACCATCGACACCGGCTCGTCCGCGATCAGCAGCTTGGGCGACAGCATCAGCGCCCGGGCCACGATCAGCCGCTGCCGCTGCCCGCCCGACAACTGGTGCGGATAGCGGTTCAGCACCAGCGAAGGATCAAGCCCGACCGCCACGCAGGCCTCCTCCATCGCGGTGGTCACATGGGCTTCGTCGCGGGCAAGCCCGAAGCGTTTGAAGGGGAATTTCAGCGCGTGGTTGACCCGGTAGAACGGGTTGAAACAGGCGTAAGGGTCCTGGAAGACCGCCTGAACCTCCTTGCGGAAGGTCAGCGCCGCCGCCCCGCCCAGCGCGTTGATATCCTGCCCCTTGAACAGAACTTCGCCGGTGGACGGCGTGTTGAACCCCAGCATCAGCCCCCCCATGGTCGATTTGCCCGAACCCGACTGGCCCACGATGGAGATGATCTGCGGCACCGCCCCGTCCAGCCGGAACGACATCGGATGCAGCGCCGTGACCGCGCCATAGCGGCGGGAGACGTTCCGAAATTCCAGAAGCGGCGGCGCGCCGGTGTCGGTCTGTACCTCCGGTGCGCGCGGCGTGCTGTCCAGAAAGCTGTCGCCGCCCACCAGCGGAACGCTGGAAATCAGCTCTCTGGTATAGGGATGCCGCGGGTTTTCGAGGATCTGGCGCACGTCGCCGAACTCCACTAGTTCGCCCAGCCGCATCACCGCCAGATCGTCCACCGATTGCGCCATCAGCCCCATGTCGTGACCGATCAGGATCAGCCCCGCGCCGATCTTGTCCTGCACCTCGCGCAGGGTCTGCATCACATGGCGCTGGGTGATCACGTCCAGCGCGCTGGTGGGCTCGTCGGCGATGATCAGATCGGGTTGCAGGCAAACGCCGATGGCGATGCAGACCCGCTGCTTCATCCCGCCCGAAAGCTCATGGGGGTATAGCCGGCCCACATGGGGCTCCAGCCCGACACCGGCCAGAACCTCGCGCGACCGGCGTTGCAGCTCCGTGGGTTCCACATGGCCCTCATGGGCGACGATGCCGTCCCAGATCTGGGTCTCGACCCGCATCACCGGGTTCAGCGAATTCATCGCGCCTTGCGGGATATAGCTGATCTTGCGAAGCCGCACGCGGCGCATCTCCTCGTCGCTCAGGCCCAGCAGATCTGTGCCACCGACCCCGTTCAGCCGGATCGACCCGCCCGCGACGAACCCCGGCGCCGCCAGCATCCGCATCGCGGCCAGCGCGGTCGTTGTCTTGCCCGATCCGGATTCGCCGATGAACCCCACGCGGCGGCCCTTCGGGATCGACAGCGAGAAATGAGAGACCGCGTGGACCACCCCCTTGGATGTGGGAAAGTCGATGGAGAGATCGTCGATGTCGAGCACGTTCATGACCGTCTGCCTCACAGTTTCCGCAGGCGCGGATTGGACACCTCGTCGAGGCCCAGATTGATCAGCAGAAGCCCGATGAACATCAGCGCCAGCAGGATCGTCGGAATGCCCCACCACCAATAGAGGTTCTGGATCAGGGCACCGGAGTTGATCGCCTCGTAGATCGTGCGGCCAAGGGTCGGAATGCGTTGCGGCCCGAGGCCCAGAACCTCCAGCCCGACGGCCGTCACGATGGAGGTGGTGACATTGGCGATGAAGGAGCCGAAGAGATAGGGCACGAGGTTCGGCATCATCTCGCGGAACATGATATGCATGGTCGACGCGCCGGACAGCCGCGCCATCTGCACATAGCCGCTTTCCCGCATCGACAGCACCTGCGCGCGGATCAGCCGCGTGGGCGACTGCCAGACGAAGCAAGCGATCAGGATCGCCATCATGGTCAACGATATGTCTCCATAGGCCGCCTGAAAGACGACAAGGATCAGAAGCGGGGGGATGGTGATCATCACATCCGACAGAACCCGGATCACGTCATCCACGCGGCCCCGGATGAAGCCCGCCGAGAAACCGAGGAAAATCCCGATGCTCATCCCGATCAGCGAGGCCAGAACGCCCACGAAGAGCGAATTGGGCGCGCCGATGATCAGCAAAGCCAGCACGTCCCGCCCCGCCCCGTCGGTGCCGAGCGGGTGCGCCCATGTGCCGACCTGCCCGCGCAGGTTCTCCAGCCCTACCGGCGGTTGCCGCGTGAGCCCCGACCCGGTGAAGACCAGATCGGGATCCCAGAAGATCCGGCCCAGGATGCCCATGGCGACGATGCCGAGCAGCAGACCGGCGCCCCAGATCAGCTTGGGGTTCCGCCACGGGTTGTCGAAGCGCTTCATCCGCCGGATCTGCCGGGCGGTCAGGTCGGGCGTCTGCGCGCCGGCGGCATTGGGTGTGGAATGATCAGCCATGTCTCATGCCGCCTCGTGCCGGATGCGCGGGTCGATCAGCGGATAGACCAGATCGACGATGAAGACCGCCAGCGCCGTCATCAGGATGATCACGAAACTGACCCCCTGGATGACCGGGAAATCCTGATCGAGGATCGCGTCGTAAAGCAGCTTGCCCATGCCATTATAGGCAAAGATGCGCTCAACCAGCACCTGCCCCGCGATCAGGAGCCCGATCTTCAGCGCGAAGGCGGTGATCTGCGGCAGGATCGCGTTGCGGATCATGTAGCGGTAGAGGATATAGCGCGGCCGCAATCCCTTGGCCTTGGCGAGCGTCGTATAATCCTCGCCCTGCACGGTGATCATCAGCCCGCGCATGCCCAGCGCCCAGAACCCGAACGTCACCACGACGATCGACAGCGCGGGCAGAAACCCGTGATGAAGCACCGAGCCCACGAAATCCCAGGTCCAGCCGGGCTCCACCGTCAGCCCGTAGGCGCCGGTCAGCGGGAACCACTGAAGCTGCGCCGAGAAGATCCACATCAGAAGCAGCCCCGACAGGATCGGCGGGATCGAGGTGAACACCATCGCTGCCGGGATCGCCACCTTCCACAGCCGCGGCGTGTGTTCCCACACCATCAGTGCCCCCAGCAGATTGCCGATCACGAAGGTGATCACGATGGAGATCAGCATCAGCCCGATGGTCCATGGCAGCGCATTGGCGATCAGCGTGGAAACCGGCGTGGGGAAAGACGCGGTCGACAGGCCGAAATCCAGAAACAGGATGTTGCGCATGTATTTCGCATACTGAACGAGCAGCGGATCGTTCAGCCCGAACCGCTCCTGCAGCGTGGCGAGGATCTGCTCCGATCCTTCCACCGTACCGGCCCCGGCGGTCATCCGGCCCAGCATGATCTCGGCGGGGTCGACCGGCGACAGCCGCGGGATCAGCCAGATCAGCGTCGCCGCGATCACGATCGTCAGCACCAGCGTGATCACGCGGTTCATCAGATAGCTGGCGGGTATTCGGCCCATCATACGGCTCCTTCCCGGATTGCGCGGGCGGCTGGTCGCGCGCCCGCCGTGGGGCAGGCGCGCGGCACGCTCGGCGCGTTACTCCGCGCGTTCCAGATTGTGGATGATCTGATGGGTGTGGTTCCACCAGAAGGCCGGATGGTTGTAGTTGTTTTCCGCCGTGGGCCAGCCCGTCCAGTAGGTGGTGTTCATCGGGATCAGCTTGGCCGCCTGCACCAGCGGGATGAACGGCAGTTCCCCGGCCAGATGGCCATAGGCCTCGGCCACCATCCCCGGCAGCGCCGGATCGTCCAGCGCCATCGTGCCCATCTCCTCCACGATTGCCGTATAGGCCGCGGCGGCATCGCCATCCCACCGGGCGGTGTTGTTGAACCCCGGGCTGCGCTCGCCCACCGGCACGACGGAGGCGGTGGTGTACCGGCTCATCGAGGTCCAGGGCTCGTTCACCGACCCGCAGGACAGCCAGCTATAGGACATCTCGAAGGCGCCAAACGGCAGCACCTCGCCCCAGAACACGCCGTTTTCCACCGGCACCGACCGGGCATTTATGCCCGCCCGGTTCAGTTGCTCCACCACCATGTCGATGGTCCGCGTGTATTCGGTGGAGGCCGAGTTCACATGGATCGACACGGCCAGATCCTCGCCGTCCCTCTCGTAGATCCCGTCGGAACCCATCGTGTAGCCCGCCGCCTCGATCAGGGCCTGCGCGGCCTCCACATCGCCGGTTGCGGGCAGGCCGTGCCCGGCCGCAACTACGGCGTCGATGAAGGGCCGCATGGAGCCGTATTCGGCGAACATCGTCGATGACGGCACGGTGGTGCCCTCATAGGCGATGTTGACGATCTGCGTGCGGTCGATGATCAGCCCGACGGCGCGGCGCATCGCCGGGTCGTCCCAGGGCGCGACGGTGGTGTTGATCTCCAACTGCCGCGCGCAGGGGTCCGGCCATGCGAACGGATAGCCGTCATGCCACGAGATCACGTTGGGGTTTTGCGCCTGGATCGCCTCGAACGTCCCGATGGAGACCGAATGCGCGATATCCATCTGGTTGGCCAGCATCAGCTGCGCCCGGCTTTCCTCGCCGCCGGTCTCCAGCCAGATCAGCCGCGCGGGCTCGGGCAGGTCCATGAAGCCGGTCGCCGCGCCCCACCAGTTGTCGTTCCGGTCCCAGATCGCGCGGTTGGTGTCGGCCGAGCTGTAGGTATAGGGCCCGGTGCCGATCGGCGGATAGAAGGCGAAGGTGGCGGGGTCCTCTCCGGCCCAGACATGCTCGGGCATGATCAGGAAGGAACCGAAGATCCGCACCCCGAAATTCTCCACATGGAACCGCGGATTGGGGCTGTTCAGCGTGAAGCGCACGGTCAGATCGTCGATCTTTTCCACGGCGGCGACCTGCGCGCGCATTGTGGCCGCCTCCCGTTCGCTCAGTTCCTCGTTCTCCAGAACCATGCCCACGGTGAACACCACGTCATCGGCATTGAACGCCTCCCCGTCGGACCACTCCACGCCCTCGCGCAGGCTCAGCGTCCATTCGCTGAAATCCTCGTTCGGCTCCATCGCTGTCGCCAGCCACGGGTCCATCTCGCCGGTTTCGTAATTCAGGATGAACAGCGGCTCCCACATCGCCTGGTGCGCGCCGTGCTGGCGTTTGGTGCCCGAGGTGAACCAGTTGAAATTCTCCGGGTCGCGGATGGTCCGGTCCAGATCGAAGATCACCGTATCCTCCCGGGCCACCTCCTGCGCGGGCGCCATGCCGGTCAGCGCCAGAGCCATCGCGGCGGAGGACAGCAAAAGTCTCGTGGTTGGTTTCATTCGTCTTCTCCCTGTTGTCATTGCAATGGCTGCGTATCTTTGGGCGCGTGGCATGCGTGGCCTAGCGTGCATGGGTCATCACCATCACGCGGGGGGTTTCCGGGATATTCTCCCTGAACAGCCTGATCGTGCTGTCGCAGGCGAAATCCACGTCCTGTTCCTCGAAATAGTTCAGGAAGCTTTCGATCCACATGGTGTTGCGGGGTTTGTAGGTGAGCGTGCGGAAATGCATCGGAATGATCAGTTTCGGCCGCACCTCGCCGATCAGCGCCATGAGATCCGGCAATTCGATCGTCAGATAGCCTCCTGCCAGCGCCAGAAGAACGTCCACATCCTCGAAAAACGCCATCTGCGCGGGTGTCAGCGGATTGCCCACATCGCCCATATGGGCCACGCGAATGCCATCCATCTCAAACCGGTACATGCCATTCTGCCCGGGCACCTCATGCTCCGGGTGCCGGTCCCATTCCGCCGCTTCGATGGCGTGGATGCGCAGGCCTGCGGCCTCAGCGGAGCCGCCGCTCTGCGCGACCGTCAGCGCGTTCAGCACCGCCGGCTCTCCCGGGATCAGATCGGCC
Organism: Rhodophyticola porphyridii; assembly: GCF_003688285.1. Taxonomy (GTDB): domain Bacteria; phylum Pseudomonadota; class Alphaproteobacteria; order Rhodobacterales; family Rhodobacteraceae; genus Rhodophyticola; species Rhodophyticola porphyridii. The sequence continues at coordinate 55,172 of NZ_RCNT01000009.1, forward strand.
CGGCAATGGGCGCTGTCATCATCCGACGAGATGATCACCAGATCGGCGCTCTCCCCGATCGGCCGATAGCCGACGCCCTCGGGCGTGTAGGGGTCGCAGATGACGCTCGGGCCCTTGGTGTCCGGGGTCAGCCTGAAGGCCGCATGGCCATACCATGTGATCTGCATCCGGTCATTTACCCTTTCGAAATACATGTGCGGATTTGATCTTTGCCGCGGGCGTGGCGACGGGTTTCCGCGTCTGTGGATTTTGCGAATTGATATACCATTGTTATAGGTGGCGCCGGGTCGAGGCGCCGATTTTCCGTTAATCTTCTGCTAGTTATTGCCCACCACATGGGGGCTTTGCGTCTTCGTGATGTCGTCGTTGTCGGGTCTCGGATGGTGACGCCAGTGGCCCGACGGGTCGCGCCCCCGGCAGATGATCGCCTCCACCCCGCGGGCCCAGTCCGGGTCGGTGATCCGCACCTCCGGAGGGCAATAGCGCAATGTCAGCCCGCAGCGGCGGCGATCCGATCCATTGGCCTCCGAACCATGGACCAGCATATCCGCGTGAAGCGAAATCTGTCCCGCTTTCAATGTGTTGGTGAAAGGCTTCCCCAGCCTGTCGGCATCCGCGATACCCTTGTGGAACACGGCCGTGCCGCCGGTATCCGTCGTTTCCAGCGCGCCCTTGTCATGGCTGCCGGGAATGAACCGCATCGCGGAATTCTCGGCGTCCGCATCGTCGATGGCCAGCCAGACGGTGACCGTGCGCGCCGGGCTCAGGCTCCAGAAGCTCGCGTCCTGGTGCCAAGGTACCTCCTTGGGATCATGAGGTTTTTTCGACAGGATCGCGCTGGCCCAGCAAATGATGTCGTGCCCGATGATGTCGGCGACATGGTCCAGGATGCGGTTGTCGGTGGCGATGTCCCAGATCCCGGCCATTCGGGCCTGATAGCAGTTGATACCATAGGCCCCCGCGTCGCCCAGCCCGGCCATGAGCCGGTCGAAATAAGCACGGATGCGGGCGATCTCGGGTCGGGTGAAAATGTCGAACGGTTGCACGAACCCGTCGCGGTTATAGGCAGCGATATCGGCCGCGCTCAGCCGTGACAGCCCCGTGGCCGCAGCCGGGCGAAACCGCAGATCCAACACCATATCCAACCTCCCCATCCACCCAGCATAGGCAGCAGGACGGCGACTTTGGCAGACCCCAACTTGACATTTTTATGTGTGAATTTGATATTCTTGTTAAGATTTCTGCACTTGCAAACAAGGGGTTTTGGCATTTCATGCGAAAATCACTGTTCAGAATTGATACATATCTCAAACCGGACGAGGCCTTCCACTACGCCCGCAAGGACCTTGACCCATCCCCGCCGGAGATCGTGCATACCCATGACTATTTTGAGCTGTTTCTGGTCGAGCAGGGGCGCACGCGGCATGCGATAAACGGGGTGGAGGAAACGCTCGGCGTCGGAGACATGGTGTTCATCAGGCCCGCCGATATCCACGCTTTCCAGGCGGATGCGGAGCTTGGCTGCCGGATCATGAATGTGATGTTCCGGGTGGAGACCGCCGAACATATCGTGACCCGCTACGCGGAGGATTTCGCCGGGCGGCTGTTCTGGTCCGAGGGGGATCTGCCGGTGACGGTTCACATGACGGGCGCGCAGCGGGAGCGCGCGATCAACTCGATCCAGTCCATGCGCAACACGCGGCGCAGCCTTGCCCGGATCGAGCATTTCCTGTTGTCGGTCATGACCCACGTGCTGGACGAAGCCGCCACGATCCACGACCGCGCGCCCACCTGGCTGGTCACCGCCTGTCAGGAGGCCCGGCGGCCCGAGATTTTCCGGCGCGGGGCCTCCGGTTTCGTCGCCTCCGCCGGTCGCGGTCACGAACATGTCTGCCGGCAGGCGCGGCGGTATCTGGGCGTCTCGCCCACCGAATACGTCAATCGCGTTCGGATGCAGCATGCCGCGATGCTTCTGGGCACGACCCGGCTCACGATGCAGGAGGTGGCGCAGGATTGCGGCCTGGAAAACCTCAGCCATTTTCACAGGCTGTTCCGGGAGATCTACGGCACGACCCCCCGGCAGTATCGCCAGCGCCGCAAGCGCGATCCGATCCAGTCGGGCGCGGTTACCGCCTGAGCGCCCGGTTGGATGTCAGCCCGGTACGGGGCCGGTTTCAGGGATCAGAAAAACGCCTGCAATCCGGTCTGGGCACGGCCCAGGATCAGGGCATGCACATCATGCGTACCTTCATAGGTGTTCACCGTTTCCAGATTCTGCGCGTGCCGCATCACATGGTACTCCGCCATGATGCCGTTGCCGCCATGCATGTCGCGTGCCGCCCGCGCGATATCGAGCGCCTTGCCGCAATTGTTGCGCTTGATCAGGCTGATGACCTCGGGCGCGCAGCTGCCGTCGTCCAGCATCCGCCCGGCACGAAGTGCCCCTTGCAGGCCGAGTGTGATGTCGGTCTGCATGTCGGCCAGCTTTTTCTGGAACAATTGCGTCTGCGCCAGCGGTCGGTTGAACTGCACCCGCTCCAGCCCGTAGCTGCGCGCCCGGTGCCAGCAATCCTCGGCGGCGCCAATCACGCCCCATGCGATGCCGTAGCGCGCCCGGTTCAGGCAGCCAAACGGCCCCTTCAGCCCTTCGACACCGGGCAGAAGCGCCTCTTCACCCACCGCCACGTCCTTCATCACGATTTCGCCGGTGACGGAGGCGCGGAGCGACAGTTTCCCGCCGATCTTGGGCGCGGAAAGACCCTTCATGCCTTTTTCCAGAACGAAGCCGCGGATCTTGCCGCCATGCGCCTCGGATTTGGCCCAGACCACGAACACATCCGCGATCGGAGAGTTCGAGATCCACATCTTCGCCCCGTTCAGAACAAAGCCGTCGGCGGTCTTTTTCGCGACGGTCTTCATCCCGGCCGGGTCGCTGCCCGCATCCGGTTCGGTCAGGCCGAAGCAGCCGATCAACTCACCAGCCGCCAGCCCGGGCAGGTATTTCTGCCGCTGGTCTTCGGAGCCATAGGCGTGGATCGGGTACATCACCAGCGAAGATTGCACCGACATCATGGAGCGATAGCCGCTGTCGATCCGCTCCACCTCGCGGGCGACCAGCCCATAGCTCACGTAACCCGCTCCGATACCGCCATATTCCTCGGGAATGGTCACGCCCAGTAACCCCATCTGCCCCATCTCGGCGAAGATCTCGGGAGCGACGAGTTCGTTCAGATAGGCCTCCGTCACCCGTGGGGCCAGCTTGTCGGCGGCATAGGCCCGCGCGCCCTCCGCCAGCATCCGTTCTTCCTCGCTCAATTGGCTCGACAACTGAAACGGATCCGCCCAGTCGAATGGCGCAAGCGAAGGGCCGGTATGGCGTGTGTGACCGTCAGGCATGAATTCTCTCCCAGAAGATATCGGGCGCAAAACATCGCATTTGCACCGATTGTGCAAGATCGATGCGCCGAACCCAAGCCCCCATCTGACGCTGCGTTCCGTGTTCCGGTACGTCTTGCCGCCATCCGGGCGCGGCTCTAGGCTCTGCCGCTGAACGGAGGGCCGCACCCCATGTCCAGACGAACACAATCCGCCGATGCGTGATGACAGCCATCTGCCGCCGGCCCTGCGAGGTCTGCGCATTCCCGCCGTGGCTGCACCGCTTTTCATTGTCTCGGTGCCGGATCTGGTGATTGCCCAGTGCAAGGCAGGGATCATCGGCAGTTTCCCGGCGTTGAATGCACGGGAGGCCGATGGCGAGCCGCCGATGCTGGAGGCGTGGCTGAAACGGATCACCGAAGAACTGGATGCGTTCAATCAGGCCAACCCCGACCGGCCCGCGGCACCCTTCGCGGTCAACCAGATCGTGCATCGCTCCAATGCGAGACTCGAACGGGATCTGGAGATTTGCGCCGCGTGGCGCGTACCGATCTGGATCACCTCGCTCGGGGCGAGGGTGGAGGTGAACGAGGCGGCCCATAGCTGCGGCGGAGTCGCGCTGCATGACATCATCAACAACACCTTCGCACGAAAGGCGGTGGACAAGGGCGCCGATGGGCTGATTGCGGTTTCCGCAGGCGCCGGCGGGCATGCGGGGCCACAAAACCCATTTGCTCTTGTAGAAGAAATCCGGACCTGGTTCGACGGCCCGCTTCTGCTCTCGGGCTCCATTGCCACCGGACATGCGCTTCTGGCTGCGCAGGTTGCAGGTGCCGATCTGGGCTATATCGGCTCGCCCTTCATCGCGACGGAAGAGGCCAATGCGGTGCAAGACTACAAGCAGATGATCGTCGAGGCCGGAGCGGAGGATATCGTCACATCCTCGCTTTTTACCGGCGTATCCGGCAACTATCTGAAACCGTCCGTGTCCAGAGCCGGGATGGATCCCGACAACCTGCCCGGAGCGGATGCCTCGTCGATGTCGTTTGGCAGCGGCGGGTCGAAGCCCAAGGCCTGGAAAGAAATCTGGGGGGCGGGGCAGGGGATCGGCGCGGTGAAGGCCATTGAGCCTGCCGGCAGGCTGGTGGACAGACTCGCCCGGGAATACGACGCCGCGCTGGCGGGCGTTCTGGCCTACGCAATGGGGAGATCGTAGATGGATCTTGGAATGAGCGACCGGGTGCGCCCGTTGGTGGAGCAGGTCCGCCAGATGGTCATGGAAGAGATCGCGCCGCTGGATCTGGTCTACGAAGCGGAGGTGGGCCGGCACCCGTCCGGTGACAGGTTCCAGCATACGGAGCGGCAACTGGAAATCCTGTCCTCCCTGAAAGCCAGCGCCAGGGCACGGGGTCTCTGGAATTTCTGGCTGACCGACAGCGAGAAGGGCTTCGGCCTGACGACGGTGGAATATGCCTATCTGGCCGAGGAAATGGGAAAGGTCGGGATCGCCGCGGAAATCTTCAACTGCAACGCGCCGGATACGGGCAATATGGAAGTGCTGGAGCGCTATGGGACCGAAGCGCAAAAGGCGCGCTGGCTTCCCGACCTTCTCAACGGGGTGACCCGCTCCGCCTATCTGATGACGGAACCCGACGTCGCCTCCTCCGACGCGACGCAGATCAGCCTGTCGGCGGTGCGCGACGGTGACGCGTATGTGCTGAACGGAGAGAAGTACTGGGCCTCGGGCGCGGGAGATCCGCGCTGCGCGCTTTATATCGTGATGACCTGCACCGATCCGCAGGGCGAAAAACATGCCCGCCACTCCATGATGCTGGTGCCCGCCGACGCGGACGGGATCGAGGTTCTGCGCCCGATGCATGTCTACCACACCGATGATGCGCCCCATGGGCATATGCACATCCGGTTCACCGATGTGCGGGTGCCGGCGGCGGATGTGGTTCTGGGCGAGGGGCGCGGCTTCGAAGTGGCGCAGGGCCGATTGGGCCCGGGGCGCATCCACCATTGTATGCGGGCGATCGGGCAGGCGGAATACGCGCTGGAGCTCATGTGCCGCCGGGCGCTGACGCGGGAAGCCTTCGGCAAGCCGCTGGCGCAACTTGGCGCGAACCATGACATCATCGCCAATGCGCGGATGGAAATCGAAATGGCGCGTCTGCTGTGCCTGAAGACCGCATGGATCATGGACACGCAGGGTGTTCGTGCAGCGCAGCCATGGATCTCGCAGATCAAGGTGGTCGCGCCGATCATGGCGCTGAAGGTCGTGGATGAGGCGGTGCAGATGCATGGCGCCTCGGGCATTTCGCAGGATTTCCCGCTGGCCGCCATGTGGACCCGGCTGAGAACGCTGCGGCTTGCGGACGGGCCCGATGCCGTGCACCGGCGGCAGGTGGCGCGCGCGGAGCTGCGCAAATACTCCAATCAGGCGCGATGAGCGGGCTGGACATCAACGCGGTCGCAGACTGGATGCAGGCCCATGTGGCGGGCGTCGACGGCCCCTTGACCGCCCGGAAGATCGAGGGCGGGCAGTCGAACCCCACCTATCTGCTGGAAACACCGGCCCGGCGTTTCGTGCTGCGCCGCAAGCCGCCCGGAAAGCTGCTGAAATCGGCCCATGCCGTGGAGCGGGAATTTCGGGTGCAACAGGCGCTGGCGGGCTCGCAGGTGCCGGTGGCCGGGATGCTGGCCCTCTGCGAGGACGATACGGTAATCGGATCGGCGTTTTACGTGATGGCGTATGTGGAGGGCCGGAATTTCGACGACCCGCGTCTGACCGGCCTGCCCCTGCATGACCGGGCGGCGGTGTTTGAGGAGATGAGCCGGGTTCTGGCAGCGATCCATTCCGTCGATCTGGATGCGGCGGGACTTGGCGATTATGGCCCCCGTAGCAACTATTATCGCCGCCAGATCGACCGCTGGACGGGGCAGTATCACGCGTCCGAGACCGAGGATATCGCCGAGATGAACCGGCTGATCGGCTGGCTGGACGAGGCCTGCCCCGAGGATGACGGACGGGTCTGCCTGGTGCATGGCGACTATCGGATCGACAATCTTCTTTTTGCACCGGACGGTCCCGATATTCTTGCGGTTCTGGATTGGGAGTTGAGCACGATCGGGCATCCGTTCGCGGATCTGGCCGCCGTGATCATGCAGTGGCAGATGCCGCCCGGCACCGTCGGGCGCGGTCTGGCGGGGGTGGATCGGGATGCCGAGGGCCTGCCGAGCGACGAGGCCTTCATTGCAGCCTATTGCGCGCACACGGGCATCCCGGACATCCCGGATTTCGGCTTCTATCTGGCTTTTTCCTTCTTCCGCATGGGCGCGATTCTGCAGGGCGTGAAGAAGCGCGCCCTGGACGGCAATGCATCGGACCCGAAGCGGGGGCTGATGCTGGGAGCGTATGTCGCCGAGTTCGCGCGCGGCGGATTGCGGGCCGCGGGTCTGCCTGGCCGATGACGGACCGGGGGGCGCTGCCCCCGGACCCCCGGCAAATTTGAAAGGCAATGAAGGGGGCGGCCCTTGTTGGGGGGTGATGCTTACGGTGCCGGTTGCAGATCGGCCATGACGCGTTCCAGGTGGAATTCGGTATCCCCCAGTTGATGGTCGATCATGACGAGCCGTTTGGCGTAATGCGAAGCGGGGTACTCCCAGGTCATCGCGATGCCGCCCTGCATCTGGATCGACTCTTCGGCGACCAGTCTGGCGGCCCGTCCGATCAGGTTCTTGGCCATGGAGACACTGCGCGACTGCGCCTGTGTGCCCATGCGGGAGGCGGCAAGGATGGTGATGGACCGGGCCTGTTCGATCTCGATCCCCAGGTCGACCGCGCGATGCTGCAGCGCCTGAAAGCCGCCGATGGGGCGCCCGAACTGTTTGCGGGTCCTGAGATAGTCGATGAGCATCGCATTTGCGGTGTCCATTGCGCCGACGGCTTCGGCCGCGAGCGCGAGAGCGCCCCAGTCGAGCGCGTCCTGCAGCATCGCGCCGGCGTCACCGGCCAAGAGAACGGCCTCGCTCTTGTCGAGGAATAGCTCGCCCGCGCCGCCGCCGTCGATCATGCCATAGACCGTGATATCGGCGTTGCCCGGCGCAATCTCGAACAGGCCGATGCCACCCGCATGGCGCGCCGCAATCAGAATCCTGTCAGCGGCGTGTGCACCGTAGACCACTGATTTCCTGCCGGAGATTTTCCATCCATCGCCGGAGTCCGTTGCCTCGGTGGCGATATCCTCCACCGCGTAGGGCGCATCGATCTCGCCGATGGCGACCGCGTAGCGGGTTGCGCCTGACAAAAGCGGCTCCAGATCCACGCCGCCTGCCATCAGCAGCCGTGTTGCGAGCAACTGGGGCAGGACCGGTTCAGGGCAGAGCGCGCCGCCAAGCTGTTCGAAGACGGTGACCACATCGAAACCGGCGCCGCCGAAGCCGCCCCTGTCTTCCGGCGCGAGCGCATAGAGAACGCCCAACTCGGCCAGGTCGCGCCATTTCTGCGCATCGTGAAACGGGGTGTCATACGCAACCGCATTCCGGTGCTCGATACCGTAGTGATCGCTCAGATAGCGGCCGAGACTGTCGGCCAGCATCCGGCGGTCGTCGGAAACATCGAAATCCATCAGCCCAGCATCCCCTTGGCCAGAATGTTCTTCTGGATTTCGTTCGACCCGCCATAGATCGAAATCTTGCGATTGTTGAAATAGCTGACCGCATTTGCGGCATGGTCTTCGGGCACGAGGGCCGCGTTGCCGTCCAGCGCCTCAGACGGGAAGGGCGCCGCGGCGGGGCCAAGCGCCCGGCGGGCGAGATCGTTGATCGCCTGACGGATCACCGTGCCCTTGATCTTGAGCATCGAGGTCTCGGGCCCCGGGGCCCCCTTTTTCTGGGCATCGGCCAACATACGGAGATTGGTGAGCTTCATCGCTTCCAGATCGATCTCCACCTCGGCCAGCCTGGCTGCGAAAAGCGGTGTGTCGATCAGGCGTTTTCCGCCGCGTCTGACCTTCGTGGCGAGCGATTTCAGCTGTTCCAGCGCTTCGATCGAAAACCCGACGCCTGCGATATTCGTGCGCTCATGCAGCAGCAGATACTTGGCAATGGTCCAGCCCATGTTCTCTTCGCCAACCAGATTTGAAACCGGCACGCGCACATCGGTGAAAAAGACCTCGTTGACCTCATACCCGCCTTCGATCAGGCGGATCGGGCGCATCTCGATCCCTGGCGTGTCCAGATCCACCAGCACGAAACTGATGCCCTCCTGCGGCTTGCCGTCGGTTTTCGTGCGCACCAGACAGAAGATGCGATTGGCGTGCTGGCCAAGTGTGGTCCAGGTTTTCTGGCCATTGATGATGTAATGGTCCCCGTCGCGGACGGCGCGCGTCTTGAGTGAGGCAAGATCGCTGCCGGCGCCGGGTTCGGAATAGCCCTGACACCACCAGTCCCGTCCGTCGAGAATGCGCGGCAGGTACTCCTCCTGCTGCGCCTTGGTTCCGAACTTGAGCAGGACAGGCCCCAGCATCTTAAGGCCGAACGGCACGATACGCGGCGCGTTGGCACGACAGCATTCCTCCTCGAAGATATGCTGCTGGACGGCCGACCATCCGGTGCCGCCCGCCTCCACCGGCCATGTCGCGGCAAGCCAGCCCTTGGCGTTCAGGATCGCGTGCCAGCGGTCCATGTCCTCTTTGGTCAGTTCACGGCGCTTGCGTACCTTCGCGGCCAGTTCCGCGGGCAATTCCGCGTTCAGAAAGGCCCGAACCTCGGCCTCGAACGCCTGTTCCTCGGGTGAATAGGTCAGGTCCATTTATCCCTCCCGGTTCAGGTCGGCGAAGGTGGTCTCCTCGGCCGCCATGCGCCGCAGGATAGCGGGAACCTGCCAGAAATGCGCGTCTTCCGTCGCGTAGGTTTCGATCCGCTCCACCAGCCGGGCGGCGCCAAGCGTGTCGGCGTGGTGCAGCGGGCCACCATGGTGCCGCGGAAAGCCGTAGCCGAACAGAAGAACCGCATCCACGTCGATCGGCCTGAGCGCGATGCCTTCGTCGTAAACGCGCGCAGCCTCCGAGATCATTGCCGTCAAGTAGCGGGCCACGATTTCCTCATCGGTGAACGGTCGCGGACTGACCCCGTGGTGGGCGCGCTCGGCCTCGATGATCGGGGCGATGTCCGGGTTCGGGCCGGTGTCCGCGCCGTGAAGATAGAACCCCTTGCCCGTCTTTCGCCCCAGCCAGCCAGCCTCGACCAGCCGGTCGGCAACCGCCACGTAGCGTTCGGCCTCGGGACGGGTGGCGTCCTGCCGCCTGCGATTGGCATGGCCGATGTCGAGACCCGCCAGATCGGACATCTCGAACGGGCCCATCGCAAACCCGAAACCGCGGATCGCGGCGTCGATCTGTTCGGGGCTTGCGCCATCCATCATCAGGTGATCGGCTGCCTTGCGATAGTGGTTCATGATCCTGTTGCCGATGAACCCGTCGCAGACGCCCGCGCGCACCGCGATCTTCCGAAGCCGCTTGGCCAGCGCGAAACCGGTCGCCACGACCTCCGGCCGGGTCGCGTCGCCCACCACAACCTCCAGCAGCCGCATCACATGGGCGGGGGAGAAGAAATGCAGGCCGATCACATCGCCCGGCGATGCGGCGGCTGCGGCGATGTCATTCACATCCAGATAGGAGGTGTTGGTCGCAAGGATCGCGCCCGGGCAGATATTCTCCGCCTGTTTGATGATCTGCTTCTTGACCTCCATATCCTCGAAGGCCGCTTCAATGACCAGATCGGCGCCGTCAAGCCGGGCCATATCGGTGCTGGCGGTCAGGTCAAGCGTATCGCGTCTTTCGGATGTAAGTTTGCCGCGCCTGACCGCGCCGTCCAGATTGCCGGCGATCGCCGATTGCCCTCTTTCCAGGGCGTCCGCGTTCTTCTCCACAAGCGTGACCGGAAATCCGGCCAGCAGGCAGGCGGTTGCGATGCCCGAGCCCATGGTGCCCGCCCCGATCACACCGATGCGCCCGATATCACGCGGCGTGGCCGCTGCTTCAGGGATCTTGGCGACCGCGCGTTCCGCGAAGAAGGCATGGATAAGTCCGGCGCGCTGCGGGCTGTCGAGGCAGTTCTGAAAGAGAGCGCGTTCCCGGGCAAGGCCCTCCTGCAAGGGCAGTGTACTCGCCGCCACCGCCTCGACGCAGCGATGCGGCGAAAAGAGATGGGCCTTGATCTTGCGCAACTCCGCCGCCGTCTCGGCCAGCGCGTCGTCATCGGGTTTCGTGGTCAGATCGCCCGTGCGCCGTGTCCGCAGGTCGCCACGGCGCACATCGACGGCAGCTTGCAGGGCCAGATCGCGGGGATCGCCCGTGGCGATGCGATCGACCAGACCCAGAGCCAGCGCTTGCTCCGCGTCGATATGGCGGCCCGTGGTGATCAGGTCCAGCGCGGCGGGAATGCCCGTCAGGCGGGGGGTCCGTTGGGTGCCGCCCGCGCCGGGGATGATGCCCAGGGTCACCTCGGGCAGGCCGATGGCGACGCCGGGGACCGCGATGCGCGCATGGGTGCCAAGCGCAACCTCAAGGCCGCCACCCAAAGCCGCGCCGTGAAGGACTGAGATGACCGGCTTGGCGCAGGCTTCCAGCCGGTTGCAGAGCGCGGGCAGCCAAGGGTCTTTCGGTGGCTTTCCGAACTCGCGGATATCGGCGCCCGCGATGAAGCTGCGGCCTTTGCCGTAAAGCGCGATGACGTCGATCTCCGGGTCGGCCTCCAGGGTCTCCACCGCCTCCAGGATCGCTTGCCGCAGCGCGTGGCTGGCGGCGTTCACCGGCGGGTTGTTCAGCCCGATCAGTCCGGTCGCGCCGACCCGCTCCAGATGCACCACATCGTTCATGTCGCCCTCCCTTTCGCGCGCCATCCCGCCTGCGGGACCGACAATTGTCAACCGCTTGGTCGGGAAAGAATTGCCAACTCACCGGTCGCAATCTAGGACATTGGTCAGTCACAGCGAGGAGACGGGGATGTCAGAGGCCTTTATTTGCGATTACATCCGCACGCCCATCGGGCGGTTCGGCGGCGCCCTTTCCGGGGTGAGAGCCGATGATCTCGGCGCGATCCCACTGGCCGCGCTGATGGCCCGGAACGAAGGCGTCGACTGGGCGTCGGTGGACGAGGTCATCTATGGCTGCGCCAATCAGGCAGGTGAAGACAATCGCAATGTGGCGCGGATGTGCGCGCTTCTGGCGGGGCTGCCGGTGGAGGTTCCGGGGGTGACCGTCAACCGGTTATGCGGGTCCGGGATGGATGCTGTGATCGGCGCGGCTCGCGCGATCCGCGCAGGCGAGGCCGAGATGATGATTGCGGGTGGCGTCGAAAGCATGTCGCGCGCGCCTTTCGTGATGCCCAAGGCCGAGGCCGCCTTTTCGCGCAAGGCGGAGATCCACGACACCACAATCGGCTGGCGCTTCGTCAATCCGGTGATCAAGGCGCAATACGGCATCGACAGCATGCCCGAGACGGCCGAAAACGTGGCCGCCGACTATGCCATTGCCCGCAGCGATCAGGATGCATTCGCGCTTCGCTCCCAGATCAGGGCGGCGGCGGCGCAGGACAACGGGCGTCTGGCGCGGGAAATCACGCCGGTGACAATCCCGCAGCGCAAGGGCGATCCCGTGGTCGTGGACCGGGATGAGCATCCGCGCGCCACCACGGCGGAGAAACTGGCCGCCCTTCCCACGCCCTTCCGGGCCGATGGCAGCGTGACCGCTGGCAATGCCTCGGGCGTGAATGACGGGGCGGCCGCGTTGATCATCGCATCGGAAGAGGCGGCCCGCCGACATGGGCTGACGCCCGTTGCGCGCATCATGGGCGGGGCCACGGCGGGCGTGCCGCCCCGGATCATGGGGATGGGGCCGGCGCCCGCGACGCAAAAGCTTTGCGCGCGTCTGGGTCTTGCCGCTTCGGATTTCGACGTGATCGAGCTGAACGAGGCGTTTGCAGCTCAGGGGTTGGCTGTCCTCAGGGCGCTCGATCTGCCGGATGAGGCGGCGCATGTGAATCCCAATGGCGGGGCGATCGCCCTTGGCCACCCTCTGGGCATGTCGGGGGCCAGGATTGCCGGCACCGCGGCGCTTGAATTGCAGGCGCGTGGCGGCCGGTACGGGCTTGCGACCATGTGCATCGGCGTGGGGCAGGGTATCGCCGTGGCGCTGGAACGGGTGTGATCGGCCGGCAATTTCCCCTGCGCGCGCCCTGATGCAGAGGGTTGCCGGTGTGCTTGATGCGGACAGGTCTGCCCCGCCCGGCTTTCAGGCGCGGGCAAGTGGCCGCATCAGCCCCTCCTGCGCGGTGGAGGCGACCAGCGTTCCGTCCGCGGCATAGATCAGCCCGCGGTTCACGCCACGCCCACCGCCGGTCCATGGGCTGTCCATCACGTAAAGATGCCAGGCTCCGAAATCGACGGGCGCGTGGAACCACACCGCGTGATCCAGACTGGCGGTCATGATGTCGCCGGTGAACCAGCTCTGACCATGTGGCCGCAGCCCCGTGCCCAGAAGATGCAGATCGCTGGCATAGGTGAGCAGACAATGCTGCATCCATGCCGGCGCATCCGGAACCGGGCGGGTCAGCCGGAACCAGACGGCATGGCCATCCGGAGCGGGGGTGGGCGCCATCAGGTCATATTCGCCGGTCGGCCGAAGTTCGATGGGAGAGGGCCGCAGGATATCGTCGCGCCGCGCGGCGGGCGCGCGGGCCGCAAGACCGGCCTTGGCCTCGGCACGGGTCGGCAGGGTTTCGGGGTCGGGCGCCGCCGGCATCGGGTGCTGATGGTGAAACCCCCTCTCCTCGACATGAAATGAGGCCGACATGTTCAGGATTTGCCTTCCGTTCTGGATCGCGATCACCCGGCGGGTGGTGAAACTGCCGCCATCGCGGGCGCGGTCGACCTCGTAGATCACCGGGCGCGACGGATCGCCGGGGCGCATGAAATAGGCATGAAGCGAATGGCAGTTGCGCCCGTCCACGGTGTGGTAGGCAGCCGACAGAGCCTGCCCCACGACCTGCCCGCCGAAGATGCGTTTGGATGTTTCGCCGCCCGAACCCTTGCCGCGATAGAGGTCCATCTCCAGCGGTTCAATATCCAGAAGATCGAGAAGTACGGCAACGGGGTCGGTCATGCGCGGGTCCTTCGGCCTGGTCCTGTCGCGGTCTCTACGCCTTTGATGGTCAGGGTACAAATCCTTCGCCTTGCGCTTCCGCGCCGATCGGGGGCAGTCTGCGGCCAAAGAGGAGGGGCCCATGAGCAAACCTTGTATCATCTGCGTGGCGATCACCGGATCGGTGCCGCGCAAATCCGACAATCCGGCCGTGCCGATCACCCTGTCCGAACAGGTGGAAAGCACTCATGCGGCCTATGAGGCCGGCGCCAGCATCTGCCACGCCCATGTTCGCAACGACGACGAAACCCCCAGTTCCGACCCCGAGAAATTCGCGCGTCTCAAAGAGGGGCTGAAGGCGCATTGCCCCGGCATGATCCTTCAGTTTTCCACCGGCGGGCGCTCGGGCGCGGGCAAGGAGCGGGGCGGAATGCTCTCCCTGCGGCCGGACATGGCGTCGCTTTCGGTCGGGTCCAACAACTTCCCCACGCGGGTTTATGAAAATCCGCCCGATCTGGTGGATTGGCTGGCATCCGAAATGCTGACCTACCAGATCAAGCCCGAGATCGAGGCTTTCGATCTGTCCCATATCCATCAGGCCGCAAAAATGCAGGCTGACGGTCGCCTTGCCGCGCCCGCCTATGTGCAATTCGTCATGGGCGTGAAGAACGCGATGCCCGCAGACCGGGATGTCTTCGACTATTATGTGCGCACGATGGCGCGGCTTCTTCCCGACAGCGAATGGTGCGCCGCCGGTATCGGGCGCCACCAGATCGAGGTCAACGAATGGTCGGTCGCCGCGGGCGGACATGCGCGGACGGGACTGGAGGACAATGTGCGGCTGGACCGCGAAACGCTTGCCCCGTCGAACGCCGCGCTGGTGACACGGGTCGCCGAGATTTGTGCAGAACATGACCGTCCCGTGGCCACGCCATCACAGGCCCGCGAAATCCTGGGGCTGCGCCCGGCCTGATTGCATCCGCTGCCTGCTGGATGTCGGGGGAGCGGGCCGGGGGCAGGGCGGGCGCCGGAGTCCATCCCGTTTCTGCCCGAATTCCGGGCGACAGCGGCCTCTTCCTTGGACAAGCGCGCGGGGATTGGCTTCTATGTGCCAAAGATCGAACGGAGATCGCCTATGACCCGACCCAAACGCTTCTGGCGCGAAATGACCACGCGGGACTTTGCGGCGGCAGCGACGGATGACTGGATTGCCGTCCTTCCTGTCGCGGCCATCGAACAGCACGGCCCGCACCTGCCGGTCGGGGTGGATGCGCTGATCGCGGAGGCAATGGTGGCGCGCGCGGCGGATGCCCTTCCCGCAGACAGCCCGGCCACGTTTCTGCCGGTTCAGCAGATCTGCAAGTCCAACGAACACATCGCGTTTCCCGGCACGCTGACGCTGGACTGGGAGGTGGCGATCAAGTCATGGCTACAGATCGGGGCGAGTGTTGCGCGCGCGGGGGTGCGCAAGCTGGTCTTGATCACCAGTCACGGCGGCAATGTCCCCCCGATGGAGATCGTGGCGCGCGAGTTGCGTCAGAGCGATGGCATGGCCGTTGTCACCACCGCCTGGACCGGCCTGCGCGATGCGTCGGTTTACGAGTATCCCGACGGGCCGATGGTGGATATCCATGGCGGGCTATCGGAAACATCGATGATGCTCGCGCTCTGGCCCGATCTCGTGGAGATGGAACGTGCGGAGGATTTTGGCTCCGCCCAGACGGCGCTTAGGCAGGGATCGGCCAAGCTGGGCTATCACATGGCGGAGGCGAATATGGCCTGGCTCGCCCATGACCTGAACTCCAAGGGCACCGTGGGCGACGCCTCCCGCGCCACCGCAGCGCTTGGCGCGGCCGATGTGGTCGGCCAGATCGCGGGGTTTTGCGCTCTGATCGAGGATCTGGCCCGCGTCACCCCGCCCGATCACGGCGGTTAGGCGCGGCGCGTCAGGCTGATCAGCGTCGAGGCAAGGAAGACCCGCGCGGCGGCGCAGACGATGCTTGGCCCCGTCGGGGTGTCGAGTTGGAAAGGCGCGCACAGCCCGGCCAGCGCCGATGCGGCGCCGATGCCGCCGGCGGTCAGCGCCATCGCCTCCGGCGATCCGCTGAAAGGCCTTGCCGCGGCGGCGGGGATCAGCATCAGAACCGCCAGCGCGCCGCCCCATATCACGGCCAGATCGGCGCGGGTCACGGCAAGGATATCGCCGAAAAGACAGGTCGACAGGTCAACCCGTACCCCGCTCGGGAGCGACACGGCGACAAGGCCGACGGCCAGTGCGGAATGCGCGAGCCCCCCCAGAAATGTGTCAATGCGGTACCCACGTTCGGACAATGTGGAAACCGCAAGCGCCATGGCCAGGCATACAGCCAGAACGCCCGCGAAGATCGAGATCGAGAAACTGACGCTCAGCGCCAAGCCCAGCAATGCCGCATGGGCCGTCGCATCGCCGAAATAGGCCATGCGCCGCCAGGCGACGAAGCAGCCAAGAGGGGCCGCCGCGACGGTCACGCCCGCGCCCGCCAAAGCTGCGCGGATCAGGAAATCATCCGGCATCACTCTGCAACTTCATGCGCGTGATCATGGCTGTGACTGTGTTCGTGTCTGTAAAGGGCAAGTGCGCCTTGCGTCCCGGTGCTGAACAGCGCCCGATAGGCCGGTGCGGAGGCCAGGATCTCGGGCTTGCCTTCGCAACAGATATGCCCGTTGAGACAGATCACCCGGTCAGAGGCGCTCATCACGACATGCAGCTCGTGGCTGACCATCAGAATGGCGCAGCCCAGGTCGCGGCGGACCTGTTCGATCAGCCGGTAGAATGCGGCGGAGCCGGGCTGATCAAGGCCCTGGGTCGCTCGTCGAGGATCAGCAGATCGGAGTGGTTCAGCAAGGCCCGGGCCAGAAGAACGCGCTGACGCTGTCCGCCGGACAGATCGGTCATCTGACGGGAGAGCAGATCGGCGGCCCTGGCCTCTTCAAGTGCTGTACACATCGCCTTTCGGGTCTGGCGTTGCGGCAGCGACAGAAAACGCGTGACGGTCAGCGGCAGGGTCCGGTCGATGTGCAACTGCTGCGGCACGTACCCGATTTTCAGCTTGGGCGCGCGCTGGATACTGCCTGTGCTTGGCTCAAGGACGCCGATCAGCGCTTTCAGAAAGCTCGGCTTGCCCGAACCGTTGGGCCCGACGATGGTCACGATTTCGCCCGGTTCGATGACGAAATCGACATTCCGGAGCACGGTTTCTCGCCCCAGGCGCAGAGCCAGATCCCGGGTTTCGATCAGGCTCGTTTTTCCGCCTCTGCACTGGCGGGGCAGAGCTCCTCCAACTCGACCACGCCCTGTTCCATGGCAAACCACGGGGCCTCGGCCTCCTGATCCGGCGATCGCTCCACCGGTCGTGCGCCGGCTTCGGCGACGGATTCGCATTTGCGGCAGATCGGAAAAGTCGGACGATGCGCGCCGCCCGAATGGGTGCAGGCGATATAGGCGTTCAGGCGTTCGATGCGATGGGCGAAGCCATGGCTGACCACAAAGTCCAGCGCGCGATAGGCGGTGGGGGGCTGCGCGCCCAACCCTTCGGCCTGAAGCCGGGCAAGGATATCATAGGCACCGTGGGCGCGGTGGTCCTCCAGCAGCAGTTCCAGAACGCGCCTGCGGGCCGGCGTCAGGCGAGGTTTTCCTCGGCGCAGTGCTTTTCCACTGCATGCATGGCGTCTCGGATGCAACTTGCGTGGTCACGGGTGCCAAAGCCGGGCTGGGACATTGGGGAGAAACCGTGACGTGAAATATTAATATGTTATAGCATAATATATATGAGTTCTCCGACTTCAAACAGGAGAGCCATACCATGTCAATCCAAATCTTCGCCCTTTGCGCTTTGGTCCTTTCGGTTTCCGTCGCCGCCGCTTGGTCGGATACTCTCCGAATCGTAACCGATATACCGCCTGTGCATTCGCTTACGGCGCGGGTGATGGAGGGGGTCGGAACGCCCGATCTGCTGGTGGATGGCGCCACCTCGCCGCATGACTTTGCCCTGCGTCCTTCCCAGGCCGCGGCTCTGGCGGAGGCGGACCTTGTGATCTGGGTTGGGGGCGGCATTAACCCCGGCTTTGGCGGGTTCGCTGAGCGCACTGGCCGATCGGCCCGAGTGGCGATGCGGCGCATGACCACGACCACGCAGCGGGCCCCGGTGACGATGCGGCACATGATCACCACGCACACGCGCATGACGACCATGACCACGACGCCCATGAAACTGCAGCCCATGACGAGGACCACCATGATCATGACCATTCCGGCATGGACCCCCATGGCTGGCTCGATCCGGCCAACGCGACCCTCTGGACCGGTGTGATCGCGGATCGGCTGGCAGATATGGATCCGGCCAACGCCTCCGTGTATCAGGCAAATGCCCGCGCGGCAGAAGTTGAACTCACAGGGTTGCAGGCCGAGATCGCAGAGCGGTTCAGCGCCGGCGTGCAGCCGCAATTCGTGGTTTTCCACGATGCCTATCAGTACTTCGAGACCGCCTTTGGCCTTGCCCCGATCGGCGCGATTCCCCTGTCCGAGGTGGAGGCGCCTTCGGCCGCGCGGGTGGCCGAGATCCGCGACCGGATTGGCGGATTGGATGCAATCTGCGTCTTCGCCGAGCCGCAATTCGACCCTCGGATCGTGGCGGCGGTCACTGAGGATACAGCGGCCAGGACGGCGGTGATCGATCCGTTGGGGGCGCAGCCCGAACCGGGCCCCGGGCTTTATCCGGCCCTGATGCGCGCCATGGCCGAAAGCTTCGTCTCCTGCGGCTAGGCCGCGCGTTTCCGGCATGCGTCGCCGTAGCAGGCACAAAGCACGTGGTCCCATCCGGAGCGATAACCAAGCATGGTCTCGGTCGCTGCACTGGCCAGCACCTCGAAGCCGGTATGGGTCAGATCGACCCGCGTACCGGGCCCGTTAGCGGTGAAGACGACGGTGATCTGTGTCGCCTCGGCCGGGTCGCGGCCAACATACCAGTCAAGCGCCAGCTTCGCGCCGGGTTCCCATTCCGTGACGGTCGCCCATGGGTCGGTTCGGCCATCGGGATGGGTTTCGAGGATCCGGCCGCCTTTGTGCGGCTCGATCACCACATCCGCGGCGGGTTTTCCGTCTCGGGCGGAAAGGGAATGGCTGTCCAGCGGCCACCAGCTGGCCATGTCTTCGGTGAAGAGATCGAAGGCCTTGTCGGGCGGAAGTGGGACATGAACGGTTTTGTGGATCGGATCGGTCATTCGGGTGTCTCCGTATCAAGGGGGGATGCGCGCTGCCCGGCCTCCGCCGCGAAAGCGGCGAGCGCGTCGTCCCAGAGGGCATCGAGATAGCGGCGCAGAGCGGCCACGCCCTCGGGTGCAAGCGCATAGACGCGGCGTGTGCCCCGCGGTGTGACCTCCAGAAGCCCCGCATCGCTGAGCACCTTGAGATGCTGCGACACGGCCGGCCGGCTGACGGTCAATCCGTGCGCCAGTTCGCCCACGGGCAGGGCCCCATGGCGAAGCCGTTCGACAATCGCCCGGCGCGTCGGATCCGCAAGAGCGGCAATCGCGGTTTCGGGGTTGGGGCTTGTGTAAGTCATAACTTACCGTAAGTATTCGCTTACGATTCTGTCAACTGATAGCTTCCGACAAGTCAAACGCGGGACGATGTACCCGTCGGCAACAGGGGAGATGAACGCAAATGGCATATGTGATGCACCCGCCCGCGGGCTATGCGGGTTCAGGCAGCGCGATTCCGGCCAACTCGCTTGCGAATGCTGCGTGCGTGTTTGAACAAGCGTTGCCGCAACTTCGCGCGGATCAGATCGCGATATCTGACGGCGGGGACGGTGGTGGGGCGTGTCTTTTTCAGAATGGCCAGCGTGTCGACCTGGGTAACCAGTTCGTATTCCGGGTTTCTGGAAAGGACATCGTCGATTGCCCATCCCACCCCCGGAAACTTCTCGAACCGGTCGTGGAGGCAGATGAACCCACCGGGATTGACCAGATCGGCCCATTGGAGATCGACCATAACAGGGTAGTGCCGGTGGTCCCCGTCGATGAAGACGAAATCGAAGCGGATACCATCGCGGCGCGCCGTCGTGAGATAGGTATGGGTGGTGCCTTCCCAGAAGGTGACCGTCCCGGGGTCGATGCCCGCGGACCGCAGGTTCCTGACCACCTTGTCAAACTGATCCGGATAGTAGGTGAATGGATCGATCACGTAGAAATCCGGTCTGGTCGCAGGCTCAGGATAGCAGTTGATCAGTTCCTTCAACGTGCCGCCCGCGGCGGTGCCGATCTCCAGATGGGCGGCGGAAAGTGTGTTTTCCCGCAACAGATCGGCCAAGGCCTGGCGTTCATTCGCGCTGCATTCCGATCCAAGTGTCTGAGACGATGCGCGAACCATGGCGGCCCTCCAAACTCGGGTGCCTTTTTTCCCAAGCCGGAAGTCGTGTCAACCAGGCGCCTCTTGAAGCCCAGGTGGCCCACAACTAAGACTCTCTTAACCGTAAGCACATAAGACATCTCCGAGATCAGACAGGCAGGACCCGATGCAAGACCCCGTAGACTATTTCCAGAACAACCTCGTGCCCATGGTGGTCGAACAGACCAGCCGGGGCGAACGCGCCTATGACATCTTCTCGCGGCTCCTGAAAGAGCGGATCATCTTCGTCAATGGCCCGGTCCATGACGGGATGAGCCAACTGGTGGTGGCGCAGCTTCTGCATCTGGAGGCGGAGAACCCGTCCAAGGAAATCTCGATGTACATCAACTCCCCCGGCGGGGTGGTGACCTCGGGTTTGTCGATCTACGACACGATGCAGTACATCAAGCCCAAGGTGTCGACCCTTGTTGTCGGCCAGGCGGCGTCGATGGGATCGATCCTGTCCGTCGCCGGGGAGGCCGGGATGCGGTTCGCCCTGCCCAACGCGCGGATTATGGTGCACCAGCCTTCGGGCGGTTATCAGGGTCAGGCTACCGACATCATGATCCACGCCGCCGAGACTCAGAAGATCAAGGATCAGATCAATGCCATCTATGTCAAACATACGGGAAACGCTCTGAAAGACGTCGAGGCCACGCTTGAGCGCGACAAGTTCATGTCTCCCGAAGAGGCCAAAGCCTGGGGCCATATCGACGAAATTCTTGAAAATCGTCCCACCGACGACGCAAAGAGTTGATAATATCACAATGCCGCGGGGTGAGCCCCGCGGCTGACATTTTGGCGTTGTGGCTGCCGGGGGGCTGTTCTAGGCTGCTGGGAACGGCATCCCAGACAGGACCCATATCCGGGTTTGGGCGGGCCTCCGGACACAACCCGTTGAGGTAGATGACATGGCGAATTCCTCCGGCAATGACTCGAAGAACACGCTTTACTGTTCGTTTTGCGGCAAGAGCCAGCACGAGGTGCGCAAGCTGATTGCGGGGCCAACCGTCTTCATCTGCGATGAATGCGTCGAGCTTTGCATGGATATCATCCGGGAAGAGACGAAATCGGCGGGATTGAAAGCCACCGATGGCGTGCCAAGCCCGAAGGAGATTTGCGAAGTCCTCGATGACTATGTGATCGGGCAAAGCCATGCGAAACGGGTTTTGTCGGTCGCGGTGCACAACCACTACAAGCGCCTCAACCATGCTGGCAAAACTGATATTGAACTGGCCAAATCGAACATCCTGCTGATCGGGCCTACCGGCTGTGGCAAGACGCTTCTGGCGCAGACGCTGGCCCGCATTCTGGACGTTCCCTTCACCATGGCCGATGCGACCACGCTGACCGAAGCGGGCTATGTGGGCGAGGATGTGGAGAACATCATCCTGAAGCTGTTGCAGGCCTCCGAATACAATGTGGACCGGGCGCAGCGTGGTATCGTGTACATCGACGAGGTCGACAAGATTACCCGCAAGTCCGACAACCCGTCGATCACCCGCGACGTCTCGGGCGAGGGTGTCCAGCAGGCGCTTCTGAAGATCATGGAAGGCACAGTGGCCTCCGTTCCGCCACAGGGTGGTCGTAAACACCCGCAGCAGGAATTCCTGCAGGTCGACACGACCAACATCCTGTTCATCTGCGGCGGGGCCTTCGCGGGCCTTGAAAAGATCATCGCCCAACGCGGCAAGGGCTCCGCCATCGGGTTCGGCGCCGATGTGAAAGAGAACGACACCCGCGGCGTGGGAGAGATGTTTGGAGAGCTGGAACCCGAAGACCTTCTGAAGTTCGGGCTGATCCCGGAGTTCGTGGGCCGTCTGCCGGTCATCGCCACACTGACCGATCTTGACGAGGATGCGCTGATCACAATCCTGACACAGCCCAAGAATGCCCTTGTGAAGCAGTATCAGCGGCTGTTCGAACTGGAAGACGCCAAGCTGAAGTTCACCGATGACGCCCTTGGCGCAATCGCGAAACGCGCGATTGCCCGCAAGACCGGTGCACGCGGTCTGCGTTCGATCATGGAGGATATTCTGCTTGATACCATGTTCGATCTGCCGGGCGCCGACGGGGTCGAAGAGGTTGTGGTGAATGAGGAGGCGGTGACCTCCGACGCGCAGCCTTTGCTGATCTACGCGGAACGTTCGAAAGAAGAGCCGGCCAGCGCCGGATGATCCGGCGGATCCGATCAGGAAGCGCCTTCGAAGACAGGTTCTCTTACTGCCGTTCCGTGGTTGCCGGCGGGACGGTCTATGTTGCCGGATCTTGTGCCCATAGCGACGACATGCCGACGGATATCGTCGGGCAATGTGCTTCCGCGTTGCGGATCGTCGAGGCGGCGCTTCGGGACGCCGGAACAGACCTGCAGCATGTGGTGCGCGTCGTCTATTACCTGACCGATATCCGGGAGTTCGAAGATTGTGTGCCGCTGCTGCGCGACGCCTTTGGTGCGCATCCCCCCGCAGCCTCGATCATCGAGGCCAAACTGATCGACCCTGCGGATCGCATCGAGATCGAGGTGACGGCTGTTTTGCCGAGCCAGGCGCCGTTCAGCGCAGCCAGAGATTCTCGCGCTTGAGCGTGTTGCGAATGGCCTGTTCACGGCGCGGCAGGTTGTCCCGGTCGAAGAGCGCCCGCGCCTTCTGCCCCCTGCCCTGATAGATCATCCGTTTCATCGGCTCGTAGGCTTTCAGAACCTTCTTGATCCAGTTCGGGGCGGATACGTCCTCCAGCGCGTCGATGACGGATTGCGGCTCGCGCGCATAGAGAAGGGGCAGAAGCCGGTAGTGGCAGCTGGTGCTGCCGTCGAGCCAGCCCGGCTCCAGCGCATCGCGTCCGCCGCCAAGCGCGTGAATGACAAGCGGCAGCGCCACCTGATCGAGCCAGGGCCAGAGTGACTGGCAAACCAACTCGCGAGGCGGGTCATCCCGGATGGCAAGCGCATACTCCAGAAAGCGGTCGCCGAATACATGCGGACACTCATAATAGAAAAAGCCCGCGTTGAAATAGAGGTACCGTCGCCAGTACTCATTGGGCTCCCTCAGGTCGAGAGAACTTTCGAAGTCGAGGCCGAATTTCTCGTAGAGAGACCTCCAGATCTGCGTATAGCCGGGGCCATACAGCTCGATCTGCGGCCATGTCCCCTCCCGGCGGAGCGAGGCGGAAGGTCTGCCGAAATCGAACGGCACTTCGGAGAGATCTCCTGTGATCAGCGTATCCGTGTCGAAAAAGACAAACGGCTCTCTCCCGGGCAGCGCGGCCAATGCCTCGATCTTGTTGCCATGGGGATAGCTGTCGCCGAAATGCCGGCTTTCGAAGGGCAGTATCTCAACATCGAGCCGCCTGAACAGCTGTCGCACAGCCTCGTCATTGATGCGCGGATCCCTCGGCCATAACGGGCCCGGCTGCGGTTCGGCCACGAAAAGCCGGCCATTGAAGCCGGGGCTGTACTGGCGAAGGGACGCCGCGAAAAGCGCAGCCTCGTATTGCAGCCGGCCCGCTTGCGCGACGACGATAACGTTAAAGGGCTGGTCTGAAGGCATGTCCGCTCGCTGGCCGTTATGGCATCAGTGCAGTCTAGCCGATCGGCAGGTGTCATTCCAACCGCCGATCGGCAGATCCGCGACCGTCAGCTTTCCGCGTCGGCGACATGTGTTTTGACCGCAAGGAAACTGTCCGGCGTCACCGAGATCGTGTCGATACCCGCCTCCACCAGCAGCCGGGCAAAGGCCGGGTCGTTGCTGGGCGCCTGACCGCAAAGTCCTACCTTCGCTCCGGCGGCATGGGCGCGTTCGATCAGCGTTTTGATCATCCAGATCACCGCGGGGTCATCCTCCCGGAACAGATCAGCCAGCTCCTCACCGTCGCGGTCAATGCCAAGCGTCAACTGGGTCAGGTCATTGGACCCGATGGAAAACCCGTCGAACCGTTCGGCAAATTCATCGGCGCGGATCACATTGGACGGGATCTCCCCCATGACATAGACCTGCAGACCGTTCTCACCGCGGGCGAGCCCGTTTTCGGCCATCACCTCCAGCACGCGGTCGGCCTCCTCAGGTGTGCGGCAGAACGGGATCATCACGATGGCATTGTCGAAACCCATCGTCTCGCGGAGCATCTTGATGGCCCGGCATTCCAGCGCAAAACCTTCCCGATACCGTGGAGAGTAGTAGCGGGAGGCGCCACGAAAGCCGATCATCGGGTTTTCTTCCTTCGGCTCAAACGCATGCCCGCCCAGGAGCTCAGCGTATTCATTGGTTTTGAAATCACTCATCCGGATTATGACTGGCTTCGGATAGGCGACGGCGCATATCCGCGACAGGCCACGCGCCAGTGTCTCGACAAAGAACTCCGGCTTGGCGTCGTAGGCCTGCGTCAACTCCGCGATCTGCGCCTTTACCTCGTCATCGGGCAAAGTGTCGTAGTTCACCAACGCCATGGGGTGGACCTGAACGGCGCTGTTCACCACAAACTCCATCCGTGCGAGCCCCACGCCCTCTGACGGCAGCCGCCACCAGCGGAAGGCGGCGGACGGGTTGGCGAGGTTCAGCATGATCCGGGTCCTGGTCTCCGGCACGTGATCGAGACGAAGCTCCTCCACCTCATACTCCGCGATGCCGGCATGGATCAGGCCCGCATCTCCGCCCGAGCAATCTACCGTCACCTCCTGTTCGTCATGCAGTACGTGGGTTGCGATGCCCGTACCGACGATGGCGGGCAAGCCCAGTTCCCGGCTGACGATCGCCGCATGCGATGTCCGCCCGCCGTGATCGGTGATGATCGCCGCCGCGCGCTTCATGATCGGCACCCAGTCCGGATCGGTCGTGGAGGTGACAAGAATGGCGCCATCGACGAAGCGGTCGATGTCGCTGGCATGTTCGATCAGGCAAATCCGGCCCGCCGCAACCGCCGCTCCGACACTCAGACCTTTCAGAATGACCGGCCCGGCCTCTTTTATTGTATAAGATTTCATCGCACCGGTGTCCGCGCGCGACTGCACCGTTTCAGGACGGGCCTGAACAATGAAAAGCTCGCCCGTCTCGCCATCCTTGGCCCATTCCATATCCATCGGCTGACCGTAGTGGTCTTCGATCGTCGCGGCCTGACGGCCGAGTTCGAGGATTTCCGCGTCATTCAACACGAAGGAGGCCCGTTCCGCCCTGGATGTCGGAACGTTCTTGATGTCGCCGCCGGTCCGCCCGGCATAGATCATCTTCTTTTCCTTCGCGCCCAGTGTCTTTTCAACGATGGGCACCAGATCGGGTTGATTCAGAAGCGGTTTGTAGACCATGTATTCATCGGGGTTGACCGCGCCCTGAACGACGTTTTCACCAAGACCCCAGGCCGCGTTGATCAGCACAACCTTGTCAAAGCCGGTTTCCGTATCGATCGAGAACATCACGCCGGAGCCGCCGATATCCGAGCGCACCATGCGCTGCACCCCGATCGACAGCGCGACCTGGTTGTGATCGAAACCCTGGATCTGGCGATACGTGATCGCCCGGTCGGTAAACAGCGACGCATAGCACCGAGAACACGCCGCCAGCAACGCCGCTTCTCCGCGCACGTTCAGGAAGGTTTCCTGCTGGCCGGCAAAACTGGCGTCCGGCAAGTCCTCGGCCGTGGCGCTGGAGCGGACGGCAACGGGAATGTCCGAATGCCCGGAGCGTTCCGACAGTTCGTGATATGCCGCGACAATCGCGGCGCGGCTCGCTTCGGGCCAGTCGCCTTTGACGATCGCGGTGCGAATCGAGGAGCCGGCCTCCTGCAAGGTGATCTTGTGGGCAGCCAGATCCTCCATGGTATCGGCGATCAGCGCGTTCAGCTCATTGGCACGGATGAACTCGCGAAAGGCATCGGATGTGGTCGCAAATCCCGGCGGCACCTGAATGCCCTTGGCGCCAAGCTGCTGCACCATCTCGCCAAGGGAGCTGTTCTTGCCTCCGACCAGTGCCACATCTCCGCGGGACAGTGTTTCGAACCAGATCACAGTCTTGAGTTCAGTCTGCATTGCGCCCTCCTCGGCGTTTTGAATGTGCTGTCCGGCGTACTATGGCCGGATGCGGAGACACGCGAATTGAGGTGTGTCAATTTCAGCTGCAATGAATTCAGATAGAAATTCGGAGCCCCGGGGCTGATCCGGACCGATTTGCAAGACGAGGATGCGCATGACCAGAAATGATCAGATAGACAGCTTGTTGGCCCGTGTTGAAACGGCCGGCGCGGTGGATGAAGCGCTGCTGGAGGAGGTCTCGGCGGGAATCGCGGCAGAATTCCCCATGGCGGCCCAGATCGATCACAACGGTCACGCAGGCACCGATGCGGCGCTGCATCTGGTCGATACCTGTCTTCCGGGCTGGACGATTTCTCTCCGCGGCAAGGCGACCGAGCCGGACGGGCATTGGCGTTGCTCCCTGCGGGAAACGTCATCACGCGACAACGACGCGTTCGTCGGCGTGGGGCTGGGCCCGACCGTCGGCCATGCCTTGCTCATGGCTTTGCTGAAGCTGATCAGAAGCGGCGCCCACGCCCCCTCCGTCTGACCGCGCTGCGCCTCGGCGCCGGGTGTTGCGCCTTGCCGCTTCGGATGCATAGCCCAGTGGCAGCCGATCGGGATAAAGGTCCTCCGGAGCTGGATCGCCGGCGCGTCGAAGACGGCGCGCCCTAGGAGCGAGATTGCTGCATCACGTGCGATGGACCGTGATCGCCGGGTTCGGCGCGCGGTGATCCGGTTGCGTCTGCAGGAGCGCGGAAGCGTTATGTGCGCAGCCAGAATAAAGCCAACCGGAAAAGACTTGTGCGGACAGACTGCACGATCACTAAGCGGCGACCTGGAATCGACAATCTGCCGCCCGGGCTTGTAAGATCAAACCTTGGAGCTTTGACCTGTAACTGCCACTCTCTGTGAGGCCTTCCGGCAAAGCATTCGCACGTTTCTTACTTCCGCCCAAGATCGGTATGGCGGGAAAGCAAAGGGATGCGACCAAGCCACTGCATCGGGTTCAATCGCGTATCCAGGCCTCAACTCCGCGACGGCAGTATAGGGGATCAGGACGCAAACCCGCTCTGCTCAACGCTGCACGGCATCTCTTCATTCCATCGCGCCCGCAAATGTCTCGATGCAGTTCGACAACCACTACCCGAAAGCAAGACAGGTCCGCGTTCTCCAGCAAGGTCAGTTCCCCACCCTCAATATCCATCAGGAGGGCAGTTGGACGAAACTCTTCCACAATCCTGGAAAAGCTCACTGTCGGCACAGTTTCAAGCCGCATTCCTGGGATCGCGGCTCTCCCGTCATCCACGACCATTGAGCCGAGGTAGTCTTCAGCGACGGCAAACGCCATCTCGGCTGGCGCGTCACTGCCTGCCACGACAATACCGTGGCGGATTTCGGCCCTTTCCTCCAGGCCGTTGCGTGCATAAAGTTTTCTGGCTACCGGCACCATATTCGAGTTGGCTTCGAAACTCAGAAGTGCATCGACATCGCAATTCAGAGCCACCGCACTTCCCACGATTCCGGATCCCGCGCCAAGTTCCAGCAACCGGTCGCTGTTTCGAATGTGCCCGAACGCACTTCTCACCTCTTGGCGCTCATAAAAGCCATCGCGGAGCGATCTGAGTTTTTTCCTATCGAGATGAGCACCTGCCGGAACTTCCACGCCCCAGTAATGCGCCAGGGCTGCCGGTTTTCGCAGTGGTTCGCTACGGTTGACTGGCAAGTAGCCGTGGCTTTTCATGTCATGAGCGATTGATTTTGAAGATGGCAGGTCAAGACTGGCATGCGTGTCATCTTCCAAAGCTGCGCCAAACCCTCGAAGCGCCTCAAAAAGATGCTTGGGGTCTAGCTCCCCATGACTCTTTGATGTCGCGCGGTTAAGTTTTGCTGGCCGCCATTCACGTACGACCGCGTCAAACACTTTCAAATCAACCTCGGCCATTGCACGAAGCTGGCGCTGACCTACGGCGACGGAACCAGTTCTGAAACGGCGCTGGATTGAGGCCGCAACCTGTCCGGGTTGGGCGACGAGGCCAAACAAGTGAACAGCCGAACCATCATCAAAGATGATGCGCTTGGCGCCTCTATACAGGCTGATTTGCTCTGTGAGGCTAATCCGTTCTGGCCGCAGCACTCGAAACCCGCGATCGGACAGATATTGCTCAAGTGCGACATCGCCTAGAATGCGCCCCTTCTTCGTTTTGCTGAGCCCAGCACGGGAGACATACAGTCGTTTTGGCGAGCTCGCTTCGGGTTCGGGCCAAGTCCGGCTTTGCAGGAAAAGGCGAAATTCGGGGGTGCCCGTTTCCAGCGCACCGGTGCCAAAACCCTGCTCCGGCACGATCAGGCGATCAACACGTGTGGGTCGCGTCAATACCTGCCTGCGCATCCCTGGCGCCAGGATATCAAGAAACTCCGCCTGAAAGCCTGTTTCAACTCGATCACGATCAGCGGGCCCCTTTGGCACGAACAATAGTGAGGCAAACGACTCGGGTGGGGCGTGAATCGGCCAAAGCCGGGAAAGGCTCTCGACCAGGAAATGGCCGAAATGCCAAGACATGATCCCGGCAAAAAGGTGAGTTCCGGCGATATGCTCTTCAGGCTCGATGGGAGCGGGCGGCGAAAAGAGAGCAACGTCTCCACGAAAGATCGTACTTTCAGGGACGAAACGTCCATCCGCATCCAAAACCCCCAGACCGCCGTCACCCCTTGCGTTGGGCACAATCACTGCGTCATCGATAATCTGCATACAACGCACATCCCACTACTCAGACGAAATTGCTGGGCCTAATCGTATCTGCAAGGGTTGTAGGTGCGTTCGGTCCGGCGTTCAACGCATGTATCGACTGTATGAACGGTGTGCCGCCGGAAGGGCAGAGCGAGCGATTTATCGAACCGCCGCAACCACCTTTCGCTTCAAGGCGTTGGGGGGCAAACCCCAAAGTGCGGGATGGTGGGCGACCCTGGAATCGAACCAGGCGTGCGTCTCCGCGAGGGAGTTACAGTCCCCTGCCACACCTTGCGGCCTGTCGCCCAACGTTGCGCGAAATATCGGGCGGGGACGGGGGCGTCAAGGGTCAACTCGCGCCATGATCTTCACGCCGTTCCCGTCGGGGTCGCGAAACTCCAGCGATTGGCTGCCATCGGCGTTTTCATGGATCTCCGCATCGGTTGCATCCTGATCTATACGGTCTTTCAGGGCCGGAAGGTCAGGGGCGAAAAGCTGAAAATCAAGGTCATGGCCCGGCAGGCCCGCGCCGCCGCCCTTGCCGGGGATATAAAGCGCGACCGGAAGGCTTCCGAGCATGAACTGGGTCCAGCCGAATTCCGCGCTGTGGAAGACCGGGGTCGCCTCGAAAAGTTTGGAATAGAACGCCTTGGCGCGGTCCAGGTTGGTGACCGGAATCTTCAGAAGCGCAAGCGACAGCATGGGGTGACCCTTTCATGGGAGCCGCTTTAGCTTGCACTCCCGTTTGGCGCGACGCAAGGTCTGCGCCGGAGGTGAGCGGATGGCCAAGAAACCCACCTGGGTGATCGAGAAAGAGCAGGCGAGACGGGCCGCGGCGGCGGAAACGGTATGGCTTTTCGGCTTGCATGCCGTGCGCGACGCGCTTGAAAACCCGGCGCGGATCAAATTGCGGCTGGTGGTGACCAAGAATGCCGCCGACAAGCTGGCGGAGGCGATCGCGGCAAGCGGCGTGACGCCTGATTTGGCCGATCCGCGCAAGTTCTCGGCCCCGCTGGACCCGGGCTCGGTTCATCAGGGCGCGGCGCTGGAGGTGAAACAGCTCGACTGGGGGCCGCTGTCGGACATCGCGGTGTCGGGGGACGGGGCCGCGCGGCTGCTTTTGCTCGACCGGGTAACCGATCCTCACAATGTCGGGGCGATCCTGCGCTCCGCAGAGGTGTTCGGCGCGCGCGCGGTGATCGCACCGGCCCGCCACTCGGCGCCCGAAACCGGGGCCCTGGCCAAGACCGCTTCGGGCGCATTGGAACGTCAGCCCTATCTGCGGGTGAAGAACCTGGGCGACACGATGCTGGAGCTGCGCAAGCTGGGATATGTACTGCTCGGGCTCGATGGCGCGGGCGAGGTCGAGATCGGGGACGCGGCGACGACGTTCCGCGACCGGCCCATCGCACTGGTTCTGGGCGCTGAGGGGCCGGGTCTGAGGGAGAGGACGCGGGAGTTGTGCGACCAATTGGTTCGCATCCCGGCGGTTGGCGATTTCGGGTCGCTGAATGTTTCAAATGCGGCGGCCGTCTCCCTATATGCAGTGGCGAGAGGATAGCGCCATGCCCAACGGAACCAAGATCGCGACCTGCTGTTATTGCAGTTCACGCACGATGCTGAAGCTGACGGCGCGGGGCGGGCATGAACTTGCCTGCGGGTCCTGCGGGGCGCCGCTTCACGAGATGAAAGCGTTGAAACAGACCGAAAGCCCCGCGGTCAAACGCAGCCCTCCGCAAGCCGGACCTTATGTGGAGTATGTTCACGGTCCGCCCCGCCGGAAGACGAAACGCAAGCGCCGCAAGCCGATGTGGAAGAAGGCGCTCGAGGAAGCGTTCGATCTGGTCGAGGATATCTTCGACTAGAGCGGCCCGGACACGGCAGGTCACGCTTGCGTCAGGGGGGATTTCGCCGCCGGACCCGACAGGCATAGTGGGATGATATACCCATTGACCGAGCAAACGGAGCCATTTCCCATGCTGACCCGACGGACCACTCTGCGCCTTTTCGCCGCCACACCACTGATCGCCATGGCCCCCGCCGCCATGGCCGGCGAGCCCCCGATCTACGCGGAAGGGGGCATTGCCATCGACGGGGCGGATGCGGTGGCGTATTTCACCCAGAATGCGCCCGTGCCGGGTACGGCCGATCACAGCCATGACTGGATGGGCGCGCGTTGGCAGTTTTCCAGCGCGGCCAATCGCGACATGTTTGCGGCTGACCCCGAAAGCTATGCTCCTGCTTTTGGCGGATATTGCGCCTTTGCGGCGTCCCGCGGGTATCTCGCACCGACCATTCCCGAGGCCTGGACCGTATACGAGGACCGCCTGTATCTGAACGCCAATCTGCGCGCGCGGGAGCTCTGGCTGGCCGAGTTGCCGGGCGTCATCGCCGCAGGTGAGGCGAACTGGCCCGCGATTCTTGGTTGAAGTTCCACCATCACAAAAACGTGCTTGGCCTTTAAAAGCTTCAAGCGTTGCCTAAATACAACTTATGACGCGGCGGTTCGGAACACCGCCCGTCCATCACTGTCCCTCGTTCCGTGACTTGCGCCCGCTGCGTTTTTGCTGCGGGCGCTTTTTTCATGTGCTAGTCCATGGCCATGACCGAAATTCCATCTGACGACCTGCTGCGAAAAATCCTCAAGGAAAGCAAAAGCTTCGCCTGTGTCGGCGTGTCCCCGAACCCGGTGCGCCCAAGCCATTACGTGGCGCGCTACCTGTCGCTGAAGGGGTATCGCGTGATCCCGGTGAACCCGGGCCAGCTTGGCAAGCTGTTGTTCGGGGCAGATGTCGTGGCCAACCTTTCCGACATCGCCGAACCGGTGGATGTGGTGGATATCTTTCGCAGACCCGAGGCGGTTCCGGCCATTGTCGAGGCCGCGCTGGCGATGGAGTCGCGCCCGAAAACCATCTGGATGCAGATCGGCGTGACCCATCCGGAGGCCGCTGCGCGGGCGGAGGCGGCGGGTATTCAGGTGATCCAGAACCGCTGCCCCAAGATCGAGTACCAGCGTTTGTTCGGAGAACTGCGGATGGGCGGATTCGCGACCGGTATCATCAGTTCGAAACTTTGAGCCGCGCGTTTCCTTCCTGAACCAGCCGGACAGCTCCGTTGCAAGCGGGATTGGTGGGTTCGCCGCGCGATCTCCGCGGGTTTTCGCCCCCAATCGGCATGACCCATGAACCCATGAACCGGGCAGACTTGCAGGCGCTGGCGCCGTTTCAAGGTCTGGTGATGCGCCGGCCGGGCGGTATGTCAGATCCGGGAGGCCTTTTCGTCGAGGCCCGAGCGATCCTCCCGATGCTCAAGCTCGGCCAGCACGTCGGCCAGCGTCAGGTCCGACGCCGCCAGCATCACGAGAAAATGGTACAGGACGTCCGCCCCCTCGCTGGCCAGCGCTGCGCGGTCGCCTTTCACCGCCTCCACGATCGCTTCGATCGCTTCCTCGCCAAATTTCCGGGCGCAGGCCTCAGGCCCCTTCGACAGAAGCTGCGCGGTCCAGCTTTTTTCGGGATCGGCCAGTTTGCGGGCTGCGACGGTTTCGGCCAATCGGTCCAGTACGCTCATGATAACCTCATCGGAATGCCGGCTTTGGCCATGTGGGCCTTGGCCTCGGCGATGGTGTGGTCGCCGAAATGGAAGATCGATGCGGCCAGAACGGCGCTGGCATGGCCCTCGGTCACCCCTTCGACAAGATGATCCAGTGTGCCGACCCCGCCCGAGGCGATCACCGGGATCGGGACCGCATCGGCGATGGCGCGGGTCAGCGGCAGGTTGAAGCCCGCCCGTGTACCGTCGCGATCCATCGAGGTCAGCAGGATCTCGCCCGCGCCCTTCGCGGCAACGGTTACGGCGAATTCGACCGCGTCGATGCCCGTCGGTTTGCGCCCGCCATGAGTGAAGATCTCCCATGTGCCGGGTGCTACGGTTTTCGCGTCAATCGCCACGACGATGCATTGGGAGCCGAACCTGTCCGCGGCGCGCGCCACGACGTCGGGGTCCGCGACAGCGGCGGAATTGAAACTCACCTTGTCCGCGCCGGCCAGCAGCAACGCGCGCACATCGTCCACCGTGCGGACCCCGCCGCCGATGGTGAGGGGCATGAAACATTGCTCCGCCGTGCGGGTCGCCAGATCATACATCGTGCCGCGGTTTTCATGGGTCGCGTGGATGTCGAGAAAGCAAAGCTCATCGGCCCCCGCCGCGTCATAGGCCCGCGCACTTTCCACCGGGTCGCCGGCATCGACCAGATCGACGAAGTTCACGCCCTTGACCACGCGCCCGTCAGCCACGTCGAGGCAGGGAATGATCCGGGTTTTCAGCATGAAGGTGCCTTTCCGTCAGTGACACGGCTTTCTTTATGGCCAAAGCGCGGCACAGGCCAGAGGCGCGTGGAGACGGAGCGCGATGAAACGGCGCGCTAGTGGCCCGGAGGCCGCCTGCGACCGGAGACCGCCAGCCAGGTGAGCGCCAGGGCCGCACCGATGGCCACCGGCAGCGACAGGAGCAGGACCCAGGCCGCGTTGAACGCTTTGGTCAGGTCCGGCCCCCGATCCACCCCGTTCACGATACAGGACGTGGCAAAACCGCCATGGACAGTGCAGCCGTGGCGCGCGGCGAAGGCCTCGGCCCAGAACGGCCCGGCAATCGGCAGCAGGCAAGCGATCAGCAGCAGGCTGAGCAGGATATGGGCCAGCTTGCGCATCTGAATGTCCTTTCGCGAAGTGGAACGCTACCGGTAGGACGGGTCGGGCCGGGAAAAGGTTCAACCGGGATGCGGCGCGTCGCGCCCGCAGGGATCGGCACGCCCCCCCCCGAGACAGGCCACGGATGGCCCCGAGGGCCTGTGCGCCCCGCCTAGCGCGTCAGGGCCGCCAGTGCCGCAGCAAGATCCAGCGCCCCGTCATAGAGCGCGCGGCCCGAGATCGCGCCGGCGATAACGCCCGTATCCCGCAACGCCACCAGATCGGAGAGGGAGGAGACCCCCCCCGACGCGATCACCGGGATCGTGGTGGCGCGCGCCAGATCGGCAGTGGCCGCCACATTCGGGCCCTGCATCGCGCCATCGCGGTTTATGTCGGTATAGATGATCGCGGCCACGCCCGCATCTTCGAAGCTGCGCGCCAGGTCGGTCACCATCAGGTCCGTCTCCTCGGCCCAGCCCCGCGTGGCCACACGGCCCTCGCGCGCATCGAGCCCGACCGCGACCTGCCCCGGGAAGGCTTTCGCCGCCGCGCGTACAAGATCGGGGTCCTCCACGGCCACGGTGCCCAGTATCACCCGCGCAATCCCGCGCGCGAGCCACATCTCGATGGTGGCCATATCCCGGATGCCGCCGCCCAGTTGCGCGGGCACCGTGGTTTCCGCAAGGATCTTCTCGACCGCTGCACCATTCACGGGCTGGCCTTCGAACGCGCCATTCAGATCGACCAGATGCAGCCACTGACATCCGGCATCCTGAAAGGCCCGGGCCTGAGCCGCGGGGTCGTCATTGAACACCGTCGTCTTGTCCATATCCCCCTTCAGCAGGCGCACGGCCTGGCCATCCTTCAGGTCAATCGCGGGGTAGAGGATCATCTGTGCGGCCTTTCACGGGTCGGGATCGGCACCTTTTGGCCCAGACATCGCCGATTGCCAAGCCGGCCCGGCAAGTGCCCCTTACGTCAGGCTTGCCTTGAGGCCCGCACTTGCAGCAACATTGCTTCAGTCTGCGGGAGGAGACCATGATGAAACATATGATTTTGGCCGCCGTGGCGAGCCTTGCATTTGCCGGGGTGGCGCATGCGGACGATCTGATCGGCAACTGGCGCACGGCGCCGGACGACAATGGCAATACCGGGATCATCCAGGTCCAGCAATGCGGTGCGGCGCTCTGCGGCACGCTGATCGAGGCCTTTGATGCCTCGGGTGCGACGATGACCTCGGAAAATGTCGGTCGCCAGATCATCTGGGATACGGTGCCCGAGGGCGGCGGCGAATATCGCGGACGGCTCTATTCGCCAGACCGCGACCGCACCTATCGTTCACGGTTGCAGCTCTCCGGTGATCAGCTGGTCGTATCGGGCTGTGTCATGGGCGGGGCCGTGTGCCGCGAAGGCGGACGCTGGCAACGGGTGAACTGACGTCGGGGCCTTCTTCGGGGCGTCTCTTCCGGATCTGGTAGGCTACCCTCTACAAAGAGGTTGGTTGGCGGATGTGCCACGGCTCTGCAGGAGCCGGGCGCAATCCGTCAGGGTGTCCAGCCCAGAAAGTTGGAAATCAGGCGCAAGCCCGCGCGTTGGCTCTTTTCCGGGTGAAACTGTGTCCCGACCACGTTGCCGCGCCCCACGATCGCCGTCACCGGACCGCCATAATCGACATGGGCCAGAAGATCCTCCGCGGCGGCCACCTGCATGTGGTAGGAATGCACGAAATAGGCGTGATCGCCCGTTGCAAGCCCGGACAGGACCGGGTGAGCGCGGTCGATAACCAGGTCGTTCCAGCCCATATGCGGCACCTTCATCCCCGGCTCTGCGGGGGCAATTCGCACAACTTCGCCCGGCACCCAGCCAAACCCCGCCACATCCTCGTATTCGCGCCCCCAGGAGGCCAGCATCTGCATGCCCACACAGATGCCCAGGAACGGTACGCCGCGGGTCTCCACCGCCTCGACAATCGCCTCTTCCAGGCCGTCGATCGCCTGCAACCCACGGCGGCAGGCCGGAAATGCCCCGTCGCCGGGCAGCACGATCCGCGACGCGGCCGCCACATCCTCGGGCCGGTCCGTGACGATCACCGGGGCATGACCGCCCTCGCGCGCCATACGCTGAAACGCCTTCTCCGCCGAATGCAGATTGCCGCTGTCGTAATCGATCAGAACGGTGGTCATCCGGTCACAGGGAGCCTTTTGTGGAGGGCACGGCATCGGCCTTGCGCGGGTCAATCTCCACAGCCTCACGCAGCGCGCGGGCGACCGCCTTGAACGCAGCCTCCGCGATATGATGGCTGTTGATCCCGTGCAAGCCGTCCACATGCAGGGTGATCCCGCCATGGGTGGCCAGCGCCTGAAAGAACTCACGCACGAGTTCGGTATCGAAGGTGCCGATACTGGACGTTGGCATTTCCAGATGCCAGACCAGATAGGGACGCCCGGAGAGATCGAGCGCCGCGCGAACCAGCGCGTCATCCATCGGCAGAAGGCAGGCGCCGTAGCGCCGGATGCCGCGTTTGTCGCCAAGGGCCTGCGTCAGCGCCTGACCAAGGGCGATGCCGACATCCTCCACACTGTGGTGGTCGTCGATATGCAGATCGCCCGCGCAGCGCACGCTCATGTCGATCAGCGCGTGGCGCGCCAGCTGGTCGAGCATGTGATCGAAAAAACCCACGCCGGTCTGATTGTCATAGGCGCCGCTGCCGTCGAGATTGATCTCGACGCTGATATCGGTTTCCGCCGTCTTGCGAGTGATCTTTGCGCTGCGCATCCTGCGCCTCCGGTTGCGGTGTCGGCGCGGTTATAGGTGGGCACGGACGCGCTGCCTAGGGGCAGGTCTTCGCTGATGGCGAAAAGGTTGCAATTTGAACAGTATCCACCTCACAGCGTGGAATGCAGGAGGTGCCCGGGCCGGTGGCTGAGCCGGACGGTGGTCACGGCCGATGCGTGATCCCATGTGGTGCGGGTCAGAACAAGGCCGGCGTCGCCCGCAGCCACCTGCAAGGCGGCCGCGGTTTGTGGCGGCAGGGGTTCCGCCGCGATGGTCAGATTGCCATGGGTGTAGGGCGCATGGGTCAACAGCCATTCATTGGCGCTGATCCGGGTGAAATCGGCGGTCTCCGCCCCGAGCACGACGGCCGGATTGATCCAGCGATCCTCAAGCAGATATGGCCGCGCATCCGCGAGATGACACGCGAGCAGATGCACAAGCGGCGTGCCGGTCTCGATCCGCAAAGCGGCGCGGATCGAGGCCGGCGCCGGGCCGATCTGCCGCGAGATCAGGCGATAGCCGTACCGGGCGCCCCGATCTTCGATGTCCCGGCGGATCAGCGGGATCTCGATCACTGCCTTGCCGACCGGATGCAGAGTGACCCGCGTGCCGGCCTTTCGGCGCCGGTCCAGAAGCCCGGTTTCCGCCAGGGTGCGCAGGGCCCGGTTGACCGTGGCCCGCGCACAGCCGAATTCCTGGGCCAGATCGGTCTCGTTCGGGATCAGGTCGCCCGGTTTCCACTGTCGGGTGTGAATGCGGCGCAGCACCTCGTCATGGATCTCCTGCCACGAATTCATCGCCGTTCCTGTCACAACGCGGCCCGCAGATCGTTGATGGCCCGCATGTAGGCCGTGGTGATCCGGTCGCGCTCTACATGCCGGCCCGCACGCACCATGTGCCGACCTGCGGACCATACGTCGCTGACCAGCCCATCGCCGCCAGCGAAGATGTAGCTGTCGAGGATCGTGTCCCCCGAAAGGCCGGCCAGATCCGGCGCGGTCAGATCAAGCGCCATCAGATCGGCCCAGTCCCCGTTGCGAAGCGCCCCGGTCTTGCGCCCCGCCGCTATTGCGCCGCCCGCCAGCATCGCATCGAACAGCCGGCGGCCGGTGGAGTGCGCAGGTGTCGCCAACGCCGCGCGGGACCGGTCGCGAAGGCGTTGGGAATACTCCAGAACCCGCAATTCCTCGGCCAGGGCAATGCGGATGTTGCTGTCGGACCCGATGGCGAGGCGGCCATCGTTCTGCATCCAGTGAACGCAATCGAAAATGCCGTCGCCCAGGTTGGATTCAGTGATCGGGCACAGAACGGCGTTGGCTCCGGATCGGGCAAGAGCGGCGGTTTCCGCGCGTGTCATCTGCGTGCAGTGGATCAGCGACCAGCGGGCATCCAGATCCAGATGGTCTAGCGCCCATTCCACGGGCCGCTGGCCCCATTCGGACTCGACCTCCTCCACCTCGGCGATCTGTTCGGCCAGATGCATATGGATCGGCCCGCCGCCACCCAGCCCCGAGGCAAAGGGAATATCCGCGCGCGCCACAGCCCGAAGGCTGTGCAGCGCCACACCCATCTGCCAGTCCGCCGGCCCTGTCGCCATTGCGTGATGGCTGGAATCGTGCAGGGCCGCGAACCCGTCAAGATCGTTGCCGAAACGGATTTGCCCGCGTCCAAGCGGGCGCTGGTCGCAGCCGCCATGCTGATAGAAGGTCGGCAATAGCGTCAGGCCGATCCCGCTTTGATCGGCCGCCGCCCCGATGCGGGAGGCCATTTCCCCCAGAAACGGATAGGGGTGCCCGTCGGGCTGATGGTGCAGGTAGTGAAACTCCACATTCGTGGCATATCCGGCCTCCAGCATTTCCATCTGTACGAAGGCGGCGATTGCCTGCACCTGATCGGGGTCAAGCCGGTCCAGAAACCGGAACATCAGCCTGCGCCATGTCCAGAAACTGTCTGCCGGGTCGGGGCCACGCGCTTCGGTCAACCCGGCCATGGCCCGCTGAAATGCATGGGAATGCGCGTTCACGGGCGCCGGCAGCAGGCAACCGACACGGGTACCGACGGGCGGCGTATCGGCCCTTACGCCAGCGATCGCCCCGCTATCGGCAATCGTGACGGTGACGTGGTTTTGCCAGCCCTCCGGTGTCAGCGCCTGTTCGGCCCAGATCTGTGTCACGGCAGTGTCCTGTCTTGACAGTATATTATGTGCAGACATAATAAGCCAAGGATGTCGACGAAAACAAGGGCGGATAATGCGGATGCTGCTGACGCGCGCGACCCTGGCGACCATGACAGGCGATGTGCCCTACGGCCTGATCCCTGATGGCGCGCTGGCCCTCGCGAACGGGCGGATCGAATGGGTCGGCCCGGCGAAGGCGATACCGGAGGTCTATCGGGGCGGCCCGGTGCACGACCTGGGCGGGCGGCTGGTCACGCCCGGCCTGATCGATTGCCACACCCATCTGGTCTTTGCAGGCAATCGCGCGCGGGAGTTCGAGATGCGGCTGACCGGGGCAAGCTATGCCGAGCTGGCCAGGGCAGGCGGCGGCATCATGTCCACCGTAGCCGCCACCCGCGCCGCCAGCATGGACGATTTGCTGGCCGATGCGCTGCCCCGCCTTGATGCGATGATTGCCGAGGGTGTGACTGTGGTCGAGGTGAAATCGGGATATGGTCTGGATCGCGAGACCGAGTTGAGGATGTTGCGGGCGGCACGCGCGCTGTCGGATCTGCGCGAGATCCGCACCGTCACCAGCTATCTGGGCGCGCATGCGGTCCCGGCGGAGTATCAGGGCCGGGCGGATGTCTATCTGGACGAGGTCTGCCTGCCGGTGCTGGAGGCCGCGGCCGCCGAAGGGCTGGTCGATGCGGTCGACGGGTTTTGCGAAGGCATCGCCTTCGACAGCGGCCAGATGGCGCGGGTGTTCGACCGGGCGCAGGCGCTTGGTCTGCCGGTGAAGCTGCACGCCGAGCAATTGTCCCATCAAGGCGGCGCGGCGCTGGCCGCGCGCTACGGGGCCCTGTCGGCGGACCATCTGGAATACGCGACTGAGGCAGATGCGCGGGTAATGGCCGCGGCAGGCACGGTTGCGGTGCTGCTGCCGGGTGCGTTTTACACGTTGCGTGAAACGCAGACCCCGCCGGTGGAGATGTTTCGCGATCATGGCGTGCCGATGGCCCTCGCGACGGATGCCAATCCGGGCTCGTCGCCCATGGTGTCGCTGCTTCTGGCGATGAATATGGGCTGCACCCTGTTCCGGCTGACCCCCGAGGAGGCGCTGGCCGGCGTTACCCGCAACGCGGCCCGAGCGCTCGGCATCGCGGATATGGGCGTTCTGGCGCCCGATATGCGGGCCGATCTGGCGGTCTGGAATGTGGAAAACCCCGGAGAGCTGGCTTACCGGATCGGGGTCAACCGGCTTCACCGGCGTATCGTGGGGGGCAATCTGTGAGCGTGGTTCTGACACCTTCCGCCGTCGGCCTTGGCGATCTGGAACGGA
The DNA here is from genome assembly GCF_003688285.1 of Rhodophyticola porphyridii. GTDB lineage: Bacteria > Pseudomonadota > Alphaproteobacteria > Rhodobacterales > Rhodobacteraceae > Rhodophyticola > Rhodophyticola porphyridii. Next base: position 94,805 of record NZ_RCNT01000009.1, read on the forward strand.
TCTGGCGTGGGCGCGAAGCGGTGGATATCGCGGAAACCGCCCGCGCCCCGGTGGAGGCCGCCGCAAGAATGGTCGAGCAGGCAGCCGAGGGCGACGCGGCTGTGTACGGCGTCAACACCGGCTTCGGCAAACTGGCCAGCATCAAGATCGCCCCCGAGGATACCGCAACATTGCAGCGCAATCTGGTGTTGTCCCACTGCTGCGGCGTGGGCACGCCGCTGGATGCGCCGACAACCCGGCTGATGATGGTGCTGAAACTGTTGTCTCTGGGCCGCGGTGCATCGGGTGTGGCATGGAGCACGATCGCTCTGATCCGCGATATGGTGAACGCGGGCGTCATTCCGGTGATCCCCGATCAGGGATCCGTCGGGGCATCGGGTGATCTGGCCCCGCTGGCGCATATGGCCGCCGTGATGATCGGCAGCGGCGAGGCGGTTTTCGACGGGACGCGGATGCCGGGCGCCAAGGCATTGACTGCGGCGGGGCTGCGGCCCGTGACCCTGCGCGCGAAGGAAGGGCTTGCCCTGATCAACGGCACCCAGTTTTCAACGGCCTGCGCGCTTGTCGGCCTGTTCAAGGCCTGGACCAATGCGGCGGCGTCGATCGTGACGGGGGCTCTTTCGACCGATGCGATCATGGGCTCCACCGCGCCGATGCTGGCCGAGCTGCACGCGCTGCGCGGCCATGCCGGGCAGATTGCGGTGGCCGCGGCGCAGCGGGCGCTTATGGCGGGCTCGGAAATTCGCGAAAGCCATCGCGACGGCGACACACGGGTGCAGGATCCGTACTGCATCCGCTGCCAGCCTCAGGTCACCGGCGCGGCGCTGGATCTGCTATGGTTCGCGGGCCGAACGCTGGAGATCGAAGCCAATGCCGTGACCGACAACCCACTGATCCTGCTTGATCAGGGCCGGATCGTGTCGGGCGGAAACTTCCACGCCGAACCCGTGGCGCTGGCCGCGGATCAGATTGCGCTGGCGCTGGCAGAGATTGGCGCGATCGCGCAGCGGCGTGTCGCGTTGATGGTCGACCCGACGCTCAGCTTCGATCTGCCGGCGTTCCTGACGCCGGCGCCGGGGTTGAATTCCGGCCTGATGATCGCCGAGGTGACCACCGCCGCGCTGATGAGCGAGAACAAGCATCTGGCGAACCCCTGTTCCACCGACAGCACGCCGACCTCCGCCAATCAGGAGGATCATGTCAGCATGGCCGCCCATGCAGCGCGGCGGCTGGACCGGATGAATGCCAATCTCAACACGATCCTCGGGGTGGAACTGATTTGCGCGGCACAAGGCATCGAATTTCGCGCGCCCCTGCGGACCAGCGCGGCTTTGCAGGCGGTGATGGCGAAAACCCGTGCGGTCATCCCGACCATCGGCGAGGACAGGTATCTGGCCGATGATCTGGCCCGGGCCGCAGCCCTCGTGGCCGAAGGGGTACTGGCCGACGGGGCCGATCTGCCCGGCTATGCGGATCGGGGGCGGGAATGACGCCGGTCGAGGTGCTTCGCGGCGGCGGACCGGTTATCCTGGGCATGCCGCATACGGGAACCTGGCTGCCCGATTGCGTCGCCGATGCGCTGAACCCCCGTGGCCGCGCCCTGTCGGATACGGATTGGCATGTCGATGAGCTTTATCGGGGCCTTCTACCCGATGTCACAACGGTTCGCGCGGTGTTTCACCGTTATGTCGTCGACCCAAATCGTGACCCGGCCGGCGGCAGCCTTTATCCCGGGCAGAACACCACCGGGCTGGTGCCGCTGACGGACTTCGACGGGCAGGCGATTTGGGACAGCCCGCCGGACCAGCCGGAGATCGCCCGGCGCGTTGCCCGGTTCCACGCCGCTTATCATGACGCATTGGCGGCCGAGATCCGGCGGGTAAAGGCGATCCACGGGGTGGCCATTCTGTACGATTGCCACTCGATCCGCGCGACCGTTCCGCATCTTTTCAGGGGTGTCCTGCCGGATCTCAATATCGGGACCTATGACGGCGTGTCGGCGGCGCCGCAGGTGGAGGCCGCGGTGGCCGGCATCTGCGCATCCGCCGGGGGGTATTCCAGCGTGGTGAATGGCCGCTTCAAAGGTGGCTGGACCACGCGCCATTACGGGCGGCCCCGGCACGGCGTTCATGCGATCCAGATGGAACTGGCCCAATCGACCTATCTGACCGAGGAGGCGCCACCCTGGATCTTCGACCGGGACCGGGCCGCCCGGTTGCGCGCTGTCCTGCAAGACATCCTTGAAACCCTGGCCGATCTGGCCCCTAGGCTCAGGAGCTGACCCCGATGACCAATTCCCGCCACAACACGCGCGACATCTACCCGCCCACAGGCCCGGAGATCACCGCGAAATCCTGGCTGACCGAAGCCCCGATGCGGATGCTGATGAACAATCTGCACCCGGATGTGGCGGAGAACCCGCATGAGCTTGTCGTTTATGGCGGGATCGGGCGCGCAGCGCGGACATGGGAGGATTTCGATACCATCGTCGCCTCGCTGAAAGAGCTGGAGGAGGATCAGACGCTGCTGGTGCAGTCGGGCAAGCCGGTGGGCATTTTCCGGACCCATGCCGATGCACCCCGCGTCCTGATCGCAAATTCCAATCTGGTGCCGCATTGGGCGACATGGGACCATTTCAACGAGCTCGATAAGCGCGGGTTGGCTATGTATGGCCAGATGACGGCGGGCTCGTGGATCTATATCGGCACCCAGGGTATTGTGCAGGGCACCTACGAGACCTTTGTCGAGGCCGGGCGCCAGCATTACGGCGGCGACCTGAGCGGTCGGTGGATTCTGACCGCGGGGCTTGGCGGGATGGGCGGCGCGCAGCCGCTGGCCGCCGTCATGGCGGGGGCCTGCTGTCTGGCCGTGGAATGCGACGAGACCCGTGCCGATTTCCGCTTGCGCACGGGGTATCTGGACGGAAAAACCCATTCGCTGGACGAGGCGCTGGAGATGATTTCCCGGTGGACGAAAGCCGGAGAGGCAAGATCCGTGGGTCTGATCGGCAACGCGGCGGATGTGTTTCCCGATCTGGTACGGCGGAATGTGCGCCCCGACATGGTGACCGACCAGACCAGCGCCCATGACCCGATCCATGGGTATCTGCCGCAGGGCTGGAGCGTGGCAGAATGGCGCGCGCAGCAGGAAAGCGACCCCAAAGCGGTTGAGCGGGCGGCGCGGGCAAGCATGAAAACCCATGTCGCCGCCATGGTCGATTTCTGGAACGCAGGTGTGCCGACGCTGGATTATGGGAACAATATCAGACAGGTGGCTCTTGAAGAAGGGCTGGAGACGGCCTTTGCCTTTCCGGGGTTCGTGCCGGCCTATATCCGCCCGCTGTTTTGCCGCGGCGTGGGCCCGTTCCGCTGGTGTGCCCTCTCCGGCGATCCGGAGGATATCTACAGGACCGACGCCAAGGTGAAGGAGCTGGTGGACGACCCGCATCTGCACAACTGGCTCGACATGGCGCGGGAGCGGATCAGTTTTCAGGGTTTGCCGGCCCGGATTTGCTGGGTCGGGCTGGGGGTCCGCGACAAGCTGGGGCTGGCCTTCAACGAGATGGTGCGAACGGGCGAGTTGTCGGCGCCGGTCGTGATCGGACGTGACCATCTGGACAGCGGATCTGTCGCCTCCCCCAATCGCGAGACGGAGGCGATGAAGGATGGCTCGGACGCTGTCAGCGACTGGCCGCTGCTCAACGCGCTCCTGAACACCGCCTCGGGCGCGACATGGGTGTCGCTGCATCACGGCGGCGGCGTGGGCATGGGCTTCAGCCAGCATTCCGGCATGGTGATCTGTTGCGACGGATCGCCGGATGCGGACCGGCGGATCGCCCGGGTGCTCTGGAACGATCCGGCCACCGGCGTCATGCGCCACGCCGACGCGGGCTATGATATAGCGCGGGACTGCGCCCGCGAAAACGGATTGCGGCTGCCCGGTATCCTCTAGGCCGCCCTGGCGGGCAGGTGGGTCTCGATCCAGGTCAGGATCGTGTCCTGCACGGGGTCGAGTGGTACGGCAAGGTCATCGGTGAAATCGAGAAAGGCCTGCCTGTTCAAACGGTTGACGCCAACCAGTACAGGCAGCCCAAGCGCAAGCGCGTCGGCAATGACGGGCCGAAAGCCGCGACCCTCGGCCTCGTGCTTGCCGAACTTGTTGACGACAAGCAGATCCGCTCCCTTGGCCAGATCGGCCTGCACCTGCGCCACCGCCGCTTCCAATGCCGCGGGGTCCAGCCGGCACCCCCGGGACGCGCGCCCCAGGGTCTGGGAGATACGGATGACCGGGCCCGCGGGCAGCACACGTACATCCATGTCGCAGCGGTGATCACCCTTGCGCCCGGTATTGATCTGGACGGTGCCGCAGGGCATTCGACCTTGGGCCAGAAGCGTTTCCGCCACACCTGCCAGCAGCAGGTCGGTGTCGCCGCGCCCGGCGGCCATTGTGTACGCGATGTTCATGTTCAAGCCTCGGTTCCTGATCCCGGTGGATAGCAAAAGTGTTTCGGATGCGTTCGGTGATGCGGGGGCCATGGGCCGGTCATGTCACACCCCCGAATCTGGCATGGTCTTTCGTGATCGTGCAGTCGAGATCCCGCAAAAGCCCGTCTTTCAGCCCGTAAACCAGCCCGTGGATCGAAATGTCGTCGCCTCGCTGCCAGGCCCGTTGCAGGATCGGCGTCTCTGCGACCCGCCGAACGCCTTCGATGACGTTCAATTCCGCCAGCTTGTCGCGGCGGCCTTCGATTGTTCCGATCTGCGACAGGTCGATGGTGTAGGCCCGCGCCAGCCGCCGGATCGGCTCCAGCCAGTGATCGGCCAGACCATGGGGCAGATCCTCGGTCGCGGCCCGCACCCCACCGCAGCCGTAATGGCCACAGAGGATGATCTCGCGGATATGCAGGGCATCGACGGCGAATTCCAGCGCGCTCAGCAGGTTCATATCGGTGGAATGGACTACATTGGCCACGTTGCGGTGCACGAACACCTCCCCCGGATCGAGCCCTGCGACGACATTGGCCGGAACCCGGCTGTCGGAACAGCCGATCCAGAAGAACTCGGGCCTCTGCTGGCTGGCCAGACGGCGGAAATAGCCGGGCTCGCGGGCGTTTCGGTCATCCGACCAGCGCCTGTTTCGGGCCATGAGATCGGCGAGCATCACGGCGTATCCATCACCCGGTCCAGCCCGCGCCGTTGCAGCATCCGCAGGCGGAGCGAGCCAAGGTCGCCCCCGCCAAGACGCGCGCGGGCAATGGGCAGAACGATCCCGGTTTCCACGATGAGAACGCGCCGTGCCTGTCTGCTGAACGCGCTCAGGGTCTCGCGCCCGGATCTCGACAGGGGGGCGGGCCGTGTCCGCGCCCCGGCGGTGCCAAGGATGTCGATGACGCCCGGGATCATCTGCCGCAGCGCGCCATGATCGGCCTCCAGCCCGTCAAGAACCCGGGCGATCCCGTCCTCCTGCGGGCAGCGGCGGCGCATGAGCGGGTGCAGATCATCATCGCTGTCGACCAGATGCGGCGGGAAGATGTGGGTCAGAAAGGCGATGATCCTCTGCGCGGCCGGGCCGTCCACGGCCCCGATCCGGACCAGCCCGTCGATCAGATCGCAGATCTCCCTCGCCTGCCGGTGATCCTGTTCCAGAAAATCCAGCGGGTTTCCAAGCCGCCGGAATGTGCGGGGCGGTTCGGACGGGGATGGAGACGGACCGGGCGGCATGGGTCAGACCGGACGCATATCGGTGCCGGTGATCCGGGCGGACTCGACAAGTTTGGTGACAAAGCCCCGTGCCGCTTCGGTCCATGCGGCTTTTTCCATCGCGTCGGAGATTTTCTGCCTGACCGCCGAATAGGGCAGCACCCGGCGCGGGCCAAGCGCATCCATTCGGATGATATGATATCCGTGGCGGGTCAGAACCGGCTCGGGCGTGATCTCGGCCTCGGCAAGACGGCGCAGGGTCGCCTCGAACTCGGGGACCGTGTCGCCGGGGCCAAGCTGGCCGAGCGCGCCACCATTCGATCTCGATCCGCAGTCGGAGTTGTGACGGGCGAGCTTGGCAAAGCTGTCCGGTGCTTCCAGCGCCAGAGATGTCAGGCCGGTGGCGCGGCTTCGCGCGCTCTCGCGCGCCGCCCCGTCGCGGGGGTCGCAGGCCACAAGGATGTGGGATACCTCCCAAAGGGGCGGGGTCCGGAACCGCGACGGGTCCTTGCGCCACTCCGCGTCGATGGCGGCCTCCTCGGGCGGGGCGACGGTGATGGCCGCGTCGAGAAGGCCCCGGATCAGGGCCTCCTCCTCGGTTTCGAAGCGGCCCGGCCCGATCTCGGCAGGGTCCGCGACCAGCCCCCGCCGCGCAGCCTCCTGCAGCATCAGGGTGCGGATCGCGAGGGCCTGGGCGGCCTTGCGCCATGCGACGCCGGGTTTGCCTTTCGGCGCCTCGTGGTTCTGGGCCTCGGCGGCGATGCGGATCTGGGGGACCACCTCGCCGTTGACGACCAGATCGGGGAAGAGCGCTGTTGCCATGTCGCCTACTCCGCCGGGGTCGATCCGGACCGCTTGGGCAGGGGAGCCCGCCGTCGCGATCGCACGATCTGATAGCCAGGGCGGAGCAGGAACCGGAACGGCGCGGCGAAGCCCGAGATCATGTGCACCAGCCGTGTGAACGGGAACAGCGCCGTAATCAGGAGACCCAGGAAGATATGCGCCCGGTAAAGCCAGTGAACATCGATCATCGTGGACCAGGCGTTGATGTTCCAGGTCAAGATGCTCTGGGACCAGGTCATGAAGCGGACCATTTCGGAGCCGTCCATATGTTGTAGCGTCTGCGTGATGGTCAGCAGTCCGATCGCCAGTTGCAGCCAGATCAGCACCATGATGCCGATATCGGCAAGGCTGGACGTGGCACGGATGCGGGGGTCCACAAGCCGCCGGTGCAGAAGGATCGTCGAGCCGATCAGCGCGGCAATCCCGGCCGGGCCGCCGATGACAACCGCCATCCACTGCTTGAACCAGTAGGGAATGCCCACCGCGTCCAGCACCCAGACCGGCGTGAACAATCCGATCAGGTGCCCCAGGAACACGGTGATGATGCCGACATGGAACAGGATCGACCCCCATATCAGCTGTTTGCGGCGCAAGAGCTGGCTGGAGGAGCTTTTCCAGGTGAAGGGATCGCGTTCATACCTAGCGATGGAACCTACCACAAGGATGGTCAACGCCGCGTAGGGCATGATCCCGAAGATGATGAAGTCGATATCGAGATTGGCAAACATGGGTCTTCCTCCCTATTCGGCCGCGTGATGCGGTGCGGGGGTGACGGGCGTATCGATGCGCGAGAGCATTTCGCGCACGTGCGGGCAGCCGGCGTTGGGGTCGGGGCCGAAAACGACCTCGCTTTCCTCCCAGACGGCATCGAGCGCCTCCAGATCGTTCGGATCCGTCTCGGGCTCGTTCAGAAGGTCGCGCACGGCCTCGATATCGGCGGTTCGGCCGGAAAGCTGTAAAAGAGCGGCGAACACGGCGGCATATGGGCTTTCCCGGCGGTCCAGCCGTTTAGCCAGGGCCTGAAAGATATGCGCCGCGTCCGCCAAGGTATCCTGAGCCTCCACGAAGGGTTGGGTGGCCAGGAATTCCAGCAAAACCGGAAGGTGATCGGGCAATTCGGAGGTGACCGGTTCGAAACCCGCGTCGCGGTAGGTTTCCATCAGGCTGACCATTGCGCCCCCCCGGTCCCGGCTTTCACCATGGACATGCTCGAAGAGGTTGAGCGAGAGGGTGCGCGAGCGGTCGAACAGCATAACGAACCGTTCCTCCAGATCGTAGATGTCGCTTTGCGCGATCTCCTCCACCAGCGGGCGAAGGGCTCTGCGGGTGGCCGCGGTCAGCCGGGCGTCGGAGGCGAGCACGCCCCCGATCTCGGGCATGGCCTCCTGCAGCGCCCGGGTGGGGTAGCTGAGGATCAGCGAAAGAGATTTCAGCGTCCGGTCCATTACATCGCCTCCGGTATTTTCAGGGGTTTCTTCTTGCCGCCGAACAGCGAGCCCTTGCTGATGCCCGGAGAGCAGCCATTGGTGTCGGTGAAGCCGCAGCCGCCCCGCAGGTCATAAGCCTCTTCGACCTGTTCGCGGTGTGTGGTGGGGATCACGAAACGATCTTCGTAGTCTGCCAAAGCCATGATTTTATACATGTCTTCGATCACCCGGCCGGAGAGGCCGACACGGGCGGCCACACCTTCGTCGATCACGCCGTCCACGGTCTTGGCCCGCATATAGGCTCGCATCGCCAGCATCCGCTCAAGCGCGGTGACCACGGGCGCTTCATCCCCGGCGGTCAGCATGTTGGCGAGATACCGCACCGGAATGCGGAGCGACTGAACATCCGGCATGTCGCCATCGGTGCCGATCTTTCCGGCCTCGGCGGCATTCTGGATCGGGCTGAGCGGCGGGATGTACCAGACCATCGGAAGTGTGCGGTATTCCGGATGCAGTGGGAAGGCGACTTTCCACTCCATCGCCATCTTCCAGATCGGGCTTTCCTGCGCCGCCTTGATCCAGTCCTCGGGAATACCGTCGGCGCGGGCCGTTTCAATCACTACCGGATCCTTGGGGTCGAGGAAGACGCCAAGCTGCGCGTCATAGAGATCCTGCGTGTCCTCCATATTCGCCGCTTCCTCGATCTTGTCGGCGTCGTAGAGCATCACGCCCAGATAGCGGATACGCCCCACGCAGGTTTCCGAACAGACCGTGGGGTTGCCGCTTTCGATCCGCGGATAGCAGAGCGTGCATTTCTCGGATTTGCCGCTTTCCCAGTTGTAATACACCTTCTTGTAGGGACAGCCGGAGACGCACATCCGCCAGCCTCGGCATTTCTCCTGATCGATCAGAACGATGCCGTCTTCCTCGCGCTTGTAGATCGCCCCGGACGGGCAGGAGGCCGCGCAGGTCGGGTTCAGGCAGTGTTCGCACAACCGCGGCAGATACATCATGAAGGTGTTTTCGTACTCGCCGTAGATCTCCTTCTGGATGCCCTCGAAATTGTAATCCTGAGACCGTTTGGCGAACTCGCCCCCAAGGATCTCCTCCCAGTTGGGGCCCTTTTCGATCTTTTCGATCCGCTCGCCGGTGATCTTCGAAAACGGCCGCGCGGTCGGAAACGCCTTCATCTCGGGTGCGGATTTCAGGTGGTCATAGTCGAAATCGAACGGCTCGTAGTAATCGTCGATCTCGGGCAGGTCGGGATTGCCGAAGATGTTCGACAGGATCCGCCATTTGCTGCCCTGTTTGGGATGCAGCTTGCCCGATTTCGATCGTTCCCAGCCGCCGTTCCAGCGGGCCTGATTTTCCCAGTCGGTGGGATATCCGGTGCCCGGCTTGGTTTCGACATTGTTGAACCAGGCGTATTCAACGCCCTCGCGGCTGGTCCAGACGTTCTTGCAGGTGACCGAACAGGTGTGACACCCGATGCATTTGTCCAGGTTCAGGACCATGCCGATTTGCGCGCGGATCCTCATGCTTCTGCCTCCGTTCTGGTGGCGGGAGCGTCGAGCCAGTCGACCTTCCGCATTTTCCTCACAATCACGAATTCATCGCGGTTCGATCCGACGGTGCCGTAGTAGTTGAAGCCGTAGGATTGCTGCGCGTAAGCGCCGATCATATGGGTTGGTTTCAGCGTCGCGCGGGTGACCGAGTTATGAATCCCGCCGCGGTTTCCGGTCTTCTCGGAGCCGGGCGTATTCACGATCTTCTCCTGGGCGTGATACATGAAGATCGTACCGTTTTTAATGCGCTGAGACACGACCGCGCGCGCGGTCAGCGCGCCGTTGACGTTGTAGGCCTCGACCCAGTCGTTATCCGCGATGCCCACGCTTTTGGCGTCGGCCTCGCTGATCCAGACCACCGGACCGCCCCGGTTGAGCGTGAGCATCAGCAGGTTGTCGGAGTAGGTGGAATGGATACCCCATTTCTGGTGCGGAGTGATGAAGTTCAGCACCAGATGCGGTTCGCCGGTATCGGTGTTCACCTCATCGGTGATCGTTTTCAGATCCACCGGCGGTCGGTAGGACATGAAGCCCTCGCCGAAGGCCCGCATCCAGAGGTGATCCTGATAAAGCTGCTGGCGCCCTGTCAGCGTGCGCCACGGGATCAGCTCGTGCACGTTGGTGTAACCGGCGTTGTAGCAGACCTTTTCGCTCTCAAGACCGGACCATGTGGGTGAGGAGATGATCTTGCGCGGTTGCGCCGCGATATCGCGGAAGCGGATTTTCTCATCTTCCTTGGGCAGCGCCAGATGCGCGTGCTCGCGGCCCGTGGCTTTCGACAGCGCCTCCCAGGCTTTCACCGCAACCTCGCCATTGGTTTCGGGCGCCAGCATCAGAACGACCTCGCTGGCGTCGATATCGGTGAGGATTTTCGCGCAGCCCTTCGCCGGGCCGTCCTGCCATTCGCCGTTGAGCTCGCGCAGGTGCTGAACCTCGGTCTCGGTGTTCCAGCTGATGCCCTTGCCGCCGTTACCGATCTTGTCCATCAGCGGTCCAAGGGCGACGAAACGGTCGTAGAGCGCCGGATAGTCCCGCTCCACCGCCACGAAGTTCGGGGCGGTCTTGCCGGGGATCAGGTCGCATTCGCCCGCCTTCCAGTCCTTCACCTGGTCCTGAGCGATCTCACCCGGCGTGTCATGCAGGATCGGCACCGCGACGATATCTGTCTCGCGGCCCAGAACCTCGGGTGCCACCTCCTGAAACTTCCTGGCGATCGCCTTGAAGATCTCCCAGTCCGATTTGCTTTCATAGGCCGGGTCCACCGCTGCTTGCAGCGGATGGATGAACGGGTGCATGTCCGAGGTGTTGAGGTCGTTCTTCTCGTACCAACTGGCCGTGGGCAGGACGATATCGGAATAGACCGCGGTGGTGGACATTCGGAAATCGATCGTCACCAAAAGGTCGAGCTTTCCGCGCGGTGCCTCCTCGTGCCATTTGGCTTCCCGCGGCAGTTGCTTGCCTTCCTCGCCCAGATCCTTGCCCAGAACGCCGTGATCGGTGCCAAGCAGGTGCTTGAGAAAATACTCGTGGCCCTTGCCGGAGGAGCCCAGAAGGTTCGAGCGCCAGACAAACAGGTTGCGCGGCCAGTTCTCGGGCGCGTCCGGATCTTCGCACGACATTTCAAGCGCGCCGGATTTCAGCTGCTCGCTGACATAGGCCGGAATCTCCTTGCCGGCTTCCTTCGCCGCCTTCGCGACCTCCAGCGGATTGGTCTTGAGTTGCGGGGCAGATGGCAGCCAGCCCATCCGCTCGGCGCGGATATTGTAGTCGATCATCGTGACGTCCCAGTCGCCATCCGGCGCCGTGGGCGAGATGATCTCGTTTGCCGTCAACTGCTCGTAGCGCCACTGATCAGTGTGCGCATACCATGCGGAGGTGGAGTTCATGTGCCGGGGCGGGCGCCCCCAGTCCAGCGCGAAGGCCAGGGGGAGCCAGCCGGTTTGCGGGCGCAGTTTCTCCTGACCCACGTAATGGGCCCACCCTCCGCCCGACTGGCCCACGCAGCCGCACATCACCAGCATGTTGATGACGCCGCGATAGTTCATGTCCATGTGATACCAGTGGTTCATTGCCGCGCCGATGATGACCATGGATTTGCCCCTCGTCTTTTCGGCGTTCAGGGCGAACTCGCGGGCCACATGGATGATCTTGTCAGCAGGGACACCGGTGATTTTCGCCGCCCAGGCCGGGGTGCCCGGAACCTCGTCGGCGTAATCTGCGGCGACCCAGTCCCCGCCAAGCCCACGGTCAAGCCCGTAATTGGCACAAAAGAGGTCGAATACGGTGGCCACGAGGATCTCGCCGTCGGCCGTCTGCACCTTGCGGATCGGGATGTTGCGGGTCAGCACATCTGGATGGTCTGCGTCGGTGGCAAACTCCGGCGTGGCCTCGCCCCCGAAGTAGGGGAAATCGACGCCCACGACATCGTCATGATCCTCATCCAGGATCAGAGATATCTTCAGCTCGGTTTCTGCCGCGCCGGCGCGCTCCTCAAGGTTCCATTCGCCGTCTTCACCCCACCGGTAGCCGATGGAGCCGTTGGGCGCGACCATCCTGCCGGAGACCGTGTCCAGCGCGACGGTTTTCCATTCCGGGTTGTTCTCTTCGCCCAGCTTGCCATCCAGATCGTCGGCGCGCAGGAAGCGGCCCGGGATCAGGCGGCCGTCTTTGCGCTCCAGCTTCACCAGCATCGGGAAATCGCTGTATTTCCGGGTATATTCCTCGAAGTACTCGGCCTGACGGTCCAGATGGAACTCGCGCAGAATCACATGACCGAAGGCCATGGCGAGGGCCGCATCGGTGCCCTGTTTCACGTTCAGCCAGACATCGCCGAACTTGGCGGCTTCGGAGTAATCCGGGCAGATAACCGCAGATTTGGTGCCGCGATAGCGCGCCTCGGTATAGAAATGAGCATCGGGCGTCCGGGTCTGCGGTACGTTCGAGCCCCAGATCAGCAGGTAGCCCGCATTGTACCAGTCGGCCGATTCCGGCACGTCGGTCTGCTCGCCCCAGGTCATCGGCGAAGCCGGCGGAAGGTCGCAGTACCAGTCGTAGAACGACATGCAGACACCCCCCAGAAGCGAGAGGTAACGTGAGCCCGCGGCGTAGGAGATCATCGACATCGCCGGGATCGGGGAAAAGCCGAACACCCGGTCGGGCCCGTAGGTCTTGGCGGTGTAGGCGTTGGCCGCTGCCGTGATCTCGGTCGCCTCGTCCCAGCTTGCGCGGACGAACCCGCCCTTGCCGCGGGTCTCCACATAGGAGGCGCGCAGGATCGGATCGGCCTGCAGTTTGCTCCACGCCTCGATCGGGCTCAACGTCTCCCGCATCTTGCGCCAGACCTTCATCAGCCGACCGCGCACCAGCGGGTTCTTCACCCGGTTGGCGGAGTAGAGATACCAGCTGTAGCTTGCGCCGCGCGCGCAACCCCGCGGCTCGTGATTGGGCAGATCAGGCCGGGTGCGTGGATAATCGGTTTGCTGCGTCTCCCAGGTGACGATCCCGGACTTGACGTAAATCTTCCACGAACATGACCCTGTGCAGTTCACCCCATGGGTCGACCGGACGACTTTGTCGTGCCGCCAGCGGTTCCGGTAGGTCTCCTCCCAATCGCGGTTTTCGCGGGTGACCTGTCCATGGCCGCCCGAAAACTGCTCCAGTTCCTTGGATTGCAGGAAGTTCAATCTGTCCAGCAGGTGGCTCATTTGGCTGTCTCCTAGAAGCGGGGGCCGCGCCGCCTGAAACGGCGCAGCGGATGTTTCATTGGTTCAGCAGGGAACCGGTGCGTTCTTGCGGCTGTAGTAGATCCAGCAGATCACCGCGCAGATCGCGTAGAAGCCGAGGAACGCCCAGAGCGCGCCGTTCGGTGCCCCGGTGATCGAGATCGACGTGCCGTAGAGCTTGGGGATGAAGAAGGCGCCATAGGCGGCGATGGCCGAGGTGAAGGCGATGATTGCGGCACTCTCGCGCTCGATCATCCGCTGCGACGCGGTGGCATCGAGTTGCGGTTCAACACGCGGGATTTCCTGTTTCATGATCGAGGGGATCATCTGGAAGGTCGACGCATTGCCGACCCCGGTCAGGAAGAACAGCGCCATGAAGCAGGCGAAGAAGCCCCAGAAATTTCCGGTGGGCGACGCTTCGGAGGGCAGGAACTGCAGCACGCCGAAGACCGCGACGATCATGCCGAGGAACACCCAGAACGTCACCCGTCCGCCGCCGAACTTGTCCGACACCCAGCCTGTGGCCGCGCGGCTGAGCGCGCCGACAAGCGGGCCGAGGAAGGCGAATTGCAGGGCGTCGACCTCGGGGAACTGGGTCCGCATCAGCAGCGGGAAGCCCGCCGCGTAGCCGATGAACGACCCGAACGTGCCCGTGTAAAGGATGCACATCACCCAGTTATGGTACCGCTTGAGGATCGAAAGCTGATCGCCGAGCGAGGCCTTGGCATCGGCGATATCGTTCATGCCGAACCAGGCGGCGATGGCGCTGACGGCCAGGAACGGAACCCATATGAAGCCCGCGTTCTGAAGGAATAGTTGCCCGCCGTCGCTGAGTTGCTGCGGTTCTCCGCCGATGGCGCCGAACACGCCCATGGTGATGACCAGCGGAACCACGAACTGCATGACCGAAACGCCGAGATTCCCGAGCCCCGCATTCAGCGCCAGCGCGTTGCCCTTGGTTTTCTTTGGATAGAAATAGGCGATATTGGCCATGGAAGAGGCGAAGTTGCCGCCGCCGAAGCCGCACATCAGCGCGAGGAGCAGGAAGGTGACATAGCTGGTGTCCGGGTTCTGGATCGCGAAACCGATACCAAGCGCGGGCAGGAGCAGCGAGGCGGTGGAGATCGCCGTCCATTTGCGGCCACCGAAGATCGGCACCATGAAGCTGTAGAAGATCCTGAGCGTGGCCCCGGACAGGCCGGGCAGGGCGGCCAGCCAGAACCTCTCCCCCACCGAGAAATCGAACCCGATGGCGGGCATCTTCGCGACCACGACGGACCAGACCATCCAGACCGAAAAGGCCAGAAGAAGGTTCGGGATCGAGATCCAGAGATTGCGGGTGGCGATGGCTTTGCCGGTCGTTTCCCAGAATTGGGGGTCCTCCGGGCGCCAGTCGGTCAGCACGGGGCCGCGATTGGCTGTTGGTGTCGAGGTGCTCGCCATTGGAAAGGTCCTTTCGGCGGTTGTCGGGTTGGTGGGCAGGCCGCATCGGGCGCGACCCCTTGGAAGGTGTGTTACTGGGCGGGTGTCCGGCCCTCGCGTCTGGCAAGGGCGGTCAGACCCTCATCCAGCGCGGCGTTGGCTTTCTCGGCCCGTCTGCGCAGGGTTTCGATATTGGCCGCTGCAAAGGCCGCCCTTTCCTCATCTTCCTGCCGGGTCGAAAAGCGCACCAGAAAAGCCAGGAAAGACGCGCAGGTGACGATCACGCCGAGGATGAAGAAGGCCTCCGACCAGTCGATGACGTTCTTGAACAGGAAGCCTGCCAGAACCGCGCCCGCATTGCCGCCCGCGCCCACGACGCCGGCCACGGCGCCAAGCGCCTTCTTGTTTATGAACGGGACCACCGAATAGGTCGCGCCCTCGGCCATCTGGGTGAAGAACGAAAAAACGATCAGCGAGGGCAGCGCAAGGAACAGCACACTCATCTGGCTGAAGACCATCAGGGCGCAGCCTTCGAAGAACAGGCAGATGAACAGCCAGAACGCGCGCCCTCTCAGGCCCCAGAGCGACCCGAAGTTGTCGCCGAAAATGCCGCCTAGGGTCCGGGCGAACAGGTTCATCAGGCCGAAGGAGGCCGCGACGAAGCCCGCCGTCACGAGGTTCAGATCGAAGTAGTCCATGAAGTAGAGGGCGGCGACGTTGTTCACCGTCAGTTCGATGCCGAAACAGGCGCCATAGATAACGAACAGAACCCAGACGCGGGGGTCCTTCAGTGCATGCATGTAATTGCCGGTGACTTTCTTCTTCTCCTCCATCCGGCCCTGCGCGCGCAGCTCGTCGAAATTGCCGTCAGGTGCGTCCTGCGTCAGGAAGTAATAGGCGATGCCGGTCAAAAAGATGATCACGCCGACCACGACCATCGACAGCCGCCAGCCGACCGCTTCGGAAAACCCGAACCCGATAACCATGACGGAGAAGAGAAGCGGCATGACAAACTGCGTGACGCCGCCACCCAGATTGCCCCAGCCCGCCGAGGTGGCATTTGCCTGGCCGACCACGTTCGGCGCGAACATGACGGATGTATGATACTGAGTGATCACGAAGGCCGCTCCGATGCCGCCGATCAGCACGCGGAACAGCAGGAAGGTCTCGAAGCTTTGTGCAAGGCCGATGCCCATCACCGGAAGCGAACCGATCAGCAAAAGCCACGTGTAGGACTTGCGGGGTCCGATCCGGTCGCAGAGCCAGCCGATGAAGAGTCGCGCGAAGATGGTCATCGAGACCGACCCGATGATCGCCCATCCGATCTGTTCCGGGGTCAGTTGCAACTCGTCGCGCACGACGCTCATCAGCGGAGCGATGCCGAACCAGGCGAAGAAGCACGAGAAGAAGGCGAACCACGTCATGTGGAAGGTCCTGATCTGCACCATCTTCACGTTGAGGAAATTCGACCACAACGCCGTGGCCTTGTTCTGTAGCTCCATCTCGGTCCCTCCAAGCGTCAGCGCATTTGGGCAAGCGCCGTATCTGGGGAGAACAGGGCGCCGGATTTCTGCGTTGCGGCTTGATGCAGATCAAGAAAGTGGATTTTTCTGTTTAAAATAAATGGACTAGAGAAATACCTCATGCCCTCTGGATACGCGTATCAATTGCGGGCGAAAGAGTTGCACGGGATCTGTTTGACATTTATCAAGTTTGCTGAAAGCAATTGTCATGTGGCACCTTAGGGGGACCGATGCGCGATAACGACGTTCCGGAGATTCGCTCCCTGCCGCTGTTCCAAGAGATGGAGGACCAGAATTTCGAGGCGCTGATCCGCGGCGCCTATGTCCAGACCTTTCCGCCACAGGTCGAATTGATCACCGAGGGCGATCCCGCAGATTTCCTGCATGTGGTGATTTCCGGCAGCGTGGAGTTGTTCGCGGCCTGGAACAGGCGACAGACGACCATGGCAACCGTGCGCCCGATCTCCACCTTCATACTGGCCGCGACGATCAAGGATGCGCCTTACCTCATGTCGGCGCGTACAATGGAGAAAAGCCGACTGGTGCTGATCCCGTCCATGGATGTGCGCGACGTGTTCGAAACCGACAGCCGCTTTGCCCGCGCCGTCGTCAGCGAACTGGCCCAATGCTACCGTTCGGTCGTGAAGAACACCAAGGATCTGAAGCTGCGCAGCTCCATCGAACGGCTGGCGAATTACATCCTGCGCATTCACACGACACATGACCGCGCCATGCAGTTCGATCTGAACCTCGAAAAGCGCCGTCTTGCGTCTTTTCTGGGCATGACATCGGAAAATCTGTCTCGCGCCATTAAGTCCTTGCGACCCTATGGCGTCGAGATAGATGGCCAGAGGGTTACCATCACCGATCTGGCGGATCTGGAGCAGTTGGCCAAGCCAAGCCCGCTTATCGATGACTACTCGATATAACCCGGGTATCGCGTCCTGTCGGGCCCCGAGGCCCGTCTGACCGGTCAAGGCGCGAATCGATGCGGCAAACGATGTTTCGGGAATCTCGACTGTGACCTGCCGTTAAAATGATTGTCGCGCTTCAGGAAACGAACGAAGACGACGCGGAGCGATGGCCGGAAAAAAGTTAACGCCTTGCTCGCCTTGGATCGACGGGTTTCCGTTCCCGGGACAGTGTTCGCACGATTGAGGCGCATTACTCGAAAACTTGACTAAAAATCTTTTGATTGCAGGGGATTGCCTCTCCGCTTCTTATGTGCGGTTGCGCGCGTGGAAACAATTCGGAGGGGTTACGGCGCTTCCCCGCGGGTATTGTGACCCTCCAAATCCAGGCTTCGCAGCGCTTTCCAGGGCACATGTCGAAAAAGGGGGCTTTTCTGGAAACGGTTCCGGTTTTACCCAAGTCTGGTGCGCTTGAGGGTTAGAGGGACAACTACCGTGGAGCGCATGGCCGGACATCAGAACGGTGCCCGGCGACGGTGCGGTTCCGGGGGCGATACCCCGGCTTGCAACCATATGTGACGAACCGGGGCGGCGTGCGCCTCATATAGTGTCGGGCATCTTCGGAGCCTGCGTAAAAGCTCTGTCTGCGGCGTGCGCCCGTGGCCAGAGATGGTAGAAAGTGGGCTTGGTATGAGCGGCAAGAAAGACGGCATCGTCGGCGGGACGAACAGCAGCGATTACATTTCTTCCTATTATACGGATCGAAACGGCGACCGCATCGACGGGCGCGATGCGATCAGAGGACGTATCGGTTCCAACGACGACAAGGTGATAGCCGGAGACGGCAATGATACGGTCCGCGCGGGCAGTGGCGACGATACGGTCTATGGCGGGCGCGGCAATGACGATCTCAGGGGCGGGAGTTCGGAGGATTCGCTGATTGGCGGTTCCGGGGACGACCGCATCTATGGCGAAGACGGCAACGACGTGCTGAAAGGCGATACGACCGACGCCAATATAACGCCGGGCAGCACCAAAACCGAGATCTTCCGCTGGAGCCAACTGGGATATCGCGACGAGCAGTCCATCGAAGGTACGACCGTCCATCAGGACACGGGCGACGTAGATGTCTGGGTGTCGACGCCGTCGCGGTCCTCGATCCAGACGGAGTTCGAGAGTCACTCGATCAATACTGGCGGCATCTCGGGCATTAGCGGCAACTCCAGCCTCGAATCCGATGCGAAGAATGGTGACAATGGCACCTACACGATGACGTTCTCGAAGGATGTGTCGAACGTTCAGTTCACCATCTCCGATATCGATCAGGACGTGGAGTTCGTCAAAGTTTGGGCGGTGGCCGCCAATGGGAGCCGGGTCGAAGTCGATCTGAACCTTGGCAGCAACCTGTATCGATATGGCGATCAGATCAGGGCCTATAACGACAACGATACGACCTCCACCTCAAGCTCCGGCACCGCTGTTGTGAGCATTGATGGCCCGATCCGCGCGCTCTACATCCAGCATGCCGATGACAATTCAGGCTTCTTCTCGAACTCTAAGATTTTCATTTCGGACGTGAAGTTCGACCGGATCATCGACGACACATACACCTACAGCACGGCCCGCTCGGGCGATGACACGCTTTATGGCGGCGATGGCAACGACACGGTCTATGGTGACGGTGGTAACGACCGGCTGTACGGCAACAACCACGACGACAAGCTTTATGGCGGAAGCGGTAACGATACGCTGATCGGAGGCAGCGGGGCCGACCGGGTTTATGGCGGCAACGACCGCGACGTGATTTTTGGCGCCGATGGCGATTATGTCGACGGCGGGGCGGGCGGCAGCGATTACGATGTGCTCGACCTGACCGGTCAGGGTCAGTTCTATCTTGCGGGTCCCGACGGAACCGGCCAGCCGATCGCGGATGCCAATGGCAACGGTCTGAACGGCCGGGTCATCTTCGTCGATGCGGATGGCAAGCCAACCGGCGCGAAGATCGACTTTGTCGAGATCGAAGAGGTGCGTGGCGAGAATGTTGGCACCGGGCCCGATGCAAAAGACGATGCGTTCGGCACGGGCGAGGATGATGCCGCCGCGGTGCTGGGCAATGTTCTGGGCAATGACAGCAATACGTTGAGCACACCGCTCAGTGTGACGGCCGTGAACGGTGCCGCCGATGGCTTGGGCGCCGAGATAGCTGGTAGTGACGGCGGTGTCTTCACCGTCAATGCAGACGGAACCCTGCGGTTTGATCCGAAGGATGATTTCAACGGCCTTGGCGAGGGAGAGACCGCCACTACCTCAGTCACCTATTCCGTCGAGGACGGGAATGGCGGCACCGATACGGCCACGGTCGTGGTGACGGTCAATGGGGCCAACGACAGCCCGGTCGCCGTCGGCAATGCCTATACTGTTGAGAGGAGCGAGGGTGCGGGCGACGTAGACGGCAACGTGCTGACCGATGACACCGGCGCCGGGGCCGACAGCGACCCCGAAGGCGATGTGTTGAGCGTCGTCGGCGTGGGCGCTCCCGCGGGCAATGTGGGCGCACCTGTTGCGGGCGACAATGGCGGCCTGTTCACTATCAATGTGGATGGCAGCGTGGATTTCTCCGCCAACGGAGAGTTCGACGGTCTTGGCCTGAACCAGACGGCCACGACCTCCGTCACCTACACCGTGGCCGATGGGACTGGCGCAACCTCGACCGCGACGGTGAGCTTCACCGTCAAGGGCATCAATAACGGTATCGTCGAAGGCACCGATAGCGCCGACACCATCGTGCCCGACTACGTCGACAGCGATGGCGACATCGTCGATGGCAACGACGCCATCCTGCCCGGCGATACGGGCGATGACGATCTGATCCGGGGCTTCGGCGGGAACGACGTGATCGATGCGGGCGCGGGTGATGACCGGGTCGAGGGCGGCACGGGCAACGATACCATTGATGGCAATATCGGAGACGATGCGCTTCAGGGCGGTTCGGGCGATGACAAGATCACCGGCGGTGAAGGCAGCGACAAGATCGCAGGCGATGACGGCAACGATGTGATCAATGCCGGCAATGACGTGGACCCGGCCTTCGATACGCCCTATCCGGGCTTTGGCACGCCCGATGCCGACCCGAATGACGACAAGGACACGGTTTTCGGCGGCACGGGCGATGACACGATTACAACCGGTGACGATGCCGACAGTATCGATGGCGGCGCGGGCAGCGACCTTATCGACGCCGGGATCGACGATGATACGGTAATCGGCGGCACGGGCGATGACATAATTACCGGTGGCGAAGGGTCCGACCTTATCGACGGTGGCGAGGGCCACGATCTGATCTATGGCGGTCTCGACAACGATCTGTTCGACATTCCCGATGATCGTGACCTGCTGCCCGACAACAATATCGACACGATTACCGGCGGCGCCGGCAACGATACGATTTTCGGCCGCGATGACGACGATGTGCTGTCCGGCGGCACGGGCGACGATCTGATCGATGGCGGCGTCGACGAAGACAGCATCGATGGCGGCGAGGGCGACGACCGGTTGCTTGGCGGACAGGGTGCCGACACGATCAGCGGCGGCGCGGGTGACGACACGATCACCGGTGGGCAGGATGCCGATCAGCTTTCCGGTGGTCTGGGCAACGATCTGTTCGTCGGCGGCAGCGGCGGCGACCATGTGGTCGGCGGCGAAGACCCGGATCTGGACGGTGACGGCTTTTCCGATGACACCGATGTGCTGGACGTCTCGGGCGAAAACGTGGAGCGGATCGAATACGATCCGGACAATTCCGAAAAGGGGACGGTGTTCTTCGCGGACGGGTCGACCATGACCTTCGAGGAGATCGAGAAGGTCATTCCCTGCTTCACGCCGGGCACCACCATCATGACCCCGCGCGGCGAACGGCTGGTGGAGGAGTTGCAGGTCGGGGACCGGGTCATCACCCGTGACAACGGCATTCAGAAAATCTCCTGGGTGGGGCAGAAGGGTCTCGACGGCAACGCCCTTGCAGCCAATCCGCATCTCAGACCGATCCTGATCAGAGCGGGTTCTCTGGGAGGCGACCTGCCCGAACGGGACATGCTGGTCAGCCCGAACCACCGGATTCTCATCGCGAATGAGATCGCCGAGGTCCATTTCGACAACCGCGAGGTTCTGGTGGCGGCAAAACACATGGTGGGTGCCAATGGCATCAAACAGGTCCCCGTCGCGGAAACGACCTATATCCACTTCATGTTCGAACAGCATCAGGTGGTGTTGTCCAACGGCGCATGGACCGAGAGCTTTCAGCCCGGCGCCTACACGTTGAAGGGCATCGACCAGGCTCAGCGGGACGAGATTTTCGAGTTGTTCCCAGAGCTTGCGACGAACGATGGAGTGTCGGGCTATCATGCGGCGCGCAAAACCCTGAAGGCTTACGAAGCACGTTTCTTGTTGGCAGAGCGCTGAAACCGGGCACCCCCCAGCCCATAACGCCTTTGCCGGCAGAACCCCGGCCCCGCCCCTTGATCTACGGGGGGCGCGGGCCGGGATCCTGCGCTTCCGCGCCATCCTCCTCCAAAGACCCTGCGACATCCGCCGAAGCGGTCGGAGATCCGGAGAGTTCCCCGCGCTGCGATGGGAGGGTCCGCTTTTGCCACCCTGCCACAGCGCTTGCCAGTCAGGGCAGTCGCGATGCAGCCATCCCTGTTAGAGGCAGTTCAGCAGCAACTGGCGCGTGTTCTCCGCCGTGAGCGGGATCGGGTTTCCGCCGCAGCTTGGATCCGCTAGCGCCAACTCGGTCAGCCTGTCGAGTTTGGTGTCGTCGACGCCGAGTTCGCGCAGGCCGCGCGGGATGTTCAGGCGGTCGTTCATCTGCTGCACGAAAGCGCAGAACCCGGCAAACCCGCCCGATATGCCCAGATACGCGGCGGCCATGTCGAAACGCGCCTCTATCGCGGGGGCGTTGAATTCCAGAACGGCGGGCATGCAGACCGCATTCGTGGTGCCGTGATGGGTGTTATAGATCGCCCCGATCGGATGGCTCAGCGCGTGGATCGCCCCCAATCCCTTCTGAAAGGCCGTGGCACCCATGGCGGCGGCGCTCATCATGTTGGCGCGGGCCTCAAGATCGGTGCCATCCGCATAGGCTCGTGGCAGGTAGTCCTTGACCAGACGCATGCCCTCGAGAGCGATGCCCTGGCTCATCGGGTGGTAATGCGGGCTGCTGAAGGCCTCCACGCAATGGGCGAAGGCATCAAGGCCGGTTCCGGCGGTGATGAAACCGGGCATGCCGACAGTCAGTTCCGGGTCGGCAATCACCACGCTCGGCAGCACTTTCGGGTGAAAGATGATCTTCTTCACATGGGTTTCGGAGTTGGTGATGACGCTGGCGCGCCCGACCTCCGAACCGGTGCCCGCGGTGGTGGGCACGGCCACGATCGGGGCGATGGCGTCGGCGTTGGCGCGGGTCCACCAGTCGCCCACATCCTCGAAATCCCATACCGGCCGGGTCTGGCCCGCCATGAAGGCGACCATCTTGCCGAGGTCGAGCCCCGAGCCGCCGCCAAAGGCGATCACGCCGTCATGCGCCCCGGCCTGGTAGGCCGCGATGCCGGCATCCAGATTCTTCTCGTTCGGGTTCGGGTCGACCTCCGCGAACAGCGCGCGCCCCAGCCCGGCGGCATCTAGGATGTCCAGCGCGGCGGCCGTGATCGGCAGACCGGAAAGACCCTTGTCGGTTACCAGAAGCGGGTTGGAGATGCCGGCCTGACGGCAGGCCTCAGGCAGTTCGGCGATACGCCCCGCACCGAATTTGATCGTTGTGGGGTAGGACCAGTTTCCTGTCAGGTTCATCTCAGGTGACCTTCTTCAGATGGTAGGACTTGGGTCGCGTCAGGCTGTGGTATCCGATGACCGACAGCCCGCCGCCGCGCCCGGTGTTCTTGCACCCAGTCCAGCAGAGGCCGGGATCGAGGTAATCTGCGCGGTTCATGAAGACCGTGCCGGTTTCGATCCGGTCGCCCACCCGCACCGCGCGGTCGAGGTCGCGGGTCCAGAGGCTTGCGGTCAGACCGAAGGCGCTGTCATTCATCAGGGCCACGGCCTCGTCGTCGGAGGTGACTTTCATCACTCCGACGACGGGCCCGAAGCTTTCCTTTCGCATAACGGTCATTGCGTGATCCACGTCGATCAGGATTTGCGGCGCAAGATAGGCGCCGCCGTCATCGTCGAACCGGGCGGTGTCGATGACCGGGGTCGCACCGCGGGACACGGCCTCGGCAATCTGGTCGCGCACGACGTCTGCAAAGCGGCTATGGGCCATCGGCCCGAGTGTCGTGGCAGGGTCGAGCGGATTGCCGAGGACATACGCTTCCACCACTGTCTTCGCCTTTTCCAGAAAAGTGTCGAACAGGTTTTCATGCACATAGATCCGTTCGATCCCGCAGCAGCATTGGCCTGAATTGAACATCGCCGCGTCGATCAGCGTGTCGACCGCCGCGTCAAGATCTGCATCCTCCATGACATAGCCCGGGTCCTTGCCGCCAAGCTCCAGCCCAAGGCCGGTGAAGGTGCCCGCGGCCGCCCGCTCCATCGCACGCCCGCCGCCGACCGAACCGGTGAAATTGATGAAATCGAACGCGTTTTCCGCGATCAGACCCGCCGTCGTGTCATGATCGAGAAAGACATTGACGAACACGTCTTCGGGCAAACCGGCCTCGCGGAAGGCGCGAACCATTCGTTCGCCCACCAGAAGCGACTGTGTGGCGTGTTTCAGAACAACAGTATTACCCGCGATGAGCGCCGGGGCGACGGTGTTGATGGCCGTCATGTAGGGATAGTTCCACGGCGCTACGACGAAGACGACCCCATGAGCTATGCGCCGGATGTACCGCTTGAAACCGGCATCCTCGCCCACATCGATATCGCCAAGCGCCGCCTCGGCGATCCCGGCCATGTGGCGCGCGCGTTCGTCAAAGCCGCCGAATTCCCCGCCATAGCGAACGGGGCGCCCCATCATCCATGCCAGTTCCGGGACGATATCGTCATTCATCGCCCCCACGGCGGCGACGCCCGCCATGACCAGATCGATACGATCCTGCAGCGGGCGCGCCGCCCAGGCGGATTGCGCGGCGCGGGTGCGGGCGATACGGGCGCGGGCGGTGTCCATGTCGAGCGTCTCCCGCTCGGCGAAGACCGACCCGTCGATGGGCGATATGCAGGTGAGAGTCTTTGTCATGTTGGCGCTTTCAAACTGGCGTGCGGCTTCCGGGCGGCTCCGATGCGGTGCCTTCATTCAGGCGCGTTCGAACCCGCGCGCGATCTCGTAATCGGTCACGACACGGTCGAACTCCTCGATCTCCCATTCGGCGGCGCGCACATAATGGTCGACCACGTCGTCGCCCAAGGCCTCCCGCAGCATGGCAGAGCGGTGGAGCGCGCTCCGCGCGTCGCGGAGGGTGCCGGGGATATGGCTGAGATCGCCTTCATAGGCATCCCCATTGAATGGCGGGCTGAGCGGCAAACCCTGTTCGATGCCCCATATCCCGGCCGACAGCAATGCGGCCATGGCAAGATAGGGGTTCATGTCGGATCCGCCGATCCGGCACTCGACGCGCACCGAGCCGGTCCCCGCGCCGCAGAGCCGGAAACCCGCGGTGCGATTGTCCACCGACCAAACCGTGCGGGTCGGCGCGAAAGTTCCCTTCTGGAACCGCTTGTAGCTGTTGATGTAGGGGGCCAGAAAATAGGTGTAGTCACCCGCATGGGCGATCAGCCCGGCCATGTAGCTTTTCATCAGGTCCGACATGCCGAGCGCGTCGTTCGGATCGTGGAAGACGTTCTGCCCATCCCTCCAGAGCGATTGATGAACGTGGGAGGAACTGCCGACCTTGTCATGATGCCATTTCGGCAGAAAGGTCACGGCATGGCCCTGCTGAAAGGCGATTTCCTTGATCGCGTGTTTCGCGATGCTGTGGTGCTCCGCCGTTGCCATCGCGGACGCGTATCTGATGTTGATCTCTTCCTGCCCGGTCTCGGCCTCGCCTTTGGAGTTCTCGACGGGAATACCGGCGGCGAACAGGTGATTTCGGATCGGGCGCATCACATGTTCTTCCTTGGTGGTCTGAAGCATGTGATAATCTTCATTATAGCCTGAAATCGGCTCCAGATCGCGGAATTTCTCCTTGCGGATCTGGTCGAAGCTTTTCTCGAACAGGAAAAACTCAAGCTCGGTTGCCATCATCGCCTGGTAGCCCATCTCCTCAAGCCGTCTGACCTGTTTTTTCAGAACCGAGCGCGGGGAATGGGGGACCTCCTCATGGGTGTGGTGATCCAGCACATCGCAAAGCACCATCACCGTGCCATCAAGCCATGGCACCGGCCGCAGCGAGGACAGATCGGGCTTCATCACGTAGTCGCCGTAGCCTTTTTCCCAACTGGTGGCGGCATAGCCACCCGGCGTCGCCATCTCCAGATCGGTTGCCAGAAGATAGTTGCAGCAATGGGTTTCTTCCCAGGCAGAGGCAATGAAATGCGCCGCGTGAAGGCGTTTGCCCATCAGCCGGCCCTGCATATCGACAAGGCAGACCAGCACGGTGTCGATATCGCCTGCGGCAACCCGCGATTTCAGATCGTCAAAACTCAAAGGCGCTTGCATGATACGTGTTCCGTTACAGAGGGTTGGGTGGCCCCGGCACCCTGGCGCCGGGGCCGCCGGATCAGGTGTAGCGATAGGGCCGGCCTGCGGCTTCCATATCGGCATTGTACTGGCGGATGATCTCGACCACCCGGGCCTTGGTGGGCGACTCCGCCGCGATCTCTTCCCAGAAGACCTGGGCCGCGGCTTCCACCTGGGCCCATTCTTCGTCCGGTATCGTGGTCAGTTCGAGGTCTTCGCCATGGACCCGCAGATGGGCCTCTCCGCCCCAGTACCACCACTGACGGTAGTAGTGCGACTGGTCGGTGCAGACCCGGAACAGGGTTTGCAGATCGTCGGGCAACTCGTTCCAGCGGTCCATATTGGCAAAGAAAGATCCGGCCCATGCGCCGGAGATGTTGTTGGTCAGGAAATAGTTGGTCACGTTCGACCAGCCGACCGTGTAATCCTCGGTGATGCCTGACCACGCGATGCCGTCCAGCTCGCCGGTTTGCACGGCCACCTCAATATCCTCCCATGGCAGCGTCACCGGCACGACCCCGAATTGTGTCAGGAAGCGGCCTGCGGTCGGGAAGGTGAAGACCCGCTTGCCCTGCAGATCGGCCAGTGACCGGATCGGCTCGACGGTGGCGAAGTGGCAGGGATCCCACGCGCCCGCCGAGATATGCTTCACACCCACGGCGGAATAAGCCTCGTCCCAGATCTCATTCAACCCGTACTGGTTGAACAGCACCGGCACATCGAGCGAATACCGCGATGCGAAGGGAAAATAGCCGCCGAACACGGTTACCTCGGTTGGCGAGGCCATCGAGTCGTCGTCGGATTGCACGGCATCGATCGTGCCCTGCTGCATCGCGCGAAACAGCTCCCCGGTGGGGACAAGCTGATCGGCGTAGAACAGCTCGATCTGCATCCGGTCTCCGGCGATCTTGTTGAACATGTCGATCGCAGGCGTGATCACATGCTCGGCCAGGGCGGCGCCTGCATAGGTCTGCATGCGCCAGCGGATGGTGGATTGCGCGATTGCCGGGGCCGCAAGGGTTGCGGCGGCGGCGCCCACCGTGGTCGTGGTGAGGAACTTGCGTCTGGTGGTCATTGGTTTTCTCCTTGTTGAATATCGCGCCCCGGTTCACGGGATCTGTCGATTTATTGGCCGTATACATATCCGGGCAGCCACAGTGCGATCTGCGGAAAGACCATCACGAGGGTCAGCGCCAGCGCCATTACGAGCACGAAGGGAATGATCGAGCGATAGATGTCGCCAAGGCTGATCTCGGGTGGGGCCATCGCACGCATCAGGAACAGGTTGTAGCCGAATGGCGGTGTCATGTAGGCGATCTGCGTCGTGATCGTGTAAAGCACGCCATACCAGATCAGGTCGAAACCAAGCTCGCCCACCAACGGCACATAGAGCGGCGCCACGATCACCAGCATGGCCGTGTCGTCCAGAAACGTGCCCATTATGATGAAGCTGAGCTGCATCAGGATCAGGATCGTCCAGGGGCTCAGATGCAGCTGTTCGGTAAAGAGTGCATCAATGGCCCGAACCGCGCCGAGCCCGTCGAAAACGGCGCCAAATCCAGTCGCGGCAAGGATGATCCACATGAACATGCAGGAAATCATCAGTGTCTTGCGGACCGAGTTTTCGAAAACCTCCCGCGTCATGCGCCCCTTGACCACGGCCACCAGAAAGGCTGTCGTCGCCCCCACGGCGGCGCTTTCGACCAGCGATGTCCAGCCATTCACGAAAGGCACCATCATCGCGGCAAAGATGCCAAGCGGCAGCAGGCCGGCGCGCAGAAGCCGGAGCTTTTCGGCCAGTGTGACCTTGCTCAGTTCCTCCTTGTCGATCGGCGGGCCCAGATCGGGCTGCATCCGGCAGCGGACATAGATGTAGAGGATGAACATGCCCGCCATCATCAGCCCCGGAAGTACACCGGCGAGCCAGAGTTGCCCCACCGGCTGCCGGGCGATCAGCGCATAGAGCACCAGCACGACCGAGGGCGGCACCAGAATGCCAAGCGACGATCCGGCCTGGATCACGCCGGTGACCATGATCTTGTCATAGCCCCGGCGCAGCAGTTCGGGCAGGGCGATGGTCGTGCCGATCGCCATGCCGGCTACGCTCAGCCCATTCATCGCCGAGACCAGCACCATCAGGCCGATGGTGCCGATCGCCAGCCCGCCGTTCAGCGGCCCCATCCAGACATGGAACATCCGGTAAAGATCGTCGGCGATCCGGCTTTCGCTGAGGACATAGCCCATGAAGATGAACATCGGCAGCGTCAGCAGCACATACCATTGCATCAGTTTCATGGCCGAGGAGAACGGGATTTCGACGCCACCCGTTCCCCAGAGTAGAACACTCGACAAGGCCGCTACGAAACCGATCGCGGCAAAGACCCGCTGCCCGGTGAACAGCATCAGCATCATCGAGGCGAACATGAGCGTGGCGATCATCTCGTAGGACATCAGAGCGCCACCCCGCGAATGCGGCCGATATCGCGGAAGAACTCGGCCAGCGCCTGCAACAGCATCAGGAAGACACCGATGCAAAGCGTGACCTTGATGGGCCAGAGATAAGGGCGCCAGGCCGTCGGGCTGCGCTCCAGAAAGCCGAGCATCTCGGCCGCGGCACCCGGCCCGCCGGTCACGAAGGCGACCAGCAGATCCCGGAAGAAACCGAACGGCTCGGTGCCGAAATAGCCAAGAGAGTAAGCGGTGGAACTGATCGCGCCGGTGAAAAGGACGCCCAGGTAGAAGATCAGGAACATCACCGTGAACGCATCGACCCAGGCCTTGGTACGCAGCGACCAGTTGCCGTAGAACAGATCCATCCGGACGTTCGCGCCAAGCTGTACGGAATAGGGGCCGCCGAGCACATAATAGGCGACCATCACGAATTGCGCCGTCTCCAACGTCCAGTGTACGGGGGTGAAGAACGTCTTGGAGATCGAACTCCAGAGCAGGATGCCCGCCAGCACGAAAATCAGATACATCGCGATCCGTCCGATAAACCGGTTCATGCTGTCGATGGCTCGGATATAGGCCAGGATGATCCTAGGCATGGGGCGGCCCCCCTGCTTGCACTCCCACCTCTGTCAGGGCCGGGGCCAGGATGCTGTGAAGCTCCGCAGCGATCCGGTGCTGTTCCGCCGGGGTGCCAATCAGGTCATTGCGGATTTCGATCATGACATTGGGCAGCGATCGGGCCATTCCGTGCAGCTTGAGCGAATGGGTCACCCCGTCCTCGGGGCCATAGGGGTCGTTGCGGCCGATCTTGCGATGTGGCAGCGACGCCGCCCGCTCAAGCACCGCATCGGCAAGCCGCGCGTCGGCGTCATGCACGATGCCGATATCGACATCGCGGGGTCGGCCGTGGAAAACGGGCGCGAAACTGTGCACCGTGACCAGCGCCGTGTCGGTTCCGGCCTGCTGCCTGCGGTCAAGCACGGTGCCCACCGCTGCCAGAAAAGGGCGGTAGATCGACTGCTCGCGCGCCAATCTGTCTTCGGGCGTCAGGTTGCGATTGCCGGGTATGTCGATGGCTTCGGACCGGTCGGGCATCGCGGAGGCGGCCTCCGGCGGACGATTGCAGTCATAGACAAGACGCGACACCCGCCCGGCCACCAGCGGCGCATCAAAGAGGTCGGACAGGTTCAAGGCCACGCCAATCGCGCCCGGATCCCACGCCGCGTGGCTATGCCGGGATGCTTTGGCAAGGCCAAGGTCCTGAAATTGCGCGGGGATATGGTGGGATGCATGTTCACACAGCAGCACCACGGGCCCGGACCGCGTCGGGTTGAAGGTTTCGACAACCTTGTCTTGTTCTGTTTCGACGAGGGCGGACATGGAGGATTCCCGGCAACTGGAAAAATCTTTCCTCACCAATATCTTTGTGTCAATATATTTTCAGTCGTGATCGGGCGGGCCGGGCAGAGCATCTTGGACCGGGGCAGTTTGCCTGAGAATGCAGCAGAGAAAGGATGACGGATCGGTGCCGAAACCCGATGTTACAGTGCGTGAACGGATCCGCGAGCAATATGCATCGCTGACGCAATCGGAACGAAAATTCGCCAAGGCGCTGCTTGAAAACTACCCGTCTGGCGGGCTGGCCTCGATCACCGCCGTGGCGGAAAACGCAGGCGTTTCAACGCCAACGGTCACGCGAATGGTTCAGAAGCTGGGCTTCAAGGGGTTTCCGCAGTTCCACAAGGCGCTTCTGCGCGAGCTTGAGGCGCGCGCCTCGGGCCCGACGCAACGCCGCGCCAACTGGGCGGCTGCCGCGCCGGATTCCCATATTCTGAATCGCTTCGCGGAAGCGGTGACCCACAACCTTGAACAGACATTCGCCAATGTGGATCTGGGCCAGTTCGATCAGGCGGTCGACATGCTGTCGGATACCGATGGTCGGCTGTATGTGGTGGGCGGGCGTATCACGCGGGCCCTGGCCGATTATTCCTTCACCCATTTTCAGGCCATTCGAAAACGCGTCACCCATATGACCTCGTCTTCGGCCACATGGCCGCATTACGTTCTGGATATGGAGCCCGGCGACACGTTGCTTGTCTTCGACGTCCGCCGTTACGAGACAAATATCGAGCGTCTGGCCGAATTGGTGGCGCCGCGCGATGTGAACATTATCCTGATCACCGATCAGTGGGCTTCGCCCGTGTCGAAAACGGCGAAACTCGTCTTCAATTGCTGGGCCGAAATCCCTTCCGCATGGGACAGCAACATCGCAACGATGATGCTTGTGGAGGCCCTGATTGCCGCGACGCAGGAAAACTGCTGGCCCGACACGAAGAAGCGGTTCGACAAGCTGGACGAACTGTTCGACATGACGCGGCTGTTTCGGAAGTTCAGTTGAGGGGACGGGCCGCGGGCCCATCCCGGCATGCTTTTCCCTCTTGCCGACCCACATGGGCCGCGCGAGGTCATCCGCAGGCTGGCTCGGGAGCGGCGCATCCTGCGTGAGGTGGCGCGGCGTCAGGCCTCGTCGGGTGATTTCGGCAGGCGGGGAAGCGCCCGTGTCATGTCGCCAAACGCGTCCGTATCCTCCGCGCCCTCCTTGCGCATCCCGAACAGCTGCAGGATCAGGCCGCCCCTGGCATCAAATGCCTCGATGCTGAGAGCGGGCCCGCGTTTCGTGGGCTTTTCCACCAGCCATGTCTCGGCAACATGATCGAGCCGCAGATGCAGGTTGAATCGTGAATCAAGCACGTTTTGCCATGGCCCCATTGCTTTCAGCGTCTCGATGCCGCCGCTGTGGATCTGAATGCAGCCCCGATTTCCGACAAAAACCATGACCGGTATGGCGCCTTCGGAACACGCGATCAGCGCGTTGTTCAGTGCGCCGGGGGCCAGCGCTTCGGCAAAGGGCGCGCCCGCGATGTGATAGGCACCAAGCCGGTTCATCTTCATCCTGGACACGAGGCGCAGGAACTGATGAGTGTCGGTCATTCTGGCCCAGGCAGTGCGCAGTTCCTCCGTTTTCTCCGGACGGCTGCGCGGAGGCTCGACATCCTGGCGTGCCGCTGGCACGAGCCTGTCAGAGCGATCGCCGGTGGCAAGTGCGGCCACCAGACGGTCCCACGCGGCCAGATCGGTCCCGTCACGCGGGTAGATCTTGTGAACCGCGTCGCCGCTTGCATCGAACACCTGCAAGCTTCTGGATGGGCCGGCATCGCGTTGATTGGTGACGGCAAAGGCATGAACCCAGCTTGACGGAAATATCCGCAGGTCGATTTCCGCGCCCAGAACCATTGCGGCATGCGCGCCGGGATGGAATGTTTCGTAGCGACCCGTTCGCTCGTGCACCGCGCTGTCGTTGCGGGTGAGCGCCATCACCTCGCCGAGGGTACAGACCGCCGGCATCAGCCTGTCGGGATGCGCCTCGATCCGGGTTGCACAGTGTCCGATTTGCGCCGCGACCAGTTCGGCCTCGGTGACGCGCAGCTTTGTTGCCAGATCGCGGGCGCGAAGGCCTGTGTTTTCAGCCATCGCGTCGCGAAGTGCGGCGGGAGACATCGAGATGTCGATCGTATCGGGGGAAGCCATGGCCGTATCCTCTTGCATGAAACTCGAAAGATGCGGGGTATCGGTCGATGCAGACCGGGCCTGGCTATTCTTGACAGTTTTTATCGGCTTTCGTAGGAGGATCAAGTCGGGATATGAAAACTCCGACCCGATCGACCCGAAATCGCGCAAGCCCGTTTGGTGCCAGCCTGACCACAACCCTGTT
This sequence comes from Rhodophyticola porphyridii, assembly GCF_003688285.1. Lineage (GTDB taxonomy): Bacteria > Pseudomonadota > Alphaproteobacteria > Rhodobacterales > Rhodobacteraceae > Rhodophyticola > Rhodophyticola porphyridii. Next base: position 126,808 of record NZ_RCNT01000009.1, read on the forward strand.
TCCAGATACAGGAGCGGACATGCTCACCCGGCTTTCACCCTATTCTCCTTTATCGTTCGCTCTGGCGCTGTTTGCGTCCGCGACCTCTTCGCAAGCACAGGACGCCGCCGCCGATGTCATGCTGGAGCTCAACCGAGTGGACCAGATCGACACCGCGTGTCGGTTGACCTTCATGGCCCGAAACGGCCTTGCGGAGGATATCGGGAGCTTTGCGCTGGAAACGGTTCTGATCGATGCCGAGGGCCGGGTGGCGCAACTGACGGTGTTCGATTTCGGGGCGCTGCCGGCCGGCACGCCGCGTGTCCGGCAATTCGATCTGGCGGAGCTGCGCTGCGATACGCTTGGCCGGGTGTTGATCAACGGTGTCGCGGAATGTGCCGGACCCGTCGATTGCGCCGAACGTTTGAGGTTCGAAACACGCACCGAGCTGGAGCTGATCGGATGACGGGCCTGCAATTCACCACCGACCGCCTGACCGATCTGCTAGATCTGGGCGGGCCGGTCATCGCGCTTCTGCTGGCGCTGTCGGTTCTGGTCCTTGCGGTGATCTTCTACAAGCTTTGGCAGTTCATGACATTGGGTGTCGGACGACATCGCGCGATAGACCGGGCGATGGCCGCATGGGACGCGGGCCAGAGGGAACAGGCCGCAATGCTGCTGTCGGAAAGCCGCAACCATCTTGCCCCGGTCCTGGCCGAGGCACTGGCAGGCGACCCGGAGCTCAAACCCCGGCTTGCCGCCATGGCGGAGGCGCGGCTGGCCAGGGTCGAAAGCGGTTTCCGGCTGCTCGACAGCATCGCACAGGTCGCCCCACTTCTGGGCCTCTTCGGAACCGTGCTTGGCATGATCGATGCGTTCCGCGCGCTGCAGGCCGCGGGCGATGCGGTCGATCCGTCCGTTCTGGCCGGTGGCATCTGGGTGGCACTTCTGACCACGGCGGCGGGTCTGGCTCTTGCCATGCCGACAGCGCTGGCGCTCACCTGGCTGGAAAGCCGTGCGGCGCGGGACCGGGCCCGCGCGGATCTGGCATTGGAGGCGTTGTTCAGGCCGCTATCCTCGCGCAGAAACCGCCAACCCGCGGTGCAGGGCCATCACGGGCGCTTGGAATTCGCCGATGCCCATTAGGGGTACCGCGTTCCGGCGGCGGCCAGCGGCGCTGACCCCGCTGATCGATGTCATCTTTCTGCTTCTGCTGTTCTTCATGCTCAGTTCCACCTTCACACGCTTTGCCGAACTGCCATTGCAGAACGCAGGCGGCGATGCGGAACCGGGCGGGTCACCTCCGGTTTTCCTGCGGCTGGAGCCCGACGGGTTGAGCCTGAACGGTGACGCGGTCACGTTTGACACGTTGTCCGCAGCGCTGTTCGAGCGCAGACCGCCGGGCAAGACAGTGACACTGCTTCTGGCAGTGGGCGGGGAGGTCTCGTCCCAACGTCTCGTCGATCTTCTGGTTCTGCTCCGGGCAAAGCCTTGGCTTGCCGTCAGCGTGTTGGGATAGCGGCCATGGCCCTTGCTTCACCCCGTAAACGACGCCGCGCCGAACCGATGATTGCGCTGATCAATATCGTGTTCTTGATGTTGGTCTTCTTTCTCGTCGCGGCCGCCGTCGCGCCGCCCCTTGACCGCGAGGTCCGGCTGGCGAGAACCGATCAGCTTGAGGGTCGTTCACCGCCCGATGCGGCTGTTATCCGAGCCGACGGCAGGCTGATGTTTCGGGGCGCGGAAATCACCTCGGAGGCCTATCTTGCCGCGCGCCTTTCGGAGCAGGAAGACGCGGTCGCCCTGCGGCTGATCCCAGATCGGGATCTGCCCGCCATCCGGCTGATCGAAATCGCAGGCGAACTCCGCGCATCCGGGGCGTCGGATATCCGGATCGTCACCGAACGGGGGCTCAGGTGAGAGGCCGGACGCTTTGGGGGGTGGGGCTGGCGGGCGCCGCATCAGTTTTTGTCCACGGTCTGGGGTTGCTTGTCGCGCCGGTCGCACCTGTCTCCATGCCGGGCGGCGGTCCGGCACAGATCGCCATGATCGGCGACAATTTCAGGGATGCCGCAACCGGGATCGTCCATAGCGCTCCGGATCGGACGCAAACGACCCCGATGGAACCCGTGGCGGATCGTGTCGGGGCGGCGCCGCCCCTGCCGCTTGCGCCTGCCACAATCCAGTCAGCGACCCTTCAAAGCCCGCCAGCGCCGGAACAGGTCGTGCGCGCGCACTCCGCGCCGATTGTCCCTGATGCAATCCCGGTTCTGCCCGCGACGCCGGTTTCGGCCCTCCCTACGGAAAGGGTGGTGGCCGCTGCGCCTTCGCCAGAAGTGACCGTGACATCGGCGCCGGTTCCGGAGCGGGTGGTCGGCCGTGCCGCGCCGGTCGAACAGACGCCAGGCGCAGACACGCCGCGCCCGATCCCGCGCGCCGAACGCCCGCCCATACCGGCCCCGGTCGCTCCGGAGCCTGCACGTACGCCGCCGCCAGCGGCAATGGCATCGCAAGGTAATGCCGACGCCAACGCCCGGGCCGGTCAATCCTCCGGCGAAGCCCGGGGCCGGTCCGCGCAAAGTCGCGAAGCTGGCGCCGGCCAAAACGTGCGGTCAGGTCGGGGGGCTGCCCAGTATCCGTCCCTCATCACCCGCCATCTGAGCCAAGTGCGCTGGCCCGTGACGGGGTTCGACGGAACGTCGGTGATCCGCTTCACCGTGGGCGATACCGGCGCTCTCTCGGCTATCTCGGTGCTGCACAGTTCCGGAAATGCGGAGTTTGACAGTCTGGCACTGAACCTGGTGCGCAATGCGGCCCCTTTCCCCGCTCCGCCGCCGGGTGCGCAACGCACATTTAACGTTCCGATCAGAAAGCGTTGATCGGAGTAGACTATATTATCATCCCAATACTTGACTTAATCTGTCAGGATTCTTTAAAGGACGGACAAGGCTCGCGACCCACCCCATGGCAGGTCCCGCGACAGGGACAGTCAACACATGGGGGAATATGATGCATCGCAGCATATTGACGATGACCACTGCACTTCTGGCAACCGGGATCACCTGGCAGGCACGGGCGCAGGACGACGGTTTCACACTCGATCCGATCCTGCTGAACTCCGCTTTCCGGGACGAACGCGCGCTTCTGGATACGCCCGTATCCGTATCGGTCGTGGAAGGCGAGACGCTGGAAAATCGACAGGCCGGAGATTTTCAGGAACTGATCGGCGATGTGCCCGGCCTGTCGATAGATGGTGGCCCGCGCGGCATCTCACAGGAGCCGAACATCCGCGGGTTCCGCGACGAACAGATCGTGCTGCGTTTCGATGGTGGGCGGTTCAATTTCGGGCAGGCCCATCGGGGGCGGTTCTTCGTCGATCCCGATCTGGTGCAACGGGTCGAGGTGATCCGCGGCGGGGGCTCGACCCTGTTCGGATCGGGGGCGCTTGGCGGCGTCATCTCGGTCGAAACCCGCGATGTCTCGGATCTGCTGGCGCCCGGGCGGACCATGGGCGGCCGCCTAAGCCTTGGCTATTCGTCGAACGGGGATGCGGTCAACGCCAGTTCGACCGTCTTCGCGGATTGGGGGGCATGGGATGCGATGCTGTTCCTTGGTGCGCGCCAGCTTGGTGAAAACATGGAGTCGGGCGGCGGCGCGGAGATCCCGTTTTCGGAGATCGACCTTGTAAATGGACTGATCAAGGTCGGGTTCGAGCCAAGCGCCGACAGCCGGATCGAGCTAAGCTTCTCGGCCTTCGAGGACGAGGGGCTGACGCCGGCCAATTCCAGCGGAAATCCGGACCCGGGCCGTGGCAACCCCATTGTAGAGCGGGAGGCAAGCGTCCGGAGTTTTCGGCTGAGCTGGGATTATGCGCCCTCCGGCTCGGATGCCGTCGATCTCTCGGTTCTGATTTATGGTGAACAGCTCGATATCACCGAAAACCGCGTTGACGTCTCGCGTCTGGACGAAACGCGCTATGACACCATCGGGCTGGAAGTCACCAACCGATCGCGCCTTGATTTCGGTGTGCCCATTGATCTGGTCTACGGCTTCGAAATGTTTCGGGATACCCAGGAGGGGTTGCGTGATGGTGCGCCGCGCGGGGCCTTCCCCAATGCGGAAGCCACGACCATCGGCATCTTCACCGAAGCCACGATGGAACTGAGCCCGCAATTCGATCTGATCGCGGGTCTGCGATTTGACCAATACGAACGCGACCCGGATGATCCTTCGCTGGCCGAAGTGTCCGAGACATTCTTCTCGCCGCGGATCGGGTTCAGCTATCGGCCGGTCGAAGACTGGCAGATTTACGGAAATCTCGCCCGTGCCTTCCGCGCGCCGTCGCTGAGCGAGCTTTACAGTTCAGGGCTGCATTTTCCGGGTCGGCCGAACAACTTTTTCGTGCCGAACCCCGATCTCAAGCCGGAGGAATCCACACAAGTGGAGCTTGGCGCCCGGTTTGAGCGTGGCGGCGTCTGGCAGTCAAACGACCGGCTGAGCTTTGCGGCGAATGTCTACTTCGCGGATGTGGAGAACTACATCGAGCAAATAGTCGACATAGCCGGCGGGACGACCAGCAGCGGCAATGTGGATGCCCAACTTTGGGGCTTCGAGGCCGAGGCCGAGTACGACGCTGAAACATGGTTCCTCGGCGCGGGCATCGGCATCGCGCGTGGCGAGGGGGATGACGGCGACTGGCTCGGCTCGATCCCGCAGGACCGGCTCACACTGCATGGTGGCTTCCGGCCGAATGACGCATGGGAACTCGGCACGCGCGCGACATTCGCCGCGGAGCAGGACCGGGTGCCGACGACTGGGTCGGTAGGGCCCTCCTACGAGGTTCTGGATCTCTATGCGACCTTCGCTCCCGACCGCGGCCCGCTGGCCAATGGCACGTTCCGCATCGGCGTCGACAACCTTTTCGACGAGACCTACCAGATTTATCCCAACGGCCTGTCGCAGCCGGGACGGACGCTTGAGATCTCGGCGACCTTCACCTTCTGACCAATGTGCCCGAGTCTCCCGAGATCGGCACCCCCCGCAGCCATCACACCGGCTGCGGGGGTTTATCTCCCGCGCCTTTGCCCGCCGCGGACCGAAGGGGCATAAAACGAGGCAGGCCGCACCGATCGATCCCCCCCTATAATCTGTGTCTCCGGAACGGCGACTAGCCCTGTCCGTCGTCGCGCCACTGGTTGACGATCGGATACCGCCGGTCGAGCCAGAAAGCGCGCTCGGTCAGGCGGGCGCCTGGTGCGGACTGGAACCGTTTGTATTCGCTGATATAAATCAGATGTTCGATCTTCTTCACCGTTTCACGGTCATGGCCCTTGGCCACGCAATCGGCGACGGAGGCTTCCTTGTCGATCAACATCTCCAGAATGTCGTCGAGAACCTCATAGGGCGGCAGGCTGTCCTCGTCCTTCTGGTTCTCACGCAACTCCGCCGTGGGCGGTTTCTCGATGATGCGTGGCGGGATCACCTCGCCCTCGGGGCCCTTCATCCATGGCCGGTGATTAGCATTGCGCCAGCGGCACGTCTCGAACACCCGCGTCTTGTAGAGATCCTTGATCGGGTTATAACCGCCCGCCATGTCGCCATAGATCGTCGCATAGCCTACCGCGACCTCCGATTTGTTGCCCGTGGTCAGTAGCATCTCGCCGAACTTGTTCGACAGCGCCATCAGGATCACGCCACGCAGGCGGGATTGGATGTTTTCCTCGGCGATGCCCGGCTGTGTCCCGTTGAAAAGCGGGCCCAGGGCCTCGGTCACCGCGGCGCGGGGCCCCGAGATCGGAACAGTGTCGAGTTTGGTGCCAAGGCGTTTCGCCAGATCGGCGGCGTCTTCCAGCGAGGTTTCGGAGGTGTATTCCGAGGGCAGCATGACGCAGCGCACATTCTCCGCGCCAAGCGCGTCGGTGGCGATGGTCGCCACAATGGCACTGTCGATCCCGCCCGAGAGCCCGAGGACGACCTTGGAAAACCCGGCCTTGGCGAGGTAATCCCGCGTCGCCTCCACCATCACGCGGTAATCGGCTTCCCAGGCATCGGGAAGCCTGGCCTTGTCTGCATCCAGCGCGCGCCAGCCTGCATCGGTTTCTTCGAAATCGACATGGAAGAGCCCCTCCTCGAAGGCGGGCATCTGATGGGTCAGTACGCCCCCGGGGTTCAGCACGAAACTGGCGCCGTCGAAGACCTGATCATCCTGGCCGCCAAGCAGATTGAGATAGACAAGCGGCAGCCCGGTTTCGACAACGCGGGACACCATCAGCATCTGACGGAGCGCGAACTTGCCCCGGTGGTAGGGCGAGCCGTTTGGAACCAGCAGGATCTCGGCCCCGGTTTCGGCGAGCGTCTCGGTGACATCCTCGAACCAGGCATCTTCGCATATGGGTACGCCGATCCGCACCGGACCGATCCTGACCGGTCCCGCGGGGTCGCCGGCATGGTAATACCGCTTCTCGTCAAAGACGTTGGAGTTCGGCAGGTGATGTTTGAGCACCTGAGCACTGATTTGCCCGTCCTGGAGAATGAAATAGGCGTTGAAAGGTTTGTCAGCGGCCGGCAGCGGGCCGCCGATGCCAATAGCCGGGCCGTCGGCGCAATCCTCTGCAAGCTGTTGCAGCACGCGCTGCACATCCGCGGCGAAGGCGGGTTTGCGCACCAGATCCTGCAACTGGTAGCCGGTGACGAACATCTCGGGAAAGGCGATCATGTCGGCACCGGCCGCCTTCGCCTCTTGCCATGCAGCGCGCGCCTTGGCGGCGTTGCCGGCAAGATCCCCCACGGTGGGGTTCAGTTGCGCCAGGGTCAGGCGGAAGGTCTGGGCCATCGGGGTCACACTTTCGGCAATCTCTGTGGGGCTGGTTTAGCAGAACGGCGCGCAGGGCCAAGCCATGGTGCAGCTCTTGCCCGTGAAATGCATTGCGAGCCCCCGGGTCCTCACCTAGGTTTGGGACGGATCAGGACAACAGGATCGAAACGGGGAGAGCGTAACGTGCATAAGCCGGGGTGGGGTATGATCCGACATTTGGCCGGGGCGGCAGCGTTTGGTCTGGTGCTGTCTGGTGCCGCCGCGGCGCAGGTGGATATCGAGATCTACGACAATGGCGGGATCTACGAGGGCGAGTTCCGCAATGGCGTTCAGCACGGGCAGGGCACCTATCGTCTGCCCAACGGGTATGAATACACCGGAGAATGGGTCGATGGCGAGATCCGCGGCCAGGGCCGCGCGGTCTTTCCCGATGGGTCGATCTATCAGGGCACCTTCGCCGCCGGACGGCCCGAAGGCTTCGGGATGATCACATTTGCCGACGGTTCCACCTATGAGGGGGAGTGGTCTGGCGGCCTGATCAACGGGCAGGGCGTGGCGCTTTATGCAAATGGCGTGCGCTATGAGGGCGGATTTCAGAACGCGCTGCATCACGGGACGGGCGTGATGGAAAGCCCCAACGGCTACCGGTTCGAGGGCCAATGGGACAACGGCCTTAAGGATGGCCGCGGAACGATCACCTATCCCGATGGCGCGGTCTATGAAGGTGAGTTCGAGGCCGGGCAGCGGGCGGGAACCGGCCGGCTGGAGATGGCAGATGGTGTCGTTTACGAAGGGGAATGGGCCGGCGGGCAGATCAACGGTGAGGGTGTGCTTACCCAACCCAATGGAGATGTCTACGAAGGCACGCTGATCAATGGCCAGCGGCAGGGCCGGGGCGTGGTGCGGTATTCCAACGGCGATGTCTATGAAGGGGAGTTTGCCGATGACCGCCGCCACGGTCAGGGCACGTTCACCGGGGCGGACGGGTATCTCTACGTGGGTGAATGGACCGAAGGGCGGATCGAAGGCGAAGGGCAGGTCACCTATCCGGACGGATCGATCTATCAGGGTACGTTCCGCAACGATCTGGCCCATGGACGCGGCACCATCACCTATGAAGACGGGTCCAGCTACGAGGGGGACTGGGTCGACGGTGTCATCCAGGGGTTCGGGATCGCACGCTATGCCAACGGGCTGGTTTACGAAGGTCAGTTTCTGAACGCCCGTCAGCACGGGCAAGGCGTTATGACGCAGCCCAATCCCGAATATGACGCCGAGGCCGCTGCGGCGGCGGGGGCGGGGTATGATGTGCCCGAATTTCTCTACCGCTACGAAGGCGCGTGGGAAAACGGCCTGCGTCACGGGCAGGGGATCGCCACCTATGGCGATGGCACCATTTATGACGGAGGGTTTGCCGAAGGTCAGCGTTCCGGCACGGGGACCCTGCGGATGCCTGACGGGTTCTCCTATACCGGGGAATGGGCGGATGGAGAGATCAACGGAACCGGTGTCGCGACCTATGCCAATGGCGATGTCTACGAAGGCGTGTTCGTGAATGGCCGGCGTCAGGGGATCGGCATGATGACTTATGCAACCGGTCAGGTGGTCGAAGGCGAATGGCAGGATGGGAGGTTGTCGGAGGCAACCGAAACCGCCGCCACACCCGCGCCGGCACCGGCGGCTGAGCCCGATACGACCGAGGCCGCGCCGGATGGTACGACCGAACCCGCCACCGACCAATAGCGGGGTTCTCCCGGGTCAGTCTGCCGTTCGGGATTGCTGCCGCCGGGGGGTGCCGACGGCGACTGGGGGCGCCCCCTGCATTCTGCGGTCAGCCCGCGATCAGACCCATGCTTTCCAGCTTCAGCAACACCTGCTGCGCGCAGAAATCGACCTCCATCCCCTCGGTGTCGACAACAAGCTCGGCGGCCTCGGGGGCTTCATACGGGTCTGAAATTCCGGTGAATTCCTTGATCTTGCCTTCCCGCGCGAGCTTGTAGAGCCCCTTGCGGTCACGGCGTTCGCATTCCTCGATGCTGGTTGCCACATGCACCTCGACAAAGGCACCATAGGCTTCAACCATTTCCCTCACGGAGCGGCGCGTTGCAGTGTAGGGTGCGATGGGCGCACAGATCGCGATACCGCCATTCTTGGTAATCTCCGACGCGACATAGCCGATCCGGCGGATGTTGATGTCCCGGTGCTCCTTCGAAAACCCGAGTTCGGAAGACAGGTGTTTGCGCACCACATCGCCGTCGAGAAGTGTCACCGGGCGTCCACCCATTTCCATCAGCTTCACCATCATCGCATTGGCGATGGTCGATTTGCCCGATCCCGACAATCCGGTGAAGAATACCGTGAAACCCTGTTGGGACCGGGGCGGACGGGTGCGGCGCAATTCGGCCACGACGGCGGGGAAGCTGAACCAGTCGGGGATCTCCAGCCCCTCGGCGAGGCGACGGCGCAATTCGGTGCCCGAGATGTTCAGAACGGTCGAGCCCTCGGCCACCTCGTCCGCGGGCTGATATTCGGCGCGCTCCTGCACAAACACCATATGCTTGAAGGGGACCATCTCGATCCCGATTTCCTCCGCATATTCCTTGAACAGATCCTGCGCGTCATAGGGTCCGTAGAAATCCTCTCCTTGGGAGTTCTTGCCGGGGCCCGCGTGGTCCCGCCCCACGATGAAATGCGAACAGCCATGGTTTTTGCGGATCAGCCCGTGCCAGACGGCCTCCCGTGGGCCGGCCATGCGCATAGCCAGATTGAGAAGGCTCATCGTCGTGGTCGCCGAGGGATACTGATCCAGCACCGCCTCGTAACAGCGGACCCGTGTGAAATGGTCGATATCGCCCGGTTTGGTCATGCCGACGACCGGGTGGATCAAGAGGTTTGCCTGCGCCTCCTTTGCCGCGCGGAAGGTCAGTTCCTGATGCGCGCGATGGAGCGGATTGCGGGTCTGGAAGGCGACGACGCGGCGCCAGCCAAGTTTGCGGAAATAGGCCCGCAATTCGTTTGGGGTATCGCGGCGGGCGCGGAAATCATAATGCACAGGTGGCTGGATACCGGTGATCGCGCCGCCCAGGTAGACCGGGCCCGCGACGTTGTGCAGATAGTTCACTGCCGGATGCGCGATATCATCGGCTCCAAAGACCATCTCGGCCTCGCGGGCCTTGTCGGGCGTGTACTTGTCGCCGACGGACAGGATGGCGAGGATCACACCTTCCTGATCGCGCAGCGCGATATCCTGTCCGGGTTCGATGCCATCGGCGAAATTCTGGCTGACATCCAAAGTGATCGGCATCGGCCACAATGTGCCATCGGCCAGGCGCATCGTCTCAACGACGCTTGTGTAATCCTCCTCGGTCAGAAAACCCTTGAGCGGGCTGAACCCGCCATTCATGAGCAGTTCCAGATCGCAGATCTGGCGTGGCGTCATGTCCCAGCTTGGCAGATCAGCCGCCTCTGTTTTCAGTTTCTGGGCGGACTCGTAGGAGACAAAAAGCTCGGGGATCGGGGCAAGCGGTTGGATGGGCATATACTCTGGTTTCCAAAATTGAATGGGACAACACTCGTGAGACGGCCCCGGAGCCGCCCCTGACCCCGCTCTCTAGTGCTGGAATATGGCCATATTCAAGCGATCCGGTGTCGCGTCGGCGAAATCGGGACGAAATGTGTTGTTTGAAACCCGCACGGGGACGTGCGTTCGCCTATTCCGCCGCGTCGGTCGCAACGGCGTAAACACCGGCGTCGGCCACGGTCTCGCCATCCTGTTCGGCCAGGAATTTCTCGGCGTCGAGCGCCGCCATGCAGCCCATTCCGGCGCTGGTTACCGCCTGACGATAGATGTGATCGGTCAGGTCACCGGCCGCGAACACGCCGGGAATGGAGGTGCGGGTAGAGCCCGGCTCCACCTTCACATAGCCGCCATTGTGCATTTCAAGCTGATCCTTGACCAGTTCGGTGGAGGGCGAATGGCCTATGGCGACGAAAAACCCCTTGCATGGCACCTCTGTAATCTCGCCGGATTCCACGTGTTTCGCGCGCACGCCCTCGACGCCACGTGGCTCGTCCGTGCCGACAATCTCCTCGACGGTATGGTTCCAGAGCACCTCGATCTTGGAGTTCTTGAACAGCCGGTTCTGCATGATCTTTTCCGCGCGCAGGCTGTCACGGCGGTGTATCAGGGTCACCTTGGAGGCGAAATTGGTCAGAAACAGGGCCTCTTCGACTGCCGTATTCCCGCCGCCGATCACCACGATCTCTTGCCCACGGTAGAAAAACCCGTCGCAGGTGGCGCAGGCCGACACACCGAACCCCTTGAAATGATCCTCAGACGGGAGGCCAAGCCATTTCGCCTGTGCGCCGGTGGCCAGAATGACCGCGTCGGCGGTGTAGGTCGTGCCGCTGTCGCCGATGGCGGTGAAGGGCCGGGCCGACAGATCCAGAGACATGATGTGATCGCTGATGATCTCGGTTCCCATCTCCTTGGCGTGATTTTCCATCCGCACCATCAGATCGGGGCCCATCACACTGCTGTCGCCGGGCCAGTTTTCCACGTCCGTTGTGATCGTCAGCTGTCCGCCGGGCTGGATGCCCTGCACAAGCACGGGCTTCAGCATCGCGCGGGAGGCATAGACTGCGGCGGTATAGCCTGCAGGGCCGGAACCGATGATCAGAACGGGGGAATGGCGGGTTTCGGACATGGGATGGCAGCTTTCGACAGAGGATGGCACAAGCCTTGCTTTCCGCGATATAACGATCACTGCGGGTGGAATAAAGGGTTTGCCAATACAGCACCGGAAAGCCTTGCATTTGGTTTTGAGCTCTTCCATATGTTGCGCAAGTGCGAAATATTGTTGCGCTTCATGTCTTGAATCGGGACGATTCTGACATGGGGCGAAGCGAGAAGGGGCTCCATCCATGGCAGGCAGCAAGCTCGACCCGATCGACAGAAAGATTCTGGCCGAGCTGCAGGACGATGGCCGCATGACCAATGTGGAACTGGCGAAGCGCGTCGGCATCTCCGCGCCGCCCTGTCTGCGCCGGGTCCGCACGCTGGAAGAGGCGGGGTATATCAAGGGGTATCACGCCGATGTCGACGCCCGCCAACTGGGGTTCGAGGTGCAGGTCTTCGCGATGGTCGGGCTGCACAGTCAGGCAGAGGCCGATCTGGTCGCCTTCGAAAGCCTGTGCCGGTCCTGGCCGCTGGTGCGCGAATGCCACATGCTGAATGGCGAGATCGACTTCATCCTTAAATGCGTGGCCCCTGATCTGAGCAGCTTCCAGACATTCCTGACCGAGCATCTGACCTCTGCGCCCAACGTCGCATCGGTCCGCACGTCGCTGGTGATCCGCGGTGCCAAGGACGACCCGGGTGTGCCTTTCGACGTCATGGAGGATCGGTTGAGCCAGTCGGCATGAAGAAGCCGGTACTCCCGCCGAAGCGACAGTCCATACCCGAGGCGTATCAGGCCGCGCTCAAGGCTCAGCAGGCCGGGCGGCTCGCCGACGCCCGAAAAGCTTATCTGGATATTCTAAAGCAGAAACCGCTGGCCGAGCCGATGTTCCAGATGGGCGAAATCAGCGCCAGAACGGGCGATTTGCCCGGTGCCGCCAAATGGTATCGGCGCGCGCTCAAGCTGAAGCCCAAGGAGCCCGCGCTTTGGCAGGCTCTTGCACGGGTCAGCGGCGGGGGGGGCCGCGAAAAGGTCCTGCGTCAGGCGAAGGCGGCGGGGGTGACCCTCAGATCGACCGCGGCGGAACTCGTGGCGAGGGCTGACGATCTGCTTGCCGCAGGGCAGGGCGAGAAGGCCAGACAGACCTATCGCGCCGCGATCAAGGCGGGCGGAACGGCCGTGCAGGTTCTGACCCATATGGGCACACGGCTTGGCGATGCCGATGACCATGACGGCGCCCTTTCCGTCCTGACCGAAGCCATTGCACTGGCCCCGACTGCCGCGGCGCCCAGGGTTGCGCGCGCGGTCTTGTTTCAGACCCTGGGGCAACTGGACAGGGCCGAGGCCGACCTGCGCGCGGCGCTGCAATCCGCACCCGCCCATGGCGGTGCGTGGCTGGCGCTCATGCGCGGGCGCAGGCAGGCAAAGGGTGCCCCGGATGTGGCCGAGCTGGAGGCACGGCTGTCCGAAGGGGTCAGCGATCCGGAAGGCAGGCGGCTGATGTGTTTTGCGCTGGCCAAGGCGCTGGAGGATCAGGCGCGGTATGACGAGGTTTTCGCCCATCTCAATGTCGCCAACCGGATCACGGCGAGGAAATTTCCGTATGGATTTGACAGTGATCTGAAGACGGCGCGGTCACGGCTGAGGAGCTTTGAGCCCGATCAGTTCGACGGGTATCCCGATATCGCGCCGATTTTCGTGACCGGCCTGCCCCGGTCGGGGACAACGTTGGTGGAGACGATTCTGGGTGCCCATCCCGATGTCATCCCGGGCGGGGAGATGGCCTTGTTCAGAGAGACGATCACGCCGTTGGTCGAGGCGCAGAGCGCCGGGCGACCGTCCTCTCCGGAGGCCTGGAAAAAGGCGGGCGCAGCCTGGGCCGACAAGGTGCGGGCCAGGCTGGGCAAGGGGCGCCCGACGGATAAATCCATCTCCACCTTCGCGCAGATGGGCTATGTGGCCCGAGCCCTTCCGAATGCGAAATTCGTTCTGCTGGACCGCGACCCGCGCGATGTGGGCCTGTCGATCTACAAGAACCAGTTTCCCGACGGTTTACATCGCTACGCCTATGATCTGGCCGAGATCGGCCGGTACATTCGGCTTTTCGAGACGGTAACCGCCGCCTGGCAGGAACGATTGCCGGGCCGCGTGAAAGTGATTTCCTACGAGGCGCTGACAGACGATCCGGAGCCCCAGATCCGCGAGCTCCTGGATTTCTGCGGGTTGAGCTGGGACCCTGCCTGTCTCAATCCCGAGAGGACCGGGCGGGCGGTCAAGACCTTGAGCGTGGCGCAGATCCGCCAGCCGATCAATCGCGGCTCTGTGCAGGCGTGGCGACGGTTCGAAAACGATCTGCAACCTCTGATCAAGGCGCTGGAAACAGAGATCACGCTCTGAACCGGTCCAGGAACAGAGAAAAGACGGCCATTCTAGCCGCCCTCTCTTGCAAGCATTCCGCTCGATGGTTTCAGCTGGCTTTGTCGAGCAATTCGCCCGTCTCCGCCCGCTTTTCTGCCCGGACCTGTCGTTCCCAGGGCATCCGGATCAGGTCTTTCCGGCTTTCAGCCAGAACCGATGTCATCCAACGCCGCGTTTCCATGTCCCAGTTCCTTTGTGCAGATCTTGTGGCTCGCTCGGGCGCGCTGCCCGCCTTGCAACAATCTGCACATTCAATGGGGCAGTCTTGCGACTTTTATCCTAATTTCCCGTAAAAATCCGTGGCGAAAATGTGGCTCCGTCGCCGTGCGTTTCAACTCGATTTTCATGAAACTAGATGGACCACGCCAGCTGCTTTGAGGCAGAGCCGGGGCAGGGGCTGCCCATACCTTGCCCAAATCGGCGATGCCTTGCCGCCAAAGGAGACGGGCCGGTGAGGTCAGGAAGGGTTAAAGCCGAATCGCCGAGATAAGGCGGCCGTAATCGGCGGCGCCCTCATGGGTCGCCCGGCGGTAGGAGTAGAAATGCGAGGGGTCGGAATAGGTGCAATGCCGCGTCCATTCCGCCTGCGCAATGCCTGCCGTGCGCAGACGCATCAGCCCGTAGGCCGGAAGATCGAACAGATACCTGTCGCCCGGCCCGTTGATGAAGAACCGCGCGGTTTCGGGATCATCGTCAAGAAACCGGTCGATGAACTCCGGACCGACCTCATAGGAGCGTTGGCTGATTGTGGGCCCGATTGCCGCGCGAATATCTTCGCGCCGCGCGCCGGCCTCCACCATGACCTCGATCGTGCGTTCAAGCACACCATCCAGGGCGCCTTTCCATCCGGCATGGGCGGCCCCGATCACCCCCGCCGTGGGGTCCGCGAACAGGACAGGCTGACAATCCGCGGTCAGCACGGCAATCGCTGTGCCCGGTGTCGCGGTAACGATGCCGTCTGCCCGGGGAACCGGATCGGGGCGGCCATCGGTGACCATGACGGCGTCGCTCGAATGCACCTGATAGATCGTCACGAGGCGGTCCCTGTCGACGCCCATCGCATCGGCGACCCGGTCCCGGTTCATGGCGACGATTTCAGCTTGGTCCGAAGACCCGCCGCCGCAATTCAAGCCTTCGAAAATACCCGAAGAGGCCCCACCCTTCCGGGTGAAGAAACCATGTCTCACGCCGTCCAGAAGGCTGGAGGTCAGAGGCTCAAGGCGTGTCGTGACCGGGGACATCGGGGGCAGCGGGCTCCAGGGCGGGCAATGGCGGGGCGTCTGGCGGGCAAAGGCCCATGACTTTGAACAAGGTTCCCATTTCATCGGGGTGCGTCAACCGCTTGTGGGCGGCGATATGCTGTTCGCGCGCCGGGCCGCTCAGTTTCGCAGCGAGTCTTTCGGCGCGCATGCCGATCCCCAGGCGTTCGAGAAACACGCCCTGCGGGATAAGCGTGGTGGCGCGCGCGGGCGACGCGGCGCGGGCCAGCGGCCCGAATGCCAGATGTGCGGTGAGATCGGCGGTGCCCGGATCCTGCAGCGGGTCGACCGCGCCGTGCCCCGCAACCGCCTGAAGAGTGTCGCCCCGGCTTTCCCAATCGCCATAATCCACGATCAGGGCAGCGCCGCCGTCCTTGGCGATGCGCCTGCCGATCTCTTCGGCCAGCGGCAGGGCGGGGGCGTTCAGCTCAACCAGATGGCCAGGCGGGGTGGTCTGCAGAACGTCATCCAGCGCCGCGATCCCCCGCTCGGGGCCAAGCCCCCAGAAGAGGCGGCTGCCATCGGTCCCTATCTGGCGTTCGTGCCACCCGGTGTCCGCCCGCAGAAACTGGCGGATCGGCAGGGCATCGAAGAACTCGTTCGCGACCAGAAAGAGCGGACCATCCGGGAGATCACCCACGTGGTCGCAAAACAGCGGCTCCCGCCCCCGCAGCGCGGCCTTCTGGCGGGCCCGCAAAACCGGTGAAGCCTCCACCAGAGCCAGGTGCATCGCGGCGTGAAATCCCTCCACGATTGTGGTGGCTCGCAAGATATCGGCCATCAGCGTCCCGCGCCCCGGCCCCAGTTCGGCCAGCACGAAATGGGGGGGGCGCCCCTGATCCAGCCATACCTGCGCCAGCCACAGGCCAAGGATTTCGCCGAACATCTGGCTGATTTCAGGTGCGGTGATGAAATCGCCCCTGGCGCCGAGCGGATTGCGGGTGGTGTAATAGCCGTCGCGCGGATTGAGCAGGCATTCGGTCATGTATTCCGAGACGGAAATCGGTCCTGTCCGGACGATCCGCGCGATCAATCGACGCCCAAGCGGTGTCACGCGGCGCGCCTGCGGGCGACGATGATGATGGCAATGCCGACCAGCAGCATCGGTAGTGACAGAAGCTGCCCCATGCTAAGCCCGATTTCAGGGCTGAGCGAAATCACATGGCCAAGCGGATTGTCCGGCGTGATGAATTGCGGGTCCGCCTGACGGAAATACTCGACGATGAACCGGCCAAGCCCGTAGCCCGCAAGAAACAGGCCCATGATCTGCCCCGGAATTTTCAGCCAGCCGCGGCGATAGATCAGCCACAGGATCACCGCGCCCAGAAGCAGGCCTTCCAGCCCGGCCTCGTAAAGCTGCGAGGGGTGGCGCGCGCAAAGAGTTTCCCAGGCGCGTTCCACGAGGCCAACCGGGCCGGGGCAGCTTTGCGCGTATTCGCCGGGAAAGATCACCCCCCATGGCGCGTCAGTGGGCCGCCCCCAGAGTTCAGCATTGATGAAATTCGCGATGCGCCCCAGAAGCAGCCCCGGCGGCGTCGCCATTGCCATCGCGTCGCCCACGCTGGCCATCGGCAGCTTGTGGACCCGGCAGAACAGCGCGCCGGCGATGACCACGCCCAGAAGCCCGCCATGGAAGGCCATGCCGCCCTGCCAGATCATCGGAATCTCTGCCGGGTTCTGCAGGTAATAGCCGGGCTGGTAGAACAGAACGAAACCGAGCCGCCCGCCCAGAATGACCCCGATGATGACCCAGGTGACCAGGTTTTCCACATGCTCCGGCGTCATCGGCGCGGTGTTGCCCGGCCAGAGTGCCGGACGCCGCACCGCCATCACCACCAGACGCCAGCCGATCAGCAGGGCCGCGATATAGGCCAGGGCGTACCAGCGCAGCGCCAGCTCGAAACCTCCGATGGTAAACGAGATCAGTTCCGGCGAAATGTCTGGGAAGGGAATGGCGGCCTGCATAGGGTCTCCGTTGCCTGTGATTGGCTTGTGGATGGGGCGTGCCTGCGGCGAAGTCAACCTTGATCCCGCCGCCTTGCGCCGCCATATCAGCCCTTGGCGACATGGAGGCTCTGATGCAGACCCGCAACAAGATCATGGAAGATATCTCACAGCTTATGACCAACGCGATGGGCGTGGCCCAAGGCGCGAAGGACGAGGCCGAGACGGCACTGAAGTCGATGATGGATCGCTGGCTGGCGGATCGTGATTTCGTGACCCGCGAGGAGTTCGACGCCGTCCGTGCAATGGCGCAGAAGGCCCGGGAAGAGAATGAGGCGCTGAAAGCGCGGATTGAGACGCTTGAGGCCGCTAAAGCCAAAAAGTAATCCCGGCATGACCATCCTTTTGGCCAATTAGGCCGGTAAACCTGATGGCATGATCATAAATCTACCCTCGCAAGACCCGGTTGCTTCCGTCGCTCATACGGTCTTCCGTGCCGCATTCGTCGGTGCGGTCTGGACTGGGGTGATCGTTGCCGTTCAAATGTTAATCCTTGCGGTCTTCTATGGCTCGGGCGCTGTGCTTTCGGCCTTTTTCGGCATGATCCTTGGCGCTGGCGTCAGTTTCCTTGTCTGGCTCCCCGGGCTTACAGTCGCGGTCCTTTTTGCCCGCTACCTGATCCGGCGGGATCTGCTGGCGCATCCGCGGTTCTGGCCGATCTGGACCGGCACCTCCGCCTGTCTGGCGGCATTCCTGCTCAGCCTGTTGTCGACGCAGGGCATCGGCGTTCTGATATCGTATCTGCCGATCCTGTCTCCCGCCCCGTTTGGCGCCTCCTCCGCAGGGCAGTTTTCCGTCTGGAACTCGCTGCTTGCGGCGGCGATCTGCGGGTCGGTCGGCATATGGGTCGGGGCGAGCCTGGGGCGGAGCCTCAACCACGAAAAGCTGGTCTCCTCCGGTTGAGGCGATCGGCCGGATCCGGCCACCTGACCGCAGCCTGTTGACCACTTGCAGATTTCTGTGGATAGAGCCGCGTGGCGGGGCTCTGCGCGGGAATTCACAAAAATACTGCTTTACAGGCCCGGCTCTACGGCCCACCATATCTTGTATGGGGTCGGGATCAATCCGGCGACCCATAGGTTAGACACCCAGCTTCTAGTGGGCGTCATGGTCGAAAAGACCAGACCCCGCCGAGGCTGCTAACAAAAAGAGGCCTGGGCAATGTCACTTTCCGAGCAGTATTTCGAGACCGATGAGATCCATCCGATCGACATCGTGGAGACGATAGCCACGCATCACGATTGGGATTTCGACCGTGTCGCCGACGACCAGATCGCCATGGCGATCGAAGGGCAGTGGCGCACTTATTCGGTCACGCTTGCCTGGTCGTCCTATGACGAAACCCTGCGAATGATTTGTACGTTCGATATGGAGCCGCCCGAGGAGATGCTGGGCAAGCTCTATGAAACGCTGAACCTCGCCAATGACAAATGCTGGGCCGGGGCGTTCAGCTATTGGCATGCGCAACGGCTGATGGTGTATCGCTACGGGCTGGTCCTGGCCGGCGAGCAACTCGCCTCGCCCGAACAGATTTCCTGCATGGTGGAAACGGCGGTTCTGGCGGCCGAGCGGTATTATCCGGCCTTCCAACTGGCCTGCTGGGGAGAGTCAACCCCGTCCGAGGCGATGCAGGTCGCCATTGCGGAGAGCTTTGGCCGGGCCTAGTCTCACCTGCGGCACATGCCGGAGGGATGATGAAATTCACTGATGTAAAGCGCCGCGGCCTGGTGATGCTGGGCTGCGGCAAGATGGGATCGGCGATGCTTGAGGGCTGGCTCGCCAAGGGTTTGCCGTCCGACAAGGTATGGGTGATCGACCCGCACCCATCCGACTGGTTGAGAGCACGGGGCGTGCATCTGAACGCCGATCTGCCTGCCGATCCCGCAATCGCCCTGGTCGCCGTGAAGCCACAGATGATGGAGGAGGCCCTGCCGCAACTCGCCCGCTACGGCGGTGGCGGCACGCTGGTGATTTCGGTCGCCGCGGGCACACCGATTGCAACCTTCGAAGCGGCGCTTGGGGAGAACACCCGTGTGGTTCGCGCGATGCCGAACACGCCTGCCGCGATCGGCAAGGGCATTACCGCGATTATCGGAAACGGGGCGTCAGACGCGGGAGACATGGATCTTGCCGCGGCTCTGCTGGAGGCCGTGGGGCAGGTGGTCCGGCTTGAAACCGAAGACCAGATCGACGCGGTAACGGGCGTGTCCGGTTCGGGCCCCGCCTATGTGTTCTACATGATCGATGCGTTGGCTGCCGCCGCCCGGGCCGAAGGTCTGCCCGATGGGATGGCGATGGATCTGGCCAAGGCCACGGTGGCAGGGGCCGGGGCGCTTGCCATGGCCGCCGGCGAAACCCCGGAGCAGCTTCGCGTCAACGTGACCTCTCCCAATGGCACAACCCAGGCCGGGCTTGAGGTTCTGATGGATCCCCGAACGGGGCTCGGCCCCTTGATGCGGGCCACGGTCACTGCCGCCGCCGAGCGTTCCCGAGCGCTGAAGGGGTAAGCCGGTGCCAGAGATCAGTTTCGATGACTTTCTGAAGGTCGATATCCGCGTCGGCACGGTCACCCGTGCGGAACCCTTCCCCGAGGCCAGGAAACCGGCAATCAGACTCTGGATCGATTTCGGGCCCGATCTGGGAGAGAGGAAATCCTCCGCCCAGATCACGGCCCACTATACGCCCGAGGCGCTGGTCGGCCGGCAGGTTATGGCCGTCGTGAACTTTCCCCCGCGCCAGATCGGCCCCATGCGGTCGGAGGTTCTGGTCCTCGGTGTCTCCGACCCCGAAGGTGGGATCGTCCTTTTGGCGCCGGATATCCCGGTCGAAAATGGGCAGAGGATGCATTGATGAAACTGCTGATATCCCGCCGGCTTCCCGACAGTGTCATGGCGGCGGCCGCGGCGCGCTTCGACGTTACCGACCGCGCCGGGGACGGCCCGATGACGCAGGCGGAATGCATCGCAGCACTGGCTGAACAGGATGCCGTGATCCCGACCCTTGGCGATGCCTTCGGCGCGGAGGTTTTCGCCTCCGCCGCATCGCCGCGATGCAGGCTTCTGGCGAATTTCGGGGTGGGGTACAACCATATCGACACCGCCGCCGCAGAGGCCGCGGGGGTCGCGGTCACCAACACGCCCGGCGCGGTCACCGACGCCACCGCAGATATCGCGATGACGCTGATCCTGATGACCGCCCGTCGCGCTGGTGAAGGCGAGCGAATGGTGCGGGCGGGGCGGTGGACCGGCTGGCATCCGACCCAGATGCTGGGCCTGCATGTCACCGGGAAGACCGTCGCGATCATCGGCATGGGCCGGATCGGTCAGGCGATTGCGCGGCGGTGCCATTTCGGGTTCGGCTGCCGCATCGTCTATGCCAACCGCTCCGCCAAGACCGTCGACTTTCCGGCCGACCGCCTGTCCCTTCCTGAGGCTGTGAGCACGGCGGATATCGTTGTAATCGCCCTGCCGGGCGGGGCGGAAACCAATCACCACATAGATGCCGATGTGCTGGCGGCGATGCGGCCCCACGCCATTTTGGTGAATATCTCGCGTGGCGACGTCATCGACGAAACGGCGCTTGTCGCCGCATTGCAATCCGGCCGGATCGGCGGGGCGGGGCTTGATGTCTACGAGTTCGAGCCTGCAGTGCCCGAGGCGTTGACGCGGATGGAGAACGTCACCCTGTTGCCGCATCTCGGCACGGCGGCTTTGGAGGTGCGCGAGGCGATGGGGCGGATGGCGCTGGCCAATGTGATCGCCCTTGCGGATGGCGAGCCCTTGCCGAACCCGGTCTAGACCGGTTTGATCATCGGCGTGACCGACGAGAAGCCGAAGACCCATTTCAGCGGTCCCAGCTTTTGTGGCGTGCCGGCGACGAAGCCCTTGCGCTGGTAAAGCGCCTTTGCCCGCGGATTGGAGTCGATCACATCCAGACGCACGCCCGTCAAGCCGCGCGCTTTCGCCTCGTCGACGATGCCGTCAAGCAGCGCCGAGCCGACGCCCTGCCCGCGGGCCTCGGGCGCCACGAAAATCCCGTCCATCACGAGGATCTCCGTCGATCTGGGGCGCTCCAGCATCTCAAGTAGCAAGCCGCGCCACATCGCCCCGAAGCGTCCGTAAATCTTGCAAAGGTCGGCTTCGGTTCCGGCGACAAACGTGTCCTGAGGGGTGGAAAACCCGGCGACACCCACAAGCGCGTCGTCTGCATTCAGGGCGGATATGGCATGGGATCCGTGCAGAACCGGTGTCAGAAACCGCAGCGCCTTGTCATCCGGCCCCAAAACCCGGCCCAGCTTGCCCCGGAACGCCTGCCAGTAAAGCCGCGCGACCCGCTCTCTCTGATGCTCGGGGAATCCGGAGACGAGGGTCAGCTCAGCCACGATCCCCGGTTTCCTCGCGCCAGTGCCGCCTGCAGAGCGATACGTATCTGTCATTCCCGCCAACCTCGATCTGTGCCCCGTGGGTCACGGCCTTGCCGCTTTCGTCGACGCGGATCACCATGGTCGCCTTGCGCCCGCAATGACAGATCGTGCGCACCTCGCGCATCTCGTCGGCCAGCGCCAGAAGTGCCGCGGAGCCGGGGAACAGCTGCCCCTGAAAATCGACGCGTAGCCCGTAGCACATGACCGGCACACCCAGATCGTCGACGGCGCGCGCCAACTGCCAGACCTGGTCGCGGGTCATCCACTGCGCCTCGTCGATCAACACGCAGGCGCATGGGCCCTGTTCCAGGCGGGCCGCGATTTTGGCATGCAGATCATCGGTTTGCGTATAGGTGTCGGCCTCGGCGGCAATCCCGATCCGGCTGCCGATCCGGCCGGTCCCGGACCGGTCATCGAAATTTGCGGTCAACAGATAGGTCTGCATTCCGCGTTCGTTATAGTTGTAGGACGCCTGAAGCAGCAGGGTGGATTTACCCGCGTTCATGGTTGAGTAATGGAAGTAGAGCTTGGCCATTTGACAGATTTGCCCCAGCCCGGGGGGCGGCGCAAGACATGGCGGGTGGGGGTGCCGGCATCGGACCGGTTCCGTGAGGCCGGTCGGGCCGTGCCGGTGTCACGGGGGATGGACACCGGCGACAGGGTTCGCCGCACAATGGCGCGAACCCCGGCCAGACCGGATCGGCCATGGCGACGAACCCCCACCCGATCGGCCAGGTACAACGGCCGATTACTGATTAACCACCTCCAGACACGGGAGGCCGGATCACCCTGCCATCCGACGCGATTGACCATCATGGGAAAAAGCGATTTGATTTCCCCGGATAATCAGTTTCGGGCAAGGGCGGATCCGTGGGAAGCTACCTGAAGAAACATACCGAGGCGTTAATCAAGGATGTGGGCTTTGCCGCGGCATGCGACGTCACGGGCAAGTCCAAGGCGACGCTTGGCCGCTACTTCTCGGACGCGCCGGAACACGCGGACCGGTTCATTCCGATCGACGCGGTGGCGGCGCTGGAAACGGCGGCGCAGTTCCCCCATGTGACGACCGCCCTGGCGGAGTTGCAGGGCATCACGCTCAGCTATGACGAACCGCGGCCCAACGAGGGCCGTGAGGGCGGGGTGAATTCCGACGTGGTCGCGCTGAGCCAGCGGTTTGCGATGCTGATGGCGGAGTATCACCAGTCGATTGCGGACGGTGTGATAACCATCAACGAAGCCAAACGCCTGCTGCGCGAGACGCTGGAGATCCAGAAGGTGCTGCTGGAGATGAAACTGCATCTGGAAGACGAGACATCCTCCTAGTACGGCAGAGGTGAACGGCGCGTCAGGCACGCTCCAGGATTACCGAGCCCACCGAATACCCGGCGCCGAAAGAACAGATCAGGCCGGTGTCACCCGCCTGCAGGTCTTTGGAATACTTGGCAAAAGCGATGATGCTGCCTGCGGATGACGTGTTGGCGTAATCCTGCAGGATGTTGGGCTGTTCGCCGTCGGCAGGGTCACGACCGAGGACTTTCTTGCCGATATAGTCGTTCATGGTCTTGTTCGCCTGATGAAGCCAGAGGCGTTTCAGGTCGGTCGCGGCGACGCCTTCGTCGGCCATGTGATCGGCGATATGCTTGGAGACGAGGGGCAGGACCTCCTTGAAGACCTTGCGCCCGTTCTGCATGAACTGCATGTCGCGGCGATCTTCCATATGGTCCTTGCGGGTGCGGCGCAGAAAGCCGTTATTGTTGCGGATATTGTTGGAGAACTGCGTCGCGCAGCGTGTGGATTTTATCAGGAAATGCGGGCCCTTGGCGTCCTCGGCCCGTTCGATCAGGACCGCCGTGCAGACATCGCCGAAGATGAAGTGGCAATCGCGGTCGCGCCATTCCAGATGGGCGGAACAGATTTCGGGATTCACCACCAGCGCACTTCTGATGCTGCCGGAGCGGATCATGTCGGCGGCGGCCTGCATACCGAAGGTGGCGGAGGAACAGGCGACGTTCATATCGAAGGCAAAGCCCTGAATTCCAAGGAGATCCTGTATCTCGATGGCCACGGCGGGATAGGCGCGCTCGTGATTGGAGGCGGCGCAGAGGACCGCATCCACATCGCCGGCGGTTTTCCCGGCCATCTCAAGGGCTTGGGTGCAGGCCTCCAGCGCCATTTCGGCCATCTGGCCGGGTTCGTCGTCGTCCCGCTCCCGCAGCCAGGGATGCATCACCTCGGGATCGAGAACGCCTGTCTTGTCAAGCACATAGCGCTGCTCGATGCCGGAGGCGGCGTGAATGAACTCGGAGGAGGAATGGGGCTTGGGCTCAAGCAGGCCGGCAGCGATTTTCTCGGCATTTTCAGCATTGTAGAGATCCGCATGGGCGTTGAACGCGGCCACGAGCTCGTCATTGGTGATGATCTGGCTGGGCGTGAACACGCCCGTTCCGGTGATCGCTGGCTGGTGCATCCTGGCCCTCCCCCTGGGTGCCCAGATGGGCCGGATTTTGGCCCGAGGTCAAGATATAGACCCGGTATATCATTGGTATAGATCCGGTATATCCTCCGGGTATCCACCCAATTTTAGGAAATTTTCGCGAAACTGCGCCTTCGCCCTGGGCAAGGAGCAGGATCATGGACCCGTTCGACGACAAGCCGCTGACCAAAAGGCAGCGCTACGACCACTACTACATGATGGAGGCGATGCAGCGGCTCGAATGGGACATGCACCACAAGATCGCCACGCATCTGCGCATTCCGCATGCCTGGCACGAGATCAGCCAGCGCCGGGAGAGAAAGAAGACGAAGATCTGCTTTTCGGTCGATGAGGATGTGGTGAAATGGTTCAAGTCGATGGGGCCGGGGTATCAGCCGCGGATGAACGATGTGCTGCGCAGCTTCATGCATGCGAAACTGATGGGACTGCTTAAAGGGGATGACACGAAGGACGCGTATAAGGAAGGTCTGGCCGTGGGGACGGAGCGGGTGCGCTGGGGCGAGATGGAAGGGAAGGTGAGACGGCGGGGGAGGCATGAGCGGGGGCGGTGAGGGGCGACTTGGGCCGCCCCTCGATTGCTTACTTCTCTTTGCGAACGCCTTTAAAGGGCGTTTTGGAAGAGGTTTTTTGATCCATGAAGCGGCCCGTTTTGGTGTCCCGCTTCACCCAGTTGCCGTTCGGTGCCTGGGTTTGGGACCGGCCACGGACAGCGCCGTTGCGCTTAGCGTCACCGGAGGGTGGATTGGTTGCCATTTTTCGATTTCCCTAAGATGTGTGGCACGCCGGAGAGCAAGTTGCGCACCCGTTCGACTGGCGGTGATGGTTGCGTTTTGCCTCGGCAACCGCACCATGGCAGTCAGAGAATTGACCGAGATAGCTGGTATTCTTAGCCAGCGAGAGCCAGTAGCAGCCCTGCTCGTGTACTTCGTGGTCGCCGTACTGTTGTGCGGTGTTGTTTACATAAAAGTGCTTCATTTTAGCCTCTTGCCCAAGTGACCGATTGATTGCGATATTGCAACTGATCGCCAATATAGGCGATTCGGAAATAATTGCAATACTGCAATAGGAGGTCACTATATGAACCAACCTTTTGACGCACAGGGCTTCTTCGCGGCGCTAAATGCACACCGGGAATCAAAAGGTCTGACATGGAAGCAGGTGGCATCTAAGACGGGAGTAGCTGCTTCCACGTTGACGAGGATGGGCCAAGGCAAACGCCCCGACGTTGACGGTTTGGCATCTTTGGCCAGTTGGTCAGGGATTGATGTGCGCAAATTCTACAGATTGGGTGAGCAAGGCGATGCGGAACCACTAGCAGAGATCACTACTATTCTCAGAGCGGATAAGAACTTGGAACAAGAGGCTGTTAAGGCCTTGGAGGTAATGCTCAAAACAGCCTATCAACAGATGAGACGCAAGGATGACGAGACTTAAGCACGGGCTAAGGACGTTTTTCGAAGACCTTGCGACACAGTTTCGAGGAGATCTGGGCCTCCAGAAACATGCTCCGATGTGCCCCAGAGCCTTAGCTGAATGGCTAGAAATACCCATTCTGGGCACGTCGCAGTTGGAGGGAGACACCGATCCTTTCAAATGGCTGTTGGAGGCCAGTGAGAAACAGTTTTTTGGGTGTGTTATTCCGCTGGGTGATAGCCGCAAAGGAATTTTGCACAATGACTACGTAGCGGAGAGCAGGCAAGCATCTGATATTGCACATGAAATCGCTCATATAGTGTTGGGGCATCCGCTGACCCCACCAGATTGTGGCGACGGAACGCGTGACTACGATCCAATACTTGAGCATGAAGCACGCGAACTTGGTATGACGCTTTTGGTGCCCAAACACGCTGCGCTGAAAATCGCGATGTCCAGTGTCTCAAACTCAGATGCAGGCAGGCACTATGGAGTAAGCCCATCGCTCGTCGAATACAGGCTCAGAATTACCAATGCCAAGAACTGGGCCTACAACAAACGCAATCGTGCCCGAGGTTTCTGAAGTCCATCCTCACCCCTGTAGCGACCTCACCCCCAACTCCCCTTCCCGCGCCGCTTTCATCGCCAGCGCGGCGGCATGGCTGGCGGCCAGCGTGGTGAAATAGGGGATCTTGTCGTAAAGCGCGACCGCGCGCATGGAGCGGCTGTCTTCGACCGCCTGCGCGCCCTCGGTGGTGTTGAGGACAAGGCTCACATGGCCGTCCTTCATGATGTCGACGATCGTGCGTCCGCCTTCATAGGCCTTGTTCACCACATCGGAGGGGATGCCATGCTCCGACAGGAAGGCGGCGGTGCCGCGGGTGGCGAGGATGGTCAGGCCCAGATCGGTGAGGATCCGCGCGGCCTCAAGCAGTTGCGGGGTCTTGTCGGCATCCTTGATCGACAGGAACACGGCGCCCGCGTCGGGAAGCGTGGTTCCGGCACCCAGTTGCGCCTTGAGGAAGGCGCGGGGGAAGGTGCGGTCCCAGCCCATGACCTCGCCGGTCGACCGCATTTCGGGGCCAAGCAGCGTGTCGACGCCGGGAAAACGGGCAAACGGCAGCACGGCCTCCTTGACGGAGAACCAGGGTGTGCGGAAATCGGCAAGCGACATCGGGTCGTTGGGGATGATCGGCGTGGCGTCATCCACGGGCTGATGCGGCGTGGCGACGGGAAAGCCGGACAGTTTTTCGCCTGCCATGAGGCGCGCGGCGATGGACGCGATGGCGCTGTCGGTGGCCTTGGCGACGAAGGGCACGGTGCGCGAGGCGCGGGGATTGACCTCGATCAGGTAGATCTCGTCATCCTTGACCGCGAACTGGACATTCATCAGGCCCACCACCCGGAGTGCCTTGGCCAGCGCCACGGTCTGTTCGGTGATCCGGTCGATGATGCTGTCGGAGAGCGTGTGCGGCGGCAGTGAGCAGGCGCTGTCGCCGGAGTGAACGCCGGCCTCCTCGATATGCTGCATGATACCCGCCACATGGACGTCCTCGCCGTCGGAGAGCGCATCCACGTCGACCTCCACGGCGCCGGAGAGGTAGCTGTCGAGCAGGACCGGGCTGTCCCCCGAGACAACGACCGCCTCGGCGATGTAGCGGTCGAGCTGTGCGGCGTCGCGGACGATTTCCATCGCGCGGCCGCCAAGCACGTAGGACGGGCGGATGACGAGCGGATAGCCGAGGGTTTCGGCGGCGGCCCTGGCCTCCGCATCGGTGGTGGCGATGGCGTTCTTCGGCTGCTTCAGGTCGAGACGCTGGACAAGCTGCTGGAACCGCTCCCGGTCTTCGGCGAGGTCGATGGCATCGGGCGTGGTGCCGAGGATCGGAATGCCCGCGTCATGCAGCGCGTTGGCGAGTTTGAGCGGTGTCTGGCCGCCGAACTGAACGATGACACCATGGAGTGTGCCGTTCTCCTGCTCGATGCGGAAGATCTCCATCACATGTTCGAAGGTGAGCGGCTCGAAATAGAGCCGGTCGGAGGTGTCGTAATCGGTGGAGACGGTCTCGGGGTTGCAGTTGACCATGATCGTCTCGAAGCCCGCGTCGGTGAGCGCGAAACAGGCGTGGCAGCAGCAATAGTCGAACTCGATCCCCTGGCCGATCCGGTTGGGACCGCCACCGAGGATCACGACTTTCCGGGCGTCCGAGGGACGGGCCTCGCATTCCACCTCGCCCATGACCGGGGTCTCGTAGGTGGAATACATATAGGGCGTCTGCGCCTCGAACTCGGCGGCGCAGGTGTCGATGCGTTTGAAGACGGCCGTTACGCCGGCGCTCAGCCGGTCGGCGCGGATGCTGGCCTCGGACCGGTTGGTGAGCCGGGCGAGGCGGGCGTCGGTGAAGCCCATCATCTTGAGCGCGCGGAGGCCTTTTTCATCGCTCGGCAGGCCATTCTCGCGGACGCCGTCCTCGGCCTCGATAATCTCCCGGATGCGGGCGAGGAACCATGGGTCGAAGCGGGTGACGGCATGAATCTCGTCGTCGCTGAGCCCGAAACGCATCGCCTGCGCAATGACGCGGAGCCGGTCGGGGGTCTGCCGGCTGAGCGCCTTGGTGATGGCCGCGGGGTCGGGGGCGCCGGGAATGTCGATTTCATCGAACCCGGTCAGGCCGGTTTCCATCGACGCCAGCGCCTTTTGCACGGACTCATGAAAGGTCCGCCCGACGGACATGGCTTCGCCCACGGATTTCATCGCGGTGGTGAGTTCCGGCTTGCTGCCCGGGAATTTCTCGAAGGCGAAGCGGGGGATCTTGGTGACGACATAATCGATGGTGGGCTCGAAACTGGCGGGCGTGACCTTGGTGATGTCGTTGTCCAGCTCGTCGAGCGTGTATCCCACCGCCAGCTTGGCCGCGATTTTCGCAATCGGGAACCCGGTCGCCTTGGAGGCGAGCGCGGAGGACCGGCTGACCCGCGGGTTCATCTCGATGACGACCATGCGGCCATCGGCGGGGTTCACCGCCCATTGCACGTTGGAGCCGCCGGTTTCCACACCGATTTCGCGCAGCACGGCGATGGAGCCGTTGCGCATGATCTGATATTCCTTGTCGGTCAGCGTCAGCGCCGGGGCCACGGTGATCGAGTCGCCCGTATGCACGCCCATCGGGTCGACGTTTTCGATGGCGCAGACGATGATGGCGTTGTCGGCCCGGTCGCGGACCACCTCCATCTCGAACTCCTTCCAGCCGAGCAGGCTTTCGTCGATCAGGATCTGCGCGACCGGGGAGGCTTCCAGCCCGCTGCGGCAGAAATGCTCGTACTCTTCCCGGTTATAGGCCACGCCACCCCCGGTGCCGCCAAGGGTGAAGGCGGGGCGGATGATGGCGGGCAGGCCCACATATTCGATGGCGTCGATGGCCTGCTGGAGACCCGCGGCGATGTCGTGTTTTCCGTTTTCCAGCTTCGGGGCGGCGACGATGGTGGCCTTGGGGTTTTCCAGCCCGATCCGGTCCATCGCCTCGCGGAACAGCTTGCGGTCTTCGGCCATCTCGATCGCGGGGCGCTTGGCGCCGATCATCTCCACACCGAATTTCTCCAGCACGCCCATCTCCTCCAGTGCGAGGGAGGTGTTGAGGCCGGTCTGACCGCCCATCGTGGGCAGAAGCGCGTCCGGGCGCTCCTTCTCGATGATCTTGGCGACGACTTCGGGCGTGATCGGCTCGATATAGGTGGCGTCGGCCAGGCCCGGGTCGGTCATGATCGTGGCCGGGTTGGAGTTGACGAGGATGACCCGGTAGCCTTCCTCGCGCAGCGCCTTGCAGGCCTGGGCGCCGGAATAGTCGAACTCGCAGGCCTGCCCGATGACGATGGGGCCCGCGCCGATGATCATGATCGAGCTGATATCGGTTCTTTTTGGCATCTCGTCCCCCAAGGCCCAAGCAAACTGTCGGCGTTATAGACTTGGGGGCCTTGGGCGCAACCCATATCGGTCGGGCGGCGCGGCTTGGGCCCGCGCGCCCTTGGGCGCGATGCCTCCGGCGGACATATTTGCAAAGTAGTGAAGCCGGGTTAACCCCGTTTAATACCGGACAGGTGAAATCGGGGTTGCGGCAGAGGCGGGCACGCCGATGACCGCGGGCGATGAAGGCCCCCGGCCCGAAGCCCCCATGCGAGATAGGGCCCGGGGGCGGCCTGCGCGTCAGCACCGTGGGGGATATGCCCTCGTGCGCTGCGCAGCCGGATGCGGTCAGGCCGGGTTGCGAAAGGGCATCCGGTTCCCGCAGGCGCTCTGCCTATTCCGCCGCATGCTGCCGCGCATCGGGGCCGTCGGCATAGAGATAGTCCCGCGTCAGCGGCACGGCCTGCTGATGCTTTGCCAGTTGCAGTTGAAACACGCATTGCCGGTGATGGCGGAAGGTCAGTTCCGAGGCCTTGAGATAGTAGCGCCACATCCGGGTGAAGCGCTCGTCGTAGAGCGCTCGCGCCTCCGCCTCGCGGGCGGTGAACCGGTCGTGCCAATGGCGCAGGGTTTCGGCATAATGCAGCCGCCAGATCTCCAGATCCGTGGGGTAGAGGCCGGATTTCTCCATCGCTCTCGACATTTCCGACAGCGCCGGCACATAGCCGCCTGGGAAGATGTACTTGGTGATCCATGGCGATGTGCTGCCCGGGGGCGCGGCGCGGCCGATGGTGTGGATCAGCGCCACCCCGTCGGGTTTCAGCCGGTCGTTCACATGGGTGAAGTATTCCCGGTAATGGGGCACGCCCACATGTTCGAACATGCCGATCGAGACCACGCGGTCGAACTTCCCGGTGACCGAGCGGTAATCGCGCAGTTCATAGCGGACCCGGTCGGCCAGCCCCGCCCGGGCGGCGCGATCGGTGGCTATGCGGTGCTGTTCCTCCGACAGGGTGACGCCCAGAACGCGCGCGCCGTAATCGCGGGCCAGCGTCAGGCCGAACCCGCCCCAGCCGCAGCCGATCTCGAACACCTCCATATCCGGTTGCAGCAGCAACTTGCCGGCGATGTGGTGTTTCTTGGCCGCCTGCGCCTCTTCGAGCGACATGTCGGGCCGGCTGAAATAGGCGCAGGAATACTGCCGGTCCTCGTCGAGGAAGAGATCGTAGAGCCGAGAGGACAGATCGTAGTGATGGGCGACGTTCTGCCGGGCGCGGTGCGCGGGGTTCCACTGGTCGAAGATGCGCCGGGCCCTGCGCAATCCGAGAGCAGTTTTCCGCCACCAGAGATGGTCCGATGCGACCGCGTTGCGTATGATCAGGGTCAGGAAACCCTCCAGATCATCCTGAGCGATGGTCATTCCGCCATCCATATAAGCTTCGCCCAGAGCCATTTCGGTGCTGAGGACCAGGCGCCGGGGAAGGTCGGCATCGTGGAACCTGATATGGACGGGCGGGGCGTCTGCAACGCCATATTTCCGTTCCTGTCCATCGGGATAGGTAACATGAAGCTCCCCGGTGGTGATGAACCCACCGAGCATGTGATCCAGAAGCCGGTCCCACATCTTCTCGCCTCCCTCATCATGACAAGGTCGATCCGAAGCCCTCGGGGATCGGATTGTGCCAGACCCTTGCGGAAAAGAAAAGGTTAACGGGTCGAAACCGGCGAGGATTGATCTGTGTCAAGGCAGGTTGACATGTTTACGTGTGGTCTGGGTTGACAGATAAGCAGGGAGACGGGCCATGCGGATTGTGTTGATACATCCGAATTATCACTCCGGCGGGGCGGAGATCGCGGGCAACTGGCCACCGGCCTGGGTGGCATATCTGGCGGGATCGCTGAAATCGGCGGGGTTCGACGACGTTCAGTTCATCGATGCGATGACCCATGATCTGAGCGAGGGGGACCTGCGTGTCAGACTGGCGGAGTTGCAGCCCGACGTGGTGGGCACGACCGCGATCACGCCATCGATCTATGTGGCCGAGCAGACCTTGCAGGTGGCCAAGGAAGTGGTGCCGAACGCGCTGAGGGTTCTGGGCGGGGTGCATGCGACCTTCATGTACAAGCAGGTGCTGAGCGAATGCGACAGCGTCGACGTGATCGTGCGCGGCGAAGGCGAAGAGATCATCGTGGAGCTGATGGAGGCGGTGCGCGACGGACGCTGGCCCGAAGACAGGCACAGGATCAAGGGGCTTGCCTTCAAGGACGGGGAGACGATCAAGGCGACGCAGGCGGCTTCCACGGTTAAGAACCTCGATGCGATCTCGCCCGACTGGTCGTTGCTGGAATGGGAGAAATACATCTATGTGCCGCTTGGGCGGCGCGTGGCGATCCCCAATCTGGCGCGCGGCTGTCCGTTTACCTGCTCGTTCTGCTCGCAGTGGAAATTCTGGCGTGACTACCGGGTGCGGGACCCGCTGAAGGTGGTCGACGAGATCGAGCAACTCGTGAACGAACACGATGTGGGCTTCTTCATTCTGGCCGACGAGGAGCCGACCATCAATCGGCGGAAATTCATCCAGTTCTGCGAGGAGCTGATCAGGCGTGATCTGCCGCGGCGGGTGCAATGGGGGATCAACACGCGGGTCACCGATATCATGCGCGACAAGGAGCTGCTGCCGCTTTACCGGCGCGCGGGGCTGGTGCATGTGAGCCTCGGCACAGAGGCGGCGGCGCAGCTGAAACTGGACCAGTTCAACAAGGAAACCAAGGTCGAGGAAAACAAGGAAGCGATCCGCCTGCTGCGGGAGGCGGATATCTTCGTGGAAGCACAGTTCATCGTCGGTCTGGACAACGAGACGCCCGAGACGCTGGAAGAGACCTTCCAGATGGCCTGGGACTGGCAGCCGGATCTGGCCAACTGGGCGATGTACACGCCCTGGCCCTTCACGCCGCTGTTTCAGGAGCTCAAGGACAAGGTCGAGATCTTCGACTTCTCCAAATACAATTTCGTTACGCCGATCATGGCGCCCGAGGCGATGGACCGCGCCACGCTTCTGGACCGCGTGATGCATAACTACCGGCGCTTCTATTCCCGCAAGGCCCTGTTCTACTACCCCTGGCGCGGAAACGGATATCGGCGGAAATACTTGCTTGGCTGTCTGAAAGCCTTCGCAAAGGCCGGGTTCGCGCGGACGTTCTACGATCTGGGCAAGGCGAATTACTGGGGCCCGCAATCGAAGGACAAGGTCAATTTCAACTTCGACCGGACACGAACGATCGCCAAGGCGCAGATGGACGACTGGCAGTCCACCCAGGATATCGCGGCGCAGAAACGAGCGCAGAAGGTGTCCCGCGATACCTCTTTCAAGATGCCGAACGGCGCCGAGGTCAAGGCCTGCGGCGGTGGCGACAAGCAGATGGATGACGTGATTCCGGCGGAGTGAGCGGATGGCCAAGATCGGCCCCAATGCGATCCTGCAACTGGTTCCGGTACTGGAAGATGCCGCCGGGCCGGACGCGGTGGCGCATATGCTGGCACTGGCGGGCCTGTCCGATTTGCCGGACCCGGAGGAGGGGTTGATGGAGGAGGCGCCCGCAGCACGGCTGCATCAGGTGATGCGGGCGGAGATGCCTGACGTGGCCCCGATGCTGGCCGACGCCGCCGGGCGGCGTACGGGAGACTACATTCTCGCCAACCGGATCCCGCCCGCGGCGCAGGCGGTGCTGAAATGTCTGCCCGCCAGGCTGGCCGCCCCGATGCTTGCGAAGGCCGTGGCGAAGCATGCCTGGACCTTCTGCGGCTCGGGCGTATTTCGACTGGTCTCCACTTGGCCGGTGGTCTTCGAGATCGCGGATAATCCGGTCGTCCGGGGTGAGCATGCCGCGACGCCGCTTTGCCACTGGCACGCAGCAGTCTTCGGTCGCCTGTTTTCTGCGTTGTGCGGTCCGGGTTGGCACTGTGCCGAGGTGGGGTGCTGCGCACAGGGGGCCCGGGCCTGTCGTTTCGAACTGGTCCGGAGCGGCTGAAGTATCTCGGCCCGGGTAAGTTCACCCGCGTCACGCCCCCGTGCCGGGGGCCCTTCTTGGGCGAAGATGTCTCCGACGGCCATATTTCCGGGATAGAGAAGGGGCGCGTTAACCCTTGGAAAAGACCCTGACCCTAGGGTTTTCCCACGGTACAGGCAGCCATGCCGATGACCGTGGATGGAGAAGGCCCCTCCGGTGAAGCCGAAAGGATAGCCGCGGGGGGCCGGTCTCCGCCTGAAGCCCTGCCTTCTCTATCCCGGAAATATGGCCGCCGGAGGCGTCCCAGGGCTGCCGGTTTTCCTGACGGTCCCATGCCCCGGATACCTGTGAACAGGTCCGCTGGCCGCGATCGCGTCCTGCTGGCCGGGTGCGCGAGAGTCAGGGCCCCGGCGGGGCCGTTTCGTCTTCAGTCGATGAAATCGGTCGGGTCGACCGCTTCGAACCCGCGCCGCACCTCGAAATGCAGGAAAGCGGGGTCGCCCGGGCCCACATCGGCCACGGTCTGGCCCCGGCTGATCCGGTCGCCGCGGCTGACCCGGATGTTCTGGATATTGGCGTAGACGGTCAGAAGGTTGTTCGGATGGCGGATGACGAGGATCGGGATCTGGTCGGTATCGCGGGTGATCGCGGCCACCTCGCCATCGGCCGCAGCGCGGACGGCGGTGCCGGTTGCAGCGGCGATATCGATGCCCTCGTTGCTGGAGGAGAAGGGCCGGATGATCGTACCGGACACCGGGCGCTGCATCTGCGCGCCGGAGGCGGCGGGAGCCGGTGCCGGTGCCGGGGCGGCGGCGGGCTGCGATGTATCGCGGAGATCGGGTGCGTCCGGCAGCGGCGCGGTGGTGATCGGCTCGGGCAGCGGGTCGGCCGCCGATGGCGGGACCGGTGTGACCGATTGGCCGGGCGCGCCCGCGTCGTTCAGCGCTCCGGCCTCCTGGATCACCAGTGGAATGATCAGGAACTGGCCCTCGCGCACCGAGAGGTCGGGGCCAAGCCCGTTCCATTCAGCCAGGGCGCGCACCGAAACGCCGTAGAGACGGGCCACGGAATAGGCGGTTTCGCCGCGGGTCACGCGGTGGCGCACGGGCTCCGCGCCGGTCTGGACAGCGACGGGTGTCGCGGGGCGGCTGGCATCGGCCTCGTCGATGGCGGCGGATGCGATCGAGGTGATGTCCGTCCCGGTGCCGGTGGGGCTGACCCGGCGGGGCAGGGCGACGATTTCACCCTCGCGCAGCGGGTCGCCGAGGTTGCGCCCGTTGAAGGAGGCCAGTTCCTGCGCATCGAGCCCGAGGCGGCTTGCAACGCTGGACAGCGTGTCGCCCCGGCGCGCAACGGCGACCTGATAGGTGGGATAGGTGATCAGCCCGTTTGCGTCGGGTTCCGGGCGCGGCGCGGTTTCGGAGTCCAATGCGCTGTTCGCGATTGCATTGCCGCGGAAGTCGAAATCGAAATCGGCGCTGTTGCTGACGCAGCCGGCCAGAAGCGGCAGGCAGAGGCCAAGCAGAAGAGATCTGGGGGCGGGCATTGCTCGGGGTGTCCTCAAAAAGATCGGTTCGCCATATGCGTACGTCTGCACCGGCTGGCCCGGTGTCTCGCACGTCGTTATGTCTGTTTTACACCACAATGGCAGGTCAATGCCAGCCCCGGTGCGCCTCAGTCGGGCGCGACACCTTCGATCAGCGGCACGAAGCGGACGGGCAGAAGTTCGTGATACTGCAGCCCGTCGGGACCGCGGGTGACCTTGATCAGGCTCTGGATCGCGTCCGACTGCCCCACGGGCACGACCATGATGCCGCCCTCCTTGAGTTGCGCCAGAAGCGGGCCCGGCGGGTCCTCGGCTGCGGCGGTCACCAGAATGCGGTCGAACGGGGCCTGTTCGGGTACGCCGAAACAGCCATCGCCGGTCATCACCGTCACATTGTGGATATCCTGCGCCGCAAGGCGTTTCTCGGCCTCCCGGATCAGGGTCCGGTGCCGGTCGATGCTGTAGACCCGCCGCGCCAGATGGCTCAGTACCGCAGCCTGATAGCCCGAGCCGGTGCCCACCTCCAGCACCTTGTCGCGGGGCTGCACGTTGAGCGCCTGGGTCATGAGCCCGACCACGGAGGGTTGCGAAATCGTCTGCCCGCAGGAAATGGGCAGCGGCATGTCGTCATAGGCGCGGGTTTCGAAATGGCCGCGCACGAACTCGCCCCGGTCGACCTTCTCCATCGCGTCGAGTGTGCGTGCATCGGTGACGCCCTTGGAGCGGAGGGCGAAGAGGAACTGCATCTTGCGCTCGGCATCAAGGGTCATCGGCAGGTCATTCCAGAGCGGCCTTCAGATCGTCCAGCGCCTCATGCGCGGTCAGATCGGCGCGCAGCGGCGTGATCGAGATGTACCCTTCCAGATTGGCATGGGCGTCGGTGCCGGGTTCGGTCGGAATATGCTGCGGCCCGCCCGTGATCCAGAGAAACCGCCGGCCGTTCGGAGCTGTGTGGGGGGCCATGCCGAACCCGGTATCGGTGCGGAACCCCTGCGCGGTGACCTTACGCCCGCGGACATCGGCGGCGGGCGCGGGCGGGAAGTTCACATTGTAGAAAATCCGGTAATCAGCCTTGTCCCAATGGCCCTGATCCACCAGTGCGCGGACCACCGCCGCGCCATGGTTGGCGGCGGCTTCGAACGGGTTGTCCAGATGGGCGTTGGCCGGGCCGTAATACTGCGACAGCGCAATAGCGGGCAGACCTTGCAGCGCGGCCTCCATCGCACCACCGATGGTGCCGGAATAGAGCACGTTTTCGGCCGCGTTATTGCCCTTGTTCACGCCCGAGAGGACCAGATCGGGCCTGCTGTCCGACAGGACATCGTAGAGCCCGGCCAGAACGCAATCGGCAGGCGTGCCTTCGGCGGCGTAGCGGCGGGGCGCAAGCTCGGCGATCATTGTCGGGTGGACGTAGGAGATGCAGTGGCCGACGCCCGATT
The DNA here is from genome assembly GCF_003688285.1 of Rhodophyticola porphyridii. Lineage (GTDB taxonomy): Bacteria > Pseudomonadota > Alphaproteobacteria > Rhodobacterales > Rhodobacteraceae > Rhodophyticola > Rhodophyticola porphyridii. Next base: position 163,185 of record NZ_RCNT01000009.1, read on the forward strand.
GCTCGAAGGCCGGCGCCACGGTCCAGACCTCGCCATCGGGGCCGGCGACCTCGGCGGCGATGGCCTCCAGCACCTTCAGGCCCGGCGCGTTGATGCCGTCGTCATTGGTGATGAGAATGCGCATCTGCTGCCCCTGATCCTGCGGTGCCCGTGTTCTGGCCTGCAATAGCTTTTCCGATGGGGCGGGGTAAAGGCCGGAAGGCCGGCGCGATGGTCGCGGCCGGTGAGGTGTTGCAGTTGAGAGATGCAGGCCGCCCGATCCCGGCGGCCTGCGCCTGATCAGCCCGGGCGAAGGCCGCGCACAAATCCCAGGGCGATGGCGAGAAACGCGAGGATCACCCCGACCGCGAAGGGCAGGTTGAGCGGCTGGCTTGTGAAGACAGACACCGCGACACCGACGAGGGCCCAGTCCAGCGCCACCGCATAGGTGACCGGTGGGCGAAGCCGCAGAATTGCAAGGCCAAGTGCGCCGACGCCGATCAGGCCGATCCAGCTGGCGGCGCCGGGGCCGAGCCCGGTCCAGCCCGTCAGCGTGGTGGCGCCGGCCACGAAACTGGCCGCCGTGAGCCAGCCTGCGTAAAGCCCGATCGGTGCTGCGCAAAGCCACATATCCGCCATCGGCGCCCGGGCCATCGCCAGGACCGCCCCGCCCAGCATCACGAAGATCAGGACCGTTGCGATCAACGGGTTGAGAAGCGCCACGCCGATCCAGGCCGACCCGACCGCGAGGCTCAGGAAAAGCGGCCAGCGGGTTCTGTCCCAGCCCGGATCGGTATCCCGCTTGATCAGGCCGTAAAACGCCGAGACGATCAGCCAGGCATAGATCACGCCCCAGATCGAGAACGCGTATCCGGCCGGTTGCAGCGCGAGAGGCGGTGTCGGGTTGGGAAACTGCTCCGGGTCGAAGCCGGTGAAGGGCTCCGTCATCAGGGGGGCCGCGGCAAAGGCAAGTGCGGCGCAGGTCAGAAGGATCGCCTTCAGCTTGGCGCTGTCCTGCGGGTCGTCGGGGTTTTCGAGTTCAGACAAGGTGTCCCTCCGCGTCGATCCGGGTTTTGCCGCCCAGATAGGGCTGGAGCGCGGCAGGCAGCGTGACGGAGCCATCCTCCTCCTGCCCGTTTTCCAGAACGGCGATGAGGGTGCGGCCCACGGCAAGGCCGGAGCCGTTCAGCGTATGCACGAACTCGGGTTTGCCGCCGCCCGCGGGGCGGAAGCGGGCATTCATGCGCCGGGCCTGAAAATCGCCGCAGGTGGAGCAGGAACTGATCTCCCGATAGGTGTTCTGCCCGGGCAGCCATACCTCGATATCGTGGGTGCGGCGCGCCCCGAACCCCATATCGCCGGTACACAGGATCACCGTACGGTAGGGCAGACCGAGTTTTTCAAGGATGCCTTCGGCGCATTTCGTCATCCGCTCCAGCTCCGCATCGGAGTGGTCGGGATGGGTGATGGAGACCATCTCCACCTTCTCGAACTGGTGCTGGCGGAGCATGCCGGAGGTGTCGCGGCCCGCGCTGCCGGCCTCGGACCGGAAGCAGAGCGAATGCGCGGTATAGCGGCGGGGGAGATAGCTTTCCTCGATGATCGTGTCGTTGACGATATTGGTCAGGCTGACCTCCGAGGTGGGGATCAGCCACCAGCCATTGGTCGTCTGATAACTGTCCTCCCCGAACTTGGGCAGTTGCCCTGTGCCATACATCATCTCGTCGCGGACGAGGACGGGGGCGTTGACTTCGGTGAGGCCGTTTTCGGTTGTATGCGTGTCCAGCATGAACTGCGCCAGGGCCCGGTGCAGACGCGCGATGGCGCCGTTCAGGAGCACGAAACGGCTCCCCGACAGCTTGGCCGCCGTCTCGAAATCCATGCCGCCCTCTGTCGCCGCCAACTGATAATGTTCCTTCGGCGCGACGCTGAAATTGCGCGGGTTGCCCCAGCGGCGGATTTCCTTGTTATCACCCTCGTCCTCACCATCGGGGACGCTGTCATAGGGCAGGTTCGGCAGCGCCGCCAGCGCCTCGGTCAGGGCCGCGTCGCGGGTCTTGGCCTCCTCCTCCAGACGGGCGATTTCGTCTTTCTTTTCAGCGACGAGGGCGCGGAGGCGTTCGAATTCGGCCTCATCCCCGCTGGCCTTGGCCTTGCCGACTTCCCGGGAGGCTGCATTGCGCTCGGCCAGGGCGGTTTCGGCGGCCAGAATGCAGGCGCGGCGCGCCTCATCCAGCGCCAGAATGGCGGCCGATTGCGGCGTAAGACCCCGACGGGCGAGGGCGGAATCGAAAGCGTCCGGATTGTCGCGAATGGCGCGGATATCGTGCATGGTCGGGCCTTTGGTCGGGCATGTGGTCTGGGCGGGGTATGCCTGATCCCGCGGCGGGTTTGAAGGGGAAATGGGGCGTATAGAAGCGGTATATCCGCGGTATAGAACCGGTATATCCCGGGCGCGGGTCAGCGCGCTGGCGGATCGGAGGACGGATCGGGCGGGGTGTAGGCGGGGGTGGTAGGCAGTTGCGGATAACTGTGGGCCGTTCTCAATTGGTCAGGGATGCCCATCAACGCCATAGCTCCGGCTGAAGTCGCCCATACTGCGGCCAGCCCGTGAAAGACACTCCGACCATTTACTCCTTGTATCTTTTTCCGAGCCTACCCCAAGGCTTACGAGCTTTCCATCCTGAAGTGCCGCTTCAATGGATTGGCTGTGGGTCGTTCCAGCTTCTGAAAATATAAATACCGATCTACTACAACCATCCAGTAGGCCGTTTAAATCACCTAACTGGTTTTCTGGCAGTCTAGAATATGAAAAATCAGCATTATCATTACAGAAGGTATTTTTGAACTTTGCCATAAAAAAATCGGAATCTTGTACGGTGGTGCCGTTGAAGTTGGTTTCCTTAAGGTTGCAATACCAAAAGCGTGTTCTTGAAAGATCGCATTCAATCACGGTGGCCGCGTCTAAAGTGGATCCTGAGAAATCGCTATCAGCAAAATTGCTTTTTCGAGCATTCAGTGCTCTGAGGCTTGCGTCAAGGATCAAAGCATGAGCGAAACTGCCCTCTAGCCAAGCTCCGCAGAGTTTTGCACCATCAAGAATTGAATGTTCAAAGTCACCAATGAGGCGTGCACGTTGTAGATTGGTGCGACGTAGATTGATGCAGAAATCTGGGTCCAAGATTGAGTTGACTTTTTCAGCTCGTTTTTGCTCGGGCCGACGGCGCCCGATCACAGTCAAGGCAGCTTGAATATCTGACCTTAGAGGTGGCAGGTTCATGGTCCATTTTTTCAAGTTATTCATGGTCAGCCGAGTGAAGACCTCATGGGGGCTTTGGATAGCCTCTTGGAGAGGACTGTTCTCCCGAATGTAAGCACAGAGGATTTCCATGATCTGGACGTGGAAATCGAGGTTTTCGCGGGCGATGCGTTCCAGCGCGTAGATCGCGCCGATGCGGACCTCCATATTGGGGAGGGTTTCGGCCGCATCGCCGGTGCCGCGGGTTTTCTCTTCTCCCAGACTGGCCACGGCGGCGTTGATCCGGTCGGTGATCAGGCCTTGTTCGGTGATATCCACCGTCTTCTGCGCCACCACGCTGCGCCAGATCAGGAAGGGCGCGCCGAGCAGCGCGACGAGGAGCGCGCCGATGCCGAAGCTTTGCGCGGGAGTCGTCTCTGAGATGTCCGCGAAGAGCGCCGCGCCGACCAGACGGTACGATGCGATCAGGGCGAGGGCGAAAAGCCCCGCGAAGGCCAGAAAGACAATGCCGAGCAGCCGCGCCTGCCATGGCGCAATGTCGCGGATGCCGATCCAGCCGGCGAGGCCGGAGGAGCCGTCGGGCGCGGATTTCGTGCGGTCGGCCCAGATGTAGAGAGCAAGAATGACAAGTGCGGTCAGGATGACGGCGGTTGCGGTCTGCTCGCCGGAGGACAGGCTGTGCCAGAGCATGCCCTGACCCCGCACGGTGGAAGTTGCGCTGTTTCCGTCCATCAGATCCCCCGATCCAAAACGTCTTTCGCGGTTGCCATCCATCCCTTCCTTCCCATATGCCGCAGAAGGCCGATGCAGGGAAACCGGAAATCGCGGGGGCGCGGGCCATTGCCTTCGTCCGCGCCCGCCCGTATCGTGCCGCCGATTTCGCGGGATGGCCCGCCAGACCCAAGCGGGTAGCCCCGCATGACCCGACAAGAGGACCGTCCATGGACAGCGCTTTCGCCCAGTTTCTCCCCCTGATCCTGATCTTCGCGATCATGTATTTCCTGTTGATCCGGCCACAGCAGAAGAAGGTGAAGGAGCATCAGGCGATGGTTGCCGGGCTGCGCCGCGGCGATCAGGTGATCACCCAGGGCGGGCTGTACGGCAAGGTGACCAAGGTCAAGGATGACAGCGAGATCGAGGTGGAGATCGCCGAGGGCGTGAAGGTGCGCGTGGCGCGCCCGACCATCGCGCAGGTCGTTTCCAAGACCGAACCCGCCGAGAAGGCCTGATCATCCGTTCTGGGAGCCGCCCGCGATGCTGAACATCCCCATCTGGAACCGGGTGCTGATCTGGGGCGTGGTCGTGATCGGCCTCGCGCTGGCGATGCCGAACCTGTTTTACGACCGGGTGGAGCGGCATAACGATGCGGTGGCGCTGATCGAGGAGACGGGGGCGACCACCGACGCGCTGGAGGCGGATCGGGCCGGCTGGCCGGAGTTCCTGCCCGGGACGCTGGTCAATCTGGGTCTTGATCTGCGCGGCGGCGCGCATCTGCTGGCAGAGGTGCGGGTGGAGGATGTCTATGAGCAGCGGATGGATGCGCTTTGGCCCGAGGTGCGCGACGCGCTGAGGCTGGAGCGTGACGTGGTGGGCACGATCCGCCGGCAGGAGGCGCCCGCCGGCGAGTTGCGGGTGCAGATCTCCCAGCCCGAGGGGATGGCGGCGGCGGTGGCCGCGGTGCGCGCGGTGGCGCAGCCCGTGGTCAGCCTGACCGGCATCGCCCAGAGCACGCTGGATGTGCGTGGCGAGAACGACGTGCTGATCGTGACGCTGAGCGCGGCCGAGCAGCAGGCGACCAATGACCGGACCATGCAGCAGTCGGTGGAGATCGTCCGCCGCCGGGTGGACGAGGTGGGCACGCGGGAGCCGACGATCCAGCGGCAGGGGGACCGGCGGATCCTGATTCAGGTGCCGGGCATCGGATCGGCGGAGGAGCTGAAGCTGCTGATCGGCACGACCGCGCGGCTGACATTCCACCCGGTCGTGGGGCGCGCGGGGTCGGCCGATGAGGTGCCCGGGTCCCGCCAGATGGTTCTGCCGTCGCTGGACGAGGAGGGCGTGTACTACATTCTGGAGCAGACGCCCGTGGTGACAGGCGACGATCTGGTCGACGCGCAGCCCGCCTTCGACGCGCAGACCGGCCAGCCGAGCGTGACGTTCCGGTTCAACCCCAACGGTGCGCGCGCCTTTGGCGAATACACCGCCGCCAATGTGGGCGCGCCCTTTGCCATCGTTCTGGATGACGAGGTGATTTCCGCGCCCACGATCCGGCAGGCGATCACCGGCGGGTCGGGGCAGATCACCGGGAATTTCACCGTGCAGCAATCCACCGATCTGGCGGTTCTGCTGCGGGCGGGTGCGTTGCCCGCGGAGATGACCTTCCTTGAGGAGCGGACCATCGGGCCGGAGCTGGGTGCCGACAGTATCGCGGCGGGCGAGATCGCGGCGCTGGTGGCCTTTGCCGCGGTGCTGGTCTTCATGGTGCTGAGTTACGGCCTGTTCGGGATATTCGCGAGCGTCGCGCTGATCCTGAATGTGGGCCTCATTTTCGGGATCCTGTCGCTGATCGGGGCGACGCTGACCCTGCCGGGGATCGCCGGGATCGTGCTGACCATCGGGATGGCGGTGGATGCCAATGTGCTGGTGTTCGAGCGGATCCGGGAGGAGCTGAAGACGGCCAAGGGCCCGGCGCGCGCGATCGAGCTGGGATACAGCCGCGCGCTGAGCGCGATCATCGACGCCAACCTGACGACCTTCATCATCGCTGTGATCCTGTTCACGCTTGGCTCGGGCCCGGTGCGGGGCTTTTCGGTGACCCTGGGCATCGGGATCATGACATCGGTCTTCACGGCCATTTACGTCACCCGCCTGCTGATCGTGACCTGGTTTGACCGCCGGCGTCCCAAGACAATCGAGGTCTGACAAGATGCGCCTGCGCCTGGTTCCTGCCGAGACGAATTTCAACTTCTTCCGATATGCCCGCGCGACCTTCGGTGCGTCGGTCGTGGCCATGGTGCTGTCGATCGGCATCTGGCTGGCCATGGGGCTGAATTTCGGCATCGATTTCCTGGGCGGCACGACGTTGCGCGTGGAAAGCAGCCAGGAGGTGGTGGTGGCCGATTACCGCGCCGCGCTGGAGCCTCTGGGCCTTGGCGATGTCGCGATCACCGAGGTGTTCGACCCGACCTTCGAGGCGGGCCGTAACGTGGCGATGGTGCGCATCCAAGCCCAGGAAGGCCAGGAAAGCGTGGCGGCGGACACGGTGAACGCCGTCGAGGAGGCGCTTGGGTCGTCCTTCGGCGGCGCCCTGTCGGTGTCCTTCGATACCGGAACATGGACACAGGAGGCCGCGGCCGCCGCGCTGGCGGATGCCGGCATCGCGGCCGAAATCCCCACCGGTGACACCTCCACCCTGCGGCTGCCGGCGGGTTTGCCGCTGGGAAGCTGGCAACAGATCGTGGACGTGCTGGGCACGGACCAGCCGACCGGATCGGGGGTGTCCTTCGCCTATGAGGGGATGACCTTCCCCTCGGTGGAAAGCGTGGGGCCGAAAGTGTCGGGCGAGTTGATCATGACGGCCCTGCTGGCGGTGGGTGTCTCTCTGGCGGCGATCCTGATCTATATCTGGCTGCGCTTCGAATGGCAGTTTTCGTTGGGCGCGGTGGCGGCGCTGATCCATGATGTGGTGCTGACGATCGGCGTGTTCAGCCTGCTTCAGATCCGCTTCGATCTGGCGACCATCGCGGCGCTTTTGACGATCATCGGCTATTCGATCAACGACACGGTGGTGATCTTCGACCGGCTGCGGGAAAATCTGCGGAAATACAAGAAGATGCCGTTGCAGGACGTGATGAACCTCAGCGCGAACGAAACCCTGAGCCGGACCCTGATGACCAGTGGGACGACGCTTCTGGCGCTTCTGGCGCTGCTGATCCTTGGCGGCGACGTGATCCGCGGCTTCGTCTTCGCGATCTTCTGGGGCGTGATCGTGGGCACCTATTCGTCGATCTATGTGGCCAAGAATGTGGTGTTGATGATCGGCGTGAAGCGCGACTGGTCGAAGCCTGACGCGAATGCGGGAACCCAGTTTTCCAACATAGATGCCTGATGCGCTGAGCGGCGTGCTGGCCCTTGACGGGCTGGTATGGATACTGGGTGTGACCGCGCTGGCCGGTGTGATCTATGGATTTGCCGGTTTCGGATCGGCGCTGATTTTCATGCCGCTGGCCACGATCTGGCTGGAGCCCGCCTTCGCGATAGCGGCCTTTTCGCTGTCTGCGGTCGTGTCGTTGTTCACGGTGGTGCCGCGGGCCTGGGGCGTGGCGGACAAACCGGCCACCTTCACCATGATCGGCGCGGCGTTTCTGAGCGCGCCCCTTGGCATCTACCTGCTGCGCGTGCTGGATGTGGACCTGATCCGGACCGCGGTGGCGGGCACGGTTCTGGGCACGCTGGCGGCGCTGATGGCGGGCTGGCGCTATGCCACGCGCCCGGGTTTCGCCGCACGTGCGGGGGTGGGCGCGGCGACCGGCATTCTGGGCGGGCTGACCGGGCTGATGGGGCCGATCGTGATCCTGTTCAATCTGGGCGCGGGCAACCGGGCCGATGTGATGCGGGCCAACACATTGCTGTTTCTGACGATCATCACCATTCTGGTTCTGCCGCAGATGGCGTTTCAGGGCATGCTGAGTGTCAGCGCCCTGTGGCTGGGCGTGCTGATGATGCCGGTCTATGCAATCGGCACACGATGCGGGCAGGCGTTGTTCGACCCTGCCTATGATGTCCTGTACCGGCGTGTCGCTTATGGCATAATCGCCTTGGCGGGTGTGATGGGCCTGCCGGTCTGGCAATGAAGGGCAAGCGCGATGCGGCTGAACGAAGTGCATTATGACGACAGCAAACCGGTTGACGGATATGGCCCCGGGTTTTTCCGCGTCGGCGGCGTGGTGATCGAGGGAGGCGTGTTGCTGCTGCCCTCGGGCGTGTCGCCATGGGACGGGTATGAGGCCAGTGCGCCGCTGCTGGCGGCGGCGCCGGAGATCGATGTGCTGCTGTTGGGAACGGGGGCGGAGATTGCCCATATTCCGGCAAAGCTGCGCGACGCGCTGGAGGGGGCGGGGGTCGGTCTTGAGGTTATGGCCTCGCCCTCGGCCTGCCGGACCTACAACGTCCTGCTGGCGGAGGGGCGGCGGATCGGGGCCGCGATCCTGCCGGTTCCGGGCGGGAGCGGCTGAACGGCGGCGCGGTCCCGCCGGTACCGGATCAGGGCTCCAGTTCGCCCAGGATCATGACCCTGAGTTCCCGCTCCAGCTTGCGGCGCATGACCTCCTCGAAATGCTCGTGATTGATCGCGTGCTCGACGAAGGCGCCGGGGCCGCGGATCACCTCCTGTTCGTAATACAGCTCGATTTCCCGGGACGCACCGCCGATGGCGAGGCCGTTCACGGTGATGTTGTCGAGCGGAAAATGTTCATAGGCCGCCGCCGGGGGGAAACCGTCGTTGTTCTGGCCGTCGCCGGAGATATCGAGGGTCTGGAACAGGCAGGGCGGCGCCTCGGCGAAGCGTTCGGCGGCATAGCCTATGGCATAGCCGAGTGCGGTCGGGAAATCCGCGTGGCTGCGGGTGGCGGCGGCAATCTGTTCGGTGACGCCGACCAGATCCTCCTGCGTTTCGATCAGTGTCCAGTCGACGAGGATATCCTGCTGAAACCGGCCGCTCCATTCGTAGATGCCAAGGGCGACGGGGCCGGGGCCGTTGAAAAACCCGTTCTGCACCTCGGGCGACAGCAGGGCGGAGACAAGGCCGTTGATCTGAAGCGCATATTCGGCTTCGTCCACCGAGGCGGAGACATCCATGGCCAGAAGCAGCGCCAGCCTGCACTGCTCCTGCGCATGGGCGGGCAGGGCGGTGGCCGCGACAACGGCCAGCGTTGTCAGGGCCGGGCGGATCACCAGTGCCCGGTATTGGGCATCGAGGCCCAGGGTTCGGTCGGGGCCAGACGCTCCCCTTCCTGCAACAGCTCGATCGAGATGTTGTCGGGGGACCGGACGAAGGCCATGTGCCCGTCGCGCGGGGGGCGGTTGATGGTGACGCCCGCATCCATCAGTTTCTGGCAGAGGTCGTAGATGTTATCCACGCGATAGGCCAGATGGCCGAAATGGCGGCTGTCCGAGGGCAGGCCCTCGTCGCCGTCCCAGTTATAAGTCAGCTCGATCGGGCATTCCTCCTGGCCCGGGGGGGCCATGAAGACCAGCGTGAAGCGCCCGCCCTCGTTTTCCATGCGCTTGGTCTCGCGCAGGCCAAGCTGCTGGTAGAAGGTCATGCTGGCCTCCAGATCCTTTACGCGCACCATGGTGTGAAGGTATTTCAGTCCCATATCGGTATCTCCCTGCTTGCCTTTTGCGACAGCCTAGCGCGGGTTTCACGCAATCACACCCTCTGAGTTCGGTAAACTTCCCGTGCGGTGGGCGAAACCGGGCGGAACGGCGCCCATGGCGGAGGCCCCCCGAGCAGAAGGGCCGCGCGCCATGGGCCGGGCAAGCGGCCTCGGAGATGCGGAAATGCCGCCCGTGGATCCGTGGCGTCTCCCTTTATCTTGCGTGCCCCGCCCGGGCTGATGCAAGATGTTGTAGATCCCGAATCTTCAGAATGAAAGAGTCCTTCCCATGCCGTTGACCCCCGAGCAATTGGCCGACATCGACGCCAGCCGCCAGAACCCGCAACCGACCCTGCGCGCCGTGGCCCCGGGGATGGAGCAGCATCTCTACACGGCGCAGCCGGTGCTGGACCACGGGTTCGTGCGGGTCATCGACTATATGGGCGACGATGCGGCGATCGTGCAGGCGGCTCGGGTGAGCTATGGCGCGGGCACGAAAAAAGCGCGCGATGATAGCGGGTTGATCCGCTATCTGATGCGGCACTGGCATTCCACCCCGTTCGAGATGTGCGAGATCAAGCTGCATGTGAAACTGCCGGTCTTCGTGGCGCGGCAATGGATCCGGCACCGCACGGCGAATGTGAACGAGTACTCCGCGCGTTATTCGATTCTGGACCGGGAGTTCTACATCCCCGCGCCGGAACACCTGGCCGCGCAATCCACGGTGAACAATCAGGGGCGCGGCGAGGTGCTGCAGGGCGCGGAGGCCGCGCGGGTGCTGGAGGTGCTGAAGGCCGACAGTGCGCGCGCCTATGACCACTACGAGGAGATGCTGAGCCAGGAGGGGCAGGCGGGGCTGGCCCGCGAACTGGCGCGGATGAACCTGCCCGCCAATGTCTACACCCAATGGTACTGGAAGGTGGATCTGCACAACCTGTTCCATTTCCTGCGGCTGCGTGCGGATGCCCATGCGCAATTCGAGATCCGGGTCTATGCGGAGGCCATCGCGGAGATGGTGAAGGACTGGGTGCCCGCGGCTTACGGCGCGTTCGAGGATTATCGGATGGGCGGGGTGAACCTGAGCGGCAAGGCGGTCGAAGTGCTGAAACGCCGGCTCGCCGGGGAGACGGTGACGCAGGAGGCGTCGGGGATGAGCAAGGGCGAATGGCGGGAGTTTGAGGGAGTGTTTGGGTGAGGCGATTCGAGTAGCCAAATTTTTTGCATGGCGAAGTGTGAGATCCGGCTCAAGCTCCCGGGAACCTCAGTCTATTGACCTGAAGTGCTTTTTTCCGCTTCACTTCCACTCCGACAAGGCTGGAGGCAAAGATGAGTAATCTTGAAACTTCGATATCTGCGCTCGCAGAGCGGGTTCGGCAGCACTCTGAAACCATCCAAACTGAGGAAGCGGTGAAGACCTCAGTTGTGCTTCCGTTCTTGAGAGCGCTTGGCTACGATGTATTCAATCCGGGCGAAGTTATTCCAGAGTTTACTGCAGATACGCCTGGCAAGCGTGGTGAAAAAGTTGACTACGCCATTAAAAAAGATGACGAAATGTTGCTTCTGATTGAATGTAAGGGGCTGAGCACGCAGTTGAACCAACGCCATCTAAGTCAGTTATTTCGCTATTTCACTGTTACGAATACCAGGTTTGCCTTGCTGACCAACGGACGTGAATATCAATTCTTTACGGATCTAGATGAACCTAACAGAATGGATGAAAAGCCATTTTTCATATTTGACCTGCTGGAGATTTCCCCCTCATCCATTTCAGAGCTAAATAAATTCTCTAAATCTAATTTTAGCGTAGATGCCATTTTAGCGCAAGCTGAGCGTTTGAGATACGTTTCGGCAACAAAGCGACTCCTCTCCCATTGGTTTGAGAATCCGCCTGCTGACTTGGTAAAGTTAGTGGCTTCAGAAGTCCACAATGGACGAATTACGTCACAAGTGCGTGAAAACATCTCAAAGATAGTTGTGACAGCATTTCGAGAGATTGTGCGAGATCAATTACAGACGCGGCTTTCTACTGCTCTGGAAGATCCCATGGGGATAGAGGCCGAATTGGACGCACCGATTGCGAATAGAGAAATCGAGACGACTGACGAGGAGCGAGAGGGATTTTTACTGATCAAGGCGCTTCTGCGAGGGGATGTTAGTGCTGATAGGGTGGCAATCAGAGATGCGAAATCTTACTGTGCGATACTGCTGGATGACAATAATAGAAAGCCTCTAGCCAGGCTTCATTTTAATGGCAAAAACAAATCTATAAGTCTTTTTGACGGATTAAAGGAGGATCGTTTTCAAATATCCTCACTTGATGAGATAATTTCGTTAAGGGGTCGGCTTATTGCTACGGCGCAAAAGTACGATAATTAGTATTGGCATGGACAGTGATGTGGTTTTTCATGACGAGTTTTGAGAGATGGATTGTTAGCTACCCCTCACTCGGCATGGACGGGTACTTGTAGGGCGCTACATCACTTGAAGTCCCAACCGGAGCCGCCCATGTCCCTTCTGATCCTGTTTCTCGCCACGTCGCTCATCTTCCTCATCGCCGATGCGATCATGCTGTCCACGGTCATCCAGCCGATCTTCCAGCGCCATCTGGGGGACGGGCTTTATGGCGGGTTTCGGATGGTTCCGGCGATCCTCTTCTACCTCGTGGCGATGCTGGGCATTCTCTATTTCGCGGGCTGGCCCGCACTGCGGGACGGGACACCCCATACCGCGCTGATCAACGGGGCGATCCTGGGTTTCGTGACCTATGGCACCTATGAGTTGACCTCCTGGGCGGTGATGCGCGACTGGCATCCGCAGATGGTGGTGGTCGACATGGCCTGGGGCACGGTGCTGACGGCCGGTTCGGCCTGGGGCGGTGTGATGGTGGCCCGCGCCTTCGCCGCCTAACCGTCCACGGGCATCAGCCCCCGCACCCGGTTCATCGCATCGGCGCGCATGGCCGCGACCAGATCGGGATTGCTGTCTTCCCAGTCCTTGAACGCCGCATAGGCCGCGGTCATCTGCGCGAACCGTTCCAGCGTGCCGCGCGGGGCCAGATCGAAGCCGGTCACGAAATAGGTTTTGACCGTATCGTAGGTCGCGGTGCAGGCCTGCATTTCCTGCGGGCTCATCGGGCGCGTCGCGGCGGTGGCGTCGCAGGCGTAGTAAAGGGCCAGAACGGCCAGGAATTCGGACATCATGCTGCTCCTCTCCCCTTGGATTGGGATGGGAGGCGGCGGTGCGGCGGAATGGGGCGTCGGGGAGGGGCCGCCCCATAGCGGCCGTCACCTCCCGGTTTTGGTCTGGAATCGAGCCTAGCCCGATATGTTCGAAAATACCGTTAACGGCCCGGACGGCCCCGCGGCGGGCGCCCGAAACCGGCCGTGCCGCCCGGGAAACAGGCGGCTGGCCGAAAAATGCTGCAAGGCAGAAAAGCGCCGCCCGGGATGGTCCGCGCAGCGCATGTGACCCCGGCCGTACCGGGGTCGGTTCAGAGTTTTACCAACTCCACAGCCGACGCGCGGCCGTCGCGGCCCTCGCGCAGCTCGTAGCTGATCTTTTCATTGTCGGCGAGGCCGGTCATGCCAGCGCGTTCCACAGCCGAGATATGCACAAATACGTCCTTGCCGCCATCATCGGGGGCAATGAACCCGTAGCCTTTGGTGGTGTTGAACCATTTTACAGTGCCTGTGGGCATCGTCGTCGTCTTTCCTTCTCAGTCAGTCCCGCCCGCGGTAATGCGGCGGCGCGGTGTCGTCAGGGCCGTCCTGTTGGAGTGCCTTCTTGAGAGGGCGGTTCAGCGTAAACCTGTTGTCACGACAAAAATTGTGGGGCGAAATCGGAAAAAGGCAAGGGGTGGGTTGCGGCACCGGTCGCTTTGGCATCAATTCGCATGGCAATCGGGCAAAGGGCGGAAAAGATGATCGTTTACGGGCTGAAGACATGTGACACCTGCCGGAAAGCGGTGAAGGCGCTTGCGGTAGAGGGCCGGGAGCCGGTGTTGCGCGATATCCGCGCCGCGCCGCTGTCGCCCGAGGACCTGGCCCGGTTTCTGGAGGCCTTCGGGGCGGATCTGGTCAATCGCCGGTCGACCACATGGCGGGGCCTGTCCGAGGCGGAGCGCGCGGCCGCACCCGAGGTTTTGCTGCGGGCGCATCCGGCGTTGATGAAGCGCCCGGTGATCGACACGGACGGGCGGCTTTATCTGGGCTGGGACGCCACGGTTCAGGCGGCGGTCATCTAGGGGCGCGCTGCGCGCGGCCGAGCAGCGCATCGACCGAGAGCGGGCCCGCGCCGCGGAACACCAGTACCAGCAGCAGGAATACCCAGAACGCGCGTTGATCGAGGATCAGGCTGCCGGGGGCGCCGTCGAACCAGCGGCCGATATCCTCGGCCCCGATCCCATGGCCGTAGATATCGACCCAGCTTTGCGCGACGACGAAGCCGATCATGCCCAGAGCGGCGAGCCGGGTGAGAAACCCGATGAGGATCAGGAACGGCAGGACGAATTCGGCGATTGTGCCGGCGACCACCATCGCATGGGCCATGATGCCGAGTTGCCCGGGGTCGTAACCCGCCGCTTCGAACAGGCGCGGCGTGATCTGGGTATAGGCGCCGAAATCGACATTGTAGAAGCCGAGGATCCCCTCGCCCAGCTTGGTCTGGCCGGAGTTCCAGTAGTAGATCAGGAGCGTTCCGGCGAAGATCAGCCGCGCGAGCGTGGGGATCAGGGCCGGGGCAAGGGCTTCGAGGGCGCCGAAGATGCGGTGATGGAGCTGGATCAGGGCGGTCATAAGTCTTTCCGTTCGAGGGTGAGGGCGCCGCTGGCGATGAAGAGGGAGAGCAGCGCGGAGATATCGGCCTCGGGTTCGGCCGCAAGCGTTGCCGCCATCGCCTCGGCCAGGCTGATGCGGCCTTTCAGCAGGCGCGCGAGGGTGACGCCGCCTCGGGGCAGAAGATGCGGCGCCGGATCGAAGCGGGGTCGCGTGATCAGGATATCCTGCGCGCCGCCTGTCGGTCCGGGGGCTGCGCTGTCGGTATTCGCGCGCCAGATCGCGAAGATGGGGTAGCGCGACTGAACGACCAGCGTGGCCGGCGCGACCAGCGGTTTCAGGGCCAGCATCGCATCCGGGTCGAGACCGCCGACATCCAGCGGGGCGGCATCGGCGGCATGGTAGGATTGGCGCAGGCCAAGCTCCAGCCGTGCGATGTCCGGCAGATAGGGCAGATGGGCCACCGGCGGAAAGCTTGCCAGAAAGCCCGGCAGGCGCTGGCCGTAAAGCTGAAGCCGGGGGCTGGTGGGGGGATGGGCGCGCACGAACACCCCTGCCATGGCCTTGAAGAACGCATCGCCCACCAGTTTGCGCAGGACCGGAAACCCGGTTTCCAGCGCCTCTGTCAGGGACACGACCACATTGTTGCGATAGACATCGAACCGCTTGCCCACAGGGCCGCCGAACCCATCGCTCAGCCCCCCGGGCGCGGCGCGGTCCGGGTTCAGAACCGCATCGGTGAAGCTGGATTGACGGTGCATGGCCGGGCTCACGCGGTGACCGGGGACAGGATCGCGTCCGCGCGCGCGGCCTCGGCCCGCAATGTGGCGAAGGCCGGCACGTCCGTGTCCCATTCGATCAGCGTGGGCCGCGGGCCCGATTGCGCGATCGTGTAGCGATAGAGCGCCCAGACCGGATCCACGACCGCGCATCCGTGGCTGTCGATCAGAAGCGGGCGGCCCGTGTCATCCACATCCTCGTCATGGCCGCCCAGATGCACCTCCCCCACCTGGGAGAGCGGGAAGGCGTCGATGTAGGCGCGTGCGTCGGTGCCCTGATTTGTGGCGGAGACGAAGACGTTATTGATGTCGAGCAGCAGGCCGCACCCGGTGCGGCGGGCCAGCTCGGACAGAAAATCCACCTCCTCCATCGTGGTTTCGTCAAAGGCCAGATAGGTGGAGGGGTTTTCCAGAAGCATCCGGCGACCCAGCACATCCTGCACCTGCCCGATATGGGCGGCGACGCGGGCCAGCGTGGCATCGGTGTAAGGCAGGGGGAGCAGATCGTTCAGATAGCCCGTGTCATGGGTGGACCAGGCCAGATGTTCGGAAAAGCTTGCCGGGTCGAGCCAGTCGCACAGACGCCTGAGACGGCCCAGGTGATCGCGGTCGAGCGGCCGGTCGCCGCCGATCGACAGGCCGACGCCATGCACGGAGATCGGGAAGCGCTCGGCCAGGGCGCGGAGTTGCGCGATCGGGCGGCCACCGTCGCCCATGTAGTTTTCGGCATGGATTTCAAGCCAGCCGACCGGGCCGGGATCGGCGACAAGATCGGCATAGTGCCTGGACTTGTACCCGATGCCGGCGGCATGGGGCAGACTGGACGGAACGGACATGTCGCGCATGATACACCGATTTCTGGCAGGCGGGCACCCCGGCGCGGTTTGCACGGCGCCGGGGTGCCGGAAATGGGCCGGATTCTAGACCGGGCGCAGGATCGAGGTGTCGGTGCCTTCGGGCAGGTCGCGGGCCAGGCCCTCGAACCCGTCGGCTTCCAGCGATGCCTCGGTTTCGCCCATGCGGCCATCGGGCAGTTCGATATCGGCGCAGGTGCCCGCGGGCACCAGAGTCCAGGCGTTGCCCTGATAATCGACGGTCGAGGTGCCGGCGCAGGTGGTGCCGGGCCCCGCGGCGCAATCGTTTTCGCCCGCAAGGCTGACGCCGAAGCATTTTTCCTGCGCCTGGGCCTGCGCCGGAGCGGTGGCGTGGGCCGTCAGAGCGGCGGCGGCGGCGCCCAGAAGCGCCAGGGATTTCACGTGGGTCGACATGTCGGTAACTCTCCAGGATTGGTTAGACGGCAAGATCGCAACGAGCTGCGATGGGCCAACAGCTAGCGGGCGGGGCCGCTCACTGGCCAATCACAGACCCGTGGCCCACGACCCCGTGAGCATTTGCGAGACGCCTGTGAGCCCGGCGGGGTCCGGGCGCGGCAGGGGGGCGGGCGCGAAAAACAAGGCGGTTTCGCCGATTGCAGGCGCGTGCGCGCCAGGAGGCGCGATTAGCGGCTGTAACGGGGAAACGGGGCAATTGTTTCACCGCAAGCCCGGGGCGGGCCCGCCTTGGATTGCCGGCGGTGAGGGGCCATATCGGTGGGGATTCGTGCAGCAGATAGGGTTTGAACATGCGCAATGCGGCCTTGGTCCTCGGGATAATCGGCGGCGTTCTGGGAATGATCGTCGGCTTTTTCGTCTACGGATATGTGGCGTTCATCGAGTATTTCGGGGAGGTGCCGGATCTGGCGCGGCAGGTGGACCGCCCGGAACTGTTCCAGACCGTCGCGATCCTCGCACCGCTTCTGGCCGTTGCGGGCGGTGCGATGGCGCGCGCCCGGGCGTTATGGGGTGGCGTCCTGCTGCTGATCTCGGCGGCGGGCATGTATCATGCGTTCGGCTTCAACGTGGCCACGATGTTCCCCATCGCCTTTTGCGGTCTGGGCGGCGTTCTGGCGCTGGCCGCGGGCAGGCCGGACGAGGAGGTGGCGCATTTTTGAGGGATGTCTGCTTTGAGCCCAAAGTGGCGGATGCTGCGCTCAGCGCGAATGGCAGCTATTGTCTCATGGCAAACATCGGCGGTCTAACGTGAAAGAGAGTATGATGGCTAAGAGGACCGAGTATCTGGTCACCCAGTACGCTAGCGATAGCAGCATTTTGAAGCAACTGCGCGCTCCAAAGAGCGTCAATCTGCGTCTCTTGTTGGAAAGGCTTATATGCCAAGACCTTGATGACGATGCTGTGATAAGCTCTTGCCTTCGGTCAAACTCCAAGCGCTTCTACAATCCTTTTCAAGTAATCGACATGCGCGAGGAACATCGAAGGGATCAGGCTCGTGATGCATTGAACGCTGAACCGGAGACCAAAGACCCGATAGGGGTCTACAATCGCGCGAGGAACGCGCAGATTCCTCTCGGAAAGACGCTAATGGTCGCCGGGGTAAACCATGAATACTTCGTCAAAGAGGTGGAGGTCTGACAAAGGCGGCCATTTGGGCAGACGCAGCGAACGGGTGGTTTGTCCCGGACACCGGACTTTCACCCGCGCTCCGTACCGCCGAGGTGCGCTCGCGACCGCAGTGAAGGTCTGCTTGGAGCCGATTCTGTGGAAAAACAAGGGGTTGAGAGCAAACTAATTGGGCGATTTGAAGGAGCGCAAG